>NZ_JBEGHY010000001.1:0-2128037 GCF_040676435.1 Paenibacillus sp. LPE1-1-1.1
TGAAAAGCTGTATTTATCACCTGTGCTGGACTTGTTTAACGGTGAAATTATCACCTACACAGTAGGGTCTCGTCCTACATACTCCTTAGTCTCTGAAATGCTGAATCAGGCCTTTAAACGCTTATCCGACGAGGATGAACTCCTCCTGCATTCGGATCAAGGCTGGCACTATCAGATGAAGCAGTATCAACATGCGTTGAAGAAACAAGGAATTACCCAAAGCATGTCGCGCAAAGGAAACTGTTACGATAACGCAGTAATGGAAAACTTCTTCGGCATTATGAAGTCAGAGTTTCTTTATCTTAATGAGTTTGAAAGTGTAGATCACTTCAAGCAAGAACTAGCACGATACATTGATTACTATAATCACAAACGCATCAAGTCAAAATTAAAAGGCATGAGCCCGGTACAATACCGAACTCATGCCCAACAGGTTGCATAAAAATATTGTCTAACTTTAAGGGGTCACTTCATCGTTTGGCCGGCTGCCGCTGTGTAATAATGGTTGAACTATCGTCTCCCTTTAGCTTAATGACCTACGTGGTCGCCCCACGAAAAAAGAAGCACTTAAAGACATGTATTCTACAATTTGCTTACTTGGAGTACCCTTTGACGGATTGAATGAACCCTGATTCGACCTTTACTAGTGCATTAAGCGTACCAGTAATTCTAACCCTGTATCCGAAATCTGGCATTTTTTATGATTTCTTCAGCAAGTTCATCCGGCTTCTTACCATCGGTGTCCAGTAGGAATGGCTCATTAGTCGGTGACGCCATCAACTTGTTCCGAAGGAAGAGCGAGCGGTGGATATATTGCGCATCTCCTCGCTGATGGAGTCGAGCGGTAAGTGTGTCCGGTTCCGCGTGCAGCACAACATAGTGGAGCGTCGCCTCGAGATCCGATAGTTGGTCAAAGAACCATTGAAGTTCATCTTCGACGACGAAATCGATAACCACGTCTAGCCCGTTCAGGAGAAAATTCCGCGTCACCGCAGCGATATTAAGCCATGCCAGTCGAAGTCGTTCCTCCCAGGGCGGTTCGGTCTCCCCTCGGTAGACATGGAGAAGGAGATCACCTTCAATCAAGACACATTGGTTCATTGCACTAGCCAGAGTCTTGGAGACGGTTGATTTCCCTACACCAAGTGGACCAGAGATAAGATAGACGGTTACTGATCTTTTGGTGAAATTCATATAATCCCCTCCCCCATATTTTACCCGTTCGTAACGAAGCTGCCTTTTCATGCCGGCAGCCTCGCACTAATCATTTGTTCAACTCTCGTTACCCGTTAGTTTAGCCAGCAATAAATGAAGGCGTTCTTACGCTTTCTTTATTTGTTATCCATTTCGTTAATGCGTTTCTCGAAGGTGCACCAAGTATAAAATTGACATCATTATTGGGATGCAATTTATAATCGGTTATTTCATTCAGTGGAATCCAAGCAATGCCCACCTGGTGCACGTCAGGAGTGTCTCCAACCTTTGCTTCATTTATCGAAATAACCTTGCATAAAAATGTAAAGTCAATTTGGTGGATATCGGGTTCTAAATCAGGGAAAAGAGAATCTCTTTTAGCAATGAATTCATTTATAAAGAGAAGTTCCTCAATTTCAACCACCAAACTTACTTCTTCAAGTACTTCCCTAACCAAAGTTTCTTGAATGCTTTCGCCATGTTCTTGACCACCACCAGGGAGAACATAAAATTCCCCTTGAACTCCAGTTCTTCGTAGTACAAGTAATTTTTCATCTTTAATAATTATAGCCCTTGCTGCGGTTCGAATTCTCAACTTCTCCCTCCTTTACCCTTCCAGATTATAACAGAGATTGGTTGATTCCTTAACATTTATTACGCTATACTGCCCGTTAGCTTAACGCCTATCAGCTACATATGTACTAAATTTCTTATTTTGTGAAGAAGTCTGAACACAGAAAGAGACCCACAGCATCGCTGTGGGTCTCACTGATTCTTTATTTTCCTAATGTTTTTTCATTTAGTTCTTTAATTTCTTCTTTTGTCATTTTCTTTATTGGATTCTTTTCAAGATCATCAAGAGTGCTCTTGATTTCTTGCTTTATTGTGGAAAGCTTAAAAGAATTTTCATAGGTAGAGTCAACAGCAGTCTCATTTACAAAGACTTTGTCACCATTTTGCGATCCCTTCAACGTAAACTTACCTTGGATCATGCCCGTTAGAACATAATAGTCTTCATTCGGATTCGCTACATCTGAATCATCCTCCGACAGAAAAAGAACAACTTCCTCTCCAACTTCAAAATCTGGATAACCCTCAAATTCCATTGTTGTGTCGCCAACTGTACCTTTGTCAATTCGTACAGTTACTACTTCATCATTGTACGGTTTATTCTTATAAACATCTTCAACATTTACCAAGACATCTGTTTGAATGATGTTTCGAACGCCCTCACCTTTCTCAAGGTTTGGATTACTCCAGAAACTTGGTTTCATTTCTTTGACTGTACCTTTAATCATAACGGAAGCATTATTAATCAAATCTTTTTTGCTGCTTGCAGGGATTAATCCTGATTGATGCATTGTTGTTTTCATAGGGAAGATATTATAAACTCCGACTCCAAGGGCAAATGCAACAGTAGTTATTATCAATACCATTTTCATTTTCATAATCTTTCTCCTTGCTTTAATAAATATCTTTCGCACCAAGGTGATGATTATTTCAAAACGTTTCCAATGGTTGGAAAGTTGCACTAGCTGAACGCTAAATGCCAAGACATATGCACCAAATATTATATTTTGTGAAGATGTAAGAAGGAGCTGCCGCAGTAGCTCCTTCTTCGTTTGTATAGGGTCCTTCATTGAACTAACGTTCCCCGTTAGTTCAATAGTACAGCGGACCTTGTTATCTATTACTTCGAATTGACCTAAGTATTTTTATTATTATTCTAGAAAAACCTTGAAAGAAGTCACTTAGATATTTTTTGACTAGGAACCCTACCAACTTAAAGAATAGTGAAATAGCTATTATAAACACAAACAGTTTTAACCCAGTTTCTATAGATTCTATTGTAGGAGTCATAAGCACCTCTGCCTAGAAAAGTTAACTACAATATACCACATATTGGAACTATTCTGCCCTTTAGCTTAATGACAGAAGGAGCAGCTGCCGCGGCGGCAAACTGCTCCCTTGATCGCTGAACTAACGTTTCCCGGTAGCGTAATAATTATAGGGACATAGGGTAAAAGTGCGTTAGTAGAGTCGTTATCCGTACGAATATAGGAAGCGCGTTTAGTTATTTTTTAAATTTGGTTCAAGTAGTACTTCTAAGAGAGAAGTAATGTCTCTCTCACCTAAACCGCGTTTGGAGGCTTCAACAAATAGATCACGAATATCATTAAGAATTTTCGATGGTATATTTAGTGAATCTGCAGTTCTAACCATTTTATCCATTGAGATTTTAACATCATCAATTTTTGCAAGATAAATATCGTAATCACGAGCTAGAAGTTTTGATAAAACAACCTCAGCGTCTGGAATAATAGCACTCAACGCATTTATGCCTACTTCTTTAGGTATGTTTAATTTTAGCAATGCTGCAGCTGCATATGCGCTAGAAACCATATTAAATGCCCATACTAATCCAATTGCTGTTGTTACGTTGGAAGCAACTCCAACTTCACCAACACGTTTTGAAGTTGGCCCAATACTTGAAAGAATCTCTGTCCAAAAAGTTTCATCATCGGCATCACAAGCTAACGAAAAATTAGCATGTCCGGTACGAAGCTCTTCAGGGCCTACCAAAATCGACGCCTCAGCCAAACTACCCCCATGTTCTTTAACTTCCTTTGAAAACTCAAGAATCTCGTCAGTGCTGGTTGTTGATGTGTTCAAGAGTTTTTTTCCTTTTACTGCTGCAAGTGTTATATCATTCAGAAGTAAGTCGCGAACACTTGCGCCATCTAATAGTACAAGAATGCTCGCATCAGCAGTAACAATTGCGTCTGCTGGCGTAAGTACTGCCTTTGCACCTAATGCAACAAGAGGCTCTGTTCTAGAAGCTGTTCTGTTGTAAATGATGACTTCATGTCCTGCTTTCATCAAGCCTTCTGCGAGTGCCGATCCCATTAATCCTGTACCGATAATTGCTATTTTCATTATTATTCCTCCTAAATAGTTCATAACACTCTTACACATAACACTATACATAATTGTCTCAAATGAGTCAAATGTGTCTCATTCAGGTATTGAGAAAACCGAATATCTTAGTGCCTAAGAGATTCGGAATTGTAAGATTATAATAATAGTTTTTTAGAGTTATCACTAGTTTGAATCTAATTCGTTATGCATGCAATGGATTTAATGCACCGTATAGAAAGAACTGTTCAATTGTCTCTAACATATAGCTTGAAGCTACTCTACCTCTTCTCTCGCTGTCAATCACTCCAAAAATTACCGACAAAAAAAGTTCTGATAATACAGAGACAGAAAAGTCACTTCTAAAAACCCCTTGTCTTTGGGCTCTCAAGAAGAATGAATCAATAGCTTTAGCATAAGTATTCCAATATTCATCATCTGTACAATTTTGAAAACTGCAAGAATATCTTAAGAACTCTTTGCCTTCGTAATGTGATTTAATTAATAGTTTTACTCCATTTACATAATCATCATATTCTTTTTCTGCAACGCAAATTACATTCTCCATAGATTCTTTTGATTTATCTATTAGTAGTGTTTCAAGATTTTCTCTAGTGCCACAAAATCTGTGTAAAGTAGCTTTACTTATTCCCACCGATTTCGCAAGTTCATTAAAAGTACCCCGAGGACTATCCACTAGGGACACTGCAAGAAGCTTTAGAAGCTTATTATCATCTATAGTTGAACTCATAGAAATTCCTCCTTACATAAATCATCTGTCTGTAATTCTAAACTACAAAGTTTCAAACGAGAATAGTTTTATCTTATTTTACACTTTTTCTCATATTTCATTCAATTTATACGAGAGTTATTAAACTATCCTGCCTGTAGTTTAACAACGACTCCAGTATGGCCACTTAGTTGCAACGCTGCTGCCGACCCGCGTTTCTGCAGAAATCGTCCTTGCTCCATTGGCCCGCAGGAAAAAGGAATCTGATTAAAAAATGATCGCTTCAATTCCATAGACCTGTAAGTGAAATTTCAGTTTCAAGTTTTTTTGTTCTTGAGAACTTGATATAACTTTGCTTTAGATACTCCGGTCTGCTCTGTTATTTCTTTTATGGTATATCTCCGACTCTCATACAGAAGCAACGCCATTTCAACTTTGCTCTTATCCAACGGCGGTCTTCCTCCTTTTCTACCTCGAGCCCTAGCGGCTTGTAATCCGGCCTGGGTTCTCTCTCGAATTGTCTCTGCCTCCATTTCAGCTAAACCAGCCATAATTGCGAAAAAAAGCTTGCCCGCTGGTGTGCTTGTATCTACTCCCAAAGTGATGATCTTAAGACTGACTCCTCTTTCTTTAAGGTCATGCGAAAGCTCGATTAACTGCTTTGTCGTCCGACCGAGTCGATCCAATTTCCAGATGACTAATGTATCCCCGGAACGCAAGTACTCCAAGCAACGAGCTAACTCAGGTCGATCACTTTTCTTTCCAGAGACCTTTTCATCGAAAATACGTTCACATCCGGAAGCCTTCAAAGAATCGATTTGTAAATCCATGGACTGATCGGAAGTCGAAACGCGCGCATATCCAACTTTAGCCATTTCCCAATCCCCTTTTGTCTATTAAACCTTCGATTTATACATTTAATGCACCTTGAATAATAGACGAATTAATAGACTAAAACAATGGTCAGTTTGGGGCATTTTTAGTTCATGTTCAAAAAGTCTAAAAAACGATTGTTTTATAGCCATATGGTGATCACCGTACAGAAAAAAACCAGTCCCTGAAACGAACTGGTTCACGCTGCGTTCATTCAACTATCGTGTCCCGTTAGCTTAATCAATTATGATTCCAATCTTAATTCATTAACAAGAAAATCACCTTGCTCAATTTTCATTACTCTCTTTTCTTTTGTATAATCCCAACCATTATTTATTGCATAATTAATTAAGCGAGCACAAACACTCGGTTCACTTAAGTTGGTGGACCAATTAACTTTCCAAGAAAACAATATTAAGAAGTGCGAAGTTTTAGTTTTTGAAGAATATATTTTAAAACTTATTGACTCATTTGTAGGCGTTTGGTCAATTATGCAATGAAATAAGCATTCACCAAATACGATTTTTTTTACTTCCTTAGTGAAAAGCTTCATTGATTGCACTCCTTTTGTAGGACGATTTTCTTGATTAATAAATTCTATATTTTCTTACGTTAACCTTCCCGTTAGCTTAATAAAGAAATGGAGCAGCTGCCATAGCAAGCTGCTCCTTGTATGTACTATCGTTACCCGTTAGCGTAACGCACGGTCAGCTATTCACAAAGTTCAATGTCATTAGGTCCAACAGAAAAAGAGCTTTTGTAGTTCCGTCTTGGTTAACAAATTCTAATTCGCAGCCTTCCGTTGGCAACGAATAAACCTCGACAATTGTTGCTGTATGTCCTATATATATGCCTTCTTCAGGATTTTCTTGAGTGATATTTCACCACCTCGAACAACTTAAACCTCACAGTTAACACATCAATTAAAATTGAATTTAAGTCTCCTGATGGCTTAATAACCTAACTCAACAAAACTCATCTTTAATGATTATCATAAAATGCTTAACTTGAAATACTATATTTTTGAACATAGTTCTATTATTTTGGTCTAAATTTCTCAGGCTTTTTGACATAACTCTCCACAATAAAACCACATTTTAAACAGAATACGTGAATCAATTCGGAACCAGTATTAAATATACTTAAGTTCTTTGGCAAAATATTGGCATGCCCTACTTGGACTCCTTTTGAAAGGTTAAGGCATCCACATTTTGGACACTCATTCATATACTCACCCCTAAGACATACTTTTGTTTAGGATGACTCCTGTTGAAAAAATCCAACATTTTGTTTTATCCCATTCTTGAAGTATTCTCGAAATCCAATAGATATCCCTTTAATACCCATTGTAAGACCTTGAATTACTGAACTGCCAGTTAGTGTGGAAAGGCAGCCGATAATAATGGTTGCCTTTCCTGATGGTGTATTGAGGTGTAGATTCCCGTTAGCTCAACGTAGCTGCCGTTCTGTGCCGGCAGCCTCGTCCTCGTAATTGTTAAGCTATAGTTTCCCGTTAGCTTAATATCCAATTGGTCCAGTAATCCCATGTTTTAGAACGCAAATTTGCCCACGTTGCGTCATATGTACAATCGTTTGTATGATTTTTCATACAAAAAAAGACACTGATATCCTATTCCAGTGTCTTTTTTGTTGATACTTTTCCACCAACAAAGAGGGTTATGATTTAAAGCAACTTAATCAGCTCTTCTAGCTCATTAACCAATACTTTTGCAAGTACAAAATCTGTATCTTATAAAGCCAATTCTATTTTCGTTTCAACTGATTTTTTCTTTTGTTCAGTTTCTAAATAGTCTCTATCAAAATGACTAGCATAAATCATCTTTCTAAATTTTTGTATACTCATTTTTCGAATCGTCTTATCGTCAATGATTGAATTGAATCATGATTATTGTTAAAGATTTCTCGGTGCAAGCGTTTCCATTGATTCTATATTTTGACAGGTTGAAAACCTGGTAAATATACCACATCATATAGTTGGGCGTTTGTCAAATTGACAATGTGTCCGTATACGATGCGGGTAAGCCGTGGGCGCACCGGATCGAAAAAAAAGGAGGATTTTCATTTATGTCAAAACGATTTGGCAGAATGCTCGCGTTCCTCTGTTGCTTGGTAATGGTAGCGTCGCTAATGCCTGCCAGCTTTGCCGCCGCCACTGACAACATCGAGTACGCAGAAGCACTTGATGGCGACCTCAGTTCTACAACTCTTACAAGCTTGCAGGCGAATGAAACGCCGACCGCCATTTTCGGAACTCCCGAACTCGGGTCAGACGACCCACTGTGGGCCCTGACAATGGAGCATCTCATCAACAAAAGCACTGTGCCCGGCGACTCCAGACCCCATGCCACGGGCACAGCCAGAATCCTTTGGGACCACAACTACCTGTATGCCCGCGTAGTTGTGGAGGACAGCAATCTATATCAGGGAGCCGGCGGAGATCACCAGTACGACAGCCTGGAGTTTTATGTCGGCACCGGAACCGGAGGCTCAAACCAATGGCGTGTCAGCGCGACGGGCGTGTTTTCAGGGCAGTCCGCTCCGGGCAGAGCTGCGTGGACCCAGATCACGGAAACAGGATATATCGTGGAGATGAGAATACCCAAAAGAACCTTGACCTTACAGGAAGGCAAGCTTACCTTTGAGGTTTATATCAATAACTCGACGGAAAAGGGCAGTGACCGCTATGAAGTCGTTTCCTGTTTCGGAGTTCCGGACGCGGCTTATTCCAGCGATGTTTCATTTATAGACAGCCTGCAGCTCTCTTTAGCCAATGAAGTGGACACCAGATTCTCAATCACCGCCACGGCGGGACCGGGCGGTGAAATAACGCCGAACCCACCCGGCGATGTTCTGAGACTAGATAAGGGCTCAAGCAAAGAATTTACGTTTACCCCCGATCACGGCAAAATTGTGGATACCGTAACGGTAGACGGCGAGGCCGTGACTCTATCCGCTGGCACTTATACCTTTTTAAATGTTGAGGCTGACCATACAATTCACGTGACATTCAAAAACGATCCGGACGCGGAGCTGCTTCCCTTTATCGTATGGAAAGACAACTTCGCCCGTGGCGAGTACACGACGGCTGTCATCATTGACTTAGGCGATGGGAAGGCTGCGTTATGCTCCGAGCTTAATCCGGGCTTGTTTACCGTCTCGGCTAGGAACACGACCCTGAACGGCGACTCGGTGACCTTTGAAGGGACGCGCAAGATCACAAGGGTATACGCCAATGACGAACCAAAGGTACGCGGCTATCTGGGGACGGTAAGCAATTCACCGGATTATCAGGACGGACTGGCAAGCGGCCGTTACATCGTAGTTGAGTTTGAGTTTTATTCAGAGAACGGCGGCAATATAACGCTGGATGGCAGCAGTAACTCGACAAAGCAGGTTTACAACATCGTCCAAAACGACAAGATCGTACTGACAGAAGGGAGTCCGCTTCGCAACGTGGTTTTTGAACAGGAAAAAGTTGTGAATCCGATCCTTGACAAGTTTACAACACCCACGGGCAATTCGGTCAATCGCGCGCTCTACCTTCACAAGGATGAAAATGGTAAAGTGTTGCAAGGATTGCCGCTGTATGTCTATACCCACGGCAGATCACGCGGCGGCACAAACGCTGCAACAGACCAAAAAGCAGCCATGAAATCCGCCAACGGCTCGGTCGCTCTAATGAAAAAAATAGAAGAAAATCCCGAAAAATACGCCAGCCATATACTGAATATTTCCTATGATGGCGTATCTACTCCCTCCACAGCCAATGTTAAGAAGGTTATAGACGACCTGGTTGCCAGCGGCGCAGTAGACCCTAACCGTATTTACGCGGCGGGCTTCTCATGGGGCGGCCAGTATACGAACAGCTTAGTTAACGCCTACCCCGGCTTCTTCGCGGCCGCCGCACCAATGTCCCCGGTAAGCGGCTCACCGAACGCGAACGCCAACGACGTTCACACCAACCTGGCCTATTGGATGTTTATAAATGCTCATAACGTTGGAGTATACCAGACTAACCTCACTAACTTCATAAACACCAATATGCCGAAAATGATCAATGCGAGGGCTTCGCGCTTTGAGAGCAACGAGGTTCTTACGTGGCCCTACAATCAATTTGATCAGCCGAATCAGAGGCCGAATCTGGCCAACACACCTGTCCTGGCTGATTATGTAGCGCACGAGGTTGAAGCTGCGGTTCTTTACAACCAGATAACTATGGGGACTTGGAGCATAGCTCCCACGGCGCAGTCCTCTAACTTGCCGGCTTGGAACAATGACTACACAGACGTCTTTGATTGGATGTTCGCGCAGAGAAAAACGGACGTGCCCGGTGCTCCGGGCGGCTTCAAGGCGACGGCGGGCGACGGACAGGTCACATTGAGCTGGACTGCTCCGGCTGACGACGGTGGCAGCGCGATATTGGGTTACAAGGTCTGGTACGGCAACGTGACGCCAGTCACACTGGGTGCGGCGGAGACCAAATATACCTTCATGGGCCTGACAAACGACCAAGGCTACACCTTCAAGGTCGTTGCGGTAAGTGCGAAGGGCGACGGCGCGGAGATCAGTGCAACGGCTACGCCGACGAAGACGCCGACTCCCATTGTGCCCGATCCTTCTGGTGGCAACAGCGGCAATACGGGCACCGGGACAGACGCTGGATTGTCGAAGTCGAACTACACAGTGAATACACCTAAGGATAAGCCCGCGGTCACAGACAAAAACGGCAACACCACCCTACCCGGCGGCGGCGAGATTGCGACCAAGGGTGGGACGAAGATTAAGGTACCCGAAGGCACAACTATAGACTCAAACGGTAAGGTGACCATTCCGGCGGACAAGAGCGCCGAAGTGGCACTACCCGGCGGCAACAGCACAGTGACCATTCCGGGCGGCTCGACGATAGCGGGCGACGGTACGGTCACAGTGGGCGGCGGAGACGCGCATGTGAACCTGCCGAACGGCAACCAGGTGGATATCCACGGCGGCTCGAAGATACAGAGCGGCGGCGCGGTTATGGTAGGACCGGGCGGCGCGAGTGTCGGCTTAGACAACGGCATGTCGCTGAACATCCATGAGGGTACGGAGCTTGTGTTCGATGACGACACCCCGCTGGGCTTCCTCGTGATGTCGGGCAATCCTTTCAGGGATGTCAACATGGACGACTGGTTCTACAGCTACGTAAACTTCGCCTACACATACGGTCTTTTCAACGGCACGACGTCCACGACGTACTCACCGGGCACCTCAATGACGCGCGCGATGTTCGTGCAGGTACTGGCCAATCTTGAGAACGTAAACCGCTCCGGCTACACGAGTTCCCGCTTTAGCGACGTGACGGACGGGCAGTGGTACACGGCGGCAGTCGAGTGGGCGGCCGAAAGCGGCATAGTCAACGGTATAAACGCAGACCTGTTTGACCCCAATTCACCGATGACGCGCGAGCAGATGCTGGTGATACTGTACAACTACATGAAGTACAAGGGCTATGAGATACCTGAAAGCCAATCTAAGTCCTTCGCGGACGAGAGTGAGATCAGCTCATGGGCGTTGGAGGCCGTTCAGGCGCTGCGGGGCATCGGCATTGTATTAGGCAAGCCGGACAACCTCTTTGACCCCAAAGCCACCGCCACCCGCGCCGAAGTAGCCACTATCTTTGTAAGGTTCGTCGAATATCTGGCTAAGTAAAGGCGTAAACAGAAAAATGCGGACCCTTCCGGCTGGACAATATCCAACCGGAAGGGTCTCCTTCTATTTTACAAAGAAAATCTCCGATCTGATGCTGCTAAACACACGACAGTAGCATAGGGCTTTGGTCTATGCCTGCTTCATTATCACTTGGGTGCCGCTGTCGATGCACGCGCTATCAATGACGGTCTGTATAATAATCCCTCATTTCCCGGACTATCGGTTTGAATCATATTCAACAAAAACTCGGCGGCTTTTTTGCCGAGTTTTTGCTTTGGATACTTGACGGAAGTCAGCGGAACCTCGCAGGTCGCGGCGAGACTGCTGTCATCGATTCCAACGAGCGAAAGGTCCTCCGGTACGCGACCAAATTCTTCACCCGTTTTCAGATTAGTTGCTTTTAATTGATCATCTTCAAATACAACTTCATAGTTTCCAGTATTAATAACGGCTCTATTAATCATTATCATATTCCATTTTCTTCAATCCCGATATATCCTTACCACACACTCCACATGCGCTGTCTGAGGAATCATATCGTCGCGGGATATGCTCGAGTAATAAATCGATTAGACTGCTTAAAAATAGAAACAGCGGTAGCCTTGGACTCAGATATTAAGTCCAAAACTGCCGCTGTTTATTGAACTAACGTTCCCCGTTAGTTCAATCGTGTTTTTAGGGACTGACTTTGAATCGGTATACTTAGTTCTTTTCTTTGAGCATCACGAATTTTTTCTAATTAACTTCTTATATCTATTCGATTCCTCCTCCAATGGCGGGGCAGCATATCGCGGCAACTACGATTGGATAATCCGCTCCGCCTCCAAAGCATCCCAGTTCGGCGTAGGCACATCCGACCTGGTCCTCAACTCGGCGAATGTGTAATTCAACGCATTAAGCTCCACATCCGTCCCATCAATCAACCGACTAATCGGGAGCAAGAAGAAAAGCTTTAGGGCCCAGCGAACTAAGCGTGGATACCTGATAATCCAAGATGCTTGACCCACCGGGGTCAGCGGGTAACCCAATGAATCCAGTACGTGAAGGCCCTCCCCCATCGCCGCCACCAACTGACGCAATCTCTTGTCGTCACGAACAACCTGTTTCATTTGGAAGCCATGGAACAGAATGACCATGTTCATGGGCACGACTAACACCATGTGATTTTTTAGCCAGGCATCGATCTGATCATGATAGTTGAGCTTGTACTTGGTTCGTTTGAATGCCTGCTCCAGCAGGGAGCGGAACGGAATGGGGCTGTTCAGTCCCCCGATGACCATCTGCCCGTGGCCGCCACGGATGCAAATGACTCGTCCGTCGGTACGTGTACCTGCGGTAGCTTGGAATCCAAAAGCGACCTGTTTGGGCGACTGTCCATGTTTACTCAAATAGTCCTGCATGGCGTAGGTATCCATATTATTGCCTACCATTACAATATGACGGCTAACGTTTTCTGCGAGGATCGGTAGCACAGCCCCGAAGTCTGAATATTTCATCATGACGAAGATCAAGTCATACGCGTCACCTGACTCGAGTCTACGAATTACACGAACCCGATCGACAGTTGTCTTGCGCTGAAGGTAATGCCGAATGACCAGTCCCTCCTTTTCCAGTTCCTCCGCTCGCTTTCCTCTTGCCAACACAGTCACGTCATGACCGCCCTTTACCAGAACATGTGCCAGATAGCTTCCCTGCACACCTGCACCGTACACAAGTATGTTCAATATAGTCCCCTCCCCATGCAATTAACAGATGTTGAATATATAACACCTGTGTACTACAATCAAGGTATCATTGGAACTAAAGCAAGCGCAATGGCTAATCGTAACTGCTTTTGTTGAGAAATGAACAACGAAAGCTGGATATGTTCAAGAAAGAGGGAAAAAACATGGATCGACGCATCGAGCGATCAAGACAAATGATTATGCAAGCGTTCATCGAGTTGTTGGAGGAGCAGGATTTTGAGAAGATCACCATTCAAGGGATTGCGGATCGGGCCAATGTCAACCGCGGAACAATCTATTTGCATTTCACAGACAAATATGACCTGCTGGAACAGAGCGTGGAAACGTATCTGATGATGCTTGTTGACAGCTGTTTACAGGAGGAAGGAGTAGCCACTGAACTATCCCGGGAGCTGCTGATTCGTGCGTTCACGTATCTGAAGGAGCATGCATCGATCTACCGCGTGTTGATGACCAACAAAGGCATTCCAACTTTCAGACATCGTATGACACAGTTCATTAAGGGAAATATTACCGTGGTGGTGAACTACATGAATCTGGAAACGGGTATCCATCGAGATGTGATGGCGCAATTCTTATCCATTTCCGTTACGGGTTTGATTGAATGGTGGATCGTCGAATCCATGCCGTATACGCCAGAAGAGATGGTCGAACAGATGACTAAGATACTGGAAGCACGGCTGCAGCTATGGTGAACTTAATTACTAATCCAAGTATAACCTCGTCGTTGCAACTAACTGCCCGTTAGCTTAACCATTACTTATCCAGAGTTTTCGCAAATTCCCTCAGTTGTTCTGGGTCATTTGTGTGATAAACCATTTTTTCAGTATCAAAAATAAGGATAACTTGGCGTTTCTCTTCTAGCCCTAATATCTTTAACCACTTCAACTTATCGTCCTCTGTATGAATGGTTGCTTGTTGAATATATTTAAGAAGAGTTGGTTCAGAATTATGTACTTTATTTACTTCAAAATCCCAGTCAGGTGAATCCGAGAAAATCTGCATATGGAGTTTATTTTCTTCTTTTGAAACTAACTTTTCAAGAACATCAGTTTTGTTTGGGACGCAACCTGTTAAAAATAAGGCAACGACCAGTAAGCACAGCCCAAGCTTAAGCTTCTGCATAATTGATGCCACCTTTCCAATTTCAAAACTACAATTTTCTCACGAACTTAACAAAGGCTGCCGTTTCAAACGGCAGCCTTGTCTTAATGTTTATTGAGCTATAGTTACCCGTTAGTTCAATATTTTGTGTTGTGCCACAGTCCCCTATTAGAGCAGTACGAATTAATTTAAACCCCGAAATCGCTGCTCGCTCGATTCGTCAGGATCGCGCTCGCAATAATATTGAAGAGATAGTCAGCCCTTGGCGCGGACGACGGTTGGTTGCTGAGCCACGCAAGCGCAGCAGCTAACGAGAACAGATCATCACCATCCATGTCGGTACGCGCCAAACCTTCTGCCTGGGCACGAGCGAGAAGCTGCGTGCCTGCTGTGCGCATCGTCATGCATGAAGCGTGGAGCGCGGACTCCGGGTCCTCTTTGGCTGCCATCATCACGTCCACAACACCTTGATAGTTGCTCGTGAATTCAACGATTTCGCGTAACCACGACACGAGCGCATCTTCGGGTGAACTTGCAGTTTCGAGCATACGTGCCTTTGTCGTAAACTCGTCGAAGCTTGCGCGGAGCAAAGCTTCGAGCAGCGCCTCTCTCGTCGGGAAATGACGATAAAGCGTGCCTAGTCCGACACCAGCTCTGCGAGCGATCTCGCGCAGTGATGCATCGACGCCATGCTCGGTTATAACGACGTTCGCGACTGCGAGTATGTGCTCATAGTTTTTCATAGCATCAGCTCTCATAAGAGACCTCCTTGACAAGCGGAGCGGTGCTCCGTATAATCGTAAACGGAACAGTGATCCGATTAAACGGAGCACCGCTCTGGTAAGTATAACTCATCTGCATGAAAGGAGAAAGTAAGATGTCTATAAATACAATGAAAGCAATTCGTCTGCATGAATTCGGCGGTCCTGAGGTACTGCGTTACGAGGAGGCGCCGATTCCCGAACTGAAGCCAGGTGAGGTGCTTGTCCGCGTTCACGCGGTTGGCATCAATCCCCCCGACTGGTACCTGCGCGAGGGGTATAAGGATCTTCCTCCTGAGTGGCGGCCGCCGGTGCCCTTTCCCGTCATTCTGGGGTCGGACGTGTCGGGCGTCGTCGAGGCGGTAGCCACGGATGTGCAGGGCTTCTCCGTCGGCGATGAAGTTTTCGGCATGGTTCGCTTTCCTAGCTTTGGGGAGAGCGCTGCTTATGCAGAGTACGTCGCCGCGCCAGCGTCGGACCTTGCACTCAAGCCGGCAGGCATCGATCATATGCACGCCGCAGGGGCGCCGATGGCAGGCCTCACCGCGTGGCAGTTCCTGATCGAGCTGGGGCACAGTGAAGCGAATCCGCTTCAACCGGAGTCGCATCGCCCAGTGCAGCTGAGCGGCAAGACAGTACTCGTCAATGGTGCCGCGGGCGGCGTGGGGCACTTAGCGGTGCAACTGGCTAAATGGAAGGGTGCGCACGTCATCGCGGTGGCATCGGGCAAGCATGAGTCGTTCCTGCGCGAGCTCGGTGCCGACGAATTCATCGACTACACCAAGAGCCCTCCCGAGGACATCGCTCATGACGTTGATCTCGTCCTCGATACCCTCGGCGGTCCCACCACCGGTCGTTTCTTACGTACGCTCAAGCGTGGCGGCGCTTTGTTCCCAGTGTTCTTAGGCTTCTCCGACGCCGAGGAGGCCGCAAAGCTGGGCGTCACGGTATCAATGACCCAAGTGCGCTCAAACGGCCCACAGCTGGCGGAATTAGGGCGCTTACTCGATGCCGGGACGGTTCGCGTCGCCATCGACAGCATGTTTCCACTTGCCGATGCTCGCAAGGCGCATGAACGAGCCGCCGGTGGGCACATTCAAGGCAAGATCGTACTCACGGTGGAGTAAGGACGATAGCTCGAATGATTTTCGCACTCCTTGTATATCGCGATTAGCTTTGAAGAAATTTTGCATGCTTAATTCAAGAAAAAAGGATGAACATCAATGATTCTACTCATGGGTTACGTACATCTAAATCCGTCTGACGTAAATGAGTTCACTGCAGACGTTCAGGACGTCGTTTCCAGCACGCGAACTGAAACTGGATGCCGCTTTTATGCCTTTACTTTGGAGGATGCACGCGCCGGACGCATGCTGACTGTTCAGCGGTGGGAAGATCAAGAATCGCTGACCGCTCATGTTGAAAGACATGAATCGGCGCCGTTTTTAATGAAGTGGGAAAACAGGATGAGAATGGACATTCAAAAATATGATATCTCAAACGAGCGCTCGTTTATGGAGTAAAAGAGGTCGAGTAGACCGGGGATTCCCCTTTTTCTCACAGAACAGGGCTACTCTTGCAGCATGAGTTAAATGGATCCGCCGCGGCGGATCCTTCTGCTTATATTGATCTAAAGTATCAGCTCGGATCACTGAGCATAACTGCCCGTTAGCTTAACGAAGAAAGGAGCAGCTGCCGCAGCAATCTGCTCCATGATTGTTCAACTATCGTCTCCCGTTAGCGTAAGATTGTTTGGTTACCTTCCCCTTACATCAAGAGAAGGTACTTGCCAGCAACTTGTACAAAATTATTATCTTAAGTGTTCTAGAATTCTTTCAGGTGAAATATTTATTACATCCGTTTCCGTCGCTGTTAGTTTCGTTAATTGCAGGTTCTTTATCTGATAATTATCGAAAATTCCTAAGTCAGTGGGTCTACTCCAAACTTATCCCATAATAAAGGGTACCTTTCCTCTAGGTCTTCTTCCTCCCAATCAAATTCAATATCAATGGGTTCAAATTTATAACCTAGTGCTTCTAATTCATTTAAAAATTCTGTATTAATATCATCGTTATATTCAAAAGATCCTGTTTTTTGATATGTGTACGCATCTGAAGCCGCTGATAAAATCTCTTCCAACTGAGGCGCAAATTCATCTTCTTGTAAATTATCTTCAGTGAAATATTCAGCTAGAAATTCAGGATTATTTACTCCCTGATTGAAAATTTCTTCTCCACGAGAAATAAGCCAGCCTCTGAAGTAATCAAATCCATCGTCTGAACATCCTCCCATTATTACAAAAGCTGCGCCCCATAATGACGATGTATAAGATTGTTTCAACTTATTTCTAAACTCAATTTCGAATTCAATGACCTCTTCTGTTCTTTTCTTTACTAATTCTTGGGTTAACCATTCTACTTGTTCTGCACCGTTCTTTTTTGAATTATCTATCATTTCCCAAAAATATTTATTCGTCATAGGTACTGTTCTCCTTTGGTTTTTATTATTTTCATTGCGGAGATTTCTTTTACCGTGATATTCACGAAGTTCGTAAATACTCCATCCCGAAATGTATTCGAGAAGCGATTGAACTATCCTGCCCGTTAGTTGAACGAAAGGCTGCCAAGCAGCAGCCCTGTCAGTATTGAACTATCGTATCCGTTAGCGGAGTAAAGAATTTTATTTTGCAGAAATCGCCTCTTCCAGCATTCGAATTATCGCATCATAGTCTTCAACAATTGGTGTGAGGCTCTCATCGATGGGATTCGTATAACCATTCTTAATCTCTTCCCGCCAATAGTGTGCGAGCTGAAGCGGTGTCCAATTGTCTCTTACTGCAACTTCGGGGTCCGCCCCTCTTTCTATCAGGAACGCTACAGTGTCTGGCCTGCCTGCCGTTACAGCATTAATCAGTAACGTACTCCCGTACCATTCCGAAGTATAATAGTCGATGTCCATTCCGTACTTCAAAAACAATTCGATTAGGGGGATGGATTCGCCAGCGAAGGCATACCCTTCCGGTCCTAACGGACCGATCATCACGGTTGGGTCGGAGCCTGCTGCTAACAATCGCTCAACCTCCTTCAGATCCTCACTAATTATTGCAGAGAACAACTGATTCTGATTTGCCGAAAGCACCCAGACTACATTGAGCGCACCACCGTAGAGCTCAACGTCGCCGCCGCTTGCATCGCCGACGAATCGAAGTGGTACATAAGTGACATTACCTATCACCGCTGGCGCCAGTGGCATGTTTTTTTTCACTCCATTCACTATTGCGACGCGTGATCCCAGGGTTAACATGATATTATATTCATCATTACTCGCCGTAATCTGTTTTGATTTTGCATTCCACACGACTTTCAAGCCAAGCCTCTCGAAGATTGGGCGAAAAGGAACCATCGTTGCTCCTGCACGCAGAAACGGCGGATCATTCAGCTTAAGCTCTTCGTTGTCGATTACAATTCTATAGCCTGGCCTCGTTAGCTTCTGCGAGGCGGCGACTACGGATACGGCTGGCCCCACAACAATAAATAATAGCAGTATTACGATTACTTTTTTCATTAGACCCTTACCCTTTCCTCGATCGATGAGTCCATAACATCCTTCTGTGATTACGTTTAAAGAAAAGTTCACTGCTATGGCTTTTATATAAGTACTTTACTGATCATTAGCGTAACAAGGCTGCCGATTGATCCCGCGGCAGCCTCATTGAGCTCTTGTTACCCGTTAGTTGAATAATGGTTCGGTTTCAATCCTAAACTGAATCCATTCGATACCTGCAACTTTTGTTTTAGTGGTTAGTCCACTAAATTCCCAAAATCCAGATTTCGAATTGGAAGGACCAGTAACTTGCCATTCATAAGCCAATTTGTGAGCACTTACTAGGGTTGAGAAAACGGCATGAGAAATATCGTCCTTATTTAAGGATGTGCTAAAACCAACATCATATAAAGCCGAATCCTTCCAATAACGTTCACAGGATAAAAGGGCAGCATTCGTCTCACAAACCTCTTCGAATCTTGAGAGTAATCTCCGAGCCTTTTCCTCTGTATTCGCTTTGAAAAACGCATGCCAATGAATGCTTTTATACATTTAGATACCCCAATCATTGAATAAGATGCGATGGTGATTTAACAATTCAGTCTGTTGTCATTGAACTATCGTGTCCCGTTAGTTCAATTCTTTTTTGTAACGAAACCCTTTAGTTTTAAGTAATTGTGAGTTGGGAAATCATAGTTAACCCACTTTTCTTTGTAGCCTTCCTTACCATGTAGACTCAATAATAATTCAAGCGCTTGTACTACTGCCTCTGAAAATTCCGATATCGAACAAGACTCATTTAGTTCAATAACCAGTTGTTTTTTGTTTCGCAAATTCTCAAATGACATAATCTGAACGTTCAATAAATCATCAATCTTTCTGAATTTCCAAACGGTTCCACCAGGTTCTTCATTCCATTCAAATTGTGAATTTGAAACAGGGTATGGACTGAGCTCTGGATTAAGTAAAATCAGAGCCTTTAACATCTCATCAAGAGCATCCGTGATATAACTTGTTGCAAAATAAACGGTATTAGAGTTCATTTCAATGAATCCACTAGCCCAACCTCTTCCGGTAAGTTCATATTTGAACCTCAAAACTCCACCTCGCCTTTAACAAGGAATTCCCTTTCAGTATTTCGGGGTTTCCTCCACGCAATCCAGCCCATTAGCTTAATGAAAACAAGGAGCAGCTTGCGGCGGCAAACTGCTCCTTGTTTCGTTCAACTATCGTTACCCGCTAGTTCAATGAAATCTTCCATTTATGGTGTTCAAAACTCGTCAATCAATGAAATTCCTTTTGTAATCCGCATTCGACTATCTTGCAAAAAATCGCGTGTCCAATCGTCTGGTTGACTTAAATCCCAGCTCCGGTGCATACCGACGAATACGATAATTTCTCGTAATCTTAGAAAGAGCCCAAGCTGTTCCTTCCAGCCGTCAGGCAATTGACGGCCATCCTCTGTATAGCCTTGCTCGAAATGTTTAGTGAAAAGTTCATACTGCATCTTTCGTTCGGACTTCGAATCTTCCCCGAATACATATAACAAGTAATATAGCTGGATGGCAATGTCTTCGATAAACCAACTATACTGGCATTCGTCGAAGTCGAAGAGCGTTATTTCCCCAGATTCATCAACTGTAAAATTCCCAACATTGATATCCCCATGAATTAAACCGAAATTATCAGCAGTAACAGGCAGGCTAGCCAACTGTGATTTAAGTTTATCAAGGGCAAGAAGAATTGGTTGTTGCTCTGACGGTATATAATTTCTGGCCCGTAAGAGGTATTCATTACTCTTCCACGTATGTCTTTTGGCCGTAGGTTTGTACTGCTTAGTAAGAACATGGAGAAGGCCTGTCATGCGTCCGCATTGTTCATAAAGTATGGAATTACCTAGGCATTCTGGGTATCCAATTTTTCTACCGGGTGCATGTCTGAAGGAGGTCACGTAGAAATCAATCATATTACCTTGAATTCGTTCCATGTTCTTTCCATCAATCGACGATATCGAATTTGAGACTGACAAACCATTCTCAGAAAGATAACGAATCCATTCTATTTCAGCTGCAAGTCCGTCCCACGTGCGAAGAGTGCTCGGGGTAAAACGGAGAATGTATTTCAATTCATCGCGATTATAGGAATAAATAAAGTTCTGAAAGCCTCCGATGAAAGTCAGCTCCTTTGGGCTGACGCCAAACAGCGCAGCACCTTCTATGGCATGTTCGTCCAGGAACATTGATTTTATTTTTGGGTCCATGGGTTCTCCTTGGTAATTGAGTCGTGATTGAACAATCGAATGAACTTTTCCCAATCTCCGTTTATTACCTCAATTTAATAAAATGAATGCCTGGTGACATGTGAAAGCCTCACTTTCGAGAAATCTTTATTCCATAGCAATTATACTAATCCAGCTTTTTACACCCGTTCTCTGGTTTTAGTTGGATATTGAATGTACCTATTTCTTTACCATTAACATCATATAGCGGAATTTTTCGAACACTTCCTGGAGCAATACTACGTTGTTTAGACAATGCTTCTTCAGGGCTTTTGGGCATTTCGGTTTCCAAGTCTTTTGCACGTACATATCCGAGAGTGCCATCTACACCAACTGCTTGAACTAAATCTGGCCCTGCATTTGGTGCTGCGTTTTCTCCAGATCCATATGTCTCGCCATTCTTGTTTACCGGGAAACTGGGAGTATGTTCTTGAGTATTGCTTGGATTAATATTGGTTTTAGCATTTGTACTATCGAGAGCCATCGTTCCTACCAACATGCCAGTGACAAAGACAACACCAATGATGACTATTCGTATACCCGTTGAATAAACCCGCATTTCGTTCACTCCCTAATTATTTTGATGTTACTGTCCCCGACAGTTATTAAGTTTCTTTACATTGTGGCTGTGTCACCTTATTGTTACTACCCTATATGAGTGTAGCATCATCGTTACCTTCTCACTTTTCGAATGTAAATGTCTCAACGATATTTTCAAATTCCTCTTTTGATAATGGTGGGATTTGACTACGAAATTCATAAATATGCTCATTGCCGACAAAAATGATATTTCTAAGCTCGGAAATATTAGTAGGTCGGACATATGCTGATTGTATGGCATATTTATAAACCGTAAAATCTCCTTTTGTTTCCTTGGTTACATCCTCCAAAAGTTTATTATCCGCTTCTTCAACTGAGAGTTTTCGCTTGATCTCTGAATCCAACCATTTTTCTACACCCTCTTCAGGGATATCATGTGTTCGAAAAGAGATATGTTTTTCGGTGGCACTTTCTTGCAAAGTACTATCAGTAATTTTATCCCATGATGCAGGATATTGAATAGTCCAGCCATCTTTACTTTGATATTTCAATAACACTGAAGGAACTTCCGTTGGTACCTTGCTTTCAATCGGATGACTCGTTTCTACAGGAGCATTCGTTGGTTTTACTTCCGGTTCGATGTTGTTCATACAAGCCGATAAAAACGTAAGGGTTGCACATATTACAACGATGCTTAATAACGTCTTCATTTCATTCCCCCACTTACAAATTTTATCTTAATTAGACGATGGTGTGAGGTAGTAATTCGTTCACCAGTAATTTGCGCTTTTCTCATGGACTCCCCTCCTAGATTTTACCATATACATTTGACGGAAAAATACCTTGATAAGTTGCACTATACTGCCCATTAGCTCAATGACGCTTTTTTATTCGCAATTTGTCTCTAAATTATTATTATTAGCAATCGAGAAGAAACGACAGCAGCATTTATATGCTTAAATAAAATGGACACAAAAAATATCGAAGGAGTAGTTTAATTATAATGAATGGAACAAATTTTAGTATTGTGGAAGCAGGTTCTTTTGGCGGTCTTATGAATGTGACGAAGGGTCCTTCTGCAGGCAAGTACTTCTTGAAAGACATGCTTGGACTAACTGGCATGGAAGTTTCTCTTAACCAACTGCCGGAGGGAGCCGCGGTCCCTTTCTATCACACACATCGCGAGAATGAGGAGCTATTCCTTTTCATTGGTGGCTGCGGTCAGTTCCAAGTGGATGGACAGATTTTTGAAGTCAAGGAAGGAACAGCAGTCCGCGTAGGGCCTGAAGGCGAACGCACGCTCCGCAATAACGGTACTGGGGATTTGTATTTCATCGTTATTCAAGTAAAAGCAGACAGTCTCCGACAATGGGTGATGACTAATGGCGTCATTCTGGATAAACCAGTGACCTGGCCTGAATAATGATTATAGGTTTGGAAAGCAAAACGAACAAGCTCAAATCGAATTAAGAAAACTTATGCGGTGCCCGTTTGCTGGATACTCGTCCAGAAAAACCAGACATCCTCCGGCAGCCATAGTCGCCCGCAACTGGAATTGCCCAAAACTTGCTGCTAATAGCAAGCGATCAGAAAAAAGTATGTTATCACCCTCAATCCCTCTATTTCACTTAATCAGGTACGAAAACCTGGATTAAAAATAGAATACCACGCTTCTGGAAGAATTAGGATAATTTATTCCGATCATATTTATCAATCCTCCTGATAAATCGCTCTTTTACCAGGGATCGATTACCGATCATGGTGTTGATCTAACCTGCCCGTTTGTTGAGCAAAGGTAACAATTACTTTGGTCGGCTGCCTTTGCTATTGCTTTATGAACAAACGTACCCGTTAGCTTAAGGACCGAGGGTCAATAGCCCCAATGCTTGAATATGTTGTTATCTGATGGATTCGCTTTACTATGAAACACTAATCTCTCTTTTACTTAATTTT
Source organism: Paenibacillus sp. LPE1-1-1.1 (assembly GCF_040676435.1). Lineage (NCBI taxonomy): Bacteria > Bacillati > Bacillota > Bacilli > Caryophanales > Paenibacillaceae > Paenibacillus > Paenibacillus sp. LPE1-1-1.1. The sequence continues at coordinate 23,347 of NZ_JBEGHY010000001.1, forward strand.
TTAAATGCAGAGTAATCCTGATCGGACTTAATAAAACTTAATATTTTTTCGGCACACTCTGTTGGACTCAACTCTTCAGTATTTACTTCAAGGTCATATTCATTAAAAGAATATATTTTGTCGTACTGGGAATTTGCTAGTCCAATCTCTCGATCTCCTCTGATTTGCTCTCTTCTTGTGAGTTCTTCTTTCGAGCATATTACACCTACAAATAATGTAGGATAATCAAAAAGTAAATCAAGATAATCATTAAACCGCTTGTCATTGTCGATTACGGTATCGACGATTACATTCAAACCCATTTCTGAAAACAATTTAATTGTTGCATAGTACACTGAGTTTATGGGATCAAAAACTATTTGTCCGAAATTATCCACTTCTTTTGTAGGTTCAATATCTGGAAATTTATTATTAATAAAATCAAAGTAATTATGAAAAAAATCATCTATGGATAAATGATGAAAAGGAATCTCTTTCTGATTTTTTAGTTCCATAGAAATACTAGTCTTTCCTGAACTTGAAGTTCCGTTTAAAAACACAATAAGTCCTTGCTTCAAACGAATTCACCCTCACATATAAGATTTGCGTATCATTCAGACAACGATATATTCACAACGTTCATTAAATTATCCAGCTGATAAAATATTCGAGAAACGATTAAACTATCCTGCCCGTTAGCTTAATAAGAAGAGCAGGCCATCGTAGCGCCTGCTCTTCTTGTGTGTTATCCAACTATCGTACCCGTCCCTCGGTTTTAAGGGTTTATCTCACATATACTCACTCATTCGCAGGATTTCGTCGCCATAGAATACAGCTGTTGTTCAGAAAGCAAGCTCATTAGACACCGTTGCTCTGGTCTTGGGCATGCAGAAACAGAAGAAGCGTATGGGACATTTCTCCAAGTACAATTCTTCTGCACGCATACTCCACAATTTCCTTGGGGTTCACCATCCCATAGATCTACGGGTCTATGCCCTTACATTCCTTCGTTACACCTAACCAAGGCGTGGAGACCGATAGCGTTTAGCTGACGGGTCTGAGCCCTTATCGGGTACGAACTCGGTCCTCCGTGCTTTCTTTGTGAAATCCTACGAATGAGTCAATATACGTGAACGTTTAATCTGTCTTAAGCAGCTTGAATATATCTCGGGGCAGTTTTTTCAGGAGAGAAAGTCTCTCCACGTCCAACAATGCCGATGATGATTCGTGCCAATTTCCCAATCAGTTTAAATACCGATTGGTGCTTCTTCATTTTTGACTTGAACATTGTTCTTATGCAGCTGCCGGAAAACAGGGTTATTTCCAACGAGTTGGAGCGTAGCCAGATACAGATATTTTCGCAGCGTAGCATCACCTCTTTTAGAAAGCACAATCTGTCCCTTGCGCTTCCCCGAGGTGCTTTCGGCTAGGTTTAAGCCTGCCATACGCAATAATTGACGTCCATGGCCATACTGTCTAAGGTCGCCAGCACCTGATAGAATGGCTGCAATACAGATCGTGCCTAGGCCGATAGATCGAAGCTGATTGGCCATAGGAATTTCGCTGAGTAACACATGTATATCCTTTTCTATTCTTTCTAGTATCTCAACAATCCGTTCGAACTCTTGAAATAGCCGCCCCAAATCCTGCTTTGCTTCATCGAGGGCAGACGTTTCGCCTATACTACTCTTAGCGTGAGCGATGAGCTGCGCAGCTTTCTGTATACCAGTGGAGCATTGTTGGAATTCCCGACGTCCGAGGCCGTACTGAGCGCCGGTGAGCCTCTATAACATATAGGCTTTATTTTAATGTGGTAGCCGTAGCGCGGCTGGTCATTGCCCAAAATAGAAGAGCTAAAGCACTGACTGCGGCCCCAAGTAAGCATACTCCGGCCCAGCCATAGTGTGCATATATTTGGGTAGAAGTAATCGAACCGGTAGCACTGCCGATAGAATAGAAAACCATGTACCCGGCAGTTAGCCGACTACGCGCCTCCGCACGCAATGCGAAGATCATACTTTGATTAGTGACATGCACGGCCTGCACCGCCAAGTCAAGAAGAACAATACCTATGACCAATGCGAACAGCGACTGTTCTATATAGCTGATTAGCAACCATGATATTAACAATAGGATCAAAGCGAGGCCTGTCGTTCTTTGACCGTAACCTCGATCGGCTAGCTTCCCCGCACGTGTTGCAGCTAACGCTCCTGCCACTCCTGCGAGACCAAATGCCCCAATTGCAGTGTGGGAAAGAGATAATGGCGACGCGCTAAGCGGGAGTACTAATGAAGTCCACAAAATACTGAAATCTGCAAAAATCAGTAGAGCCAAAATAGAGCGGATGCGTAATATTCGTTCTTGTGAGAACAACAGAAACACCGACCTAATCAGGTGGGGATAAGACAGTGATTTTACCCCACGTTCAACATTTGGCAATACCCTGAATAATGCACAAACCATAAGAAGCATCAACGCTGCAGAGACCAGATATACGGAACGCCAACCCGCAAGATCTGTTAATATTCCTGAAATGGTTCGCGCAAGAAGTATGCCGATTACAATTCCGCTTGTTATTATACCAACGATACGTCCTCGTTCGGTAGGGGCAGCCATTGTCGCAGCGAATGCTACAAGTGTCTGCGTCACAACGGCAAGCAGTCCCACTAAAGCCATACCTGCGAATAGTACTGTGCTGGAGGAAGCAGTTCCAACTATAACGAGGGCTATCAAGGAGAATGACATCTGACCGATAATCAATCGGCGCTGGTTCAGTAAATCTCCAAGAGGCACCAACAGCAGCAGTCCCAATGCATAAAAAATTTGAGTGATTGTAATGAGAATGCCAATGATTGAATAGTCAATACCAAACTCACTCGATAGATTATCGAGAAGTGGTTGTGCGAAGTAGATATTGGCAACAGACATCCCGCAGACAACCGCAAACAACAGTGTCACATAGCGAGGCATTGAAGAACCATGAACTGAATCTGATCTGATAATCGTTCCCGGTGACGAATTCGCCTTTATACCTGCATTAACTTCTACTTTTGCTTTAGCCTCCTTCATTTTGTACACATCCTATTTTTTTTATTTTTTAATACCGGAAATTATCATACTGTTCAGTACGATATAATTCCCAGTAAATATAACTCTTAGAAATGAATGCTGTCAATAAAAATATTGATTTTACACTATTAATCCCTATATTTGATCTTACCTTGTTAGGATTAACCAACCTACAATTGACACTATTAACGGATAAATATAAAATAATAACATATCATTTAGTACGAAAAAGACGCAAATCGTTTCATATGATCAGAATCATTGCGCTATTAAGAAAAAACCAAGAGTAACGAGAGGTATTGATTATGGGACGAATCCGCGAATTTAACGAAGAAAAAGTATTAGATGCAGCTATGCAACTATTTTGGGAGAAGGGATATGAAGCTACCTCACTAAGCGATTTAACTTCCAGAATGGGAATTCAACGACCCGCTATATACTCAGCTTTTGGAGGCAAAGAAGAATTGTTTGAAGCCGCGCTGCGCAAATACACGATGTTCCATGCTTCTCTTATCCGAACCAGACTTCAAAGCAATCCATCTGTAAAAGAAGCATTTCGCACTTTTTTTGAAGGTGTGGTTGATGAGGAATACACACAAAATACCAGAAAAGGTTGTTTTTGCATCAATACAATGGTCGAACTTGCGCCTCATGATGAAAAATTTGAAATTCTTACAAGAGAGCATCAGATGTACCTATCGGTCATATTTGAAGAAACTATCCAGCGAGGTATACAATCAGGTGAGCTAGAGGCCGATATAGACGCGAAGGCATTATCACAGGCGCTAATCGTATCGTTAATTGGACTAACCGTAATCATGAAATCTCATCCAAAGCGATCATTTGTTGATAATACGATAAAAGTGACACTTGCATTGCTTAAGTGAATCGAAATGTGTTCAGTTTTAACGAATAGATTGAGAAGAAGCCTGCATTTTGCTGCCAACGGCGGGGGCGGAGAGAATAAAAAAGCCGAGCAAATATCAGGATTAATCATGTATCTTTCTTATGAATAAGGTGAATAAAATATTAGAATTCTAATCTCGTCAGACTTCGTAAAAAATAAGTACTAGACTGATCCGAATAAAAGAAACAGCTGCAGCCATGGACAAGAAAATAAAGTCCAAGACTGTCGCTGTTTTATTGATGAGCTATCGTTAACCGTTAGCATAATGAGGCTGCCGATTCAGCCGGCAGCCTCGTCCTGGTAATTATTGAGCTATCGTTTTTTCGTTAGATGAATCGCTTTTTTGCATTTTTATAGTTATCCCATTGAAATATTAGTAGTTCGATATCCAGCTTGAAAAATTAATGCTCGATTCATGTTGGATAGGTGCGACGATTATTTCGAGTAGCACTCACCGTGATGAACCATACCAACTAGGATTCGCACCAGCTCAGTTGGCTTGCTATTGGAATCTCACCGAATACGGTTACGATGTCCTTTTCAATCAGGACTATAATTAAAAGATTGAAAATAAGTGCTAACAAATCAATATCCCTCCTCTAAAGATTTTATTAAACGGAATTGTATCTATCTGAGGCAGTTCAACAATCCTGCGTTAGCTTAATAAAAAGAGCTGGCCACCGCAGCACCTGCTCATCCATGTGTTATTCACCTATCGCTACACGTTAGTTCAATCAAAGATACCATGCTCATCCACGAATAGCGTTGCCTAGAAAAACCGCATCGAGTTTATTTTCCAGTTATCCCCTTGTGGACTTTTCAAGATATAACTCACTAGCAAAGAAATTAAAAGAAAAATGAGCCTATGATTTAATGTATTTTTTCCCATTGCTCTTTTGTTCCAACAAAGAAAGTAAGTCTTTCAGGTATCTTCACTGCTGTTTCACTTGATTCCCCAAAAGATCCAGATGAAGTTCCTAGACCGTGTATCATTGGTACATTTGAAAGCATTTTTGTTAATCCATTAGTTTCAGAATAATAAAAAACCATAGGGCCAGTAACGTTTTTGCTAGAAGTTTTTATTTTTCCGGTGGAATAAACCTCATATACAATATAATTCCCATCTTGCTTTAATTCGGGGGAATTTAGTTGTTCATATATAACTTCAACCAAACCCGTATAATTTTTTAGGCAATATAAATTTATGAGTTTGTTTATCTGTTATATAGAAAGATATAATGCCTGCCCCAAAAACAAGACAAACAGCTATTGTCGCAGCTAATATACCAAGAGTTCTTTTCATATAATCACTTCCTAACATAAAAAATATCACCTTATGAGATAATCTAACCATAATAAACAATAAGCAGACTTAATGTAGCTCCAGTATTAGTAATGTGGCATTGTCATGATTTCTCTCTCATCAAATATTTCTTGCTTTAAGGTTAACAGAAATTTCTTCTTTTGATCAGTTCTAAGTTATGTAGAACCTGACACCCGTTAGGACTTCAGGTCTTTTCTGCAAATATGAATATTTTGTAAGTCGTTAGTGGCATTATCGTAACCTGCCCGTTGCTTAACGCCTGCCAGTACAGATGTACAAAATTTCTTATTTTGTGAAGATGTAAAAGGAAAAAGGAGCTGCCGCGGCAGCTCCTTTTTCGGTTATGGATGTCGAAAGTAGTAAAGTGTATTGTTACACATTATCCTTGAGACGTTTTATGCTTGATCAAGTACTCCCGTTGTCTCTTGAGATGCCATTTGTTTTTGCGCTTTAGTTACTTGATTGCTTTCGTGGTTGAATTCGTTTGATTCACTGTATTCAGCAGGAACTTCTTTGGTCTGATCTACTTTCCCTATAGCTTGCGTCTTAGTCATGTTTATCTCCTTCGCAATCAAAATCCAAAAGGCTCATGAAATGAAAATCATCTTAGTGTGCTACTAAGTTCAGACTTGAGTATCCAAGTCATCCGGGTGCGGAGTCGATTGTTCAAACTCTGGGAATTCCCTCTCCTCTATTTCAGGGATGTCAGGCTGTGGAATTTCACGAATATCATCCATTTTCTTATTCCTCCATATTTACATCTTTTCTGTAACGCTTGGCCTATATATTGTTTGTGAATTTTCCAATTATATACGTACGATCGTACTACGCAAGAGTGATGTGGCTGCCGGCCAAAAAACCGGCTATGATTACATGTTCTTGTCCTAATACGGCTGCGGATATATGTTCTTGTCTTTCGCTTTTGACAAGAACATATATCCGCAAAATGAAAAAGCAGCGCAGCGCGCAGCTCTCTATGCATATATGTTCTTGTCCCCCGACATTCATTGAACTAGCGTTTCCCGACAGCTAATGATGCTGGTACTCAGGACAGTCTGAATTTATCAAGTCATCTAAGGAGCCAATCCTCTGTTCTACTGAATCTACATGATAAAATGTGCATGTGTTTTCGATTTCATTCAGTTCATTTGTTGGTGGGTATAAATAAATTTTACATAAAATTTCATTTCGTTCCCCCATTTCGGCCTTCTAAATATGCAGTTATATATTTGCACATATTGGAAGTACCCTGCCCGTTAGCTTAACAAAGAAAGGGAGCAGCTTCCGCAGCAAACTACTCCATGTTTGTTCAACTATCGTACCCGTTAGCTTAATTCTCTACCCCGTGAGACTCTTCAATCGTACCTGTTTAGCGCAATAGAACCGCCAATAGCTATGTGATAACAAGAATATATCCTATTCAATTCTTCCCTTTCCAGCCAATTGCGTTCCACCAACAATACCTATCTGACCGAACGTATAAATATAATCTGTTTTTTGGACTTCCTTATTGCCTTGGACTGAAACGAAATATTCTTTGCCTTCTTCTATCAGGTTATAAATCCTTGAGTCATCTATCATTACTTTATATTTTGTTTTATTTTTTGTTGTCTCATTGGCATTTGACCCGATAACCCACATTTTAAGGTATTTACCAGGTTCAATAAGGCTATCTTTCTTTTCAATATACATTTCCATAACTATGCTTTGAAAAGATTTCTCTCTCTTTACTTGAAAATAAAAAGTTAGCGATAAAATCAACACCAAGCTAATCACTGAAAAGATAAACAAGTAGATACTTTTTTTCTTGAATAAAATATTCAGGTTTTTCACCACCAGTCGATTAGTCGATTTAAACTAACTGCCCGTAACAGCGGGACTCTTCTAAAGCTACGATACTAGTAATTCCTTATTTACACGTACCGCTTTAGCAACACAACTTGTTGCATTGTCCTGACCGTTAGGTTAATAAAGGCTTCCGATCTTTCTGTTCGGCTGCCTTCGTGTCATTGTTCAGCTATCGTACCCGTTAGTTCAATCATGACTGATGTGAATCTTGTTCATTGCCAAGCCAATCAGGAGTTTAAAATCTCACGTAGTTCTCTCACGCCTTCCGAACAGTGGGCGAGTAAAATACGTCACTATGCATATGCTGAATTTTGTCCCATTTGCCAGGATTGGTCGTGTCTGGACAGCGGTGCTCCAGAATGGCCTGATACAGGGTGGTTTTTTCTTCCAAATGGGCAACGTGCCGTTTGGCTTCTTCGAGCTTAGCGAGCGCCGCTTCTTTATGCTCCATCATGAGTGCGCTGCGTTGCGGAATGGTTGAATCCCCTTCGAGACAGAGATCGACGTACATTTTGATGACTTCAATCGGCATCCCGGATTGCTTGAGGCATTTGACGCCATGCAGCCAGTTGATCGATTCTTCGTCAAACAGCCGTATATTATTCTCATTTCGCTGTACGCTTGGCACCAACCCTTTATCCGTGTAAAAGCGTACAGCGTGCTCGGTGAGTCCCGTTATCAGCGCGGCTTCTTTGACAGTATGCATGTAAAGTCCTCCTTGGAAAATAAATTTTTGAAGATGGCTTGCCTTCGTGTAACACGAAGGCACTAGGCTTATTGTAATGCAAATCAGCCGTAAGCAGAATCCCCGCTGCAGTGCCCGATTCCCGGGATACGGGCCGTTTGCTATTATACATTTGAACACTAGGAGGAATTACAATGCAAACCGTAACATTGAACAATGGTGTAAAAATGCCGATCATCGGCTTTGGTGTCTACCAAGTTCCGGATGTTGAAGAATGCGAGAACGCGGTATATGAAGCGCTGATAGCCGGTTACCGCCTGATCGACACCGCCGCCGGTTATCTGAACGAGGAAGCGGTCGGACGCGCGATAAAGCGCAGCGGTCGGACGCGTGAGGAGCTGTTCATCACGACCAAGCTTTGGGTTCAGGATGCCGGCTACGAGAGTGCCAAGCTGGCGTTTGCTAAATCCATGAAGAAGCTGCAGCTCGACTATCTAGATCTATACCTTATTCACCAGCCGTTTGGCGATTACTACGGCGCTTGGCGTGCCATGGAAGACCTGTACCGTGAAGGCAAGATCAAGGCGATCGGTGTCAGCAACTTCCTGCCCGACCGTCTGATGGATCTCATCGTGCATAACGAAATCGTGCCCGCCGTCAACCAGATCGAAACGCACCCGTTCTACCAGCAGATCGAGAGCGCCGCTTTTATGAAAGAGCAGGGTGTTCAACACCAGTCGTGGGCCTCGTTCGCTGAAGGACTTAACAACATGTTCGGCAACGAAGTGCTGGCCTCGATCGCAGAAAAACACAACAAGTCCGTCGCCCAGGTAGTCCTGCGCTGGCTTGTTCAGCGTGGAGTCGTTGCAATTCCAAAATCGGTGCGCAAAGAGCGGATCGTCGAAAACTTCGACATTTTCGATTTTGAGTTGAGCACGGACGATATCGAACAAATTTCTACTCTCGATACGCGGGAAAGTCTTTTCTTATCGTACCGCGATCCGGAAGTCGCCAAGATGATGGGCAACTGGAGAGTCGATCTGTAAACCTAGATCAAACCGTAAACTCATCACGCGTTTATCCTCATCTATTAAGAAAGGACAGGGCGACGCCCCCGTCCTTTCTTTACTTGAATTGTAAATTCTAAGAATAGCAAAACTGCTGCTACCGGTGCAACGAAATCTATACTCCGGCCAATACAGGTAACACACAGAACCACCGAGACTACATGTCTTTGAGGATTTGAATGACCTTTCTTTTAACTGATTCATCATTCACTTAAATCCTCTCCTCAAGTTCAGTATTCTGCTTTCCGAAAATTGTGTTGACTTTATATACAACTTAACTTTAACACATATTGGAACTATTCTGTCCGTTAGCGTAGCGAAGGGCTGCCACATGGCAGCCCTTCATGGGTTGAACTATCGTGTCCCGTTAGTTTAATCATAAGTGCTTCTTTTTTTTCACTCTCACCTCCATAATGCGGTTTTATTTCAAGTATTCATGGTTAGAAAGCTTATTACTATCGGAATTACTGTATTAAGTTTTATTCGATAAGATGTGCTCTTCGCCCCACTCACTCATTTTATCAAGAAATACAATCATTGATCTTCCGGACGAAGTCATCATATATTCTACTCTTGGTCGAGTTTCAGGATATGATTTCCTTTCAATGATTCCATCACGCTCAAGTTCGCGAAGCTGTTCCGTTAGTATTTTTTTCGAAATAGATGGTAAATGCCGCAGTAATCCACTATAACGCACTGGTTTGTTATTATTATATAAGTATCGATAAATCGGAATTTTCCATCTCCCACTTAACATCGTAAATACAACTTCTACCGGGCATTCATTTAGTTGGACAGGCATTCGCTCACCCCATTTTCATCTATATTATACCCCATATCATAACCCCTATGGTTGGATACTTAAAAGTGCCTTATTGTTCATCATTCATAAACTTCATATAATCACTCGTAGAGAGGAGAGCATGCGTATGAACATTGGAATTCTTGGAGCTGGAAATGTAGGTAAAATTTTAGGGGAGGGATTTGTTAAATCAGGTCATCGTGTTTTAATCAGCAGCCGAGATCCGCATAACTCGAAGCATGTTTCTTGGAAGCAGGAGGTAGGCGAATCTGGAGATATTACATTACTTGATGAAGCCGCTCGGTTTGGCGAGATCATCATTGTAGCACTCCCTTGGTCCTGTTTAAAAGATGTTCTTGCAACGATCGATCCAGTCTATCTAAAAAACAAGACGGTCATTGATGTAAGCAATTCCATACATTTTGAAAACGGTCCACGCTTACTCCTTCACGATACATCGGCAGGGGTAATAGTCCAAAAGTTATTGCCGGAAAGTCATGTTGTTAAAACACTCAATACAATCAGTGACAAAATCATGATCCATCCATATTTTAAAGAAGGTTCGCCAATCATGTTTATGTGCGGAAACAATAATTCATCTAAATATCAGGTAAGAGCTTTGCTTAAAGATATTGGTTGGACAACGGTTGTTGACTTGGGTGACATACGGCAAAGCCTTCTACAAGAATCGATCATGCTTGCATGTGTGATTAGTGAAATTCAATTACATTCTCCAGGTTCAGCATTTGCTTTGTTAAGACACTAAAATATTGATTTCAGAGTACTCTTTATTGGGCTCCGAGATCGTTACGGAGCACCCCCATAATGGGCAAATATTCAACTATCCTACCCGTTAGCTTAGTGAAACATCATCAGTCCAATACTTTTTCTCAATCTAACACTTTATTTTTCGATATATTTATAACATTCATAGGTGCACAATACTCGTAGACAATAAGGCAAAGGATACAAGTTCTTATCCTCCCTCATTTTTGAAAAGCAAAATGTGTAATAGGTGTGCTATTACTTGAAGCTCAGCTGCATGAACGATCACGGTTACCGGTATTTGTACTTGTCGAATGCGACAAATACTAAAAACAGACAAACCGTCAATTAATAAATTGGCGATTTGTCTGTTTAGAAACAATGTGACATATTAAAGCACTCTTTAGTCTAATCATTAATTCATTAATAGCTCACTAATCAATGATTGGCTTGATAGGCATATTCTTCTTCTTTTTGTGCTTTTATTTCTTGTTGAGGCTTGGAATCTAACCACCAATGGTAGCCGTCTCTCGCCAATAACTCATCGGACTCTGCAGGACCGTAAGTACCTGCTGAATAAAGATGAAGCGGCGCAAGGTTTTCTTCAAACGCATGCAAGATGGGTTGAACCCATTTCCAAGACAATTCAACTTCATCCCAATGCGAGAAAAACGTAGCGTCTCCGTGTAAAGCATCGTGAAGCAAATTTTCGTAAGCCTCTGGCACATCATGTGGACTTGTATGGAAGTCAATGTTCATCGGCATGAATTCCTCTTTATGCTGCGGGTTCCTCGTATTCAATTGCAATGTGATGCCTTCGTTAGGGCCAATTTCAAATACTAACAAATTCGGTATTTTATTATCGTCATTTGCCGATGAGTGCTGCTTCAACGGTTCTTTGAACTCGATGACGATTCGCGTTGATTTCTCCTTCATCCTTTTGCCTGTACGGATATAAAAAGGAACGTCACGCCAAAACACATCATCGATCTGCAATCTAGCCGCTATAAAGGTGTCATTCATGGACGTTGTGGCAATGCCTGGCTCGGAAGTATAACCGATAACCGGTTTCTCTTGAATGGTTCCTTCTTTGTACTGGCCGCGGATCACGCTCATTTTAACATTTTCTTTGTCAAGCGGCTCAAGGGACTCCATTACCAGCTTCTTCTTAAAGCGCACGTCTTTGGAGGTGCTGTTCGTAGGAAGGTGAATCGCCACCATCATAAGCAGCTGCAGCATATGGTTTTGAAACATATCCCTGACCGCGCCTACATGATCGTAATAACCTGCTCTTTCTTCAACGCCAACGGTTTCGTTTGCCGTAATTTGCACGTTCGCAATGTAACGGTTTGACCACAAAGCATTAATAACCGGATTCGTCTGCTGTAAAACCCCAAGCTTCTGCACCATCGGTTTTCCTAGATAATGGTCAATCCGAAAAATTTCATCCTCCGTAAAAGCATTGCTCAGCTTATGATTTAACTCCCGTGCGGATTCCAAATCGTGGCCAAAAGGCTTCTCGATAATCAGGCGCTTCCAGCCTTTTGCAGAGCCAAGTCCGCTTTCTTTGATGTTGGAAGCTATCGCTTCAAAAAATTGAGGCCCAACGGATAAATAAAACATCCGATTCGGTGGTAAATTCAGCGCTTCCTCGCGTTGTTCTATCATGTGCAGCAGCTTTTGATAATCTTCTTTATGGCCTACATCCAATACGCTATAACGGAATGCGCTTAGGAATTTTTTGATTAATACAGGATCGCTTGCTTCGCGTCTGGAAAAATGATGGAGGGATTGCTCGACATTTGCTTGAAAAGTTTCATCTGACAATTCCCTTCTTCCAAGACCAATCACAGAAAATGATTGCGGCAGCTTCTGATCGACAAATAAGTTATACAAGGCAGGGTAAATTTTTCTTTTGGCTAAATCTCCTGTCGCTCCAAACAAAACAAATGTTGTTGCCTCCATTTTATTTCTCCCTTCAACATGGCTTCCATTGTGACCACACTAGGAAGTGCCTAAAGCAGCAGCACTATCCCTCCAAATCCCACAAGTAATGTTTTCTTTTTCTTAGTTTCACTATAATACGAAATGCATCTATTCAAGTAATTAATATATTTCACAGGAGCTATAGACCAGATCTATGTTAACGGGCGTGCGTTCCACTTACGTTCGAAACCCGAGCTGGTTGAAGCCTGTCGTTCGATCGGTTACAACTTACGTTGAAAGCAGCTTCAAGGCATAGTCTAACTCAACATCCTGTCCGTTCAAATACTTGGCTTTGACGTTTCCGCATTCAATGGAATTCGAATATCTGGCGTCACTCCGCCTTGCCCGTAACGGTCAACATCACCTTGAATGTTCTTATCCTTATTAAGTGACCTGCCGTCAGGCAGTTGAATCGTATATCCGCCTGGCATGTTCACTAAGATTGGACTGCTAACAACACCAAAAGAACCATTCGTCGGTGTGAATCCAACAATCATTACGTTAGGAAGCCCCTTTAATGCCATGGGCAATCCCTCGCCAGAGCTCACGGTTCTGTTATTGATAAGAATAATGATATCTCCTGCAAAATAAGGCTGTCTAGGCTGAATCGTATAGGTCTCCATCCGGTTGATTTCAAATGCTTGGGTAAACCGATTATAATAGCTGGCATATTCATAAAAACGCTCTTCATTCACAAAATGCCCAGCTATTTCTGTAACGAGTCCATCATCTCCGCCGGGATTGTCTCGCACATCGATAATTAAATGCTTGATCTCTTTTTTCTCAAATTCATGTATTTGATTAACCAATAGAAGTGCTGGTTTAGGGAATTTCTTGGATGGTAAGAAATAATTGATTTTGAAATAACCATACTGACCGTTTATAATCTCGCTAATTATTGGCGGATCTTCTTTGGTCAGCTTTATTTTTGTTTGCTTTAATGTGGCGAATTGATCGTCGACGGCGGTCATGGTTGCTTGAGAATCCTGTTCCCCTGTTATATTCCTATATTCAATAACGATTCTTTTGCCGACAGGAGCTCTAGTCATAAAACGTCCTTGATTGAACTGCCGATCCGCCTCCGTTGTAAATGGATAATCGCTCCATTCGGTTACTAAATACGCCTTCTTTGCGTCCTGGCCATTCCATTTCAAAATTTCGGCTCCAAGCCTTATGCCCGCTTTCTCGGCAGAACCTCCCTTTAAAAGGAATGAAACAAGCACGCTGTCATCATCGAGCTGGATCGTACTCATGCCGAAGCTGCCGCCATTTTCCTTTTTAAAATATACGTTGTCTTCATACAATTGTTCGTTTGTAATTTCAATATGGCGGTCACGGAAAGAAAACAAATAAGCTCTTAAAGTCTTGTAATAGAGCTCTTGGTCCTGCTCGCTATCTGCTTTTTGAAAAATTGGCCCATAGGTCTGTTCAGCTCAGCCCAATTCATATTTTTCCACTCCCCGAAGGGATATTCGTCTTTCATCCTGTCATGTAAGGCGGTAAAAGCTGCAGAATAACTCATTTTTTCATAATGACTGACCGGATTATACCTCATTTCACCTGCCACAAACAGGATAAGCAAATAGGCAGTACTCCTAATAACCTAACGGTTAGCCTAAGGATGATAAATTTTATATTTAACTTACGCGGAGCAGATTTAAACCATCTTTTGAGCGTTAACAAAAACGTTGCTGCTGTTAGAGTATAAATCAAAATGGCCATGTAGGTCATATTGCCTTTAACGATGCTAACTATAGCTGCCGCAACTGCGATGAATGGCATTATTCGGAACCATTTGTGCTCCTTTTTGAAAGGAATAGCAAATAAAATGAGGGTGATGAAATACATAGCCAGCATGACGATCTCTTCCATAGTCAACCATTTAACCGAATCAAAAATGACCATGGGATCCATTTTGAATTCCTCCAATATTTTACAGACTCCCGTTATCATAGCAGGATCAAACTTCTATTCAAATAGACCTTCGCCAAGCTCATTCCAAGACTTTAGACCAGCAAAAAAAGCAGAACCGAACGGATAACTCCCGTTTTGGTTCTGCTTAACTTTGTGGCCGCTTCCCTTCTACATCGTCCCTCCGCCTCTGCGGATTTGTGCGGGAATTTTCTCAGGGCCTTCATTAATATACTCATATATGAAAGTTGCGATTTTCGTCTCGTCGTATTCGGCTAGCTCCATCGTTTTGGTCCATGCGGTGACGACAACCTCTTTGCCGGATGGGATATTCTCATCGGGAACGGCCAAAATGCCGGCTCCCGCTTCTCTAAAGTTAACAAAATATTTGAGCTGCTCAATGATTTGGGCATCCGCGCCGGGACGGTAATGAATGATGATGTCGCCATGCTCTAAATTATGAACGAGCATCTCGTTTGCCGGTTTTTCCGAATAAAAACCAAATTTCAAATCATGAGGACTGTGCGTGCCTGATGTAGGAATTTTCATTTCATAAGAAACCGGGTCATCCGAATGCTCCGCTCCGTAATTCTTATCCTCGGTCACCTCAATTGCCGCCTTTAGATTCAAGGTGTCCACATCGTATTCCTTGCCAAGATCCTTAGCAAAGTGTACGATGACGACGATAATAGAAACGCTCAAAAGCAGATGCGCCGCCATTCGCATTTTTTTCGTTTTTTGCTTTAGCGCTGCTTTTTGCTCCTTCTTTAACTTGCTCGTATTTTCCTTATTCCATTTGTTAGCATACCAATAGCCGAGCAACGCCATGATCAAAATAACCGCTGCGGTATAAAGTAAAAAGTAAGAAGAACCCGATTGCTGATGTAATCCCACATGTTCATTCATAAAATCTTCCACACGCTCCTGGCACTACGCATTGTAGTGTATATTGGTAAAAAAACTATGTGATCGCTAATACAATCATGCCCATAAACAAGAGCAAAACATGTATAGAGATCACAATAGAAATCATTCCTAAACGAACAGGTATCATTTGATTAGGATCAACGAGCTGCTGCAATCGGTAATTAACCACCCCATCGGAAAAATAGACTAATACCGGTGTAGGATGATCACTGAATCCTTTTTTGATAAGCTTTAGCAACGCGCTTCCTAGACCAAGCTCTGAGCCCGTTTTCTGAACGGCATATTCGTCTGCAAGCAGTTCGCTTATAAGCTTATAATTCCGGTAAGTCCATTTCGTAACGGGAATGAACCAAAGCGATTGCGAGATTAACTGCAGCAGGAATATTTTGAGCGAGTCATAATTAGACTGATGGAAAGCTTCATGCGCGATTACCGCCTCCAGCTCTTCCCGGTCGAGCATCTCAATTAATCCGCTTGACAGCACGACTAACGGCCTTCTAAATCCAACCGTAAACGCCATTGCCCGGTTGTGATCGATAACGATAATATTTTGATTGAGCGGCTGAAATTCTTGGATGATATTCGCCGTCAGAATGATATTTCTGAGCGACATCAGCCTCGTTTTAAAACGTCTTGAAAGCACATATTGCTGGGTAATCTTAAGGCATGTAATTAAAATGGCATATGCGATTAAAGAATTTAGAAACGTAATGACTAAGAAATAGTAAAAGGAGTTTTCTTTAAACAAGCTGATGCAAAATTTAAAAAAATTCACTTTTACGTTTACGCCGAACAAGAGATGGGCCAAATACATTCCCATCTGGCTCCAAACCAAAATCGCGATAAAAAAACTGACAGCCATTATGGTAGCGGACTTCCGCTGCCATCTCATAACGGCTTGTCCTTCTTCAATTGCTGGATTTTTTGTTCGAGTTTATCAAGCAAAGATTGATCGACATCCTTGAGCGCATCAATCATATGATTAATGACCACGCCGCCAAACTCATCCATTAGGTTTTCAGTTAATCGCTTCGATTGCTGCTCTATAAATGTTTCCTTCGATTCGACGGGACGAAACAGCGATAATCTTCCCTTTAATCTTTTTTGCAAAATGCCTTTTTCTAATAATCGGTTCATGACGGTCATGACCGTATTAAAATTAATTTGCTTCTCCTTCTCCAATCGAAGCTGAACTTCCTTAATGCTCAGCTCTTCTGCTTCCCATAGAATGTCCATAATTTTGGCTTCCAGGGAACCGAAAAATCGATTTAAGCCGACTTCGCCGTATTTAAAATTTTTGATATCCATGGACTTCCACCCTTCACTACATATTATAGTGCAGTCAAAATCCCATTTCAAGAGAGAAGATATGGTGCGCTGCAGTCCGCAAGTATGAAATGTTCGTTTGCTGCTCACCCTATACTTGCTGGAGGTGATTAAAGTGACAGGAAGAAACAATAAACCCGACAATGATGGTCCAGCATCAAGTCCCTCCCGGCTCGAACAATTTGGCGACAAAATGAGCCGGGATGACGAATCGATTCCTAAGAAATCGAAAAATAATAAGAGCTGCTAACATGCAGCAAGGGCAGCCCTTGTAAGGAGCTGCCCTTTCAAATTATTTTAAATCAGAACATTTGTTCTCGTTGGTAAAAAAGGGCATTTTGCTATAATTCACGGTATACCATAAGCAATTTCGTAAAATTGTGCCCCATTAAGAAGCAATCCGCTCTAGTTATGTAATTTTTAACAAAAATAGAAAATCAAAAGGTTTTTTCATTGTGCATCTACGTAGAACATATGTTCTCATCACGGGATTTCGGTCATTTTTTGGTTAAAAATAGCATGATTATCTCCATTTTATAACGAATAGATCCGAATTTTTCAGTCCCAAGGATGCTTAACCGTCAAAAAGCCGGCGAATTTTTTGCTCTCGTCTCTTCTTATCTTCCGCATCTCCGCACGGTGCGGCGCTGTTTCGAACAGCTTAAGCTCTTCCTCCGTTTCCGGAACGACAAGCGGTACCGGAACAGGCTTGCGATTCTCGTCAAGCGCAACAAAAGTTAAAAAGGACGTTGCTGCCACCTTACGCTCCCCGCTGAGCAAATCTTCTTTTATTACCTTAACAAACACTTCTACCGAAGTACGCCCCGTCCAGGTAACGAATGATTCCAAACAAACCGAATCCGACGGCCGAATAGGATGCAAGAAATCCACCGAGTCCGTGGATGCCGTTACGACGGATCGCCGGCAATGCTTGGTTGCTGCAATCGATGCTATATCATCGATATAAGCCATCAATTTACCGCCAAACAACGTATTATGATTATTTACGTCTGGAGGGAAAACCCTTGCTGTTTTGTAGCATTTTGATTCGCGTGAAAATCTTTTTTCCATCGGTTATCTTTCCCCTTTAGTAAATACGGATAACAGTTCTGCAATCGCTTTTTCCTTATCAACCTCTAAGCAGAAATCGACGGGACGGCCAACGACCGAGCGTACTCGTCGATCCGTGACGATCATACCCGCTGTATAACCGTTTCCGCAATCGATTACCGCATTCATCGTTTCCACTTGCACGATCGACGGGTTAACCGCAACGATTACAGCCAAAGGATCATGCATGGGACATTCCCCTTCAAAATGGTTGGAAAAGGCATAAAAATCAAAATAACGCTCTAAAGCCGCGTCTAAGAAGTCATATATTTCGCGTTTGTCTGCGTTGATCTCGCGAGATAAATACAGCATATGCTCCTTCGTTAGACGAGTTTGCTGCGTGACATCTAATCCCACTATCGTTATAGGAAGCTCAGACTCAAAAACAAATGCCGCAGCCTCCGGATCCCCATACAAATTGGCCTCGCTCACGGGCGTAATATTGCCAGGCACAAATACCGCGCCGCCCATAATGACAACTTTTTTAAATTTAGTCACAATGGCCGGATCCAGCTGCAACGCCAGCGCCAGATTAGTCAATCTTCCCACGGTTACTAAAATAAGCTCGCCCGGCGCCTCGTTTACCTTCCGAACAATGAATTCCGCGGCAGATTCTATTACCGGTTGATTAGGTGAAGCCGGCAGCACCACATCGCCAATCCCGTTATGGCCATGAATATGGGGAACTGCTCCTGGAAACACCCGGCTAAGCGGTCCTGCTGCTCCCATTGCTACGGGTACCTCATACCCGCAATTCGCAACTTGAATGACACGAAGCGTATTCTCAGTAGCTTGTACGACATCCGTATTTCCGAAACCGGTCGTAATGCCTTCCACCTTGATCTGCGGCGAGAGCAGCGCGTATAGAATCGCTAAAGCATCATCGATGCCAGTATCTACGTCCAGCAGCATTCTATTTAGGTTTGACATGTCATGATACCTCCCTTTGCTATCGTTTATTGTAAACGAACAAAGGAAGAAAAACCAAGGACAAACCAAAAGATTGTGCTTTCTTGCGAGAATGAAGCCTTATTTTGTGACCGCTAACCAAAATAGAAGCTTATATAAATCATAATGAGCAAACCGATGATGAAAGAATACGTGGCTGACCGCTCGTAGCCATGACCGTGGGTTTCGGGGATAAGCTCCTTATATACGATGAATAGCATGGCTCCGGATGCAAAAGCTAACCCATAGCCTATGAGTCCAGCCACATAGCTTGCGGCAAAATAACCTACGATCGCAGATACGACCTCCATTAGTCCGGTCAACGTAACGATAAGCATGAGTTTCAGTTTGCTTACCCTAGAATGAATGAGGAAAATGGCCAATACGAGTCCTTCCGGCATATTCTGCGCACCGATAGCGATAGCTACCATGGGACCAAGACCGCCATTCGCGCTGGCATAACTAAATCCCGTGCTCAAGCCTTCCGGAATATTGTGTATGAACAATGCGAAAATAACGAGCAGCGACTTGCTGTCGAAGGATGAAATTCCCCGCTTTTGCTCGATGTCGATATGGGGAATGTTTTTCTCCAACAAATCAAGCGCGATAACTCCGATAAGCAAACCAACGGTTAAAGGAAAGATTCCTGATTCTTTCAAAGCTTGCGGCAGCAAGCCGAATGTCGAAGCAGAAACCATAATACCGGCTGTAAAGGCGATAAGCACGTCCTTCCATTTTTCGGAAAGGCTTTTCACAAAAAGCAGCGGTACAGCTCCAATCACGGTTGCCATTGCCGAGATAAAACTACCTATGAGTGCTTCTATCATGATGACTCTCCTGACTGGGCAGAGCACGACCCCAATGCCTCTTCCTTATATTATGCGATTCCATTTCAATCCATCCATTAAGCGGGTGCCGGCGTCTCCTCGGCTAATCGCTTTAACTGTTCATTGCGATGCGCTAGAAATTGCGTCATATATCGCTTTAAAACAAGACGTTCTACCGCCCGGCCCAATACGCCAAGCGGCGCTTCAAAGCGCAGCAAATCCGTCATAAGCGTTCCTTCGCCTTGCTTCTCGAACAGATGAACATGCCTTAAGCTCTTGAAGGCGCCTTTTTGCGTTTCATCCACAAATAAGTATGGGGCGTTATACTCGGTTATTTTTGAAGTCAGCCGCTGCCTGATCCCGAAATGCGTCGCTTCAAACGTAACAAGCTCTCCTTCGTTAATACGGCCTGTCGTCACTCCTGCTATTGCTTTCTCGCGGGTATGCTTCCACACTGTCCTAGTATGTACGTTGATATCGCTGGCCAAATCGAAACAAACCTCGATCGGTGCCTTAATCCATATTGCTGTTCTTACTTCGACCATTTCGTTCACCGCTCTTTTCTGCCTTTACCTTATTAAGGTTTGTTACGCCAATCCTTCTTTTACTAGATTCATGAAGTAGTCTTGATGCTCCGGAAGACACGCTATCAAATACGGCTGTTCATTTATCCCGGTAAAGGGATTTCCTTCGTAATCAAAGACTATTCCTCCTGCTTCCTTCACCATTAGAATACCGGAGTATAGATCTTCGCCTTCCGAATTGTATACGATGATTGCATCCAAATCTCCTCTGGCAAGCATCGTCCATTGCAAGGTCGGCGCCCAAAGCCGCATCATTCGTTTCGTATTCACGTCTATGTAATGTCTAAGCTTTACCGCCCGCTGTTCGTTCTGAACGGCATGTCCTTGTATCCAGCCGACTCGCGCTTTACTAAACGCTTTGGCCCGGTTCATTTGCACGGGAACCGCATTGCAGAGGGTGCCCTCGCCAAGGCTTGACACATATAACCGGTCGATGATCGGCTCATAAATCACAGCCAAGACGGGATCGCCCCTATAAGCAAGCGTAATCGAAATACCGAATAGCGGCATGCCGACCGCAAAATTATTCGTTCCGTCAAGCGGGTCCACCAGCCACAACCAGTCGCTCGAAAGATCATTTTCGCCAAATTCTTCAGATCGTATCCTGTGGTCTGGAAATACGCGCCTGATTTTATTCAAAATAATGCTCTCAGCCAAATGATCCACTTCGGTTACGATATCCCCGTGCTCATCTTTTTCCTCATAGGCATAAAGCGTTCCGAACCTTTCCCTGGCCAGCTTTCCCGCTTCATAAGCTGCAGAAATAGCTGTCTCCCTAGCCGTATTTATGATCGTTTGGTTCATCATACATGCCTCCTTCCAACAAGGTTTTACCAGTTTTTACGGGCTGATAAATTCAGTCACGATTTAACGCTATAAAAATGAAGACGATTTCCGAACGGGTCGGTGAGCTTAACTTGATTCCATTCCTCATCAAAGCCGGGTCTCGCGAATTTGAAGGTTTTGCTTAACAAATGCTGCTGAAGCGCCCTAGCATCTTCAACCTCGATCCTAACGGCGGAGCCGGGCGTGCAATCTCCGTAATGCTCAGACAAATGAATCAAGCAGTCTCCATTTGAAATCTGCATATAAAGAGGCATATCCGGCTCGAAACGATGCTCCCAGTCACAAGTAAACTCCAAAAAATCCAAATAAAATTCGCGCGCCTTCGCTTCATCAAAGATACGGAGAATCGGAACGGTACGCTTCATTGCGGTTATCATCGAATCGCACATCCTTTGCCTGTAATTGATCTTCCATGATTATACATGGGTTTGTCGTCATAGAGAAGGCAGAAAACAGGAAAAAGGACTGCAGCCTGCAGCGTAAATTGCCAGCAGGTACAGTCCTTTCAACCAAACGGTATCGATTATTTCACAATGCTTTCCAATACGTCATCAATAACTTGCGAGTAAGCAATCGTACCCGCGTACAGCCAGCTTGATGTGCTAGGGTATTCATAAAGCTTGCCGTTTTTGACGGCAGGAATGTTCTGCCAGATCGGATCGCTTAATGCTTGCGAATCGGCATCCGTTCCGCTGTTGATCAGGAACAGATGATCAGCATCGAGCTCAGCCAGCTTTTCAAGAGGAATCGCATTCCAGTTGCCTGTGCCTGCCGCAGAAATTTCTTTTACAACCTCAGGAACGGCCAAACCAAGTTGATTATAAAGCAAATCTCCGCTTGAAAGTTTCTCGCTTACGATATAAAAGCTGCCTTGTACGAACCATAGTGCCGCCGCCGACTCTCCTGCCGCAGCGCCTTGGATTTTTTCTTTCGCATCCTTCGCTTTCACGTCGTAAGCATCCAATGCTTTTTGCGCTTCTTCGCTCTTGCCGACAACCTCGCCGACTTTGAGCAATGCAGCACGCCAGTCCGCCGTAAGTTTATCGCCAATGGTGAATGTCGGAGCGATTTTAGAATATTGAGCGAACTTGTCGCCCTCAACGTTGCTGTCATATGCCATAAGGATAAGATCAGGATCAAAGCTTGTAACTGCTTCAAAAGGAAGGTCATAACCGATCGTAGGAACATCGGCAAGCGAATCTTTTAAGTAATCTTGAATACCGTTCGGAACGGACCATTGCGCAACGGGTTTAATGCCCAAAGCAACAAGATGATCCTCTAAGTATGAGGCAATGATACGCTGCGGATTGGCAGGAACCGTTACTTCGTTTCCAAGCGCATCCGTTAACGTTCTTTCTGTCGTCGCTTCCGTTGCTGCAGGCGCATTGGTTGCCGCATGGTTTGCTGCTTCATTTTTATTATTGCTTCCGCAAGCCGCGAGCCAAAGCGACATGACTATCAAACTCATTAATACCAATACAAACTTCTTGTTGCGTTTAATCACTGTACTTCCCCCTGTAGGACAATTATATTGGCTTGAAGCGAAACGGCCACCTCAAAAGTCACCTAA
Organism: Paenibacillus sp. LPE1-1-1.1; assembly: GCF_040676435.1. NCBI lineage: Bacteria > Bacillati > Bacillota > Bacilli > Caryophanales > Paenibacillaceae > Paenibacillus > Paenibacillus sp. LPE1-1-1.1. The sequence goes on from NZ_JBEGHY010000001.1 coordinate 45,828, forward strand.
TGATAACAATTATCATTTTCATTGTCAACTGGGATCCAACCTCTGATCCAAAAAAAGAAACCGCCGCTCCTTTACTTAGAAGCAACGATTTCTATTCTTACCGCACTCTAGGAATCAGGTAACATTTATCGGTTTGCGTAAACCCGATGCGCGGATAATATTCGACAGCTGTAGGGGCAGATAGCAGAACGAGCGATACCTCGGGTCCTAACGTTTTCTTTAACCGCTCGACCAGCTGCTTCCCTATGCCGAGCCTCTGATAATCTTGGTTAACTGCAAGATCAGATAGATAACAGCAATAGACAAAATCGGTTACCGCTCGGGCTATGCCGACTAGCTGTTCACCGTCCCAAGCGCTGACCAGCATATCAGCATTCTCAATCATTTTTTGCAATCGTTCCAAATCTTGATAAGGCCTTTTGATGCCGGAGCTGGCAAAAACCTGCGAGAGCTCCGCTGCGGATATCATTTTATCCGTGTGATAGATTATCATTTTAAAGTGCTCATCCTTTCCCTATGCGGTTTCTGCCTGCCCATATATGGGCGACATGGTGGCTGCCATGCCAGGCGTAATTGCCTAAATTATAATCCAGTGGATAGGTCTCCTTAGATTCAGGGTGATAAAAGGATTTCTTAAAATCGGATTCCGACAGTCCCTTTAGCAAAATGACCCATCTCTTGTGCAATTGCTCGATGAGCGTTAAAGAAAGTTCAATATCCGCTTGAACAGAATCATGCAGTTCTGCCCAACGATCCTCATAATAGGGTCTAATCGTAGGGGTTTCTTCGGTTAATGCGAGCTTAAATCGAATATAGCTGTTCATATGGCTGTCCGCTATATGGTGGACGACCTGCTTTATTTTCCAGCCGCCGGCACGGTATGGCGTGTCTAACTCTAACTCGGTGAGCCCTTCAAGGCTTGCGCGCAGCCGCTCTGGCAGCTTTGCAATCTCCTCAATCCAAATCTCCCGCTGAAACGCCGGGATTTCGCCTGTCCAATTAAATTTGCCTATCGGATATTTTTCATCCATCGTAATCATTCCTTCTTCATCTGTAATCAAACAAAATCGCTCAAGGTTGTTTTGCACATTGCGGTTCATGATCAGGATGCTTTGCCCGGCTAAAAGAACATACCGTTCATATAATGCCATAACTTCGGCTAGCAGTGACGCATCTTGATCCAGATCCGATACCGCCGCACACCGCCATATACCATCGGATTGCATAAAACAAGCAGCAGCCCACTGCTCCAATTCCTTGCAAAATTGTGCAAGCTCCTTCAATTCAAAGACCATCAAGCCTTTAACCAGTGCCGGCCAAGCTTTGAGCTCACCAATAAAATAAGAAGAAAACCAATAAAATTCACCGACTGAATTTGTATGATTATGAAATGCATAAAAAAGGTATAACGCTTTCTGATGCTCATTCAGCTGGCTGTATGCATCCGCTTTTACGGAAGGATCTCTTCCTTTGACCCCCTCCAATATGGACTTTACGCATAACCATGACAGCTGCTTGCTGTTCAAATCTTGCTTCGTTAATAATATCCGCATACCTTCATCCTCTCATAGTAAGAACAACAGCTCGTTCAATTTCGAAATCGTATGCAGCGGCTTCGCCATCAGGTTTTCTCGCCAAGGCTGGTTCACCTTCATCCAAATCGCGGATAAACCTGCCTGATAAGCGCCTTCAATATCATTTGCCGGATGGTCACCTATGTAAATACATTGAGCGGGCTGTAATGATAGAGCGTTTGTGGCAGCTTCAAAAATTCGCCTATCCGGTTTTTTATAACCCGCTTCCTCTGAGACAATAATGAAATCAAAGGAAGCTCTCAATCCCAGGCGATCGATTTTTCCGTATTGGATCTCTTTTCTTCCGTTCGTAATAAGCGCGGTTTTATATTTGCTTTGAATATGTTTGATGACATCCCAGGCATGTTCCATTAACTTGGCATTTTTCACATAATGATCGTTGTAATATTGCATTAATTCCGAAAGCGCCGGCTTGCTCGCCCATGGCAGTTCCGCAAGCAGTTCTTCAAACAGTTCCCGCTTATCCTTATAGCCGTCTTGATCCAGCTCAATGATCCGCTCTAGCAGCAGCTGACGGGATTCCAAATGATCAAAATAATGTTGAAGAAAGGAAATTGCGAAAGCTTTGAACGTGCCCGAACGATCTAGAAGAGTGTTATCCAGATCAAATATGACCGCTTTAATGTCCGTCATTGTCCTATCACTCCAATCATTTTCATCATCATACAACTAAAAAAGATTACCGGATAGTCTTCTTACATTTCCTTATCGATGGCATAAAGGGCAATTGCTCTTTGCAGTCCGGCAAAAAGTTCCTCGCTTTCCCAAATAACCTTAAACCCGCTCATTAGCGCTGCCCCTAGCTCGTCCTCTAAAGGCATCTGAAGCCACTCTTCTCCCGTGACGCCGTAATCGGCCTCCATTCCGCTTGCATAGACAACTTTAATGGAAGAAAGCAGTCCGTATTCCTCCTGAGAGGCTTGCTCTATCGGTTCAAATGGAAGCTGGAGAATAGCCTCCAACGTTTTCTTCTTTTTGGGAGTGATGATCAGAAAGCTCAGATTTGAATCTTCTTCGTTCTCATCGTCAGCGCAAGGGCCGACCAACGCGATTCCTTCAATATGCGATTGCTCCCCCGCCCAATTCACAAAGTCGTACATCAGCTTATAATGATCCGGTCTCATTGCTTTCGTTCCCCCATATACCAGCTTGGTATCGTATTTTTGAAGCTGCTGCCCTTAAGTACCTTGATCGGTCATAAAAAAACTAGCCAACAAATTGTTAGCTAGCTGCCGGGCTCATGGAGATTACGGGATTAAGACCCGTTACATCTGTTTCTGCTTGCTGTATGCAACCACTTCTTCATACGATAAATGACCGCCGAAAATATCAAGCGCGCTGCCAATCGTAATATCCAGCTTACCGTTCGACAGCTCATCAAATTGATCCATATCCGCAATCGATCTGGCTCCGCCGGCATACGTTGCCGGTATACTTACCCAGTCCGCCAACGCGCTGACGAGACTTTGCTGAATGCCGCGCTGCTTGCCCTCGACATCCACGGCATGAACTAGAAATTCATTGCAATATTGTTCAAGGAATTGAATATTTTCTTTGTTCACTTCAAAGTCGCTGAACTGTTTCCATTGATTCGTGACGACGAACCATTTGCCATCTTTCTCCTTGCAGCTAAGATCGATAACTAACCGATCCTTTCCGGCCTCCGATACGATTTTGGCAAGATGGTCTTCATTTAATAATCCATCCTTGAAAATATAAGAAGTCACGATGATATGCGATGCGCCTTTCTCCAAATAAAAGGCAGCATTGTCCGCCGTGATGCCTCCGCCGATTTGCAAGCCGCCCGGATAATGTGCAAGAGCGGATACCGCAGCCGCTTCATTGCCGCCGCCGAGCATAATCACATGGCCGCCAGTCAACGCATCCTTTTTAAAGAGCTCCGCATAGTAAGCAGAATTCTTCTTCGATACAAAATTTTCTATGATTTCAGTATTGAGCGTTTCACCGACAATTTGTTTCACTTTCCCGTCATGCAAATCGATACAGGGTCTAAACTTCAACGTCATTCCTCTATTCTTTAATTTCTATGTGTTTACATTCTCTTTAGAAAAATAACCTAAAGGTCTATGTAAATCAACCCTATCCTGAAAATCTTGCATTTTCAAGATATCTTCGACTCACGCTTCCAGCTTTGGAGGCATACTTATCTAGATAGAGCGCCCTAACCGTATCGTCGGTTTCAAGGCTTGAGGAAACCTCGCTATGAACAATCTCGCGAAGCTTATCCTGCCTATACAAACAATGATGGTCGAAGCAATTGGCCTCATCCAGCATATAAGGCAAGGTTATCGGGATATTGGACACGATGCCGGCATTGTCAGCGTTCATAATCCAATCGATTTGTTTCCAATCTAATATGCCTTCATCCGTTTTTCTCGGTGTCGGGTATACAAAGTCAGGCGGAACCTCAGCGATATAAGCATACATGCCGCCGTAATCAAAATCATCGCCTTTCCAAGTAACCAAACCTTTAAAGTGCAGCTCATATGATTGTATTCCCGTTTCCTCTTCCAGCTCACGGATCATGGCCGCCCGCGGCGTCTCTGAAGGATCCAGCTTACCGCCTACCCCGTTCCAGCAGCCCATCCAGCTTGCTCTCTCCCGATTGAGCAGCAATATTTCTTCACCGCGCTTAATAAAACAAATATTGTATTTCAGCATCTCGATAAATCTCCCCATTCTTCTTGGAAATATTTTATCACATTTCGGCTTTGGTTGAGTAGGCTTCTGCGGAGGATAAAAATGAACAGAAAAAAAGACAAAGAAAATGAATTCTTTGTCTTTCGTTCCATTTTAAAAATCGAAGTTATCGGGATCCGGACCTACCCGGGTATTTTCATTCAACCCGCTGATCTGTTCCATATGCTCGCTGGAAAGCTCGAAATCAAATATATCCGCATTGGAAGCGATTCTGGCTTCCTTGGTTGATTTCGGGATCGTTACCACGCCGTTTTGCAAATCCCAACGCAGAATGATTTGAGCAGCTGTTTTATGATAGCTTGCCGCGATTTCAAGAAGGAGCGGGTTTTTGAGAAGCTGCCCTTGCATTAACGGCGACCAAGCCTCTAACTGGATGCCATGCTGATTGCAGTAGCTTCTTAGCTCCGTCTGCGTCAAACGGGGATGATATTCCACCTGATTGACCATAGGCTTGATTTTGGCGGCTGCCATTAAAGTGTCTAGATGATGCGTTTGAAAATTGCTTACGCCAATTGCTTTTACCCTGCCTTGCTCGTACAAGGCTTCTAAAGCACGCCATGCCTCTTGGAATTTCCCTTCCACTGGCCAGTGGATGAGATACAAATCCAGGTAATCCAGACCGAGCTTATTTAGACTTGTTTCATAAGCCGCAAGGGTCGATTCATAGCCTAAATCAGCATTCCACACCTTAGAAGTAACAAATAGTTCCGATCTTTCGATTCCTGCCTGCCGCAAGCCCAGCGCTATGCCCCGCCCAACGCCGGCTTCATTGCCATAGATGGCCGCGGTATCGATGCTTCTATATCCGTGCTTGATGGCGGCAGCTACCGCGTTTTCAAGCTCTGCTCCCTCTTCGACTTTAAATACGCCGAGTCCAAACCACGGCATGGCTGCTCCGTTATGCAATGTCGTCGTTGCTTGTAAATGTTTCATTATATAAAAACCTCCCAATTATGATATTACTTCTGTTGTGTTGTCTTTTTGCTCAAGCTTCATGCTCGAGCCGGTCAGGATAACGGCCGCTATTACCATAATGCCTCCAAACCATGAGGTGTGAATGAGACCCATCGAGTCCGTTACGACGCCTCCCAAATAAGCGCCAATTGCAATCCCTGCGTTAAATGCTGCAATATTGATCGCAGATGCAACGTCAACGCCACCGGGCATGATCCGTTCGGCAAGCATAACTACGTACACCTGCAGCCCTGCCACATTCATGAAATGGAACAGCCCCATTGCCACGATCGTAAGCAATGCCGCTATTTTAAACGGAGCAGTAAAGGTCAGCAAGAATAGAATAACGGCTTGTATGATAAACATATAAAATAACGCTTTTAACGGCTTTCGGTTAGCAAGCTTTCCTCCTATCACATTGCCTATCGCGATAGCGATGCCATAGAGAAGCAAGATCACGGTAACATGTTTCTCCTGAAATCCGGTTATTTCCTGAAGCAAAGGGGTTAAATAAGTAAAGACTGCAAATGTGCCGCCATAACCTAATGCGGTAATGATAAAGATAAGCAGCAATCGTCCATTCGTAAACAGTTTGAACTGTTCACCAAGGGTAGTAGGCGTTCCTTTTCGCAAATCGGACGGAACAAGAATGCTGTTTGCAACAAAAGCAACAATTCCGACGATTACGATTGCGACAAAGGCTGCCCTCCAGCCAAGCTGCTGCCCGATAAACGTTCCAATCGGAACCCCCGTTATCGTGGCAACGGTAAGACCCGTAAACATGATGGCGATGGCGCTCGCCCTTCGGTTCGGGGGAACGACGTCTGCAGCGATCGTTGATCCGATCGACATAAACACGCCATGCGAGAGAGCAGATATGATTCTCGCAATTAGCAGAAGCTCAACGGAAGAAGAAGCTGCTGCGAGCGTATTGCCGATAATAAAAATGACCATGATCCAAAGCAACAACGCTTTACGCGGTATTCTAGTCGTTAAGGATGTAAGAATAGGAGCTCCGAAAGTAACGCCCAGCGCATATAACGTAACGGTCAAACCTGCCGTCGTAACCGATATATTCAAATCCTCTGAAATAAGCGGCAGCAGTCCGACGCTAATGAATTCCGTCGTTCCGATAGCGAATGCGCTGACCGCGAGAGCCAGAAGAGCTAAAGTGCTTCTTTTTTTCTCTATTGTCATAAAGTTTCTCCCCAATCCCATTCCTTTTATCTAATCTAATGTGTAGCATTGATCGGCCGATGAATGTTATTATCGTTTATGCGAAAGAAAATGAACAGTACGTACTTAAAAGTACTATAGGTACTTAAAAGTACCTATAAATTTCGGTAAGGGAGAATGGCTTTTGATAAAAAAGAAATATAATGTTCCGGTAGAAGCGACGCTTGAAGTCATCGGAGGCAAATGGAAATGCATTATCCTCTGCCATTTGACGCACGGCAAGAAGCGCACAAGCGAGCTGAAGCGCCTGCTTCCGGAAATCACCCAGAAGATGCTGACGCAGCAACTTCGAGAGCTTGAGGACGCAAGCATTATCGAACGTATCGTCTATAACCAAGTCCCTCCAAAGGTTGAATACCAGCTCACCGATTACGGACAAAGCTTAAAAAGTATTTTGGACGCGCTCTCTGCATGGGGAGAAAATCATATTGTTAGAGTGTTCGGAGACAAACATGATGTCTTGGAAGAGAACATCTTTAATAAATAAAAAAAGACTTTCCAGCAGCCCATTCGGCTGGCAGGAAAGTCTTTTTTTGATCATCCGTCGTTTTCTACGGTTCATAGGTAAAGCCTGGGTATTTGACGACTGGCCGTTTTTCTTTGTGAAGCGCATCAAGCAGCTCGGGCCCGACATTCACATTCCGCTGAACCAATTCCCTTGGGGTTAAGGCCAGCCATTGATTTAAAGACACATCCACGAATCGGTCGCTTTTGAACATCTCCAAAAACCACAGCGAATCATCGCCAGTATTTTGAATGTAATGACCATTGGCAAAAGGAACGTAACCTACGTCGCCTGCCCGGTAATTAAAGGTGCGGGCAATCCCGTTACCTGCAAATACCGTCATTCTCCCCTGTCCGGCCAAATAGTACTGCCACTCATCATTATTCGGATGCCAATGAAGCTCTCTCATACCTCCGGGCTCCACCTCAACCAAAGCTGCTGCAATCGTCTTCGAAATCGGAAAGTTGGAGGAATCCACAATACGCACGCTGCCTCCCGGCGTCCGAATCGGAGGTTGCGCTAACAAGCGGTGCGTAAAGCTAAGCGGGATCGTACCGTAAGGCGATTGGACCTTCTGACTCTCCAGAGAGCCAGGAACATGATCCTGATAAATATATACTTGCTCTTTAGGAATGTGATCGAACGCGCTCTCCGGTACGCCGAAGTTGGCTGATAGCACTTCCTTTGGCGTATGGGCGAACCAATCCGATAACGATAACGTATTTAGGTCGGAGAAGCTGCCGTCATCGAAAACGAGCAGAAATTCACATCCGTTTTCCAGCCCTTGAATCGAATGGGGAATGCCTGGCGGAAAATACCAAAGATCCCCTTCTCCAATGTCGGCTATAAAATTTCGGCCTGCTTGGTCTACGGATGTAATTCGTGCGCTGCCAAGAAGCATGTAAGCCCATTCCGCCTGCTGATGCCAGTGCAATTCCCGTACGCCGCCAGCCGTTAAGCTCATGTTGACTGCCGCGATCGTCGTTGATATCGGGAAATCGCGAACAGTAATTTCGCGCGACCAGCCGCCTTGATTCAACTGCATATGCGTATCCGAAAACGAGAATTTCAAATTGGGAAGCAGGCCTGCATCTGTAACGGGCGGTATGAACATATCGGGATTTTCAATGTCGCGCATGATATCACGGGGACCACGGTCCACATTTCCCGCTCCGTCGCTTTTCCTTATTGGCTGAGGGATTCGGGCATTCCAATCTTGTTCATCCCGCGATTGGTCTTTCATAATCCGCCTCCTCACCCTTTATTATGTAAACCGATGCATTCACGACCTATAAAGCTTATGATAAGAAAAGGCGGAATATTCGATTACAGGTTACCCGCTGATCATGTCCAGCCTAAGGATCTGCAACAAATAAGTTCGTATTAACGTTAGGATTATTGATAGATGTCAGGTATGCGAAACTCCGATCAAGGGGATATTGCATCCAGGGAGGAATTTTCGATGATCAAACAAGCAGTCTCCATCCTTGCGCTGTTGATGATTTGTTCCGGCTGCAGCCAGAATAACGCAGCTAATCATATAACGCCTTCACCAATCCCAAGCCCCGGCGCAAGTCCTGCTGCGCAGCCTACAATCCATCCGACCGTCGCCCCAACCCTTGCGCCGACCGAAGCGGCAGACCCGCTCAAGGAGCAAATAGCCAGCATGACGTTAGATGAAAAGATAGGCCAGCTGGTGCTCGTAGGCATGGAAGGCACAACGGTGCAGGCGCAAGCGGGCGAGATGATCGATAAGTACCATGTTAGCGGATTTATCTTATATAAAGATAATATTACGGACGCTGCGCAAACCGTTAAACTGTTGAATCAATTAAAGAAAAAAAATGCAGGCAGCCAAACACCGCTTTGGCTAAGCATCGATCAAGAAGGCGGAAAAGTCAGCCGAATGCCTTCGGAATTCACAAAAATCCCCCCTGCAGCCGAGGTTGGACGCGCGGACCGCATCGCGTACACCCGTAAGATCGGCGAGGCACTAGGCGCAGAGGTTAGCGCACTCGGCTTTAATATGGATTTTGCGCCGGTACTGGATATTAACAGCAATCCAAATAATCCCGTTATCGGCAATCGTTCCTTTGGCGCCAATCCCGAGACGGTCAGTATGCATGGCATCGAAACGATGAAAGCGATCCAATCCAAGCAAGTTGCAGCCGTCGTTAAGCATTTTCCTGGCCATGGGGATACGTCGGTAGACTCTCATTTAGAACTGCCTGTCGTTAACAAATCCTTGGCTGAGCTGGAAGCATTTGAATTGCTTCCATTCGTTGAAGCCATCAAGCAGGATGCGGATGCCATCATGATCGCACATTTGTTAATTCCGAAAATCGATAAAAACAATCCGGCCTCGCTCTCCAAAACGATGATCACGGATATTTTGCGCGTGGACCTGGGTTATGATGGGGTCGTCATAACGGATGATATGACCATGGGCGGCATTACCGGACATTTCGACGTGGGAGAAGCGGCTGTCCGTTCCATTCAAGCCGGCAGTGATATGATTCTGGTCGGCCACGATTATCAAACGCAGGTTTCAGTACTCAAAGCGTTGAAGCTTAGCGCGCGTGACGGACTCATTACGAAGGATATGCTGGATCAAAGCGTTTACCGTATTCTCAGCTTAAAAGAAAAATACAAGCTGCAGGATACATCGGTTGCATCCGTTGACGTGAAGGCCGTCAACCGTCAAATCAATGCCGCGCTGCAAGCCAAATAAACGAAAAAGGCTCAGATCCACACACAGGATCTGAGCCTTTTACTTCTATTAACCCTACAAACCGAGAATATGGTAGCCGGCATCCACGTGAAGCACTTCTCCCGTTATGCCTCTGGATAAGCTGCTCAGCAAAAACATCGTTGCGTCGCCAACTTCCTCCTGGTCAATATTGCGGCGAAGCGGAGCTCTTTCTTCTATCGTGGACATAATGTCATTAAAGCCGGAAACGCCTTTAGCGGCAAGCGTGCGAATTGGACCGGCAGAAACGGCATTTACGCGAATGCCGTATTTGCCAAGGTCTTCGGCCAAGTACATCACGCTGGCTTCGAGAGCGGCTTTCGCTACGCCCATTACGTTATAGTTTTTCACGACCCGCTCCGCCCCGATGTAGGTTTGGGTTACGATGCTGCCGCCTTCGGTCATCAGCTTCTTCGCTTCGCGGGCAACAGCGACCAAGGAATAAGAGCTTGAGTTCTGCGCCAGCAAATAACCTTCTCTCGTCGTGTCAACGTATTCTCCCTGAAGCTCATCCTTATCGGCAAAAGCAACGGAATGAACCACGCCGTGAATGACGCCCGTGTTTTTTTGTATTTCTTCAAAGGCCGCCGTTATGCTGTAATCATCGAGCACATCGCAGGATACCTTTTGCAGCGCATCAATTTGATGCTGCTCAAGCAGCTTGTTCAGCTTATCCAACGATCTTTCTTTGCGGTAGGTGAAAATAAGCTTAGCCCCTTGATTATGCAGCGACTTCGCAACTCCCCATGCAATGCTGCGGTCATTGGCGACACCCATAATCACGATTACTTTGTTGTTCATTAAGTTAGACATGCTGTTCCTCCTAGTTGTTCTTCCCTGCTTAAAATCGTATATGTTTAACCTGCGTTAGAACGCGGTCATACGCTTTCTTGATTTTGCTTCTGTGATCCGGCAGCAAGCTGAGCTTTGACATTGCCGCAATCTGCTCTGCGATCTCGCTGACCGATGAATGCTCCGTGTCTACATGATGCCCGAATCGGGCATCCGCGAGCCCGCTCACGCATCTTGCCATTTGCTGCTCCGCCCAACAATTTGGACGCTCGCCTCTGCCCCGAAGCCTTTTCTTTATCGTGGCTTCAGAAGCGCATAGCGCATAATGATGAACGTCTGCCCCGCTATCTCGGAGGCGTCCTACAATTTCATCAAAAAAAGGAGGATCTACGAGCGTCATCGGCACAATAATGATACCATCATAGTCCTCGTCCAGATGCTTCAGCATCGCATAATTCATGTCTCGCCACATGGGATATTGTTGAAAGTCGCTTTTATGCGTCGAGGATGGCGTATTCTTCCTGATAAAATAACCCGCGTTTTCCGGATCGTAAAGGTAAGAATGTTCCAATCTTCTATGCAATTCATGCGCTGTCTGCGTCTTACCCGCCCCAAAGGCGCCATTAATCCAAATGATCACGAGCAACACCCCAATATGTAACAGCTATCACTGTTCTATACTAACGATTACCTTCGCGATATTCAACTTCAAATTAAAAATCGGCAGTCTGTTATTCAAGCTGCTGCTGTCTGATGTAGATGATGTAATCCGTCGCTGCAGGCTCAAAGCCCGCTTCCCTTAGCTGCGAAGCGATTTGACCGCGATGATAGCTGCCATGCAGTGAAACATGGGTCAAAATATCGCTTAGCACCGTCGAAAACGGCGTTCCCTGACTATTTTTATACGAGATAACAGCAGCAAAATCAGCTTCGCCAAGTCGATGAAACAACGCTTGATATCCTTTTTTATTTTGTTCTGCCAAATGCTCACATTCCTCTAAGGAAAAGGTTGGCCATATGGAAATATTGGAAGCATCCTCTCCGTTTATGCGCGTAAGCCACACCTTCTCCGCCGAAAGAATATGGCAAAGCAAGCTTAAAGGCTTTGCTAACGGTAACGGTTGCCCGCTCTTTTGAAGGGCTTCAATGACTTGTTCGTTTGCCCACGCGATATGATTCCAGCTTTGGATATAATGGTTTTTTAGCGCCGATTGTGCAGATGAATCATTATTCGGAGTATTAAAATCCACCGTAACTCCCCCATTCCTATTATTGTTCACCCGATTTACTTTTCATTTTCCTGACTACGTACGTCAAGCAGTCGCTTTTCAACAAAATAGCCCGTTCGTTCCTAACGATTGAAAATGCCAGAGGTTTTACGTGCGTGTCCAATACCTCCCAGCCTGAATAGGCCTCTCGCAGCAATTGTTCAGCCGCCGCTGTATCCAGGTTTATCTCGACGAGCGGAAGCAAGCTTTCCCCGCTTTGCTGATCAAGCTCTACAATGTTCGTATTCAATATGATACAGTTTATACCCTTTGCTTTCGTACCTCTGTTCATTTGACCCAAAACTTTCATAAATTCTGTTTCCGATCTTACATGCTCAAGCGAGGAAACAGCGACGATATAATCAAACTCCTTCCACGGAATCGCATAATCTCCAATATCGCATGCAACCGGCTTTAACCACTCGCTTACGCCATGCTGCCTGCCGTAGGAGCTGAGCTTGAGCAATGCCGATTCCAACAGATCGACGCAAACCACTTGGCCATTTCTATGATGCTCTTGGATTGCCTTCGCAATCGGAATGCTGTTTCTCCCGACTCCGCAGCCTAAGTCCAGCACGGAAAGAGGTTCGGCACCATCGAATAAAGCAAGCAAATTTAAAACGGTTTTCACTGGCTTATGCAGCCATGAGCCTTCTTCGAATAATCGGTTTTGCTCATAACAGGCTTCATGATACTTTTTCTCTTCTTCCCGGATATAACGGATCCTGTCGCTCATGCCTACAACTCCCATCAGCAGTTATAGCTTTTTCTCATAACAAACACTGCTTTCACAATCCACATAAGGACCGAATCGATCGATCAATCCGTATCCATGCTTCCTATAAAAGTTTAATGCCTCGGGCTGTCCTTCCCCCGCTTCCAGCTTTATGCTGCGAAAATCCATTCGTCTCGCCCTGTCTTCCAGCTCCCATAAGATCAGTTTCGCTATCCCTTTATTCCGGTAAGCTTCTTCCACGAAAAACCGTTTCAGCTCGCAGGCTGTTCCATCAATCGGCTTAATAGCCCCGCATCCGACTGGCGTTCCGTTTACATAAGCAACGATGAATAAGATATCGTTAACCTTGGCATCCGAGAAATCAATGCCGAATATTTCCTCTGCCGGGTAGCGCTGAAGCAAATCCATATCGAGTTGACGGATCAGCTGCCGTAAGTCTTCATTTTCAGGCGAAACAACGGTCAGCTCGACTTTTCCCATCACGGCTGCACCTCCATATTCAAGTTTTGTCCGGTCAATCCGGCGCGGCGCAAAATAACCTAACTTAATAATCCGAAGCCAGCAGCTCTTTAATCACTTCTATATTTTTACCCGCACGCTGATTCAGAGACCTTTTATCCTTTAGTCCCAAGGATTGCAAGTCATGGCCCGGATCGGCAATCAATGGCTTTGACATAATGTCATCCAAGATTTGGGCAGCGGTTTTATACGCTCTATGAAGCAGTTCGGTTTCTGCTTTGCTCTTGACCAGCTTTATGATTTCAATAATATGCTCGGCGTACATAAGCTTTACAATGCTGTCCGAGGACATAACATGCCGGGAGGCGAATGCGATGATTCGTTCTAAAATATGGCTGTCCGGATGGTTTTTTGCGACCAAGAGCAGTTGAATTACTGCATCCCAGTTTCGAATGGAAAGCCCGTTTACGTTCATTTCGATTAATTCCGCATACCAAGCGGCTTCTTGTTCCTTCGTTATCTCGTAAGTCTTGTACTCTTCGTAATTTCCTTCGCGATGCATTTGAAAATAATTGCCGTAATGGTCGGTAAATATTTGTTTTGCCCGCGCGGCTTGCTGTGTCATCCCGTCACCTCCTTATATGGTTTAGCCAATTGCTTGTTCAAAGCGGATGCACAACTCTTCAATCTCATCGCGCCGAGCCAGCTGCTGAAGCCAGTTTTCGGGAATAGCATCCAAGCCGTAGCAGATACCTGCCAAGCCGCCGGTAACCGCCCCTGTCGTATCCGTATCCTCGCCCAAATTCACAGACCGAAGGACGGCTTCGGCGTAGCTGCCTGTGGTCAGCAAACTCCAGATACTTGCTTCCAGCGTGTGTACGACATATCCGGAAGACTGCACATCCTCCTGCTTTAGAAGCGACAAATCACCTTCAAGCACGCGCTCAAAGCATTTCTTATGTTCAGGGCGTGATTCCTTGAATAGCTCCGCAGCCGTCTCTCTCATTTTCCGCATGCTTGTCTCCGGATCTAAGCCGTCAATCAAATGAATCGCAAGCTCTAGGTAGATGACGCATGCCATTATTGAGATCTGATGCGCATGCGTGATCGCGGAAACCTTGGAAACGACAGCAAGCCGATCCTCGGGGGTTTCTTCCTTCAATACGTAAGCGAGCGGCAGTATACGCATTAACGAACCGTTTCCGTTGTCTTGCAGCTGTGTTCCGCCTGCCAGGTCAGGTCGGATGCACATTTGTTTGTACCTTCCGATTGCGGCCGCGGTTGCGATTCCGACATCAAAGGTCTCGCCATGCGGCGTCCAATAGCCATGCTCCAGCCACTTAACAAACCTTTCCGCAAGATCATAAAGATCGATTTGAGGAAAAGCTGCTGCGCTTTCCATTAGGCAAAAGACGAGCGAGCTGTCATCAGACCATGTTCCTGCCGGCTGCGAATGTGTGCCATAGCCGACCATATCCGTTAAAGGTTTTTTCTGTAAAGCTTGACGTGACAGAAATTCGACGGGAACGCCTAGCGCGTCGCCGACGCATAGCCCCAAAATGCCATCGCGTAATTTCATCATGTCTGCATCACCTCCATGATTATCCGGAATATCACAATAATTCCTTTCAGTATAGCAACATTGCTTTTATTTCGAAACTATCTTGCACGCAGCTAACAAAAAAGACTCCACGTCCAATATCTGACGTGAAGCCTCTATAATCGTAACAAGCATTTTATTGATTCCTATACTTCCAAGCCCAAGGCCCTTAATTCTTCTTCATACCTTCTGATCAGCGAATCCTTCTCGCTGCCCGTTAAAAATGCCGCGCGGACGCCATTCATGATCACGTGGGCCACCTCGGTCATCGAAAGTCCAAGATGCTCCATCAGCAGCTCGTATTCCTTCTGGATCGTCGTGTCCGAGACCGTCATATTATCCGTGTTTACCGTAACGGCAATTCCTTGCTCTAAGTATCGGCGAAGAGGATAGGCGTCCCAGCTTGGAACAGCCTTTGTCTGCAAATTGCTTAGCGGACACATCTCAAGCGGAATTTGGCGCTCTTTGACAAGTGAAACGACTTCGGGGTCTTCCAGCATCCGTACGCCATGTCCGATTCTCACGGCGCCCAAGCTTGTGATGGCGACTCTTACATTTTCCGCGCCGGCCGCCTCGCCCGCATGAATCGTCACTGGCATTCCGTGCTGACGGACATCCGCGAACAGCTGCTGGAACAGCTCCGCCGGAAAAGAAGCCTCGTCCCCAGCCAAATCGACGGCAACGACCCCTTTTTTATAAAATCGCGCTGCTTCTAGCACAACGTCCTTATTCAAATCATAGGAATGATTCCTCATACAGATGATGATCGCTCTCGCCGTCATTCCAAAAGCTTGCTCCCCGCGCTGCAGCCCGTGAATAACATGATCGATTACTTCATAAAGGGTTAATCCTTCCATGCGATGGAGCTGTGGCGCGAAGCGCACCTCGATATAATGAATGCGCTGCATGGCAGCCTGCTCAACAACCTCGAATGCTGCTCTCTCCAGCGCTGCTCCGGTTTGCAAATAAGGCAGTACATAACTAAACTTGCTCAAATATTCCGTCAAGCTCTCACAGTGCTCGCTTACTTGCATATGATTGAGCAGCTCCTCATGCGAGCTGACCGATAATGGATTTCCTTGCTCGTTAGCAAGCTCTCGCAATGTTTCCGGCTTTATGCTCCCGTCTAGATGCACATGCAAATCGACCTTTGGCAGCTGCGACAATAACGTCCTTACAGCTGCCGATTGTTCATTTATTAACGTCATCGCCAAATCCCCTTTCGGTATATTCATTCACCTTCGTTACCGCTCATATACATCCCGAAGCGGGATCTAGCTCCCGCGATACGTACTGTACCCTCCGGGAGCTACTAATAAAGGCACATGATAGTGCTTACTTGCATCCTGAATCCGGAATCGAATCGGAATGAAATCAAATATACTATCTGAGATAGCAGATAGATGCTCCATACGGCCAAAATATTCGCCAGCAGCAAAAATAAGCTCGTAAACCCCCGGCTGTATCTCATCCCCTGCCAGAAGAGGCTGATCTATTCTCCCGTCTGCATTCGTTTTATACGCCCCAATGAGACTGGGAGACTGCTCCGCTCCCGCTGCCACGCCCAAATACCACAGCTCTAGCGATATTCCCGCAACGGGTTTTCCGCCTGCTAGATCCAGTACATGCGTCGTTATCCGGCCGCTCATGACGGCTCTCCCCCCTCCTCCAAATCAGCCTTCGTCAGAGTGAAGCCTTGGAAGCCATATGGCGGACGAGGCTCCGTGTATACGCCTGCAGCCGTCGCGTTTTCCGGCTCGACGACCGTCTCCCAGGTACGGTTATTCGATTCGAAACGAACCTCAGCCAGCTGCGGAAAGGTTTTTAAAATGCTGAGTCCGATTTGATAGATTAAATATTGAATAGACGGCGAATTTTCGGAATGGAACTGCGTATGGGCCAGATCATGAATCTGCTCGGAAGGAACATAGCGGCTGCGGGAGCAGTCGGATGCATCCTCAGCTTCCTCATAAGTCCAATAGATATCAAGGAATATAAACAAAGGGCGGTCGAAGCTCTCGGGCAAGGTGGTATATTCATCGCGTACGAAGCCGTAAAACGAGCTTCCGCTTACCTTAATGAGCTGAATATGCGACAATGCGCACTCTTGCTCCGCGAGCGAGATCCCGCCGCCTGTGCGTATCCATTTTTGCGATGCGCTGGCATGCTCATTATGCGAACGGCGAAATACGAGCGGGCTGTCGCTCCAGCCGCTTCCTTCGGCTACCGTAACCGGGCTGAACGGGAGGCGGTCCGCTTTAATTTCAATGGCATCAATATGCGGATAACGCTCCAGAAACCGTTCGCTGATGAACGCGATGAGTCCCTCTGTCGTGCTACCGCCAAATTGTGCCGTTTGGCGCAAAATGAAATTTTTCATCGAGTCCGTTGCTACGACCTGCGAATTGTCCCCTTCGGTGAACGAGGTTAGCAGAACTTCGCTGCTGACCGAGAAAGTTATGTTATGGGCAAAAATAATGTTGCTGTCACCCGTAAACGGCGATTGGGGTATCGCTTGGACAACGAGCGGGGCGGCGTAGGTCCGGTAGCTCAGCACATCCCCTTTTCCATAATAAAGCGTGCGGCCGCTGCGTAATTTTAGCATAATCCTCCGTCCTCTCTCTACTCTATGATGAGATCTTTTAAACGAAACCCGGATATTTTCTCAATTTCACGCAAGGCCTGCTCCAATTCTTCCGCAGTAGAATTCCGAACTCTCGCTTCCATCGCTTCAAGGATTTGTTCCTTGTTCTTTCCTCTCACCGCGAGAATGAACGGGAATCCAAACGTATGGACATAGGTCTGATTTAAGCCGTAGAAATGCGCATACTCCTCTGCAGATAACCGGTCAAGGCCAGCCCCCTGCTGCTCCAAAGCGGAGAACTCCGCAACCGCTAGCCGCGTTCCGAGATCGGGATGCGCGCGCAATAAATCAAGGATCGTCTCGGCCCGGGATTCACGTACGACATTGATCATCGCGGTATGCAGGGCATGGACGGAATCAAATGGCCTAGCATGAAAAGCGGAGGATGCCACCCATGGCGAATGCTCGAAAATCGCGCCAAGCCACTCGATGAATTGCACGCGACTGCTCCCGTTTATTTGTTCCATCGTTAGTTTCATGTCCAATACCCCTCATGGACAGCCACGGCTGCTTCCTCAACCTCCGGAAACGGGCCGAAGACTTGAATGGCCTTTCTTCCCTGTGCAAATACGATCCGGCAGGGTAAATCCAGCGTCGGGTTTTGTTCATCATCGCCCGTTAACTGCGCCAAGCGTTTTTCGGAAATGCCGTAAACGACCGTGCCGACATTTCCCCAATAAATGGAGCCGGCACACATCGCGCACGGCTCTGCCGTCGTGTAGAGCGTAAAACGCCAAAGCTCGTCTTTGCTGTATCGTTTCGACGCTGCTTCCATAAGCGTTCTTTCCGCGTGGCCGGTGCAGTTGGATTCCGTAATTTCCACATTCCCCTGCTTGAGCACGATTTCGCCTTCTGCGTTTACCAATATCGCGCCAAAAGGCGTATTCCCGGCTTCCCTGGCCTGCCGCGACACTTCGATGCTTTCCAATAAATAAAATAAATGCGGATTCCGATTTGTCATGTCGTTGGACGCCTCCCTTCCATGGCTCGTTTTACTGCCCGCCATATCCCGCCGTAGCCGGTACAGCGGCAAATATTTCCCGATAAGGCTTCAGCGATCTCTTCATCCGAGGGATTTGGATGGCCATCCAGCAGCGCTTTAACCGATACGATCATACCCGGTGTGCAATAACCGCATTGAAAGCCGCCCTCCTCCAGAAATGCTTGCTGAATCGGGTCGATTCCGCCTTCAGCTATCCCTTCGATCGTCGTGATGCTTTTTCCCGAGCATTGATAGGCCATCGTTAAGCAAGAATTAACGGCTTTCCCGTCCATCAGCACCATGCATGCGCCGCAGCGGCCGATTTCGCATGAACGCTTCGTGCCGGTCAGCCCCAGCTCATCCCGTATCAGAGTGAGCAACCTGGCGGATGCCTCCGTCTCCATCGTATTAACACTGCCGTTAATGATGCATTGGAGCGCAAACGGCGTTTGAACAGGTTCAGTTTTATCGCTCATTGCCGATCACTCCTTCATCAGAAAAAATGGTTCCTCCTGCAAGAAACTCGGCTCAATCGGTAATTTTGTCACCCATTTGCCGCTTGCCTGGCGCACTGCCGCAGCTATGGCCGGCGCCAAGGTTACGGACCCGACCTCGCCAATGCCGCGCGGGCCGTATTCGTCATTTTCCGGCAAATGCTCAATCGGCTCGACCTCCACCTGTCCCTGCTGATCAACGATCGTCGGTACCAAATACGTATCCAGGTTACGCGTGATATAATGTCCCCTATCCATCACGGCATCCTCCATTAGCGTAAAGCCAAGCGCCATGCTGCTGCCGCCCTCGATTTGCCCGAGATAGCCCTGCGGGTTTACGACCGGCCCAGCCGCAACCGCATGATATTGCTGCAGTACCCTCACCCGTCCCGTCAGCGCGTTAAGCTCGACCTTGACCGCGACAGCTGAATAAGTGTACATAAAATGGGCGCCTACCCGGTCTGTTGAAGATATCGGGAAGGAAAAAGAAGTTTCGCAGCGGATCGGAGGGTCATTGCCTTTTGCGAGCTCCTCATAGGTAAGCAGCAGCGACTCATGCGATACGCCTTTTATCCCGCCTTCACTAAGTCGGAGCTCCTCTGCGGAACGGTTCAGCAGCGTTTCTGCCCGCATGAGCAGCTGCTCCGTAAATGGCTTCTTCAGCCTTTGCAGCGTCTTCCACATCATCGCGGTCGCGCGCGAAGCCGTCGTAGATCCGCTGTCAGGCACAATATCGGTATCGCCGATTATGATCCGGATATCTCCCGGGCCAAAGCCATACTGCTCGATAAGCATTTGCTCCAACGTTGCAATGAGACCTTGGCCGAACTCCTCGTAGCCGAATACCGCTTCGATTTTCCCGTCGGGGGCAAGCGCCAATCGTCCGCCGGCCGGATCGGGAATGCCTACGCCGAGTCCTGCGCCATGCATCGTAAACGCAGCGCCTATTCCCGTTTTTATCCACGGTTCTGAACTCGTCGATTCCGGCTCATTCGAAGCCGACCTCTCCTGCCACAAATCACTCTTTTCGATGGCCCGCCACACCTGCTCGGCACCCTCCGTCATGGCAATCGGCTGATCGAATGGACCGGGATCCTCTAATTTCCGCATATTCAGCTTCCGGAAAGCCCATGGCTCCATGCCCAGCCGTTCCGCTAGGCGATCCATTTGGCCCTCCAATGCGAAAATCGCCTGGTTGCCGCCAAACCCCCGGAATTCCCCTGACATTCCGTTGTTCGTAAATACCGATACGCCTTTAACATCCAAATGCCCGTACTTATAAGGGCCAATGACATGCTCGGTCGCGAAATTCAGCACCTCTGCCCCCAGCGTTGAATAGGGCCCGGTGTCCGATAGGATGTTGACTTGATGCGCCACCAATTTGCCCTTCTCATCTACGCCTGTTTTCATCGATATTTTCATGGGATGGCGTTTTAAGCCAGCGCGAACCGATTCTTGGCGTGAATTATGCATCTTGATCGGTCTGCCGGTCTTCACGGCCAGCAGTGCCCCGTAGGGCTGCACGTTCAGCTCATCCTTCCCGCCAAAAGAGCCTCCGATGGGACTCGATACGATTCGAATGTCTTCCTGCGGCTTCGAAAGAATCCGGGCCAACTGCATACGATCCATGAACCCATGCTGCGTAGGGGAGTAAACCGTCAACCGTCCGTCATTGCCCGGAACGAATAAGCCGCCTTCCGTTTCCATGTAGGTATGCATTTGGCGAGGAGTAACGTAGGTCTCTTCCACGATATGCGCACATTGTTTAAAGCCTTCGTCCGGATCCCCTCTGGAGAATGAGGTCCTGTGCATCGCGTTCCCCTGGGGATGCAGCTTCGGCGCATCATGCAAGAGCGCCTTTTCGGGATCATCCACTATTTGCAAAATTTCGTATTCCAATTCGATCAGCTCAAGCGCATGCTGTGCAATGGCAAGCGACTCTGCCGCCACCGCGGCAAGCGCATCGCCGACGTACCGCACAAAATCCTCGCATAAAACCGGCTGATCCGGATGAGCGATCCCGAAAGCATTTAGTCCGGGAACGTCCAAATAGGTTAACACCGCATGAACCCCCGGCAATTGCTTGGCTTTGTCCGTATGGATAGATAGGATTCGGGCATGCGGATGTTCACTGCGAAGGACAAGGCCATATAGCATTTGATCATGGGTCATGTCCGTTAAATAAGCTAAGCTTCCTGTCACTTTGGCTAGGCCGTCCGGGCGAATGCGCCATCGGCCCCCGCTGCTTGATCGGTTTAAGAGCATACGCTTCCTCCCCCTGTTTGCGCTTCGTTCCGGGCGGCCTTCCAAAGCTCGCTTACGATGACGTTTGCCGCTGTCTTTTTTCGATAACCGGCCGATGCGAACAAATCCTCGCGCGGCTCATACAGCTGCAGAATCCGATTGTATGCATGCTGAAGCAATTTGGGATCGACGGCTTCTCCGGTCAACTCCTTCTCCAGGTCCTCAAGTCTCAGCGGAATCGTTTGTCCTCCGCCAAGCGCTATGCGGATCTCCTTGACGATCCCCGTATTCGATAGTGCCCCGTTAATAGCACCCGTTACGACTGATGGCGTGAAAGCTTCACGTCGCCCAACTTTATGGTAAGCGCAAAAACGCCTTATTTTCGAGACCGCGGCCTGCTCGCTGTCAGCATCGTCTTCTCCCGCTTCCGACTGCCCGTAGAAGGGAAGCTGAATTCCGAGGAGGAGCCTCTCCATACCATGGCTGGAATCATTTGCAAAGCGCAGCCAGTCCGCAAGCATATCCCGCTGCTCCGCAGTCCCGTTAAACCAGATTACTTCAGCATCGTACGCGAGCAAAGCGGGAAGCGAATCACCGATATGGGAAGCGACATTGCCGCCTATTGTTGCCAATTGGCGAATGGATGGAGCGGCAATCCCTCGAATAGCCTCGGTGACCATCGGAAAATGACACAAAAGAAAATCATTCGTCCGACAGGCCTGCAGGCTCATTTGGCCTCCGATCAGAAGACCAGTCTCGCCGACTCTCATTTCATTCAGCCCCTTCACGGCGCTTAGATCGATTAAATGCTTCGGCATTGCAGCCGATCCGGATTCCCAATGCGTGCGGAGCAAGGTGCCTCCCGAGATATATACGCCATCCATTCCATGGGTTTGTTTCAAATGCCAAGCCTCCGCAGGCGTTTGCGGATGCCACACAAGAGGAGACGTCATGGTCTCCTGAACATTTTTGCCCATCGTTCTCCCCTCCGTTGTCTTTTAAAATCGTTGCTCCCGCACGTAAGGCACGCCAAGAGCTTCAGGCGAACCGGAAGGCTTGTTGCGATTTCGCCAGCCGAGGAACATCAGGACCAAAATCGTTACGATATACGGAATCATTTTTAAAAAATAAGAAGGAATGTCGCTCCCGATTAATTGAATACGGAAGCCCAGCATGTCTAAAGCGCCAAAGAAATAAGCGCAGAAGAGCGCGCGAACCGGGTTCCATCTTGCGAAAATAATTAAAGCTACCGCGATCCAGCCTCTCCCCGTCGTCATCCCTTCGGTCCAGGTCGGCGAATAAACGAGCAGCAAATCCGCACCTGCCAAACCGATTAAAATGGAGCCCGCGATGATGTAACCGTATCGACAAGCCTGTACGCGAATGCCCATCACATCTGCCGTGGCGGGATTATCGCCCATCGCCCGCAAATGCAAGCCCCATGAGGTCCGGTGAATAAACAAATGCAGAACGACGACAAGCACGAAGCTGAACCAGGTCAATAAATCTAGATGGGCAAAAATCCGTCCGATGAAGGGAACGGCTTCCAGCCAAGGCATATCGAGCTTAGGGACGGCTCTCGGCACCGGAAGGCCGCTGACCGGCTTGCCAAGATAGGCGCTGAGCCCCGCTCCGAATAACGTCATCGCCAGGCCGCATACAATCTGGTTCGCCTGCAGCGATACGCTTAAAAAGGCATGAATGCCACCTAATAGAATACTGATTCCGCATACGGCGAGCAGCGTAACGGTTAAGCTGCCGGTTTGCAGAAAGGTCAGGCACGCCGTGACGGCCCCCATGAGCATCAGCCCTTCAGCGCCAAGCTGAATGATGCCCGATCTCTCGATCAAGATGCCGCCAAGCGTTGCGAACAATAACGGTGTACCAGAGGATATGGCGGCCAGCAGCATTTGATACATGATTTCCATCGGTTAGATGCTCCTTTTCAGCGGATTTTTCGAAGCCGGAATTTGCTCATCGTCCCGCCGGCAACGAGAAAAAACAAAATGGCCCCCTGCAGCATTTCGGAGATCGAGGAAGGTAAGCCTATCGTTTGAACGCTGTATCCGCCTACGATCAATCCGCCGAATAAAAACGATGAAACAGCCAGCCCAACCGGATGTAGTTTAGCAAGCCATGCCACAATAATTGCCGTATAGCCGTAGCCTGGCGAAATCCCGTACATGAGCCGGTGCGTGACGCCGGATACCTCAGCCATACCGGCAAGCCCGGCAAGCCCGCCGCTGATGAGCATGACCAGCAAAATATGTCTGCTAATGCGGATTCCCGCATTTTTGGCCGCTTCGGGATTAGCGCCGATTAACCGCAGCTCATAGCCCCAGCGCGTGTATTTAATGAAGAAACCGTAAAGAACGATGGCGATAATGCCGAACAACAAACCGAGATGCAATCTCGTATCGCCGAGCACGGGCAAGGATTGGGCAGCCGTAAACATCGGCGTACCCGGAAAATTCATCCCCTTTGGATCCTTCCATGGCCCAAAAACAAAATAATCCATGGCCAGCAGCGCAACATAATTAAGCATTAACGAAGTAACAAGCTCATTTACTTGAAAGTAGGTGCGGGGAATCGCGGTTAACAACCCCCAAACACCGCCGGCAACGATACTGAATACGATCATGGCAGGAATGATAAGAATGCCGGGCATATTCGGAAAATAAATCGTAACCGCCGTCGCAGCCATTGCTCCGGCAGCAAATTGGCCTTCCGCGCCGATGTTCCATACGGATATGCGGTAGGCAATCGCCACGCCAAGTCCGCAGAGGAGCAGCGGAATGGCTTTCACGAGCGTTTCCGTTAAGCCGTAAGAGGTCCCGAAGGCGCCTGTAAACATTTTCTTGTATACAGGAAACGGGTTCATTCCGTTCGCAGCGATAAAGATTCCGCATACCGCGAGGGCGAGCAGTACCGATAGAAAAGGAATCCACCACGAGCTGCCTTTTTTTGAGCTGTCCATTTCAAAGCGATAGGATCGCCATTTCCATTTGCCCGGTTCAAGAGCTGGTTTCAAGGACGCCGTTCCGTCATGGATTACCCCCGGCTTTTGTTCGCTCATCCCGCTACCTCCTCCGCGTCTTGGAGACCGGCCATATACATCCCGATTTTCTCGCGGTCTGCGGCTTCACGGGACATCTCTCCGACGATTTGACCGTTATAGATGACCAGAATCCGATCGGACAGCTGAATGACTTCATCCAAATCCTCTGAAATAAGCAATACGCTCTTACCGTTGTCCCGCATGTCGGCTAATAACCGGTGAACTCCTTCCGTGGCACCAACGTCTAGCCCCTGTGTCGGGTGTACGGCTACCATCAGAAGCGGTTCTTGATGAACCTCTCTGGCGAATAACAGCTTCTGCTGGTTTCCGCCGGATAATTGCTGAACCGGCGTATCAAGTCCCGGGGTTCTCACATCGAACCGTTCAACCAAGCCTTCGGCCCAAGAACGATTCATTCCCATTCGCAGAAAACCAAAGCGCGAGCGTTCTTTTGACCGGTAGGACTTGAGCAATAAATTGTCAACAATGCCGAGACTGCCGGCAAGACCGCTTTTCATGCGATTCTCGGGTACGTGAGCAATGCCAGCCTCCATTGCGGCACGAACCGATCCGTTCTTCAGATCCTTTCCGTCAAAATATATCGTCCCGCGCTTCCATGCCTTTAAGCCCGTAAGCATCTCGGCAAGCTCCTTCTGGCCGTTGCCGGCAACCCCCGCCACACCTACGATTTCCCCTTCATTTACATGCAGCGAAATGAGGTCCAGCGCTTTCCTGCCTTGGTCTGCATACACGTCAACCTCCTGCACTTCCAGCAATCGTTTTCCTTGGGGACGCGGCTGGAACGTACGGCTTTCACCAAGCTCTTTGCCGACCATCAGCCTGGCCAGATCCCGCTCATTCGTAGCTGATTTTTCCATGCTGTGAATGAGCTTCCCTTTCCGCATGACCGAAATATGGTCCGATGCTGCCATGACTTCCTTTAATTTATGCGTGGTCAGTATGACCGTTTTCCCCTCAGCCTTCATATGCTGAAGCGTCTCAAACAATTGCTCGGCCTCGCCGGGCGTCAGCACCGAGGTCGGTTCATCCAAAATAATGAGACTGGCGCCGCGATATAGGGTCTTCACGATTTCGACTCGCTGCTGCTCCCCCACGGATAGCTGCCAGATCGGTCGGTCTACCGGAAACGGTAAACCGAATTGCCGGGCAATCGCTGCAATTTCCTGCTGCTTGTCATTCATCCAGCCCGCGCCTCGCCAAAACGATGTTTTTTCGCCCAAGACAATATTTTCGGCAGCCGTAAGCGTCTGAACGAGACGGAAGTTTTGAAAAACCATGCCGACGCCGAGCTTCATCGCATCCTTTGGCGAGCGGATTTTTGCTTGCTCTCCACGGAGGATGATCTCGCCGCTGGTCGGCCTGTACACCCCAGACAGCATGCACATCATCGTGCTCTTGCCCGCTCCGTTCTCGCCAAGCAGCGCATGGATTTGACCAGGCTTTGCGCGGAAATCGACCAGATCATTCGCTACGACGGAGCCAAAATGCTTAACGATCTGGCGCATCTCTACCGAATAGTTTTCATGCATGGGGTCCCTCCTAAAGGTTTGTCTAACAAACCTGCATCGTAAGCATGCTCCTACTCCTATCCAAAAAGCTGTGAATAAATCAACAAATCCCTTCATTCAGGGATTTGTTGACTTCTTCTTATAGTAAAAACCGGTTATTTCGGAATCGTGCCCTCTACTCCGCTGACGAACCAATCCATAACTAAAATGTCGTCCAGCGTCAGGGTCTTGCCCTCCTCAACCTTCACTGCTCCCGAAGCGTCCTTAATGGGACCCGTAAATACATGGAGCTCGCCGCTTACCAGCTTCGCTTTCGTTTCGGTTACCAACGTTTTCACGTCCTCCGGCACGCTAGGACCGAGCGGTGCGATATCCACCATGCCGTCTGCCAACGAACCGGAATACTGCTCGCTTTTCCAAGTTCCGTCGATGATGGATTGTACGGTTTTCGTATAATAAGGGCCCCAGTTCCAGATCGGATTCGTTAAATATGCCTCGGGAGCAAACCTTGTCATATCCGAGTCATTGCCGCCAGCCATAGCGCCCCGCTCGGCTGCAGCTTGCAGCGTAGCCGGCGAATCCTGGTATGCCAGCAGGACATCGGCTCCTTTATCCAGCAAACTTACGGCTGCTTGACGCTCAGTGGTCGGGTCATACCAGGTATTTGTCCACACTACGCTAACCTTCGCTTCTGGGTTAACGCTTTGAACGCCCAGCGTAAAGGCGTTTATGTTATAAATAACTTCCGGTATCGGAAAGGCGCCAACATAACCAATGATGTTTTTCTTCGTCATTTTTCCGGCTGCAATACCGCTTAAATAGCTGGCATCGTAGTTCTTGCCGAAGAAGGTACCCATGTTGTCATTCGTTTTATAGCCTGCCGTATGAAGAAACTTCACATTTGGAAATTTCTTTGCGACGTTAAGGGTGTAGTCCATGTAACCGAAGCTC
The DNA here is from genome assembly GCF_040676435.1 of Paenibacillus sp. LPE1-1-1.1. NCBI lineage: Bacteria > Bacillati > Bacillota > Bacilli > Caryophanales > Paenibacillaceae > Paenibacillus > Paenibacillus sp. LPE1-1-1.1. The sequence goes on from NZ_JBEGHY010000001.1 coordinate 72,345, forward strand.
GTTGTAAAGATGACGTCGTGGTTCTGGGCGAGCTCCGTAATAATGCGTTCGGCATCTGCGCTCTCAGGCACGTTTTCGACCGTATCCGCTTTGATGCCTAGCTCCTCTTCCATGAACAGCCTGCCTTTGTCGTGCTCAAAAGTCCAACCGCCGTCACCGGGAGGCCCGATATAAACGAATGCGACGCGCGGCAGTTTAGCCGGCTCATCTGTCGCACCCCCTTCGGCTGGTGCTTCCGTAGATGCATTTGCCGCACCCTCATTGGTTTTGTTCGCATTGCCGGAACAGCCGCTAATGACAAATGCGATGGCCAATATGAGGGATAAGCTTACGGATAATGCTTTTTTACGCTTTTTCATACGGTTCCTCCCCGAACTCTATTTTTTTCGAAAGCCGATAACGTACAAGTCAATCTTGTACACTGTCACTCTCTCATCGCGAAAAATTCGATAGGCCGCTAACATCGGCGATCATCGGATTCGCTAGTTTTGGTAAAAACCAACAACGTAATCTCAATATAGGACCATGTCATTTATATGTCAATATATATAACATTAATATTTTTAAAAGCGAAAAATATGCTGAACCTTGTGCGATTCGCACAATTCAACCGTTATTTATGTTATATATATTCACATAAGGATCATCTAGCACTGCAATCCCGGTCTGAAAAGTATTTTTTTGCCCACTCCAAATCGGCAGGCGTATCCACGTCAAATAGAGCCTGCTCATTTGCAGCCACTAATCCTTCCCCTTTGAAATTAGGCGAGCGAAATAATTGGCGCGCTCCCGCATCACCCTTTAACTCAAGTAAATCAGCGAACATGGACCGGGACAATATAGCAGGTGGCGTTAACACGATCTCCTTCTTCCGCGCATCCCGCATGGCAGTCGCAACAAAGTCGAGCTCCGGCCGCCTGGTCCAGTAATGGATCAGCTCCGCAATCATAGCAGCGCTAATAAACGGCTGATCTGCAAGAGCGATCAATACGGCATCGGCTGCCGGTTCATCTCTGATAATTTCTAGAACACCCTGCTTAATCGAATAGGACATGCCTTTTGACGATTCTGCGCAGGAAACAATGGACTGGGAAAGTCTTGCGGAAGAAACGGCAAAATCTGCCATTCCTTCCGCAGCAGCGATCCAATCTCCGGGATCATCCGGACTTACGACCACTTTAACGCTTGTAAGTGGACTGGTTAATAGAGCATGCAGCCCCAGGCTTGCGAGCGGCCGGTCTTTCGCCAGCTCGAGCGACTGCTTTCGCGTTCCCATGCGTTTGCTCTGTCCCGCCGCTAAATAAAGGGCTGAAATATGCATCTCTCCCACCCCCCTTTCGATGTCCGGCTTGACGCCCCGCGCGTATAGCAATTAATTCTGCCGCCACGCTTACCGCAATTTCAAGGGGACCGTCCGCCCCAATGGATAGTCCGATCGGCGCCCTTACGTTTGACGGAATTAGAAAGGTCTCGAATAACATGCGAATCCGCTTTTTTGAACCTAATATTCCGAGATATACAAGAGGCACCGGCAAAGCGAGCCGTATCATATCTTTATCCCTCTTCAAATTGTGGCTGCAAACGATCAAATAGTCATTGGATCGGAATTGAAGCCGTTCAACAATCTGTTCAGCCGTTCCGATGACGCACTCCGCTTCGGGAAAACGTTCCTCCGAACATAGGGAAGGCCGCCAATCCGCAATCACAACATGGAAGCCGATTTGTTTGACGAGCGAATAAATCGCTTCCGCATCTTGGCCTGCACCAAATAAGACCAGCCTTGGTCTTGGACTTATAACGACGGATAATTGATTAGGGGCATCATCCTTTTCCTCCCTATTGTCCATGTCATCAAAGTTATCCGATGCATCATGAAGCGTATACTCGATTTCATTTTCATCCCATCTGCGCACAAGCCTTACCGAATGTCCCGTTCCGTTACGCCGCTTCGCTTCGAGCAGCACCTCGCGCAGCCGGTTCTCGACGGGCTCGAGCAATATCCTTAGTTCGCCGCCGCAGCCGACAGCCTCTCCCCAAATCGCATCCTCATCGGCATTCAAGTTGTAGGTTACGCATTCGAATTGGCCCGATTCCCTTACCTTTGTTGCCTGTTCCTGCAAATCCAGCTCCAAGCAGCCCGGGCTTACCGAACCAATTTGCTTTCCGCTTGCCGTGAACAACATCGCCGCTCCCGCTTTGCGATAGGAATGTCCTTCCACGCAGAGGATCGTCGCAAGTACGCTTCGATCATTTCCGGACTCTATCGAATCCAACAGCTCATGCATATCCATCCGTTATCCCTCCCTAAGCCTCTGCCCGTACCCGGGATGCATTCAACGTTTTGAACGAATCCGAACCCCTACAAGCGCCCGATTAACCTGCGCAAAGCCTGATCCGCTTCTTTTAACACTATTTTTTTGTCGACCGTTCGCACCAGTTTGTTATCCATTACAATTTGCCCGTCAATCAAGACGGTATCTACGTCGCCTCTCGTTGCGGCATAAACAACTCTCGAATACCAATCCGCATCGTAGGACGGATAAACATGGAAATCCTCCAAATCAAGCAGTTGCAAATCCGCAAGCTTTCCAGGCTCGATACTGCCAATCTCCTTCTCTAAGCCAAGAACCTTGGCGCCGCCCATTGTCGCCATCCGAAGCACCGTTCTCGCGTTCATGATCGTTGGGCCATGCTTTACTTTCTGCATATAAGCGGTTAGGCGCATTTCTTGGAACATGTCTAAATTATTATTGCAAGGAGCGCCATCCGCGCCAATGCCGACATCGATGCCTTGCTCTAACAGAAGCGGGATCTCCGCTATGCCTGAAGCAAGCTTCATATTAGAGCCGGGACAATGGGTAACCTTAACCCCCCTGTCCCGGATGATTCTTTTCTCCTCATCATCCAGCCATATGCTGTGCGCCAAAATCAAATTCGGCTTCGCAAGCCCGATATGATCCAAATAAATCACATTCCGCATGCCGCGTTCCGCTTCAACCATTGCAATTTCGCCTGTATTTTCCGATGCATGCGTATGCACCATTACACCGTACTGCGCAGAGAGGTCACGCACGCCAATCAGCAGCTCTTCCGTACAGGAAACTACGAAGCGGGGGCAAAAGGCGTATTGGATCCTTCCGTTTTCCGCGCCATGCCATTTCTCCAACAAATCCACGCTGTCTTGAAGCGATTTTTGCGTATTCTCCTGCAGCGCAAGCGGAACCTCAGAACCGTGATCCATCATGACTTTACCCGAAAGTGCCCGAATGCCGCTTTCCTTAATGGCTTGAAACGCCGATTCCGTGTGATGGACGGTTTCCATGTCCAAAATGGTAGTTGTTCCGCTTCGAATTAACTCTCCTATACCAAGCATGGCGGAGTAATAAACGGAATCCTCGCTGTGCGCAGCTTCAAGCGGCCAGATTTTCTCTTTCAGCCAGTCGATCAGCGATAAATCATCCGCTCTTCCGCGGAAAAGCGTTTGACAGAGATGAATATGCGTCTGAACGAATCCAGGGAGCAGTACTTTGCCGCCTGCATCCACTATCCGATCGGCTGCGATTCCTTCCAGCCGTTCTCCTATTTGAGCGATCCTGTTTCCTTCTATTAATACATCGCCGGTGAAAATTTGGCCCTGCTCATTCATTGTCATCACGACGGCGTTCCGAATAAGTATGGTTGTCATGTGAACTCCTCCTCAAGCCTATATAGCGGTACTGAATAACATATTCAGTTTGATCGTTAAGCACGCTACATTTCCTTCTACTGACCAAAACAAATAATTTTAATTTTCTGACTTTTTATGCCGTAATTTACTGATTCACCTGGCAGACAGCAAGGCAAATCAGAAGTATGCCTACATTATGTAAGATTATCTAACATCATAATTCAGAATCGATAGTTAGGCAAGACTTTACACAAAATTTTCAAGCTAAAGCGATGTTTCTCAGCTGAAACTGACAAATACATAACGCGATTATCTGGGTACGAAATGGCATTCTCCATCCAAGCTGCAAAAAAACCAATCCTGCACAGCTTCGCCATGCTTGATTGGTTTTTTAACTCAATTGCTCACAAAGGTGCATGTTCTTTCCCGATGCAAGCGGGAAGGATATGTTCAAAAATAAGACGTCTTGACCAAATGGCATCATTTCGTTTCGTGATTTGCTTACGAACCACAACGACAAGATGATGCTGCGGAGCTGCCAGCAAATATTGACCGCCATGGCCAAAAGCAAAAAAACAATCGCAGACTCCGTTGTGGCTCTCGGGCGAATGCCACCAATGATAGCCGTAAGCCCCATAAATCGGCGGCTCATAATGAAGCAATCCGCGATGATGAAGCCTCGTTGACTCCTCAACCCAGTCCGCAGATAGAAGCTGCCGATCCTCGCTGCGGCCTTTTTGAACAAATAGACTCCCGATTTTAGCAAGATCTCTTCCGTACAAGTAGAGACCCGTACCGCCTTCGTTTACGCCTGCCCTTTCCACCCAGCGAGCACCCTTGAATCCTAGCGGACCAAATAAATGATCCCTTGCAAAAGATAAGGCCGACATCCCCGTTACTCTAGTGAGAATTGCGGATAATAAATGCGAACCGCCAGAGTTATAAGCGAAAGCCGCCCCCGGATCGGAGATAATTGGTTGTTTGAAAACAAATTGAACGGGATCTGCTGCTGCTTTAAAAGCTTTATAAGGCTTGTCAAAATCCGGCCAATCAAAGCCCGGCGTCATCGTCAGCAAATGCTTGATCGTGATTTGCCCAAGAGCGGCGGCGATCTCCGGCGGATGCTCCAGAAAATCGGTTATCGGCTGATCAACGCTTGTCAGCAGCTTTTGATCCAATGCAATGCCGATCAGCGCGGATAAAATGCTTTTCGTACAGGAATAAAGCGGACCGATTACATCCTTACCGCTCTCATACCATTCGCTAACAAGCTCATTCCCTTGCAGCACGATGACCGACTTGATTTTTTTATCGGAAAAATGTTTGCTGTAAGACTCGAGATCAAGGGTTCTCATTGACTTTATCGACCTTTCTTACGAAGCGTTTCTTTGCTGCTGATCCACCTGCTTAAGCTTTGGCATCCCAAGAGAAACAAACACGACAAATACGGATAAAACGGCAACCCATATGAAAATCGTATGCAAGCTTTCGGCAAGTACGCTTGGCTCGATTATTTCTTTGCCTCCTGTATGCAGCAGCAGGCCAAATATCGTTATGCCAATCGTTTGCCCTAACGTTCGGATAAAATTATTGCTGGCAACAGCCGAACCGCGCAGCTCCCATCCCACGGCGGAAGAAACGGCAACCGTTAACGAGGTCAGCGACAATCCAAATGAAAGGCCTGCCAGAAACGTATACACGATGAATAAAACAATCGAGGTTTCCGCTGTCATGAAAGAGAATCCAATGCTGCTAGCAAGCAAAAAACATGCGCCTGCCACGCTGATGAAGCGCAGTCCTATTTTTGAAATCCAATTGCCCGCCAATATCGAGCCCAGAGGCCACGCAACCGATAACGGTATCATGACGAGACCCGAATAAGTAGCTGTTTTGCCGTATACGCCTTGAATCCACAGCGGCAGATAAAAGATGACGACGACATTGATCACGCATAACAAAAAGCTGTCTAGATTCGCCATACTGATGATTCGATTGTGGAAAAGCTGGAAAGGTATAATCGGTTCAGGCGAACGTCTTTCGATGCGTGCGAAAAAGATGAAAAAAAGTACGGAAACAGCTAGAAGTACGGCTATCCGCATAATTGGGCTTGTACCATTTTCTCCCTCATCACGGATGAGCGTCATCGCATATAAGAAGCAGAACATGGCGATCGTAAAAGTGATAATGCCCGGATAATCAATATGTCTTTTCTTTTTCTCCAACGCTTCCTTCAGAGAAGAAGATAACAAATAAATAGCTGCTATGCCAAACGGGAGGTTCATATAAAATATAGCCCGCCAGGATATGTAATCCACCAATAATCCGCCGAAAAGCGGTCCGGATATGCCTGCAATTCCCCAAATGCTTGACATCCAGCCTTGTACTTTAGCTCGCTGCTCAAAGGAATACAAATCGCCGATAATCGTATACGGGATAGTTGTAAGGGCACCGGCTCCTAACCCTTGCAGCGCCCGGAACCAGATCAGCTGGTCCATCGTTTGCGCTATGCCCGAAAGCATCGAGCCGGCCAGAAAAATTAACGCGCCGATGATAAACATGGTTTTGCGGCCGAACAAATCGGAAAGTTTGCCGTAAACCGGCGTCGTAATGACCGTTGCCAGCAAATAAATCGAGATAATCCAGCTGTACTGCTGGACGCCTTGAAGCTCACCCGTTATGCTGGGCATTGCCGTACTGACAATCGTTCCCTCAATGGCTGCCAGAAATGTCGCAACGAACAATGCGATCGTTACTTTCTTACGGTTTTCAATAGCGTTCATTGTTCCTCCTTTCCAATTTTTACAAATAGTTTCGGATAAATTCCGATGATCTTCTTTCTATTATGATCGCTGAAAGCGTGAAATATCAATGTTTTTATTCCGTTCAAGAGGTCCGTGTCACAGCTGCCTGCTTCGATTGAAAGCAAATCCGCGTACAAACTTTTAACAGATACGGCTGCCGCTCCGCTTCTGACAATTGCCAAAATTGTTGATCCGCAAACAGCTGGCACAGCACATGTTCCGCTGTTTTGCTTGCTGCTTGCTCTTCTATCATCAACGTGATGCATAAGGTAAAACATAGTGATTCGTAACGCCTTAACGCCATCACCTTTTGCCTAAATTCAAACATGAGAATAGCCGCCCCTTCATACACATAAAACCTATTCCCTATTTTATCCTCTCGGCTTAAGCAATTAGTTACGAAATGGTTAAATTTGAATCCTTTCTAATTGTCTGACGTATGAATGGTATCCTTTCGCATGTGGATGTGTTACCATATTTGAAGTGAATTATTGTGAATTCTAATTTTTGGAAGGTTAGGATGCTGCATTATGTATGATATATTATTGAATATTATTGAAGAGATCGGATATTTCGCCTTATTTCTCGTCTTATGTCTCGGCCTAATCGGGCTGCCTATACCAAACGAAGCTGTCGTGATGACAGGCGGCGCATTAGCGGAATCAGGCGTTTTATTGCCGGTACCTGCCTTTATCATGACTTGCCTAGGGATATGCTCAGCCATGACATTCGGATATAGCATCGGAAGGTTTGCCGGCAGTAAATTATCCAATTGGTTTAGCAGCAAAAAAAACATAAGCAAATTTGTTGCTAAATCCGAGCAGCTTAGCGAACGCTACGGCGGCTATGCCATTAGCTTAAGCCTTTGTCTCCCTTTTTTAAGGCATGTAACCCCCTATGTAATGGGGTTGAATCGAATGAATTTCAAACGTTTTGCGCTTTTCGCCTATCCGTCTGCTTTCGTCTGGACCCTGATCTACTTTATTATCGGGACATTCGTAGGGGATCAGGTGCAAGCTCTCTCGGATAACATTTACAAATACGGCATTTGGATCGTTTTCGCGCTGGCAGCCGTTGTCATAAGCTTTCTTGTGTATCGATACGTGAAAAGCAGGCAGCAAAAGAATCAACTCGAGCGGCCGATGTAGTTATTTTCCAAACATGAGAACCTTCGCAATTTAGCGATGGTTCTTTTTTTGCAACTTTTGATCTAAAAAGAAGAAAACGAGCGATATATTAAGCATTCATACTATGTATGCGCTTTAACGAAATTATATTTTCTGTTTAATTGCCCACTTTTGATGTATAATAACGCTCAGTGTGCATCGGCCCCGACTTTTCTGAGAGTGAAAAGTCAAATTCAATTATTTTTAGGAGGTTTCTTTGCTTTGCTTACAAAACTAAAAAAATCATGGTTTTCGAACGTCCGAGGCGATATTCTGGCAGGAATTACGGTAGCCTTAGCCCTTATCCCGGAATCCATTTCCTTTTCCTTAATGGTAGGAGTCGGACCGATGGTCGGTTTGTATACCTCGTTCTGCATTGCAGTCATCATTTCCATTGTCGGCGGCAGACCCGGCATGATCTCGGCAGCGACAGGCGCCATGGCTCTCCTTATGGTATCGCTTGTCAAGGATCACGGCATCGAGTATTTGTTTGCAGCGACGATTCTGGCAGGCATTCTTCAATATGTAATGGGTGTTCTCAAGCTGGGACAGCTCATTTCGTTTGTGCCGCAGTCTGTCATGCTTGGTTTTGTCAACGCGCTGGGCATATTAATTTTCACGACTCAGCTTGTTCATTTTGTAGGCGCCAGTTGGATTATGTATGCTTTAGTTGCCTTAACGTTAGTAATTATATATACCCTGCCAAAATTCACTACGATCATTCCTTCGCCGCTTGCCGCGATCATTATCGTATCTCTCATCGCTGTAGCGATAGGAGCTGATCTCAAAACCGTCGGCGATAGAGGCTTAGTGGAGAGTACGCTTCCGCTGTTCCATATCCCGGATGTTTTATTCTCGTTCAAAACGCTTTGGATCATTTTGCCGTATTCCTTCTCGTTATCGATCGTCGGCATCTTAGAATCGCTTTTGACTGCTTCGGTGCTTGATGAAATGACCGATACATCCAGCAACAAAAACAAAGAAGTTCGCGGACAAGGCATTGCCAACATCGCAACGGGCTTCTTCGGCGGAATGGCCGGCTGCGCATTGATTGGCCAATCGGTCATAAACGCCAAATCCGGAGGCCGTACAAGACTATCCACGCTGGTTGCCGGGGCCTTCTTATTTTTTCTTATTATGGCATTAAGCGATGTCGTTAATAAAATTCCGATGGCTGCCTTAGTAGGCGTCATGATTATGGTCTCGATCAGCACCTTCGATTGGAAGTCTGTTTTCCAAATCCATAAAGTACCGCGGACAGATGCTGTGATTATGATCGTTACCGTAATCATTGTTTTAATTACGCATGATCTTTCGAAAGGCGTGTTTGCAGGCGTCGTACTGAGTGCCTTTGTATTCGTCGGCAAAATGGCAAAAATACGCGTGTCTACAGCAGCTGCTAAGTCCAATACCCGGACTTACAAAGTAACGGGCCAGTTATTTTTCGGAACAACCAGCCGTTTCGTCTCGTTATTTGATTACCATCATGATCCTGAGCGCATTACGCTGGATTTCAGCAGCTCGCATGTGTGGGATCAATCAGCCGTTACCGCGATCGCCAAAGTGAAAAGCAAATACGAGCAATTGAACAAGCAGGTCTCGTTCATTGGATTGAATGAAGAAAGCAAGCTGATCATTCGTAATTTAGGATTAACATCCTCAAGTGGCCATTAACAAAAAAAGCCCATGCAATCACACTTTTTCGGTGTGGTCGCATGGGTTTTCTTTTCGGATGGCTATTCTTGTTTATCAAGCTTTTCCTTTGCCGTATCGACAAGAAAATCAAACAGCTCGTCATCCTCTTCAAGCAAATCTTCTAGAGCAAGCAATTGTTCCTCTTTGCCTGATTCATGCAAGAAAAACAACCCGTAGCCCCATTCTTTCCCTTTCTTGCTGTGAAGAGCAATTTCATACTCATTCACATGCCCTTCGACTCCAAAATGCACCTTTCCAACGTAACCGTCTTCCTTTGAATAAGTCATCGATGCGTCCAATACGTTAATGTTAATCACTTACGATCTTCCTTCCTGTTCGTTCATTACGGTGTCAGTTGATTGATTTGGTTGAGCAGCTCATTGATCTTGCTGATCGTATCCGGAATGCCCGTTGATTCGAATACGGCTCTTCCCTGCTCGATATTGGTAAGCGCTTGATCAATTCCCTTTTGCAGCGTCTCGTTATATTCGGCAATCGATTGATGGAGCTCCTTGGCATAATCGGGCACCTGCAGACCTTCATAATGAATGACCTGCTCCTTCAGCGCAACGAGTTGATCTTTCAGATCCGTTCTCGCATCGAGATCATTCACCGCTTGTTCGGCAAGTGTATTCATATTTTGTCCGAAGTCCGTTAGCGATTGCAGGTAATCCGTCGTTTCCGTTGCAAAATTTACCGTTTGACCTACTTCTTCAATCATACCACAGCCTGCTGTCAGAAGCATTATAGAGAGCATTAAGATCGATATACTTCGTTTTATCATAAAATCCCTCCTCGTAATAATCGGCCCGATCCCGAGATGAACGCCTATCTTTGGTCTTGCATACATTACTATACGAGTCCGGCACAGGCTGGTTTCGTGTATCTCACAAGGAGATGATCGGGATGGACATTCAATTAACGGCTCTGCATTGGGTTTATTTAGGCTTTATTATTGCCATTATCGGATTCATGCTGATGCGCCGCGATACGACGATAATCTGTATTGCGGGGATTTTAGGCATCGGTATACTTGCAACCACCTCAGCCAGCGGTTCGGTAAGCGGCATTTTTAACAGCTTTATTTTTGCCATAAAAGAATTAGTGGGAACGATTTTAATTATATCCATTATCGTGGCCATGAGTCGCATACTCATTCGGACCGGAATAAACGAAATCATGATTTCGCCGTTTACCCGATTTTTAAGAACACCTGCGCTGGCCTTCTGGGGAATCGGCTTAATCATGATGGTCACTTCATGGTTTTTCTGGCCCTCACCCGCGGTCGCTCTCATCGGTGCCGTTTTGCTGCCGGTTGCATTGCGCGTCGGCTTGCCTGCACTGGGAGCAGCGGTTGCCATGAACTTGTTTGGGCACGGCATCGCTTTATCAGGTGATTATATCATACAAGGCGCGCCTAAGCTCACTGCGGATGCCGCCGGCATTCCTGTCAGCTCAGTCATGCAAGCCAGCATTCCATTAGTTATTGTCATGGGAGTCGTTACGACGGTGGCCGCGTATTGGATGATGAGGAGAGATCAGAAATCAGGCAAATGGCGAAATGGGCTTGTCGTCTCGCCGGCGGAGTCTACTCCAGACTACGACCTTAGTGCAATAGCTGACCGTAATGCGCTTTCTCTGCGCACGAAACGTTGGTTAGCGGCTATTATACCTATCCTGTTCGCTTTAGATGTCGTTGCGATGTTCATGCTGGATCTTCAAGGCGGGGATGCTACGGCGCTCATCGGAGGAACCGCGATACTCATTATGCTTTTTATCACGATGCTTACGCATCGCGGCAAAGGCTTCGAGAAAACAACGAGCTATTTAGTTGAAGGATTTCTGTTTGGCTTTAAGGTTTTTGGACCCGTTATTCCCATAGCCGCATTTTTCTATTTGGGCGACTCCGGGTTTCTTGCAATGTTCGGCGAGAAGCTTCCTGAAGCATCGCTTGGTATCGTTAACGATTTAGGCATTGCGCTTGCGCATGTCGTACCCGTGAATGGCGTCGTAGGCTCAATTACATTGACGGTTGTAGGCGCAGTGACCGGTTTAGACGGCTCCGGCTTCTCAGGCATATCCTTAGCCGGCTCGATCGCGCAGCTGTTCGGCCATGCCATCGGCTCAGGCATAGCCACCTTAACCGCTCTCGGCCAAGTTGCTGCGATATGGGTCGGCGGCGGCACGATTATTCCTTGGGCGCTTATACCTGCCGCTGCCATCTGCGGCGTTGATCCCTTTGAGCTCGCCCGCCGTAACTTGAAGCCTGTGTTTATAGGGCTGTGCGTAACAACGTTAGTTGCTATGTTCTTGATTTAGCCTGCTTTCGTTTGCGGAATAAAACAATTGCGATTGCGATAGCCGCAGCCGTTCCTATAGGCACGATGAAGGGAACGGAGTCTGATTTCGCGGCCGAATGATCGGTGCTGGCGGGCTGCGGAGGCAATGAACCGCTGCCCAATAGCTCGTAATGCCCGCTTGCTTCACTGTGCAGAACCGTTGCACTGCAGCTGGCTTCAAGCGATTTTCCGGTTGCTGTCGCAAACACCAGGTAGCGCTCGCCCTCTTTAAACGCAAAACCGCATCTGTCTTCATTCTCTGCGGTTAGCACTTCGATCGATGGCGTTACCTGACCCTTCCATACTTCGTTTACTTGAAAGCTTGCTTTGATCGTTTTTCCTCCCGAACGGAATCCAGAAAGGGTAGACGCCTTAACGGATGTTGCCGTTCCTTCAAATACGGCATCGCTGCTGCTTTTATTCTCTAAAACCGCATCCGATTTCACGCATTTGCAAGCTTGTGCAGCGGTCGGGAATGTTAAGAGGCCAGTTATGCTTAAAAATAAAAATAATACAATGCAAATCCGATACTTCCTGTTAATTATCATTCATGCTCCCCCGAATTCTCTCTATGATAGGCGGATAGCCTTTAAAATAAGACGTATATGAATGGGAAAATGTTGCAAGTATGGAAATAGGAAAAGGCAGACTCTAATGAAGCCGAAGCTCCGTTAGAAACTGCCTATTTTTCTTTATCCTTTTAACGTTTGCTTAGGCTCCTGCACGAGCTCCGTATTTGCGGGCCAGAAAGCTTTTTTGCCCAGCAATGTCGTAATTGCCGGAACTAAAAACGGACGGACGATGAACGTGTCCATTAGAACTCCGATAGCCGTGATCAAACCGAATTGGACGAGCACTTGAATCGGCAGAGACGCAAGAACGGCGAAGGTCGCTGCAAGAATAAGACCGGCCGAGGTGATCACACCGCCCGTTTCGCTTACGCCCTCCTTTATCGCTTGCTTCAGCGGCATCGTTTTGCGTTTTTGCCAAATGCTCGAGATCATAAAAATATTATAATCTTCACCAAGCGCAATAAGGAAAACGAAGGAATAAAGCGGAATTGCGCCTTGTATGGCGTCAACGCCCATAAAGTAATGCAGGATGATCCAACCTAAGCCAAGTGCCGCTGCATAAGAGAGCAAGACCGTACCGATTAAGTAAAGCGTTGCTGTTACCGATCTCAGGTATGCGAGCAGCAATACCATAATGAGACCAATAACTAAGGGAATAATGACGATATTATCGCGATCGGTCAGCGCTTTAGCATCGTACTGCGCCGCAGTTTGTCCGCCAATCCAAACCTTTTGCTTCGCATCCGTCACCTTTGCGCTTTCGAGCGACTCCACTGCCGCTTCTTGAAGCAGAGGAATCGTGTCCATCGCTTCTTGGGAGTATGGGTTCTTGCTCAGGATAACGGAATAAGAAATCAGATTCGGGTCAACCGGGCTTGCTTTTGGTTCCCCAACATGGTCGACAAGCGGCAAGGCGGCCAGCTTCTCTGGCAAATCGGCAGCCGTCCCTTCGGTTTGGGCAACGACTGTAATCGGAGCCAAATCCCCCGGCGCATAGGTTTCGGAGATAACCTTGAAGCCTTCTCTTGAGGGCATGTCTTCCGGAAAGGAAGACAATAAATCATAAGTGAATTTAATCTGGCTGGAAAAGCCAGCAAGTATGCCCAGAATGAAAACGGATGTAACGACCACCGTCCAAGGCTTCGCAATAACCAGGTTTCCTATTTTGGAACCCAGCTTTTTCTCGGGGGCAGGCTTGCGATAGGCTTTCCCTTTTTTGCCTGCACGCACCTGCTCCATAAATTCCGTACGCGGGATAAACGGAAAGAAAGAAACTCTGCCTATGATCGAAAGCATTGCCGGCACCAGCGTTAAGCTTGCGATTCCCATAATGAGTATGGATAAGCTGAAGGGTACAGCAAATCGGTCGTAAGCGCCGTATTGGGCTGCCAGCAGAGCCAGCAAAGAGAGAACTACCGTGAATCCGCTCATTGCGATCGCGCCCGATGCGTCCTTGAAGGAACGCTTCAACGCTTTTAATTTGTCGCTTTCGCGCGTCAGCTCCTGACGGAAATGCGAGATAAAAAACAAACAGTAATCCGTACCCGCACCGAACAAGAGCACTGTCATAATGGAAATAGCCTGCGCATCCACCGTTATCCAACCCTCGCCCGCCATCCAGCCGAGTAACGGACTCGTAACGGCATAAGCGAAGCCAACGCCGATAAGCGGGATTATCGCGAGAATCGGCGAACGATAAATGAGCAGCAGCAGAACAAGCACGATTAGCACCGTTGCGATCAGAAGCGAAACATCGGCTCCTTTGAACAAGTCGGTGGCGTCAACGGAAATGCCCGCAGGGCCGGTTACGCGTACGCTGAGCTCTGATGCATCGTCTACGGTTGTCTCAAATGGCTTCTCACCCGACGCTTCTTCGATCAACTTCTTTATTTCTTCGATGTTTTCTTTCAACACTTCAGTTTCCGTCTGCTCACCGAAGGAAATCGGCTGTACGAGCGTCGTGCCATCCTCTGAAGCGAATGCCTTTACAGCAGGCAGCGGCATCTGATGAAGCGGAATGACCTCCCCCTGCGCTTTCAACGGTTTTTCTATGATATGCTGCGCGGTTTGTTGAATGAGGCTGTAATCTGAATCCGACAATCCTCCTTCGCGATGCCAAACGACCAAAGCCGGTATGCCTGATGAGCCGGGGAATTTTTCTTTAATCATCTGATCGGCAATGATCGAAGGACTGTCTGCCTTAAGGTTCGGAGCATTGCTCTGCTCTTTCTCGCCAACAGCAGGTAGAAACACGCTTAGGAGCGCTGCAAGTATGATCCAAACGGCTACCGTGATCCATCGCGTTCGGCGCCCCGCGACCATTCCAGCAATTTTTTCAATCATTTTCTGAATCCTCCATTTCACATATTTCCTATTTTGGTTTAAAATTAATACATGCGGTTAATTAATTATATATACCCGAAGGTTAATTAATCAATCTCTATTTCTTACAATTTGATGAATGGAGGTCATGGCCATGAGCGACGAGCAAATAAAACGCAAGCCAGGCCGGCCTAAAGGCACAGGTTCAATTCAGACGATGCAGCAAATATTGCGTACGGCTGCTTATCTTTTTATGGAGCAAGGGTTTGAGAAGGTATCCCTGGAGGGCGTTGCCCAGGCTTGCGGAATAACGAAAGCCAGCGTTTATTATTATTTTAATAATAAAAGCATCCTGTTCACGGAATGTCTACAATTTGTGCTGAAAATGGCGCATGATCAAACCGCAATGCTTGTCCATAGCGATGGACCGCTCAAGGCAAGAATGCTGCAGGTCGCGGAGCGTCATATGAACAATGCGCATGTAGAGTTCGAAACGATGATGCGGGAAGCCTCCAGCGGTTTATCCGAGGAGCAAATTGCAGGTATTCGGGCCAGTGAACGCGCCATTCACGAATTAGTTTGCTCCGTATTCAAAAAAGCCATGGATGAAGGCGAAATCGTTCAAAGCGATCCCATGCTGCTTGCTCATGTCTTTACAGCTATGCTCACCGTAAAAAATCGCAAAGAAATTATCAATGACAAAAAAACGGTGGAACAAGCTGCGTCCGAAATCTTAGAACTACTGTGGACTGGTTTAGTACCGCGTTAGAATGACTATTAACTGGAGGTAATCGAATGTTTAAAACGGCTTTAGGCCGGCTGCGGGTAGTCGGATTCTATGAAGGGATTTCTTTTCTTGTGCTGCTCCTCATCGCAATGCCGCTCAAATATTGGGCGGATATCCCGCAGGTTGTTACCGTTGTCGGCGGTTTGCACGGGCTATTATTTGTCCTTTACTTATTTGCCGTGCTGCATGTATGGATCAAACACCGCTGGTCAATCTTTAAGGTTGCGGCCGCGTTTATTGCAGCCTTCCTTCCCTTCGGTACGTTTGTGCTCGACAAGAAGCTGCTCCGCAATCAAGCTTAAGCGCAATAAAAAAAACTATTCCTTTAACTGGGAATGGCTTTTTTTGTATTTTTATCACTTACTGAAAAGATTTTTTAAAATGGCTTTCAAATTATCGTGAATGGACTGATATTTCTCATCGTCAAGCTCCTCTGCCGTTACCCAAGCAAATGCCGAATGCTCCTCGTTGATGCATAATGGTGTTACGTCATCATTTCTTGGCCTTACTAAATAAGTAAACATTAAGCGGTAAAACTCGCCATCGCGAATGACAGATTGGATAGCGCGCACGTCCAGCTCCTTTAACAGCTCGATTTCGAGATTCGTTTCTTCGAGTGCTTCTCGGTGCAAAGCTTGGATCGGCACTCTTCGTATTTCACCTTTCCTGAAGGTACGCTCCAAGCGCCAGACCCGCCTTCACGGTCATCGGCTCTTTTGGTTAATAGAATTTTCGATTCATGGATAATCACGATTTCTACGGCGACACGATAATTCGGGTATTGCATCGATTCACCCCTGTTTTGCGAATTCGTACTCCATATACGAACAAGAAGACCAAGGTTAAAACCCCGGTCTTCTTGTTCTTTTCTAAATAGGCTGTTGCCCGTTTAGCTATGGAATTCCTGACCGTCATGAACGGCTTTAACATATCCCGCGCGGATAACAAAATCCCCGAAATGCTCCCCAGTCTCACGTTCCTTCGCGTACTGGTTAATAATCGGCTTTAACGTATCCAGAATCTCGGTTTCGCCGATATTCTCGCGATAAAGTTTGTTCAGACGTTCACCTGCAAAGCCAGCGCCCATATACATGTTGTATTTGCCGACGGCTTTCCCGATAAATGAGATTTCACCCAAAGCCGGTCTTGCGCAGCCGTTCGGGCAACCTGTCATCCGAATGTTAATCTCTTGGTCACGAAGACCGGCTTCATTAATAATCGGCTCCAGCTTATCAATTAGAGTCGGTAAGTAACGTTCAGCCTCCGCCATTGCAAGTCCGCATGTCGGCAGCGACACGCAGGATATTGAGCTTCTGCGGAGCGCAGAATGCTGCGCACCATCGGTTAGTCCGTATTGCTCGACCAATTCCGTGATTTTACGCTTTTTCTGGCTCGTTACGTTACCGATGATGAGATTTTGGTTTGGCGTAATACGGAAATCGCCCGAGTGAACTTTTGCGATTTCGCGCAGGCCAGTCATCAGAGGATAGCCCTCTTGATCATCGATGCGCCCGCTTTGAATATACAACGTCAAATTCCATTTGCCGTTGCTTCCCTTCAACCAGCCATAACGGTCGCCGCTATTATCGAATTGATATGGACGAACATTCTCAAGCTGCCAGCCGAGTCTATTTTGAAGCTCTGTTTTGAACCAATCAATGCCATGACGGTCGATTGTATATTTAAATCTTGCATTTTTACGAATGGAACGGTTACCGTAATCGCGCTGGATCATAACCGTTTTCTCTGCCAAAGCTACGATACGCTCAGGCGGACAGAAACCAATTACTTTACCAAGCTGCGGATAAGTCGCCGTGTCGCCATGGGACATCCCCATGCCGCCGCCAACCGAAATATTGAAGCCTTTTAACTTGCCGTCTTCAATAACAGCGATATAGCCGATATCCTGCGAGAACACGTCTATATCGTTATGAGGCGGAATCGCGAAACCGATTTTGAACTTACGCGGCAAGTACACGGGACCATAGATAGGCTCTACTTCGCCTTCTTGTTGGCCGTCAATAACCTTCTCACCGTCAAGCCAAATTTCATGGTAAGCGCGCGTGCGCGGCGCCAAATGATCATTTACCTGACGCGCCCAGTAGCTAACCTCGTCATGAAGATCCGATTGAAACGGGTTCGGGCTGCACATAACGTTACGGTTTACGTCGCCGCAAGCTGCTAAGGTAGTCATCAGCGCGCTGTTGATTTTCTGAAGCGTCGGCTTCAGGTTCCATTTGAGAATGCCATGCATTTGGAAGGTTTGACGAGTTGTCAAACGAAGCGTGCCGTTGCCGTACTTATGGGCTAATCCATCCATTGCAAGCCATTGCTCAGAAGTGGCTACGCCGCTAGGCAAAACAACCCGGAGCATGAATTGGAATGCAGGCTCCAGCTTCTGGCGTTCACGCTCGTTGCGCAAATCCCGGTCATCCTGCATGTAGCTCCCATGAAACTTCAACAACCGATTGTCGTCCTCCGGCAAACCGCCAGTAATCGGATTTCTTAACGTGTCAACCAATGCTCCGCGCAGGTAGTTACTTTCGATCTTAATATGTTCAACTTCACTTGGCGGCCCACCGATAGGCTTTACCAATTGCTCTTTAGCCATTGTTGCTGTCTCCTCTCGCAATCATTCACGATCTCTTGCTGATTAAAATTTATCTATTAATACACGTCACGCTGGTAGCGCTGCTGCTGCTGCATTTCATCCAAGTAAGCCGCAGCTTCTTCTGCGCTTAGTGAACCTTCTTGTTGAATAATCGTTAACAACGCTGTGTGCACGTCATGGGCCATATGCTTCTCATCGCCGCAAATATAAACATGGGCGCCTTCTTTGAGCCATTCAAACAGCTCGCGTCCTTTTTCCAGCAAACGGTGCTGTACGTAAACCTTCTCTTCCGTGTCACGGGAAAAAGCTACATCCAGCTTCGTCAGTACGCCGTCTTTAAGCATTCTCTGCCAATCCGTCTGATACAAGAAATCGGTAACGAAATGACGGTCGCCATAGAATAACCATGATTTCCCTTCTGCGCCAAGCTCCTCGCGTTCCTCTAGGAAAGCACGGAACGGAGCAACACCCGTACCAGGACCTATCATGATAACCGGTGCATCCGGATTTGACGGAAGCTTGAAATTCGGGTTTTCTTGAATGTAAATCGGAAGGCTATCGCCAGGCTGAACGCGGTCCGCGCAATGAATCGAACATACGCCGTAACGGTCCCGGCCATGCGCTTCGTAACGGACGGCTCTGATCGTAAGATGAACTTCATCTTCATTCGCTTTAAAGCTGCTTGCAATTGAATATAACCGAGCAGGTAGCTTCCGCAAAATGGAAACAAACTCGCTGGCCTTAGCTTGCCAAGGAGCAAAATCCTGTACCAAATCAAGGAGGTCACGGCCATTAATGTAATTCTTGAGCTCTTGCTCTTTGCCTGGAGCCAGCAGCTCGCGCAAAGCGGAGTTAGACGATAGCTCGGCAGCTTGCGTGAGCAAAGGCTTCGTCAGAACCGTAATTTCGTAATGCTTAAGCAGCGCTTCGCGCAGCGAGCCCTGCTCGCCATTCTTATTGATCGGAACGATTTCTTCAGGATTCCAATTGAATTCTTGGATAATTGCTTCCACCAATGCAGGGTGGTTCTCCGGAAGAATACCTAAGCTATCGCCTGGTTCATATTGTAAATTGGAGCCTTCCAACGACAGCTCCAAATGACGTGTTTCCCGATCAGAGCCGCGGCCATTCAAGTTAATATTCGCGAGCACTTCAGCCTTAAACGGATTCGTGCGCGAGTAAGCCGATTGTTCCGCTTTGACTTCACTTACCGTATCGCTTGCTGCAGCTGCAGCAGAGCCTGATGAACCGTTCAAGCGTTCAGCCAAAGCGCTAATCACCTGCGCCGACCAGCCTGCAACGGACTCGTCATAATCAAGATCACAATCCACGCGCGCTGCAAGGCGTTTACCGCCAAGCTCCTCAAGGCGTTGATCAAAATCCTTGCCCGTTTGGCAGAAAAACTCATACGAAGTATCTCCCAGCGCCAAGACGGAGAAATACAGGTTGTCGAATTGCGGTGCTCTCTTGCTGTAGAGGAACTCATGGAATGCACGGGCATTATCCGGCGGCTCGCCTTCGCCATGCGTACTTACGACCAACAATAAATTTTCAACCTTTTTCAAGCCATTCGTCTTGAATTTGTTCATTGGAGCAATCGTGACTTGCATGCCTTGCTCTTCAAGCTTGCGTGACAAGCTGGTTGCTAATCTCTGACTATTGCCGGTTTGGGAACCAAAGAGCACCGTAACCTCTCGGGAAGCCGCAGGCTGACTGGTTGTGGCGATGATTTCCGCTACGCCGGGCGCTTCTGTAATCGCTTGAATATCGGCACCAACGGATGGTGCTGCCGCGGAAGCTTGACGAGCGAACAAAAAGCCCGTAAGCCAAACTTGCTGCGATTCCGTCAGCGTTGGCAGAAGGCGGTTCAAAAGCTCGACTTGCTCTTGGTTAAAAGGACTGTTCGTTACCTGAAGTTGCAACAATATCCACCTCTCATAAACATAAAATCAACTTTTATTTTCATCGTCAGTAAAAAAACAGTACCTCATCAGTACTCTAATATTACTTAACCTAACATAATAAGACAAAACCTTCAATCGGGTACGCTCTTGCAAAAAAAGGCATTTTTATGCAAATGACGATTATTTGCCGAAAAAATAAAGAAATCAGGGCAATTTGCCCTGATTTCTTCGGATTTATTAGAAAAAGTAATGGTTTGGATATAAATAAGTGATAGGTCTTTTTTCGCGATTTCCCGGCTCAATTTCCTAATTGAAAACCATTCTCGCCGCTTCATGAAACGCGCCCTATTTTCTCCTATAAGGACACGCAAAATTTCTCAATAGGATTTCTTATTTACCCTATAAAATAATAAAATAAAAGAGTGCCGCTAACGCAAAACGATAATAAGCAAACCATGAAAGCTTGATTTTTTTCATCATGTTGATGAACGTGACGACGGCAATCATGCCGACGATAAACGCAGCGATAAGCCCAATTAAAAATAGGGGTAAATCATTCATCGTGAGAAACTCACGGCTTTTTAGAAGATCGATCCCGCTCGCTCCCGCCATGATCGGCACCGATACGAGAAACGTAAATTCCGCTGCCGCCTTCTGGCTAACGCCGAACAGCATGCCGCCCGAGATCGTGGATCCGGAGCGCGAGAAGCCCGGCCAAAGGGCTAGCACCTGAAAGCATCCTACCGCAAAGGCTTGCTTATAAGTAATGTCATCAAGCTCCTCTGCACTCGGCTTCTTTCGGACTCGATCGGCGATAATCATTAGTATCCCGCCTGCAACGAGGCCGATAAGAACCTTTTCTGCAGCAAACAGCTCCCCCTTAATGAACGAGTGAAGCAAAACAGCGCATGCGCCAGCCGGCGCCATTGCCAAAATAATATGTAAAGCATTCAAACCGGAACCTTTGCCTACCTTGAAATTAAGCAGGCTTGCAAAACGCTTTCGGTAGAGGACAAGCACTGCCAGCACCGCCCCGAATTGAATGACCACCTCAAAGGTTTTTGCGCGGTCCCCGGTGAAATTCAGCAGCTCTGCCGTTAATATCAAGTGACCCGTTGATGATACAGGTAAAAACTCGGTCAATCCCTCTACGATACCCATAATTATCGCATTAATTAAATCGCCCAACGTCCGATCTCCCCCTCGAATTTGGTTTGCTCTATTCGCTCATTATCAGCTTATGCATGTCCGTAGGTGCCCATTTCACTTTCGAGAAATTCCGTTTGAATTTCGATCTTGCGAATACGGTTATCGTCACGCTCTCGGATGATGAACGTAATGCTGTCATACGTCCAAGGTTCTCCGACAGGTAGCTCCGGCTTTTGATTAAACAGCCAGCCTCCGATGGAATCTACATCATCGCATGCAAGGTCGGTGCCGGCAGCCTCGTTTACGTCGCTAATCAACGCTTTCCCGTTAACTAGATAACGCTGCTCTTCCAATACTTCAATTTCCTTCACTTCATCCTCGTCAAACTCATCGCGGATTTCCCCTACGATCTCCTCGATGATATCCTCGATGGTGATCAGCCCCGCCGTTCCCCCGTATTCATCCAATAAGATGGCAATGTGGACGCGCTCCTGCTGCATTTTGCGAAGCAGCTTATTGATGGGCATAACCTCCGGTACCGACATAACCGTCTGCAAAAGCGAGTTGACCTCAATGTTACGATCCGATTCGTACCGCAGAAAAAACTGTTTCGTATTCAGGATTCCGATGATATTATCCTTGCTGCCCTTGGCTACGGGAAAACGGGTATACTGTTCCTTCTTGATGATCGCCAAGTTTTCTTCGCGGGATTGATTCACATATAGGCAAACCATATCGGTCCTCGGAACCATGATTTCGCGCGCAAGCCGTTCATCGAACGCGAAAATACGGTTCACATAGCCGTATTCGCTCTTGTTTATTTTTCCGCTTTCGTAGCTCTCCGATAATATGATCCGGATCTCTTCCTCGGAATGCGCTTCATGCTCGTTCGCCGGTTTTAAACCAATCAGCCGGACCAATGAATTCGCAGAACCGTTAAGCAGCCAAATGAACGGATACATCACCTTGTAGAACACAATGATGATCGGCGCCGTGAACTGGCTGACTTCCTCCGATTTGATGATGGCCAACGTCTTTGGAGCAAGTTCTCCAAGCACCACATGCAAATAAGTCACGATTAAGAAGGAGATAATGAAAGACAGCACGCCGCTGACTTCGCCCTCCAGATGAAATCGATCGAAAATCGGGTGCAGGATTAGCTCAATCGTGGGTTCTCCCAGCCAGCCGAGACCCAGTGCAGTAATCGTAATGCCAAGCTGGCATGCCGATAAATAACCGTCCAGCTTGTTCGTTACCTGCTCTATGGCTTTGGCGTTTTTCAAACCCTCGGAGACCATCTGGTTAACGCGGCTTGAGCGCATTCGAATAATAGCGAATTCCGTCGCTACGAAGAATGCGGTTAAAACGAGCAGCAATATGAATAATCCAAGCTTTAAAACCATCGTCTTCTCCCTCTTTTGCAAGCGGAGATGCGATTAGTAGCCTACCTCAACGGAAGCATTAACGATATAAATCAAATCGTTTTTATCCTCTTTGTCAGGTAGAACTACACCGCTAGTCGTGAGCATGCCGCCGTCCAGCACCTCAATCGTCACTTGGCCGTATGGCAGCACAGCTTTCACCTGCTCGACATCGAGAAGGTCATGATCGCAAGGAAGCGCTAGTCTTACGCGCACCTTCATGTTATCCAGCGTTCCGCCTGGCAGCACCGACCGCAGTCCCGGCATCGAATTGTGGTGAATGGCGTTTTGTACCGCACGCACCGATGCCTTCGTAATATTTTGACCGTGCAGATCGCATCCCATGCCTATTTCTATGAAAAATAAGTTGTCCACTTAAATATCCTCTCCCTCAGTACTAGAATTCATACCTGCTGGTTTGTTTACCAAGGCACATCGTCGTTACCGCTTGTCCCTTCGCCAGCCGGCGTATAGCTGTAACCGGAGTCCGCATCCTCAGCTGGCTGCTTGCTGCCAATACGGGGCATGACATCTACCAAATCAAGCGGCTGCACCAGCTCAACCGGCGACATGCCCTTCTCAAATTGAAAGAAATCGCCTTCGATGACCACGACATACCTGCCATTATGCTTTGCAAAATGTATGCTGTCGCCAAAGTCAGCCAATAAACCCTTTACCGTCACGTCGCCTAGTTTAAACGAAAACGGCAAATCCGGCTTCTGCTCTACCAGAGCCGCGGCAGCGACCTCTACCTGCTCCGGCGTCCACCATTCCTGCAGATCACGCTTCTCGCTGGCCGCCCACACCTCGACCGCATTTTCTTCCTCACGGCGCTCGGAGCTCTCATCCTCCTGCCATTTGTCAGCAATGAACTGGTGAACCATCTCGACAACCTGCTCGCCCATTACCTCGGGAAGCGGCTTCTCATAAGATACGTATTTCAAGAAATCCTCAAAATAGCGGGCATGCGACGCCTGATGGATTTTGAGCTCCCAATGCTCGAGCATTCCTTCTTCCGGCATATGCGGATATTGAATCGACTTGATGCTGCGGGCGCTGATCGCCATTTCGACCTGCGAGATCAAGTTTTTCTCATCGGAGATTCTAGCGATCTTCGGTTCAAAATCGCATTTTAGCAAAAATAAAAAAGGCTCATCGAAATACGTATTCAGCTTCGAGAGGGCAATAATAAACGCGCCACCCCTCACCGCGCTCGTATCCATATAAATCCGGACGAGCTCGTCCGCGATGCCGATGAACCGTTCCTTCGAATCGGCGTCGCGAAGCCGTTGAAACAAATTGTAGTTTTGATTGCTGCCAAGCTCATAGCCGGGCTCGACCATAAACCTGCCGATTTTCGTAGGGGCGTTGGCTGAATTGGGATTGCGCTCTACTTTTCTTTTGACAATCCGCTTAAATTCGTCATCCAGAAACTTTTGTATCTCGCTGTCCTCGTATGTATCCTCTTCTAATGTCTGATAATGCTTGAAGCGTTTGCCTGATGAGGTAGCGCTCTCCTCTCCATCGGTATGAATTACGAAAAAAGATAAATATTGCATGTTAAAATCCACTTTTATAATTCCTCCAAGCCAGCTGATGTCATCTCCTTAGGATAGCATATCTCGACTCGCCGCGACATCAGCCGTGAGAACCTCGCTTATTTAGCGCACTGAATATGCCAAAATGGCAAATTAACCGCAATAGTATAGCAAAACACGCAAACATGCCCCATTCCTCATTCCAACGCAAGAAGGATGGGGGTCAAAAGCAATGGGACTCGGTCTCTATCTGGTGTGAAGAAGCGGTAAAGAATCTTTCTCGCGGAGCATGATCGGTTAAGAAGTTGAATTAGACGTGGGGTTCAGAACAAAACGCAGATGGCTTGAGGTCGTAACCGAGAACGCGAAAGCGTTCCGTGGTTACTTTGCGCAAAAATTAAATCTCTGGTTAGTTACTAGTTCATAGGTGAACGAAGGCTGTTATTTAATGGCATCACAAGGCACAGGCTGGGATCGAAAGGCTGGCGTGCGTTTTATATCTTTATATCTGCGATGCCATATCCCTGTCGTTGTAGGGAGACATCGGTGAAATGAGCCATGACCACCGTCCAATTGCCTGCCTTCCCTACTCCTGCTGCTGCTTCTCGAATCGCAGTCCTCCCCACTTTTCTCAAGTTCGGAATAAGCCGCGGCTAAAAAAGATTCCGCTTGCTCGGCGATTTTTTTTCATGGTTGCCGTCATTCTGCATTTGCCTCGTTCTCCGCGAGCTTTATCATGACCCTGCGTTTTCTATACAGCATCGTTGCAGCCTCAGCCACATCGTTCAGCATGCCCCGATTGATAAAAGCACCAAACAGAATGCCTGCCACGGGTATCATTTGAAACAGCTTCTTCCAACCAAAATTATCCCGGTATACCGTCACGACTTCACGCCAGCCCTGCAGCTGCGACATCATTTGGCTGCTGCGGCCTGCTTTATCTATAGCGCCAAGCTCTTCTAGAATGGCTTTTTTTCCTACGATATCCGACGAAGCGAATTGCATCACTTTGACAGCAAAAACGCGCTCCTCCTTCAGCTTCGGGTCAAAACCATAACAGATGGCTATCTCTTGGATGATCTTCAGTGACAATCCGAGTATAGCCGGAATATCTACCGCCAACGTGAAAATCCCGCCTATTCCCGTTGTTGCGCCCTGGAGCGTAGCCATCGTCGAACGGCTGGATGCTAATTGCTCGGCAGACGCATTCATGACCGAAAGCGGCATTTGAGCCACATGCTCAATGGCCGGCGGCTCTTCTCCCTCGGTTTGCAGCTCGCTTTCCGGTCCAGCGTTCCGCTGCAGGCGGTCGATAACCGCTCGCTCCGATATGAGATATTTGCCGCCATTTTGAATATAGCTGCCAATCTCATCAACCGCTTGACCCAGCTTCTCTTGAATAATCTTCGGCGTTATCTTATCGAGCAGCATAAACGGCAGCCGTCCAAGCTTCTCCCAGAACCATAGATCCTTTTGTGCTTTCTCCCATGCTTCAATCTCCTGCAAGGAAACCTTTAATTCCTCTTGCGTATCATAGACCAGCGCCATTTCGACCACTCTCCTTCTTTCGCAAGTAATACGCGGATCGCAGCCAATCGGATTCGTTGTTCACATTATTGTTCTAATTTACGGCCCGTAAACAGAAGCATTATAAAAGAGAACGCAATGATCGCCGCGGTCCATGCCCACGCCATCGTCGTTTCCCCCGTCTCAACAGCAATATAAATGGCCGTAGGCACCGTCTGAGTCCGTCCTGGTATATTACCCGCAATCATCAAGGTTGCACCAAACTCCCCAATGCTTCTAGCAAATCCAAGCAGGTACGCCGTCGTCAACGATCTTTTTGCCAGAGGCATCGTAATATAACGAAATACCTGAATTTCGCTTCCTCCAGCCGAGCGCGCGGCATCCTCCAAATGACGGTCAATGGAAAGAAAGCCCGCTTTGCTTGTCTGGTAAACGAGCGGGAACGAAACAATGACCGCCGCGATAACCGCGGCGATCCAGGAGAATACGATGGGCTGTGCAAATAACCATTCATACGCTTGCCCGATCCAGCTGCCTCTGCCTAATAAAACAAGCAAAATGAATCCGACAACGGTTGGAGGCAGGACCAGCGGCAGCATGAAAAACGTTTCAACGAGGCTTTTGCCTCTAAAGGAATGCCGCGTCATGAAGCGCGCGACGAGCATTCCGATTACGGCAACGATGATGCTTGCAACAATTGATATTTTTAAAGATAGCCAAACAGGCGACAGCCATTCGTCCCAGTCCATTTCGTGAAGCCTCCGGTCAGTCGGTAAGATGCTATCTATTATACCGAAGACAGGCCTATTCGCCCAGCAGAGATGTGAGTTCCCCTCGGTAATACAGCTTCAGCTTGTGCAGGGCACGCGTGCAGCCCACGTACAACAGCTTCGCATCGAGCGAAGCATAAGCTTCTGCCCCTGCGTCAGCAATGAGCACCGCATCGAATTCAAGCCCTTTCGATAGATAGACCGGCACGACAGACAGTCCGCCTCCATAGGCAGGCTGCTTACTTTGCACCAGGGATGCCTCGACCCCTTGCTCGATTAAATACTGGTGTATTCGTTCGCATTCAAGGGCTGTCCGTCCGATCACGGAAATCGTTTCATAGCCGCCCGATGCCTGCCATTCTCGAACGGTTGCGGCAATGGCTGAAAGCCATTTTTCGCTGGATACCGGCTCGGTTACGACCGCATCGCCGCTGCGGAATACAGGAACGGCAGGCTTCACGCCGCCAATCATACTTCCTAAAATTTTATTCGCAAATTCAATAATTTCTATCGTTGAACGGTAAGAACGGTTCAGCTCATAGAACCCTATCTGCTCTTCTTCGAATAATACGGTCAGCTCGTTCCAGCTTTGAACGCCCGCATAGGCATGAATCCCCTGCTGCAAATCGCCTAAAACGGTCATGGATGCCGTCCGTTGGCATAGGCGAAGGACTTCCAGCTGAAACGGAGAATAATCCTGCGCCTCGTCGATGACGATATGATCGAAGGCCTGCTTCGGCAAGCCGAACAGCTGAAGCTGAATGTAAGCAAGCGGAGCTAAATCCTCCGCTGCCGCGATCCCTTTTTTCAAGCGTTCCGCCGTAGCCGAAGAAATGCGCTTTGGAATGCCGCCCGCCAATTGCTTGCCGCTAAATAAAGAAGCATAGAGCTGCAAGGAAGAGTAAGACGGAATTTTTTTGGTATAGCTATTGAACTTAGCAAGCGCCTTTGCTCTTACTTTCTTATCCGCAATGCCTTTCATTTTGAGCTCGGACTCAAACCATCTGCGAATTCGGCTCACTAAACGGTCACGCTTCTTCATTAGCGTCTCTTCGCCGTAATCCGTATCGTACCATTCGCGCATTTGCGAAGGCGAAAGCTCAAGGCCATCGATCGGTACGAAGGGCACCACGGGAACAATGCGCTGCTCAAAATCGGCGATTCCTTCATCAACTAGAGCTTTAAAGGCCAAATTCCCTTTAAAACGTCCGGAAGCATGCTCGATTTCATCAGCGGTTCGGCGCTCTTCAAACCAATAGGCCATCGTATCCGACGGATCGCTTACGGCTATCGTTTTCTCCAGCAGCTCAACCGTCCAGTCGCTGAAAGTGGTTTGTTGGATATCGCCTACGCCAAGCTCCGGCAATACGCCGGATATGTAGTCGAGGAACATGCGGTTCGGGGCAAAAATGATCATGCGCTCCGCGCGCATCCGATCGGCATATTGATAAAGCAAGAAAGCGAGCCTATGTAGTGCAACGGTCGTTTTACCGCTTCCCGCGACGCCTTGAATAAACAGCGCTTTGTTTCGGTCCGCACGAATAATTCGGTCCTGCTCCCCTTGAATGGTGGAGACGATATCGCGCAGCTTATTGTCCTTGTTCTCGCCGAGGCGATAGAGCAGAAATTCATCCGTAACGCCGCCCTCTTCCTGGCCGCGTACGTAGCTGTCGACCAAGCGAACGAGCTCTCCTTGCCGTATCATGAAGTTCCTTTTCAAATGAACGTATCCATCGATATCCCCGTCAGGCGATACATACGAGGCAGGCGCTTCGCCGCCCGTAAAGGAATAGAACACACTTGCTGCGGGCGCTCGCCAATCGATGACGAGCAATTCATTGCTGCCCTGCTTAGCTACGCCTGCTTTTCCGATATAAAGCGGCTTTTTGTCGCCTGCGGGCAGCTCTTCAAAATCAATGCGGCCGAAATACGGCTCGCGTTTCGAGATTTCTAGTCTTAACCTGCGCTCCTCTTGCTGCAAATCGAGCATCTGCTCCGTAAAGTCGTCACCCTTATACCGGGGTCCGATGGCCTGCAGCTGTGACACGATGTCCTGAAGTGATTTCGTTAATCGTTCTTGTTCTTCTTGATAGGCACTTTGAACTGTCAAGTCAGTTACCTCCTAAGTTTTGGTGTACGAGATAAAAAAAGAGAAGCCCCAATATACCATAGGAGGGCTTCCCAATGCAATCAAGAGTTTAGAGCGTTCCAACGAGCCAAACGGCTCCTATTACCAGCAGCAAATTCAATCCGAATAGAAGCGGGATACCCACGGTAAAAGTACGGTGCTTCGTCTTATGGCGCCATTTCTTCATCGCAAGCCAAGTGCCTCCCGCGCCGCCGATTGCGCTGAGCAGAAACAAACGTTTCTCAGGAACTCGCCTGCGCTGCTTTTTCGCGCTCTTTTTATCAAAGCCCATCAACGAAAAGGTGTATATGTTCATCAGTAGTAAATAGATAAGTAGTAGAGAATAAAGCATTTCTGCAGGCACTTCCTCTCATAATTGCCGGTAAGTCTAACACGGACCGGTGCCGAGGGCGGGTCACCGTGGCCTTGGCTTCGCTCGGTTCGTCGGCACGGCCGCATATGGATCATCTGGCCAATAATGCTTCGGATAACGTCCCTTGAGATCCTTTTTCACCTCGAAATAAGCATTTTCCCAAAAGCTGCCCAGATCGCGCGTCACTTGGACAGGCCGCTGCGACGGCGACAGCAGATGCAGCGTAACGGGCAGTCTCCCTCTTGCCAATCTCGGCGTATCCTTCATTCCGAAGAGCTCTTGCAGTCGAACCGCAAGAACCGGTGATTCGGGATCGCTGTAATCAACCGGAATGCGTGATCCGCTCGGCACGACGATATGCGTCGGAACCTGTTCGTCGAGCTCCTGCTTCTGCTTCCAGATAAGGCTGCTCTCAAGCAGCTGCAGCATCGGGAGCTTCTGTAAATCCGCACGGCTCTTCATGCCGTGGAGATGCGGCTTCAGCCACTCCTCGAGCGTGTCCAGCAGCGCTTCGTCTGAAGCATCCGGCCAGTCATCGCCGGCAAGCGACATTAGCTTCATTCTAGCCTTCAGCTGCTGCGCTTGTTTGCTCATTGGCAGCATTGAAAATCCCGTCTGTCGGATAGCGGCGAGCATTACATTCGCGACAGCATCTTCATCTGGCTGCTGAAGGATGGATTCTTTCACAATAATGGCGCCGAGCCGCGTTCGCTTGCGGGCCCGCACGGCTTGTGCCGATGCATCCCATTCCACAGCTTCCTCGCTTGTCAAATACGCCGGCAAATATTGCTCGATATCGCTTAGACGAAGCTCAGCCGCAATCCGTATTCGGCTTTCCGTGCCGGCGCCGTCAACCTCGCAAACCGCGAGATAAGGAAAAAGGGACAACGGCTGCAGTTCCGGCAGCACCGCGCCTCTCCCGCTCGCTAACAAATACCGGCCGTCGCCGCGCCGCTGCGCGATGCGGTCCGGATAAGCAAACGCCAGCAGTACGCCGATCGGAACCGAGTCCTGCGTTAAGTCCTGTTTACATGATATATCTTGGGGCATAGCCTGCCGTTCCCATTGCTCGGCCTGCGCCATGATTCGGTGCGCGGCTCCGGCGGAAGGATGCTCCAATCCGGCCTGCCTATGTGTTCCTCGGCCATATCCTGCCAATTCACCGAGCAGTTCAAGCCGCAGCTGTATATCGACATTCCGTTCCTGCGGAAGCAGGTCACGTTCGTTTAATAAAGCCGCTGCCTCGCAAGCGGCACGCGCAGCGCCAAAGCCGGCTGCCTGCAAAATCATCGCGCCTAACCGCGGATGCAGACCAAATTGCGCCATCCTGACACCGGCGGCTGTCGGTTTCCCATTGTCATCAATCGCATTCAGCTGACGCAGCAGCGAGGCCGCCTGCTCATAAGCTGCCTCGGGCGGCGGGGTTAACCATTCCAGCTCGAGCGGATCCTGTATGCCCCATATGGCAAGCTCCAGTACGAGCGAAGCTAAATCCGCCTCAAGCAGCTCCGGTTTGCTTTGCTCAGGCAAATACGGATGCTCCTGCGCCGTCCATAGCCGGAAACAGACGCCAGATGCCAAACGGCCTGCCCTGCCTCTCCGCTGATCGGCGGAGGCGGCAGAGACAGGCACCGTTTCCAATCTGCTCATTCCGGTTTTTGGCGAGAACTTGGGAACCCGCATCAGACCGCTGTCCACGACGATTTTGATGCCCTCGACCGTTAGGCTGGATTCAGCGATCGAAGTCGCGAGCACAATCTTTCGTTCACCGCGAGCACACGGCGCTATGGCGGCATCCTGCTTCTCGAGCGGGAGGCTGCCATGCAGCTCCTCGATCCGAACCGAAGAAGGAAGGCTAGCCTCCTTCAACCACCTTGCCGTGCGGCGGATCTCTGCCACACCCGGCAGGAAAGCTAAAACATCGCCGTCATGTGCCCGCAGCGACTCGATGATTGTCCGAGCCATTTGGGGCTCGATCGGCCCGTTCGCCCTGGCTGCCGCATAATGCGTTTCCACGGGAAATACCCGGCCTTCGCTGCGGATGATTGGAGCGCCGCCAAGCAGCTCCGCAATCGGCGCCTCATCCAGCGTTGCGGACATGACGATCAAGCGCAAATCCTCCCGCAGCAAGGACTGCGATTGCAAGCAGAGCGCTAAACCAAGATCGCCATGCAAATGTCTCTCATGAAATTCATCAAAAATAACGGCTCCAACCGGTTCCAGCGCAGGATCCTCCTGCAGCATCCGAGTCAAAACACCTTCCGTTACGACCTCGATTCGCGTATTCGGACCAATCCGGGTATCCAGTCTTACCCGGTAGCCGACCGTTTGCCCGACCTGTTCGCCTAATCCCTTTGCCATAAACTGCGCGGCTGAACGAGCAGCCAGCCTTCGCGGCTCCAGCATCAATATTTTCTTTCCCGATAACCATGGCTGATCAAGCAGCGCGAGCGGCACACGGGTAGTTTTCCCTGCTCCCGGCTGCGCGGTCAATACGGCATTCCTTCCGCTGCTCAGCGATTCCAGAAGCTGAGGCAATACCGTATCAATCGGCAGTAACCATTGACCCATACTGATTGCTCCCTCACCTTTAGCCATTTTATTTTACGATTCTTATCATCTGCACGACTGGCCGGTTATCGCCCGGAAGCGAAGCATCGCTGCTTAACAGCTGGGATGAGCCGTCACCGTCAAGAAAAATCCCGTCAACCAGCTTACCCTCGCCAACGGTTTGAATAATGGCTTCTCTAAATGAGGCCAATGTTCCCTTGGTTTCGCTCACGATTAAATACAACATGCCCGCTTCATCGTAAACGGCTGCCGAACGCAGCCGGTCATCGCCGGGAAACGGCGCATTTTCTATCACGGTTTGCAAGGCCCAGCGCGCATCGTCACCCAGGCTCATGCTGATCCCGCCTTGCGCCCAAAACCGCGTATGGTCCTTCACCTTAAGCTCGGAAGCTTTGCTTGCGACCTGCACGCTCAGCTGGTCCGAGGCGCCATCCCAAACCAGGGTTCCCCGGGCATATTTCACGTTCTCGCTGCCTGTGCCGAAGCTGCCTATGTCTTTGTTGACGGGGATGCTGTCTACCACTCCTATGCTTAGCAATTGCTCGCCATAAAAAAAGCCGCCGTTTATGCCGACCTTGCCTGACAGCGTAATATTATTATTAATCGTTTCCAGCGTCACGTCGGCCGGTCTCGTCATCAGCACATGCAGCGTCATTCCGTTGGTCGCGTTATGCGAATCATAGGTATAATGCAGCGCTTGCCCCGCTTCCAATAAATTAGCTTCATTGCGGTTGCCAAGCGCGATAATCATCAAATAGAGCATAATAACCAATGCAAGCAGGATGCCAACCAAAATTCCGATGACCGCAAACTTTTTTTTTCTGCTCAGCCGAGCAGGCTCTTTCATCTCCATTGCGGACCAATCTCCTTAATTCTAATCATTTAAACCAGCCCTTGCGGCGGAACCAAGCATACATACCGATTCCGATCGCGAACATAACCGTGATGACCGTAAAATATCCGCCGCTCCATTCTAGCTCTGGCATGTTGCTAAAATTCATTCCGTAAATGCCGGCCAAAAACGTCAAAGGCATAAATATTGTCGTAATAACGGTCAAGGTCTTCATAATCGCATTCATACGATGTGAATTTACCGAGATATAATTGTCCCGCAGGTCGGCCGTCATTTCTCTGCTCGTATCCATCATCTCGGACAATTTAAGCAAATGATCATAGATATCATGGTAAAAAGCCAAATAATCTCCCATGCCGTCGATACGGTCCGAATTTGTCAAGCGGTACAATAAATCTCTCATCGGTATAATTGTTTTGCGCAGGCGCAGCAGCCGGGACCGTATGTTGTAAATATCGGTCATGAGCGTTTGGCTTTGACCCTCGTCGCTGCCGATTTCCATATCTAGCAGCTGATCCTCGAGCTCATGCACGGCAGGAAAATATTGATCTACCAGCTTGTCCATCACGAGATAAGCGACGTAGAGCTGCCCCTTCTCGCCGATCTTCTTGCTGCCCATCAGCTTAATCCGCGCTTCTTCAATTTCTGGAGAAGGCTCGTAATGAAACGTTACGATATAATTCGGGCCGATGAACATATTAATTTCATTTACCGTTAAGGTCTTCCGTTCCACCTCGTGCAGCACAAAAAAATGAACATCGTCGTAATGGTCTATTTTGGGCCGCTGCAGCAAATGGTAACAATCCTCGATGGCGAGCGGATGAAAGTGGAAGAAGGAATCCAGCAGCCTGCACTCGTTTTCCTTCGGATTGTTAAAATCAACCCAATACCATTCCAGCTCGGTCGACTTTAGGTCATCCATCGTAAGGTCGGTCAACCATTCTTTTTGTTTCGTATAGCCTACAATCCGTATCAAAGGATAAGTCCTCCATTCTGAATATTGCGTAAGTCGTAGCACGGTCGAATGTTCAACTTCACCTATTTTACACGATATCGCGGCTGCTGTAATAATCAAAATCTATTTTTTTGGGACATTGCTTTCGTATTTATGGAGGAGGAGGTTCTCAAATTTGCGCAGCCTTGCTTCCAGGTTTAAATCCAGTGATCGATAATAATCATTATCAAATGCCGCTTCCTAAGGCTCACCGCTACTCTTCATGCTGGGTACGCGCGGCTTCAAGAACGGTCTCGTAAACTGCCTCTCCAATGCTGCAGCCAATGGTTGTCGCAGCGCCTGCATAGGCATGTACGGCATTCCAGCTTGCCGATTGCGTAACGCCGATTACGATAGCATCCGTCGTCGTACCAGTCGCTATGTCCCCGGTCGTTAATTCAATAATCCCCAGCTGCTGCAATGCGGCTGACTTGGCTTCCGTTGCGGTGATAACGGCATTTACCATAGCTGCTTCCGTCATTTGCCCATCGATCAAAACAATCACGTTAATCGTGCCCGCCGAATAGGCCGAAAAGGTGCTGCGAGGCATGCCTGCTCTCGCGGCATTTCGCGTGCCAACCGTTGTGCAGCATAAGAGTTTGAAACGGTCGCCTTCGAACTCCGTTACGGAAGCATGGCTCAGCTTCGCTGCCGTAATCAAACCGACCGTGGTATCCGGATTGCATTCCCAAGCCTTGCACTGCTTCACGATATCGCGGACAGGATCATCGCATTGGTAGGTAAGCGGCACCTTCCAGTTAATGATACGGTTTGCGGCAGAGAATCCTCCTGGATGGACCGCGCTGCTCAGCGCGTGCAGATTTTCAAGCAAAGCTAACTCAATTCGATCTTCGAGCAGCTGCAGGCTTAGCCCGTTCCAGAGCTTGGATTCATATAGATTCCCGTGACGGAAGGGCTGCGTCATGGCTTACCCTCCTTCGATTGTCCGAGCATCCCGTAAATAAGGGGCATATTCAGATAACGTCTAGCATGCTCCGCAAGACGGTCGAATGCAGCTTCACGTCTTTCATGAAACCGCAAATCCGCTGGCAAGCTTGATAATCCTTTTGCTTCCCGTAAGTTGTTTAACCAAAGCCTGCGAAAATCATCGTTATGCAAAATGCCATGGATAAAAGTTCCCCATTGCTTGCCGTCCTCCGTGCTCGCGCCTTCTGGCATAAGGTTGGAAGGAGTATTAAGATCAGTCCCCAACCGTTGTTCCTTCAATTGGAATGGCCGATGGACATGGACTAACGCCTCATCATGAGGCCAGATAACCTCGCCCATATGGATTTCATAACCCTCAATGCGAGCAGGAGAGCTTTTTTTGTTCAATTGTCCTGTCCCTGCAACACGAACCGTTCTTTTTTTCGCCGCAAAACGAACCTCAAACGGAAATAGGCCAAGCCCATCCGTTTCATTTACCATCGATTCTACATGGAGCGGATCATAAAGCCGGGTACCAAGCATTTCGTAACCGCCGCAAATGCCTACCACCGCGCCGCCTCCGGCAGCATGCTTTTGCACGCAAGCGGCCAGTCCCGTTTCCTTCAGCCAGATCATGTCCCCGATCGTATTTTTGCTGCCGGGAAGGATGACGGCATCCGGATATCCCCATTGCCCGGCATGCTCAATGTATCGAAGCCGTATATCCTTCTCGAATCGCAGCGGGTCCATATCCGTAAAATTCGAAATACGGGGCAATCGGATAACCGCGATATCCAACTCGCGCATCTCGTTCGCGGCATCTATCGGCTCATAAGCATGCTGCTTGCTAAGGGATAATGAATCTTCGTCTTCCAGCTCAAGGCCCGGCATAAAAGGCAGCACGCCGATCACTGGCTTGCCGGTCCGCGCTTCCAGCCAATCCAGGCCAGGCTGCAGCAGGGAAACATCGCCGCGGAATTTGTTAATGATAAAACCGCCGATCCGGTCACGTTCCTCCGGCTCTAACAGCTCCAGGGTACCGACGATGGATGCGAACACGCCGCCCCGGTCAATATCGGCAGCGAGGATAACCGGAGCGTCTGCCCACTCCGCCATCCGCATGTTGACGATGTCACGGTCCTTCAAATTAATCTCGGCGGGACTCCCCGCTCCTTCCAGTACGACAATGTCATGCGTCTCTCGCAAACGCTGCAGCGCTTCCCTTACGATTCCACCGGCTGCAGGCAAATAGTTCTCTCGGTATTCGGATGCCTCATAGTCACGCAGAGGTTCGCCATGCACGACGACCTGTGAGGACATCTCGCCGGTCGGCTTCAGCAGAATCGGGTTCATATCGGTCGTTGCCAAGATTCCGCAGGCATCCGCCTGCATCCCCTGCGCGCGACCGATTTCTTTCCCCTCCCAAGTAACATAGGAGTTTAAAGACATATTTTGTGATTTAAATGGCGCGGTGCGCCAGCCCTCGTTGGTAAAAACACGGCATAACGCAGCTGTGATCAAGCTTTTGCCTACATCAGACGCCGTGCCTTGGATCATTATCGTTCTGCCTGGCAGCGTATCCTTTTTAGTAGATTCCCGTTCATTTAATGACATTAAACACCACGACTCCTATACCGATTCATGCAATGCTCTAATGCTGCCAGCAGCTGTTCATTTTGCTTGCGGAGCTTGACGGCCACGCGAATATAGGTATGATCAAGTCCGGAAAATCTCGAAGCATCACGGATCAGTACGCCTTGCTTGCCCATCTCGAGCTGGAGCATGCTTGCGCTAATCCCAGCATCTTTGGGAATCCGAACGAGCAAATAATTGGCAGAGCTAGGATTCACCTCGAAGCCGATGGCCTGGAGCTTCCCGATTAACCACGGTCTCTCCTTCTCCAGCCATGATATCGTCCGGTCCGCATAATCCGTCTCGTCCAGCACGGCTTCGCCTATTAACTGAGCCAGCGAATTCACGCTCCAGGGCACCTGCAATCTCCTTAACCCGCTTAGCGTTCTCGGCATGCCGACAATATACCCCAGGCGAATGCCGGGTATGGAATAAAACTTAGTCATCGAGCGTATAACAAACAGCCTTTCATGTCTTGTCGCTTCCCTGAGAAGGCTGTAACGCGATTCTTCCGGCACAAAGTCCATGAATGCTTCATCTACGACCACATAGGCGCCTTTTCTCAAAAGCGTGCGGATGAGCTCCGGATCCACGAGCTGACCCGTCGGATTGTTAGGAGAGCCCAGCATAAACAATGAACCCGTTTCCGCGGCTCCGCATAAATGCTCCGAATCTAAACCCAATTCAAACTGATTGCTCGGCGAAAGCTTGATTTCATAGATTGCTCCGCCGATTTTCCGTATCGCGTCGCCGTATTCATCAAAGCATGGAATGGCCAGCGTCGTTAATTTGGGCTGGAGCGCACGCACGATTAAATCAATCAATTCCGCAGCGCCATTGCCAACCACAATGGACTGCTCATCGATATCATGCAGCTCGGAGAGCTTTCGTCTTAAACCGCGCACCGCCGGATCAGGATATTGCCCAATGACTTCCGCATAAGAATGAAGCGCTTGCTTCACGCTCAGCGGAGGCCCCAGCGGATTCATGTTCGAGCTGAAATCAATAAACTTATGGGCTGGTATATCAAAGGCTTCTTCTGCGGTCCGTAAATCGCCCCCATGACCGTATCTTTCCAACATCTATCCGTCCAGCTCCTTTTCAATTAGGCATGCAGCCAAATCACCGCGGCAAACAGAAGCGATGCTTCAATGGCTTCGTTCATCGCTCCATAGGTATCACCCGTTAAGCCGCCCAGCTTATGATTTAACCAAGCTGCAAGTATTCCTCCAACAATAAACGTACAAAAAGCAAAGATCAGCAGCCAAAGAAGCGCTTCTTCTCTCCCCATTCCGGCAAACCTCAAAACCAGCGCCGTAGCGGCAGCGGGCAAGAGGAGCGCAGCGGCGGCTTGAGCATGTTTCACCTCATGGAATAAAATAGCTATTCCTTCGCCCTTCCGGGCAAACGGCCAACCGGCAATCGCCGTACTCATCCAAGCCCGGCTCCACATCGGGATGACCACAAGCAGCGGTCCATAAAGCTTGATAATCTCATGCTGCATAAGCTCAGCTAGCAGCGAAGCTTTAAACAAAAGCAGAAATACGGCCGCAAGCACGCCCATTGCGCCTACCCGGCTGTCCTTCATGATTTCGAGCATTCGCTCACGGGAACGATGGCTGAGCACGCCATCCGCGGTATCCATCCAGCCGTCAAGATGCAAGCCGCCGCTTAACGCGGTCCAGAAGATAAGCAGAAGAACCGCGCCTGGCCAAGCAGGCACAAAAAGAGCTAACAACCAAGCAGCGGCATATAAGCAAGCGCCAATCATTGCGCCGGCTATAGGAAAATATACCACGCTTCGCGACAAAACGGCTCCTTGAAAAGGAACCGACACGGGAACCGGGAACCTCGTTAAAAACTGAAAAGCAGCGATGAGGGCTTGCGCCTGCAGCTTTAATTCACGATGAACCAACCTGCAATCACCCCCGCGAATAATATAAAGCTAACCCGGTACAACAATTGAACCGCAAGCACAATATCTCCTGCGGCTAGCTTGCGTTTCGGCCAACCCATTCGGGCCCGTTCGCTGGCAACGCCGAAATAGGTATTGCTGCCGCCCAGTTCTATGCCAATCGCACCCGCTACCGCGGATTCCGGAATCCCGCTGTTTGGACTTGGATGTAGGCGGGCAAAGGCGCGAATGGAACGCAGCGCATCCTTGGCGCTCATTCTCCGGTCGAACATTGCGGAAATCGTAAGCATTACGCCTGTAATCCGTGCCGGGATATAATTGAAAACATCATCCGTTCGTGCGGAGAACCAACCGAAATATTTATATTTCTCATTCCGGTAGCCAACCATGGAATCGAGCGTATTTACTGCGCGGTAAAGCATAGCGAGCGGAGCGCCACCGATTAATGCGAATAAAAAGGGGGACACGAGCGCGTCGACGGTATTCTCGGCAACCGTCTCGACCGCCGCACGCGAGGCCTCTCTTTCATCCAGCTTTGCGGTGTCCCGCCCAACGATGTAACCGACATATATTCTCGCTTCATCCAGCCGGCCTTCAATCAATGGTTGATATACTAACATAGCGGCTTCCTTGAGCCCCTTAACCGCTATCGTGGTTGAAATAAACCAGGCGCTTACCGCATAACCGAGCCATGGATGCACGGCATCCGCTGTCCAAACGAGCAGCCATATGAATCCAAAGCTGATCGCGAGCGTCATCATGGTTAACGCGATTCCTAATCCCCGCACTGCGGCAGGATGTTGCTTCCAGCGCTCCGGCTGGAGAAACCGTTCCGCGAAACGAATGAATCGCCCGATCCAAATGACCGGATGAGTCGGCCATTTGGGATCGCCCACCATCCAATCGATCGCGAGCGCGGCTCCTGTTAGAAGAAACAGCTCCTTGAAGGAATAAAATATCATAATTGCTCCCATCTAAAAGCATGAGATTTCAATTCAACGGGTATCCCTGCCGTCACAAGGAAAACGCGCTCGCAGACCGCGGCTGCCCTTTGATTCAGGCGCCCCGCCTCATCCCGGAACACGCGTCCAAGCGGATAAGCCGGAACGATTCCGTCTCCGACCTCGTTCGTGACGATAACCAAAGGATGAGGATAGCTTTGAATCCCTTCAAGCAGCTTTGAAATTTCCTGCTCCAGACGGGAATCCTCCAAAGCCTCCTGCTCGATGCGCAATAGCCAATTCGTCAGCCACAAGGTTAAACAATCAAGCAAAACGACTGGCGGCTTATTCCCCTTACCCGCATCCCGGGTGAATTCTTTCTCAAATCGGATAAGCTGCTCCGCTGCATCGAATGGATCCTCGAGCGTTTCCCAGCGAAAGCCCGAATCCTTGCGATCAGTCTGATGAACCGTGATCCGCTCTTGCATTTCATGATCATAGGGCTGGCAGGTTGCGATATAAATTCCGCGCCCCGCCACCCTCATCGCATATTGCTCCGCAAAGCTGCTTTTGCCGCTTCGCGCCCCGCCTGTTACCAATACTGCCAACTGACATCACCTAACCCTTGGATACGCCCGCGCTCTCGAAAGTTGCCATCTCCTGCATAAGAAGCAGCGCAGCGTCAATAAAATGAAAACCCAATACGGCGCCCGTACCTTCGCCAAGCCTCATCTCCAACTGCATCATCGGCAGTAAACCCATCGATTCCAGCAGCTTTAAATGACCTTGTTCATGGGAAAGATGCGAGGCCACCATATAAGGCATTGCTTGCTTTGCGATCCGTGACGCGACGAGCGCTGACGCCGAAGAAATGTAGCCGTCGATAACGACTAGGCAGCCATTCGCCGCCGCGCCGAGTATGACGCCGGCAAGTCCCGCGATCTCGGCGCCGCCAACCTTAGCCAGCACATCGATCGGATCTGCATCCGCAGAATCGAGCCCGTTAACAGCAATCGCCCGTTTCACGACCTCGACCTTGTTTAACCAGCTCGCGTCGTCAATTCCCGTCCCCCTGCCTACTGATTCTTCCGGCGATAACCCGGTTAATACCGTAGTCAGAGCCGCGCTCGCCGTCGTGTTGCCAATGCCCATTTCGCCCGTAGCAAAGAGTCGGATCCCTTGCGTCACCTGTTCATTAACAATATCAACGCCCACCATGATCGCTTGAAGGGCTTCTTCCCTTGTCATTGCCGCTTGCTTGGCCATATTGGCGGTGCCCCGCACAATCTTCCGGCTTAAAAGCCGATCATGCTCGAGATCGGCATTCACTCCGATGTCCACGCAAATGACCTCTGCTCCCGCCTGCTTAGCCAATACGTTGACAGCCGCACCTCCGTTCAAAAAGTTCAGCACCATTTGCGGAGTCACTGCCTGCGGGAACGCGCTTACCCCTTCCTCGCAGACGCCATGGTCGCCCGCCATAACAATTACCGCTTTACGCGATAAATCCGGCCAAAGCTGCCCTGAGACGCCTGCGATTTGTGACGCAATCGCTTCCAGTTTGCCCAGACTGCCAGGCGGCTTCGTTAAGGAGTCCGAGTGACGCGCAGCTTGAGCCGCAGCCTCTTCGTTGAAGGGTTTGATTCGCTTAATGGTTTCTAATAGCTGTATGTATAAATCGTTTGCCATGGCAATCGCTCCTACTCTCATATTTTACTATTCGGATCTATAATTCGGCTGCAGCATGATTTGAGGCGCTGAGGTCACGGGATGGGAGATAACGGTTGTCGTTGTCTCATATACCCGCTCAATGAGTGACGGAGTAAGCACCTGATGCGGCGTTCCAGCGGCGGCAACCTTTCCTTGATGAAGCACGGCCAGCTCGTCGCAATATAGCGCGGCTAGGTTTAAATCATGCAGGACAGCAATAACGGTTAGGTCCCGCTTCTGCTGCCATGCCCGCACCGTATCAAGAAGCTGCACCTGAAAGCCTATATCTAAGTAGGTTGTGGGCTCATCCAGCAAAATAATAGACGGCTCCTGCGCCATCACCTTAGCCAGAGCCACGCGCTGGCGTTCCCCGCCGCTCAGCTGATCCATTTTGCGATGCTCCAGCTCTTGCAGCCCCATTGCGGTAAGTGCCTCATTAACGATCGTTTCTGAATCTTTCTCGTCGCTGCCCAGCCAATTCTGAAACGGATACCTTCCCATGCTTACAACCTCGCGCACCGAGAATCCGACCGGAGGAAGACCGCTTTGCTGTAGAACAGCCATCTGCTTAGCCAATTCTTTGCGCGGATAGGAGGCTAAGGGGATTCCGGCAAGCCGTACGTCACCGCTTTTAGGACGTTCGACGCCCGACAGCACCTGCAGGAGCGTTGACTTGCCTACACCGTTCGGACCAATGATGCCGTACATCCGCCCTTTCTGAAACGTACAGGATAGTCCGTTCAGCACTACTCGTCCCTGAACGGTCTGAGTAATGTTATGTGCCTCTATCATATCGAGCCTCCTTGCTTCAGCTTCCGCCTATGCAGCAAAAAAGCAAAGAACGGCGCTCCGATCAGTGCGGTAACGACACCTAACGGAATTTCTTTTGGCGTTAATGCCATCCTTGCAAACGTATCAGCCCATAAGACAAACACTCCGCCTCCGATCGCTGACAATGGGGTAATGAATCGATAGTCCGGTCCCACCAATAAACGAATCAAATGCGGTACAACTAAACCGACGAAACCGATAACGCCGGACAC
The DNA here is from genome assembly GCF_040676435.1 of Paenibacillus sp. LPE1-1-1.1. Taxonomy (NCBI): domain Bacteria; kingdom Bacillati; phylum Bacillota; class Bacilli; order Caryophanales; family Paenibacillaceae; genus Paenibacillus; species Paenibacillus sp. LPE1-1-1.1. The sequence continues at coordinate 113,701 of NZ_JBEGHY010000001.1, forward strand.
AGAAACGGCCGCCGCCGTCAGCAGCGTGGAGCCGATTAAAACAACGAGCTTTGTCCGTTCTACGTTAACGCCTAGATGGGCCGCATGCCGTTCTCCCAAAACAAATAAGTTGAGCGATTGGCCATAGGCGATCAGCAGCGGCAATCCAAGCGCAAGAAACGGGATAAGCATATACACGTTATCCCAGCTTCTCATGGCAAGCGAGCCCATTAACCAAAACAAAATTTGATTGACGACTCCTTCAGACATCGAAACCATAAATGAAACAAAGGCGCCTAAAAAGGATTGAATAATGACCCCGGAGAGAATGAGCGTTTCAATATGCATAATCCCTTTATTGCGTGAAAGCCAAAAAACGCCAAGCAGCGTAACCGTTCCCGTTCCAAAGGCTACAAGCGGAATCGTCCACATCCCGAGCGCCGTTTGCAGCCCGAACAAGATGATAAATGCGGCGCCTACCGAGCTGCCCGAGGCTACGCCAAGCGTATAAGGATCGGCTAAAGGATTGCGAAGCACCCCTTGAAAGCCTGCTCCTGCAAGCGCAAGGCATGCGCCGACAAGAACCGCCAGCAGCACGCGGGACAGTCTGACCTGCGTGACAATCGCGATTTCTCCCGCCGTATAGGATGTGGGCTTATCCGAAAGCCAAGGCAGCTGATGCAGCATAATGCCCCACACATCCCGAACCGATATGCCGGATGAGCCAATGGTCAAACTAACAACGATAGAAACAGCAAGAAGGAGCATAGCTGCTCCTCCATACCAAACGAGTTTATAGGTCATTGGATTATTTTACGAGATCCGGGTGAATCACTTTAGCAAGCTCAAGCAAACCGTCCGCAAGCCGCGGGCCTACGCGAACGAGCGGGTTTTCGGTCACCGCGAACATTTGCTTGTTTTTCACCGCGTCGATGACATCCCAGCCTGGGCGGCTCTCGATGCCGGCAACGATCGGATTCGGGTCCTCCTTCAAATCAGGATAAATAATGAGCTCAGGGTTTTGGGTCACAACTTCTTCAGCGTTAACCTCGTACCAGCCTGGTGAGCCGGCAGAGATGTTGTTCCCGCCTGCCAAACCTAGCAGCTCATCAAGGAATGTGCCCGAGCCAACTGTCCAGCCTTGCGAAAATTCTAAAAATACCTTCTTTTTCTCTGCATCTTTTACGGCATCCGAAACCTGCTGCTTCACTTCACGCATATGGTCGGCTACGGCAGTTGCTTCGGACTGTTTATTCATAATATGACCTAAATTCTCGATTTTGGCAATAACGGCATCATAGGTCAGCGGATCTGTCGCATACACCGCAATATTCAGCTCGCGCAGCTTCGTAATCGCCTCCGTATTCAGCGACGAAGACGCAAGAACGAGATCGGGATTCAAAGCCACGACAGCTTCTATATTGGTCGTCATATCGCCGACCTTCGGCTTCGAGGCTGCCTCTTCCGGATAATCGCTCCATTGATCGACGCCCACCACTTGCTCTCCCGAACCAATGGCATAAATCGTTTCCGTTTCGCTCGGAACAAGCGTAACCACTTTGGCAGGCTGCTTTTCAAAAGTAATTTCCGTCCCGGTGTCATCCTTGATTGTCAATGGATATACCGTGGTTTGGGCTGACGCGTCCGGCGTCGGCTCAGCCGTTGCGGGTTGCTCCGCATTGCCTGCCTGATTGTTACTCAGATTGTCGGCATTCTTGTTTGCTCCGCACGCGCTCGTAACCACTAGCATCATGACAAGCAGCAAGCCTAGCAAAAACTTCATCGTATTGCGGTTCATTCGGTTCATCCTCTACTGCACCCCTATTATTTTATTACGTATAAATAAAAAAAAGCATCTCTGGCCAATGTGCCAGAAATGCTTTCATACGCTTTTACATAAACAGCTAAGCGGCAAGCTTCTCCAACACCGTACCTAAGTCCACGTAGGTTTGAGTGTATAACAAGACAGGCAGATTTTCTGACTCGGATAGCACAGTATGATTAAGATACTGCTGCGCGTCCTTACAGTGGCGGGTCCGTGCCGGATTTACACCGGGCTTCCCTATTAAGCCTCAAGGAGTACCGTAAGCTTTCGCTTCCTGGTCGGTTATGCTCCTATCCGCACCTGTCTATAAACTATGAAATGATCAGATGTTAATATACACCGTCTCTTGAAATTTGTCCAATGCCATTGATGCTTCCAACCATTTCTTAACACGTTCTGCACCACTCATTGCCTGCATAGGTAAATTAGATGAGCTGATTCCAAAACACCGGAACAAAGGAGATGATATGCTGTCATGCTGCCGAGTCGTAACGCCCGTTCGCCTTTGCTCAAGTTCGTTCTTGTTTTCATATTCACTGCGCTTCTGGCCGGCGGGGCATTGATTTGGCTGCACCCGAACGATGCCCCGCCTCCGCCCGTTACTGAGCATACATTCGAAAATGGCAATATCATTTGGACCATTGATGCCTATCCAGCCAAAGTGCTTCAACGCAACAGCTTTAAAATCGATGTGACCGATCGAAATGGCAGCCCCGTTAAGGACGCGTCCATTCATGTTAAGCTGGATATGCTCAATATGGTTTGCGGCGATTATCAATTCGAATTGGCAGAAGCTGCTCCAGGCAAATACGAAGGCGAAGGCATACCGTTAATGGCCGGCACTTGGAAGGCAACCTTAACGCTCGAAATGGATGACCATTCCTATACCGTCGTTAGGCTTCTGCGTGCAGTCCACTAGAGTCTACCACAGCCACGGATTAATCGACGGAATTACGCCATTAACGGCAAGCCCGCGCAAAATCGAAATGACGCCGACTGCTATTGCGGTCACTAGGCTTGCCTTGCGCATTAGCCTGCGCCATTTCTTATTAGCAAAAGCAGCGACTGACGCGGCAAGCGCTAATGCGGGGAAGGTCGATAAGCCGAACAATGCCATGACAGCTGCGCCTTCCAGGCCGGAGCCGGTCGAGGCGGCTGTCATCTGCATCGCATAAGTCAGTCCGCACGGGAGGAACCCGAACGCGATTCCCGTCGCAAGCAAATGCAAGGTTTCTTGCTGCTTGGAACGCCCAGCGCCACCAGCTAACCGTTTGTGAAGGAATGTCGATAACCGGTTCATCAGCGGCAGCTGAAATCTGCGCCACAGCCACAAAAGCAACATACAGCCTCCGATAATAGATGCTAAGCCTTGGACGCCGGCAAATTTGCCCGCCACATCAACAAAGGAGCCAACGGCGCCCATTACTGCGCCAAACAAGGTGTAGGAAACAATGCGTCCGGTATTATACAGCAGCATCGATTTTTTCACCGTCGCCGCGGAATTAAGAGACACGGCCGACACGATTCCCCCGCACATCCCAATACAGTGCGGAGCGCTGAACAATCCGGTCATGATGATAAAGCCCATTTGCTGCCACGTAAGCGTCATTGGATGGCCTCGGACTTTCTCTTAAGCTGGCCCGAAAGCCGCAGCGCGTTCCCGACAACGGACACCGAGCTTAGCGCCATCGCAGTGCCGGCCATCCATGGCTCCAGCAAGCCAAATGCCGCAAACGGGATGACGATTACATTGTATACAAAAGCAAATGATAAATTTTGCCTAACGTTGCGAATCGTCAGCCTGCTGATTCTAATCGCTTCAGGAATCGCCTGCAGCCTTGAAAATAACAAGGTCATATGGCCCGCGCTAAGCGCGGCGTCTGTCCCTTCTCCCATGGCAAGGCCGACATCTGCAGCAGCCAAGGCCGGTGCGTCATTCCAGCCGTCGCCTGCCATTGCCACGCGTTTCCCTTTTCTCTTTAGGCTCTCGACAAGCTCTAGCTTACTCTCGGGCAGCATGGAGGCATGCACCTGCGCGATGCCTGCCGCTTTAGCTGCAGCATGCGCCGGCGCCTCGTGATCTCCAGTTGCAAGAACAGCTGCAACACCCAGCTTCTTTAATTGTTTTACCGTTTCTTTGGCATTGGCTTTAACTCTGTCGTTGAATGCGACTGCGCCTGCGCAATGATCATCGATCGCCAGATAGAGGACCGTCTCCCCTAATTGTTCATGAAACTTTGCGAAGGCAATGACCTCGCTGCTTATCGGCCATTTTCGTTCGCCGGCAAATCCAGCGTTGCCAATCGCGAATTTCTGTTCATTGATTACGGCTTCTACACCGCCGCCAGGCGTAAATACGTGATTGCTGGAAGCCGGAATGACTAGTCCAAGCTTATTTGCTTCCTGCCGAATCGCAGCAGAGAGCGGATGCGCCGATTCCGCTTCAGCGGCAGCAGCCATCCGCAGCAGCGCTGCGCGGTTTCCTTTAACGGCCAAAAATGCGCTGACCTGAGGCTTGCCTTCGGTTAAAGTCCCCGTTTTATCGAAAATAATCGTTTGAATGCCCGCCAATCGTTCAAGCGCTCCCGCTTCCTTCGCGATTATTCCTTGCTTGGCCAGCCTTCCGGAAGCGATAACTAACGAGATAGGAGCAGCTAGGCCCAGCGCGCAAGGACAAGCAGCCAGCAGGACGGCTATTCCGCAAATGAACGCTTTGCTCCAGTCACCCGGATCGAGAAATAATCCCCACATCAAGACGGTTACAAGCGCAAAAACCAGCATAACCGGGACGAACCAGCCTGCTGCCGCATCGACATTGCGCTGGATCGCCGACTTCGAGCGCTGGGCCTGCCGGACCAGCTCCTGAATGCGGTTCAGCATCGTATCATGGCCGGCAGCCTGCGTCCGGATACGAAGCTGCGCCGTTTCATTTCGCGTTCCGGCCCATGCCTGATCCCCCTCGCGCTTGCTGACCGGCAAGCTCTCTCCGGTTAACAAAGACTCGTCGGCAGCAGAATGCCCGGAGGTAATCACACCGTCTACCGGTATGATTTCGCCTGCCGTTACGATGACGATGTCGCCGGCTCTGACGAATTCCGTCTGAATATGCACAATTTCGCCTGCCCTCTCAACGGCGGCCGTTTGACTTTGCAGCTTCCTATACCCATCAGATCCGCTCTGCGCTTTAAGTGAGGCCGAGGTTTCAATATATTTGCCGAGCAGCACGGCTGTCATAACGACCGCAGAGGTCTCAAAATACAATGGCGGCGCATGGGTGGCCGTCTCGGCAAGCGGGCGAAACAAGCCATTTTGAAACACCACGTAATGGCTGTACAAATAAGCTGCGGTCGTTCCGATAACGACAAGCACATCCATATTCGCGCTGCGCTCGCGCATCGCATGGTAAGCGCCAAAATAAAACGGCAAACCGATCACGAATTGAATGATCGTTGCAAGTGATAGCTGCAGCCAAGGCAGGCTCAGCCAGCCCGGCAAATATTGAAGCATGGGCTCAAGCAGCGGAATATGCTGCAGCATGCCGGTTAACAGCGGCAGCGTAAGAAGTGCGGATACGGCCAGCCTCAGCCTGAGAATCCCATGCTCCTTTCTCAAGCCTTTCTTTGCGGTTTCATTCAGCAAAGCCGAAAATCCCAATTGCTTTACCCTCTCGGCGATTTGATTCGCTTCCACTCGTTCAGGCTTAAACTGCACCCATGCGGTTCGCAGCGGAAAGCTGACGGCAGCCATTTGAACGCCTTCCATTTTGCTGACCGCCTTCTCTATCCTAGCCGCACAGGCAGAACAGCTCATGCCATGCACCGCAAAATCTATCGTTAGGTCTTTTTCCGACCCATTCTGATTGACTGCATGCTCCAATCTAAGCACCCGCCTTCCATTCATTGACCTTTATGCCTGTACCTCTGCGTTTAACTATATGACAGGCAATCGGTTTGCATGAATGGAACCTGCGGCTACATGCGGTTTGGCGTTGGAAGCCCTAATAAGTCAAGCGCGTCCTTCATCGTGTTCTTATAGCGCTCGGTGAGCCAAATGCGCAAGTTTTTGGTTTGGCCCTCCGCCTTCAGTACCGTGCATGCAGCATAAAAGTGGTTGAATATAGCTGACAGCTCATATACATACGTGCAAAGCTGGTTGGGAGAAAGCTCGATTACGGCCGACTGCAGCGTTTCGGGCCAATAGGCCAGCTGTCTTAGAAGCGATTGCTCCTGCGGGTGGAGCGCGCTTAGATCCTGCAAGCAATTACTATTAAATGAAAACTCGCCGGCATTCTTCAAAATTCGGCTCGAGCGCGCATAGGAATACATCAAATAAACACCCGTATTCCCGGATACCTCCATGGCTTGCTCCAAATCAAAGACGATCTCCGTCTGCAAATGGAAGCGGAGCAAGTAATAACGGACCGCGGCAGCAGCAATCGCATGACTGGATAAGCCGCTTTTTTTCGATCTGCTTGCGGCAATCATCTGCTCCATTTTTTCTAGAAACTCCGCGATTTTGATGCCGATGCCTTGTCTCCCGGACATCGCATAGGCATGCTTTCCGTCAGAAATATCGATACCGAGACCTTTTGCCGTTTCCGGGCTGAGCGATACGACTCCGTAGCTGACATGACGCAATTGCTCGGCTTGCTTTCGATAGCCAAGCGCAAGCAGAGCTTCCTTGACCATGGCTTGCGGATATTCTTGACGCTGGTCGATCACGTTAATAACGATGTCGGCATGGCCGATTTTTTTCTTCACTCCGCTGGAATGCGTCGTCCAAAGGCGGTCCTCGAATTTTTTGTAACGAAAATCCTGCTTCAGCAGTCCAAACTTCCAGAGATGGTACGCAATATCTTTTGCCGTATAAGTTAAGATGCCGTTTGAGCGAACGAGCACCTTATCCGCATGAAATTCAGATTGTTCTTCAGCTTCATCTTTACCTTCCGAATGCTTGAGCACCCAACAGCCCTGAAGCTTCCCTTCGGTCTCACGACGGAACAGCTGCGTCGCCTGCAGCAGATCGAATGCGCGGGTCCAAAAACCCTCGCGCACAATACGGCTTTCCCAAACAAGGACATCGTATGAAATGCCGAACTGCTTCATATCCTCGATATGCTCTCTTACAATACGCTCTGCGACGAGCAGGCCAAGCCAGGCTGTATTCGAATGCCCTTCTTCCAGCTCTGTCAGAACTTTTGTACGCTCGATCAGCAGCTCGGGCTTTTCCTTATAGGCCTTATTGATACTTGCATACGTGTCCCAGCAAAAATCCCCAAAACGTTCATGCGGCAGTGCTTGCTTGGTCTGAAGGATCCCGACCACCGTATCCGCCAGTTGATTTCCCAGATCATCGATATAGTTGTGCACCTCAACCTGGTACCCTGTTCTCCTTAGCATTCGCGCGATCGTATCGCCAACGCAGGAATTTCTTAAATGACCGATATGCGCTGATTTATTTGGATTAATCGACGTATGCTCGACAAGCACCTTCCGGTTGGCGGAAAGATTAATGACAGCCGGCTGGACCGATTGTTCCGCCCACCAAGACCACTTCACATAAAAGTTAAGAAACCCTGGGGGAGCAACCTCAATGCCTGCGAGCGCTGCGGTTAGGCTTGGATGGTTGAGCAGCCTTTGTTTAAATTCATTCGCGATATGCAGAGGCGACCGCTTCAATACCCTTGCCAATTGCATCGCAATGTTGCTGCTGTAATCTCCATGCGCGAGACTGACGGGATGCTCCACAGCGATTTTCAGCTGCTCCGGCCATGCTGTACTCGACTCCTGCAGCAGGCTTTGCGCCGTTTCTTCTATAGCGCCGATTATTTGTTCATGAACCATGCGGATGCCTCCCATCGATTTATCTAGCGTAAAATTAGGCTTAAAATAAAAAAAGCCCCCGTCTCTTAAATAAGAGACGAGAGCTGTAAAGATCCCGCGGTACCACTCTAAGTGCCATGCCCAAATTACGGGTTGACCCTCGTTTTCGTAACGGTCGATGACCGGATTTGCCTACTGCTGCAACACTTTCGGTTCGGCAAACCATTTCCTGGACCCGCTTCATCTAAGACATCCGTACCGGCTTCCACTTACCCGGCTCGCTGCGACTATCCGTCAAAGACTACTGTTCCATTCGTCAATGTTTTCATTTCCAATTGATTGCTTAAATGTATTTATACAGGATAATATTTGCAGTGTCAAGATTGATTAGCCTGAAAATAAACATTCGCAGTTAAGATCTCCATCGTTTATGAGTCCGAGACGGATTTTCATCAAGGCCATTGGAAAACATACCTATGACATTAATTCTGCTGACGGAGATGGTTATTTCATGAAAACATTGGCTGTTTTTATTATGCTCTTCCTTAGCTCCATCGCTTTTTTAATTGGAATGGACCTATTATCTGGAATCCCGTTCTCCGAAGCGATACGCATTATACTCCATTCCTTCACCGTAATCACCTTTCATGAAAAAATAATCGTTTTTGCTGCCTTCGTTTTTCCATTCGCAATGCCTCTCATCAGCAATATGAATAAAAAAAAGAAAACAAAAACGAATTAAATGCATTGCAGCATGCGCCGCTTACTCATTATCGGGTTTCATATAAGACTTGATTCTTAAACCTGTCCGCCTGACATAGGCTTCCACGCTTACTTTCACTTCGCTTTCAGAGAAGAGGTCTGGCCAGTTTTTCTTCAGCTTCTTCCATTCCTTGGGATGGGTACGCTCCATTTCGGTCGCGAAACCAAAAATATCGCTTTTCTTGTTTTGGGTTACTTTTAAAGCAGATTCGATTTCTTTCTTCGTTTCTTCCGTTAACTGCTTTTGCAGCTTTATCATTTCATCACGGTTGTCCGGATTGATCGAACATTTCGCTTCGCTTAAATTACTTTCTTCTTTAACCCGCAGTGATAATACGGGTTTACCATTTAACATATCCGCCCTCACTTTGGTCGTTGAGCGGATAATCTCAAGTGATATCGCTTCTTTCTTGTCCCCGCAATCAATGTTGATGACCGTGCTTTTCATTTTATTTAATCCCCATACAGCGCCTCGGGCTTCTTTGCCATCCAGCCAAGCTGCGAGCTTCCCCTTTGAAAATATAGCCATTCCTTTCGTTTCGATGTTGGTATACGGGGGAGACTTCTCCGTGTTCATCTTTTTATTTCCTTTTGTAGGGTCCCCGAAAATCCGCATCCCGCTTATGACAGGCTCTCCCGTTCCTCCCAGTCTTTTTATGATATCAGTGACATTAACATCCACGGTTTGTGCCCACAGTTCCGATGACACCTTTAGCTTGTCCTTAATCGAGGTAGCCGTTATGGTTTGCAAGGGGGTTAATACATTTAATAAGGACTGAGCGTCCCTCCCCCTTGCGATGACTACGGATGATGTGAGACGAAGCTCGTGTGATCTTTCAAAGAAATCAAAAAGATCTTGGAGTCCGTCCCTTGCAAGCGGTTCTCCTATAACAAGAAGCTGCGAATGGGCAAAAAACAACCCCCGTGACACTTTTTGCGACGTTTTGCGAAATGCACTTATAATCGTATGATCAACGGAAGAGTAGATAATGTTCGGCATCATGTTTTGTCCCGCACCGCTTGCTTTACCCACGGCAACCGTACTCGGATTTACGATTTGCAAAGACACGCGGTATTGATCCGAATCCGGAACCTTATCAATTCCCATGCCAATGACGATAGCCATGTCGCTAAGCTCCCTGCTGTTCCAGCAGCCTGTCAGAAAAAGAAGGCTGCTAAGCATCAGCATCATGTAGAAAGGATTTGGTTTCATTGGGGACCACTTCCATTGATCGATTTTGACGGTAAGACGGGGGAATCTGGATCATCTTCCCGATCGGCCTTGCTGCTGAGAGATTTCGCAGACAGCTCTGGTTTCAAAGCATTTGAAATTAAAGACAGTCCAAATAATGTCTTCCTCTGGTCCTCAGGTACATATCCTGACATAAAAGTCATATAAGGGATGCCTAACGAAGTGAGACCGCATAAATGACCCAAAATGATGATGCTCAAAATCGCAATGCCGTAAAAACCGAGCAGTGCCGCAGCTCCCATCATGGAAAATCGGATTAATCGAATGGAAAGCGCCATATTGTAAGACGGGATCGCAAAGCTGGAGATGCCCGTAAGGGCAACCACGATAACCATGGCAGAAGAAATAATTCCGGCTTCCACAGCCGCTTGTCCAAGAACAAGCGCACCTACGATGGATACAGCCTGACCGATTGCGCGCGGCATTCGTATACCTGCTTCACGTAAGATTTCGAACGTAAATTCCATAATGATCGCTTCAATAAACGCAGGTATCGGTACGCTTTCACGCTGCGCGGCCAAGCTGAGAAGCAATGGTGTCGGAATCATTTCCTGGTGAAACGTAATGGCAGCGATGTAAATCGAAGGACCGAATAACGAGATAATCAGCGCAGCGTAACGCAGAAATAGAATGGCTGACGCTGCCTCCGGACGCTGGTAATAATCCTCGACGGATTCGAAATTCATAAAAAATGTAACTGGGGCGATGAGATTAAACGGTGTCCCGTCTATAAAGATCGCGATCCGTCCTTCTAGAAGATGGCCGGTAACCGTGTCGGGCCTCTCCGTATTCAAAAGCGTCGAAAATGGCGTCATCCTCTGATCCTGAAGAAGCTCTTCAAGATGCTCGGAACCAGCCAGCGCCTCAATCTGGATATTCTGCAGCCTAGTCCGGAGTTCCCGTACAAGACTGTCATCCACGGTGCCTTGTATGTACATGATTGCTACGGTTGTTTGCGTATGCCTGCCGATTTTATAAGGCTCGAGCCTTATATAGGAGCTCTTGATTCTTCGGCGGACAAGCGAGACATTCGTCCCGATTGATTCCGTAAATCCCTCCTTCGGACCTCGAATTACCACCTGCGATGACGGTTCCGTAATGGCTCGCTGCTCCCCGCCTTTCGTGTTACCGCTTATCGCTTCTGATGAATTCTCGATAAAGATGACCGTATCGCCGGATAAAACGGATAAGATAATATGGTCCCAGTCCTTTAGTACGTACACTTCGCCTATGGTGAGCACGTTTGTTTGAATAAAGGTCAGTACGCTTTGATCCTGATCTAAACTGACGCCGGCTCCCGCATCAATCATGAGGGAATGGAGAATAAATTGATTAACCATCTCCTTATCGGTAATGCCGTCCAAATAAACCGCACCTGCTTGCGTCTGGTTCGCACCGATCTCGAAGAGCCTAATGATGATATCCGGACTGTTACCCAGTTCATTTTTGATGAAGTTAATATTATCTGCAAGACTCGGGTTAATGGAAGCGCTGGCTCCTGTGCGCGGTTCTGCCTCTGACTCGCCGCCTAACCTTCGAGTGGTCTTATTTTTATATCGAGCTGAATTTTTGAAAAACATCATTCGCACCTCATTCGTATCGTTATGGGTCGTAAGATCATCCTTGATGGGAATGGCCAAACCGTTTCCTCAACAAATGAATGAGAAGGAGAAGCACCGGAATTAGAACGACTAAAGTTGGGAGAATGACGTATATGACCATGATGCCTTCATGATTATGCTCCGGAAAGCTCCAAGCGGATTGCACCGAAATCAGAAAAATAATAATTCCGATCGGATAAGCAAGCTTGTTCGTCTCAGAAATGCGGAAAATATCCGCTGCTATGGCGGAAGCCGCATAGGCATAAACGGTCATTTTAAAAAACACCCCAATAATAAGGGCAAGAATGACTAATGCATCCAGCCTCTGTATAAATTCCGCCAGATCCACTGCTGTTATGACCGTGAATAACGGGAAGGTAGCCCGTGAATAAACATCCGCTCCAATGACGCCAACTTCCATGGCATGCGTCAGACTGAGAAAGAACGTACTGGCCAAGATAGCTAAAATACCTGTTTTTTTCGCCAATTTCTTTTGCTTCATATGCGGCAAAATCGTAGTGAAGCAGATCAACTCGCCAAACGGGAACATGAAAATATTCGGGTAAGCATTCCTAAACGTTGATAACCAACCCTCGCCTAGCGCGGGAAGCAGGTTCCTAAGCTCGACCGCGCCTGAAAGCAAGACGGCAATGCTGCTGAGAACGCCTAACGAAAGCATAATGATAATGTATATTTCGCCTAATCGGAACAGCACGTTAATTCCTTTGTAGAGGATATAAATAACCGCAGCGACCATTACTGCATGGACGACCGTAATCGGCGTCTGGTCATACGAAGCCGAGATGAGCAGATCCCCCGCCTCCCGCAAATTACGCGCCGAATTATACATAAAAAAAACAACATAAAACAGACTAATGGGCCAGCTGATATAAAGCCCGACGATTTTTTGCATATAGCCGCTGATAATTAGTGCTGGATATTGTTTCTCAAAATAAACATAAAGCAAATAAATCATAATGCCCCCGGGCATCGCCAGCAGTATCGATAACCATGCGTTAGTCCCCGTCCCCAGGCCAATCGGAAGCACCAATGCCGTACCGAATTCGAATAAAATGATGGTGGAGAACAGCTGAGTCGGACTGATCGCGGATGATTTGGCCATTTCAACCCTCCTTCCAATGCGTTAGCAAATGATCTGTATTATGTACGACATTAATACTTTCCAAAAAGAGGCTATTTTATGAATATTGCAGGAAATCGTCTGTAATCGGCTGCTCTTTCTCTAGCAACAAAAAAATACAGGCTTACGTCAGAGACGTCAGCCTGTATTTTTCAATAACTATTTATTCTCTGCCATGGATATAGGCGCGTACTATTGCTCAGTTAAGATGATCGGACCATTCTCGGTTATCGCAAGCGTATGCTCGTATTGGGCTGACAAACCGCCGTCAACCGTTCTGGCGGTCCATCCGTCTTGATCGATTTTGCTGTGGTATTTCCCCGTATTCAGCATCGGTTCAATCGTCAGCACCATGCCGGCCTTTAAACGGGTCCCCCGCTGCGGCGGGCCGTAATGCGGTACCTGTGGCTCCTCATGCATTTTCTGTCCGATACCGTGACCGATAAAATCCCTTACAACCGAAAAACCTTGCCCTTCCGCATAGGCTTGGATTGCATGTGAAATGTCACCGATTCGGTTACCGACTACCGCCTGTTCTATTCCTTTGTAAAGCGACTCCTTCGTCACATCCAGCAGCTTGCGAGAAGCATCAGATACGCTGCCGACTGCATATGACCAAGCTGAATCCGCGAGCCAGCCGTCCAAATTAACGACCATGTCGACGGTAATGATGTCGCCTTCAGCCAGCTCTGTTTTACTCGGGAAGCCATGGCAAATCACATCATTGACCGAGGTACAGGTAGCAAACGGATAGCCATGGTATCCTTTCTGCTCCGGTGTCGCTCCATTATTCCGGATAAAGTTCTCGGCAAACTGATCGATTTCGAGCGTGGTTATCCCGGGACGAATGAATGTGCGCAGCTCCCGATGGCAGGCAGCCAGGATTTCACCCGCTTTTTTCATTTTCATGATTTCTTCGTTTGTCTTGATGACGATCATTTCAATCACCCAATCCTTTACTTCTATGATGACATTAGTACCTAAAGTATTTTATTCTGTAACCGCATGTAGGATTAAGAATACCTCAAATAACCGTAAAAATATATCCAATAGGTTTCAACGCATCAGCGCCTGCTTGCCGGCGTTAAAAGGCCTCTCCGTTACTCTTTCGAATCTTTAATGAGCTCTTTCTTCCAAAAATTAATGACCGTATGCTCTGACAACTCCATAGATGCCCATAACCCTTTGGACTTAAAACCATGTTTTTCCATCATTTCGATGGTACTTTGTACTTCTGTGTTACTCACTCTCAGCTCCATGGACACTGCGCTTTTCACAATCGTATTCCAATCATGGATTTGTTCATCCGCATATTCGTTAATAGACATGCTATTTTCATCCTCTCAAGTTGTCGCTTCCAAAGTCCCATAAAAATAATCGGATATGATTTTACCCTGAGAATTGGCTTTGTATCCCTAAATAAAAATAAAAAGCCCTCAAGGGCTTTTTATTTAACCATGCAAACTTGCCTTCTAAAATGATTTCTTATTTGCCGTAAACGACTTCACCCGGCCATTGGAGCATTCCGCCGGTTACGTTGACGACTTTATAGCCCTGCGCATGCAGGAAATCGCATGCTTTCCCGCTGCGTCCGCCGCTGCGGCAGATCAACACGATGTCTTGATCGCCTTGCTTAAGCTCATTGATTCGCTCTTGAAGCTCAGACAACGGAATGCTCCGTGCTTCCTTAATATGGCCATCCTGCCACTCGTCCGGCTCGCGAACGTCGACAAGATTTAATGGTTTGCCTTCTTTCAGCTGGATTTCAAGCTCAGCTGCCGTCATTTCTGGATACATTTGACTCATCCCTTCAAGCGTTGCTTATGTTTAATCGTATACAAGCATTGTATCGCTTAGATATGCCTATGTCTATCTTGCTGCTTTTAACGCCTGTTTTTATTTTTCGCGGCCAATAGCCGGTTGATCGTGGCATCCTTTGCTGCTTCGTTTTTTTGCTCGGCCGGGCTGTTCTCCGGGCTCTCCCGAATGATCCTGCTCTCGGCTGAAGGGGCGGAGTCATATCTAGCCACAAGTCTCGTATCGGATGCATTCGTCGAGCTGGCGCCGTTCCCGTAGAAACGATTAGCTTCCGTTTTACGTTCCTTCAGTCTAGACAAAGCGCTAAACGAAGCCGATCTTTCGACAGTCGTATTTGTTTCCCCCGAAATAGAAAGCTTATTAGACTGAAAATGCCGTTTGAAGCGTGCCATCATTCGTTCCAAAGGAAAGGATAGTCTTCGAATCGCAATATCGAGCAGCCATAACATGAGTGCTGAAATAAGCAGCATGCGCGTCCAATCATAAACCTGCCTTGATGGCTGCGGATTAAATTGAAAGGCCATCCTCGGATCGGAAGGGTCGATGACCCTTCCCCCCGTCGTTGCCGCAATTTGCTCCAGCAGCGCAGGTCCATCCTCATTCGCAATACGATACTCCGGCGAGTAGGGAATCACAAAACCAGCCGTACTCCCGTTTTGGATAGAAGAATCATCGGACTTTTGTCCAATCTGCGCTAAATATACGCCTGGCTCTGATACGGTTAGCTTGGCTTCGTATTCGCCGGGTGCAACCGGCATCAGCCGTTTTATTTCTTGGTTGCCAGCTAGGTCTTGAATTCCCGCGGATAGCCTGCTGTCGGCAACCTCGCCATCGGCAAGCGACCGGACACTTAGCTTCGCTTCATTTCCGGTCATTTGGGCGGATATGGAATACGGCGCCTGCTCAAATTGCGGGAAAGTCCATTTTACCCAATCGACGAACACGCTCGGAAACTCCGGCCACTGTACCCACTGGCTTGACCATTTGCCCATGAAATCGCTTGTCCAAGCCACCGTTCTGCCTGAACCGTAAGGCCAGCGGGCGAGCAGCGGATCACCGCCTTGTGTCCAAAGCGCTATCTCTGCCGTTTGTTTGGGTGAAGTTGCGATATAGGCATCGATAGCAGGCAGTCCATTGCGCCAATTGATTGACCAATCGCCTGCTTGCCCGATACTTGGCGTAAAGGTCTGCTCTACGATATAGGTTCTTGACATCATAACGGTTTCACGGCTAAATATAGCAGGCAGCGTGCTTTGATCTTTTGTAAAATAATAACGGCCCTTGGCGTCATCCGCCAGCCGTTTAAGGAGCTGTTGATCCGCGCCTTCCCCTACCGCGACGGTAGACAGCGTCATATTCTCCTCATTCATCGCATCCGTAACCGCTTTGTAATTGGCGGATGTTGAGGATTGGCCGTCCGTAAGCAAGATCATGTGCTTACGCTGAGCATCCAGTTCTTTTAAACCTTCATAGCCCGTGCTCAGCGCGGTAAATATTTCAGTACCGCCCTCCGGCTGAATGCCCTTGATCTTTGTAAGGACTGCTTCACGATCCTTGAGCTGTGTCGGTTCCACTACCCACCAAGGCGCAGAGTCGAAGGCTACAACGCCTACCGTATCTGTGTCGCGCAGCAGTTCAACCGTCCGCATTGCCGCTTCCTTCGCCAGCTCCAGCTTCCCGCCGGACATGCTTCCCGAGCGGTCGATAACCAAAACGAGCCCTAAAGACGGAATTTGTTTCTTGCCTTGCAAATCCATATGAACCGGCAGCGCTCGCTCGATTGGCGTTTTGAAATAACCTCCGAGACCAAAGCTTTCATCTCCGCCGAGCATCATTAGCCCGACGCCGTAATCGCTGACCGCCTTCGCAATCCATTCCATCGGCTTCTCGGCAATGCGTGTCGCCGATACATTGTTCAATATTATGCTGTCATAAGCTGCGTATTCGGCAAGCTCCACCGACAATTGCTCAGGAATAATCGTCTCAAACCTTATTAACGACGACTGAAGCGCGGCTTCAATATTTGCAGATGAACCTCGAGCCCCTTCCACGATTAAGACGGCCGGCGGTCCGCCTACACGGCTAAAGGCATGTGCCGTATTGTTAGCCTGCTGTTCATCGCCGGGAACAAATATTTCAGCTCTGAAGCGGTGAAAGCCAGGGTCCGCCGCGATGCTTTGCAGCGCAAATCGGTTTTCGCCTTTTTCGAGTTGAATATCGGAAAGGGAAAGTTCAGCGTTATCTGCATAAAGACGAAGCTGCGCAGGTCCGGCAGCCGTACTGTTGATCATAATTTCAAAGCCGAACGTCTCACCTTGCTTTAACGAGGGAGGTACGTTCAGTTCCTCGATCGAAGCATCCTTCACCGATTCCGGCTTCAAGGGGACAACATCAACGGCAATGCCAACGTTTTTCAATAAACGGGCTTGCCTCCTGGCATCGCCGATATTTTCCGCCCCGTCAGAAAGCAATACGATTCGGCCTCCGCCCTCCTCTTGGAGCATCGCTGCAGCAAGCTGCAATCCTTGCGAAATATCCGTATAGCGCGGATTAAGGTTTGCCCGGAACGCAAAGCTTTGTTCATCCTCGAATAATTGCTTCGTTAACGTTCGTTCGACGGCGGCGTTTAGGCCTGAGGAAACAATGCCGCCAGAATCCTCGTTTTCTTTGGAAGACCAGGCTTCCTTTATCCATTCGCTCATACGCGTATCTGCCCGCATGCTGGCTGATCTGTCTGCCACGAATACAACCTTGCGCTGTTCTCTCTCGGTAAAAGGCTGAATATCCGAAATGATGGCGATTAAAAGCAGAAGAATAATGGCTCGCGTGATGATCGATACGAGCTTTCGCCCGCCGCGCAGCCGCAGGGTCATTCGTGACATCCACCACACATAAAGAAGCAGCGGCAGTATCAGTAGAAGCGCCCAAGGGTTGCTAGCTTGAAAGCCCACGGCGATATACCTCCCATTCCGCACCCAATACCAGAAGCATCAAAATTGCTGCATATAGCTGCAGCGATACTTGCTGCTTTTGTATAGGCGGTTGATCTGGACCTGCCTTCTCTGCCGCATCCGTTACCCCGACCGCCGGCCCGGACACTAAACGCAGCTTTTCTTCCGAAGCAGCGAGGTTCATGAGCTCCGTTTGATCGGCGCTTACCGCTAATAACCGATCACTGACAATCGCATTATCTCTGTTTTTTTCGATCAGTCGATATAATCCCGGCACGGAAGGGGCTTGGTACAAGTCCTGTGCATCTATTTCGAGCTCTGCGGATTTCTTTTGCCCGGCAGAAGCTCCTATGGCTGCATGCTGCACGGTTTCCCATTCCGCTTTAACGGTATCCGAATGAAATGAGAGCTCCAACTGCTGCTCCGCAGTGGAGGAACCAAGCTCAAGCTGCAGCCCGCCGCTCATCCATTCTGCCGCTTGAACGATAAGGACGGGAAATTCGGGACGCAGCGGAAGATCCGTATCTTGGAAATCAAAGGTGAAGCGTAGACGTGGCATGCCTTCATGCGTCCCTGCATAGATTGCTGGGATCCCGCCATAGCTGAGAACCGATTCGCCCCAGGTTATTTCGGACGGAGCGGGCTTTGAGAGCCTGCCGATATGCGTGTCAGCAAAAGTTAGATACGAAGTAACGGTATGCTCTTTCTTCACTACGCGATGACTTGCTGGCACTGCCGCATTCTGATCCGATTGTTCAGGATGGTCGATCATCCAGAGGGGCTTCGATTCAAGCAGCTTGGACCAATCTGGGTCTGCCGCCAATGTACCGTATAGGCCATCTGTAACGATCCAATCGATTTTGTTTGCCTGCTCATCTGCAGGCGCTGGGCTGTCCGGGCTGATCTTGACGGTTTGCACGCCGGCAAGCAACAGCGCTTTCTCAAGAAACAAGTTGCCTTCCGTTACAAGCAGCGCTTGTCTCTGCCGCGGAACAGCCGGGAATTGATATGCCGTATTATCCGCCAAAAAATCATCACGCTGCTTAAATTGAGCTTTATAGTATAATGCCTGCGGCAGCTCGCTCACTTCCGCGCTTTCCCATTCGCCTGCCGGAACGATAATAAGCGGTTCAGCAGTTAATATTTGCTCTCCGGCTGCGGTAACCGCATACACCTCAAGCTTTAGCGATTGATCCTGTTCGCCGTCATTCCTGAGAGTAATAACGCCCCTGCCCGCGCCGCTGCTGCTTGCCGCCGGCTTTATTCCGAAGTATGCAATGGAAACGTTCTGGATGGATTCCGAGCCGCCTACTGCGTGCAACACCGTAGGAGACCGAAGCTGCAGCTTATTCGCTTCTGAGGCATCGGACCAGTGCCCATCCGTATAAATAACGATTTCCCCGGATGGATCATCCTGCAGAAGGGAATCCGCAAGCGAAAGCGCTGCTGCTTGGTCAGATTTCCCGTAAAACGGCACGATGCTCTGCAGCGTCCGAGTAATCTCATCCTTGTTGCTTTGCCGATTGACCAACACTTCGGGCTGAGCCCCCGTCGTGATTACCGTGACCGGCCTGCTTTCCGCTTGCTGGTCAAGCCAATGCAAAGATTCTTTAATCGCTATTTCTAGCCGGGTCATCGATTCAGGGCTAGAGTTTTGATCGGTTGTGCTTAGGGTTGAAGCCATGCTTGCGGAACGGTCAATGAGCAGGATGGCATGTCCGGATGGCGCAGCTGATCTGGTTGCAACAGGCTCCATCAAAGTGAGTATTAATATAATCGCGATCAACAGCTGCAAGAGCAGCAGCCAGCGGCTGCGAAGCTTCTGCCACGGCCGATTCGCTTCTTGCTCCCGAAGCACTCTTTGCCAAAGCAGATGGCTTGAAATTATTCTATTTTCATAGGTTCGCTTTAATAGGTACATGGCTGCGATAGCCGGTAACGCAGCAGCAAACCAAGCAGACGCGATGGACAAAAACTGCATCCATCCTCCTCCTCTCTGGTCTATAGTTATAGTTCATCGTATCTCAGCTATTAAGCACCTGTGAGGAAAGCAGGGTATCCCTGATTGTTACCTCAAGCGGGACGCTTGTATCGACAAAAACATAAACAGCTCCGCGTTCGGCGCATATCCGCTTAAGCTCGTTTTGGAACGCGGCAACCGCTTCGCGATATTCCTTCAATAGCTTATGCCCGACGGCAACCTCTTTGGCCGTACCAAGCTCGCTGTCGATTAGTTTCAGTTCGCCGCTAAGATCGGGATCCAGCTCTTCCCGCGATAGCAAGTGCACAAACACGACTCGTTGACCTGTCGCAATCAACGACACGACGGTCTCTTCAATGCCTCTTTCAAACATTCCGTCAGTCAGCACCCATGCCGAGCCCGAACGTCTCGGAAGAGCGGATCTCGTGCTAAAAGGCATAGCCAGACTGGTGAAATCCTCATCAGCTGCATTCGTTTTATTTTCCGACTCTAATTGCTTCATGGCATCTGCAAGAAATTGAAACAGCTTTGGAGACGATACGCGGCCATGAAGGGGCTGCAGCTCCTTAATCATCCGTTCACGAAATAACCGAATGGATAGTCGGTCATCCCCGCTGAGCGCCACATAGCCCAGGCATGCTGCGAGTCTCAGAGCGTACTGCTGCTTATTCATGCTGCCTTCCCCAAATGCCATGGAGCGGGACGCATCAACATACAGGCTGACTTGAAGCTCCTGCTCATCCCAATACTGGCGCATAAATGCTTTACCCGTGCGGCCGTAAACATTCCAGTCGATTCGCCGGACATCATCGCCAGGCGAATAAGGACGATAATCAGCAAACTCCTGCGAGCCCCCGATCGTGCTTGAACGCCGCTTGCCGGCCAGCATCCCTTTTATCCGATTTCCTGCACGAATGCTCATGCGGTCGAGCTCCGAAAGCAAAGAAAGATTAGGGAATAAAAGATGGAGCGCTTCCTGCGGCGTTAAGGAGCCTATTGTCGAAGACGACTCATGCTTCCCATTCTCATTCGCCTTGCTTCCGCTCATCGTTCCGCCTCGATCGCTGATAAGATAACTTCCGTCATGCGATCGCTCGTTAATCCCATCGCCTGTGCCTCATAGCTAAGCACTATGCGGTGGCGAAGCACGGGCAACGCCGTGTGCCGGATATCATTCCATGACACATGCAGCCTGCCGGAGGCCAATGCCCTTACCTTACTAACTGCGATAATTGCTTGAAGCGCACGCGGTCCTGCGCCGAAACGAACATATTTTTTGACATCGCTCGGCGAATCCGTTTCCTGCGGATGCGTCATCATGACTGCCTTCACGGCCAAATCCAGCACATCCTCGGCAACTAGTATTTGTTTTGCCGCTTCTTGGAGGGCAGTTAACTCAGCTGCTGACATGACGACAGACGCCTGCGTTTGCGAGACGGAGGTCGTCCGCAGCACAATTTGCTTTAATTCGTCCCGAGTTGGAAACTCAACGCCGATTTTTAATAGAAATCGGTCAAGCTGCGCCTCTGGCAGCGGGTAAGTTCCTTCTTGCTCGATCGGGTTTTGGGTTGCCAATACGAAAAAAGGCTTCGGCAAGCGATGCGTTTCTCCCCCTGCCGTTACCGTGCCTTCCTGCATCGCTTCCAGCAAAGCGCTTTGGGTCTTTGGCGTCGCGCGATTGATTTCATCGGCAAGGACTAGATTTCCGAAGATGGGCCCCGCCTGGAAACGGTGAGCCGCACTTCCCTGTGCGCTGAAGTCAATCAACGTTGTACCCGTAATATCCGAAGGCATGAGATCAGGCGTAAATTGTATTCTTGAAAACTGCAAAGCAACGCAATCCGCGATTGTTCGTACGAGCATCGTTTTTCCTAACCCGGGGATCCCCTCCAGCAGCGCGTGTCCTCCTGCTAGCAGGCACCAAAGCAGCTGCTCCACCACCGTTTGCTGACCGACGATAACGCGTCCGATTTCTTCCTTGAGTACGGCGATCCGCGCCGCAGCTTCTTCCAATTGGGCTTTCGATTCAATCATTTCGGATCACCTCCATTAACGGTTTGGTTGGATTTGGTCAAAATACTCCTTCACTTTCTCCTGCATACTGTCTGGCAGCTGTGAACGGCCAAGCGATTCCTTAGCTTCCGTCGCATAATCGTTATAAACATCCTCATACGGCCTTGTCATGCCGTCAATCATCGGGGATTGACCGCCATTCTCTGTCTGTCCGCCCGTGGATGGTCCGCCATCCTGCTGCACATTGCCGGAGCCTTGCATATTCCGTGGGGTCGTAATCAGATTCCTTCCGCCCATTCCCGTCCCTGCGCCAGAGCCAGAACCGGAACCGGAACCGGAACCAGAACCAGAGCCAGTACCGGTGCCAGAGCCAGTGCCGGTGCCAGAGCCAGTGCCAGTGCCAGAGCCAGAGCCAGCGCCGGTGCCAGTTCCAGTGCCAGTGCTAGGGCTAGTGCCAGTGCCTGTGCCAGTGCCAGAGCTAGGGCTAGTGCCAGAGCCAGTGCCAGTGCCAGTGCCAGTGCCAGTGCCAGTGCCAGTGCCAGTGCCAGTGCCAGTGCCAGTGCCAGAACTAGGGCTAGTGCTAGAGCCGGAACTCGGACTGCTTCCAGCTCCCGAAGGAGATCCGGGATTGGAGCCTGCGGAAGCGCCAGCCGCGCCGCCCTGACCAGCTAGCTGCTCAGCCAGCTGCTGCGCGCTTTGGCCAAGCTGGCCCGACATCGACCGGGCCAATTGCTCCAGCTCGCCCTGCGACAATTCGCGGGCGAGCGCTTCCTCCAGAGCGGCGAGCGCATCGCTGCTCTCGCCTTTGGAGGCGGCTTCGCCGCCTGCGTCGCGTGCCTGCCGCGCCGCCTGTTCAAGCGCCGCGGCAAGCTCCGCGGCGCCCTGCTCCTGCGGCTGCTCCGCCGCCAGCCGCTCAAGTGCTTCCGCCAGCGCCTCACGCTGCTCTGGCGACAATCTTTGCAGCTGCGAGCGCATTTCGCCGATCGCTTGCTGCATGCCTGCGGCGTCCCGGTCCTGCAAAGCTTGACCGAGCTGCCGCAAGCTCGGCTCCCTGCTCATCGCATCCGCCGCAGCCTCCATCCGCTTAGCGGCTTGCTGCGCCGCTTCAGCGGTTTGCTCCAGCTTGCTTATCGCATCTTCCAGCTGCTCAAGCGCCTTAGCCCCGTCGCCGCTCAGCGAATCGAGCTTGCTTCGCAGCTCCTCCAGCGGCTGCAGCAGCTCCTGCTTCGCATCCTCCGGAAGCTCCGCTGCTTCTGCCAGCTCGGTCAGCTCATCCGCCTCGCGCTCCAGCGCAACCAGATGTTCCTTCGCCTGCGCGAGCGCTTCTGCCCGCTCATCGAGCGGATTAGGCATGAAGAGCAGCGCTGCCGTCACAACCCATACCGCTGCCGCGCCATAAACGAGTGACCGCCAGCTTCGCCAAGCCGGCCATGGCAAGCTGATTCGCAGCGCGTTTACAAACCGTTCGGCTGCCTGCGTCGCCTCTTCCCGCTGCAGCTTAACAATCGGCTGCTCTTGATTATCCTCACGCAGCAAACCATCCAGCGCGGTCGAGATGGCATCCTCGGTTTCCTGCCGATCCATCACGCGAGCGGCTTCCCTCAAAGATGCGCGCTTCCAAACACCTGCTCCTGCCCCTAATGCCAAGCCGGCGCAGACCAAACCGATAGCTAAAGGCCGTGCGAGCAATAGAGGCCATATTCTGCTCACTCCTAGCACCATCAGTCCCGCGGCGCTGCCGCAAAGCAGCCCTTTCAGCGAAGAACGGATCACGGCAAACAGGGTCAATCTCGTTCTAACAGGCCGCAGCAGCTCAATCAATGACTTTTTCTGCATTAGCGCATCCTCCTAAAGTTTTGCTGCTGATTAGGCTAAGCCTAATTAAACAACAAAACTTGACATCGTAAGCCTGATTTATCGCTCAATCAGGCTAGGCCTAATCATGGGATCTACAAGAAACTTTTCATAAAACTCCGTTGATTATTTTTTCAAACGAGGACGCAGGCCGCGAATGCCCAGCCACAGCGCCGCAACCGATAATACCGTATAGATAATCATGAATTCCTTCCACAGCGCTAAAGGCGCTTGCTGACCGGTCGGCGGGTTTCGAAATGCGGAATAGGCTTGCCCCGTAACCGATGGATCAAGAATGCTATACAGGGCAGCTACAGGATTCCATGCAAGGATATGGCCTATCCAAGTGTAATTGTTCAAATTCGATTGCGGCACCCTTTCCATCGTACCGACCAATACAAAAAACACGAGCGCCGTTCCGCCAAAAATAAATAAGGTAACGCCATAAGTAACAATGACGGAAATCATCGTCCGCTTAAACAGCGAAGAAAACAATATGCCAAAAGAACCGAGCACCAGCATAATGAACACATAAAATAAAAAAACGAGCACCAGCTGCTTAGGCGATATGCCGCCGTACAAAAAAACCATTCCATACACGGGAATCGTGCTCAAAACAATCAGCACCATGAAGCTCAAAGATGAAACAAGCTTGCTCAGAACGATCGTGGCTGAGCTCTGCTGCGTTGTCAAAAGCAAATTAAGCGTCTGCTTCTCCCGCTCCCCGCTTATGACCCCTGCGGTCAATCCCGGCGCCATAAAGGCGATTAATCCAAGCTGTGCCATGCTCAGAAAATAAAACAAAAGCTTGCTTTGCTCCGGATTAAAGGACTGACCGTTTCCCGTATTTACTTCCAATAAATAAATCGCGCTTAAGGCCATTAACCCAATAGCAAATAAATAGAAGAACAATGTCCACATGGCCCGCGGCGTTCGCATTCTTAATTTGAATTCTTTATTTAAAACCGGATTGATCAGCTTATTGCGCCAGCTTGCTCTTACAGTCCGTGCAGCGAATGGCTCCTTCATTCGAGTCCGTCGCCTCCCTTCGTTATTTCCAAGAATACATCCTCAAGATTCGTTTGCGCTTCGCTGAATGAGATAAGCCGATATCCCGCTGCAACAAGCTCGTGCAGGAGCTCCGATTGCTCGGCATCCTGACCGCCAAAATGGATTTGAATGCCTCTTTCATCGCGCAAAATCCGGTTTACGAAAGGCCGTTCCCGCAAAAATACTTCCGCTTCGGCTTCGCGTTCAAGCAGCCTGACATGAAGGAATCTTTTGACGCGCAGACGGTTTTGAATATCCGATACGTTTCCAATGGCTATCATTTGCCCATGCTCGATGACGCCGATTTCGTCGACCATTTCAGCAAGCTCAGGCAAAATATGCGATGAGATAATGATCGTTTTGCCCATCGATTTGAGCTCCCGGAGGATTTCCCGCATCTCGATGCGGGCACGCGGATCCAGTCCGGAGGCAGGCTCATCAAGGATGAGCAGCTCAGGATCATGGACGAGGCACCTAGCCAGGCATAGCCGCTGCTTCATTCCGCGCGAGAGCGTATCCACATAAGCGTCTCTTTTATCGCTCAAATTGACCAGCTCCAGAAGCTGCGGGATAAGCTGCTCCCGCTCCGCTTTCGGAATCCCGTAGCTCGCTCCATAGAAATGCAAATATTCTTCCGTTTTGAATTGATCATATACGCCAAAAAAATCCGGCATGTAGCCGATTCGCTTCCGCACCTCGTCCGGATACTTGGTTACGTCAAAGCCATCTACCTTTGCCGTGCCGGAAGTAGGGATCATCAGTGTGGCCAAAATGGACATTGTCGTGGATTTCCCGGCACCGTTCGGTCCGACAAATCCAAATACCGTTCCTTTCGGAATGGTTAAATCGATCGATTTCAGTGCTTGAAAGGTTCCAAACGTTTTGGTGAGCTGCCTAATCTCAATCATGGGTACATCGGATTGCGGATAGGAGCTATTTTCCTCCCCTGCAGGTTTTATCGTTTCGACATTAATAATTTCAACGTCATTGCTTCTGCTCATCCTAATGCACCTCTCCTTCCATCGCAATCAATGGCAGATTCATATCGATAGACCCTGCTGCCGTAATCTTCATGCGAAGCGTTTGGTTATTAATCAGATATTCGCCCGGTGCAGCGACAGCATCTTTTATTTCCATCCATTTTCCCGTTTTATCATTCCATGCCGTTATTGTCGCAATGGAATTAGGTGCCCCGTTGTTAAAAATAATATCCAGCTTGTCATACGTAACCTGTTCCGCTTGTGGAAGCTGATATTCAAATACAAGCTCGCCGTCACTCATAGAATAAGTGCCGTTTCCGTAATTTTCTAATCGCTGCATACGGTTTTCCTTAATCATTGGATTAACGAGCCCCGCCGGTATAATGACTCGGTTCCCGTCAATAAAGGATGTTTCAAGCTTCTGGGCCCAGAGCTTCAGATTATCAAACCTAATATTTTTTCCGTTCACTTTGTAACTCTCGTCATGGTCAATACTAAAGCCTATGATGACGGGACTCGGTGGTAAAATTCCGCCGTTGTTTCGATTGACGTAATTATCAACCAGCTGGCGTTGACGGTAGAAATCATCCTTCATACGGTTGGATGGGTAAGGGAAAATAATATCTCCATACGAATGATAGCCCGAAAAACTGCCGATGCCATTCTTTATCGTCGTTTTTCCGCTTTCGCCTTGCTTCAGATCGCCGAAAAGCAAGCTTTGTCCGTTAATAAGGAGTGACACATGCGTGAGATCGGTCGTTGTTTCGTTTTTTGCCGTAACCTCGATTTCATTTTTCAATTGCTTATATGCCAGCGTCAGCTGCCCGGGATCGCTGTCCATCATGCGCCTCTCCAACCATGCCTTACGAGTAGACCAATAGGGAACCGAACGCCAGATTATCGATGTTCCGCCGGTCTCCGTAACGACCTGCTGTTTTCCGTCCAGCGTAAGCGCGGAGCTCTGTGAGCTGCTTTGATATGTTTTAATGTTTACTTTTTCATTGAATTCCGCTTTTACCGTGCCTCCGGTCGGCATGAATACCGCTGTTGCGCCCGAACGGACGGCCTCGCCTCTCCCGGTGAGTTCGATAAGCTCAATGGTATGGCCGGATATGTTTCTTTTATCTTCTGCCCCGAAGAAAAATATGACCATCCCCATGACTACGGAAAGCGACGGAATCAGCCACCATGACCATTCTCTTCGATCAGCTTTTGCTAATATCAGATAGAGCACCGGAGCAACAATAATCATATAACCTACGAACATGAGCAGCAAAAACATAAAATCGGGAGGTTTAATCGATGGAAATTGATCAATCAAATGATTCATATTCCAGTACATTTCATTAGAGACATTCATCGAACCCGGCTGAATCGGCGTTAATGTTTTTTGAAACAAGCTTGCCCATAGCACAGCGCTTCCAGACCATGTAGACATCGGCGCAAGCGATGGATCAAAAGCGACATAAATGACGCTTCCGAAGCCGACCGGACGGGTAACGGCCAAGGGCAGACCGTTTTCTGCAAGCACTGTTTTTCCATCTGTTATTTTTCCGGACGATATGCTCATAGGCGTGTCCAGCTTTAACGCGGCCCCGCCTGCGCTGACAAGCGATGAAACGCTTGTTAGGTTTGTCGTTCCCGTTGCCTCGACCGGTGCGATTTGAGTGAAGGCTTCTGCCGTTTTGCTGTAGCCTGCGCCCCCGGACAGTACGAGCGTCCCGCCCTGCCGGACCCAATCTTGTATTGCTATTATCTTATTCTCGTCCCAGCTTGCCGTTGCCATGTCATTAATGACGAGCACATCGATCGAATCCCATAATACGGGATCCGTCGGCAATTCCTTTTCTTCTATTGGAAGTACTGCGATATCATAGCCCCTTTGATTTAATGAGGGCATGAAATTCAACGTATCCGGATCCCGGGATATGACACCGATCGTGTTCGTATTTGCCGTCCTCACGCTTATGTAATCATTCCCGATTATCGGAACGGTCTTGCCGGATTTGAATGAGTCCTTGAAAAATCTGATTCGGTTATTGTTTTGATTAAGCAATTCACCAGGAATGGAAGCCGTTAACTCAATGGCCGTTCCTTTGGGAAGCTCGGCTGGAATGACGATATCGCTTGATGTTTGCAAGTTCATCATAAGAAAAGAAATCACAAGCTCGCCTTTCAAATCCTCATCAGTCGTATTTGTTAATGTAAATCTTGCCGGATACCATTCATTTTGCTTCATATAACCTTGATAGCCTACGCTGGCTTTCAGCGAAATCCCGCTCTGATCAGGTGCGGCTTGTACGTGTCCGGCCACTCCCAGAAAAGCGATAATCATGCTGAACAAGAACGTAAATTTGACGGCCCGGTTACCATTTCCCAAAATTCGTTTCACCTTCCGACCCCTCTCTTTACTTGTCTCCAATTATGGACATCCTTATTTTAACGTTTTTTACAATCAAAAGGTTGCAATCATTCCCAATTTTGTATATAACGCAAAAAGAGGCAGAGCCCGATCGCATAAAATTTCTTATGCCGATCCAAGCTCTGCCGCTTCCGATACTCATAACTATTTTATAGACGTACCGCTGTACCGCTTACGGCTACCATCAACATTCCTTCACGTACAACCTCGTAGTCGATATCGATCGCAACGATCGCATTCGCTCCAAGCTTAGCAGCCTGATTTTTCATCTCATCAATCGCGACATCGCGCGCTTCCTTCAACTTGCTTTCATAGGCGCCCGAACGTCCACCGACGATATCCGTTATCGAAGCAAAAAAGTCGCGTACTACATTTGCGCCCATAATCGCTTCGCCTGTCACAACTCCTACATAATCCTGAATGGGACGGCCTTCAATGGTTGGCGTTGTCGTAATTAGCATTTATTATGCTCCTCTCGCTTCACCTGGAAGCGTTTTTTAGTATAGCTTTAATTACGATAAAGCCTGATAGAATGTTTCAATTAATTCGAAGGGACTTCTGTCATCTTGAGCTGCAAGAGTTCATCCGAGCTTATTTGGATCGTCATGCGGACTCGTACCCCAAATTCCCTGTCATTCTTTCGAAGCCAAAGAAGGAAGCTCTCCTCGGCTTTATCATCGGACAATGCTCTTCGGCCTTCATATTTATAATCAATAATTGAAGCGTCGCGGTAAGCTTTAGACGTTTCCTCTACTGCCAGCTTGCCCCATTTTGCATAAGCTGGTTCAGAGTAGATTGCCGTTTCACCTATTGGTGCCACTTCAGAATGCGCTAAACTGAGCAAAACAAAAACAGCCTTCATTACGATGTGACGCAGCATTTTACCACCACCTGTCTTTTAAAGAAAACTAGGATTAGGTTCACCAAGTTGGAAACGTCCTATTCGTCATTGTAATCGATGGCCGTGTTCAAGACGTAGGGCAAGCAAAAAAAGGCTGCCTCCGGGTTTTACCCCAAAGACAGCCAACTTTACTTCAATTGAAATTTTTTGTTTTTTTAAACCTCTTCAACCGCGCGGTGTTTCCGCTTGCGATTCAAGAATTCATATACGACAGGGACGATAATGAGCGTAAGCAAAGTAGAGCTTGTTAGTCCGCCAATGACGGTAACGGCCATTCCTTTGGATATCAAACCGCCGGACTCGAAACCGAATGCAAGCGGGAGCAAAGCGCCTACCGTAGCGATGGCCGTCATCAAAATCGGACGCAGGCGCGTGCCTGCCGCTTCAATAAGGGATTCGCGTATGGATAGTCCTTCTTTTTCTTTTTGGATCACGCGGTCAACGAGAACAATCGCGTTCGTTACGACAATACCGATCAACATAAGCGCTCCGATCATGGCCGTAACGCTAAGCGTTTCGCCGGCGATAAGAAGAGCCACCAATGCGCCGATAATGGTAAACGGCAAAGAGAACAAAATGGCAAACGGCGTTACTGCTCCCCCAAAAGTAATGACAAGAACAAGGTAAACCACTGCGATAGCTGCAAGCATCGCCAGCCCTAGCTGCGTGAATGATTCATTAATTTGTTCGGTTACGCCGCCCATATCAATATCAACGCCTGCCGGAAGATCCGTTTCATCAATCATTTTCTGAAGTTCAGTCGATACTTTACCAACATCAGATGCGGTTACGTCCGCAGATACTTCGGCATAAATACGATCATCTCGCCTAGTAATCGTATTTGGCGATTCGCCCTCTTCAATCGTTACCACATCTTTTAGCGCAACCTCAGTACCCATTTGCGATGTCAATTTCACATTTTCAAGATCCGCTTTATTGCTGTAGGTTTTTGCTTCAACCTTGACATAAACGTTAAATTGCTCGCCATCCTTTTCGATGGTTGTCAGTACCGGACGCTCGCGTACGGGACTTAAAGCCATCGCAATCTGGCCTGCAGTTAAGCCATTTTGGCTCAATTTTTCTTGATTTGCGACCAAACGGTACTGCTCATACGTTTCCGACAAGCTGGAATCGATGTTTTTCAAGTCTTTATTTTCACCAAGCTTCTTGGTCAGATCATCCACAACAGGCTGGAGGGCCTTCATATCCGGTCCATACACCAGCATCGATATCCCCGATCCGCCAAGGCCGCCGCCTGAGAAGTCCTGCTCTTTCCATTCCCCTTCTCCGCCAAGCTCTTGAAGGAGCGGTACGATTTTTGCTTTTTCAGCCGTGAAATCCGCAAAATCTTCTTCGTAGCTTAGGTTAAACAACGCTTGCTTTGAAGCTCCGGGACTAAACGGATTTTGTCCGCCTACTGCATATTGGACTACGGTAAGCCCTTCGCGGTCAAGAAGCTTCTTCTCCGCATCAAGCGCCATTTTTTCAACCTGCTCACGCGTTTCCCCAGGCGCAGGGTTATAAGACACGACCATCATTTTCTGTTCATCGCCAGCTAAGAAGCTGGTGCCGATCACAGGAACAAGAAACAAGCTGCCGACCAAAAGGAGAACGGCTAAACCAAAAGCAACCGCTTTGTGGTCCAGCGACCAACGCAGTACGCCTTTGTACCATTCAGCCAGACGGCCTGGCTTATCATGATTGACTTTGCCAGCCTTCATTCCTCTTCGGAACATCATGTGTGCCAGCATAGGCACAACGGTAATCGCTACGAGCAGCGATGCCAGCAAGGCAAATACGATGGTTAACGCGAATGGAAGGAATATTTCGCCGATCATGCCGGATACAAGCCCGAGCGGCAGGAATACCGCAATCGTTACGATGGTTGATGCCAGAATCGGCACGAACATTTCCTTTGTCGCATCAAGGATTAATTCCTTGCCTTTTAACTTCTCCGTAGTTAAAGCCATGCGGCGGTATACGTTCTCGATGACGACGATGGAATCATCGATCACGCGTCCAATTGCAACGGTCATCGCTCCGAGCGTCATAATGTTAAGCGTAATATCCATTTGGCTTAAGATCAGAAGCGCAATAAGGATCGACAACGGGATCGATACGACGGCAATAATCGTGGACCGGATATCGCGCAAGAATATCATAATGATAATGACAGCGAACAAAGCTCCAATAATGGCTTTGCTGAGCATGGTGTGAACGGAATCCTCGATCGGCTTGCCTTGATCAAGCGTCATAACAAACGATAGTCCTTCATTTTTGCTTTCTAGCTCTTTTATTTCTTCTTTTACGTTGTTAACGACATCAACCGTATTGGAGTCGGCGGATTTAACGATATTTAATCCGATGGCATCTTTGCCGTTCGTACGGGATATCGACTCGGCTTTGCCGATGATGCTGATATCGGCAATGTCGCTGAGCTTCACGCCCGGCATGATGACCATATTTTTCAAATCATCCTCAGTGGAAATATTGCCGTCAATGACCAGCGCTTTCTCGGAGTCGCCGAACTCATAAATACCGAGCGGCACGGATACAGCAGACGCCTGGATAATGCCCTTCACCATATCCTCTGTCAAATCGGTTTGCTTCAGCTTATCCTGTTTAAACGCAAGCTCGCCTTCCTTCACGTTTTGTCCGGAAATTTGTACGCTGGCTACACCTTCGATTCCTTGGAGGCGAGGCAGTACATTGTCCTGAACTTCCTTCGTAAGCTGCTCCAGATCCAATTGATCATTAGAAAGACTTAACGATAGAACCGGAAAAGCATTCAGGCTGATACGGGATACTGCTGGATCTTGCGCACCATCCGGCAGTGACAGCTCGGACAGCGCGTTTTTCACTTCCGTCGCCGCTTTATCCATATCCGTCTCGTACGTATACTCAATGACGACCGATGACGCATTCTCATAAGATGTAGAGCTTATCACTTCGACACCTTTCAGGTTTCGCGTACGCTGCTCAATCGGCTTCGTAATTTTGTCCATGATTTCTTCCGGCGCAGCACCGGGATAAACGGTAGTCACGCTCACGATCGGAACCGTAATGTCAGGCAAGGTTTCCATTTTCATATTCAATCCCGAATAAAGTCCTGCAAATAAAACGAGCAACGTTAAAATCCATAAAGCAAATTTGTTATTAAGCGAAAAACGGATGATGCTTTTCAATTTTCCCCACTCCTTATTTTCTGTCTATACTTTAAAACGGTAGCCAACTCCCCATATCGTCTCGATATATTGGGGTTTTGACGGGTCATGCTCGATTTTCTCGCGCAGCCTCCGAATATGAACCGTGACCGTAGCTGCGTCTCCATTTGATTCCAACCCCCATATCCGCTCGAAGAGCTCTTCCTTCTCAAACACGCGGTTAGGATGGGAAGCGAGCAGAAGAAGCAGCTCATATTCCTTGGATGTGAGCATCGCCTCCTGGTCATGGATCATGACTCTGCGGGAAGGCTTGTCAATAAACAATCCGCGGATGCGGATATGCTCGCCACGATCCGATTTGTCCGCCGTCAGCCTCTCGTAACGAGCCAGATGCGCTTTTACCCGGGCCACTAGCTCGCTTGGGCTGAAGGGCTTGGTCATATAGTCGTCAGCGCCTAATCCCAGTCCTCTGATCTTATCAATATCCTCTTTTTTCGCCGTCACCATGAGCACGGGAATGTTAATGGTTTGCCTGATCTGGCGGCAAATCTCGAACCCATCTACTTTAGGCAGCATGACATCCAGAATGATAAGGTCAAACTTACCCTCCAGCGCTTTCTGCAGCCCGATATCGCCTCTTCCTTCAATGTGTACGGAAAAGCCGTAGCTTTCCAAATAATCACGTTCCAGCTCGGCGATGGCTTTCTCGTCTTCAATGATTAGTATGCTCTTCATGATCACCCACCGTTTTGGCGGTTGTTGATTTAGGCAGCTCTAAACAGAACCGGGCTCCGCCTTGCTCTGCATTTTCCGCCCATACCTTACCGCCATGCCCTTCGATTATTTGTTTAACGATCGCAAGGCCAAGTCCGCTTCCTCCCGTTTCGAGATTGCGCGACTGCTCGGCGCGATAGAAACGATCGAAAATAAATGGTAAATCAACCTCCTCGATACCTGGACCCGAGTCTTCGATCACGATTAAAGCATGCTGTTGCAGCTCTTTTACATGAACCTTAATTTGCTTGTTAACAGTCTCGGCATGCTCACCCATATATTTCACGCAATTATTCAAAATATTGGTGAGCACCCTGCTCAGCTTATCCGGGTCAGCGGCAATCAAAAGCGGTTCCGCCTCTTGGTTCGAATAAATCAATGCCATGTCCGATTTCTCCAGATCAAACCGCTGCTCTTCCAAAAAATGCTCCATATAGCGGCGAATATCGATAACCTTAAAATCGAAGGCCACGGTTTGGAGGTCCAGCTTCGAGAAGAGGAACAGCTCGTCGATTAATTGGTCCATATCCGATGCTTTGCGATAAATCGTTTCCATATATCGGATTCGTTTCTCATCGGTATTTGCAATCCCGTCCATGATGCCTTCAACATAACCTTTAATCGCAGATATCGGCGTTTTCAAATCATGCGAAATATGCGAAAGCAGCATTTTTCGGTTCTCTTCGTATTGAAGGCTCTGATCGATCGATTGTTTCAGCCTAACCCTCATATCCTCAAATGCATTGCTGAGCTGGCCGATCTCACCCCTTGTCGTCACCTCGACCTTGCGGGACAGATCGCCGTCTTTAATTTGAAGCGCCGCTGCTTCAAGTTTCTTGATTGGACGTATAATGCTTCTCGATACGAAATAAGTAAGCAGCAAGCTCGTTAAACCGATGAACGCCAAGCTAAAAGCCGTACCGACCGGTCGCCAGTAAATAGGCACCGTATGATTTCTTCTGAACAGCAAGGCTCTTCCTTTTCCTCCATCCGGATAAGAAAAATCAACGGTGGATGTTTCGAATCGAAACGAATTAAATGTAACCATTGAAGGCGTTTCTTCCAGCAATTGCTGCCAATCCGCATGCGGTGCGGTTTCTTTCAAAAAAGGCGCAACGGATTTGATTTGTCCATCCCTTGAAAGCAGAAGACCCGCCCACTGCTCACCAAGCCTCTTTTGAATCTCTGCCACATACTCCTTTTTCTCGAGCTCTCCCGCGTCGTTGCGAAGAACATAGGATAATTCCCCGTAAACGAGCGCTTGCAAATAAGGCTCTTTGTCTTCTTTTTCAAAGTATTGCCGGACATCTTCAACGCCGCGTGCATAAAAAATGAAAAGCATGAAAGCACTCATAAGTATGAGCGGTACGAAGACCATCGCTAAATAAGACATGTACAGCTTTACTCGAATCGACAATTCCGATCACGCCTCGCTGATGCATTATGTTTGATTCTATGGTTTATCATAACGGCTATTTCTAAACGAACTTGAAACCAATTCTTACAAAATTATTACGTTTATTCGGGGTGACCCAATTAGTTAATGCCGTTATTAATTAACCGCATTAATTTTTATCCTCATTAATTAAATGTTTTTCCGAGTTGCTTTACAGCAGATGGCGCTTGTCAGCATAGCAGCCGAAAGCAGCCATGTATAAATGATCCAGACCATCACGGAAAACTCTTGATTGAAAGTAATCCATTTAAAGCTTCCGATAACGGTCAAAAATATAACAACAAAAAATATCCCCTTTCTTTTTTGCTTTGACTTGTAGGCCAAATGCAGCAAAGAAGTTAAGTAAAATGCCAATGCCGCAGAAGTAATCGGCGCTACGACCCAAATGCCTATCGAGAAAAAACTGCCGGATAGGAGAAGTTTGCCGGATAATAGGACAAAAGCTAACAATAGAAAAAGCCCCCATGGCTTAAGAGGGCTGGATGATATCGGATTAACCGGCTGCCGACTGTGTTTTTTTGCCCAAATCAAATATCTGCGCATGAAATAAAGTGCCGGGATAACAGCTCCAAGAACAGACAGCGAGAGCTGAAGAATATGATAGAGTTGATCGCCCATGATTTCGGATTGCAAAAAAGGCATCCGAAGAACAAACCAACCTCCGCTATGCGTAAAATGATCCAAAAGCACATAGGATAAAAAACCTATAAATAAAGAAAACGCGAACCCTGCCCAGGCCAAGCTGCCTCTCAATGTCCAAGCGCGGTTCAAATCGGCAGCAAAGCGATGAATACCGCCGATTTTTGGCAGCAGCTCGGGCAGTGAAGGCTTAATAATAAAGTGGAATCCACAAGCAAAAGCAATACAAACAGGGAGTATCAGCAGAAAAAAACCTTCTATGGAATGTCCAATGGATCGAAACGGGTGCATCGCGATAAAATACTCCAAATCCGGAGACATGCTGCCTAGGATTAATCCCGTAGTACTCAAAAAAGGGAGCATTTTTTTGAGCGGAGCCGCAAACAAAGGGTGCGATAACGTAAATGGCATTCGGTTTTAACGTCTCCTTCCTATTCCTTAAGCGCGCCGAACTTAGGCAGCGGCCAAATGCGCAATACCGCTTTTCCCTCGATGCTTGATCTAGAGATTGGCCCAAGGGCACGGCTATCCATGCTATGCTCACGGTTATCTCCCATTACAAACAGCTGGCCTTCTTCTACCGTAAAGGGAATGGGCACGCTACCAGCGAAAGTCCGGCCTTTGACGTATTGCTCATCTATTTTCACACCGTTCAAATAGACTTCTCCGCTTTGAATATCAATGACATCGCCTGGAATGCCTACAACCCGTTTTATTAATCTCAATTCGCTTTCCGGTCCATTAATAATAACAATGTCTCCGTGCTGCGGCTCATGGAAACGATAGGACCACTTGTCCTCGATTAACCGTTGGCCGGCAATAAGCGTGTTTTGCATGGAAACATTTTGAACCTCGGATTGCGCGTATACATAGTTCTGGAAAAGCAGGGCTGCGATAACGGCAATCCCCAGCGAGATCGTCCATTCTCTAATTTCTTTCAAGATTCCTTTTGATTTTCGTTTTTCTGTTTCCATTTGGATTCACCTCTTCGATTATTAACTGCCGCAAACCAATGATTAAAATGCCTTTGCTTAATACGCAAATGATTGGAGAAAGTTTCCATATGCATTTTGAAAATAGAAAGTGACAATAGAAGCAGCGATGCGCTAAAGTGGAAAAGAAAGGGGGCTTCCGCAAAAATGAATCAGATCCCGGCGGCGCAGCGATTGTTATTCACGGTTATCACCATTTTATATTGGACTTCCATGTACGTTTATGTCCCTACTTTATCGCCTTTTCTAAGTGAACGCGGCCTTTCCCTGCCTTTTATCGGCATCGTTCTTGGGAGCTACGGCTTCGTTCAAATGTTCGTGAGGTTTCCGCTCGGAATTATGTCAGACCGCTTCGGTAAACGCAAACCTTTTATCATTCTTGGCATGCTGACCGCTTGCTTAAGCTGCCTGCTGTTCCTTATCCCCGGTCCATGGCTGTGGCCGCTTTCCGGTAGGCTTATGGCAGGCGTTTGTGCTTCCACATGGGTAGCCTTTACCGTTTTGTACGCTAGTTTTTTTGGTGCTGGACAAACAGGCAAAGCAATGGGAAATATAAGCGTCATGACGGTATCCGGACAAATGATCGGTATGCTGCTTAGCGGCTGGCTTACAGACGGCTTTAACGCAAATGCGCCCTTTGTCGTAGGAGCAGTCATCGCGATACTGGGACTGGGGCTTGCTTTTATGCTTAAAGAGCCTCGTTCCGAGCAGAAGGATCAGCCAGGCATGTCATTTGCCATGATAAAAAACGTCGTGCGAACGAAAACGCTTTTGCAGGTATCCCTGCTCTCCATTCTCGCACACGGCGTCCTCTTTATTACGATGTTCGGCTTTACGCCGCTTAAGGCCGAGGAGCTGGGGGCAGACGGGCTTAAGCTGACGATGCTTGTGTTCGCTTTTATGCTCCCTCATGCTTTCGCTTCACTCGTGACAGCAAGGTGGTTCACTCCCCGATTCGGTAACTGGGGCACGATAGGCACCGGTTTTGCCTTGAGCACCATTTGCACGGCCGCAATGGTTTATGGAGATTCTTTCGGCATGTTGGTCGCCACCCAGGCTGTTAACGGCTTCGCGCAAGGCCTGCACATGCCTCTGCTGCTTGGTCTTGCGATTCGGGATGTTGCGTTACCGGGTCGAGCGACCGCCATGGGCTTATATCAAGCGTTATATGCTATCGGTATGTTCTCTGGTCCTTTTTTGGCAGGATGGCTGAACGATCGCTGGGGCTTAAACGGAGGATTCTTATTCGGTTCGCTGCTTGGGGCATTAGCATTTGTCCTTGTCGTGGCGTGGGCTAGATCGGAGAAAAGAGTCACATTGAACAAACAGATTCAGCGCAAGGAGGAGATTGCGGGATGATCAGACCTCAGTTGGTACTTGACATCGGCGGCGTGCTGGCTACCAATTTGTCTCCGCTTTTCTGGCAGTTGCTCGCGGCTGAGAGCCGTGTTTCCGAAGATGTTCTCTATGGCGAATATAAACAACAAGTAAGCGAGCAGCTATGGACAGGCGTTATTTCGGAGGAGCAGTTTTGGAATTGGGTCAAAGCCTATGCTCCGCTGCTTCATCTGGAGAAGTGTCGCGGCTTTATCGAAAGGAGTCTCCGGCCCCTGCCCGCTCTCGCAAAGGTTTCGGAATGGAGCGAAGCTGCGGATATCCATCTGCTCAGCAATCATTTAGCTGCTTGGGTTGATCCTATTGTGCTGTCGATCAAACCTTATTTAAAAAGTTTAACCATCTCTAATGAGGTCGGTTTAAAAAAGCCGCATCCGGATATTTTCGCTATGGTTATCAATAAAATGCAGGCAGGAAGCCCGGTATTATTTGTCGATGACCAACGCAAAAACACCAAACAAGCAGCTTCGCTTGGCTGGCGAACGCTGCTTGCTGATGAAGAAGGCGTTTGGATAAACGAGGTCATTCCGATTTTAAAGCATATAAGCGAGAAACAAGAGTAAAGATCCGCTTACGAATCCGATGCTGAGCATGGCGGCATCCGCCCGTCCGAAGCGAAGGCGAAAGGCGTAGGTCGGCTTTCGTTTTTTATAGCCGAAACCGCGTGCTTCGAGGGCATCTGCCATTTGCTCAGCCAGTCGGAGAACCGAACGTACATAAGGAATTAGTATGGGAACCAAATTTTTGAACGGCACCGTTTTTAAAGGCGTAACCGCTTTTCCTCTCGCATGGGCCAGCTTGGCAAACCTCTCCCATTCCCCTGTCAGCAAAGGTATAAAACGAAAAATAAGCGTAACGATGAGGGCAAAAGAATGAATGGGCACTCTTATTCTCTCAAGAAAGCCAAACGTTTGTTCAATGGCACGCTGCAGCCTAAACGGAGTCATCAGTTTTAACATAGGCATGCTTAAAACCATGACAAGCAGCAATTTCCCAAACCTCAGCGCAATGGGCCCCACCTTGTCCAAGTCAAAGGAAAGCGGCTGAAACCCTATCCCCCCGATAACGCAAAAAATGAGAATCATGACGGCATACGCCCGAATCACACGGATCCATGGCCATATGAGCGCCCGAAACGGCGCTAGCAGAAACAAAGAAACAAGTGCGGCAAGCGACAGCTCCACAGCTGTTTTTTGCGCCAATAGACAGGCTGCTAGAAATAAAT
Source organism: Paenibacillus sp. LPE1-1-1.1 (assembly GCF_040676435.1). Lineage (NCBI taxonomy): Bacteria > Bacillati > Bacillota > Bacilli > Caryophanales > Paenibacillaceae > Paenibacillus > Paenibacillus sp. LPE1-1-1.1. The sequence continues at coordinate 151,698 of NZ_JBEGHY010000001.1, forward strand.
ATACGAGAATGATTGCACGCGGATCGAAGCGGTCAGACCGAAGCAGCTTCGGTCCTTTTAATGCTGGCGCTGCAACATGAGTCTTCTGGTCATTTGTCACCGTAGAAGCTGGCTTCGCAGACAGTCCCGAAAATCCAACATCATCTTGTCTTTTGTCTTGGCTGTATTCCGTATTGACTAAGGGAATGCTTTTATCGTTTCTTGATTCAGGCGCATTCGCCAAACGGCCGTTTATGCCCGTAACTACCGCGTCGCGTTCTTTTGCCCGACGCGCCAGCTCCGCGACAATCGCCGCTGCAGTCTCGCGCGGCCCCGGCCACGGCGCCCCGCTGCCCGGCGCCGGCTCCAGCGGCGGCAAAGCGGCCACCGCACGCAACTCCGCCAGCGTGCGAAGCGCCTGCGGCACAGCGGCGGCATGCGCGACCGCCGCCGCAGGCGCCGCTGCGCGGACCGTGCCGCCGCTAACCACGGCGACCGCGTCCGCCAGCGGCAGCAGCGCATCGAGGTCGTGCGTGGCTACGACCGCTCCGCGCCCCGCCGCCCTGTGCGCTTCAAGCACCGCGCACAGGCGGCGGATACCGACGGCGTCAAGCCCCGCCGTCGGCTCGTCGAGCAGCAGCCAATCCGTCTCACACGCCAGCAAGCAGGCGAGTGACAAACGTCGCTGCTGCCCGCCGCTGAGCGTCCAAGGATCACGCTCCATCGTTTCTTGCGGCAAACCAACCTCAGCTAATGCATATTCAATCCTCTTTGCGGCGCTTTCGTCATCCAACCCAAACGGTTTAAGCGAATACATAAACTCGTCTCGGACCGTTGCCGCAAACCACTGCGATTCCGAGCTTTGCATGGCTATGCCGTACCTTAGCGACGCATTTCGGTTTAACCGTCTCCTTCTTTTCTCTTTTACCCATAGGTCATCATCCCCAAGCTTGACGGTTCCCGTTTCAATCTCGCGAATCCCCGCCATCGTCTCAAGCAGCGTGGATTTACCGGCGCCATTGCGACCGATTAACAGCGTAATTTCACCTGCTTTGAAGACTGCGTGAATATCTTCAAGCAGCTTTTTTTTATCCGCTCCTTCGGCGATAACGGTTAATCCGCTAAGCTTCCAATCAGCCCCCATAACGCTTCACCGCCTCGGCCAGCATGTGGGCTGTGAAGGGAAACGGCCTCAATCGAGTCCCTTGCTGCTCCAGCTCCCAGGCTACCTGGGCCGCATACGGAGCCTCAAAGCCAAGCTTCTCGCACATGCTGCCATGAACACCCGCTTCAGGCCTCACGAACCAGCCTTCGGCTTCCCCGTCATACAATATCGATCCTTCATTCATGACGACTACACGATCACCCGGCATCAGCTCTTCCAGCTTTTGCGTAATCCAGATAACCGTCACCCCCGTTTGCTGCAAGCTTCTTACCTGCTCCAACACGAAGCTCGCAGACTCGGGGTCCAGCATCGCCGTCACTTCGTCAAGGACGAGTATTGGGGTTTTCGCAGCCAAACAGCCAGCAATCGCAACAAGCTGCTTCTGTCCCCCGGACAACGTTTCTATCGGCTGATGAATCCGATCGCCCATGCCCACTTTCCGCAGCGCAATTTCCGCTTCATAAGGAATGTCCAGCGTCTCGAGCTCATTCTGCTCAAGCATGAGGACAACATCCTCCCAAGGCGTTGCCCCGATCATCGATGCATCGGGCTGCTGCATGACAATCGGGATAGGCTTCCCTTGCGCTGCTGTTCCGATGCTTCGCGTCACGTGGCCGGCGACACCGGCTGTCCGAAAACCAGCTGCGACTTTTGCAAGCGTGCTCTTCCCGCTTCCGTTGCGCCCCAGCAGTGAAATCCATTCTCCTTGCCGGATGGAAAGCGATACGTCCTTAACGATGGGCTCCAGCTTTTGTCCATCCAGCAGTGATGGCGGCGTAACCGTTATTTGCTTTAACTCGATCTGATATAAAGGATTCAACTTTATTCACCTAACCTCTTCCCCAAAACGATTGACTATGCTACAATTCGATTTGTTAACTTCAATTAAATATAAATGGTTAACAATAAAATCGCAACTACATAAAGGAGTCGTTTTCACCATGCAGAGCAATAATATCCGATCACTTGTATTTATCGCCCTATTCGCGGCACTATTTATCATCATGAGCTCTCTTACCATTAAGTTCGGAGGCTCGTTTGTTCCGTTTACGCTTCAAACCTTAGGCGTTATTTTAGCCGGCCTGTTCCTAAATCCGCGCAATGCATTTTTGAGTATTTTCGTTGTCATTGTACTTGCCGCTTTTGGCTTGCCTTTGTTCAGCGGCGCAGGCGGAATTACGCATCTCATCGGGCATACCGGCGGCTTTATCTTCGCTTTTCCATTTTGTGCGCTTTTGGTCAGCCTGGCGGTTGGAGCATTTCTTCACCGCTTTAACGCAAAGGGAAATAAATTGATCGCAATAATCGTTTTTTTCGTTATTTTCGAGTTGTTCAGCTCATTATGCGCTTATGTTACGGGGATTCCGTGGCTCATGCATGTTCTCGGTTTTTCCTTCCAGAAAGCAATGGCTGTCGGTTTTTATCCATTCATAATCGTCGATGCGCTTAAATCGCTCGTTGGTGCGATTCTTGCCATCTCTTTAACACCTTACATCGTATACATTCGCTCGTCAACATCCAGCATCAGCACGCAGGAAACATCCTATAAAGCGTAAAGTCCACCTTAAGTGAACTGAAAAACCGCTCATTCCCGTATGATAATCATCATAGGAATAAGCGGTTTTTTACTGTTCATTCCGGTTCCACGCACGAACCTCTCCGAGCCGGAACTGCTTTACGAACTTTGCCGTATGAACACGTCAAAAAGCGCCTGACCTCTTTTGGGGCAAGCGCTTATGAATTCTGCACTATTTTGTTGAAGTTCCTCGCTTGGTAAAAGCCAGCTTAGTCGCTGCATTCCTCCGGAGCCGGCTCCGATGCATCCTCGACGCTGATCTTCTCCGATACGGTGTCGCGGACGATGGAAATGACAAGCTGAAGCAAGTAGTTAATATCCGTTTGGCTTTGCTGGAATTCAGAGACAATAGGAATGCCGTCAAGCTCGTCCTGCAGCGTTTCCATTTCGCCTTCTATCTTTTTAACCATGTCTGCGTTTTTGAAAGTCGTTTCGAATGCGACAACTTCCTTTTGTTTTTTCTTAATCTTCGTAATAAGCTGCTGTACGCGCTCATTGCCATTGATTTGCTGCTCGGCGCGGCGATAGTGCTGGACTTCCTCCGACGTAAAAATCAGTTCGGCGAGCTCCTTCGCTTTTTTCGAAATATCCTCGCGAACGATTAAATCGCGCGTATGGAAACTAGGAATACCGCAGCCTTCCCCGTGTTCGTGATCATGATCGCAATGCGCTGCTTGATTTTCTGCTGTATGCTGCTCTGCCATTTGTCATCTCTCCTGTTTTACCGTTAGCTAACGGCTTCTTGTGCGCTCTGTTCAATGGATTCGGCTTTAATATACCAGGTTTGAGCTTCTGTTACCTTAGCCAAGACGAACTTTCCGATCCATTCCTTCGGGCCTTCCAAATGTACTAATTTATTCGTGCGCGTACGTCCTGATAGGATGTTCGCGTTGTTCTTGCTCTCGCCTTCAATGAGCACCTCAACAATTTGACCTATCAACTGCTCATTCTTTTCTCTCGCATTAGCCGCAAGCTGGGCATTAAGACGTTGAAGACGCGCCTTTTTCACCTCTAAAGGAACATTGTCCTCCATGCTGGCCGCAGGTGTTCCTTCACGCGGAGAATATAAGAAGGTGTACGCTGAATCAAATCCGACTTCCTTGACAAGCGTCATCGTATCTTCAAATTGCTCGTCTGTTTCTCCAGGAAAACCAACGATGATATCTGACGTCAGCATTGCGTTTGGTATCGCTATTTTTATTTTCTCGACAAGCTCCAAATACATTTCACGCGTATATTTGCGGCTCATTCGTTTCAATATTTCAGTGCTGCCGGATTGAACAGGCAGATGGATATGCTCCACCAGGTTACCGCCGGTGCCTAGCACTTCAATTAAATGATCGTCGAAATCACGCGGATGGCTCGTCATGAAACGAATACGCGGAATATCGATTTTGGACATGTCGGACATCAGATCGCCGAAGCGGTAGTTAATGTCTTCGAAATCCTTGCCGTAGGCATTAACGTTTTGTCCAAGCAGCGTAATTTCTTTAAAGCCTTGTCTGGCCAACTCGCGCACTTCGGCAATTACGTCTTCAGGCCGCCTGCTGCGCTCCTTGCCTCGCGTGTAAGGAACGATACAGTACGTACAAAACTTATCGCAGCCATACATAATATTAACCCAAGCACGCATACCTTCGCGTTTCTTAGGCATATTTTCAATAATGTCGCCTTCCTTGGACCATACTTCAACGACAAGCTCTTTGCTGAAATAAGCATTTTGCAGCAAATAGGGCAGCCTATGAATATTATGTGTGCCAAAGATCATATCGACAAAAGCATGCTTTTGCAAAATACGTCCGACAACGGATTCTTCCTGGGACATGCAGCCGCAGACTCCAAGCAGCAAATCAGGTTTTTCGGTTTTCAGCGTTTTAAGATGGCCAAGCTCGCCGAACACTTTGTCCTCTGCGTTTTCGCGGATTGCGCATGTGTTTAGCAAAATCACATCCGCAAGTTTGCGGTCCTCCGTAGCTGTATAACCCATCTCTTCGAACATGCCCTTCATAACCTCGGTATCATGCTCATTCATCTGGCAGCCGTACGTTTGGATCAAATAATGCTTGCCAACGCCCATCGTTCTAAGCTCGTCAGGAATCGCAAAGTCATAATGCACCTCGATATCCTCTTTGCCGCGCTTTTTCTCATCCTTATGGCTGGGTGCAGCATTTATATTGACGATCCTTCCTTTAATGCGGTAGGTCGTTGAATTCTCGTCTTGGTCTATCACTTTCGCATCGCTAAAATCAAAATATTTGGAGTAATCCTTAAGCTGGCCTTGCTTCTTGTCCGTAGCGAGCTGGTTACTGTCCTTCGTCAATGCCGATTCACTTCCTTATGGGTACTAATAGATGCTTCGTACGCTTGTATAGCCCAATTCAGTATTATACCAGTTAACGGAATAGAGGGTCAATAAAGGTCAAACAAAATCGGTCCTGAATTTCTTCGCATGTATACCCCATGGCAAATTTAAGATGTTTGATCGTATGCGGTGATAGTATAGAAATAAAGGAATGAGCCGCATAGGCGGGATCGACGGAACGAATTTGCCCCGTTTCGATAGCTTCTCTAAAAAGCTCGCTAATCGCATTGTGCAAATATACATAGGGAGGCGACTGAAAAAAATCAGGCTTATCATCCTCCACTTTTTTGAAGGTTTGCACAACGCCCAGCCATTCGGATTTATGATCAATAAAGGCTATAATCTTGCGCATTACGATGCTTAATCGCTCTTGCACAGAAAGATTTGTTCCTTCTTTCAATATATTATCGATCTCCATAATGAAATTCTCGAAGTTTTCTTTCATCATGTCCATACACAATTCGCCTTTGTTCGAATACCGGCGATAAAGGGTGCCTTGCCCAATGCCTACTGATTTGGCGATTTGATGCATGCTGACCGATTCTACCCCATGCTCCGTAAACAAATGATTGGCAGTATGCAGGATTGCTTTGCTCAATGCTTGTTTCGTTCTGCCGTTTTCTGGTGCAGTCATCGTTCCTATCTCCTTTTCCCGCTTTTACAAATGAAACGATTGACAATTACCCAAATCGTCTTTATTATTCAGTAGTGCGGACAATTGTCCGCACATAGATGCGGTCATCTTTTATTGTAGCCTGATTCGTTACGGCAGGTCAACAAAAGGAAGAATAGGCCCCTATATCGGATAGGAGGAAAAGAAATGGCTTCAGCTTCACAAAAAGCAGCACCCACTGGCGATCCCATGTCGATTCGCAATATTCTCGCACCGCTAATCGCCATCATTGTCGGTATGTTTATGGTTATCTTGGACGGTACGGCAATGAATGTTGCCATGCCTGGCTTAATGGATGATTTCAAAAGCTCGATGTCTCTCGTGCAATGGACGATTACGGGCTATGCGCTTGCGCAAGCCGCTGTTATTCCGCTCGCGGGATGGATGTCCGATCGTTTCGGGGCCAAACAAATTTACTTGTTCTCCATCATCATGTTTACGATCGGCTCCGCGCTTTGCGCACTCGCAACAACTGCCGAGCAGCTTATTGTATTCCGAATCATTCAAGGCCTTGGCGGCGGTATGGTCGCTCCAATTGCAATGGCCTTCACTTTTAGACTAAGCCCTCCAGGCAAGCAAGGGGCCGTTATGGGCATGATCGGTATTCCGATGCTTCTAGCTCCTGCATTAGGTCCTGTCGTGGCAGGCTGGCTGGTTGATTTTGTATCCTGGCACTGGATTTTTATTATCAATCTTCCGATTGGCGTTATTGCCGTTATCGTAGGCATTCGCACGCTTCCTAAGGTTGATCGCAAACGAGTGCCTTCCCTTGATTTCTTAGGCATGATTTTCGCTCCTCTGGCCTTCGCTATGCTCGCTTTCGGCGTAAGCTCTGCTGGCGGCGGAGAAGGTGGCGCAGGCAGCGGCTGGACCTCTCCTGAAGCTCTAACCGGGATGATTGTCGGCGGTATCGCGCTTATCATCTTTATCATCGTTGAGCTTAGCCGCAAAGAACCATTGCTTGAACTTCGCGTTTTCAAATCTAGCAATTTCACGCGCGGCATCATTTTGCAATGGATCGTGCAAATCGCTTTGTTCGGAACGTTATTCCTTGTTCCAATCTTTTTGCAAATCGCCAAAGGCTATTCCGCGTTTGACACCGGTCTAATTCTGCTTCCGCAAGCTCTGGCAGCCGGCATTTTCATGCCGATCGGCGGCAAGCTGTTTGACCGGTTCGGAGCGCGTCCTGTTGTCATTACGGGGTTAGCCTTCGTTACTGTCGCAGGATTCATATTAAGCCAAATTTCAGCAGATACAACGCTGCTCATGCTAATGATTCCGCTTGCTATGCTTGGCGCCGGCATGGGCTTATCGATGATGCCTCTTAACACGCACATCATGCAGTCTGCTCCGAGAGAGCTTGTCAGCCGCGTAACTTCGCTTACCGCAGCCGCACAGCAGGTCATGTCCTCTTTTGCGATCGCAGGATTGTCAACCATACTCGCAAGCAGAATGGAACACTACGGCACGGCTAATCCAGGCCCGAATGTCGTCTATTCTTCTTACGGAGATACGTTCTTCATTCTTGCTTCCATTTCTATCATTGGCGCCATCGTTGCCTTATTGCTGCGCAGGCCGAAGCAAGAGCTTGGCACAAGCCACGACGAGAAACCTGAAGTTTCCATGATGATGGGACATTAAATTCAAATATACGTAGTTTGAAATAAAAAAAGAGACAGCTTCCAGATCGTTATTGACGAACTGGGAGCTGTCTCTTTTGATTTGATTGCCTAACCTATAATTTCAGCTTTATCTCCGTTTTTCACGCCAGCGGCATTTGCTTCGTCCGTATCGATATGCATATCAAGCGCAAATTGATCTGACACCCGCGCAACTACATTTTCGAAAATGACGCCGCGCTCGCCAGCAAAACGAACGCGGAGCGACTGCTTGTCCGCTATTTCAAACCGCTCTGCATCGCTTGTGTGGAAATGAATATGACGGGCGGCGACAATAACGCCTTCTTCGATGATCACTTCTCCGGCAGGTCCTTGAAGCTTGATACCCGCTGAACCCTTAATGTCGCCTGATTCTCTTACAGGAGGATTTACGCCTAGCGCGAATGCATCTGTGCGAGACACCTCAAGCTGGGTTTGTTTCCGTGTCGGGCCTAAAATTCTAACCTTCGCAAAATTGCCTTTCGGTCCAACGACAGCTACCGTTTCATTGGCTGCGTATTGGCCTGGCTGCGACAAAGGTTTCATTTCCGTTAACTCGTAGCCGGCACCGAATAGCAGCTCTACATGCTCCTGCGATAAGTGAATATGTCTGGCAGATACTCCTATTGGAACTTCTTTATGTATCATGTTGTCACTCTCCTACACTATATTAAGGTTTTTTCTCGGCTTTCGAAAGAAAAAGCATACAGCTGTTTGGCCGCATGCTTATCATACCACTTATTTAAATTCGGCAACAAGCTTCTCGAATTCCTCTGGGGATATCTTGATATTCTGCTTGGACAAGCCTTCCGGCTTGAAGCCTGTAATGAGATCCTCGTATGATTTGCGTGTTTTGTTCTGATAGATAAGACCAGTCAGCATCCCGTTTGTTTCCATGATTTTGTTCATGGCCAGCACGCGATTCGAAGGATCGTAATCAGGGAATTGCTCCAGATTCACGATATTTTCTTTAAACCAATCGTAAGTGTTGATTTTGTTAAAGGTAACGCATGGGCTGAATACGTTGATCAACGAGAAGCCTTCATGGTTAATCCCTTCTTCGATCAGTCTTGTCAATTGCTTTAAATCACTGGAGAATGACTGGGCTACGAATGTCGCGCCTGCAGACAATGCGATCTCAAGCGGAGATAGCGTCGTTTCGATCGAGCCTTCCGGCGTCGATTTAGTTTTGAAGCCCTCTGCGCTGCGCGGTGAGGTTTGACCTTTTGTTAATCCATAAATTTGGTTATCCATGACGATATACGTTACGTTCAGGTTACGGCGAATCGCGTGAACCGTATGGCCCATCCCGATTGCGAAGCCGTCTCCGTCGCCGCCTGAAGCGATGACCGTAAGCTCGCGGTTAGCAAGCTTAACGCCCTGCGCGATTGGCAGCACGCGCCCGTGAATGCCGTGGAAGCCGTACGCGTTTATATAACCGGAAATCCTTCCTGAACAACCGATGCCGGAAATAACCGCCAAGTTCTCGGGTTCAAGACCGACATTCGCTGCAGCGCGCTGGATGGCTGCTTGAATGGAGAAATCTCCGCAGCCTGGGCACCAGTTAGGCTTTACATTATTTCTAAACTCTTTGAACGTTGCCATCTAGACTCAACTCCTTACAAGCTTTGTGAATGTCTGAAGGCAAGAACGGATTGCCGTCATATTTCAGCAAGCTCTCGATTTTTTCTGCGAATCCGGCATTCATTTTTATTTGAGCTGCAAGCTGTCCGGTAGCATTGTTTTCGATGACAATTACTTTTTTCGCCTTTTGCAAGTAAGGAAGCAAAGGTTTCGTTGGAAACGGGTGTATTTGACGAATCGTTATATGGTTTGTTGGGATACTATCTTCTATCAGCATGCTTCTCGCCTCGTCAATCGTGCCGCCCGTTGAGCCCATACCGATAATAAGCAGGTCAGGCGTTTCATGAGGAGCATCTACGCGGATCGCATCGCGAATGTACATATCATTCAGCTTGTTCAAACGTTTATCCATCATGTTTTGACGGTTCAAAGCATTCTCGGAAGGACGTCCCGTTTCATCATGCTCAACGCCTGTTACGTGATGGAGACCGCCCTTCTCGCCCGGCAATACCCGCGGGGATACGCCGTCATCCGTCAACTCATAGCGTTTAAATAGATCATGGCCTTCTAGCGCAGGTACATTTTCGACCAGCTTGCCGCGTTTGATTTCAATTTTCTCGTAATCGAGCGGTTCGCAGGATTGTTTGCCTAGAGACAGCTGAAGATCCGTCATCAGAATAACCGGAACTTGGTATTCCTCGGCCAGGTTAAAAGATTCAAGCGTGTCGTAGAAGCAATCCTCGATAGAGGCCGGCGCAATAACGATCTTCGGAATTTCGCCGTGCGTACCGTAAACCATTGCGTTCAGGTCGGATTGCTCTTGCTTTGTAGGAAGACCCGTTGACGGACCGCCACGCTGCGTATTCACAATGACAAGCGGTGTTTCTGTCATGCCCGCTAATCCGATTGCTTCCATCATCAGGGATAAACCAGGGCCTGCTGAAGCTGTCATCGTACGGACTCCAGCATAGTTGGCTCCGATCGCCATCGTTACTGCCGCGATCTCATCCTCTGTTTGCACTACCGTACCGCCGAATTTAGGCAGCTTTTTTATCAGATATTCCATAATCTCGGAAGCAGGCGTTATCGGGTAAGCAGCCATCAAACGGCAGCCTGCCGCTATAGAGCCTAGGCCAATGGCTTCGTTTCCGATCATGAACAGTTTCTGTTTACCGTCAGCCTCGTCAAGCTTAAACTCGTCAAGCGGTCCGCCAGCTTGCTCGAGAACGAACTCGGCGCCGCGTTTTACCGCTTCTATATTTTTCTCGACAACCGCCGCGCCTTTACGTCCAAACTCTTCTTCGACCGCTTTATTGAACACTTCGATCGGGAGTCCAAGCAATGCCCATGATGCTCCGGAAGCAACCATGTTTTTCATCAGGGATGTGCCGAGTTCCTCAGCCATAGCGGTAATCGGAACGGCAAATAATCTAGCATTTATGCCTTCAGGTATGGTCGGATTGAACTTCGCATCCGCGACAATTACGCCGCCGAGGCGCAGCTCCTTCGCGTTCAAATCGATGCTTTCCTGGTCAAATGCTACTAGAATATCCAAATCATCGGAAATGGCACGAATCGGCTTCGTGCTTATGCGAATTTTATTGTTGGTATGCCCGCCTTTGATTCTCGAAGAAAAATGTCGGTATCCATATAAATAATAGCCCAAGCGATTAAGCGCCGTGGAAAAGATTCGGTCCGTACTTTCAACGCCCTCTCCTTGCTGGCCCCCGATCTTCCAAGACAATTGACTAATCAAAATGCCCAACTCCTCTTTTTCTAGAACGTACGAATATTCAATATCAATAAGTAATTATATCGTAAAAGTCATAACAGTCACAACAATTTTAAAGCGCAGCATTGCAAAAATCAAGATGTAAACGCTTAACGCAAACATAGTTTGTTTCGATCAATTCCATACCGTAACGAGATTGAACGCTTTTTAAGAAAAAGGAAGGTTTTTTCGTAGAAAACGAAGCGCATTGCCCGACATAAATTGTTCAGTTTGCTGCTCGGTATACCTTTTCAGAAGCGCTTCTTGAAGGGCGGCCAGCTCACCAGGATGCGATAAGTTCTGCATGTGCCGGTCAATGCCGTCAAAATCGGAGCCGAGCATGATATGCTCTTCGCCTCCAATTTCACAGATATGCTCAATATGGCGCAGCAAATCATCGATGGGCACCTCGTCCGCATGCGATACGAACCAAGGCACGAACGTTATGCCGATCAAGCCCTGCTTTGCAATGAGCTTCTCAATCTGCGCATCGCTCAGGTTACGGGGATGATCGCAGATTGCTCTTGCGTTAGAATGCGAAGCAAGGATAGGTTTTTGCGAATGCTCGGCGACATCCCAGAACGCGCGTTCCGATAAATGGGATACATCTAATAGTATATCCAATTTATTGCATTCTTCTACTAATAATCTGCCTGCCGACGTCAAACCGCCTCCGCGCGGCTCCATGGCGCCATCCGCTGCCCAGTTGGCGTGATTCCAAGTCAATCCCGCAGCGCGGATTCCCAATTGATGCAATATGCGAAGCAGAGGCATTTGTCCTTGAAGACCATCTACGCCTTCGAGTGACAGCAGCGCTCCAATTTTTCCGTTTGATATACAAAATTCCAAATCTTGAGCCGTTCGCACCCACTCCATGTCCTCGCAAGCTAGTACCAATTGATGAAATCGATCTACGCTTTCCAAAATAGGTTCTAAACGCCCGTTCATCGATTGAGGAATATAGATCGCAAAAGTTTGCAGAACCGTCCCTGCCGCCTTCAAACGCTCGTATGTAACATCTAAACTGCCAGGCTTGCTGGATTGAAAAGTGAGATCCTCGTCAATCAGCAGCTTGCAGAGTACATCGCAATGAAAATCAACTACTTTCATAGACGCACCTCTCCATTCGTATGACCCGCAGCAAAAAAACCTGTCTACGACGTAAACAGGCGAATCATTTTAATTTATCCAATTGGCCTATTCATTTCCGCCTCTTGGACTTGCTACCGAGGTTCAACAATCAATTTGATTGCTGTTCGGTCCTCCCCGTCAATAACAATGTCGGTAAAAGCCGGAATACAAATTAAATCCACCCCGCTGGGAGCGACAAATCCTCTAGCAATCGCGACTGCTTTGATCGCTTGGTTTAACGCGCCAGCTCCAATGGCTTGCAGTTCCGCACCACCACGTTCACGAAGAACGCCAGCTAGCGCACCTGCAACGGAATTTGGATTGGATTTTGCTGAAACTTTTAATACATCCATAAAAAGAACCTCCCCTTGGACTGTTGGATGGATTCCACTTTTAAATAGTATTCGAGGGAGATTAAAAAATTCCTGCTTTTATTCCGCCAATTCAGAAACAGTTCTGAATTGTCGGAACTTTTCAAAGATTCATTGCATTACATCAAAAGCCATTCGTCTTCCGTAAGACGTATTTTTTCGATTTTCCGCGCTTGGCCTGTTGCATCGTCAATTTGAACGGAAATGGCATGCAAATGCCACTTTCCTTCGTCCACTACGAATCGGACAGGCAGCTGCGTAATGAATTTATGTAAAACCGCATTTCGCTCCATGCCGAGCACGCCTTCCTTCGGACCAACCATACCCACATCCGTGATGTAAGCTGTCCCGCCCGGCAAAATCGTATCGTCATTCGTTTGAACATGCGTATGCGTTCCAAGCACGATCGATGCTCTGCCATCCAGATGCCAGCCCATGGCTATTTTCTCCGAGGTTGCCTCTGCATGAAAATCGACAAGGATATTGTTGGTTTGCTCTTTTGCTTCTTCGATTAGCTCGTCCGCCTTACGGAACGGGCAATCAATTGGCGGCAGGAATGTACGTCCCTGCAAATTGATGATAGCCAGCTGCTTTCCGGCCGCTTTGATAAAAGCCATGCCTTGCCCTGGCGCGCCTGCTGCATAATTCGCCGGCCTTACCAGACGCGGCTCGTCGTCAATCCATTCAAATATATCTTTATTATCCCACGTATGGTTACCCATGGTGATGCCATGGATACCCCATTCGAAAAATTCCTTGGCAATTGTTGCTGTTATTCCGCGGCCGGCAGCCGCATTCTCGCCATTCGCAATAATAATATGCGGATTATACTTACTTTTCAGAGCTGGGAGCACGCGTTTTAATGCGCTTCTCCCTACATTGCCTACAATATCCCCGATAAACAATACGTTCATTTGAATACACTTCCTTTTTTTGTACGCCTGCAAACAGAAAAGTGGCTAACAAGCAGCCACTTTTCCGAAAAGCCGATATTTTTTTGTCGTTTATTTCGCATATTCAACCGCGCGTGTTTCTCGTATAACCGTAACCTTAATATGTCCCGGATAATCAAGTTCGCTTTCGATTTTCTTCGTAATATCACGTGCAAGGCGGAACGCTTCCGTATCGTCGATTTTTTCTGGCTGCACCATGACGCGCACTTCGCGGCCAGCTTGGATCGCGTACGATTTTTCCACTCCTTCAAACGATTCAGAGATATCTTCAAGCTTCTCCAGTCGTTTGATGTACGTTTCAAGCGTTTCACGGCGGGCTCCAGGACGCGCAGCGGACAATGCGTCAGCCGCTCCTACGAGCATCGCGATTACGGAAGTAGCTTCCGTATCCCCGTGATGGGAAGCAATACTGTTTATAACGACAGGATGCTCCTTGTATTTCTTAGCAAGTTCAACACCGATTTCTACATGCGAGCCTTCCACTTCATGATCCAATGCTTTACCGATATCATGCAGCAAACCTGCACGCTTTGCCAAAGTAACATCCTGGCCAAGCTCTGCTGCCATCAATCCAGTCAAGTAAGCTACTTCCATGGAGTGCTTCAGCACGTTCTGACCGTAACTTGTCCGATACTTCAATCGTCCTAAAATCTTGATTAAATCCGGATGCAAGCTGTGAACGCCAACCTCGAAAGTCGCTTGCTCACCGTATTCACGGATGCGCTCGTCCACTTCTTTACGAGATTTTTCAACCATTTCTTCAATACGGGCAGGATGGATACGACCGTCAGCCACAAGCTTTTCTAAAGAAGTGCGGGCAATTTCGCGTCTTATCGGGTCGAAACCAGATAAAATGACCGCTTCCGGTGTATCGTCGATGATTAGATCGATACCAGTCAATGTTTCCAAAGCACGGATATTACGGCCTTCACGCCCAATAATGCGGCCTTTCATTTCTTCATTAGGCAATGTTACGACGGATACCGTCGTCTCAGCCACATGATCTGCCGCACAGCGCTGAATAGCTAGTGAAATAATATCACGGGCTTTCTTATCGGCCTCTTCTTTCGCTTGCTGCTCGATCTCTTTAATCATTTGTGCTGTTTCATGTCGTACTTCCTGTTCAACATTGGATAAAATGATCGATTTGGCATCTTCCGTTGTCAGACTCGAAATACGTTCCAATTCACTCAGCTGCTGCTTGTAAATGGAATCGATCTGCTCTTGCGTTTCTTCGATCCGTTTTTCTTTGTTGGCTACAGTTTCTTCTTTGCGTTCTAGCGCTTCTAACTTTTTATCCAGCGACTCCTCTTTTTGGAGTAAACGTCTTTCCTGACGTTGAGCCTCGTTGCGACGTTCACGAATGTCTCTCTCGGCTTCGGAACGAAGTTTGTGGACTTCATCTTTTGCTTCTAGCACGGTTTCTTTTTTCTGAGCTTCCGCTTCTTTTTTCGCATTTTCTACGATTACAATGGCAGCTTGCTCAGCGCTTGAAATTTTGGCCTCGGCAATCGACTTTCGAATAAAATAACCAATCCCAAAGAAAATTGCGCCAACAAAGAGACAGATCAAGATCCAAATGACCTCATTAGGCATCTTGTTCACCTCCTTGTTGCATACACCAAGGCACTGCTTGGGATGATATTAGGTTTTCAACCGGCTTCAAACCGTTTCAACAATTACTAATTTGACGAAAATAATCGTATTGAATCAACTTTTGGAAGGAAAATTGATTCAATATTGAAGGAATACAACCTCATTTTATCTTTTCGTAAAATCAATTGTCAAGCAAAAGCCCATCATCTTCCTCGAATGCATCATCTTCACCAATCAGATCTATCGACTTTATGGCTTCCTTTACGATATCACCCGGAAAACCGCTGCGCATTAAATACCCCATAAGCTTGCGTTTTTTCTCAAACGTATCCCCTTTTAAGGAGCGCCATTTCTTCTCGGCGGCCTTTTTCGCCGACGCTAATTCAACTTTATGGTCCAATGCACCGATTGCCTCTGCAGCGGCTTCTTTCGACACGCCTCGCTGCGCCAGCTCTTGCTGAATAAAGCGTCGTCCCTTCAGGCTGTTCTTCAGTCTTCCCGCTGCAAATTGACGCGCATATTGTTCATCATCCACAATATGTTCCTTTTCTAAACGGTCAAGAGCATATTGAATATTGTCTGATTCAAACAGCTTGCGGTTTAAATATTGCTCGATTTGTTTTCTTGTTCTCGGTCTAGCTCCTAAATAGGCGATTGCCAGCACGTAGGCACGGTAACGTTCGTCTTCCATTCGTATTTCTTCGATTTGAACCTCCGTTAATAGTTGCCCCTTCGTCAATCGAAACCGAATTAATATATCTTCATGTACGGATAATAACGGTTCCTCTGACTCGGCAAAGAGATGATATAATTTTCTTTCCTTTTTATCTAGACGAACCGATAAGATCATCCATTCTTCTTCAATTTCCGGGTCGCTATAGCTCACACCGTACATCCTCTCTAAACACAGCTTCGCCGCCCCTAACAGGGCGGCGAAGCATGGATACGTATGCTATAAGGTCTTTTTATTCCAGATCTTCGAACTCTTCGTCGTCTTCATCAGGTTTGAAATTTGCCTGAGTCGCAGCTGCCGACAAGTTACTCGCATCGCGAATTTGCTTCTCGATAACCTCTGCAACATCCTTGTGATCCTTCAAGTACTGCTTCGCATTCTCGCGGCCTTGGCCTAGACGCTCGCCATTGTATGAGAACCATGCTCCGCTCTTCTGAACGATATCCATCTCTACGCCGATATCCACAAGAGTACCTTCTCTGGAAATACCCTCGCCGTACATGATGTCAACCTCAGCTTGCTTAAACGGAGGGGCTACCTTATTTTTCACGACTTTAATACGAGTACGGTTACCAATCATGTCATTACCTTGCTTCAGCGTCTCGATACGACGCACGTCAAGACGTACGCTCGAGTAGAACTTCAAAGCGCGTCCGCCTGGCGTTGTCTCGGGGTTACCAAACATAACGCCAACCTTCTCACGCAATTGGTTGATGAAAATAGCAATCGTCTTCGATTTGCTGATGGCACCCGAAAGCTTTCGCAAAGCCTGCGACATCAAACGAGCTTGAAGACCAACGTGTGAATCACCCATGTCGCCTTCGATCTCCGCTTTTGGTACAAGTGCAGCAACGGAGTCAATAACGACAATGTCAACCGCGCCGCTGCGTACAAGCGCTTCAGCGATTTCCAATGCTTGCTCGCCTGTATCCGGCTGAGAAAGCAACAGCTCATCAATATTTACGCCAAGCTTGCTAGCATAAAGCGGATCCAGCGCATGCTCCGCATCGATAAAGGCAGCTTGTCCGCCAATTCGTTGAACCTCTGCAATCGCATGAAGCGCAACAGTCGTTTTACCGGATGATTCCGGTCCATATATTTCAATAACACGTCCACGCGGCAAGCCGCCTATTCCTAATGCAATATCTAGAGCAAGTGAACCGCTAGGCACGGTTTCTACCTGCATGTGTGTGGATTCTCCCAATTTCATGATGGAGCCTTTACCAAATTGCTTCTCAATTTGACGCAAAGCCATTTCTAGTGCAGCGCGACGATCCGACAAGAAACTCACATCCTTCTTCATTTATAATGTTATGATACCTTTTTTCTGACGGGTTGACAAGCATTTTTTCGAACATACATTCGCCTTTTCGCTTCGCCCCCTCAAATGGACATAAAAAAACCGCAGCAAAGTATTCTTCGCCACGGTTCTTCCGATAACTATCCCTAATTATAACGGGCTGGCCCGCAATTGACAAACATTATTTATTTCGTCGAAATTTCGCGATGCCGATAGAAACCATTGATAGCCGATTCGTTTCCGTGCCTTGGCTGCATTTTTGCTATCATGCAAAAACAGCTCGCCACATGTCTAATTCGCCTGAAGCGCCTGCCATAATCGGTACAAAGCAGCTTTCACGGCGCGCAGCCTTATCATGCTTCTTCCGCCGCTAAGGTTCAAAGTAAAAACGTCGGTTGCTTTTCCCCGCTCCGAAATGCCAATGTAAACCAACCCAACGGGTTTGCCCTCGGATTCAGCCGGTCCGGCGACGCCTGTCAAGGATACCCCGAAATCGGCATCCGAGAGCTCCCTTACCCTCTCCGCCATTAAAGCGGCAGTCGAGTCACTGATTGCACCGGGTGCGCCCTCTCCTTCGAGCTGCGTGAGCGGTATGCTTAATAAATGATGCTTCATTATATTGGTGTAGGTGACAACCCCTCCTACATACTCTCCGCTGCTCCCAGGAACGTTTGTAATAAGCTCGGCCAATAAACCCCCGCTGCAGCTTTCCGCGCTCGCCAGCTTGCGTCTTGAGGCTCTCAGGAGGTGTACAACCTCAACCTCCAGCGGAATGTCCTCCTGCGCATACAAATATTCGCCTACCCGTTCTTTTATTTTATCGACGCTTTCATCTATTTTCAGATCGGCATCGATAGCCGAGCCAGCTTTGGTCGAAACTCTTATGGAAACTTCGCCTTCCTTCGCGTAAGGCGCGATAGTTGGATCGACCTGTCCGTCAATTAAATCAATCAGCTTGGCCTCGAGATTTGATTCTCCAATGCCTGCGAATTTTAAAATACGCGAATACAGCGGCTCTGCATCTCCCAGCTTGGAACGCAGCCACAGCTCCCCTGCCGCATCCATCATGGGCTTCATCTCACGCGGCGGGCCGGGAAGCAGCAAATAAAGCGTCCCATCCACGGACAAGCCGTTTCCAACCGCTAAGCCCGTCGTATTTTCCAGCGGGTCGCCGCCCTCGATCATCAAGGCCTGACGGCGGTTGCTCTCCACCATATGGATGCCGCGAGAGCTGAACATCTGCTCGATCTGAACCATAGACGGCTCATGGATAACGAGCTTGCGATTTAAATATTCCGCTAAAACATCCTTCGTAAGATCATCCTGGGTTGGTCCGAGCCCGCCCGTAAAAACAAGTAAATCCGCTCGGCTTCGCCCAATTTCAATCGCTTCCCGCAGCCTCCCCGCATTGTCGCCGACAACCGTTTGAAAATAAACGTCTACGCCTAGACCCGCAAGCTTCTGAGATAAAAACTGCGCATTCGTATTTACGATTTGGCCGAGCAGCAGCTCCGTACCGACCGCTATGATTTCTGCTTTCATTATTCGAGATCTCCTCTGCTTCGTTTGTTGATTGGCCCCCAGCCATATAAGTAAAAGCATCCCCCCATTGAAAGGAAAGATGCTTTAACGTTATTCTACCGGAATAAGATGCTTATTTTTCAAGAAATAATCAATGCCCGAGTATACCGTAATAGCGGCTGCTACCCAGCTTGCGATAACATCGAATGGAAAATCAATGAAATTAAACGGGAAATTGTTGATCAACAGCGCAATGATCATAGTAATTTGAATCGCCGTCTTCCATTTGCCCCATGTGCTGGCAGCCATGACCGAGCCCTCCAGGAGCGCGATTTGACGAAGACCCGTAACAGCGAATTCTCGGCTGATGATAACAATCGCAATCAATGCATTCAGCTTGTCCATTTCAACGAGTGAAATAAGAACGGCTGCAACAAGCAGCTTATCTGCCAATGGATCGAGAAGCTTGCCTAGGTTCGTTACGATTTTGTTTTTGCGGGCGATGTAGCCGTCTAACCCGTCTGTACTTGCTGCCACAATAAAAATAAGTGCCGCTGCGATTTGATTGTATGTAATGGAGAAGTCAGAAATGCTAAACGACCCCAAATCCACTTTGATAAGCAGAAAAAACATAATAACCGGCACTAAAAATATTCTGGCTAAGGTAATGCGGTTCGCCAGATTCACGCAATTCCCTCCTTAGATCGGTCTAACTCAAAGGTGTGCGTTACGCGAACCCTTTGTTCGTGAATAATACCGGATTTTCTTTCCAGCTGCGGACCCTTTGCTAAGCAACCTTGAGTGACTGCATGTGTGCTTACTTTCATCTATGTATCCCCCAGATCCTACTGTAAAGCTATCTAAACAAGTATAATACATGCCCATACACGTGTCAAAAGCGGCTAAAGCCTCATATTGCCTCTTTGCGCTAATGAAACGAAAAGCCCCGTTTCTCGAGTTCCGATGAAACGAAGCTTCGCTATTACGAGCGGTAATTGGTAAATTGAAGTTCTACGGGCAGGTCTGCTTCTCTAAGCAGCTTCATAACGGCCTGCAAATCATCAAGGCTTTTGCCCGATACTCTAATCTGATCCCCTTGGATCAAGCTTTTCACCTTTAGCTTTGAATCCCGAATGAGTATATTGATCTTTTTGGAAACATCCTGCTCGATGCCTTGTCTAAGCTTGATCCGTTGACGTACCGTATTGCCGGAAGCGCCTTCGATTTTACCGTAATCCAGGTTTTTAATGGGAACGCCGCGTTTCACCATTTTGGACAATAGAATATCAAGCACATTCTTCAGCTTGTAATCATCTTCGGATGCAACGACGAGCTCTTCCTTTTCGAGTGCGATGGAGCTTTTGCTGCCTTTGAAATCAAAGCGGGTTTCAATCTCCCGTTCCGCTTGCTTAATCGCGTTAGCCAATTCTGCCATATCCACTTTGGATACAATATCAAATGCATTTTCTGAAGCCATTAAAACCTCTCCTTTGGTACATTAATCATTATTCCGCTTGATCGCTTTCGTTATTTGGCGTAGGTGTAACCTGGTCCGTTGTTGGAGTTGCTCCATCCGCTAGCGGCTGAAGAAGCAGCTTCTTGGATCCCGCACGGTCCCCGTCTGGTACTAGAACGCCATCTACTGTGATTTCGGTTAGATCGGATCTTCCTACATTGATATAGATCGGGCCAACGAGGTCGTAAGACTCTATCGTTCCGTCCTCCGCATTCGCAGAATACAGCTTTTCGCCTTGGTTGCTGTTCGAGCGAACCTCAAGCCAGCTTCTTCCGCCTACGATTTTCACTTCAATTTTATGCGTTTTTCCTGCAGGGCCGATATCGTATTGATCAGCCTTCCCTACTTTGCTGCCGAATGTAACGGTAGTTGGCGCTTCAGTCGGAGTAGGCGCAACCGGTTCGGTTGTTGGCGTAACTTCGCCCTCGGCCGTATCTGTGTCGTCAGTCTGAACCGGCGGTTCGGAAGCTTCCGTAATATCGGTGCTATTATCGACCTGCTCTGGATTATCCGCATCTTTATTGATGACGTACACCCAAATGACGACAACGATTAAGATAAGAAAGGACCACATCATGACGTTGAAGCCGATTTTGCCAAGTCTCTCGGACGATTGCGATTTAACCCGACGCGGTGCTCTTACGACGATTGGTTCGGCAATTTGCTCAATCGGCGCTGCCGGCACCTCATGCTGATACAAACGAAGTACTTCGTCCGGATCAAGTCCAACAGCCTCTGAGTAATTTTTCACAAATGCGCGTACATAAAATGGTCCAGGCAAAACCGTGTGGTCTCCGCTTTCGATCGCTTCCAGGTACCGTTTTCTAATTTTTGTTGTTTCTTGAATATCATCTAGCGTTAATCCGCGCTGGTCTCTCGCCTTGCGAAGCAATTCTCCTAAATCAGACATGAGACGGCCTCCTTCCGATTAGAAATCGTCTGTGTAGTTAGCTGTAAATGATTCGTACGATATTTCTTCATCCGGCGTATTGCGTAACTCAACGATAATGTCAAAATGGCTGTAATCGAAATTAGATTCCTTAATGAAAATATCTGGATGCTCAATGACTTTTGTTGAAGGCATCGCCATAATTTCTTGAAGCAGGCCATAATGCTTCTCGTTTGAGCGGATCGTGCTTACAATCCCGTCAATTATGAATATATTGTTGGGCTGCATTTCATCCTCTGACAGCTGGCTTCTAACCGTTTGCCGCAGCAGGGTGGATGATACGAACGTCCAACGCTTATTCGAGCAAACGCTGCCGGCAATAATCGATTCCGTTTTGCCGACACGGGGCATCCCACGTAAACCTATAACCTGATTGCCGTCGCGTTTAAACACTTCACCCAAGAAATCAACCAAAATACCGAGCTCGTCGCGCGTAAATCTGAACGTCTTGCGATCGTCTGAATCACGCTCAATGTACCGGCCATGGCGAACCGCCAAAATATCAACAATTGTAGGCGTTCTCAGTTTGTTTACCGTTATATTATCAACCTTTTGCAGCATTTTGCCAAGCAGCTCGATCTTCTCGTCATCATCGGTCTGAAGAAGCATTCCTCTCGTTCTATCTTCCACACCGTTGATGGTCATGATATTAACTTCTAGCATACCTAACAAAGAAGCGATATCTCCGAGTAAGCCCGGCCTGTTTTTATGTATTTTGTATTCCATATACCATTGTTTCGACTCCAAAGCTGTCACCGTCCTAAGCCTGTTCTTATAGAAGTATGTAAATGATGGATACTCCGTCATGAAACATAATTCTACAATTTTCGTCACAATCCTGCAAGCCAAAAAGAAACATTGCAGAAAAGCCTCCTGTAAGGAGGCTCTCCTGCTTCTGCTTCTGCTTGAGGAAAATGTCGAATTAATAAAACGACTACGATTGTTGGACGAGCTTGACCATGAGGCCAGCAAGAACTTTACGTTCTGCCTCGTCACCTGCATCCCATAGCTGTTTTAATACGCGCTCTTCCTCATTTTTCGGATCTACCTTCTCATCGAGAAAGGTACCGATTTCATAAGCAAGGCTTGAAATCGTTTCTTCCGTCATCCCGATCTTCTTTGCTTGAGATACACGGTCTGCCAAGAAATGCTTCCATGTGGCAAAATTAGAAAGGACAGTTGACATGTTTCTTCGCCTCCTAAAGGTATAGAAAAGAATCATCAACAGTCATATCATGCGTAGATGCTTCCCTAATTATGCACATGGCCTGTCCGATAAAGCTTTTTTTTGATTAAGTGTGCCAACCGCCATTCGGACTGATGACTTGGCCCGTAATATACGATGATTCAGGCAAAGCCAAAAAATAAACAAGCGATGCGATTTCTTCCGTCGAGCCAAATCGTCCCACAGGAATTTCCTGCTGCATGGCAGCTTTTTCTTCCGCGTTAAAGCCGTCCATCATTTCGGTTTCAACAGCACCTGGCGCTACTGCATTTACCGTAACCCCGGTTGGCGCCAGCTCCTTCGCCAGCGCCTTCGTAAAGGCATTCATGCCGCCCTTTGTCGTTGAATAAAGCACTTCGCAAGACGCGCCGGACATTCCCCATATGGAGGAAACGTTAATGATACGGCCATAGCGCTGCGCGATCATATTCGGCATGAACAGCTGCGAGCAAAGGAACATGCCTTTGAGGTTAACGGACATCACATCATCCCATTCTTCCTCCGAGACATCCATCAGCATGCCATAATGAGATATGCCGCCGTTATTCACAAGGATATCAGGCAGCATGTTATGGCTCTCCAGCTTCTCCCGCATCCGCTCGAGCTGCTCCTTGGAGCGCAAATCTGCTGAGATCGTCAATACATTCGCGCCTAATGCCATACAAGTTCTTGCCGTTTCGTTAGCTGTCTCATGAGATTGCAAATAATGAATGACGATGTTAACTCCCTCAGCCGCAAATCGTCTGGCAATGGCTGCCCCGATTCCTCGGCCTCCCCCTGTAATTAACACCGTCATTTGCTGGAGCGTCTTCATTTTGACGGCTGTTCCACAATCGATACCGCAAGCTGTTCGAAATCAAAATGCTCGCGCAGCCGCGCATTGACATCGTCAAGCGTACATTTTTCGTAAAAATCGAGGACATCGAACATATCGCTGTCGCGAAAACGGTATCTTGTAAATTCACCGGCTATCGCTTCTGGGGAATTGAGCATCCGCAAATATCCGCCGATTTTTTTTCGTTTGGATCTCTCAAAAGCCGCAGCTTCAATTCCGCTTGCCAAAGTACCTTCTACGGCAGTACGGATTTGCTTGATGAGTTCATCCGGATTCGGCGTATCGCCGCCGATTACGGAGAAAGCATAACCCATACTTGAATTGTACTCATGTCCGAAGGAGTCGGAAATCAAATCATTCTCGTAGAGCTGCTGATAAAGCTTTGAGCTGGGCCCAATAAGTGCTTCCAGCATCAGCTTGGTCGTAACCTCTTGACGAAGAAGCGCTTCGCCCGTTAGACCCGTCTGTTTTTCTTTGAATCCGAGCATGCATTTAGGCAAGGAAACGGGCAGTTCCGTAACTTTTCGGCTAACCTTCACGGCTTCCGGTTCTTTTTCAAAATACCGCTCAATCTCGCCTTGAGGTTCAAATGTTTTGGTGCTTTGATTATCGCGAACAAGCTGAAACACTTCCTCAGCCTTCACGCCGCCAACGACGAATAGCAGCATGTTCGATGGGTGATAAAAGGTTTTGTAGCAGCGATATAACGTTTCTTTATCGATCTGCCTGATGGATTCTACCGTACCGGCAATATCGATATGGACGGGATGCTCATGATACAGCGCATCGATGAGACCGAAATAAACTCTCCAGTCCGGATTGTCGCGATACATATTGATCTCTTGCTCGATAATGCCCTTTTCCTTTTCTACGTTCGTATCCGTAAAATAAGGATTTTGAACAAAATTGATCAACGTTTCTAGATTCGCATTTATTTGCTCCGTCGCAGAAAATAAATATACCGTACGGTCAAAGCTCGTAAAAGCGTTGGCAGAGGCGCCCTGGGAAGCAAACACTGCAAAAATATCGCCGGTCGGCTCCTCGAACATTTTATGCTCCAAAAAATGAGCGATGCCGTCAGGCACCTTTACCGGTTGCTGATTGCCGACTGAAAAACGGTTGTCGACCGAGCCGTATTTTGTGGAAAATGTCGCATAGGTTTTGTTGAAGCCTTCCTTTGGAAGCACGATAACCTCTAGTCCGTTATCAAGCACCTCGCGGTACAGCGTTTCCTGCACATTTGGATAACTAAGGGTTTCCATCGTTATGCCTCCTTCCGGTCACGCAAAAAGTAAATCGTATCGAGCTGCACGCGCTCGGCAACCTTCACGATATCCTCGGCGGTAACGGCTTGAACCTGCTTCAGAAGCTCTTCCGCACTTCTTTGCTTGCCCGTGAGCACGCCGTTAAAATCGTATGCGATCATCTCGTAGGCTGAGTCTTGAAGCTCACGGAGGTGATTGGATATCATGGCTTTCGTCTGATTCATCTCAAGCTCGGAAAGCTGTCCCTGGCGCATGCTTTCAAGCTGTTCTTTAATAATAACGACCGCTCTGTCATAGTTAGCAAATTCAATTCCGGATTGGATGGTGCAAAGTCCTTTATGGCCATCAAGACGGGATGCTGCATAATAAGCCAAGCTTTCCTTCTCCCGCACGTTAAGAAATAACTTCGAGTGAGGATAGCCCCCTAAAATACCGTTGTACATTAAGGCGGCCGGATATTCATCGTCGATATAGCCTACGCCGGTACGCAAGCCCAAATTGAGCTTGCCTTGGCTGACTTCCATCCGTTCCGTTACATTTTTCACTTCTTTGACCGTATGCTGAACGTTTGGCGCTGCATAAGCGGACGGTGAGCCGTTTTTAAGCTTAAAGGCTTTGGATACGAGCTCCGTCACTTCGGCTAACGTTGTATCGCCAACGACATACAAATCAAGTGCGGCTTGATCCAGCCATTGCTCGTATTGCTCATATAGCGATGCAGGCGAAATCGCATCAATCTCTGCAAGCTTCCCAAGAGGGTGCAGTCGGTAAGGCTCATCGGCGCACATCTCTTCCAAGCAGCGCTCCGCGGCGTATCGAATCTTATCATTAACGATAGCTTCTAAGCGTTTCTTAAGCGTTGTCTTCTCGGCATCGACATATTTTTGATGAAAGCCGTCATTCTCTAATAAGGGATCCGTAATGACATCCCCCAAAAACTGAAGCGATTCCGCAAGGAGCGGCGTGTTCGATGACACAAACTCATCGTTGATGACATCCATACGAAATTGGACGATTTGGGAATCGCCCCTTTTATATACATCAAACCCAAAGCCTGCTCCATATAAATCGTCAAGCTTTTCTCGGAAAGTAATGGTTTCAGGCAGATTGGCAGTACCTCTTCTCAGTACAAACGGAATAAGAGCAACCGGCGTAACCGTTGCTTCATCGAGCGTGAGTCCCGCAAATAAGGAAATGGCAAACGTTTTGAATCGTTTTGTAGGCATCACATGCAGACGGATGTGCTGCAGCTGCCCTCTTTCGAATATGGACACTCGGTTTGCTCCTTTCATCGGCCATTATAGAGTAAATCTATTCCATTAGACAAATCACTATACCATTCTAACCTATAGGAAATGGAAGAAGCAACCACTCCTGCACTTGGCAGTAACGGCTGCTTCCTTTCGTGAAAATCTTATTGTTACATACAGAAAATATGCTTCCCGATCGTTTTAATCTGCGTTCTCGTCCATATCCATTTCGAAGTGGCTGTGTCGGGATTAAAGTAATAGATGCAGCCGCCGGTTGGATCCCAGCCATTGATAGCATCTTCGACCGCCTCTCTTGCTTTCGCATTCGGAGTAAGCCAGATTTGACCGTCCGCCACTGCCGTAAAAGCACCAGGCTGAAAAATAACGCCGTAGATCGTATTCGGAAAGCTTTGCGATTTCAAACGGTTAATGATGACAGCCGCAACCGCAACTTGCCCTTCGTAAGGCTCGCCACGTGATTCTCCATATACGGCATTTGCCATCATTTGAAGATCATTTTCGGTTAAGCCTAACCGGTTAGATTTAGCAATCGTTGTTTTGTTGCCTGTAGAGCTTGCTGTTTCTTTGCCGCTTGATCCCGCGTTAGAAGCTGGCGGAGCCGCAGCCGTTGGTTTCCATGCTTTTGTAGCTTCCCAAAGCTTCAGCTTTGTTTTCGCACCGACGACTCCGTCCGATTTAAGCCCGAACTTCCACTGAAACCAAGTAACTGCATTTTTAGTGCTCGTACCGAATTTCCCGTCTATTTCGCCTTTGAAATAGCCGAGATGCTTGAGTCGTCCTTGCAGTTCATTCACGTCCTGACCGGAAGAACCCACCGTTAAGGTAGCGTTGCTGAACGTTTCCGTAGCTTTTTCACGCTCACTGTGCAGGAATGAAAACGAACCGAACAACAACAGTACGATAATCGAAGTCACTAAAATCAAACGATTTCTCATGATAGGATCTGCCTTTCTCTTGCAAGTTAGTTCGCTTAAGGTAGCGTTACCTAACTTTAGTATGAGAAATTCATCCCGCTTCTATGCACAATATTCCGCTATCAGCAAACACCTTCATCTAGGAGCTAACTTTGCCAGCTTGGAATTGATCTATCGTAATCAGCACTTCCCTTGGTTTGCTTCCTTCATAAGGCCCTACGACCGAGCGTGCTTCCATCTGGTCAATTAATCTTGCAGCTCTTGTATAGCCGATCCGCATTCTTCGCTGCAGCAAGGAAACCGAGGCTTGCTTCGCCTCTATAATAATTTGAACGGCTTGATCATAAAGCTCGTCCAGCATCTCGTTTCCTTCGGCCGTTTCCTCTTCTACCTCCGGAACAAGATCTTCTTTGTATTCCGCTTCAGCTTGGCCCCGCGCATAATTGACCAGCGTCTCAACTTCCTGATCCGACAAAAAGGCGCCTTGGACCCGGATCGGCTTGGACATTCCGACAGGCAAGAACAGCATATCACCCCGGCCAAGCAGCTTCTCAGCCCCTACCATATCCAAAATCGTACGCGAATCCACTTGCGACGAAACCCCAAACGCAATCCGAGACGGAATGTTCGCCTTGATCACACCTGTGATGACATCGACGGATGGCCGCTGCGTGGCAATGATGAGATGAATGCCGGCGGCACGTGCCATTTGCGCAAGCCTCGCGATCGAGTCCTCCACATCATTTGCGGCCACCATCATTAGATCTGCAAGCTCATCCACAATAACAACGATATAAGGTAATACGGCTGCGGGATTATCCGCCATTAACGTATTGTATCCTTCTATGTTGCGCGTCGCGGATTTGGAAAACAGCTCGTAGCGGCTTTCCATTTCAACAACGATTTTCTTGAGCGCGAGCGAAGCTCTCTTCGGATTCGTCACAACGGGAGCCAGCAAATGCGGAATTCCATTGTAAACATTCAGTTCGACCATTTTTGGGTCGATCATTAGAAACTTCACTTCATCAGGCGCTGCCTTGTACAAAATACTCGTAATAATACCGTTAATACAAACCGATTTACCCGAACCCGTCGCGCCTGCTACAAGCAAATGGGGCATTTTGGCCAAGTTGCCCACAATCGTTTGCCCCGAGATATCCCGTCCGAATGCGATGGACAGCTTGGAAGCGGCATTTTGGAACGTAGCTGTTTCCATAACCTCCCGCATCGTAACGACGGATACTTCCATATTCGGCACTTCGATTCCGATGGCTGACTTGCCAGGAATCGGCGCCTCCATCCGTATGTCTTTGGCTGCTAACGCAAGTGCGATATCATCCGTTAAGCCAACGATCCGGCTAACCTTGACCCCTGTTGCCGGCTGAACCTCATATCGCGTTACTGCCGGGCCACGCACGACATCAAGCACTTTGGCTCGCACGCCGAAGCTCTCCAGCGTAGCTTCCAGCTTTCTGCGGGAATCGTACATATCCGTCGCGTCAGCGCTTTTGCCCATAAGATTCGGTTTCGTTAACAGCGAGAATGGAGGCAGCAAATACGGCTTAACCGTGCTTTGCTCAATCTCGGTAACTGGACGCTTAGGAACCGTTTGCGCTTGATTCTCATCGGTAACAAGTGCTTCAGAAGCATCAAGTGCCTCGGATGATCTTGCATCAGAGGATTCATCTTCCAATTCTCCTTCAGCATCCGGTTCATCCGCATTCATGGCATCCAGCAGCGGATCATTAGACTCTGGGATAGGATAAGAATCATTCCATGGCTCTTGTTGATTTAGTGAATCCGCATCATGATCGATAATTAATCCGACACTAGATTTTTTCCAAGGCGCAGCGCTGCTCTGCAATAGTTCTTCTTGAACGGCTTCAGTATGTAAATCGGCGCCAGATTTCTCCCAAGGCGGCTCGATATCATTTTGCCAAGCTGGTTTACTGCTGTTTGACGCCTCAGTTCCATCCGGCTCGAATACCCAATCGTCTTGCGCTTCGGTCTGCGTGTTCGTTTCTTCGTCATTGTTATTTTGCCGCCAAGAGAAAAATAAAGATTTTCTTTTCTTTGGAGGAGATATGACATAATCTTCATGGTCATCGTCAATCGTATCGTCATCATCCAAATCCAATGCATCGGGTCTGGTGCTAGCCGCTGCCGATGATGCACGTAAAGAGGCTCTCTTCGCCCACTTAGCCGTAAGCAGTTTAAACATCCGCGTTGCTCTGCCGCTTAGGACTCTTCCTAATTCCACATATGATTTGCCCGTCATCAGCATGATCGAAATGGCGAACATGACAAACATGATCAGCTTTGCTCCGTAATAGCCAAATAATGAGAAAAACAAAGAGTATTGAATAGCGCCGACATAGCCGCCGCTAATTTCTTTGTCTCGAATCGGCAAATCGTTTTCGACAGGTACGCTGATCAACAACATTTGCAAATCACTGCTTAGCTGCCTAAATATCATCGTTCCGGTAAGCCCGACAGTAGGGCTTAATTTTTGATCAATTTCGGATATTGAGCTCATAAGCGTAAAAGCAAGCACCAAAATAAATAAGCCTGTCCGCCTATTTGTCCATCCCTTAGGCCAAGCCCTTTTGATCATGACTGCCAAACCGATAACGATGCCAATTATTGCTAGGACGAAATAAAATTTGCCGAGCACAAGTCCAAATAACTTGGATAACGAGCGCCCGACAGCCGCTTCGCCGGATAATGCTATAATGGAAATCGTAATTAGCAAAATACCGTATACTTCGTATTTTAAGTTTGAGCCTAAAGTTTTTTTTCTTCTCTTTTTCTTCGCCAAATCGGTCACCTCTGGTAAAAGATTATACCATAGGTGGGCAAATGTTCCTATGAGACATTCGTACGAACATCCGTTTGGCGTTATTGGTAATGAATGATGTTACCCGGCATGAACTTGGGATTCAAATAATCATCCAGCTGGCATTCTAATAAACGAACAATTTTCCCCATTCCAGGCGCCACTGGCATGACCTGCATTTTTACTCCGTTAGACCAAATCTCTTGCATGTTTTCCATTTCGTCGTTAAAGCCCTCAAGCACCAGCTCAAGAGGCATATTCGTATAAAGCGTCATTGAAGGGTCACCTCGACTTTGGCGCTTTTAGAAGCTTCAATACGCCGGTTTAATTCCTTAAGCGCCTCGCCTAATCCTCCCACCGCATCGATAAGTCCATGCTTGACCGCATCCGAGCCGATAACCGTCGTCCCGATATCGCGAGTCAGCTCACCGGTCTTAAACATTAGCTCTTTAAAAATATGTTCTGTGACGTTGGAATGCGAAGTCACGAAACGGACGACTCGCTCCTGCATTTTATCTAAATATTCAAAGGTTTGCGGTACCCCGATTACTAAACCGTTTAAACGAATCGGATGGATCGTCATCGTCGCCGTTTCGGCGATAAATGACATGTCTCCGGCAACTGCAATTGGAACGCCGATCGAATGGCCACCGCCAAGCACGAGTGTTACGGTTGGCTTGGTTAAGGATGAAATCATTTCGGCGATGGCAAGTCCCGCTTCCACATCTCCGCCAACGGTATTCAGCACAATAAATATGCCTTCAATTTTATGATTTTGTTCTGCTGCGACTAATTGCGGAATAAGATGCTCGTACTTGGTCGTTTTATTTTGCGGAGGCAGGACGAGATGACCCTCCACTTGCCCAATGATGGTCATACAAAATATATTCGACTCAGTCAGTGAAGGAGCCGAAGTCTGGCCAAGCTGCTGAATCGTATCAACGACAGTATTCGCCCTTTTTTTCTCATCCGAATTTGGATCGGGTTGCTCCGATGTAATGTCATTCTGTGTCTGCCAGTTCATGTACAATCCCCCTTTTGTGATATTGCTCATCATAGTATGGGGTCTGGCGTCGAATTTATACCGAATAAAGTCATGAACCGGCATCTATGCAAAAAAAAGAGAATCGCTTGTGTCCGCCGCGGCAATTGCGGATTGGACAAGCGATTCTCTTCATCAACTATTTGTCGAATTATACTTCCATAATGATTGGTAAAATCATAGGGCGACGGCGGGTTTGCTCGTACAAAAAGCGTCCAAGCGCGTCTTTCACGTTCGTTTTGAGCGATGCCCATTCATTTACTTTATCATTCATTAATCGTGTTAATGTCGATGTAACAATACGGTTTGCTTCATCCAGCAGTCCCTCGGATTCACGAACATAGACGAAACCGCGAGAAATAATATCCGGACCAGACAAGATTGCTCCATCTTGCTTGCTTAAAGTTACCACAACGACCAAAATGCCATCCTGCGATAACAGCTTACGATCACGCAAAACGATGTTACCAACATCGCCAACGCCCAAACCATCGATAAGCACGTTACCCGCTTGCACTTTAGAGCCTTTGCGACCGTTTCCGTTTTGGAATTCGACTGTATCTCCGTTATCGATTACGAAAATGTTTTCGCGTTCGATTCCGATTGCTTCGCCCAATTTCGCATGCTGACGTAACATACGGTATTCACCGTGGATAGGAATGAAGTATTTAGGCTTAATCAGGTTAAGCATAAGCTTCAATTCCTCTTGGCTGCCGTGACCAGAAACGTGCACGCCTGAAACCGATCCATTGCCGTAAATAACGTTTGCGCCCAATCGGAATAATTCATCGACCGTACGTCCAACATAACGTTCGTTGCCTGGAATAGGCGTTGCAGCAATGATAACGGTATCACCAGGCAGGATATCTACCTTGCGATGCGTTGAACGTGCCATACGAGTAAGTGCCGACATCGGCTCTCCTTGACTGCCTGTACACAAAATGACAACACGGTCAGCAGCTAATTTGTTAACTTCTTCCGGTTCAATAATCATGCCTTCCGGAATATTCAAATAGCCAAGGTCTGAAGCAATTCCGACAACATTTACCATACTGCGTCCAACAACGGCTATTTTACGGCGTGTAGCAATTGCTGCATTAATAATTTGTTGGATCCGGTGAACATTGGACGCGAACGTCGCAACGACAACGCGCTGTGATGATTTACGGAAAATATCTTCTAGATTGTCGCCAACTTGAGCTTCCGAAGGCGTATATCCTGGACGTTCCGCATTCGTACTGTCTGAAAGCAATGCCAATACGCCGCGTTTGCCAATTTCAGCGATACGCTGCAAATCGGCGAATTGCTCATTAACCGGGGTATGGTCAAATTTAAAGTCACCTGTATGGACAACAGTACCTTCTGGGGTATCCAAGCTAACGCCAACGGAATCCGGAATACTGTGGTTTGTTCTAAAGAAAGAAGCACGGATCGTTCCTAATTGAATTTCGCTGTCTGCGTTTATGAGAATGCGTTTTGTTTCTCCAAGCAAACCTGCTTCCTTCAATTTACCTTCAATAAGTCCAAGTGTAAGTTTTGTCGCATATAACGGCACATTTAGGCTTTTCAGTACATACGGCAATCCGCCAATGTGGTCCTCGTGACCGTGAGTAATGATGATACCGCGAACTTTGTCGCGATTTTCAGTTAGATAAGAAATATCTGGGATTACGATATCAATGCCAAGCATGTCCTCTTCTGGAAACTTCAAGCCCGAATCGACAACGACGATATCGTTGTTATACTGGATGACGTACATATTTTTACCAATCTCGCCTACTCCGCCTAGTGCAAAAATGAGCAGTTTATCCTGGTTGTTCTTCTTAGACAAGTGTATCTTTCCTCCTTAAAATTTTGCGAAGCAGCTATTGCTTCGTAATCATTCTGTTAAATTTTGCGAAGCATAATGGCTTCTAAAGCATCTAATTATTTTTGCGAAGCTAGAATGGCCTCGTAAGTATTGTCTTCATATGGAAAAGCAAATTTGTTTTGTACTGATACAAAGGCATTATGCTCTTTTGAAGATACCTATGCATCTGTTACGCCAGATGCCGCTCTGACGTTTAGTTCATTTCCAAATATTTGCCGCACCCAATCACTTGAAATCATTATACATGAAGAAAAAGCTGGAATACAAGTGAAACACGATAAAGCTATTATCCAATATGCTTCCCAAAAAAATAAAACCGATGCTGGACGCACCGGCTGCAACAAACGAAATCGTTTATTTATACCAATAAATTGCGTAGGAATGCGGCTTCCGCTTCGTTAACAGTAACCAGCGGCAGTCTTACGCCGCCTACTGAAAAACCTTTTAAGCCCAATGCATATTTTACTGCAACGGGGTTCGGTACAGGATGCGGGCAATAAAACAGACCTTTGAAAATAGGATGTAAACGACCATTAATACGGGCAGCTTCCTGCACGTTGCCGCCTAGATATGCATCGATCAGCTCTTTCATCTGTGCGCCGACTATATGGCTGGCCACACTGATAATGCCGTAACCGCCGACAGCTAATGCTGGCAATGTCGCGCCATCATCACCGCTATATAGTTTGAAGCCATCCGGAGCACCGCTTATGATTTGGGTTAACTGATCCGTATTGGCACAATCTTTAGTAGCAACGATATTGCCGATTTGCGCTAAGCGCAGTGTCGTTTCTGCGGATAAGTTCACGCCCGTACGGCCTTCTACATTATACAAGATGATAGGCAGAGCCGTAGCTTCCGCAATCGCTTTAAAATGCTGATAAAGTCCTTCTTGGCTAGGACGGTTGTAATAAGGAGCGACAAGCAAAATACCGTCTACCCCGGCTTCTTCCGCATCTTTGGTCAGATGGATGGAATGGGCCGTATTGTTGCTTCCCGTTCCGGCAATTATTTTGCACCGGCCATTTGCATGTTTGACGGCAAATCGGAACAATTCAAGTTTCTCTTCATCCGACAGCGTCGGCGATTCGCCTGTCGTGCCTGAAACGACAAGACTATCGCTTTGCTGCTCTTCAATTAAATAATCAATTAATCGGCCGGTCGTTTCCCAATCAATATGACCGTCCGCATCGAATGGGGTAACCATTGCGGTAATTAATCTTCCAAATTCCATCATAATTCCTCCCAGAAAGTGTTGCTCTATCGATGAAGCTCGAACTTCGCGTGGAGAGAACGAAGAGCCTCAGCCATATCCGCTTCACGTACGAGCACCCAAATCGTTGTATTAGAATCAGCAGACTGCATGATCGATATGCCTTGTTCCGTCAGCGCTTCCACGATACGCGCCATTACGCCGATCTCACCGTTCATGCCTCCGCCAATTACGGAAACCTTGGCACAGCCATTAATTGCCGATGGCTTAAAACCAGCCTCCTGCAATACTTCAACTGCCCGTTTCGCATCATTGTCAAATACCGTATAAATAGCGCCGCTAGGCGTTACATTAATAAAATCGACACTTATATGATGTTTTGCCATCGATTGAAAAACCTGCAGCTGCACATCGTTGCGGCCTTCGATCGCTTTAACTGATATCTGAGTAATACCGGAAACATGTGCTATTCCCGTGACATGCCTATCCTTTACCGAGAGCTCTGCTTTCAGCTCCGCGGAATCGGTTACCAATGTGCCTGTTTCACTTGAAAAAGTAGAACGGACTCGCAAAGGTATGCGTGCCTGCTGAGCAATCTCAACGGCGCGAGGATGAATAACCTTTGCTCCCTGCCTAGCCATATTGCATATTTCCAAATAACTGACGACAGGCAGCGGCTTGGCTTCCTCGACAATGCGAGGGTCCGCCGTTAGTATACCATTTACGTCCGTATAAATATCGACCATTTCCGCGCGCAGCGCAGCACCGAGTGCTGTAGCTGATGTATCGCTTCCGCCGCGCCCGAGCGTAGTGGTATCGCCATTTACTGAGCTTCCCTGAAAGCCGGTTACAATGACGACCGTACCAGCGCGTAAGTGGGTAAGCACCTTGTCTGGGCGAATTTCTTTGATTCGGGCATGCCCGTATTGTTCGTCAGTAATCATGCCCGCCTGTCCGCCGGTTAAGACAACGGAAGAAATACCGTTCGCAATGAGTAAGCTGCATAAAGCGGCTGCGGAAATGATTTCTCCGCAGCCTAGCAGCATATCTCGCTCACGAGCTGGCAGACTGTCGCCGTTGTTCTTAATGACCTGCAGCAACGTATCTGTTGCGTAAGGATCGCCCTTACGCCCCATAGCAGATACCACAACGACAACAGCAAAGCCATTACTGCGTTCTCTGGCAATGTGATGGATAACATGTTCCCTGGCATGATCAGTAGATAGAGAGGTGCCCCCGAATTTTTGAATCAGGATGCGCATATTATTATCCTCCGTGATCGATCCCGGGAAGAAGCAATGGCTACCCTTTCCTTAATACATTAACCTTTTGCGATATGTTCGGCGATTTGTACGGCATTCCATGCGGCGCCTTTGAGCAGGTTATCGGATACGATCCACATATTAAGTCCGCGGTCAGACCCTAGATCGCGTCTCAAGCGGCCAACGAAAACATCCGGCTTGCCGGCAGCGTCGGTCGCGAGCGGGTATTGCTGGTTAGCAGGATCATCTACGAGCGTAATCCCCGGTGCATCTGCTAGCAGCTGCCTAACCTCTTCCAAATCGTAGTCGTTTTTGAGCTCAACATATAGCGATTCCGAGTGACCGTATACGACAGGAATGCGCACGCAAGTGGCAGTAACCTGGATAGACTCGTCACCCATGATTTTTTTCGTTTCGCGTACCATTTTCATTTCTTCGAGCGTGTATCCGTTATCTTGGAACTTATCGATTTGAGGAATGGCATTAAAAGCAATTTGATGCTTTATTGGTAACGCGCCTACCGGCAAAATAGCCGGGTTTACCTCTTCGCCATGAAGTGCCGCTTGGGTTTGACGCAGCATTTCATCGATTGCGCGGCTGCCGGCACCGGAGACCGCTTGATAGGTAGATACGATAATCCGAGCAATGCCGTAACGGTCTTGAAGCGGTTTAAGTGCTGCGACCATTTGGATTGTCGAACAATTCGGGTTAGCGATTATGCCCTTATGCTCGCTAACCTTATCGATATTCACTTCAGGAACTACAAGCGGGGTGTTCTCGTCCATACGGTACGCATTTGTATTGTCAATACATACTGCGCCGTGCTCGACCGCATGCGGAGCAAGAGCCTTTGTTACGTCGCCGCCCGCACTGAACAAAGCAATTTCAATTCCCTTAAAGCTATTCGGCGTGGCTTCTTCAACCGTAAGCTCCTGGTCTTTAAATGAAATTTTAGTGCCTGCCGAACGAGCAGACGATAATAGCTTAAGCTCTTTAATAGGGAAGTTTCTGGATTCAAGTAATTTCAGTATTTGTTCCCCTACTGCGCCTGTTGCGCCCACTACCGCAACATTAAACGATTTCTGATTCGACATTTGCTGTCGTCTCCCCTCTTTCCCTGTGTCCTTAATGCCGTTCGACAAGCAGAGGCTGCAGCTGTTTGCCTTGTAGGGCTGCTTCGCATGCTTCCAAGACCAAATCCATTCTGGCAACTAGCGAGTTAGGCTTCTGCACTGGGTTATCTTGGCCGAACGGAACAAAATAAATATGTTTAGCCACTAGTAGCTTCGCTATATTAGCGGCATTTAAACCAAGTCCGTCATTAGTGGAAATCGCTAGCACTAAAGGTCGGCCGTTGCGCATTTGCGCTTTGGCAGCCATAAGCACCGCACTATCCGTTATTGCATTTGCTAATCTGCTTGTTGTGTTGCCTGTGCAAGGTGCAATGACAAGAACGTCAAGCAGCTTAGAAGGCCCTAGCGGCTCCGCCTGCACGATTGTTGATATAAGATCATTCCCAGTAATCGCTTTAAGCTGTGATTGCCAATCCTCGGACTTTCCGAATCTCGTGTCCGTTGTCATAATTGTATTCGAAACGATCGGCACGACATTCGCACCCGCATCGACGAACCGTTTAATTTCAGGCATAACCTCAGCAAATGTACAATGTGAGCCCGACAAAGCATAACCCACCGTGATACCAGACCAATTCATATCCCATTCCCCCGCTTAATCGTATCGTCCAAAATCAACTGTGATAAGCAATCCGCCATGATACGTCCAGCTGTTTTCGGTGCGACGATACCGGGAAGTCCGGGTGCGAGCAGCGCCTTGATTCCGCGCTTCTCCGCGAAGCGGAAATCTGTTCCGCCAGGCTTCGATGCGAGGTCAATTATAACGGCCCGCGAAGGTAAATTTGCGATAATTTGTGCTGTGACTATCATAGTCGGAATTGTATTAAAAAGCAAGTCAATATTGCTTACATGCTGCAATAAATTGCTGATGTAGAAAGGCTCAAACCCCATTTCTGAAGCTCTCGCAAATTGCTCGGAACGGCGTACGCCAACCTTAACTTTGGACCCTAAACCTTTCAAAGTCCGGGCCATCGTGAAGCCGGTCCTGCCGAAGCCTAGCACCATGGAAGAGGAGCCGTGAATCGTGATATCCGTATTCTGGATCGCCATCATCAATGCGCCTTCCGCTGTAGGTATGGAGTTGTATATCGCTACATCATCACGGTCAAACAGTTCGACTAACGATAGGGTATACTGCTCGCACAGCTGGCGCAAATAAGGCTTTGCCATACCTGTATAAACCGTGCAATGCTTTGGCAACTTTGAAAAATGACTGTCCGTCACTTGCATCTGGCGGTCACTAAAAACAGCGTGAATAATACCTTGATCATCGGTGCCTACAGCTGGCAGAAGCAGCGCGTCGACCGATTCGAACAATTGCTCCTCGAACTCCGCTTGCACGGCTCCGTCAAGCGATGAATGCAACCCATCAAAGCCTGACACGGTAACCGAAGCATCAAGCTCTGTCAACTTGCGTATAACCTCAAGCTGCCTTGCGTCACCGCCCAGCAAAAGCACTTGGACGCCTGTTAGCATTAAGCTTCACTCCTTTCTTGCTAATAGCTTTAGACCATCTTATGCTTGCGCCCAGAGCGGGGTGAAAAATAAAAAAAAGATCAGGCCAATGACCCGATCTTTTTGAGCTTATTTCATATGATGGTTACCGGTTATACACCTGTATGGCCGAAGCCGCCCGTGCCCCGCACCGTTTCCGGCAATTCCGCTGCTTCTGTTATCGTAACTGCAGGCACTTGCTGGAACACCATTTGAGCGATTCGCTCTCCCCGCGTGATCGTAAATGGCTGCTGTCCTAAATTAATAAGAAGGACCTTTACCTCTCCGCGGTAATCCGCATCGATGGTTCCAGGTGAATTCAAGCATGTAATTCCATGCTTATAAGCAAGTCCGCTCCGCGGTCTAATTTGCGCTTCAAGCTCTCCAGGCATAGCCATGGCAAAGCCTGTAGGAATAAGCTGCCGTTCGCCCGGCTGCAGGATTACAGCCTCTGCGACGGCTGCTTGCAAATCAAAGCCTGCCGCCCATTCAGACATTTTTTTGGGTACCGCTATATCTTCATTCCCTTCAAGTCTCTTAAACTGTACTTGGTACAAATTGATTCCTCCCCAGCTGTGCTGCCGCTTTATCGTTAGAGCCAACCATGGCAACCGAGAAAGGCACGGACAACATACGTTTTGTTACCTCGATAACATCTGCCATATCCACCGAGTCGATTCGCTTTAAGAGCTCGTCGAGGGTGTAATGCTGACCTAACATAAGTTCATTTTTTCCTAAACGGTTCATTCTGCTGCTCGTGCTCTCTAAACTTAAAATCAAGCTGCCCTTCAGCTGTTCCTTGCCTCGGTGCAATTCATCTTCTCCCAAACCTTTGACAGATAGCTCGTTCAACTGTTCCATCGTCAAATCCAGCACCTCTTTGGTTTGCTTCGGAGCCGTCCCGGCATAGAGTGTGAATAAGCCGGTATCCGCATAGGATGTATGGTAAGAATAGACAGAATAAGCGAGGCCGCGTTTCTCCCTAATTTCTTGGAAGAGCCTGGAGCTCATCCCTCCTCCCAAAGCATTGTTGAGAAGAATCATCGCATACAAATGAGAATCCGTTATGGAGCAGCCGGGGAATGAGATACACAAATGATTTTGTTCTGTTTTTTTCTTGTAGAACAAGTAATCGCCATGGAATGTTGGAGCCGTAACGATCGTAGACGCCGGCTTGCTATTTTTGAAGCTGCCAAAGTGCTTCTCCATCAATGCAAGCAAATTCTGCTCTTCCACGTTGCCTGCTACGCTAATGACTACATTTTCAATCGTATACGTATCATTCATATATCCTCGGAGCGTCTCGGAAGTCATCGCGGTTAAACGTTCCTCAAGCCCCAAGATCGAATACGCCAGCGGGTGATCGCCAAAAGCAGCACGCGAAGCTTCGTCATGCACCTTGTCATCGGGTGTATCCTCGTACATCGAAATCTCTTCGAGAATCACATTTTTTTCCTTGGCCAGTTCCTCTGGATCCAACTGGGAATTAAAAAACATATCCGAAAGCGCATCGACTGCAAGCGGCAAATGCTCATCCAGCACTTTGGCAAAATAACACGTATACTCTTTAGAAGTAAAAGCATTGACGTTCCCGCCAATGCCGTCAAATAAATCAGCAATATCCTTTGACGTACGGTTTTCTGTACCTTTAAACAACATATGCTCAATAAAATGGGAGATCCCGTTGTTTTCAGGCGTCTCATTCCGGGAGCCCGTTTTGACCCAAATGCCAAAGGAAACTGATCTTACAGTCGGTATGTATTCGACGACAACGCGCAATCCGTTACTAAGTGTGTACTTGTTCATCATTAGTCCTCCTTATGTTTTGTCCGGCAAATGGATCTTACGGTTTTTTCGCTTCAATTCGCCTTACAAAACTAACTTCTTATGCATGTATCTTTAAACATGAATGTTTTTACTATAGCAGAATCAGTGTGCTGCCTCAACAGCAGCCTCAAGCCGCTTAGAAGAAAGCGTCTCGCTTACCGTGCCGATCGCATATCCCTTCTCTTTTGCTGTGGCGATAATGCCAGCAAGCGCATCTCGTGTAGAGGATGTGGGATGCATTAAAATTAGGGCGCCCGGCTCAATCTTCTGTGCTATTTTCCGAATGATGGTGTCCGCCGGCGGTTTTTGCCAATCGATCGTATCTATTGTCCAAAGGACCGTCTTTAACCCCATCTCCTCGGCGATTTGAACGGTTGCTTGATTAAATGCGCCTGACGGAGGAGCGAACCATTTGTTATTCACGTTAAGGGTGGATCTCAGCAGCGCTTCTGTTTTTGCGATTTGGCTGTGCTGCGCCTGTCTGTTTAATGCGCTCATATCAGGATGCGTATAAGCATGATTGGACATTTCATGTCCTTCGGCCTGTATGCGTTTTGCGAGCTCCGCATTTTTGTTGAGCCAGCTGCCGTCAAGGAAAAAAGTCGCCTTCACCTTATCCTTTTTAAGCGTGTTTAAGATCGAATCGATGTATTCATTGCCCCAGGCTACGTTAATCATCAGTGAGATCATTTTTTTATTCGGATTACCGCGATAAATCGGATGCGGTCCTAAGTCATTTAGCTTTATTTCCGGTTCCACCTCTTTATAAATGTATGGAATCGAATCTGCAGGAGGAGCCAGCAATGCGGCTTCCAATGTTTTCTCCACATCAACTTCCAAGCCATTATATCCGGGGATGGCCCTCCAGACACGATCTATCCTCGCGTTAACAGGCGGGATATTGCGTTTCTCTGCTTCAGCGTTGATAAGCGAAAGCAATCTTTCACGCTCTGACTGTGAATACGAAACTTGCGCAGAAGCCTCTTTTACTTCTTTATATTTCAATGAAGCAAGAAAATGTGATACGTCATCATTCATGCTTACGAACGCAAGCACCATAAGCATGCTTGCTGCAACTATGGCCGCTTTTCTCACCATCATCATTTCCACTCCCATAATCGTCCTGTATGCCTACTAAGCTTGACCTTATTCCAGCATGTTAATTCATGTGTATGAAATGTTGGACGAGATTATGCAAATGGATAAGCATGCCGCGTGGGAGTATGAAGAGGACAAAGCAAAAAAAGAGCCAGATCGAATCTGTCTCTTTTCTTCTCATAAAGCTATGTCGTATCTCGAAAATGCTTATTGCGTTTGTTGCGTGGAAACCTCAGGCGTCATTAGTACTTTAGCAGACAAATTGATTCGGCCTTGTTGATCAATTTCAGTAACTTTAACCTTGATTTGATCTCCGATGTTCACGACATCTTCCGTCTTGGCAACACGTTCAGTCGAAAGCTGCGAAATATGGACAAGTCCATCTTTATTCGGCAGAATCTCAACGAAAGCACCGAATTTCTCCACGCGTTTAACCGTACCAACGTAAATTTCACCAACAACGACTTCTTTGACAATGCCTTCGATAATCGATTTAGCCTTCTGGTTCATCTCTTCATTAGAAGAAGCAATGAATACCATTCCATCCTGCTCAATATCGATTTTAACGCCCGTTTCTTCAATAATTTTATTGATGATTTTTCCGCCTGCGCCAATAACATCACGGATTTTGTCCGGATTAATGCGAAGCGTCAAAATCTTAGGCGCATATTTGGATAAGCTTGTCCGAGTAGTCGGAAGGCTTTCAAGCATTTTGCCAAGTATGAAAATACGTCCTTGACGGGCTTGTTCAAGTGATTGCTCCAAAATCTCACGGTTAATACCGGCAATTTTGATATCCATTTGAATAGCCGTTACGCCTTCAGCCGTACCCGCAACCTTGAAGTCCATATCGCCAAGATGGTCTTCCATACCTTGGATATCCGAAAGAATTGCGAAATGCTCGCCGTCTTTGATAAGACCCATTGCGATCCCTGCTACCGGAGCTTTGATCGGTACGCCAGCATCCATCATCGCCAGCGTGCTTGCGCAAATACTTGCTTGTGAAGACGAACCGTTCGATTCCAATACTTCGGAAACTAAACGAATCGTGTAAGGGAACTCGGCTTCAGAAGGAATAACTTTCGAAAGCGCGCGTTCTCCAAGCGCACCATGACCAATTTCGCGGCGACCCGGCGGACGAAGCGGACGAGCCTCACCCACGCTAAATGGCGGGAAATTATAATGATGCATAAACCGTTTTGTTTCTTCAGGTGAAATGCCGTCTAAGATTTGAACGTCGCCCATTGCTCCGAGCGTACAAATGCTAAGCGCCTGTGTTTGTCCGCGTGTAAACAATCCCGTTCCGTGCGTACGCGGCAAAATGGCAACATCGCAGTCAATTGGACGGATTTCATCAAGTGAACGGCCATCAGGACGAACCTTATCATGAGAAATAAGGCGACGCACTTCTTCCTTCACGATGTCGTAAAGAACTTCCTTAACATCGGACAAAAGCTCAGGCGTTTCGATATATTGCTCTTCAAAATGCGCAACTGCCGCGCTGTTAACCGCATCAATCGCATCTTGGCGTGCATGCTTTTCTTCAACTTTAATGGCTTCAACAAGACCAGCCGAAGCATAAGCACGTACATCTGCATTCACTTGAGCATTTACGGTATGTAGCTTAACTTCCATTTTCGGCTTGCCGGCAACGGCCTGCAGTTCTTCAATCTTCGCAACGATTTTTTTGATTTCATCGTGACCGAACATAATAGCTTCAAGCATTACTGCTTCAGAAACTTCGTTCGCCTCGGCTTCCACCATCATGATTGCATCTTTGGTACCTGCAACTACAACAAAAATATCCGTTTCTTGGCTTTGCTCCACAGTTGGGTTAATAACGAATTGACCATTCACGCGACCAACGTTAACGCCGCCGATCGGCCCGTCAAATGGCACATCAGAAATGGACAATGCAGCAGATGTACCGATCATTGCAGCGATTTCTGGAGAACAATCCTGATCCACGCTCATTACAATGTTCATAACCTGTACATCGTTCCGGAAACCTTCCGGGAACAACGGACGAATAGGCCGATCCGTAAGTCGGCTGGACAAAATCGCCTTCTCGCTTGGACGGCCTTCACGTTTGATAAATCCGCCAGGAATTTTACCGACAGCATACAAACGCTCTTCATAGTTAACGGTCAGCGGAAAGAAATCCAAATCTTTCGGACCTGCAGATGCCGTAACCGTACACAATACGACAGTATCGCCATATTGCACGGTTACTGCAGCATTCGCTTGCTTAGCAAGACGGCCAGTTTCGATGGATAGCGGTCTTCCGCCTACTTCCATCTCGATTCGTTGTACCATTATATCCCTCCTATAGGTATGTATTTTAGTATATTTCACTGCAAGGGCACTTTTTCCCAGGGTTTCCCTATTACAAAAAGCAACCCGAATCCACTCATCCGTTATTCCCGGACGGCTGGACAACCAGGTTGCTTTTCATTACGCATGTTTTAGCGGCGTAGGCCGAGTTTTTCGATCAATGCGCTGTAACGTCTAACATCATTGTTTTTAAGGTATGCAAGCAGCTTACGGCGCTGACCTACCATCTTGAGCAAACCACGACGGGAATGATGATCTTTCTTGTGCTCCCGCAAATGTTGAGTCAAGTTAACGATGTTTTCAGTCAGGATAGCCACTTGAACCTCCGGAGAACCGGTATCAGTTGCATGTGTCTTATGCGTCTCAATCAGTTCGTTTTTACGTACTTGTGTAATTGCCATCCTAATTCACCTCCTTCTTGATAATCGCCATTAGCCACGAAGCCGTCGGTGAGAACGGACATCCAAGCTAAGGTTAAGTTAGTGTTCGTGCATGCAAGATGCATGACTACTCACAACGTTGTATAGTATAACACATATGATGGACAAATGTCGAGAAGCATATCTTTGGACTCTCGAACAACCTGCTAATCAACCATCCGAATGGAAACTTAGTTGTAGCCGAGTATTTCCTTCGCCTGTCTTGAATCAGAGCCGATTTGCTCGATGAGCTCCGTAATAGAGTCGAACTTCTTCTCTGAACGGATAAACGAAAGAAATTGCAAACGCAATTGCTCACCATAGATATCGGAGTCAAAATCAAACAAGTGAGCCTCCATTACCGGCTGCAGCTCCTGTTTGTTAAACGTTGGCTTCAAGCCGAAATTCATGACTCCGGGATATGCTTTGTCTCCGATCCAAGCTGTTATCGCGTAAACACCTAATCTTGGCGTGATATAGGGACCGTTTATTTGAAGGTTAGCTGTCGGAAAACCGATTGTCCGGCCTCTTTTATCTCCATGTACGACGCTTCCCGTCACTTCGTACGGACGTCCGAGCAGACGCTCTGCCAATTTGATGTCGCCTTGTTCAAGCGCTTCCCGAATATAAGTACTGCTGACTTTAATGCCATTCTCGAACAGAGGCTCTATGACATGAACGGAAATGTCAGGATGGCCTAACTGCTTTAGCGCATCCGAGTTGCCTAAGCCTTTATGGCCAAAATTAAAGTCAAAGCCGACAACTACGTTTTTAGCTCGAAGCGTGCGCAGTACCTCATCGACAAAACGCTCAGGCGATACCGAAGCAAACTCGGGATCAAATCTCATAATAAACACAAGAT
The DNA here is from genome assembly GCF_040676435.1 of Paenibacillus sp. LPE1-1-1.1. NCBI lineage: Bacteria > Bacillati > Bacillota > Bacilli > Caryophanales > Paenibacillaceae > Paenibacillus > Paenibacillus sp. LPE1-1-1.1. The sequence continues at coordinate 195,436 of NZ_JBEGHY010000001.1, forward strand.
CGACACCGAGCTCTGCGAATAGTGCCGTCTTAACGTCCAGAGGCGTGAGACAACGATAGTATTGCTCTCCTTGTCCCAGCACTTCCTTCGGATGCGGATCAAAAGTCAAAACCGCCGATAGCATATCGGAGCCTTTTGCCTCATTAACGGCACGGCGAATGACGTTTTGGTGACCGCGATGGACACCATCGAAATGACCGATTGCTATGGAAAGCGGTTTGTCCAGCGATAACGTGGACAAACCGTTTAAAGGAAAACTTAATGGAATAATTTCCAACGCTGAAACACCTGCATTTCCTCTTAACTTTCTATATCAAAAAGCTATGCCGAAAAGACTTTAACCGGCTTGAGAACGGCAGCTCTCAAGTCTATCTGAAAAATACCCAAAAATGAGCTATGTTCATTATAAAGACGTACTAGCTGCTCATCAAGGATTAAGGACTTATCTAGATCTGAATGAGCAAGATTAACCTTCTGCCCCATTAAAGCAAGCTTACCGATAGATTCAGGTACGATTGCACGGTTCAGATGGGTAATCGCTTCATCGGCGGCAATGAGATGACTGCTTAATTCACCCGTTTGCTGCAGCTTCTCGATTTCCTCGAGTGTCAAGCAGCTCTCCTTCGTTATGCCTCCCGACATGGTTCTTGTCAGTTTAGCCATTGCTGCAGGGACTCCAAGCGTTTTACCGATGTCCACACATAACGTTCGGATATATGTACCTTTTGAGCATACGACGGAAAATGTAATTTTCGGCTGTTCGAGTTCTAGCTGCATGTCCAACAGTTCAATTTGATGAATCGTTACTTTACGCGATTTTCGCTCGACCGTTTTACCTTCTCTTGCAAGTTCATATAACCGTTTGCCGTCAATCTTGACTGCGGAATACATTGGAGGAACTTGTTCAATCTCCCCTGTAAAACGAGCCAAAGCACGTCGAACCTCGTCCTCCGAGACCGTTATTACATCTTGGCGTTCAATCACGGTTCCGGTTAGATCTTCCGTATCCGTGGCTATGCCTAGCTGTAATACCGCTTCATACGACTTAGGTCTCTCTTGCACATATTCAACAACTCTCGTTGCTCGCCCGAGACATAGAGGAAGTACGCCAGTCACCATAGGATCAAGCGTTCCTGCATGTCCAATCCGCTTCATTTTTAACAATCGGCGAACTTTAGCAACCACATCGTGAGAAGTCCAGCCTTCAGGCTTCCAAACTGCCAAAATGCCGTCCATCGATTAAACCAACGCCTTTCTAACTGCTTCCACTAACTCAGGTATCGAATTCGTTAAAGGACCATCAAGCTTACAGCCCGCTGCTCGTACATGACCGCCGCCGCCGAATGCTTGCGCAATTGCAGCAACGTTTGCTTTGCCTGCGGAGCGCAAGCTTGCTTTAACTGCGCCGTCCTCAGTTTCTTTAAACAAAATGCCGACTTCAACCCCGTCAACATTAAGTGCATAATTCACGATGCCTTCGAGATCTTCAGGCACGGCACCCGTATTGCGCAAATCATCCTTGCCAATATGGACCCACCCAATTTCCAGGTTATCCGTGAAGGTTAGGCGGTTCAACGCAATTTGGAGAAGCTTAAGCTTTGCCATGGTCATTTTCTCAAGCAGATGATCGGCCAGCTCATTTCCTGATACTCCTAGCGCAAGCAGCTGCGAAGCAATTTGCATGACGCGAGGACTTGTGTTGGAATAACGGAAACCGCCAGTATCGGTTAACAAACCGGTATAAATGGCCGTTGCGCATGGCAAATCGCATGAAATGCCTGCTCGCTCTATTAAGTCAAACAAGATCTCAACGGTTGCTGCCGCTTCTGCCCGAATGACGTTCACAGTACCAAACCCGTTATTCGTTGGATGATGATCGATATTAAGCAGCTTTGCATCGGGTGCAAAACTGCTTGATACCTCTCCAATTCGTTTAAAATCCGCGCAGTCAATCGATATTACCGCATCGAATTTTCGTTCGGGTACTGCATTCTTATAGCTGATAATCGAATCGAATTGATCCAAAAAATTAAGTCTAGTCGGCAGCTCGCTTTCATTGATCAGTACAAAGGTTTTACCCAGCTTCTGAAGCAGCCAGCCTACGACGACAGTAGAGCTTATAGCGTCACCGTCAGGCTGCACATGGGATACGACCAAAAACTCATCGTATGACCGCATGAATGCCAAAGCATCATCCAACTGCTTCAAATAGCTGCTCTGTTCCATCATCGAGCCGAGTTCCCGTTATTAATGTTTTCAAGCAAAGCCTCGATTCGGCTTCCATACTCAATGCTGCTGTCGAACTTGAACAGCAATACCGGAGTGTGACGCAGTCGCATACGCTTGCCAAGCTCCGTGCGGATAAATCCGGTTCCGCTGGCGAGTGCTTTTAGCGTAGCTTCCTTCTGTTCTTCGCTGCCCAGTACGCTTAGAAATACTTTAGCTTGCGAAAGATCACTCGACGTTTCGACACCTGTAACAGTGATAAAACCGATTCTCGGATCTTTAAGCTCTGTCTGTATAATTTGGCTCAGCTCTTTTTTAATTTGCTCGCCGACCCGTCCTACCCGGATTTTTGCCATACTATACTCACCTCTCTACTGTCTCCATGACAAACGCTTCGATCGTATCGCCTTCGCGAACATCGTTGTAACGATCAAGCGTTATACCGCACTCGTAGCCTTGTGCAACCTCTTTGGCATCATCTTTGAAACGCTTAAGGGAATCAATTTTACCCGTGAAGACCACGATGCCGCCACGAATCAGGCGCGCTTCTGCAGAACGGGTAATTTTACCGGAAGTAATCATACAACCCGCAATTGCTCCGACTTTCGTAACTTTAAATACGTTACGAACCTCTGCGTGACCGATAACAACTTCTTTGTAGATCGGATCAAGCATACCTTTCATGGCTTGCTCGATTTCATCGATTACATTGTAAATGACGCGGTGCATACGCACATCGACTTTTTCTTGTGCAATCGTTGCTTCCGCTTGCGGATCAGGTCTAACGTTAAATCCGATGACGATTGCGTTAGAAGCTGATGCCAAAATGATATCCGATTCCGTAATCGCGCCAACACCGCTGTGGATGATTTTTACGCGTACGCCTTCGATGTCAATTTTGGCAAGCGAGCCTTTCAGAGCTTCGGAAGAGCCTTGAACGTCTGATTTAATAATAACGTTCAGGTCTTTAATTTCACCATCTTTGATATGGTTATACAGATCATCAAGCGTTACGCGTGTATTGGCACCCATATCCGATTGACGCTGTTTAATGGAACGGCGGTCAGCAATGTCACGGGCTTTACGCTCATCTTCAAACACCATGAACGGATCTCCGGCTTGCGGAACTTCGGTTAAGCCTGTAATTTCTACAGGAGTCGAAGGACCGACTTCTTTTAAGCGACGGCCTTTATCATTAACCATAGCTCTGATACGTCCGAAGCAGTTACCCGCGACAAAAGCATCACCGATTTTCAAAGTACCGTGCTGCACGAGAATACGGGCAACCGGGCCTTTACCTTTATCAAGCTCAGCTTCGATAACCGTTGCGCGTGCGCGTTTGTTCGGATTGGCTTTGTAATCATTAACTTCTGCAACCAGCAAAATCATTTCAAGAAGTCCTTCAAGACCAATTCTTTGTTTAGCGGAAACCTCGACGAAAATAGTATCGCCGCCCCACTCTTCCGGAACGAGTTCATATTCAGTCATTTCTTGTTTGATTTTCTCCGTGTTAGCTTCCGGTTTATCGATTTTGTTGACCGCTACGATAATCGGAACGCCGGCTGCTTTAGCATGGTTGATCGCTTCAACGGTTTGAGGCATGATGCCGTCATCGGCTGCAACGACGATAATTGTAATATCCGTAACCTGTGCACCGCGGGCACGCATAAGCGTAAACGCTTCGTGACCAGGCGTATCAAGGAATGTGATTTTTTTATGGTTGATTTCGACTTGGTATGCACCGATATGCTGCGTGATTCCGCCAGCTTCTCCGCCGGTTACGTTTGTTTTGCGGATCGCATCGAGCAAGGTTGTTTTACCATGGTCAACGTGACCCATGATGGTAACAACAGGAGGACGAGAAACCAGATCCTCATCTTCGTCCGTCTCTTCAACCGTTTCGAAGGAATCTTCCTCAACAGGAATCTTTACTTCAACCTCAACGCCATAATCGGTTGCGATCAAATGAATCGCATCCATGTCGATTTCTTGGTTGATTGTAGCCATTACGCCAAGGAAAATCAGTTTTTTGATAACTTCTGATGCATCCTTATGAAGTAATTTTGCCAATTCGCCAACCGTCATAGTACCGCGAACGATAATTTTCTTAGGCGTATTGTCAATTTTCTCGCGTGGAGGCTGTTGTTGGAACTTGCCGCCACGACCTTTTTGGCCGCCCCGGTTGTTGTTGTTGCCTCTGAAACCGCCTGGTTTGCCGTCTTCAAATCTTTTTTGTCCAGGTCTTGCATTTCTGTTGTCGTTGCCGCGTGCTTGGCCTTGCGCCGGTTTGGAATCAAAACGGCTTTGACCCGATGGAGCAGGACGGCTTGTTGCGTCTTGACGCGGAGCGCTAGGACGGCTTGCCGTGTTTCCTTGCCCGCCTTGCGATGGACGGTTTTGCCCAGATGAAGCTGGACGATTCCCTTGTCCGCCTTGGCCTTGTCCTGGACGGCTGGAACCGCCGCCAGATTGTGCCGGACGGCTGCCTTGTCCGCCTTGTCCTTGGCTTGGACGGCTGGAATTACTGTTTCCTTGCGATGGACGGTTGTTGCTGGATGATTGCGCTGGACGATTGGTTTGCTGTCCTGCTGGTCGCTGTTCGGACTGCTGTTGGTTGTTTTGTGGTTTCGTATTAATAGAATTCATAGGCCCCTGTCTGTCTTGATTAGTATTTTTTGTTTCTTGTACTAGCTGCGGCTTCCGTTCCTGCTGCTGCGGCTGCTGCGATTGCGGCTTGTTAGCGGCAGGCTGTGCGGAGGAAACAGACACGCTTGTCGTTTCCTGTGCCCGTTTAACGGCTGCGTTTTGTTTAATATTGCGAAAAAAACCTTCGACCTTGTTTACCATCTCATTTTCCATAACACTCATATGGTTATTCACCGGCAAATCAAGTCGTTTTAGTATCGTAATAATTTCTTTGCTGCTCATATTAAGTGACTTGGCATACTCGTAAACGCGCAGCTTATCTTTATTGTCCTTGCTGTCTTGTTTATTGTCCAATATGATCCACCTCCGTATTATGGCTCAGATGACTCGCAATCATTTTTCCGAACTGCATATCGGTTACCGCAAGCACAACCCGTTCCGGCTTACCTATCGCCTTTCCTAGTTGCTCACGGTCGAATGCTTCGGCGAGTTGTATTCCGTAGGTGTTGCATTTGTCACGAAATTTTTTCTTAGTATTTTCGGAAGCATCTCCAGCTATTATAACGAGATGCGCCTGTTTATTTCTTACAGCTTTGAGTACGATTTCATCGCCAGTTATCAGCTTTCCCGCACGCATAGCCATGCCAAGCTGTGATAAGCTTTTATTCTGCTTCATCGCTTATCAGCTCCTTATTCGCGATAAACTGCTCCTCTACCGCTACAAAATCCTGTTCGAGCTGATCGTAAATATGCTCGCCAACATGCTGCTTCAGCGCACGATCTAACGCTTTGGATTTTTTCGCTAGTTTAAAGCAGCTCACTTTTCCGCACAAATACGCACCGCGGCCTGCTTTTTTGCCTGTCAGGTCAATCTGCACCTCTTCGGCCGGTGTCCGCACAATCCGAATGAGTTCCTTCTTCGGCTTCATGTCCTGACAAGCGACGCATTTGCGAAGCGGTACTTTTCTCGGTCTCATTGTACACCCCTCCTCTGCCAGTTGAATTGACGCTTTTAACGATTAATCGATGGAGACCGAATCCTGATGCATAACCGTAGTCAAGGATTTCGGACGGCCATACTCCTGCTCCGCCTGCGTTTCGCTTTTTATATCAATTTTCCAGCCGGTAAGCTTGGCAGCAAGCCTTGCATTCTGGCCTTTAATACCGATAGCTAGCGATAACTGGTAGTCAGGCACGATAACGCGAGCCATTTTCTCCTGTTCGAATACAATAACCTCAAGCACCTTTGAAGGGCTGAGTGCATTCGCAACATATTCGTCCACGCTTTCAGACCAACGAACGATATCGATTTTCTCGCCTTTAAGCTCGTTTACGATCGTCTGAACGCGCAGTCCTTTTTGACCGACGCAAGAACCCACCGGATCAACCTCGGTGTTACGGGAATGTACCGCAATTTTAGAACGGAAACCAGCTTCGCGGGCTACCGAACGAATTTCAACGACGCCGTCATAAATTTCGGGCACTTCAAGCTCGAATAGACGCTTAAGCAAACCAGGGTGCGTACGGGATAAAATGATTTGAGGACCCTTAGTCGTGTTTTCCACTTTTGTGATGTATGACTTTACACGGTCGCCGTGCTTGAACTTATCCGTAGGCATAAGTTCCGTCAATGGCAATACAGCCTCGACTTTCCCAAGATCCACAAATAGGTTGCGAACATCCTGTCGCTGCACGATACCGTTGACGATATCTTCCTCTTTATCGATAAAAGCGTTATAGATCAGTCCGCGCTCAGCCTCACGAATGCGCTGCGTAACCACTTGCTTCGCCGTTTGAGCGGCTATGCGACCAAAATCGCGAGGTGTAACTTCGATATCAGCGATGTCGTCGAGTTGATAATGCGGGTTGATTTCACGGGATGCCTCAACCGTAATTTCAAGACGAGGGTCAAGCACCTCGTCAACAACCGTTTTGCGGGCATATACTTTTATGACGCCAGTGTGGCGGTTGATATCAACGCGCACGTTCTGAGCCGTATTAAAATTTCTTTTGTAGCTAGAGATCAGCGCCGCTTCAATGGCTTCGAGGAGTACGTCCTTCGTAATCCCTTTGTCTCTTTCTATTTCCTGTAGTGCTTCAATAAAATCCATGCTCATTGGACTGGATTTCCCCCTTTCAATATAAAAAGCGAATATTTAGAATACGATAGCCAGTCTTGCTCCGGCTACCTTATCGTAAGGAATCGTATACTCCTTCTTGCCCGTACGCACAACGGCACTTTCCCCGTCAAATGAAAGCAGCAGCCCCTCAAATTCTTTAGCGCCGCTGATCGGTTCATATGTCGTTATGTAAACGTGTTTACCGATAGCTTTACGTACGTCTTCTTCTTTCCTAAGCGGTCTTTCAGCTCCAGGTGAAGAAACCTCAAGGAAATATGCGTCGGTAACGGGATCGTTTTTATCCAATTGCTCGCTCATGAATTCGCTGATGCGACCGCAATCATCAATATCGATTCCGCCCTCTTTATCCACGAATATGCGAAGGAAATAGTTGCTGCCTTCTTTGACATACTCAATATCAACCAGTTCAAATCCATTGCTGCTGAGGTATGGCAGAACCATTTCCTGTACAGCGGCTTTGATTTTGGATGTACTCAAATTCAGTTGACCTCCTGTTTATACGCACTATGCCATTTTGCCGTTTACAAAACGTAAAGAGTGGGTTTCCCCACTCTTCTGCATCAAAGTCTTTATCATCATCATTGCCAGAAAAATTATAACATAACCGCACTATAGTGACAAGAAATCTTTTCTAACTCACCCTTGTCTAGAACAGAGAAAGCTGGTTAGATTCAGGCAATCCTCGGAAGCAGCCCATGTTCCCAAGCACCTCGATTATCGTCTTTGTCGCCTTGGATTTCATTTGGAAATCTTCGATGGAAAGGTATTCCCCATCATTTCTGGATGCCGCGATATTGCGTGCCGCGTTATCCCCGATACCGGCTATTGCAGCAAATGGCGGAATAAGCGAATCGCCGTCTACTAGGAACTTCGTAGCATCGGAGCGGTAAAGGTCAATGGGCTTGAAGGAGAACCCGCGAGCTGTCATCTCAAGAGACATTTCCAGCTGTGACACCATGTTTTTCTCTTTAGGGAGCGCATTAAACCCTTTGGCTTCGATTTCGATCAGCTTCCGCAAAATCGCTTCATACCCTTGGCATAGCAGCTCTAAATCAAAATCATCCGCTCTTACCGTGAAATAAGTAGCGTAATACTCAATCGGATAATAAAGCTTAAAGTAGGCGGTTCGAACCGCCGATATGACATAGGCGGCAGCATGGGCTTTCGGGAACATGTACTCGATGCGGAGGCAGGAATCAATATACCACTGAGGTACTTTGCACCGCTTCATTTCATCGATCCATTCAGGCGTCAGACCTTTACCTTTACGCACGCTTTCCGTAATCTTAAAAGCCAGACCGGCATCCATCCCGGCCTTATAAATCAAGAATAGCATAATATCATCCCGGCACCCGATTACGGTTTTGATGTTGCAGGTCCCGTTTTTGATGAGTTCCTGCGCATTTCCGAGCCATACGCCCGTTCCGTGCGACAGACCGGAAATTTGCAGCAAATCGGCGAAGGAAGACGGTTGCGTTTCCTGAAGCATTTGGCGTACGAACTTTGTGCCCATCTCGGGGACTCCGTACGTAGCAACGGAAGACCGTATCTTCTCGCCCGGGATATTGAGCGCATTCGTAGAGTTAAACATACTCATGACCTTAGGATCATTCATCGGAATCGATGTGGGGTCGACGCCCGTTAAATCCTGCAGCATCCGCATCATGGTTGGATCATCATGACCGAGGATATCCAGTTTAAGCAAATTCTCATCGAACGCATGGTAATCAAAATGCGTCGTTTTCCATTCGGCATTCACGTCATCCGCCGGGAATTGCACAGGTGTGATGTCTTCAACCTCAATATAGTCGGGAACAACGACGATACCGCCTGGATGCTGTCCCGTGCTTCGTTTTACGCCCGTACAGCCGTTTGCAAGTCTGGCAAGCTCAGCGCCGCGCCATTTTTTGCTATGCTCTTCCTCGTACTTCTTCGCGAAGCCGTAAGCCGTTTTCTCGGCAACCGTACCGATCGTGCCTGCCCGGAATACCGCTTTATCCCCAAATAATACTTTCGTATAGTTATGGGCAACCGGCTGGTAGTCCCCGGAGAAGTTAAGATCGATATCGGGAACCTTATCGCCCTTAAATCCAAGAAAGGTTTCGAACGGAATATCCTGGCCTTCGCCCTTCATCGGCTTCTCGCATTTCGGACATAATTTATCCGGGAGGTCAAAGCCGCTCGGAATGCTGCCGTCCAGAAACCATTCGCTGTGGCGGCAATCCGAGTTTTTGCACAAATAGTGCGCGGGCAGCGGGTTAACCTCCGAAATACCAAGGAAGGTTGCAACGACCGAAGAACCTACGGAACCCCTGGAACCAACCAGATAACCGTCCGCATTGGATTTCTTCACGAGCTTCTCGGAAATCAAATAGTTCGCGGAAAATTTAAATTTAATGATCGGAATAAGTTCTTTTTCCAGCCGATCGATGACAACCTGCGGCAAATCTTCGCCATACATTGATTTTGCCGTATCATAGCACGTGTTGCGGATTTCCTCGTCGGCGCCTTCGATGTTAGGAGCAAACAGTCCTGTAGGAAACATGTCGTACGGCTCGAAACGATCGGCAAGCTCCACGGTATTCGTAATAACAACTTCACGGGCACGCGCTTCACCTAGAAAAGCAAATTCCTCCAGCATCTCTTCCGTTGTACGGAAATGCGCATCGGGCTTTCGTATGCTTTTCAATGGGCTAAAGCCCGTAATCCCGTGGATCGTAATGTCACGGTACATTTTATCCCGCGGATTCAGGTAATGTACGTTGCCGGTTGCGATAACCGGTTTCCCCAGCTCATCGCCGATTTGGCAAATTCGTCGGTGGGCCTGCTCGATCTCGGCTCTGCTTCCGACAAGACCCTTCTCTACTAGATGCATGTAAAAATCAATCGGTTGAATTTCTAGAACATCGTAGAAGCGAGCTACCTCAAGAGCTTCTTCATACGATTTGTTCAATACCGTTTCAAAAAACTCGCCCTTCTCGCAGCCCGAAATGACAAGCAAGCCTTCGCGGTGCGCCGTAAGCTTCGTTTTCGGAATTGTCGCAACGCGTTTGAAATGTTCCGTGTGCGACAGAGAAATAAGCTTGAATAAGTTTTTCTTGCCGACTGCGTTTAACGCATAGATATTGCTATGGAAAGGACGTGAATTGGATAAGTCAATGCCCACGTAATCATTAAGCTGATGAAGATTCGTAATATTGCGTTCAGCAGCATCCGCAATAAGACCGTACAGCACGCCGCCTAGAGCGAGCGAGTCATCCACGGCGCGGTGATGGTTTTCAAGACTAATTTTGTATTTATCCGCTAATGTGTTCAAGCGATGGTTTTTGAGCGTCGGAAAAATAAATCTAGCCAGTTCAAGCGTATCCAGCACGGGGTTTTTGACCTCCGGCAAGCCAATCGCTTTGCAATTCGCTTGAATGAAACCGATATCGAATCGCGCATTATGCGCTACGAGCACATCATCGCCAATAAATTCAATGAATTCACGAAGTTTCGGTTCAATTTCAGGCTGTCCTTTAACCATATCGTCATTAATATTAGTCAGCTGCTGAATATGGTAAGGAATTTTTTCATGCGGGTCGATCAGGGTAGAGAAACGATCTATTTCCTTGCCTTCTCGCATCTTTACGCCGGCAAGCTCAATGATTTTGTTATTAATAACGGATAAACCGGTCGTCTCTATATCGAAAACGATATAGGTAGCTGTAGCTAGCGGCTCTGGCCTGGATTCCAATACCATCGGCACCGCGTCGTTAACGATATTAGCTTCAACGCCGAACAGCACTTTGATGCCATGCTTTTTGGCCGACTTATTCGCATCCGGATAACATTGCACATTGCTGTGATCCGTAACCGCAATCGCCTTATGTCCCCATTTGGCAGCAGTCTTAATATATACATCAACTGGCGTAACCGCGTCCATCGCGCTCATTGTCGTATGAAGATGAAACTCGACGCGCTTTTCTTCGGCCTTGTCCATTCGGTCGGGAGGCGATTTGACCTCATGCAAATCATTCGGCATCATGACGAGCTCCGGTTCCTGCATAAAGCGGTCATATTCGACTCTGCCGCGTGCCTTGATCCATTTCCCGTTGGCGAGCTGGCTCAATATTTTTACGTCATCTTTCGTTTTGGCAAACATTTTCATGGCAATAGAATCCGAGAAGTCGGTTACGTTAAACGTAAATAACGTGCTGCCGTTACGCAGCTCTTTTACATCTAACCCAAATACAGCGCCCTGCACGGTAATTTTCTTCTCTTCTTCTATAATATTCATTAGAGGTACAGGCTCTTCGCGAATATCGTACCCGACCGCAAGCTTGATCTCCGCATCATCCACAAGGTCGGACTCTGATTGGGAACTAGCCATAAGCTCTTGTACATACTCACGTTCTTCCTGCACGATTTTAAGCGCGTATTCATCCAAAATTTCTTGCCTGGACTCACTGACAATCATTTTAACCTTGCAGGCACGCTGAAAATGGTCATTATAAAATCGGATAATTTCCTCATCAAGACGTTTTTTGCGGGCAAGCTCTAAACCCGTATTATCGAGTAAAGATAATATTAATGTTTCGTCTTCCACCGCTATCGTTGCTTTTTGGAGCCAGCCGTTAACCGAAGCGATCTCACGCTGTGCCCACTCCATAAATAAACCCCAATATTGCAAAACGATAGACTCGGTCTCTACGACAGAATCATAGATAAATAGAAACTTGACTGCGGCAATATGTTCAAACTTGACACGCGTCGCTTGACAAAGACCGTTATAGGCCTGTAAAGGCACCATGGACGTTTTGCGGATGCAAAACGTCCATTCACGGTTACTATTGCTTACTATGACTTGCTCAATATATCCATCTTGGAAATAAGATTGTATAAGTTCTTGCGGCAGCCCCGATTGCTGTAATAGCATTTCGAAGCGCTGCCGATTGTCCGCGGTTTGGCCCAAAAAAATCAACTCCTTAAGATCCGAACCGAACTAGCTTCAGTCCTTAATAAGCTCTTGCAAATACAACGGTATGTTTAGCTGAATCTCCGCACACGAGACATGTTTCTTTTTGAACGGTCGGTTCAAACGGAATATTGCGGCTCGTTGCTCCCGTTTCTTCCTTGACCTGCTTCTCACAAGCGGCAGATCCGCACCAGCCGGCTTCTACGAAACCACGCTGTTCTTCCAAGAAGCTCTTCATTTCATCAAGCGTATCCAGCGTACGTGAGTTGTCGATGCGGAACTGCTTCGCCCGGTTAAACATTTCTTGATGCGTTTCTTCCAGCATCGCTTCTACCTCAGCGATCAGGTTGGCCTGCTGTACTACGCGTTTTTCACCGGTAATACGCGATACTAGCACGACTTGTCCATTTTCCATATCGCGCGGCCCCAGCTCTAAGCGAAGCGGAACGCCGCGCATTTCGTATTCATTGAATTTCCAGCCTGGGCTAACATCGGCACGGTCGTCCACGCGGACGCGAACGCCGGCTTTTTTGAGCTCGGCATAAAGCTCGTCCACGCGTCCTACAACCTGCTCCCGCATTTTCGCTGGACCAATCGGAATCATAATCACTTGTGTCGGCGCAACCTTCGGAGGCAGCGCAAGACCGCGATCATCGCCGTGAACCATGATCAGCGCACCGATCAGTCTCGTGCTTACGCCCCAGGAAGTCGTGTGCGCAAACTGCAATGTATTTTCGCGATCGAGATATTTAATGTCAAAAGCAACCGCAAATTTCGAACCGAGATAATGGGAGGTTCCAGCTTGTACAGCCTTTCCGTCCTTCATCATTGCTTCAATCGAATAAGTATCAACAGCGCCTGCGAACCGCTCGGATGGTGTTTTTTCGCCTTTGATCACGGGGATCGCTAGAAACTCCTCAACAAACTGAGTGTAAACATCCAGCATCTGCATCGTTTCTTGACGTGCTTCCTCTTCGTTTTCATGCGCCGTATGGCCTTCCTGCCACAAAAACTCGCTTGTGCGCAGGAATGGCATCGTACGTTTTTCCCAGCGGACGACGTTAGCCCACTGGTTGATTAACAGAGGAAGATCGCGATAGGATTGAATCCATTTCGAATACATATGGCCAAACATCGTTTCCGATGTCGGCCGTATCGCAAGACGTTCTTCAAGCTTCTCGCCGGCTGCTTCCGTTACCCATGGCAGCTCAGGATTGAAGCCTTCGACATGCTCTTTTTCCTTTTGAAAAAAGCTCTCTGGAATGAATAAAGGGAAATAAGCGTTGCGGTGACCCGTTTCTTTGAAGCGCCGGTCAAGATCCCGTTGAATATTTTCCCAAAGCTCATAGCCCTCGGGGCGGAAAATGATACAGCCTCTAACTGGTGAGTAATCCATTAGCTCGGCTTTTTTTATTACATCAAGATACCATCTGGAGAAATCCTCGCTTTGCGGCGTGATTTCCGTTACGAACTGTTTATCTTTAGACATGAGCGACCAATTACTCCCCTCTTACCAATCGTAAAATATCGTTATATGTTACTACAAGCATGAGCAGCATGAGCAGAGCAAACCCTACAAAATGCACCATGCTCTCGCGGTTCGGATCGATTGGACGGCGGCGGACCGCCTCGATTCCAAGAAAAATCAATCGGCTTCCATCCAATGCCGGAATTGGCAACAGATTGAAGATACCTAAATACAAGCTGAGCAGCGCCGTCCAGGACGTCAATTGAACGATCCCTTGTTGGGCAATTTGGCTTGTATATTCCATTGTTCGGACAGGTCCGCCAAGATCATCCAGCTTGAACTCTCCGAATATAATCTTTTTGAAGCCGTCAAAAATACTAATCGTCATATTTTTCATCAGCTTGCCCGCGCCGGAAAAGGTTTCCCCGAACGTTGCTGGGCGAGTAGGTATTGCCGCGCTGATGCCGACCTTTCCTACGCCCTCTTCGTTCGGTACAGGCGTAATAACGACCTGTTGGGTTTTGCCGTCACGAATAATATCCATACGGATCGGAACATTCGGAGATTTTCCGATAATCGCAATCATTTTGTCAAAATCGGCGCCGATTTTTTCTCCGTTAACGGCATCAATCACGTCGCCCTCTTTCAGGTCTACCTTAGCAGCAGGCATTCCCTCTGAAATCTGGCCTACGAGCAGCTTATCCGGTGACTCGACTGGAATACCGGCCATTTGGATATAGGCAGCAAATAATACGAAAGCAAGCACGAAGTTCATCAGCGGCCCTGCAAAAATCGCAAGCGCGCGCTGCGAGACCGTTTTGCTTCCGAATTGTCTATCGATCGGAGCAATTTGCGTTTCTTTCCCTTTGGTTATCATTAAAGCGGCCGGGTGGACTGAGAACGTCTCATTCTCGCCTTCGACATCTAATGTTACTGAAAGTTTATGCTCCAAATCAATGGTAACTATTTCACCGCGAATAACACCGCTCCGCTCATCAAGGCGGTCCAAATAAAGCCGGGTTACCTTATCGTCTTTCAGACGGACCGCTATCGTTTGTCCTGGCTGGACATCTACAATTTCCGGATCCTCTCCCGCCATGCGGACAAATCCGCCGGCAGGTATTAACCGCAGCGTATATCTCGTTTCGCCGCGTTTTACCGAGAATAGCTTCGGTCCGAAGCCGATTGCAAATTCGCGTACCAAAATGCCCGCTCGCTTTGCGAAATAGTAATGACCCCATTCATGAATCGTCACGATCACAAAAAAGACGAGTATCGTCAAAAAGACAACCTGAATCATATGCATTAAGCTAAAGCCCCCTGTTCGTTACGGCCTGTACATAGATTATCATTATTCTCCCGTCCGATACAAGAGAACCGGGTTTCAACCGATTTTATGCGGATTCAGCGACTCGGCGCGCCCAAGCATCCACTTCTGCGATCATCTGCAAATCATTAATATCAGATGCGTCGTGCTGACCGACTACCGATTCTAATATCCGTTCAATGTCAAGAAACGAAATTTCGCCTTTTAGAAAGCGAGCTACGGCAACCTCGTTTGCCGCGTTGAACACAGCCGGCGCAGATTGACCCAGTCTGCCGCATTCAAAAGCCAATCGCAAGCAAGGATATCTTTCGAAATCCATTTCGCGAAAATGCAGTTTGCCGATTTGGGCAAGATTGAGCCTGTCCGTAGGCGTTGCATTACGGTGCGGATAGGATAACGCATATTGAATCGGTACTCGCATATCAGGCATCCCAAGCTGTGCAATGACGCTGTTATCGGAAAACTCCACATAAGAATGAATGATGCTTTCCGGATGAATAATGACATCTATTTGATCGTATGTAACATCGAACAGCCATTTAGCTTCGATGACTTCAAGGCCCTTATTGACCATCGTCGCCGAATCAATCGTAATTTTTGCCCCCATTGACCAGTTGGGGTGATTAAGTGCTTCAGCAACCGTTACGCCTTCAAGCTGCGCTCTCGTCCGGTCCCGAAAGGATCCGCCGGAGGCCGTTAACGTAATTTGATTGATGGACCTGCGGTCTTCCCCATTCAAGCATTGGAAAATAGCCGAGTGCTCACTGTCTATCGGCAAAATCGATACGCCGCGCTCCTTCGCGCGTTCCATCACAATGTGGCCCGCAGTAACGAGCGTCTCTTTATTGGCAAGACCGATCGTTTTACCTGCATCAATCGCTGCAAGTGTTGCTGGCAGGCCTCTGCTGCCCATGATTGCCGTGACAGCGATATCAGCGTCCGTACCTGCTGCAACCTCAATGAGTCCCTCTTCGCCATATACGATTCGCGTACCCGCAGGAATCTGCGAGCGCACGGACTCCGCATCTGCTTTGGATGCCAAACTGACGATTGCAGGCTTAAATTGATTTGCTTGTTCAATCAATAAATCGACATTTGCACCCGCAGATAATCCAACAACCTTGTAGCGTTCTGGATCATGAGCGATGATATCCAACGTCTGTGTTCCGATCGAACCTGTTGAACCTAAAATGCTTATTTTCTTCATGCACATCCTCCTGACTTATACGGGCAGCAGCTCTGTAAGCACTAACAGCGGAAATACGATAAGCCAGCTGTCGCATCGGTCAAGCACACCGCCATGTCCCGGTAACAACGTCCCTGTATCCTTAATATCTCTGACCCGCTTATACGCGGATTGAATTAAATCACCAAATTGGCCGGCTACGGCTGCAATCAACCCGATAAGCAAAGCTTTTGGCAATGTAACAAAATCAGGCATAATGACTGCAAATGCAGCGGATACAATTAAGGAAAGCAATACGCCCCCCAAGGCACCTTCAATCGTTTTGTTGGGACTGATCGACGGCCAAAGCTTGGTCTTGCCGATGGCCCGTCCCGTAAAATAAGCACCGATATCCGATGCCCAGATACATCCAAAGGACAAAAAAGTCCATAACAAGCCATACAGCTCAATTTGACGAACTTCGCCCATTGCCGCAAAGCCATAACCTACATATAAAGCGCCAAGCAACATAAGTGCGGCGCCATCGATTGTCGTTCTATTTTTAGTAATCACGGTGATTGCCAGCAATAAGAAGGCAAGTATCCACAGAATAGTCAATGCTGACGGAACGGTAATTCCCCAATCCGACCACGGAAGCACAAACAGTAGCACGCCCGCATATCCGAGCAATGAAGACGGATGCGACCATGCTACACCATTCATGCGCGCATATTCAGTAAAGCCGATAATTGCAAGTAATACAAGAAGACTGCTGTATAACCATCCGCCTACTACCGTTAAGCCAATGAAGCCTACTCCTGCCACTACACCCGTAATAATTCGTTGTCTCAATGAAAAGTCACACTCCGTTGCTTGAAGCTACAATCCACCGTATCGACGCGCACGGCGCTGATATTCCAAAATCGCTTCTTGAAAATGTGCTTCCGTAAACTCCGGCCAATACACATCCGTAAACCATAATTCACTGTACGCAAGCTGCCACATCATAAAATTACTTAACCGCAATTCCCCGCTTGTTCGAATAAGTAAATCCGGGTCCGGCAATCCGCTTGTTAGCAATCGGTCAGACATGACTTTGTCATCAATCTCATCGATTGATAATTGTCCTTGCTGCACCTCTGTTGCGATATTTTTCACAGCTTCAAGCATTTCCTTACGGCTTCCGTAATTTAATGCAAAATTGAGAACAAGACCGGTATTATTGGCAGTCTTAACAATGGCTTCCTCTACGGCGCTTATCGTAAATGACGGCAAATCTTCTTTGTGTCCCATCATTCGAACCTGCACGTTATTTGCGATTAGATCTTCTAATTCAATCTCAAGAAATTGCTGAGGAAGTTTCATGAGAAAATCCACTTCAGCCTTAGGTCTCTTCCAGTTTTCCGTAGAAAATGCGTATAACGTCAAATATTTGACGCCAAGCCGATCTGCTGCAATGGTTATGCGTTTGACCGCTTTCATCCCAGAATGATGACCTGCCATTCGTGGCAATCCACGATCTTTAGCCCAGCGACCGTTTCCATCCATAATAATCGCAACATGCTCAGGCACGTTTTCTGAGGCCACAGAATCAGTCGGCTGTAAGGACGATTTGCCTAATTTGGCCCAAAGTCGCTCGATCATCTTACTTCCTCCCAACTGAAATCAAAACCAAACCCCACCTATCGGAGGGGCCCAGAAATCTTTATACTTCCATAATTTCCTTTTCTTTAGCAACAAGGACTTTATCTACTTCAGCAATAAATTTATCGGTAGCCTTTTGAATATCTTCTTGGTGACCGCGTGATTCATCTTCAGAAATTGTTGTTTTCTCAAGTTTTTTCACTCCGTCATTCGCGTCGCGGCGAATATTGCGGATAGCTACCTTCGCTTCTTCACCAAGCTTTTTCGATGTTTTTACGAGCTCAGCACGCCGCTCTTCTGTAAGCGGCGGGATAGAAAGACGAATCGAGGTGCCGTCATTCGAAGGCGTAAGGCCAAGATCCGATTTCATGATCGCTTTCTCGATCGCCGACATAGACGATTTGTCCCACGGTTGAATGAACAACGTACGGGAATCTGGTGTACTGATGTTAGCAAGTTGATTGACAGGCGTCATTGACCCGTAATATTCGACTTGGATGCGATCAAGCAAAGCAGCACTTGCTTTACCCGCGCGCAAAGAAGACAAATCACGTTTTAGTGCCGAAATCGCTTTATCCATACGTTCTTCTGCGTTTTTTTTCAGCTCTTGTGGCATTATTTCGCACTTCCTCTCACTATCGTTCCGATTTTCTCACCCAGCACGACGCGTTTAATATTCCCTTTCTCCGTAATTGCAAATACGATTAGAGGAATATTATTATCCATGCAAAGTGATGCAGCAGTTGAATCCATTACGCCTAAATTACGATTTAACATATCGAGGTATGTAAGCTCCTCAAATTTTTCAGCCGCGCTATCCTTAAACGGATCAGCAGAGTATACGCCGTCCACTTTATTTTTCGCCATCAAAATAACTTCTGCCTCGATTTCAGCTGCACGGAGTGCTGCTGTCGTATCCGTAGAGAAGAACGGATTACCGGTACCTGCTGCGAAAATAACTACACGGCCTTTCTCTAAGTGACGAATGGCACGACGTCTAATGTAAGGCTCAGCGATTTGTTGCATCGCGATTGATGTTTGTACGCGGGTCGGAACATCGATTTGTTCCAGCGCATCTTGAAGTGCGAGTGAATTCATAAGAGTAGCCAGCATACCCATATAATCGGCTGTTGCACGGTCGATTCCTTTTGCCGAACCGGCAATACCGCGCCATATGTTACCGCCGCCGACGACAATGGCCACTTCTATGCCTAGCGCTACGACTTCTTTCACCTGATCAGCAATCGATGAGATAACTGTTGCTTCTATACCATAGCCTTCTTGCCCTGACAATGATTCACCGCTGACTTTCAACACGATACGTTTATACACAGGCTGCTCCAACGTTAATACCTCCATCATGCACCTCAGTAGATGAGGTCCTCAAATATGTTCTATTCATACAAGCAGGCGGGGCGGACGCCCCGCCCCGCCTGTGCGTTCGGATTAATGTTTTACTTGAGCCATAACTTCTTCTACGAAGTTGTCTACTTTTTTCTCTAGGCCTTCACCAAGCTCATAACGAACGAAGCGACGGATGGAAATGTTCTCGCCAATTTTGTTGATTTTTTCATTAAGTAAAGTTGCGATCGTTTTGTCTGGGTCTTTGATGAACGATTGTTCCATCAGACAGAACTCCTCGTAGTATTTCGAAATACGGCCTTCAACCATTTTTTCAACGATTTTTTCCGGTTTGCCTTCGTTAAGCGCTTGAGCTTTCAGAATCTCGCGCTCTTTTTCAAGCTCTTCCGATGAAACTTCTTCGCGACGAACAAATTTAGGGTTAGCTGCTGCAATTTGCATAGCTACGTCTCTTGCGAATTCACGGAATTGATCTGTTTTAGCAACAAAATCAGTTTCGCAGTTTACTTCAACGATAACGCCGATACGGCCGCCAGCGTGAATATACGATTCAACTACGCCTTCAGTTGCGATACGGCCCGCTTTATTTGCTGCAGCTGCCAAACCTTTTTCACGTAGGAAAGCAATGGCTTTCTCGATATCGTTGTTTGTTTCGTCAAGAGCTTTCTTGCAATCAAGCATCCCTGCTCCAGTTCTTTCCCGTAGTTCTTTTACCGCGCTAGCACTAACTGCCATTGTAAGCCCTCCTATAAGTTTTACAAAGCCTTATTGGCTTAGTAATTGATTGATTGGTTTGTTTAATGAAATATAAACCCCTTACTCCTAAACTATACAAGCTGTTTATTTTTAGTGATTTACATTCAAAAAAAGGGCAGTGAGAGGTTTATCACCATCTGACCACCCTTTGTTGACTAACTAAAGTCTTTAAATTAAGCCGTTGTTTGCTCGCCTTGGTTAGCTTCAACGATTGCATCAGCCATTTTCGACGTCAACAACTTAACGGCACGGATTGCATCATCGTTACCTGGAATTACGTAGTCGATTTCGTCCGGATCACAGTTCGTATCAACGATACCAACGATAGGGATTCCAAGTTTGCGAGCTTCTGCAACAGCAATGCGCTCTTTGCGTGGGTCAATGATGAACAACGCGCTAGGCAAACCTTTCATTCCTTTGATACCGCCAAGGAATTTTTCCAAACGGTCTTTTTCTTTGCGAAGAATGATAACTTCTTTCTTCGGAAGAACTTCGAAAGTGCCGTCCTCTTCCCACTTCTCAAGTTGCTTCAAACGGTCGATACGTTTTTGAATCGTTTGGAAGTTAGTAAGAGTACCGCCGAGCCAACGTTGGTTGATGTAGAAGTTGCCGCAACGTTCTGCTTCTTCTTTCACGGAATCTTGAGCTTGTTTTTTTGTACCTACGAACAGCATAGTGCCGCCGTCTGCAGCAATCGATTTAACAAAGTTGTACGCTTCGTCAACTTTCTTAACCGTTTTTTGCAAATCGATAATGTAAATCCCGTTTCTTTCTGTGAAGATATAACGATCCATCTTCGGGTTCCAACGACGAGTCTGATGACCGAAGTGTACCCCAGCTTCTAGTAGCTGTTTCATGGAAATAACCGCCATTTCTTCAACACCTCCTGTAATGGTTTTTTTAGTGCTCCTCCGCTAGTCGCATCTTTCGTCAAAACTTCCGCCGGGCGGAAGCACCGTTTGACAAAATTGACCTGCGTGCGTTTTTAACACCGTGAATTAATATACCATAAATACCTATTGGGTGCAACATTCGTTTGAGAAAAAGAAAAGATAGGATAACTATTTTTTACTAGACGTTAAAGCATCCGCTTGTTCTTTCGTAAGCGGCTCACCCGTAACGATAGCAATGGCAGCATCAACCGTTATACGTTCTTGAAACAAAAAATAACCGGCGCGAACCAGCTGCTTGGACTTCTTCATTTTTTGAACGAAAGCGGCTTGGTCATCGATAATACCTTGGGATGCAAGCAGCTCTGCAGTTTTTGATAAACCTGTTCCTGCTTCGATTCTGATTACATGCTTTACTGCTGCTTTCCTAACAGGCGTGGCAGTAGCTTTCGGCTCATTAGAGATTGTATGGGTTGGCAGCTCCTTGACAGGTGAAGGCGTCGCTGCCGTCTTCGTTTCCTCCGCTCCCGCATTGATTTCCTGATCGAGCTGCATGGAATCCCGCTCAGCTTTCAATAACGCGTCAACTTCGACTTGCGTATAGCTTTTCTCCTCTGCGGAGCTGTCTCTTTCATTCAACTTTAGCCGGCTTTGCTCGCCTGATAACATAAGCTGAAACAATAAGGCCCCAATAATAATGCCGGTTCCTAAACCGATTAGGAAAGTGCGATTTTTAAGCATGGGCGGCCCCCTCCTGCTTGGCCAGCTGAATAATAAGCTGTACTTCGCCTTTATTCATGCCTAGCTTTTTGGAAATGGTTTCGATAGATTTCCCCTGCTCATATAACTCAAATAAATCCTTATATCTGGATTGGATCGTTTTTGCTTCAATCCCTGCTGCTTTCTCAGGCACAGGCTGTACGACCTCAGGATGTTCTTGAGTAATCCTATCTTCGGATGACGGATTGGCAGGTCTTTCCGCCAGTTGCCCTGCTGAAACGCGATTAGAGTGCATAATCTGAAGTTGATCGGTTAATTGTTCGCACTTTTGCTCCAGCTGGGCAATTCTTTGATCTTTGCGAGTCGCATCCGCCTTTGATTCGAGCTGCGCGTTTCTGACTAATTGGACAAGTTCTTCATTGTCCTTCTCCATGTTTTCCATAAATTGCTCTAATGCGTTTTCCATGTTTTGCATGGTTTGCGGCGGTAATGCAGAATCGTGCTTCTTGCGAGGCATTATAAAGGCACCAACAATAACAACCGCTCCGAGTAATACAATATATTGCAAGTATGGCTGCATCGTTCATAGCCTGCCTTTCTAAAAAAGCCTTGTTTTATAGCTTGATATCAAACCTATGTCCCTTAAATGGATGAGCAGGGGGTTGCTCTTCCCCATGATTCTCAATTGCTGATTCTGGACGTTTTCGATTAGCCTTTTGGTGTGCATCCCCCTGCTGGCCTTCTTGGTCATTACGGATATGCGCTCCGTTTGATTGTTCGACAGCCGAATTTTTCCCGCGTAAAATTTCGGTTTGTTTCGTCGTTTGAGCAGCCAGCATATTTTGATCCGCAACAGGCTTATGAATGGCTTGGCCGTGCTTACCACTAAACTCTTGTGTCCGTGGAACTGACATTTGCAAATCGATGGATTTAAATGTCATACAGGTTTCCCCCTTTGGACGACATTATGTGGTATAAGGAACCAGAACGATGTCGCCTTCGGAATACCGGAAGGATACTCGTTGCGACGAATCCTTCACGAATTTCGTATATCTGCCAATGACAATCTTCGTACCGCCGTAAACAATGTTGCTAACATCGATTTTTGAGCGATCCGTATTCTCAAGCGTTCTTTCGATCTCCAGAATTCGAGTTTTGGTTTGGTCATTTTCAAGCAGCATTTGCCGTTTGGATGTCTTTAGCTTGATTCTCAAAGCGAGCTTATCCGGCGTAAGTTGACCTGCCGCAGCCAATTGGTCGAGAATAGTCAGCGCTTTATCCGTTTTGTCCAAACTTTCCATATACAGCTTCATCTTAGTTCGAAGTTCGAGCAGCTCCGCTCGGTACTCCGGATTAACGCCGACCTCAATCGTCGTGGCTGTCGACATGGTGTTTCCGATTGTCCGCGCGATGACCAAATCGCCTGCCTGAACAAGCCCGCCTACGATTAATCCCTTTGCGCCAGAGCATATAACATTTTTGCCCGCTCTTACATGGGAATGCATAATACTTTGGGAAACAAGCACTTCTTCGCCTGCAATGACATTGCCTTCTTGGATGAAGCTGCTTCGAACGTTGCGTCCTGCTTTTACAAAGCCCTTATTGCCTCCCAGGATGCCTCCCGTTATTTCTACCGAGCCTTCTGATTCTATTTCTGCTCCTTCAACTCCGCCAATCACCCGGATATCTCCGGATGCCTTGACTCGGAATCCGCTAAGGACATTTCCGCGGATAACTACCGTACCGACAAAATCTATATTTCCCACGCTGTAATCGACATCGCCATTCACTTCATAGACGGGAAATACGTTGATTTTCTCTTTATCCGTCAAGGCAATAAGACCGTCTATGGCAGAATACATAGCGGTCTGATCATCATTCAAAACGACGTTCTTGCCTACTTTAAAGCGTACCTGCTTGCCTAGCTTAGGGGGAATATCTTCGCCTGTCACGGTTTTGCCGAAAGGTCCCGGAGCTGGGTCATAGCGTTCCGCAATCAATTGTCCCCGTTTTACGTTTTTCAGTTGTACGACTTCTTTGAAATCCACCTTGCCGTCTTCAAGCTCGGCTGGAACCTGGTTGTTTTTATTCATATCGTACGCCAGCTTAACAAACCCATCCTTACCGGGTACGGGAGCCTCCCCTTGCGCGACAAGCGTCTGTTCTTTGCAGAACGCGAGAGGATTAGTGCCAATCTGATTCAGAACCTCTTTTCGAAGACCGTAAACAATTCCTTTGCTGCGTAAGAAACCCTCCAGCTCATCGCCGTCACATTCGAATTCATCCGTAATCCTGCTAAATGATATGAAGGCAGACAGCTTATCGGCTGATGTCTGGATGCGTAGGTATGATTCTAACTGTAGATTATCCACCTGACTCCTCCTCTCTTAATGCTGCATGAGTTGATCTTTATGCTTAGCCAAAGCTCCCCGAAGCCGTAAAATGGCTTTCGAATGGAGCTGGGAAATTCGCGACGGTGAAAGTGACATTACTTCCGCAATTTCACTCAATGATAATTCTTCATAGTAGAACAGAGACACGACGGTGCGTTCCTTATCCGTAAGCCGATCAATGCCTTTTACTAGGGATTCCTTTATATAAAACTCATGTACCTTATGATCCGGATTTTTTGCTTTGTCATCTACGAGCAGAGACATTCTTGTCTCTGATTCTTCTTCTCGAATCGGGTCTTCCAGAGAGCAAACGGTCGTAACGGCGATATCTTGGAGCATGTTCGTAAATTCTTTCTCCGACAATTCGAGATAACGACTGATCTCGGCATCCGTCACGGAGCGCAAATATTGCTGCTCTAAATGCTGATATGCCTCCTCGACTCTTTTCGCTTTCTCACGCACGGAGCGCGGGACCCAATCTCCTTGCCGCAAGCCGTCGATGATCGAGCCGCGGATGCGCCAAGAGGCATAGGTCTCGAATTGCAATCCGCGGCCGTAATCGAATTTCTCAATCGCATCGATTAATCCCATGACGCCGTTGCTCGCAAGATCGTCCTTAATGACATTTTTGGGAAGGCCGATAGCCATTCGATTCGTTACATAATCAACAAGCGGCAAATACTGTTCGATAAGACTTTTCTTTGCTTCCAAATCGCCCTGTTCTCTCCAGGCTTGCCACATCTGCAAGTTTGTCAAATGAGGGGGTTTCTGCTCAGTCATCGACTCACTCTCCTGTCAGGTGACGAATGGCTTTTACCAATTCTTCAGGCTGTGTATTTTTTGTAGATAACAATTGTGGCGGACTCAGCGGTTTAAAGCCGGCAGCATCTTTATTTTGAGCATCGGCGTTCGGGGCAGCTCCCCCAGCCTGCAGCTGCGACTTTAACATTTCATTAAGATCCGCTGACTCGTCTGGCGTTTGCAAATCAAGCTGCCCGCCTTTGCCCTCTTCCTCTTCCGTTAATTCGCCTACGATGGCAGGAGGTTGAAGGATGTATGCCAATATTGCTCGCACTCCATACGCAAGAACAAAAAAAGCGATGAAAGCATACATACTTCTAAGCAGCATTACCGTAATCGGATTGTTTCCGATGGAAAAAGCTACCGTCAGCACTGTACCGAAAATTCCAAATACGACATTCCATCGCCATGTTCCCAGCATATCAAATCTCCTTTGTTCCAAACTGCACACTTCTAATCGATAGCATTCCGCTTACGCTGTTAAATTCAATCGTACGCCCAAAACTCCCGCCCGTATCTTGAGAAATAATGGGAATCTTGAATCTGCGCAGCATTTCCGTACAGGATTCCACATTGCGGGGACCGATCCTAAGAGAATCCGATTGCCCGGACATGGCGAACATTTGAGCGCCGCCGGCCATTTTTGCTTTCATGCTCACAACATGCGCACCGGCTGCCAACATTCGGTCAAGCAGCTCAGGGATGGCAGTATCTGCGTACTTGGCCAAATTTATTTTGGTCTCGCGGGCAATTTCTGAAGACGGAAGCATGACATGAGCCATTCCGGCTACTTTCCTTATGGGATCAAACAAGGTCAGCCCGACGCAAGATCCTAAGCCGGTCGTTTTGAGTATCGCTCCATCTGTTGCAATATTTAAATCTGCCATGCCGACTTTGACCAAATTTTGTTGTATCATTCGCTAACGACTCCCAAAGCCCTAAATATTTTCTCAAACGACTCCGGGTCTGGAATGAGGAAAAAATGTCCCTCAAGCGACTGACGATCCTCCAAAAACGTCGTTTCGATCAAAAGGGCCGAGTCACCCATTTCACCGTACTGCATTAATCCGTAGCTCAGTACGGCTCCTGCCATATCAACCGCAATAGCAGGAACGGATGGTGCCATCGTTAATTGCGTGAAGTCAGCCAAGGAGGAAAGGTAGGAGCCTGCCAATATATTGCCGATTTCGCAAAGCGCGGACAGCTCCATTTCCGAATATCCCTCTTGCTCTTCGATATTCATCGAAAGCAGCTGACGTAAAATGCGTCTCGCGGATTCTTCCTCTATGATGAAGAACATATTACCTGGTGCTTCCCCTTCCACTCGGAGAAAAACAGCGATGACGATTTGTTCGGATCCGCCGACACGCTCAGCGACTTCTTCGAATGGAAGCAAGCTTACCTTAGGAACGGCCATATCCACGGGTTTGTCCAATAAACGTGATAAAGCGGTAGCAGCGTTACCTGCCCCAATATTGCCGACTTCTTTCAATACATCAAGCTCGAATGCTTCAAACCGGCTAAATAGGCTCACTTGCTAGACCTCAAGCTGTTCGATCTGAATGATTTCGCTCTTGTTCAATACCTCGGACAGGTTCAGCATGATGAGAAGTCGACCTTCACCAAGCTTGGCAATGCCCCTTAAGTATTTAGCTTTAATGCCTCCGACAATCTCCGGCGGCAAGTCGATTGAATCCGTATCGATGTCGATAACATCATTTGCGGAGTCAACAATGAAACCTACCTCAATGTCTGCAACGGCAACAACGATGATTCTTGAATTTTCGGTCGGCGTCGTTTCCGAAAGGTTGAACCGGCCGCGAAGATCAATGACAGGAACGACCACGCCGCGGAGGTTGATGACCCCTTTAATAAATGAAGCCGTTTTCGGAACGCGTGTAATTGGAGACAATCTTTCAATCGTGCGGACCTTATCTACTTCAATTCCATACTCTTCGCTGCCGAGTGCAAACACGATAACCTTTAATTCTTCTCCCATCGTAAAAACCTCCTTATTTGATAAGCGCGTTCGGATCAATTATTAGTGCGACATAACCATCGCCAAGAATGGTCGCGCCGGAAATCGCTTCGATGTTTGTTAAATATTTACCCAATGTTTTAAGAACGATCTCACTTTGACCGATAAATTCATCAACCATCACCGCAGCCCATTTCTCGCCTTTTCGAACCACGACAATTTCAGTCTCCGCTTCATCGTTTTCATTGAAATCAGGAGAATCAAGTACTTTACTCAAAGATACTAAAGGAATGATTGCATTTCTAAATTCAATCATCTTATTCCCGTGTACATTTAAAATTTGTTCCCTGCGGATAATGCCGGTTTCAACGATTGAAGATAAAGGGATCGCGTATTTCTCTGAGCCTAGTTTGATCAGCATCGCCGATATGATCGAAAGCGTAAGCGGCAGCTGTACGGAAAACTTAGTGCCTCTGCCAAACGCGGAATCTATCGTTACGTTACCGCCTAACGAGGTGATTTTGGAGCGTACGACGTCAAGACCTACGCCGCGACCGGAAATATCCGAAATCTTGTCCGCCGTGCTAAACCCTGCTGCAAAAATCAGCATATTAATTTCATCCGGCGTCAATAGCTTCGCTTGCTCTTCGGTGACAACACCATTTTTAATCGCGGTTTTAAGCACGCGCTCGTGATGAATGCCGCGTCCATCCTCTTCTACTTCAATGAAGACATGGTTGCCGCTGTGATAAGCCCGCAAGTTGATGGTACCTGTCTCCGGCTTTCCTGCTGCAATGCGCTCTTCTACGGTTTCGATGCCATGGTCGACCGAATTTCTCAACAAATGGACAAGCGGGTCGCCGATTTCATCGATGACGGTACGATCCAGCTCCGTATCCGCTCCGGTAATAACAAGATCGATTTTCTTATCCAGCGATTTCGCCAAATCTCTAATCATGCGCGGGAAACGGTTGAATACGGAATCAACGGGAACCATGCGCAGCTTGAGCACGATGCTTTGCAAATCCGAGCTGACACGCGTCATGTGCTCTACCGTTTCCGTTAGATCATTACGCTTGATTTCACTCGAAAGCTGCTCGAGCCTAACCCGGTCGATCAGCAGTTCGCTAAACAAGTTCATAAGCGTATCGAGTCTCTCGATATCAACGCGTATCGTTCTTGAAACGTTGGCAGGAGCTGCTTGCGCTGCCGGCGCTTGTCCTTTGCCGGCGGCTTCGCGAGGCGCCTCAGCCTTAACGGATGCCGATACGGCTGGCGTAATGTCTTTAACTTCCTCGACAACCTCAACTGCCGCTGCGGCATTGGATTGGCTGAGTACGGCCAATGACTCAGCGTCAAGCAGCGTCACGACAGCGGATTCGATTTCCGAGATATTAAGCAGCTGCGCTTGAAGATCTTCTTGGGTCAAACGCGAAATCGTGAATACAGCGAAGGTAAAATCAAACTTTTCCTGTTCGATATCTTGTACCGACGGATCAGATTTGATAACCTCCCCGTTACGTTCGAGTAGATCAAACACCATGTAAGCACGTACCGCTTTCAGCATGCAATTATCACGAATCGCTATCTGAATGTGAAAAACATGATGGCCTGATTCTATCGATTGCAGCAAAATAGAAGATTGGAATTCATCCAGCAGCATCGCCCCTGATACGCTTGATGTTGCAGCATTTCCTGCATTTGCGGCTACAGTTGGCGCTGTAATTGATTGGTTAGCGCTATAGTCGCTTTTTAAAATAATTTGCAGTGATGCCACAATTGCCGTGACGTCAGCTTTGCCAGTCCCGCCGCCTACGATATCCTGAACCATCGCCTCAAGAGCATCAAGCCCTTTAAACAACGTGTCAAAAATAAAGCTGTCCATTTTGAGCTTGCTATTGCGAATGAGATCCAGCACGTTTTCCATTTCATGCGTCAGCGCGGCCAAATCTTCAAATCCCATAGTAGCTGACATCCCTTTCAGCGTATGCGCTGACCGGAAGATGTTTTGAACGATACTAAGCTCCTCAGGCTCGCTTTCCAGCCGAAGCAAATTTTCGTTCAAGGATTGCAGGTGATCATTAGATTCATCGATAAACATCGATAAATAGGCATTCATATCCATTTCCTAGCACCTCCTGTTGGTATGTTTAAGCGATTGGAGCCTATTTATTTCAGCATTGCCTGCACGAGTTGTGAAGCAATGTGTTGAAGCGGTAATATTTTGTTGACACATCCTGCCTCAACGGCCGATCTTGGCATGCCGTAAACGACACAGGTTTCTTCGGCTTCTGCAATGGTGGTTTCTATGCCGCATTCGGCCAGAAGCTTCATCCCTTTAGCCCCATCGCTGCCCATACCCGTCATTATGACCGCATGGCGCTTGAGTTCGCGATATGGCGTAAGCGACTCAAACAATACATCGACTGAAGGTCGATGACCGTTACGCAGAGGCTGCTCCGTCAGTAAGATCGTATAACCGCCTGTTTCTTTACAAAGCTCCATATGGTATCCCCCTGGGGCAATATAAACCACTCCGGCTTTTACTCTTTCGCCTTGTTCTGCCTCGACGACTTGAAGTTCGCTAAAACTATCAAGACGTTGAGCCAGCGATTTCGTAAATCTTGGAGGCATATGCTGCACGATTAGAACAGGAGCAGGAAAGTCAGCAGGCAACGAAGTAATGACCTCATGCAGCGCCCTTGGACCTCCTGTAGATGTGCCAATGGCTACGATATGTTTAAACGATGTCACCGAACCGCTAGCCGCTCCTCTTCTAACGATTGGCGGTTCCGCAGACTGAGGCTTAAGTTCAGGCTGCACGGGTTTGCCGACTAATTTGGAAGATGACGCCGCCTGCTTTGCTTTATCAGGTGCAGCGTCCCCAGGATTAGCGCCACTTTGTTTTGTATGTAAAGGGGGTGCCGATCGCTGCAGCCCCAGCTTGCCATCCTCTTTCGGAAACAACGGCTTGTCCCGGTCTTTAACAGGGGTAGGCAGCGGTGCGGGCGTTGGCTCCACATGTTGTTTAGGCTTTTCCGAGGCAGCAGCGTTTTGCTGCTTCGCTTGATTTATTTCATCGATTACCGGCGCTTGCTTCTCATGGATTGTTATAGCAGGCTGGTGCCGCTTCGTTAACACGGCAGTTCGCAATTTTTCAAGTAAAAAATCGCCAACCTGGTGAATATCGTTCGAAATAGCGTTGGAGGGTTTTCGAATAAAATCGAATGCCCCGAATTGCAATGCTTTTATCGTTTCTCTCGTATTGTCTTCGCTGATCCCCGAAAGCATAATAACAGGGGTCGGATTTTCCTTCATAATGGCTTGCAGTGCTTCTATCCCGTTCATTAGAGGCATTTCCAAATCCAAGGTAACGGCATCCGGCTTCCACTCGAGGACCGCTTCTATCGCCTCTTGGCCGTTGGCAGCGGTCGCAACAATCGTAAACTGAGGATCCTGAATAATTAGATCGCTAATAATCTTCCGCATAAATCCGGAATCATCAACTACAAGCACGCGATAAGGAACCATATCATTTCCTCCTCACTTTCAAAGGATTATCTTGAGAGTCTGAACATTTTATGCAAAAATCCTTTGACTCCGCCGCTAGGCGCCGAGCTCTGCGGTATTTCTAGAAATTGCTTCGCGATCCGTTCAATGGCAACGGAAGCTTCGCTCCCCGGATATGCCACCGTAAAAGGGATCTGTCGCTTAACGGCTTTTGAAACGTTCGGATCATCCGGCAAAATACCTAAATGAGGCAATTCCGATTGCAAAAATCGCTGGGAAACCATACTGATTTTGTCCGCGGTTTGTTTCCCCTCCCGCGCATCGGACGCACGGTTGACGATTAATTTGAATTGAACGTCCACTTCCATGGTTTTGACCATCTTAATTAAGGCATAAGCATCCGTTATTGACGTCGGCTCGGGCGTAGTTACCACAATCGTTTCCTGTGCGGCGGTAATGAACTTAACGGTCTCCTTCGAGAGGCCGGCCCCGGTGTCAAACAAGATTAGATCATATTTGCCATGCAGCTTGCTAATTTCATCCGCGAACCGGTCGAGCTGCTCCGCTGACAAATCCATGAGATCCCGAAAACCGGAGCCTCCGGCGATAAAATGGAGACCCTCAGGGCCTTCCTGTACGATTTCCCATATCGTTTTTTCTTGCTTAAGCAAGTGGTACAAATTATAAGTGGACGATACTCCCATAAGCACGTCAATATTTGCCATGCCGATGTCAGCATCAAAAACAAGCACTTTTTTCCCTAAACGTTGAAGCGACAAGGCAAAATTCAAACTGAAATTTGATTTCCCTACTCCGCCCTTCCCGCTAGTGACCGTTACGACCCGAGTCGTTCGTCCATCTTCTTGAAGCTCCTGCTGTTTGACTAAGTTGCGTAACGCTTCAGCTTGATCCATCATGGGGCATTACTCCTCAGAAGCTGGCGGATGTACGAATCGACCTGGAACTTCTCAATATCATCCGGAACGGTTTGACCGCTTGCCATATAAGTAGGAAGCAATTCAAAATTCATTATCAGATTGAATATGGCGCCATAAACCGATGTTTCATCCAGCTTGGTGAATAGCACTTTTTGAACGCCGTATTTGCAAAAATGATCCGCGACCGCGGCCATGTCCCTTGTTTTCCCAGTCATGCTCAGCACTAGAATGGTTTCACTTGGCTCGGTGGTTTGAAGCAAGCTGTTCACTTCGGATACATGCAGCTCGCTGCGGAAATTCCGTCCTGCCGTATCCATGTAAATCAGCTCACGCTCTTCGAGCTGTTTGAAGGCGCGAGGCAAATCCATTTGGGAAAATACGACCTCAAGCGGGACGTTCAAAATGTTCGCATAGGTTCTGAGCTGGTCCACGGCCGCAATCCGGTATGTATCGGAAGTAATAAAACCGACCTTTTTCCCGTGCTTGATGGTTTGCTCTGCCGCCAGCTTAGCGATCGTTGTGGTCTTGCCGACGCCGGTTGGCCCGACGAAATGTACGACTCTGGCCTGACTGCTAATCCCGCTGCCGCCGTAAGGCTGCAGCCATTCTTCCAGCTGCTTTGCGGCATGCTCCCATACCTGCTCCCTGCCGAATTCGCTGCCTTCCTCTGTTTGCTTGTCCATGATGGCTTGAAGCAATCGTTCAATCCACTGCGTTTCCATTTCTTGTTCAATCAAATGCTCATTAAGCTTTATCAGATGCTCGGACATTGCTGCCGTTTGCGTGTTCTGCTTTGAGAGCTTGACCATATACTCTCTTAGATCCCTGATCTCATCAATGATATGTTGTTCCCGCTCGCTGCTATGGTTCTGCTTTTCGACAGGAGAGGTGGTCGGCGGTTCCATAACGGCTGTTGGTGCCGAGCGCTGCGCCGTTTTCAAAATTTGTTCAACCGCTGCCTCCACTTGAGGATTCGATAAGCGCTGTGGCGACGCCGGTGGGTTCGCTTGATTAGATTCGATAGCGGCGATAACCTCCATCTTTTTCTTGCGAAACATCCCCATAAAACCGCCAACCTTAATTTCTTTCGTATTTAAAATCACCGCGTCTTTTCCAAGCTCGCTTCTAATCATAGTCACAGCCTCTGGCAGTGCATTTACAACATAACGTTTTACTCTCATAAATTCACCACCCCGACGCTTTGGACTTCGATGTTGGGTTCAAGCTCACTGTAAGAAAGCACAGGCACATCTTGCATCGTTCTCTCTACAATTTGTCTCAAATACATACGAATAGTAGGTGATGCGAGAACGACAGGCTGTTGACCGGATTGTATTTGACGATTTACATGCTCGGTCAGCTTCTGGTAGATCTGCTGGGTAGAAACAGGGTCTAGGGCGATATAGCTGCCTTGATCAGACTGCTGAACCGATTCCGCGATTTTTTTCTCAAGCTGCGGGCCAACCGTGATCACGCGCAGCGTATCGCTGCCCGATGAAAACTGCTGCGTTATTTGTCTGGATAACGATTGCCTTACATACTCGGTTAAAATATCCGGATCCTTCGTGTAATTCCCATGGTCTGCCAAAGCTTCGAATATCGTGACCAAATCCCTGATGGATACCTTCTCACGTAGCAGCTTGGCCAATACCTTCTGCACGTCGCCGACGGCAAGAATCGATGGAATGAGCTCTTCGATAAGCGCTGGATACGATTCTTTGACATTTTCGACAAGCTGCTTCGTTTCTTGGCGTCCAATCAATTCATGTGCATGGCGTTTAATGATTTCCGTTAAATGCGTTGCCACAACGGATGGAGGATCAACGACGGTATAGCCCGAGAGCTCCGCCCTCTCCTTCATTTGTTCATCTATCCAAATGGCTGGCAATCCGAAGGCAGGCTCCGTTGTTTCAATACCTACAACCGAATCGTCCTCGAAGCCCGGGCTCATGGCCAAATAATGATTGAGCAGCAGGTCGCCGCGCGCAACGGTGTTTCCTTTGATCTTGATGACATATTCATTTGGTTTCAACTGAATGTTATCGCGAATTCGTATCACTGGAACGATAAGTCCCAGCTCGAGCGCACATTGCCTGCGAATCATGATGATCCGGTCGAGCAGGTCGCCTCCCTGCTGCGTATCAGCAAGCGGGATCAGCCCATAACCAAACTCGAATTCGATGGGATCGACTTGCAAGAGACTTATGACGCTCTCGGGGCTTCTAACCTCTTCAATTTGTTGTTCTTCGACCAGCATCTCCTCTTGCTCCTGCTGCTTGTGGATAGCCTTCTGCATATACCAGCCGCCAAAAGCAAGCATGGCCGCAAACGGCCAAGTTCTAATCGGACCAATCGGTGTCAGACCTAATAAAGCGATGGTCCCTGCCGCAATAAACAACAGCTTTGGATATTTGAACAGCTGCGCGGTGACATCCTCTGCCAGATTGCCTTCGGAAGCAGCTCTCGTTACGATAAGACCGGCTGCCGTTGAGATAAGCAAAGCAGGGATCTGACTGACGAGACCGTCACCGATGGTCAAGATCGAGAAGGTGGAAAGCGACTCGCCAAAACTTAGTCCGTGTATCGCCATACCTATGATAAATCCGCCGACTAAGTTAATGACTAGAATGATGATGGAGGCAATCGCATCGCCTTTTACGAATTTGCTGGCACCGTCCATGGCACCGTAAAAATCAGCTTCACGTTCAATTTTGGAGCGCCGGGCTTTTGCTTGATGTTCGTTTATCAGGCCTGCGTTCAAATCGGCATCGATACTCATTTGCTTACCCGGCATCGCGTCCAAAGTAAACCTTGCTGCGACCTCCGCCACACGCTCAGAGCCTTTGGTAATCACGATAAACTGAACGACCACGAGAATGAGGAACACAATGAAGCCGATTGCAATTTCTCCCCCGCCAACCCAGCTGCCAAAGGTAGCAACAACTTCTCCGGCTTCTGCATGTGACAAAATGTTTCTGGTTGTTGATACGTTTAGCGCTAGTCGGAACAGGGTGGTAATTAATAAAATTGCCGGAAATATGGAGAAATCGAGCGCTTCTTTTGTATTCATGGCGATAAGCAAGATCATCAATGCTATTGAAATGTTCAAAATAATTAAAATATCTAGTAGTAGGACTGGGATCGGGATTATCATCATGAGCACAATACCAATTACGCCAAATAGTACTACAAAGTCCTTTGCTTTCATGACGCCGTCTCCTCCCGTGGTGTTATGATGACTTTACTCGTCCCTTCATTTTGTATACATATGCAAGCACCTCGGCTACCGCTTGGAACAAGTCCGGAGGAATGACATCACCGATCTCGGCTCGTTCGTAAAGCGCTCTGGCCAAAGGTTTATTTTCCATCGTGACAACCCCGTTTTCTTTTGCGATCTCCCGAATCCGAAGCGCTACGTGATCCATCCCTTTTGCGATGATCTTTGGCGCCTCCATTTTCGTTGCATCATACTTCAATGCGATAGCAAAATGGGTTGGGTTGGTAATAATGACATCTGCTTTCGGCACCTCTTGCATCATGCGCTGCATAGCCATTCTTCGCTGACGCTCCCGAATTTTCCCCTTGATAAGCGGGTCGCCTTCTGATTTTTTGTATTCATCTTTGATGTCTTGCTTCGACATTCTTAAGCTTTTGTTATGCTCAAAGGTTTGATAGAAGAAATCAGCCAGCGCCAGAACGGTAAGCACTGCTCCGATCTCAATTCCGAGCTTTACGGTAAGACCCGCTGTAAACGTAAATATTTGTTGAATCGGCAGACTTGCCAGAACTAGAATGCGGTCCCAATCCCTTGAAATCGTCGTAAACACAAGCACAGCGACGATTAGGAGCTTTAAGACGCTTTTTAAAAATTCAACGACCGTTTTTGCTGAAAAAATTTGTTTAAACCCGTTTAGCGGATTAATCTTATCGAACTTCATTTTGAGAGGATCGCCGGTTAATAGAAAACCGAACTGCACGATGTTGCCTAA
The DNA here is from genome assembly GCF_040676435.1 of Paenibacillus sp. LPE1-1-1.1. Taxonomy (NCBI): domain Bacteria; kingdom Bacillati; phylum Bacillota; class Bacilli; order Caryophanales; family Paenibacillaceae; genus Paenibacillus; species Paenibacillus sp. LPE1-1-1.1. The sequence continues at coordinate 230,347 of NZ_JBEGHY010000001.1, forward strand.
AATTCCGATCAAGACCGTTATTGCGAAGATCGGCAATAAAATAAGCATCAGCTCTATCGCAACATCATTGAAAAGCGACATGACATTTCCGGTTGTTAAGTCCATCAAAAGCCAGTCTTCGAATAAGTTCCCAAACATCACCATGATATGTTCTTTGAAATAGCTGCCTAACATAATGAATCCCAAAAACATAAACAATAATATAAATGAGCCCGGCAGGTCGGATGATCTGGCAACCTGGCCTTTCTTTCTTGCCTCATCTTTTTTCTTTGGCGTGGCCTGCTCCGTCTTTTCCTGACTGAAAAGCTGGAGATCAAGCTCTAGCCGGTAATTTCGCACGAAAGCATCCTCCTATGGCCCTTCAGGCGGCGGTCCTTGCACGATACCGAATAACTGCTCCAATGACTCGAACATAATGGAAAACAATCTTTCAAATATCCCGGCAAGACTTGGCATTAACAAGATAAGCAAAAACATGCCAATAATGAGCTTGAGCGGAATTCCGATGACGAACACATTGAATTGAGGAGCTGTTTTAGTCAAGAAGCCTAATCCTACATCCGTCAAAAACATGGCTACGATAAGCGGCGCTGCTACTTGTATGGCTAATAAAAATGTGTTTCCAACCATCCTCGTTAAAAAATCCGTTACGCTACCACTCATTAGCCTGCTGAACAAATCATTGGATAGAGGCATCCATTGATAGCTGTCCATAAGCCCAGTTAACAAAAAATGGTGGCCGTTCATCATCAGAAAAATAACGATTATTAACATGTACTTGAAGTTGCCAAGCAGCGGAGCCGAAGTGCCTGTATGAGGGTCTACGATGTTTGCCATTGCAAATCCGACTTGCAAATCCATAAAGGCGCCTGCCGTTTGGACCACTGTGAAAAACAAGTAAACAACATAGCCCATCAATACGCCGGTCAATATTTCACGAAACAACACTAGCACGTACTCTGCATCCGGAACGATCGTTTGTTTCATTCCGTAAGTTAAGAAAACGATAAACGATATAAAAAATCCTAGACCGATCTTGAAAACATTCGGAACACCCCGTGATGAAAACACAGGCGCTACGACGAAAAACGCAGTTATTCGACAAAAGATTAGCAAAAAAATAGGAAAACCCTGTACGATCGCGTTCATCCACTCACAACCTAACCGATGTAATTATGAAGATTATTCAGCAGATTGTAAGTGAAGTCGATAACCGTATTAAGTATCCACGGGCCAAAAATGATGATCGACACGAAAACCGCTACGATTTTCGGAACAAAAGCAAGCGTCTGCTCCTGAATCTGTGTTGTTGCTTGAAATATACTGATGATTAATCCCACGACCAAAGCAAGAACGAGCATTGGCGCACTGGCTTTCAAAACCACGAATACGGCCTCGCCGGCCAATCCGATTATGAAATCAGTACTCATCGAACGTCCCTCCCTGCTAGTATCACGTGTTGAAGCTTAACAATAAAGATTTTACGATAAGGTACCATCCGTCCACTAACACAAAGAGCAGTAATTTAAAGGGCAATGAGATCATAACCGGCGGCAGCATCATCATCCCCATCGCCATCAACGTGCTTGCGACAATCATATCGATGACTAAAAAAGGAATGAAAATCATGAAGCCCATTTGAAATGCCGTTTTAAGTTCGCTTATGGCATAGGCTGGTATTAATACCGTAATCGGAATTTCTTCAAAAGAAGCCGGTTTCTCTGTCTTGGTGTAATTCATGAAAAGCATGAGATCCTTTTCGCGCGTGTGAGAAAACATGAACTTCTTCATAGGTACGGAGGCTTCTTGAAAAGCCTCTGTTTGCGAGATTTGACCTTTTAAATAAGGCTGCAGCGCGACCTCATTTACCTGCGAAAAGGTTGGAGCCATAATGAAAAAGGTTAAAAACATGGCTAGACCGATTAGCACTTGATTGGGCGGCATTTGCTGTGTTCCAAGCGAGGTTCTTACAAAGCCAAGTACGATAACAATCCGCGTAAAGCTGGTCATAAGCACCATGATTGCCGGGGCGACGCTTAATACTGTTATCAATAGAAGAATGGATAATGCGCTTGTACCAGGCGCTTCGCCATTCCCGTCACCAATATTGATGGATACATCGGGCAACGGCTCTGCGAATACTTGCGTATGCACGAACATCGCAAGCAGCTGTACAGCGACGATTGTTATCCACCACTTATTTTTCATCGTCCATCAACCGTTCATTTGATTTAGAGTCATGCAGCAGCGATTCCAATTGCTGCTTGCGGTCGGCTTGCTGGGTAAGCTTGTTTTGCAGCAAATCTTGAAAAGAAGACGTTTTGTTCCATTGCTCATTGGATGGTTCAGGCTCGTTCTTTTTGTTGCGGTCCCTCAGCTTATTCAGAAGTTGAGTCGCAAAATCCTTCGGCCAAGCTGATTCCTGTTGACGCTCAAGTGAAGCGATTATAGCTTTCACCTGTTCGGAATCGTCAAGCTTATCGATCAGGGTTATGTTTTCGCCGACGCCAACGATATAAATGCGTCCCGCGATTTCAACGACTTGAAGCGAATTGTTTTGTCCAAGCGCAATGCCGCCGAGCGAACGAAGCGATCGGTTCGTTCCCCACATGCGGTTGCGCTGAGACAGCCATTTAATCACAAAAATAATCAACACGATAACGATGGCAAGCGAAATGATCACCCAAACCAAACTTCCCGCCAAATCGTTTGATCCGGTAAACACCATCTGTTCATCATTGTTTGCGCTGCTGCCTTCCACGGCAGCAGCCGCAAAACGAGGCCATATCGCCATTCCAAGAGCAGACACCATTGAAATGCGCGAAGCTATGTTAAACATATTATCTAACCGTTATCCGAGCGTTTTCTTGATCGCTTCAATAACGCGATCGGCTTGGAACGGTTTGACGATGAAGTCCTTTGCGCCTGCTTGAATCGCATCAATTACCATTGCTTGCTGACCCATTGCTGAACACATAATTACTTTTGCGTTACCGTCGAGCTTTTTAATTTCCTTTAGAGCGGAGATGCCGTCCATTTCAGGCATCGTAATATCCATCGTTGTCAAATCCGGTTTAAGTTCCTTGTACTTCTCAACCGCCTGAGCGCCATCTTGGGCTTCACCGACGACTTCGTAGCCGTTCTTTGATAAAATGTCACGAATCATCATGCGCATGAAAGCTGCGTCGTCTACGATAAGAATGCGGTTTGCCATCTTTTTTATCCTCCTAGGATGCTATTGTAATTTTTGAATGCGGTCCCATTGGCTTACGATATCCGTTACGCGAACACCAAAGTTTTCATCGATAACAACAACCTCGCCTTTGGCAATCAGTTTATTGTTTACTAGAATGTCTACCGGTTCGCCAGCTAGCTTGTCCAGCTCGATAATCGAACCTTGCGACAGCTCCAAAATATCCTTTATTTGCTTTTGGGTCCTACCTAATTCTACAGTGACCTTAAGCGGTATGTCGAGAAGTAAATTGAGGTTTGTTTCATCTGGTTGAATAAACGGCGCATTGCCAAAATTAGCAAATTGAACAGGCTGCACATTAACATTGCGATTAGCTGCATGACCGTATGTATGCGGTCCTGGCGGCTGCATGGACATGTCATAGCCAGCTGCCGGAATTTGGTACTGGTTAGGCGGCATTTGCTGCATGGGCGGCGCCATATTCATTTGCGGCGGCACAGCATTCATATACGCCGTTGCAGCTGTTTCCTGCATAGCCATCGCTTGCTGCGCTGCAGGCGCAGCAAGAGGCGCGGCAGGAGACGCTTGCGGCGGCGTAACAGGCGCTGCGGGAGCAGGCTCATCTACTACTCCCATCAAGATATCCACCATTTGCTTCGCAAAAGGAATCGGAAGAAGCTGCATGATGGTTGAATCGATAAGATCGCCAATCGTCAACCGGAATGAAATTTTAATGAACAAATCAACCGGCGGCAAATGATCCAAGCCGTCTCCGTTATTCACGTCCAAAATATCAATGCCTGGAGGCGAAATATTGACAAAGCGGTTAAAAATCGTTGACATCGATGTAGCGGATGATCCCATCATCTGGTTCATCGCTTCTTGGACGGCACTGATATGGATTTCATTAAGCTCTTCGATGCTAATGTTGTTACCATCCCCGCCAAGCATCAAATCCGCAATAATTTGAGCATCCTTTGTTTTAATAACCAATGAGTTTATGCCCTGAAACCCGTCAACATATTGCACGCTTACGGCGACATGCGGCTTTGGAAAAATATCTGGCAGCTCATCTTTTCTGACAATGGTGACTTGCGGAGTTGTAATATCCACTTTCTTGCCCAGCAAAGTCGACAAAGCTGTCGCAGCGCTGCCAAAAGTAATATTACCAATTTCTCCGAGTGCAGACTGTTCCATCTCAGATAAGAAGTCTGAAAGCTGAGTTCCGGCCTCAGAGGGCTGTTCCGTTTCCGGCTCACTGGAGGATTGACGAAGCAATGCATCAATTTCCTCTTGTGACAAATAGTCTTTACTCATCATAATCTTCTTCCACTCCCTCAACGACAATCTCATCTACTTGAACAGCTAACCGATCCTTAACGGAGCCAGGACTGCCAATAAACTTAAGCTTGTCACCAACTTTAATTTTCAGACCGTCATCGACTGACTTATTAAGTGAAATAACATCACCGATATTCAAGCCCAGAAACTCTTTAATCGTAAGCGATGATTCGCCGAGTTCAGCTACGATCGGAAGCTTGGCTTTATTTACCCGTTGCTCCAATATCTCGACTTCCTCAGGCGCTCTGGCTTTCTTCTGCGACACAAACCAATGATGCACGGACAATCTGGACATGATCGGTTCAATGACGACATGGGGGATGCAAAGGTTAATCATTCCTGTGGTATCGCCGATTTTGGTGCTGAAAGAAATCAGAGCTATCGTCTCGTTCGGAGATACGATTTGCATGAACTGCGGATTCGTCTCCAACGCTTCGAGTCTCGGAGAAATGTCGATGATCGTTTTCCAAGCCTCTTGCAAGCTTTCAAACGTGCGGCTAAAGATTCGCTCCATGATGATCGTTTCAATCTCTGTTAAGTTATTGATTTTGGACGGCGCCACACCTTGTCCGCCTAACATTCGATCGAGCATGGCATAAGCCACGTTCGGATGAACCTCAAGCACCATTCGGCCTTCCAGCGGCTCCGCTTCAAATATGTTCAAGATCGTCATCTTAGGAATCGATCGTATAAATTCGTCATAAGGCAATTGCTCGACCTGCACGACATTTATTTGAACAAATGTGCGAAGTTGCGCTGAGAAATAGGTTGTCAAATATCGCGCGAAGTTCTCATGAATCCGAGTCAAGCTCCGAATATGATCCTTCGAAAACCGAACGGCGCGCTTGAAATCATACAAACTGACTTTGCGGGTCGTCTCTTCCTTTTTTAAATCCTCTGCATCCATTTCACCGGAATCCAAGGCAGCAAGTAGCGCATCAATTTCATTTTGCGATAAAACATCAACCAAATATCTCACCTCCTTCGAGGAATGTCGGCGTAGTCAGTTAAATTTCAGTAATAATAAAGTTTGTGATTTCTACTTTTACCAATTTCCCTTTTGGTATGATTGGAGTGATAAGATTTAGCAGCTTGGATTCAAGCGCATCTTCGCCCTGCGAGCCCTGCAGCTCATCGGCGGTCATATCTGCCAAGGCACGGTTAATAATCGGTCTGACTTCGATTTCGATAATCTTGTCGAACTCTTCTTTTGCTTTCTTGCCGTCCAGCTGAAATGCAAAGCTAAGTACAACGACATATTCCGGATCTTTCAAGTTCCTTCTGAAATCCTTTAATTCCGAAGTCACTTCCACGCGTTCATCAGCAGACAAAACCTTAACCTCGATCGTTTCTGTCTCGGCAGCCTGCTCTTTCGGATCCGAGAAAAAGGATTTAAACAAAATGATGGCAACAATAGCGATTAACGTAATGGATAACAAAATCGTAATTAACCAGGGAAGCATTTTTTTCATGATGAGGGACCCTCCGTTTGCTCACTCTTCTGGGCCGCCGCAACGAGGCCAATGGTACGAAGATACTGTTGATTAAGTAACAACAGCTCTGCTGTCTTTTCTTTCACGACCAGCTTTTTTCCGGTCGTGAGCGTTATAACTGTATCCGCGGCTTCTTCTATCACTTCTATTAATAATGCATTGATTGTAACTTTTGTTCCGTTTAAACGCGTTACGGTAATCATTAGTAACCCCCTCTCACTTGGGGAGGCACTAAGCCTCCCGCCCATTATGACTTACCTATCGTTTTAAGTTAACAACCTCTTGCAAAATTTCATCGGAAGTTGTAATGATACGTGAATTCGCTTGGAAACCACGCTGCGCCACGATCATTTCTGTAAATTCTGCAGTCAAATCTACATTAGACATCTCGAGTTGGCCAGCAATAATTGCACCGGTGCCAAGCTCAGGGTCACCGGCAAATGTCATGAAATCTTCAATGGAAGCATCTGGATTCGCATTTGCCGTTACGCGGTACATGTTCCCGCCCAGCTTCTCAAGTCCGCTTGGATTTACTACTTTAGCAACCCCTAGCTGTGCAACGGCTTCCGTACCGTCAGCCGTCACGCCCATTATCGTGCCGTCTTGGCCTATCGAAAAAGCGGTAATCGCTTCGTCAAGCACAATCGGCTCCTGATCCGCGCTAAGTACAAAGTAACCGTCGCCTGTAACAAGCTGTCGATTCGCATCCAGCGTAAAGTTACCTGCACGCGTTAACAGCATCTCGGATTCCTCGCTTGCCCTTACGACAAAGAAGCCGTCCCCGTCAATACGCAGATCCGTCGCTTGGTTAGTCGTCATCGCGCTACCTGCGGTATGTACCGTGTCAATGGAGCCGATTGATACACCGAGACCGATTTGTTTCGCGTTTACGCCGCCCCGTACGCCTTCTTCTGGTGCGGTAACGCCCGCAACGGTTTGGCTTAGAATATCCTTAAACATCACTCGGCCTGCTTTAAAACCAACCGTGTTAACGTTCGCAATGTTGTTGCCGATAACGTCAAGCTTGGTTTGGAAACCGCGCATACCGGAAACGCCCGAATACATCGATCTTAGCATTTTACTTATTCCTCCTGGAATATGGATTAAAATCATTAGGCTTAAAAAGGATGTATGCACTATCATTTAGCTGCTTCAATCGGTCCACAGCTTGAGGCTTCCTGATAGGTCCAGCCTTACGATAAAATAATAGCGCTGTCGATTTGTGTAAATACGTTGCTTTTCATTTGTCCCCCGTCCATTGCCGTCACAACGGTGCGGCTTGGCACGTTCACGATCATTGCGATATCGCGGAAAACAATTAATGAGTCCTGCGCGCCCTTGGATGCAGCCTCTTCCACTGCGTTCATGATTTTTGTGAGTGATTCGGGCTGTAATTTAATGCCTCTCTGCTGCATGCGTACTTCTGCATGGTGACTGAACTTAAGAACTTTGGCATTAAGCATATCTTGAAACTCTGTTGACTGCGTTGCCCGGCTTGCGGCTGCTTTGCTAGCCTGAAGAGGTGTCGACTTCACGGGAAAGATATGACCGATTTTCACGCCATCGTTCATTAACTCTCAGCCCCTTCCCCCGCGCTCTCCGAACTGGAAGAATCGTTTTCCGCCGCACTCTCCTCTACATCTGTTACTTCTTCCGTATCGTTATTGGTTTCCGAGATAGATGTAACATAGTCCAGTGCTACCTCTGCTCCGCCTACTCTTGCATAAAGGATGCCTTCCTTCGAGATTATGGAATCGACAATCCCCTTAACGGTAATCACTTCGCCGGCATCGTCATATTCATTCCACTCAATCGATTTGCCGATAAGGCTAGAAGCTGAACCAATGTTCTGACGCATTAACGTAAGTTCAGTCGACATGTTCATGAGCTGCTCGACAGAAGTAAACTGCGCCATCTGTGCGATAAAATCCTTATCTTGAAGCGGCTGCATGGGATCCTGATTGCGCAGCTGAGTGACGAGTATGCTAAGAAATTGGTCTTTTCCAAGCGTATCCGAGCTTTTTTTGCTAGCTGCGGCCTGCACATTCGCTTGACTATAGTTAGGCCACACTGCGCGAGTTGAAATGCTATCTGTCATTTCCGATCACCTCCGATCATATTAACGATACATCCGATCCGCTAAGCTCTAACATTTATTCCCCTGCCAAAACCAAGGCCATGACTCGCAGCTTGTTCAACCATCTCCGTTTCAAAGCTGCCATCGCTTGAACTCTCGTCATTATGAAGCACCTGACGGTTCGAAGACTGCTGATGACTGCTGCTTTGCCCTTGATGCTGCTGAGACAGCTGCGAGGCGGATTGCCCTGTTGCTACCTCAAGCTTATCTACCATTAATCCCTGTGCTTGCAGCGCCGAGCGCAATTGAGCCATTTGATTGTCCAGCATATCTTTGGCCATCGCATTGTCTGTCTGGAAAATCGCTGTCAATAAACCGTTTTGCATCGTAATCCGAACATCAACTTGACCGAGATGCTCAGGGAATAACATGATCTTTGCTTCGGAAACACCGTTAACCGTTGTTAAATCGAACTTTTGAACGATCATCCCCGTCATCGATTGAGCAAACTCATCCGCAGCTACAAATGAAGTCGTTGCCGCTGTATTCACGACAAGCGGTGTGATTCCGCGCAACGTTTCCGGATTATTTGATCCAAGATGCAGTTGCGGGCTCATCTCAACAGCGGTAGCTGCTGCTTCCGTATCCACCGTTTGCACCACAGCTTGTGCTGTAGTCGTGGATAGCAAGGCAGGATGGACCGATTGCTGCGACAAGCGCTGCAAAAGAGTACCGGCTTCCGCTTGCGGGGCTTGCTGTACGGTAAACAGTTGTTGTGTAAAGGCCGTCGATTTCGTTTGTTGCTTTGTTGTATCCACAGGTTCGCCTTCCAAAATCGCTGTTAACGCTTGTAGCTGCTTTGCCACCAATGCAGTTGGTTCCTGCTGCTGAATCAGCTTCGTAGTCCCCTGCTGGATCATGATCTGTAACTGGATCAAGGTATCCTGCAGTTTTGGCTTAATATCCGCTGCGGTTATCATTTCTTGAGCTACCGTAACTGCGGCAGCCTCTTCGGGGATTAGTTTGTTCGTCGGCTGGATCACGGGAACGGGTAATCCAAGAAGCTCAAGTAATGCATTCATTTGATCCAACACTTCGGATAATTGTTGAAGCTGCTCCTCATTTTCAGCGGAAGCTTCCGTATCGTTTGAAACCGGAGTTTCAAGCTGCTCGAGCAGACCGTCTATGATCGACATAAGATCCGATAATGTAGGCGCCGAAGCAGATGCGCCGGCTTCGATCGCCGCTTCTTTATTTACAACAGCTGTTAAAGGCGCTGTTTGTGTTGTGCTTGGATTCGCTGCTGTCTCACCATTAATCTGTTGGACTAATGTTTTTTGAAATGCCGCGCCGCCTGCGTTTTTTCCAGCCTGAGCATTCGCAGTCGATTGTCCTTGCGGCTGCGCAATTGCAACCTGAGGAACCATCATTTCCATTTTTTCACCTCCCTTCAAATAGCAGCTATCCAAATCCAGATCAACTATTAGCTACCTGTCATTAGTTTCGATACCATTTGTGCGGTCAGCGTTTCATTAATGCCAGACATTTCGGCTAATATAGCCGATCTGGTTTCATTATCAACCGCGTTGAGGATCCGGAGAACCTTGCTCGGGCTGACCTCCACCATTTTGATCAATAGCTCACCCGCGCTCTTGGCATCCATCGCCGTAAAGGTTGCGCTTAGCTGCTCTTGATCAAGCACAGAAGATGCAGGCTTTGCCACGGTCGTTTTCTGAGAATCAAGCTTCGCTTGAAGCGCCGCAATCTGCAGATCCTTTGCCTTTACATTGTCCTTCAGCTTCATTGCTGCATCCGCAGCCGTCTGAGGATTCATTTTCTCCATAATACGAACCCTGTCATCCGGGCGCATATTCGCGAACACAAGAACCATTTCATCCAAAGTCATGCTTTGCAAAATCGGTGCTGCTTTGCTTGGCGTTATTTTGGAGAACATGCTCGCTAGTTCTTGAATCTTGGCTTGGTACTGTTCATCCTCTAGCGATTGCTCTTCATTCGCGCTCTTCAATTGTGAATTGTCGTTCTCAAGGCTCTTAACCTCTTGCTCAAGCGTGGTCTTCGTTTGATTAGCAGCGGCCAGTTCACTTTCAATGGCCGTTAGCTGTGCTTGAAGATCCGCAATCTTAGCTGACATATTCGATGCCTTCAATGCATCGTCATTTGTTAACCCGCCTGCAACCTTTGGTTCAGGCAGTACGTCTTTAATGAAAGGAATTGAATTTCCGGCTTCAAGCATCTTGTTTCGGAAATCATTATTGAACAAGGTGTACAAAACACCTAACAATACAATCGCAAATAATATAGGCGTCATCAAAAACATAATTCGTTCAAGCGTGCTGTAGCCTTGCTTCTCGTTATCCGTACCCGCCAATTCCACTCACTCCCTCTAGCCGGTGTCACGCATCACTTTATGGGGTTGGTATCATGAAACGGACGCTTGCCAGCTCATCCAGCTCGTTCTGCTCTTTGATTTGCAGAGCATACTGGAACCGGTCACGCGCATGATCTTTTGCTTTAAGCCACACTTTCTCATCCTTCATCTTGCCTGAAAGTTCAAGTCTGCTTTGCTCAACCGCTTTTTGTGCATGTAACACATCTTTCAATTTACTCGAAATGCAAGCAACCAAATAATCCAAGTATTGTTGAATAACCTGTAACTCGGATAATGGAACCGCTATGCGAGTTGCATCGTGTAATTTCTCCTCCCATTCCTGTTTCTTTGCACGCAACAGCTCAAGGGAAAGCTCCTCGGCAGTTAAAGCGCCAATCGCAGTAGAAAGTCCCCATTCTGCTTGCGTCTTCTCACTGCCCTTCAAATCGACAACCCTCTGAAATGTGTACCGAAACGCTGCCATTTAAAGGTTCAACTCCTGTAGAAATAATTGATTAATCGGGTTTGTGCTTCTTCTAAACTCACTTTTTCATTCGTTTTTTGCTTGGTGTAGCTTTGAATCGGTTCAATAAATTGCAGGGCTGTATCAATTTCTGCGTTAGAACCTCGTTGGTACGCCCCAATATTGATCAAGTCTTCCGAATCTCTATATACAGCTAGAAGTTTTTTTAATTCATTGGCGGCATCCTGTTGTTCTTCGGTTACGATTTCCTTCATGACCCGACTAACCGAAGCTAAAACATCAATGGCAGGAAAGTGTCCCTTATGCGCTAATTGACGGCTTAACACGATATGTCCGTCCAGGATTCCGCGAACGGCGTCCGCGATCGGTTCATTCATATCATCGCCATCAACGAGAACGGTGTAGAATGCCGTAATCGAGCCTGTCGGTCCCGTTCCTGCACGCTCGAGGAGCTTTGGCAGCGCCGCGAAAACAGAAGGCGTGTAACCTCGTGTAGCAGGGGGCTCCCCGATAGCTAAGCCGACTTCCCGAAGTGCCATTGCATACCGCGTAACGGAATCCATCATCAGCATGACATTCAATCCGCGATCCCGAAAATATTCTGCGATCGAAGTCGCGATTAACGCGCCTTTCATGCGAATGAGCGCTGGCTGATCGGAAGTTGCTACAATAACAACCGAACGGGCTAGACCTTCTGGTCCAAGGTCTTTCTCAATAAATTCAAGCACTTCACGTCCGCGCTCGCCAATCAGGGCGATCACGTTTACATCTGCGGATGTGTTGCGGGCGATCATGCCGAGCAGCGTGCTCTTGCCAACGCCAGAGCCAGCGAATATCCCTACGCGTTGTCCTCGTCCTACGGTAAGCAGGCCATCGATTGCCCTGACGCCGATACCGAGCGGTTCAACGACACGCGGACGCTTTAACGGATTGCTAGGCTCATTATGCGTTGAATAATGAGGCATTCTTCTAGGCAGGAAAGAACCGTCTAACGGGTTTCCTAAACCGTCCAGCACTTTGCCCAAAAGCTCGGATCCGACCTGAACGGTTAACGGCTTGCCCGTGCCGACCACGTCGCAGCCTGGACTTATTGCATGCAAATCGCCTAACGGCATCAAAATAACCTTGTTATCCCGAAAGCCTACGACTTCGGCTTTAATCGGCTTCGCGCCTTTGGATGGATAAATGAAGCAAACATCGCCTATGCTTGCGTCCGGTCCTTCGGATTCAACCGTAAGACCAATGACCTGCGTGACTTTTCCGTTAACCCGGACGGGATCGAGCGGCTGCAAATGTTCAATGTATTTGAGGACATCCAGATTATTCACTTTCATCGAAATGACCTCGTTCTTCGCCGCTGTGATGTGCAAGATGAATTAATTCCCGCTTTATCTCAGCGAGCTGCGTATCAATGCGGGCATCGATGCTGCCAAAAGCGGATCGAATGACACAGCCGTTATCTTTCACTGTCGAGTCAGGCAAAATCTGCAATTCTGCTTGCGAATCGATAGCGAAATGAAGCTCTTCCCTGGCAGCTTGTACAAACGCGAGCTGGCCCGGTGCGACACAAAGTGTGATTACGCCTTGTTCTCTTCGACGGGATAGAGACTTCCGGATCAGCTCAATAGCCATATCAGGCGCTAACGTAAGCTGCTGTCCGATAATTTTCTCTGCAATGGCACAGCTAAGCTCAACGAGAAACGGCTCAGCCTCTTGAATAATTTGCTCTCGCATCTCAAATGCCGTTTTGAGCACATCGGTTGCTTCGGCGAGCTTTTGCTCCCAGCTTTCACGGAGCTCAGCCTCGGACTGCGCTGCTCCTTCCGCATAACCGAGTTCATAGCCTGCTCGTCTCGATTGTTCGGATGCTGCTTCGTCTTCCGTTCGTTTTTGCAGCCACCAAACATCGATTTGCTGCTGTGTTTCGGCCAAAAGCTTTTCGCTTTCGTTGGCCGCTTCACGCAGTCTTTCTTCCGCATAGAGCTGAGCATCGTTCAAAATTTGATCTCGCAATGTAATAGTCTCTTCATCAGGTTCAGGCTCGACGTCCTCTTCCTGACTAAGTGTTTCATTGATTTCAAAATTCCGTTGATGCAGCCACTCCAGCTGCTTCAATTGGTCAAGAGTAATCACACTCGATGATTTGATCAAATTAGACAATGATATCGTCTCCTCCGCCACGGGCGATGATGATTTCACCAGACTCTTCTAATCTGCGGATTGTAGCTACGATACGAGTTTGTGCTTCTTCCACGTCACGAAGACGTACGGGACCCATGAATTCCATTTCTTCTTTGAAGGTCTCGGCCATGCGTTTGGACATATTGCGGAAAATCGCTTCCCGAACCTCTTCGCTTGCCACTTTAAGCGCAAGCTGGAGATCTGCATTTTCGATGTCGCGAATAATTCGTTGAATGGAACGGTTGTCGATATTGACGATATCTTCGAACACGAACATCCGTTTCTTAATCTCTTCTGCAAGCTCCGGATCCTGAATCTCGAGTGCGTCGAGAATCGTACGTTCTGTCCCCCGGTCGACGCCATTCAAAATTTGAACGATGGAATCGATACCGCCGGCATTCGTGTAATCCTGCGTTACGGTTGCGGATAGCTTCTGCTCCAAGACACGTTCCACCTGAGAAATAACCTCCGGCGACGTACTGTCCATCAAAGCGATCCGGCGCGCGACCTCTGCTTGCTTCTCTTGCGGAAGCGAAGAAAGGATATGCGAGGACTGTTCCGATTGCAAATAAGATAACACCAAAGCGATCGTTTGCGAATTCTCATTTTGAATAAAGTTCAAAATCTGGGTAGGCTCTGCTTTCCTTGCAAAGTCAAAAGGTCTTACTTGCAGGGTAGCAGTTAAACGGTTAATGACCTCTAATGCTTTTTCTGAACCGAGCGCTTTTTCTAAAATATCCTTAGCGTATGAAATACCGCCTTGCGTGATATATTCCTGGGCCAAACATATTTGATGAAATTCACTAAGGATGGTTTCCCTGTCCAAGCTGTCTACTTTACGGACATTGGCGATTTCAAGCGTTAACTGCTCTATTTCTTCCTCGCGTAAATGCTTGAATATTTGTGCGGATACCTCAGGTCCAAGCGTAATAAGTAAAATGGCAGCTTTTTGCCTACCAGATAAGCCTTGCATTGATTTTGACACATGAACCACCTCTATTCATCCACAAGCCATGTGCGAAGAAGATTAACAAACTCATCCGGTTTGCGTTTGGCAAGTGTTTCAAGATTTTTCCGAGCTTGGCTGTCGTTATTGACACTTTCCAAATCAAGAGTTGGATATTCCACTTTTGCTGGAGCAGCCAATTCAATTTCTTCCTCAACGGCTTTTTTCCGTCTGCGTGCCAGAATTACGATTAGTCCGCCGATAATGGCAAGAGCAGCAACACCTATACCGATTAACCATGGCATTGAAAGAACGCTAGCATTATCATCTGCACTGCTTCCAGAGAAAGTGCTTGCAATAAGAGCAACTTTTTTCCCCATCAGTTCGTCATTGGTCACGTCTTGACCGGAATCCGCAAGCTGGGCACGTACCAGTGCGGTCAAATAAGTCATTATGGCTGTTTTACTTGCCTCATCCTCAATTTCCGACTCTTCGATGCCGATACTAATGGAAAGGTCTTTTAAAACAAACGGTCCGGAAACGATGTTGTTATTGATTCGCGTAACATCATAGTTTCGAATTTGCGAGTTCGTCTCAGAAGTGCTTTCACCTGTCGTCGCAGCTTCATAACCAGGAACATCCGTCTCGCCTGTTCCGGCAACGCCGCCGGCATCTCCGGAGGAACCCGTTGATGTGCTGTTATTTATTTCTTCACTAATAATAATTCCGTTATTATTGTTGTTATCTAACGGCTTCACAACCGATTCTTGCGATGTCTTCTTATCGAAGTTCATACTGCTTGAAACCTGAATAACCAAGTTATCCGCGCCTACGATTGGTCCTAGAAACTGTTGAATGTTTTTCTTCAATTCCGTTTCGTATTTCCGTTGAATAATGAATTGCGACTCTACGGCATCGGAATTGTTAGCGATTCCACCATCCGTTTCCGAATAAGTCAATTCCCCTTGCGGACTGGATATCGTAATATCCTTCATCGCTAAATTGGGAACCGCTGTTTTTACAAGGTTATAATAACCGTCGATTTCTTTCTGGCTCGGACGATAGCCCGACATGAACTTCATCATGATGGAAGCCGAAGCCTGCTCTGCTTCTTCAGGCGAAAGAAAAACGCTCTCCTCGGGTAAGTTAACCAAAACCTTCGAGCTGTCAACGCCTTGCATGGCATTAAGAAGCTGTTGGATCTCACCGTTCAATGCATTCAGATACTTCACGTTAAATTCATTTTCCGTTGTTCCGAATTGACTCGAACTTGAATTAAAGGCTTCAAACCCGATGGAACCGTTTTGAACTAATCCTTGAGAACCTACATCAACTTTAATTCGCGCAGCCTCTGTGCTTGGAACCGAAATGCTTTTTCCATTATTGCTTAGCTCGTACGGAATACCGCTTCCGTCCAAGTAGGTCATGATGGCCGCAGCGTCTGTCGTATCCAAATTTTGAAAAGCAATTTCGTATTCCGTTCTTGTAAATACGATTGTTAACAAAATCACCGTCAACAACAAGCCACTAATCGAAGCCCCCAACCAAATTTTTTGTTTTCTGCCCATTTGACTCCAAAATTGCGTGAGCCTACTTCTAAATTGGGCGATTCTCTCGTTCACGTTGTCACCTCACCCAAATACTATGCTAGGTCAAAATTGCGATTAGATTTGCATCCGCATCATTTCTTGATATGCCTCGACCACTTTGTTGCGGACTTGTGAGGTAAGCTGCAAACTCAAACTTGCTTGCTCCGAAGCGATTAACACTTTTGTAACATCAATTTGGCCCGTTAAGTATTTATCATTAAGCTTATGAACGTTCTGCTCTTGATTGCTTACATTATCAATAGCGGTTTGTAAATATTGTCCAAACGATTGTGTTAATTGTGCCGGAGTCGCTTCTTGCACCGATTTAGCTTCTATGAGTTTGGCAGGTTGAACCGGACTAAGCGACATCGATTGTATCATCAATATTCCTCCAATGCTTCACATAGTGATTATGTGCAATTATCTACCTATTTCCAATGCTTTAACAAACATTGATTTGGTCGCGTTCAACGCGGTTACATTCGCTTCATAGGAACGGGTCGCAGCTATCATATCCACCATTTCTTTAGTAACGTCTACATTTGGCATGTTGACGTAACCGTTTGCGTCAGCGTCAGGATGGGTCGGATTATAAATAAGCTTGTTTGGCGATTGATCCTCTTTGATTCTTGTTACTTTCACGCCTTGGGCAGCCGTGTTCCCGTTCATTTGCTGTGAAAGCACGCTTGAGAAGGATTGCTGCAGCGGCTCCATAACAACCATTTTCCGTTTGTAAGGCTGGAATTGTCCGTTTACAAAACTACCACGCGTCGTTTCTGCATTAGCTATATTAGAAGAAATAACATCCATTCGCAGACGCTGCGCCGACAATGCCGAAGCACTGATATCAAATCCCGTGGACAACTTCATCGTTAGGCTCTCCCCTCAATTGCTGTGCGCATCATTTTCACGTCATGATTAATCTGTTGGACATAAAAGTTATAGCTTAATTGGTTTTTTGCCAGCAAAGACATTTCACGATCGATATCAACATTATTTTCATTGTTGTTCATCGATGTTGTTTCATCGGCGATTACTTTGGGTATAGGTACATTGGTTGAGGATAAGCCGATTGGAATATGCTTTTGATTGGTCCGTTTACCGACCAATTGCCCTTGCTTGTTGCCCATCGATTGTTCCAATAATTCCTCAAATAGAACTTCAGACCGTTTGAAATGCGGCGTATCACCGTTTGCCACATTGTTTGAAATGACGCGTTGCCGCATTTCTGCTGCTTGAAGCGCACCTTCCATCCTTCCAAATGCAGCGCCATTCAACAAATTCACGTATTTTCACCACTTTCACATAGAAGATCTCTTTTACGTATTCAACAGATTATTGCTCATTCCTTCTTTGTTCGACAGTAAAAATTAAAAAAATGAGATTGTTATGTCGATTTTTGCCGACATGATAATATTCAACAATTTCCTAAAATATTACAATAAGAAAAAAGCCCTATCTTTATAAAAAGATAGGGCCCATTTGGTCTGTACGACCTATTTTCACGACTTGATTTTGTCCAATTCCTGCAATAACTGATGATTTAATATTTTGATGTACGTGCCTTTCATACCTAAAGATCTAGTTTCGATCACGCCTGCGCTTTCCAGCTTCCGCAAAGCGTTAACAATAACTGATCTGGTTATGCCAACCCGGTCCGCAATTTTCGAAGCGACGAGCAGGCCTTCCTTGCCGTCCAGTTCTTCAAAAATATGCTCGACAGCCTCTAGTTCGCTGAAGGATAATGAGCCAACTGCGACTGCCACGACCGCTCGACTTCGTACCTCTTGCTCGATTTCCTCTGTACGCTCACGTAAAATTTCCATCCCGACGATTGTTGAACCGTATTCGGCCAAGATAAGATCATCGTCATCAAATGTGCCTGACAAACGGGTTAGCACTAAAGTACCCAACCGATCTCCACCGCCGATTATAGGCACAACCGTCATAATTTCTTGATCGCCTAAACGCGGGAAGGTTTCATAAATACCCGTGTCCGGCTTAACATTCGTCATCGACTCCTGCATGTCAAGAAATCGAACATTGCTTTCCTGCGGGAAACGAAGCTCATCTACGGATAGTGACCGCATGAAATCGTGATCATAAGCATCCAC
This sequence comes from Paenibacillus sp. LPE1-1-1.1, assembly GCF_040676435.1. NCBI lineage: Bacteria > Bacillati > Bacillota > Bacilli > Caryophanales > Paenibacillaceae > Paenibacillus > Paenibacillus sp. LPE1-1-1.1. The sequence goes on from NZ_JBEGHY010000001.1 coordinate 248,154, forward strand.
TGCGGAACAGCCTAATATTTTGCCCCGGCGGCTAACGACGAAAACATTCGTCTGAATCGTCGTACACAAAACCTCTGCCATTTCCCTGAAGCTGAGCGCTTTGCCGGCCGCACGCTGAAGCAATCGATTCAGTGTTCTTGTCTTTGTTAGTAAAGTCATTCTTTTGCCTCCCAAAACTCATAACAACTACAGTATATATTGACTCAAATCGCGATTTTGCGCAATACTTCCCAGCTTTTCTCGCACGTATTCCGGCGTGATTGTCATTTTTTCGAGCGACAGCTCAGGTGCTTCAAACGATAAGTCTTCAAGCAGCTTCTCCAAAATGGTATGCAAGCGACGAGCGCCGATATTCTCGGTATTGCGGTTAACGTCGGCCGCTATGGACGCGAGTTCATGGATTGCTTCATCCGAAAACTCGATTTGGATCCCCTCTGTTTCAAGCAAAGCGGAATATTGTTTTGTCAGCGCATTTTTCGGTTCTTTCAAAATACTTACGAAATCATCCAGACTGAGACTCGTCAGCTCTACCCGAATCGGAAAACGTCCTTGCAGCTCCGGAATCAAATCCGATGGCTTAGCGACATGAAATGCTCCAGCAGCAATAAACAAAACATAATCCGTCTTCACTGGGCCATATTTAGTCATTACGGTCGATCCCTCAACGATTGGCAAAATATCCCTTTGCACGCCTTCTCTTGACACATCCGGACCCGAGCCGCGCGATGGGCTGGCAATTTTATCAATTTCATCTATGAAAATAATGCCGGATTGCTCCGCTCTTGTGATCGATTCCGTAATGACATCATCCATATCGATGATTTTATTGGCTTCCTCTTGCGTTAACGCCTTTCGCGCTTCCTTAACCGGCAGCTTGCGTTTCTTCGGCTTCTTTGGCATTAATTGCCCAAAAAGCTCCTGCATATTCATGCCCATGCCTTCAGGCCCTTGGCCGGACAGCATATCCATCATATTAGGGGCGGAATCTTCTACTTCGATTTCAATGATTTCATTTTCAAGCTTGCCTGCAGCTAGCTGTTCCTTAATTAGCGATCGTTTTTGATGAAGCGCATTTTCAACTTCGGGTTCTTCTTTTGGCTCATCGGATTGCTGTTGGTTGCCAAACAACATTTCGAACGGGTTTTTTGTAGATTTCGCTTTAGCGGCAGATGGCGCCAGCAATGCTACGATTCGTTCATTGGCAAGCTTTTCTGCACGGTCTTTGACCTTTTCGGTTTTTTCCGTTTTCACCATACGAATCGCCGTCTCGACTAGATCGCGGACCATCGATTCCACATCCCGGCCGACATAACCGACTTCGGTGAACTTTGTAGCCTCAAGCTTCACGAAGGGCGCTTTCACCAGCTTAGCCAAGCGTCGTGCAATTTCCGTTTTACCTACTCCGGTTGGTCCGATCATCAAAATATTTTTCGGAACGATTTCATCGCGCAGCGTCTCATCAAGCAAGCTTCTGCGGTAACGATTGCGCAGCGCAATGGCTACTGAACGTTTCGCCGGTTTTTGTCCAACGATATACTTATCAAGCTCCGCTACAATCTGACGAGGTGTCAGTGCATCATTTCCCATTATAAAATCCCTCCGATTTATATATCTTCACTCTGACTTCCCGAAGCTTGTTCAGCCATTCTAAGCCGCATCGTTTATTTTATTCGATTTCTTCAACAATAATATTATGATTAGTGAATACGCATATTTCTGCGGCAATCTCGAGTGATGAACGCGCAATATCGCTTGCTGCCATTTGAGGCGCATGTCTTTGCAGAGCACGTGCGGCCGATAAAGCAAAACTCCCGCCTGAACCGATTGCCAGTACCCCGTCATCCGGCTCGATGATCTCGCCATTTCCTGAGATAAGCAGCAGACCCGTTTTGTCCATGACGAGCATCATGGCTTCAAGTCGGCGCAGCACGCGGTCAGAGCGCCACTCCTTCGCAAGCTCAACGGCAGATCTTTGCAAATTGCCGTGATGCTCCTCCAGCTTAGCCTCAAACTTTTCGAACAATGTAATCGCATCTGCAACAGAGCCCGCGAATCCTGCGATGACTTGACCGCGATAAAGCCTTCTTACTTTCTTCGCGGAATTTTTCATGACCATGCTGTTCCCGAAAGTTACCTGACCGTCCCCGGCAATAGCGCCCTTGCCTTCATGACGCACGGCGCAGATCGTAGTAGCGTGAAATTGCATTTCCATTGCAATGCCTCCTCTAGGTTCCATATTGAAAATAGATTGCCATGCCTTCACTACGAATTATTACTGCATATGTTCCCTTTTAAATTGTTCGATGCCTTCAAGCGCGCGATTTGCAATCATTTCATTTTTTTCTTTTTTGCTTTTCATTCTTTTCTCAAGCGGCGGGAACAGGCCGAAATTGGCATTCATAGGCTGGAAATGCTTGAAATCCGCTGTTGTAATATAATGTGCCATGCTGCCGAGCGTCGTGTGCTCGGGCAGCACGACCGGTTCAAGTCCGCGAGCCAATCTTGCTGCGTTAATACCGGCAATCATACCAGAAGCAGCAGACTCCACATACCCTTCGACACCGGTCATTTGGCCGGCAAAGAAAAGCGTATCGCGATTATTAAGCTGGTAAGTAGGTTTTAGGAGCCGCGGCGAATTAATAAATGTATTCCGATGCATCACGCCGAACCGAACGAACTCCGCATTTTCCAAACCGGGAATTAAAGAAAATACGCGTTTTTGCTCGCCCCATTTGAGATGCGTTTGGAAGCCTACGAGATTGTATAACGTGCCTGCAGCATTATCTTGGCGCAGCTGGATCACAGCGTGCGGAAGTTTTCCCGTATGCGGATTAATAAGGCCAACCGGCTTCATCGGTCCAAATAATACGGTTTGCTTGCCTCTGCTTGCCATAACCTCGATTGGCATACAGCCCTCAAAGTACACTTCTTTCTCAAAATCCTTCACTTCCGCTTTTTCGGCCGTAGTTAACGCTTCATGGAAGATTTCGAACTCTTCTTCCGTCATCGGACAGTTAAGATACGCAGCCTCCCCTTTATCATACCGAGAAGCCAAATACACCTTATTCATATCAATCGAGTCTTTTTCAACAATTGGAGCTGCTGCATCATAGAAATAGAAATACTCCTCGCCTAGCAGCTCTTGAATTTGGGAGGATAAGCCTGGAGCTGTAAGCGGGCCTGTCGCAATAACCACGATTCCGTCCTTAGGAATTTCCGTTACTTCCTCGTTGCGCACCTCAACTAACGGATGATCATGCAGCCTGCGCGTAACTTCGCCCGAAAAACCGTCACGGTCAACCGCCAACGCTCCCCCGGCAGGTACGGCATGCTGATCGGCGCAGCTTAAAATAAGGGAATCAAGCTGGCGCATTTCTTCTTTTAATACGCCAACGGCGTTCGCGAGCCCGTTAGCACGCAAGCTGTTGCTGCACACGAGCTCCGCAAATTGATTCGTATGATGAGCAGGCGTTTTTGTGACGGGACGCATCTCGTATAAAACGACAGGGACTCCTTGCGATGCAATTTGCCAAGCGGCCTCGCTTCCTGCTAATCCTGCTCCGATGACGGTTACTTTTTGTGGTTGTGACAAAATAAGTTCAATCCTTTCAAAATATAATTCACTTTGTTGGTATAGCTTCCGAACCCACCCAAACCCTCCCTTCCTAGGGAGTGCCTCAAGGGCGCTGCCCTCTGGACACCTGAATCCGTAACATGTTGCATGTTAAAGAGACGCTTAGATGTTTGGTTGGTGCATGGAACGCTTTCGTCCCTCTGGGACACGCTTTAATCATAGAGCGAATAGATTGTTAATTTAATCATTTCTGATTATTTGTCACAGTCCATTGCTCTCAAAAGCAGAATGATGCTTTTCTCAAGGCCTGAAATTGAGATTAGTCCTTTGATAGCGAGGAAACTCTAATTGCGTAACAGCAGCTATTTACAGCAGATCTGTTTATGTATCCACCATAGTAGATGATATCGAGTTATCGAGCCCATACTTATATATCCTATTGTAACAAGCCGCAAGCATAAATCTCAACTTCTGCAGCTATTCAGCTGATTACTTCCTCGTTTTAAAAGCATATCCGTAAAATTAACTTGCCCGTTTAACAACGGTGTCCCCCCTGGTTAAAGGGAGGACGGGTTCGTTGCGTTTTTATAGATTACGATATATCTGAGGGTGCTTATGCGATTGCTTAGTCGGTATCCGTACCCTGCTCGTCTTCATCAAGCACCTCTTCCGAATAGTCGCAAGTCGGACAAAGCAGTTTCACGCCGCTGCGGTTCCGCTTTTCCACGAGCTTAGACTCCTCGCATTGCGGACAAGGTTTGTTTGTCGGTTTGTCCCAAGATACGTAATCGCAGCCGGGATATTGGTCGCAGCCATAGAAAATGCGCCCTTTTTTACTGCGCCGCTCTATGATTTTTCCTTCTGCGCATTTCGGGCAGGTAACCCCAATATCTTTGACGATTGGCTTGGTGTTTCGGCAATCCGGAAAGCCCGAGCATGCCAGGAATTTACCGAAACGTCCCATTTTGTAAACCAAATGGCGTCCGCATTTTTCGCAAATCTCATCAGATACTTCGTCTTGTATCTCAATTTCCTTCATTTCATCCTCGGCCACTTCCAGCCGTTTCTCGAAGGATTCATAAAAATTCGCAAGAACCTTTACCCAGTCTTCCGTGCCTTCTTCCACATGGTCAAGATTTCCTTCCATGTTCGCCGTAAATTCAGCATCCAGTATTTCAGGGAAAAACTCTTCCATTAACTGAATGACTAAATCGCCAAGCTCGGTAGGCATGAATTTTTTCTCTTCCATGGCAATGTAGCCGCGCTTCTGAATCGTTTCGAGTGTAGGCGCGTACGTACTTGGCCTTCCTATACCGAGCTCTTCGAGCGTCTTGACTAACCTTGCTTCCGTAAACCGCGGCGGCGGCTGGGTGAAATGCTGCTTGGGATCTATCGATTCCGAGCTGATTACATCCCCTGATGCCAGAGGCGGCAAAAACTTATGTTCTTCCACTGTTCCGTCATCGTTGCCTTCCACGTAAACCTTCATAAACCCTGCAAACTTGACTTTAGATCCCGTTGCTCTAAAAATCGTATCGCCTGCCTGCAAATCAACCGTCATCGTATCGAGCACCGCAGATTGCATCTGGCTGGACACGAAACGTTCCCAAACCAGCTTGTATAGACGAAGTTGATCGCGGCTCAAAAACGGTTTCATGGATTCCGGGTCCCTTAAAATGGAAGTCGGCCGTATCGCTTCATGCGCATCCTGAGCGTTGCTGTTTTTCTTCGTATAAATTCTTGGCTGTTCAGGCACAAAGGACGCACCGTACTTTTCCGTGATATACTCTTTGGCTTCCTCTTGCGCGATTGGAGATATGCGAGTCGAGTCGGTTCTCATATAAGTAATCAAACCGACCGTACCTTCTTTGCCCAGCTCTACACCTTCATACAACTGCTGTGCGACAGACATCGTCTTTGAAGCCCGGAAGCCGAGCTTCCTAGCCGCTTCCTGCTGCAGGGAGCTTGTAATGAATGGCGGCGCCGGGTTGCGGAGGCGCTCCTTCTCCCGAACGTCAGAGACGGTAAACTGGCTGCCTTTCATCGCGCTTAGTACTTCCTGTACGTCAGCTTCCTTGCCAAGCTCCCGTTTATCGCCGCCCACCGAATAGTATTTGGCATCGAAAGGGATGCCTGAATGACTAAGCTTCGCCGTAATCGACCAATATTCCTCGGGAACGAATGCGTCAATTTCATTTTCGCGGTCAATAATGAGCTTAACCGCTACCGATTGAACCCGACCTGCAGACAACCCCTTTTTTACTTTCTTCCACAGCAGCGGGCTTATTTTGTAGCCCACCAGACGGTCCAAGATACGTCTCGCCTGCTGCGCATTGACCAAATCCATATTGATTTTCCGCGGGGTTTTGAATGCGTCCTTTACCGCCTGCTTCGTTATCTCATTAAAAACAACGCGGCAAGTATCCGTTTCATCCAGTTCCAGGTAGTGAGCCAAATGCCAAGCAATCGCTTCTCCTTCGCGATCCGGATCGGCTGCCAGAAAGACATGTTTTACTTTTTTGCTGGCATCCTTTAATTCCTTGAGGATGCTGCCTTTACCGCGTATCGTTATGTATTTCGGATTAAAATCGTTTTCAACCTCGACGCCGATCTGGCTTTTGGGCAAATCGCGAATATGTCCCATTGAAGCTTTAACGATATATTTGCTGCCTAGGTATTTCCCTATCGTTTTGGCTTTTGCAGGTGATTCGACGATAACTAATGAATCTGCCATGTAAGGCGCCTCCTCTCTCCATTGCAAGCTATAAAGCAATATATATTGATCCGGGCTGCAATTCAATTTTTCGTTTTATACATAAATTTAGCAGAAGTGCGTTCAAATGTCCAAACGGCATGGCTGAGAGCTCATGCAGTTCATTAATGGATAATGGCTGATCTCTTAAAAAAGCGATCAATTTACTTTCTTCGGCGGATAATGGCGCTTCAACTTCCACTGGGTTCGTTACGCTTGTTTTTTCCGCTTCCTTGTATGCCTCAAGCGCAGCCGGCAGCCAACTCAGTTCATCAATTATGTCGTTGATGCCCGTTATCAGCTTCGCTTCGCCCCGTTTAATCAGTTCATTCGGCCCCTCGCTCTTCGGAGATGAGATCGGGCCGGGAATCGCGAACAATTCCCTAGACATTTCCGAAGCATGCTGCGCTGTTATAAGTGACCCGCTTCTTGTCGCGCCTTCCACTACGATTGTTCCGACCGTTAGTGCCGCGATGATGCGGTTTCGCTGAGGAAACTGTCCCGGGTGCAGCGGCGTTCCAATCGGAGTTTCAGAGACGAGTAAGCCTTGCTCTGCAATTTTATGGAATAATGATAGATTCTCAGGCGGATAACATTTATCGATTGGGGTCGGAAGAACGGCAATCGTCCCTCCCGCGCCATTCAGCGCAGCTTCATGGGCTTTGCTGTCCACCCCTCTTGCAAGGCCGCTTACGACGGTTAAGCCCGCATGAGAAAGCTCTTGGGCAAATGCTGCTGCCGATTGCCTGCCATACGCCGTCGGCACTCTTGTGCCTACAACCGCGATTGCCGGTCTTTGCAGCAGCTCCAATCTGCCTCTAGCATATAAAACCCATGGCGGCTGAGCGATTTCTCTTAATATTTTGGGATAGTCGGAATCATAGGGCGTCAAAGCAACGGCATTCGCCTTTGCGACCGCTTCGGATGGATCTTCTGTCAATATCCAAGGCCGCTCGGCATAACGCTCCGCTGCCGCTTTCGCTTGACCCCGCTGTAAACCTATTGCTAGTAAATCTTCTATGCTCCATGATCGTTTATTCCAAAATTGATGCTGAACGGCTTTCTGAATCGCATGCCATCCAATACCCGGAATTTCATGAAAGGCAATGATCATTTGTCTGCGAATATCTTGATTTTGAATCATTTGATCCAACCCCTTTTTCATTCGGGCTGGCCTGCATTCTTATCTATTGTGCGTTACACGGCATAAGATTGCAAGTCAACCGCTAAAATAAAGACAACGGATAAATAAAAAAGCAACCTTCCAACTCCCGTTTACGGGTGGTTGAAAGGTTGCTTACCTTATATCGTACGATTCGATTATTTACGTGTAATACATTTTTGGAGCAAGCCTTGCTCTTCAAGAACACTAACAAGCGTTGAACCCATCTCGGAAGGTGTCGGAGCTACTTTAATGCCGCAAGCTTCAAGCGTTGCGATTTTTTCGGCAGCTGTACCTTTACCGCCTGAAATGATTGCGCCAGCATGTCCCATCCGTTTGCCTGGAGGCGCTGTAGCGCCGCCGATGAAGCCGACAACCGGTTTTTTCATGTTCGCTTTAATCCACTCAGCCGCTTCTTCTTCCGCTGTACCGCCGATTTCGCCGATCATGATTACCGCATAGGTATCTGGATCTTCGTTGAAAAGATTCAAGATATCAATGAACTCGGAACCTTTAACCGGGTCGCCGCCGATCCCTACTGCAGAAGATTGACCAATGCCGCGAGTCGTCAACTGATGAACCGCTTCATAAGTCAATGTTCCTGAGCGAGAAATAACGCCTACGTGACCTGCTGTATGAATGTAACCCGGCATGATGCCGATTTTGCACTCATCCGGCGTAATAACGCCTGGGCAGTTTGGTCCGATAAGAACGGTTTTGCTGCCGTCCATGTAACGTTTTACTTTAACCATATCAAGCACCGGGATGCCTTCAGTAATACAAATGACAAGATCAAGCTCAGCATCTACAGCTTCCATGATCGCATCAGCAGCAAATGCTGGCGGAACATAGATAACGGAAGCGTTAGCGCCTGTAGCGGCTTTCGCTTGAGCGACTGTATTAAATACAGGCAATGATACGAGCGTGCCGTTATCAAGTGTAATGTCAACGTTCGTGCCACCCTTGCCAGGTGTTACGCCGCCAACCATTTGCGTACCGTATTCCAGTCCGCCTTTTGTATGGAACAAGCCAGTAGCGCCTGTAATCCCTTGGGTAATGACTTTTGTATCTTTATTGACCAAAATGCTCACTCTTAACTCACATCCCCTGAATGAATTCGTATGCGGCATTAGCCACACAGCAAGTTATCTTATTTCACGAGAGCGACAATCTTCTGCGCGCCGTCCGCCATGGAATCCGCAGCCACGATGTTCAATCCCGATTCTTTCAAAATGTTTTTGCCGAGGTCTACGTTAGTACCTTCTAGACGAACAACGAGCGGACGGTCAAGACCGACTTGCTTCGCTGCTTCGACAACGCCGTTAGCAATAACGTCGCAACGCATAATGCCGCCGAAAATGTTAACGAAAATACCTTTAACCTTTTCATCAGACAAGATGATTTTGAATGCTTCCGTTACCTTCTCGGCTGTCGCACCGCCCCCTACGTCTAGGAAGTTGGCAGGGTCGCCGCCGTAATATTTGATAATATCCATTGTCGCCATCGCAAGGCCTGCACCGTTAACCAAGCAACCAATGTTGCCGTCAAGCGCAATGTAGCTAAGGTCAAATTTGGATGCTTCGATTTCTTTTGCATCTTCCTCTTCCAAATCGCGCAGCTCAACGATATCTTTGTGGCGGTACAGCGCATTGGAATCGAAATTAAGTTTCGCGTCAAGCGCAATAACTTGTCCGTCGCCAGTTACGACAAGCGGATTGATTTCTGCGATAGAAGCGTCTTTCTCAACGAAAGCCGTGTAAAGAGAAATCATGAATTTAACCGTTTTGTTGACAAGCTCGTTAGGGATGTTGATTGCGTATGCCAATTTGCGAGCTTGGAAAGCTTGCAAGCCTACGGCTGGGTCAACGATCTCTTTGAAAATTTTCTCCGGGGAGTGCTCAGCCACTTCTTCAATCTCAGTGCCGCCCTCTTCCGAAGCCATTATAACGACACGACCCGTACCGCGGTCCAATACAACGCCGATATAATATTCTTTTTTGATGTCGCAGCCTTGCTCGATCAGAAGACGTTTAACTTCTTTGCCTTCCGGACCCGTTTGATGGGTAACGAGCACTTTGCCTAAAATCTCACCAGCGTAAGCGCGCACTTCGTCGATGCTTTTTGCTACTTTAACTCCGCCCGCTTTACCACGGCCGCCTGCGTGAATTTGTGCCTTCACGACAACTACCGGTGTTCCGAGCGCTTTAGCCGCTTCAACAGCTTCGTCTACGGAGAAGGCTACTTTACCTTCTGGCACGACGACACCATACTGTTTAAGGACCGCTTTCCCTTGATACTCATGGATATTCATTGTTGAAATCCTCCATTTCACAGACTGAAATCAGTCATATGTACACAAACCTCTATTATTGTAGCACCTTTCCCCATCCGTTACCTTATTTTCATTCATAATAAATACGGCTTTTTTGATATGGGTTTCATCTCAATTTGAGATTAAATAAATAAAACCTGATGGATACTGGCATTTAAGGGTCCGGTAACTACGCCATCTAGTATGACCCATTGGCTGTTTTTGTACCCGATTTTTTTAAAATATTGACATCTAGAAGGGAACTATTCTATGATATTGGCAAATTCATAAATACGGATCAGAATCGTAAGGAAGCACCTTCATTCTCATACATGGGGGTGCTTTTTGTTATGTTCAGTGTTATTCAAAGTGCAAGCGTTTATGGAGTAGACGGCAAAAGCATATCGGTTGAAGTTGATATTTCGAGCGGATTGCCGCAAATCAGCATTGTCGGTTTGCCTGATCCCGCTGTGCGCGAATCGGTCGAACGTGTAAGGGCTGCGCTGAAGAACAGCGGTTTTACCTTCCCTATGGACCGAATAACGGTTAACCTTGCTCCCGCAGACCTGCGCAAAGAGGGTACATCGTTTGATTTAGCCATTGCTGCCGGCATCTTGACCGCTAGCGGACAAATAAGCGCAATGCCCTTCGAGAACACACTCCTTATTGGAGAACTCTCTCTCAACGGGAGCGTTCGGCCTGTTGCGGGCGTATTAGCCATGATTGAACAAGCGAAGCGGCTCGGCCAAAAGCGTGTTTTATTGCCTAGCGGCAACGTAAATGAAGCCGCATGGATATCGGACATGGAGCTTTATGCGCTGAATCATTTGAACGAGCTGGATTTACTCAAAAAGAAACAAGAAGGCTGGGATCACATTCGGGTCGCCCAGGGGAATGAATCTGCGTTTGGAGTTATGCAAACTAAAATAACAAAGGATAGGCAGGATGAAATAGGCGACTATGGCGATGTCATCGGTCAGCATCAGGCCAAGCGAGCCATGCTCATCGCTGCATCCGGCAAACATAATATTCTTCTAAGCGGCCCCCCAGGGACGGGGAAAACGATGATGATCCGGCGTCTACCCGGTATTCTGCCGCTGCTGAATGAACAAGAAGCGCTTGAGGTAACCAAAATTTATAGCGTAGCAGGCAAGCTGCTCGATAGTACCCACGGCTTGATTACGCAAGCACCTTTCCGCTCGCCGCATCATACGATCTCACCGGGAAATGTTATAAAAGGGGTGTGTATGGCAGGGATTCGTCCAGGTTTTCTTCAAACCCATGCTCGGAATTAAATTTCCTTATTTCCTTCTGAGCCATATCTTCATATATCTGTGATTCCACTTTATCCAAGAAGCTCCACTCAATGAATAAGATTTTCGGGTTATTTGGATCAATTTCTGGGTGATCAATTGGAATGTCAAAAGTATAAGCATTTATGTTATTTATTATTTTGCGCAAGTTTGAATTTGTAATATTGTTTTCATCAAAGTTTTGAATGAAATTAATAAATTGATTATACTTCAGTTTTGTCTCTTGGATTTTCACTTCGAAAGTCATTAATCTGTCGAGATCATTTTTAGCTACTCTTAATTCATCCTTAACTTCCTTATTCCTCAAAGTAAACTCTTCTTTATCAATTAGCCCCTCACTTAATAATTCCAAAATAAGCTTCGACCTATTGTTCAATTTCACTATTTGCATTTCAATATTTAATTTGTCTTCTGCTTCATTGTCATTTTTGATGTAAGTAAAAATATAATTATCCAGAGTTACTTCATGCTTCTCTTTCTTAAACTTAATAACTTCATCTTTAATGAATGTCAGCAAATATTCTTCCGTAAAAGAATTTCTATGTTTACACTTGGCACTGCCGTACATATCATTTGCAGCACAACTCCACTCATAACCTAATTCTTTACTTGTGCCATCTTTTCTGACAAAAGCCTTTCGCTTCTTCCTTTTAAGGGATGACTTACAATTATGGCAATAAAGTAAATTAGAAAAAACATGTTGATTACTATGTCTACCTGTTGAACGCTCTATTCTTCTTGCTTTAAAAACTTTAACATTTCCATCCTCATCAATGTATTTGTTTTCTTGGTATGATATATGACCAAATTGCTCTAATCTTTTTTGCTTCTCGAACTGTACTAAGTCAAATAAACTGGGTTCGATAATAATTAATTCATCTTTTTGTTGTTTAATCCAATCCTCTTCAGGAATGGCAATCTGAATATCACGATTAATATCAATCGTCTGGTTCATGTGTTGTATTTGAAGCCCTTTATATATTGTATTATCTAAAATCCTAGACACTTGAATTTGACTCCATTTAACCCCTTTTTTTGTGGGTATCTGCTTCTCATTAAGATATCTAACGATCTTCCCTGTACCACAACTCTCATAATAATATTTATTGTAAATTACTTTAACAACTTCTGCTTCTGTTTCATTAATAACTAAATAACCATTATTAATTTCGTATCCATAAGGAGCATGACCTGTGAATTTTCCTGCTTGTTGAGCTTTTCTTATTCCAAATTGAATAATGTATGATTTATTATTGGAGTCTTCCTGCGCTAACGAAGAGAAGAGATTAATCATAAACTCTTTGGAGTTATCAAGAGAATTGATTTTTAAATCTAAAAAATATACCCCTACACCTACTTCCTTCAAATCCTTAATTGTTTTAGCGGTATCTTCGACAGACCTACCGAACCTAGCCACACTTTTAGTTATTATCAAATTAAACTTTTTAGCCATAGCATCCTGAATCATTAATTTAAATGCTTCACGCTTCTTTAATGACTTACCACTTATTCCTTCATCCGCATAGCCACCCGAGAGAACTTGAAAAGTATTATTCTTTCTAAATAGAATCCCGCTGTCAGCTTTTTCGTATCCTTCTTCTTTAATGTAATTATCAAAAAAGTCAAGCTGATTACTAAGGCTGTTCAATTGATCTTCACTATCTGTTGAAACTCTTGCATAAAATACAGCTTTCAAATCGAAACCTCCACCCTACACAAAAATATAGTAATTGTTATATACTATATTACTTTATTGAATTATGTTAATCAATTAAAATGAGGTTATTATCGTTTGTAATAACCTCTATCAGTCATTTCCACATCTCGCCAAATCTCAGCATTTGTTGTAAACTGCTTTTAGGTCTAATTACATATACGAGACTGATGCCTCCTAAAAAAACACTAAAAATATATGAGAATGTTCGATTAAAATTTTAGATCTGTACCTTCCGTCACAAGAGACCAAAATCGCCTACAACGATAACATAGTTATCTTTTGTAATATATTTACTTTTCATGAAATTCATTTCTTCGAAACGCTCTCCACAACTTATCGAACCGTAAATATCACCTGTTATGTAAATTGCTATAGCCATCTCTCCTCTTCTTCTTTATAAAATCTTGTTTTTATAGAGCGTTATCCATTTGAATAGAAACTATTAGACCATCAATGTAATCAATGTAATCATCATTATCATTAACTATTAATTTCATGTGATTAATTATTGGTCTTCTTTCATTCTCGAATTTAATATAAATCATACTTTCATTTCGTTTAACCTCTGTGATGTTTTCAATGGAGATTATCACTCCACCAATGTAAACATTTTCTGCATCATATTTCAGTCGCACATTTCCGTTTCCAAATTCACTCACTAATCCGCCAGACACATATTTCACTGGCACTCCTATTGACATTATATATTCACTGATTAGCTCCACGAATTATTCTCTCCCCATTAAATCGTAATTTTTCTTTTCTTTTCATAGGAACTTGGTACTTTCTCACCATTTAAATAATAATCTTGGTCTCTGTATTCAACGTTTAAAATCGGATATACAGGAACGTATTTACCTCTACCTACTTGTCTAACTAATCCCAGATGCATCATTTCACGAAAATTTTGCGCCGTGTTGCTCGCGTTTGTGTACCCGATTGTGAAATTAATAAATCCACTCGTAGAAACGGGAATTTTATCGTATTCATATTTTTCTATCAAAGTTTGGTACACTCTAACATCGTACCTTAGTATATAATTAAAAAGACTTCGTATAGTCGTATTATCCATGCTCATGTTGTAAAAACTCCATTCCCCTTATAAAATCATCGATTCAATAATACTTTATATTCGTTCTCTAGAGTCATTTTTACTCATAACTTCTCCGTTATCATCAAATGTCCACTTGTCTATATTTTCTGCAAATATCATATGCTTTTCATTATCATTATCAATAAGTCTGTATAGTAAAGCTGCTACTTTTTGACCGTCATCAATGACTGTTTCAAAAGATTCTACTCGTATAACGTATGAATAATCAAAACCTGTTACCAGTGCCAATTCATCAAGTACTTTAACATACATCGGTTCACTGAATGTATGGTTTCCTTTTATGGTTTCTCCATCTATAACATTGTTTTTTATCGAAACAGAGAACGTATTTATGGTCTCACTAAAGTTTGCCACCTGTTCTCCTGTAGAATTATAAAAATGATCTCTCTCTATTGAATTATTCAATGTTTCATTACCATATTGTAAATATTGTTGTTTTAATGAATTAGAAGCATTTTCAAGATCAATATGTAGTGCTACTGCCAAATCATAAGGTATTATCAAAGTTCCATTAACTACAATAGTGCGTATAAGTCCATCCCAATCACTTTCCTCAGCTTCCTTGAGAATTGCCAGTTTAATGTTTTCATCATCTGCAAATTTCCTTGCACCAGAAGTATAGCCCTTTTTAGTTATTACTATTGCTTCATCAGGTTTAATCTGATTAACTGCTCCAAAAAAGTCACGAATAATTCCTATACCGATTAAACTATCGTACTCCTTACACTCAATTAGAATTCTCTTTTTATTATGATTTTTCTCTATGGTTACATCAATTTGATGTTGAGCTTTTTTACCATCACCTCTGAGTCGTAAATCATGGATAACCGTATCACTTTCATCAAGACTTTTAAATACAACAGCAGCCAATCTTTCATACTTTGAGCCGTTCTTTAATTTTTCTTCAGCTATGTGCTTATTGTAAATTTCATCAATAGACATTAATTTCACTCCCAAGATTACACTTTTCAAATGATTTATATTAATATGAAACCGTTATTTTATCACAATACTTTTAATGCGATTTAATTCATCTTCCACTTCTCGAAGCCATTCTTGTTTGAGTTGTTCAGCATATACTACTAGTGGTTTTCTTTTTGAACAAAAATAATAGACCCCATTGTACTGAGTAACTTCATCAGTTATAGTATCCTTCAAGTTATAGAAAACTTTTCTCAAAAGCTTAACTTCGAGCTTTCCTTCATCTTTACTCGCATATAAATTATACATATGTAGTTCTCCTTTTTTAATAAATGAGTCTTTTTATCCGATTAAACCAAACATCAAACTTGTTTTTGCCACCGTAACATGCAATCCTCTTTGGATAATTAATTCATCCCAACCTATAGGAAACACATGATTTACAAAATAAGTTTCTATTTGAGTAATATCATCTTCAGGATCGATGCATCTAAGCCCATGACCATCTCTCATGACTAATGTGTATTGTCTTAGGTCTTCTAAAGCAATCAAGTCGCCTCTCATTGGGAAGCATTCAGATATGTATTGCATTGTTCTCTCACTCTCCTTAAAATGGATCATTTATTTCTCTAATTAATTCAATGTAATTATCAACGGCACATGATCACTTTTATCAATCCAGTCGGAACGCTTGCCTACGTCAAAGTTTCCAATTCGATTAAGCAAATCATTCGATATAAAACAATAATCAAGATGAAATCCCGAACTAGGATTACGCTTATGGTAATACGTAAACTTTGTCTCTTTTCCGTATTTCTCGTTGAAGTACGTATGATACAAGCTCGAAATTTCATTTTGATTTAATAAGTTTATCATTTCTGAATGATTTCCTTTATTTATATACTTTTGATCCCATATGCTGTTACTATTGAAATCGCCTATAATCACCAACTTCTTACCACTGAGGATGGGTAAATAATACTTCATAGCCTGTATGAACGGCCCAACATAAGCATATTTTTTATCTCGTTTAAGCCAAACTGCTATAAGTATAAAATCGTACTCGTTGGTTTGGACTTCTATAGGGATAATCCATTTGTAGGATTGCGTGTAGCAGGATGCCAAATTAAAGTTAATGCCATGTTTAAATCCTATTCCAATTCCCTTCAATGGACTATCTCCGAACCAGATGTGAGATTCCATTAGCGAATCTTTTGAACATTCTTGGATGACTTTAATATCAGCATCGTAGTCCATGAGATAGTCTGATTTCTTATGATATGCCATTTGACAGTTCCATGAAATGATTCTGATATTGTCACCCCCTTTTAAAATTGACCTTTTATTGGCTCCAAAAAACCACGATGCTATATGTGCTGTCCTGTCTTTTTGATCTTAGTAAGAATCAATATGTTTCGCCTCAAAGTGAGTAAAATACGTGTTTTCTACAGGAACTTTTCTCTTCCGAGTACAGAGGTACGAAGGGTGAAGTGGATATTTTCCCCTACGATTTTTTGGTGAATATTGAACACGAATTAATCTTGCCGAATGCTTTTTTAAAAGATACTTTAATTCGGTTGGGAATAATACCTTCGTTCTTCCTTTTATAAGTCCCCCCCAACCAACCCAAACATGGGATGATCCATGTTCCAACACATTGGACACAATTTGAAGATTTAATTCATCAAAACATTCATTGACCAAGTCAGGATTTCCCCCTGTTTGAGGTATCAAGTTTACAATCTCAAAACTACCGTATCCATGATGCTTACATAGTTCTTTTATATAATTAATTGTTTTATCCTTTCCAATAAGTGAACTAGGATTGTATAAGAAAATCGTTAGTTTTTTATCTAACGAAGGATCTACTACACAAAAATAGTAGTAACGCTCCATACCACTGACAGATTGGAACCACAAATCATTACCATCTTCACCCAATTTTATTGGCGCACGATTATTTGCCATCTTGGTAATCGGTTCCCTGTATGCCTGATACATTCTAACAGCCCCTTTCGATACGTTCCAAATAAAACAACTCATTCATTTTCTTTTAGATTCTCAAGCATTTTATCGTAACATTCTTCGTAATCAGAAAAACGATGGATAATATCTAAGTGATAAGTGTTTTTGTTCATTAGAAACCTATGAATTTCCCCACCAATACCAACAGGCTCAGGACTAAGGTCGTCTTCAGTTTTCTGTTTTGACACTAGTTTTATAAACGCTTCATCTAAACTACTATTTTGAATTTCTTCATATATGTCAAAATCTACCTTAGGTTTTACTGCTGAACAATACGGATAATCCTCTTTCTCAAAGCCAGTATCACTTCTAAATACAGCTCCCAATAATTTCCCCTCTAGTTCAGAGTAACCGAACTGATATATGGTAGAAGTAGCTCCCTTGGGATACTTACTGTTTAAATCATAAAGACTATCTGTGGTTATAGTGTTTAAGAACGATATATCTGCTGCAACAATATTCCGTTGCACTTTATTTACCCACTCCAATATTAAGTCGAGATTCCCTGTTCCACAAATAACACTTCTCAAATGCGGTATAGGAAAAATCTTGCTAACAAATTTAAAGGGTTCTCTTTGCCCATTTAATGATAAAGTATCCATACAGATAATAACTTGATTCTCATCATAAACGAAATTAAATGCGGTCATTTATTCAAACTCTCCTTGAGGAAAAAATATTTTGAAACTAGTATTTTAAGTGCTTATGCTGATTCGTTCAATTGCTCAAAATACTCATTACTCCAGCGGCGTTTTTGTTTTTAATTGTTGTGTGCCCATTTTCGATAATTACAACTTGGGTGTGCAATCTTGAGGTTTTCTTCAGAATGAATGCCCTCACCTGATAATGGAATAACGTGTTCTAGATGAAATTCTTTTATGTCAACGAATTCATTGCAAATATGACATATACCATTTTCCATATGGTATATATGTATTCGATTCGTATTTCCGCTTCTTGTCTCTTTGATTTTTTCAGCTCTTCTAATTTTACTAGGATGCAGCTTTTCTGGTATTGAAAGAAAAGTCGCCATTCTTTTTGAGTGTTTCTCTACAGTATTGCACTTACCACAAGATCTGCGTCCGAGTCTAACTTCGCTGTCTTCAACTTTGAAGAGGTAGGAGTTTGCGAACAAGACATCTGATCCTTGTGTAATCATTCCTTTAGAAAGAATTTGCTTACGCACTAAAGGCTTTTTTTCCTGAAGTTTCATTAATTTCGAATCAACAACCACCTCTTCTGGATCTATTATCTTCTCACAAAAAGGACAAAGTTTAACCTTTTCATTTTCTGGAAGATCATACAGCCAAATCATCTTCCGATCATACCTAGTTGGATTTTTGACTCGCTCTTGCTCACTTTTGCAATCAGTGTAAATAGCCTTAATTGTTGTATTATAAGCTTTTGCCAGCTTTTCTAATGTTTTTTCACTTGGAAAAATTGGCTCCTGTGTTTTCCGATTTATACCACTCTCCAAGTCTTTTAAATGTCTAACATCTACACCACTAATTTTTGAAGCTTTTGTGAGTGAAACTGTTCCTCTCAGTCTTGTTAATGTATATGGCATAAACTCTAGATCACCAATCACAAAATCTCTCCTTACTAGATTAATAATCATCGTTTAAACAAACCGTATATCGAATTAAATCATCCTACTGTGCTAGATAGCTTAAACTACCTTTAGTCTCAACAGAAAGTACTCTCAATTCTGTTCCTAAAGCATCTTTAAACACTTTTCATTCCCTTACATCCCATTTCACTACAATCACCACTATCGTATAAAATCAGATATTATTATTCATCTTCCCAAACATCATCTATAAGCTTCTTTATTTGCTTTTCTCGTTGTTTCGTTTCTATTGTGTCTGTTATGGTGCTGTTGATAAGACCCGAATAGTCATTAGAGCGAATGCAAATATACGTTTCATTATAACTTCCTCCTCTTCCAACAATTATACGATGTGATAGGCAATATGTCTCAGGATTGTCAAACTATATTAATCTGTTTATGAAGAAATCTCTATATCCTTAATGCTTTCTAATTCTATCTTCCACCAAGGTATTTTCTTACCCGATAAGCTCCTTAAGGCAATAAAAAAGCCACTCCTTCGAGTGACTATCGTTACTTGATTATAAGATTCTTAGACGGAATGGGCGTGATCTTATATACTTCATCTCTAGGTATCCATTTAATGCTTTCAGCATTAACTACCTTAACATATCCGGCACCTTCAGCATCTTCTACCAGTTCAAGAAATCCTTCGTAAGTTTCGGATGTGTCCAACTCAACAATAACTACAAGTCCTACATAATCATCAATCCGCATTGAATCACCCTCCTTGTTTATAGAGCAATTCGACGGAATCAATCATTCTCCTTCAAGTTTGTTACGTTAAGCGGCTCTTTTTTACATCGGATACAATTTTAAAAATCCCCAGATCCCAACAAAAACGCCTATCGTAATAATTGGCTATTGGAATACTCGTGGCAACAATTTAGTGATCATTCCAGCAATAAAGCCACATACTATCATAACAACTCAGATACTAAGATAGCATTGAAGTTAACTCCCGCACTTCTAATTCCGTTACACTATCCAAAATGTACAATTCTCTCGCATAAAGTATTCACCATCTATTTTAACCGTTTCATCGGTGAACGACTTTACCTTACCTACTGTATCAAGCTCTCCATTAAGCCAAACTTCTATTTCTCTCTGGAATGATATTGAGCGTTGGAAGTCGGTGTCTAGTTTGCATGATTTTATTTTCATAATGATACCTCCTAATGCGAGCCTACAACTCCAACCCATTCAACAAATCCTTCACACCATCACAAACTCCCCTGACAAAATAACTGCCATCAATTTTTATAGCCTCATCAGTAAATGACTCCACCTTGCCAACCGAATCCAACTCGCCATCGAGCCAAACTTCTATATACCGTTGGAAGGTGATAGATCGCTGGAAGTCAGCGTCGTGTTTGCATATTTTTTTTCACAGATATCATTCCTACTCAACGCACATATAAAAAGAACCAATCCGAAGGCCGAAGCCCAGTCCTTTCTTGCACTCCATCAAGATAGATTAATAGAGTTTTAAAGAACAGCCAATCATCCCGAAAGATAATTGGCTATTCTTCTTGAAACTAATTCCGTATCAGAAAATGGGACAAGGAGCCTGTCTACCACGTTCCCATACTTTAATTATATTTTTGCTTTGTTTCAGCAATCCATTCTGGAAGTTTAGCAGTTAGCGTCATATTATGCTTCAACTTATTCCCTGCTGACTTATTAGTTGCTTTATTGAAGTCCACACTTCTAATGAGATCATGAATATAAGGAACAACACTAGGTTGTGCAGTAGAATAAGCAAGTACTGATTTTTCAAGCGTAGCGCTATCTAGTCCCCACTCCACCGCAAAGTCATTCACCGCATTCTGTAGCTTACTCAATTTCCAAAGTTCGAATGCTTCATCAAAATTCAAACTGTTCGATAAGTTACCAGGTACAAGCTCAGTATCTACAAATTCCTTCAATAACTGTGCTTGCTCATGTTCCCCCATATTACTCAACTCTTGAATTTGTTCGTAAATAATACGGAGCGTTTCTTTATCTACTGTTTGCACACCATTTGGTGAAGTGACTTTTGAACCGATTAAACTAAGTATATGGTTTGCGTCAATTACTTGTGTCCCTGCTAACTTTGTTTTTCCGACAAGTGCATTAACGGCTGTGGGCGGCGATGGAGTGCCGGGTTGCGACGTTAAGTTTCTATACGCACCGAGATATTGTAACCACGTATGCTCGTCAATCCCAAAAGAACCGTCATTCCACTTATACTCATAATATTGTTGAACCAAATTTAACTGTTCGGCGGCATCCTCAAAAGCAAGTATAAATGCTTCTTTTGCCACTTCATCATCTTTAATTGTCTGCCAGTCTGTAGGGTTAGGTAGAGTAGGAAGCAATTCGGCAACTTTGATCTCTAGCTTTTGTACCGCGGTTACATAGGTATCAACAATTGCCTTACTGCTCTTTCCACCACTACTATATAACCTCAAAGCTTCATTAACAATTTCTTCGGTAATCCGTGGATATTGGAAGTTAATAATCGTTCCGAACTCTTTAGTAAAGCCAAATATACGGTTTGTTCGTGAATAGGCTTGAATCAAACCTTGAAGTTCAAGAGAGCGGTCAACATAAAGCGTATTAAGCCGCTTAGAATCATAACCTGTCAGTAGTTGATCTGCCACAATCACAAGGTCTATGTTCTTAGCGTTACGCCCACTACCGCCCCTAGTTGCACGTTCCACAACATCTTCAAAGTAAGCATCCTCACCATATTTTTTATCACCAGCGATAAATTCAATGCCCGTAAATACAGCGTAGTCCTTAAACATAGCTTTTACAATCTTAGGGTCAAGTGGCGTAGTATCATTTTCATTCCCAAAGCTAAAGGTCATAGCGATATTTAATGTTTCCCCACGCTCCGTCAGCTGCTTCTTAAATTCATCATAATAAGCCATCACTCGATTTTTATAAGCAACGGTCAAAATCGCATTAAATTCCCTACCTTGTGATTGTGATTCCCAGTTATTCAGAATCTCTTCAACTACACGTGGAATATGTGTTTCATCTTGATAGATTAGTAATTTGTTTTTCTTCGCTTGTTTTTCAACGTCAACTTCTGAAAATGCTTGAACTTGACGTTCAATATCTCTTTCTAGTTTATCTGGGTGTTCTTCTTTCATTTTCTCGATAAGCTTTTCTCTCAAATTTTCGTAACTCTTAAACTCTCCCGTATTGATATAGTCAACGTGAAAGCCTAGTACGTTTTTATCTGCAATCGCTTGTTCTATCGTATACTCATGCAAATTAGGCCCGAATAACTTTTCTGTCGTATTAATGACTTCGCTTTTTTCGTTGATCATTCCTTTGATCAAGTTTTCATCAAATAAAGGCGTACCCGTAAAACCGTAGAAGAGTCCATTTTTCTTGAAGTATTGCTTTATGCTCCCCATCATCTGTCCCATTGTTGTACGATGTGCTTCATCAATAATAAAGACAAATTTCTTATCCGCCAAACTAGCATCGTGAGCTTCTTCTAGTTCCTTCACTACATTATTTAGTTTGTATGTTGTTGTCACTACAATACCATTTTTAGCTGATTTAAGTATCTTTTTTAACTGGTAGGTGTGTTGTGTATCATCAACGGAAACCGACTCATAAGCTGCATATGCTTTGAAGTTCTCGCTCGTCCGATTGTCTAGTTCACGCCGATCAACAAGAAAGATCACTTTATCAAATCCTGCTCTAGTCGATAAAAACAAAGCTGTTTTGAAGCTGGTAATCGTCTTTCCTGAACCAGTCGTGTGCCATACGAAACCGCCATGAGGTAATTTTTCATCGTTGTCCCAACCAAATGCAGCACCTTCAACGGCTTGCAGGGCATGGACTTGATAGGGACGCATAAGCATATGTCGTCTATTTTCTTCCTCACGTGCTTCATCAATAACTAAGTAATCGCCTACTATCTGATGCGCCATTGGAATCATCAAAAATTGTCCAATTACTTTTTCCCAATCGTTTACAACATTATTTTTCTTATCCGCCCAATGGAAGACGAAACTAGGGTTAAAGTCTTCATATGTTTTTGGTGTTGCGAAATAACGAGTAGCGATTTCAGAAGTAATGACCATCATCTGTGAAAACGCCATGAAGTTATTATTGTATTCACCGTCACGATAGTAACGCATAAACTGTCCAAATGCTTCATCTAGCGTTTTATCTGTCCGTTTTTGCTCGATATTGATAAGCGGCAAGCCGTTAATCAGTAACACGATATCAAAACGGTTATTGTTAGGTGTCTGTACTTCTCTAGCAATTCGATAACTAGAGTCTCCACCGCGGACTTCTGCTTTTTTGAAAATCGTCAATGTGATTTGTTTTCTCGTAATTATTGGATTGTCTTCACGGTAAATGCCGTCGATCTTGCCTTTTGATTCTTCAATGGCTAGTATCTTCGCTGCTTCATAACTGTTGCTGATTTGATGAACTTTAGCCATCACTTGGCTGAACTCGCTATCCGTCAATTCCACACCTTCAAGCTGATCAGCATTAATACGATTGAGTTCACTACGCCAATGATTAACCAGGTCAGCGACGGTTACTTTTTGCTTGTTGCCATTTAGAAAGTCAGGTGCATCCCATTTATATCTTTGCAGTTCTTTGATAAAATTCTCTTGAAACGTTTTCTCTGACGCATTTTTTGGTGTATCGCTCATGGCTATTCCTCCCTTCTATACAAACATCTCATTTAGATATGCTTTTTTTAGATTTTGTAGTTTTTCCAACTTACGCTGATGAAGGGTGATGAGGTGGTTCAGCGATAAGAAAAATCCGCCTATATGCTTCTGTTCCTGAACGCTTGGAGCATTAAATTCATACTCGTTCAACTCGTCACGGTTAATCTTCGGCATACCAGAACGCATTGAAACCGACACTGTATATTTGAAGAAATGGCGAGTTTGAAGTAGCGTGAATAAGAAGGTTTGGTCAAGTCCATTTTTTGCGTTCAGTACGTAAGCATCTGCACTTGCAAGCCCTTCAAATGGTGCAAAAACGTACTTTCCGAGTTGCGGATTTATCTTCCCGTAAATGACATCACCTTTATTGAAATGAAACTTGCCACTAATCAAATTATCATCTTTGACGGTGTTCACATTGTCGTATAATCGTCCGCTAAATGATTCAATGTTGCCCGGCCCGATGTGTGGCAGATTATCATACTTCCCAGTTTTGGGGTCTACCATATTGGTCGAAACATCGACTGTGTTTATCCACTTCCGCTGTTCCCAAGCCCCGGTAAACCCTGCAAATCTCCGTTTTGGTTCACTTTCACTTTCAGCGGGAAACATTTCAGAAAGATAAGCAGCTTTTAAGGCTTTCGTCTTTTCTAACTTACGCTGATGAAGGGTGATAAGCTTGTCGAGGTTTCGGAAATACTCACCTAATTTGGCTTGTTCTGTTTTTTCAGGAATAGAAATTTTGTAATTAGACACGTCTTTTTTTGTTAATTGTGGTTGTGCTGAACCAAAGCTAATCAAATCAATCTGTCTTTTTCCAAGTGGCGATTTCAAATATTGTGCAATATAACTTGGTTCTACATCTTCCTTTGAACGTAAAATTAACATCCCCGAATTAATTCGTGCACATGGTACTAATTGCTTAATATCGTTGTTATACCAAGCAACATGACCTAATGAGCCACGAGAAGTTAACACAATGTCATTAAGTTCAAGTTTCCCATTTCCTAACGCATTAGATTTTTCCTCTGTGATATATTGATGGCTTTCAAACAAGAATCCATTTTTAGTAACGTTTGTAGCACTTAGGAATAATGTATGACCCTGATCGGAAAAATCATCAACCGACGGATAGTTCTTTCCCCTATCTCCATCCATCAAATCAGCAACGTCAGAAAGCTCACGCCGTTCCCAAGCGTGGCTATTTAGAAATTTCTTAAATCGTCTTTTTGGTACTAAATCTGTTTGTTCCGTCATTATCTCACCACCAATTCACTCAACAATACTTCAAACGCCGATTCCAAGTCACGACTTTCCTCGTCAAGCGCTGACAATGTATCGGCATAACGATCGAGCAACATCTGTAGCATGTTTAGTTCTGTTCTTAGTGGTAACTCTGCCAAACCGACAATGGTTTCAACTGTGTTGCCGAACCATTTGTCATATATCAATCTATCAATTTCTTCGTTTGTCAACGTTAGGATACGTTCTTGTACAGCTTCTTTAAGTGCTTTTTCATCTACTTTTACTGCTTTGCTAAGTGCTGATTTATCTGTAAATAGCTCTTCAACATTTTTCAGAAGTTTATATTCAACCGTTCCTTTGCTTGCTTTCTTTAATTCCGCCTTGACCGACTTATTTTCAAAAGCCTCGCCAGCTTCATTTAAGATTCCACCTAAAGCATCGGCTTCATCGCTATCTTCAACTTTCGTAGCTTCTACTAAGTCCGAAAGTTCATTTTCAATTTCTTGAATACGCATTTGCTTTGTTTCGATTCCTTTTAACTCATCACTGTACAAACGTTTTGCTATCAACTCATTCGGTACGATCATACCAACCCAACCATCTTGCTCCTCACGTTTTTTATCGCCTGATCCTTTAGTCACCATATTAGGCTCACGAGTTCGTCCTGCCCTATAGAAATCACTCAATGCGATAATTTCTGTATCATGGACCAATGAATTTTTCCAAATCTCCGCCACAATCTGATACCCGTTATAAACATCAATATAATTAAACTCCGCCAACATCGTCTTGATTTCAACAAGCATGTCATCCATTAACTGATTCAAATTGCTGTTGCTGTCTACAACTCGTAAAATGTCCCAATATTTATCAACATATGATTTTGCTTTACTTTCGATTTCTTTCGATTTTGCAACAATGCGAGCGTCACTTAATATTTCCTTAGATATTTCCTCAACTGGTTTCAAGAGTTCTACATAACCGCTACGAATTTCCTTCAAAGACTGATTTAAAATATCTGGCACTGTAGACTGCAAAACCTGCAATTCTTCAATATTCTGTTGAGGAATCCCACCAAGTAAATGCGCATCCACATCTTGGGGAATTTCTTCGTCTATTGCTTCAACATAGCGAGAAATGTTCATGTTATATTGATTTTCAAGAATTTCTCCACGGTTAGCTAAATGGCTATAACCCTTTTCCTCTCTACGCTCAACATATGTATCCACAATTTTTGCAATGTCTTTTTCTTGTAGAACATTCTGTTTACCGACTTTAATAAAACTGCGAGAGGCATCAATAATCAGGACAGGCTTATCTAGATTACGCCCCTTCTTCAATATCATCACAGCTACTGGAATACCTGTATTGGTGAATAGGCTACTCGGCAAGCCAATGATACTATCAATGTAGTTTTTCTCTAACAGCCTTTCACGAATCTCTCCCTCAACCCCACCTCGGAATAACACTCCATGAGGTAAGACAATCGCCATCGTACCATTTTGACCTAAGTGAAATAATCCATGTAAAAGGAATGCGAAATCCCCTTTTGAATCTGGTGGCAATGCCCCGGCAATTTCAAAACGAGGGTCACTGACTTTTAACCCTGCTTTGTTCCATCCTTTTACGGAATAAGGTGGATTCATAACGACTGCATCAAACTGTACACCTTCATTCGGACGTTCTGGGTCTTCGGGCCAATCATGCGAAAGCGTGTCCCCATTTTTAATCGTCATTTTTTCTGGGCGGACACCATGAAGTAATAAATTCATACGAGTCAAGTTATAGGTAGCTGTATTCTTTTCTTGCCCGTAATAGCTCAAATCCTTTTGGACTTCTTTACCTAAATGCTTCTTAACCGTCAAAAGTAGCGAACCAGAACCAACAGTGGGGTCATAGATAGTCTTAACATCAGACACTCTTGCTACAATTTGTGCCATAACTTCACTAACTTGTTGGGGCGTGTAGAACTCCCCTGCCTTTTTCCCTGACTCCATTGCAAACTGACCGATAAGATACTCATACGCATCACCTAATACATCGCCTTTTTGCAATGCTACCATGTTCAAGTCTGCAAACAGCATAATCAGAGACTTAATGTTTTTACTACGTTCGTTTAGATTGCTACCTAAAGCCGTATCCGTTAAATCAAGTGTCGAACTTGAAAACAATCCTTTGAAATCATTAGAATCACTAGATACAGCAATTGTGCGCTCGAAATTATTCAAGCTATCCGTTACTTTTTGAACTTCGAAATTTCCTGAATTAATGTCTTTTAACCACGCTTGGTAGAGATATTCAGGAGCAACATAATAGCCAAGTGCTATTTGAAGCATTTTATCTAGTTCTGCACCGTATTCTATTTTTGCCTTTACATACTCCTCAACTAATTCAGATTCAGTTATTTGCCCTAAACCGCTGCTTATTTTGAATTCTTCCAACGTTTTATCGCTCAAAAACTTATAGAACATCAAACCAAGCATGTAATCTTTATAACGGCTGGCATCCATTGAGCCACGTAATTCATTTGCTCAGTCCCATAATCTACGTTTAATTTCTTCTGATGTAATCACTTTGTATCCTCCATTAATTTTTAGTTTTTTCAGCTTGATCATATTACATTAACTCGATACTACATATATACTAACAAAGAGGTTTCTTAAATTTCGAGTACCAGGTTCTAAAATGAATTTACCATCACCCGCGGCCTGTTTAAGCTGGAACACTTATTTTTGTTAAATAGCTTGTAAAAAGCAAAACTCGTATGTAATCAATACGGCGAAAATTCAAACCGCCTTTAATCATTACATTTTTTTATATCTCGTAGGGTCCCCTCTTTTTATTCACCATCTGAACCCTCCTACAAGGAAATCCTCTGCTAATTCTTATTTATTTTTAATCTTTCATCTTCAGGTTTTTCTGCATCTTTAGGTATTACCCAAAACACTCCAACCTTAGAAGCACCTTTGATTCTATCTTCCGCACAAAGAGTCTGCACTCTCCGCTTTGATATTCCCCATTTTAAAGCAGCTTCTTTCGCAGACATATAATCCATGAAAAAACTCCTTTCCATCATATGCTCTAATAATATTCCTAACCGCGAATAATATCAATTTAAAACTATCAACACTTGTATTCCCCAAGCCTATATCCACGGCTCTACGCCCATTAAAATGTTATTATAAGCAAAACTACCTACCATCTGTATGAGGTAATCGTCTTTTCCGCGTAAAAATAAGACCCCGGGGGAAAAAATCCCCCGAACCATTAGTCCGAGGGAACATAATACACATTTCAATATTCAACTGAAATCAACCAAACCTATTGTATCAAGCTATTTCAACTGACCACCCCGATATAGCACTACCACGCACTCCACATGCCCCGTATGCGGGATCATATTATCCTGGGATGTGATCTGTTACAATCCGCAGAAACCTTGAACAAGAGTCTTCGATTCATTGGCCACAAGTTTCTATCGCTATAGTCGACAGGATTTTGTAAAATTAAATTACTGTGTGAAAGGAAGGGGTAAATGAATGAAACGAATCGTCACGTTATATTTAGCACTGATTTTATTGATCACAGGATGCGGTCAATCTGAAGCCGCCCTGAACAGTGCATCCTCACATCCAACATCAACGAACTCATTGACGTCCCCAGCCCCATCTACGTCACCTGAAGCTACTCAATCAGCTTCCGAAACTCCGACAGTAACCGAGACATCGTCAGCCAATATCCAGACAGAACACGACGACTATGACTACGTTCTGGAATTCCCAAGTGACAAGTATCCCGAGACTGCGTTGCACATCCTCGGAGCGATCGAACAAGGTTATTCTGACGTTTGTACGATCGACAGAGATGGAGCCGAAGAGAACCGCAAAGAGTCACTGTCGGGAATAGATACACGTGAAGGTTACGATCGTGACGAGTGGCCGATGGCCATGTGCGAAGAAGGTGGTAAAGGGGCAAGCGTTGCCTATGTGGAATCGAGCGATAACCGCGGGTCTGGCAGCTGGGTTGGACATCAACTATCGGCATATGAGGACGGAGAGAAGATACTGTTTATCGTTGAGAAACCCAAAAACCTCTTCCCAGTTCAACCGGCTATGACTCCGGAAGCCAGTGAGAAGCCAATGGAGAGTCCGGACCCGAATCCTTCGGCTACAGAAGAAGACGTATACTACGCAAACTGCACTGCAGTACGTGATGCCGGTAAAGATCCGCTTTATGAAGGCGATCCTGGATACAGCACTAAACTGGACCGAGATAAAGATGGAGTTGCGTGTGAATAGGGAAATGAGCAGTGGGGTTTATCCCTCCTGCTCTTTTTTGTATTCCAGTGATTGAATCGAGTAATGACATCGCTCATGTCGAAGACTTTCAGGTCTTCGCTGCGGCTCATGTAGCCAGTCATTTTTTGTTTTTCATTCGAATCGATCTTGCCGTAAGCTGCAGCAACGATAGCACACCCTATGCTATCGCTTCATTTCTAACTACCCTGTTCGCTAGTATCAGTTCCAGGCACCTCTGTAATGCATAAACATGCATTTGATGTAAACTACCCCCCACCCACTCATAAACAACTAAAAAGCCACGCTTTCAGGTGGCTAGTCCTTGTATATGCTCTCAACTGCTCTCTGTTTATCTTCCTCACTTGGCATTGAATACCTAAGAATCATATCTGCTGAACTATGACCACTAAGGCTCTGTATCACACTTATGTCCTCACCTGAACGAACTAGTCCTGTTATGAAGCTGTGGCGTGTTTGATGCGCATTGTGACCATTCTTCTCCATTAGATGCTGAACGCTTCTGATGCTGATACGTTCTTGTCTGTTGCTAATGAAAAGGGCTGGATAGTTATCTTGACGTTGTTCCAAATACTTTTCAATAGCCCTTCTTGCTTCCACGTTGAGTGGCAGTGCACGCTCCTTATTACCTTTGCCTGACCTAATTACTAGCGTCCCTTTACGTTCGCTTAGATCAATGTCTGAGCGATCAAGAGATGTTAATTCAGATACTCTGATTCCAGTCATAAGCAACGTCATAAGAATAGCAAAATCTCTCTTATTGCCTGTACGGTCAATATCTCTAATCAACTTATTGCGTTCAAGCTTATCCATTGCTTTAGGCGCTTGTTTCTTTATATCTGCAACTTTCACAACAGCAATATCTTCAATAGTATCGTTCTTCCCAACCCATTTAGAGTAAGCTTTAATTGCGTTCCACAATTTGTTAATTGTAGATGCTGACTTTTTCTTAGCTGACAAGAAATCAATATATTGCTGAACATCTGACCTTGCATAGTTTATTAAATCTGTTCCTGCACCCTCTAACCATTTTTCAAACTGATGGATAGCGTGACCGTATGTTCTGATTGTCGTTTCCGATTTTCCACGTAAACCTTCATTAAGAAATCGCTCTAACATACACCTTTCACCCCTTAAATTGTCGTTAAATAATTCTACGCAATATTTTTCGTTTGTTAATCGGGTATTTATGTACTATCCTGGTTTAATATATGTCTCATTATAGCATAGAACTGTAATTCTACGCAATAATTCTACGCAATTTCCGAATAAGGTATCGAGGAAGTATCGGCAAAATTAATAAGAACTTTCTTTTACTTGCTTTCCTCGTTATCCTAATAATATAAAATAGATGTCGGGATTGATGTGTTATTATTGGTAACGATAGTAAAATGTCGACAGACTGCCGGCATAATCGTAAGTCTTTTCTCAACTAAAGAGCAGGGTAACCTAAAACTCTACTGTAAAAACGAGTTAAGCAAACAGAGTTTATGTTACTGTCTTTGAATATCATAACTTCAACAAATATGTAATCGTGACGCTATCGCAAAAGCCTTATTTTTCAACATTTTCTCATCAGACCTATTTTCAGGCTATAATATCAATTCAAAAAACCGTTGATATATAAGGATATTTTGTAATTTAAAATGGCGTAAATTTTGCTATAGAACAATCGTATGAATAACATGAGCGTCTACTTACATAAGTTGTACAGCATTTTTTATTTATACTTTCTAAAAATCCTTAGTTGCTTCTTCAAGACATATCTTATTCTCTTCTGCTTCAGTAATATTAAAATAACTAACTCGCTCGTTGAATGACTATCACATCATGAACCTCTGAATCATGATTTTCACCATAATTTGTAATTGAGTTTAATTCGTTCATTATACATTCATAGTCTTCTTATGCATCCGGTTCGCTACAACCTATAAATATAACCAAAATAATAACAATAAGCACAATAATAATCAGCCTTATTAAACTTATAAAATATAATAACTAAACCCAATAGAAATAAAAAAAGAGCAAGAGTACCCTCCCGCTCCTCCTTTAAATCTTAATAATCAATTCCATCCTCGGAAATTGTCAAATATATCACGTTACAGACTACCACAAATATGCTCAACTTTATCAACATGATAATAATTATCTTATAGAATCGTTATAATTCTTACCCTACACATCTATCCAGCCTCAACTAGTACATAATATTTCCTAATAATAGTCATATGAATCGAGGCTCAGAATCGATATTATGAGCACTTTTGCCTGTAATTGATCCAATACTATGAAGGAGCAGCGAATCTACTTAATCGTGACCGTCACCGTGACGTTCACCCTGAACTTCACCTCTCCGTCATAGCAGCGGAATGCTTCATTTCCATCAAATGCTACAACATGCTACAATAAACCAAAGGAGTGTGAATCAATCATGAAAACCTGTGTTGAATGCCTATCGAAGAACCTTGAACAAATAAATGATACGATTGAGGCTACAGTAAATGATAAGAAAATTGTTATTACTGATATTCAAGCAACTAAATGTACTGACTGTAACGAGATATACTATGATCATGCAGCTTCTCGTTACATTGATAAGCAAATTGCTATCTTTAAGGCCGAATCTGACGGCTGAGATCATTGCCATGAGTTTAATTAAAATGGATTGCTTCCCTCATAATCGTAATCATCTTCACTCACTCCGCTTTGAACATCAACCTTGGCTTGTTGTTCAAACTGATCCTCATTGGTCTCTTTTTGCTGATACGTGTCTTGAAGATATTCTTGTTCCCAAGCTTCAAGATCATAAATACATTCAGGATCATCATTCATTGACTCGATTTTAAACTCGCACTTTTTCACAAATATTATTGCTACGTGTTCGTCTTTCGCTAATCTATAAGCAAAATAATCTCCATATTTCAATATTTCATATTGTCCAAACTTATCTTTCTTGCCCCAATTAGATTCCTTCAATACTTTCTTTAACTCTTTGACGGTCAGATTATCACCGTAAAATGCATTGTCTTTGATAATCTCCGTATCTTTTCGTCTTCTCGCTTTATTGTTTACTTTAATATTGATGTGATTAGCATGTAATCTCTTCTTTTCTTCAGTCATGTAACGATCTGAAAAGTACACATTGACCTCTTGTTCTGGACTCCCCTCTATCCTGTCACCACTAAACCGATAAATAAACTTACCATCTAACTCATTAACAATATTCTGAATTGTCCTTACCGAGTGATTTTTGATACTATTGAAGTAGTTACACTTAGATGAAATAACGTCATAACTCAATTTGTTTCCATCAATGAACCGGTTAACATCAGCATATATGTAGAATTTCAATTTGGATTTGTCTAAATCCTCATTCAAAAACTCATCTAAAACAGAACTATCTATTCCGCTATAACCCTTTTCTAGGTTGATAACCTTACCTATGATAATCTTCGTATATTTTGTCAACTCATCAACATTACAATTGATGTATTCTTTGTTTTGGAGAGAAACAACAACATCTCTAATATAAAATTTGTTCTCACTATCGTTACCTTTTTTAAATTTCAATATTTGACTTATTAAATCAATCGTTGTTGTAAAGTCATCATCCACATTGCGATACTTGAACAGAAACGAAAAGGTAATAGTTTCATCTGGTGACAGTTTCCTATCTCCTTGAATAGTAAATGCATCGTTTGGAATTTTAATCATCATAATATCGAATCGTCTTCTCTCATTTTAAATTTTGAATGCACATCTAATTAATAAATAAAAATTAGAAATATCACATTTTCCTCATGTTTAAGCTGCTCTTATCTTTTGAACTTGAACTTTTTCTTTTCTCAAGCGTAGCGTCAATATTTCATCCATCACCTTATTATAGTAGTATTAATTATTTAAATACTTATAGAGATATGGTCTTGGCACCACAGCTACACTTTAGTAGTAGTTAATTGATAATGTGCTACGATTATGTAGTAGAAGTTGATACAATGTACTACGAATATGTAATGGATGTTTTATCGTATAAACAACTACTACGATTTTGTAGTAGATTATTTCACTTAATGCACTCATTAACGCTTTAACCTTAACTGTATTGTGGAATACGAATACTTTCTTAGCTGCGTCGTTTAAGTCTTGATTGCATTGAACATTAACCATCCAGTCATACGTACACTATGTATTATGATTGTGTTATTCAAATCTGCTCTGCCTCCATTTGTTCTCTTATAAATAGTTTAGAAATGAAATATCGAAATTCATAAAAACATATTGACTTTACATGTGTAAATGGTAATATGGATATATCTCTAGTTTACATATATAAATGACTTTACAGAGACCATCCCCTTTAAGATGATCTCATGATGAAAAAGCCTATAAAATTGGATTTTATGAGATGATTGGTAACAACTCCTCTCAAACAGAATAGGAAAATAGTAGGCGCATATTCATACTTTGCACCCACTATAGGAAATATACCAACATCGACAAACAATTGTCAATGTTTATTTTTGTTTGTAGATAATGATAGATATATACGAAAATCACCTCTTATCAATTTGGACAGCGACTAGCTAATTGCTAATCACCTCAATGAAACTATTCAATGACTGGTTTATTCTTTCTCCCCCATCTCATTGGCGAGTACTCAAAATCGACAAAACGATGTATAATTTCAACCTGACAGCCGACAATCCGACTTATCAACGCTCAGAGCTCAGAGCCTAATGCGGCTTAACGTCCCTCTGAGGACTATTGAACAGCGCCTTATACGCTTCTGTGACCTCTGCCAATCTATCCAAATCACCCTCAAACATATTGACCCAAGCGTAAAGTTCCTTCTCGTTTGTAACGTTGATGTGCAGGAACTGGAACGTCTCTGATTCCTATGACCCTGGCTAAATTATCGGAGGGAAAATTCATGTATAGTCATCAAACAAAAGTTAAAAGAGAACCGATTCAATTAAGAATTCGGTTCTTTTTATTCATATAAGCACCTTTAATCATTTCTAAGGTTCTTTTTTATCTTTCTCTTGTGTTGCTCAATGCGTTGATTTATAACTTGCTCTACTCTTGTCTTCAGTTTGTCGAATACGCTTTTTCGTTTTCGCTCGTATGGAGCCACAATCCTTTATATTGCTCTACAAATGCTTGAAACAACACATTATCATCATCAGTTGGTTCAATCTCTAATGCTTCAGAGATTATCTTATTGTCACGTATAGCCATCATTAAATCTGAAAATATTTTGCTTAGTCTTTCGGAGGCATATTTTGCAATTATGTCATGAGTATAAGGCTCACTAGGCATAACCGTCCTAACTTTTATTGATGTTTGTGATTTTCTCTATGTGGCAAGATTATCCTTATTAGATTCCATTCTTATTATCTCCACTTTAATTATATCCCAGTATGCTCAAATTCTTAATGCTGATTCCACAATGAGTAAGGCTTTTATCTATCTTGTCCATTTGAAAATCAAGCAAATTATAAATCTTATCTTTCCTCGTTTCATTTTTCTCCCGTTTCCTAACTTTCACATCTACATTATCGAATCTACTATCCTTAAGAAGTTCAACATGAAAGCTGACTGTAACCCTGTATTCATACTCTTTATTTAACTGATTACCCTCTAATATCATATTTTCTTCGATTTTGTTGCATAAATTCAAATCAAAAATATCAATATCTTCTAATAAAAACTCCAAAATTCCAACCTCCCAAAATTGTTTCTCCATATAACAATATTGCTGCTAGCGGCGGAAGTATTAACAATTTCGTGGTTGAATATTCGATATTAAGAAGATTTATCGACTTGTAGATAATACGATGTTTCACTATTGTATCTACATGAGCGTAGCGTATGAATGGAACTAGTATGTAAAATGACAAGGTTCAAGAAGTTATGGTACAATATTCCTATTGTATTCTATCTAATTATAATGAATTAGCATGTAGGTATCAGTTCTGTTTTAAGAGAAAGTAATAATCTCATAACAAAAGAGGGTGATTACTATTCTGAGGGGTTACTTTTTCCCTGAAAACAAATCCATCAATAAAAATATAGAAAGTAGCTTGATGAATGAGATTTTTGATATTTATGATCATTACGAAGATTATGGTTTAAGGGATAGAGAAGATCAAGTTAATATGTCTCTTGATATAGCTGAAGCATATGTAAATAGCACTAATATAATAATTGAAGCTGGTGTTGGTATAGGTAAGTCTTTTGGATATTTAATACCTTCTTTAATAATTAATAAGAAAACGAATAAGCCAGTAGTTATCGCAACATCATCTATTCAGTTGTCTGAACAGTTATTATCTGATGTTGGTGTTATATCTAAAAAATTAGGATTTGTAACCAATGCTGTAGTAGGTAAAGGAATGAGTCACTATTCATGTGCAATGAAAACTATGGACATATTTAGCACAGAGGGAAATGATATTAAATATAGTGATACATGGTGGTTAATAAAAGGTGTTACTGAAGGCGAATATAATGAAAGATCTGAAATTGAGCACGGCGTGACTGATAAGCAATGGAATACAGTTGCTGTGAATCGTTGTATATTTGAAAATTGCTCCTTTAGAAGCACTTGCAAATTCTATCGAATGCGATTAGACATTTCAGATAATGGTTTCAATGTTGATATAATTATAATTAATCAAGATCTACTTATTCGTGATTTGATACGTAAAAATGAGAGTGGTAAGGGGTTTATTGTAACTGATCCAGCAATGATTATTATAGATGAAGCCCACAACCTAGAGGATAAAGTACGTAGTGCACTCACTGATTCGTTTACAAAAAAAGATACCATTGAAATGTTAAATGCTATATTGAAATTGTTTGATGCACGGTTTAACGATCCTCAAACTATAAGGAACATTAAGTATATATTGAGAGTAGTTCTTAACTTTTTCAAGATAATTAATGAACAAGTTAATTATTTGATTTCTGAGAATGATATGAGTTCTGAGAGATATAAGGTAACGTTTCCATTAGAAATAGATTATCAGAGGTGGAATAAAGTAATAGGAGATTTGATTGTTTCCGTCTCGGTTTATGAGTCTGGAAAGAGAGAAAGAGAAATAGATAATGCACTTGAAGAGCTAAGTTCACTAAAAAGGCTTTTTGAAATTATAAAAGGTGTAGACAATAATTATTTAGTTTGGGCGAACAAAATAGGTAATGATGTTTCATTGAGCTACTGTCCAAAAGAAATACAATCCACTTTAGAAGATAACTTGTTTAATAGAAAATTCTCTACAGTGTTAACTTCTGCGACATTATGTCAAGGTGGCAAGAACGTTTCAGAACAATATAGTTATATAAAAAAATCGCTTGGTTTCACTGGTGACCTCTCAGAGCCTAAAATTAGTCCATTCAATTATAAAGATAATGCGTTGATGTATATTGCTGACGATACACCACTGTATGACTACAGATCAAAAAATGATTATTTAGATAATGTATGCGAGAAAATCATTATCATGTGCAACATGACCTCTGGTAGATCACTTGTACTGTTTTCATCAAAAGATGATCTCAAATATATTTCAGAAAAAATGAGTACCATTAAAACAAGCTGGAAACAGATCTATCAAAAAGAAGGTTCAACACAGGATGGTACAATTAAAGAATTTAGAGAAAGTAAGGGTGTATTATTTGGGACAGGAATATTCTGGGAAGGCATTAACATTGAAGGTTCTGATTTATCTCAAGTAATAGTTGTAAGGTTGCCTTTTCCTGTTCCAAACGATCCAATCACAGAATATAAGGTTTCTATTTCAAAGGATTCCTTCAATGATATAATGCTGCCTGAGATGCTTATAAAATTAAGACAGGGTACAGGAAGACTTATACGTTCTGAAACAGACAAGGGAATTCTAAGTATTTTAGATTCACGTTTAAGTAAGAAATATCATAAACATTACAGAGACGCTGTTTTGAGTTCATTACCATTTAAGACAATTACGGATTCGTTAGAGGTTGTTGATTCGTTTTGTAAAGCGAAGATAAGAGAAAATTATATCTAATCATATAAAATAAAGCGACCCAAGTGAATAAGGTCGCTTTATTTATTTCGTGTGCACGTCAAATTACTAATTGTGAATATAAAAAAACCATTAGATTTCCAATGGTTTAGGGGATTTGTTTGATTCCTCATAAATCTTGCATTTTATCGGATATCGTCTCTTGTGGTTAACCGTCACATTAACCCTCTTCAATCATCCACAGATCATATTCCGCTAAGGTGTCAAAGCGATTCAAGTCAAACTCAATTTCGTCAAGGTGTTCAATAGCGTCCTCCATGCTTTCGTGGTCACAGCCGCATTTGATTTCTGCCGTTGTGCCGTCACAGTCCGTAACATGTAATGTGCCCTCGAATGTGTCATTTGGGTGTTGCGTAATGCTCTTTTTGATTTTCATGTTCCAATTCCTCCAAAAAATTAGTTTGTGGTCAATTTCGCCTCAATATCTATGAAACAGGTCTTTCATAGCCGTATTATTATCCTAATAAGAAAAACATGAAATCAAATTAATTGTTTATTTCTTTCATCTTTTTTACAGCATATTCATCTGCATATTTTTCGAAAGGATGCTCCCTATATACTCTTTGAAGTTCTCCGTACAGCTCATTGTTTGCTTGTACCTGTTTTTTCAGTGAAGTTATTCCCATTTCATCTGAAATTTTTGCGTTGTCATCGTTATATGCATTACCTGACTTACCAAGATCTATATAATATCGAACATAATAATCCCAATGTCCTTCTTCATGCAACAGTGTGAAAATTGCATCAGTCTTCTCATCTAGTTTTATAGCCACCCCTTTATCAATAAGAAACTGCTCAACTATTTTAATACCTTCAGTTAATCTAAAATCATTCCTTTGCTCTTGGAAGCTCTCAGTAATTGTAACATCTGGATACCAAATACCCCCTTGTTGATTAATATCAGTAAAAGGTGTCATTCTGAATATCATTTCTCTCTTTTCTAAATGATCGGGATTGTACGGAAATGTCGGAATATCTTTTCTCAGAATTACACTTGCAAGTTCTGTCAATCTCATTTGATCAACCCACCATTCGTCGTTTAATGAAACAGTCATTTTATTTACTTAATAGCTATTATGAATTCTAATTAAAATACCATTCAAGAACTGTAATTCCGTCCCAATGAACTCTCTTTCTTGAGAATAGAAATGGTAATGCCATATATTCCACGTTCCGTTTGCATCTGTTATGGTTTGTGAAGTTATTTTATCATAACTATTATTCCTATATTTTAAAATAGCAGCCTCTTCCATTGTCATTCCAAGCTTAGGGTCAGTATCATTTCCGTACTTCTCAATGACTTTTTGACGCAATTCTAACGCTCTTTTTTCTTCAGCATCTTTATTTAAATAATGTTTAGGTTCATCTTCTAACTTATCAAAAAAAAGTCCAATTCCAGTGCAAACACCCCATTTTTCAGTTTCGATATATAAACATCTTTTGTGAAAGTCATCTAAATTCCGAATAGAAACTAATCGATACTTATCCTTATCATACAGTTTACAGAATGTTTCAAATGAATCATACCTAATAAAAGATGGTTCCCAATGTTTATAATAATGCATGAATTCCGAGTTAAACGAACGAATCAATT
Organism: Paenibacillus sp. LPE1-1-1.1; assembly: GCF_040676435.1. Classification (NCBI taxonomy): domain Bacteria; kingdom Bacillati; phylum Bacillota; class Bacilli; order Caryophanales; family Paenibacillaceae; genus Paenibacillus; species Paenibacillus sp. LPE1-1-1.1. Next base: position 286,576 of record NZ_JBEGHY010000001.1, read on the forward strand.
TTTTCAGCAGATTCCTCAACCCCATTTAAGAAAAATTAACCCTTTTATCTATATTGAATTTATTCACTTTCAATAACATTAATAACATTACTCACAGATGCATTATGAGTTATCTCATGACTACCTATTTTTTGGGACACCACAAGCAGCTCATCATTTTGACTTAACACTCTTGCTTCAATCGTATTGCCTTGTATTTTAATGACCACTACTTTACCCACATAATTCATCTAGATCTCTCCTCTAAAATATCCTTTTTAATTGCATTTAGGTATTGTCATCATTTTTCAATAGATCAATCTCCATTTTAAATGCTTCTGTCATCTCTTTCTTACTTTCTGGTGTTTGAGATTCTGGGTGTGTAGAACCAATCATTGTCTCAGTAAGCATTTCTAAAAACAATACAAGCGGAAAATCGTTATACATTTCATAAATATCTAGTATTATTCTGTAAATCTGAATTCCTGCTATTGAATTTGTATCCGCATAACACATAATCCATTCAATTGCTTGAAATTCATTATAATGTTTTACCGTAATTACAATCGAGGTTTTATTATTCTTTCTAATCACATCTTGACAAATAATAATATTATCATTAAGCATTTGGTCATTATAAAATACTGTCCTTTCTTTTAAATGATAATGCTTGAACTTTAAACCTTTGTGTGCCAACAATTTTATCACGAATATTCCTCTTTTCAGTTAATAAAGTTTCTAACTATATATTGAAATCCAGTTTTTATTTACATATTTAGTCTATCACTTTATTTTATTACAACACCTAGAACAGAAGCAGCCACCTCTAATCTCACCATAAGATCAATCTTTGAAATTTCCAACAGATAGACTATATTAAGTCTTGGATTGTAGATCCCCAATTTCTTAATTTCTTGAAATTCTTTATGGATCGAACGATGACCAAGAATATAATACATCAACAATTGAAGGGTCTGTTTGTTTGTTGGTGCATTCTTAGACACTTTAAAATCCCACAAGGTATCTTCAGTGAGATAGTCTCCATCACCTGATGTAACTGTAGGTGTATATCCATGTTCAAAGGTGAAGCCCTCTTTAATGATTGGCCCAAAATTACCCAAAAAATCAACACTACGGTTTACCATTGTTCGAATATTAAATATGGTACTCTCGTCTGCAATAATAGTTTCAACAGGCTGATATCCTGCTGAACCAGCTCTTTTGCACACATCATAGCCAACAAGTTTGCAGGCATATGTTATGGACAGATCATCCAGTCCCTTTATCTGGCTTATGAACTTCTTTGCTTTATCCTCTTGCCTAATAATTTGCGAACCCAACAGTGAAATTTTAAATGCTTCTTCCGCTGGAACCCCCATAATAAAACGGGTCATATAATCTACTGCCAGTCCAACTAAAATTGCATGAATGCTCTCTTCTGGATTAAGTCCAATCCCATCAAACAAAACTGTTTCAGAAAATTCTTTTGGTCTAATATAACCTCCACGAGGCTGCTTTATCTGTGAAATTCTATGAGTTACTGATGTAATAATATTCTCTCCTTTCACTTTGAAATGCCGTTTTAATCTTCTCACTTTTCCTCAAATTCTGTTTCAAAGTATGTATTTCCATGACCAGCCTTATACTTAGTTTTCTTGCTTTTGAAAGACTTGTAAACAATAGACACCCCTAAACCACCAGCTACAAATAGTCCAATTTTCCGTAAATTGCTTAGAAATTGTTCTTGCGTCATTTCCTTAACGATATCTTTCAACCTGTATCTCCTCCTAATAAATCTAGTATTTTATCTTCTGCCAAAATCTCCAGTCCATTCTTCTTTCAAATAATGAAGGGTCTACTACAAAAAGGCGCGATTTTATCACATCACTCTCGAATCTTCTTAACAAGTCTGAATCTCTAATTATTATCTTTTGAATCAAACTGGATTCGATTTTTCCTACTACTTGGATCTCGGCTTCTGGAGAAGTTGGATAGTGAGTCGGAATATTAGTGGCTTCTCTATCTCCCACAAAAGGATTCTCAAACATACTAATAAGACAACCAATACCATCTCTATCCCAATAATTCTTCATTTTTGCAGCATTATCATAAGAATAATAACTCAACTTTTCAAAGATGATTTCAATTGGAAGCTCAAGTATTACGAAAATGGCTTCAGGGTTTTGCTGTCTTAGTTTGTATAACATTCTGTAGCTAGGAAAACTCACAGAAAAACTGGTGAAATCGACCAACTTATCATGTCGATTGATATCATTACGTAAGAATCCGATTTCCTTCTTAACTAGTTCTGAAATTGGTAATACTCCGTATTTGAAGATGTTTTCGATGTTTTCCACTCTTGTGAAGTGATATAGATGTTTGATACCTCTTTTAGCAATATACTCTTTCTTACGTTCTTTCTCACGTTCAGCCATTGCTCCCATACTTTTTTCACCTCAGAGGTTGTTGAAATCTCGTGTTTTAATTATCCTTATATATCTGTTACTAAGGCCATTTTCTGTCCATCGAATGATCACTTTGACCTGTATGTAATGACATAAATGCCCATTATTTAGAATAACACGAGTAGTAATTTGGGTCTATAAAACTCGACAAATGACATATAAAAAAGCACCATCATAAGATGATGCTTGTCGAGGCGACCTGCATTCGGCGGATAAAACTTCTCTTTTATTGAACAAACTTTCTCCGTTGGCTTAAGAGGTTGGCAAAATTACCGAATAAATTAATTATATCTTATTGATTTGTATATTTTATTATTTCTTCTCTAAAATATGCAAATTGATCGCTCAACTTTTTTCTAACTTCCTCTTTTTTTAAATGAGGATTAACGTAACTAAAATCAATTTCTTCAATTATTTTTTCATTTGGAAGGTATATTATCTGTTCGTTTTTAACAATAAATCCTTTACTTTCTACTTCCATTCTTGCTTTTTCGCGTTTTGATTCAATTGATGGGGTTTCCAAATATCCTGATAATTCTTCAAGTGTTTCCTCCATGTTTGTTAATAACTCTACCTTTTCTTCTAGTTTTATAATAATATCATTAAGTAAATAACCTATGTCCTCCAAATCAATTTCACTTACGTTCTCCACATCATCATTTAACTCACTTAAACCATTGATTTTATTATTAATGAACTCTTTTTGAGTATTTATAAATTCAATTGACTGATGCAACTTCTCATTATCTATTTCATTTTCAAAATCCCATGTTTCAGGATAATCTTCATCAACTTCCTCTAATACCACTTGAAGTGACTCTAAAAAAATTTTTAATGCATCATCCTCTATAATGTCTATATGTCCCATGAGTATTTCTAATAAACTATTTATGTTTCCTTTCCTTTCAATTAGCTCGTCATAAATAATATCATCTATTTCACTGTCTACCATATCTAGATTGTTGTAAACAGAATAAGGGACTTGCTGTTGTAGTGTTTCAATCTTATCTTGAATTAGTAAATCTGGATATCCTATCATCGCGGATACTCGACTCACATTTAGAATAACTTTTTTTAATTTTTCTACTAAATCAGATGTGGTTTTTGTAATTGTTCCAATTTCAATATTATTTTTAGAGGATTCCGTGAAATTAGCTGACCCAAAATAAAAGTGTTTATCCGTTAAAATTAATTTTGCATGATTTAATACACAAAAATACACATTTAATTTGCAATTAAAATTTCTTGGATGAAGAGTTTTAAACATTTCAAGTTTATTGAATGTGATATTATTGATAACTAAATGTACTATTATTTCTCCACTAAGTTTTCTTAACTTACTAATCATATCGTTATCTATATTATATGTAAAAATAATAATTTCCTTTGATTCACAGAACCCGTTAATAAGTACGTCAATATATTGTAACTCATCATTAGTTACAACCACTTCTTCGCCGGAACTAGATCTGATAATCTCAGTCCTCATACCAATGTCCCCCTCTATAATATTTAAACACTCAAAATAAATTCCTTCCCATAAATTCCATTAAACTGCCGTTAGCTTAATGAAATCCGTGTTTCGCTGTAAATTTATTTCTTGAATTTAGCTTTAATCAATACTATTACTCCACCAATAAAAATCCCAATAATAGCCCAAGCTGCAATAAATAATATCGAATCCATCATGTACACTCCTTAGTTGTTACTGTAATTGCGAGTTTCTAATGTCAATCAATCTTAAAGTTTTCACTTTCTATGCTACAACATTTCCAGCAAGCAACTTTCCCCACTCCATCGCATCTACGGCAGTCCCTCTATAACCATCGCATTTCTTGCAGTCAATCATCTTTATCCCCAAACAAACTGTACAAGATGTGTCTCCACCTTGGGTATCTGCTTGTATAGTTCTTCCCATTAATTAAGTCTCCCCCTGAACGCAATACAATCAGACATTTATTTTTCTTCAAACAATTATACGATGGAATCGGTAATTTATCTCAGGTTTGTCAAACTAAATGAATCTTTTAGTGAAGCACTTCTATAACCTTAATTCTTATGAGCCCCATATCTTCTATCAAGATATTTCTCTCCGTACAAACTAAAAAGCCGCTCATTTGAGCGACCATTTAAAGTCATAATTTTATTAGTGAAACATAACCTTTGTATCATATCCATACGAGGTGAGATATTTGATACCTAAACTTTCCGTTAAGAAAAAATGGAGACCTGCTAATGAAATCATTGAAGACTATGATGAATATGAGTTGTGTTATTTAGATCTATGTGATGTTTTCCCTGACGATATAATTGGGCTTAGTTTATGGCCTCCCGAAAAACTGATAGCAGACGAAAAAATGACTCGTCTTTATCAATCAATACTTCAAAACGGTTGGAAAGATGAATTTCCCGGAGACTTAGATCTTTATTTGCTACCAACTGGCAAGTTTGTAGTTAGTTATGGAGGAAATCACAGAGCCGTAATATCTAACGAATTGAGTGTCCCCAAAATTAAAGCAAATGTTGATCTATTGATTCCAAGGTCTTTACTTTCGGAAGATGTAATAAATCACATTTCCATATTAAGAAAAAATGAACAGCAATTAAACCATGCTGCTAAGGAAATTTCATTTTTTTTAAATTCAAAGGACATATATAGGGATCAATATCCAGACAAAATAAAAGAATTTAATCAACTATGCGAACAGGCTAAAAAATCTACTAACAAAGTTAATGAAATATTAAAAAATGAAGCTTATAAACTAGAACTTATACCAAAAAAACTTAACCTTACACGAATTACCATACGTTAATATAAAACTCCTTCGCCATTTCTCCAACAGGAAGGAAATTTCACTTTCATGGCGAAATATGTCAGTAAGGAGATGAATTACATGTTTAAATCCGGCTTCATCTTAACCACCGATGTCCACATATCAGCTGCTATGTTCAACAAAACACCTGTCATCGTCTGGCTAGACGGAGAAACATTTGACTTCGGCGGCGTAATCGAAAAACAGGATGAGCATACAGTCACTATTGACGGCATGCACTATATGAAAGCCGCTTGCGAATTCAAAGTTCGCTAAGTGGCTTTTTTTCTGTGTCAAACTTCCCTTGATACAAATCGTCCAGTAGATTAGTAAGCATAATCTTCTTTGCAACCCACATTAGAATCATTCCGCTATCGATACTCTTGGCTTCTTCATAACCATCAATCTTGAAACGGAGCTGCTCAGCATTAAACTCAAGATGCTCGATTAATTTCTGACGATCAATAGTCAAGCTGAGCACTTTCGATATCTTTGATTTGAAACCATTCTCCATCGACCATGAAGCGACCTTTCAAATGATCAACGCGCCCCACGATGCCGATTATGGCATGTTCATCTAGGGGATGGTACATTTGAGGACAATCTCCTTACGATGGCTTAGAGAGTCACCTACGGCCTGAGAGATACTTTCCCATTCCTGTTCATCGAGTTGAATTCGATCTCTCTTCTTTTGTTGCTGAGCCAATTCGATAATTCTTGATTTGTATTCAGGCAGCATCATACGGCTGCTTTCCCAGAATCCGTTTCCTGTTAATTTCTTAGACAATGAAAACACCGTCCCTTTTAGTAGTGTATACATCATATGAGAACATTTGTTCTTTATTCAATATTGACTTGATGGAAACAAAATTAATAAAACCGACTTCACCCTTTAATTAGAGGGGAATCGGCTTTATTAATTTTGTTTATACATATTTACTACTACCTTTTTATAACACTCTCACCGGGAGGCTTAATCGGCGGCGGCTCCATTCCGAAGCCTGGGGAAGTAACCCTTGCACACCGCGGCATACTATTTCTCGATGAATTGCCTGAGTTCCCGCGGCAGGTGCTTGAGGTTATGCGGCAGCCGCTTGAGGATCGCATCGTAACCATCTCCCGCTCAAAAGCCGTGTTTCAGTTTCCGGCAAACATCATGCTTGCCGCCTCTCTCAATCCTTGCCCTTGCGGTTATTTCGGTCACGAATACGGCGATAAGCACTGTATCTGCAGCGCAACTCTAATTAGTCGTTACCGTTCAAAAATATCGGGCCCGCTGCTTGACCGGATCGATTTGCAGCTGGAGGTTCCCCGTCCGATTTCGCTGGATCATCACTTATCCGGTCCTTCGCTCAATACGGCTCAAATGAAGCTTATGGTGCAAAAAGCTAGGGATTTCCGAGAAGCCCGCACGGCAGACAGTTGTTTCAATTCCGCTGCCGAACTTACAGGCGCAGCTCTGCGCAAAGCCATTCTTATAAAGCCAGAAGCGGTAAGCCTGCTGGAAAATGCATTTGAAGCGCTCGGAATCAGCATGCGTGCTTATGACCGAATGCTCAAACTGGCGCGAACGATTGCCGACCTCGAAGAAAGCGACTTCGTTGAAGCGGCGCACATTGCCGAGGCCATCCAATTTCGCGGTCTCGACAAGCCGCTGCCCTAATCACATGAAAAAGGCTCTCGCAGCGTGTGGTGTACTCCTAAAAGAGCCCTTATTTGGCGGATTCGCTAAAAAGCTCCTTGATAATGCTTGCATGCGATAATTTTGTCATCTATTCGGTCTATCGTAACAGCAATGACATCAAACCGCAGAGAAGCATCCAAGCGCCCAATGCTGCGCAAATAAACCTGTGCCGTATTCCTCACCTTTTGCTGCTTGCGATAGTCGACAGATTCTGCCGCCGTGCCGAACCTGCCGCCTTCCCTTCTCGCCCGCACCTCAATAAATATAAGCCTGTCTTCATATTCTGCGATGATATCGATCTCTCCGCTGCGGCAACGCCAATTCCGTTCAACGATGGAATATTGCGCTTCGGTTAAATAAACGCAAGCTGCATTCTCGCCAAGCTCGCCAGTTTGCTTTCTACTGTCGCGTTTGTTCTGTGCACTCAGGTAACCCTTCCCATTATCCGTCAATCATATCCCTCGCTTTGCGGTCTGAGCGATAGACGAAGCTCAAAATTTCAGCTACCAACGTATAAAGCTCTGGAGGAATCTCTTGATCGATATCGAGCCTGGAGAGCACCTCGACTAGCGAGGAGTCCTCTTGAACGGGAATCCCATTTTCTTTTGCCCGCTCAAGTATGAGATCTGCGATATACCCTTTTCCTTTGGCTACCATGACCGGAGCCGTTCGTTCACCCGGCTGGTACCGAAGAGCTACCGCTTTCTTAACTTTTGCCGGCTGCGCTTTGTTTTCTTGGTCGCTGGTCATATCCGATAATCCACTCCTTTATAACGGTTCGCTGAAAAAGCGGACATTTCGGTCATTTGCTGATTCTTAGGCGCCAATGCCGTCGGTGAGGCTTCTTCCCCTTTATTTTCGTTGGCCTTTGGCAGCGGCGTAGTGCGCAAAGAGAGCAGCTGGTAGCCGGCAGCCTGAAGGCTGCCTGCGATTTCGGTCCGGGAAGACTCTGCAAGCCCAGATATAGCCGGATGGTCATTCCATAAATTCAAGCTTACGATTTTGTCCATGACATTCACGTCAACCATCGTATCGCCAAGCGTATTCATGGACAAATTGAACAGCAGTCGGCAATTGGAAGAGTCTAATTCGCCTTTGCTTCCGCGTCTTGTTTGTATATGCACGGATGCGGTTTGTTTGCCGTCTGCGCTATTAAGTGGAATAAACATCGTTACATGGGTAAGAACTGAATTATTGCGCTCAGGCGTTAATAAAAGCTGCTGCCCCGTTATTTGTTGCACAAGCTGCTGAGCGGTCTCTTTTACCGCTGGCGGCGTATTATCCGCTGATACCAGAGCCAGGAGTGCGCTTTTAAGTGATTCATGCTGTACCGCAGGCGCCGGGTCCGGCGATTGAATACTGTCAGCTATCCCCGCTGCGACGAGCCCTGCAGCCCTTTCAATACCTTGCCTGTAGTCTTGTACCCTAACCGGACGCTGTTCTTCGCTTTCAGTAAACTCCAGTTTAACTGCTTGCTCAACATCGGCTGTTGGCACGGTTCCTTGTTTAATCGTCCCCTCGGGTTGATTATTAGGCGTAACGGGGGGATTATGGGCAAGCAAAGGTTGCTTTACGGAAGTATCTCCGGAAGAAGCCGACTGCGTCGATGACGGCGGTGTTGATTGAACCGGCTGGTTCGGCTGAGGATCGCTCGTAAGCGACTTCGCAAGCTGCAGCTCGTGATCCACCCCCATCCATTTCATCATCTGGCCAAGCCAATTAGGCTGGTTGGCTGCCGGCTTGACGGTTTGCGGCAAACCTTTATCTGCAGAACCTTCCTCGAAAGTATTCATCTTAGCTGTACTTTCTTGCTGCGTGTCTTGCTTTACATTCGGCATATTTTGGGTTTTCGCGGCAGCGACTTCTTTTCCAGCGTCACCATCCGAGCTTGCGGCCTCTATCGCAGCTGCCGCACCGCGAAGGAGCTCCATTCCTTCTGACAGAAGGGCTTGCACGCGAACTGCGGCATGGTTTATTGGCTTGCTTTCCGTTTCCAGGCCATCCGCTTTGCTCATCGACAGCGTCGAAAGCTGCTGCTGCAGCGTATCCAGCAGCTCATGCGCGCTTTTTCCAAACATAACCTGCTGCATGGCTCCCACCGCGCCACCTGTCATTGGCAATCCGCGTTTAAATGCAGCGGAGGCGGACTGCATCCATTGCTCCGCATCGCCGCCTGCCGGCATCGCCGAGGCAGCCTGCTGAAATGCTTGCGCGACCTCGCGGTTAAGGATTACGCCTTCCTTGCGCAAATCCTTCACGAGCTGGACTGCCCATTTCTGTTCAGGCAATGCCAACTGCTTCGCCCATTCCTTGAACGTATCCTCCGGTAAGCCTACTTGACCTGGCTCAACCTGTTTAAGCATGACGAGCGCTCCGCTTGACTGCGGCTGGACTTGAAGCATTGCGGTTTGACCTGCATGCAGGGGCAGCTCCAGCTTTGCCCTGACCTGCACACCGTTAATTTGTACAAGCGCCTCGTTATTTTCCATCACCTGCAGGATGACTCCGCGTACAATCTGTCCAACCTTAAGCTCTACCGCTCTTGTATCCGTACTTGAAGCTTCACCCAAGAAGCTTCGCATCATTTGGCTAATATTCATCTGCTCATCCGCCTCCGCTGCTTTTGCGCCAACTTGCGCATCTAAGCGTTCCTTGCTGTCTCTATGTATTTTCTTGCGACTGCATTAATCCTATAAGCCTTATATCGGTCATCATGCGCAAAGCATGAAGCTATTCGCCCCAAAAAATGTTCTCCAAACAAAATAACGCCCGATAAGTACACAAGGCATTCTTTGCCTCGTACTACTAATCGAGCGTTAAATCCTTTTTCATTTCATAAAAAGGAGCCGTTAAAAAAGCAATAATTGCTCCTCCGAAAACAAATTGCCAAGAAACGACCTGCGATGCAGGGGGCTTGGCCCATTTTCGAGCAATCGTTCACGGTGCAGCTTTGTTGCGTAGCCTTTATGAATCGCGATTCCGTATGCAGGGTATTCCGTCTCCCATTCCGATGCGCAGAGCCTATCGCGGGTAACCTTGGCTACTATTGATGCAGCTGCAATGCTCTGGCTCGTCGCATCCCCTTTGATGATGGATTGCTGCGGCAATGCCACATCCACTTTCTCCGCATCGATAAGCAAATAATCGGATTGAATTTGCAAAGACTCTACGGCAATCTTCATGGCAAGCCGTGCCGCCTGCTTGATATTGATACGATCGATCGTTTCTGCGTCGACGCGAGCCGCCGACCAGGCGACGCATTCCTGCAAAATAATATCGTAAAGCTGGTCACGTTTCTTCTCGGACAGCTTTTTTGAATCATTTACCCCTTCAATCACCAGGCCAGGCGGCAAAATAACGGCAGCTGCGACCACATCTCCGAAGAGACAGCCCCGTCCTACCTCATCTACGCCCGCAATGGCTTTATAGCCTTCCTGCCATAACGACTGTTCGTATTGCAGCACGTTACGTTCCCCCGTTTCACATCAATAAGGCGGAGCCTCAAGCGTAATCCGTCCCAGCTTTCCTGAGCGCAAATCACGCAAAATAATGCCTGATGTCTTCTCCAAATCGACGTGTCCGCCGCTAACAAGGCATCCTCTGCGCCGCCCGATGTCTTCCATTACCCGCACGATTTCATCCGAATCCGATGTATCCTTCGGCGGTGTTTCAAGCTCATAACGTTCTTTGATGTTAGGCCAGTAGCGATCTACCAGTTCACGCATTGCAAAAAAAGCAATATCGTCAACGTTCAAGATTTGCTCCCTGATCGCGCCCGTCATCGCAAGCCGATAGCCGACAAGCTCGTCCTCGAATTTCGGCCACAAAATGCCTGGCGTATCGAGGAGCTCCATTTCCGTACCGATCTTTATCCACTGTTGCCCTTTCGTCACGCCTGGACGGTCGCCTGTTAAAGCAATCGCACGGCCGGCGAGTTTATTGATCAGCGTCGATTTCCCGACATTCGGTATGCCGACAATAAGGCCGCGAAGCGCGCGCGGGTTAATTCCTTTGTTGATCTGACGGGCAATTTTCTCATGTAAAATCTGCTTCGCCTTTAACGGTACCTCATTTACCTTCGTGCCCGTTGACGAATCGATTGCAATCGATTCATGGCCCTCGTTGCGAAAATAAGCCATCCATTGCTCCGTTGTCTTAGGATCAGCCAAATCGGATTTATTCAGTACGATCAATCTTGGCTTTCCGTTCAATATTTCCTCAATCATCGGATTGCGGCTTGAAAGCGGAACTCGGGCATCCAATAGTTCGATGGCAAGATCGATTAGTTTCAGCTTGTCTTGTATTTGCCGTTTCGCCCGGGTCATATGACCCGGAAACCATTGAATGGTCATTTACTCACCTCATTTTGTCCAGTGCTTAATAAACTCCAGCTTGTTCAGCGGCCAAAAAATAATATCGGCGCGGCCTACAACCTCTTTATCGGATACAAACCCGATCACGCGGCTGTCCGTGCTGTCGCTTCGGTTATCGCCAAGCGCAAAGATCGTATCCTCCGGGACGACAACTTCAGCTACATCGGAGGTCGCTCCTTTTTCGTTGTAAAGCCTGCCCTCGGCATGTGCTGCCTCAACGGCTTCTTTAATATACGGCTCATCGATTTTATTATCATTGATATAGAGGTCATCACCTTCAAGCCTTATCTTGTCCCCCGGCACGCCGATAACCCGTTTAATAAATTTACGGCCTTGCTCTGGAACATCGAATACGACGACTTCTCCAAATTTAGGCTCGCGAATCGTATACAATATTTTGTTTACAATCAACCGTTCGCCCGTCTCGAAGTTGGGTTGCATAGAAGGACCGTCGACGATGAAAGGCGAAAACAAAAATTGACGTATAAGAAATACGAGAACGACAGCGATCACCAAAGCTTTGATCCATTCTACGATTTCTTTATATGCACCGCCCTGCTTGCCGGAGCCGGAAGCATGGACTGCTGCTCGATTAGGTATATTTTGCTGAATATCCTCATGGTCCTGCGAATCCTTTAGATCATGTTCATTGCCTGTCCCGTCATTTCGCTGCTGAGAGTCCACTCTGCCCGCCTTCTTCCCATATGCTGTAGTATGTAAATGACCTTTGAGAAAAAACGAAAAGGAGCTTGTTTGCGCAAGCCCCTCTTGTCGTTTGTTCTTAACGAATTTCTTTAATACGAGCAGCTTTTCCGCGAAGACTACGTAGGTAGTACAATTTCGCGCGACGTACTTTACCACGGCGAGCCACTTCGATTTTTTCGATTTTAGGCGAGTTAAGCGGGAAAGTTCTTTCCACACCAACACCGTAAGAAATTTTACGCACTGTAAAAGTTTCGCTAATACCACCGCCGCGACGTTTGATTACAACGCCTTCGAACAACTGGATACGCTCACGAGTTCCCTCGATAACTTTTACATGAACTTTTAGCGTGTCACCAGGACGAAAGTTCGGTAGACCTTGACGCAGGTTTTCTTGCGCAATTGTTTGCAAAAGATTCATTTGATTCACTCCTTCCGCCATAGACGTTCTTATAAGCTCGCCGAATTCCTCTGAACCGGGTCATCACTGATAGCGGACCGTCCGACTTTTCGAACAACATTAGAAATTTTACCATAGCCAGCCCAATATTACAATACGATTTTTTATTCCTATTTCATGTATACTGAAATATGACAAACACCGTCAGAAGAGGTGACTACTTTGCATTACATGAGTAAAACGGTTTCAGCGATTAAAAAAGGGGGAATATCGGCTGTCCTTTTATTGTTAGCTTTCTCTGCTCCTGCTCAAAGCTTCGGCGCAGCATCTGCTTTCAAGGATACGAACGGACACTGGGCAGGCTCGTATATAACCTGGGCCGTCGATCAAAAATTAGCACAGGGCTACGGCGATGGCTCCTTTAAACCCAATAATCTTATTAATGAAGCCGAATTTTTGGCTATGCTGTTAAGAACCTATAACTTGGCGGCTGAATCTCCTTCTGCCGGCAGCGCATGGTCAAAACCCTATTACGATTACGCTAACCATCACGGTTGGCCGCTCCTTCTCACTCCGCAAAATAATGAGTTACGAAGAGGCCAAGCTGCTCTCCTGCTCGCTTCTGCTGCCAATGGGAAAGCCTTCACGGAGCAAAGCGCAATCCAATGGCTGCTCGATGAGAAAATATCTAACGGCCGTACTTCTGCAACGGTTGCGGGCTTTATTCCGGACGGTAAGCTTACACGGGCGGAAGCGTTAACCTTCTTTTACAACCTCAAGCAGCACTCAAAAACATTATCGAACGCAAAAATATTAAAAACGAACCACTTACTCGGCGGGATCGCCCTGAACGATACGCTCGACAAGCTCCAGAAAACGCTCGGCAAACCGACTCGCGTTGATCCAAGCGAATACGGTTTCTCCTGGTATGTTTATCACGGAAGCTATAGTCATTTCATGATGTTCGGCGTTCAAAATTCCCGCGTCGTCGCGCTTTTCTCGAATGCAAGCGAGGACTGGGTGAGCCCATCCGGGATCATAATTGGGCAAACGGTTGAAAACGCTAAGAAACTTATAAAAAATGCAGTCAGTCCCGACCATAAGGATGACTATTATGCCTTTACCTTAGGCAGCGAACGAATTACCCTTTTCTACGACAGGCATGACGCAAACAAAGTTACAGGAATCTTGCGAATGAATCAATCGGTCTCTAAGCCTGTTAAGTCAGCTTATACAAGCAAGCTTGAATCGGCCTTCGAACAGCAGCTCTTCGATCTTGCAAATGCGGAGCGCGCCATCCGAGGCATCCCTCTATTCCAATGGGACAAGCTCGCAGCTGCTTCCGCGCATAACCACAGCAGCGATATGAATAATCGCGACTTTTTTGATCACATCAATCCGGACGGCTCCTCGCCGTTTGACCGTATGAAAGCAATGGGCGTCAAATATCACAGCGCAGCCGAGAATATTGCGGCTGGTTATGCGAACAGCCTTTTCGCCCACTACGGCTGGCTCAATTCCAAAACCGGACATCGAGAATCGCTGCTGGACAGGAAGCTCAAGCGGCTAGGAACGGGCGTTTCCGTTGGCGGAAGCTATCAAATCTATTATACCCAAAATTTTTATACCCCATAACACGGGTATACTGCTAATAACCAAGTAAAAGCCGCAGCGGAGGCCCGCTGCGGCTTTTATTTTGACCTGTCCATTATTTATCCGTTTTAGCCGCCTGCTGCCTCATCTGAGCAGCTAGCCACTTGCGTTCCTTGTCCGTTAGCGCTGCACTCTCTAGAAGGTCAGGACGCCGCTCAAGCGTTCTCAGCAGTGATTGCTCCCGCCGCCAAACCTCGATATTCGCATGATGCCCGGAAATTAAGACATCCGGGACCCCCCAGCCGCGAAATTCAGCAGGCCTGGTGTAATGAGGATGCTCTAAAAGCCCTGTGCTGTAAGAATCCGTAACGGCCGATGTCTCGTTTCCGAGCACGCCCGGGAGCAGTCTTACGACGCTGTCAATTAAAACCATTGCCGGAATTTCTCCGCCAGTAAGGACATAATCGCCTATGGAAAGCTCATCCGTCACAAGATGCTCCCGGATCCGCTCATCGTACCCCTCATAATGACCGCAGATGAGTACCAAATGCTTCTCCTTCGATAGCTCCTCTGCTTTTTGCTGCGTGAACTGCGCTCCTTGCGGGCATAGCAGAATGACACGCGGCTGTACGTTATTTTCCAGCTTAAGATCCTCAACGGCGGAAAAAACAGGCTCTGGCTTCAATACCATGCCGCCCCCGCCGCCGTATGGATAATCATCAACCGTATTGTGCTTGTTGCCTGAATAAGCTCGAAAATTGATCGCTTGAGGGTTAACGATCCCCTTTTCTTTCGCTTTCCCTAGAATGCTGGCATTAAACACGCCTTCGAACATTTCCGGAAACAGCGTGAGTACATCAATTTTCATCGGTTAAATCAATCCTTCCATCAAATGGACCGTCACGATTTTCTCTTTCTTGTCTACATTTATCAGAACATCATCTATAACGGGCAAAAGAAGCTGTTTGCCGGAGCCTTTTGGACGGTCAACGACCCACACGTCATTAGCGCCCGGGCTTAAAATTTCGGAAATAACGCCCAGCTCCTCCCCTTCTTCAGAAACCACGCGGCAGCCGATAATTTCATGGTAATAATATTCGCCTTCGTCAAGCTCAAGCTGCTTGTCCTCCGAAACCTTGAGCACCCAGCCTTTGTATTTCTCGACTTGATTAATATCGGTGAAGCCTTCGAGCTTCAATATGTATACGTTTTTGTTCGCGCGCGAGCTAATTATCTTTACTTCCAGCGAAGCTCCGCTTTCCTCGTTAAGCATAAGCAGCTTGCTGCCTGCTGCAAAACGAACCTCGGCAAAATCCGTTTGCGATAGGATTTTTAGCTCTCCTCGAATACCGTGCGTATTGACGACCTTTCCGACTGTAAACCATTTCTCGTTCATGACAACCAGCCCTTCATATGTGTATTGCCTTATTATACATGCAAAAACGGCATCGTTCCATGTTGGAGAACGAAGCCGTTATGAAATGCATACGCGCATAAATGACTTAACCAGCAACCGTCTGAGCTTGACGCCGTTATTTGGCGGTAAAAGCTCATTTCGCGTTGTTTTATAAGCGTATTTATTAACGCAAAATTATAGATCCGCAAATAATGAAAAAAGGCTAGGACATTCATCCTAACCTTCTCCCCGTACGTGCATCATGACATAATGTCGACGATGACGCGCTTTTGCGATTTGACGGAAGCAGAAGTCACTACCGTACGCATAGCTTTCGCTATGCGTCCCTGTTTACCGATGATTTTACCGATATCCTCGGGGTGAACCGAAAGCTCGTATATCGTGCCACGGTCATCATCCTTCACATTGATTTGCACCTGATCAGGATGATCAACCAATGCCTTCGCTATGACAAGAATCAATTCTTTCATCTCAAGGCCCTCCGCTATTCAACAGTTATTTCTGTTGCCGAAGCTCATGGAACTTTTTAAGAACACCAGCTTTGGAAAGCAAGTCGCGAACTGTATCAGAAGCTTGCGCTCCTGTTTGCAGCCATTTCAACGCTTTTTCTTCATCGATCTTAACTTGAGCCGGTTGTGCAACCGGGTTGTAAGTGCCGATCTCTTCGATAAAACGTCCGTCACGCGGCGAACGGGAATCCGAAACTACTACGCGGTAGAAAGGAGCTTTGTGAGCACCAATTCTTTTCAAACGAATACGTACTGCCATGAAAATTCACCTCCTTCAAAGAGTAAACTTTATTAAAACGGAAACTTCATATTTTTGCCGAGCATGCCCTTCAGGCCTTTCTTGCCGCCCTTCGGTCCTTTCGGCCCCATCATCGATGAGAATTGCTTCATCATTTTCTTCATGTCATCAAACTGTTTAATGAGGCGGTTAACTTCAACAATCGTCGTACCGCTTCCCGCAGCTACACGCTTACGGCGACTATGATTAAGCAGCTCGGGCTTTTGTTTCTCCTCTTTCGTCATGGAGCGGACAATCGCCTCGACACGGCCGATCTGCTTCTCATCGACCTTCATATCCTTCATGCCCTTCATTTTGTTCATGCCGGGCAGCATATCCATAATTTGATCAAGCGGTCCAAGGTTGCGAACCTGCTCCATCTGTTCAAGAAAATCATCAAACGTAAATTCAGCGGTACGCATTTTACGTTCCATTTCTTTCGCTTTGTCCGCATCGATGTTCGATTGAGCTTTCTCAATCAGCGATAGCATGTCACCCATACCGAGTATGCGAGAAGCCATGCGCTCAGGATGGAACGGCTCAAGGGAGTCGATCTTTTCACCCATCGCAGCGAACTTAATCGGACAACCTGTTACGGCTTTTACCGAAAGCGCCGCGCCACCGCGTGTGTCGCCGTCGAGCTTCGTCAACACGACACCCGTAAGGGCGAGCTGCTCGTGAAAGCTTTGCGCTACGTTTACCGCATCTTGGCCCGTCATCGCATCTACGACCAGAAGCACTTCATCCGGTTTCGTAACCTGATGGATTTGCTTAAGCTCTTCCATCAGCTCTTCGTCAATATGCAAACGGCCGGCGGTATCGATAATGACATAATCGTTGCCGTTCTGTTTCGCATGCTGCAATCCCGCACGCGCAATCTCTACAGGCGAGGTCTGATCCCCCATGGAGAAGACCGGCGCATTGATTTGATCACCAAGCACCTGCAGCTGCTTAATCGCAGCCGGACGATAAATGTCACATGCGATCAAAAGCGGCTTGTTGTTGCTTTTCTGAAGCAGCTTGGCCAGTTTTCCGGTCGTTGTAGTCTTACCGGCACCCTGTAAGCCCGCCATCATAATAACGGTAGGAGGCTTATTCGCCTTTGCCAGCTTGCTTTGCGTTCCGCCCATCAGTTCAGTGAGCTCTTTATTTACGATATCGATGACGACCATGCCGGGCGTGAAGCTCTTGGATACATCCAAGCCGATAGCCCGTTCCTTCACCTTCGCTATAAAGTCCTTCACGACTTTAAAGTTAACGTCCGCCTCAAGAAGCGCCAAACGCACCTCGCGCATTGCTTCGCTAACATCTTCCTCGGAAACCTTGCCTTTGCCCCTCAGCTTGCTGAACACATTTTGAAGCCGGCTCGATAAGCTTTCAAATGCTGCCATGTACCGTCACCTCCATTCATTATGTATTATTCGGCTAATTTAAACTGCTCGATTACGTTCATAAGCATCTGCCTATCTTGCTCGGCAAGAACAAGCTCATTCACGCTATTTATAAGCTGTTCGGTTATCTGCTGAAGCGAATCATGTCTCACCAGCAAGCCAAGCTTGCTCTCATAGCTTTCCAGCACCTGCTCGGCACGCTTGATATGCTCGTACACGGCCTGCCGGCTAATCCCGAATTCAGCTGCGATCTCTCCAAGCGAGAAATCATCGTGAAAATAATATTTGAGAAACGTCCGCTGCTTCTCAGTCAAGAGCGGCTCGTAAAAGTCGAACAACAAGTTTATTCGGGTCGTTTTGGATAAGGCATCTGGTTCATTTGCTTTCATCCCCTCAGCCCCTCCTGTTATTTAGCTTGTTTCGCCGACAAGGTAAACACCTTTACACCTGACAACGTCTTTTATAATACATGACGTCATAGGCTGCTGTCAAGCATTTCTCCTTGTCACCTTTACGATCGCTTAATGCATGCCGCTGCTTTCCCTTAAATCAGTGTTATTCCGTTTTTTTTTCCGATTCTTCCGCGTCCTCGCGTTGAATCAAACCGGCAAACAAGGCATGGATAAACTGCTCGGAATCAAACTGCTGAAGATCGCCCATCTTCTCGCCCAAGCCAACCAGCTTCACCGGCAAGCTGAGCTCATTGCGGATCGCAATAACGATACCGCCCTTCGCTGTACCGTCCAACTTCGTCAAGACCAGACCGGTAACCCCGCTCTTCTCCCCGAACAGCTTAGCTTGACTAAGCGCGTTTTGGCCAGTAGTCGCATCGAGCACAAGCAGGACCTCATGCGGAGCATCAGGCAGCTCGCGCTGGATTACGCGAAAAATCTTGTTGAGCTCTTCCATCAAGTTCGTTTTATTTTGCAGTCTTCCCGCCGTATCGCATAAGAGCACGTCTACGCCGCGCTGCTTAGCCGCTTGCACGGCATCGAACATAACGGCTGCCGGATCAGAGCCCGATTGCTGCTTAATAACATCTACCCCAACACGTTGGCCCCATACCTCGAGCTGTTCGATCGCTCCGGCACGGAACGTATCGCCAGCCGCCAGAAGCACGCTTTTGCCTTCGCTTTTGAACTTGTGCGCTAGCTTTCCGATCGTAGTCGTCTTGCCTACACCGTTAACGCCAACGAACAAAATCACGGTGATACCGCTCGGCGCCATGCGAAGGCCGGAATGGTCGTCACCCTTCATGAGGTTAATCAGTTTCTCGGATAAGATCGGCTGCAAGTCGGCTGCATCCTCGATTTTACGCTTCTTAACTTCGACGCGAAGATCGTCAATAAGCTGCATCACCGTATTGACGCCAACATCCGCGCCAATCAAAATTTCTTCCAGCTCCTCGTAAAACTGCTCGTCGATTTTTTTGCGGCGCGTAATAAGTTCTTCAACCTTTTCGACAAACGCCGTCCGCGTCTTCGTCAAACCTTCTTTGAAAATATTCGTTACCGCTTCTGTTTTCGTCGCGATGCTTTCCTTCAGCTTCTTAAAAAAACTCATCGTTTCCACTCCCTATCCTCACATTGCCGGCCGTTCTTTCTTTATGCGGATACCGGCTCTTCATCTTCAAGGCGCACGGAGACCAGCTTCGATACGCCGCCTTCCTCCATCGTAACACCGTACAGTACGTCCGCTTCTTCCATCGTGCCTTTGCGATGCGTCACGACGATAAACTGCGTCAGTTCCGAAAACTCTCGTAAATATTGCGCAAAACGCGATACGTTTGCTTCGTCGAGCGCGGCCTCAACCTCATCGAGCACGCAGAACGGAACCGGCTTTACCTGCAAAATCGCAAATAGCAAAGCGATTGCCGTCAAAGCCCGCTCTCCGCCGGAGAGCAGCTGCAGGTTTTGCAGCTTTTTGCCCGGCGGCTGCGCCACGATATCGATGCCTGTATCCAGCACGCGGTCCGGCTCTACGAGCACCAGATCAGCCCTGCCGCCGCCGAAAAGCTTCGCGAATACGACGACAAAATGTCCCCGGATCGCTTCGAAGGTAGTTCGGAAACGCTTCGACATCTCATCGTCCATTTCCCGGATAACCTGATACAGCGTCGTTTTGGCTTCGATCAAATCATTTTTCTGCTCGGACAGAAATTCAAATCGTTCGCTGACCCGCTCATATTCCTCGATTGCGCCAAGGTTAACGTCGCCTAGCGAGGTGATTTGGCGTTTAATGTCCCTAACCTCGTTCTGGGTACCCAGAACATCCTCCGGGATCGGATATTCTTCCTTTGCAAGCTCATAGCTTAGCTCATACTCCTCGCTGAGCTTGCGAAGGAGATTATCCAATTCTACATCAAGCCTGTTCGCGGCAATTTCCGTTTGTCTCATCTGCTCCTCGACTTGTCTAAGCTGGGCGCGCTGCTCCTTTGTCTCACTCTCGCCCTGATCGAGCTCCGTAATACGCTGCGCGCGCGCAGATCGTTTCAAATCCGTTTGTTCCGCGCATTCTTGTTTCTTAATGCGCAGGTGGTTAAGCTGTTCAATCTGCTGAACGGTCTCATTCGCGTGTCTGGAAATTTCTTCTTCCTGCTGTACAGCCAAGTCGCGAAGACTTTCCAGTTCCTGCTTCGCCCGCCCAATCTCAGCGCGCACGCGAGCCGATTGATCCTCGAATGAAAGCCTCTCCTGGTCCGTCTTCGCCGCAGCGATTTTAATATCGGTAAGCTGCCCCTGCAGCTCCTCTTTTGCAGACTCGCTCGCTTTGCGGCGCTCCTCCGCCATACGGATCGCTTCCTGCAGCCTCGCCTCGTCCACGACAAGCTGCTCTAAGCGCAGTTCTGCTGCCGCTGCCGCTGCTTGGACATCCTTCTGCTCGGATAAATGCGTGCTGCGGTCTGCCGAGTAAAGCTGCCGCTGCTCATCCAAGTGTTTCGCTTCGTTAAGGAGCTGCTGAAGCTCAGCCCTGATTTGCTGTTCCTCGATACGGCTTTTCTCGCCTTCTGCACGAAGCTCCTCAATATTATGAGTGCGAATGGAATGCTCCTTGCGTAAATCACTGAGTTTATCACGCAGCTGTCCGACCATTCTGCGAGCATCGGTAATTTCTTGGTCCAGCGCATCGATTTGACGTTGGCGGCCGAGCAAGCTGGCTCCTTTTTTCTGTAAGCTGCCTCCCGTCATCGAACCGCCGGCATTAACCACATCCCCTTCGAGGGTTACGACGCGGTAACGGTACTGGCATTTCGATGCGATCCGGTTTGCCTGTTCCAGCGTCTCGGCTAGCAGGACATTGCCGAGCAAGCTGTTAACAATCGCTGAATAGCGGGCATCAGAACTCACTAAATCAGCGGCAACGCCTACAAATCCTTCCACGGATTCCGCTGTACGCTTATCATGCTCCGGCACCTGCCTGCCGCGGATTACATCGAGCGGCAGGAACGTTGCCCGCCCCAGCTGACGCTGTTTCAGGAAAGCGATAGCCGTACGCGCCGTTTTCTCATCCTCCATGACGATATGCTGCAAGGCACCGCCGAGCGCCGTTTCTACGGCAGTCTCGATTCTTTCCGGTACGCGAACAAGCTCTGCAACGGCACCGTGAACTCCGGTGATGCCGCTATTTCCGCGTCTCGAGGCTTTAAGGACCTCCTTAACGCCTTGCATAAAGCCGTCTAACGCATCCTGCATTTCCTTCATCGTGTCGCGCCTTGAAATGTGGCTGTCGAGCTTTTGCTCCCACTTTCGGATCGCTAACGTAACTTCTTCCAGGCTCTGCGAAATCGTTCTCGTCTGCTCGGATTCGGCGAGCGTTTTGCTTCTTGCCTGCTCTAAACGAGCGAGCGTAGACTCAAGTGCCTTTGCAAGCTCCGAGCGTCTCTCGTCCAACTTCGTTTGCTGCTCCAGCCACTTGGTTTCATCCTCGCTTATCCGCTCCATGCGGCGCTGCAGCGTTTCTTGCTGCTGCGCCGCATAACGAATCTCATTGCGATGCTGCGCCATTGCGCTAAGCACCTCTAACAGCTCGCTTTTCAGCGTTTCTTCCGCATCAGCGACGGCACCGCCAGCGACGCCCAATAAACGCGCTTCCTCTTCCGAAATCTTAGAGCGAAGATCGGCCAGCTGAAGCTGTAGCGACGCTGCGCGGCTTCGGAATTCAGCTTCCTCCTGCGTCATTGTAATAATTCGAGCATCCTGCGCTGCAATCGATTCCTCGAGCTTTTGCTTGTTTTGCTCCAAATTGCGCTTGCGCTCCTTCAGAACCTCGCCATAGCCCTCGCATTTTTCGAAATCCTCGCTGATTTGAAGCATTGCTTCATGCAGCTGATCAAGCTCCTGCTCCAAATCCCGAAGCTGCTGACGGTCTTTCTCTAAATGGGCATCATGCTTGCTGACGACAGTGGAAAGCTGAAGCTGTTCCTGCTGCAGGCGCTCCAGCTTGCCGCTAGTTTCGGTCCATGAACCGTGAATCTGTTCAATGTTATGTACGTACATTGAAATTTCTTTCGTCTTCAACTGCTCCTTTAGCGCTTTGAAATGAATCGCTTTCTCTGACTGCTTGCGGAGCGGCCCTACCTGATCCTCAAGCTCCGTAACGAGATCGTGAATGCGCAGCAGATTTTGTTCGGTTTCGTCGAGCTTCCTCTGCGCTTCGCGTTTACGCGACTTATACTTGACAATGCCGGAGGCTTCCTCGAAAATACCGCGCCGGTCCTCCGAGCGCGTGCTTAAAATTTCTTCAATTCGGCCTTGTCCAATGATGGAGTAGGCCTCTTTACCGATACCGGTGTCCATAAATAGCTCGGTAATATCTTTTAGCCTGCACGGCTGTTTATTAATCAAATATTCGCTATCTCCGCTCCGATGCACGCGTCTGGTTACGGTAACCTCGTTATATTCAAGAGGCAGCGCATTATCCGCATTATCGAGAGTGAGTGATACCTCGCTGTAGTTTACAGCCTTTCGGGCATCGCTTCCCGCAAAAATAATATCCTCCATCTTGCCGCCGCGCAGACTCTTCGCGCTTTGCTCGCCAAGCACCCAGCGTATGCCGTCCGAAATATTACTTTTACCGCTGCCGTTCGGACCTACTACCGCGGTGATGCCGGTTACGAATTCCATTTCAGTCCGATCAGCGAAAGACTTAAAGCCTGATAATTCAATCCGTTTCAGAAACATGTCTTGGTTTTCACCTCACCCCTCATTGTACCACATCTTATGGGTCTTGATAACCATTCCAGCCGCTATTTGAGGCATGCGAATCCTCCGTTTTCTTCAACTAATCACTGTACATGCAACTATTTTCAAAATATAGGTATTTATGCATTTAAAAGGTATAGTGTTCTTTTATGATTAAAAAAGAGAGCATCCCTCAGGCCGAATGGCCTTACAGATGCTCTCTTTGCTCATTATGCTTGTTCCTGCGACAGTGTACGCCACGCTTCCGCGGCAGCACGTTGCTCCGCTTCCTTCTTTGTTCTTCCGCTGCCAACGCCAAAGCGCTCTTCGCCGAGATATACCTCGACGACAAACTCACGGTCATGCGCAGGTCCGCGTTCCTCGATGATCCGATACTCGACTGCGCCAAGTCCGTGATGCTGCGAACGTTCCTGAAGCTTCGACTTGGAATCCTTCACGAGAAGGCCATAATCGTTAGACTCTACAAAAGGAAACATATGCTCATTGAGGAAGGCTCTGGTCTGATCAATCCCTGCATCCAGGAAAATAGCACCGACAAAAGACTCGAACAAATCGGCCAGCAGCGCTTGGCGCTGCCTGCCTCCAAGCTGTTCCTCGCCGCGCCCCAGCAATACATGCGAGCCAAGCTCCAGCCGTTCTGCAAACTGCGCTAAAGACGGCTCGCAGACGATGGATGCACGCATTCTCGTAAGTTCACCCTCAGGCCGCTGCGGATAAGTCGCAAACAAATATTCCGACACCAGCAGCTGTAGAACCGCATCGCCCAAAAATTCCAAACGCTCATTATCCTGAGCAGACCCGCGTTTATGTTCGTTTACATAAGAGGTATGGGTGAAAGCCTGCTTGAGCAGCTTCGTCCGCTTGAAGCTGAGCTGCAGCCGCTGCTGCAGCTCATAGAAGGAATCACGCTTCATAAACTTTCATCACGATCGATGCATTGTGACCGCCAAAGCCAAATGAGTTAGACAATGCCGTTCTCACATTTGCTTCACGCGGCTTATTCGGAACATAATCGAGATCGCATTCCGGATCTTGATTATCCAAATTGATAGTCGGAGCAATGATGCCGTTCTTGAGCGTCAAACCGAGTATAACTGCTTCTACGCCACCCGCAGCGCCAAGCAAATGGCCTGTCATTGATTTTGTAGAGCTTACCGCCACTTTATAGGCATGATCGCCAAGCGCTTTCTTGATCGCCTTCGTCTCGGAGCGATCGCCTACCGGCGTCGATGTGCCGTGCGCATTGATGTAGTCGATTTCAGATGGTTCGACTCCAGCATCCTTAAGCGCCTTCACCATGCAGCGAGCAGCGCCGTCCGGGTCTGGCTCCGTCATGTGATGAGCGTCGCCGCTCATGCCATAACCGATCACTTCAGCGTAAATCTTCGCTCCGCGCGCCTGCGCATGCTCCAGTGATTCCAGCACCAGTACGCCGGCACCCTCGCCCATTACGAAACCGTCGCGATCGATATCAAACGGCCGGCTTGCCTTTTCAGGTTCATTGTTCCGAACGGACATGGCCCGCATCGAGCAGAAGCCTGCCATTCCTGTCGGTCTAATCGTTGCTTCAGCTCCGCCTGCAATCATCACATCGGCATCGCCGCGTTGAATCAGTTTGAAGGAATCACCGATGGAGTGCGTCCCTGTCGCGCAAGCGGTAACCGCCGTGCTGTTCGGTCCTTTAGCGCCCGTAAGCATCGATACTTGGCCGGAAGCCATGTTCGCGATCATCATCGGAATAAAGAACGGGCTCACGCGTTTAGGGCCTTTCTCCAGCAGGATATTGTGCTGGTCTTCCCAAGTGCCGAGTCCGCCGATTCCCGAGCCGACCATAACGCCAACGCGTTCAGGATCAGCATTTTGACCGATTTGCAAATCTGCATCCTTGACCGCCAATTGGCTGGCTACAGCCGCGAATTGCACGAAACGGTCCATTCTGCGCGCTTCCTTCTTATCTAAACCGTAATCCTCGGGATTAAAGTTTTTAACTTCTGCGGCAATATATGTGGGGTAGTCGGAGAAATCGAAAGCCTCAACAACCGATACGCCCGATTTTCCTTCCAGCAGGTTACTCCAAAATTGTTCCAAATCAGAACCTAGCGAAGTAATAACACCCATACCCGTAACCACTACTCTTTGTTTCATTCGATTCACCTCTGTATCCAGCAGTTTGGATGAGCACATGGCATCATCTTGTTTCGATAAAATCATGTTTCTCTAATGCGTATACCCTGCTTATATTTCTCGGTAAATACAAGCCAGGCCGTTCCTCGACGGTGAGAGCCTTTACGCTCGAAATATAAGGAGGTATAAATTCATTGCGCTTGAAGCCCTTTACGCTTGTTTATGTAAAAGCCGTGACGCCTGCATAATTAATTTAACGGAAACGGTCTAGATGGAGAGAAGTCCCGTTTATTAAAAACGGGACTTGTCCTTCTTACGTATGAGATTGTATGTATTTAACTACTTCTCCCACAGTGGTGATAGTCTCTGCATCTTCATCAGAGATTTCCATATCAAACTCGTCTTCCAGCTCCATGACCAATTCAACGACATCAAGAGAGTCAGCGCCGAGGTCATCTTTAAATGAAGCTTCTAGTGTAACTTCCGCTTCGTCTACGCCTAGTCGGTCGATGACGATACGTTTTACGCGATCTACTACTTCGGACATCCGGTTCACCTCCTCCATGGTATTATACGAGAATTAAAGATAAATTGCCATACGTAACCGTTTTAATTCCCCAATAGGGAATTATTTCGTGTTACATATACATCCCGCCGTCCACATGAATCGTCTGTCCAGTCATATAGGCTGAGGCATCGGAAGCAAGAAAACGGACGGCATTTGCGATGTCGCTCGGATCACCGAGACGGGCAAGCGGAATTTGGCCAGACAAGGCTTGGCGCGTTTCTTCCGGCAGCTTGTCCGTCATTTCGGTTTGAATAAATCCCGGGGCAACGCAGTTAACTGTAATGCCGCGGGAAGCAAGCTCGCGTGCGCTAGCCTTAGTCAAACCAATTACGCCGGCTTTCGCCGCAACATAGTTAGCTTGCCCAGGATTTCCGAGCACACCAACGACCGAAGAAATATTAATGATGCGGCCGGAACGCTGCTTCATCATCGGGCGAGTGACCGATTTAATGCCATTGAAGACACCTTTAAGGTTCGTCTCGATGACTTGGTCAAACTCGTCTTCCTTCATACGCATGATTAAATTATCTCTTGTAATACCCGCATTATTCACTAAAATATCAACCGCGCCGAATTGCGCGATGACTTCCTTGACCATCGCTTCAAATTCATCGCTTTTGCCAACATTTGCTTTTAGGACGATTGCGCGTCTGCCAAGCGCTTCAACGGCCTCTGCCGTTTCTGCTGCCGCCGCCTCGCTGCCAGAGTAATTAATGGCAACGTCTGCTCCTGCCTCGGCGAGAGCTATGGCAATCGATCTGCCGATACCTCGCGATGCGCCTGTTACAAGAGCTTTCTTGCCTTCCAAGCTTCCAAACATGGTATCCCCTCCATCCTAAAGTTCGTTCACCTTCAGCGCTTCAAGCGCAGAGATACTGTTTATCGAAATGACGCGTAGATTTTTATCGATTTTTTTAATCAAGCCGGCAAGCACCGTGCCAGAACCAATCTCAACAAAAGTCTCGACACCTTGATCGATTAAGAAACGGATGCTGTCCTCCCACAGAACGGGAGAATAAACCTGCTCCACAAGCAAATTACGGATTTCGTCAGCAGATGTAACAGATGTAGCGTTAACGTTAGCTACAACAGGTACCGTTGCATCAAGCATCGCGATGCCAGCCAGCGTCGTTTGAAGATTTTCCGCTGCAGGTTTCATTAGAGACGAATGGAACGGACCGCTGACTTCAAGCGGAATAACCCGTTTTGCCCCCGCTTCTTCTTTGCCCCGCTGAACAACAGCTTCTACCCCGGCTGCCGTGCCCGATACGACAATTTGCCCCGGGCAATTCACATTTGCAAGTTCAACAGCCGTACCTTCCGCTGTAATCGCTGAGCATAGCGCAGCCAATGTGCCGCGCTCTGCGCCGAGCACGGCTGCCATTGCGCCTTGTCCGCTCGGGACGGCTTGCTCCATGAACTGTCCGCGCGCGCGGACCGTACGCACGGCATCTTCGAACGAAAGAACGCCAGCTGCTACGAGGGCGCTGTATTCTCCGAGACTGTGACCAGCTACGTAATCCGGCTTCATCCCGTGAACCTGCAAGGCTTCTAGCAAGGCTATGCTGACAGTAAGCAGCGCTGGCTGCGTATTCGCCGTTTGTTTCAGCACCTCATCCGGTCCTTCAAAAATAATATTGCTTAAGGAAAAGCCAAGCGCCCGATCCGCCTGTTCAAAAATCAAGCGTGAATGATCAAACGAATCGAATGCATCCTTACCCATTCCGACAGCCTGTGCGCCTTGTCCTGGAAAAACAAATGCAATTTTACTCAAGCGTGTTTCCTCCTCAACGTTTATTACCACACAAGAACGGAAGCTCCCCACGTCAAGCCGCCGCCGAAGCCCACAAGCACTATGCGGTCGCCTTCCTTCACGCGGCCCTGCTCGACTGCTTCCGCAAGAGCAACCGGAATCGAAGCCGAAGACATATTGCCGTATTTATCAAGATTGACCATGGCTTTCTCTTCTGACAGGTTCAGCCTGTTCAAAGCGGACT
Organism: Paenibacillus sp. LPE1-1-1.1; assembly: GCF_040676435.1. Classification (NCBI taxonomy): domain Bacteria; kingdom Bacillati; phylum Bacillota; class Bacilli; order Caryophanales; family Paenibacillaceae; genus Paenibacillus; species Paenibacillus sp. LPE1-1-1.1. The sequence goes on from NZ_JBEGHY010000001.1 coordinate 314,069, forward strand.
GGATAATACGGATATTGGCTTGATGCGGCACGAGAAGATCAACTTCTTCTTTCGCTATGCCCGCTTTCAGCAAAGCTTCTTCAGCTACGCTGCCCATAATTCTTACTGCGAATTTGAATACATCATTGCCTGCCATGTGAATATAGTGCTGTTTGTTTTGGATGCTCTCTTCTGAGGCCGGTACCCGCGAGCCGCCACCATGTACTTTGAGCAACTCGCCTCCACTGCCGTCTGCGCCAAGCTCAAACGACTGGAATCCGCGGCCCTCTTCGACTTCCCCCAGAACGACGGCACCTGCACCGTCTCCGAACAAGATGCATGTATTGCGGTCTGTGTAATCGGTAATCCGAGACAGAGTTTCGGCGCCTACAACAAGTACGTTTTTGTACAAACCGCTAGCAATCATGCTCGAACCTGTTGCAAGCCCGTAAATAAAACCGGAGCACGCGGCAGACAAGTCGAATGCCGCAGCTCTCTTCGCGCCCAGCTTATCCTGAAGCAGGCATGCCGTCGATGGAAAAAACATATCGGGCGTTATCGTAGCCACGATGATTAGATCGATATCTTCTGCTGTCAGACCTGCCGCGGCAATCGCTTCACGCGATGCATGAAGGGCAAGATCGGACGTCGCTTCCTCAACGGCCGCAAGGCGGCGTTCTTTAATGCCTGTGCGCGTTACGATCCACTCGTCATTCGTTTCCACCATTGCTTCCAGCTCTTTGTTCGTTAAAATACGTTCAGGAACGTATTTGCCCGTTCCGATTATTCCTACAGGATGTAAACCCATTTCGCACACTCACTTCCCGTTTATTTCTGCTGCTATTGTTTCAATCAGCTGGCCTTGAATCGCGCTTCTCGCTTGCCTAACCGCATTTTTCACGGCAAGCGCATCCGAAGAACCGTGGCATTTCACTACTAGCCCGTTTAACCCAAGAAGCGGGGCACCGCCATGCTCCTTATAGTCCATCCTTTTCTTCAAAGGCCTTAGCTTAGGCAGCAAAACCGCAGCAGCCAGCTTCGTCAGTAACGATTGGCTGAAAGCTTCTTTCAGCGACGTAAAAATCGTTCCCGCCGCGCCTTCCATTGCCTTCAGCATAATATTGCCGGCAAAGCCGTCGCAAACGAGTACATCGCAATTGCGGTTAAGGACATCCCTTGCTTCTACGTTTCCGATAAAATGGACAGGCGCCTGCTCCAGCAGCGCATAAGCAGCTTTAGCCATCTCGTTGCCCTTCATCGCTTCGGTGCCGACATTTAGAAGTCCGACTCTCGGATTAGCAAGGCCATGAACCTTAGCTCTGTAGATACTGCCCATAATTGCATATTGCAGCAAATGCTCCGGTTTGGCATCCATGTTCGCTCCCAGATCAAGCGTTAGAATACCGACATCATCCATTGTAGGCATCATCGGCGCAAGCGCCGGCCTCTCTATGCCGTCCATTCTCCCGACTACAAGCAATCCCGTGGCCATCAAGGCGCCGGTATTGCCTGCCGAGAGCATCGCGTCTGCTTGCTTCTCGCGAACGAGCTGTCCGGCAACAACCATGGATGCCCCTTTCTTGCGGCGCACCGCCTTTACCGGCTCATCATCGGGTCCGATAACCTCATCGGCATGACAAATAGTAACGTTAGCTGGTTTCTTTCCATTCATTAACGATTCAATAACAGACGTTTCACCTACGAGCAGCAGCTCTGTGTCCGGCCATTCCGCCGCGGCGTCCAGCGCACCTTGTACAATTAAACCGGGAGCATTATCCCCGCCCATAACATCAATAGCGATCCGCACGTTCGTCTCCTCCTTCTGTATCCGTGTCTCCCGCGGACCGATAAATTACAAAGTTACCTTGGAACACCATTTCATCGCCCACATAAGTAAAGAGCTCTACCTTTGCTTTGCTCCGTTCTCCCGATATGGAGCGGACGTAAGCCTTGGCGATGCACTTTTCTCCAAGCTTAACGGGTCGTATGAACCTAATATCTGCGGTTACAGTAAGGGCAATTTCGTCATCTATAATAGCAACGGCTAGTGAATTTGCTTGAGCAAACACATGATGGCCGCGTGCAATGCCGGTCCTTGAGAAAACATGTTCTTCCCGAATTTCAAATACCGAGATCCCGCTCTTGTCCAATTCCAAATCGACAATGTCGCCGATTACTTCATGCAATGGCAACGAACGTACGGAATCGTAAGAGCGTTCGGCCATCAGCTTCAGGCGTTCTCTCAGTTCAGGTATCCCAAGTTCCATCCGGTCAAGGCGAATCGTCTGGATGCTTACTTTGAGCAGTCGCGTGAGCTCCCGATCGTTTATAAAAGGATTTTCATCAATATATCGGGCAAGCTGCTGATGCCGCTGCCGTTTGGGCATTCGTTCGATGTTCGGCACCACCTTTACCATATAATACGATTAAGAACTCATTAACCGCGCCCCGGAATCCCGTAACAAGAAGCACGATTAGTATATGTATGTTGCTTGATATTATCACCTGGTACTAATTAAGTATATAAAAAAATGCGCCTGAGCGCAATGCTGCATAAAAAGTAACGATAGCGAACATTCCCTTTCACGAGGTGAACAATGCTGTCACTTAGAAAAAAATAGCACTCCATCAAATGATGAAGTGCTACCTCTGACATCAATTCACTATTGGGAAATGATCTCTTTTGTTTTGTAATATCCACAAACTTTACATACGTGGTGAGCCAATTTCAGCTCGCCGCATTGCTCACATTTCACCATGCCCGGTACTGCAAGTTTGAAATGCGTACGACGTTTATCACGGCGAGTCTTGGATGTTCTACGCTGAGGTACTGCCATATTTAACACCTCCTTCAAAAAATCAATCGGCACTACGCTTATTCCTTAAATAGATCCTTTAGCGCCGCAAAACGGACATCGACTTTCTCCGTTGAACAGCTGCATGTGCGCTCATTTAAGTTCTGTCCGCAAGTTTGACAGAGACCCTTGCAATCATTGCTGCAAAGCGGTGCAAAAGGCATGAACAGCTGAAGCGCTTCTTCCACATAAGGCCTCAGGTCCAGTCTTTCCGCATCTACTTCAATGAAGTCACTCTCTTCCTCTTCCATACCCTCTTCGCGTTCTTCGTTAGACGTTGCCCGCTTGAATACTTCCGAAAATCGAATAACCGTGTGATCCTTCACTGGTTCTAGGCAACGCGAGCAGGCGAGTTCGAGGTCAATGGCAAGCTTGCCATCAACTTCAATGAAGCCTTCGTGCCCAGTTACCTGAAGCGCTACATGAAGAGGTCCCGTACGATAAACATCTTGGCGTCCTTTAAAAAGGTCACTGACATCCAACTCTTCGTCGATTGTCGTTTTCAACCCTTTGGACATTGTTTCTTGAATATGAAACTGCATCAGATCACCCCAAACAAACAAAGATTATTATATCTATCAGACTACTGTTTTGTCAACATTTTCACACTGTTTTTCCATAACGCTTTAAGCAGGCCGTGATTGAGCTTCTTCTCTATGCTATAGTTAAACCACCAACATTTAACAGAGAGAGGATCAAGCGTATGCGTACAGTCGGACTTATTGTCGAATACAATCCTTTTCATAACGGACATTTGTATCATTTACAACAATCGCGCAAAATAACGCAGGCAGATGCAGTCATTGCCGTAATGAGCGGCAATTTTCTGCAGCGCGGCGAGCCCGCCCTGCTCGACAAATGGTCCCGCACGCGAATGGCGCTTGAAGGCGGCTGCGATCTCGTTATCGAACTGCCCGTTGCCTATGCCACGCAAGCAGCCGAATGGTTTGCCTACGGGGCTGTCTCTTTGCTCGAGGCCACAGGCGTCGTTGACAGCTTCTGCTTCGGTACGGAGAACGGCGAGCTTGAACCGCTGCTCCTAGCTGCTGATATCGTAGCACATGAGCCTCCAGCATTCAAAGTATTATTAAAACAGCTGCTGCAAACGGGGATTAGTTACCCGAGCGCATATAGCAGCGCCATAACCGCCTATTTAGCGGATCTGGGACATGCCTCTGCCGCAAATTTCCCATTTTCCCTGCCGAACCACACGCTAGGGCTTCATTATTTGCTTGCCCTGAAACGGCTGCATGGCAAAATGGAGCCTTACACCATTACACGCGAAAAAGCTCAATACAACCAAGAAACGCCGACAGACAGTCAGATTGCAAGTGCCACTGCCATTCGAAAGCTGCTGCTCGAGCATCGCTCGCTGGAAGACGCGCGCGCTTACGTGCCTGAGACTACGCTGCGTATCCTTCAGGAGGCATGGACGTCCGGGCGCTGCCCAATCAGCTGGGAGCCCTTCACACACGCATTGCTGCATGCGATCGTAACCCGCTCGCCAAACGAACTATCAGAATTACACGAGATTAACGAGGGCTTGGAGCACCGCATTCGCAATGCCCTGCCAGGCCTTTTTTCCGGGAGCTTCGACGAACTGCTGGAAGCATTGAAAACCAAGCGCTATACGCGAACTAAGCTGCAGCGGTCCCTCCTCGCTATCCTTCTCGGACACCGTAAAGAAGAATTCACCGCAGACAAGCTCGCTTCGGGCGTTGAATATATAAGAGTGCTCGGTTTCACCGAAAAAGGCAAGCTTTTATTGCGGCGCATGCGAGATTCAGCCACGCTGCCCGTGCTTCACAGCGCCGCTAGGCCGCCAAAACCGTTTCGGTTCCTGGAGCTCGACACGCAGGCCAGCAGCGTTTATATGCTCGGAGTTCCAGGCAAAACCTCTGTCAAATCCATGTTTCGTGATTTCACGGAAAGGCCGGTCGTTATTGAATCTGCTTCAAAGTAAGCAGAGAAGCGGCGCTGCCGCTTTTAATCCGTCCCCGCGCGGAACATTTCTATTTGCTCCAAAGCTTCCTCCAGCGTGCTTACGCTTACCACTTTCATCGAGGCGCCAAGCGCTTGCGCTTTCGCCTCGGCTTCCTCAAAATTGTCAGCGGGTACCAAGAACAACTGTGCTCCCGCTTCACTGGCAACGACAATTTTCTGCTTAATGCCGCCGATCGCTCCAACCTTGCCATCTACCGTAATCGTACCCGTGGCCGCTATGCGGCTGCCGCCCGATAAGTCGCCTTCCGTCAGCAGGTCCAGAGCTTGCAGCGCAAAAACCAGGCCTGCCGAGGGACCTCCGATATCACCAGCCGTTATCGTTATCCGGTTGTTGCGATTCGCCGGCTCCAACCCATATATCTCCGTTATGCTCCTTATGCCAAGCGCATCCATCAGCTGTTCGTTCGACTTTATGGATAATAACCGGTCCGCCGGCAGGACGACTTGCATTCGCTGGCCGTTTCTTTCCGTATCAAATGAAAAGGTTTTATTGCCGCTCATCCTTTGCAGCGATTCAAGCAATTCTTGGATGCTTTTCGATGGCTTTTCACCATGGATCCCGAGCAGTAAATCACCCGTCTGAAAGGCTGCCGAGCCAGCCGACGCTTGAGCGGGAACGTCGGCGATAACAATGCCTAACGCCTTGCTCTCATAGGGCAAACCAGTGCTCCGGTAAGCTGCTTCAATTGCATTATTTTGCGACCCCTGCATGATTACGCGCTGTCTTTGGGCATATTGCTCCTGCGTATATCCCCTAAGCACGGTTCGTTTGGGATGTACCTCTTTATTCGAATTCATCATAGCCGAAATCGCGTGCAGCAAATTCGGTTCCGTCAGCTTCACCGCCGTAAGCAGGAAATCGCCTTCACCGAGCTCATCACCCGCTTCTACCGTTAGCATTGGCTTAACCGGGACTGCAATGCCAGGCTCATAAACCACATATGGCGTTGGGGCATATAGCAGTACCCACATAAAAACCGCGGTTGCCGCAGCGACTATAGCAATTCTCCGCAAATCTGACCGTTGCTTTTGCATCCGCCACTCTCCCGGTCCAGCGATCTCTTCACTTTGTTTTGATTTCTCCGTCTTTATATCCTGCTGAACAACGTCCGGCATTAGGTCTATACCAGGACAAATAAGCGTACTAATTAACGTATACGATTGTCCATGCCTTCATGACATTCCCCTGCCTGTCGAATGTGAACATTGCCTCATTTTCCCAATAATATAAAGGAGTTGTGTAGCATTGGCTAAAACGGTTATGTTAGCGTTCCTGTCCATTTTGCTTGTCGTTGCCATCATCCTTCAGCCGGATGCTGCCTTCCAGTCGTCCCTGCAAGGACTCACCGTGTGGTGGAACATTGTTTTTCCCGGCTTGCTGCCGTTTCTGGTCTTATTCGAGCTCATTGCCTCTTTCGGCCTCGTCCACGCCATTGGGTCCTTGCTGCAGCCCCTCATGCACCGGTTGTTCAAGCTGCCTGGGGAAGCGTCGCTCGCTATCGTGCTAGGGTGGATGGGCGGTTATCCTGCAGGGGCTGAGGCCGCTGCGTCCCTGCGCAAAAAAAACCTCGTTACAAAACAACAGGGCCAGCGGCTGCTCGCCCTTGCCCATATGCCTAACCCCTTATTTATGCTCGTAGTCATCGGGGCAGGCTTCCTGCACAAGCCGATTACCGGTGTTCTTATTGCGGCAGCCGTGTGGTTTTCTGCCCTGTGGGTGATGATCCTCATGACCTTGGTTCGGCCCAAAACCGAGACGGAGAATAGCCAGACGGATGAACGCGAAGCCTTAGAGAACGGTAACATTTTGCAGCGCGCGGCAGAGGCGCTTCGCCTCGGCAGAGAGCAGGATGGCCGAAGCTTCGGCAAAGCGCTTGGCGATGCCGTTACTGCCAGCGTTCAGAAGCTGATGATGATCGGAGGCTTTATGATCTTCGCTGCGGTGCTTGCCAAATTATCAGAACCGCTTTTCTCTCCTCTTCTGGCTAAAACCGGACTTGGCTTTATCAGTCAAGCTTTTTTTGAAGGCCATTTAGGGGCTTATTCGGCCGCCGTCTGGGACGCACCGGGAGCCGGCACGCTCGGCAATGCCGCTGCCATCGCCGCAGTTCTGGCGTGGAGCGGACTTAGCGGCATTTTACAAGCTGGCTATTCCATCACGGGTACCGACCTCAAGCTGCTTCCATTCATCGCATGGCGCGTCGTCCATTCCCTGCATGCCCTGTTGTTCATGCTGCTTCTTTGGAAACCAGCTACAGCGTTTTTGCGTTCTATTCTGGCGCAAGGGGATCTGCCAGTCTTTGTCCCTGCCGAAACCTTCTTGCCTGGTCATGCGGTCGCAGCAATCATTAAGGCAGGCGAGCTTCCCGCGTTATGGCAGTTCTCGCTTCCGGCTGCTTTCCTTCTTGCGCTTCTCGGACTTTTTGTTTCAATGATCCTGCTGCCATTTCGCAAAGCTAATAAATCGATATAAAGTTAACTTAGAAATACAAATTCCGGCTCTATGATAAACTCTTAGATTTATATTTCTCGCGTAATTGCTGCTCAACGACAGGCGGCACCAACTCATGCACGGCACCGTGGAACTGTGCGATCTCTTTTACGATGCTGGAGCTTAAATAAGAATATTTCGGATTCGTCATCATAAACATGGTATCGATTTCTGCATCTAGAAGATGGTTTGTTGAAGCAAGCTGCAGCTCGTATTCGAAATCGGTTACCGATCGGATTCCCCTGATAATGACATTTGCCTGCCGCGATTTCATGAAACGGACGAGCAAATCTCGAAAGCTGTCAATTTCCACGTTCGGAATATCACTTGTGACTTCGGTTAGAAGCGCCTTCCGTTCATCGACGCTGAACAGCGGATTTTTGCTTGAATTATTTAAAACGGCTACAATCAACCGGTCAAATTGCTTGGCGGATCTGCGAATAATATCCAAATGACCGTAGGTGACGGGATCAAAGGTGCCGGGATATACCGCTACGCGCTCTTTTTTATTCATGAACATCGGCCTCGTTTCCATCGTGACTTTCTAAGCTGATATATTGATAGATTGTAACCGCGGTATCCCCGTATTTTGCATGCTTTAGTTGTTCAAAATGCTCCAGCTGCTCCGGGTAACGGTGAGATGCATCATGTTCGACTACAATAACGGCATCCGGTTCCAACAGTCCATTCTCCACAAGCTGCGTCATTAAACTGTCCATCGTAATCATTTTGTACGGAGGGTCAAGAAAAACAAGCCGGAACTTTTGTCCCCGCTTCGCTAGCGCTTTCAATGCGCGCTCCGCATCATTCCTATAAATTTCGGCAGCGCTTCCCATATTCGCCGTCTGCACATTATGGCGAATGATGTCGATGCTGATTTTCTCGCGATCAATAAAAACCGTACGCTCTACGCCTCTGCTCCAAGCCTCAATACCTAAACCGCCTGTGCCTGCGAACAGGTCCAGCGCCATTCCACCATCGAAATAAGGACCAATCATGCTGAAAATAGCTTCTTTCACCTTGTCCGTTGTCGGTCTCGTATTCATGCCAGGCACAGCCTTAAGCGTGCGGCCTTTGGCCTCGCCCGCAATGACTCTCACTGCAATTGCCCCCTTCTATCTCATTCCCGCCTATCGTACCATAGAATCCCTTTCATAATAAAGCGGAGATCCGCTTAAAAATGGAGAGCCAGCAGCACTTTTTCGGACAACATGAAATTTATTATCTCAAACGTGTATATTTACCATATATAAGGACAAAATAATTTTATCGGCGTCGCAAGATGTCGTAGACAACCGCGGAGAAGACTTACGTTTCCCCATAAGCTCTTCGTCCGGTTTCTCCTCTCCCATGAAAAGGGCACCCCGCAAGGGGTGCCCGATTTTTTGTTTAATCCCTTATATAGCAAGGTTTCTTCGAACATCTCTTCTTTCCGTCAATTGCAATTTCATGATTTTGGGCACCGATTGGGCACCACTTTAACTCACCACAACTCTAAAGCACTATAGCTACGTCAATCTGCTTCAGAACGCGTGATGCTGCACAGATTCAAGGTTCACTAAGCGGCTTTTTTTCTTCGTTAGATTTTTTTCCGTTATACAGATCATCCGGCAGGTTTTTTTCGCACCCGAAAGGCACGGCTAATCTGGGATAGCCGTGCCTTTTGCAATCAATCCGTATAGATGAGTTGAGAAAACGAACTGCGACAGGCACTGCATGGTTATTGACTCGAGTATGCCATTCTTTATCCCTCTATGCGATCTGCGTGATAACAAGGTGTGCTGAAACAGCCGCAGCCGCTCCTCCATCCGCCTGCCCTGCTGAAGGTGTGATGGTTAGAGCCGGAGTATTGCCAGTTGGATTTCGTACTGAGAGTATTTGATTGATTGCTGTCGTTTGCACAAGTGCCATTCCCACTATCTGAGTAGCGCCTACGGCTCTCCCGACCCTGGTATAAGCTAGTTCTGTGGCACCGAGAGCTAAAATCAGTTGGCCTGCTTCGCTCACACTCACCTGAAACAAGACCTGATAAACGCCAATTTCGGCCAAGTTAAAAGTATTGTCACTCAAACGGGTGATAGAAGTGCCACTAGTTGGTCCATCTTGCGGAAAATCTACGGGCGTACCCGCACCAACTGTGTCTGCATTATCACCAGGCATCAACGCAAAAAAATCAGCAAAGCCTAATAAGCCACCAGGCAGTCCAGGCTGTCCCGTCAGTCCCGTCAATCCTCTCAGACCTCTCAAACCTCTCAAACCTCTCAAACCACTAGGTCCAACAGGACCGCGAGGTCCAACAGGACCGCGAGGTCCAACAGGACCGCGAGGTCCAACAGAACCGCGGCTACCGTTTTCTATGACTTGCTTATTGACGATAACGGGGCAGCAAGCTTTGAGTGGTTTTTTAACAAGACGCTTTTTACAAGATTTCAAAAAAAAACACCTCCACAATATTTGTAATATATATTATGAAGCTATTCTAGTTGTTGATTGGATGAAAAGCTGATAGTTATATATTCTTTGCTGCCCAAATCAAGATCGATTGGCACCATATTTCCAAACTCATTCAAAAACACCCTCATTCCTCCACAAGAATTTTTGAAAAACCCCAATAAAACAAGGGATTGCCTCTTGACTAGGTTGCAAAAAAAAACAGCATTTTCACATCTCCCATGAAAAGGGCACCCCGCAAGGGGTGCCCTTTTTTTGTTTAGAGCCTTAATATGACAAGGTTCACATGGGTTTCATTGAATACAATCTATATGTTTGTCACCAATTGCCCACCAAAAAAGGTAGAGAGGGATTTGCAGTTTTTTATGCGTCAATAGACTGAATTTTCATGATATCCATAAAATGCACCTTCGTTATATTTCCTTTATACTCCATATGTACCGATTTCGTTCGCGAGTCCATCTTTGTTATTTTTCCAAGTACCGGCTGATCCCAATTCCAAACAATGAGCTTTATTTGCAATTCCTCTTGTTGAGCTTCAACTAGGCGCTCGCCCAGTTCCTCCATCTCGAACTCATCTCTAGTTGGCCGTTTTGGTCCTTTTGCCTTTGCCATGTCATTATCCTCCAATTCTTAATGGTAGCTGTTACTGCTATCACATGCTTAGGTAACATCGTACGGATCTGATTAAGATTTCACGATTACAAATATTGCGATTTCAGTCACTACAAATAACACTGTTTGGCCGATATAATTTTCAACTATGCGATATGCCAATATTTGCTTCCATTTTAACACAAACATACGTTCGATATCAAAAGTAAAATATAACACATGGGTCCCTACAATGAAATGGCATAAACCATGAAGGTACTCTATTCTCCCGGAATAATTTTCGGGATAAGATCCCCTACTCTTTCTATCTTACCCGCGACAATTTGAGGGGGATCCGATTGCATCACTACATATTCCCCATTTTCATTTGTTTTGGGCGTTACATTTACTTTTTCGCCTACTCTAAGTTCATTATAAAGTTGGGATTCATCAACAATATAATAGACTAATTCGACGTTATTCTTTTTGAGGGCAGCAAAATCACTTTCAGACTCCTTCCGGGAAATATTCTTCGCTACCAAGATTCTTTCGTCTTCCTTATCTATAATATAATTCCCCTTTGCTGCTTCGGACGGAGCATTGCAACCACTAAGCATACATAAGATAAGTGCTAAAGCTAATCCCATTACTAATTTTTTCAAGGTTTTTACTCCTCCCATGTCTTATCCCTTCATTATTAGACGGATCCATGAAAAATTTGTTGCAATACATTGCTCGTTCGTTTTCACTCAATCGTTATTTACAAGAGATTATGCCTATAATAATTTCAAGAATGTATCAAGAAGGAGCCAGCTAACATGAATGCCATTCCCAAATTTCTTATCCTAGCCGGTATCGCGTTAATTGTTATTGGGTTGATTTGGGCGGGGCTAGGAAGGTTTATCAATCTTGGGCGTCTTCCTGGCGATATCGCAGTCGAAAAAGGGAATGTGAAGTTTTATTTCCCAATAGTCACCTGCATAGTTATTAGCATTGTTTTGTCGTTGGTCGCCTACATTGCGAGATGGTTTTTCAAGTGATGCAAACATGAAGAATTTACTTTGCACTTACGCGTAAAGCATTATTTTTCGATTTTAATGGTCTTAAATACCAATACGGTAAGCTTGAGTATAAAATTATGCTTTGTAACTAAAAATAAGCTCGATTTCAATTCTAAACACGAATGGAGCATGTAACTATGAAGAAAGTAATTCTAATGGTTAGTTTCATCGCATGTTTGATGATGTACACAGCTATACCTGCATCCGCAGATCGTGCCAATAACGGAACAACGGTGAACGCAAACAATTACAGAACAACTGCTGCGACAGACGATGATGGAATTGATTGGGGTTGGCTTGGTCTTTTGGGTCTGCTCGGTTTGGCAGGAGCGAGAAACCGCGGGCGCGAACGTGATCGTGACCATGCTTAACATTTGATTTTATCAACAAACACCCCCGCTCTAACATGGGGGGTGTTTGCTTTGCGTTTTTTTGACCCAAATATTGTTAGAAGCTTCCTTTTTATTGAGCTGTTTGGTAACTCTTTCAAACTTAGACCGTACATTCTTTAATTACTCAAGGATATAATAAACCAGTCAAATTGAGACTAAAAGGAGAACATTCAATGGGGATTTTAAGCGGTAATCCAAAAGACGAGCCGATGCACTATGGTGAAATCTTTAGTGTCTGGACAGCATCTACAACAGCTAAAGGCGCTGTATCCTGCTACCAAGCCTACCTAAACCATTCCGGTGACAAGGAACTTAAAAAAATTCTTGAGGCTCTCATTGATCAAGCTAAGCTAGAAATTAAAGAATTAGATACACTGCTTACGGATAACGGAATTGCTTCCTCGCCAATGATGCCTGAAAGACCGCAAGTTAAACTCGAAGATATCCCGGCGGGTGCAAGATTCACCGATCCTGAGATTGCAGCTAAAATCGCATCTGACGCCTCTTTGGGATTAATTGCTTGCAGTCAAGTTATGGGTCAATCCATCCGAGAGGATATTGGTGCTTTATTTGCTAAATACCATATGACCAAAACGGCATTAGGCGTTAAAATACTGGAGATGAGCAAAGAAAAAGGTTGGATCATTCCTCCTCCCTTGCAAATTAAGAGACCTGAAGCTGTCCATGCATAGTTTTATTTATAAAACCCCGCCCTTAAGGGCGGGGTTTTTTTGCAAGAATTTATCCGCATAGCAATTGTGACATGAAAAAAGACTGCCAAGCGGCAGCCTTTATATACTTGACTTTTACACTTTAAACTCTCGATCATACCCGCAGTGAGCGATAATTTACTTACAAACACACAAATTTCCGTCTCCGACCGACTTGTCCAAACCAATCTATCAATTTACGAATACAGTAGACTATCTTCTAAGAGAGGAGGCGATTCGAATGAGTCGCAACAAGAAAAAATTGGTTGTCGTGATTGTTGTCGTTATTGTCGTCGTGAAGAAACATCGCAAGTTCAAACGCGCTTGCTAATTTTCACGGAGTGCCTGATCCTTCAGGCGCTCTTACATAATTCTTTATTCGTTTCGTTGTGTTTCTGCTTCACCGGCAAACGGCAATATCTGCCTGATTAGGCTAATGACACGGATAAGCTGCCTTGGTAACAAACACCCAATCAGAATCCTTCATTCCAACATAATCTACAATGTACACAAGACGTAAGGAGGTGTAATGAACAATGTCCGGATACGTTGGTGGTGCATTTACGAATACCGGTACCATTCTGGTCCTTTTCATCTTATTGGTGATTATCGCTTGCAGCTGCGGAGTTTTTGGCGGCTACCGTTAAAGATTACTAAAATAAGCGATTTCGCTTACTCAACATACAAGGAGGTGCAATGAACAATGTCTGGTCTTGTTGGCGGTGTTTTCACAAACACGGGTACAATCCTTGTCCTTTTCATATTGTTGGTCATTATCGCTTGTAGCTGCGGTGTATTCGGCTACTAATATAAATTTGAATATACGGTAAAGGCCCCTTTTGCGGGCCTTTTTCGTTTTTCTCTTTTCGGCGATTTCAAAAGTATAGTATGATGATTTCAAATAGCCGGAATGGAGATACATCATGAAATCATATTTAGCCGCACTGCTTATTTTGACGTTACTCCTCGCAGGCAGCGGCGATTTATTAACAACCACCTCTTCAAAAACTAACGTTTCGGAAACGGATTATGATGAAACCATCCTATTGCCGACTGACCGCTATCCGGAGACGATGGCGCATATCGCTTCAGCGATAAAGGCCGGAGCTTCCGCCGTATGCACGATTGACAGAAATGGAGCTGAATCTAATCGGGAAGCTTCTTTGAACGGGATTCCGATAAAGAAAGGCTTTGATCGGGATGAATGGCCGATGGCAATGTGTCAAGAAGGCGGTGAAGGCGCAGATATCGCTTACGTGTCGCCGAAGGATAATCGCGGGGCTGGCTCGTGGATTGGAAATCAATTAGCAGATTTAAAGGACGGCACGCGGGTTTTGTTCGTGCTTGACGGCGCGCCTGAACAAACGGCAACGGAAAAAGAAAAAGTTTATTACGCCAACTGCAAGGCCGCAAAAGACGCGGGTGCAGCTCCCTTACACAAAGGGGATCCCGGCTACAGCGAGAAATTAGACCGCGATCAAGATGGCGTTGCATGCAGTTAATTCATTGCTATTCCGTAAACCATTTCCGAATAGAAACGCCTCCTTTAAAACATAATAGTTGAGTAATTCCAATCAACTAGGAGGCGTTAACTTGAATCAAATCACGCAAACACAGCAAATTTCACAGCTTGTAAATCAATTGATGCAGCAAACACAGCAGGCGTCTGCAAAATATCAACAATTGCTGCAGCAGGAGCAAGCAAATGCTATTCAGCTTGAGCAGATTGCGCAACGCGAGCAACAAGCCGCACAGATGATTCAAACTGCTTTGCAAGGTCACCAAACGGCTATGCAGCAGCTTCAACATATTAACAGCTTATGTAATCAATTGGATCAATCTTCTTCTTTTGCGCCAAACTATATGTCCAATCAAAATCATGTATCACCTTATTCAAACTACGCACAACATTAAATGGTTAGCCTACTTATGAAAGTTGTTAGCTAGATTCTATCGAAACACAAAAAGTCACCCTAATGCTCATTCTCTAGAGCTTGGGGTGACTTTTTTGTTCATGGATTGCAGCTCCCGTTTCCTTTCTCGGCTTAAATTAAATTTACATCCGCAATGTCTTCAACGGCTCCTCCGCAGGGCCTTCAATGACATCGCCATTGATAGCAAACCTAGAGCCGTGGCATGGGCAATCCCATGTCCGGTCTCCATTATTCCATTCGACCTCGCAGCCCATATGCGTACAGGTGGTATCAACAAGAAAAAGCTTGCCCGCTTCGTCTTTGTACGCTCCCGCGCGTTTGCCGTGGAGCTTAACGACGCTGCCTTCATCCGGGGCCAAATCCTCCGGACGCTTGTTCACCATTTCTAGCTTGCCAGCTAGGAGATGCTTTGCTACATCCACGTTTTCTACGACAAGGTTCTTCATCGTACCAAGCGTGATGGAGCGTGAAGGCGCATAGAGGTCCTCGTAAGCATTTTCCTTCTCCGTAATTAAATCTCTAATAAGCAGGGCAGCAGCCGTCCCGTTCGTCATCCCCCATTTGCGATAGCCTGAAGCGATGTACACATTAGGGGAGGAAGAAGTAATGCGGCCGATATAAGGGATTTTGTCGCCGGTGACCAAATCCTGGGCTGACCAGCGGTAGGCAATCTCTTTCACTTGAAAATGCCCTTCGGCATATCTCTGCAATTCCTCATAATGATTTATCGTGCATATGCCTTGACCGGTCTTATGGCTTTGGCCGCCGACAAGCAGCAGCTTGCCATGCTCCGCCGTTTCCGCATAACGAAAAGATTTTTTGGGATCCTCGGCGCTCAAATACATCCCTTCCGCAAGCTCATCCGCAACATGAATGCCAAGCACGTAGGAGCGGTCCGCATGCATTCGCGCGAAATAAAAGCCATGGCCGTCATAAAACGGAAAGTGTGTGCAAGACACAATATGCTTGCATTTTATCCGGTGCCCTTTACTTGTAATGACCTCCGGCAAAGGTCCCTCCTCTACATCGATTGCCGTAGTGTTTTCGTAGATGGTTCCGCCTGCATCGATGAACTTCTGGGTAAGGGCATTTAAATACTGCAGAGGATGAAACTGGGCTTGACCATGCATGACCACCGCAGCTTTTGCAGGGATTTGCAAGGGAATATGTTCTGCATAAGCTCCCGAAATACCAAGCGCTGAATAAGCAGACATCTCCTTCTCAAGCTTTTTTATGTACTCATTCGAATTTGTATAAACATAAGCGTCTTGTACCGAAAACCCGCATTCTATTTTGTTTTTTTCTATCGTTTGCTTTATAAATTGCAGCGCTTCATGATTTGCTTCGTAGTACAATGCCGCTTTTTCTTCTCCTTCGCTTCGAATAAGCTCGTCATAGATCAAATCATGCTGCGCCGTTATTTTGGCAGTCGTAT
This sequence comes from Paenibacillus sp. LPE1-1-1.1, assembly GCF_040676435.1. Taxonomy (NCBI): domain Bacteria; kingdom Bacillati; phylum Bacillota; class Bacilli; order Caryophanales; family Paenibacillaceae; genus Paenibacillus; species Paenibacillus sp. LPE1-1-1.1. The sequence goes on from NZ_JBEGHY010000001.1 coordinate 329,975, forward strand.
GTGCCGTTGTCCCGCCTAGAAGGCTGCCCGCTTCAAGAAGCACGACTTTCAAGCCTTCTTGAACAAGCAAATAAGCCGTTGTGATTCCGGAAATCCCGCCTCCTACAACCGTTACATCCGCTTCGGTATTTTGCTCAAGCGCAGGAAAGGATGCACGCAGACTCGATGATTCGGTCCAATATGGCCTTGGAAATTTGGGCATGCCGTTTGTTGTCATTTTGGTCATCTCCTTTTAGACATAGATACTCCTTAATTTGCACGGATTTATACTATCTCATTCTTAACCTCAAAGAGCCGGTATAGAAACGGTACATCGAATAGAATAACCGCACGGCATTAGGACAGTTTATAGAGGTATGTAATAAAAAGGAGGCGGTTTACGTTGGAGAGCTCGTTTGAGCATACTTTTATGCCAATTACGACCTTTGCAAGCGGAGAGGGACTAGCTTATCGGCCTGATATCTTTTGCTTCCCCATCCAGATCGTTAATGTATGTTTCATTGGTGATCCGAAGGATGAACATGGAGGCTGGGTTTTGGTTGATGCCGGCATGCCCAGATCCGCGAAAAAAATTATAAAAGCAGCGGAGGAGCGTTTCGATTTTCCGCCTAAAGCGATTATTTTGACCCATGGGCATTTTGACCATGTCGGCGCTATTATCGAGCTGATTGAACATTGGAATGTACCCGTTTACGCACACAAGCTGGAGCTGCCTTATTTGACTGGCAAGTCCGACTATCCGCCGGCTGATCCTACCGTACACGGCGGTCTTATTTCGGAGATGTCTCCCTACTTTCCGCATGACGGAATCAATCTTGATGACCGCGTGCGGCCATTGCCTAAGGATGGAAGCATTCCTGGGATGCCGGATTGGGAATACATTCATACGCCGGGCCATACGCCGGGCCATATCTCCCTGTTTCGGCAAGATGACGGCACTTTGATTGCCGGTGATGCGTTTGTAACCGTGAAGCAAGAATCGCTCTATAAAGTCATGACGCAAGAGCAAGAAATAAGCGGTCCTCCAAAATACTTCACGACCGATTGGGATAAGGCCGAGAAATCCGTAAATAAACTCGCTGCCCTTGACCCTTATTTAGCGATTACGGGACACGGAGAGCCGATGTTCGGCGAGCTTCTGAAAGACAACCTGAAGCTGTTAACCCAGAAATTCAAAGAGATCGCTGTACCCGAGCAAGGAAGATATGTAGCCGAGAAGCCGCATTGACCAAACAAAAACCCTGCCGCATGGGCAGGGTTTTTACATTTTCAGAAATCAATTACGTGCGCTCATGACGGCGGTTTCTTAGTCCGGCTAATCCGATCAGCCCGAGCAAACCCAGCCAGCCCCAATCCATATCATTATCGGTATCCGCTGCTGTTGTTCTGTAATTGTTCGCGTTCATATTGTTGCGATCATCTACGTCCAAAGCGCGAGCAGCCCTATCGACTCCTCTTTCGACATCATTGCGCATGCCGGTATCCGGAACCGCAGTACCCATTCCTCTGTTCGTGTAATTCTCCATTGTACCCGTTCTCGAATTATCAGCAAAAGCAGGTACCACAAGCACAAAAGTCAAGCATACAGCCAAACAGAACACTGACCAAAACTTTTTCATTTACTCGTCCCCTTAAGTGTTAGATTTTCGTTCCGAATTATTATTTCTCGGTACCGCCAAATCTATACCGAACCGCAGTAAGGGGGCCTATGCACCTTAAAGGCAGCTTTCGTCAGCCTCTTTCTAATTCATCAATTCAATATTCCGACAAAGTTTTTTAAGGTGATGTTAAGGTTGGTTTTTTATACTTAAAGACATCAACCCCACTGTTGATATCTATAGATCTAGGACGCAGGCCCGCAGCGATGCGGGCCATTTTTTTTGTTGACGCAGGAATCCTAAAGCCGCCGCAAACCATGTTGTTCTCCTTTTTTTAATTTCCTCCTTATTATTTGGAACCATACAACCCATAAAAACGTTATAATCGAATATACTGTCAGGAAGTGGATGCTTGCGAAGAAGGCTTTGCCTTGCAAAGCCTAAGCTTTAGGAGGCGATGGGTATGGAAACATTCGGCAGAGGCTGTTTGTACATTATTTTCGGTGTCATCATCGTGATGGCGCTGGCTTTTATCGTTGGAGGCACCATTACGATCCCCTGGTATATTCTGATTCCCTTAATCATACTCGCCTTCTGGGCCGCTTCCCGGAAAGGGAAATGACCCTGCTGTTTAAACACGGCAAAGAAACCGGCACTCGATCTGACGAATGCCGGTTTCTTTCTGCATACATGCATTGATTATTAAACAAATAGGAGGATTTTCTTTGAAGCTGCATACGCAGGAAGACATTATTTTGCTGGTAAGCCAAGATGATTGGATGATGGGCGATTTAAAAGCAGCGCAAGCTTTGCATTTGCCTGACTGGTGGATCTGCGCAGGCTTTATCCGCTCCAAGATTTGGGACACGCTGCACGGCTTTGGCGAGAGGACCGTTACGGCTGACGTAGACGTCATCTATTATGACGCCAGTGTTCTAGACGAGGCCGAGGAAAAGAAGCTAGAAGCACGATTGCGGCTCCTTCGCCCCGATATTCCCTGGTCCGTCAAAAATGAAGCAAGAATGCATCTGCTTGACCATTCCCTGCCCTATTCCTCTTCGGTCGATGCAATCTCAAAGTTTCCCGAAACAGCTACCGCGCTTGGGATTAAGCTTAGCAAAAATAACGAAATCGTGCTAACCGCCCCTGCGGGATCGACGATGTCATACATATGCAGGTAAGGCCTACTCCTTTTTTCGCAAGTTCAAAAGAGAAGCTGAAGCATTACTATGCCCGTATGGCCGCGAAAAAATGGAAGCAAACCTGGCCGATGCTTTTGATCGATGCCACTTAACCGCGCAAGCCGTGGCAGCTGCTATTTATATCTCAATGAGCTGTTTTCTGTTTACCCTATTCCAGCAAAATGACTCTGGCTAAGGGATCCCAATTCGCCGTAAGACCCAGCTCTGCTGCCAATGCTCGAACCGGAACATACCCCGTTGCTTCGGACAAAATGGACTCCAGCGCACTACCGTTGACGGTTACCTGCGTTCCCGTCCAATCGATTGCTGCTCCGAGTGCTTCTCCGAGCAGCCTGGCAGGCACCCAAGTCACTCCTCCAAGCAGATAGCCGTCTGAAATAAACTGTCCTTGGTACAAAACTACAATAAGCTCGGCATCCTTCAGTTTCTCCGGCTTCGGAAACTGCTTGCTGCCTGCGGCGTCAAAGCGTTTTAAGCCATATTGGTTAATGATCGATTTTAATTTTATGGGGTAAGCGGGATCTGTCGCATAGCCGCACGCGAAGAGCATATCCGCTTGCCGCTCTGGCGTTAAAGCCTTCCGAACGCGTTCATACCGCGGGGTCGCCAGCAATAAATCTAAATCTTTGTAAAAATGATAGACGCTCTTGTAGGCGCGGAATGCCGCCCGGGTCGTTTCGCTTCGCCCGTCGACAACCTCCCATGTCCCCTTCACGACAGCCTCGCCCTGCCAATAGGCGTTCGATTGCCCGCTGCCAACCTTAATGCCGCCTAAATTGTACCACGGGTGAATAACGCCGCCGGTTTCAAGCAAATTTTGCGCTAATCGCACGGATGGAAACATCGTCGAACCTTCCCGCCTGATCTTGATGACGGTAGGAGCCAGAACCGCAAAAAATTGATTTCTGGACAACTGTGCCATTGTCCCACTCCCTTCTGCCGCTTCCTGCAGCGCGTGTGATCGTACCTGTTGTCCTTATCTTTGTATGCAGCAGCTCAGCATTTGGCAATGGACAATAGGGTAACGATAACCGCGTTCCACCTATACGCTGCTTCGTTTAGATCCGAAAATTAAATACAGCAGCAGCCCCGGACAGCACTATAAAGTCCGGGACTGCCGCTGAATTAGATAACCATTCGATTGCAAATCCTGAATTTGCCGCAGTTATTCGAAGGCTCCTTTTTCGATTAAACGGCCGGCTGCTTTGGAATTGCCTTTTTCCTCTGCCAAGCTTAGTGCCGTTACTCCGCCCTCCGCCTTCGCCTGGATGTCGGCCCCATATTCGATCAACAGATCGATGAGTTCAATATGATCGTCATGGAACGCCGCCGAATGCAAGCTCGTATGTCCGTTGCTGTCAAAGATATTTGGCTTCGCATCATGCGCGAGCAGCATTTGGATGACCTCCATATCCCTTTCTCCCGCGATAGCGGCATGCAAGGCTGTATTGGATGGAATATAGCTTACTTTGGAATGCGATAAAGCATTCACGTCGGCGCCGTGCTCTAGCAGCAGCTTAACGGCATCGGCATGACCGTAATGCGCCGCATAACCTAAGGGAGTCAGCCCGTCGCCGTTCTCCGTATTGGATAATAAGGGGTTCACTTCTAGCAGTTCCTTTAATCGTGCCGTATCTCCCTTGCTGGCTGCCGCAAAAAAATCGTTTATCATTTGTCATTGACCTCCGTCATTTCCTTTATTCATATGTATTAAGAGATTCGCTGCCATACAAAAATTTCCTTCTTGGAATGGAGGCTGTCCCAAACAAAAAAACCGCCCCGCCAGAGTGTTCCTCTAAACGAAGCGGCCCCTCGGGCGTATTCGGCAATCTTTATTGCATACCGTAAAAACGGCGGGTATTCGCAAGCAAGAGATCCGCAGCCTGCGGAGCAGGCAGCTGCTTCAAGCGCGCGATATGCTTCGCCGCATCCGCTGCCATTTGCGGCTGGGTCCGGCAACCTGCATACGGCCCTTCGAAGGGCCACGGTCCATCTGTCTCAACCATTAGCTGCCCGATGGGATACTGCTCTACAAGCCGCTGGATTTCTTCCTCGTAGGCAACATCAGGCGTTACAGACACCATATAGCCGCTTGCTGCCATTCGGCTAATCACGTCCGCGCTGCCTTTGAACCAATGGAAATGCGCTTTGCGAACGCCGTATTTCTCTAAAATATCGCAAGCTTTCTCCGCATCCTCATACACGGCATGAAGCACGATCGGCCGGTCCAGCTCCGCAGCCAGCGCGGCGAAGCGCTCAAGCAGCTCCAAATAAGGCTGTTCGTCAAAAGCCGCCCCTTCCCGTGTGGCCTCCGCCTCTGTCCGCGTATAATAGGGAAGTCCTACCTCGCCAATCGCGAACGGCTCGCCCCCGGCATGCCTCATACGAATCCATGCGAACAGCTCATCGACTTCCTCGGCGGAAGGTATTGGCTGCTCGGGATGAAAGCCATAGGCCGGATGCACGCGTCCAGCGTAACGCTGGGCGATTTCCCGATTCGCCTTAGACGATGCCAAATGCATCGAGACTGCAACCACACCCGCAACCCCTTCAGCAAAGGCGCACTCAAGCAATCCAGCCCGTTCCTCCACCGCATACTGATCCAGATGGATATGTGCGTCTATGCAAGCGGCAGGCGGTGAACTAGACTGCCCTGGCTGCCGCTCTTTTTCCATATCTCTCATCCGCTATATTCTCCCTTCCCTTGCGCCGGCCTTAAGGAGCCCATGAATACGCTGCTTCAGCGTGTTGAACTGCGGATCCGTCCATAAAGCTTCCTGGCGCGGACGCTCGAAAGGCACCTGAAACTCCTCCAACACCTCCGCCGGAGACGCTGAGAGCACAAGGATCCGGTCCGAGAGGAACAAAGCTTCCTCTATGCTGTGCGTAACCAGCACCACCGACCTGCGATTCTGCTCCCAAATGGACATGAGCCACTGCTGCATTTGCAGCCGGGTTAAAGCGTCCAGCGCCCCAAACGGCTCATCCAGCAGCATCAACCGCTGCGGCGCAAGCAGCGCGCGCAGGAAGGAAACGCGCTGCTGCATGCCGCCTGACAGCACATGCGGGTAGGCATTCGCGTATTCCTGCAGGCCGATTCGCTCCAGCCACTCTTTTGACTTGAGCTTCGCCGTCTTTCGGTCGACGCCCGAAATCTTCAGCGACAGCTCAATATTACCTGTAACGGTTTGCCAAGGAAGCAGCGACGATTGCTGCGGCATATACGAAATATGGCCACGCTCGCCGGTCGTATGCTTCCCATTGATCCAAATTTCACCTTCCGACGGCTGTTCCATGCCGCCGATAACTTGGAATAACGTCGTTTTCCCGCTGCCGGACGGTCCTATAATCGATACGAATTCTCCGTCCGCTACCGTAAAGGACAAGCCGGCCAGCACCTCTTTGCTTGACGCTCCCTTGCCATATTTCTTCCGAATACCCTTTACTTGCAGCGTTGCCGATGGTTTGCCTGCTGTACTGTTCATTCGCTATCTCACCTCTTTCTCAGGGCGCCAACGAATGACGAGACGTTCTGCCCATGTTACTAAGCCAAACAACGTCAAGCTGAGGGCGACGATAATAAAAACGGCCGCAAACACCCGGTCCGGCATAAAGCCCTTGGACGAGATGAGCATAAATGCCCCCAGCCCCTTGTTTGTGCCAAGCCATTCAGCCACAATCGCGCTCAGCACGCTGTACGAGGCAGCAATCCGTAGACCGGAAAATAAATGGACGATCGCATGCGGAAGCTCCAGCCGCCAAAACAGCTCCAGCTTGTGAACCCCGATCATTTGCAAATAGTTGCGAAGCTGCGCATCGGTATTCATGAGGCCGCTCAGCATGGCCACTGTAATCGGGAAGAAACATACCATGATGACCAGCAATGCCTTTGGCAGCAATCCAAAGCCAAGGAGCATCGTCAAAATAGGCGCAATCGCGATAATGGGTACATTTTGCGATAGGACAAGCAGCGGATATACCGCCGTTCGTACGCCGGGAATTAAATGCAGCAAAGCGGCGAGCACGAAGCCCACCGCCGATCCTCCCGCAAAGCCGAGCAGCGTAAGCTGCACCGTTGCTTCCGTATGCTCCATTAGCCGCGGCCATATTTCAATCGCTTCTTGTACGATTGAAATCGGCGACGGGATCATCCATTGATCAAATAATTCAAGCCATGCCGCAGCCTGCCAGCCAAAGAGCAGTACGATAAGCAGTCCGGCAGGCGGCCCTATTTTCGTCCAAATGCTTCGCTTATTGCCCATCTGGATATTTCTCCAGCAGCCTGCCCATAGAAGCGCCGTTTGCCGGATTATAATAAATTTTAATTTGCGAAATGACCGATGGACAGCCCATCTCCGTCATCGCCTCGCTCATCGACTGCACCACGCCAAGCAAATGGCTGAGCTCGCCTTCCATTGTGGTTTCGAGCGGCGCAACGCGGTACGGCACTCCCGCTGCCTTAATGATTTCAATAGCCTTGTCCACATAGGGGATGACGCTTTCGCCGCCTGGCGTTGTCGGTAAAATTTGAATGCTTACTAATGCGTTTGCCATTTATATTCCCTCTCTCTCATCGTTGTCAAAGACAGCGGCCTTTTTTTGTAACTGTAACTGTTATTCCGGCAAAAACGCATTCGTAAATGCCTTGTCCGCCTCAAGCTCTTTCTCAAGAAGCTTATGTTCAAACATCCAGCCTGCGTAATTCTCCCAAACGCTCAGCTTCTGCTCGCCCCAGCGAGGCGCATCGTCCTTGTATTTCGGACTCAGCCATTTTTGGCTGGCACGCACAAGCTCCGCGTTCAAATCCGGTTCCGCTTTGATCAAGACCTCCGCCGCATCGTCCGGATTGTCGATCGCGTATTGGTAGCCTTTGGCCGCAGCAGCGGTAAAAGCTTTTACGATCTCCGGCTTGTCCTTGATCATCGTCTCGTTCGTAGCAAGTACCGGCGTATAATAATCCAGCTTGTCGCTGTAATCCGTCAAATAAAGCATGTTGATTTTCTCGCCGCGAAGCTCTGCCTCTACGCCTGTCCACGCATAATAGATCCAGGCAAAATCAATGTCTCGCTTAACCGCCGTAAAAAAGTCGCTGTCGCCGATGCTGATCATGTTAACCTTGCCCACGTCTGCGCCTTTTTCCTGCATCAGCGATTGGATGACCGCCTCTTCAACGGGAGCTCCCCAGCCGCCGTACGTTTTGCCTTCGAATTTCTCCGGCGAATCGATCCCCTTGGCAAGCGGCGACGCAAAGCCTGAGGTGTTATGCTGGATCACGGCTGCGATCGACACGATCGGAACCCCTGAGATACGCGCCAGCGTAATCGATTCTTGATAGCTTACGCCGAACTGCGCGCTGCCGGAAGCGACCATTTGATCAGCCCCGGTTTGACCCGGCTGAACGATTTCCACGTCCAGTCCCTGCTCCTTGAAGAAGCCTTTATCTCTAGCGACATAAAGCCCGGTATGATTGGTGTTCGGCGTCCAGTCCAGGACGACCTGCACCTTCTCGAGCGGCTTATCCGCTGTTCCCTCTTGCTCTTGCGGCTGCTCAGTCGCTGCCGGCGCGTTATTGTTAGCGCCGCAGCCTGCCAGCGCCATTACGAAGACGAGCATAGCGGCTGTCAGCCTCCATGACATTTTTCCTGCTTTTCTTGGATTCATGATGTTTGTTCCCCTCTCACTGCTTCTATTTGTATAAGGCGACGAGTCCTCGTAATATCCGGTGCCAAGCTGCCGATTTCACGCGGCAATAAAAAAAACGTCCTCCTAATCCGGAGGACGCCATATCATCGGCTTGCAGCTGTTTGAACCAGCAGGGGCTTGATCGAATCGACCAGCCGGCTTTCTAAACAGAGCTTCTGTCCCTACGCTGGCATTATCCAGATCAGGTTTAACGGGTCGGAATTGTACTGATAATCCCCTCTCAGCCGGCCTAACCAGCTCCCCGGAACATATTCGGTTTCGTCAACAACCTTAATTGTATAGCAAAACCCGAGTATAATGCTAGTCTTTTTTTGAAAATGATTATCATAAGTCCTTTAATCGTCTCGGTCCGGTGCGAGGGCGTTCATCCCACGAAGCCTGCGCATCGAGGGAAACCGGGTATCATCGAACGCTTTCCGCTGCATCCGCTTCCGGCTCGCTGCTTTCCGGTCCGGCAGGCGCTTCCTTTTCGTCTGCATCCTGCTGGCAGGCAGCACGAGCGACGCGGCCATATACAAGGAGATGAGCGGCGGTCAGCTCATTCGATATCGCCCCGTCCGTTACCTGATCAAGAAGTCGAATATAAGCGAGCTGATCCTTCGGTTTATTTTCGGAGAGCGTTACCTTTACGCAGCAGAGGCCAGCCATCGCAAATAACCGGTTGACCTGCTGCGTCGTGTACTGGACAGCCGCTTGGCGCTGGGCTTTAACATTCGAAGGATCTAAATATTGCCTGATGTTCTCGAAATACAAACGGTTCGCGAAGCACCCGATAATCCAGCCTCCGGGTTTCAGCATACGGACGAGCCGTCCCATCGCCCGCGGCTTCCCGTAAGCATGGGCATCCCCGATCATAATCCCGTCTACGCCTTCGGCTGGTATCGTCCAATGCGCCGGCTCGTTTGAGCGGAACACCGAAATGCCCGAAGCTTCGGCAATGGCTGCCGCCACCTCATTTCGTTCGACGCCAAACCATTTGGCTGCCGGAAACAGCTGCTTCATATGGAGAATTGTCGCTCCGCAGCCGCAGCCAATTTCCAGGATGGAGCAATCCTCGCGCCTAAACTCATGCGATTCCCGCTGAATAACGGTACTGAAATCCAATCGTATATGCGCTGCTTCTTCCGGAAGAAAGCCCCATTTTGCCATAAAAACATTCGCGGCTTTCTTAAAAGTCCGCTGGTACGACTCGGGATCGGAGCTGCAGACAATGCCGCCTGAGCCGGAACGATGAATAAAAACATCGCCGCATACGATGAGCTTATAGCCTGCCAACCGCAGCCGCAGTCCGTAATCGTCATCCCTAAAGCCGCGGATGCCGAAGCTCTCGTCAAGCGGTCCGACCCGCTCCCAAGCCTCGCGCCGCATCAGCAGGCAGTAGCCCTCCAGCCTCACGCGCTCCTCCCATCTCGTACGGTTGGGTATCGCATGCAGCGCGGAAGCGAACAGCTCCATTTCCTCCACACTGTTATACGTAACCGGAATAGCCGTTCCGGAAGGGGCCGCGTTCGTAACGGGACTCACAGCGCCGATTTGACCGTCGCTGAACATGCAGCGTTTTAATCCGTCAAGCCAGCCTGGCGTAACGATGGTATCGTTATCGAGCAGCATTAACAGATCGCCCGAGGCCGCTGCTATGCCTTGATTGCTACCTCTTGGATAACCTGCCTCGCTTTCGTTTTCAATAAAGATGATGTCGCTTTCACTTTTAGCCCAATCCACCGTGTCATCCGTCGACCCGTTATCTACAATAATCAGCTCATAGCAGCCCCGCTGCGTATGCCTCCGAATGCTTTCCACGCATTGCTTCGTATAGTCAAGCTTATTGCAGGTAACAAGAATGATGCTGGTTATGCAACCACTGGCATCGCTCACGCATGTATCCCCCTCAAGCAAGCGTAAACGGCTCACGCAGTCCTTTGGCGGCATAAGCCCGTTTCGCGATAAAATATAAGCACGGTTTGACGTCGTTTTATCGCTTATATTTCAAGCTGTACCCATAAAATATGTCGGCGCAGCCGTTTCGGTGAGAAATGCAGGGCGGCTAATGCGGTCTATGCGGCTTGTTTATATTTTTTCCTTATACCTACCACAAGCATCAGGAATGGCAGGATAACCTGGAATAAAGGAACGATCTTCAGCGTAACATCGAGCCCGATCCAGATGTGATACGTATTATTCGGTTCCAAGAACGACGCGCCATAGATAACGAGTCCGATCGGCAGCACGCAGTAACGGTACGCTATGCCTGTTACCGTCTTCAACGTGAATACCGACGCCATGTACAGCGCGGTCATTTTCACGTAGAGACCGATAAACAGAAGCAGCGTAACAATGACATCAAGCCGCTCCAGAAAGTTAGCCAGTCTAATCAATTGAACGACCTCAAGCAGCGGCAGCGCTGTAATGGCTGCCATCTCTGGGCCTAATACGCACATGATGAGAGAATTCATGAGGATAAGAAAAAGGGATACCCCGATAAAAGCCCAATAGGAAGCGCGTCCGATGATTTTTTTCTCGCTCACATGCTTCCAAAAAACGAGGAAAATAACCATTTGCCCAAAAGGAAAGGACATTAAATCCGGAAATGCCGCCTTTATGACCGGACCGAAGCCATTTTCCAATATCGGTAGCAATTGCGACAATTTTGGCAGTCTCGAAATAAAAATCAGCAAAAGAATGGAAGCATAGCTAAGGGCTACGATCGGAAACAACAGCTGCACCACGCGGACAAATACTTCAATCCCCTTGCTGACGGTATAGGCCGCAGCGCTCAGGATAAGCAGCATAACAATCCATTTAGGCGTAAAGGTAAGAAGCGCCATCATCGTTAGCTCGCCTACGTCCCGTACGTTTCGCATCGATTCGTAAGCAAACCAAATAGCGTGGAGAAATCCGATAAAACCGCCGATCCATTTTCCGAAATGCATGATGTAAAGCTCGGCAAGCTCCGATTCGGGCGAACGCTTCTGGATGCGCACGTACATCACCGTAAGCAGCAGTCCCGCAAACGCGGCTAGCGTCATCGCCATCCAAGCATCCTGTTTTGCTTGAATGCCTAGCTCGAACAATGGCGTGCTGCCGATCAAAAAAACGGCGATCAAAATAGAAAGCTGATTTTTTCCGATCTGCTGCATACGTTCTCCTTTCCGCTTATGGGCTGCCTTTTTTCTGTTCCTTCTTAAATCCGCTTCCGCTCATGCCCGTTGAATTCAGCTTCACTTTTATCGATACCTTTACTTCCGTGTTTGGGAATAACTCCGGCCAGCTGTCGCTTATTTTTGACCATTGCTTCGGGTATTTTTTGTGAATCGCACTGCCAAAGCCAACCACATCGGTCCGGTGCCTGCGAACTGCTTTCCAGCCCTGTTCTATTATGGAAGTGATTTCTCTTCCAATGAGCCCCTCGACTTCCTCTACCTGCTTCGGCTTCGCGAGGTCGCCCTCGCAATTGTATTCCATCAGTGCCCCGTCCGCGCTCACATTCACATACATAATCCACTTGCCGTTTGAAAATTCGGGTCTAAGCTTAGTCTTCGCATGTATAATGCGAACAGAGGAGCCCTTCTCCTTTCCGTCCTCCGAGCAGGCAAAGGCGATTGTCGTTCTCTTCACATGATCGGTAAGCCACATGACGCCTTGACTCTCCCCATTGTTAATCCACCCTACCAGCTTATCGCCTGCAATCAGCGCCAGATCAAACAATCTAACCTTGCTGGGCGTGCTGGTATGCGTCAACTGCTCAGCCCGATCAATATTTTCATTCGCCCCTGACACGACCAGGCCAGGTATGCTAGTCGCGTGCGTCGTACCCAGCAAATCGAGCAGCACTTGATGGATGGTCATTTGACGGAAGGTAGAGCTGTTCATTTCCTCATTGGTAATCATCCGTTGAATGGCTGCGCCTGGAATTTTCTCCAGCGGGATCAACTGCTCCAGCATGCGCCGCGCGCTTCCTTTCGCTATATAGACGCTTACGGTCTCGCGAGAGTCATGATTGCGCAAATAGGTGTCGAGGAGCGGGCCCAGCCCTTTGCGTGCAGCCTCTTGGCCTATGATAACGATTTGATTATGCGAGAAATAAAGACGGCGCGAAGTCTCCTGGCTCGCCTTACTGACCGCGCTTCGAAAGCTCTCGCCTTTCGTTGAGAATACATTGACCGCGGCCGAGTTGCCAGCAGCGCTTTGGCTGGAAATCGCCTGCGGTATGACGACCTGGTACGAAATCACCCACTTCCCGTCCTTCCAGTCAAAGCCGGATGCGGAAATAACGGCTATATCGTTCAGCTCCACGCGGTTCCAGCAGCCTGTTGCCAGCAAGCATGCAAGCAGCGGCAGAAGCAGCCTCCATTTATTCATTGCCGTTCCCCTCCCGTTAAGCCTTATCGGAATGACGCTGAGCCGGCGGCTTTTTCCCGTTCGGCCTCCGTTTTGGATTTCTCAGGTTTAAATCCAGCGGCCGAAGGACAACCGCCCACCATGGCAGCCTGATGAACACGTCTCTCCATGGTCCTTGTTTAGTTGGTCCCGGCGCCATGGGAGACATGTACGGCACCCCGAAGGAGCGCAGCGACGTCAGATGGATCAGCATAAACAGCACCGATATAAAAATGCCGAAAAAACCAAAAATACCGGCCATAATCATGAACAGAAACCGGATAATACGCGAGGTGGCCGCCATATTGAATTCCGGCATAACAAAATTCGAAATCGCCGTAAAGGAGACAATGATGACCATCCCCGCAGATACGATGCCCGCCTGTACGGCCGACTGCCCTAACACGAGAGCGCCGACGATCGAAATGGCAGGCCCGATAGCCCGCGGCATCCGCAGGCCTGCTTCCCGCAGCACCTCGAACGTCAGCTCCATCAGAAGCGCTTCGACTAGACCCGGGAATGGAATGCCTTCGCGCTGTGCTGCCAGACTAATAAGCAGGGTTGTCGGAAGCATCTCTTGATGATAGGTCGTTACCGCGATGTACAAGGCTGGCAGCACAATGGAAACGACATAGGCGCCGTAACGGATGAGCCGCACGAATGTGGCAATATCAAATCTTTGATAATAATCCTCTGGCGACTGGAAAAACGTAAAAAAGGTGGTCGGGGCCATTAAAGCCATTGGCGAACCGTCGATCATCACCGCTACTCTTCCCTCAAGCAGTGCTGCCGCAACCGTATCCGGCCTCTCCGAATTCAACATCGTAGGAAACAGCGTAAAGGTCTCATCTTGAATGAATTCTTCGATATAGCCGCTCTCGAGCACGCCGTCGATGTCGATATCCGCCAATCTTCGGTAAACCTCTTTCACGATCCCTTCGTCAACTATCCCGTGCAAATACAGCACGGCCACGTTGGTATGGGTTTGCCGGCCAATCTTATGCATCTGCACATGAAGGTCGGAGGATCGAATAATGCGGCGGATCAAGCTGATGTTAGTCCGGATGCTTTCCACAAAGCCGTGCTGCGGCCCCCGAATAACCGTCTGGGTCTGGGGAATCGTGACGCTTCGCTGCTCCCCTCCGCCCACGTCAGCCATCAGCGCCTCTGTGCTTCCGTCCGCCATAATCACGCAAAGCCCGTCCGTCATAAATTGCAGCGCTTGTTCCAGCGTATTTATGGTAAGCACCGAGCCGATTGAAACGACGCAGCCGCGAAGCGCATCAAGCAGCTTTCCGCCCTTTACGTACGCATGCTGAGGCAGCTTCATCGACATTAACGGCTCCATGACACTTTCGTTTATGGTCTCGGAGTCCACGATTCCATCCACATAAATAATCGCAATCTCGCGGTCCGGAGCCGCGTCGCTGCGAAACATCCGAATGACGATATCCGTACTGCCGCCGAAGCGATCGCGAATCGTTGCGACGTTTGCATGCAGCGACGGGCTGAACGGCGTGAACGTACCTGCGTCTTGTTTATTCATAATGGCACCTTTCGTTTCCATGTTGATTCTATTTTGCCGCATTATGGGTTTAAATATGTACGGCACCATCTAAGGGCATAGGAAAGAGGACAGTCCGTGTCCGAACCGCCCTCTTCCCCATTTGATTTCATTTCCACCCTGCAGCATACGAATTTATATCTTTAGCGGCGGGGTCTTACGATTAAATCAACAACCAGCCCTTGTAAAAAATAACCACAAAAATCCTATAGTATAAGAACTCATGTTCTGTATATAATAAGAACAGACGTTCTTATACCGAAGGAGGAGCATCATGGCATTGGAAAAATGGTTCAATACGATCGGTTGTGTCGTTGATGTCATTTATATAAGCAAAAAAGGAGTGTTTACGAAGCGAAGAATTCGGGTCCTCTCTGTCAGGGACGGCTATATCAGAGCCTTTTGCCTGGAATCCGGCGCGCAGCGCGTCTTTCTCGCGGCAAATGTGTTAGCGGCAGAGCTGGTGAGCCGAGATGTCTCCTAATAAAGTTATTATGCTTGCGGACTGCCAATCCTTTTATGCATCTGTGGAGAAGTCGGAGCATCCCGAGTATCGCGATTTGCCGCTTGTCGTCGCCGGGGATCCCGAGCGCAGGTCGGGCATTATTTTGGCTGCCTGCCCCATCGCCAAGTCATTTGGGGTAACGACTGCCGAACGGCTTGGCGACTCGCTTGCGAAATGCCCGAATTTAGTCATCATCAAGCCGCGAATGCAGCTGTACATCGACATTTCGATGACGATTACGCGCATTTACCAAGCCTATACCGACCTCGTTGAACCCTATTCCATCGATGAGCAGTTTCTCGATGTGACAGGCTCGCTCCATTTATACGGCTCGCCGGAGGAACTTGCGCATCACATCCAGACCCGTATTCTAGCCGAGCTTGGCATATACACCCGATTCGGCATTGCAGAGAACAAAATGTTAGCAAAGACGGCCTGCGACAACTACGCGAAAAAAAACGGTTCCGGGATCTATATTTTAACAAAGGAAAATCTCCCCGAAACGTTATGGACCTTGCCCATCTCCAAAATGTTCATGGTCGGCAGCCGGATGACGAGGCATTTCCAGTTCATGGGACTGGAGACAATCGGCAAGCTCGCCGCGACGCCGCTCGATAAGCTAAAGCTGATGATGCGCCGCAAGCTTGGCAAAAACTCGGATATTAATGCGGAGCTGTACTGGAATATCGCCAATGGAATCGATAATAGCCCCGTCACCCCGGGGACGCATGAGGTTGCTCCGAAGGCAGTAGGGCATATGATGACGCTGCCGCGCGACTATGGAAAGCTCGAGGAAATCAAGGTTGTGCTGCTTGAGCTGACTGAGCTCGTCTGCCAGCGCTGCCGGGGCAAAGGGTATATGGGGCATGTCGTTTCGGTCGGCTTGATGGGCGCCGATTATGATCGGCCGTCCGGCTTTAGCCGCCAGATGAAAATGGACGATCCGACGAACATCACCAATCAGGTCTATCGCGCCGCCATCCAGCTGGTGCTGCGGCACTGGGACGGCTATCCGGTACGGAAGGTTGGCGTCAGCCTGTCGCAATTCTCCCAGGATGACGAATATCAGCTTTCATTATTCGACACGAAGCGCGAGAAGACGATGGCGCTTGAGAAAGCGACGGACGCGTTGAAGCGGAAATACGGAGACGCCGTTATTTTGAGAGCGGTGTCCATTACGGATGCCGGTCAGGCGCTCCATCGCTCGGAGAAGATCGGAGGACATTATAAATGAGAAAGAAGCTTGAAGGCAACGGAATTTGGGAATCCAGCCGCATGATGCTGCCCGAGCACAAAGTGGCGATTAATGAGCATGAGAAGGCTTTACGGAAGCGGGAGCGCGTAGAGCTTGACGAGCAGGAATGGGAGCATGTGGCCCGCTCCGTGACGGAGTCGCTGCAGCAGCAGCAGCCGATTACGCTCCGTCTTTTCCACCCGCTCGAGGAGCTCACGGTCATCGGCATCGTAGAACGCATTGACCAGCTGAGAGGCCGTTTTATGGTCGATGGCGAGTGGTTCCCGATTCAGGACATTGAAGGCGCGTCTGTTCAGGAATAATGAGAAACCGCCCTATCCACAAAAACGGCAGCCTTGGCCCGAATAAGAGGGCCGAGGCTGCCTGACTGCACGCACGGAAAATTATTTTGATGATTTCAAAGCCGCTGACGGCTACAGACTTTTGGAGATGTAACTTTTTTGGCGCAGCATCAGGATAACGGGTACTAATGCAGCGATGAAACAGCATGAGGCAAGAATCGGAAGCAGCGTCCATTCGAAAATGGAATTTCCGAGATACGTTTGCCAGCCGATCAATGCTAATCCAAGAAAATAAGTAAGGCCGGAAATATGAATCGACGTGCGGCGTACGGGAGAGGTAAGCGACTGGCGTTCTGTCAGCCAAGCTACAAAAGGCAGCGCCTGCAGCGCATGAAAACCGAGTCCATGGAGCCAAATAATATTTCCGTGCAAACCGACAAGCCTGCCTTGGTTAACGGAAATCCATATCCCTGCCGCAAAGGAGAGCATAACCGCAACCATGGCGTACCGAATGCTGAGCACAAGCTCCGGGCGGAGCCGATAAGCCTTCTTGCGGTAATATTGAATGGCTAAGAAGAGATAGAACACTACCAGCAAAAGAGCAACCAATCCAAAGATCGAACCGACAGCCGTATCGAAGGCTGTTCCGTCCTGTACGAATCTTGGATTTACACCGCGGAAATTTTGAACGGTCTCCGCAAAATAGGAATAAAACGCCAGTAAAATATAAGACCACCGAAAAAATGCTTTACCTTTCTCCCCCATTGCCGAAAATGGAAGGATCGCTGCCGTGGATAGCAAAAATATGCCAAGTGCGGCATTAAAGGAAAATGCTTTCAATACATCCCCTTCCGGGGCTACGGCTCCCCCGTTCAGCATGCCCCATACCCCGCAGATCACCGCAAGCAAAAATCCGAGCAGTCCGGTAAGCACCAAGGACTTCTCCCCTTCAAAAAACTTGACTGCCGGACGCAGTCCGCTACCTGCTTGATTATTCAATTTAAACACCCTTCCTGCCATGAGTTGATGACTCTCACTTTACAGGAAGGATGTTACATTTTTAACGGACGCAGGTTTGATTTGCAGTTGAACCTTCAGGATGGTTTTGTACTCGACTTAAGTCTAAACTTGACCAACATCCAGACCGATCATTTACTTGCCTATGATCCGATTCGCTCAGCGATATAAAATATTACTGAATCCTTTTACAATATGAGCATTGTTCTCCATTACTATTGATCCAACACCCCTGCCTGATCCAGATGCATATACACAATCACTTCATTTCCCCCGCTGCATCGCAAGCACCGCCAGCTCAATCTTGTTCAGCATGAGACCGTATTCATTCGTAATCTCGAAAGAATGAGGCAAAGGCAGCTTTTGAAAATAAGGCCACACCTCGTTTACCGATTTGAACCAATCGCCAGGCTCCGGAGCCTCTAAAGGCTGATCGTTCCACGCAGCGCCCAGCTCCGGGCTGTAAAGCGGCTCGGCACCCAGCTTCAAACGCCCGCCAAGCAGACGCTCCTTATAGACGCTATGCGGAAGCTGTTGACGAACGCGCGAGAACATATACGGCGCATAGTCCGCGCGCGAGCCCGTATGCTTCACCGCGCCGGCAAAGCATCGCGCCCCATCATATACGCGCGGTATGCCAAACAGCATCGCATACAAGCGCTTGCCGAATTCAATCCGCTCCGGTAAATTTTCGAACTGCTCCAAAATAAGGCCGGAGAGCTTTAACACGGATGCTCCTTCACCTCTTGCTTGCCCAGTTCCGTAAGGAACAATAACGCCGTTCAGCTGAAGCAGGGACTGCAGTCCAAAAAATAGCGTATGCAGCACTTTTTCGCGAAAATACGGATGCTGTACAACCCGCTGCTCAATGTAATGCTGCTCGTTTACGATTAACGCAATCGTAAGCGGCACTGCGTCGCGATCACGCCAGAACTGCTTCCAGACCGGCGCCATGAACGCCGATACGCCAAAAGCAGGCAGCAAATGGAACAAACTCCTGCCCTCGCGCCGGCTCCATTCATAAAGCAGCAGCTGAGGATAAGCATCTTGAAAGATCAAAGCGTTTGCCTGCTCCAGAAATCGAAAAACGGCCTCCCTCTGCTCTGCATTCAGCAGCAAGGGAAGCCACTCTCCTTGCAAGTCTGTCATATTCCAGCCGCCATTGCGGGACACCATGTGGGCTAGCAGCGCCCAATGCAGCTCTGGGGTACGGAAGTATACGGAACGGTAAGCTTCCGTTCGTGTCACATTATTTCGGTTGTAGGCTGCCGTCTCGTCGCGTATCCGCGCAATGAGAGCAAGGTCCCGTTCATGCCAGCCCTCTGCCATAGCAGGACCAGGGAATGTACTCTGCTTAGACCACGCATATTTTAGCTTCGCGGCTGCCGAAGCCGAAAGCTGAAGCGGGATCGCCTCCTCCATCATCGCATGCGATGCGCTCATAGCGGCCCATTTGCCGACCGCATAGTCAAACGCCGCGCCAGGAAGCGCCAGCAGCTGCCGGAGCCAATAGCCGAATGATCGGCGGTATACTCGTACCCCATTCTTATTGCCCATTGTAAACGCCCCTGTCCAACGTCATTGACTATATGAAGCAAATGCTCGCATCATCCTATATAACCAGTATTTGCCAACCTGCGAATCGTCATACCGTGTAAGCAACATATGCGCCGCAGCTGGCCGCGATGTATAATAAAAGCAAGCATAAAGGAAGGAGACGAGAGTCATGTGCGGAAGGTATACGCTCACCGTCACGCTGGAGGAGCTGATGGTTAGATATATGATTGGGGAGACGATGATCCCGTTTCATCGTCCGAAATACAATATTGCCCCTAGCCAGCAGGTGCTGACGATCATTAACGACGGGCAAAGCAACCGGTTAGGAGAGCTGAAATGGGGACTTGTTCCGCCATGGGCTGATGATCCGAAGATCGGCTTTCAGATGCTTAACGCCCGCTCTGAAACAGCGGCCGGCAAGCCAGCGTTCCAGAAACCGCTGCAGCGCAAGCGCTGCCTCATACCGGCTGACGGATTTTATGAGTGGAAAGCGACGGCACAAGGTAAACAGCCGATGCGAATCGTTCTGAAGAGCCGTGCTCTGTTCAGTATGGCCGGTCTCTTTGAAACATGGATCTCGCCTGAGGGAACGAAAATCAACAGCTGCACGATTTTAACGACAACACCCAACGAGCTCGTTGCCCCCATACATGACCGCATGCCGGTTATTTTGCGCCCTGAAGATGAGCAGCTCTGGCTGAATCGTTCCATAACAGACACCGCTGTACTTACGCCTCTGTTTAAGCCGTACCGGGCAGACGAACTCGAGGCTTACACGGTTTCCGCGGCTGTCGGAAGCGTACGCAATGACGAGCCTTCTTTGATTGAACCCTATAAAGCCGATGAGCAGTTGGAGCTATGGTAAACTATGAGTCCCAGGACTGCAGCGAGAGACAAAAAAAATCGCTGACCTCAAGCGGTCAGCGAAACATTCCCCAAAGCTTCAACAAGTGAAACGTGTTGTTAGGATCGATTTTTTGCCCCATGACGAAAGCGACAATCTGATCTTCCTGCGTATCCGTAAGTTGCTCCTGCAAAATAACGGCCGCTGCTTTCACAAGCTTCCTCACCTTTGGCCGATCCTGCAAATCATACTTCGTCACATTTCCAAGCAGCTGCCTGATACGATCCTTCACTACAGGGTTTTTCATTTTGTATTTGATGCGCTCGACCAACTGCGGCCGAATTCCATAATTTTGGTAACTCACTGGCCTGACACCTCCATCCGGCAATCCCGTCACATTGTTTAACTATATGCCGCAAGGAGATAATTATTGCCTAGTCCAGCTGTTCACCTTGAAAAAATTGATCTTTGCGCAATACGCTGCGAACTCTTTCATAAGAGTCGTTTGACCAAAAATCATCGCGTTCCGTCATTTCTGCGGCATCTTCCCTAGCAATCTCGAGCACCTCGTAGTCTGCTACCATATCCGCTAAACGGAATTCGGGCAGCCCGCTTTGCTTCGTCCCAAAAAAATCGCCGGGACCGCGAATCTCTAAATCGCGCCGGGATACTTCAAAGCCATCGTCCGTATCCGTCATGACTTTCATGCGCTCGCGTCCGGTTTCCGATTTCGGATCGGCTACAAGAATACAATGCGATTGATGCTCGCCACGACCCACCCGTCCCCGCAGTTGATGCAGCTGGGACAAGCCGAAACGTTCCGCGTCCATAATAATCATAAGCGTGGCATTAGGCACGTCGACGCCAACCTCAACCACGGTCGTCGCCACAAGCACATGCGTTTCATTGGCACCGAAGGCACCCATGACCGTTTCTTTCTCTGCTGCCGATAACCGACCGTGCAATAAACCGACACGCAGATCCGGAAACGACTGCTGTGTTTGCACGTAAAGATCAATCGCATTTTGAACGTCGAGCTTTTCTGATTCTTCAATCAAAGGACAAATAATATAAGCTTGCCGGCCTTTGTTTACTTCTTTTCGAATAAAACCAAGCACTCGCTCCATCATGGTATGCTTCACCCAATAGGTCTTGATCGGCTTTCGCCCATGCGGACGCTCTCGAATCGTCGACACATCCATATCCCCGAACGCGGTAATCGCCATTGTTCTCGGGATCGGAGTAGCCGTCATCGTGAGCACGTCCGGATTCATCCCTTTGCGGCGCAGCACGCTTCTTTGGTTAACGCCGAAACGATGCTGCTCGTCCACGACAACAAGTCCCAGGCTTCGGAAACAAACATCATCCTGAATCAACGCATGCGTACCGACAACGATATCGATGATCCCCATTTGCAGCCCCGCGAGTACGTCTCTCCGCTTGCGCTCTGTCAAACTGCCCGTTAACAAGGCAACCTGGATACCAAGCTCCGCAAACATCCTCGTTAGCGATCGCATATGCTGGTCGGCTAGGATTTCGGTCGGCACCATCAAAGCGCCTTGGTGCCCCGACTTCACAGCACAATAAAGAGCAATCGCGGAGACGACCGTTTTGCCTGAACCGACGTCCCCCTGAAGCAGACGGTTCATGCAGGAGGGTCTTCTCATATCGACGCAAATTTCATTAACGACCTTCTTCTGCGCATCCGTCAGCTCAAACGGCAGCGTAGCGGCAAATTGACGGATCGTCTCGCTCTCGATACGATGCGCGATACCGTCATTGCGCTTGCGGTTGAGCGCTCGGTATGCCTGCAGCTTAAGCTGGAACAAGAAAAGTTCCTCATAAACCAGCCTTCTGCGAGCTTCCTGCCCTTCCCGCGTAGCATCAGGGAGGTGGATGCGCTGCACTGCGTCCCGTCTAGCCATCAAATCATGCTGGCGGACAAGCTCTTGCGGAAGCATCTCTTCGATCATCGTTCCATATTGTGTTAAGGCTTGACGGACCGTTTTGCGCATCCAGGGCTGCGTAATGCTTCCCCCGACGGAGTAAACGGGCTGAAGCGTTCCCGACTTCGCCGCGCCTCCGCTGCCAGGAAATTCAGAGTCTGAAACCGTCATCTGCAGGCGCTGCTGCTCCCACTTGCCAGTAAGCATAATCTCCCGGCCGATGGTCAGCTGATCCTGCAGAAAATGCCGATTAAACCATACTGCCGTGACCAGCCATTGTCCGATCTCTACTTTACACGTCAGTCTTGATTTGCTTTTGCCATAGCGCTGCAACAGGGGAATCCCCCTCACATGTCCCAGCACCGTTACCTTTTCGCCTTCCTTGACATCGGTCAGCTCGCGAATGCGGTAATCCTCATACCGAAACGGAAAATAATCGAGGATATCCGCAACGGTTTTAACGCCAAAGGCGTGAAGCTCCTGTTCCTTAGGAGCACTCACGCCTTTGATTTGCCGAACTGAAATTTGGTCCAGCGTCATCATAATATCACATCCTGTACATAAACACGGCTGATGCGCCAGGTCCGGTGTGTGTTCCGATTACCGCGCCAATCGTCGTCCAGTTAATCGATCGTACATTGAATTGGCTCTTTAGAAGCTCACAAAGCTCCTCTGCGGTATCCTTGCGGAAAGAGTACGCCATTGTCATGCCAACCGGCTCATCGCCGTACGTCTGCTTCAGCAGCTCTATGATACGCGCCATCGCCTTCTTGGAGCCCCGCACCTTATCAACCGCATACACGATACCTTCCGGTTCCAATGACAAAATCGGTTTTATATTGAGGATCGAACCGATCAGCGCCGAAGCTTTCCCGATCCGTCCGCCCTTCTGCAAATATTCCAATGTATCCACAAGAAAATATAATTTCGTATCTCGCTCAAGCTGCTCGATTGCCTCTATGATCCGTTCCTTTGATTCCCCTGCCTGCGCCATTTCTGCCGCTTTCACGACACGCATCCCAAATCCGTAAGAAGCCGATCTAGAGTCCAAAATCGTAATATCCGATTCTTCCTCCAGCATAGAATGAGCGATGACTGCCGACTGAAAGGTGCCGCTCAGCGCCGCTGATAAATGAAGTGAAATAATAGGAGAATCAGCGTCTTCAGCGAGCAGCCGTCCATATACTTCCGAGAACTCAAGCGGCGATGGTTGCGATGTTGTAGGAAGCACAGAGGACTGTGCCAGCTTTTCATAGAATTGCTCCGACTTTATCGTCACCGCGTCTAGAAAAGTCTCTTCGCCGAATATCACCTTAAGAGGAACAATGGATATCCCCAAACGCTCTTTAACCTCATCCGGAATGTCGGCCGTGCTATCCGTTACGATACGGACCTTCCCCATTGTCATACCCTCCCCGCATTATAACGACCATATCTTTATTCTAAAGCAAATACGTAAGGATAGAGCGGTTGTCCGCCTTTTTGCACCTCGAGCTCCAGCTCAGGATATTGCTCCCCAATCCATTCGCAAAGCGATGCCGTTTCCGTTGCATCCGCTTCCTCCCCGGATAAAATCGTCAGCAAATCTCCACCGGAGTCAAGCATGCTCGCGATAAGCCCGTGACAGGCTTCCAGCAAGCCGGCTTCCGATACAACGATCGTTTTCTCCTTAATGCCGATGTATTCGCCCTCGCGGATGTCCACGCCTTCAATCGTCGTATCCCTTACTGCCTTTGTTACTTGCCCCGAAACTACCTGTTCCGCGGCATTTTTCATCCACACGCTGTTGCGCTCAGCCGTTTCTTCTTCTTTAAAAGCAAGAACTGCCGCCAAGCCCTGCGGAATCGTACGGGTAGGGATTACGGTAACGCTGCGCTCGCTAAGCTCGGCAGCCTGCTCTGCCGCCAAAATGATATTCCCATTATTCGGAAGAATATAAATATGCTCCGCGGACAACGCTTCGATCGCTTTCACGAAATCCTCCGTGCTCGGGTTCATCGTTTGGCCGCCGGACAACACCGTATCTACTTCATTTTCCAGGAAAATATCGGCAATGCCTTCGCCTAACGCGACCGCGATAATGCCAAAAGGCGCCTTTTCGAATATTTGTCCCGGCGGAACTCCTTGAACAGCTTGGCCTGCAAGCAGCTCAGCCGCGGAGAAGTCCACAACGTCCGTATCCGCTTGTTCATGCTCAAGCAAATCACGATGCTGCTCACGCATGTTAAGAATATGGATATCGGTTAATTCTCCGTGAGGAAGCGATAGATTAAGAACATCGCCCGGTTTCCGCGTGTGCACATGCACCTTGATGATATCGTCTTCCGTTATGACCAATATAGAATCTCCGTCTTTGCTAAGCGCCCGTTTGTAAGCGGATTCATCAAAAAACGCTCCTGCTTTGCCGGCCAGCTTGCGATTGATAAAAAATTCCATATCATATAAGAACTCGATAGCTTCCGTCGATAAACGCGATTGCGCCGATGTCGGCTCTTGCTTACGAACGGGAGGAACAGCAGTAGGTACAGCCACCTCTTCAGGCGGAGCCGCTTCCGAAGCCATGGAATAGGAATCAAGCTGCCCGTCCACATCGGTTAGGCTGCGTAAGAAACCTTCGTAAATAAATACGAGACCTTGTCCCCCAGAATCGACGACGCCTACCTGCTTCAGCACCGGCAATAAATCCGGCGTACGCTGCAGCGCGTCATATGCTTTCTGATGAACCTCCTGCATTAGCTCAGCCACATCGTTAGTTCTGCGGGCGTATTGCACGGCATGCTTGGCAGCTTCCTTGGCCACCGTAAGAATCGTTCCTTCTACTGGTTTTACGACAGCTTTATAAGCGAGGTCAACACCGTATTGCAAAGCAGCGGCCAGCTGCACCGTTCCCGCCTCTTCAAGACCGGCAAGCGATCTGGAGAAGCCCCGGAACAGCTGCGACAAAATAACGCCGGAGTTGCCGCGAGCGCCCATCAGAAGCCCCTTAGATAAAGCCTCAGTCGCCTTTCCAATGCTGTTTGACGGTTTGCTGCGGAGCTCGCGAACGCCGGAGGACATCGTTAAATTCATGTTTGTTCCCGTGTCGCCATCCGGCACCGGAAATACATTTAACGCGTTAACGTGCTCTGCGTTACGCTGTAAGTAATCCGCGCCGAGCAGTGCCATTGCGGCAAAATCAGATCCGTTTATAAAGCGCTTACTCAACGAAATTTCCCTCCCTGTTACTTAAGTACCCTGACATCCTGCACAATTATATGGACTTCTTCCACTTGTAGACCAATCACGTCATTCAGCACATATTTTACTTTGGATTGAATATTATGCGCTACCTCGGAAATTTTTGTTCCATAGCTTACGATGATGTAGAGATCAATATGCAATTTTTCGTTTACCCGTCTAACTTCAACGCCTCGAGTTAAATTATCTCGTCCGAGCAACTCGGCAATTCCGTCCTTCAGCTGTTTGCGTGAAGCCATTCCGACAAGTCCATAACAATCCATGGCCGCAGAGCCGGCAATAATGGCTATGCAATGGTCTGAGACATGTATGGTACCGAGTTCGGTGCTTAGCTGCAGTGACATGGAAAAACACTCCCTTACTGTATATATTATGGACTAAGTATTATTGTACTATAAACGGCTCCTTTATAGAAGTCCGATCAGCAAATCCAGTCTTTCTAAGGAAAAATGAGCTTTTAATGCTTGGAAGGAATGCTTTGTCCGTATATTTAGGTTGAACAGAACCGATGTTTATGATACGATATTCAAGTGTGTTTAAATGTTATTTCGCTTACGAATGAAGTTTTCCTCACGCATAACGAGCCATTCTTATGGAATCAGTTTTGCTCACGCAAGATTTAAAGGAGGTGTAGTCATGTCCCGCAAATGTTTTCTTACAGGTAAAGCACCTGGTAAAGGTAACAACGTTTCCCACGCAAACAACAAAACTCGTCGTTCTTGGGGCGTAAACGTGCAAAAGGTTCGCATTTTGGTTGACGGTAAACCGAAACGTGTTTATGTCAGCACTCGCGCGCTGAAAGCCGGTAAAGTTACCCGCGTATAATGATGGCTTTGGCCATAGACAAAAGCACCTGAGCGCTCAGGTGCTTTTCTTTTACTTTTACACGATCACGGCCGAAGGGTGCCCTGCAGCGTCTGACCTAATTTTTTTGGAAGGTATTCAAAATCGCCTTTACGAATCCGCCCAAAAATTTAGGCAGTTTGATTGTATAAAATTTCATGCCCCATCCCTCCTCAGACACGCTCATCGAATTTATCCGTGACAAAATTCCTACGCTCATGTAAACATCCTATGCGTATTCAGTTCGTCCTATTCCATTGAGAGCCTGCGGGGGTAAGCGTATTACGCGCCCATTATTGTGTCTGGGTGATCTCTTAAAAAGATAAAGGCAGAGACGATAACAGCGATTAGCAAATAAAAAACAATCGACAATACGAAAAAGGTAATTCTAAAACCAAGCGTTTCGAATCTCCGAAAAAAGCGTATGCCTATGTATAAAGCTAACAAAGAAAAGAGATAACGATAAAAATCCTCAATCAGTGAAAAAATCGTCAGCATGAGACCAGCTGAAAACGTATAGGCCAAAAGCCAAAACGTCGTTTTTAATCGCTCATTCATCATCCCGGCCCCTAACGCAATACCGCAATGGCTGCTGCACGGTCCTCTTCCGAAAATACGGCGTTCCCTGCTACAAGTACGTTGGCCCCGGCTTCGCGAATCACCGCCGCCGTAGTCGAATTCACGCCGCCGTCCACCTGTACGTGCACGTCATCCAATCCCTGCTCCTCAAGCATCGCACGCAGCTGCCGTAATTTCACGAGCGAATAAGGGATAAACTTCTGCCCGCCAAAACCCGGATTAACCGTCATAATAAGCACAAGGTCAAGATCATGCAAAATCGGCTCTAATACAGAAACCGGCGTTGCCGGATTTATGGCTACGCCCGCAGGCAAACCCTTTTCCTTAATATAATGCACCGTTCTATGCAGATGCACGCAGGCCTCGGCATGCACCGTAATCCGGTCCGCGCCTGCTGCGATATAATCGGCAATGGATAGCTCCGGACGTTCAATCATCAAATGCACATCAAATGGCAGCTTTGTCGCTGGCCTTATCGCAGAAATGACCGGCGGTCCGAAAGTAAGATTGGGAACGAAATGTCCATCCATCACGTCCACGTGGATCCAATCCGCGCCTGCCGCTTCCACGGCTTGAACTTCTTCCCCAAGCCGCGCAAAATTAGCCGATAGTATGGAAGGAGCAATAATTGTCATAGTAGTTAGTACCTCCGTTTTTTCTCTTTCATTTCCGCTAAAAAAAGCAAATAATGCTCATGCCTGCTTTTCTCGATTTCCCCGCTTTCAACCGCAGCGAGCACGGCGCAGCCTGGTTCTTGGACATGCGTGCAGCCTCGGAACTTACAGTCTGGAGAAAGCTTGCGCATTTCAACAAAACAGTAGCCTAAATCCTCAATCCCCAGCTCTTGGAAATCCAACTGGCTAAACCCTGGCGTATCCGCGACTAAACCGCCGCCGATTTCAATCAGTTCCACATGTCTGGTCGTATGCTTGCCGCGCCCCAGCCTATTGCTGATTTCATTGGTCTCAAGCTGGAGGCCTGGCACAATGGCATTAAGCAGCGAGGACTTCCCTACGCCTGATTGACCGGCAAATACGGCCAGATGGCCCTTTAGCCGCTCTTGAAACGGTGCAATGCCCTCGCCAAGGCGAGAGCTCGTTCCGTATACCTCATACCCGAGCGGACGGTAAATACGATTAACGGAGGCAGCCGCAGCCTGCGCCTCCTCCGTCTCTAAACCGTCGTTTTCTAAATCTTGTTTACTTAAACAAAGCACAGCAGGTATGCCGGCATGCTCGATATGGACAAGAAACTTATCAAGCAGCTGCAAATTCAGTGCAGGCTCCGTAACCGAAAACACGAGTATGGCAAGATCGATGTTCGCGACCGGAGGACGAATAAGCTCCGAAGAACGGGGGAGAAGCTCCTCAACGGTGCCTTCCCCGTTCTCCGTTAAGCTAAACATGACAACATCGCCCACTAGCGGAGTAAGTCCTTTGTTTTTGAAAACGCCCCGTGCCCGGCATTGGACCGTTATGGAATCCGCTGCTGTGTCAACCGCCCGAACATAATAATAACCGCTCAACGCTTTTACTATCGTGCCTTTGAGATGATCCTCTTTGCTGTTATGGCTGCTGCTGTTGCTGTTCTTGCTGCTGCTCTTCTTCAATTGGCTCATCGCTTTCGGTAACCTCCGCTTGTGTCGGCTCTTCTGTGGCCTGCACTTCTTCACCCGGAATGGTCAAGGTGGATGAATTTGAACCCTGCATTAGTTCTTCGTAAGTGATCGTTTTGGTATCGATAAACTGGTTGTCGCGGTATACCGTTACCCTCGCTTCCGTATCGGGTGCGACGATAACTGTAACAGGGAAGGTCTGCGTGTTGTTGATTTGACGTTTATCCCATTCAATATTCTCGCCGCGCGCATCGGAGTATTCAATTCGAACTTCGCTGGTTTTGCCTGCTTCCGCAGGTGAAATCGTGATATTGAATTGATGCTCCTTCGCATCAGCCGGCGGTCCGGAGCTTACGCGAATGGAAACCTTGGCCCCTTTGGAAACTTGATCCTTCGGCTTGTATGGATCCTGGCTAATGACATAATCCTTCTGATGCAAATAGCTAGGCTCATACAAAATATCAGCGTCATCCAGCGTCAACTCGTTTGCCTTAATCAAATCCTTCGCTTCGCTCAGGCTCTTGCCGATCAGATTCGGCATCGGAACGGTCTCGCGGCCTTTGCTGACCATGAAATTGAATTCAACGGATTCAGGATTGTACTGTTCGCCCGGCTCTGGCGACTGCTGGACAATCGTATCCGGCTCTTCCTCGCTGAATACCGGATCAATCACGATCTGATCCTCCGTTATGCCTAATGCTCCGAGCTCATCAATCGCAGTTTGAAGAGATTTCCCGACATAATTGCCTAACTCCTCGAGTTCTGGCCCATCGCTGACCGAAATCTGAATCAATGAGCCTTCCTTGACCCTCATATTCGCCTTCGATTGACTGATTACCTGATCCTTCGGAATTTCTTTATTATGCTCATGAACGACAGGATCTTCCACTTTTAGACCCGCGCCTTCAATCATTTGCCGGGCTTCGGTCTCTGTCTTGCCCACAACGTAAGGCACGTCGACCTCTGCGACATCAAGTACGCCCAGGAGCCAGAAAAAGCCCCAAATGAGTAATCCCAGAAAAGCGAGCGTGAAACCGACTACAGCGAGCGGTTTTTTCCAGCCCTTTGACTTCGGGACCGTTTCTTTCTCCTGCTGTTCTTCGACCGCGGCAACTGCCGGCCGATCGCGCTCTTTGGCGTCTACCGGAAGGATATCGCCGCGAATAGCAGGCATTACGCGCGTTTCTTCCATGTCATTGACATGTATAAACGTTATTTTGGGCTCCTTCAATCGTTCAGGACGAAGGCAGGAATCCAAATCAAGCTGCATTTCATGGGCTGAGCCGTAGCGCTCGCTCGGGTTTTTCCGCATCGCTTTAAGAATAACGTTCTCTACGCTTTGCGGAATATGCGGATTAACGACCCGCGGCTCCTCGAAATTTTCCTGCAGATGCTTCAAAGCAACGCTGATCGGGCTTTCGCCCAGAAACGGCAGCTTTGCCGTAAGCATTTGGTAAAGCACGATGCCAAGCGAATATAAATCCGATTTTTCACCGGTGTTTACCCCTTTGGCATGCTCGGGAGAAAAATAGTAGACCGATCCAATAACAGATCCCGTCTGCGTAATGGTCGATGATGTAACCGCACGCGCAATACCGAAATCGGTTACCTTCACTCGCCCGTTTTTGCCTATAAGAATATTATGAGGCTTAATATCGCGATGTATAATATGATTTTGATGGGCATGGTCAAGAGCATCAGCAATTTGCATGGCAATGCGCACCGCTTCATCTGTCTGCAACGGCGCACGCTCTTGGATAATTTCGTTCAAATTGTGGCCTTCGATATATTCCATTACGATATAATGCGTATCCTCTTCTTGTCCTACATCATAAATGCTGACGACGTTCGGATGAGATAGCGCAGCTGCCGACTGTGCTTCACGACGGAATCGGCGAATAAATTCCTCGTCATGCACAAATTGCTGCCGCAGCACCTTTACCGCGACCTTACGATTCAGCAGTACGTCATGCGCTTTATAAACAAGCGCCATCCCGCCGCCGCCGATCCGTGTCAATATTTCATAACGTCCGCCTAAATCCTGTCCGATCATCCTTGTCACCCCTCTCGATTCATGCTAGGCGCTTCTTGCAGCAGAACGACTGTAATATTGTCGTCCCCGCCAGCATGGAGTGCAAGCTGAATGAGATGATCAGCTTTAGCTTCAAGCTCCAGCTGCTCCGTCGAGACCGTTTGCAGCATTTGCTGCTCGCTCACCATATTCGATAAACCGTCGCTGCAAAGCAGCAGAACGTCATGGGAAGACCACTCTACGGTTTGAACCTCGATGTCAACCTGGGAATCCGTACCGACAGCACGTGTCAGCACATTGCGCCTAGGATGATGAGCCGCCTCTTCTGCGCTAAGCTGGCCGGATTTGACCAGTTCATTGACGAGCGTATGGTCATTTGTAATTTGCGTAATAACGCCTTCCGTAATTTTGTAAGCGCGGCTGTCGCCAACATGTCCGATAATAGCATTGTCCTGCTTCACCAAAGCAGCAACGATCGTAGTGCCCATGTTATGATAACGCTCATTACGGGAAGCCAACTCAAATACAGCTTCATTCGCATGCGAAATCGCTTGCCGAATAAGCATTTTCCCTTCCTGTAAGGACAAATCCGCTTTCGCCGCGCTTTGCTCCAGCATGCTGCGGAACGCATCAACAGCCTTTTGGCTTGCTACGTCCCCAGCCTGATGGCCGCCCATGCCATCGGCTACGATGGCAAGGGTTACCCCATTGTTTAATTGACTTACCCATGATTGGTCTTCGTTGACTTGACGAACCCGTCCGATGTCACTGCGGTTTGCCGTTAACAATCAATCATCACCTCGCCTGAGACTCCATATGTTTCGCTCTTAATTGGCCGCAGGCTGCCGCGATATCATGACCTTGCTCCCTGCGAATCGTTACGCTCACTTTATTCCGTTCCAGTACGCGTTGGAATTCAAAAATATCCTCGCGCGGCGTCCGGACGTAATTCCGTTCAGGAACATGGTTTACGGGAATTAAATTGACGTGGCATAACATGCCTTGAAGCACATCAGCAAGCTCTTGCGCATGCTCGGCACGGTCATTCACTCCGCCAATCAAGGCGTACTCAAACGTGATTCTCCGGCCTGTTTTCGCGATATAGTTATGGCAAGCAGCCATTACGTCATCGAATGGGAAACGGCGGTTAACCGGCATCAGCTTGGAACGCAGCGCATCATTCGGTGCATGGATCGACAGCGCGAGGTTAATCTGCGTGTTTTCCTCTGCAAATTTATACATGCTTGGTACAATGCCGCTCGTCGACACCGTAATGTGACGTTGACCGATGTTCAAGCCTTTTTCATGAATCATGATACGCAGGAAGGCCATGGTTGCGTCGTAGTTCTCAAAGGGCTCCCCTGAGCCCATTATGACGATACTGGAAACGCGCTCGCCTGTTGCGTCAAGCATTTGCTGCGCAGTAACAACCTGTGCAACGATTTCTCCCGCGGTCAGGTTGCGTTTCAAGCCGCCAAGCGTCGAGGCACAGAATGTGCAGCCGATTCGGCAGCCGACCTGTGTCGTCACGCAAATGCTGTTGCCGTAGTTGTGGCGCATAATCACCGTTTCGATCGCATGCGCGTCATGCAGGCCGAATAGAAACTTAACGGTGCCGTCCTTTGATTCGAATTTTGTAATTTCGCTAAGCGTTATAATCTGGAAGCTTTCCTCGAGCTTATCGCGAAGCTCCTTGGATAGGTTGGACATATCTTCAAAGCTCTTTACCCGCTTCACATAAAGCCAATCAAACAACTGCCCGCCGCGAAAGGCCGGTTCGCCGTTATCTTTCATCCATTGTTGAAGCTGTTCGAGCGTGTAGTCATATATGCATGGTTTCATTTCATCACACCTGTACCTTATAGTAGGGCGGACCAAACGTTCTGGTATCCGCCATCGATTTATTTTACCACAAACGCCCATGTTCAGCCATAAGCGCGGCTTATGGGCGCTTTACCATCCTTGCAATGTAAAAACCGTCGCTGTCAAAATGCTGCGGAAGCAGCTGCGCTTGGCCATCAAAATGCTCATCGATAGCTCCGGCTTTCTTCAGCTGGTCAACGATGGCCTCCGGCCAATTGCGATCCAATTCAAACTCGGGATGCTCCTGTAAGAACCGGGCAACCTGCTGCTCGTTCTCATCCTTCTCGATCGTGCATGTGCTGTATACGAGCACTCCTCCAGGGCGAACCAAATCGCATACGGCATTCAGCAAGCGCTGCTGAACGGCCGCTATATCCGATACATCTCCGGCTGTTTTGGTCCATTTGATCTCCGGCTTGCGTTTAATTACGCCAAATCCGGAGCAAGGGGCATCGAGCAAAACGGCATCCATCGAATGCGGCTTGAAGCGGCCTGCCAGCTTGAGTGCATCCTCGGTAGTAGCCTCGACATTGCGCAGCTTCAGCCGCTCGGATTGCGAAACGATCAAATCGCGCTTATGGGCATGCAAATCGTTCGCCCACACCTTGCCCTTGCCATCCATTAACTCAGCCAAATGCGTACTCTTTCCGCCGGGAGCCGCGCAGCAATCCAGTACCTGCATGCCGGCTTTAGGCGCTACGACCTCTGCAACCAGCATCGAGCTTTCATCCTGCACAGACCATAGGCCCTCGCGGAATCCGTCGGAATCGGCTAGATTGCCTCCGCGCTGAACGGTTATGCCTGCGGGCGCAATAACGGATGGCTCAGCCTCGAAGCCTGCTTCTTTCAACAGCGCAATGGCTTCTTCGCGGCTAACCTTTAATCGGTTAGCACGCAGGCTGGTATGGGGATGCTCATTCCCTGCCGCGCAGATTGCCTCTGCCTTTTCTTCCCCATATGCGATTACCCAGCGGCTTACGAGCCATTCCGGATAGGAGTGGCGCAAGGCGATCTGAACGACCGGATCTGCATGCTTGATATCAAGCGCCTGCAGGTCTGAACGGCCGCGGTCGATGCTGCGAAGCACGCCGTTCACCATGCCGGAAATCCCGGAGTGCCCGCGCTTCTTCGCTATGGTCACCGCTTCATTCACGGCAGCATGCGCCGGTATGCGATCTAAATACAGCAGCTGGTACGCGCTCATACGAAGCAGCTGATGCACCCATGGCTCAAGCTTATGTAGTCCTTTCGAGACGAATCGGCTTAACCAATAATCAAGCGTCGCTTGACGCTGGATTGTCCCATATACGAGCTCCGTTACTAACCCCGCGTCTGCGCGCTGCAATCCTGCGTCCTGAAGGGTACGGTTAAGCTGCAAGTTACTGTAAGCTCCGGTCTGGGCTACCTTAACCAAGGTATCCATTGCCAGCTCCCGCGGCGAATTCGCTTTGCGGGTTCCCTGCTGCGGCGGAGTCTGTCCAGCCTGAGCAGGCTTGCCGCCTGGAGCTGGACGTTTATGACCATTCCTTGCTTTGGGCTTGCCTTTTGCGCCAGTACCGTTGTTACCCGTTTTTTTCGTGCCGCTCTCCGTCATGCCGCACCTCCGTCGCCAAGCAGCGTGCCTGCTTCAAGACGTGCGCCTTTCAGCCAATCTGCCGCGCTCATCGCTCGTTTGCCTGCTGGCTGAATTTCTTTCAATACAAGCACGCCTTCGCCAGTCTGGACTTGAATGCCGCTGCTGTCCGATGCAAGAACGGCTCCTGGTGCAGCAGCTTCTTTTGAATCAGCGGCTGACTGCACGGCGCACTGCCATACCTTAAATACTTCACCATTCAAATAGGTAAAAGCACCGGCCATCGGCGATAAGCCTCTGACCTGATTGAAAATCGCGCGAGCCGGTTTCGTCCAATCGATTCGCTCATCCTCACGCGTTAAGTTGGGTGCGTAGGTTGCTTCCTCATTCTGCTGCGGGACGGCCTTCGCCTCACCCGAAATTATGGAGGGCAGCGTTTGTCCAAGCAGCTCCGCGCCTGCGCGGCTAAGCTTTTCGAACATGGTCCCGGATGTATCCTCGTCACCTATCGGCAGTTCGACAACGCTGATCATGTCACCGGTGTCCAAGCCCTCCGCCATATACATAATCGTAACGCCAGTCGAGCTCTCGCCGTTAATGATAGAGCGCTGGATAGGAGCGCCGCCGCGATATTTCGGCAGCAAAGAGCCATGCACGTTAATACAGCCAAGGCGCGGAATATCAAGCAGCGCCTTCGGCAAGATTTGGCCGTAGGCTGCCGTAACAATCAGGTCCGGCTTCAGCTCGGCAACCGCTGCAACGGCATCTGCATTCCGCATCCGCTCCGGCTGGAGCACAGGCAGGTTGAACGACAACGCCGCTTCCTTTACAGGCGGCGGCGTTAGCGTTTTTTTGCGGCCCTTCGGCCGATCGGGCTGTGTAACAACAGCAACAACATTATACTGCTGCTCCAAGAGCAGCTTCAAAGAGGGAACGGCGAATTCCGGCGTTCCCATAAATACGATACGCATGAAGCTATTCGCCGCCTTTTCTAGCTCTTTCCGAAATGTCGTAGATACTCTCCGCCAAATCGGTAAACAAAATACCGTTCAAATGGTCGACTTCATGCTGAAACGCACGTGCGAGGTAGCCCTGCGCTTCGACCTTAATTGTCTGACCGCTGCTGTCTTGTCCGGTTACCACGATCCGGTCTGCACGCAGCACGTCCCCATTCAGGTTAGGAATGCTTAAGCATCCTTCAGGCCCAAGCTGTTCGCCTTCCTGCTCGACGATGACGGGATTGACCATTTCGATTAAACCATTCTCATCGCCCACATCCACGACGATAATCCGCTTCGAAATCCCGATTTGCGGTGCCGCGAGGCCTACGCCCTCTGCATCGTACATCGTATCGGCCATATCCTTAAGCAATTTTTGCAAATTTGAATTGAATTTCGTTACTTCTTTGGCCACTTCCCGCAAAACCGGGTCCGGTTCTTTCACAATTATACGGATACTCATTGTATTCCCTTCCTTTACGATCATTAAAATAGTAATAGCTATTTATAATATAACTTGTGGATCTACGTCAATACTGAACTGCACAAGGCGTTGCGCCGGCCCCTCCGTGAAAGGGATAAGCGCCTTGCGGACAAGAGCAGAAGCATCGATGCTCCCACGATATTTTATCACACATTGAAAACGGTAGCGATCTTTCATTCTCGAAATCGGCGAAGCGACTGGTCCAAGCACCTCCAGCGCCCTGCCAAATCCGCTGCCGAGCGAAATGAGCACGCCTTCATTTTCGGCGAGTTCCCTCAGCTCGGCGGCAAAACTCTCGCTGACCGAGGAAAGCAAGGGCAGCTGCTCATGCGACATTGTTACGAGAATCAGCCGGCAATAAGGCGGGTAGCCCATCGCGCTGCGATGACGGAGCTCCTCGCTGACAAAAGCCGCGTAATCATGCTGCTGCGCCGTAATGACGGCATAATGCTCTGGCGCGTAGGTTTGAATGACGACTTCGCCCGGCAAATGATGACGGCCCGCGCGGCCCGCAACCTGCGTGAGCAATTGGAACGTACGTTCCGCCGCGCGAAAATCGGGCAGATTGAGCGAGGTATCCGCTGCAATCACTCCGACAAGCGTAACATAGGGAAAATCCAGCCCCTTCGCTACCATTTGCGTCCCAAGCAGCACATCCGCCTTGCGTTCACCGAATTGCTTCAACAGCTTTTCATGCGAATTTTTTTCAGTCGTCGTGTCGACATCCATGCGGATCACCCTGATGCCCGGAAAGAGCTTGGACAGCTCCTCCTCTACCCGCTGGGTTCCGGTACCAAAGTAACGGATATGCTCGCTTTGGCAGGAGGGACAGCTTGTCGGCGCTTGCTCCGCATGCCCGCAATAATGGCAGCGCAGCGCCCGCGACTTTTGGTGATAGGTCAATGAAATGTCACAGTGCGGGCAAGCTGCCGTATAACCGCAGGAGCGGCACATCACGAAGGTCGAATACCCTCGTCGATTAAGCAGTAGAACGGATTGTTCGCCGCGCTCCAGCCTCTCTGCAAGCGATGTGTGCAGCAGCCGGCTGAACATCGAACGATTGCCTTCTTTCAGTTCCTCCCGCATATCGATCACGGTCACAGGCGGAAGCGGTCTTTCGCCTACCCGAACCGGCATGGGCAGCAGGGCAGGCTCGCGTCCTTCATCCCGTGCGGTTAACGGCCGGCTTGCCGCGGCAAAGGATTCTAAGGATGGCGTTGCCGATCCAAGAACTACCGCCGCTCCATGCTGCTTTGCCCTCTTCACCGCGACATCGCGCGCGTGATATTTCGGGCTCTCCTCTTGCTTATAAGATGATTCATGTTCTTCATCCATTATAATAAGCCCAATTCTCTCAAAAGGTGCAAAAATGGCCGAACGCGCGCCAATCGCCACCTGCACCTGACGGCTGCGAATTTTGCGCCACTCGTCGTACCGCTCACCATTCGAAAGCCTGCTGTGGAGCACGGCAACCGCATCGCCAAATCTGCCCTTGAACCGTTCAACCATTTGGGGCGTCAACGAAATCTCGGGAACGAGCACAATCGCCTGTTTCTCCTGCTCCAAGCAAAATTGGATGGTTTGCAAATATACTTCTGTTTTCCCGCTCCCCGTTACGCCGTGCAAGAGCATCGTCTGCGGCTCGCCAGCATCCACCGCCCTGACTATACGGTCATATACCGCTTTTTGTCCTTCTGTAAGCTCAAGCGGCGATGTTCTCTCGAACTCCCTGCCTGCATAAGGATCACGCTGCTGCTCTACCTCACGAAGCTCAAGCAGCCCTTTCTCGGCTAATGACCGTACGCTCGCGGCAGACCCGCCGGCTTCGGCCAGCAGCTGCTGAAGCTGCATCGGGCCTCCATGCTCAAGCATGAAGGCTAGAACTTCGCGCTGCTTCGCCGCCCGCGAGGGCAGAGCTTCCATTTGCTCGCGCACTGCCTCGATATTGTCCGGCAAATAAACGGTCAGCACCTTACGAACGGCAAGCCTGTCACGTACCTTGGTGTGCTCAACGAGCACGCCTTCGCGCAGCGCGGCCTTGACGACCTTCGCATGCTCTGGAAAACGCTCCAGCAGCACCTCAAGCTTGACCAGCTTTCCGCCATTCGCCATCCATTCCGTCATCGCAAGCGGAAGATCCTCCCTGGCAGCTTCTTCATCCTCAATGCCGACAAGCCTCTCGGCTTTGCCTTTCAAGGCAGCCGGGATCATGGCCTGCAGCGCCGTTGTCCAGGAGCAGCAATATTTATCGCTCATCCACTTGGCCAGCTCAATAAGGTCAGGCAGCAGCGGCGGCACATGATCGAGCAGCTCCGAGATCGGTTTTAGCCGCTTCGAATCGAAATCACTCGTATCGGCCAGCTGCGTCACAAAGCCCTGCAGCACGCGTCCGCCGAACGGCACGCCGACGCGGCTTCCCACCTCGATCCAATCCGCAAAGCCAGCAGGCACCTCATAATCAAACGGCCGATCCGTCTGGCGGCTCGG
Organism: Paenibacillus sp. LPE1-1-1.1; assembly: GCF_040676435.1. NCBI lineage: Bacteria > Bacillati > Bacillota > Bacilli > Caryophanales > Paenibacillaceae > Paenibacillus > Paenibacillus sp. LPE1-1-1.1. The sequence continues at coordinate 367,535 of NZ_JBEGHY010000001.1, forward strand.
CACGTCAACAATTACTTTAGCAATCATCCGGCGCTCCCTCCGGAACGGATAAGCCGTCCAGCAACCAGCTCCAGCAAACGAACGGCAACCTCTCGCTTGTACAAGAGCGGCATCGCCTCGACTAACCCCTCCGCACCGAATACCTGAACGATATTCGTATCGCCGTTAAAGCCTGCCCCATCCTTGCCCACATCGTTTGCCACAATAAGATCGCAACGCTTCCTGCGCAGTTTATCCATGGCATAATGCTCGACCTGATCCGTTTCAGCGGCAAAGCCGACAAGAAATTGATGCTGCTTCCGCTGTCCGAGCGTTTCCAAAATATCCGTCGTCCGCTCAAGCTCGAGCACAAGCTTCTCTCCGGTTTTCTTCAGCTTCTTATCGCTTATGTTCGCCACCCGGTAATCGGCAACCGCTGCAGCTTTGATAACGATATCCATCTCGTCGTATCTTTCTGTTACGGCTTCCAGCATTTGCTGCGCGGACTCTATCCGGATCACCTTAACTCCGGAGGGCAGCGCAGCAGTCGCACGGCCAGCCACTAAAGTAACATCCGCCCCCATAAGCTGCGCTGCTTCCGCAATCGCAAAGCCCATTTTGCCGGAAGAATCATTCGTCAAAAATCTTACCGGGTCCAGCCTCTCCATCGTCCCGCCAGCGGTGACCAGCACTCGCTTGCCCTTTAGCTTGGCGCTTCTTCCAAACCAAGAATCGATCGCCGCGACGATATCTTCCGGTTCAGCAAGCCGGCCCTTGGCAACATAACCGCAAGCCAGCTGGCCTGTGCCAGGTTCGACGAACATTGCTCCGCGCGCTGCAAGCAGTTCTAAATTATTGACCACCGCAGGGTGCTCGTACATATGTACATTCATTGCCGGCGCAATCAGGACCGGGCAAACAGCAGCAAGAAGCGTCGTGCTCAGCATATCGTCGGCATGGCCTCCGGCTAGCTTAGCTATCGCATTGGCGGTAGCCGGGGCAATGACGATTAAATCCGCATGGTCTGCCAAGTGGATATGCGATACGACGGCCGGATCCCGCTCATCGAACGTATCGGTATAGACCGGGTTGCGAGATAACGTTTGCAGGGTCAGAGGAGTTATGAATCTAGCTGCCGACTCCGTCATGATCACATGGACATTCGCGCCTGCCTGCACCAGCTTGCTGCATAAAGCTGCACCTTTATAGGCTGCAATTCCGCCCGTAATTCCGAGTAATATTGTTTTTCCTTTTAGCATGGTGTATCTCCTATCAAGCGTAACGAAGAGTAGCAAGCTTATCATTTGTTATATTTTTATAAATAAAGCCTTGGACCATTCACCGCTTAAGTCACCAATCCTTGCGTTCTCTTAAGCTTGTGATTTGAGCAACGTGATGTTTGCCATGCCACGCCACAAATCCTAAAAAATAAGCCAAGCCTATCTGATTCCCCTGCTCGGGATGATAGAACATTTTTTCGAAATCAGAGGACTGCATCGAACGAAGCAGCAGCACCCAACGGGCATATATCCCCTCGACGATCGCATTACTAACTTCCGGCGAAGCCTGCAGGCTATCCGCCGTTTCTGCCCAGCGTTCTTCGTTAAACGGCTTAATGGTCGGATTGTTCTCCGTAAGCGCAAGCTTAAAGCGCGAGAAACAATTCATGGAAGCATCCGCGAGATGATGGGCAACCTGACGTACGGTCCATCCCCCGCTTCGGTAAGGCGTATCTAACTGCTCTTCATCTAAATCCGCTAACGCAGCTCTCAATTGACCTGGCAGCTTCTCGATGTCCGCAATCCACTGTTCACGATGCTTATTGGTCATTCCCTCGAACGAGTACCTGCCAATCGGATAACGTAATTTGTCCATTCCGTTCCCTCCTGTTCATTCGTCCACGAAACGTGAGTCCCGCCATCTATCATAACATATGCAGACTCAAAATCTAACCAGACCTTATACTTATTGAACAATAAAGCCGGTCCTGGAAAAATTACAAAAGACCGTTTCTGATCCGATGCGCCATCCAATAAAGCTCCGCAATATCAGAACGGCCGATCGCTCTGAAACGTTTTACCGCTTCATCGATGCCGACCACTTCTACGACGGCCACTTGCTCGCCATCCGGTGGATTTAAAGGATCGCCTACCAGCTCAACCTCGCCGTATCCGACAAGCCTCACAAAATGCGGATGGGGAATATGCGGCCGATAAGGCTCCTTAGCGGATGAATGACAAGCAAAGCAGCCGAATAGGGTGTAACTCAGCAGCTCGGCTCCGAGCTCCTCCTTTACTTCCCTGACTAACGCATCCATATGATGCTCTTCAGGCTCCAGCGTTCCCCCGGCAAGCTCCCATCTTCCATCCTCCAATTGCATGACTGCATAACGGTCGCCAACGGTAGGAATAATGCTGATGTTGCTGACTAACGCTTCGTCCACCTTATAATCAGGGGTAAAGCAGTTCTCGACCGCCCCCCATACGATACCTTTCGACAATGCCGGAAAATCATTTAAGCTAAGGTTTTTAATCATGTGCAATCCATCGACCTTTCCTCAAAATTCATATCTATTTTCGACCATTGAACGCATAGCGGTTCTCATAGTTTAACAAATTAACAGCTTCTGTTCACACATAAATATTGAATGCTTGCTCCATAATATGCTGCCGACATATGGCTGCTAGCCAATAAACTGAATAACGCCTACGGAGATTATCAACATAACAAAAACGATAAGAAAACCAATGCCAAATCTTGCCAAGTTTGAGCGAGCGCCTCTGGACCCAGCCTTCAGCTCCGCCACCTGCGCCTCTAGCTTAATAATGGATTCCTTGATTTCACGAATCTCCTGCTCATTAGCCATTCTGATCGCTCCCTTCAATCTCTGCTTTTTATCGTTTATATTCGCTTATCGACGATATGTTTATTTTCTTGAATTTCCTTTCTCAGCAGCTTTATTTCTTGGTTAAGCGACTCCAACTGCTCTGTTAATTTAGAAGAATTAATAGCGCCGCGAATGACGACTGACAGAAGCAGCATGAAAACGACTAAGACAATAATCGAAAATAAAATAAGATCCACTTCTTTAAACCTCCTTGGGACTGACAAACATTTCAGATGTTCATATTCGCCTCAGTTACTACCTATATTTTACTAATAAAGTATATATTTTAAAAATATTTTCAGCATTATTAAAATAGAAAGCGGAGTGCTTTACTGTCGCCAGTAAGCACTCCGCCATTGCAATGATTATTAAAAACTCTGCTTAGTCCTCTTTTGTTGCGAGGTTTTCTACTTGGAGAATGTCGCCGTAAATTTCTTCCAACGCAACACCTACATACTTGCGGGAGCGCGGGTTTTTAAGTTCCGACTTGTCTCCGTTGCGAAGCATGCGGGCACGTCTTGAAGCTGCTACGACTAACGTGTACTTGCTGTCAACTTTTTTCACCATTTCGTCAATGGACGGATATAACATCGTTCATTCTCCTCACTCATGCTTTCTCAATTGCTGCGACCATACCCGAAACGTAAGGTAAATATCTGTCTCTGCGGCAATGTTCTGCTATCATGATGCTGCGAATACGATCGCATGCAGCATCTATCTCATCATTCAATACCGCATAGTCGTAATGGCCAAGCAAATTCATTTCCTCGACCGCGACAGACATGCGATTATTGATCGTATCCAAGGTTTCCGTACCACGTCCGGTAATTCGCTGCTTCAGCTCATCCAAGGAAGGGGGCAATAAAAATACAAAAATACCTTCAGGGAACTTTTGCTTCACCTTTAGCGCACCTTGTACTTCGATTTCCAAAATGACATCCTTGCCGCTCGCTAATGTGCGCTCAACGAAATCACGCGGCGTTCCGTAGTAGTTGCCAACATATTCCGCATGTTCCAGAAGCGCGTCGCGCGCGATCATGTCCTGAAACTGCTCCTTGCTTTTGAAAAAATAATTCACGCCGTCTACTTCACCCTGACGCGGCAGTCTGGTCGTTGCCGACACCGAATACACCAGCTCAGGAACCTTGTTACGAAGAACGGAACAAACCGTCCCCTTGCCAACCCCCGAAGGGCCGGATAATACAATTAGCAATCCCTTTTCCATATTACTCCCCGTACTATTCGTCGTTATCGTCGTCCTTAGTGGATAATCGGTGTGCAACCGTCTCTGGTTGAACAGCCGATAATATCACATGATCGCTATCCGTAATAATAACAGCGCGCGTGCGGCGTCCATATGTCGCATCAATAAGCATGTGGCGGTCGCGGGCCTCTTGAATGATTCTCTTAATCGGAGCCGATTCCGGGCTTACGATTGAAATAATGCGGTTTGCCGATACAATATTACCGAATCCGATATTAATAAGTTTAATAGCCAAGCCTGGTTCCTCCCCCGCCTACGGTCTTCCCTGTGCATCTGTCTGCAAGTGTTCAAAAAGCATGATTATATTTAATGAATGTGAATACGACAAGTTCGCGTTCTTGCCAAATACCGACAGAACTACTGCACTATTGTTGACGAAAAAAGTGCCGTGCATACTTCCCTTTGTAGAGTAAAGCATCTACCGTTACCGGTTTCCAGCAGCCTGTCCTTGCCATGCCGTGTAAGTGTGGCAACTGTATCCATGCTTTATTTTAATTGATTTTCCGCGCGCGAACAAGCGAAAATGCGAAAACAAGCAAAAAAGGCTGTTTTTCGCATTGATTCCACGTAATTCGCCTACATACGCTCTGTCTTCTGCCACACGTATTCCGTGAGCTGAACGCCCATATCGTAGAACATAAACGGCGTTATTAAATAGATGCCTTTAAAATGCGGCAAAGCGGCATCGAGCAGCTCTTTGGCGATTTTCACGCCCTCCGCACGGCCCGCTTCTCCCTCAAGTCCAGACATTCTGGCCCGAACCTCGTCGGAAAGCTGGATCCCCGGCACCTCATTATGAAGGTATTCGGCGTTGCGTCCGCTGGCCAGCGGCATGATGCCGATAAATACGGGAACCGAAAGATGCTTGGTCGCTTCCGCTATCCGTTCAATAAGACTTGGATCGTAGACAGGCTGTGTCATGATATAATCCGCGCCTGAAGTAATTTTGCGTTCAAGACGTTGAACGGCTTTATCCAAATGCTTAACGTTCGGATTAAAGGCGGCGCCGACGACAAATTTGGCCTTTTGCTTGAGCGGCTTGCCCGAGAATGCCGTTCCGTCGTTCAACTGCTTGATCATTCGGATCATCTCGAACGACGTAAGATCGTAGACCGAGCTGGAATCCGGCAAATCACCGAAACGGGCAGGGTCGCCGGTAACCGCAAGCACATGGTCGATATCAAGCGCGTCTAATCCCATCATGTGGGATTGCGTGCCGATCAAGTTGCGGTCGCGGCATGCAATATGCACAAGCGGACGGATACCGACTTTCTCTTGTACAAGCGCGGCAAGCGCAATATTGCTCATGCGCGTAACGGCAAGCGAATTATCCGCCATCGTAACCGCATCCGCCTTGGCTTCCTTCAATGCGGCAGCGCCGTCCATGAATTTACGGATGTCCAAATCGCGCGGCGGGTCGAGCTCGACGATAACCGTGTGGCGCTTCCGTACTAAATCAACGATTGACGGCTCCTGTATGGCAGACTGCTTCGGTGCAGATTCCGTTTCAACCGGTTTCTCTACCGGCTTTACGACAATCCTCTCGACCGCAGGCAGCGGCGCAGCAGCTTGTCCGAATTGCGGAATATAGCCGTCGAGCGCAGCAGCGATCGCTTTTATATGCTCTGGGGTCGTACCGCAGCAACCGCCGATCAAGCGGGCGCCGCGATCCGCGAAGCGCTGGGCTGTCTCGGCAAAATACTCGGGACCAGCGGAATAGGTGTATTTACCATCGATATAATCCGGTATACCGGCATTCGGATAAACCGATAGCGGTAATCCGACAGGACCGGTCATGGAATCAATCGCCCTCATGATCCCGTTAGGACCGCTGCGGCAGTTAAAGCCCACCACGTCAGCGCCTTCCGCTTGCAGTTGATCAAAAGCGCCCTTCATGCCATTGCCGTCCTGCGTGCGGCCAACGTCCTCAACCGCGAACTGGCAAATGACGGGAACGTCCGACGCCGCTCTCGCAATACGAAGCGCAAGGAGCATTTCATCCAGATCATAAAATGTTTCCAGCAGCAGTCCGTCAACTCCCTCATCAAGCAGGGCATGCATTTGACGCTGATAGGCCTCGATCACTTTTGCCGTGCGCAAATTTTTCAGCTTCCCGTCGCGTATAGAGCCGACCGCGCCTACAACATAGGCATCCTGGCCGATCGCGCCGCGGGCAGCGCGAACGCCGGCACGGTTAATGGCATCCATTTCATTCTCTAAGCCGTATTTGGATAACTTCTCTAAATTAGCTGAAAACGTATTCGTCTCGATGACGCGCGCGCCTGCCTCATAATAGCGGCGATGGATATTTTCAATCACATCGGGACGAATCGTATTGAATTCCTCGTAAGAAACGCCGACAGGGAACCCCATCTGATACAGATAGGTTCCCATCGCGCCGTCCCCGGTCAAGATACGCTGCTGGAGCGCTTCCCTCAAATCCGGTTTCATTATATTCATACCACCCATCTTACGTTGCTCTTATAGCGAGCCGCGGAACGATACCGCTGCTGGACCCGTCATGTACACGTGATTATCGGATTCATTCCATTCAATCAGAAGATCTCCGCCTTTAAGCGATACCGTAGCCGTGCGATCCGTTGCGCCGTTCAATACGGACGCGACAACCGTTGCGCAAGCGCCGGTACCGCATGCCAGGGTAGGACCCGCGCCGCGTTCCCAAACACGCATATCCGTTTGCGAACGGGAGTTTACCGTCACGAATTCAACATTGATTTTACGCGGAAATAACGGGTGCGTTTCAAGCTTTGGCCCCCAAGTGTTCAGATCAAAATTCACGGCATCGTCTACATAAATGACGCAGTGCGGATTACCCATAGATACTGCCGTGAAACGGAATTCGCGGCCGTCCACCTCGATTGGATGCTCGATTACGCGTTCAGCGTCAATGGTAGTCGGCACTTGCAGCCCGTTCAAAATCGGCTCGCCCATATCGACGCGAACAGAGGAAACCTCGCCATTGTCAACGGTAAGCTGTACCTTCTGAGCGCCCGCGCCTAACGTTTCTATCGTAATTTCTTCTTTATCGGTTAAACCATTGTCATAAACATATTTAGCTACGCAGCGAATCGCATTGCCGCATTGCTCAGCCTCCGAACCGTCGGAGTTAATGATCCGCATGCGGAAATCCGCGATCTCCGAAGGGAGAATGTAAACAAGACCGTCTGCTCCGACTCCGAAAAACCGATTGCATAGACGAATAGCCAATTCGGCTGCGTCTGCAGGCAGCTGCTGTTCACCCGCGATTACCACGAAATCATTTCCTAAGCCGTTCATTTTTGTAAAATTCATCTGTTTGCCCTCTCCTTGCTACATCAATAGGTATGATATTGCTATGATTAATTCCTAATAGCATACCGCAAAGCAAGGAGAAAGGCTATTCATAATTTGTTCAATCATTTGTATTTTCCTGTTATCTAGCTGCGGTTTGCGGGCCGATCGGCCATTTTGTTTTGGTCTTGTTTTTCTTCGAAGTGCCCAGCACGCTCCCAATACCCATTAAGAAAGTCGGAATTCCCGCGGCCACGAACACAAGACACCATTCGCGGAAGTTAAGCGGTACGGTTTTGAATATCGGCTGCAAGGCTTCGATATAAAGCACGCCGATCATGAGCAGCAGCGACGAAAGCACGGCAAGCACCAAATATTTATTTTGAAACGGATTGCGGTGGAAAATCGAGCGCGAGCTCCTGCAGTCGAACACGTGAATGAGCTGTGCCATGACCAAGGTAGCAAAGGCAACGGTCTGCGCCTTCATAAGCTGTCCGGCGCTGCCGGGCGCATCATGCAAGGTGATCCAGAAAGCCCCGAGCGTACAAACGCCGATCAAAATACCGCGGCTAATAATTTTCCAGCCGAGCCTGCGCGAGAAAATGCTTTCTTTCGCGGAGCGGGGCTTTTGCTGCATTAAATCCTTCTCGGCCTGATCTACGCCAAGCGCCATTGCCGGTAAGCCGTCCGTGACAAGGTTAACCCATAGAATTTGAATCGGCACCAGCGGAAGCGGCAGCCCTGCCATCATCGCAAGGAACATGACTAGTATTTCCCCAACGTTGGATGCTAATAGATAACGGATGAATTTACGGATATTCTCGTAAATGCCCCGTCCTTCTTCGATTGCGGCTACGATTGTCGAGAAGTTGTCGTCGCTCAGGACAAGAGCCGAGGCTTCCTTCGATACATCCGTCCCGGTGATCCCCATCGCGATACCGATATCCGCCGCTTTGATTGCCGGCGCGTCGTTCACCCCGTCGCCTGTCATTGCAACGACATGCCCTTGGCGCTGAAGCGCTTTGACGATCCGTAATTTATGCTCTGGGGATACCCTTGCATACACATAAATATTATCCACGAGGCGGTCAAGCTGTTCATCGTCCATCGCCTCAAGCTGCCTGCCGCTCATGGCAATACCGCCGCGCGGCATAATGCCCAGCTGGCCCGCAATGGCTTCCGCTGTCAATTGATGATCCCCGGTAATCATCACCGTCTTGATCCCCGCACGTCTGCAGGTCGCGATCGCTTCCTTCACCTCGCGGCGCGGCGGATCGATCATTCCAGTTAATCCTACAAACACAAGCTGGCATTCGGCATCCGCTTCCGTCTCGCAAACATCACTGGCTCGCAAATCGCGATAAGCAAGACCGAGCACGCGAAGCGCGGACTGCGCCATCAGCTCGCCTGCCTCGGCGCATTTCCGTTTGAGCGTGGATGTAAATGGCACGACCTTTCCTTCCCACAGCACATAAGAGCAGTGGTCCATCAGTAAATCAGGCGCTCCTTTTGTACAAATGAGACGGCCCCCTTGATGAGCCACCACAACCGACATCCGCTTCCGCTCCGAATCAAAAGGAAACTCTTTCTCGCGTTTATATAACGGCTCAAGCGATTTGGCCGAAGAACCAAGCTTGGCAGCAAGCACTGCCAATGCCCCTTCCGTCGGATCTCCCTTAAGCACCCATTCCTCTTGCACTTCCTTGCTTTTACGTTTGCCTGTTTCGGCTGATTCCACCTTTACGATTTGAGCGTTATTACACAGAGCGCTTACCTGGAGGAGCCGCTTGATCGATTGATCGTGTTTGATATCAAGCGCATTGCCAGCTTCATAAATGGCACCCGTCGGATCATAGCCCTCGCCGCTTACCTCAAGCTGCCTACCGCCTATCCATACATGGGTGACCGTCATTTTATTTTGCGTCAGCGTGCCCGTTTTGTCCGAGCAAATGACCGATGCGCAGCCGAGTGTCTCTACGGACGGCAGCTTACGGACGATTGCTTTTCGTTTGATCATTCGTTGTACGCCGAGCGCGAGAGCGATGGTCACAATGGCTGGAAGTCCCTCTGGAATAGCAGCTACTGCCAGGCTTACGCCGGCAAGGAACATGCCGTATGGAGGCTGTCCGTGCAAAATTCCCGCAACGACAACCATAACCGTCAAGCCAATCGCAACCACGATCAAAATTTTCCCAAGCTGCTCCAAACGATGCTGCAGCGGTGTTTCCATCGATTCCGTTTGCTGAATAAGACCCGCGATTTTGCCCATTTCCGTTTCCATGCCCGTCCGAATGACCACAGCTTTTGCTGTTCCCCTCGTAAGCATCGTGCCCATGAAGCCCATGTTTCTCTGATCTCCAAGAGGCAGATCATCCTCCGCGATCGCTGCGGCATGCTTGCCGACAGGTACCGATTCCCCCGTCAGAGCCGATTCCTCGACATAACAGCTGTTTGCTTCTAGAAGCCGCACATCAGCTGGTATCCGGTCCCCGCTCTCCAAATAAATAAGATCGCCTGCGACCAGCTCCTTGGCAGGAACGTTCAAAAGCTCCCCGCCCCTGAACACCTTGGCCGTTGGCGCGGAGAGCTCTTTAAGCGCCAGCAATGAGCGTTCCGCCCGAAATTCCTGGACGAAGCCGAGTACCGCGTTAATTACGATAATGGCCACAATCGTGATGGCGTCCAAATACTCGCCCAGCAAGCCTGAAATTAAAGTCGCTCCCATCAGTACGAGCACCATAAAATCTTTAAATTGATTGAGGAACAACAAGATCGGCGAGACGCGCTTGCCCTCCGTCAATTCATTATGTCCGTTCTTCTCCAGCCGCTGCGCCGCTTCCGACGTCGTCAGCCCTTGATCCGGGGAGCTGACTAATGCGTCAACCAGCTCATTTGTCCCCATTTGATGCCATTTCAATTGTTCCATGGTATAACTCCTTTCCGTAATATGCCGAGCCAAGCAGACACGACGCCAGCCCTTCGGACAGCCTTCTAGGGTAAATGTATTCGGACAGCCCATAAAATATCCCTTAAAAGACTTAAGTTTTTGGCTCAACTATGGCATGATAGAGAAAGACTGACCAAGGAAGCGAGGAACACACACCATGGCATTAGACGGGATCGTCACCCATGCTATTACGCAAGACCTGCAGCGCTGCGTCGGCGCGCGTATACATAAAATACACCAGCCTACCGAACACGAACTCATTTTCAGCATTCGAGGAGCCGGCATGAATGGCAAGCTGCTTTTGTCTGCCAATCCTACCTATCCCCGCGTACATTGGACAACGGGCACGTACGTCAATCCGATGGAAGCTCCTATGTTCTGCATGCTGCTCCGCAAACATTGCGAGGGCGGCGTCATTGAGTCCATCCGGCAAATCGGGTGCGAACGTATCATCCATATCGAAGTCAAGCATCGGGATGAGCTCGGCGACTTATCGAACAAAACAATCGTTATCGAGATTATGGGCCGCCACAGCAATATTATTTTGATGGACAAGGCAACCGGAATGATTCTTGACGGTATCCATCATGTTACGCCAGCAATCAGCAGCCACCGGATCGTATTGCCAGGCAGCAGCTACACTCCGCCTCCCGAGCAAGGGAAAATTGATCCGCTGGCAATTGATACGGAACAAGCGTTTTTGAATGCACTGAGCGATACCGATGAAACAGCGCCTATGCATAAGCGACTTGTGGACAAGCTGAGCGGTTTCAGTCCCTTGCTCGCGAAGGAGCTAGTATACCGGGCACAGGCTGGCGCAGAAACATTAAATGAGGGCTTACAGCAAAGCTTGGAACAAGTATGGAACAGCTTCTCCAGCTTTATCCAGCAGGTTAAGAATGAACAGTACACGCCTATGATCAAAACAAATCCGGACACCGGAAAATCTTTTTTCTCAGTCACGGAGCTTACGCATATCCAAGGTGAAGCCGAATTTTTCGCGGATGTCAGCGCTTGCCTCGAAGGTTTCTACGGCAACAAAGCCGAACGCGATACCGTAAAACAACGAGCAGCGGATCTCATCCGATTCGTTCAAAATGAGAAAGCAAAAAACGTCACAAAAATTAAAAAGCTTGAGGATACGCTCGTAGAAGCCAAGGATGCGGAGAAATATAGAGTTCTCGGCGAGCTCCTCACCGCTTACATGCATCAAATGAAGCGCGGGGATACTTCCATTGAGCTAATCAATTTTTATGATGATGAACAAGCCTCGGTCACCATTGAGCTTGATCCGCAGCTGACGCCTTCGGACAACGCGCAGCGTTATTTCCGCCGTTATACCAAGCATAAAAACAGCTTGTCCATCGTCGCTGAGCAGATGGACATCGCACGTACTGAAATTCAATATTTTGAATCCTTGCTGCAGCAGGTCGATAACGCTTCTCTTGGCGATATCGGGGAGATTCGTGATGAGCTCGTGGAGCAGGGCTACATGAAAGAACGCGGCCGGCGCGGACCAAAAAAGAAAAAAACGCTCAAGCCTTCCTTACTTTGCTACACGTCCTCCGAGGGGGCCACGATCTATGTCGGCAAGAACAATACACAAAACGAGTATTTGACGAATCGGCTTGCGTCGCCTTCCGATACATGGCTGCATACAAAGGATATTCCAGGCTCGCATGTCGTCATAAGAGGCGGAGACTTTGGCAACGCCACGCTTGAGGAAGCGGCTATGCTTTCCGCTTTTTATAGCCAAGCACGCGACTCCAGTTCCATACCGGTTGATTACACGACCATTCGCCATGTTCGCAAGCCGAGCGGCGCGAAACCGGGCTTTGTTATCTATGACAATCAAAAAACATTATTTATAACACCGGACGTACAGCGGATTAAATCGCTTCCCTGCGAGACGAAATAGACCCGCTGCCGATCTGCTGCACCGCACAAAAACAAAAACACGGTCTCTTATTTTCTTAAGAAATAAGAAGCCGTGTTTTTATTTTTTCTATGCAGATCTTGCCGTCACCCGACACCAGAAACACATGCTTCGCCCCAGGAAGCAATCCATCTTCACGAACCGCCCTGCCGCCTATAAACACTTTAGCCGTTAACTGACTGTCTTGGATCATTCGGTCCAACCTTAGCAGGAAGGCCGCAGCCGTCCCCAAGCGCTCCCCATTGGAAAAACTTAGCGTAAATGCTGAAGGCTTTACCTCAGCCAAGCAATCGAATATCCCTTTTTCGGAAGGAGAGCTCCCAAGGCAAACTACCCGAAAGCCCTCCTGCTGCGCAAAAAAACCAATCAATTGGATGCCGAGCTCATGCCGCTCCCCCGGGCCGCTGGCCGTAACCAGCAAGGGACTATCGTCGTTAGGCCGGAATAATCCGCGAATCGCAAGCACTTTATCACGAATAAAATGGCTCCCGAAATGCTCCTGGTATTCGGAGATTCCTCCCAGCTCCCGCCGTTCACCCAGCTCTACAAGCGCTGGCTCTAAAATATTTAAGAGAAGATGCTCCAAATGATGCATCGCAAGCAGCTGCTCATAAAATCGCTGCGCGCTGCCAAGGTCCAGTTGAGTGAAGCATTGCAGCAGAAACTCGATCGGCATGCTCCAATCCGGGGAAGGCGGCTTCAAGCCCTCCTGCTTTTGCCCAGGACGAGCTGAAGCATCTTCAAGACCGTTTTTCCATTCCATAACAGCCATCCCGATCGGAACGCCTTCATCCACCTGTCCTTTCAACCAGAGCAGCGTGTCGATATCCTCTTTCGTATAACCGCGGTAGCCATTCGTCATCCTCTCCGGCTTAACGGCTTCGTAGCGGTCCTCCCATTTGCGGATGAGCTGCGTGGACATGCCTGTCCGCAAGGAAACTTCTTTGACTGTATAAAGCCTAGAGGTCATTCCTCTTGCTCCTCCATGATGGCAGCAGCTGCTGCAGCACGCCGATACTTACCGTACGACTGCCTACCGCACCATGAAAAACAACGCCCTGCCGCGAGCCATGAAAATCCGAACCGCCGGTCGCTATCAATTGATACTTGGCTGCAAGTTCCGCATATCGGTGCTCTTCCTCATGACCGTGATCGGAATGATACACTTCAATGCCTTGGGCGCCATAGCGTATGATCTCTTCCACTAATGAATCGTTGTTGTATAATCCGGGATGCGCAATTACGCTTGTCCCCCCGGCCTCTCGTATCCAGTCAATGGCCTCGAACGGATTCAGTCTCGGAGGATTGACGTAAGCCTCGGCACCCGTAGCTAAATAACGATCGAACGCTTCCTTCATATTGGATACGACACCCTTACGGATAAGCGCCGCAGCAATATGAGGACGCCCGATGCTGACAGCGGCGGATTGCAACGACTCATTCGAACGGTTCCCGTGGGCGGCATCGAGCACATCATCCATTGTCATCGCTATGCCCAGTTCATTCAGCTTCGCGACAATCATTTCATTGCGTCGATCCCTCATGCCGCGCAGGCTTGCAAGCCTCGAGAGCCATTTTTCATCGGTATTATTCGTGTAATAACCTAGAATGTGAATATCGGTACCAGCCGCAACCGTGCTCACCTCAACGCCCGGTACAACAACGATACCTAATTTCTCGCCTTCTAACAGCGCTTCAGCTACACCGGCGACCGTATCATGATCAGTAATTGCAATCGCGGAAAGGCCGGCCTCTTTTGCCAGCTTGACGTTCTCGGAAGGACTATGCAATCCATCCGATGCAGTCGTATGTGTATGCAGATCAGCAAGTCCGTTCGTTAGAGCCATTGCTGCAAATCCCTCTCTCTCAAAAAGGATAAGAACGTTACGGCGGATATAGGCAAGATTGCCGATTTCAGATAGATCGAATAAAACTGCCGCTTAAACTTCGAGTCTGATACTTTGATCATTCGAATTAAATCAAGCGCAACCTCATGCTTAACGGAGGAGGAGGAGACAAAGGAAATGCCTAAACCTGCTTCGACAGCTGATTTCACGGCACCGGTGCTGCCTAGCTCCATGACGATTTTCATTGACGCGGGATCTATATTTTTCTTTCTAAGCTGCTCTTCCATCACAAGCCGCGTTCCCGAGCCTTGCTCCCGCAGGACGAAAGGAAATGCCATGGCTTCTTCTAAAGTGACCGATTCGCGGTCTGCTAACGCGTGCGATTTGGACACGATGAGCCTGAGCTCGTCGCTCATGACAGCTTCCATATGCATATCAGGATGGTTAACCGGAGCCTCAATCAAGCCGAAATTAAGCTGATGGCTCAAAATATCTTCCATTATTTGGGATGTATTCATGACCTTCATGCTAATCGAGATATGCGGGTACTCTTGACCGAACGGCCCGAGCAGCCTAGGTAAAATATACTCCCCTATCGTCAAGCTGGAGCCGAGCTGCAATCGGCCCTTCAACTGCTTCGTGAAAGCAGACATCGCTTGATCCGTATCTCTGATCAAATCGATACTGCGTTGGGCGTAAGGCATCAATGCCCTCCCCGCTTCCGTCAGCTCGATCCGTTTCGTAGAGCGCTGGAGCAGCTTTGTGCCGAAATAATCTTCCAGCGACTGCACTTGCATCGTTACGGCAGGCTGAGTCATATGTAAAGATTGCGCTGCAGCCGAGAAACTGCCGCGTTCGGCAACCGTACAAAAAATGTGAAGCTGATGAAAATTAAGCGCCATGATCGATCATCCTTTCTTCTGGTGCTTATTATACTACAAACCTTGTACGGATTCTTACAACCGCAACAAAAAAAGCATGCAATCTTATTTGGATTGCACGCTCCGGTTTTATTTATATAGTTATAATGCCTTATTTGCGTTTTCTGCTGCTCTTTACAAGAGTCATTCGCCGGGAATGACGCAGCCATGAATAATAGGACTTAAGATCCCTAAGCTCAATGGTTTCCGACATCCGTCCAAGAAAGGTCACTATGATCATTTTATGTAATGGAACTCCGGTAATATCCGTTTCCGTCAGTGATTCCGCAAATTCGGCAACAAAGACCAGGTCGTCGTCAATTAAATAAACATCCTGCTCATTGCGGTAATACGGCTCGATGCGGCCCTGCTTCAAGCATTCCCATAGAAATTCGGCAATATCTTCAAATCCGGTTTTCTCGCTTTCGATCCGGTCCAGCCAACGGCTTTTGGCATGGTTTGTGATGACGATATCCGCTACTTTTTTATCACCTAGATCAATATAAAACGACTCATATGTGCTCCATCTTCTTGTCATTTTATCTTTCACTGCGCATCTCGCTCCTTCCTAGGACCCAGGGCTTTTATACTATGAATTTAATTCCATTCTATCATGATTGTCCGAGATTACAACAATAAAATAAAGTACGACCATTTTTGTAAGTTATTGGTTAATTTATCGTAAAAAAAAGACACTTCTCAGCGTTAATCGACACGGAGAAGCGTCATTTCATCATGCATATATGCGATTACTCATTATTGAAACGGATAAGTACACTGCCATAAAACATATAACCTGCTTACAGGCTGTAAAACCTTGTTTTATCTTCACTGTCTTTGCTGTATTCGGTTTTGATTTCATTGCGGTACGAACGTTCGATCTTACGAACGTAAGAAAGCTTACCCATCTGCCGCACAGCCTCTTCAGAACGTTCCGCATTCATATACATCACGACGTAATGCATCTTACGCGACATATAATGAACCGTCCCGAACCTTTCGAGTGACCTTGCTGCTTTCAAATCACTTACCCATACGATATAACCCGTTCGTTCCGGTAGCATCTTTTCCCTCCTAAAGGTTTGCCCAGCAAACCTGCTTCGCAAGCATAGGCTAAAGTTTGCCCGGTAAACCTGCAACGAATGCTTATGCTGAGGTTTACCCTGCAATCCCGCCATTATTCCGTGCCGCGCACCGTGTTAGCTGCAACCGCCGCTTCCGCAGCTGCAAGAGCCGCCGCTTCCGCAGCTGCCGCCGCCGGCAGCTTTCTCGTTGCCAGGCACCTTGATATTGTCCGAAACCGACTCCGCGATCGTGCGCGAAACATCATACAGCATTTCGTCTACGACCTGCTCAGCGACTTTGAAACGACGAACGCTTTCAATTTCACTCAGCTCACGCTCGATTTGCTTCACTTTGTCCTTCGCTTCATTATAATCCGGATGAAAGCGCCCGAAGCGCTCACATTCGACGAACAATTCTTTAGCTTTGGCGAATCGCTTCGTCATTTGCTTGACTTCTTCGTCTTCGTTTACAGCCGTCTTCCAATATAGATAATCGGCAACTTCCGCCGATTGATTAATCCAATCTCCTAGTTCATAGGCACAGAGCAGCAGCGACGCCATATCGAGAGAAGAAACGCCGCCTTGCGGTTGCTCCAACTGAATAGCCGTTAAACCTTCAGTTGTTGGCATTCACCCACCTCATTTCAATTGCTAATTACTACAATTACTACACTATCATATCATATTCGCTTTACCAATAGATAGAGATTATATTGGGCTTTCTTGACCCGGGATAATTAGGCGCATCTCTTCCCACATATCCGGCGTGAGCCGGGTAATTTGCCGCTTCCGCTCATCTCGAAGCAATCCAACGACTGCCCATCCTTCCTCTTGATGCTCGAGCTTCTCCGGAACGAATGAACGCAGCTCCTGCTCCATGCGCAGCTGGATGGGCGTTTGCCATTGCAGCGCCTGCTCAATGAGTTCTCTCCTGGTGGAGTAGTGATACGTGCGAAGCTGCTTTATCCACATCGATGGCACTTGCTCCCGCTGCAACCAGGATTGAAGTTTTTCCTTCCCGGCATGATTTGTAAGCTCAAAATGATGTAGAGGTACGGCTTCATAAATATAAAAAGACGGTTCAGATAATGTTCCTTCTATTAAAGGCTGACCGTTTACATTCTGATGCGCCCGCTCCGTATTTACCATTGGGTAAGAGGCAGCGCCGTTCTCGTCCCGCGAGGCTTCAGTTTGAACCGCTTTGCGCGCAGGATAGCCCGCTTTCTGCAGCAGGCGCCTGATTTCGCTGATTTGTCCCTGCTCCACTATGAAATCTAAGGGACCAAGCTTCTGCTTCAATAAAGGAGCAAGATTAACATCGTTCTCCAAAATAGCAGCCATCTCTTCGTGATCGCAACGAAGCAAGGACACCTCGGCGAACGAGGTACGGCAAGCGCGGTTTGCCCATGCATCCAGCAAAGCCTCTACTGTAGCCGGCAAATCCGGAGCGCCGGATGCCTGTACGAGAAAACTCTTTATGGACGAACGTGTCCTGCCCTGCTCCAAAGCACGGGAAACGGAGGCAGAATCCAGCTGATAGACGGTGACCTGCTCATCCGATTTCCTCTCTGCAAGCAGTTCAAGCTCCCACCTTATCCAGAAGGGACATTCCGCCTCAACGACCATTTCTCCGTTCGGTTGAACGGTAATATAGGATTGAAGTACCGAAGCTTGATCTTGCTTCCAAGCAACTAAAGGCGCAGTTGATTTCCATCTGTAGAAAACCTCGTTTACGTTCGCATGCCCGCAGTCGACCAGCTCAAGCCAGCCCATGCTTTGCCACAGTTCGTGCCAGCGCATGTTCATAGTTCCGCTTTGACCGGATGTTTCCAGGCTTGAAGCCGCAGCCGCTTGTAATTCGTCCAGCCAGCTTGCCATACCGTTTACTGAATACCATTCTCCTGCCTGCAGGCCCATCATGGACGCAGCCAAATGAGCGCTTCCGATCCCTGCTGGCAGCAGCAGTGCTAGACACCAATCCATTAATTGTTTTTCCCGCTCTGCGTTTTCAAGCATAAGCCACTGCCGGAGCTGCGCTTCATTCCACTTTAACGATCCCTTTTCCGCCGTAAGCAGTCCGAGTGCAGTACCCGCTTCCAGTACAAATGCTGCTTGCAATGGATAACTATCGGCATGAGCCCAATTCAGATCGAATGCTTTGAGCGAGCGATCATCCAAATCAATCGCCTGTATCAGCTTGCCCACCGTTTTTTTGGGAAGCGTACCGTTCAAAGTCAGCCCTAATCCGCTTCGCCCGAGCTCCGCGAATGCGCTTAAGAGCTGCCTGCTGAATGGACGGCAATAGGTACGCATGGTCCCGCTCATTAGTCTTTCCCTTTCTAGGGTGGTTAGCTGCTCGGGTTTGTATGGGAAAAATACATTCTGCCAGCCAATGAAACATTCCGATGGCATAAAAAACAAACTTTCTCCCCATACCTTTTTGACGGAGAATAAGATACCTGCCTCCGCAAGCTCGGCAACGCCAAGCTGACATTCCGCACCGGACAAGGAGGTGCTCTTCCGCAGCTCCCGTATGAGCCTTTCACCTTCTACAGGGACAGCCGCATATTGACGCACGAATTCTTTTAAAACCTCCGCTGCATGTACAGTCAGCCGCGCAGCGGCTTCCTGGATACAATCATGATTAATGGCTGCCTGCTCCCAGGACATCCCTTTTCGGCTCGCGGTTTGCCATACTGGGTGTTGCATAAAGCTTTCCATGCGTTCCGCGGAAAGCTTGGAAATCAGCTGCTTCATTTTCATAGCGCCGCGGCCTCCTCTTGCCTATCCTCATCGCTAGTAATGCTGATCCTCTCGTAATGATAGCCTTGTTCAAGCATGAACAGCTGTCTTCTCATCGCGAATTCCGTTTCCTTTGTTTGGTCCGTCACTATCGTATAAAACCAAGCTTGATTGGCTCCCGCTTTCGGCCTTAACAATCTTCCGATGCGCTGCGCCTCTTCCTGCCTGGAGCCAAAGCTTCCGGACAGTTGAATCGCAACTGCCGCATCGGGCAAATCTACGGCAAAATTCGCTACCTTCGATACAATGAGCACGGATAAATCCCCTGCTTTAAAACGCTCATACAGTTTCTGCCGCTCCTGCTGAGGCACTTCGCCAGTAAGCAATGGAACTTGCAGCCTTGCTGCCAGCTCGTTCAACTGATTCAAATACTGCCCGATAATGAGAGTCGGCTTACCCGCATGCTCCTGCAGAAGCATTTCCACAATCGCAATTTTCCCGGGATTCTCGGCAGCCAAGCGAAACTTGGACCTTGCACTCGCCTGCGCGTAGGATGCTGACACGTTTTTATGTAGAGGAACTCTGATTTCGGTGCATGACACTGCCGCAATATGAGCGCTTGCTTCCGCTAATTTCCATTGCATATCAAATTGCTTAGGACCTATCAAAGAATACACGTCCTCCGCGCAGCCATCCTCACGCACCAGCGTTGCGGTTAAACCCAGCCGCCTCGTCGCTTGTATGTCAGCCGTCATTCGGAACACCGGCGCCGGAAGCAAATGAACCTCGTCATAAATAATCAGACCCCAATCCCGTTCGGTGAACAGCTTCATGTGCGTAAATGGCATTTCCTTCGACTTTCGATGCGTCAAAATAGTATAGGTCGCAATCGTGACCGGACGGACCTGCTTCAGCGCGCCGCAATATTGGCCCACTTCCGAATCCTGCAAGGTCGTTTTGTCCAGCAGCTCGTCCTTCCATTGCTTTACCGAAGTGGAATTGGACGTGAGGATTAATGTCGCTCTTCCCAAGCGGGTGAGAGCCGAAATGCCGACAATCGTTTTACCTGCCCCGCAGGGCAATACGATCACTCCGCTGCCCCCTTGTACGGTCCCTTCTTTATAAAAAAGCTCTACCGCTGAATGTTGATAGTCCCTTAATTCGAACATACGGTCCCGAAGCGTGCGTTTTCTCAACTCCACCTCAAGCGCTTCTCCGGCATGATAGCCCGCCAAATCGATAACGGGGTATCCAAGCCGCGTCAACTCCTGCTTTAGCGGGCCCCGACAATTGTTTTCAAGCTCCCACGACCCGCTGTTCAAACGGATCGTTACGTTTTGCATTATACTTTCCTGCCCTGACAGCTCTTCCAGTAACGTATCATCGCCGTGCAAAATCAATCTATCCGAATCATTCGACAGCCAAAGCTTGCCGTATCTGCCAATCAGCTTCCTAATCATGGCCTCTGCTTGAAAAGGCAGCTCGTATCGGCTGTATGCCGTAAGCCAGCCCACGATGTCTTCCGCTGTGAATCCGGCTGCAGCGGCATTCCATAGCGATAAAGGCGTCATTCGGTACGTATGGATAGCACCTGCTCTTCGAATGGCGTCCATGAAGAGAACGAGCTTCTCTTTTGCTTGTTCGGCATCAGGCTTCCGCTCATCAAGAAGCACCATTAGATCCGATTGGACAATTAATGGGCGGTCCTTAAGATCGTGCATCAGTCTCCCCCTCCTAGGTTGTGAAGCAAACCTTCATCGTAAGCACTTTTCCGAACAGAATGCTCCTTTTGACAGTATGCAAAAATTAACACTTTTTTATGCCAATTTTACAGTGATATTCGCGCGATTTTATAATGTAAAATGTGTTATAGTAATAAGAAGTTCTTATTTTGACCGCATATTGGGCTGGAGGTAACACATCTATGAAAAGAATTATTATCATTCTCCTCATGCTCATCTGCATGCCGCTTGCCGGCTGTTCGGCCATTTCCGAGCTTTCATCGAACGTTATTCAAACGAACCAATGGTATCAAGTAACTGGCTTTATAGATGGCGATACCTTCAAAATCAAGACCGGCTCTGATGAAACAACGGTTCGTCTGCTTTATGTGGATACGCCGGAAACACAAAGCCCTAACAGCGAACCTGAGGCTTTCGGAACCGAGGCATCCGATTTTACGCAAGAGATTTTAAGCGAATCACAAGAGATAAGGCTCACTTTCGACAAAGAGCAGAAGGACCGGTTCGAGCGTACGCTGGCCGTCGTGGAACTTAAGGATGGCCGGATATTAAATGAACTGCTGCTGGAAAACGGTCTCGCGAAGGTTCTCATCGTTGAACCTAACGTCAAGATGGAAAACGCATACAAGCAGATTGAGCAGCAAGCCAAGCAAGAAAAAAAGGGTCTTTGGAGCATCGATTCAGAAAGCAATCATACGGATTTTCCCGTTAAGAAGGCGGCAAAAAGCGGCATTATTATCGAGGTAGACAAACAAGCTGAGCTTGTAACCATAACGAATACGACCAATGAGACCATCAACATCAATGGCTGGAAGCTTATCAGTGTACGTGGCAATCAAACCTATCCTTTTGGATCGTACGTTTTGGACGCGCAGCAAAAAGTGTACATCTCTTCTGCAGATGAGGCTAGCTCCGTGAAAGCCGGCCAGCTTCAATGGGGGGCAACAAATATCTGGAGCAACAAGGAGTCCGATCCCGCTGAACTCTATAATCAATATAACGAGCTGGTATCCGTCTGGGAGGATAATTAACAGCGATGACCGGCTTAACAAAAAAAAAGGCTTTCCAATGCGGATGGAACCGCAATGGAAAGCCTTTTTTTATGAATTGCTCATCATTTATGAACATTTTAATTCCATAGGCGTTGCATGATCCGTACCACTCAGCTTAAACAATCGAATCTTTGCTGCGCGCGTAGTCCTCTGCCATTTCAATTAGCAGCCTAGCTGCACGCTGCATCGACTGCTCGTCGATATCGAACATCGGGTGATGATGGGCATAGGTGGCGCCGATGCTTTCGTTGCCCGCGCCTACAAACATAAAACAGCCTGGCACTTTCTCCAAATAATAGGAAAAATCCTCCGCAACCGTAATCGCCTCCGACCGAACAACGGCAGCCTCTCCAAACAATGCCCCGCTAACTTTGAAGAAACGCTCTGCTTCCTCTTCATCGTTGACGACTGGCGGGTAACCGATTCTCATTTGGTAATCGAATTCCGCGCCATGCATTTGGCAGACATGCGCAACCAGCGACTCCAAACGGTCATGGATCATCATTCTTGTTTTCTCGTCAAAAGATCGGACCGTGCCCTTCAGCCTGCAGCGCTCCGCAATCACATTATTGGTTGAGCCTGCTTGGAATGAACCGATCGTAACGACAGCCGGATGCAGAGGATTCACATTTCGGCTGACAATCGATTGCACGGATTGAACAAGATTCGAGCCGATCAAGATAGCGTCGACCGCTTCATGCGGCAATCCGCCATGACCGCCCCGCCCGATGATATCAATGACGAACTCGTCCGCTGCGGACATGAATGGTCCCGGCTTAGACGCAACTAAGCCATGGGCGAGCGGTGTCCATAAATGCACCCCGTAGATGACATCTGCGCCATCAAGCGCTCCGTCCTCGATCATTGGCTTTGCCCCGCCCGGCGTAACCTCCTCCGCCGGCTGGAACAATAACCGCCGTTCGCCGCTTATTTCGGCTCGGTTAGCAGCATAATAGGAGGCGATGCCAAGCATTGTAGCCGTATGGGCATCGTGGCCGCATGCATGCATGACGTTCGGTACCTTTGAAGCATATTCGCATTTTTTCTCATCCTGTATAGGGAGTGCATCGATATCCGCCCTCAGCGCAATCACCGGTCCCGGCTTATCGCCTCTTATGACAGCAATGATCCCATGTCCGCCAACCCCGGTCCGCACTTCAATCCCGAGCTCGCTCAATTGGCTGGCAATCCAGCTCGATGTTACGCGTTCATGGAACGAAAGCTCCGGATATTGGTGAAGATGCCTGCGCCACTTCATCATTTTAGGAAACAATTTCTTTAACTCAAGATCTACGATATCTTCTGTCTGCAAATCGCAAACCCCCTAACATTTTCTGAAACGAATTGACGCGCCTAATGCATGGAAGCAATCATCGCGCATCCGAAAGTCCCCGCTTCCAACGCAGGAGATCATATCATCTAGTTTACCAGAAGAAGTCCTTATTAAGGAAGCTTACACCGCTTCGAATACGCTCGAAACCTACATTTCTTCAAAATGTCACTTTTGAGGACGCTCATGGACGGGAGTAAGGGTTGCGCTTGCTGGGGAAACATACTATCATGAGAAAAGAATGTACAACTCTGTCTTTTGAATTGGAAGCATATGCTTGCGAAGTCAGTTTTGCTTCACAAAACCTTTGGGAGGAACTACCATGATTATTGAAAATACCGGCTTAAACGGTGTTAAAAGCGAACTTGACCATTTAGACGAATCTGCTGAAAAAGTCGGCTTTGTCCGTTGGCAATGGGAATACTATCGCGCTACATACGATTTGAAACTAGAAGATCGCGCCAGCGGCTCCGATTACTACTTGAGAATTAATACGCGTGCAGTCGAAGGCAAGCTTGAATCGCCGCATGCCGTGCTCGTTATTGAATCCGTCTACATCGGACGCTCCACGTTCCCGCATGGCCTTGAATATGAATCTCCGGTACCGCAGCCAATCTTGAATACGGCAACGCAACGACTTCTGCAATTGAAACAACTGCTAGCGTAACGGTGGTCACATGAAAGCCACGCAGAACGGCAGCCGAGGAAGACCGGACTTTCTGCTTCTCATTTTGACTCTTCTGCTCGTAGGCTTTGGACTTGTGATGGTATTCAGCGCAAGCTCAAGCGTTGCAAAAGTTTCCTTTGATGATTCACTGTACTTCATTAAGCGCCAGTTCATTTTTGCTGCATTGGGTACATTCATCATGCTTTTCATGATGAACCTGCGATATCAAGTGTACAGAAAATCGTTCATGCTCTTGTTTATCCCGGTCATCATCATGCTGATGATCGTTCCTTTCAGCCAGTCCATTAATGGCGCTAGAAGCTGGTTCAATATCGGTTCGCTAGGGATACAACCGACTGAGCTGGCCAAACTCGCGCTCATCCTGTATCTTGGCGCGCTGATATCCAAGAAGGACGAAAAGTTCCGGGATTTCAAAAAAGGCCTGCTGCCTGTCATCATCATTGTCGGTTTTATTTGCACCCTCATCATGATGCAGCCAGATTTAGGCTCCTGCCTTGTAATTGCATCGTTTGCCGGAATTATGATTTTGGCAGGCGGTGCGAACTTAAAGCACATTTTTGTTGCAGGATCTGTTCTCACTGTGCTTGCTGCTGCTGGCGTAAGCATTTGGATGGCTATCGATCCAAAAGGCTGGCAGTATAGAATCGATCGGTTCACTGCCTACACGGACCCGCTTGCCGATCCTTTAGGCTCAGGCTGGCAACTGTTGTCATCGCTTCAGGCGCTTGGACACGGGGGGATCACAGGGACCGGTTTCGGGGAGAGCGTTCAGAAGCTGCATTATTTAAAGTATGCTTACAACGATTTTATTTTTTCAATCATAGGGGAAGAATTTGGCTTTATCGGAAGCACGATTTTCTTGCTCGTTTATTTACTGTTTTTGTGGCGTGGCCTTATTGTCGCTTTGCGTTGTCCTGATCAGTATGGAACTATCGTTGGCGTAGGTATCGTCAGTTTGTTCGCCATCCAAGCGTTTATCAATATTGGCGGCGTTACGAAGGCCATACCTATGACAGGCGTCACCCTTCCATTCATTAGTTACGGCGGTTCATCGCTGCTCGTATGTCTTATGTGTATGGGAGTCCTGCTGAGCGTTTCCAGAGAATCAAACAAAGCTGAGAACAAAAGCACGAATACTGCCGGCAATCGCAGAACCACTACGGCAACAAAAAGGACCTCTTCCTTGTAAGAGGTCCTTTTTGCTGCTATTGCCTATAAGCTTTACCATTCATTACTTCAAACGCTGCTGCTGCTGCAAATCATCGATTTCTTCCTCTTTGAAGGCGACGCCCTCCACCTTCACATTCACTTCTACGACATGCAGGCCAGTCATGTTTTCAACAGATTCACGTACGTTCAGTTGAAGCTGACGGCAAACCTCTTGAATCGGGATGCCATAATGAACAATAATACGAAGATCAATTGCCGCCTCCGTAGTCCCGACTTCAACAGAAACGCCCTTTTGCACGTTCTTTCCGCTCAACCGTTTAGCGAGTCCTTCGGAAATGCCGCCCGACATTGCCGCAATGCCCGGTGTTTCAAGTGCTGCGAGTCCAGCTATCGTTGCTACAACATCATCAGAGATTCGGATAAGACCTGTTTGAAGTTCTTCGGTCATGTGACTCACTCCTCAATTTGCCATATAGGCTTATTATAGCAGACGGACATTACCACAGCAAAGTAGAGTCGTAAAAAGCTTTTGTTAAAGCATTCATAAATTTGTTTATGTATAAGGAAAAGGTTTTCCTTAATTGCCCTTCTTTTTCGCAATGGCATGCATTGCAAAATAATTGTCTTTTGGCAAAGTTTACATGACAGTTGATTTCCGCTATAGTATTAACAGGTTTTCAGCATATCGTAAAGAGGTGTTCAGAATGAACCAAAAATTGTTTTTCTCCGGGTTAATTACTATGTTTCTACTTAGTGCGATCGGGCATTTCGCCCACTGGAACAACACGCTGCAGTTCATCATTTCAGCGATCGCCATCATCTTTGTGGCCGGCTTCCTCGGTAAAGCAACCGAGAGTGTCGCCCATTATGCCGGACAACGGCTTGGCGGTTTTCTAAATGCAACCTTCGGCAACGCCGCAGAGCTCATTATCGCGATATTCCTGATAAAAGAGCAGCAGTTTGCCATGGTGAAAGCAAGCTTGACGGGCGCGATTATCGGTAACCTTTTACTCGTGCTTGGACTAAGTATTTTGCTTGGCGGGCTAAAGTACAAGGAGCAGCGCTTTAACAACCGACTGGCCGATCATAACTCTACGCTTATGGTTATGGCCGTAATCGGACTGTTCGTGCCAGCCGTATTCGTCGTATCAGAAAAGTTCACGATTGAAAAAGATCAGTTTCTGAGTCTTGCGGTTGCGGGCATCCTGATTGTCTCTTATATCTTGTGGCTTTTATTCTCCATGGTTACCCACAAGGATATGCTTTCCGATGAGGTTATGAACGCAGACCACGGCGAGGAGCCGGCCTGGTCCAAAGGAAAATCCATTTTGTTCCTCGTTCTAGCGACCGTTATGGTAGCTTTCGTAAGTGAATGGCTCGTACATACCTTAGACGCATTCAGCGAGCAATTTGGACTATCTGAGCTGTTTATAGGCGCATTTGTCATTGCGATCGTCGGTAATGCCGCAGAGCATAGCGCCGCTGTCATTTTGGCAATGAAAAATAAGATTGGCGCAGCCGTCGAAATCGCCATCGGCAGCAGCTTACAGATCGCATTGTTTGTAGCGCCTGTGCTCATTCTTGTCAGCGCTATGTTCGGCAACACGATGGATATCGTCTTTACGCCGATTGAACTGACCGCCATCGGCGTATCCGTTTTTATCGCCAAATCCGTTTCGCGCGACGGTCAGACGAACTGGTACGAAGGCGTACTGCTATTAATGGTTTATGTCATTCTAGGCATTGCCTTCTATCTCGTTTAACCAGTCGCTGTAAGCGTAAGATTACAAATAAAAAAAGAGTAGCCTCCATTAGGAGTCTACTCTTTTTTTTCTAATGCTTCGTATAGCATAGCTAAATTTCGCTCTAGCCTACTTACAATTTCCTTACCTGCCAGCTCTGCTATGAGCCCTGCGCGAACAGCAAAGTCAACCTCTCGCGAGAATCCATACATTTGCGTATCCAGCACTTCTTCGTACAAGGGACATTGACGTGTAGTCAAGTTTTCCATCTGAACTTCGATTAGTTTTTCTATTTTACTCGCATCTTCCTGAAGGAGACGAAGCGCTTTCTCATGCAATTGTACCGTAATTTCCGGTGAAGACATCGTTTTCCCCCCTGTGCGCGTATCCGCCGTCTTCTATACCCTTTATATTAGACGAAAAAGAGGGATTATACAAGGTCAAAACAGAAAAGCACCCCTTCAATAATGAAGAGGTGCTCAACAGGAAACTTATGTTCCTACTAATCCGTGATAACGTTCACGTTCAAGTTGTGTTTAGCAAATACATTAGCCATTGCTGTTTTTGCTTCTTCAGCGTCAGGACCATGTACATGCAATTCGTACGCATGTCCGCCTACCAATGTCGTGAAGAGTCCGAGGATGCTTTTTACATCGATATATTTGCTCTCGGCTTGCAGAACGATGGACGAAGTGAATTGGCTAGCCGTTTGGGAAATTTCTACGATAGCTGCATTGTTAGACATGGGAAATCCCTCCAGTTAAATTAGTAAAGCTTACCTTTGTCACCATGATAACCCGAAAAGGAGTATCCAGCAAGAGGTAAAATGAAAAACGCTTTATTTTCCATTTATTACAAAGAAAAATCGTGATTAATTATTACTTATTTTAAATTTTCCGCATTTAAACCTTCCAGCTCGGGAATTACGAAAACGCCGTCCTTACGGATGAGCACATCATCGAAATAAATTTCACCGCCTCCGTACTCCGGACGCTGAATAAGCACCAAGTCCCAGTGGACGGCGGACCGGTTGCCGTTATCCGTTTCCTCGTAAGCCTGGCCCGGTGTAAAATGCAGGCTGCCTGCAATTTTCTCATCGAATAAAATATCATTCATCGGATGCAAAATATGCGGATTAAAGCCGATGGCAAACTCGCCGATATAACGGGCTCCCTCGTCCATATCCAAAATCTCGTTCAAACGAGCCGTGTCATTGCTTTCTGCTTTCACGATTTTCCCGTTTTCGAACGTCAGCGCGATATTTTGAAACGTGACGCCTGAATAGACGCTAGGCGCGTTATACGTAATTTTGCCCTGAACGGAATCGCGAACGGGTGCCGAGAACACTTCGCCATCAGGAATATTGCGGTGGCCAGAGCATTTCTTAGCTCCGATGTTTTTAATCGAGAAGCTTAAATCCGTACCCGGCGAGACGATCCGGACACGATCCGTTTTTTCCATCAGCGCCTGAAGCGGATCCATCGCTTGGTCCATCTTCGCATAATCCAAATTGCACACATCGAAGTAGAAATCCTCAAACGCTTCCGTGCTCATATTGGCAAGCTGTGCCATCGATGCGTTCGGATAACGCAAAACTACCCATTTTGTTTTTTTAACGCGCTGCTCCGTATGTACGGGGTTTCTGTAGACTTGGTCGTATAACCGCATATTCGCTTCAGGCACGCCTGCAAGCTCGTTCACGTTGTCTCCTGCACGAACGGCGATGTAGCCCTGCATATTTTTCATCCGCTCTAGATCAAGCACTGACCAAAGCTCCATTTGCTCTTTTGAGGCATGCTTCAGCAAGGTACGAAGAACCGAACGGTCACTCGTTTCTACAAACGGCCTGCCGCCTCGCTTAGCGACCTCTTCAATAAGGCATTTTGTCAATTCTCGATCGGAACCGATCATGTCAAGCAAAACATTTTCACCTGGCTGGACATCGATTGAATATTCGACTAAATTTTGTGCCAGCTTTTGCAATCTTGGATCGCGCATGTCGATCACCTCTCCTTCTTTCCATTGCTTCATCCCGTTTTCAACGACGAGCTAATCTATCGTAACATGTTTTCGCTTCTGCTGAACAGACTCGCTTGAAGCGCCGTCGAATGACTGAAAGCGGACCGTGGTGAATCTCGTTTCCGAATAAGGCCTTTGCTCGTTACGATAACGAAACGAGGTTTTCTCCTCCATTTTCAGCGGAAGCAAGCGATCCCTATCTATAATCAGCTCGTACTCCGTATCTGCCTGCAGAGAAGCTAGCATATCGTCTAATTGCTTGCGGGATCGCGAAAATTCCTCCGTCCATTCCTGAAGGTACGGACGATCATCTGCCGGCCTATTGGCTCTGAGCTGATCAAGCTGCATGTTCAGCCGCTCTCTCCATCTTTCCTTGGAAACGCTGGCCGATTCCTTAATAATAAGTGTAACCGTGTCGGGATCGTTACCAGCAGCTGCTATACTCACGTTTTCATTCGTTTGGTTAAGCGTTTCTAATACTTGCACAGGATTCCAATGCAGCGGGTCCGCGCTGTTCGTTTGCAGCGTCAATTGCTGATGATCAACGACCTTTCCTTCGAAGGTTTCAGGTTTAAAAGCCAAACCGTCCTCCGTCTTAATGCTCATCGATCCCGTAAAAGCGTATTGATCCGTTGCTGCGAGCCCCGAATATGATAAAGACAGCCATTCCTCCGGCGTTCGCTGATCACCGATCATGCCGCATCCGGCTATGAACATCGTCAAAGCGAATAATACCGCAGCTGCCGGCTTTTTATGCCTTTGCCTCATAAATCTGCCCCCCGTCCATCCTATTCACTAGTATACTCCCAATCCGGACAGCTCCTTATTCCCATCCGAGGCAAAAAGAAAAGGATGCCTGGATTGGCATCCTTTTCCTTATAAGGCTTTAATCGCGACAGTTTAGCTTTGGCCTACGAAAATACAGTTTCTTCCATTGTTTTTCGCATCGTAAAGAGCCATGTCCGCACGGTAAAACAATGATTCCACGCTTATTTTATCATCCTCAAAAGTCCACTCAGACACTCCGCAGGATACGGTTACGACTGGATCGGTCTCTTGCTCGACATGCTGTCTGATCCGCTCCGCAATACGGTAGGCTTGCTCGGCTCTTATGCCTGGCAGGTAAATGGCAAGCTCCTCGCCGCCCCAGCGTGCCGCGATGTCTCCGTTTCGAATGGCGCCCCTAATGATGTCGCTCACTTGAATGAGAATCCGATCCCCCACCTGGTGGCCGTACGTGTCGTTCACACGTTTAAAGAGATCAATATCAACAAGAATAAGCGATCCAAACGGATCCTTCCGCTGACGGCTTTGGATCTGTTCATTGAGATAATGTCGGGCATGAAGGCCGGTTAAATTATCGGTTATAACCATCCTTCGCACTTCAGCATGCAGCGACGCATTCGTTACCGCCAGCCCGATATGCGTACTCATCACTTGAAGCAATTTATAATTTTCGTACGAGAAGAAATTTGGCGTTTTGTGTGTAACCAGGATGACGCCAACAACCTCACCATCAACCATAATCGGCGCTGCAATAAGCGATCTTGAGCTCGTATTATCCATTAACATGGAGGTAACGATCCGAGTATGCCAATAATCAGATATGATTAAAGGCTCCCGCGTGCGATAAACCATTCCGCAAAAGCCATAATCAGGTGAGAACTGTTCGTTTTTAATGGAAGGAAAATTGCTCGACATGACAATGAATTGATTCTTTTCTTTGTTAAGCTGCAATACGCAGCAATAATCCGCATCAAATATCGTCAAAAGCTCGCTTGTGGCAAATTGAAAGATTTCTTTGAGCCTCAGCGACTGGTTCAATCGTTTCGTAAGTTCATTGATAAGACGAAGCTCGTTAATTAGCAAGTTGGACTGCTCGTACAGCTTCGCATTCTCGAAAGCAGAGCCCGACGTATCCGCTAGCAACAGAAAAGCAGGCAGGTCGGCTTCGTCCCATAAACCCGGACCAATCGACATGCAAAGCACACCATAAGCTGCTTGCTTGCCGGTCATCGGCACCGCGAGCCGAAGCGTGCCGTCGCGATCATGCTCCGTCACCGACTTTCCGTTCAAGAACGCTTTGGCAACTAAATCATGTTCCGCATTTTTGAAAACTAGCGGCTTCACGCGCGGATCACCGTTCAAATGATCTTGCGACAAATACAAATGAACCTCGGAGTCCGGATACAGCTGTTCTAAGCTGAGCAGCAATTCCGACAGCACGGAGGCAACATCGATTTGATCAAAAAGCCGCTTTGACGCTTGGAATAAAGCATCTTTTCTTTTCGCGTCCATCTCTGCCCGCTGCTGCTGCAAGAGCAAATCTTTGACATAAAGCTGTTCGAAATTACGGTAAAAGCAGCTTCGAAAATGCAAGGAGCACAATTGCGTCTGCATAAGATCCGGCTGCTTTTCAATGGGTGACATATACGCAAATACACAAAAAACCGAACCGTCGTTTCGCCTGCATACAGGTACGGCTGCTATAAAATAGCCTTCTTCTTCTTTTGTGCACGAATCTCCGCCGCTGATGACGCTGCTTACAAGCAGACTAAGCATTTCCCTAGCATTTCGATGCGTTTCTCTTTGCTGCAAACCGGCAGAGGCTATTTCCTCAGCTTCTCTATTGTATAGCAGAAACTCACCTGCCTCTAATGAAGACAGCCCTGCCGCTTCATTTACCCATTGATCAAAGCTGGCACGGAACAATGGGGATAGCATCGGCTCGTCCGCATCATGAATATCTTCATGAATGAAC
Organism: Paenibacillus sp. LPE1-1-1.1; assembly: GCF_040676435.1. Lineage (NCBI taxonomy): Bacteria > Bacillati > Bacillota > Bacilli > Caryophanales > Paenibacillaceae > Paenibacillus > Paenibacillus sp. LPE1-1-1.1. The sequence continues at coordinate 398,916 of NZ_JBEGHY010000001.1, forward strand.
CAAACAGGTTGTGATTCTGCTGATGTATCTACTATTGTTGATGTTTTACGATAGGCAAAATTGCTATTTATTTGATCAACCATGCAGCCCCAACCCTTCCATCCGTTAACCAAGGAGATGAGCTTCCTTTTATCGCTTATTATTAAAACCATCATACTCCATTTTTAAGAAATTTGCACTAGGATGTCCATAAAATATAGGACTTTTGATACCCTTTGCCTGTCATAAAAAATCAAGTGTTAACCTTGACAACGACTATCTATTTCATATATTATTTATTGATGAATAGATGGGCGTACGGTTTTGTGTCACCCTCAGGAAATACGTTCACTGTAGGCCAGCGGCTGACTAGCCTATCAGGGACGAGCATGCTCGGACGTTGAACGTATTCGGCGAAACACAACCCCATTCACAAATTTATTTGATGAAGGAGTTAATATTACGTATGTCACGTTATACAGGACCTAAATTTAAACTAAGCCGTCGCCTTGGAATCTCTTTGAGCGGCACAGGTAAAGAACTTGCAAAACGCGCATTTCCACCAGGTCAACACGGCCCTAACCAACGCAAAAAAATGAGCGGTTATGGCGTTCAATTGCAAGAGAAACAAAAGCTTCGCCACATGTACGGTTTGAACGAAAAACAATTCCGCAACTTGTTTGACAAAGCGGCAAAAATGAAAGGTAAAGCCGGTGAAAACTTCATGGGCCTCCTTGAAAGCCGTCTTGACAACCTCGTTTACCGCCTTGGCCTTTCCAACTCCCGTGCAGGAGCTCGTCAGTTGGTATCGCATGGTCACGTAACAGTAAACGGCAAGAAAGTGGATATCGCTTCTTACAGCGTATCTCTTGGCGACGTAATCGGTTTGCGCGAGCGCAGCCGCAGCCTGAGAACAATTAAAGAAGCTATGGAAGGCCGTCATCACCTTCCGAACTACTTGGAGTTCAACGATCAAGCTTTGGAAGGTAAATTCCTTCGTCTGCCTGACCGCGGTGAGCTTTCCCAAGATATCGACGAGAAACAAATCGTCGAATTCTACAGCCGTTAATAAACAAAAAACCTTGGACCAATTGGTTCAAGGTTTTTTTATGTTTAAATCATGCTGCTAGGATGATTGATCAGGCAATTTGGGCGATAGAGGTGCAGCATTGATATCTATTGGACGGTTGCTGCCCGCCTGCGCTTGCACTGCTTTGGAGGTAAGCCCTTTGATTAATGCGTTCACGTCTATGCCGGATACGCTCTTCAGCATTTCCGGCGCGGTAGACATTAATGAAGTAACATAATTGCTGAGACGCGCAGCACCTTCCCCGTTACCCGTATCTACGACGGTCAGTTTATCGATATTGCTAATAGGTTCCGCTACTTTCCCGGCAAGCTCAGGCAGCATTTTCACAATAATATCTAGCACCGCTGCTTCGCCAAACTTCTCGAAGGCTTCCGCCAGCTTTTCTTTTGCTTCCGCTTCCGCTAAGCCGCGGAGTCGGATGACATCGGCTTCCGCTGTCCCCTTCGCTCTCTCTGCTTCCGCAACTGCCAATCCATCCAAACGTTTCTGAGCCGCATGCGCTTTCGCTTCTGCTTCAATACGGTATTGAAGCGCATCGGCTTCACGCAGCAGCTTTGCTTTATTCGCTTCTGCCGCTTGCTCAACCGCGTAACGGTCGGCATCGGCTTTCTTCTTCACTTCGGCATCATACTGCTTTTCACGACGCAATATTTCCTTTGCTTCCAGATCTATTTCGCGTTCTTTACGCACAAGCTCGACCTTCATCTGCTCTTCGACAACGCTTTGCTTCGCACGGGCTTCATGGATGGCATAGGCCTGATCCGCTTCCGCTTTGGCCGTATCCTGATCGCGTTTAAACGAAGCCACCTTCATTTCCTTCTCTTTCTCTGCTTCGGCTATGTTGGTATCGCGCACAAGCTCCGCTTTCTGGCCAGCTTCCGCCGCGAGCGCTTTCTGGATTCTGGCATCCCGCACCGCTTCGGCTTCCGCAATCTCCGCATCCCTCTTAACTGCTGCAATTCTCGGCTTACCGAGCGCATCTAAGTATCCGTGCTTATCTCGTAAGTCTTTTATTGTAAAAGACACGATTTGCAGTCCCATCTTCTTCAAATCCTTTGCCGCAACGCCCTGCACTTCTTGCGCGAACTTATCGCGGTTACGGTAAACCTCTTCTACGGTCATTGAACCTAATATGGCGCGCAAGTGCCCTTCCAGAACCTCCTGGGCCTCGCCTTTGAGCGCTTCGGTCGGTTTTCCTAAAAACTGTTCTGCTGCTGTCGCCACATCCTCCACCGCACCGCCAATTTTTATAATGGCGACGCCGTCAGCCATCACGGGTACGCCTTGCTCCGTATATACCTCCGGTGTTGACACATCAAGCTTATGCGACAACAAGGACAGGAACTCAGCCTTTTGAAAAATAGGCAGGATAAAGGCGCCTCCGCCCCTAATGATTTTTACTTTACGGCCAGATTCGTCCGTGCTGGCGTTACGTGAACCTAGAAACGAGCCAGTAACGAGCATCGCTTCATCCGGACTCACGGTCTTATAACGCGCCCAGAAAGCTAAACCTAATACAATGAGTACCCCAACAACAATAGCGGGTATTATAAAAAAATCCGGCATTTCATTTCCCCTTTCTGCTGCATGAATTAAGATAAATCCACTTCCGATACATAAAGCGTGCTGTCTCTTACCTCAACGACAACGACTCGCGAGCCGCCTGCGATCTCGACGCCCTCAAAGCTCGCAGCAATTTGATTGGTAAAGCCGGCTCCTACTTTCACCATCACTTCCCCGTATCCATGCGCGGGAATCGGCACCAGAACGTCCCCAAGCATGCCTGACATACCGTCCAGCGAGAAGGCAATTGAATTTTCACTTTCCTCCATCGGTTTAATATAAAGAAAAAATACCGCTGTTCCAGCTAGGAGGGCAATGAATAGCGCTGCCGTCACAATTGCCGCTGATCCCCATGCGGTGTAGCGCTGCAGCATAACGCCAGCCCCTCCAAACACGGTTATCCCGCCTACAAGCGCAGTCGGCGACAGCCATGAGTGACCGTCTAATGATAAGAAATCAAACGCACCGTCTAACGCCTGCCCCAGCCAATCTCCAAAAATAACGCTTACGAGTGCATAAAGAATTCCGCCGATTAGACAAGACAAAAATAGCGTCTCCAACTTCCTCCTCCTCTCACTTCATCCAAAACCTGTTAATACTTCCGTTATTTATTACGTTTGAAACAAGCTATTTGTTTCTAAAAAAATAAAGCTTGTTGAATTTTATCGATTCAACAAGCTTTGTTAGAACAATTAAGCTAATTTAATTTTTACGAATTTTCGTTTGCCGACTTGAAGGACATCGCCATCCTTAGGGGTAACATTAGCATTGATATCTGTAATTTTCTCTTCATTTATACGAACGGCGCCTTGCTGTACGCTTCGTCTAGCCTCACTGCTGGTAGCTTGCAGCGCAAGCACGGTAAGCAGCTTCACGATATTAATGCCGCCATCAGACAGTTCTTCCTTAGAGAGATTCACCTCTTCGATTTCATCCGGAAGCGCACGCTGCTGGAACACCGTAATAAAATGGTTTTCCGCTGACTTGGCTGCCTCTTCGCCATGGTACATTCGGACGAATGTCGCTGCGAGCTGCATTTTCGCATCACGCGGATGTACGGTACCTTCCTCCAGCCCAGTCTTCAAGGCTTCGAGCTCCCCATTGTTCATATCCGTTGCAAGCTCGTAGTATTTAAACATCAATTCATCGGGTATGGACATCGATTTACCATAGATCTGATTCGGCTCTTCGTCGATGCCGATGTAATTACCCAAGCTTTTGCTCATCTTGTTCACGCCGTCCAAGCCTTCGATCAACGGAGTCGTAATGGCAACCTGTGCAGGCTTGCTGTATTCCTTCTGCAGCGTTCTGCCCATCAGCAGATTAAATTTCTGATCCGTGCCGCCTAGCTCGATATCCGAATCAAGAGCTACGGAATCATAGCCTTGCATAAGCGGGTAGAAAAACTCATGGATACTGATTGGCAGGCCGGTCGTAAAGCGTTTCGTGAAATCATCGCGCTCCATCATGCGCGCTACCGTTACTTTTGCCGCCAAGTTCACTACTTCTGCAAAATTAAGAGGCGCAAGCCACTCTGAATTGTAGTATAGCTTTGTTTTCTGCGGATCTAATATTTTGTAAATTTGTTTCTGGTAGGTTTCAGCATTTCGCTTTACATCTTCTTCGGTCAGCTGTTTGCGCGTTTCCGATTTTCCCGTAGGGTCGCCGATCCTTCCCGTGAAATCACCGATTAAAAGCTGAACCTGATGGCCTAGCTCCTGGAATTGACGCAGCTTGTGAAGAACCACGGTATGGCCGATATGAATGTCCGGCGCAGACGGGTCCAAGCCAAGCTTTACTTTCAACGGCGTCCCTGTTGCGACGGCATTCGCTATTTTGTTCTTCAATTCATCCTCCGGAACGATTTCGACAACGCCGCGCCGAATGACAGCCAGTTGGCGCTCAACCTCATTTTGCTGTTCCAGCGTTAAACTTTCCCACTTCACCATAAAACTTTTCCTCCCTCGTATGCGTCTATATAGACATAAAAAATCCTTCTTGCCCCAAGGGACGAGAAGGATTAGCTCGCGGTACCACCCTCGTTAGAGTACGTCTTCTTTATAGAAAAACGAAAGAAGTACTCTCACTTCGTTGTTGATAACGGAGACGGTCTCCGAAGTGAACTACTACGGCTGGCTCAGCCACCCAGAGGCCTTTGGCCCTGTATGCACTGAAGCTTCATCAGCTACGGTTCCTTCACTTAGCTCCAGGCGGTAATTCAACATACGGCGCATACCGGTTCACACCACCCACCGGCTCTCTGCAATGACGATTCGCAGTCTACTCATGCCCTTCAAAGCATTGATTGGATAAACATTATTGAATTTATACCATAGCATTCTTAGGATGTCAATGCGGTTAAAGAATGCGCTACTTTGACGATTTATGTTATAATGGGTGTGCAATTTGGAGGAGGAGTCAAAAAAATGCAAGAAGAACGTCAACAAACGCCGGCCAAAAGAAGCAAATGGCGTACATTCGGAATCGTAACTTTTATAACAGTAAAATGGATGGTATATTTCGGAATTTTCATTGGCTTGCTGGCAGGCGGCGCCGTTACCGGCTATGTCGCTGCCCTCGTGAAAAATGAAGAAGTAAGACCAAGAACCGTTATTGAAGAGAAAGTCGGCGAAAATGCCATTACCGGATTCGTTTACTTCAATGATGATTCACTTGTCGGACAGCTAAGAACGTCTGAGGACCGAATGATTATTACATATGATGATTTGCCGCCACAGGTAATCAATGCGGTACTTGGCATTGAGGACAATAACTTTTTCGAGCATAACGGCGTAGACATCAACGGTCTTGGACGTGCAGTGAAGCAGAAGCTTTTGAATGAGGAAACGCAAACCGGAGGAAGCACGCTCACGCAGCAGCTAGCACGCCGCGTATTCCTAAGCCTAGACAAAACCGACAGCCGTAAAATTAAAGAAATATTTTTGTCGCTGCGCATGGAAAGATATTTAACCAAAGAAGAAATACTAGCCGCATACTTGAATAAGGTTCCTTTCGGAAACGGTTCAAGCGGTTACAATTTATTCGGGATTAAAGCAGCTGCCAAAGGGATTTTTGGCATTACGGATCTAAACCAGCTGAATATTGCGCAGTCCGCGTATCTAGCAGGACTTCCGCAAAGGCCGTCTGCCTATACCGCTTTTACGGGTAAAGGGCAATTCAATCAAGCCGGCTTTGACTTAGCGCTGGGCCGTCAAAAAACGGTGTTAATGCGAATGATGCAAACTGGCCGCATCACACAACAGGAATACGACGAGGCTCTCAAATTCGATATCCGAAAAACACTTTCCGAGCCCTCCGAGAAAGCCTATACGACTTTTCCTTATTTGATGCTTGAGGCAGAGCGGCAAGCAGCTGAAATTATGCTGATGGAGCAGGACGCCACATTAACCAAAGCCGATTTGCGCAAAAAGGAAAATGCTCCTCTGATCGAGGAAGCTCGTGATCACCTGCTTCGGGGCGGTTATCATGTTTATACGACGATTGACAAGGATATTTACCAGCTCATGCGCGAGGTCGGCACCAATGATGAAAACTTCACCCCTTACAGTGAGGAAAAAGGTCTCGAGCAAATCGCAGCAGTCATGCTGGATCACAAAACAGGCGCTATCGTAGGAATGCTCGAAGGCCGCGACTTCTATGAAGAGCAGTTGAACTATGCTACGCAAATGACAAGGCAGCCCGGCTCGACAATGAAAACGTTAGCCGCTTACCTGCCTGCAATCGAGATGGGCATAATACAGCCCGCGAGCATTATCGACGATGCTCCTATCGTACTGAAAGACGGTCAAAAAGGCTTTCATATTCCGATGAACGTAAATCGTAAATTCGCAGGTCTCGTTACAGCCCGTGATGCGTTAAACCGTTCATTGAACTTGCCAGCCCTGAAAATTTTCAACGATGATGTCAAAATCGAAAATGCGTGGGCATTCGTTAAGAAGCTCGGCATTACTACGCTCCAGCCGGAAGACTCTTATGCACAAACCGGCGTTATCGGCGGACTTAGCATCGGTGTATCCGTAGAAGAATTAACGAATGCTTACGGCTCGATTCCGAACAAAGGCGTCTTCAATGATGCATACATGATTTCTCGGATTACAGATGCCAACGGAAAAATCGTATACGAGCATAAGCAAGAGCCAAAACGGGTTTTCTCGGAGCAAAGCGCATTTTTGATGACGGATATGCTTTCGACAGTTATTTCGAGCAAGAGCGGATCTGCAAGCAAACTGAGATCACAGTTCAAGAAATATGGCGAAATTCCGATTGCCGGTAAAACCGGTTCAACTCAAAGCTATGGCGACGTATGGTTCATGGGCTTCTCGCCTGATATCACATTAGGCGTATGGGCAGGCTATGAAGAACAGGTTAACTCCCTTTCCGAGAACGGAAAAGCGCGTGCCCGTTCCATCTGGGCGTTAATTATGAACGAAATGGCTGAAAAGAAACCCGAGGTATTCGCAACAGATAAGTTCGAGCGGCCGTCCGGCATCGTGAAAGCGACGGTTTCCAGCGCAAGCGGCCTGCTTCCAAGCCAATTGACGAAGGAAGCTGGCATGCTTGTAACGGATTGGTTCAACAAAAAGGATATACCTAAGAAAACCGATGATGCGCTTGTCAAAATGGCGTACATCACGTTTAACGGCGTTAACTATTTGCCTAACCCTGCTACGCCGAGCGACATGGTGAAAGAACAAATCGTAATTAAACGAAAAAAACCGCTAGATGTTTTAATGGATGAGATTAGAGCTGCGCAATCGAAGCTGCCAGCGAAGAGCCGTCGCTCGATGAGTGCCTATTTGCCTGCAGATGCAGAAAACAATGCACCTTCCAAGCCTGACCCGCGTGTAGATGACGGAGCTGCTCCGCCGCCGCCTGCAAGCGTTAAGCTTCAATCATCAGATGGCGTGCTCATCCTTACGTTTAGTGACAGCTCAGCCAAAGATGTCATTGGTTACCGTGTTTATAAATCCGTAAATCAAGGACCCTACAAAAAACAAGGCGAATCCATCACGGTAGGTTCTGAAAAACGGATGAAGCTGTATGCATCGAGCTCGCAAAACTCGACTTACTATGTAACGGCGGTTGATGTTGCCGGCAAAGAATCAGCGCCTAGCCCACTGGTTCAATACGGTAACTCTCCTATTAATACTGCGCCTCCTGAGAGTGGCGGAAACAGCGGCGGAAATGAAGAAGCCGCTTCGGCTCCCTCTGCGCCAACTGGCCTGCAAGCTTCAAAAACGGAGCTTAGCGTACGCCTAACCTGGGCATCGAACAGTGTGTCAGACCAGGTTACGCAATATCATGTATATTTCAGCTCAAATAACGACGGGAAATATGCCAAGATCGCCTCGACTTCGGAAACTAACTATGAGTATGTTGCTCCACTCGTAACGGGGGCCTTCTATGTCACTTCGGAAAACGCAAACGGCGAGTCCGCTCCGTCCGATGCGCAAACGGTAAATTGATTCTTTCTGCAGCATTAAAAAAGAAGCAGCCTCCAAAATGAAGTGACCCCTTAAAGTTAGACAAATATTTTTATGCAACCTGTTGGGCATGAGCTCGGTACTGTACCGGGCTCATGCCTTTTAATTTTGACTTGATACGTTTGTGATTGTAGTAATCAATGTATCGTTCTAGTTCTTGCTTAAAGTACTCTACACTTTCAAACTTATTAAGATAAAGAAACTCCGACTTCATAATGCCAAAAAAGTTTTCCATTACCGAGTTATCGTAACAATTTCCTTTGCGCGACATGCTTTGGGTAATTCCTTGTTTCTTCAAAGCATGTTGATACTGCTTCATCTGATAGTGCCAGCCTTGATCCGAATGCAGGAGGAGTTCATCCTTGTCAGATAAGCGTTTAAAGGCCTTATTTAGCATCTCGGAGACTAAGGAATAGGTAGGACGAGTCCCTATTGTGTAGGTGATAATCTCGCCGTTAAACAAGTCCAGAACAGGTGATACATACAGCTTTTCACCAAACAACTTAAATTCCGTAATATCGGTAACTCACTTCTCATTTGGCCTATCTGCTTGAAAATTACGATCCAGCACGTTAGGCGCAATTTTACCTACTGTTCCTCTGTAGGAACGATATTTCTTCATACGTACCACAGATTTCAAATCTAATTCTTTCATGATACGTTGCACTTTTTTATGATTAACTCGGTGGTCCCGATTAACTAGTTCATCACGAATACGACGATATCCATAACATCCCTGATGTTCCTCATATATGGATTGAATAAGGAGTTTCAGTTCTTCGTCTGGGTCTGGCTTCCCAAACTGTTTCACCCAGTAATAAAAGGTGCTACGTGGGACTTCAGCGAGCTTTAGCAATTCAATCACCGGGAATTTGAGCATTAATTCATAGACTACTTGCGCTTTGTCTTGTTTGGTGATTTTTCCTTGTTTTGAACTAAGGCATTCAACTTTTTTAAATAGGCGTTTTCCATACGCAAACGTTCTAATTCAGCTTGTAGAGCTTCAACTGAGCCCTCGGCAGGTTCTTGTCTTTTGGTTCTCTTTTTATCCGTCATGAATGGTGGACGTCCCTTTGGCTTTGGTTTTAGGGTGTCGATTCCGTCTGCATTAAATTGGGCTGCGCCATCTACGAATAACCCCTGGAGTAGAGATATTGAAGATGACAGCTGCTTCATTTGGAGACGTCCCATTCTCTTTCATAAAGTTGAGTACGTCTAGTTTATATGGAATGCTGTAAGCTGTATAGGATTTTCGAAAGCTTTCTCGCCGTGGTGTTCGTATTGCTTTATCCACATTCGTAAGACCTCATGATTGATGCCTAGTGCTTTCGCAATGCTTTTCACTCCTTCATTCCCTAACAAATAACGATGAATAGCCTCTATTTTCAAATTCATATTAAACTTAGACAAAAAAACTGCACCTCCAGATTGTTAGATGGTGTCTAACAATTGGGGTGCAGTTCAAAAGAGGCTGCTTCTTTTTTTGGTGCTTTCCGTTTCAATCCTTAAACTCAAATGACATAGGATGAATCCGTTTCAAACAATCGGCTAATTTGCTCATAATCTTCCCGAGATAAGCTCCATTTTGCAGCAGCGGCATTATCCTCTACCTGTTTAATCGTTTTAGCTCCGGTTATCACACTCGTAATTTCTTTGCGATACAGTAACCAATTGATCGCAACCTGATTTAACGGTTTTCCGATTGCCCTTGCCATACCGGTAAAGGTCTCGATAATAACGAGGTTTTTGACAAACTGCTTCTCGGAGAACAAAGGGTTTAGCTGTGCGCGCACGTCTGTTTTGGGAAGCCTCGTTAAATAATTGAATTTCCCGGTCAGCAAACCTTGTGCCAACGGGCTGTAAGGAATAAATCCGATCTTAAGCTGTTTTGCATAAGCCAATGCCGCATGCTCGACATCCCGTTGAAATAAATTATACGGCAGCTGCAAAGACACGATAGGACTTACGGTTTGTGCGGCAACCAGCTGCTGTACATTGAAATTCGATACGCCAATATGTCTGATTTTCCCCTGAGCCACCAATTGATTTAATGTTTCAAACGTCTCTTCGACCGGTATTTTTCCGCTAGGGTCAGGCCAATGAATCTGGTACAAATCAATATAGTCCGTATTTAAGCGCCGAAGGCTCTCATCCACCTCGCGCATGATATTCGCCTTACTCACGTTTATGCTAAACTGTCCCTGCTCGTTCCATTCAAGACCTGTTTTCGTCGCCAGAATTACATGCTCCCGTACCGGTTTAAGCACTTTTCCGAGCAATGCCTCCGAATGTCCGAGACCATAGGCGGGAGCAGTGTCAAAAAAGTTAATTCCTAATTCGTATGCATGGCGGATAGCGGCTTCCGTTTCGTGATCGTCCACATCGCCCCAACCCGCCTTTCCTGCGGCCCATGAGCCGAATCCAATGACAGATGGATAAAGATCGCTATTCCCTAATTTCCTAGTCTCCACCAAACAACCTCCTTAACCTATTATTCCTACCTAAATACTCGGAACTAACATCATTATTATCCATGCCAAGGTTGAAAGTCAATCCATTTTTTTCAAAATGGATACGTTCGTCCTCGACTTCTCCTTAAAGCTGCTTGACAGTAATATTGCTTCTCCCTATGATAGAGATCATTATCCATCATAAATATATTTTAAAACCTAAAATAGGAAGGAATTTATACCCATGTCCAAAAAACGGATCGATCATGTAGGCGTAATGGTAAAAAATATGGAGGCATCGATTGCTTTTTACACGGAGAACCTCGGATTTGAGCTTAAAGGACGCATACCCCACTCCAATGGCATCATAGAGCTTGCCTTTTTAGGCTTTGGTCATGAAGGCGAAACAGAGCTCGAGCTCATTCAAGGCTATAATGACAGCCTGCCGTTTGAAGGTAAAGTGCATCACTTTGCACTATCCGTTGATGATGTTCATGCTGAATTTGACCGCTTAAAACAGCTGGACATTAAATTTATCGATGATGGAATTACGACTCTTCCAAACGGTTATCAATACTTTTTCGTGAGCGGCCCTGATGGGGAATGGATTGAGTTATTTCAGCGGTAAATGATAAACGAATCTTTAATAAGACGAAAAAAGGATGTCTCCCGTTTAGGAGACATCCTTTTTATATTGAGGCAAGCTTAACCATATGCCATATGCGATTTAATCTTCGATGGTGGACAAATCGCCAGTCGGTAAGTTCAGCTCCCATGCTTTCAGCACTCGACGCATAATTTTGCCGCTTCGTGTTTTTGGAAGCTTATCTTTAAATTCGATTTCTCTTGGCGCAGCATGTGCGGATAAACCGATCTTCACGAACTGTGAAATCTCCTGTTTCAATTCATCGGAAGGCTCATACCCTTCACGGAGCGCAATAAATGCCTTTATGATTTCTCCGCGCATAGGATCCGGTTTTCCGATAACACCTGCTTCCGCAACCGCTGGATGCTCCACAAGTTTGCTTTCGACCTCGAATGGGCCAACTCGCTCCCCTGCTGTGTTAATCACGTCATCGATCCGTCCTTGGAACCAGAAGTAACCATCCTCATCCATGTAGGCCGAGTCGCCGGAAATGTACCATCCTTTTAGATAGAAATATTCCTCGTACTTTGAGGGGTTATTCCATACCTTGCGCATCATGGACGGCCATGGGGTTTTAATCGCAAGATTACCCATGCGGTAAGGCGCTACTTCATTTCCGTTATCATCAATAATTGCCGCTTTCACGCCTGGCAGCGGCTTGCCCATAGAGCCTGGCTTGATATCCATGCTCGGATAGTTACAAATCAGCTGGCCCCCCGTCTCCGTCATCCACCAAGTATCATGGATGCGTTGTCCGTAAACCTTAAGTCCCCAACGCACGACCTCGGGATTCAGCGGCTCTCCTACGCTTAGGACATGTCTCAAGCTGGACAGATCAAAGTTTTGCGATATTTCATCGCCGGCACCCATGAGCATGCGGAAAGCTGTTGGAGCGCTATACCATACGGTCACGCCGTATTTTTGAATGACGCCATACCAATCACTCGGGCTAAATCGGCCACCGCGAATAACATTTGTCGCTCCGTTGAGCCAAGGGGCAAAAATGCCGTAGGACGTGCCCGTTACCCAGCCCGGATCCGCAGTACACCAATAGATATCATTTTCTTTCAAGTCGAGTACAACTTGACCCGTATACAAATGCTGTACCATCGCATTCTGAACATGGTAGACGCCTTTAGGCTTTCCGGTAGAACCAGACGTATAGTGTAAAATAAGCCCGTCCTCGCGATCCAGCCACTCGATCTCGGCTTCATCGGACGCTGCAGTCATCTCCTGCATGAAATCGATGATGCCTTCTTCCTGCGGCACATCCTTGCCGAACACAATCACATGCTTCAGGTTCGGAAGCTCATCCCTTTTTATTCTTTTTAAGAGCGCGGGTGTCGTAATGATAGCTGTTGCTTCACTGTCCTGCAATCTATCCTTAACCGCTGTTTCCATAAACGCCTCGAATAGCGGGCCGACTACCGCACCCACCTTCAACGCGCCTAACGCGCTGAAATAAAGCTCAGGCGTACGGGGCATAAAGATAAAGACACGCTCGCCTTTTGAAATTCCGAGCTTGCGCAATACATTCGCAAAACGATTCGATTGTTTGCTCAGCTCTTCGAAGGTATAGGATTCATCACGTTCGCTGTCACTATAAAACAAAGCGACCTTGCCGCCTTTTCCTTGCTCGACATGGCGATCAATGGCCTCATATGCCATATTTACTTTTCCAGTCGCATGCCAGCTGAACTGGCTTTCGATCTGGCTCCAATCAAACGAGGTGACTGCTTCCTCATAATTCGGTAAATTAGGATTCGGTGCCGTCGCTGGAATTCGTTCTTGATGTAAGTTGATCATACTATCACTCTCCCATCAAATCTGTTTGTCTTTATCAAAAGAATACGCTTTCAATTAAATGCCGCTACTTGAGGCAAACAAGATGGCATCCAAACGCGTTTCCCAAGATTTAAACCGCCAAACTCATTATAGCATATCCTTTTTCTATTCGACTACGCTTTTCATTTGCTTCAAACTTTGCTATAAAGAATAATAGAGATTGCTGTGCGAGCACGCTTTTCAAATGCAAGAAAAGGAGGGATAGCCTTGGAACATCGAAAGCGTTTGCAGCGGGAGAGTCTCGCTCTGGACGCGGAACGCGAGCTTATTTTAGAAGGGCCGGTACCTCCTGAGCAGCTAGCTTGCATGATCATGCATAAGTCATTGGACGCGTTCCGCAGACCGACCGAGCAGCATGATGCGCTTGTCGAAATCGCCGGGCTTGCCGAGGGTAGAATCATTTTAGCCCGCGAAGGGGACGTGATCGTCGGCTATGTCACCTTTCACTATGCCGATGAGCTTGAGCGATGGTCGGAAGGCGGCATGACGGATCTTATCGAGCTTGGCGCCATAGAAGTAGCAGACGATTACCGCGGCTGCGGATTGGGTAAAAGATTGATTCAGCTTGCGTTCGCCGAGGAACAATTAGAAAATATGATCGTTTTCACGACCGAATATTATTGGCATTGGGATCTTGAAGGCACGAACCTAAACGTGTGGGATTATCGCAAGATGATGGAAAAATTAATGCAGTCCGTCGGTATGGTGTGGTTTGCTACCGATGATCCCGAAATCTGCTCCCACCCCGCAAATTGCTTAATGGTCCGCATCGGCAAAGAAGTGCCGATAAGCTCCGTTGAACATTTTGACCGGGTACGGTTTCGGCAGCGTTTTATGTATTGAATCCAAGCTTACGAAGTAGGTTTGCTTCGCAAACCTTTAGGAGGATAAAGATGGCTTCTGATGCTGTTTTCATACATCATCCGGATTCTAGCGGATATAAATTTGACGAAGAGCATCCTTTTGATCCGCTTCGGCTTACGCTTACGATTGACCTGCTCGCAAAAGTGAACGCATTGGACGAGGAGCAGATCGAGGCCCCTCCCCTCTATTCCGACGATGAGCTCTTGTCTCTCGTACATAGAACGGATTATTTGGCTGCCGTTAAACAACTAAGCGAAAATGTCCAAATCAGTGATAGCAGCCTTCTTGCTCAGCAATTCGGGCTTCATACGGAGGACACACCTTTTTTCCCCGGCATGCACAAGGCGGCCATGTCGATCGTCAGAGGCTCGCTGGCAGCTGCTGATGCCGTTATGACGGGCCGGACGAAGCATGCCTACCATCTTGCCGGCGGATTGCACCACGCCTTTCCTGACCGCGCTTCAGGCTTTTGCGTATATAACGACGCGGCAGTCGCCATTAAGCATATTCGCCAGACCTATGGCGCCAAAGTTCTTTACATCGACACGGATGTTCATCATGGCGATGGTGTGCAATGGGTTTTTTATGACGACCCCGATGTTTGTACCTATTCCATACATGAGACCGGTAAATTTCTGTTTCCTGGCACAGGCTTTGTGCATGAAAAAGGTACCGACCATGGTTTTGGCGCATGCTTTAACGTACCGCTTGAGCCTTACACGGAGGATGATTCCTGGCTCGAAACATTTAATATGACCTTGCGTAAAGTAATATCCTACTGCAAACCGGATGTCATTATCAGTCAACACGGCTGCGATGCCCATGCCTATGATCCGCTCTCGCATATTCACTGCAGTATGCGCATCTATGCAGAAATCCCCGCCATTATACATGAATTAGCCCATACCTATACGGATGGCCGGTGGGTAGCCCTTGGCGGAGGCGGGTATGATATATTTCGCGTCGTTCCTAGAGCCTGGTCTCTCGTATGGTTAACCATGATTGACCATCCGATTACACATGAAATAGCTGCCGGCAAAGAAATAGCTCTTCCCGACAGTTGGCTGAAGCGCTGGGCATCTGTTAGCCCGTTAAAGCTGCCTTCAAAGTGGATGGATGATGCAGCCGATATCGAACCGATGCCGAGACGTTCGGAAATCGCAGATAAGAATAGGATCATTCAGAATATTGTTATACAGGAACTATAATTGTGGATCCCCATTACGTTTACTCAACGCAAAGAAAGAACCAGCCGCGATGCATGCATCGCGGCTGGTTCTTTCTGGTATGATTTGGTTAAATATTTTTTACGATATCTTCGATAATTTGGTAGGAATGTTTAGACGCAGTAACGGTAAACTCCGCGAAGTTCACATGTGCCGAACCGTCCGCTTTATCCGACATCGAACGAATAATAACAAACGGCGTTTCGTTCATATCGCACACCTGCGCAACAGAAGCGCCTTCCATCTCCGCGCAAGCGCCGTGAAGAGTTTCATGAAGCAGCTTTACCGTCTCGCGGCTAGCAATAAACTGGTCCCCTGAAAGTACCTTTCCCTTCAAGCTGCGACCAGAGAAGAGCCTTGAGCTAGCAGAAGCCGCAAGCTCGATTAGGCGGTCATCCGCTGCAAACTCTGATCTGGGATGGAAAGGTATCGTTCCGCGGGCAAAGCCCAGCGGGGAGCAGTCCATATCATGCTGGATGCAGCTCGTAGACACCACGATATCGCCAATGTTCAACTGAGGATCAATGGCCCCTGCTACACCCGTAAAGAGAACACAATCAGCACCGAGGTCAAGCAATATTTGTGTGCAGACAGCCGCATTCACTTTGCCGACTCCCGATTTGCAATAAATGACCTCTTTACCATGAAGGATCCCTTCATAATATGTAATTCCCGCTTTCTTCACTTGAGACGCTATGTTTACATGCTCATGCAGCAACTCGATCTCTTCCGCCATAGCGCCTATAATTCCTATTTTGTTAAAAGACATTTTTATTATATTCCTCCAACTGATTGACGCGTAACCATTTCATGCGGCAGCACCACTTTGGATTGATCTACATTTTCTTTTTTCATCAGCTTGGTGAGCAAACGCATGGAAACGGCGCCGATGTCATACATCGGTTGAGCGACAGCCGTCAGCTGAGGGCGAACCATCGATGCCATGCGGCTGTTATCCACGCTAATAATGGAAATATCATCAGGGACCTTTAGACCGGAATCCTGAATGCTATGAATGGCGCCAATCGCCATTTCATCGGTTGCGGAGAATACTGCCGTAGGACGCTCGTCCAATTCAATAAAATATTTCATCGCTTCTGCGCCGGATTCATACCGGTAATTGCCAATACGGACTAACGCGTCGTCATAAGCAATGCCAGCACCTTCAAGCGCGCGCTTGTAGCCTTGGAATCTTGCATAGCCGATAGATGGATCCTGCAGCGTTCCGCTAATCATTGCGATACGTTTATGCCCTTGCTCAATCAGCTTCTGAACCGCATCAAACGCTGCATCCTCATGATTGATATCGACAGACGGAATCTGTCCGCTCTCATCAGATGTCGCACAAAGTACGATCGGAACGTTCGCTGTCTTAAAAGCTTGCAAATGCTCTTCCGTTACCGCTCCACCCATAAATAGCAAGCCATCCACTTGCTTCTCCAAAAGGGTGTTGATAACACGGATTTCTTTGTCTTTTTTCTTATCCGCGTTACACAAAATAATATTATAATGATACATATTAGCAATATCTTCGATACCGCGTGCTACTTCCGCAAAAATAGCATTTGAAATATCAGGGATAACAACGCCGACCGTAGTCGTTTTCTTGCTCGCAAGACCTCTTGCTACAGCATTCGGACGATACCCGAGTCTTTCGATTGCTTCATATACTTTCTTGCGTGTTGCGGGCTTCACATTAGGATTGTTGTTTACAACCCGTGAAACCGTAGCCATCGACACTCCTGCTTCTCTTGCTACATCATAAATGGTTACCGTCACAGTGGTTCTCTCCATTAGCTCAGATTTAAATTAACGTACGACGCATATTAACGTAATCATACGACAAAATATTACTTTTCGCAATGTTGACGCATGATCGGCTCTGCTGCGCGGTATGTAAAAAAGCAATTCAGAGCACTTATGTAAGCAGTGTACGACGGCTGATTTGCTCAAGCCTTTTCTTTAAATCCGTAATCCAAGCCTCATCATTAAGCGTTTGGGCGAGCAAATACAAATCAAGCAGCTTATTAATTCTCTGCTCGATCAATCTCTCAAAAGCAGATTGGTCGGTTTGCAGCTTCTCCGCTTTCGCTTCTACCAGCAAGTTTGCCCATTCATTGCATTCATTGAACAGAAACGTTTGTTTATTGGGTTGGGCGCCAAGTTGGGCGATTAAACCAGTTAAATCCGGTTTTACATCCGGAAATACTTCACTTCGGTTACAGTTCGTACAGGAGAATATAGGGACGTTATCAATTTCTACCTTCCCTGAATAAATGACTGTGCGCAGTTTCATCTTCATGATGTCACCACAATGACACCTCTTATGCAAAGTGGTCCACTCCTTCTTAATAGCAGCTAGCTGTGCCAGCATAGCTTTCAGAGTTCTAATCTATAAATGATTCGACCATTTTCGCGCAAATTCCTGCTTACACAGTCTTGTAATTTTTACTACTAAAACGTTTTAAAAAAGATCTAAAGAGGTTAGCTATGGAGCAACTTTTCTCCATTTCGAACGCACCCATGGCATCGCTGCCAGAGCCGTCCAAATCGCCGCTCCGATCATGTCATTTCGGACATCCAATGGATCGGGCATCCTGCCCCCTACAAAGGACTGATGATATTCATCCGTAATGCCATATAATCCGCAAAGCAGTACGATACAGACCTTCATCCAAAAACGGTCTCCTTTTTTTCCGATTCCGTAATCAAGCGCGAGCGCAAGAATGAAATAAGAAACAAAATGCCCCCAATTGAAGCCTTCCATAAACGGAAAAAACTTTTGAAAAAAAGGAAGAAAGGTGTCGATCTCGTCGCTCGTTCTTGAAGACAAAGCAAATATAACGGCCATCCAGGCCACAGCCGGTATAAATCGCAGCAGCCGTAAAGCTAATAATGATTCGGTTATCGGTTTCGTTTGCTTCATTGTTGCTCCTTCGTTACAATAATAGAGATCTTAATAGATGGAGGGGAAAATATGTCCTTACAAAACAAAACCGTCATCTGCTTGCTAGACGACGAATTCGAAGATTTGGAGCTATGGTATCCTGTATATCGGGCACGCGAAGCCGGCGCCACCGTCCTGTATGCTGGTCCCGAAAAAGGCAAAACGCATATTGGCAAATACGGCGTACCCGCCGTCGCTGACCTTTCTTTCGATGAAGTGAACAGCAATGATATTATCGGCCTATTGGTTCCGGGCGGCTGGGCACCCGATAAATTGCGCCGTTATCCAAAAGTGCTTCAGCTCGTACAAGAGCTGAATGCGGCAGACAAACCAATCGGTCAAATCTGCCACGCAGGCTGGGTCCTCATTTCAGCAAAAATTTTGGAAGGACGCAAAGTCACATCAACGCCAGGCATTCGTGATGACATGGAAAACGCTGGAGCGACTTGGTTTGATGAAGCTGTCGTTGTTGACGGGAATCTGATCTCTGCACGCCGACCGCCCGACCTTCCTCCCTATGCAAAAGCTTTCGTAGATGCGCTAGTACAGCGAATGGGTTAACCATTCGCTGTTTTTTTGTCAATGCGATCCATAAATGCCGTTAACAGCGCAAGTGTCTCCGTACTTGTACGGCAGCTGTGTAATTGTTCAAATACCTCTCTGCTCTCGATTTGCGAGGTGCTCAGCAATCTTTGCTTAACCTGCAAAATAGAATGCGAGGACATGCTAAGCTCATCCACGTCTAAACTGAGCCAAATCGGAAGCGCCCTTAAATCACCGGCAAGCTCCCCGCAGACGGCGACTGAAATACCGGCCCGCTTGGCAGCTTCAACCGTCATGCGCAACATTCGAATCAAGGCTGGATGATACGGCTCATACAAATGGGAGATCTCTTCATTCATCCGATCAACCGCTAAGGTAAATTGCACCAGGTCATTGGTGCCGATGCTGAAGAAATCAACCTCTTCCGCAAGCAAATCGGCAATCATAACGGCTGCAGGCACCTCGATCATAATGCCGATCTTCATCCCTTTGTCATAAGGGATACCTGCTTCCTCAAGCTCCAGCTTAGCTTCGTTTAACACGGCGTTTGCCGCACGCACCTCGTCAACCGATGAGATGAGCGGGTACATGAGCTTGACTTTACCGAAATGGCTTGCCCGCAAAATGGCGCGAAGCTGCGTTTTAAACAAATCTTTGCGGTCTAACGAAATCCGAATGGCTCGATAGCCAAGGAAAGGATTATCTTCCTCCGGCAATTCAAAATAATCAAGTTGTTTGTCCCCGCCGACATCAAGCGTGCGAATAACGAGCGGCTCGCCTCCCAGCCTTTCTGCCACGCTTCGGTAAACATCGAATTGCTCCTCTTCTTTTGGAAACCGGTTGCGGTCCATATACAGAAATTCAGTACGGAACAAGCCCACGCCGTGCGCACCGGAGGACAAGGCAATTTCAAGCTCTTTAAAAGAGCTGATATTGGCGGCCAGCTCAAGTCTTTTTCCATCCGGCGTGACCGGACGATGGCCGGCAATGCCGTGAAGCCGTTTTTTGGCTTCTGCTTGGCGGTCATGCAGCGCCGTATAGGCATCGATGACTTCTTGCTCAGGATTAATATATACGGATCCGTCATTGCCATCGATAATCAGCGTCTGACCGGTTTGTATCGGCTCCTCGAGTTTGGTCTCCACGCCGACAACGAGCGGTACGCCAAGCGCCCTTGCCATTATGGCGGAGTGCGAGGTCGTGCTGCCAGCCAGCGTAACAATGCCCAGCACATGCTGCGGATTAATGTGCGCGAGCTGAGAAGGGGAAAGCTCTTTTGCGATCAAAATAAAAGGCTGCGTGTCCATAGGCAATGTTATTTCCGGAGCGCCTAGCAAATGCTTTAGCAGCCGGTTTCCGACATCCTTGATGTCCAGCGCGCGCTCCTTCATATATTCATCGTCAAGCAAGTCGAACATGGTGACAAAATGGTCAATGGCTTCCTTCACGGCAACCTCAGCCGCTTTGTACTGGCGCTGGATAATGCCTTGAATTTCATTCATAAAGACAGGATCGTCCAAAATGGCTATATGAGCGTCGAATATGTGCGTTTCCTCCGTGCCGACTACATCTCGCAGCTCGTCCTTAATCTGTTCGATTTCCGACTTAGAGGTACGAATGCCTTCGTATACACGTTCGAACTCCCGGGCAAAATCCGCTACGTCAATCTTTTGCTCCGGCAGCTCCCATTCCCAGTTCGGAAGCACAAACGATCTCCCAATCGCTATGCCTGCTGACGCCCCTATTCCTTGAATCATTGTGTTTCCCCTCCACCGTTTCTCTCTTTAAGTACAACAGACAACACCGAGGACTGCCCCTTTTTCACCGCTTTGAACGGTGCAAACCTCCAGGAATGAACAAGATCTGAATTTGTGATCACCATTGGGGTAGCAAGCGACTTGCTTTCCTTCCTCACCCGCTGCAGATCAAACTTGATAAGCATCATGCCCGGCGTAACTTCGTCGCCTTCTTTAACCAGCGCGTTAAAATAAGCTTTGCCTGCCAGACGCGACGTATCGATACCGATATGAAGAAGTACTTCCAGTCCCTCTGGCGTAAGCAAACCAATGGCATGCATCGTCGGATAAATATGAATGACTTTCCCTTTTACCGGTGAAACAAGCTCCCCTTTCTCGGGGATGAACGCAACGCCTTGTCCAACGAGCTTTCCGGCAAAAATCGGATCGGGCACCTCGTCAAGCGGAATCATGCGGCCCTGCATCGGCGAATGGAACAGAACCTGTGCTTGATCGCGATGAATCGTCTTAATCATTTCTTCCCGAATAAGCTCAGAGTACGTTCCGAACACGACTTGTACCTGTCCTCCGCCTAGCTTAATTACGCCTGCAGCGCCAAGATTGCGCAGCGCATTTACATCGAGCAGCTTGTCGTTTGATACTTTAAGCCGCAGTCTTGTTATGCAGGATTCCATTTTGACGATATTTTGTTTGCCCCCGATCGCCTGCAAAATAAGAGGCGCGCGATATGGAATATCCCCTGCCCATTCATCGAGTTGAGAGCCTTCCTCGCGGCCGGGGGTAGGGATTCGAAACCTTCGGATTGCCCAGCGGAACAAGAAGTAATAAATAAATCCGACTACGATGCCAATCGGTATTATAAGCCAGCCTCTTGTCGCCAAATGCTCATTGATAACAAAATCGATAGCACCCGCCGAGAATGAAAATCCGTGTCTTATCCCCAGTTCATAGGTAACCCACATGATAATACCTGATAATATGGCGTGAACGACATATAAATACGGGGCAACGAATAAAAAAGCGAATTCAACCGGCTCGGTAACGCCCGTTAGAAACGATGCCAACGCCGCGTATAGAAAGGTTTTCCGGATTTTAGGCTTTAAATCTTCACGAGCTTCGTGAATGATAGCAAGCGCAATGGCGGGCAATGCGAACATCATCGTCGGATATAAGCCTGCCATAAAAACGCCCGCAGTTGGATCTCCCGCAAAGAAACGCGGCAGGTCGCCGTATACCATTTTCCCGGTTGCGGTCTCATAGCCCCCAATCTGGAACCAGAATACATGGCTAACAAGATGATGAAGGCCGAACACGACCAAAATCCGATGGACAAAACCATATAGGAATACCCCGAAGCCGCCGCCGGAAGCAACGATTTCTCCCAGTTCAACAAGCAGTTTCTGCAGGTACGGCGCGACATTGATCATGCCTATGGAGAACAGCAGGCATATGACGCTTACGAACAGCGGAACAAATCTCGGTCCGCCAAAAAACTGTATGTATTCCGGTAAACGAAGACTTTTAAAGCGCTCATGGCTAACGCCAGCAATAATACCGATCAAGGTGCCTATGAGCACAGTCGGTTCGATAGGGACCTCGGCAGAACCAGTTATGCCGCTGTAGATAAACATGCCTACAAGGGCAGCCATGCCGGCTGCAAGCGCGTTTCCCGTTAACCCAAGCGATATGCCAAGCGCAAAGATATATGGTAAAAACGTAAAAATCGTTTCGCTGGCCGTTACTAAATAACCTTCCATGCCTGGCAGTCCGATGTACGCCCACGGCAGCTTGCTTAAGCTTAAAAAAATAGCCGCGCCGGGCAATACAATCATCGGCAGCATAAATGCTCTGCCGAGCTGCTGCAGGCTTCCCATAAAAACCATCTTGCACCTCCTAAAGTTTTGCGCAGCAAAACTGACTTCGTAAGCATTAGCTTTGTTTTGCGCAGCAAAACTAACTTCGTAATCCCAATCGCAAACATCTATATCGATGTTAAGCGTTTGCTCCATTTTTGTCAAAGTAAAACGGCGAGCCCGCTAAGGCCCGCCGATGTTGATGATTCTTTTCAATTAATTTTACTTAGTTAGCGATTTCCGCCAAAATAAGTTGAGTTTTGAGCGTTTGTAGCTGTATATCCGCCAACGTGAGAAATAACCGGACCAGATTGTTGGTAGCTGTTTGTCACGTCTAGCACAGGTGTTTGCGATGTTGTGTACGAATGAGTCGGTGTCATACCGTAACCGCTTTGTGCATTAGATTGCGGGTAGCCGCCAAAACTTGAGTTAGTGAATTGGGAATTGTAGTTTTGAGCTCCAAAATTCATGCCGGAATTTTGGTTATAGGATTGCTGGTGCGATTGCTGGCTGTCTGGACCAGCTTGGTACCCTAGATGTGCGATAACCGGACCTACGCTGCCGAAAGCCGTTGCAGGCGATTGAGCGTAGCTTTGTACCGGTTGATGCGAGATGAATGAATTATTCGTTCCTACCGGATGAGTCATATTCGAATAACTCATTGGCGCATAGTGCTGCACGCCTTGGTTATACGAATTAGACGCTTGGTAACCGCCTGGCACATTCGAAACGATGGAATTCGTTTGTCTGCCGAAAGTCGGTTGGCTGAGCTGCCCTTGGTAATGAGATTGCACATGGCCTGTCGGCTCAAAATGCGTGCCTTGGTTTAGGTAGCTCTGTTGGCCTTGGTAATTACCCGGTTGTTGCGAAAATTGATTCACGTCGTGTCCTCCTTGGATTACAATCATAAAGTCTTCAAGCAAATGCCGTTTGCCCCGAAAGGCAATCGAAACTCGCTAATGAAGCCTTCTTATTGTGTAGGAGAGCCCGCTTTTTTATAACAGTTATGTTTTGGATTTTCCGCCAGGAAGTAGGATAGAATCCTCAACCTTAATGCAACGGTCCATAATGACCTCGAGACCGCCTGCAACAGCAATTGCTGCCGCTTCCTCGTTCGAAATACCGAGCTGCAGCCACAGGGTTTTGGCGCCAATCGCAACCGCCTCCTCCGCAACCGGAGGGGTATGCTCGCTTCTGCGGAAAACATTGACAATATCAACGGGTACAGGAATATCTTTAAGCGTAGCATAGCTTTTCTGACCCAATATGATATCGGCATTAGGGTTGACGGGAATAATTGTATAGCCCTTCGCCTGCATGGCTTCGGATACCATGTAAGACACACGGTCCGGCTTGTCGGATAAACCAACAACGGCGACCGTCATGCTTTTTTCCAAAATACCTTTGATTTTCTCGCGCGTAGGATTCTCAAAAACCATCGTAACACCTCAGTTCTACAGGATATGAACAATAGTTTAAGCGTCTTTCGTCCGTTTATCCTTCAATCCATTCTACATTTGCGCCAAGCGCTTTTAAATGATCGAAATAAATCGGATACGACTTCGCAACATGATGGGCATCGCGAATGCGAAGCGGCTGTTTCGCCCGCAGGCCCACAACCGTCAACGCCATAATAACGCGGTGATCATAATGGGCATTGATCTCGACGCCGCCTTCCACGCCTTCCGGCCGGCCGTGTACGATAATCTCAGCTTGACGTTCTTCTACGTTTGCTCCTGCTTTTCGAAGCTCGTTTAAGTAATCGGTAATGCGGTCGCATTCTTTGTAACGCAAATTTTCTACATTATAAAACCGGGAAGTTCCTTCGGCAAATACAGCCGCAGCTACCATCGCTAGAACCGCGTCCGTCGCGTGGTCACCGTCGAACTCAACCGCTTTTAGCTTACCGTTGCCTTTTACATGAACGATTCCGTTCTCATGCGTGAGAGGAACCTCCATCATCTTCAGCACGTCAACTACCGCGCGCTCGCCTTGCTTGCTCTTCTCTTCCAAACGATGTACGATGACATCCGACTCCGTCACGGCAGCTGCTGCTAAAATGGCCGCGGAGCCCGGGTAGTCTCCTTGTACGGAATATGTTTTTGCCTCGTAGCTTTGACCGCCTGGAACGCGGAAGCGCATATAATCCTCATCCGCATGGATAATAATGCCTGCTTGCTCCAGCACCTCAAGAGTCTGGCCGACGACAACCTTTGATTTTAAATCATGCAATACTTCAATCTCGCTATCATCCTCCAATAGAGGCGTCAAAAATAACAGAGCGCTTAAAAATTGCGAGCTGATGTTGCCTGATACTTGAATTTTCCCGCCTTTTGGCGCACCGCCTTGAATGCGGATCGGAAGTTTCCCTTCATTGTGTTCAATGGAAACGCCCATCGCGGATAACGAATCGATCAAATCGCTATGCGGCCGTTTGCCGAGTGAATCCGGATAACGGTTGATGAAGGTAACGTCTGGGCATAAAGCAGCTATGGCCATCAAAAAACGCAATACGGCGCCGGCATTCCCTACATCCAGCTGCTCAACAGGTTTGGGACGACGGCCAAAGCCCGTTATCGTGATTTTCTCCTCGTCTTCCTCCACAATAGCGCCCAAATCTCGGATGCAGCGGCGCATCGCATCGCTATCCTCGCTATGGGCAGGAAAATAAATCGTGCTTGTGCCTTCAGCAAGCGCGGCTACCAACAGGTAGCGAGTCGTGTAGTTTTTCGAAGAAAGCGCTTGAAGCTCACCTTCAAGTCTTGGCGTTGGTGTCACTAAAACGTCCATAGTTCGTATGATCTCCCTTTACAATATGATATACATCCCAAGGGCAGCGAGCCTCCTGAAATGATGTTTCATTTACTATTGCTCCTTGGCCCATTGCGCCAGAATAGTCGCAACAACCTCTTCGGCGGACATATTCGTCGTATCAATCGTAAGATGCGCAAAATCGTAAGCATGCTTACGCTGCTCCAACAGCAAATTCACTCGCTCTTCCGCGTCACCCTGCAGCAGGGGACGGGCATTGTCCGACTTCACCCGTGCAATAATTTGCTCTGGGTTCGCTTTAAGCGCGACGACATAACCTTTGCTCAGCATCAGCTCCCGGTTTACCTCGCGAAGTACAGCGCCTCCGCCCGTAGCAACAACGCAGGAATCACCGCTTGCCAAAATCAAATCCAGCACTTTGGTTTCGATTTCACGAAATCCAGCTTCACCGTCAGTCGCGAAAATATCAGAAATCCGCTTATTTTCCAGCCTCTCGATTTCCTCGTCCCCGTCGACCCGCTTCCAGCCCAGCTTCTCCGCGAGCAGCTTGCTGACGGTTGATTTGCCGGTTCCCATAAAGCCGATCAACACTAATTTATTCCATAGCTGCCTTTCCATCTAACGGTTTCACCCTTTTCATTCTTCCTGAACCATTTTTTCTAAAACATCATATCATTTTTTTATTATTCTAGGGTATAAAAAAGTTACATATGTCGTATGGATGATAATGATGTTTAATCAACGATAGGAGTGACGTTAGCGATGACCAGAGATCTTCATTTGCAAGGTCCCCACCCCACTCAAAAGCGTATCAATCGGATTCTCGATCCTGATCATCCCCTTTGCCGTGAGGATGTCATTTGGGTGCTCGAGTTTATTAAAAAAAAGGTGGCTGACGAAGATCCAGCCTTAATGGATCTTTCGCAGCCACGCTTAATGCAGAACTTTCATTTTTTTGCCGAAGCGGCCATGTCGCTCATTCACCGGAGACATTACTCCGATCAAGAGGCTGATCGTCTGCGGAGCTGGCTGCGCCTGGCAACCTACGGATTAATTACGGACAATCCCCTCGAGACGAGTCAATAAATGGCTTTTGGAATTAAGATTGCATCCAGTTGAAGTGGAAGCTGCCTTCTTTGTCCAAACGCTTGAACGTATGTGCACCGAAGTAATCACGCTGCGCTTGAAGCAGGTTCGCCGGCAGACGCTCCGTACGGTAGCTGTCGAAATACGCGATAGCGCTTGAGAACGCAGGGACCGGAACGCCGTTTGTTACGGCAGTCGCAATCACTTCACGCCATGCGCCTTGGTATGTTTCAACGATGTTTTGGAAATAAGAATCGAGCAACAGGTTGCGCAGATTCGGATCACGGTCGTAAGCGTCTTTGATGTTTTGCAGGAAGCGTGCACGGATAATGCAGCCGCCGCGGAAAATCATCGCGATTTCGCCGTATTTAAGATCCCAGTTGTATTCTTCGGAAGCTGCGCGCATTTGGGCAAAGCCTTGCGCGTACGAGCAGATTTTACTTGCAAACAATGCTTTGCGCACTGACTCGATAAAAGCTGCTCTGTCGCCTGTGAACGGTGCTTTTGCAGGACCGTTAAGGACCTTGCTTGCCGCAACGCGCTCTTCCTTCATAGCGGACAAGAAGCGAGTGAATACGGATTCCGTAATGATGGAAAGAGGTACGCCAAGATCAAGCGAGCTTTGGCTGGTCCATTTTCCTGTGCCCTTTTGACCAGCGGAATCCAAGATAACGTCTACCATTGGTTTGCCTGTCTCAGGATCGTATTTGGAGAAGATATCTCTTGTAATTTCGATAAGATAGCTGTCTAGCTCGCCTTTGTTCCACTCGGCGAAGATCTCGTGAAGCTCTTCGGCACTAACGTCAAGAACGTTCTTGAGCAGGTCATAAGCTTCGCAAATCAGCTGCATGTCGCCATACTCGATTCCGTTATGTACCATCTTCACATAGTGGCCTGCGCCGTCTGGTCCGATATAAGTGCAGCATGCGTCATCTCCGACTTTTGCGGAAATTGCGGTAAGGATCGGTTCAACCAGCTCGTATGCGGATTTTTGTCCGCCCGGCATAATGGAAGGTCCTTTCAAAGCGCCCTCTTCGCCGCCGGAAACGCCCGTACCGATGAAACGGAAGCCTTTAGCTTCAAGATCCTTGCTGCGGCGAACGGTATCAGGGAAATATGCGTTTCCGCCGTCAATGATAATGTCGCCTTCCGCCAAATGGGGAACGAGGGAATCGATTGTTGCGTCCGTACCCGCTCCTGCTTGTACCATGATCAAAATTTTGCGCGGAACTTCAAGCGACTGAACAAACTCTTCGATTGTATAGGTAGGGAAAAGATTTTTTCCTGCCGCTTCTTGAACGAGATCATCTGTCTTCTCGCGGGAACGGTTGAACACCGATACCGTGAAACCTCTGCTCTCAATGTTAAGGGCAAGGTTTTTACCCATCACGGCCAATCCAATTACGCCAATTTGCTGTTTTGACATCTGGTTCTTCCATCCTTTATCGTCTATTTTGGGTCACAATAGTTTTATTTTACTCTTTTTATTCCAAGAAGAAAACTGCCTAACCCGAAAAATGTCGGAATATCGGCATCAAAATTATTGACCGATTTAAAAAGAATATCTTATATATGCTTAATAACCCCATATTTTTCATGAAAATAGACAAAAGGTTTCCTCCTTGCATACAACCTAAAAACGATCAATCGCTGGTTGATTCGCAGCAATTGATCGTTTTATGTTTGCATATCGGGGTAGCCAACTATCATCAGAGTTCCAGTTGCAACATTTCCGAGCGAAGTGCCATCAATCGCTCTTTGGACTCAGAAACCGCTTCCTCGTCCGTGCCCTGCAATGCGTCAAACAGCATCGACAACTCGTAATCAAGCTCATAGCGCAGCACGATGGCTCTTTCTTCTGCACGCTTGGATTGAAAAGCTCTGATCATTTCTTCTATTGTAACGAAAGGCTTCTTCTGATAAATAATCCGATGTTCCATACCGGACACCTCCACGAGTCGTATAATCTCACCGAACATAATACTCTCAATGACGATTTGACGATCTTTAATGCGCTTTACAACCGCATGTCCACGTGTGTCATTAATCAGCTTTTCAATCAACTCTGACAGCTTCTCGTCTTTAATGATGTAATCTCCGACAATTTTGTAACGGTTCTTCATACGCTGGAATTGAAGCTTCACGAGCTTGCGGCCGGTTCGGATCGATACAAGGAACTGTCCCTCCGTCTCGCTCCAGTACAAGGAATAACCCTCCTGAATAAGATCGCGGATGAGATTTTGGATTTGCCGGCGGTCAAATCGCAGCTCCAAATTGCAATATTCGACTTCATGGCTTTTGTTCACGGCAATCCCTCCCTTACCTCAGATTAGTTGACGAAATGTTCTGATAATTTGTTCTTACTTTTATCTTATACTCCATCTTATGTTATGGCAACTTGGATTATTGACTAATTTTACGCTGAAAGGCGACTTTCATAAAAAAAGGGCGCGCCCGCCTCCAGATCGAGACGGTTCGCACCCTATTTCCCTGAATATTCCATAGGCAGCGGCGGAATTTCAAAAAAATTTTGCCTAGATGCGATCCGCTCCGCATGTTCATGCTGTAAGCAGCACCTATAAGCAAAAATCAATATTCCGATCCGAGCGCGAATGAAATCGCTTCTTCCAAGCCCAGCTTTTGGATTTCTCCTGCCTTTCTTACCTTCAGCTCTACCGCTCCTTCGGCTGCGTGTTTGCCGACGACGATGCGAAGCGGTATCCCGATCAAATCCGAATCCTTGAATTTAACGCCGGGCCGTTCGTCGCGATCATCCATGAGCGTATCCACTCCAGCTTCGTTAAGCCTGGCGGTAATATGAGCGGCCAAATCCATTTGCACGGGATCTTTCACCGATACGGGCACCACATGTACCTGGTACGGCGCGATTGACCTTGGCCATATGATTCCGTTGCCGTCGCAGTGCTGCTCCAATACGGCAGACAGTAGCCTGGATACCCCAATTCCGTAACAGCCCATAATATAAGGCTGCGCTGTGCCTGAGGCATTCAAATATTTGGCCTGCAATGACTCGCTGTATTTGGTGCCAAGCTTAAATACATGACCGACTTCTATACCGCGGTAGAACGTCAAGCTTCCCTCCGCGCAGCGCGGGCAGCAATCTCCTGCTGCTGCATTGCGGTAATCGCCGGCTTGCGCCTGCGCCAAATGCACATTCGGTCTCACATTGCCAAGGTGAACATCCTTTTCATTGGCTCCTGCGATTCCGCTCTCCATTGCAAGAACCGCAAAATCAGCTAGAATCGGAATCTTAAGGCCAATCGGACCTGCAAAGCCGATAGGCGCGCCAGTCACCAGCTCTGTTGTCGCTTGATCCGCCAGCTCGAGATGGGCGGCAGCCAGCTTATTTTTCACTTTTATTTCATTCACCTCATGATCTCCCCGGATGATGACGGCTACAGGTTCGCCATCGGCTAGGTAAATCATTGTTTTGATGAAAGAATCCGCTCCAAGCCCAAATGCTTCGCACAGCTGATCGATTTTTCTTAGATCCGGCGTATAATGGCGCTCAAGCTCAACCGCGTGCTCCACCTGAGCTGATGTTTTCCCGGAGTCCGCCTTCGCCTTCGTTCCATACTCCGCTTTTTCCAGGTTTGCGGCGTAGCTGCACGCATCGCAAACCGCTATCGTGTCTTCGCCAATGTCCGCCAGCGCCATAAATTCATGCGTTCCGCCCTCGCCGCCGATAGAACCCGCATCTGCTTCAACCGATCGGAAATTGAGCCCGCAGCGAGTAAATACACGGTGATAGGATTCATACATGCTGGTGTAGCTGCGGTGAAGCCCTTCCCAATCCGCGTCAAAAGAGTAAGCGTCCTTCATCAGAAACTCCCTGCCGCGCAGCAAGCCGAAACGCGGCCGTTTCTCATCGCGGAATTTCGTTTGGATTTGATAAAGCGTCAAGGGAAGCTGGCGGTAGGAACTCACCTCGCTGCGGACCAAAGCCGTGATTACTTCTTCATGTGTAGGACCAAGCGTAAACTCACGCTCATGCCGGTCCCGCAGCCGCATGAGTTCAGGTCCGTAAAGCTCATAGCGGCCGGATTGCTGCCACAGTTCGGCAGGCTGCATCGCCGGCATTAAGACCTCTTGAGCTCCGGCGAGATCCATTTCCTCACGGACAATTTGCTCTAACTTCCTTAATACGCGGCGGCCCAGCGGCAAATAGGTATAAATTCCGGCAGCTAGCTGCCGGATTAGTCCCGCGCGCAGCATCCATTGATGACTGACCGCTTCCGCGTCGGATGGCGCTTCCCGCAGGGTTGGCATTAAAAGCTGGCTTTGTCTCATTTCTTGGTAACCCTCCAATCGTAATTATCCCATTTTTTTGAAAACAAAAAGAACGCATTCGTAAGGGACGAATGCGTTCGTGGTACCACCCTAATATAGCCGCAGTAAACCTGAGCAGCTCTTATGCGATAACGGAATAGAAATTCCGGCAGCAGCACGATCCAAAAATTACTGCTGCAGCTCGCAAGGTAGGGATGAATCAATCGTTTATAGAAGCCTTGCAGCCTGCGGGCTTCCTCTCTGAAATAAACGTTTGCTGATTATCATAGCCTTGGTCAACGCTGTTAGAAAGTCATGAAGTTTTGACAAATTTACAATACTACGCTTTCGAAGTCAAGACTATTTTCGCGGGAAACAAACGGGCAGCGGTCAGCTCGTGCGATTCGGTCTAAGCACCACCGAGCCAAAGGCCAGCAATACGGCAGCGAACAAAAGCAGGATCAGCAGCTGCAGGCCGATATCGCTAAAGCTGCCACCGCCGCTCAAGCGGTCAATCGCCATAATCGCCCATTTTTGAGGGGTGAAATTGGCAAGCTTTTGCATAAAATCAGGCAGAATCGAAAGCGGGAAAAAGCAGCCGCTGATCATGCAGGAAGGCGTAATCACTAGATTGTTGATTTGGGAGAGCTGCGTGCTGTTACGTACCAGGCCGGCGATGGCTGAAGCTACGCCGACTGCCGCGAGCAGGAAAAATTCCAGAACAAGCAGCATGGAGCCAAAAGGAATGCCGGGCGAATAGCCGAAGACGAAATACATCAGGCTCAGCACAATCACAAGCTGCATGGTGCCTACCAGTATGCTGCCCATAAAATTGCCGAATGCGATATCCAAAGACCGAAGCGGCGCGGTAAACATTCTAGCCATCGTTCGCTGCTCCCGGTCCTCCATTACAAATCCGATGGATTGACTGACGAGTAGCATAAGAAACATCAGAATCAACCCGATCATCATCGGATTGGAAACGATATGGCCAAGCTTCATTTCGTCATTTTCTGCGGTGATGGCGGGTGCTGCTTGTGCTTCAAGCAGCGCTGTCAGCTTTGTTATATCAACACCCGATTCGCCTGCGTCTCCCCGGATAAGATTGACAGAAGCAAATAGCCGGTCTGCTTCCGTTGCCAGAATGGCGGCAAGCGAGGCATTCCACAGCTGCTGATCCATTCGGTAAAGAGATGCGTTAGCGTGAGTGCCCTTAAGCATTTTCTCCGTAAAATCGGAAGGAATAAAAATGGCAGCGTCCGCTTTCCCGTCGACGACGAGCGTCTTAAGCTCTTGCTCGGATTTGGACACGCTTTGAATATCGAAAAGCGTCTCCTTTACGATCGAGGAAGCTAAATAGGCGCCTAATATTCCCGTATCCGCATTATTAACCGCGATAACGGCTTTTTTTCCTTCTAAGCTTGAGAACAACCCGACCATCATGGATAAAATAAGCGCCGGAATCAGTACATTCATGATCAGCCCGCGACGTGTCCCCATCGTTCTGCGTATAAGCTGAGCTGCGATATGCAAGCTAGGCATGCTGCTTTACCACCTTTGGCAATCTAACGACTGCGATTATTGTAAGCGCGATTGCGATCAGTCCGAGTATACCGATTCCGTGCCAAACCTCCGAGTCGGCCGTACCGCTCATGATGGCCCGAAGACTTTCGTTGGCCCAGTGATTTATCGTTAATTTATTAGCTCCACCGACCATTCTCTCGATACCGGTCATCATGCCTCCGCTAAGAAACGTCATGCTGAATACGATGATAGTGAATAAGGTTTGCGTTGTTTTTCTAGTGCGGGCAATCGAAGCGATCGTGATGGCAAGCGCTGCGCCAGCCGCTGTCGTAAGCAAACAAATTAACGCAATAGCTCCAAACTGCCTGCCCCAATCCACGTCGTATACATAAGTCGTAAACGCTACAATGACAACCGCTTGCAGCGCTGCAAGCATAACAGCGCCTACGATGATACCAAACACGATCACGCGGAATGAATGCGGGATTGCATACAACCGGTGAAGCGTACCGGTTTCTTTTTGGTTCAGCAATGCGATAGCCGCCGACATGCCGCCATACAGCAGGAACATGATTAGGTAAGCTGCCGAATAATATTGGATAGCTGAAGTCTCGCCAAAAAACTCGCTGTCTCCCATTCCAAGGTTATGGATGATAATCGGTGATTCAACTGCAGCAGCAGAATTACCGTTTTGCGCGCCGGCTCCTGAGTCCTCCGCAGTCCCAAGCGTCTTCATGGCAGCAAGTTTCATGTTCACGTTTGACATATAACGATCTACAAACGCATCCGCTGCAATATTTTTCTCTTCGTATCGTCCGCTGAACGTGAGCCACTTAGCCGAATCGCCATCCATCACCTGCTTGGAGAAAATAGCTGGGATAAATACGCCGAAATCCGCTTGGCCTTCCCGCACCCAGTCCTTCACTTCGCTTTCCGATTTTGCCTGAAGAACCTTGATGTATGGCTGATTGGCTTCATCGTTCCAAAAAGCATCGATGCTCGCTCTAAGCTCACCCTGATCCTCGTTGAAGTAAGCGATCTTGGCAGGCTTAATCTCCGTATCGAATGCGCTGCCCAGCAGCAAGATTAACAAAAGCGGCAATCCAATCAATAAAATAAGAACGGAACGCATCCGACTGTATTTAATCAATTCATAATAAGCTGTCGTCCACCAAACTCTCATCGCAAGCACCTCCTATTCGTCACGTAAATTGCGTCCGGTCATTTGCAGAAAAAGCGATTCGAGATTCGGCTCTACCCGTGTCAGCTTGCGCAGATTAATGCTGTGCTTCTGAATAATAAACAATAAATCTTGGAGGATGGACGGCGATTCCTTTACCGAAACCTCCAGCGTCATCCCGTTATCCCGCTCATCCAGATGCTGCACGCCAGGATGCCCTGCCATTTCATCCCGCGCACGCACCGAAAGACGGTCGATTTCAAATATCAGCTTCTCGTCCTGCCCGACCTGGCGTTTTAATTCATCCTTTGTGCCGCATGCGATAAGCTTGCCTTGATCGAGGATTCCGATTTTCGTGCATATCGCCTCCACCTCTTCCATGTAGTGGCTCGTATAAATCACGGTTGAGCCTAGTTTGTTTAAGGCTCTTACTGACTCTAAAATGTGGTTTCTGGATTGCGGGTCGATTCCCACCGTCGGCTCATCCATGATAATCAACTTTGGCCGATGCATGATGGCGCATGCGATATTGAGCCGTCTTTTCATGCCGCCGGAGAAGGTTGACGGTTTCTCCTTCGCTTTCTCAAGCAATCCGACAAATTGCAGCGCCTCGTCCACGCGATCGCGGAGCAGCGAGCCTCGAAGACCATACAACTTCGCAAAAAAGGTTACATTTTCTTGTGCGGTCAACGTCTCGTATATGGCGAGCTCCTGCGGCACTAACCCGATCCGTTTTTTCACCTCAAGCGGCTGCTTCCGAATGGAGTAGCCATCGACCAGAATGTCGCCGCCGCTTGGAGCCAGCAGACCCGACAGCATATGGATGGTTGTGCTTTTGCCTGCGCCGTTCGGACCAAGCAAGCCGAAAATTTCACCCTCGCCGATATTAAAAGTAAGGTGGTTAACGGTTAACGCCGTATCGTATTTTTTGACAACCTCGCGAAATGCAACTAGATTCATAGATCACTCATCCTCCTGGTTTCTTTCTGATAAACCTATTGTACGCCAGGACGAATAAGGAAACAGGTCTATTAAGTCACCTTCTGAAGGTGACAAAAGTCACCTCTTGCCAAAGGCCGGACCGAGAGCGTGAAGGTTGGATGAATACCTTTTTTCATTTCGAACATCCCTCAAAGATTGTGCTATAATGAAGCAAATTCAGCTGCGGGAGCCATTTCGATATGAATATACTGCTCTATCGGATTCGAGCCTTGCTGGTAGCGGTACCTTCCGTTATCAGTGTCATTCACGTCAGTCCGAGCTTCTATGCCTTTTATACGGCCTGTGTCCTGCTAGCGCTTTTGCTGATAAAATCGAGCTCCCTGCTTCCTAAATTCCGCAATCTATTGCTGGCAGCCGAGTTCATAAGCTTCGCTTGGTTTTCCCATACGTATGGAGGAGTCCTATTTCTCTTGCTTTTCTCTACTCTAATCGCTTCATTCCGCGGCAGGCCTGACCGTATGTACAGCATCCTGTGGTCAGCAATCGGCCTAACAGCACTGATCGCCTGCTTGCAAAGCCGTGATCCTCAACTGCTCTTAACTGCCGCTCTGCTGTGGATTACGTCAGCTGCCATTCTCTACGCTTCCAAAGAATACGAGGAAAAGCATCATCAAATAGAAGACTTGTACGAAGCGTTAGCCGCCAGCCATGCGGAGCTCGATGCCGCAAAAAGCCGAATGCAGGAATACGCGATGCAGGTTGAATATCAGGCTCAGATTGAAGAGCGCAACCGCATCGCCAAAGATATTCACGATGATCTGGGCCACCGGCTTATACGCGTCAAAATGATGTCGGAAGCCGCGCTGCATCTATTTGATGCGGATACCGTTAGAGCACGCGGCACAGTCGAGCAAATTCGCGATCAGCTGCAGGACAGCATGGAGCTGATGCGCCGGACCGTCCGAAGGTTGGCAGCAGACGGAGAAAAAGATATCAGACGTTATGCGCTCGACCGTCTCGTGGAAGAGTCGGCAGCTGGCCTAGGCATAACGGTCAACTTCCAAGTAACGGGTAATCCGAGGCCGCTGTATCCGAGCATGGAGCTCATCCTGTTCAAAAACGCCCAGGAAGCGATCACGAATGCCGTTCGTCACGGAAAAGCGACCTCCGTCACGGTTGACCTTGATTTCCTTGCCTCAAGCGTTTCGCTTACGATAGCGAATAACGGCAGTTTGCCGGAGGAGCCGATCGAAGCAGGTCTTGGCATGCGGGGCATGAGAGAACGGATGGCATTAATCGGCGGACGAGTGGAATGGACGAAGACCGATCGTTTCTCCATCACGACGACGCTTCCGCTTCTGGGCGGTTAACGAGTATTTCGAGAGCTTAGAAATGGAGTTGTTTGCTAATGATCCAAGTATTGATCGTGGATGACGATCCTTTTATACGCGAGAGCATGAAGGTTATTTTGGAGCTGGATCATGATTTGCATGTCGCGGGGGTTTGCGGCAACGGACAAGAGGCAGCAGCGTTTGCGAGTCAGAATGCTGTCGATGTGGTGCTGATGGATATTCGGATGCCTGTCTGTGACGGCGTAGAGGGAACCAAGCTGCTTCGCGCGCTTAACTCTCCCCCTGCCGTTCTTATCTTAACGACCTTCGATGACGATGAATACATCGCGCAAGCCATTCGAAACGGGGCTAACGGCTATCTGCTCAAAAATGTTCCCCCGAGCCGCATTATCAGCGGTATTAAGACCGTCCATGAAGGCTCCGTCCTCATCCATCCGGACATCGCCCGCAAGCTGGCCGGGATGCTCGAGACGCCGCGTGTCGAATCCGGAAGAGCAACTGCCATCGCCGGCCTTACGCAAGCAGAGGTTCAAATCGTTAAATTAATTGCCGATGGGCAATCCAACAAGGAGATTGCTTCAACTTTATTTTTAAGCGAAGGAACCATCAAGAATTATATTTCCGAAATTTTAAATAAACTTGAGCTTCGTGACCGCACTCAAATCGCCATATTTTATTTGAAATTAGCGCAGTAATGATTTTTTAATCAAAGGAGCATAAGCATATGACAACACAGACCGACACGGCCAAGCTTGCCGGATTTACTCAAGCTGATTTCGATGTATTCGGAATCGAGGGACTCGAAGAACGGATGGCAGCCATTCAAAACCAGATTCAACCCAAGTTTCGCGCAATTGGTGAGCAGCTTAGCGTCGACGCTGCCGTGCATGCCGGTAACGAAATGCACCTGCATGTCGCTAGGCACGCTCGCCGCAAAGTCAATCCGCCGAAGGATACTTGGCTGGCGATTTGCAGTAACAAACGCGGCTACAAAGCACATCCCCATTTCCAGCTGGGCCTGTTCGATGACCATTTATTTCTGTGGCTGGCGCTTATTTACGAGGTTCCGAACAAAGCCAATATCGCCACGGCTTTCTTAAAACAAATCGACGATGTCATCGCGAATGTCCCAAAGGATTATGTCCTCTCTCTTGACCATATGAAAAAAGAATCGACGCCGGTCGGCACGATGACCAAAAAGGACTGGAAAAACGCGCTTGTCCGTTTCCGGGACGTGCAGAAGGCTGAGCTCCTTATCGGCCGCCATGTCCAAGCAAACGATCCCATTCTCCGTGACGGCGAAGCGCTGCTCGCACTTGCTTCTTCCACTTATGAGACATTAATGCCGCTTTACCGGATGTCGAACCTATAACCGTCTAGTCATAAAGAAAGGAGCTGTCTCCGCAAGGCCTATTGCCTTCCGGGACAGCTCCTTTTTGTTTACAGCTGCTGCGCTGCAGCGGCTTCCGCCTGCGCGGTTGCTGCGCTTGCGCGTCTTTGCTTGCGTGAAGTGCGGAAGAACAACAGCTCATACACGCAAGGTACAATAATCAATGTAAGCAGCGTTGCCGCAATCAGGCCTCCAATAACCACGATCGCGAGACTTTGCGATACGATGCTTCCTGATTCGTGCGAGCCGAATATGAGCGGAAGCATCGCCGACACGGTGGCTACCGCTGTCATTAAGATGGGACGCATCCGCGTCGTTGCCGCTTCGATCAGCGCTTCGCGAATGGACATCGTCAGTTCATTCTGCTTCACCCGGTCAATTAAGACGATCGCATTCGTAACCACGATACCGATCAGCATCAGCGCTCCGAACATCGCCGTGAAGTCTGGCGTAACGCCTGATACAAGCAACCCCGTAACCGCTCCGATTGCAGCAAGCGGCAAGGAAATCATAATCGCCAGCGGCGCGCGCAGCGTCTTAAACGTCAATACCATGATGAGATATACGATGCCGATAGAAATAAGCGCGGTTAAACCTAAATCCGCAAAATCGCTAGATTGATCCGCGGACGCTCCTCCAACGGTTAAGGATACCCCTTCAGGAAGCTTAAGCGCGTCAACTGCTTTATTGATTTCGCTGCCTACGACGGACAGCTCTTTCGGCTCCGCATTAGCCGTAACGCGAATATAGGTCTTTCCTTCTTTATGATAATACAAGGAAGGCTCATCGGAGCGAACCAGTTCTGCTACCTTAGAAATCGGCGCAGCGCCCGCCTCAGTCATGACTGTCAATTGTTCAAGCTCGGCGGTTGACCCCGGATTTACGACCGGCTGCAAAATAACCGGCGTCTCGCTTTCCCCCATTTGAATCGAACCGATCGGCAGTGGATTAAGCATGCTTTGCAGCTGCATAGCCACCTCTTGGCCTTTAGCGAGGGCAGGATCGACTTTGAAGGAGTAAACCGATTTTTTCTCCTCTTGGTTGCTTACTACCTTTTGTACGCCGTCAATCGGTTTAACCGCTGCGATCAACTGATCAGCCGTCTGAGTAAGCTGCTCCAGATTGTCGCCGGTTACGTCGATAAAGATTTGCGAGGAACCACCGCCCATCATTAAATCAGAAGCGTTTGCGGTCAAGACCGCGTCTTTATAATTATCCTTTTGCGATTTCACGTTTTCCATAAACAGCTCTGCGTCAACATTATCCTTCAAATCAATCATATAGGTGATCAGGGTTGGCGAGGATACCGATCCGTATTGCGCC
This sequence comes from Paenibacillus sp. LPE1-1-1.1, assembly GCF_040676435.1. Taxonomy (NCBI): domain Bacteria; kingdom Bacillati; phylum Bacillota; class Bacilli; order Caryophanales; family Paenibacillaceae; genus Paenibacillus; species Paenibacillus sp. LPE1-1-1.1. Next base: position 437,042 of record NZ_JBEGHY010000001.1, read on the forward strand.
GCATCGGCGCTGTTGCCGAGCATCATCATGACCCATTCAATGTCTTTATCCGCAGTCAAATAGGATTCAAACTTCTTCCCTTCTTCCAATACGAGCTCCGCAGGCGTTTCGCTTGGATATTGCAGCGTAACGTTAACATTCTCGGCGCTGGAAGAGTCGAGCGCACCTTTAGGCATCAGTACATACGCGCTGATCGATCCTGCGAACAACAGCACCGCAATGATGAGCGGAACGATTTTATGTGCAAGGTTCCATCTGATAAATGCAGCAAATTTTGGAGAACCGGCATGTTCCTTCTCTTTCGTTCCGCGTAAAAGCACGGCGCTTAAGAGCGGCACTACCGTCAAGGCAACAAGCAAGGAAGCGAGCAGCGAATAGGCGACTGTCAGCGCGAAGGGCAGCAGGAATGCCTGCAAGGATCCGCGTAAAAGACCCATCGGTAAAAATACCGCAACCGTAACCAGCGTTGACGATGTAATCGCGGAGGCCACTTCCTTCGTCGCATCCGTAATCAGCCTAATGGAGAACGTCTCTTTTTGCAGCCTTCTATAAATATTTTCAATAACGACGATACTGTCGTCCACGAGACGTCCAACGGCTACCGCAACACCGCCTAGCGTGATGATGTTTAGCGATACGCCGGAAAGCTGCAGCAAATACAAAGTGATGCCAAGCGAAAGCGGTATCGATACAATCGTTACGATCGTCGCTTTAAAATTCCGCATGAACAATAGAATTACAATCGTTGCGAACAAAGCGCCGAGCAGCACCTCGCGCATCATGCTGTTTACGGATGATACGACCGAATCGGATGTGCTCAAAATAATCGAAGCATCGATTCCTTTTAAGTCGGCATTCAACCGTTCAACCGTCTTCTCGATTCCTTTACCCACGGTAACGGCGTTTGCGTCAGCGGATTTAGAAATGGTGTACATAATGGCATCTTTGCCGTTCATGCGGCTAATGCTCTCTTGGTCCTTTGCAAGCTCGACGCTCGCGACATCGCCAAGCTGAACGCCGGCAGCGACCGGAAGCTTGCGGAGCGTTTCGAGATCCGTCACCTGATCATATACGTTAATATTGCCGGCCGCTCCGTCCACCGTGCGTTCTCCGATTGAAACGGATGCTCCTCTGCCTTGAAGCACGCCCATTAGCGCTTGCATCGGTATGCCTGCTGCCGCAAGCTTATCCGTATTCGGTATCACATGGACCGCCGGCGTTGATTTCCCGCTTATGCTGACCTGGCCGGCCCCCTCTGACTTTTGAAGCTCCGTCGTTACCTCTTTAAGCTTCGTTTCCTTTTCCTGCTCGCTCATTCCATCCTCGAAGGTCAATGTCACCCATGAAATCGGAATCATTGACGTGTTGAATTGGACAACGAACGGTTTCATTACATTCTCAGGAAGCTGGACCTGATCAACGATCCGTTCAATTTCCGCCTTCGCTTCCTTCATATTCGTTTTTGAATCAAAATTCAAATTGATTTGCGCATAACCGTCACCAGAAGTCGAGAACATATCCGTTTTCCCTTTGACGAAGGTTACGGCCTCTTCCAGAGGGTTTGTAACCGACTGCTCCATTGACTTGGCGTCATTGCCTGGCCCGATAGCCGTAATCATCACCTGCGGATTATCCGCCGCCGGCAAAAACTCCATCGGCAATCTAAAATAGCTGATTACCCCCATCGCTAAAGCCATAATGACGATCAGGATGATGGCCGCCTTATTCCGGAACGACCATTCTGTCAATTTACTCATTTGTTTCCGACTCCTTTTCCCTCTACGGTTTTCTAGTGTTTTGTCTTTTCTAATCATAGAAGGAAGCGGAGATGAGAAAAAACGTCCAGAGACTGGAATTGATTCTCGCCCTTAGTCGGAAATCGACTACGACCGGAGACCGAGTCCACACAAAAAATGAGTAAGTACTCACTTCTAAATGATCGCCTTATCCACTATAATGAAGTGAGTACTTACTCATTTTATAGAACAGGAGAGTGCAAAATGACGCTAATCAGCCCCGCTTCCGCTGACTCTGCACAATCATGCAGCGCAATAGAACTGCAAGGCATTACCCGCTCCTTTGGCGGACGTACCGTGCTAGAGGGAATTACGCTATCCATTCCGCAGGGCGAGTTGTTTGGCCTGCTAGGCCCCTCCGGCTCAGGCAAAACGACGCTAATCAAGCTCATGACAGGAATTGACCGGGCGGATGGCGGTTCCGTTCGAATGCTCGACGAGCCGATGCCGCAGCTGAAGATGCTGCAGGCCTTCGGTTACATGGCACAATCCGATGCGCTCTACGGCGAATTGACGGGGAAACAAAATTTAGCTTTTTTCGGCGCTATGTTCGGACTAAAGGATGAAGCGCTTCAAGAGCGGATACAGGCCGTTTCCGAGCTTGTGGCATTGACCAGCCATTTAAACAAACAAACCTCTGCATATTCCGGTGGAATGAAGCGGAGGCTCTCGCTTGCCATTGCCCTTCTGCATGAGCCCAAGCTGCTGGTGCTTGACGAGCCAACGGTAGGCATTGATCCGGTTTTGCGCAAGTCCATATGGAAGGAGCTCACCGAGCTGACCAACCAGGGCGTGACCATTATTTTGACAACGCATGTAATGGATGAAGCGGAGAAATGTCATCGTCTCGGACTCATCCGAGAGGGAAGGCTGATAGCAGTCGATACGCCGCAAGCGATCATGGAACAAGCCGACAGCAGTACATTAGAGGAAGCATTCATTGCTCTAGGCCAAAGCGCAGGTGAACCGCGATGAGAATACGAGCACTCGCTATCCGGATCATCAATCAATTTTTGCGCGACAAACGGACGCTTGCCTTATTGTTTCTTGCCCCCCTCCTCATTCTAAGCTTGATGAAGCTGGTCTTTGACGGGCAAGCCGTTTCTCCCGTAATCGGCACGGTTCATCTCCCTGCTGCCTTGACAGTAAAATTCGGGCAATTAGGAGCCGAAGTGATCAGCTTTGACACGGATGCCGCTGCTCAAGCCGCTATTCAAGCAGGCGATCTGGATGGCGTCCTTCAATTTGGCGGAGACGGTCCGCAATTGATGCTTGAGGGCAGCGATCCATCGATCAACCGGGCGATATTGCTGCTGGTGCAAAATGCCTTGCAAACAAACGGAGAAGGCATGGCTCCTGCTATTGCTTATTTGCACGGCGGACCGGATATGGCAGCTTTCGATTCCTTTGGACCCATACTCATTGGTTTTTTCTCGTTCTTCTTCGTCTTCCTGCTTGCCGGCGTTTCCTTTCTGAGGGAAAGAACCAGCGGAACCTTGGAGCGCTTGCTCGCCACGCCGATCCGCCGAAGCGAGATCGTGATTGGTTATTTAGCCGGATTCGGCATTTTCACCTTACTGCAGGCTTCCTTAATCGCCTGGTATTCCGTCGACGTATTGGGGCTATACATGGCTGGAAACATTGGCTATATGCTGATGATTAATTTATTGCTTTCATTAACGGCATTAACGCTTGGAACGCTGCTTTCCTCGTTTGCAAGCAGTGAATTTCAAATCATTCAATTCATTCCGATTGTCATCGTGCCGCAGGCGTTTTTCTCCGGCTTGTTTAATCTCGATGCCATGAATCCATGGCTGCAAAAGCTAAGCATGCTTATGCCGCTTTACTATGGTGCAGACGCGATGCAAGGCATTATGATCCGCGGCGAGGGCTGGAGAGATTTTCAAGCGGATGTATACGTGCTTGCAGGCTTCTCTCTCCTATTTGCTCTTTTAAACGTGCTGGCACTGAAAAAGCATCGTCGTATGTAGCTGCGATAAGCATTTGATATAATGAATGGAATGGGTTATGCGAAGGAGTGTCTGACATGCAAGAACCAGTGGAGCAATGGCTGCAGGAGCTGTTGAAGCTAGATGACGATGAAGCAAAAATGACCGAGAAGCAGCTAAAAATCGTGCAGGCTGCCTCTGAGATATTCGCGCAAAAAGGATTCGCCGCTTCGTCGACGAGTGAAATTGCTCAGCGGGCGGGCGTTGCCGAAGGAACGATTTTTCGCCATTACAAAACGAAGAAAGATTTGCTTTTCTCAATCGTAGCACCCGTGATGGCTAAGCTTGTCGCCCCGTTTGTCCTGCGTGACTTTTATAAGGTGCTTGACAGCAGCTTTGACAGCTTAGACCAGATGCTGCGGGCAATCATTGAGAACCGAATTGCATTTCTCGAAAAAAACATGCAGGTTTTCAAAATATTCATTCAGGAGATACCGTTTCATCCCGACCTGCAAGAGCAATTTCAGAAACAGATTCTCTCTAAGGTGATTGAGAAGTTCAGCATTAATATTCAAAAATTCCAGAAGCAAGGCGCCGTCATCGATTGGGCGCCAACCACGGTTATCCGTTTAACCGCTTCTGCCCTGATCGGTTATGTGCTCAGCAGATCATTTTCCGGCAATGTTTCCGGTAATGCTTGGCATGACGATACCGAAAGGGAAGCCACCATCGCATTTATAACAAAAGGTCTTGCGCCAGAACGGCAGTAAAAAAAGCCGGTTATCCATCTTAAGATGAGTAACCGGCTTTTTTACTGTTTATTTGGCAGATTGCAAGCTCACTTCATCGATGCTTGTCCTGTCGAGCTGACGGAACCGAAGCAGCAGGAGCAGCGCGGCTAAGCACAATATCCCGCCTAGTAAATATGGCAATCCCATCTCAATGGTGAAGAAGAAAGAACCGAGCAGCGGTCCAGCGATACGGCCCAGGCTGTCCATCGACGAGCTGAGTCCGGAAGCTACGCCCTGCCCAACCGTTGTCTTCTGCGTAATGAGCGAAGTCACGCAAGGCCTGATTAAAGAGTTGCCGACTCCAAAAACCGCAAGGGATAGCGTAGCCCACCAAAGCGAATGGGCGCCTAACAGCAAGAAAAAGCCGAGGGCTGAGATGACGAGTCCGATTGCGATGTATTTCGGCTCCTCGCCTTTCTTGATGCGGCGGCGTACGACGCCTCCTTGAACGAGTGCACCCACAAAGCCGCATACAAAAAATAAGATGCCGACCTGCAGCGGAGTCACGTCGAACCTTCGCATGCCGAAAAATTGCAAAGTCGCTTCCATCCCGGCAAGCGTGAAGGTGACGAAAAAAGCCAGCACGTACAAATACTTAAGCGGGCCGGTAAAAGCAGCCCATCTTGATACCTTTTTCTCCGATGAAGAACGCCGGTGCTCGGGAGCGAGCGATTCCTTCAGCTTCCATGCTGCCAGCGCAAAGGTGATCAGCGCAAGCGCCGAGGCCATGTAAAAAGGCGTTTCCAGCGAGATCACGCTCAGTAGTCCGCCTACGCCGGGACCGATCGTAAAGCCGAGTCCGATCGACATCCCGACAAGTCCCATCCCCTTTGTTCGCGACTCCGGCGGCGTAATATCCGCTACGTATGCCACAATAACGGAAGCAACCGCCCCAGAAAACAAACCGCCAAGAACCCGTGACAGGTACATAAGCGTCAAGTTGTCCGAAGAAAGACCAAACAGCAGGAAACTTACCGCAAAACCAAGAACGCCGATTAAGATAATCGGCCGTCTGCCTATCCGGTCGGATAAGCTGCCCCAAAACGGAGATAGAAAAAATGAGACTGCGGAATAAATAGCCAGCATCCGGCCTGTATGTATTTCCGCTTTATTCGGATCCGCGGCTTGAATAATTTCCGGCATAACCGGAATGATAATGCCGAACCCAATAAAAGTTGTCATTAATATTGCCATTACAATAAGCATACGTTTATCTTTCATGCTGCAACCCCTCCACCAACCTATGTTACCATATCCAATTATCAATCATGTATGAACAATTGAAGAACAAATCGACAAACCTTGCCCTTTTCTTGAAATGAAGCTTGCATTCCCCCCTGTATTTGCTATACTCAACTTTGTTTGTAACCTCTAATGAAAGGCAGGGATGAGAGCGATGGACCATACCAAAACCCCGCTATTCACCGCGCTTCGCCGTCATGCGGAGCAGGATCCCGTACAGTTCCATATTCCCGGACACAAAAAAGGATTGGGCAGCGATTCCGAATTTCGCGAATTTATCGGAGATAACGCGTTGTCGATCGATTTAATCAATATAGCACCGCTTGATGACCTGCATCAGCCGACAGGCGTTATTGAAGAAGCGCAGAAGCTGGCAGCTGACGCATTCGGTTCGGATTACACCTATTTCTCCGTACAAGGCACGAGCGGAGCGATCATGACCATGATTTTGACCGTGTGCGCGCCTGGCGACAAAATTATCGTACCCCGCAATGTTCACAAGTCGATTATGGCTGCCATTATTTTTGCCGGCGCAAGGCCCGTTTTCATTTCCCCTGCAAGGGACAACAATCTTGGGATCGATCACGGCATTACGACACGTTCCGTACGCAAGGCGCTTGAGCGGCATCCCGATGCAAAAGCTGTTCTCGTCATCAACCCGACCTATTTCGGGATATGTGCGAATTTGAAGGAGATCGTCGATCTCGTACATAGCTTTGACATCCCCGTGCTTGTAGACGAAGCGCATGGCGTGCTCATTCATTTCCATGAGAAGCTGCCTATGTCTGCCATGCAAGCAGGCGCGGATATGGCGGCAACCAGCGTCCATAAGCTCGGAGGCTCCATGACGCAAAGCTCGGTGCTGAACGTGCGCAAAGGCAGAGTTAACCCGCACCGCATACAAACGGTTATCAGTATGCTGACCACAACTTCTACTTCTTATATTTTGTTAGGGTCGCTTGATACGTCGAGGCGCAATCTTGCTTTGAACGGACATGCTATCGCCGAGCGCGCAATTGAGCTTGCCCAGTTCGCTCGCAAGCAAATCAATGAGATTCCGGGTCTTTATTGCTTTGGTGAAGAAATTCTCGGTGATGAGGCTACCTATGATTACGATCCGACAAAAGTGTCCATCCATGTCCGTCATCTCGGCATTACCGGCTATGAAACGGAAAACTGGCTTCGAGACAACTATAATGTTGAGATTGAAATGAGCGATATGTATAACATTCTTTGCCTAGTTACGCCAGGAGATACCTCCGATTCCGTATCAAAATTGTTAATTGCGCTGCGCGGACTCTCCGAGAGATTCCATGAAGGCGCCGAGGCACGTGAATTAGTCGTCAAAATACCGGATATTCCCCAGCTTTCCCTGACGCCGCGCGATGCATTCTACGGTGAGACGGAAGTGCTTCCGTTCAAAGAATCTGCCGGACGCATCATTGCCGAATTTATTTATGTCTACCCGCCGGGAATCCCTATACTTTTGCCGGGCGAGGTCATTACGCAGAAGAACATCGACTATATCGTCGATCATGTCCAAGTAGGCCTGCCGGTTAAAGGACCGGAGGATCGCAGCATTGAATTCGTAAAAGTAATCGTCGAAGAAACAGCGATTTCATAAAGAAGAAAAAGAACCGGCTTTAGAGCAGCAGCTTGCCTCTAAGGTCGGTTTTTTCTTGCCCTTTTTTGTGGAATGCCACTTATTGTAAAGCCATTTCGGGCATGCTATGATGTTGGCAGAGGTGAGATGCGATGAGTCAAAGCGCTTACATAAAGTTCGTGCAAGGATCATCCGTGGAGATGCTTACATTAGAAGGTATCAAGGACCAGCTTTTGCATTACCGGGAACAAACCGCCCTAACCGGCTCGCAGCTGGAATGGAATTATGCCGAAGCCGCTTTCCCCTATACCATCGAATCCAAACAGGATGAGCGCTGGTTTTATTTAAAAGGGATCAATCCGCTGTATAAGCATATCATTTTTGGCCCAAGCGAAGCGGAGAGCGCATCCGGAGCTGTTGTATCCTGCATACAGGTCGTCCTCCCTGTCGAAGCTACCCACGGCGACAAAGCGAAGGCGAACGAGCTGTGTAAATTTATTGCCGGCCGGTTGAAAGCGGAGCTGACCATGTTCAATGGCCGAACACTCTATTTTAATCCGCGAAAATAAGTTCATGCTTTGTAAATATGGGCAACAAAAAAACGATCCGCAAGCGAAACCCGCAGATCGTTTTCATTTGGCTGTTCGCAGGCAGGCGAATTAGAATTACTTCTCTTCGCTCTCCGTACGGGCAATTTCTTCGTAAATCGCAGTAACGCGATCCCATTCCGCATCGTCTTCGATACCGACTAGGAAGGACTCATCGTTTTCTTCTTCAATACGGAAAATGACGCCGTCCGCTTCCGGATCGTTGCGGTCCAGCAATACAGCATACACATTGTTTTCGGATTCAAACGTATAAACCATGACCATCTCACGTTCCTGGCCCTCGTCGTCAGTCACGATAAAGACATGCTCTTCATGCTCGTGGTCTTCGCCACAGCCGCAATCATCGCCATGCTGATGCTCGCTCATGTTATTACCCCATTTCAAATATGTTTACAGACTATCGTATAGTAACATGACATTCTATCAGCGGTCAAACGAAGACGCCCCCTAAGATATAAGGAGCGCCTTCTCTAAACCAAGCAATCAAAGCGAAGAAATTAATTTTTCCGATACGGCGGTCCACTCGTCGGAGCCCTTCAGCTTCAGAAAGAACCGAATCGGATATTTCCCGCTGAATTCGAATTTATAATCGATATCATCCGTTGCATACCAGAAATTGTCCTTGGACGTATTCACGCTTTCTGTTTGAATGACTTTTTCTCTCCCGTTCGGGTCGAAGATCGATACCTTTACAGCTACGATATCTGTTTTTAAATTGTCGATCTGAGCAAACACTTTAAACTTGGCTTGATAGCCTTTTGCCACATTTCCGAAAACCGCGTTATTTTGGAATAGGAACATGTGCACATTCGGCTTATACACAATCGCTCGTTTGGTTTGATTGTCCCACTCAACGATAGCTTGCATAGATGTAGCCAATTGACGAAGCGGCAAATAGGTTCTGCCTTCGGTCACTAATCCCCCGTCATCCTGCTCCGCCCCATTAATGAAAACGCGTACCCTCTGCGTTGCAGAATCTGCAAACAGCATCGTTCCGCCCCATAGAGACAGCAACAGCAGCAGAATTGCAACTTTTCTGAATTTCATAGTTGTGCCCTCCATCCGATAGCCTGGATGTATGGTTATACTCGGATATTCATGCAAAGTTGCGTTTTTGTGAAACTATTTTGCTCTTAGTGCTATCGGACCAGCACTGTCAAACGATGTTGAAACCTGCGCTTGCCTGGGAAATAGACGAGCGAAATCATATTATTATCCATACGTTCTCGTTAATACGCAAGGGACACCCTTCCCTACGGTTCCAGGCGTTCTCATTCTTGCCAAATAGCTCATCCCTCTCGCGCAAGGTGTTTTGCACACCGCACAGGTATCTGAGAGTACAAGCTTATAATTGTAATGCTTGCGGTCACTTGCCGGCTGTTTTTTCTTTGCTGTTTTACCTTTTCCTTTGCTCATCCCTAGTTCGCCTCCACTGTACGTATCGCTTTAGCATTGTATGTAGGGAAAGGCGAATGTGCATCCGTAATTGTCAGGAATCCTTAAAATTTGGTACATTAAATAGATGGAAAATCGAGGGGGTATTGTTTTGAACATAACAATGATTGGGACGGGCAGCGCTTTTGCCAAAAAATACGACAATAACAATGCGCTCATTGAAAAGAATGGTTTTCGACTGCTTGTAGATTGCGGGATTACCCTTCCTAAAGCACTGCATCAACAAGGGATCTCCTTTCAAGAGCTGGACGGGGTGTTAATCAGTCATATTCATGGGGACCATGTTGGCGGATTGGAAGAGTATGCTTTCCAGATGATGTTTAAATATAACCGTAAGCCTGTCCTCTATCTCGCGGAGACGCTTGTTGAACCGCTTTGGGAACAGACGCTTCGAGGCGGCCTGACGCAAGAACTGTTGGAAAAGCTGGATGATTTTTTTGATGTCCGCGCACTCGAGCCGAATATAGAAATCGAAATACACGAAGGGCTGAGTGTTAAGTTGCTGCAAACCAAGCATATTGCGAATAAGCCTAGCTATTCCTTTATATTTAACAAAACATTTTTCTACTCGGCCGATATGCGCTTCGATCCGGCGCTTCTAAGGCAGCTGGTCGATGAAGGCGTAACGACGATTTACCATGATTGCCAGCTTGAAGCTCCAGGCGTCGTGCACGCTTCCCTAGAAGAGCTTCTAAGCCTTCCAGAAGATATTCAAGAGAAAATATGGCTCATGCATTACGGCGACGCTATAGAGCAGTACAGAGGCCGGACAGGATCTATGCGAATCGTCGAGCAGCATAAGTCTTATCCTATTCAATAATCGCAACAAAAGGCGCCGCATGATTGGCATGCAGGCGCCTTTCTTCAAATAGTAAGTTTACCCCGTTAATTATTCGAACCTAAAAGATTGGCAGCTGATCCAAATTGTTTGTCGGATCCCCGTCAGCGTCGCCGCGAATGTAAAACTCGCCATCTCTGCCTTTAAAAGAATTAACTCCCGCAATATGCCCTGCTTGTACTTCTTGAAGTGCCGTAGCATAATCAAGGACCCGGCCGCTATTCGTTTTAAAAGCGGTTAGATCACCGTCTCCGTCTCTTTGTACTGCAACGATCTGCTCTCTCGTATCTTGACCGCTGTTTATTTCGCTCATGATTTTTAGCCCCTTTCGGTATAATTTGTGCGCCAAGCTTTATCATCCCCTTCCCTTCGCCCTTCCTATGCAAAAATAATCAAAAAAAACCGGCGAGCCGTATTACACGCACCCACCGGATTTAATATTATTTTCTTTTGAACGCTTCTGCCGGTAATTTCCGTCTCCATACAAATTGCTCGTCATGCGATAAGGAATCCTGAATAGCGAATTTGGCGACAGAACCGATAACGATACCAATAATCCCAAACATCCCTATTAGCCATATGGCCAAGTAGGCATACTGTGCAGCCAACACGAACCGCCTCCTGCGCGCTTTCTATAAAGGTATGCTGGAACGATTTCCTTTAGTATACGTTTCCAACATGCATACTCATTTGTAAAATGCTCATACTAATCGACGGACACTGGATAAACATGCAAAGATGAAACCATACGCAAAGGGAGGCAAAACCATGCTTGAAAATGTAGAGAGCAATTACAATTGTTCGAATGCTTCGACCGATTTACCTAACTTGCTCCAGGAACTTGAGCAACTCGAGCAAGCGGCGCACAGCGGTCAATCGGAGGAACAGGTGCAGCAATTAAACCGGATCCGCAACCAAATCCATTTCATTCGCAACAAATGCGATATCCCGCATGAGTCATAAAAACAAGCAAGCGTAAACGGCTTCCATCGTCCCCTGCCGCAAAGCAAAGATCTATGAGCACATTTACAATTTGTTAACATAAAAATTCTTAAGTATTAAAATACACCTCCTAACTGCCGATAACATAAGTAGGAGGTGTATGATGGATATTGCAGCAGCATCCTTGGCGATGAGCCAGAACCGGTTAACGCTTGCAGCCAGCATCCGTGTCATGTCATTGAGCAAAGACACCGCTGAGCAGCAAGCAAATGATCTCGTTCAAATGTTAAAAAATGCACAGCCCGATTTAGGCAATAATCTGGATATTCGCGTGTAAAATGAACCTCTCAGGCTTGAAATTCCTTAAGGGGTTCTTTTCTACTTCGGATTTCTTCGCAGCCGCTTCGAGCATAAAAATGTTTCATAATACTATATTCGGTGTAGATAGTTGCATACGAAGGCTACATTTTGTATCATTGTTCAAGAATCTAACAAAAAACTAATTACTTTTTGGAAAAAATTCTAACAACCTTCGTTTATTCTAAATATAACAAATGAACCGTTGGAGGGATTGTGATGGATAATAATTTTTATCAGCAAAAAATTGAAGAAGTAAGAGCGGAAATGGTTCGATTGTTCGAAGCTTGCAATAACTTTACTGATCAAGCCGTTGTCAAAATCAGCCAAGAGCTCGACCATCTCCTAAATGAATACTCTGGCAGTATGGCAAATAGCCGGGGTTAATGAGCGGCTTCACAAATGTAGAGTCCTCTTCTCAACCGCAGTTTTACCAATTGTTAAAAAAGTGTTGACTTGAGTTCTTCGTCCTGCTATATTATTAATTGTCGCTAACATGATCTGGTAGCTCAGCTGGGAGAGCACTATCTTGACAGGGTAGGGGTCACAGGTTCGAACCCTGTTCAGATCATTCAAATAAAACCCGCAAACCCTTTTGGGATTTGCGGGTTTTCTCTTATTTTATATATCGTATATCCTCTCTTGATCCCTCCGTCAGGAGGTTTTTTTCATTTTATGATACCTTCGATGCTCGATGCATTAATGATCGTATTCTGTATTTACTTTCCTTACATCGGGAACCCTATGGGCATCAACGGAAGGAGAATAATGCCCATGACTTCAACCCAACGAGAATGGACGAGTAATGCCATTCCTTTTGCTCGAAATAAACCTTTACACCTAATGATCATCATATTTATCCTATTTTTTGGTCTAATGGCTATTTCGCCCACTGATCGATTATTATGGTACGCTTATAATATAACGCCTACCATTATTATTCTTATCCTTGCCTTCACTTACAAGCGGTTTCGTTTTTCGAATCTGTCCTATCTTTTGATACTCGTTTTCTTTTGTCTTCATACTTATGCGGCACACTTTACCTATGAAGGCACACCGCTGGATGACTGGTTAAAAACCACTTTTCATACAAAAAGAAGCCATTACGACCAAGTTGTTCATTTCGCCTTTGGATTCTTCTTTGCTTTTCCCTTCCTGGAGATTTTAAAATCCAAAGTAAAGCTGTACGGGATCTGGTCCTATGTTCTCCCAGTAATCGTTGTTCTTGGTTTCAGCGCGTTTTTCGAGATCTTAGAAATGTTAGCCGCCTTAGTAGCCGGTCCTAGCGGCGAAGCCAAATTCGTAGGAATGCAAGGAGATATCTTCGATACGCAAAAAGATATGGCATTAGGTTTACTTGGCGGAATCGTATCGATGGGTATCCTTGCTTGGATCATCTGGAAAAGGGATCATTCGGCTGCTGCTCCAGATTAAGTCCTTGGGTTTAGTAACCATGCGTAAAAAAAGCCGCTGACATCCCCTGTCGGCGGCATTAAATGCAATGGAGCTTTCTTTTAGTTCGATTGGTATTCGATCCATTGCGTATTTTCTAAGTTGCTTATGTGCAGATAATAAACTTTCCCTGAAACCCAATGGCCCTTAAACATATGCAGCGCATCGTTATTCGGAGGAGTAATGATAAAAAAAACGAAAATAAACAAGGTAATCAAAGCACCAATCAAAATGCTAAAAAGATTCATTATGCTTTTCATCGTATCCATCCTCTTTATTTAATAGATAAATGCGGTTTTATCATTGTAACACATTCTTAATTAAGAACATAATAAGATTTTATAAGAAGATAACTATCACTCCACTATTGAAAAGGTCAGTAAATTGTTTTATAGTTCTTTATAAAGAACTACCGACCAATTTATATGGAGAGTGTTAACATTGAATTTTAAAGAGCTGAAACTGCACTGGTTATCCGATCTCTTCAGATACGAAGAATCCATGAGCGTACGCCATTTCGATGGTTATGCTTCAAAGATATAAATACAAATATGGAATTTCAATATCTCCAAGCACCAAAATAGGCAAAGGATTTTATATCGGGCATTATGGAGGCATTGTCGTTAGCAGCCTAGCCACGATTGGAGAAAATTGCAATATCATGCAAGGAGTAACGATCGGTGCGAGCAGCAGAGGCAAAAACATAGGCGTGCCTACTATTGGCGACTTTGTTTATATCGGCGCGGGAGCCATGATTATCGGTAATGTGAAAATCGGAAACCATGCCGCGATCGGAGCTAATTCTGTGGTAACAAAAGATGTTCCTGACCATGGCGTAGTCGTTGGCATGCCTGCCAAAGTCATTTCCTTGGAAGGTTCGAATGGATATATTGGAAATCCGTTTCCTCCTGTTACGCTTAGAAAACAAGTCGGATTGATTCCGAATTAACATTTTAAAATATACTGTTCAAAAGGGATACCCTTGATTTCAAGGGTTCTTTTTATTATCTTTATTGGGATTGCAACAATTTGCCACGCCTCAACGTCAAATAAGTGCTGCAGCAAATAATAAACGAGGTGACCACATGAAAAAACGATCCCTAATAATCGTAACGCTGGTTGCGATGATGCTTTTCAGTCTCGGACAAACCGTCTGGGCGTTCAAGGATGTTAAAAATGATCCAAATGAGAAAAAAATCGAGGAGCTTCAAAAGCTGGGCATATTAAGCGGCGATAAGCATGATAAGTACAATCCGAACGGCAAGCTTACTTATGCGCAAGGCGTTTCGTTGATCGTTAAAGGGTTAGACCTTAACATTGATCACATCCGCTTCATTAAAGCGCCGAAAGCAAGCGATTACTTTACGAATCTAAAGGATGATGCCTGGTACTCCGATGCCTTTATCATCGCGAATCTAAACGGCTTGGAAATCCCGAAAACGGTAAAAGCTAATGACATCATGACGCGTGAGCAATTTGCACATCATTTGTTCAAAGCGATGATGACCAAAGGCGATTATGCCTTTATCGAAATTTTTATGCTGCTCGAGGACGAGTCTGACGTGAACAAGGATTATATGGACAGCATTCAGAAGCTGATCATTAGTAAGATTGTTACCTTGGATAAATCAAACAAGTTTTATCCGAAGAAAGCCATTACACGCAGCGAGGCTGCCGGCTGGCTCTATGGGGCCATGCAATTCGTAAAGGAGACGACACCTATTCCTGATCTTCCTGAGCAACCGGTTCTGAATCCTACGATTTCCGTAACCGCAGTAAACGCTGAAATTAACAAAGTGACCGTCACCGCCCAAGTGCCGCATCCTGGCTACGGTATTCGGATTGCTTCTATCGGTTTTGAAGGCGACAAAGCTGTCATTTATCTCGAGACGATTCTACCTGATCCGGATAAAATGTATCCTCAGGTCATCACAGATGTCTCGGTATCCACTTATGTCGATGCCAAGCTAAAACCAGTGCTTCCTGAAGCTGCGGATTCGAGCCAAGCATCTGCGGGCTCTGCGATTATCGCCGAATAAGCGAAAACCTCTGTCTTACGATAAGGCTTCTCTACTAGTCTGAGCTGATGTTCAGACAATGGAGAAGCCTTTTTCATTTACTTTCAAGCTCAGAAAGCATAGGAATCGTCCAATCAATGGGCTCACACCCTATCTTCTCGAGAAAAGCGTTCGCCCGCGAGAAAGGCCTGCTCCCAAAAAAACCTCTACGCGCCGCAAATGGGCTCGGATGCGGCGAGGAAATAATATGATGCTTGTCCGTATCAATGGCGCCGGCTTTCGCCTCTGCATGCTTTCCCCAGAGCATGAATACAACGGGTCTCTCCCGCTCATTCAGTGCGGCTATAACCGCATCGGTAAATCGCTCCCAGCCGAGCCCTTGATGGGAATTGGGGTTGCCCTCCTCGACCGTTAGCACCGTATTTAACAGAAGCACGCCTTGCCTTGCCCAAGTCTCCAAGCTGCCATGGTCCGGAATTTGTGCGCCGAGGTCCGATTCTAACTCCTTGTAAATATTTTTCAGTGACGGCGGCACCTTCATGCCCGGCTGAACGGAGAAGCTAAGCCCATGCGCCTGCTTTGGGCCATGGTATGGGTCCTGCCCGAGGATAACCACTTTCGTTTGTTTATAGGATGTATAATGAAGTGCATTAAGAATGTTAGGTTGTTCCGGATACACCGTCTTGCTCTTGTACAAAACATCAAGCTTTGCCCGCAGTTCAAGCATATAGGGGGCTTGAAGCTCGCCATTTAACTTCTCAGACCAGTCATTGTCCAGCCGTACCGTCATATTTCCGCTTCCCTTCAAGTCTGTGTAATAAAAAAGCGCCTCCGCAAGGCCTGATCGCTCAGTTCCATGCAGAGGAGCTTCGAATAAGATAGGACATTATAGCGATCCTTAATTTTAACATGACATGCTTACTTTCTACAATGTCTCGCTCGTACTTGCCACGGCTGTGGAATCCCTTACGATCAGCTCTGTGCGAAGCGCAATCCGCTGCTTGGCAGTGTTCGAATCTGTGAACTGCTGAATAAGCAAATCGACAGCAGCCTCTCCTAATTGATCCATAGGCTGAGCAATCGAGGTTAACGGCGGATTCATAACCGACGCCAATAAGGTATTATCGAAGCTTACGATTGATAAATCTTGAGGCACGCGCATACCGCTCTCCTTCGCCGCCTGTAGAGCACCGACAGCTATCATATCATTGCAGCAGAACAGCGCCGTCGGCCGCTCGATCCGACAAAGAAGCTCCGCTGCCTTCGCTTTCCCGTCCTCCAGCCCTTTTTTGCAGGCCGCGATGCTATCGTCAGGAAGTGAAATTCCGGCTTCATTTAGCGATTGCCTAAAACCTCGAACCCTTTCACGGCTGCTGCTTATCTGCAGGCTCTCAGCCAACACCGCCATTTTCGTATGTCCGAGACTAAGCAGATGGCGGGCTGCGAGAGCCCCGCCGTTACAATCCTCCGCTACAACCGTATGCACGGGGAAAGAGGTGACCTCGCGCCCGATAACAACGATGGGGATAATCGAGCTAATATCTTGTATTATGGCGTTATTTTCGAGACCTGTACCAATGATGATGCCGTCTACTCGTTTTTGCTTTAAAACGGAAATATAACGTTCGATCCGCTCATCTTTGTTATCCGTGCTGCAAATGATGACGCTGTAGCCAAATTGATGTCCGCGATCCTCAACAGCCCGGGCAACTTCGGCAAAAAAAGGATTGGCGATATCCGGAATAAGCAAACCTAACGTAAAGGAATGCTTACTGGTAAGAGCCGATGCGATCGCGCTTGGCTGGTATTGCAGCCTCTGCATAATCGCAAAAATTTGATTGCGCCGCTCCGTGCTTATTTTCCCTTTCGCGTTAATAACCTTCGACACGGTTGCGATAGAAACGCCCGCTTCTCTAGCTACGTCGTATATGGTCGCTTTCATCTCAATTCCTCGCTCGCCTGTTCGCTCATACTCTATTATGCTCAAAGAGTTGGAAGATTGGCAATCATTTCTTAATCAGCCATTCATGATCAGGATCATTATAAAACTTCCATGTGCGGACCGGTCCTGCCATAACATTCAAATAGTAGACCTCATAGCCGGCCGGCGCTGCAACCGGATGGTAGCCTCTCGGCACAAGCACCGCTTGCCCATTCCTTACGGCAAGCGTCTCGTCCAATGAACGATCGTCAGTATACACCCGCTGTATGGCAAACCCCTGCACAGGCTCAATATGAAAATAATACGTTTCTTCGAGCAAAGACTCCTCGGGAAGCGCGCTGCGGTCATGCTTATGCGGCGGATAGCTCGACCAATGCCCTTCAGGCGTAAACACCTCTACGACAAGGAGGCTCTCGGCCGGCTCCCTCTCAGGCAAAATATTATGAACCAGCCTCTGCATGCTGCCGCTCCCCCGTACCTCGACTCCGATTTGTTCAGGTACGATTAATCTTGCTTCGTATCCCGGCTTGCCTGGCGCTGAACAAACCGCGAGCTCGACCGAGGTTTGAGCAATAAATTCATACCGGTCCTCACTTGGCACATAGGCGGCATAAGGCGGTATTTTCTCGAAAACGCTGTATCGATTCCCAATATTGTTCCAATGCGCGCTTGATGTCTTTAGGTCACCTTTGCCGCTGAGCAGGACCAAACATATTTCGCGGTCAGCGGTTTGCCGAATGATTTTCTGGCCTGGCTGCAGCTTTATGACTTCGAAACCAACGTACTGCCAGCCAGCCGACTCCGGTGTTATGTTCAAAACGGAGCCGTCTGTCCCTACTGCTGCATGCTGGGGCACAATTAAGTTAGATGTCATTATTTATCCTCCTAAAATGGGATTAGGCGCAGCAAGCTCAAGTGTTTCCGACAGCTTAACGGGTCTGCCAAGGCGCAGAGATAAATTAGCTGCCAAGGCCATTAATTCCGCTTGAAGTCCGTCGTTGCCGTCAACCATTACATCACGGTCCTCCATGATGCTGGTAATGAACTGCTTTGTCTCATCAATGTAGGCATCATTATAGCGTTCCAGGAAAAAATGAAGCGGCTTATCGCGGCGTACGCCTTCTGCCGTATGAACCTCTGCCGTATTCGGATAATCATTCGTAACCGCAACGCTGCCGCCAGAGCCGAACACCTCGACCCGCTGATCATAGCCGTAGACGGCTTTACGACTGTTATCAATAACGGCGACGGCGCCATTTTTGAATCGGATCATGACAATTGCCGTATCGACATCGTCGCATCGCTCAAATACCGAATCAATAAGCACGCTGCCGTAGGCGTGGATCTCCTCTGCTTCGCAGCGCGAGACATAACGGGCCATATCAAAATCATGAATCATCATATCCATGAAAATGCCGCCCGATGATCGAATATAATCCTCGCTCGGCGGATTCGGATCGCGGGATGTTATTTTTACGATATGCGGCTCCCCGATTTGTCCGGCGTCAATCAGCTCTCTCACCCTGCGGAAATTGTGGTCAAAGCGCCGATTGAAGCCGATTTGCAGCTTTACGCCTGCTTCGCTAACGGCCTCCAGCGCTTCTTTCGTTTGAGCGACGCTCATGCTGATCGGCTTCTCGCAAAAAATATGCTTGCCTGCCGCTGCTGCCTTTTTGATCAACGGCACATGCGTGTCCGTAGGCGAGCAAATAAATACCGCGTGAATTTGCGGATCATTGATCCATGCCTCGCAATCCTCTGACACAACTCCGATTCCTCTCACGCTTGCCCATTCGCGCAATGCATCGTTTGCGTAGGGATCGCTTATTGCATACACATGGGCACTCGGCAGCCTCATTATATTGTCGGCATGAATTTTCCCGATTCTGCCCGCTCCGATAATCCCGATATTCACTTTTTCCATGGCATGATTCCTCCTATGCTTTTGCGGAGCGACTTCTGGTTCAACAGATAGCGTCAGCCATTTAGGCTACCAGCGCGCAGTGACCATTTTTTTTCTCGTATAAAACTCAACGCCGTCCGTACCATTCGCATGCAGATCGCCGTAAAAAGATTTTTTCCATCCGGAGAAAGGAAAAAAAGCCATCGGCGCCGGCACGCCCAAATTAATGCCCAGCATCCCCGCGTCAATCGTTTCGCGGAACTGGCGTACATGGCTTCCATCCTGCGTAAACAAGCAGGCGCCATTGGCGAATTCCGATTTGTTCGCCAGCTCGATCGCATCCTCCAACGTATCTACCCGAACGATAGAGAGCACGGGCGCAAATATTTCATCCTCCCATATTTTCATCTCGATGGTCACATGGTCAAATATCGTGGGTCCTACAAAATAACCTTTGTCACTTGCCGCGGAATCCGTTCTGCCGTCCCGAACGAGCAGCGCGCCCTCCTTTACGCCACGGTCAATATAGCCAAGCGTACGTTCCTTATGCGGTCCTCTGATGACGGGACCTAGGAATACGCCATTGTCCATGCCATTGCCGATAACGATCCCGTCGGCTGCCTCCGTAATCTTGCTGACCAGTTTGTCGCCGGCTTCACCAACGGCGACCACGACCGCGCAGGCCATGCAGCGCTCTCCCGCCGATCCAAACGCCGCGCCTATGATTTGCTGCACCGCGGCATCCATGTCCGCATCCGGCATGACGATCGAATGGTTTTTGGCCCCGGCCAGCGCCTGCACCCGTTTGCCGTGCGCCGTGCCTGTTTTATAAACATACTCAGCCACTGGCTGGGAGCCTACGAACGATACGGCAGCGATATCCTTATGCTCCAAAATGCCGTTAACGACATCATGTGCGCCATGCACGACGTTTAATACGCCGTTCGGCAGTCCCGCTTCGGCGAACAGCTCTGCAAGCCGATTGGCAAGAAGCGGCGTTCGTTCCGATGGTTTTAGCACAAAAGCATTCCCGCATGCGATGGCTAACGGAAACATCCAGCAGGGCACCATCATCGGAAAATTAAACGGCGTGATCCCTCCTACGACCCCAATCGGATAGCGGTACATCGCCGATTCCAGATTGGATGCGATATCCGGAAGCACCTTTCCCATCATCAGCGTCGGTGCGCCTGCGGCAAATTCTACGCATTCAATGCCGCGCTGCACCTCGCCGTAAGCCTCCGTGTAGCTTTTTCCGTTTTCCCGCGTAATGATCCGGGCAAGCTCTTCCCAATGCTCGATAAGAAGCTGCTGGTATTTGAACAGAATGCGTGCTCTTTTCGGGACTGGCGTCCGGCTCCATGCCTGGAAAGCAGCCTTAGCGGCCTTCACCGCTTGATCGACCTCCGTCTTCGTCGAAATGGGCACATAGGCTAAAACTTCTTCCGTAGCCGGGTTGAAAACGGGCTCGCTCACCGCACCCGCAGCTTCGATCCACTGTCCGCCGATAAAATTTTTAATCGTTTCCGCTTGTTCTGCTTTTGTCATTTCCATGCCTCCGATTACGTCAAATTTGGCTGCTGCTTGCTTCAATAAATCGATTGACCTGATCAGCGGTCGGCATCGCATCCGAGCAGCTGTGGCTTGATACAACGATTGCCGCTGCGGCGCTGCCATACGTCATGCACCTGCCGATGGGCCAGCCCTGCAGCAAGCCGTACAAGAAACCTGCCGCGTAGGAGTCGCCTGCCCCAAATGTTTTGATCACCTTGGCTTGGAAACTCTGGGCCCGGTGTGAAGAGCCGTCCTTGGCGTAGGCAATGGATCCTTCTTTGCCATGTTTGATAATGACGATTTGCGCTTTGTAATCAAACCATTTGGCAGCCGTTTGGCTGTCGTTATGCGCGAGATGGCTTTCGAAGCGCTCCATCATATCGAACTCTTCGCGCGTACCGATAATAATGTCGCATTTTTCGGCCGCCAGGTTATAATAAGCCGCGGTTTCCTCGTCGGAAGTCCAAGTATAAGGACGGTAGTCCAAATCAAATGCCACGGCGACACCATGCCTTCTTGCATACTCCAGTGCTTGGAACACAGCCTCACGCGAAGGACTTTGCGCGAGCGCCGTCCCGGATATAAGCAGCAGCTTGGCAGCCGCAACCAGTTCCTCTTGGACTTCGTTTGCTTCCAGCTTCAAATCGGCCGTATTGTCCCTGTACATTAAAATACTGCATTCCGTCGGACTTTTGATTTCCGTAAAGGCAAGTCCCGTGACTGCGCCGGTTCGATCCGTCACGACATTGCGGGTGTCGATTCCGTTATCCGTCAAGTAGCGGACGATGAAACGCCCCATCTGATCGTCCGCAACCTTGCCGACGAAACCGGCTTTTAGGCCGAGCCTCGCCATGCCGATACAAATATTCGCCGGCGAGCCTCCAACATATTTGGTAAAGGTGCTTGTTTCCTCCATTGGCCGGTTAATTTCATTCGCATTCAAGTCGATGCACAGCCTGCCAACCGCAACAAAATCAATGGGCTTGCTCTCGTTAAAGACAATCGTTCCCATGTGCTACCCCTCCCCTGATCCGATAAGACTGTACATCCTGTCGATATGCTTCAACGCGTTGTTCGCGTATTCATAAGGAGGATGGACCGCAGGATCCTGCTCACCCTCCAGCATCGCCCAGCCGTCATAACCTCTGGCATCCAGCTCCGCGATGATCGGCAGGAAATTGATGCAGCCGTCGCCGGGAACCGTAAATACTCCCTTGCGAATGCAGGTCACAAAGTCGGCCTGCTCGCGGATAGCAGCATCTAAAACGGCTTGGCGCACATCCTTCAAATGGATATAGGCGATACGGCTGTAATGCTTGCGGAGTACATGAATCGGTTCTGCTCCGCCGTAGTAGGCATGACCGGTGTCAAACAAAAGATAAACCAAGGAAGGATCCGTAAGAGCCATGAGCTTGTCGATTTCCTCCGGACTCTCCACCACCGTTCCGCCGTGATGATGGTACGTCAGCTTCAGACCGTACTCTTGGGCGATTTTCCCGGCCGCGTTAAGCCCATCTGCCAAAGCCTGCCAGCCCTCTTCGTCCAGCGGGATTACTTTCTTTTCATTCGGCGTCCGCCGAGGATCAAAGTGGAGCGAGCCTCCGACCTCTGCCGTGCTGATGACCTTACTGCCCATTTCCTGCAGGAAAGCGGCATGCTTACGATATTCGGCCAGTTCCTGCTCATGATAGGCACGATCCGAAAACAATACGGATTTCCACTGCGATACCAGCTGTATGCCCCGCGAAGCCAGCTCCTTTTTCAGCGTCTCCTTGTCCTGGGGATACTTGCGTCCCATTTCCGTTCCTTTCAAGCCGAGCCTGCAAATATCGTCCAAAATCGTTTCATATGGGGTATCACTTCCATGCTCCCGAACATCCTCGCCTACCCAGTTAATCGGATGCGCGCCAAGTTTAAACTTCAAGCCCTCCAGCATAAACCAGCCTCCTGTCTTATCCTTAGTTATTTCTGGCTTGCATTGCCGATCTGATCCGCCATCTCGCGGTAAGCTTCCGCCACCTTGGCGCTTCCGGAAACCTCAGGCACGCCGACGCGCCACCATGATTCATAGCCGGAAGTGTTCGTGCCCGGCAGTACTTTTATTTCAACCAGCGTTGTCACGGTTTCCTCCCGCGCCTGCAGCAGCGCTTCCCGGAGCTCCTCCTCCGTGCGGGCCGTGTAAGCCTTCGCGCCCAAGCTGCGTGCATGCATCGCAAAATCGATCGGCATATAACCGCCGTTGAGCCGGCCCGTCTCCTTGCTGCGATAGCGGAATTCATTGCCGAAGCCGTCGCTGCCATGCCCCCGCTGCAGGTTATGGATGCATTGGAAGCCATGGTTGTCAAATAACAAAATGGTCATTTTGACGCCTTCCTGCAGGCTTGTCACCAGCTCCGAGTGAAGCATCAAATAGCTGCCGTCGCCTACAAGCGCATAAACCTCGCGGCTTGGCTCGGCAAGCGCTGCGCCAAAGGCGCCGCTTACCTCGTAACCCATGCAAGAAAAACCGTATTCCATGTGGTAAGTTCGCGGTTCAGACGACCGCCACAGCCGGTGCAAATCGCCGGGCAGGCTGCCAGCGGCGCATACAATAACATCGGAGGGCTGAAGCGTCTCATTGATCATGCCAAGCGCCCTTGTCTGTGCCAAACCATCCTCTGCCTGGACAGCGTACAAACGGTCAACCTCACTGTCCCAATCGGCTTTTCGTTTCGCAAGCTCAGCATCATCATAGCCGCTTTGGTACTGGCAGCCGGCAAGCGCATTCTGCAAAGCTGCGAGCCCTTCCTTTGCATCGCATGTTAAAGACAGGGCGTTTAGCTTCACGGCATCATGGGCGTTGACATTCAAATTGACGAAGGCTGCATTTTCAAAATTAAAAGCCGATTTCGACGAGGTCGTAAAATCCGAATACCGCGTCCCGATGCCAATAATCAGATCCGCTTCCTTAGCGAGCAGATTAGCGGATAACGAGCCTGTGACTCCTATCGCGCCCATGTTAAGCGGATGGTCCCAAGGCAGCGCGCTTTTCCCTGCCTGTGTTTCTGCAACCGGTATGTTAAAAGCGGCTGCGAAGGCTGCAAGCTGCTGCGTCGCCTCGGCATAATGGACGCCGCCTCCGGCAATAATGATCGGCCTGCGCTTTTCTTTGATTAAATCCGCAGCTCTTCGGATAGCGTCGCTTGCCGGCGGTCTTCGATCGAGGATGTGGATTCGCTTTTGAAAAAAATCGTCAGGATAATCATACGCCTCCGCTTGAACATCCTGCGGCAATGCCAGGGTTACGGCCCCTGTTTCAGCGGGATCCGTCAATACGCGCATGGCCTGCAGCGCAGCGCTTATGAGCTGCTCGGGACGGACAATCCGGTCCCAATAACGGCTGACGGGCTTAAATGCATCAGCCGCTGAAACCGTATAATCCCCCGGCACCTCCAGCTGCTGCAGCACCGGATCGGGCTGGCGGCAGGCAAAGTTGTCTCCCGGCAGCAGCAGCACCGGTATTCGGTTTACCGTTGCCGTTGCAGCAGCCGTCACCATATTCAGCGCGCCGGGTCCGATGGAGGAGGTACAGGCGTAGATTTGCTTTCGCCCGCGCTGCTTGGCATATGCCGCGGCGGCATGGACCATGCCTTGCTCGCTTTTGCCTTGCGTATAGACCAGGCTTCCGGCATCCCGCTCCAGCGCTTCCCCGATTCCCGTCACGTTGCCATGACCGAAAATTCCCATGACTCCGGTTACGAATTTTGTTTCTTCCCCATCCACGGAAATATATTGGTTATCCAAAAACCGCAATAAAGCCTGCGACATCGTCAATCGAGTAGTTTTCATTTACATCCCCTTCCATGTCATTAGGGTTAAGCGCTTAACTTATCAAAAAAATTTTTTTGCCTCTATTTATATCTTTTCTGTTAGCTGCGCCGTTGCTTTCATGCGCTTTGCTGCTTTCAGACGCATGATCTCAACGCCTGCAAGCATCATTATTCCGATTCCATGGTTGTCATTTAACACCGTTCGTAAATCATACATGTAATAGTCGGGTGAGAAGGAATAACGCGAGCCGCTGCATACGCCGTGTACATTGCCCTGTTTGTCAATCGCTCCGCTAGTCAACCCTCGCCAAGCCCGCAGCGCAATTTCGGTATAAGCTTCCTGCTCCTTTAACCAGCCAAAACGAACGCCGCGCGCAATCGCATAAGCGAACATCGCCGTACAGGAGGCTTCCTCATAAGCGTCAGCTTGGTTGAGCACCTGCCGCCACATGCCTGAAGCGCCTTGCAGAGCAGCAACGCCCGCGCACATTTCCTCAAAAAACGCTTCCAGCGCTGACCGATCTCCATGGTCAAGAGGCAGCTTTTCCAGCAGCTCCGATAAGGAAAACAAGCACCACCCGTTTCCGCGTCCCCAAGGCACAAGCGTGGCTTTTCCGTATTTGAAATCGAACACATGCGACATCAGCCCTTCATCAGCCATAAATAAATAGCTTTTGAACAATAGAAACTGTTTCGCAGCTTCGTTAAGCGAATACGGCTCTCCGGTTACCAAAGCATATCGAATCAAAAACGGACCGCTCATGTATAAATCATCTGCCCACATCGTATCCGCCGAATATTCGCCGGGACACTGACGGTAAAAAGCCCCGTCCTCCTTTCGTTCCAGCTGCTCGAGCATAAATTCCGAAATTCGCTTTGCGATTCGTAAAAAGGTATGATCCTGTGCCGCTCCATATGCCTCCAACATAGCCGAGCCGAAAGATCCGCAGTTATCAAGCATTCGGATCAAAACAAGCTGATGGTTAATAGACGGAAAACCGTATTCCTCTTTGTCCCACATCGCATAGTCATACATGTCCGTGCAGCTCCGAATATGGCTCAATGTGTAATCGAGCAAATCCCCGCGTTCCAGCTCGCGCGCCGTCCTTAAGAGTCCATACATCGTTACGCCGAGCGGATAATCCCAGCGGCCGTAGTTCGTTGCGCTTCCGGTTGTCCATTTATTGCTCAGCATCGCATTCTCGTAATAGGGACGGACACGCGTCTGCGGAGCATCAACGGACCAATAGGTGTAACCGCAGGACTCTCCGCTTTTGTTTATGACCGGAAATAACGCTGAAGTCGAACAAACCGTCACAGGATCTACGGCATCATTGGAATCGAGCGGTCCTGCATACAACCACTCGCCGCTGTAACCGTGAATAGGCGCTGGCGCTTCCAATGCCAAACGTTTTCCTTCATGCCTGGCATTCAGCTCGAAGCCCCAGCCCGCCATACCGCTGACGGAACGTACAAGCAAATCGCTGTATCCGGCTGAAGCGTCCACTTCGACTCTGAATGGGCCTGCTTCCGTCAGAGCTGCAGCTAATTGTCCCTCCAGCCAAATACTTGTCGGGCCGTAAGCTGTCCCTTCCAGCACGATCACGGCATCGCAACCCTGCATATTCAGCTTAGTCCAGCCAAGTGCGGCTGCCGGTAAGGAAGGAATCCCAAATAAACGCTCGCCATTCGGCCGTATCGCTTCCTCGGCTGTCCACTCCGTTCGCGGCAGCCAGCGTAAACCGCTGGCTGCCTCAGAATCACCGAATGCAAAGGAAACGCTGGCTCCCAATAATCGGGAGTTGTCTGCTGGTTCTGAATAAACCCAGCCTGCGCTGCCTGCTCTTTCGGAAAAAGGAGCCAGTACCTGCAGAATACGTACCTTTGCTTCGTCCGCGCCGAAGCGGCAGCCAAAACCAGCGACGGTTTTGCGCGCTTCGATTAATACTTGATTCCACCCTTTACGGAACAAAAGAGGGATAACTGCCTGCGCATCCGGCTTCAGCTCATCGACAACGGAGGAACGATAGACCTGTTCCCCATTCACCATAAGCTTAATCGGGCTAAACGGCTCTATCACGCCGTCGATCGAGCGCTCGTCATCGCTCCAGACAAGCCCGTACAGATAGGCGTACTGCCCATGCTTTGCTTCCGGCAGCTTGGTCGAAAGGTTCATTTCATATAAACCGTTCCCGCTTTGCAAAATTCCCGATTTGGCAAAGGCGCGCAGCGCAAACGGTACGGGCGGATTCGCGCCGACATACCTCCCCGCCAGCACCTCCAATATACGTTTGTCATTGTCTCCATACCAATAACGGCTGCTATCCCGCGGTTCAATATATCCGCTCATTTCATCAGCTCCTCATGATCAGTCGAAGACTGCGGGTTCGCGGCCTCCGCATCGGCTTTAAGAGGCGAGAGCCTGATATCGAACGTTTTATGATAAGGTGTCATCAGATTAACAATAAGCGTTTGGCAGCCTGCCGGTATCGCAGTATTCCGCAGTGTTTTCACGAAATGCTCATGCGCACCGCCATCCACTTCTATCCAATCCTCACCTGCTGCATAACGAACGTTTCCGTGCTTCCAGAAATGAGCATCCTCCAGTGGAGTTAGTCCTTCGCCAGTTAACGATCCCTCGCCGCCAAATACGAAAACGATCTGCGTCATCATGCTGTCAGGCTCTGCGCAGCTCACCTGCAGCTGCCAGCCATGCCCGGTTTTCCTAAGCTCTGCCTCCACATGATGATATTGCAAATGCGTCGTCTCTCTCAGCTGATGGGGAAGCAAATACCATGGACTAATCGCCGATTTTGCCGATAGGGGCAAATTCTCCTTCGCCACAGGGCCGTAATAGCCCTTGCTCTGAACGGCCGTCAGCCTGTAGCTCTCCTCTTCTACCATTAAGTCATTCATTTTTACATAGCCGGGCTCAAAGGAGGAGCCGATCTGCACAGCCAGCAAGCGCGCATCGCCATGCCGAAGCGCAAACATCGAGCTCGTCTCGGCCATCACGGTCAAGCTCGTATTCCCGTCTCTTTCACGGGCAACCGGCGCGCCGAAATCCGGATGCATTCTGCTGTGATAAATTTTGCCGCCGTGACCGGCTGCAGCCATTTCGCTTAAATAACGCTCACGCGGAAAATTACGGTTCATCACGATCCGATATTTCGTTGGCAATTCGGCGGGCTGGATGGCAATCTCTCGCAGCTCAGGCCGCAATAAATAACCTAGCATAGCGTTGTTAGGCAGCCAGCCCGGATGCTCAAGCGCTTGGCCAGCAAGCTCGGCGATCGCCTCAAATGTAGGATCTTGATCCTTTTGTGCCATAAGCCTGCTGACTAGAAAGTAACTCTCCATCGTATAGCTGTGGCCAAAATCCTGCCTTCCCGAATAATCCGTGACAACCTCGCCGTTAGGGTGAATCATGTATGCCATCATCTTGAGATTGCGGCGAACCGGCTCAAGAAGCTCCGGCTTATCCAGAAGCTCAGCCGCATGGAACAGCATCACATCGCTGACCGCATTGTAAATGCCGTTGCTCCGCTCGGTCCACTCGCCATCCTCCGTGCAATCCAGGCCCTCAGCAAGCCACGCCTCCGCTCTCTCTTTAAGCTCCGCGCGGCCCGTCAGCTTGTGCAAATAACCAAGCGCGGCTGTCAGCACCCAGCGATGATTTGGCGTATGGCAGCCGCCGGTCAATAATGCGGGAACCGTCTGCTCTAGAAAGAGTTTTATGTTCGCTGTTGATTTCCGAAGCGGCTCCCATTCCTCCGCCTGCAGAAGCTCATATACCTGTGCCAGCCCAACGACGACAAAAGCGGTATCCGGCGGCGAATGCATATTGGTCCATCCGGGCGATATCGTGCCGTCGGCATGCTGGGAGCGCAGCATAAAATGCGTTCCAAGCTCCAGCCGGCCGGCCAGATCTTCGTCATGATAAAGCATCGAGTCCTTATTGATCAGGGCTGCGGCCCATAGCGCCATGACCATCGGCGAGCCGCCGTGGCTGGGCCATGCAATTCCGTTCTCCGCGTCGGCCACGCCCCCGTAATAGCGGCTTCCTTGATCCAGCACCTGCCGGCCGGCACCCTCTTTTGTCCAATAATCGTTTAACGCGACAAGCTTTTCGTACATGCTCCTCCGTCCTTTCCCACCTTCAAATCATAACGCTGCGCACCGCTATCCTTTCACTGCCCCAAGCATAACCCCGCTTACAAAGTAGCGCTGAAGCCAAGGGTAGACGATCAAAATCGGCACGGTTGCGAAAATAACGCTGGCTGCCTTCAAGCTTTCAGGCACGACCGTCGCCATTTGCCCGCCTTCCATTTGGATCAGTTCGCTGATCATATTGTTTTGAATAAGCTGATATAGCTTAAGCTGCAGAGGATACAGCTCCGGGCTGTTGATATACATAAGCGTGTCCGTAAATCCGTTCCAGCGGCCTACCGCATAGAACAAACTAAGCGTAGTAATTACCGGAAGCGACAACGGAAGCATAATGCTGAGCAGAGTCCGGAAATGGCTGCTGCCGTCAATCTCGGCCGATTCTTCCAGACTTTCGGGAATATTATTGAAAAACGAGATTAATATAATCAAATAAAAAGGATTGATCAGTCCGGGAAGCACCAGCGCCCATATCGAATCCATCATGTTCAAATTGCGAATTAAAATATACTCTGGGATAATGCCTCCGCTGAAGAACATGGTAATGACAACGATGAACATGAAGCCTTTGCGGCCCTTCAGTTTCTTTTTGGATAATGGATAGCCCATCGCAATCGTCATGACCATGCACATGACAGTGAAAATGCCAGTCAGCAGCACCGTGAAGCCCAGCGAGCGAATCATTGAAGGGTCAGAGAACACTTTAAAATAAGCCTCAAAATTAAGATCTACGGGAAACAGGCTCACCTGCCCTGAAATTATTGGCCTAACCGAGCTTAGTGATATAGCCAATATATGAAGAAATGGAGCCAGACAAATCAACGTGCAAACGGATAAAACAATAAGATTGATCGTATCAAATACACGGTTAGCGGTTTGTTCTCTCATCACGTCCGCTCCTTTCAAATAGTCGATAGCAAGAAAAGGAGATTCATTGTCACCGGTTTATAGGATGCTCTCATCTGTCAGCTTCTTGGAAATAAAATTTGCGCCTAGCACGAACACAAGGCCTACGACGGCTTGGAATAGCCCAATGACCGTTGCCAGCGTATATTGTCCGGACTGAATCCCGATGCGATAGACGAAGGTGCTTAGCACATCCGCATATTCGCGAACCGCTAAATTGCCAATGACATAAGGTCTTTCGAAGCCAATGGATATCATATGCCCAAGATTGATGATCAGAAGCACGATGATGGTAGGCTTTAAGCCTGGCAGCGTAATATGCCAAATTCTTTTTAGCCTTCCCGCGCCATCTATGCCTGCAGCTTCAAACAGCTCCTTGTTTATGCCGGTAAGCGCAGCCAAATAAATAATCGTACCCCAGCCTGCGCTTTGCCACACGCCAACCAGGAGATAAGTAATGAGCCAATCGTTTTTATCCGTCAAAAACGGAACCGCGTCAAATCCGATCGAAGTCAGCAAGTTATTGATCATGCCTGACTGCGTGCCAAATACCTGATAGACGATACCGCCAATAATAACCCATGAGATAAAATGCGGAATGTAAAGTATCGTTTGCGACAGCTTCTTAAACCAAGCCGTCTTCAATTCGTACAGCATAATTGCTAATATGAGCGGTGCCGGGAAGGAAACGAGCAGATCAAGAAAATTAAGCATCAGCGTATTGCGAAGCGTAGTATAGAAATCGCTCATGCCGAATACTTCCTTGAAGGCTTCAAATCCGATCCATTCGCTGCCGTTTATGCCTTGAAAAAAATTAAAATCCTTAAAAGCGATCTGTATGCCGTACATAGGACCGTATTTAAAAATGATGAAATACGTCAGCGGCAATACCAGCAGCGCATACATCTGCCAATATCTGCGGAAATATACGTTCATGCTCACAGCGGTTGCCTCCTCTAATGAAGTTGAAGTCTGCGAGGGAACAAGGCCAGGCCCCGCTCCCATCGCAATCCCCACTTGCATGCGCTTTATATGGATTTCATCTCTTTGTAAACTGCGATCCGTTCATCCAAGATGGCTTGACCGCCGCTAGCCATATAATCCTTCAGCATTGAATCATAAGTGCTTTCGAATTGCTCCGGCTTCGCCATGGTCGTTTTTACGATAATTTCGTTAAATTTGTCGAGCAGCGTTGTTGCATACTTGGTTTGTGCTTCAATCGGCCGATCCAACATCACGAGAGGAATCGTATCGGCATTGGCAATTTCTTGGGCAACCGCAACCTGCTCTTGGAACTGCTTAGGCATTGCCAGTGCTCTCGCCTTCAGATTTTTCTCCATGCTGCCAAGCTGCTTGCCGTTAGAAATAATGGCCATATCGCCAGAGTTATACATACGGTTTTTTGCTTCCTCAGTAGGATTTTCAACCGCAACCGGAATGCCGTCCACCAACGTATAGTTTTCGTCCACGACCCCATTTTGGAGATTGAACAAGTTATCGCCAGTCGCCATCCAATTCAAATATTTTACCGCTTCAACAGCGCGCTCGCTGGATTTAGGAATCATAATGTAAAGACCGTTTGGCGCATATTTAGGCTTAGCATGCTTGCCTTCTTCATTTGTGTAAACATCAACTGCTGCAATCTCGGCACCCTTCACGTTCTTTTGCAGCAGATCATACGATCCGTCTTGATAGTAAATGTTTACATCATCTTCACTGAAAAAGCCGATTTTACCTGTTGAGATATCCTCGCCCAATTTCTTCTTGTCTTTATCCAATCCAAAATCCTTATTGATAAGGCCTTCATTGTACAGCTTATTCATAAACTGAAGGCTTTCCTTAAAGCCCGGAAGCAATATCGGGTAATCATTAGATCCAAGTTGCTGTGTAAGCGTATATTGCTGTTCTTCTGTCATCGGCTTTATGAACGACCATATCAATGGCTCATATTGTGCCGACGCAATCGTCATACCGAGCGGAATCACTTGACCGCCCGTTTCCCCAGGATCTTTCTCCTTGAATGCCTTTAGCGTTTCATACAGCTCTTCTGTCGTTTTAGGAACTGGCATATTCAGCTTATTCAACCAATCCTGTCGAATAAAAGAGGCGTATTTTCCGGTATTGGATCGTTTGGCAGGAATGGCAAATTGCGTACCTTCGAACTTTCCATATTCTAGTACTTCATCGCCTAAAAATGTTTTCAATTCTTGTCC
This sequence comes from Paenibacillus sp. LPE1-1-1.1, assembly GCF_040676435.1. Lineage (NCBI taxonomy): Bacteria > Bacillati > Bacillota > Bacilli > Caryophanales > Paenibacillaceae > Paenibacillus > Paenibacillus sp. LPE1-1-1.1. The sequence continues at coordinate 468,587 of NZ_JBEGHY010000001.1, forward strand.
GTATTCATCAAGCAGCGGTCCAAGATCTGTTAGGCCGCCTTGTTTCGCATAACGGTTAAAAGTATTTGGATCATACGTGAATACGATATCCGGAACGTTGTTACCGCTTGCCATCAGTACATTCAGCTTCGCTACTTCCTCAGAGCGAGGAACAGGCACATATTCCACCTTTATATTATTAGAAGCTCCGAAATTTTCTTGAACAAACTTCGTTAAATAGTTGTCTGTAATCGTGGATCCCGCAGGAGAATTGCCTCGATCGAATACTTCAACCTTAAGCGTTACCTGCTTCGCTGGTGCATCACCGCCGTTTGTTCCTTCCGCAGCGTTCGGTGCAGATTTAGAGGAACACGCGCTGAATAACAAAGTGCTAACTACCATAAGCGCAACCATAGATGCTTTTGAAGCCATGAACCGTTTTTTCATTATGTTTCTAGTCATCGGTCAAACCCCTTCTTCCTGTCGAGTAGTATTCAAATCAGGCTGCATGACCCTGTATGGATAACGCTTACATTTCCGTTGGTGCAGCCCGTATCGGAATGACCACAGTATGGCATGGCAAACATGGAAGCCGCAATAAACTAGTTTCCGATCGATAAACCCGATCATTTTATCCTATATTTTGGATGAATCAACCGAACTCGCATGCTAAACTATTTTCAAAAAGTCCCGGTTTGATTGGCTTTTCCCGGTTTTAGCTTCAATCTTCGATAGTCGCCGGGCGTTACTCCGATCACCCGCTTGAATACCCTTCCGAACGTAATCGAGTTGGCATATCCAACCTGAAGCGCGATGCTTTGCACCGAATCCTCGGTTTCCGCAAGCAGCCCCTCGGCATGCTCCATGCGCAGCTGCACGATGAAGTCTACGAATTTCATATTGAACTCCTCTTTAAAGAGGTAGCTGGCATATTTGGCCGAGATATGAAAACGATCGCTCAAATGCTTCAACGACAGGTCCGGATTCGCGAAGTTCTCTTCGATATAAGCCTTCATTTCGGTTATCATCGCATGATGGTTTTTAGTCTCGCAGAAAGCAACGTAGTGATGGTACAACTCCGTTAAATACGCAAGGAACAGACTGCGCAGTTCCGTTAGCGACGTCGTATCGTCTACCGTTTGCTTCCACTGTCCAGCCTTTTCCCCTTTAAAATACTCTTGCAATTCTTCTGAAATGTTTCCAAGCTCGCTGCCCAGCATATCCATCATCGTTTGCAGCAGCATTTGAATATCCTCATCCTTTAAGCAATCGGCTTCCAAGGATTCGAATATTTGCTCCAAGTGCTCGCGCCATAATCCCGTGGAAAGCCGGAATTCCCTTACTAAATCAGCCGCCAGCTGAATATACTTATACGATTTTTTTCCCGCGTTCCCAGGCAGGTCATCGCTCATGATGACAGCTTCCTTGCTGAGCGACAGCTTATGAAGCATCGCATTTACCGCTGATTTATAGGAAATACCGATCTTGGCCCAGCCCTCCAGGACAGGTCCAATCCCGAACGATAAGGACATCCGGAGATTGGCGGATACCCACTCGCCGCCTTTTTCGGCAAATTGGCGGATACGGTCCTTTGCAGCCTTGCTGTCAGTCCCCATGCCGATTATGATCCCCATTCGGCTCTCGCCGATCCATTCTGCCCAAGCAAACATCCCTTCGTCCCGCGCCAGCTCTTGCAATACGTTAGACAAAGCAAATTTCAGCGTATGCTGATCCCTTGCCGAGAAGCCGCTGCGGAAATTGCCGTAATGTCCGATCTCCACCATGATAAAAGCAAACTGCTCCAGCTTCATTCCTGCAGGCAGTACTTTCAGCTTCAACAGCCGTTCCTCTACATTGGCAGACTCTTCGCCTTGGACAAGATCATAAAAAAGCTGCTTCCTGCCAGCCAGCAAATGATCATGCTGCTCTTTTTCGTAATCCTCTGTCTGTTGAATTAAATTTTCCAGCGTGCGGTCAATGAGTGTCAGCTCATCCATCTTCATCCCTAGGCCGCCATTACGAAGCTGAATCGATTCGATTCGATTCATCATTACCCGGATAGGCTTATAATTTTTCCGCGTTATATACAAGATATAAACGATTGCGAATAAGACCGTCAGCACGCCGATTACGACCCAGACGTAAGAAATGACCGACACCCATAAAAAGAGCTGCCCCGCCGCGATACCGCTTTCAAAAGTCCAGCCGAGCATATTCATTTCAACCTTGTTGAGAACCTTGCCGTCCACTTCATCCGAATTCATCGTTGAGAAAAGCAATTGGCCTTCCTTATCGCGAATATGTAGAAACGTTACGGAATCATTTTTCATCGATTGGATCATTCTTTCAACCGCATACATATTCACATTGATAACAACAAGACCTTCCGTTCCAAACGGGAGAGGCTCTCTCTTGTACATGGAAATGACTTTTTTGCCGCTTTCCATGCTTAACTCGTGGTAAGGGCGAATCGTCGACCATCCCTGGTAGGAGGCGTTGGCAAGCGCATGCTCCAGAAAATCCCGATCCGCAAAATCATTCCATGGCACAAGTCCGCTCAGCGTCAGCACCTGCTTGTCTTCGATCCGGTAAACATACATCGAGTCGATTAAACTATCATTCGCAATCAGGCCGCGCATGCTGTCTACCACTTCAAACATAACCTCATGATTTTCCGTTGTCCGATCCACATTCAAAAAATTGCGGTATTGTTCGTTTTTCTCCACTTCCTCAAGCACATCCGTCTCAATCCCTCTTAACGAACGCGATAACGTATCCATGATATAACCGGTTGAAATGCGATCCGCTTTCACCGTTTCATTATGGGAGATTTCATTGACCATGAGAAATGATAAAAAAGTCAGCATCGTTATCGTAAATAAAAAAATAGGAAAATATGAAAGCAGCATTCTGCGGTACCAGCTTTTTTTCATAACCTTCACTCCTCTTCTTGGCCACCCGTATTTCCAGCAAAGATTTTCATATGTTTGAAATGGTCCACCTATTCTATCAAAAGTAAGGTAAGCGCTTTCTCTCCTTATTCTAAAAGATTCATATAAGCAAAGCAATCCATTTGCAACTTTTAAACTCCAGCAAAAAAAGACCCGAATGAAGGACGTTTGTTGATCAGTCCTTCTTCCGGGTCTTTTATTAATTAATGGCGCATTACTGCTTATCGAACCAATTATAAAAATACTGGTTGATATATTGGCCGGCAAGCAGGAACGGGAGTGTATCCTCTTCCTGAAAGGATTCTTTGCCTTTAATATTGAAATACAACCAAAGCGCCAGCCCTTCCGCAAAAGCGCCGGAATGATAATCCGTTCCATTCAGCAGCTTGGATATCGTTGACATGCAATCTTCAAAAGCAGCTTCCCCAGCAGGGTGGAGCGCTTGGAGCTTTATTTTCAAATAGGAATAAATATAAGGAAACGCTTTGCTGCCTGATAATGCCGAGCTGAAAAGCGCTGTCGATACGGCCGCGGTCATAATACCCGACTTCCACCGCTCTGCATGTTCCTTCAAGGAAACATCCTCTCCAAACCGTTCAAGAAGATCATTGTAAAGCGTATCCCTTAAGGAATATATCTCCGCATATAAACGACGTGAGTTATGCTTCAGCGTAGTCTCCTCGTTCGCGTGCTCGATCATGTAATCCCCGCTTTCCTATGACTTAGGCAAGTAACCGCCTCTTCTAGTTTACTTCAAACAAATTCAAGAAAGCAAAAACAGATTTATGGAGGCAATAAAAAAGGCTTGCTGCGATTTCATGCAGCAAGCCTCTAAAGAAGTTAGGTTAGTTCACCGACACTACTTCCGTTCCTGCAATAAAATCATGTATGGCTCTCTTATCCTCGCGAAGCCCAACCATAAACGCGCTTATGATAACCGCAATCCCGAGCGTCAGAGAATACACAAGCCCGCCTACGACATTTCGAAGCAGCATCGTGCCGATTCCTGGACTTGAACCGTCAAGCTTCCGAATTTGAACGCCGCAAATCCTTTTGCCGATCGTAAAGCCGTTCCAAAAAACAGGTAACAGCAGCGTGTAGAGAAAGGAAATCACATCCGTAAAATACTCCCTTCCCTCAAGTCCGCCCGTGATCAGCAGCGAAATAATAAATAACGGAATACCGACAATCAAACCGTCCAACAAGGAAGCGCCTAACCGGATCCAGAAGCCAGCATTCATGCGTGCAAACCCCTCCTGTAACTAATCATATTGACGTTCACTGACGATTCATTCGCTCATCAATTAAGGTATATGTCAGTCTCATTCGAATGATTACCATGCAGACTTTTCTTATTCATTTGAAGCTCGTATTCGAGAACATAAACGGCATTTCCGATTTCCAGAATCGGTGCATCCTATCTGCCATAGCGACAAGTACGCAGCCATGTTTTAACGCAATTGTGGACCTACCTACTATTATTTTTGATAGTTTAGCAAAACAAATTCCAAACCGTAACGTTATTTTCCGCATAATATGGTAATCCTTTTACTAGACGCACCGAAGTAATGTTACTTTGCGTTAACTTCATTAAAGGAGGTTCATTTTGCGTGGATTCGACCAGGGACCTATTAATCAAAAAAGCTTACGCCAATCCAAGCTTGAGGCAAAATATCCTTAACAAAGGCATCATCTATCTCTACTGCGACTACTCTGGCTTCATTGCGCAAAATAATTATGCCGTAGCATGCTGCTTTGTCTACAATAAAACGATAAGCGTGACCGCCAAAAAACTGGGCATCGAAAATGATCGGGGCTCGAACTACGGTGAATTATTCGCTGTCCTTTACAGCCTTGAAACGCTGGAAAACGCGCTAAAAGAACATCAGCCAAAAAATGTTTTCATTTACACGGATTTTAGCCGGATCGAACAAATCATATCGGGTAAGTACTTTTCAAATCCGTATTACGAACAAATACGGGATGAAATTATTGCTTCTAGAAACCACTTACAGCGGATGTACCCCTTAATTGACGTGAAAATAAAATACATAGGAAGACATAAAAAAAATAATACGCTGCACCGGTTGGCTCATAATGCTTCAAGACTTGCTGCAATGAAGTAAGAAAATCTTGATGCTTATCGCATGATCAAGAAAGAGCCCTCGGAACAATCCGAAGGCTCTTTTGAGCAAAATAACATTATTTTTTATTGAAGAGGATTGTTTTGTAGAGACATGGCTGCGGCTTGAGCCTGCTGCAGCTTTTGCTGAGCCTTCTGAATGTCCTGATGTTCCTTTTTGACCTGTTGTTGCGCTTGCAATACTTGTTGCGTTTCCGCCTGCAGCAGTTGTTCCGCTTCTAATAATTCTTGGTTTTCTTCTTGCAGCTGCTCATGCGCGATTAGTACTTCTAGCTGCGCTTCTTGTAATTTTTGATTCTCCTGAAGATTGGTTGCGATCTGCTGTAGATTTCGATTTACCATTAAGTGAGCCTCCAATCATTAGTGTAATTGTCCTTTGTTGACCAATAATTATTGTGCGCTGCATCACATTTTTTATGCCTTCGCTTTCATTTCATGACATGTTTTGTTTAGGAAGCATCTAAGGCCGGAATAAAATAAATAACAGATCGAGATACTACATAAAATCAAAAAATGAAGGAGATTGTCATGAATAAACAACGAGCAATGGAAATTTCCGAATCACCGACTATGGAAAACGTGACTTATCAAGGAACTCCGGTCTATATTCAGCATGTTAATGAAAATGAGACCGCGAGGATCTATCCTCTTGGTAATCCAGATCAAGAAATAACGGTATCGTTAGAAAGTCTGGTTGAGAACTTCAGTTAAAGCAGCCTTAAACCAGTGAAACAAATGGAATGTAAAATAAAAACGCCCACTACGGAATTTGGTCAAGCCCCAATATTGTAGACTTGAAAAAAAACTATGAACTGAACTATTTAAATGACAAAGCGGCAGACCAGAAATCGGTCTGCCGCTTCAATGATTGAACTATCGTGTCCCGCTAGCGTAATCTACCAACTTATTGAAGTCTCGAACTATTCCTTTTGCCTGACCTATATTATCAAGTGCCCAGCGGGTTAAGATAGAAGCTTTGGACTTATTTCCGAGTTTGCTTGTTCATATCCTGCAATTTTATCATCCATCCGTCCCAGTACTTTCGTCATTTCTTCCATTTTAGTCATGAGATTCTTACGCTGCTCGATTAGGAGTTCTTTTCTCGCTTCTATGGTCTCTTCACCCTGTACATACAACCTAGCGTACTCCATCAATAATTCAACTGAAAAACCTATGCCTCGCATACATTTGACATGTTCAACCCATCTGCAGTCTTCCTCCGTATAATTCCTGATTCCACCTTTAGTACGGTTTACTCGCGGAATCAGTCCGATTCGTTCATAGTAGCGGAGCGTATCCGCTGACAGATTAATTTTTTTGCTTACTTCTGCGATTGTCATCATGGGGGCACCTCCTATTAACTTAGTGCAGTAATTCCTTTCTTAAAAGGGTACTTGGAGAAATAGCGGATCACCGTTTTCTTCGGTGGTCCAATTCGAATGCTCATTACTGATGACCAACGATACGGTGCGGTACATACGGTTCTTCCAACGCCGCAATTTCTTCTGGTGTTAACGTAATCGAAAGTGCATCTACCGCATCCTTAAGATGTGACATTTTAGTTGCACCGACAATGGGAGAGGTTATTGGTTCCTTCTGCAACAGCCATGCAAGTGCAATTTGAACGCGTGGTACTTCATATTTTTCTGCGATAGCCGCAACCTGATCGATGATCAATCGATCGGTATCTGCAGTAGCATCATATTTCTGTCTCACAATTTGATCGGTTTCTGAACGATACGTTTTTTCCTGCGAATCCTTAGTTAATCTTCCCCCTGCGAGCGGGCTATAGGGAATCACACCGATTTTTTCTGCCTTACAGAGTGGCAGCATCTCTCTCTCTTCTTCACGGTAGATGAGATTGTAATGATTTTGCATAGACACAAACCTGGTCCATCCGTTTTTCTCTGCTACATGTAGTGCCTTCAAAAATTGCCATGCGTACATGGCAGAAGCACCTATATACCTTGCCTTCCCTGCCTTCACCACATCATGCATGGCTTCCATTGTCTCTTCGATGGGTGTATTGTAATCCCAGCGGTGAATTTGGTACAGATCCACATAATCTGTTCCCAACCGCATCAGGCTTTTATCTATTTCACTCATGATTGCTTTTCGGGAAAGCCCGGCACCGTTTGGACCCTCATGCATACGGCCATTAACTTTTGTTGCGAGTACGATTTCATCCCGATTTGCAAATTCCTTTAAAGCTCTTCCAATAAACTCCTCACTTGTTCCGGCTGAATAGACATTCGCCGTATCAAAAAAATTGATACCAAGCTCCAAAGCTTGTTTAATAATTGGACGGCTGCCCGCTTCATCAAGTACCCATTGATGCCCCCCCTGTACGACTACACCAAAACCCATACAGCCAAGACAAATACGGGATACTTCCAAACCGGTATTTCCAAGTTTCACATAATCCATTTGATTGATTCCTCACTTTCCAATAGAGATATATTGTTTCATTCAAATACAGTTTACTCCTTAGAGTTAACTTCAAGTCAAGCTAACCTGCCCGTTAACTTAATGAAGTCCAGTTCTAACATTTGATTTTTGTCTAACACACTCATGCTGTAAATTGTAGTCGATACAATCGCCCTTGATCCGCTGCTTTATTCGCCATCAGGGTCAGCCTGCTTACGCTTAATATATCGATAGTATGAACTTCTCCATACATCAAGCAATTCACATAACAGAGTCACTGGAGTCTGCTTGTACGTCCATTTATCCTCCTCGTGTAAACGTACGGTTTCTTCCCTTACTTCATTTGAATACAATTTATTCCATTGCTCTCTTTTCCTCATAAAAATACACCCCTAAAGTATCATCGGTTTCCCATATGGGTTTTTCCAATGTCTACTATAAGGGGTGCACTTCAATTCCGATCGTGGGCGTTTTTATTGATTAGTTCAATTGAGCAATTCAAAGTATGTTTTGCTGCAGCCAAGGTAATTGCTTTTATACCATTTATCGATTTTAGCTACCTTTTAAGTTATTAACCTCTGTTTTATATGATCATATGCCTTTTCAATAAAAGGCTTGATTTGTTCAATATCTTTAACCCATCCCTAGCAATGAGTTCTTCTTTTGCAAAATATTGTTTGAATACCTTCTCATTCCCGTTTTCACTGACACTTACCAAAAGCAATTTCTCTTCGAAACCGCCACGTTGTTCTTTCTTTAATTGTCTTTTCTTTTCGAAATCCTCTAAGCTAATTCCTTCATTCTCCAAAAATCCATATATAACCTCCACCATATCAGCTAGTTCTGATATCTGTTCATCAACTGACTTAGCTTCCAGAAACTCATTCAATTCTTCCTTCATCTTTGTTTTAAGAGCATTTGCAAACTCATGTTCATCAAGAACTCTAACTACACATGTTTTTCCGCTAGATTCAATAATGTGCGGGATCTTATCTCTTACAAGCTTATTATATGTAATCATTTTTTTAGTCCTTCCTTAAATTAATCCTGATTTACGCAATCTTTTGTGATGAATCTTAAAACTGTATTTTCATGAAAATATAAGATAAAGTTCAATTTACCAATACTGCATTCTTTCCATAAAAAAACTCCCTCCCACACTTGTTTATTGCAAGTGTTGAGAGAGAGTTTTTTGCTTTACGTTCAGTATACTTATAAAGAATAAGTATTCAGAACCTTCGGCATTTGTAAAGCTTATGTACTTCGTGAAAACCATTGAAAGCTCAAGGTTTTCTAGGTATGCCGAGGACGGGAATCGAACCCGTACGGTGGTCACCCACCGCAGGATTTTAAGTCCTGTGCGTCTGCCAGTTCCGCCACCCCGGCATGTTGTGAAAGTTTTGCTTATGGTGGGCCCTGAGGGACTCGAACCCCCGACCAATCGGTTATGAGCCGACCGCTCTAACCAACTGAGCTAAGGGCCCTCGAAAAACGTATATTTCAACGTATTCATCGAAAGGTTGGTTGCGGGGGCAGGATTTGAACCTGCGGCCTTCGGGTTATGAGCCCGACGAGCTACCGGGCTGCTCCACCCCGCGACGTATATCCATTTGAGCAAAGCTTCTTGAAATGGCGACATAAAATAATATACTATATGAGCATCATTTAAGTCAAGCAAAATATTCTATTTTATTTTTGACTCTTTTTTAAGGGATAAATCTGACGCCAAATCGCCCCTTGCGCGACCGGAAAACCTCGACTTCACGAGGGCTTTCATAACCATGAATCCACCAGTCGTTTTCCATCCTTCTAACCAGGCACCCCGCTTGAAATTTCGTCTCGTATAGGCGAACCCAGTACACCCATCTCATGCGAATCCCTCCACTGTTTTATAGAATAAGCAGCATGCTGCCGCTTCAATAAAGGTTGTAGCCATTAGAATACCCCAAACGACAGATAATACAAGTAAACATAGTCTTTCTGATCGCATTTGACGAAATTCACGACTCCGCATGACCGAAAGTTAAAATTTTTCAACTTCTTAAAATTTATACAAATCGGGTATACTCAAATTAGGTCAATTTGAAGGAGCTGAAGTTCATGTTATATGGCATCGTCGTTTTTCCGGAAAAACATGTACAGGATTTCGCGAACAGCTGGCGAAGACGGCATGATCCGCATTACTCGGCCATCCCTGCCCATCTAACGGTAAGAGAAGCTGAAGAATGGTCGGATGACGGGCTGCAGGGAGCTGTGAATCATTTGGAGCAGATCACGACGGCGCTGCCCCCGTTCTCCATCCATTTGAACCGAGTCTCAACCTTCTATCCGGTCAATCATGTGCTTTACCTTGCGCTTCAAGACACCGTTTCTATGCAAAAGCTTCACGAGCTGGTTTGCAGCGGCCCATTGACGATCCCGGAGCCGCCTAAGTATGTTTTCACGCCGCATCTTACGATCGGGCAGGAGCTCCCGGCAGATGAGCTTCATGATTTGTACGGCAATCTCCGCATGCAAGCCATTGACCTATCTTCGAGAATAGATCGAGTACATCTGCTTTATCAAACCGATAACGGGTCCTGGACCGCGTATCAGTCGTTTATTTTAAGAGGATAGCCAGAAAGAAGCAACAAGCCCGTAAACGACACTAGGGTCGCTTACGGGCTTGTTGCTTTATTCATTATCTAGGCATGATGTCGATTGGTCCGCCTCCGCCTTCTACGCCTCCATTAGGATTCGTTTTCAAGCGTTCCAGCACCGCGTTACCACGGGTTTCCCACTCGGCAAGCGCTTCTTTTGCGGTTTTTGTTTTCTTAATAACCTCTTGGAACAGCTCGTATCCAGGTTGTTGAGCTTCCCAAATTCCTGGTTTTTCACGGAAAATTTTATCGGCGTCCGTGCTCGTTGGAGGAAGCGGCTTAAGTGAAGTAAAGGCGTCCATGTTATATTGCATGCCGCCGATTGGCGTCAAAAACTCTTTACGGGCAACCATTTCGTACAAGCTTCTCGACTTCAGCTTAGCCCATTCTTTGCTGTTCGAAAATTTGATAAATTCCCATGCGTCTTTATCATTTTGAGCTTTGCTGTTTATTCCCATCAATTGGCTTAGATAAATGCTGCCGCCTACATCCGGATCGTTCGGGTGCACCGGTACGGTAACCACATCCCAGTCTACTGGCTCGAAATCTTTGATTTTCGAGGCGTTGTCCGAAGCTTTCTTAAGCTCATTGATATAGCCGTATTCCCCGATTGTCATGGCTACCTTGCCTTTGATAAACAGATCGCCATAGAACGGATCATTTACATTGCCGCCGTCAGCAGCCAGCTTCTCATTCATTTTGTTAATGAATTCTTGGGTAGGAATAATTTCCTCTTGATAGAGAGTAGAAACCGTGTTCCATACATTTTCCCATTGCTCGCTGTTTACGAGCATTTTCTCGCCTTTGTCATCCCACATTTTCAATTGCAGAGCTTGGCTGTATACTTGAGTGTCGTTGAAGCCATCGGATGGCCATCGGTTAAACGCAAATCCGAATTTGCGTTCTTCACCCTCACCTTTTGCTACTTGGCGTGCAAGATTAAGCACATCCGCCCACTGCATTTTGTCTGTTGGAGGCGTTACGCCGGCATCGGCAAACAATTTTTTGTTGTAATACAGCGCAGAAGAGCTGAAAGTAGGTGTTAAAGCATACAGATTGCCGTCTCCCGCTGACTTAATTCCATCGATCACGGTCGGAACATAATCGCTGAGATCAAATTTATCCTGCTGCACTAAAGGATCAAGCGGTTGAAGCAGGTTATCCTGCGTCATACGGCGCAGCATATTGTAATCAAGGACTACAACATCCACCGGATTCGTCCCGTTCAGCATTTCTTTCATTTTCTCATACGGATCTGGCTGCGTTACCGGCTTTGCTGGATCTGTCTGTTCAAAGCGTTGTTCATCATAATTGATTGCGCCAACGATTTCAAATTCAATATTCGGGTGGGACATTTCATACATGTCGGTATATTGCTGGCGGAAATACGGCTCATTATCCGAACCACCATATAAAACGCCAACCCGCAATACCCGTTTTTCCGTAGAACTGTCTGAGCCGCTGCTGCATGCAGCGAGCAATCCAATAAGCAAAGCAAGCGTCAAGCTTACTAAAGTAAATTTGCGAATACGAATTCCTGAAGACCGTTTATTATTCATCCGATTTAACCCCCCAATGATTTAGGCGGAGTGATAATGATCCGCTCACCGTCAAACTCCATCGTTGCTTTATCCTTAATGTTTAATGCAGCTAAATACTCTTTCGGCACTTGTAAACGTCCAACTCGATCTACAACGACATAGGCTTCATGCACAGATTGCAGTCCGCTGGTGACAGCCGGAAGCCCTGCCTCACCTCCATCAGGATTAATATTCGGATTACGTTTTATAAATTCCGTGCTGGTTAAACCGTCACGGATTGCAACCACTCGGTCGACCTTGCCCGCAAGCGTCAAATCATGGGTAACAATGACAATCGTAATCCCGAGCTCGCGGTTAAGCCTGCGAAAAATCTCCATGATTAAGTCGGAGGTCGTTGTATCCACGGAGCCGGTCGGCTCATCCGCCAGCAGCAGCTTGGGGCGATTCGAAAGCGAAATCGCGATGGCAACCCTTTGCTGCTCTCCTCCTGATAATTGATGGAGCTTATTGTGCATCCGCTCTTTGAGGCCGACCCACTCCAGCAGCTGCTTGGCATAGGCGCGGTCAACCTTGCCGGACAACATCATCGGCATCTCGACGTTTTCAAGCGCGGAGAGGTAAGGCAGCAGGTTGCGGGCATTATTTTGCCAAATGAAGCCTACTGTCTCCCGCTTGTATTGAACGAGATCCTCTTCGGTAATTTTAAGCAAATCCCAAGGACCTACGCGCACCTGTCCGGCAGAGGGGCGGTCAAGGCCGCCCAGCGTATTCAGCAGCGTCGATTTCCCGCTCCCGCTGTTGCCAATGATAGCCATCAGCTCGCCTTCATTTACTTTCAGGTTAAGACCCTGCAGGGCTACGACTTCCAAATCGTCGGTTTTATAGATTTTGACCAAGCCTTCGCAATCGATCATCGCTGTTGTCATCGTTCCTCTCCCATCTTGACCGCTTGATGCACTCTCAGCCTGCGAATATGCAGGAAGAGCAGCATCGCGCCGATCAGCATCATGACTCCGACTACGACGAACAATTGATTCGTATCATTCGAATCGAATATCACGCGGAACGGCGGCACCGTCTCTGCTACATTTTCTGTTGTTTGAAGGAAAGGCAGGAAGAGCAAGCTGACTGCTTTCCCGATTAGCACGCCTAGACCGATCGCAAGACCTGCGGTGAACAGCTGCTCTAGCAGCAGCATGCCCGTAAGTTGTTTGCGCGATAGACCCATCGCTCGCAATACGCCGAACTGGACCACGCGTCCCGATAGATTAAAGAACCAAAACAGCACATAGCCAGCCAGCGTAATGATCACCGAAACGAGAAAACCTAAGCTCAAAATTCCGAATACGCCGCCTCGCGTAGGAAGCTTAGACTGTGAAATCAGTTCGCTTCTTACGTCTTTGACCGATGCAAGCTCAATGCCCGCCTTCTGCAGGTCCGTTACGATAGGAGCTACCTTCGCATCCGGCTTCATCTTGAGCCATACCTCGTACGGAATGAGCGGCAGCTGGTCATAAATATAGTCTAAATTCGTAATAATAAACGGCGATTTGTCCGGATATTGGCTAGGCCAATAAGGCAGGATGCCGACCACGACAAAATCAACTTTGCCTTCTGCGAAGCCGACAGACACCGGATCGCCCAGCTTCAACTGATATTTCTCTGCTACTTTAGAAGGAATGAGTGCAGCATGCTCATACAAGCCTAAATTATTTAAATAGTGATAAGGGTGGACGGGGTACAAATCGTTGCGGAACCAGCCGACTTTGGCAAAATCCACGTTATCGATCCCCATCACCGTACCTTGGCCAATCGATTTGCCAGAGATGACAACGCTGCCCTTCGCCTGAAGCACCCGGGCAGCCGCTTCTACGCCTTCTAGTGTGCGGAACAGCTCGAAAGGTGGTTCACTGTACAAAATCTTTGTGGGCACGCTTTGACCGCCGCCCCCGCCGGAACCGCCTCCCGCTCCGCCGCCAGACCCTCCTCCGGCCCCTCCGCCGCTGCCGGAACCGCCGCCGCTTCCTCCGGAGCCTCCGCTGCCTGGATTCGTTGTCACTTCGGCCGAGCCTTCCCATACCGTTTGGATGGTAACGTCAGCTCCGTATTTATACAGCGTTCGTTCCGTCGAGTTCAAATCGATGGTTCGGGCTGCTGATGCGTTGTAAACGCCGAGTCCAAGCGTCAGCACTAACAGAATCATTAGCGGATAATATCCTTTGGAAGAACGGGACAACTGCATCAGCGTCAAATATAGCGGTACAGGCAAAAATTTGCGTCCGAGCCATGTAAACAGCTTCAGCAGCCACGGAAACAGCCTTAAGAAAAACAACCCAAGCGCAAAAATCGATAGTGCCGGCACGAAAAACAGGAACGGCTGAACATTTAGTTGATCCGTTGTCATACCGGTTTTGAACGTCAGCATCTGGCGCTCATTGAACATATACCAGCCATAGCCAGCAGCGGCTATCAATAGGACATCCAGATACCAGCGCTGCCAGCCCGGCTTGCGGTCAGAGCGCGCCAGATCCTGCTTGTAGCTTACGATTGATGATCTTGCGTAAATGATTGCTGGAATAATCGTAGCCATCAGTGCGAGCAGTACGGCTGCGCCTCCTGCGATCATCGCTTCCGTCGAGAAACCTACCGGTATCGATTTCCGATTAACGAAAGAGAGGAAGCCGTTGGCCGATCCAATGCTCTTCGCCATAAACCAGCCGAGAAAGGGGCCGCTCGCTAGAGCAATGCCGCCAAGCAGGAGACCTTCCAGCAAATAAATCCAAATAATCTGCCGCGTGCCTGCTCCCCGGCTTCGCAGCACGGCAATGTCGCTTCGCTGTTTATCCAGCGACTGGCGGGCATTCATGGCAATGAAGAAAAACACCATAGCGAGCATTGGAGCCGCGAGCGTAAATAGCAGCGTCTGCAGCTGCAAGCTCTGCTTCTTGAATTCCGATAGGGTGGACGCAAAAGAAATTTCTACTCGGGTGTCCTTGAGACGCTGATACAACTCAATATTTAATCGTTCAAGCGTCTTCCCCAGCGGCGTTAATTGGCTCGTTTGAATTTCCGAAAGATTAAAAGCGTAATACCAGCTGGCATTATGCAGCGGAATGCCTTTTTTTGCAAGCAATACCTTTTCAAAAGCCGCTTCGCTAACCTGGAATGTGCCCAGCAAGCTCTCCATTCCTTGATACCAGTATGAACTCGTATCCGTTAGCGGTTTGACGGCTCCGACGATCTTCACCCGTAAAGTAAGATCAAGACCGCCGTATATCGGATATTCAAATACGTCGCCGATATGTATATCGTTACGGTACATCGCTTCCTCGAACATGACAGCTTCGAGCAGCTCACCGTCGCCTTCCGCGTTTACGAACCATCTTCCTTGGGTGAGCTCAGTGTTCGCTTCCAGCCCGGACATCGTCATAATCGTCAGCTGCCGGTTTCTTCCCGCATCGACCTTCGAGGGATCTTCAGGTACGACTTCCGAGCCCCGAATGGAGTAGCTGTTCACATACGTAGTGAAAGGAAAGCCGATCTCCTTCGGCACTCCATCAGAAATGTAACGCTCAAGCTCCGACAATGCTGATAGGTCCGTTTTACCGCCGGCAGGTGATTGATACCTCATCAACAGCGAGCCTGCCGGTAATCCGGCGCTCTTCTGCTGCAGGGATTCGGCTACGACTCTCTTGAGAGCGCCGTCTGCGTACATCGGAATACTCGTTGCAAACGCAACCGCCAATGTCAGTCCCGCGAGCGTGCTTAAGGTTAGCCAGCGCGTGTTCCACATTTTGCGGAACAAAAAACGAAACAGCGGAATTCCCATTGGCTATCGACCTACTACTTTCTGCCCCGGCTTCAAACCTTGCAGGATCTCTACCTGCGTCGAGGTTTGTTGACCAACCTCTACGTCGACTTCGCGCTTGCCGTCTGCATCAATAACCTGCACATAGGTGCGGGAGCCGATAGAACGAAGCGTGGAAGGAGGAATAACAATGGCGTTTTCTGTGCGCTTCGTAATAATGTTAATGGACAGCGGCGTACCGCGATTTAAGTTTTTCGGCAAACCCTTGAGATCTACGATGAGGAAATCCTCAGGTCTCTCTGGCTTCGTTTCTCCAGGCGTTCCGCCCGTACCTCCGCCGGTATTCTGATCCTCCGTTTTCACGGGAAGCAGCTTTACTTTCCCTTTAAAGGTTCCTACATTGCTAATATTGGCATCAACCTCTAGTCCAACGGCCACTTTTTCAAGTTCCGTTTTGGTCAGCTTCGCGGCAGCCGTTATTTTGCTCGTATCAGCGACTATGGCAATCGGTGCGTACGCCTTAATGAGGTCTCCCTTCTGCACGTTGAGCGTAACGATCGTTCCGCCAAATGGCGCCTTCAAGGTAGCTTTCGCGATTTCTTCTTCCATGTCCACAAGCTTTTGCTTACGCTCTTCGAATGCAATGGATTTTTCCTCAAATTCGATAGGATCCATTTCATCCCGTCCGCGCAGCGTTTCTTTCATTGCAATTTCTTCTTTCTTGAAAGCAAGCCTCTCCATGCGAAGGGTTTTGACCAAATCGTCAACATCCAGCTCGCCGATAACCTGCCCAGCCTTAACCGTTTCTCCTGCTTTCACGTAAAGCTCTTTCAAATGCTTGCCGTCCAACGTGAAAAACAACGTTTCCTCTTCTAAAGAAATCAGCTTGCCAATAACTTGTACCTTCGTTTCAAGCGTTGCGGTCGTCACTTCATATTCCGGTTTTTTGGATATTTGAGGCGGAGCAATCTCAGGCAGTACTTCTTCTTCGTCTTCCGCGGGAAGCAATGAACACCCGCTTGCAAATACTAGGGACACGCTCATAGCAACTATCATTGAACGTTTAAATAAATTTCCCGTCCACCATTTCATAGACATGGTCGGCAACCTCCAAAATCGTAGGATCATGTGTAGTCATGCAAATTGATACTTGTTCAGTGCGAATGATATTTTGGAAAACCGCCATAATTTGTGCGGACATGCCGGAATCCAGTTCTGCGGTCGGCTCATCGGCCAGCAGCAGCATCGGCTTATGGGCAATCGCCTTCGCAATGGCGACGCGCTGCTGCTCACCGCCGGAGAGCTCGAACGGCCGGTGATTCATCCGCCGCTCCAGTCCGACTAATTCTAGGCACTGGGTCACTCTGTCCTTCCATTCCGCGCGAGGCACGCCCGCCATGCGAAGGGAGAGTTCCACGTTTTCACGGGCGGACAAAAGCGGCATAAGAGCGAAGGCTTGGAAGATAAAGCCCATGTGCTTACGCCTGACTAATGTACGCCCATCATCGCTCATACTATGAAAAGGCAAGCCGTTAAACAAGATTTCGCCTTTACTCGGTGTATCGAGCCCTCCCAAGCAATTCAGCAGCGTCGTCTTGCCTGAGCCTGATCTGCCCCTTAGCATAATTAACTGGCGTTCCTTAAGCTCCATTCGAATGCCTTTTAATACATGCAGCGGAGAACCGCCAACTTGAAATGTACGCTCTACGTCTGTAACGGTAAGTAGATTACGCCTTTCTTCAGCGGGCTCAAGCTGCGCGTCAGTCTTCTGTTCTTCTTCCTGCGGAATGGCCATCAGCGCTTCCGATCCCTCCTTAAACAACTTTCATAATTCTAATCTTACATGATAGACGAAGGACATGTTCAAAAAGTTACGTCAAAATCAAACAACTTTTTAAAACATTTTTTTATAAAAAAAAAGCTGGCGGCAGCGATTCTTTCGGATCACGCTGCAGCAGCTTTTACTTCTTTTTTATCTCACCTTAAAGTGAGAAATAGCAAGATCCAGTTCACGTACAATCTCATCCAAATGAATAGCCGCGGTAGATATATTGTCTATCAAAGCAAGCTGCTCTTCCGTCGCGGCGGCTACGCTTTCCGTTTTTTCCAGGTTCGCGGCCGCGGTTGCGGCGGTTTGCTCCATCGAGGCGCTGACCTGCTCGGAACTGGCGGACATCTGCTGCGTAATCGCGGAATTTTCGTGAATTTGCTCGCTCATTTGCGTAATGGAAGCCACGATAGTATCAAGATTTTGACGGACTTCACGAACTCGCTCGCTGCCTCGCGCCATCTCGTCTATCGTTTGGGACATGTAAGCCGACGCTCCCGCGATCTCGCTTCGCGTTTCATCGACAAGCTGATGAATCCCGTCAGCAGATGCGAGCGAGCCTGCGGCAAGCTTGCGAATCTCTCCGGCAACAACAGCAAAGCCTTTGCCGTGTTCGCCCGCGCGTGCGGCTTCAATCGATGCGTTAAGCGATAAAATATTCGTCTGATTCGCAAAGCTTGTGATGTTCTCCGCAATGAAGCCGATTTCCTTCGAACGGTGCTCCAATGTACCTATCGTGCCTGAGAGCTTGTTAATAACCGCCGTAACTTCGTCCATTTGATCAATTAATCGCAGCAGCGATTCATGGCTGAGATCCGCTTGCTCTGAAGTGGCGGTCGATTTGTCGGCAATCGAAGACGTATTCTCTGCAATGCGCTGAATGCCGATCGTCATTTCCTCGATTGCCCGGGCTGTCTCCACGGCACCTCTTGCCTGTACCTCCGACCCGTTTGCCACTTCCGTAATGTTTCGCGCCACATGCTCCGCAGCGGCTGCCGATTCCTTTGATGTTATCGTCAGTTGAGCCGTCGATTTTGTTACATCTCCGGCATTTCCTGCGATTCCGCTGATAAGCTGACTCATCGTTTCGATCATATGGTCGACAGACCTTGAAATGCTGCCCAGCTCGTCTTTGCTGTATTTGCGGTCAGGAAGGACGGTTAAATCACCTTCTGCGACGCGCTGTGTTTTGAATACAACGCTTTTAATGGTCTTCATGATATGGCGTACCGTGAATATCACAGAAGCTCCCAAAACGATAGTGACTGCAATGATACCTACTAATAAGTTGAGCTGCGCTTTATCCAGTTCCGCGGTGATACCCGTAATTGTCGTATTAGCGTAAACACCAATGTTTTGACCAATTTCATCTATGCCTGACCGGCTGGTTTGAAAGTTATTATCGATTTCGGTGTTTTGAAACCTACTGGCACCGTCTCCAACTGCTTTCTCGGCTGCAGCTGTCCAGATTTCAAAATTCGTTCTAAATTCGACTAAAATCTGTTTCATGCTACGCTCAGAGTCGCCATATGCTAAGTCCAGCAGTTTTTTTTCGGATAAAATTATCTCTGCTTCGCTTACCCGCTCATCCACCTGCTTGATATTTGCTGCCAGCTCCTCACGGGCAGAATCGGTACTGATCTTATCCAAAGCGCCTGATTCTACCTTCAAATAAGCTTGATAAGCCTGGTACATATCCCGGTCGGCATTCAAGATTAACGTATCAACCTTATTCGTGGTTGCATAGATTTGTTCCGTCATATCCTCTAAAATGGTGCGCTGCTCTCCCAGCATATAAAGTCCGGTGAAAGCAAAAAACGCAAGCGGCACAATGGAGAGCATTGCCAATCGGAAACGCAAAGATAATTTCATAAATAATCTCGCCCCTTAATTCATATCGTCTACTTATATTTATCGGTGTTTCGTTAATATTAAGAAGAGCAATGATTAAAATTATTAAATTTTTAAAAATTTATTGTCGAATTCCGGACGAAAAAAAGGCGCGCTCTCCTGGATAAGAGAGCGCGCCTTTTTTTGTATGACTGGCCGGTTATTTACCGAAGGATTGAGGATCTTGTCTCCATGCCTGAAGTGTCGCCACATCATCGGAAGCAACCTTGCCCAGCTCAACAGCGGACTGAATCAATGCGCTGTAGTTGGACAACGTAGCAAGCGGTACTTGTTCGTTCTCAAATGCTTGTTTGGCGCTGTCGAACTCATAAGTGAAGATGGCAAGAACCGCCAAAACTTCTGCGCCCGCTTCTCTTACCGCCAGCGCTGCTTTGATGGAGCTTCCTCCTGTCGAGATCAAATCCTCAATGACAACGACTTTTTGGCCAGGCAGAACTTTTCCTTCGATCTGGTTTTGCTTGCCATGCCCTTTCGCTTTATCGCGAATATAAGCCATTGGCAGATTTAATTTCTGCGCAACCCAAGCCGCATGAGGAATGCCGGCCGTCGAGGTGCCTGCAATCACTTCTGCATCAGGATAGCGCTCACGGATGATTGTTGCAAAACCCTCAGCGATGAGATCGCGAATCTCAGGGTAAGTCATAGTAAGACGATTATCGCAATAAATCGGCGATTTAATGCCGGAAGTCCATGTGAAAGGATCGTTCGGTTGAAGCGCAACCGCTTCGATTTCCAGCAAGCTTTTGGCAATTTTATCAGGCAATTCGGTCAACGTTACTTTACTCATAGGAAGTCAGCTCCTCAATAATGGATTCTAGTGCCGATCTTGGGCTTGGCGCTGCTGTAATAGGACGGCCGATAACCATATAGTCAGTACCTTGACGCAATGCCTCGCTTGGCGTCATGATTCGCGATTGGTCATTGACCTCAGAGCCTGCTGGCCGAATACCCGGCGTTATCGTTTTGAAGGATGTTCCGCATGCCGCTTTTATCGCTTCTACCTCGGACGGAGATGCGACTACGCCGTCCAAACCAGCTTTTTTTGTCAGCTCCGCGTAGCGGATAACGGCTGCTTCAACAGTCCCGCTAATCCCAATCTGCTCATTTAACATGGATTGGCTCGTACTTGTCAAATGCGTAACCGCGATTACGGTAGGCTTACGAAGCCCGCTTCCGGTAAGCGCGATATCCACGCCTTCCAGCGCAGCCTCCAGCATCGCGCTTCCGCCCGCTGCGTGAACGTTGAACATATCCACGCCAAGCTTTGTCACGCTGCCGGCTCCGCCTTTTACCGTATTCGGAATATCATGCATTTTCACATCGAGAAAAACGTGGTAGCCCCGCTCTTTCAAGCTCTGCACAAAAGAAGGGCCAGCCGCGTAAAACAGCTGCATTCCAACCTTTATGTAACATGGAATACCCTGCAGTTCCGTAATCAGTCGTTCCGCTGCAGCAGCATCTGGATAATCCAGCGCGACCATAACCCGGCCAGCCGCTTGCTCCATTGTCAACTTCATCCGCGATCTCCCCATTTCTTTGTTCATTTGCATAATAAACGGCCATACGTTTGCTTCATGCTAGGCTCCTCAAGGATGTAATCCAGAGGAGCCTAGCGAAACAATTAACGCTGGCCGTACTTTTAAGCTGCGATGAGCTTATTTCTTTTGAAGCAGAACCGGCATCGAACGCGACGAGAAGTTCAACGTTTCAAGCATCACAAGCAATGCACGAACCGTATCAAGCGATGTCATACAAACAACGCCATTCTCAACCGCTTCACGACGAATCCGGAATCCGTCACGCTCAGGAGCTTTACCTTTTGTCAACGTGTTGACGACAAACTGTGCTTGCCCTTCGCGTACTAGATCTAGAATATTAGGCGAACCTTCGCTTAGCTTGTTCACAGTCGTAACGATCAAGCCGGCTTCTTCCAATACTTTCGCCGTTCCGCCTGTTGCAATGATTTTGTAGCCGAGGTTAAAGAAGCCGCGAAGCAATTCGGTTGCTTCCTCTTTATCCTTATCTGCTACGGTTGCAATGATGGCACCCGATGTCGGAATTTTCATTCCTGCGCCGATAAGGCCTTTATAAAGAGCTTTTGCATACTGCACGTCGCGTCCCATTACTTCACCCGTCGATTTCATTTCCGGAGTAAGCGTCGGATCTACGCGGCGCAGCTTCGCAAAGGAGAAGACCGGTACTTTTACTGATACGTATTCATCTTCCGGCCACAAACCTTCTACATAACCGAGGTCAGTAAGCTTAGTGCCAAGAATGGCTTTTGTCGCCAAGTTAGCCATCGGAATATTCGTAACCTTGCTCAAGAATGGAACCGTACGCGACGAACGCGGATTAACTTCGATGACATACACTTTATCTTGGTGAATGACGAACTGGATATTACAAAGCCCGATTACATTCAGTGCTTTCGTAATGCTGATCGTGATATCAACGATTTGCTGCTTAATTTCTTCCGAAAGCGATTGTGGAGGATATACCGCAATAGAGTCGCCGGAGTGAACCCCTGCGCGTTCAACATGCTCCATAATCCCTGGAATGATAACCGTTTCCCCATCGCAAATCGCGTCTACTTCTGCTTCTTTGCCAAGCATATAGCGGTCAATCAATACCGGATGCTCCGGGTTGATTTTAACGGCGACTTCCATGTAGTTCAGAAGCTCTTCATCGGAATAAACGATTTCCATTGCCCGCCCGCCTAGTACATATGAAGGACGAACAAGCACCGGGTAACCAAGACCTTGCGCAGTAACCACCGCTTCATCGACGGAGATGACCGTTTTACCTTCTGGCTGTGCAATATTCAGGCTGCGAAGCAGTGCTTCGAACTTTTTGCGGTCTTCCGCAGCGTCAATGCTCTCTAGGCTGGAACCAAGAATGCGTACGCCTGCTTTGGAAAGCGGAGCTGCCAGGTTAATCGCTGTCTGGCCGCCGAATTGCACGATAACGCCGATTGGATTTTCCTGTTCGATGACGTTCATGACATCTTCGAAAAACAGCGGTTCGAAATAAAGTCTATCCGATGTGCTGAAATCGGTGGATACCGTTTCCGGGTTGTTGTTAATAATTACGGCTTCATAGCCGGCATTTTGGATGGCCCATACAGCATGAACCGTTGAGTAATCGAACTCGATACCTTGGCCGATACGGATCGGACCAGAACCAAGCACGAGAACCTTTTGTTTGTCGGTAACCGTTACTTCATTTTCTACTTCATAAGTAGAGTAGTAGTAAGGCGTCGAAGCTTCAAATTCAGCCGCGCAAGTATCTACCATTTTGTAAACCGGCTTCAGGTTTAGTTTCACGCGCAGTGCGCGTACATCGTCTTCCGTCGTATGGCTGCCGCTTGGGAAGCCCTCTTTGCGAATCTCCGCAATCGAACGGTCAGAGAAGCCTTTGCGTTTTGCTTCATACAACGTTTGCTCAGTCAAAGTTGATTCGCTGCGCATACGATCCTCGAAAGCTACAATCTTCTCGATTTTGTCAAGGAACCACCAGTCGATATTCGTAATATCTTGAATCTCTTGAAGCTTATAACCGCGGCGGAACGCTTCCGCTACAAGGAACATGCGCTCATCATCCGGTTTCTCAAGGCGTGAACGAAGCACCGCGTCTTCTAAGGAAGATGCTTCCTTTAGGTGAATACGGTGAGCTCCGATTTCCAGCGAGCGAACCGCTTTATGGATCGATTCTTCGAATGTACGGCCGATTGCCATAACTTCTCCGGTTGCTTTCATTTGCGTACCCAGCTTACGGTTCGCGTTAACGAATTTATCAAAAGGCCAGCGCGGGATTTTCGATACGATGTAGTCGAGCGTAGGCTCGAAGCATGCATACGTTTGTCCCGTAACCGGATTTACAAGCTCATCGAGCGTATAGCCGATCGCGATTTTCGCTGCCATTTTTGCTATCGGGTAACCCGTCGCTTTTGAAGCAAGCGCTGAAGAACGGCTAACCCGCGGGTTTACTTCGATTACATAATATTGATAGCTTTGCGGATCAAGCGCGAACTGTACGTTACAGCCGCCTTCGATGTTTAGGGCACGAATGATTTTCAAGGACGCTGAACGGAGCATTTGATACTCGCGATCAGACAAGGTTTGGCTAGGCGCTACAACGATGCTATCGCCTGTGTGAACGCCAACCGGGTCAAAGTTTTCCATGTTGCAAACGACGATACAGTTGTCATTCGCATCGCGCATAACCTCGTACTCAACTTCTTTCATGCCTGCGATCGATTTCTCGATCAAGCATTGGCTGATCGGGCTGTAGCGGATTCCGGAAGCAACGGTTTCGCGGAGCTCTTCTTCATTCGCACAAATACCGCCGCCCGTGCCGCCGAGCGTGTAAGCTGGACGTACGATGATTGGGTATCCGATCGTGTTTGCAAAATTTACGGCATCCTCTACCGTTGTAACGATATCGCTGTCAGGCACAGGCTGTTCCAGCTCGCGCATCAGGTCGCGGAACAAATCGCGATCCTCTGCTTTTTCAATCGCTGTCAGCTGCGTGCCGAGCAGCTTCACGTTCTCGCGTTCAAGAACGCCGGCGCGCGCAAGCTCAACCGCCATGTTAAGACCGGTTTGGCCGCCTAGCGTTGGAAGCAAGCCATCGGGACGTTCTTGGCGGATAATTTGCGAGACGAAATCAAGTGTGATTGGTTCAATATACACTTTGTCAGCCATATTCGTATCCGTCATAATGGTAGCCGGATTACTGTTTATTAGAACAACCTCGTAGCCCTCTTCCTTGAGCGCTTGGCAAGCTTGAGTACCGGCATAGTCGAATTCCGCCGCTTGTCCGATGACAATTGGACCGGAACCGATCACGAGAATTTTTTTGAGTTCATTATTTTTGGGCATACTGAAGCTCTCCTTTCAACGTCTCCGATATCACAGCTTGACGAGGTTTTTGTGGGTTATTTTTCTTGTGCGTACGGATCATTTGCAGGAACTCATCAAACAGGTAGCTGGAATCGTATGGTCCAGGAGCTGCTTCCGGATGATATTGAACCGAGAAAGCAGGGAATGTATTATGTTTAAGTCCTTCGATCGTGCGGTCATTGTTATTAATATGCGTAACTGACAACGGCGTGTTGTTTACCGAATCCTCAAGAACCGTATAGCCGTGGTTTTGAGATGTAATGTAGCAGCGATTCGTCGCAAGCTCTTTAACCGGGTGGTTTCCGCCGCGGTGTCCGAATTTCAGCTTGGTTGTTTCAGCGCCGCATGCAAGAGCGAACAACTGGTGTCCTAAGCAAATGCCGAAGATCGGATATTCGCCGAGCAGCTCAGAAATCATTTTCACCGCGTAAGGTACATCCTTCGGATCCCCAGGGCCATTCGACAATTGAATGCCGTCAGGAGCTAGGCGGCGAATTTCGTCTGCCGTTGCATTGTGAGGTACGACAACAACATCGCAGCCGCGCTTTGTAAGCTCGCGCAGGATGCCGCTTTTTGCGCCGAAGTCAACGAGAACGATACGCTCGCCTTGGCCTGGGCTCGAGAATACGTTAGGCGTGGACGTGCGGGCTACTTGGTCTGTCATCAGCTTAGAAATGTTCAGGCGCTCAGCAAGCTCCTCGATGCGTTCATTTCCAGTAGTAATAAGGCCCTTCATCGTACCGTAGTTACGAAGCTTACGGGTAAGCATGCGAGTATCGATATCGCTGATGCCCGGAATGCCATATTCCTTAAGCAGTTGACCTAGCGAATATTGAGCGCGCCAGTTGCTTGGCACTTCTTCGTGACGGCGTACGACAAAGCCGTGTATAAACGGACGGATCGCTTCGAAATCGTCGCGTGTAATGCCGTAGTTGCCGATCAGCGGATAAGTCATCGTTACGATTTGCCCGCAGTAGGACGGATCGGATAGAACCTCTTGATATCCGGTAATTCCTGTATTAAAAACAACCTCGCCCATCATTTGCGCTTCTGCGCCGAACGAAAGGCCCGTAAACAAAGTACCGTCTTCCAACAATAATCTTGCTTGCATCCGTATCACTCCTCAGGTGTTGATTGTTCCCCATATATTAGCTTAAGTAAGTAGTTAAAATGGTTATTCCGACCAAACGACAGCGCCGTCAACGATAGTAGTTACTGGCCAGCCGCTGAGCTTCCAGCCGCCAAAAGGCGAATTGTTGCTTTTTGAAGCGAATGTGCTCGGATCTACCGAACGCTCGCTGTTCAAATCCACGATGGTCACGTCAGCAGGCGCCCCTTGCTCCAACCGTCCGGTTGGCAGGCGGAAAACCCGCGCAGGGTCTGCAGTCATACGCTGCAAGAGGAAGCCAAGCGTCCACTTGCCGGTTTGCACGAACTTGGTGTACAAGAGCGGGAATGCCGTTTCGAACCCAACGATGCCAAAAGGCGCAAGCTGTACGCCGCGAGCCTTCTCTTCCGCGCTATGCGGCGCATGGTCCGTAACGACCATATCGATCGTTCCGTCTTCTATCGCTTCAATGACCGCTTGAACATCGCGCGGCGTGCGAAGAGGAGGATTCATTTTCCAATTTGCATCATCAAGACCCGGGATATCTTCATCGGACAGCAGCAGGTGATGCGGGCAAACCTCTGCTGTTACTCTCACCCCGATTTGTTTTGCAAGCCGGATGAGGCGAACCGATTGCTCGGTGCTCACATGGCATACATGGTAATGGACGCCTGTTGCTTCCGCGAGCAAAACATCTCTTCCTACATGAATCGCTTCGGATTCATTTGGAATTCCCTTTAAGCCATGCTTACGAGAAAACTCGCCTTCCGAAGCCCATGCGCCTTCAACCAAGGTATCATCCTCGCAGTGCGCGATAATCGGCATATCCATTGATTTTGCAAGAGCCATGGCGTTTTTCATCATTTGGGCATTCTGGACGCCTACTCCGTCATCCGTAAAGCCAATGGCTCCCGCTTCCTTAAGGGAAGCAAAATCAGTCAGCTCGCGGCCCAGTTCGTTTTTGGTAATCGAAGCATATGGCAGAACCTTTACAATTCCAACCTGCTCCGCTTTGTTCGTAATGTATCGAACGGTTTCTGCCGTGTCCGTTACCGGACGGGTGTTCGGCATGCAAGCGATCGTTGTGAAGCCGCCTTTCGCAGCAGAACGTGTGCCTGTCGCGATATCTTCTTTATATTCAAAACCAGGATCGCGCAAGTGGACATGCATATCGATAAAGCCGGGTGATACTAGCTTGCCCTGCGCATCGATAACTTCTGCACTGCCCGTGTCTGGCGTTTGGGCACCGTCAATAACGGCTTCGATTTTCCCGTTTTCGATGCGGATATGCTTGCTTTCCAGGCTGCCGGAAGTTTCGTTCCATACGTTACCGTTAATAATCCATAATGACATGATTGTTTCACCCTCCGGATTCGTTCAGTCTATGTTGCCTTCGTTAGCTTAGCGCGCGTTCTACGACTGCCATGCGGATGGGTACCCCGTTTTCCATTTGCGGAAAAATGCGCGATTGCGGGTGCTCCACCAGTTCATCGTCAATTTCTACGTTACGGTTGATTGGTGCCGGGTGCATAATAATCGCATGATTTGCAAGTTTGCTTGCCCTTTCGACCGTCAAGCCGTAATGTTCGCGGTAGCTTTCGGCCGAGCTCAGCATGCCGCTTTCATGACGCTCAAGCTGTACGCGAAGCATCATGACTACATCTGATTTTAAAGCTTCATCTATAGAGACATAAGAAACATCCAGCTCGGAGGCTTGCATATTCGGCGGTGAGCAGAAGTTTACGTTCACTCCGAACTTTTGCAGCGCCCATAGGTTTGATCTTGCAACCCGGCTGTGCAGCACGTCGCCGACAATCGACACGGTCAAACCCTTAAGTTGTCCAAAATGCTTCCGCATCGTATACATATCAAGCAATGCCTGCGTTGGATGCTCATTATTGCCATCTCCGGCATTGATCAGCGGAACCTTGATTTTTGTAGCCAGCTCCGCAAGCACCCCTATCGGTTTCAAGCGGATAATGCCGACGTCGATTCCCATCGATTCGAGCGTGCGAACCGTATCGTAAATGGATTCACCCTTCTGGACGCTGGATACCGCCGCAGAGAAGTTCAGTACTTCCGTCCCAAGGCGCTTCTCGGCAACCTCGAAGGAAAAGCGGGTGCGCGTACTGTTTTCGAAAAACATGTTGGCTGCGAATTTGCCTTGCATCGTGTTGTGAACCTTGGTTGTTTGATTTTCCCAGTATGCAGCTCGATCAAGAATCGATTCAATTTCATCTTTGCTTAAATCTTTCAATCCGAGCAAACTCCGTTGTTTAAGCTGAGTCATCGTCATCCGGCTTGCCCCCTCTGGTTAATGATGGTCACCTGGTCAATTTGGTCGATTTCGGTCAATGCCACATCGATTTGCTCCTGCTTTGAGGTCGGCACGTTTTTGCCGACAAAATCAGGCCGGATGGGCAGCTCGCGGTGCCCTCTGTCTACCAGCACCGCCAATTGGATGCTTTGCGGTCGCCCGCAATCCATAAGCGCATCCATTGCCGCGCGAATCGTACGTCCGGTATACAGCACATCGTCGATCAAAATGATTCGTTTGTCTTGCACGGTGAAAGGCACGCCATCCGTATCGCCGATTGCGGCTGCTACCTCTACGTCTGCAGAGATGGCTGCTATTCGATCATCCCGGTATTGCGTAATATCCAGCTCGCTTACAAGCACCGGCCTGCCTTCAATTTCACCGATTCGCTCCGCGATCCGACGTGCAAGGTAGATACCCCGCGTTCGGATGCCTACGATTAAGCAATTGTCGATGCCTTTGTTCTTCTCTACGATTTCGTGAGCAATTCGCGTTAATGCGCGGCGAATCGCCGTTTCATCCATGATGACTAAATGCTCTTCTTCCGACATTTCCGCTGACTCCTTCCATTACCGCCCAAATGCCAGGTTGCGACAAAAAGCTCCTTGCAACAATCGCAAGGAGCTTGTGATAAGCCATAAAGAGACAGGGTACAGACCGTCGCTGCTCTCGTCACAGAGAGCAGCATCCTAGGCTGTCCTAATCTTCTCTTCTATAGGCTTGTTATTCACGCTACCTTGCCAGCCTCTCGGGACTGAGTTAAAGGTACTGCTGTATATC
This sequence comes from Paenibacillus sp. LPE1-1-1.1, assembly GCF_040676435.1. Lineage (NCBI taxonomy): Bacteria > Bacillati > Bacillota > Bacilli > Caryophanales > Paenibacillaceae > Paenibacillus > Paenibacillus sp. LPE1-1-1.1. Next base: position 496,920 of record NZ_JBEGHY010000001.1, read on the forward strand.
ATAGAAATTATCCCACGTTCGACATTAGATGTCAAGTAAAAACGAATTTTTCCGCTTGTACGTAGTGTGGTCCAATCCCGATGAGCTATGCGAGGATAGCGTTGGTTATTAAAGGCTTAGTTTACGAATTCTTTCAACTGCTTTTTCCGTATTTTCACGGCTGCCGAATGCGGTAAGGCGGAAATAGCCTTGACCGCTTTGTCCGAAGCCTACGCCCGGCGTTCCAACGATGTTGGCTTCGGTTAGAAGCTTATCGAAGAATGACCAAGAGTCCATGCCGTTAGGCGTTTTCAGCCAAATGTAAGGAGCGTTGACGCCGCCGAACACTTCTAAGCCCAGGGAAGCCAATCCATCGCGGATAATCGCTGCATTGGTCATGTAGTAATCAACCAAAGATTTGATTTGCTCTTTGCCTTCCGCGGAATAAATAGCTGCAGCACCGCGCTGCGTAACGTAGGACACGCCGTTAAATTTCGTCGTGTGGCGGCGATTCCACAAATCGTTAATTAAAACTTCGTTTCCTGAAGCGTCCAGGCCTTTAAGCTCGCGAGGAACGACGGTGTATGCACAGCGTACGCCCGTGAAGCCCGCGGTTTTGGAGAAGCTACGGAATTCAATGGCTACTTCGCGAGCGCCTTCGATTTCGTAAATGCTGTGAGGCACATCCTCTTCTTGGATGAACGCCTCGTAAGCAGAATCATAAAGAATGATGCAGTTGTTAGCTTTCGCATAATCAACCCATACTTTAAGCTCTTCTTTCGTCAGGGTCATGCCCGTTGGGTTGTTCGGATAGCACAAGTAAATGATATCAACCTTACGGTCCGGCAGGCTTGGTTTGAAATCATTTTCGGCCGTGCACTCCAAGTAAGCGATGTTCTCGTAACGCTTCGTCTCTTGGTTGTACTTGCCAGAACGTCCAGCCATTACGTTTGTATCGACATATACAGGGTAAACAGGATCCTGTACTGCTACGATACTGTTTTCGCTGAAAATTTCTTGAATGTTGCCGACGTCGCATTTCGAACCGTCGCTTACGAACACTTCGTTCGAAGCAATGTCGATGCCGCGAGCTTTATAGTCATTTTCGATAATCGCATTGATTAGGAAATCATAACCTTGTTCGGGACCGTAACCGCGGAATGAACCCGGTACAGCCAGCTCGTCTACCGCGCTGTGCATGGCATTGAGAACCGCGTCCGGCAAGCCGCGCGTTACATCGCCGATTCCCAGGCTGATAATTTCGGCATTCGGATTTTCTTGAATAAATTTCGTACGGCGTTTTGCAATTTCAGAAAACAAGTAGCTGCCTTGCAGCTCCAAGTAATTTTGATTAATGGATGTCATTTCATGTCACCTATCCTTATTTTTCATTTACATCTGTTGATATTCCTTAGAATAACGCACTTCTCAGATCTAAATAATGAATAATGTCGCCAAAAGTTTGCACTTTTGCACGTTTGGCTTATCTGGACCGCAAATTGGTCAAAACATATTCGAAGTCTGCCGGCAACGGCAATTCGAATTCTAATCTTTCGCCGCTTCGCGGATGTGTGAAGCCTAATCGTGCTGCATGCAGAGCTTGTCCCTTCAAGGCTACCGTTTTATTCCGTCCATATACCGGGTCTCCGGCAAGGGGATGCCCGATGTATTTCATATGCACGCGGATTTGATGCGTACGGCCGGTTTCAAGCTGCAGCTCTACCAGCGTGTAATCGCCCAAGCGCTCCAGTACATGGAAATGGGTTACGGCATGCCTGCTGTTGCGTTCGGTTACCGTAAACAGCTTCCGGTCATTCAGATCGCGTCCGATCGGCGCATCGATCGTACCTTGATCATGAGGCAAATTACCATGAACAAGCGCGATATATTTGCGAGTAACGGAATGTTCCTTTAATTGCTCGGCAAGCGAAATATGCGCGAGATCATTTTTTGCCGCCATCAATAATCCGGTTGTATCCTTATCGATACGGTGCACAATGCCAGGTCGAATCATACCGTTGATGCCGGATAAATCTTTGCAATGGTGCATGAGAGCATTTACAAGCGTTCCCGAAGAATGTCCAGGCGCAGGATGTACGACCATGCCTCGTTTTTTGTTGATGACAATCAGATCCGAATCCTCGTATATAACCCCAAGCGGAATATTTTCAGGTACGATTGCCGCTTCCTCCGGTTCAGGGATTTGTAGAACGACATGATTGCCCTCGGCGATTTTCAGGTTTGCTTTTGCCACTTTTCCATCGACTAGAACGGCCCCAGCCTTAATCCACTCTTGTACCTGCGTCCGAGATACGGATTGCTCATCGATCATGTCCGTAACAAATTTATCTACGCGCTCGCCGGCTTGCTCCGCTTCTGCTGTCCATTCCAAAAAATCTTCATTATACAGGTTGCTGTTCATGATTGTTTTGATCCTTGTCCTCTCCATTTTGCGAACGTGCCTTGTCCTCTTTTGCCGATAACAAGGTGTCGATAAGAATTAAGGCAACACCACAGACGATTGCCGAATCTGCCACGTTAAAGATCGGGAACTCATAGCTGCCGAAATTAAATTGCAGGAAATCAACAACCTCGCCGAAACGGGCACGGTCCAGGAAATTCCCGATCGCCCCGCCAAGCACAAGTCCGAGACCAATTAACAGCCGCGGTTTTGCCGATTTACGCACCGCCTGTATGTACCAAATAATGCCTGCAACGATAAAAATAGTTATGATAATGAAAAAAACACGCTGCTCTTGCAAAATACCGAATGCCGCACCACGGTTCCGATGCGATGTAATGAGAAAAAAATTACCGATAACGCTAATTTGTTCCATGATTTCCATTTTCGATTCAATCAGTCTCTTTGTTACAAAATCAAGGATAAACACCAATACCGCTACCCAGTAATAATAAAAACGCATCGTATCACTCCTATTTTTTTGTGAAGCAACGTTTCACTGATCTAACGCTTCGCACCAGCTGATCTAATAACGCGATCTTTATGGATTGCCTGTCAATTGTAGCATACCGAGCCAAACGAGAGCCAGCATCCGGAAGCAGTTCTTCCATTGAAGCCCATACTGAAAATCCGGCTTTCGGCGAAAGCTAATACAGCAATTATGTTCCCTGCTAAGGAGGGTGCTCAAATGACAAGCCCAACAAACGCTCACTTTGATTTGCTGCGAAGCAGATTATTAGATGAACAAAAAGAAATCGAACACCGTTTAACAGAAAATGATCACTACGGGTTAGCCCATTCGCTTCGCGATGATACCGGTGAGCTTTCATCCATCGATAATCATCCCGGCGATATCGCCACTGAGTTATACGAACGAGAAAAGGATGTCGCCTTGCACGAACAGGAAGAGCTTCATCTTAATCGGATTGATGCTGCCCTGCAAGCCATGGATAACAGCACATACGGCATTTGCGCAACCTGCAATGAGCCCATCCCGTTAGAGCGGCTGGATGCCGTTCCAGATACGCTTCATTGCATTGAGCATGCGCCGAGACAGCATTTATCCCTGCGCAGGCCCGTCGAAGAATTAGTGCTCGATCCTCCATTTGGCCGGACAAGCATGGATGAACAGGATTCTTATAACGGCTTTGACGGCGAAGATGCTTGGCAAATCGTCGAGCAATGGGGCAATGCGGATTCCCCGGCCTTTTCCGAAAATCGGGATGTAGCCGACTACGACCATGTAGGAATTGATGCTTATGAAAATGACGGCTTCGTCGAACCGCTCGAAAGCTTTATCGCAACCGATATTACAGGCCGTCATGTCTCAGTCATCCGCAACCGTGAGTATATGCATTATTTGGATACGGGCGAAGGAGATCACGGCCTTGAATCGGAGAATCCGAACGAAAACGAGTAATCAATACGTCTTGCCTTCGAGCTGGATTTGTACGATTCGTACGATATCCGCAATGTAATCGCCGATGATTGGCAGGTTTAAGGCACCCAAAATCCGCAGGACATAAAGGATCGTCGCCGCAAAAAAGGTAAAGCCGATCGCGATTCCAACGCCTCTAGCCGTTCCTGCAAGCAAGTTTTTCCAGATTAACGTTCTTGGCCTGTTCAGCAAATGGACATATTCCGCAATTTGCGTATGCTCCAAATCCGCTGCAATCTTTTTCAGTCGCTTATCAAGCGAACTCAGCGAGTCTTGCAGGTCACTTGGGTTTTTCGACTCTTCCGGGTTATTCGTAATCATGAGAGGCATCCCCTTTGACAAACAATAAAACGAGGCCAGGCCTTCCAGCCATTGCAAGCTTCGCGACTTCGCGGTCGCTTGCTGCAGCAGCCGGTAGGCGACGGCCTCGTTTTTTTGCGTGTAATTATCCTCTATACTATATCCTTAACCGCGGATGAAAATCCCTATTACTTTATCGCCAAGCGTAACTCGTTCCATTTCCGGCATTGCTTCATAAGCAACGGTTTGAACGAGCACGTTATCTTGAAGCACTTGTTCGAAGGCATCAAGAGCGGCTCTCAGCTCGTTATCGACATCCAGCACAAGCTCAATTCTTTTTTCAATCGGCAGATCCAGCTTCTTGCGCGTATCCTGTACGGCGCGAATAACCTCGCGTACCCAGCCTTCTTGCTCGAGCTCAGCCGTGATATCGGTATTCAGCGCCACGGTCACGCCGTTTCCTGAAGCAGAAGCAAAACCTGATTTCGCCTGCTTCTCGACCAGCAGCTCCTCCACAGAAATCGATAGCTGTTCTCCGTCCGGACTCGTAAAGTCGAAGCTTCCGCCATTTACGATGCCGCGGGTTTGATCAGCGTTCAAGCCTTTAAGCTGCGCTTGGATCGGTCCAACGAACTTACCGTATTTTTTGCCGGCAACCTTCAGATTCAGCTTGAGCGTAAAATCAACGAAGCCGCTGTCTGAATTTTGTACCGTTATCGCTTTTACGTTAATTTCGTCCTTCACGATGTCCTCGAAATCCGTCACGTTAAAATCACGGTCAAGCGAAACGATCAGATCAGATAGAGGCTGACGCGTCTTAATTCCCGTCTCGTTCCGAACATTGCGGGCAAGCTCTACGATTTGCTTCGCGCTTTCCATATCGCGCTCGAGCGTCTCATCAACTGCGCCTTCATCCGCTTTCGGGTAATCTGCCAAATGCACGCTTCCCTCGCCGCCTAGATTGCCGTACACCTCTTCTGCCAGTAGTGGCGCATAAGGCGCAATCAAGCGGGATAAAGTCAGAAGCACGCTGCGAAGCGTTTGATAGGCAGCTAATTTATCGGCGGTCAGGCCGCTTCCCCAGAAACGGTCGCGCGAGCGGCGGATGTACCAGTTGCTCAGCTCATCGACGAAGATTTCGATCGATTTAGCAGGGTTAAGGAAATCATTCACCTCAAGCCCTTTGTTCACCGTGTTGATAAGGCTGTTCAAGCGTGAAATAATCCAGCGGTCCAGCTTGTTATCCGACTTCGTATCCTCATGCTGGGTATAATCAAAGCCATCGATCGATGCGTATAAAGCGAAAAATGCATGCGTATTTACGATCGTGTCAATCACCTTTGACTTGGCCTCGCCGACAATGCCGCGAGAGAAACGTTTGCTGTTCCACGGCGCGCTGTCAGCCAGCAAAGCCCAGCGGAATGCATCTGTGCCGTACTCGTTAATGATCTCCCATGGATCGATAACATTGCCTTTTGACTTCGACATCTTCTGGCCGTTTTCGTCCAAAATATGGCCTGTCGAGATGACCGCTTTATACGGGGCTTTACCGTTATAGAGCGTCGATACCGCCAGCAAGCTGTAGAACCAGCCGCGCGTTTGGTCAATGCCTTCGCAGATGATGTCTGCCGGGTACTGGTCAGCGAATTGCTGCTCATTCTCGAACGGATGATGCTGCTGAGCGAAAGGCATTGATCCGCTGTCGAACCATACATCGATTACTTCAGGCGTACGTGTCATTTCTGCGCCTTCGGCAAATGGCGATTTCAGCTTAATGTCGTCTACATATGGCTTATGAAGTTCGATATCTTCCGGCACATCCCCGATTGCCATCGCGCGCAAATCAGCGATACTGCTAGGCGAATATTCCTTGCCAGTCACATCGCAAACCCAAACATTCAGCGGCGTGCCCCAATAGCGGTTGCGGCTGATGTTCCAATCCACCAAATCCTCCAAAAACTTGCCGAAGCGGCCTTCGCGGATATGTCCCGGGTACCAATCTACGCTGTTGTTATTAGCGATCAGTTGATCTTTAACGGCAGTAGTTTTGATAAACCAGCTCTCCATCGCGTAGTAGATCAATGGCGTTTTGCAGCGCCAGCAGAACGGGTAGCTGTGCTCGTAACGTTCTTTCGAATAAAGAAGTCCGCGTTCGCTCAGGTTTTTGACGATATCGATATCAAGCTCGCTGTCTTTTACGAAACGTCCGGCAAAGTCCGTTACATCCGCAACGTAGCGGCCGGCCAAATCAACGACGCTGAGCATGCTGATGCCATTCTCGCGGGATACGCGGTAATCATCCTCACCGTGTGCCGGAGCGATGTGAACGATACCGGTTCCGCTCGTATCGCTGACGAAATCGCCGGCGATGACGATATGTCCCTTCTCGATTGCCACATAATTAAACGGCGGCTCGTAGCTTAGTCCGACAAGTTCGGCGCCTTTCACAACGGATAATACTTCATACCCGTCTTTTAATACGTTTTCGGCTAAATTCCGGGCTACGATATAGACTTCGCCGTTTTTGGAGGCGCGGATATAATCGAGCTCCGGATTGACGGCGAGCGCAACGTTAGCCGGAAGCGTCCATGGCGTCGTCGTCCAAGCCAGAATGAATTCACCGGATGAAGTGAGTTTAAACTTCGCGGTCGCGCTTAAATCCTTGACGTCTTCATAGCCTTGAGCCACCTCATGCGAGCTGAGCGTCGTTTGGCAATCCGGGCAATACGGACTTACGCGGTGGCCGCGGTACAGCAAACCCTTCCCGTGAATCGTCGATAAAATATGCCATACGCTCTCGATGTATTCATTTTTGAGCGTGATGTATGGATTGTCTAAATCAGTCCAATACGCAATGGCTTCCGTAAGCTCGCGCCACTGCTTCTCATATTCAAAAACACTGTCCTTGCATTTTTTCACGAACTTCTCTACGCCGTAATCCTCGATTTCTTGCTTACCCGATATACCGAGCTGCTTCTCTACGCCAAGCTCCACGGGAAGGCCATGCGTATCCCAGCCGGCTTTACGAATGACGCGGTACCCAGCCATTGTTTTGTAGCGGCAAATAAAATCCTTGATTACGCGGCCTAGCACATGACCGATATGCGGTGCACCATTCGCGGTTGGGGGACCTTCATAAAACACAAAATTCGGCTTGCCTTCCCGGTTCGAAATCGATTTTTTAAAAGTATCCTCTGTTTTCCATTGCTCCAGCACCCGCATTTCGCGGCTGCGCGCACGTTCTTTTACATCTACGCGTTGCATCGTTCCAGCCTCCTGTTTTAAACAAAAATAAAGCCTCATCCCTATGAGAAGGGACGAGGCTTAGTCGCGTTACCACCCTTGTTCCGCGCATGCTTCTATGATCTAGAAAGCTTGCAAAATGAAGACGACAGCTCTGCTGCGCTTCATGCGGCACCTTAGTCGCGAACAATGAGTTCGCGTTCCCTGTAACGGGGGACAGCCGTCAGCACTTACTGCTGCTCTCGCAGGTTCGGCGCCGCTTCTCAGAGAGGATATTCCGCAATAGCTCACACACCGGGCTTTCAGCTGCCGCCGGCTCTCTGAGGAGTGAACTTAGAACGTACTCGTTCTCTTCAACGAAGTTTAGATCATCAATTAATTACTATTAGTTATAGCGTATCGACAGGCTATATGTCAAATGTCGATTCGTCTAATTATTAAATTTCTAACCGCGTGTAAGCTCATGTTCCGATTGCCTCTCCGATTGCCTCGATTGCTGCGGCTCAAGCGTATCCCAGCCATCAACGGTAAGCAGCTCGAGCTGCGCTTCTACGAGTGTACGGAAACGAGCACGGTAGACAGAAGCTTGTTTTTTAAGCTCCTCGACCTCAAGCGATACCTTGCGGGATTTCGCCAACGAATCATTAATGATGCGATCGGCATTTTTCTCCGATTCCTTAATGATCAGCTGCGCTTCCTTCTTCGCGTTGCTTCTTACTTCGTCAGCCGCTTCCTGCGCCACAATAATCGTTTTGCTAAGCGTTTCTTCAATATTCGTAAAATGATTCAGTCTTTCTTGCAGGCCTAGCAGCTGATTTTGCAGTTCTTTATTTTCACGGATCAGCGATTCGTAGTCTTTAATGACTTGATCCAGAAATTCATTAACTTCATCCTCGTCATAGCCGCGTAATCTCCGGCCAAACTCTTTGTTATGTATGTCCAATGGCGATAACGGCATTGGCGCACCTCCTCATGATATTTATGACTCTTGCAACCGAATTACATGATTTAATGAGAACAAATTCGACAACTAAAGGGAGATTCCTGCAAGGATTAAATAAATTTGCCAATCCGGACTCGAATTCTGCCTTTTTTTGTCATGCCGTCCACTTCCAGTACCTTAAAGCGACCTAATCCTTTGAATGAAACGACATCCCCGGCACGAAGCTGTTCGGAAGGATCCTCCTCCGACTTCCAGTTCACACGGCATCTGCCAGCGCGAATCGGATCGACGATTTTGGAACGGCTTACGCGATAGACATCGCTCGCAATGCCATCGAGCCTCATGGAAGCGACGGATAAGCTCATTTCCTCCAGCTTCGGCACGACCGTTTTCAAATCAGACAATGGAATAATGTCGGTTAAGACGCTTATCCGGTGAACCTGTCTCAAATGGATATTCAAGTAATCCGCGATTTCATCCATGACAACGATGTGGCAAAAATGTTCATGCACATGGATATCGCCAATTCGATCGCGTTTAATGCCGAGTCCAAGTAAGGCACCCAAAAAATCGCCATGATCCAGCTCGAGCTGAGCTTGTCCCGGTCCATTTACGGCTAAAACGGATATACCTACCGCTTCATCGTCCAAATTTCGGTAATCTGGTCCGATAATCGCACGTTTCCGCTCTGCCTGCTCATACCCGCCATCCAAACGAATGTTAACATCTGTGTTACGATTTGCCAAAATCGTTAAAATTTGTGCTTGTCTGGGGTCTAAAAAATCGGTCCGCTTCAGCTCATGCTGCTGTGCGGACCGCTCTATCCATTCCTCTGCCCGATCGACAAATGGTTTCTCGTCGGGGTGGAAATGATCATATATGCCTTGTTTCACGCAAAATCATTCCTTTAAATAAAAAAATTGAATACCGCTATCAAGCCGTACGCTACAAATTGAAGCGCGAATACAGCTAGGATCGGAGAAAGGTCAAGCATACCTCCGATAGGCGGGATGAATTTTCTGAAAATACCTAAGTATGGTTCCACCAGCTTGCCCAAAAATACGCCGATAAAGCTCTCTCGAGCATTTGGCAGCCAAGAAAGCAGCACATAACCGATAATCATAAATGTGTAAATCTTTTGTAACAGCATGATAACGCTATAAACTTCATCCATTAACTCAAGGTCACCTCATTTTGTTGTAGTCGTTCTCCTCCGCCAGCATTTCCGTTATTGCACCTTGAATTTCCACGGAATCCGGCGTGCAAAGAAAAATGTTGGGGCCAAGCTTAGAGATGCTTCCGCTTAAAGCGTACACTGTGCCGCTTAGGAAATCAACAATCCGGACGGCTAGATCGCTGCGGACACGCTGCAAATTCACAATGACTGCGCGGCGCGAACGCAAATGATCGGCAATTTCCTGCGCTTCATCGTAAGAACGGGGCTCGCTAAGCACCACACGGACATTTTTCTGCGAGTGAATGCTGACGACATTATTGCTCTTTGTGTTTTTACGTGCTTCGAAAGGAGAAGTTTCAGCTTCTTGTTCTTCCTGCGGTACAACTCGTTCTCTCTCTACGACTTCTTCTTCATCCTGCAAGCCAAGAAAGCTCATAAAGCGGTTCATGACACTCATCTTCTATTCCTCCTCTTTCCCCACTAATATCGTTCCCAGACGAATCCATGTAGCCCCTTCTTCGATTGCTATATCAAAATCATTCGACATACCCATTGATAACTGGGTGATGGTGTTTCCGTATTCCGAATTCATCTGCATCTCATCGCGCAACACTCGCAATGCCTTGAATACCGGTCTCGTTTGCTCGGGTTCCGCTTCATAAGGAGCCATCGTCATTAAACCAATTGGAGTAATCGATTTGTAGCGCGATAGCTTCTCTACGAACGGTGCAAGCTCCTCTGGAGCAATGCCTTGCTTCGAATTCTCTCCAGAGACGTTGACTTGAATGAAGCATGGTACGGTAATGCCAAGCTGCAAAGCCCGTTTATCAATCGCCTCGGCAAGCGACAGCCTGTCCAACGAATGAATGTATGTAAATTTCCCAATGACGTCCTTTGCCTTGTTCGATTGAAGCGAACCAATAAAATGCCAGACCGGTTGTCTGTCAGCTGACGTATCAGACTCAGCACTAATCGCTTCCCATTTTTCCTGGGCATCCTGCCACCTGTTTTCGCCTAAGTCGCAAAAACCGTGCTCCAGGGCCGACTTTGTAGTGTCCAGTGACACATATTTAGTGACGGCAATAATATGCACTTCATCTCTGCTGCGTCCGGAACGCTCGCAAGCCTGCTTGATTCGATCTTCTACGATTTTTATTCTTTCCTCAAATGTAAATGGCATGCTTCACCTCTCCCGAATGCCGATCCAACTGGCCATTCGGCCCGTCAAGCCACCTTCTTTGCGATGGGAAAAAAATAAATCCCTTCTGCATCCGGTGCACCACTGTGTTAATTCGATACGTATCGGCAAAATTCCTGCTTTTATCATAATCTGTCGGTTTATTTCTTTCAAGTCCAAGTTCGCCTTGCCTTTATCCGCCTGTTTCAGCATCTTATCAGCAGCTTCACCCGCTATGCCAAGCTCCGACAAAAGCTGCTGTACTTGGTTAATGACAGGGCCATCCACCTCGTAGCAGCAACTGCCAATGGAAGGTCCTATCGCGGCCATCATCGCTTTGGGGTCAGATCCGTACGCGCTGGCCATCGCTTGTACCGTCTTTACGGCTATTTGCTGTACCGTTCCCTTCCAGCCGGCATGCGCGAGCGCTACGGCATTATGCTCCGGATCATAGAAATAAAGCGGAACACAGTCCGCATAAAAGGAAGCAAGCAGCACACCGGGCACGTCAGTCATAATCGCGTCGCAATCCTTCAGGACATCATCCAACGTTTCTTTGCCTCGGCCTCTATCCGCAGACTTAACCTGGCGCACGAGATTCCCATGAACCTGCTTGGCGCAGGTCCAGGCCTCAAAATCCCAGCCGATTGCGTCCGCTAAACGTCTCCGATTGTCTACTACGGCATCATCCAAATCACCGACATGCAGGCCCATATTCAATGATGCCCAAGGAGCGGCGCTGACTCCCCCATTACGTCCTGTAAAACCGGCAGTCAACCGTTCAGACCGGTTATTCCATTCCGACAATAAAAAAAGCGAAGGACCCTTCGCTGATCGTTTGTGTTCAAAAGCTTCCATTCCGCTCTCACCTCTATATAAAGGGTTACCCTGCAAACCCGCATCGTAAGCACTAGGTAAAGTTTGCATTGCAAACCAACTAGACACAGTTTAACGCGTTATGAACGAGCGTGCAAATCTTCTTCCTCGGGACGCAGCTGTTTCGTGTCATCCATGCGGACCAGCACAACATCCTCACCGATTTTCACGATATTGCGCCATGGAATCACAACCTCCGTACCGCCGCCGCCAAACATGCCCAAAAACTTGGTAAACTGCGGCACAACGATAGAATCGATGCGCCCTTGCCGCAAATCAAGCTCCAGATCGCTGATTTGTCCGAGCTTTTTGCCGTCGACGATATTAATAACGTCCTTTGTCTGAAAATCAGATATTTTCATTTCCGTTCACCGCTTTTCAAGTAGAGTGATCGTCCGTTTATCTCTCCTATAACTATATGAGTAATTTGCCTAAAATGTCCTTCTTATTTAAAAAAGCCGCTTCTAATTTAAGAAACCGAACTTTTTTGTACGATTGCGTACAATACTTCTCAACCTGCTTTGCTTATGTTATGATTTATGTACGGTATCGTACAATAACGTTGGTTTTTACAAGGAGGTCAAATGCCCAAAATCGTTGCCACGGAGCTCGATTGGATTAAACTCGGTCTTCAGAAATTTGCTGACGGCGGCATCGATGCTCTTGTTGTCGAGCAGCTTGCGAAGCTTCTTGGCAGCAGTAAAACCAGCTTTTACTGGTATTTTAAAAATCGAGCTGCATTTGTAAAACGGATCACTGCCTACTGGCAAGATATGGCTACAACGTCTATCATCGCCCACATCGAGCAGCATCAAGCCCTTGAACCCATGCAGAAAGTGCGACGTTTGCTGAGCGCCATGTTCAGCTCCGTTGAAGGGAAAGACTTTGTATTCCATTTGCGGAAGTTAGGAAACGCCGAGCCTGATTATGCTGAACTGTTACTGCAAATCGAGCGTCAGCGCATAGGCTATATGAGCAGCTTGCTTGCGGAATGCGGCTATACCGAAGAACAGTCCGTTAATACCGCCGAGCTATTGTACAGCTATTATTTAGGCTGGCATGAGCGTAACAAGCACCGTATTTTGTTAACGCAGGAAACAGAAAAGCAGATTAACCTGCTGATGCCCTGGATTGAAAAATCATTTTAATCCTAACGGAGGAATGCTGTATGCAATCGCTTTTGGCAAGTATCGTCGGCGCAGCGTTGTTTTTGATCGGATGTATCCATCTGTATTGGCTGTTTGGCGGACGCGGTGGTTTTTCCATAGCCGTACCGACAAAGAACCATTCAGAGTCTCCTCTCTTCATACCGGGACGTATCGAAACCGCGGCCGTTATGTTTATTTTCTGGGCGGCAGCCGCGTTGCTGCTTATGCAAGCTGAGATTGTACCTGCCGTAGGCCCGTCTTGGCTTCCAGCCTTCGCCGGCTGGACGCTTGCCGTTGTGTTTTTGCTTCGGGCAGTTGGTGAATTCAGAGCAATCGGTTTTTTCAAAAAGATTCGAAATACTCCTTTCGCACGCATGGACAGCTTATTTTACTCTCCGTTATGCTTGCTTCTCTCCTGCTTAACGACTTGGATGATGGTTATTACTTAGCCATGACAAGGGGGAGTACACACACAAAAAAAAACGGTGCCTCGCGGCACCGTTTTTTATGTTTTGACATGCTTTTGCATTTGTTGAATGGCTGATTTTTCGAGCCTGGATACCTGAGCCTGCGAGATGCCGATTTCGTCAGCTACCTCCATTTGTGTTTTACCCTCAAAGAAGCGCATGGACAAAATCATTTTTTCCCGGTCGTTGAGCTTATGCATCGCTTCTCGAAGCGCAATTTCCTCGATCCATGACACATCTTTATTGCGTTCATCGCTAATTTGATCCATCACATAAATCGGATCTCCGCCATCGTGGTAGATCGGCTCAAACAATGAAACCGGATCTTGAATGGCATCGAGCGCAAACACGACGTCTTCCTTCGGAACATTCAAAGCCTCCGAGATTTCAAATATGGTCGGTTCGCGTGAATTTCTGTTCGTTAAGCTATCCCTGACTTGAAGAGCCTTGTAGGCAATATCCCTCAAGCTCCGCGATACGCGGATTGGATTGTTGTCACGTAAGTAACGGCGTATTTCACCGATAATCATCGGTACGGCATAGGTGGAAAATTTGACATTTTGGCCAAGGTCGAAATTATCTATCGCCTTCATAAGTCCAATGCATCCGACCTGAAATAAGTCGTCTACAAATTCTCCCCTATTGTTAAACCGCTGTATAACGCTTAGTACAAGCCGTAGGTTGCCGTTTACTAATTTCTCTCTTGCTGCCCACTCATTGCGGGTTTGCAATGCCGTAAACAATTCTCTCATTTCGACATTATTTAAGACAGGCAGTTTCGCGGTATCCACTCCACAGATCTCGACTTTATTTCGGGTCAACGTGATTACCTCCCAAGGAGAAACATTACTGTACATTATCTCCCCAGAAGGCCTTTTTATTCCTAAAGCGACATCATTCGACAACCGTAAGCAGGGTACGGGCTTTAGACCATTTTATTAAATTCTTTGCGAAGTCTTTTTATAATCCGCTTCTCTAAGCGGGAAATGTACGATTGAGAAATGCCCAGAAGATCCGCAACGTCCTTCTGCGTTTTTTCTTCTCCATCCGCCAGGCCGAATCGAAGCTCCATAATAATCCGCTCACGCTCAGACAGCTTATCAAGCGCTTTATGAAGCAGCTTACGGTCAACCTGTTCTTCAATATTGCGGTAAATCGTATCGTTTTCCGTTCCCAGTACATCGGACAGAAGAAGCTCGTTGCCATCCCAATCGATGTTTAACGGCTCATCAAACGATACTTCCGTGCGAGTCTTGCTGTTGCGGCGCAGATACATCAATATTTCATTTTCAATACAGCGCGAGGCGTAAGTTGCCAGCTTAATCTTCTTTTCTGGATCAAACGTGTTAACCGCCTTGATTAAGCCTATCGCGCCAATTGATACGAGATCTTCGATATGGATACCCGTATTTTCAAACTTACGGGCAATGTAAACGACTAGTCTTAAGTTACGTTCGATGAGCATGGCTCGGATAGCTGTATCGCCTGTAGGGAGCTTTTCCAGCAAATATTCTTCCTCTTCGCGCGTAAGAGGCGGCGGCAGCGCTTCACTGCCTCCAATATAATAAATTTCTTCGCTTTTTAATCCGAATAAAAACATAATACGATAATAATATAACTGAAGGATCAATTTGTATTTGACGAGCATCTGGCCCATCCCTCCTCGTTTGTATGAGCATACGTTATTTATTGTTGTACCATAGACGGATGGATTATAGCTCGATATGCCCCATCAGACGTAAGCTTTCCGCCGTCCAGCCCGATAAGCACCTTCCGCGTTTCAAAAACTTGTCCTTCCCTAGTAATCTCGACCGCATCCGGTTTTATCGCTAGCATGAACTGTGATCCTCGGTTGACACCTCTGAATGGAACGAGACGAAGCCGGTCTTGCCATACAAAAGGCTGTTCATCCATTCCCGCTACAAGACGATCTACTTGTGCATCTCGTATGCTATTCAACCACGACTCGGGCAAATCATCTTGCCATAAGGATGCTTCCATCACCATAACCGGCGTCCGGGTTAACGGATCATACAGCTGATTGCCGGTATCAACCAGACCAACGCAGGTTTGAATCCGCTCTCCAATCG
This sequence comes from Paenibacillus sp. LPE1-1-1.1, assembly GCF_040676435.1. NCBI lineage: Bacteria > Bacillati > Bacillota > Bacilli > Caryophanales > Paenibacillaceae > Paenibacillus > Paenibacillus sp. LPE1-1-1.1. Next base: position 512,219 of record NZ_JBEGHY010000001.1, read on the forward strand.
TAACCTTGACCTCTGCTAAATGAGTTTGCACCAGCTCCCGTTCTCTTTTTTGCGTCAATACGGTCCGGTAGATATACAAACCGATACATAACGCGGCAATTAAATAAAACAGTCCCATCTTGAGCTCCACGCGCATATTCCCGTTAACGAATGCAATCGTTTTCCACACTTTGCCGGACCCTTGCATAAACAAATAATAAAGCCCTAGCACTGCGCCGGCAGCGACAAAATTAACCGCATAGAATGCCGCAATATTCCTCATAAAGTGCTGGATAGACGCGAAACCAAAAGCAATCCATACAATCAAAAACGACATGGCCACTTTTACGGCAAACGTGAATAATAAAGTTAATTGCGGAAAAAACATCAAAACGACATAACAAGCTCCGACAGAAGATGCCACTAACACCCGCCAAGGCCTTGGTTTTAGATGTCGCGCCCATGCGGTAGTTGATAGAATAGCGCCGTCAACAAGCAGCTCTCGCAAAAACATAACATCCACATAAATAGCCACTTCGGTCACCTTCCTGCAACTGGCGGGTATCGGACCTGCAGCCGGCACCCGGGAGAACGATTGAGACTAGTATATTAAAATCCTATTTCAAAGTCTGTCTATTCATGACAGCATGACATATCTTTTTTTGTCGAGTAGGAGTATAAAAACCGCCATGCCTTCGGCTGCTATAAAACATATCCCATGAAATCAAACTGATTTTTTGCCGGTAAAGCCGTGCAGCATTTTGAAAATCAAAGCTTGTCCAGCGCTTAAATTTCGATTATGATTTTGTAGATAGGTAAAGCTGTGAAGAACACCGCTTACTCGGGAACAGAAATCTCCCGCAGTATGCGGTTTTTTGCGTTTATCCAGGGAGGCGGATAAGTTGACATTTCAAGCGCAATACGAAAATTGGCTGAACATGCATCTGTTGGAACGTCAGGGAGAGAACAAACGGAGACTAGAGCAAGGAATCGGACATGCGGAAAAGCTTTTTTTAGAAGCCGTTTGGTATCCTGCATTTCATGAAATGGACGGACTGTATCCTGAATATGAAATTGCCGATTTCCGAGACGGAGTGCGATTTTTAGATTTTGCATATTTAAAAGCCGGCCTGCGGCTTGCCATTGAAATTGACGGGTACCGTGCGCATTCGGCTGACCTTTCCCGCTGGCAGTTCTCTGATTCCTTGATGCGGCAAAATCATCTTATCCTTGATGGATGGAAGCTTTTACGTTTCTCCTACGACGACATTAAGGAAAAGCCTCGAATGTGCCAGCAGCTGCTTCAACAATTTATGGGCAAAAGTTTCATTGGCAGAAAAGAAGAAACGAGTGCGGAAATCTTCCTGCAGCAGGAAATATTAAAATATGCTTCTGAATCACGCGTACACGTTCGACCGTCCGACGTCATACAACTTCTAAAGATCAAAAAACGCGATGCCCAAAAGCTGCTGCACGGTATGGTGACGCGGCAACTGCTGCTTCCAGCGGGTAATGGTACAAAACGAATCCGTTGTTACAAAATAAACCCGGAACACATATCTGGCTTTTTTAATAAGTAAATACTTGACTACCCTTAAACCGTATTATCTGTTCTGTAATAACATTATTGTGCTTGCAGTATCAGTTTAAATGCTCTTATACGCCGTATTGGGCCTGTAAGCACGCATGAGTTCTTACATCGACTTAGAGCGGGTTATTTTTTCGCTGTAAGCACCAATATGCGCTTACAGCGTTCTTTCGAAAACTTTAATACGCCATCTTGGACCTGTAAGCACGCATACGTTCTTACAGAAACCTAAAGCGGGCCAATTCTTCGCTGTAAGCACCAATATGTGCTTACAGCACCCTTTCGAACACTTTAATACGCCATCTTGGACCTGTAAGCACGCATACGTTCTTACAGCAACCTAAATCGGTTCATTTCTTCGCTGTAAGCACCAATATGCGCTTACAGAGTTTCTTCGAACACTTTAATACGCCATCTTGGACCTGTAAGCACGCATACGTTCTTACAGCAACCTAAATCGGATCATTTCTTCGCTGTAAGCACCAATATGCGCTTACAGCGTTCTTTCGAACACTTTTATACGCCACTTGGACTTATAAGCATGCATACGTTCTTACAGCAACCTAAAGCGGGCCAATTCTTCGCTGTAAGCACCAATATGCGCTTACAGCGTTCATTTGAGTATTTCAGTACGCCGAATTGAACCTATAAGCACGTATGCGTTCTTACAGCAACCTAAATCGGTTCATGTCTTCGCTGCAAGCTCCAATATGCGCTTACAGCGTTCTTTCGAACACTTTAATACGCCATCTTGGACCTGTAAGCACGCATACGTTCTTACAGCAACCTAAAGCGGGCCACTTCTTCGCTGCAAGCACCAATATGCGCTTACAGCGTTCTTTCGAACACTTTAATACGCCATCTTGGACCTGTAAGCACGCATACGTTCTTACAGCAACCTAAAGCGGGCCACTTCTTCGCTGCAAGCACCAATATGCGCTTACAGCGTTCTTTCGAACACTTTAATACGCCATCTTGGACCTGTAAGCACGTATACGTTCTTACAGCAACCTAAAGCGGGTCACTTCTTCGCTGTAAGCATCAATATGCGCTTACAGTGTTCATTTGAGTACTCCAATACGCCGAATTGAACCTACTAGCACGTATGCGTTCTTACACTAACCTAAAGCGGGCCACTTCTTCGCTGTAAGCACCAATATGCGCTTACAGCGTTCAATCTAGTACTCCCATACCACGTATTCGCTTAATAAGCACGTATTAGCGCTTATTGATAACAAATCGGATTACTTTTATCTCTAAGCAACAATATTGCTTAGAGAGCACCTATTCAAGCACTTTAATACACCGTGTTGATCCTGTAAGCACGCATGTGTTCTTACAGCGACCATAAGCGGGTCACTAAATCGGTACGCATCAATACTTGTTTACAGTTTCCACTCGATTACTCACACACACCGCATTCGCTTTTTATGCACGTATATGCGCATACAGACAACAAACAAACCGGATTACATTATCGCTGTAATCACCCATATGCGCTTACAGCTTCCTTTCAGACATCCCTCACGTCGTAATTGCTAATTTAAACAAAAAAATCCGCCTCACCAAATGCTGGTGAGACGGACTAAGAAAAAGCTCTAGCGATCGCTGCGTGGGCGATTGCGAAGGAACGCCGGGATTTCAAGCTGATCGCTTGATGTATTGTTAGCACCGAAAGGCTTAACGGCATTCGTGCTTCCCGTTTGTCTTGTATCAACCGATTCCGGTTGTTGCTGCGGAATGCGACGAGCTGCTGCTGACTTATGTTCAAAGCCCGTTGCAATAACGGTAACTTTAATTTCGTCCTTCAGATCTTCATCGATAATCGCACCGAAAATCATGTTTACATCTGGATCAGAAGCCGAAATAACGATTTCAGCCGCTTCATTGACTTCGTACAATGAAAGGTTGCTGCCGCCAGTAATGTTCATAATGACGCCGCGAGCGCCATCAATCGAAGTTTCAAGCAGCGGGCTCATGATTGCTTTTCTTGCAGCTTCGGCAGCGCGGTTCTCGCCCGTAGCGATACCGATACCCATAAGCGCAGATCCGCGTTCAGTCATGATTGTTTTCACGTCTGCAAAGTCAAGGTTGATCAGACCGGGAACCGCAATAAGGTCTGATATGCCTTGTACCGCTTGGCGGAGCACATTATCCGCTTCACGGAATGCTTCCAGCATAGGAGTTTTCTTGTCAACGATTTCGAGCAAACGGTCATTAGGAATAACAATCAGCGTATCTACTTTTTCTTTAAGCGCTTCGATCCCAAGCTCAGCTTGTCCAGAGCGCTTACGTCCTTCAAAAGTAAAAGGTCTAGTGACAACGCCTACTGTCAATGCACCGCATTCACGTGCAATTTCAGCAATGACTGGTGCTGCTCCCGTACCTGTTCCGCCGCCCATGCCAGCCGTAACGAAAACCATGTCCGAACCTTTAAGCTGATTCATAATAATTTCACGGGATTCTTCGGCTGCCTTGCTGCCTACATCCGGATTAGCTCCTGCTCCAAGACCGCGGGTCAGCTTATCGCCGATTTGCAGTTTATGTTCGGATTTAGCCAGATGCAAAGCTTGCGCATCCGTGTTCACCGTAATGAACTCTACGCCTTTAACACCATTTTCTATCATACGGTTAACGGCATTGCTGCCGCCTCCGCCTACACCTATTACTTTTATTTGAGCAAGCTGCTCAAGCTCAAAGTCGAATTCCAACATCTTTCATTTTCCCCCAGTCAAGCGTAAACTGCTGATAGCATCCTACGATACGGTACAGCAACGTTTCGCGGTAAAATATAAGCATCGTATAGAGGTGAGACTTATATTATCTTATATTTTCAAATAAACTCATTAAACATGCTTTTGATCCGCTCGAACATACCGGGTTTAGTTGAAGGTGCTGGACTTGCTTTGCGGCTTGCCGTTTTCTTCACTGCTCCAGTTCCACGAGCTCCCATATATTTCGACACATATTGAATCATGCCAACACCGCTGCTGTATGCCGGGTCTCTTACTCCGATATAATCCGGGAGTGCGATTCTGACGGAAGACTCAAGCTCTGTCTGGGCCAAAGCAAGTGTTCCCGGCATCGATACGGTGCCTCCGGTCAAGACATAGCCGTTAACCTTATCCCCATAACCGAGTCTCCTCACTTCTTGGCGAATGAGGTGAAAGATTTCTTGCATGCGAGGTTCAATTATACTGGCTAGATCAACCTGTGAAAACTCTTTCTCCACATTGCTGCCCATCCGCACAACTTTAAACTTCACGTCTTCGGCTGCATCGAGCACATTCGCGCATCCGTATTTTAATTTAATTTTCTCCGCTTGTTCACTTTGCGTGCGCAAGCCGTAAGCAATGTCATTCGTTACGTATTCGCCGCCAATTGGAAGCGTAGATGTAGCCGCCAAACCGCCTTGGTCATATATGGCAATTGTGCAAGAGCCTGCTCCGATATCTGTAAGAACGGTACCAATAGATTTCTCATCCTTTGTCAACGAAACAACGCCAGAAGCTAATGATAACAAAATTACGCCTGAAATACGAAGTCCCGCTTTCTCTACACAACGCATAAGGTTATGTATCGCAGTCTTCGTTCCCGTTACGATTGTCGCTTCAACCTCTAGACGTACGCCAATCATACCGCGCGGATCTGAAATGCCTTCCAAACCGTCAACTAAATACTGCTTAGGCACCAAATTAATAATTTCACGCTCTGGTGGAAGCGCAACTACTTTTGCAGCTTGCAATACGCGTTCAATATCTTCTTCACCAATCTCACGATCCTCGTTGGATACTGCAACGACGCCACGATTGGTTTGCAGTGCAATATGATTGCCCTGAATACCAACATAAACGTCTGATATTTGAATGCCTACCATGCGCTCCGCATGCTCGATAGCATTACGAATGGATTGCACGGTCTGGTCAATATCTACTATTGCTCCTTTGCGAATACCCTCTGAGTCGGCTGATCCAACTCCAATAATATTAATGGCTCCATTATTTACTTCACCAATAATAGCACGAACTTTGGATGTACCGATGTCCAAACTGACGATGATGTCGTTACTGCTCATCCTGCGGCACCTCCGTTTCAAATAAATAATTATGAAAGACACGTTTAAGGTCTTTCTACATATTCAACGCCTTTAATATTTTCCCTCTTTTTTCAACAAATTTTTCATTGTTTTTCGCTTTGTGTCGAGTTTCGCCCCTTGCGTTACTCTATATATCCTAATGTTATCCAGCCTCATCGAGTATAAATGCGATAAATAAAATTCTACCATTCTTTCAAGCTATTGAGTAGTCTCTTTTTGCTCGGAGTCCATATTTTCTAGACTTTCGGTTTCAAAAGGAACATACGTATCAGCGAGCAGCATCGTAATCTTACCCGGCTCCTGCGTTTCAATCACGGCATTCAATGCTTCAATTTTTTCAGGCAAAACAGAGACGGCCGTGACCACTTCAAATTTGGTACGCGTATACATGACAACGCGGTCAGGATAAGCAGAAGAAGGATAAGGCAATATTTCGGACAGATCTGAAAGTTGTTTGGCCGATATTTTTCCCAACTGCTTCGTGAGCTCTGCTTTTATGGGATCCCCTTCGGTCCAGCCGGACAAAACCGGCTTGTCCACCAGCTGCATCTCATCATTATCCGCTTCCACGCTGGTTCCGTTTGACAGTAATGCCGTCAATTCCCCCTGCTTTGAAAGCTCGAATGCTACGACCGGGAACTCCTCGACCGAAATTTTCAATAGTCCAGGAAAAACCTTCGTAACCTTCGCTTGGCTAATTTGCGGCAGTGCAAGGATTCTTTCTTCTATTGTAGAGGATGAAGTGCGGAAGAATGCATCGCCAACTAATATAGCAGACGTCTTGCCGATATCCTCTGTCGATACAAATCTTGTACCTTCAATTTGTATTTCCGAAATTTTGCTAATAGAGGAATTAAAAAACAGCACCGCCAAAAGAGCCATAAATAATAAAATGAGAATGTAAAGCAGCTTTTTGCTGCTGCCCATTCGTTTTTTACTCGGTTCCTTCAGCACAGGCATCTGCGAGCTCATAACTTGTCCCTTCTTTCCCCAAAAAACATCCGGCTAACCTCTCTGCTTCACCTTCGATCAGCATCAAAAGGGTACCGGCTGTTTCTATCTTGCAGCTCATGCGCATAGTATTAATTATTAGGCACCGGCGCATAACGCGATATGCGCGCACCCAGCCTAGAGAGCATCGTTTCGATTTTCTCATAGCCTCGGTCGATATGGTGAATTTGTTCTACGACTGTCTTCCCTTGGGCCGCTAAACCGGCAATGACAAGGGCTGCGCCCGCCCGCAGGTCGGTTGCTTCTACCGTTGCGCCATATAGCCTTGGCACTCCGCGAATGAATGCGGCATTCATATCTACCCGAATGTCGGCACCCATGCGTGACAATTCATCCACATGCTTCAATCTGCCTTCAAAAATCGTTTCTTTCAATACGCTCACACCGTCTGCAAGCGTAAGCAGCACCATGACCTGAGACTGCAAATCGGTAGGAAAAGCCGGGTACGGAGAGGTTACGATTCTTTCAACCGCTCTGGGTCTGGTTGCACTGCCAACTTTAATTATATCACCGTCGACAACAATTTGAACACCTGCACGACGAAGAACATGAATCAAGGAGGATAAATGAGCGGGCTGCGTATTCTGGAGCGTTACCTGACCGCGTGTCGCTGCGGCAGCTACCATAATTGTTCCTGCAACAATACGGTCCGGAATAACCTTATAACGACATGGTGTTAGCGACTGTACCCCGTCTATCGTTATCGTGTCGGTTCCGGCACCCATGATTTTCGCGCCCATTGCATTCAGAAAACCTTGTAAATCTTGGATTTCCGGCTCTCTTGCGGCATTGCTGATCGTGGTTCGACCTTCCGCCAAAGCAGCCGCCATCATAATATTTTCCGTTGCCCCAACGCTTGGAAAACTTAAATGAATGTCAGCTCCCCGCAATTTATCAGCACGGCATATGATTCGATTGCCAATCTCTTCGATTTCTGCACCTAGTGCCTGCAGACCTTCTAAATGAAGATCGATTTTCCGCTCCCCAATTGCACATCCGCCAGGCTGATAAACCTGGGTTTCACCAAACCTAGCAAGCAAGGGTCCCATTAAAAAAATAGAAGAACGCATCTGTCTCATTAACGATTCCGGCACGTGGGATATATGTGCGGTTTCAGTATCCAGCACAACAGTTCCTCCCGTATGCTCGGCCCGGCATCCTAATTCGCGCAAAATGTTCAGCATGACGTCGATATCTAGCAGATCTGGCACATGATCTAATGTTGTTGTGCCATCGGCCAATAAACTGGCAGCCAGAATCGGCAAAGCGGCATTTTTCGCTCCTTGGATAACTATGGTTCCTGAGAGAGGTTTCCCGCCTTCAATCACCAATTTGTCCAATGTATCACCTCCGAATTACCGCTCACCCACCACCAATACTTCCGGCACCAGCAGGATGCCGTAGCGTTCCTGAACAGTGCTTTGGATATGAGTCATGAGGGCGAGAACGTCTTCAGCTGTTGCTTGCCCGGTGTTTACAATAAAATTGGCGTGCTGCTCCGATACTTGCGCTCCTCCGAGGCTTTCACCCTTCAACCCAGCCTCTTGAATAAGCCTAGCTGCAAAATCATTGGGCGGATTGCGAAACACGCTCCCAGCGCATGCAAGCTGCAGCGGCTGCGTTCTCAATCTTCTCTCTTTGTAAGAGGCCATCATAGCGAGAACTTCCTTCTTATCCCCCTCTTCCAGCTCGAAGGTTGCCTCAACGACGATGCCTTTTTGCTCATGAAGAATCGAATGTCGGTAAGAGAAGTTCATATTCTCGCGTTCGAAGCGAACCAATTCTCCTGTTTCCAGTACAATATCAGCTGATTTAAAAATACGTGACACATCCGAACCATGCGCGCCAGCATTCATATAAACGGCTCCGCCTACCGTGCCAGGAATTCCCCCTGCAAATTCAAGCCCGGTTAGCCCTTCCTTACCCGCCATGACTGATAGCTTAATTAATGAATATGAAGCACCTGCTATGACTAGCGATCCTTCAAAACGCACGTAATCTAACCCTCTGTGCGGTTTTATCACAACACCGCGAATCCCTTTATCGCTCACCAGCATGTTGGAGCCTCTGCCCAAATTAGTCCATGGCATTTGATGCTTGCGCACCAATTGCACCGCAGCGACTAATTCTTCTTTGCTACGAGGGAGGATTAATATATCGGCAGGGCCGCCGATTTTCCATGTTGTATAGTTCGAGAGCGGTTCATTATACAAAACATCGCCAAGATTGGCTTGTTCCAATTCCGCTTTAAATGCTTCCATTAGTTGAACCTCCTTAAGGTTTTGTGAAGCAAAACCTGCTTCGTAAGCATTCGCTTAGGTTTTGTGAAGCAAAACCCGCTTCGTAAGCTTTCGCTTTGGTTTTGTGAAGCAAAACCTGCTTCGTAAGCATTCGCATAGGTTTTGTGAAGCAAAACCTGCTTCGTAAGCATTCGCATAGGTTTTGTGAAGCAAAACCTGAACGTTAGCAGATGCTTAGCTGTAAAAAATGAGAATAAAACGATTCGAGTCTCCTGTCAACAAGCCAGAAGCGGCTGCCTTCAGGTCTTTATGCTGCAATAACCGCTCCATTAGGGCGACGGTCACGAATATAGTGTATCTTATGCCTTTATAGGCTCTTGTGTGACAAAGGCCTATACGGGGCCATTAAGCGCGTTCACCATGCTTCCAAATGCTACGGACTTAAAAAGCATAGACGGCTGCTGCGCGCCGACAGCACGGCTGCTGCCGTCCTAAGCAGCTCCGTCCATTTATCAAATCAGGCACCAATCGAATCGGCAATGCTTCTTCGGAATATGCCCGTTCTATTCATTATTAAGGTATGTAATATATTCCATCTCTCGTTCATTAAATCGACAATCTGAATGGAAAATTAATTTTTCTACATAATTGCTTATTTTTCGCCATCATGACAGCAGAATCCGGCTAGAACATCTGCACCTGCTTCATCGCAATGCAAATCTTTCGTAGCCGGACATTTGTGCCCAGATTCAAAATATCCCTATACCCTGCTTGATTACTAAAGCTTGCCACTATAAATATTGCTGCTTTGTAAGCCAGCCTCATTTTCATCCAATACAAATCGGTACCCATCCCTAGCGCATGAGAAACGGAAAGGCCGTCCTTGTCCTCCCCGTCGTTTAACGAAGCCGGCATGAAGCCTCACCTCGAATATCGTGATATGTTCAATAAGATACCCAGCGCGGTCAGGAGAAGCGTAAGGGACGAACCGCCGTAGCTGACGAGAGGCAGGGTAATCCCTGTTACCGGCATCATGCCGATGACGACGCCGATATTTATAAGAACCTGCACGCCGACGATACCCGTGATGCCGACTGCGAGCAAGCTTCCGAATGTATCCGGGGCAGCGATCGCGGCACGGATTCCGCGCCATACCACAATTAAAAATAATAGAATAAGCGTTACCCCGCCAATAAATCCGAGCTCCTCGGCTAAGATCGAGAAAATAAAATCCGTTTGCGGCTCTGGCAAATAACTGAACTTTTGGCGGCTCATGCCTAAGCCCAGTCCTACTAATCCGCCGGGTCCGATCGCATACAAGGATTGAATGATTTGATAGCCCCCGCCGAGCGGGTCTGCCCAAGGATCAAGGAAGTTCGTAATCCGTTTCAAACGATAGGGCGCGGCAATAATAAGTCCGACAAAGCCTGCCGCACCGATAAGCGCCAATCCGCCCAAATGGGCCATTCTGGCACCTGCCGTGAAGATAAGAATCAAAGATGCGCCTACCATAACCGCGCCTGTACCCAGATCCGGCTGCAGCATGATCAAGCCGAAGGCTAGTCCAACCAGCCCAAGCGGAGGCATTAGACCCTTCGAGAACTGCGTGATCGTTTGCTGCTTATCGGAAAGCCATTTTGACAAAAATAAAATCATGGCCAGTTTCATAAATTCAGACGGCTGAATGCCAAAGGAGCTGATGCCGAGCCAGCTGCGCGCACCGCCGCGTACGACGCCGATTCCAGGAACCAACACGAGCAGCAGCAGGCCAAAACAGACGATCAATGCCATCGGCGCCCACTTTTTCCACACGGTATAATGAGTGTTCATCGTAAATAGTAACGCACCGATGCCTAGTCCCGCAAATAATAACTGCCGCTTCACAAAATAGAAACGGTCGCCAAATTCATGAAAAGCAAGCACAGCGCTGGCGCTGTAAACCATAATCAAACCGATAGCGAGAATAAGCCCTATTGCGGACAGCATCCAAATATCCGGGGCAGATCGTGCTTTGGCCATAGCGAACACACCTCTTAGGTTGGGTAAGTAGGGACATGCCCCCTACTTACAAGGTATGCGCCGAATCTTTAAAAATGCGCCCTCTTTGCTCATACGATGCAAACATATCCCAGCTCGCGCATGCCGGTGACAATAACACGACGTCACCCGGCTCCGCGATAGCCGCAGCTTGCTTCACCGCTTGCTTTAGGACCGCTTCGGCGTCATCACTAGGTTCGACGATTTCTATCTTGGCTAAACCTGCCTGCTCCGCTACGCGGGACAGCTTCTCGCTTGTTTGGCCGAATGCGACAAGCGCCTTCAGCTTCTCTCGGAATAAAGGCTCGAGTTCCATGTAATCGGAGCCGCGGTCAAGACCGCCTGCGATTAGCACGATGGGATTGTCGAACGATTTTACCGCTATCGTCGTTGCTACGGCATTCGTCGCCTTTGAATCATTGTAATATTTAACCCCGTTCACTTCCCTGACGAACTCGAGGCGATGTTCTACGGCTTTAAACTCCCTGAGCGGCGCTATAAGCTGTTCCAGCGCTACTCCTGCGGCAATGCTCGCTGCTATGGCCGCAAGCGCATTAGCGGCGTTGTGGACGCCCGGTATGCCAAGCTCGGATACAGGCAAAATCATCGTCTCCACGCCGTCAGCCTGCCGGAAAACGATTTGCCTTACGATGGCTGAATCCTCTTCATCGCCGGCTTTAGGGCTGCCAGCGTCCCGCTCGAATGGAGGATCGATATATATCCCCGATTCCAGCTTTTCGTATAAGGAGAACGGAACGAGCTCCGCAACCAAAAACTCGGATAAAGCCCTGCATTCCGGGTCATCCCAATTGATGATGGCAATATCGTCCTCGGTTTGGTTATCAAACAGCTTGGCTTTTGAATTCACGTAATCATCCATATCGCCGTGATAATCCAGATGCGTCTCCGCAATGTTTAACAACAGCGCTATATGGGGACGGAATGCACTCGTTCCTTTTAGCTGGAAGCTGCTGAGCTCCGCTACAATCCACTGATCAGGCGTTGCTTCGAGCGCCGCTTCGCAAAGAGGTCGGCCGATATTGCCCGCCACGATCGGCTTTAAGCCCGCTGCGCTTAAAATTTCGCCAAGCCAAGTTGTCGTTGTCGTTTTGCCGTTGGAGCCCGTAATGCCTATGATGGGGGCCGGCGACAGCCAGTAAGCCGCTTCAACCTCCGTGATGACTTCCACGCCAAGCTCCTCTGCCCGTTGAACAGGCGAAGACGTATACGGTATTCCGGGGTTTTTAACGAGCAGCGCAGTATCTTCCGTAATCAGATCCTCGGGATGATACCCGCATAGCACAGAAATGCCCAAAGCAGTTAATTCATCCGCTTCGGGACATAAATCGCGACTCTTCATATCGTTAACGACGACTTCCGCGCCAAACTGATGAAATACCTTTGCGACGCTTACTCCGCTTCTAGCCAAGCCTAATACGACTACTCGGCGGCCTTCATACGATGCCGGATGATTCATTTCTGACAGTCCCTTCCATTGGATACATGAAGCGGCTCCAAATAAAATTGGAAGCCGCTTTCCGTTTCATTTTTATTTACTATATTACAAATAGTAACCCGATTGCTGCAAGTACTAAACCGACAAGCCAAAATACGGTAACAACCTTCCATTCCGACCAGCCGATCAGCTCGAAGTGGTGATGAATGGGACTCATTTTGAAAATACGCTTGCCCCGCAGCTTGAAGGAGCCTACCTGCAAAATAACAGATAGCATTTCAAGTACGAACACGCCGCCGATTATGATGAGCAGAAGCTCCGTTTTCGTCAAAATAGCAACTGCCGCGATCCCGCCCCCAATGCCGAGCGAGCCCATGTCACCCATGAACACTTTCGCCGGATGGGCGTTAAATACGAGGAAGCCTAGTACAGCGCCGACCATGGCAGCCGAGAAAACGGCCGATTCATGCGCCGATGTTTGCAAAGCAACAACCGTGAAAGCGCCGAACGCAATCGCGCTCGTCCCCGCTAACAGTCCGTCCAAGCCATCGGTGAAATTAACGGAGTTGCTCGCCGCGAACATAATGATCACGACAAGCGGATAATAGAACCAGCCAAGATCGACGCCCCAGCCTGTACCAGGTACCGTAATTTCGGTGCTGTGATTCATATTGTAGAGCATTGCGCACACGATGATGGAGAACAGAAGCTGACCGAACAGCTTTTGCCTTGCCGTCAGGCCAAGCGACCTTTTGAATACGATTTTAATGTAATCGTCGAGAAAACCAACGAGCCCAAAGCCAAGCGAGGCCGTCAGCAGCACCCAAAACTCGGGTGTTTTGTCTGAGAACTTCAAGAAAGCAATCATCAGCGCAAACATAATGATGATGCCGCCCATTGTCGGCGTTCCGCTTTTTTTCAAATGGCTCTGAGGGCCTTCCGTGCGGATCTGTTGACCAAACTTTAAGCGGCGAAGCAGCGGTATGAACAATGGTCCAAGCAAAACCGCTAGCAGGAATGAGGCGCCAATCGAAAATAAAATGACCATCATGTCCATATCCTCACCCCACTTCCAATGCTTGGACAATCTGTTCCATCCGCATGCCGCGAGAGCCTTTGATCAGGACGAGATCAGTTGGCTCCAGATGACTGCGCAGCCATCCGGCAAGCTCATCTTTGTCTCCGAAATGTTTTACGGCTTCGTTCGCGGCAGCAGACGGAAAGCGCGACCTTGCGCCTTCCGCAATGTGTACGGCAAGCGGCCCGAACGTTAGGACGATATCCGCCTTGCCCGGTGAAATATAGGCCCCTGTCTCAAAATGCAGTGCCTGCTCTTCCGGACCAAGCTCGAGCATATCGCCGAGAACAATCCATTTGCGGCTAAAACCGTCCAACTGCTCCACGAGGTCAATCGCTGCGCGAACGGCTGTTGGATTTGCGTTATAGGCGTCGTTCAGGATCATCGCGCCGTTGAACGCGCGCACCGGCTGAATACGCATGCCCGTAAGCTTCAAATGGCTTAGGCCTTCTGCAATCTTTGCGGCCGGAACGCCAAAGAATCGGCCAACCGCGATTGCGGCAAGCGCATTGCTGACGTTATGCTGCCCGGGAACCGGAATCCGAACGGTCCCAAGTCCGCTTGGCGTTCCATTGAAGAGCGCGGTAAAAGTGGCGGCTTCCGATTCAATTACGATGTCCGCGGCTGACCATTCATTCCGCTCGGATAATCCAAAGGTACGGCGCACGATGCCCGCAGGGAGTATAGCGCGCTGCAGCTCTGCATCCAGAAGCGGCTCATCGCCGTTGTAAAGCAGCAAGCCGTCCTCGCTTAGCCCGAGGGCGATTTCGAGTTTAGCTTTTGCAATGCCTGCTCTCGAACCGAGTTGAAGCAAGTGTGCGTCGCCGATATTCGTTATGATGGCGGCATCTGGCTGAGCAATCTTCGTGAGCAGCTCAATCTCGCCAAAACCGCTCATTCCCATCTCAAGCACCGCTACTTCGGTATCTTCTTCAAGCTGAAGCACTGTTAGCGGCAGCCCGATATGATTGTTAAGATTACCTTCTGTTTTGTGGACTTTATAGGTGGTTCCCAGTATGGAAGCCGTCATATCCTTGGTAGTCGTTTTCCCGTTGCTTCCCGTAATGCCGACCACGCGAACGACAAGCTCGCTGCGATAAGCCGTTGCTAATCGCTGAAGGGCAACGAGCGTATCCCCTACGATGAGAAGCGGCACGCCTTCAAGCGATGCCGGCACCTCGCGTCCCTTCTGCCAGAGCGCAGCAACCGCTCCGTTATGAATAGCCTGCTCAAGATAAGCATGCCCGTCGAACTGCTCGCCGACGAGCGGGATGAACAACTGGCCCGCGGCAGCCTGCCGCGAGTCAGTCGTTACGCCCGTTATCAAAAGCTCTGCATCGTTTCCATTCCATTTTGCGCCGCTCATTTCGGCAATTTGCTTGATCGTACGTTTAATCAATGTATGATTCCCCTTATCGCTTCTTTCGCTACTTTTCGATCATCGAACGGATGCTTGGTTCCGTTAATGTCTTGGTAGGTTTCATGGCCTTTCCCCGCAATCAATACTACATCGCCTGGGCTTGCCATTTCAACCGCTTTTTGAATTGCTGCTCTGCGATCTATAATAAATTCATATGACGAAGGATCCTTTTTGCTGTTTATAAGTCCAATTTCAATATCCTTTAAAATGAGTTCCGGCGGCTCCGTTCGAGGATTATCCGATGTGATGATGGCGTAATCAGCGTACTTCACTGCGATATTTCCCATTAACGGCCGTTTTGTCCGATCACGGTCTCCTCCGCACCCAAAAACGCAAATAATCCGTTTTTCGGCGAATTGCTCGATTGCCCGCAAAACATTCTCGAGGCCATCCGGCGTATGCGCATAATCGACTATGACGGCAAAATCTTGACCGGCATTCACGGCCTCTACTCGTCCAGGCACGCCAGGTATCGAGCTTAAGCTGGCCGTAATGGCAGAAAGCTCTACCCCTTCAATAAGTACGGCGCTTATTGCCGCAAGCGCATTGTATACATTAAACTTCCCTGCCATTTGCAAAACAACATCGATTTCGCCTCGAAACGTTTGGACATGAAAGGTTGTTCCCTTCGAGGTAATTTTGATGTTCGAGGCGCGGACATCCGCATCCTTGTCGATACCGTATGTCACGACCTCCGCCGCTGTTAACTCCGCGTACTCGGCTGCCAAAGGATCGTCGGCATTCAACACGGCATAGGTCCGTACGGATTCTTCCGCAGAGTAGACATTGCCAAGCCTGGAAAAAAACAATCCTTTTACAGCCGCGTATCGATTCATCGTTTCGTGATAATCCAGATGATCCTGCGAAAGGTTCGTAAAGACTGCCGTTCGAAAACGGCAGCCCTTCACCCTGCCCTGCTCCAAGGCATGGGAAGATACTTCAATGGCACAATACCGGGTGCCTGCATCGCGCATTTCGCCAAGGTAGCGCTGCAGTTGAAGCGTCTGCGGGGTCGTGCTCGTCATCGGATAGGAACGACCTGCAAAACGGCGCTCAATTGTTCCGATGACACCCGTTGGCAGCTTCTGATCGTTCAAAATTTGCTCGATTAAATAGGTCGTCGTTGTTTTGCCGTTCGTTCCTGTCACGCCAATCAGCCTTACCGCATCACTAGGGTAACTATAAAAATGATTAGCGACGACAGCCATGGCTAACCGGCAGTCCCTGACAATGATTTGGGGAACCGGCAGGTCAAGCTCGCGTTCCGCAATAAGCGCTGCAGCCCCGGCAGCCGCCGCTTGATGTGCGAATAAGTGGCCATCAACGGTATGCCCCCGCAAACAGATAAACAATTGGCCTTCGGTGATGAGCCGCGAATCGGTTTCGATTCCCGTCAGTTCCGTTTCCCCGTCTCCAATGAGCCGCGCGGTTATAAGCAGCTCCGCGACATCCTTCAAACGCATCTGCCCCACTCCTCCCTACAGCGCCGGCAGGAATCCATAAAGACGCCTGCGGCACCCTCGTTAAGTACCATTATAGTCAATGGGAGTGGGATATATTATCTTCTTCGCCCAAATAGATGCGAATCGTCGAACCGCGGTCTACGCGGGTGCCTGCCGCCGGAGCTTGGCGAATGACCGTTTTACCGGAACCGGCCGTGGTTAGCGTGAAATCCATCGTCATATCCTCATACAAGTCCGACACGGTCTTGCCAATCAAATTCGGAACGGTAACGATCGGTGTTTCCCCGTATTTATAGATCCGATCGATTTGTTTCTCGCGTGCAGGAATTTCCAAAATCGAAAGCGCATCCTCCATAATATTGCGAACGATCGGCGCGGCTACGACGCCGCCGAACTGAATGCCCTGCGGATTGTCCACGGCAACATAGATGACGATTTGCGGATCGTCCGCTGGAGCAAAACCGACAAAGGATACGATATGCTCGTTTGGCGAATAACGTCCGTTAATAACCTTCTGGGCCGTACCGGTTTTGCCGCCTACGCGATAACCGTCGATGAAGGCATTGCGCCCTGTCCCCTTCGCGACCACGCTCTCCAGCGCTTCACGGACCTGCTTTGAGGTATCTTCGGAAATGACCTTTCGTACGGTCTCTGATTCGACCGTTTGCACGGTCGCTCCGGTTTCTGGATTGATCCACGCTTTTGCGACATGCGGCTTATACAGCGTACCGCCGTTAATTGCCGCGGAGACGGCTGTGATTTGCTGAATCGGCGTAACGGAAACTCCTTGTCCGAAGGCGGTTGTTGCAAGTTCTACAGGCCCAACCTGACTGAGCTTAAACAGGATGCCGTTCTCTTCGCCGCCGATATCGATGCCCGTTTTCGTTCCGAAGCCAAAGTTTTTAATATAATCGAACAGCTTCTCTTTTCCCAGCCGCTGGCCGAGAGTTACAAAACCAGGGTTGCAAGAGTTCTCGACAACCTCCAAAAAGGTCTGGCTGCCATGACCGCCCTTTTTCCAGCAGCGGAGTCTCGCTCCTCCTACCTCGATCGCACCGGGATCAAAAAAACGCTCGTTCGTCAGATCGACCTTTTTCTCTTCCAAGGCGGCGGCAAGCGTAATGATTTTGAATGTCGAACCTGGCTCGTACGTCATCCATATCGGAAGATTCCGATTGTAAACCTCCGTGGGTACCTCGCGATATTTATCAGGTTCATAAGTAGGCCGGCTGGCCATGCCAAGTATTTCACCGTTATTCGGATCCATCGCAATGGCGATAATGCCGTCCGGCTGCAGCTTGGTCATCGCTTGGTCCAGTTCGCGTTCCATAACCGTCTGAATTTGCTTATCGATGGTGAGCTGCATCGTCAGCCCGTCCTTCGGCTCGACGTAAGTATCTGAGGAATTGGGCATTTGTCTGCCTGCCGCATCCGACAGGAAAGACACGCTGCCGCCGATCCCGCTCAGCTCGGTATTGTATTTGGCTTCAATGCCGGTCAAACCTTGATTGTCGATACCTGTAAATCCAAGAACATGAGCCGCCAAACTGCCATAAGGATAAAACCGTTTATTGTCTTCTGCGACAACAATCCCCTGAAGTGCAAGCTCGCGAATTTGATCTGCTTTGTCGATCGTAATTTTGCGCCCGCCGGGACCAAGCTTAACGATCATCTTTTTGGTTTTGATTTTTTCATAAAGCGATTCCTGCGACATATCCAGAAGCGGCGCAAGCGCTGCGGCCACCGCTTGTTTGTCTTTGATCTGAACCGGGATGGCGTATACGGTAGGCGAGCTGACGTTATATGCAAGCTGGATGCCGTTGCGGTCAACGATCTCGCCTCGTTTTGCCACGTACGGAATATCGCGGCGCCATGAATTCTCTGCCTTGTCGGCCAACTCCTCGCCTTGCCATAGCTGCACAAAGCTAAGTCTCAAACATAAGGCGAGGAATGAAACCCCAGCCAATATTAGCACGATAAATAAACGTCGCCTAACCGTTACATTGGATACCTTCACAACTTGTTCCCCCTCCGCTTGACGGTTTCGAAAGGAGCGCTCTTTGACGCTCATTCCCAGACTATTCGGGACAAGCGGAGGATAGAACAAGCTTATAGCTATAGCAGCTTACGCTGCCGGTTTATGTTTCTTCAGGCCTTACTCGGCAGCGGTATTATTCGGGCTGCTGCCGTTCGAATCGGAATCTGCTGCCTCATCTGTTCCGGCTGGCTGCCCCTCGTCTGATGATTCATTTCCAGCGGAAGCGGCTTTTTCTTCATTTTCTGCAGCATCCGTTTCCGCATCCTGAGTGCCGACTACCCCGTCAGCCCCAGTCGGAGGAGCGAGCACGACCTTTAATACTCTTACGTTGTTTAACGTCTCTTCCTTCTGGGATACGACAAAGCCTTGTCCTTCTGGAATGAGGCGTATCCCGATAAGCGATGTGATTTCGAGGGCATCCCGAAGCGACACGCCCTTCAAATCAGGAATAGCCAGTTTTTCCTTCTGCTCTGTAATCAAATAGATTCGCTGCGTGGGATGTACGGACGATCCGGCGGCCGGTATTTGCTGCAAGACCGTTTTGCCATTGCCTACAAGCTCAAAACTCACCGCTTTTGCTTTCAGCTCGGCTTTCGCCTGGTCTACCTTTAAATCCGTGACATCAGGAATCGTCATCGTGACTTCCTTTGCCGCATTTTCTGAATCGGCCGCGTAGTTTGGCGCTACTCCCATCTTGCGCAAGCTTTTCAGTACAATTTGCTTAAATGCCGGAGCCGCAACCGTACCTCCCCCTACTAGGGAGTCGTTCGGCTCATCGACTACGATATAAACGACGATTTTCGGATTGTCTACCGGCGCATAGCCGATAAAGGACACGACGAATTTTGTGTCGGAATAATTTATGCCGTCTACCTTTTGGGCCGTACCCGTTTTCCCGGCTACGCGGTAGCCTTCGATGTATGCGTTTTTGCCTGTGCCTTTTTCCTGATCCGATACAACCTGCTCCAAATATTCGCCAACCTTACGTGATGTTTCCTCCGAAATCACTTGACGAACGACCTTAGGCTCAATATTCGTTGTCGTCTTGGTGTTTGGGTCCGTAATGCTTTTTATGATTTGCGGCTGAAGCAGCTTTCCGCCGTTCGCAACCGCCGCAACTGCGGCGACCTGCTGGATCGGCGTTACGGAAACCCCTTGGCCAAACGTCGCATTCGCGATCTCGCTTGGGTATTGAAAGCGGATCGAACCCTTTAGCTCGCTTCCAAGCTGAATGCCTGTCTTCTGTCCAAAGCCAAAATCCGTATAATATTTTCTCAGCTTCTCTTCGCCGAGTCTTTCATAACCAAGCTTAACGAACGCGACGTTACTTGAATATTTAAGGCCTTCCAGGAATGTAATCGTCCCCCAGCCCTCGCGCTTGATATCCCGAATCGGATTAGGAATGCCTTTAATTTTTATTCTTCCTGATTTGTACGTCTCATCCGGATTAAATACACCTTCTTCGACTGCCGCGGCAAGCGTTGCGATTTTAAAGGTAGAACCTGGCTCGTACAAAGATTTAATCGCATGATTATAGGAGTTTGCATTGTTTTTCCAATATTCATTCGGATTATATTGAGGAATATTCGCCATCGCCAAAATTTCCATCGTATTCGGGTCGGCCGCAATCGCCGTTGCGCTTTTTGGCGCGTATTTCTTCTGAATCTCCTGCAGCGCTTCATCGACATAGTGCTGGATATCGCTGTCGATCGTTAATTTAATGTTTTGGCCGTCCATCGCAGGCTTATATTCAACTTCGCCTTCAGACAGCTGAACGCGTTTTCCGTCTTTTTCGTATTTGATAAGTCCGTTTTCTCCGCTTAGCTGTTCGTCAAAAGAAGCTTCAATACCAGTCATGGCTGTGCCTTCCTTATTCAAATAGCCGACAACCTGCGAAGCCAACGAGTTTCTCGGGTAGTATCGTTTCAAGCTTTCCGCCAAATCGATGCCTACGTCATAAACCTTTTTTTCCTTGGCCAACTCTTCGCGGAATTTTCTGATTTTATCGGCCAGCGCCTTGTCGATCTGCCAGCCTCCGTTGCGGATCTCGCGATTCACAACAAAGGTGCCGTCTTCCTTCTTGGCTGTCACGTTTTTACGAAGCTCTTCCTTGGAAATGCCAAGGATATCATGCAAGCCGTCAATGATTTCTTCCGTCAGTTCCTCTTCGTTGATTAACTGCGGATTAACGGAAACATTGTAGGCGATTGTATCCATAGCCAGCACATTGCCGTCACGATCCGCGATCGTGCCGCGTTTGGCCACCAGCTGTTCTTCGGTTGACCATCTCTTTTTCGCCAGTTCATACCATTTTGCGCCTTCTACTACCTGAACAACATAGATTCTGCTTATTAAAATGAGAAAAAGGAGGGTCATTACCCCTCCAAACAACAGTGTCCGTGCCCTAATTTTTTTTTTCATCATTGTTCACCCTATTCACTCATTGCCGATTTTATCTCGGTTTCGCCAGTGTTGACAGTTATCCCGCCCTCGATCGAGCTAACCATTCCTTGCTTCTCAGCCAGCTCGCGAATGCGTTCAGGATCACTAAGCATCTCTACCTGTTTCTTCAAATCTTGCATTTCGATGTTCATCGTCTGATAATTGTTATTCAGCTTCTTGATTTCCAAGTTCATGTCATAGATTTGCGCATACCGGAAAATAATGACACCAGCGACTACAACGCACATCAATACGGTGAACATATACAGCAGCTTCTCTTGCACGGGTATGGATTTGCGTGTCTTTACAAGTCGTTTCGTTTCCTTTATAGCGGGCTGCTGATCCTGCTTTCGCTTCGGTTGCATCGCTAGATTGCCATTCACGTACGCCAATTAAAATCCCCCTCTTACATTTTTTCTGCTATTCTTAGCTTTGCCGATCTTGCCCGCGGATTAAGCTCAAGCTCTCTCTCGGAGGGAACAATCGGCTTGCGGTTTACTAATTTCACCGATCCTTTGTTTCCGCAAACGCATAACGGAAAATCAGGCGGACATGTGCATTTTTCCACGAACTTAGCGAACATTTGCTTACAGATACGATCCTCTAACGAATGAAACGTGATAACGGATGCTCTGCCTCCCGGCTTCAAACATCGAATCGTCTGCTCCAATGCTTCTTCCTCTGCACCAAGCTCATCGTTGACTGCAATGCGAAGCGCTTGGAAGGAGCGTTTGGCCGGATGGCCTCCCGTGCGCCTGGTCGCGGCAGGGATGGACAGCTTGATTAATTCGGCAAGCTCGCCCGTTTTCTCGATGGGTGCCTTTTCGCGTGCCTTTACGATGTTTCTTGCGATTGAACGTGCGAACTTTTCTTCGCCGTACCGGTCCAAAATGCGGGAAATATCGCGTTCATCCCAGGTGTTGACGATTTCATGGGCGGTAATGTCTCCTTCCCGATCCATTCTCATATCGAGCGGAGCATCATGATTGTAGCTGAAGCCTCGCTCCGCTTCGTCAAGCTGCGGGCTTGACACCCCTAAATCAAACAGAATGCCGTCGACCTGCGGAATACCGTCAAGCATCGGAACGTCGCAGCCTCTTAGCTCTTGCTCCAAATCGCGGAAATTGCTTCTAACCAGCGTTACCTTATCCATATATGGAGCAAGCCTAACGCGAGCATTGTCCAGCGCCAAGTCATCCTGATCGAATGCGATTAACCGCCCTCCTTCGCCTAAACGGGACGCGATAAGCTCGCTATGGCCCGCCCCTCCAAGCGTACAATCGACGTAGATGCCGTCTGGCTTAATCGCCAAACCGTCAACCGCTTCTTCCAAAAGCACTGTAATATGCTGAAACACGCCTCAGCCCTCCCATTCTTGTTGTCCATTCTAGAAGTTAAAATCGAAATCGACGAGCTTCTCCGCGATTTCGTTAAAGGTTTGCTCCGATTGCTCGTAATAGCCGTCCCAAGTCTGTTTGCTCCAAATTTCTACGCGGCTCGAGACGCCGAGCACCATACAATCTTTGTCCAGCTTTGCATATTCGCGAAGATGTCCAGGTATATTTACCCTTCCCTGTTTATCAAGCTCACATTCGGTCGCTCCTGAAAAGAAAAACCGGGTAAACGCCCGTGCGTCTGATTTCATAAGCGGCAATGATTTTAGCTTTTGCTCCAATACGCTCCACTCACTCATGGGATATACGAATAAGCAATTGTCTAAACCGCGGGTAGCAATAAACGAGGTCCCAAGCGAATCGCGGAATTTGGAAGGTATGATGATGCGGCCTTTCTCATCAATGCTATGTTGATATTCACCCATAAACATGATTACGAACCACCCCTTCCCACATATCCACCACTTTGCCCCACTTTTCCCCACTAAGATACAATAGTTCGCCACCTAAAATAAAAATCCTGCTCCATGAGCAGGATTTTTCTGAAATATTTCATAGTATTAATGATTATTAATAATTAAACAATCGGCGCCTGGGGATCATCGTCTCCATCATCAGCTTTCGTCTTCTTTATCGATTTCTTTTTTCCTTTGCGGTAAAACCATAAAACAGGGATGCCGATTAATGCCAGCAGCACCAGCACGGGAACGGCTCCAGCCAATATAACCAGCAAGAGGTTAATTGCGTCCCACACGACCTTCGTGCTGTTTGCCAAGGCATCAGACATCCTGCCGCCTAATTTCGGGACCTCCGTGCTCTTATTATTCAGCGTTTGATTCGTTTGGTACATACGCAGCTCCACAGTCGAGAAGGCTACGTTATTATCCAAATAGCGGATTCGGCCTTTTATGCGTTCGATTTCCTCCTGCACCTCAGAGAGCTGCTGTGAAAATTTCAGCAAATCATCAGCCTTTACCGCTTTATCCATCATGGATAAAAGCCTTGTCTCTACGAGCTGTCTTGCTTTCAATCGGGATTCGAGGTCGACATATTCTTCCGATACGTCTTTCCCGCCGATATTTCGTTCAAAATCATTATGTTTAATCTTCTCGATCCGATCAATAAAAGACATGAATCCGGAAGCCGGCACTTTTATCGTGTAGCTCGCGCCTATTTCCCCTTCATGCTTCGTATCTTGAAACTGCAGGATATAGGCTCCGCTTTGATGAATCGCATTGCGCAGCGAGGTCCCGGCAGCTTCGAGATCATCAACCTGCATGCTGAGATTAGCCGTGTAAATAATTTTTTGATTTAAACCATTTCCATCCGCTGCCAAAGCAGTCTCGGAGTCAAACCCTCCGCCAGCCGTCGGAACCGATTCGTTATTTTCAGCTGTAGCGGCAGTACTGGCAGCTTCAGATTCAATTCCCGCCATGCCGGCATTTTCATTGCCTGCCGACAATGAATCGGATTTGGAATCCGTTCCTCCACCTCCGTTTGAAGACGCCTTATTTTCGTTAGCGAATGAGCAGCCAGCAATCGCCATGAAAGAAATCAAAAGCAGAAAAATGAACGCATTTTTAACCAACCCGTTTTTATATTTATGCATGGTGAAACCCCCTTCTATTTATTACCCTTCTGACGATGGATGGGAATAAAAGGTTACATGATTCTCCGTTCAAATAAAAAAAGAAGCCGCAATATCTCGCGGCTTCTCTCTTTTTGTTATTCTGTTTCTTTCCAGCTGTCCAAATACGACTTCTGCTCTTCTGTCAGCGTATCGATGCCAAAGCCAAGCGATTGCAGCTTCAGTCTCGCAACCTGCTCATCCAGCTCGTAAGGCACATTGACAACCTTGCTGCCGATGGATTTGTATTGTTCGTTTACGTATCTCAAGGCTACGGCTTGCAGCGCGAATGTCATATCCATAATTTCCGCCGGATGACCGTCGCCGGCAGCCAAGTTGACTAGACGGCCTTCAGCTAGCAGGTAAATGCTGCGTCCGTCCTGCAGCTTATACTCTTCGATATTGCGGCGAACGGTACGTACGCTTGACGACAATGCGGCAAGTTCTGGCTTGTTCGCTTCCACGTCAAAGTGCCCGGCGTTAGAAATGACGGCTCCATCCTTCATTACCTCATAGTGCTCGCCGCGAATGACATCGCGATTTCCCGTAACCGTAACGAAAAATTCGCCAACCTTTGCCGCTTCAATCATCGGCATGACGGCAAAACCATCCATATAAGCCTCAACTGCTTTGATGGCATCGATTTCCGTTACAACGACATTGGCGCCAAGCCCCTTCGCACGCATCGCTACGCCTTTTCCGCACCAGCCGTACCCGACAACGACAACCGTTTTCCCGGCTACCATCAGGTTTGTGGTGCGGTTGATACCGTCCCAAACCGATTGCCCCGTGCCGTAGCGGTTATCAAAAAGATGCTTACAATACGCGTCATTGACCGCTACCATCGGAAAACGCAGCGAACCATCCTTCTCCATCGCTTTCAGCCTGATGATCCCGGTTGTCGTTTCTTCCGCTCCTCCGCGCAGGTTCTCAGCGAATTCCGGATGCTCCGAATTTAAGATCGTCGCCAGGTCGCCGCCATCGTCAATGATCAGATCCGGCTTCCATTCAAGCGCTTTTACGTTAAGCGCCTTAAACTCCTCCGGACTTGGATTGTACTTCGCGTATACCGTAATGCCGTCTTCAACAAGCGCAGCGCACACATCATCCTGCGTTGACAGCGGATTGCTGCCCGTTATCGTAACATCAGCGCCGCCGGCTTTGACCACCTTTGCCAAATAAGCGGTTTTTGCTTCCAAATGAAGCGCGATCGTTACTTTAAGACCTTTAAACGGCTGCTCCTTCTCGAACTGCTCGCGGATCGTATTCAATACCGGCATATGCGCGGCTACCCAATCAATCTTCAAATGGCCTTCGGGTGCCAAAGACAAATCGGCAACAATGCTTTTATCAGCTGTACTCATATCTTTTTACCTCCTGTTATTCTATAAATATACGATTTCATGTCCGCCGGTCCGGTTATACGGCGCTTCAAGCAGCTTCTCCAACCAGCTCAAACTGTATCGATTCCAATAAGCCGTCATATTCATCACGCGCTCTTGCGGTTTTCCATTCGGTTTAACCGATTGATGGATCCGGTCAAGCTGGCGCGTGGATGCTTCAAATTGCTTGTTGAAGGCATCAACGGTCTTCGAAGACATATAGTTGATTTGCTCCACGATTTTTTGAAGATTCGTATCGCCCAGTTTAGCCAGCGAAGGCTGGACGGATGTCGCCAGTTCAAGCAGCGGTTTGTACATCTGTTCGAATGTCTGTCTCGCATCCTCGAATTGCTCTTCGATCGACAATCCGTCCTGCTCCTTCAGCCAATTCCCTTTGCGTTCCTCGAAACGGACCATTACGTCCTCGAATGAAAGCTCATATTTGCCCATATGCTTGGCTACCGTTCCCTCAATCAACGTATACGACATGCGAGGAACGATGATCGGCATCTCCATGCCTAACGTACGGAACGCTTCTCCGGTCAAAGCCCAATAAGCGATCTCGCCGGGACCCAGCACGGCAGCAAGCACCGGGAATAAATAATCCTGCATCAGCGGCCTGGTAAGGACATTATTGCTAAGCTGCCGAGGCTTTTCATCCGCGATAAACAACAGCTCGTCTAGAGTCAGGGACACCTGGCCTTTACGGTCTTGAAATAGGCCGTCCTTCTTGTGAAGCAGCGTTCTTTCCTCGCCGCTCGCTTCGTTGAAGAGGAACACGTTGACGCTGCCGGGCGTAACATCCGCTTGCAGCTCATAACCAAGCTCCTTGACCTGTGCGGCGGAAGCCGCATAAGCCTTCTCTAATTCATCGTTCCTTGCAATGATTTTTCTGAACATTGGAGCTTCCAGCCGGCGAATGCCCTCATAGTCAGCATCTAACAGCACCAAGCCCTGCGTTCCAAACAAATGGCTGATGATCATGGCAAAAAAATCAGATAACGACTTTGCCTTTGTGGACATTTGTTTTAATTCCTCAAGCAGAACAGGCTTAAACTCGGAAGGAGGCAGCGCTTGCTCCAATTCTTGAAGGAGCTGTTCCCACGTAGCCGCGTCAATGCCCGTACGGCTGACCGATGTTCGGCTGCCTTCCGGCCGCTGCGCGGACAGCTTGCGCAGCTCCTGCTCGGCTGTAAGCACGTAAGCATGGTTGGCTTCATCCCAATCATGATCCTCGCCGGCAATCCAAAAAACAGGCACTACCGTCCGACCCAGCTGCTCGCTTGCAGATTTCGCCGCGCCGATAATGGATACCGCCTTATGTATGACGAGCAGAGGCCCCGTCCATAATCCCGCTTGTTGACCCCCGACGACGACCGGGGCTCCTTCTGCAATCGCGGAAATGGACGCAAATACTTCCGGTGCAGCGGTAAACGCCTCGTTATACGCGCGCAGAGCATTTGCGATTTCAACAGCATCGACCCGCGTATCGCGGCTTTGCTCCAATCGCTTAAAGCGCCGTTCCCAATCCTCATCCGCTCCCGCATGATAGCCATACAAGGCATCGATGCGGTCATCTGTCCGATGTATATAAGCCTCTGTCAAAGGCTGAGCGCTTGGCAATGAATACGATTCTTTTCTCATAGCGCAGCCTGTAACCTCCCGCTTTATAGTCGTCTATGCGACTTTATATGAAAAAAACTTAACCATTTAATTGTACACAAAGGGGAAGCCGTCCGTCAAAACAAAAACGCCTCTATTTAAAAGAGGCGCATGATGCGAATTTATTCGCTTAGGCGGTGAACACTAATTTGCCAATCCCGATACACATGAAGACAAGATACAGCAAACTCATCGTAAAAAAGCTGAGCCGCCAAATCGTCCGGAAAATCTTTTTGCCGTCAATCTTGCCCCGCTTGCGAAATTGGGCGTTACCCAGCAAGCCGCCGCCTAGCAGCATAAACAACAAAATTCCGTATAGGCCGAATTGGCTGTTGAACAGCTTGTCGAATAAAACGGCTACGCAGCCGATAAGCAATCCGGTAGTAACGTCCATGGCCATCCGGAACGCTTTTTTTCGGTCTTGGATATACGCCCCGTAACCAAATAATACGATCGCAAAAGGTATGATTGGAATAACGGCCAAATACGCATATACATGCTTGATGCTCTCCCATATCCATTCCATCGTGCTTCATTCCCCCATACTCGGCTTCGGATGCAGCGTTTTTACGAATTCTACTATAGCTTGATTAAGCGGAGCCTGCTGCCCGGATTTCTTGGCAAGCATGACGATACCGCCATTGATTGCATCTATTTCTGTCGCTCTTCCTGCTCGAATATCGCTTAGCATAGAGGAAATGTTACGGCGGGTGTTCTTGCATACGTCTAAAATCAGCTGCCAGCCGTCCTCCGGCATGGCCATCCCCGCTTTTACCAAAATAAGCTCGGATTCCTCAAATAACGCCCGCATCAGCCGCTCGCGGGAAGGATGGAGCGGAAGATCCCCGTTCTCCACATCGAATATAGCTGTCAACGGGTTTATAACCGCATTAATTAGCAGTTTATTGTAAATCCGATTCTCCAAATCATTCGACAGGAATGAGGCAAATCCTGCCGAATGCAGCATGGAAATCAACTTTTTCAACGGAATATCTTCTGCATTGTCCGGTTTCCGCCCGTTTCCTGTCCATTCTCCAAGCCAAAGCTCTCCTATGCCCGTATGCTCAACCGAACGAGCGTCGAGCCTCTTCGCGCCTTCTGTCGTGACTGCGGCAATCAATCGGTTGTTAGGAAGGGCGGACTTAATGCGTTCCAAATGTCCGATACCGTTTTGTAAACAGACGATCGGCGTCCGCGAACCGTCTGAGCCATCAGTAAGGCGATCAAGCAATTCTAACAGCCGCTCGTTCACATCCGTTTGTTTAACGGCGAGCACAAGCCAGTGTAATCCAGCTCCATTCTCGGTTCTTATTCCGGCGCGGTCAGCATGTCGGGCCCATTCGCCCTGTACTCGGATTACTCGCTCGGATGTCCCGCCGAGCCCGCGCACCAATGCTCCCTGATCGGTTAACGAAGCCGCTTGCTCCTTGCTGCGCGTCCAAATCGTCACTTCAGCGCCTGCCTCTGCCAGCTTGGCCCCATAGAGCAGTCCAAGCGAGCCTCCCCCCACTACATCAATTCGCACTCCTGGTACTCCCTCCGAACAACCCTGTTTAGCCATTATCGTATCAAACTTGTGGAAAATATTGCAACTCATTTTAGCCATCACGTAAAAAAGCGAGACCGGCCTAAAGTTGGCCAGTCTCGCTTATTTTCATTTTATAACTTATTCAATGCGTTCCAAGTTGCCGTTGGCATCCATCTTAAATCTAGGCTTTGCTTCATCCTCGTTCGTCAATACGGTAAGCCTTCTCGCGCGATCCATAATTTGAATCAGTGTTTTGTAGTCATCATTCACGGCGCGGTAATCGGTTTGAACGTTATTAACTTCTTTGGACAATCTCTCATTCTGGTCTCGCAACCGAAACAGCTCATCCTCTTTTTCTTTCAGTTCCTTCTCATACCATTTAATTTGACGCGTTAAATCCTGATAGGTCGTCTTCCATCCACGGAGAAAACGAATAACTGCATCAACCGACAGACCTTCTTCAATGGTTCCGTTCTCTTGCTTGAAACCACGTTCATCCGTCTCGAATACGGCAATCGATGAAACATGAGGCGTTGCGACAATCGTTTGTTTTTTCAAATAATTTCGCTTCTGGCGCTGCTGCTTAGCGATTTGAATGGCATCCTCATACTTTTTGCGAACGCAGCTGTTCCAACGGAATCCGCAGGCTGCGGATGTACGTCCGATTCGTTCGCCGACTTCCTCAAAAGCTGCAAGCTGGGTACTTCCTTCGCGAATATGGCGTAGCGTAACCTCGGCGAGAATTAAATC
Source organism: Paenibacillus sp. LPE1-1-1.1 (assembly GCF_040676435.1). Classification (NCBI taxonomy): domain Bacteria; kingdom Bacillati; phylum Bacillota; class Bacilli; order Caryophanales; family Paenibacillaceae; genus Paenibacillus; species Paenibacillus sp. LPE1-1-1.1. The sequence goes on from NZ_JBEGHY010000001.1 coordinate 541,410, forward strand.
ATCGTCCGGACTCCACGCATCTTGTCTAACTGCTGTCATGCAACGAAAACCTCCTAACGTAAAGGCGCTTACTTTATCTCTATGCCCTTGGTAGAGTTCATAGAATCTATTGGATACTAATTTGTATAACCATTTTTTCTCCCGCTCATACATGTTAGCTCTTATATTTGAGCAAACTATATCGTAGTATGCAGGCATTAACCGTATGCAAACAAAAAGTTTGCGATTTCGTCACTGATTTTGGTTTACACTTATTTCGCCAAACGTTATAATGATCATTAGAAAATCGGGTCGCAGCGAGAGGGGGATATTATCATGGCACGCATGTATCGGGTACTTGGCTTTTGGACCCTGGTAATCGGACTAATGGCTTTCGCAGGCCATATGACGGAATTTGCGCTTCTGTTTTTCGCGCAGGCCGTTGCTTTCGTATTTCTAGGTTACTTGAATTTCTCCGAAAGAACTTACATCGTTATGTTCTGGGGATATATGATCATTTCATTCGTGGGTTTCACGTATTGGTCTGTCTTCAAGATGGACTTGCCGTTCTAACAAAGGCAACCGCGTTTTCGCGGGGCAAGCCCTTCCAAAGAGCTTATGAGGTACGGAGTATAAGTAACGTATCAGCATCAGCTGTACATACTTGTATTACATGAAAAAAAGGTGCTCATCCTATAGGATGGCACCTTTTTTTCTATGTACGAGCTATATTTTGTCCAACACCATGACCTTAAATGCTTCGCTCATCTGATCGCTGAGAAGCAGCTGCCTAATCGCACGGTTTTGTCGCATTTCTTGGCTGAAGGGATCCGTTCGGTCATGGTTTTGCAGCAGCTCCAGAACCCCGTTTTCAATCAGAAACTGCTTTTGGGTCATAAAGCCGGTTACTTTCCATCCGCATGCCAGCGCTTCATTCCGGACGAAAGTAAACGGAACATGCGAAGTCATATCCTGTTGGCCGATCCGGATGTACGGGCTGTCGCTGGCCATATGCCGCCAATAACACATTAACGTACCCCGCATCCGATGCTCCGCCGCGTATTCATCAGCCTCATGGCCGTAATCGATGAGAATCAGCCTCCCCTTCGACATCGCGGTTCCAAGCTTCTTCAAAAACCCGGCTGCGCCGGAATGAACCTCCGTACGCTGTCCTTCCCTAAGCTGTATGCCATCCCTCGCTAACCACCCCCTTATCCTGGAATCCGATAACGGCATATATACCTCATAAAAGCCTTGCGCTTCATTGCCGGCAACGCCAATCTCCACAAGCTGTCCATTCTTACAAGTCACAACATGTACCGGAAACGCATCCAATAGCTCGTTTGCAATGACCAGAGCCGGCTCTCTCAGCCAGCTTGCTTCCCAAGCGTCAGCCGATGCAACAAGAATCGGCTCCTGATCCGCCTCGTCCGGACTGTTCATCCCGTCAAAGGTTTGCTTCGCCGCTTCAATATGCAGGGGATGATCCTCGATCAGGATCGACTGAAAATCCGATTTCCAGTCAGGGCTTCGCTTTCTTCCGGCTGCGGCAATTTGTGCAGACAATCTGCCCGTTCCCGCCCCCCATTCGATAAGCTTTAACGGTTCATTTAACGTTCTGCTAAAAGATAGGGCATAACCCGCAAGCACCTCACCAAGCACCTGGCCAATGCCAGAGCTTGTATAAAAGTCCCCTTCCTTCCCCACGCGGACAGGTCCCGACCGGTAATAGCCATTTTTCTCATCGTATAAGCATGCAGCCATGTAGCTTGAAAAAGGGATACAAGGCACGCTGCGGTCATTGCCGCATGAATCGGCATGCCAACCCAATAAAGATGATGCCGCAATGTCGGCACCGATGGCGGCAGCGAGCTCTTTTTCGTTCATGTTAAGGTTCATCCTTTTCGAATTGTAAGATATAATAGAATGGATTGCCGCATAAAATGATTGCTGAGGAGGGACGATGCCGTTGACTTTGCCAGCCAAGCGTAATCGTATTTCCGTAGCAGCCACGGCGATGCTCGTAATCGCATTGCTGTTTTTTCGGACCCCAGCGTGGGCTGAGCCTCTTACTGACGATGAGGCGGATATGCATTCCTTGCTTGAAAAAAGCTTATCCGTCGTAGAAATCGACAAAGAGATCGCACGCATCGGGGAAAAGAAAGAGCAGCTTACGCTGACCATGACGGATACGGAGAAGCAGCTCCTGCTGCAAGAGCAGCAAATATCGGACAAACAAGATGAAGCAGGCAGTGTCCTGCGCGCTTATTATATGGGAGAAAGAGATTTTTTGCTCAGCGCTCTTCTATCGTTCGATTCTTTGTCGGAACTGTTTCAAATGCTGGATTATGCCGAAATTATACTCACCCAAGACAAGCATACCTTGAATACATACGTGGAGCAATATCGGAAGGTCAAGGAGGGCTACACCCAGCTTGAAACGAGGAAGGACGAGCTGATTGCCATCGAGGAGCAGCTTAGAACGCAGAGAGAGCGTGTGCTGGCGCTCGAGCAGCAGCTTGATCAGGAGCTTTCAGGCCGATCCGATGCCGATCGTATCCGAATCTTAATGAAAGAGCTCACCTCTTACTGGGAAACTGCCGGCATCGATGAGGTGAAGCAATATTTCCGCGCGTTGTCGAAAGCGATGGGGAAACTGCCTAGCTGGGTGCAGGATCATAAGGAACTGCTTGAAATTAAAGGATTCCAATACACCATTCGCGTGCCCGAAGACGATTTAAATTCTTTTTTACGTGAGCAAAACGAAATTTTCAACAACTTCGCATTCGATTTCGTAGACAGAAAAGTCATCGCGCAAGGCAAACGGGATAATATGGAGATTAAAATAATCGGCCATTATACCATTGAGAACGATCCTAAGAATGCAATCCTATTCCATGTCGACGAGCTTTTATTTAACGGCTTTGCCCTGCCCGACACGACAAGAAGCGCATTGGAGAAAGAGTTCGATCTAGGTTTCTATCCTGATTTGATTGTCTCCTTCCTAAATGCGAATTCCGTTGAGATGAAGGACGGCGAGCTGACGATTAAGCTAAGCCTTAAGTTTTAGCGATTCATCCTCACTAAAATTTCGACAAAAATGAGCCTGCCTCCAGGTTGACGAGGCAGGCTCATTTTCATTTTCCCAACGCTTCTAACGCTTCAAGATAAGCAGCTATTTCGAAGCGGTTCACGGAAAATGTTTTCCACAAATGCTCTCGCTGCCTCCATTTTTCCGGCCATAACGGATCCGGGTTTGCTAGCTGCGCATCCGTTTTTTTCGTATCCAGCACCTTCTTCCACCATGCAGGCGGAATATGGGTTTGTTTGCTTTGAAGCGAGCCGTTAAACGCATATAGGGATGCCCTTGCAGGGAGCTGTCCCGTACGGTCATAGCTGATCTGCTGGTTGTTTATATCGGTCATCTCCTGTATCCATATCATCGCTTCTTCTTCGCTTTCGCTACTGGATGAGATCACGTAGCTGCGCCCGTTGAGCCAAGGGTAGATGATTTGATCCCGATCAACGATCAGTTTATTGCGTGTAGCCTCTTTAAGCTCCTCGTATTCGTTCCATGGAATAATAGCTGCAAGCAACTGGTTTTTTTGAAATGCCTCGTCTAACCGTTCTCTTTCATCCCCATTTATCCGGCTAATCTTTGACTCCAGCTCTTGAAACCATGCGAGTTGAAGCGCTTGCGCGGCGTTTACCGGCAAAACATTCAGCATGCGGCTTGGCTCGGATTGAAAGGCTGCCAGCCATACGATCTGCTGCTGCAAATCACCCACGCTCCAATTCACGATGCTGGCCTGCGGATGAAGCTCGATGATTTTAAAAGCGGCCGCCTGATACGCATTCCAATCCGCTGGGGGTTCTTTTAAGCCGGCCTCCGCAAGAAGCGGACTGCTCCACACGATCGTATAAGGATTCAAATCTTTTGGGATGCCCCATAGGTATCCGTTCCACTTGAGCGGGTCAAGCAGTCCCGTCAGCTGGTCGGAAAGCGAATCTCCCGTCATGACGCTGTCTGCAGGCTTTAGAAACCCGCGCACGGCGAAGGGCCGCACCCATCCATTATCAAGCAGGATGATATCTGCGGCTTCACCTTGCTGGCTTTGAAGCGACCACAAGTCATATGCGCCGTCTTTGGACGGCTCATTCGTTATCTTAGCTTGGATATGTGGATATTTCATCATAAAATTCCGATTAAGTTCCTGCAGCTCCTTGAACTGCGAATCCGGCAAGGAAACGTTTACATGAATATTGGCAAGCTGGTCGATGACAAGCTCTCCCGGCACAGGCTGGACATTTGATTTCCCATCCGGCTTCCTTACGCTTGTCGGATTCGTATCTCTTGAGAAGGGGATAAGCAACAATGCGGCTAACAGTAAAGTGCCCAATAAAAACGGCACATATTTTCTGGGAGTCACAGCTTTCTTCCTTTCATCCTTAAATCTACTAAAAATAGGATAACAATAAATGGCGGCTTTGTCCAAATGAACGTGGCTTGACGATAAAAAAAAGACCCCCTCGGCGATGAGGGGGCCGCTGCTTACAATAAATCAGCCGCGAGCTGTGCCAGCTTGGAACGTTCGCCTTTCTCCAGCGTCATATGGCCGCTTGTTCCTTCTCCTTTAAAACGTTCCACGATATGGGTTAGACCGTTGCTTATGGAATCGAGGTAAGGATGATCGATTTGCTCCGGGTCGCCCATCAGTACGATTTTGCTTCCTTCGCCTACCCGTGACACAATCGTTTTCACTTCATGCTTCGTTAAGTTTTGCGCTTCGTCTATGATGATGAATTGGCCTGGAATCGATCGGCCCCGGATATAAGTCAGCGCTTCGACTTGAATGCTTCCCATGCCCATCAGTATTTTATCAATGTCGCCCGACTTCTTCGTGTCAAACAAATACTCTAAATTATCATAGATCGGCTGCATCCACGGACGCAGCTTCTCTTCCTTCTCGCCGGGCAGATATCCGATGTCCTTGCCCATCGGTACCACCGGACGCGCGATAAGCAGCTTTTTGTATTTATGCTCATCCTCCGTCTTCAGAAGCCCTGCCGCAAGCGCGAGCAGCGTCTTACCTGTCCCTGCTTTGCCTGAGAGCGTTACGAGCGGGATATCATCATTCAGAAGCAGCTCCAGCGCCATGCGCTGCTGCGCGTTGCGCGCCGTTATGCCCCAGACGGGATCATTGCTTAAAAATAACGGCTCCAGCCTGGCCCCATCTAGGCTGACTTTCAGCAGGGCAGATTTAGAGGTACCCATCTCATCTCTTAGGATAACAAACTCATTTGGGTTCAGCCGGATGTTCAAATGCATATTGTTCACCGTTAGGAAACGATAGGTGTAAAACTCATCGATAACAGCGGGATGTACGTATAACGTCATATAACCCGCATAAAAATCCGACGAGACAACCACTCGATCCGATAAATAATCCTGAGCCTGCAAGCCGAGGACATCGGCTTTAATCCGTACGAGCACATCCTTGCTCACCAACACGATGCTTTGTTTCTCTGGTTCGTTCTCCTGCTCTATATGGTAATTCAGCGCAACCGCCAAAATCCGATTATCGTTTGTCATTTCTCCGAACATCTCTTGCACGCGCATAAAGCTGCGGTGATTCAATTCCACCTTCAGCAAGCCGCCGCTTGGAAGCTCGATCCCCTCGTGCAAATGCCCTTTTTCTCTCATCTTGTCAAGCAGACGCGAGATTTGGCGCGCATTTCTTCCTAATTCATCAGCCAACCTCTTCTTAGAATCAATTTCCTCCAACACGACCGCGGGAATTATGACTTCATTATCATCGAAAGCAAAAATTGCTTGCGGATCATGAAGCAGCACATTTGTATCGAGCACGAATATTTTTTTCATGAGAACCCTCCCGGCGTTGGATATTCATTAGAGGCCATACATAGCAATACGCTTCTGCGGGTAAACTATGGCGGATTGGTGACTTCTAGTTTTGTGAATGAGAAAATAAAAGAGGTGGCAAACATGTTCAAATGGCTTACTTCAGCGATCATTGTTGCGATTGTAGCGACAGGCTGCAGCACCGTCGCACGTAATGAGACATCACCCTCTCCACGAAATAATGGCCAAGTCCAAGCTCAGCAAACCGAACCAAGGAAAAAGGAAATCAAGAATTCGGCGCAGGTTGCGGCACATCTGGAGCAGTTGGCCAAAGGAATTGAAGGAGTAACGAACGCGCATTGTGTCGTGTTCGGAAATACAGCGATTGTCGGCATCGACGTAGATGCCAAGATGGAGCGCTCAAGAGTCGGGACGATTAAATACTCTGTCGCGGAAGCCTTTCGCAAGGACCCCTACGGCATAGATGCTCTCGTAACGGCGGATATGGATCTCTCGCAGCGAATTAACGAAATTGGTGCCGATATCAATCGCGGCAGGCCAATTGCCGGATTTGCCGAAGAGATGGCAGATATCATGGGAAGATTAATTCCGCAGCTGCCTCGTGACATCATTCCTGAAGAGCCCGAGAAGCAAGAAGCACCAAAAATGAATAAGAAATTGTAAAGATGCCCTGAAGACACAAAAAGCCTAGTGAGCTACCACTAGGCTTTCTTCAATGCAGCGGAAACTTGTACATCCAAGCTGTCTGCTGCAAGTCTCTTATTCGGTTTGTCGCACGCAAGAACAGCGGACAAGCACGCGGCGTTATGCAACGCGTCCCCGCCATCGGAAATGCTCGAGGTCAAATCATCAGAAGCCGCATCAATGTTATGCATTAGAACGAATGCTTGTTTTGGCAAAACTTCGATCGTTAGCTTGGATACTTCGGATACGGTATTGGTCATTCGCATGACCTCCTTCTGAACAGATTCAAAAATGGCCTCTGTAGATGTATTATAACTAACATATTAGCTACAGTCTACGGTTATTCAGCCAATTTTCCCTGCAGCGCAGCCCGTGCTTCATCAAGCTTTGCTTCGTCCAGATAAACATAAGGACTTCTCCAAGTTCCCTCTAGCGGGATAAAGGTAATGTCCTCGCGGCTCATGCCCAAGTAAGTCGACATCATATTTTTAATTTCTTTCGAAGGCATATCCATTGTCAAATTATTTCCAACGGCCTCAATCACGGAGCCGATTTTTGTCACGCCGTCAAACGACTTCATTTTGTCCGTAAGCGCTCCAATGACTTGGCTCTGGCGCGCGTTCCGTTCAAAGTCACTCGACATGTTTTTGCCATTGTTCGATTTCCGGTAACGGACAAAATCAAGCGCCTTATCACCACTTAATACTTGGACGCCTTCTTCAAGGTCAATGTTCGTGCCGTCCGCGGAATCTGTGTATTTCATGCGCATGTCGACATCCACTTCGACGCCGCCTAAAGCATCTACAACATCCGCAAAACCTTGGAAATTAATAACCGCGGAATATTTAATGTCAATCCCAAACAGCTTGCTCATCACATTGCGCACTTCCTGCTTGGCATCCGCATAAGCTGCTTCTTTTTCCAGGTTCTTCTCATTGAGGGCGTTCATATAAAAATCAGCATAAAAGCTGTTTGCTTTGCGTGTCCGGTAACCGTCCACGTCAATGCTCGAATCCCGAGGAATGGTCACGATCGTCGCCGATTTCGAATTCGGGTTAAATACCGCCACCATCATCACGTCCGTATTCAAGCCCCCGCCGTGGGATCGCGAATCAAGACCCATCAAAAGCATAGCGACCGCTTTCTCTTTTACGGACTCTCCAGCCGGAATAACGACTTCCGCCTCCGTAGGCACGGAGATTTGGTCAACTGCTTTATCTGCTTTAAAAACGATATAGGCAAGACCCGCAGCCACGATGAGGAGTAACGCAAACAACAGCCCAAAAAACGTTTTAAGCACCGAGCGCTTCTTGCGCGGCTTTTGTTTTTTTGGCTTGACTGGTTGGCGAGAGCTCGTTCTTGGAGGTAACGCCGTTGATCCTTTACTCATATGCTCCACCTTCGAGTTCAGTTATATTTGGGATTAGATTCGATGTCCGTAAGCAGCTGTTCTCCCCGTTCGCGAGGGTACAGCTGGAGTTTAACGCGTCCATCCTTTTCATATTTCAGATGAATCATCGTATCGTCGATCTTCGTTATGGCAAAGTCCGTCAATCCATGATCCTCAGTTAAGATTTGCTCAAAAAAAGCTAATGTATCCCATGCTGCTTGATCGTCTTGCCGGGCAGTCGCAACCAGCTTAATCTGCAGCCAGTTAAATAGCGCATCCTCCAGCTTCATTTGCCGGATTCCGCATTCCGAGGCGCATTATCTCCGGATTTGCTGCCTTTCCATTTGTCATAAAGCTGACGGCCCCTGAGCATTAACATCATAAGGACTGCCACGCCCATGCATTGAATGATAGGAAGCTTATCTACCTGTAAAATCATAAGAACGAACGATCCGAACGCAATCAACGCGTAGACAAGGATTTCTTTCAATAACGGCAGTTTTTGCTGGGCACGAAACACTTTATTGAATATGTATATCGTAAAACCCAATATGATCAGATAAGAAATTAGCTTATGGTCGCTTAACCATGCCTGCATGCCTTAAACCCCCTTCAGAGATTGTAAACGGCTTTCGCCGCGAATTAGTTGCAACGCATCATGCTGAAATATAAGTGGGATTATAAGTTTCATCACTTATAATCCCACTTATTTTCAAAGAAAACGTAAGGCTCTGCATGCGCAAAACCTTACGTTTGTTTAAAGTTTAGCTCTTAAACGCTTGCTTGAGCATTTTTACGGTTTTTGTCTGCACGCTCGCGCTCGCTCTTATTCAAGATCTTCTTGCGAAGACGGATCGATTTTGGCGTGATTTCACAATATTCGTCATCATTCAAGTACTCAAGCGCTTGCTCAAGCGAGAATAGACGCGGGCTCTTAAGCGTTACCGTATCGTCTTTACCGGCAGAACGAATGTTGTTCAGCTGTTTAACTTTACAGATGTTAACGATGATGTCATTCTCACGGGTATGCTCACCCACGATCATGCCTTCATAAATTTCAGTACCCGGCTCCAAGAACTGGATACCGCGGTCCTCAACGCCCATCATACCGTAGAAAGTGGAAGTTCCGTTCTCGCTCGCTACAAGAACGCCTTGGTGACGTCCGCCTACGCCTGATCCAGCAAGTGGACCATAGCTGTCGAACGCGTTGTTCATGATTCCGTAGCCGCGTGTCAAAGTCAAGAATTGCGTACGGTAACCAATCAAGCCGCGTGCAGGAATTCTGAATTCCAAACGAACTTGGCCGTTTCCGTGATTGATCATGTTAAGCATTTCTGCTTTGCGCGTTCCTAGACTTTCCATAACAGCGCCCATGCTTTCCTCAGGCGTATCAATTAGTAAACGCTCGTAAGGCTCTTTCTTCGAACCGTCAATCTCCTTGATAATAACTTCGGGTTTCGAAACTTGAAGCTCGAAACCTTCACGGCGCATGTTCTCGATTAGGATCCCTAGGTGAAGCTCGCCGCGTCCGGAAACGATAAAGGCATCCGGGCTGTCTGTTTCATCTACGCGAAGCGCTACGTCAGTCTCAAGCTCTTTGTAGAGGCGCTCACGAAGCTTACGGGAAGTAACCCATTTGCCTTCACGTCCTGCAAAAGGACTGTTGTTAACAAGGAATGTCATTTGAAGCGTAGGCTCGTCGATTTTGAGAACCGGCAAAGCTTCCGGCTTCTGCGGATCAGCAATCGTTTCACCGATATTGATTTCGCGAATACCTGCGATTGCGATGATATCGCCCGCTCCGGCTTCCTCAATTTCCACGCGCTTAAGTCCTACGAAACCGAACAGTTTCTCGATACGCGCTTGTTTGTTGCCGCCCTCGCGTGTCATTACCGCAACGGTTTGACCTTGCTTAATAATTCCGCGGTTGACGCGGCCTACGGCAATACGGCCAAGGTACTCATTGTAATCAAGAAGCGTAACAAGGAATTGCAACGGCTGCGTTACATCCTCGGTAGGGGATGGAATGTTGCTTACGATTGTTTCGTAAAGAGCTTCCATATTCTCGTCTTGCTTCTCAGGATCAAGGCTTGATGTACCCATGAGCGCTGAAGCATAAACTACAGGGAACTCAAGCTGCTCATCGTTTGCGCCAAGCTCGATGAAGAGGTCAAGCACCTCATCTACAACTTCTTGCGGCCTTGCGTTCGGACGGTCAATCTTATTTACGACAACGATCGGTGTTTGGTTCGATTCAAGCGCTTTGCGCAATACGAATTTCGTTTGCGGCATGCAGCCCTCGAAAGCATCGACAACCAAAAGTACGCCGTCAACCATTTTCATGATACGCTCAACCTCGCCGCCAAAGTCAGCATGTCCAGGCGTATCCACGATGTTGATCAAATAATCTTTGTAATTGATTGCCGTGTTTTTTGCCAAAATCGTAATACCGCGTTCACGCTCAAGATCGTTTGAATCCATTGCGCGTTCCTGTACTGCTTCATGATCGCGAAACGTACCTGATTGTTGTAGCAGTTTGTCGACCAATGTTGTTTTACCATGGTCAACGTGGGCAATAATGGCGATATTCCGTAAATTCTCTCTTGCTTGCATAACTAGTAATCCACTCCAATTGTTTTTTATTTAATTCCTTACCAACGTCTGCGTTTGCTTAGCATCATCCAAACACCTGCCGCAATTAACGCAACAGCAATCGCATAAATCCCCCAGCTCCACAAAAGCACAAGAACGACAAACACAGCCGATGCGGCAGCAAGCGCAATCGATGCCGTGAGTACAACACGCGGTCTGGATGAACCGAACAAATAATATTCGTAAAGGCCGGCTGCCACTCCAAAAATAAACAGCGGCCACAAATATTTCAAGCTATCCCATCCAAAAAGGTTGCAAACGACAAACAGCAGGGCATATACAACGAGCATTCCGCCTGGGACTAGCACGACCGCCGGAACTAATCTGCCGAAGTACAGCACATGCAGAAGGACTCCGGGAATCAAGACGAGCAGCGGCCAGAATATTGCGCCCAAAAAGCTGAATACACCTAACTTGCCCAACAAAATAACGACCCCGGCTAACAGCAAAATAATTCCAGCGGAATATTTGTTATTAGGCATTCGCGTTCCGCTCCTTACAACGCCAATCGCATATGTTGACGAAAGACGACAGTTTTTATCTATATTAGTTTATAGGAACTGAGGCAAAAATACCAGTACGTTACGGGGGTCTGAGCAAAAAAAAACCGTTCCGCATTATTTTGCGTGAACGGAGCAGGTCATAATCAGGTTGAAATTGGTTTCTTTTTGACAACGGCAAGCGCGATAACAAGCGGAACGCAGAGCAGCGGTATCGCTTCGGAAAGCGTCTTGGAACCATGGAAAAGCAGGCGGTTAAGCCCTGGATCATGCATAAGCATCTCTCCGGCCGCATAAGCAAGCAGCGCTGCTCCAATGTAGGAAAGTGCAGGAAATCTTTGCAGCAGCGTCCCCAGCATTTGGCTTCCCCAAATGATCATAGGAATGCTTAGGGCTATACCGAGCAGGATCAGAATCGGATCTCCTTCGGCAACGGCGGCAATGGCCAGAACATTATCTAAGCTCATGACAAAATCGGCAACTACGATTGTCCAGATTGCCGCCCCGATCGTTTTCGCTTTCTTGACGTTATGGTTATCATGTTGGCCTCCTGCTTCCGCAAGCAGCTTTACTGCAATATAAAACAGCAGCAGCGCTCCTATGGCCTGTAAGAAAGGCACCTGAAGCAGCTTGATGGCGACGAGGGTCAGCAAACATCTTAAGCCTACCGCGGCTGCCGCCCCCCACCACACGGCCCGTTTACGCTGCTCTGGCGGCAGCTGCCCGCTCGCCATGGCAATGACTATGGCATTATCTCCGCTAAGCAATACATTAATAAGTACAATTTCGATAAATATAATAAGGCTGTCCACGTTCATCCCCCCTCTAATCAGAGGTATGAACAAGCCGTAAGGAATATGTCCAAAAAAAATGAATCCATCCGCGCGGCCGCCCGTATTTAATGTAGGTTTCAAGATGTGTTTGTTAACGGAAGGAGAGTATTTGCTTATGGAACTATTCTCTGTCGAATTTTTCTCCGCCCTGTTGACCATCGTGTTCATCGACCTGATTTTGGCCGGGGACAACGCCATTGTTATAGGGCTTGCAGCACGGAATTTGCCAAAGGACCAACAAAAGAAGGCGGTCATTTGGGGAACTGCCGGAGCGGTCGGAATACGGGTCATTGCTACCCTGCTCGTCGTCCAGCTTCTAAATGTTCCATGGCTTAATCTTGTAGGCGGCCTGCTCTTGGTATGGATCGCTTATAAGCTGCTCGTACAAGAAGAACCGCATGACGGCATTAAATCCGGCAATACGCTGTGGCAATCGATTCGGACGATTATTATCGCCGACGCGGCAATGGGCATCGATAACGTGATCGCGGTAGCCGGTGCGGCGCATGGGGATACGCTGCTCGTGGTTCTTGGCCTAATTATCAGCGTACCCGTTGTCGTATGGGGCAGCACAATCTTTATCAAGTTAATCAACCGCTTCGAATGGATCGTATATGTCGGCTCGGCGGTTCTCGCTTACACAGCTGCGAAGATGATAACGCATGAAAAATCATTCAAGGTTTTTTTCGAAAATCAGCTGTACTTCTGGTCTTTCGTCGTTCTAGTGGTCATTGTTACCCTCGCAGCCGGTTTATGGACCAACTCGCGAAGGAAGAAAAGCATGCAAGAAAAAAGCAGCGAATCCCATTAAGGGATTCCTGCTTTTTTTATCTTATTTTACGCGATATCAAGATATCATTAAAACCAGCTGTCCTCGCCAGCGGTTTGCACAGCCGTTTGAAGCTGCGGAGTAAGCAGAAGCTCCTCTGTTCCTTCGACGGCTGCAGCCAGCAGCTGTTTGTAATTCGGAATGAGCGACTCGATCTTCTCGGCGATTCTGAGATTCGGGTTCGTGCTGGGCGATTTCGGCAAAAATAGCGTACAACAATCCTCGTAAGGCAAAATCGAGGTTTCAAACGTGCCTATTCTCTCCGCTAAACGAATGATTTCATGCTTGTCCATCATGATCAAAGGCTTAAGCTGCGGCAGGTCCGTTGCCCGTCCGATTACATTCATGCTCGAGAGCGTTTGGCTTGCTACCTGCCCCAAGCTTTCCCCTGTAACGATGCCGCTTGCTCCATTGCGCTCGGCGAGCTGCTCCGTTATGCGCAGCATCGCTCTTCTCATCAGCGTTATGATGAGATTATCGCTTTTCGCCTGTACCAAGGTCGTTTGAATTTCGGTAAAAGGCACCAGATGGAGCTTGATAGGCTCGCCGCTAAAATAAGAAAGCCGTTTAGCCAGCTCGATAACCTTATCCTTGGCTTGCTCGCTTGTGAACGGGTAGCTGTGAAAATGCACGGCCTCCACTTCGAGCCCTTTGCGCAGAGCCAACCAGCCCGCAACAGGACTGTCGATCCCGCCGGAAAGCAGCAGCAAGGCTTTGCCGTTGGAGGCGAATGGAAAGCCGCCAGCGCCTTCTATCACTTCGTAGAATATATAGGCCGCTTCCTCCTGGATATCCACGCGCAGCTCGATATCCGGATTTTTCACGTTCACTTTGAGATCCGGCATCGCACGAAGCACATGGCCTCCGACAAGATGGTTCATCTCTTGCGAATTATGAGGATATTTTTTCCAAGCACGCTTCGCGCTTACTTTAAAAGTATTAGGCTTTACAGGCAATGAAAGCATTAAGCCAAGCGCCGCTGCCCTTATTTTCTCAAGATCCTGCTCCGTGCTGACAACCGGACTTAACGAAACGATGCCGAACAGATCTTTTAAGCGATCGGCAATCGGCTCGTAAGGGTGGCCGTTCAGCTTAACGAACAAGCGTCCGAACGATTTGAAATAACTAATATTCTCATAAGGAAGCAACGCTTGCTTTACCTGCTCAAGCATTTTCTTTTCAAATTTGTTGCGGTTTCTACCTTTTACCATTAAATCTCCGTAGCGGAGAACGATTTGATCGTAAAGCAAAATTAAGTCAATCTCCTCTCAAGCGGCTTCAACTGCCCGACAACCTGACGCAAGCTTGCTGCCAACGCGGTTATATCCCGCTCCTCATGTTCATCTCCAAGACTAATTCGAACGCCGCCGGCTGCCTGCTCATGGCTTGCACCTATGGCCAGCAGCACACGGCTCGGCTTATCATCCTTTGAGGAGCAAGCCGATCTGGTCGATGCCATTATACCATGCTGCTCCAGCATATGAATGATAACCTCGGGCTTCATCCCCGGATACGAGAAATGGATAATATGCGAAGCGGCAGGCTCTGCCCCATTCAGCTTCAGCTCCGGAATCTCTCCAATAAGCCCGATAAGCATCTGCTTCAGCTGCTTCATTCGGCTCTCGCGCCGCTCCATCGTCTCTATCGACATTCGCAGCGCCTTGGCAGAAGCGACAATGGCAGGCACGTTCTGCGTTCCCGGCCGGAATCCGCTCTCTTGCGATCCGCCAGTAAACATAGGATACAGCGATATACCCTCGCGGACAAACAAAAAACCGACGCCTTTAGGGCCCCTTAGCTTATGCGCGGACCCGCTGAGCAAATCGATGCCCCACTCTTTAATCGGAATGGGCAGCTTGCTTAAGCTTTGAACCGCATCAACATGAAACATCACCTTTGGAAAGCGTTTCAGCAGTCTGCCGATTTCTCCCAGCGGTTGAATGGTTCCGATTTCGTTGTTGACATGCATGATGCTTACCAATATCGTTTCATCCGTCAAAGCCTCTTCCAATTGCCCGATCCGGACATGCCCTGACTTGCTTACAGGCAGATACGTTACCTTAAACCCCTCTTGCTCGAGCTGCGCAAACGATTCATAAACCGACGCATGCTCAATTTGGGTCGTTATCAAATGCTTTCCCCGGCCGGCATACTGGCGTGCAATCCCTTTTATCGCCAGATTATTGGACTCCGTGCCGCCTGATGTAAATAACCATTGGCCATGCGATGCTTGCAGCCGATCCGTAAGCAAGGAACGCGAGCGCTCGATTAATTTATCAGCGTCGGCGCCGGCACGGTGCAGGGAAGATGGATTCGCATATTCGGACTTCATCACTTCCATCATCGTTTGCACGACCTCATCGTATGGCGGGGTTGAGGCGCAGTGGTCAAAATATAGCATAACTAGACTCCCTCCTATGCAAAAAGAAAAAGATCATCGATTGCTCCGCCGTTTGAGGCAGTGAGCTGAATCGTGATCTTATGGCTGCCGTTTCACTTCGCTTGCAACACTTTAGCGACATAGCGCTGGGTTTCTTCCGGCAGCAATTCGAGGTTTTCGATCAGCTGCTCGTTCGTTCTGATGCCCGTACGGTCAACTCTTCCAGGACCGGCATTGTAAGCCGCCAATGCAACCTGTTCGTTCCCGTTGTATTTCTTTAGGAGCATGGACAAATATTTCGTACCGCCCTCAATATTTTGCGCGGGATCAAACGAGTCGGTGACGCCTAGTCCTCTGGCCGTTCCGTCCATAAGCTGCATCAGCCCTTTGGCTCCTGAGCCAGACTGCGCATCCGCTCTAAAACCGGATTCGGTCTTGATCACAGCCTGAATCAATGAAGGGTCTACTCCGTATTTCGCTGATGCCTGTCGGATAAGATCGTCATAGGCGGAAGGTGAACGGTTAGACTCGTCTTCATTTCCGTAGGTAATATTCGTTAGGCTGTGCAAAGAATGAAGCTGGGCAAGCGCATCCGCAGGCAGAACAGGAGCCGCGGAGCCTTCCTCTGAAGCGCTGTCCGACATATATTGTGATAGAAGAGTATCGAATAAGGAAGCAGAGCCATCCCCTGATGCAGCTTGCAGCGGATTCGATGCTGCCTTTACATCCAAGCTCGGCGCGAGCTGAAGCTGCAATAATGTCTTGATAATGCGAGGGTCAATACTCATGATAACCTCCTAGCTGTCTGTTTATGTGTTTGTTCGTCGTATCCGTCAATAAGTATATCGGTTTTTATTGTACATGTTTTTAGGGCAAACAGCCAGTATCCCTTTTTTGGATCAGATGTATGAGGGTCATAATCTCGTTGATCGATCGACATTCCTTATATTTCACGTCACTGTCCTCCGCGCGCGGCAGCTGTTTTCTGCCGTTTAACCAAACGGGATTCCAGCCTGCCTGATATGACGGCACAATATCGTTATGCCAAGCGTCACCGACATAAACCAGCTCCTCCGGAGCAAAGCAGGATCGTAAACGGACATGTTGAAAAACCTCCGGATCAGGCTTTGCGATGCCGATTCCGTCCGAGATATATACCGCCTGCAAGTCTATCCAATTCAACAGTCCCAGCGCCCTGATTTTGATCATTTGATGCTCAACCGGGCCATTCGTAATCAAGCCCATGCGAATGCCGAACGCTTCCAGCTGTCCAAATAACGTTTCTGCTCCGTCTCTCAGCTTGATACGCTTTTGCTCCCGTTCATAGTTTTCCTGAAGCTGTACGGCTGTCTGTTCCGCTAGGTTTATTCCGATATCCAAAAAGGCTGCGGTAGTCCGTTCGATGCGGAGCTCCTCCAGCGACATCAACCCGCTGACATGCTTCTCCCATAAACGGTCGCTATGTTTTCTTAATCGTTTGAATAAATCCTCCGCTTGCAATCTATCCCTAAAAAGCCCGCTGATTCCGGCAGTCCGTACTGCCGTCAGAAAAGGCTGAAGCTGATCATACAGCGTATCGTCCAAGTCAAAAAAAACTGCTTTTACCAATTAACTCCACCCCTTGCCTGCCTTGACCGTTTCAAGTTAAAAAATCATACCCATTATAATGCCTCCCTGAAGGCTTGAACAGTAGATGTATATCTCTATCCTTCTTGCATATTTAAATAAGACCGTTCCCGAAAATTAAGGAACGGTCTTTATAATGAAATCAGGCATTAAAATAAGCTTACTTAAATACCTTTACGCGCTCTTCGATCGGTTGGAACGTTTTCTCGCCCGGCGCGGCTGTCGGTTTGCCGAACGGCATTTGCGCAATCAACTGCCATGAATCAGGCAATGACCATGTTTTCTTTACTTCTTCGTCGATCAACGGGTTATAGTGCTGGAGGGTAGCGCCGAAGCCTTCTTTTTCTAGCGCTGTCCATACTACCAATTGATGCATGCCTGAAGAATGCTGCGACCAAATCGGGAAGTTTTGCGCGTAAGACGGAAAGCTTTCCATTAAACCGTCTACGACATTCTTATCCTCGAAAAACAGCACTGTGCCGTAGCCGCTTTTGAATGAACCCATTTTTTGCTCCGTGGATTCGAATTGGTCTGCCGGAACGATTGCCCGCAGTGTGTTTGTCGCGATATCCCACAGCTTGTCATGGTTTTCGCCAAGCAGAACGACGACCCGCGCGCTCTGGGAATTAAATGAGGATGGTGTATGCAATACCGCCTCATGTACGATTTCTACGATTTTTTCATCGGAAATGACGGACTCTTTGCTGATCCCGTAAATCGAACGTCTTGATTTTACTGCTTCCAAAAATGCTTGCGATGTCATTATTTTTCCTGCCTCCCAAGTGGTCTTCTGAGCGTGGATATCTCTTCCAATTCCACCTCAATCAATTACTTTACGTAAGTAACTTTATAATATTCATACCACAAAGTCAAGACGAACAAATACATTATCCCCATCTCATTCAGAATTATGATTCATGGGCAGCATCCTCCGTTAAACTCAGAGGTTCACCGTCACGCATGCGCCATTTCCCGTTAATCCATGTCACAAAAAACGAAATGGCTCCAAGCGTCAGCAGCACTCCTACTTTATAAAGCGCCTCTTGTCCGTTCAAATCCATAAAGATGGCTTTGATTGCGACAATCAGCAGGACAGCGGAACCGAACCATTTGAACAAAACGCAGTCATGACGAATAACACGCCCAGCAGCGATGTCCAATGCTTATTCAGTATTTCCTTCATTTCTGTTCCTCCGTTTTTTCAAATGTGTTTTCCCGTCAAGTCTGCTGCGCCAATAATCCATTCCTTTCACTGCTGCATACAGGAGGACGAAGCATGCGAAAGAAATCGCTTCAAGCTGCAGCAGATACCAAGGCCAAGGTGCTAATAGATCGAGCAAAGAGGCGGTGCTTGGCTTACGCGCCAGAAACATAAAATTAGTCGTGCCGGTAATGCTGTTCGTAATGGCAGCCGGAATGGCGAGGACATGCAGCCAGAGCATAGCCCTCAGCACGGACCGGAAGGTTGGCCGGTACCGTTCAACAGCCAAGATGAACAAGGAGGAACCGATAATTCCGATATGGGCAAGAAAAAAGTGGAAATACCGGAAATGCGGAAAAGCCTCATCCAGATTCGGCGTTAACAAGGCTTGCAGCGCGCCCATGCTTCCCAGAAAAAAAAGCGCATCATAAAAACGTTCTCTCTTCGCTATCAGCACTAACGCGCTTACGAGCAGCATTAGGCTGCACAGCTGGAACGGCAGGGAGCCAATCCCCCAGCGATGTTCCAAGACATAAGAAAGCTGAAGCGAGATCTCGCAGCATAGGAGCAGGATGGCTAGCCCAAATCGCATGGCTTGATTCAGCTTCGGCTTGCGCATTTGCTTTCTGAACATGACGATAAAAACACATGCTGCAATAAGTACAGCCAATGCCGCATAATGTGCAGCCGAAAACATCTCAAAGGCCATGATAAAGCACTCCCTTTCCGCTTTTATGTACCAGCTTCTTAGCTTCATTTTGTAAAAAATGGCATAAAAAAAATAGTACCAACTTTATATGGTACTATCCTCGTCATTCTTCTTATGAAATAAGCCCATTTCCTTGGCTTTATTTGCTGCTTCGCGCGAACCGCTCAGATTCAGCTTTTTTAGTATATGATTGACATGATTTTTGACTGTGCGTATGGATACGACCAGCTTGTCGGCAATTTGCGGCTGCGTATAGCCTTGATCGATTAAATCCAGCAGCTGCAGCTCAGACGGAGTAATAAGATCCCCAAGCTTCTTGATTTCGAACTCGCGTTCAAGCTGCTTCAGCCTGCGAAACTCTTCCCGCATGCGTTCCGCTACGGCCGCGTTAATGGGCGATTGGCTTCGATAGGCCGATCTTATCGCATCCGGCAAGCTTTCAAAATCCGATTTAATCTGATAATCAATGGCTCCCGCTTGAAAGGAACGGAAGATGAGCTCCTTTTCCTCCATCGAGGTCAGCATAATGACCTTGGCACCAGTTGATACCGAGGCCTCCTCGGCGAGCAGAACGCCCTCTGGGCGGCCATCCAGCATAATATCCATCAACACCACATCCGCCGGCGACGATTGCTGTATTCCCTCATGCAGCGCCTGCCTTGCATCCTCGGCTTTGCTGGCCGTCCAAACGACCTCCATGTCCGGCTCTTTGTTGATATAAGCCACAAGGCCGCGAAGCCAATCATGGTCATCTTCCACGATCCATACCCTTATGCTATCCACTCGCTTCCCTCCCTTTTTCATGATGTATGACTGATTTGCCCGCTTGAACCGCCCGTTTCGGGAAGGTTAAATAAACAGAGGTGCCGGCCCCCGGCTTGCTTCTTAGATTAAGTAATCCTTTATGTTTTCGCATGACATGATAAGCATAGGGCAGCCCCAGGCCAAAATTCGTGTCGCTGCCGTTTTTGGTCGTATAGAAGGGCTCGAGAACCTTGGCCATCTCGCTTTTGCTCATCCCCGGGCCTGAATCTTTTATTTCAATGATAAGCTCCCGTTTCGTTTCGCTCAAAAGAATGGACAACTCACCTTTGCCCTTCATTGCTTCGAGGGCGTTGGCGACGATATTGCCTAAAGCTTCGCTCACCTGCGCGGGATCAATGCGGCAGTTCCAACCTGGGCTCAAAGAGGTAAACAGTTTAATTTGGCCGAGCACAGGCTCGTAGCCCTTTATTGTCTGCCCGATCAGCGCTGCCAAATCCGTGGGCTCGACACGCAGGACCAAATCCTCCGTCCTCCGATGCACGCGCTGCAGCATTTCCTGCATATGGCGCGAGGCATTTAGCACGGTTTCAATGTCGGCAAGCAGCTCCTGTTGATCCGTAGCAAGCGCATATGCCTTCATCTTCTCCGAAAACAGCCGCATTTTCCCCGCGTCATTCTTGATTGCGTGATTGAGAATAGCCGTTCCTGACGTGACGACCCTTAAAGTGGAATCGTATCTCCGACGGTCGATGTTGACGCGCACGCCCATGAATCCGTATGTAAACAAAGCGATGACAAATACCGTAACCCCTAGCCCGACGATCCAGGTATTATAAACCCACATGCGCAGCATCCCGAAGCTTGGCAGCACGTAATTCATAACCATGCAAAACATGACTGGCGGAAGAACCGCGGAGCAGATGATCCAGTGCGTTCGGGAAAACGAGGCGTGAAGCTGGCGCTTTAACAGAACCTGAACTGCCCCGTACATAATATACGGCACCGCCCACCAAACGACGATTTTGAATGAGATGGGATATACGGCGGTATAAAAAGGGGTAAATACGATACATAAAACAATCGGAATAAGCAGCAGGAAAGGCAAAAGCGACTGAAACCGCTTAGACAATCGAACAGGCCGATATGCAATCGCGAATAAAATGAAGGAATACGGCAGGCCATAATAGGAAATGAGCGAGGAGACCGCCTGCAAGCGGTATAGCAGCTGCCTCGCAACCTCATTCATCCCGGCATCCGCCGCTGCTGGCAGCCATTGCAGATCAAGAACGGCCGCAAGCGCACCTGCTCCGCCGCTGAATGCCACGGCGCCTAGCCAATGATTAACGGGCGCTCTCCGATCGGAGAGCCATATAATGGCTGCAATAGCCCACAATGCAATAAGAACGAATAGCATAACGCAGCTCCTTCACTACCGATACTATGTTATATCAATCGATACGGGAGACCATTCGCCAATGAACGTTTGCCCGTGCACCGATAGGCTGCCCCCGATGGCACAGCCCAATCTGTTGTCGATCGTTCAATTGAACCATTTTCAATCGCCATGCGTCAACAAACGGCTCAAAAGCGGCTCAGCTTCTCGACTTGCTTCAGCTTCTGGGCAAGCAGCTCCGAACAATAATTGTTTTGATTCCGTTGATCAAAAGCAAGGGCAAGCTCCTCGGCTTCCAGCTTAAGCCGCTCATAGGAAAGCTCGCTGCCGATTTTAAGTTTGCGGCGCCGCTTCTGCTGCAGCCATACTAGCAGAAAGGCCTGGGCTGAGCTCAGGTATAAAAAACGGTCCCAACCGACCTTGGTTTCCATTGCAAAGCCGATGGTGTTCTCGAACCACTTTGCCGCCTTGTTAATATCCGTTACGGTGTAGTAAGCGAGGAAGCTGCCGTACTCGGTCAAATAACCGGGACCGCTTAACAGGCGCGCTCCTTTCTTCGCCATTTTCACGGCCTCCTCAGCTTGATCGATCTCAAGGAGCGGGAGCAGCAAATGGCTGTACGTATTTTGGGGGATGGTTTTACAGGTCAACCGGCCATCCATGATCGGCTTCATCGTTTGCAGGCCGCGCCGGTATCTACCCGCTGTAAAATGATAATAGCCAAAGCTGTTTTGTTCGCATGCCCTGCAATCCGACATGCCGTCCCGCGCTGTTTTACGCCAGAGCTCGTAATAGGTCTGCGCTGCTTCCAAATCGCCTCTCGAAAGCGAGTAGCGATGATGACACTGATAATAAGGGCGCAGGCTGTGACCGTATTGTAAGCATTTTGCCTTGAAATCATCAAGGATTGACGAGATTTGGGCTGCGCCAAATTGCGGAAACCGCCAAATTTGATTGATGAACCATTTATAGTGCCAAATGATCGAGAAGCTCGAATAAGCGGCAGGTTCTTTTTCGAACTGCGTCAAGCACCATGTAAAGGAGACAAGGAACCTTTCTTGATAACCGGAATCAAGCGCCGCCTCGGAATAAGTCATTCGCGCGAAGTAGGCATCCTCCTTCGTCATATATTGGTCGGCGATTCGAATCGCTTCTTCCAATACCGCCAGCTTTTGTTTGCCCTGCGGCAAGCTCCAGGCCTCGCTCCTTAACTGATTGTACCGCTGCTTCATAATTAACGCTCACCCGCCTGACCGAGTCCGATATCCAACACCTGCATAAACGATTGATTCAACAGCTTCAGTTCCTCTGGACCGAGCGGATAATTGCCGAGCAGCAGGGCTTGCGTATAAACGGTTTCGATGCAAAGCTTCTGCATAGACGCATCGTTACAGGCGATGGCCTTCCGTATCAGCGGATTGTTGAAATTGAAGCAAAGCCTTGCCAAAGGCAGCTCATAAAGCTCATGGATGACAATATCTACGATTTCAGCAAATACATCATTCGCCTCTTCCTTCGTTTGCTCCGCCATCCGAAGAAAGTTCACCTCGTCATTCGTGTTATAAAGCGCCGCTAAATCAGCAGGCTCAAATTGTTTTAGCACACTCCTGCACTGAAATGGAGCAAGCAGACGGTCTGAAAGCTCCAAAAACGCTTCCGCGTTTAACAGCTCTACTGGATTGATTGCTTCAAAGAAATTAGAAAAGTTAATCGGATCCAGCACTAATGCTTCAATATTCTCATCCAGCTCAGGCAGCTTGCGCACCAGCTCAAAGTCATGTACGTAACCGCCGTTAATAACCATGACATCCTGCGCTTTTGCCACTCGCGCCACTTGGCGAAATTCATCAAGCGTAGAGGACACAACGATCTGCCGGCTCTTCTCCAAAATCTCCCCCATCCTCATCTCGCCGAATGACGTTTCGAAGGTAAGGAACCGAATAAACAAACGATAAAGCTCATCATCCTGGGATGCCATTGCTTTAATGGATGAATAATGAATTCGAATTATTTTCTCCAGCAAGTCCGGGTCTGTTTCCGCTAGCATGATCATATGCCTCTTTATGCATTCGCCCAGTTCATCCTTAACGCTGTAAAACAGTTCGTTTTCCATTAACGATTCGCGGGATGCCGTCGGCTTCAGGCCATTGGCGTTCATGACGCAGGTCACGAAAAACGCCCAGTCCGGCAGCATATTTTGAATTTGATCTGACAGCAGCATCCGCTTGACGTAAACCTTATGCTTCTTCTCTGCTTGCAAGCTGACTGCGTAGGGCAAAATATACGCTACGCCCTCCAGCTCGCCCATACCAGACTTAAGAGGAATGGCGTCCAGGAAGTTCTGATACATATGATACTCACCGTAAACCAGCGCTTCTTTCATGCTCATAGCCCACGGCGGCGTTTCTTCATTGACGGTGATTTCGTTTTTCCCTTCGGATAAACGGATGGGAACGGGAAGGAACTGGCCGTAATGCGTCATTAAATCCGACATGCTGTCCCATTCATAGTAATCCTCATAACCGTCCTTGCAGGTTAAAAATACGGTCGTCCCGATCGGTGCGTCTTTTTCGAGCTTGCGTATTTTGTAGGTCCCGTCCGAGCGTCCCCTCCATTCAAGGGTATCGCCCTCCAAAGCAGACCGCGTTATAACTACGATTTCGCCGCTAACCACGAAGCATGACAGCAGTCCGACACCGAATTGGCCAATGAAATCATCAGCCGAGTCGAGCTCCTCGCGTTTCGAGGTGCTGCCGATTTGGGCCAGAAAACGGTGGATTTCCTGCTCCGATAAACCGATTCCGTTATCATGGACGGCGATCGTCCGCGATCCGTAAAGTTCTACGGTCACACCGGCATCAAAACGATGGCCGAGGCGTTTGCGCGCCGTAATCGCGTCCACGCCATTTTGGAGAAGTTCCCTTACGAATACGCCGGGATTTGCATATAAATGCTTCGATAGAAGCTCAATCATTCCTTGTAAGTTAACCTGAAAATTCAATTCGCTCATATTTTCTCCTATGTTCGTTATGTCATTAATATACATATCGGTATTACCCTCCGTTTTATTTCGTCATATTGCAGCCTTATCCTTTTTTTAGGCGAATAATGACAACAAAGGACGACCAGCTCCCGGCTAATCGTCCTTTTTCGGTTTATTTTGTTTATAGCTTAAACACGG
Organism: Paenibacillus sp. LPE1-1-1.1; assembly: GCF_040676435.1. Classification (NCBI taxonomy): domain Bacteria; kingdom Bacillati; phylum Bacillota; class Bacilli; order Caryophanales; family Paenibacillaceae; genus Paenibacillus; species Paenibacillus sp. LPE1-1-1.1. The sequence continues at coordinate 565,416 of NZ_JBEGHY010000001.1, forward strand.
AGGCCTTCTCTTTCAAATCCTGCGAAGAGCCTGTCAGCTTCTCTGCCAGCGTGCGCAGCTCATCAGAAATATCATTTTGCTTAACGGACAGCTCGCTCATATGCTCCATTTTGCCATTAACATCGGTTGACGTGTTAAGAAGCTTATCCACTGCTAAAACAATGTGGGTCATACCGCTCGTAATTTCGCTGATGGCCGTGGAAATTTCACTCATTTGATCGGAAAGCACGCTGCTCTGCGACTCCAATGCCCGGAAAGTGCCGCTCGCCGTCTCCGATGCTTGACGGGTCGAGTGAATGACATTCGCGAAGCTTCCGATCGTGCGGCTGCTGGCAGCTACATCATTTTGGATCAAAGACAATTCCTTCGTGATCTGCTTGGAGATGGAATCCGTTTGACTGGACAGCTTCCTGATTTCCTCCGCCACGACCGCAAAGCCGCGTCCATGCTCCCCTGCCCTTGCCGATTCAATGGAGGCGTTCAGTGACAACAGGTTCGTCTGCGTGTTTAAGTCCTGAATGCCATTCAAAAATTTCGATACGTTGTTATAACGGTCATTCATCGTTTCGAAAGCTTCCGACAGCTTCGCAAACTGCTCTACGGTTTCGTTTACCATCGTAACAACGCCGGCCATTTGCTGCAACCCGCTTTGCGAGGATTGCTTCATCTGGCGCATATCATTGTTTATGTATTCGCTTGAAGCGGCAATTTCCTGAGAGCTTGCAGATATTTGCTCGGTTACCGCCGAAATGGATGACGCATCGTCATATTGGGAGAGCAATGCCTCTCTGCCCAGATCCACTTGGCCCTTCACGTCTTCGGAGGCTTTACGGTTGCTGCCGATCATCATATCCATATTCCGCGAAACATCCAGCACCGACTCGCTTACTTGGAGCGTTGCTCTAATCGTATCGCGTAAATTATCGCCCATATCGGCTAAGGCTTGATCGATTTCTCCGAATTCATCGGCGCGCACGAGCTTCTCTTGACTTGTAAAATCATTGCTGCCGTATGCCCGGATACGGCGAGTAATGCCCGCAAGACCCGTTTTAATCGATTGCGTAACGCCAAAAATCATGATCGCTGGCAGCACGGCGAGCAATATCACATTGATGAGGACAATGATGTTTGCGCGGGATACATCATCATTTAAATGGTTTGAAGTAATGTCCGCATCATGGGTTAAGCGCTCATGCATGGTGTCGTTCGAGTAGTTTAGAATAACTGTATATACGCTGATTAAACTACTGATACGCAGCGATTTTTCCTCAGCCGTTAATCCGGTGGTATCGGTATTCGTATCCTTTAAATTGTCAAGGGCCAGACGGAGTACGCCGACTTGATTGGCATATAGGGGACCGTCTTCAACAGCCGGAGGGTATTGCTTATCCATCTCGATAAGTTGTTTTTCCAGTTCGTTCATATGGGCGGGCAGATCTTCCAAATCCTTCATGATCGCCGTCGCGTCGCTTTTGCCGTTCTCGATTGCATCAACCATCAGAAGCATGACCTTCAGCAATTTATTAGAGATGCCTTGATAACTGCGTTCCGCGCGGGATAATTCCTCTGAATCTTCAATTGAATTGGCGACCGAAACATTTTGCACATAAATAAATATGCCGGAACCTACATTAAAGAGAGTAATGATTGCCGTAATAAACAATAACCTGGCCGTTATTTTTCTCATGCTCAATTTCTTTGACAGCTTGCCCAGCCTGCCCGCTCTCTCCAACCATACCTTTAAATCCATCCAGCTTTCTCTCTCCTCGGTCTCTCTAAAAAAGCAAAAAAGCTACCCAGCCACAGGAGGCGGATAGCTTACTTAGCTCTATATCCTTCCGGCGGTCTGGCAGCCGTAGCGCTTGCACCTTAGGCCCATAACTTTGCGTCCTTGCCTTTCGGCAAGTTTGCCATTTTCAGATTGTCTATGTTTGTATTTACAACATAAACCAGTATAGGACATACCAGACAATCTGTACATCCCTTTAGAACTATTTTATTCAGGACTTAGAAACAAAGTCGCATTGCAATAACGTCTTGACAGCGAATGAAAATAGGACGTTTGTATCGAAATGACCGAAATAAGCAAAATGTTGCGCACGGCCTCCCATTGATTCTCCGTGAGATTCGGCAGCCTGCTCGCAAACTGGTTCGCGGATAAACGAATGGCCTGCTCAGTCAATAAATCCTGATGCGGGTTCTCCTTCAAATGGCCGGATATATCGAGAAGCTGATCGTTATTCGCATCAAGCTCTTCAAACATACTGGTATAGGAGGCATATAATTCTATAGGTCCGACCAAATCATCCGTTTCGTCTTCCGGCTTCTTGAATACGATCTCGAATAGCTTGCGGATTGATTCAAAATCAAGATTAGACTTTAAATCATCAATAATGAACAATAACGCCGCTTGATTCAGAGAATATTTTTTTCCGGCCTTCGGACAATCGAAGTAGGGTTTAAAATCTCGCTTTACCCAGTTTTGCATGGATGTAATCGACAGATTGGAATATTCGATCAGTTGGCCGAGCGCAGCAATCTCATGAAGCGAGAAGCCTCTCAGCTCATTGCCTTTTATAAGCTTTTCGATAATCGGAGGCAGCAGCGTAGACAGAAATGCAGGCAATCCCGCGCCCTTCTCCAAATCGTATTGATGCGTTTTGGTCCATGCGGCTTGCAGCACCTGCAGCGGCTTCTGATTATGCTTTCCATCCAAGGAGAGCAGCAAGCAGGCCATCTCTTTTCGAGTAAGCGTAAAGGACTCCATTTCCCTTCCTCCTCGCGCTTTCGGCATACAATATTTTATTACAAGTTCATATGAACTCATCATATGCCGGAGAATGACACTTGTAAAGGCTCGAAAATCAATGAGAATAAGCTTTTCCATCTCGTAAAATCGCTCTAAAAGCGCATAAAAGGCTGTTACCGTTAGATACGGCGTTTGTCATTAGCTGTAATCATTCGTTATAGTAGATCATAAGAATACAAAAATATAAATATAAAAGGGTAGTGAGAAACGAAAATGGGTATAGGATTCAATTTATTCATGATTGCTCTTCTTATTTTATTAACTGCTTTTTTCGTCGCAACGGAGTTCGCCATCATTAGACTTCGCTCCAGTCGGATCGATCAGTTAGTGCTTGAGGGCCGGAAGAACGCGCTTGCCGTTCAACGGGTTACGAGTAATCTGGATGCCTACTTGTCAGCCTGCCAATTAGGTATTACCATTACAGCACTAGGGCTTGGCTGGCTGGGAGAACCGACAGTTGAAAAAATGCTTTTACCCTTATTTGAGCGTTTGGCAATAAATGATGACATCAGTCATATTCTATCCTTTTTCATCGCATTTATTTCGGTTACATTCCTGCACGTCGTTGTCGGAGAGCTCGCGCCAAAAACTTGGGCAATCCAAAAAGCGGAGTTTATCAGCTTCTTAACCGCAAAACCGATCATTTTGTTCCACAAAATTTTATACCCTTTCATTTGGCTGCTTAACGGCTCGGCTAACGCACTGGTTCGCCTGTTCGGTTTAAAGCCTGCCACGGAGCATGAAGAAGCGCATTCGGAGGAAGAAATTCAAATTATTCTTAACGAAAGCTACCAAAGCGGAAAGATTAACAATACAGAGTATGGCTACGTGAGCCGCATATTCGCATTCGATGAATTGTTAGCGAAAGAAATTATGGTGCCCCGCACCGATATGATCTGTTTATTCACAAACAAATCGTTAGCCGAAAACATGGAAATCATACGGAAAGAACAATATACGCGTTTCCCGGTTGCTCTTGAAAGCAAAGATAACATCGTAGGCATGATCAATACGAAACAGCTTTTTTTGGAATATGAAACGGACCGTGATTTAGATTTCAAAAAGCTTGTACATCCCGTACTTAGCGTGTCCGAGGTTACGCCGGTCAAAATGCTGCTTAAACGCATGCAGCTCGAACGCGTCCATATCGCGATTCTCGTTGATGAATACGGCGGCACTTCCGGCCTGATTACGATTGAAGACATATTGGAAGAAATCGTCGGTGAGATTCGAGATGAATTCGACGCTGACGAACGCAAGGAAATTGAACAGCTGGCAGACAACTGCTACCTGCTCGACGGCAAGGTATCCCTTAGCGAGCTGAGCGACCTTACCGGCATGAACTTCGAGGAAGAAGACGTCGATACGGTTGGCGGCTGGTTGTACAGTCAAGTCCCTGATCCTAAACCAGGCAAAGAGCACTTTTACGAGAATTATAAGTTCATTATCCGTGAAACAAGCAAAAACCGGATTCGCAAGGTCGAAATGCTCATTCAGCAGCTTGAACAGAGCATGGAAGGCGAAACCGCTTAAATTTAAGCACAAAAAGAAGCAGCGCCGCGATGCCGGAGCTGCTTCTTTTTTTCGACCATAACCTCCCATGACAAACCCTATAGAAGGCTAAAAATATTTGAAATGCGTTCCTCCATCCATTCTTCAGCGTGACTCATTGCATCTTCTACCGTGCAGGGACCCGGCACGATCGGGAAACAAGCCCGCAGCCCAAGCCTCGCGGCGGCAGCACGGTCAGCCCCAATCGACCCGCAAACGGCTATAACCGGAATGCCCTGCTCAGCAGCTGAGGCACACACCGCTTCGATTACTTTTCCTGAGCCGGTTTGTCCGTCGAGCCTGCCTTCTCCCGTCACGATCCAATCCGCATCCTGAATGATCTCATCAAATCGAATCTGATCCATGACCAATCGGGCGCCCGACTCCATTACGGCGTCAAAAAATGCGAAAAGCGCTGCCCCGGTTCCTCCTGCGGCACCGCTGCCAGCCAGATTAACAACCTCCAAACCTGTATGACCTTCAATAACATCCGCAAATTGTTTTAAGGCCCCATCCAGCTGCCGGACTGACTCCGGACTTGCACCCTTCTGCGGTCCATAGATTGCGGAAGCGCCCTGCGCGCCGCATAACGGATTGCGTACATCGCAGGCTATGGCAAATTGGCTGGCTTGGACCCTCTCATCAAAATCCGCTGCATCGATAGAATGCAGCTTCGACAAATGGATTCCGCCTCGCAGGAGCTCTGCTCCGCTTATATCAAGCAGTTTCATTCCAAGCGCCTGAAGGATGCCGGCTCCGCCGTCATTGGTTGCGCTGCCGCCAAGGCACACGATAAATTTACGGTACCCTGTTTGCAGCGCATGTAGAATCATTTCCCCCGTTCCGAATGTAGAGGTGTATAACGGGTTTCTCTCATCCCCTCGCAGCAGGGAAAGGCCAGACACCTCTGCCAGCTCAATAACAGCTGTAATGCCGTCGCCCATTACTCCGTATCTTGCTTCAATCATTCGATTTAGCGGATCATGGGCTGCTATGGCGACAAAGAAACCTCCGCTTGCGCGAACTAGGATTTCCATGGTCCCTTCACCGCCGTCGGCCATTGGAAGCAGAACCGTTTCGGCATTCGGATGAACCGAATGTATGCCTTTCTCCATGGCCTCAGCCATTTGAAATGCGTTACCTGAGCCCTTGAAGGAATCAGGCGCTAAGATGATTTTCATCCCATTCACCCTTTTTTATTTTTTTCAAAAAAACACTTGCATTTATATCAAGTTCTATGCAATAATACATCTTGTGTTTAACGAATCACACGTGCCGTTGTAGCTCAACTGGTAGAGCAACTGACTTGTAATCAGTAGGTTGGGGGTTCAAGTCCTCTCGACGGCACCACTTTTTTTACGGGACGTAGCTCAGCTTGGTAGAGCACCTGGTTTGGGACCAGGGGGTCGCATGTTCAAATCGTGTCGTCCCGACCATCCTAATAAATGAACTCATTTGCATACATAGAAGAAAGAAGCTTGAATACTCAAGCTTCTTTTTTTCATATCTGGTCCCCGACTTCTTCAAGCATCGCCGCAAGCTCTTCGAAACCATACTCGTAAGCATAGTCCGCTGCGGTATATCCCGTATCATCCGATTTCAACGGATCGGCCCCTGCTTGAAGCAGCAGCTTTACACCTTCCTCATCGCCTTTTGTTGCGGCCGTCATGAGCGGTGTCCAGCCCGTACTGTCCTGCAGATCCGGGTTCGCTCCTTCCTCCAGCAGCAAATTGACCATTTCTATGCTTCCGTTATACAACGCAATCGTTAATGCCGTTTCTTCATAGCTTTGCTCCGTTAAATCAAGGCTGGCTCCTGCTTTTATTAACGAGGTACCCATGGCAGCGTCATTCAGCTGAGCCGCCCACATCAAAGCCGTCCATCCTTCTTCGTCCATGGCGTTCGGATTAATCCCGGAGCTCAACAGCGATTCTACGCGCTCCAGATCAGCCTCCGAAGCTGCCGCAAGAAGTTCTTCTTCAGACGGTGTCTCTGCTAGCGAACTCATAAAGCTATCGATCGATTTAGAGAAAATAACGCCGATTGAAATCGAGCCGGCCAAAATGATTACCGCTGCCAGGACGATGATAATCCCGATCCGCGAGGAATGAAAAACAATGCCGGAAGTTTGGCCGGCAAAGGTCTGAAGCGCATGAATGCGCCTCGGCAAAGGCGGATGCGTCGATAGCTTTTCGGCTAACCAAACGAACAATCCTTTCTCATAGCTGCTTTGCAATAAATACTCTTCGCGATCGACCCGCTTGTACAGCGTTTTTCCTATGGCTAAAATCGTAAGTCCGTTCATCGCGGCTTCCGCGTCCTGGGTAAAATACGCCGCCATGCGGTCGCATGTGTATTCGCATGCTCTGGAATAGGCCTCCCCGAGAAAAGGCAGCCACATGGCCGGGATAATAAACAGCTGCTTCGTCAAATGATTGCGTTTGATATGCGCGAGCTCATGCGATATTACGAAAGCAATCTCTTTCTCGCCGCCCGATTGGATCAGCTCAAACAAGTCAGAGTACAGCACGACCATATTCCGGCCAAAAAAACGTGATGCGAAGGCATTCAATATCCCGCTTGATTCCATCACGTATAGATCAGGAACAACCGGAAAGCCCATCTTGGCACATTGCTCTTGCGCGATTGCGAACACTTCCGGAAATTGACGCGGCGTGATTCGCACGCCGTTGATTCGAATGTTTGCCATCATGATCGCCTGGGCAAACAGCGGCAATAAAATAAGTACGGGAATAAGGAACATAAAAATAATCGAAAAGAACAATCCCAAATAAACAATGATGCTGAAAATAAGCGACAGCGTGTAATAGCGGCCTTCTTTCTTATGTACGAGCGAGGATCCATAATCATTTTCGTTCAACAATAGGCATCTCCTTCAAAAATAATACCCACATTATACACGAATTTCCATTCTAATTGTACGGAGAGATAGATGAAATACAAAAAACTTTTCAACCATACGGCCAAAAAGTTTTAGGTCTTATTGCTATATTTGAGTTCTCGATCATCCGGCATTTATTGATCCGATTCATCCCACTTTTTGGAATAAGCCTTTTTCGTAATCCACAACGTCAGCCATGTGAGCAATACAACGATAATACCTGAAAATATCCAAACGCCAACAGGAACATTCATTTTTATGTACCCCCTTATCTTCTCCTTTTAGTTTACACGATCCGATTCGATGATTTTCACAGAAACCGTTAACAAAATCGTAACTTTTTATTTTACTGCTGCACCAAGACAACTCATTAAAAAAGAGACAGCTTAACGCAGCTGTCTCTTTCTCTCTCTAGGATAACGTATCCTTACCCTTTGCAATGAACGATGATATCGATCGGGTAACGGCCCGCATTTCGTCCATAAAGCGCCAAGCCGCCATGCTCGGCAGCAAGTTGAAGCTTGAAGCTTCGGCTTGCGTTCAGCTTCGACGTCAGCGTGCTTGGCAGTAGAACCTTGCAAAGGTAGCCGTAGGAGCCCGCTTCCTCCAGCTTGTTGCTTACCGCTTGATAATGCCATGACAACACGCCTCGGCTATCGGCAGGATTGTCGCTGAGAATGATCGTCTCAACCGGCTCACCGTCTATGAGAACATTCAATTTTCCTTCATGGCGCTTTGAATCCGTCATATAGTAGGTATTCAAGTTATACTCCGGTTCATCCAATGCGCCATGCATAAAGGAAATATCCGGTTTTTTCTGAATGCCGCCCTCCAAATTACGCTTCAGCAGACGTTTAGAGCTGGCTTCAAAGATAAGCTCGATGTCATAGATTGCTGCTTGCTCAGCGGCAGTCGGGAGCTGGACATCATAGGTGAAATGACCCGTCTCTCCGCCATTCGCTTTTTGCTCCTGCAGCGCATTCCAGCTGTATGCCCATTCGCTTTCAGAGAAGCTTGCAACCGGTACGCTAACGATCTGGCCGTCAGCTTCATATTTGCCGCCAGTTTGACCGCTGCGCACGTCAAACGTGATGAAGTTTCGAGTGAGCGTAACGCCTTGAGGCGTCAAAAGGCGCACCGCAAGCACCGCTACTGCATCCTGGTTAGGCATCTTCAAGTGAAGTGTCGATAAGGTATCTACGCCAAAGCCGTTCCATTCGACGGTTTGATTAGCGGAATCGGTTACAACCCGCGTGCCGATTTGATCATACCAAAGCTCCCATGCAAGCTGAAGTGATTGACCGTGGTAACGATCATCAAAGCTTGAACGAAGAAGATCAATCGTCACATTAGCGCCCGCATTCAGCGTCTGGCACGGTGGAGCGTCTATAACGATAAAATCAGGCGAATGTAAATCTGCCACTGTCATGCCGGGTACAAACCATTCATAGCCAAAATGCTTATCCGTGCCGTCCAGACGGTAATATCCGTTATATTCGTTCACGACATCGCGGAATTCGGTAAATACGAAACCGCACATTTTATCATGACGGCGGAATTCGTTCATCATATAGCGGTAATGCCACGCCAAGTCGCTTTCCCCTGCCCCGCCTTCAATCCCCCATACGTTGCCGCATTCGCTGTTCATTAACGGTGCATCCGATTGCTCGTTGCCGCCGATATAGTTGAAGGTTGAGCCGGGATGCGTCTTTTCCACTACTTCGGTTACATGGCTGCGGAGCTCATTATAGCCGTTGATGTAGAAATGCCAGGTGTTGAGATCGGATTCAACATGATCATAATTGCAAGGCGAATTATCTTCCACTATGCGTGTCGGGTCAACCTCTTTTGCCCAATGATACATGGAACGAACCCATTCCTGCGTCTGCGGCAAGTAATTATTGGGATACGTAACGTCAGTCGTGAGCGAAGACGCCGCGCTTTCCGTCTTGAGGCCCCAGGTCTCATTGAACATGACCCACGAGAAAATCGACGGGTGATTATAATCCCGGTCAATAACTTCCCGCGCTTCGTTTTCATAGAATTGTCTTGCTTGTTCATCCGGATCTCCCCAGAAACAAGGCATGTCTTCCATAACCAAAATACCCAGCTTATCGGCCCAGTAAAGCTTGCGGGGCTCTTCTGGCTTAATGTGGATGCGCACAAAGTTCAAGCCGAGGCGCTTCATCAGGAAAATTTCATCCTGCATCTCTTGATCGGACGGATAGGTGAAAAATCCGGTCGGGTGGAAGGATTGGTCAAGCGTTCCGTTCAAGTAAACAGGTTTGCCATTCAGTGTAATCCAGCGGTAGCTGCGATCACCAACGACAGCAGTCGAAATCTCGCGGACGCCAAAATAAGTACGTATCGAATCATGCTGCCCATTGCTGGATAAAAGAACTTCGCCTTCATACAAATACGGTGATTCCGGACTCCAAAGCTTAGGCTCGGCAATAACGAAAGCGGCTTGAATGACATTGCTTCCTTCTGTCAGCTCCGCTTCCGCTTTATGCGTAACGGCTCCTTCTGCGAAAATAAAGGAAAGCTCTGCCTTTCCTGCTTTCTGCGCGATAACCGTCGTTGTGACCTGGATCACGCCGTCGATGCTTGTGGTGAACTTCGAATCGCGCACATAGTTTTGCGGACGGGCTTCCAGCCACACAGGCTGCCAAATCCCGCGGATTTCCCCATAACCCTGCTTTCCGCGGGCTTGATAATTATGGTCAAAATCTTCAACTCGTACCGTAATCGAATTTCTGCCGGCCAACGACCAGACATCGGTTACATCAAATTCAAAAGTACCGTAACCACCCGAATGATTGCCAATGGACACGCCATTCACCCAAATGTCTGATTTGTAGTCAACCGCGCCGAAACGAAGAAATACTCTGGAATCCGAAGTGCCAGGCGTCCATTCCACCTCTTTGTTGTACCAGGCAATCCCTTTGTCATTGCTGCCAATCCCGGACAACGGGCTTGACCATGAGAAAGGAACCGTAATCTCGGATGTAAGCGGCTGTCCTTTGGAGGTATGCCAATCGGCAGCCAGCCCTTGATCTTCATGATCAAACGCAAAGGACCAAGCTCCGTTTAAATTCAACCAATCCGCGCGCTGCCAATCGGGGCGTGGATATTCGGAACGGGGAATGCTAGCTTGTGAAGCCTGTACTGTATTGGTAACCATTTTCATCACGCAACCTCTCATTGTCGTTTCGTGTTTCACTTTTTTAAATTAATTTAAAAGTTAATAATAAACTATAAAAACAACTATTTCGTAACAAGAATACGCCTCCATTAACTATTTTGTCAACCTTTTCTTCAAAAATTAATGTTTTACCGTATATCAGATTAACTAGAAAGTTAATCTGAAGATTACTTCCAAAGTATTCTATCGAAACAATATAAAGAAGGCTTTATTTCTGCAATGGCTGAATTTTGGATTGTATTCGGGTTCTTGTATAATAATCCAATAGAACTGATTGAAATAAAGGAGCTGTATCATGTCCCACCGGAAATGGAATATCGCCATCGCGATCCTTTTTCTTATTTTTGCAGGTTTGCTTGGCAGCTTTTACCTCTCCACGTTGCGCATCAGGCAGCTCATTGAACCCATCCTCTCCGATGATTCCGCCCGAGCGGCTCAACGTCATGTCGTATTAATATCGCAGGAGCTGGATAATCCTTACTGGCGTTCGATTGAGCAAGGCGCCACAGAAGCATCCGCTAAGTATGGCATGCAGCTTGAATATGAGGGGCCGATTCGCATCGATCCAAAAGAGCAATTAAAGCTGCTCGAAAAAGCGATCTCTGCCAAAGCGGACGCGGTATTGGTACAAGGAATGAATGATCCGCAATCTGTGGCTGTCATAGATCAAGCGGTAAGCCAAGGGATTCCCGTCATCACTGTCGATACGGATGAGCCGACTAGCAGGCGATTGGCTTACGTCGGCACGAATAATTTGGATGCAGGAAAAATTATGGGCGGGCTGGTGGCCAAGGCGGCTGGTAACCGGGGAAGCGTTGCTGTTATGATCGGAAACGAGCTGGCGCCGAATCAACTGCTTCGACTGGAAGGCTTCCGTTCGGTGATCGGCCGGTTTCCCGGGCTTTCGCTTGTTGACGTCCGTTCATCCGATATCTCCCGCCTTCAGGCTACGGGCGAAACAGAGAAGCTGCTGATTCGATATCCGAATTTGGATTTTGTGGTGGGTCTTAGCGCATTGGATGGCATCGGCATTGCGGATGCCGTCGAGCGGATGCGGCCAAATGGCCCTCAGATCTTTGCATTTGACGCGCTGCAAGAAACGCTTTTGCAAATCGAGAGCGGTAGAATTCATTCGACCATCGTCCAGCAGCCCTATGATATGGGCTATGATGCCATCACGCAGCTGAATGCGTTTTTCCAAGGGAAGGAGCTTCCCGAACAGCATTTTACGGAGATCAAGGTGCTGGATCAGCCTGCTTTAACAAATAAGACGGGAGAAACGAGCTCATGACCATTCGCACCAAACTGCTCTTATTTATCCCTTTACTCGTTCTGCTGGTCAATTCCGTTACCTTCTTTCTATTTCAAAGCGGAAGACTGGTTCAGCAGAGCTATAATCAAATGATGGACCGTTTGCTCTTGTACAATCAATCAATCCAAACGGTAGAGCGTAATCTAGGGGCGCTTCACACCTATTTGCTAAACCCGGACGAGAGCAATCACGAGCTGCTTGTCGGCAGCATGAACAAGCTGAAGGAGCTCCGCATTAAGCTGCAAGCTCATTCCGACGCCTCCCTCCACTCAGCCAAATTAACGAGCTATAACCATATGATGGATACGTTTATTGAACAGGAGAAAGCTGCTTTTGAGGCCGTATCCGCCGAGACCTTGTTAACGTCATTATCCTATTATGAAAAAGCAGAGAAAACAGCCGGCTTTATTCGAGAGGATGAGCAGCAGCTTGTCGATCAGGAATTGAGTATATATCAACCGGTTTACAAACAAATTCTAGCAGAAAATAAGACCATGTATCTGCTGGGTGCCGCTGTGTTCATCATTAATACCGTCATGAGCATTCTGCTTGCCGTCTGGATTTCAAGGAGCATCACGGTTCCGGTCAGCAGGCTTGTCTCGCGCGTAAAACAAATATCCAAAGGCGAATTGCAGCACAATACGCTTACCTATCCCGCTAAGGATGAGCTTGGACTCCTGGCCGGCGCCTTCGAACAAATGTCCGGCGACCTGCTCGTGATGATGGAGAAGGATAAACAAAGCCTGGAGAAAGACCGTCTCGTCAAAGCTTTGGAGCTTCAAGCGCTGCAAAGCCAGATTAATCCTCACTTCCTCTTCAATACACTGAATGTATTGTCCAAGCTGTCGCTCCTTGAAGGCGCCGAGAAAACAAGCGACCTGATTATTTCGATGTCCAACCTGCTGCGGTACAATTTGCGCAATCTCGATCATCCGGTCACATTGGAGGACGAAGTTAGGCATGTCAAGGAATACTTCATTATTCAGCAAGCGCGTTTTCGCGACAGGATTACACTTGAAATGGACATCGATCCAACGTCATTGAAGCAGCCGATTCCTGCGTTAACGCTGCAGCCTCTAGTAGAAAATGCTTTTTTGCACGGTATTGAACGCATGGAGAAGGATGCGGTTATTCGGCTTGAAATAAAGAATGACGCCGAAGGGATATTCATCTCGGTTTCAGACAACGGCCATGGCATGAGCGATGAGGTTCGCCAAGCCTTGCTGCGACTCGAGGCCGGATCCGAAAACAAACAATCTGCCGGACTTGGCACAAAAAACGTATTTAGGCGTCTCCAATTATTTTATGGCGTGAGCGGGCTCGTGAATATAGAAAGCAAGCTTGGCGAAGGAACGAAGGTAATCATTCGGATTCCTCCGGGAAAGGAAGTTGAGGATCATCATGTACCGACTGTTAATCGCGGATGACGAAGCGCTTGAACGCGAAGGGTTAGAATGGATTATTGCACGGATGCTGCCAAATACGTTTCAAATCATCCATGCCGAAAACGGGCGAACCGCAATTGAACGGGCTGAAGAGCATCGCCCCCATATTGTCTTGATGGACGTAAACATGCCGGGAATTCAAGGCTTAGACGCTATACGGGAAATAAAATCAAACTTGCCGGAAACCAAATTCGTCCTCGTTACCGCCTATGATTATTTTGCTTATGCCAAAGAGGCCCTTTCACTCGGCGTTAAAGAGTATCTTGTCAAACCGGCCAAGCGAGAGCAAATCGTCCTTACGCTTCAACAGCTTATTCAGGAGCTGGAGCAAGAAAAACGGAAACGGTCAGATGAACTGGAGCTCCGGCATAAGCTGTCACAGTTGATGCCTTTGGCCGAGAACGAGCTCGCGATGATGTTTATGGTCGATACGGTTACTTATACCGATATCATGCAATTATCAGAATGGTTGAGCTTTTCTCTCGAGCAAGGCTGTGCCATCGTCATTGCCTTCCCCGAGCAGGTGCAAACAGAAAATAAGCAAAAAACCTATGATACGATACGAAGTTTTGTCAAAACCCGCGTTGCGAACAGCATCGTCAGCTCGTTGATCGATCGCCATATGGCTATCTTCTTAAACAAAGCGTCCTTCCGCACCGATGAGGATTGGAAAGAAGCCGTCAATGCGCTGGGGGAAGAGCTGTGTGCGTTAGCTGCGCGTCAGCTCGAAGTTGATCTCTTAATCGGAATCGGCCAGACGCGTTCAAATGCGGATGGACTTCGCAAATCCTATTTCGAAGCGGTGTTTGCATCCAATTATTACAATGAATATGGAAACGTATGCCATTTCGACGAACTAAGGCAAGGAACCGGCCATTCGGTTAGCAGCGGGGAAATGAAGCTTACGCAAGCGGAAACCGTTCCCGAAGCCTATGTGCTCTCGGCGATGCAGCGCATCCGGGAGCAGCGGGAGCAGCAAACCCAGACGGTTCTTGACCGGGCCAAAATCTACATTCAAGAGCGATTCACGGAAGATCTGTCGCTTGAAGAGGTGGCTGACTCTGTTCATCTGAATCCCCACTACTTCAGTAAGATTTTTAAACAACAGGTTGGGACAACCTTTATTGATTTCGTGACGGCGCTTCGTATCGATAAGGCGAAGTCGTTAATGGCAACGGGTTTGCTAAGTCTTAAAGAAGTTTGCTTCGAGGTTGGCTACAATGATCCTAACTACTTTAGTCGCGTTTTCAAGAAAGTGACTGGCGTCACCCCCTCCGACTACCGCGGTCAGACGAAATAAACAAGATTTGTAAAGTCCATGTCGCTCTGACATGGATTTTTTTGTGTTCATGTGAACAACATAATGCTAGTCCGCCCAAAATGTAACGGCAAGCGCCGATCGTCCAAAATAAATGCGGGAACATCACTGAATAATGAAGATGTTTGCCCACTGGCCCGTTCGTTTTGCGTGATATAATGAAATTCGTTTTACAGCATGTTGGGATTGTCAGAGAGGAGAAAATGAAGGTGCGAACAGAAATATCCAAAACAAACGAACAAGTCAGCATGAAATTCGTGACGCTTGTTTCCATGGTATCCGCGCTTGGCGGATTATTATTCGGTTTCGATACGGCAGTCGTATCGGGCGCTATCGGTTTTATGGAGGAGCATTTCGACCTCACGAAACTGCAGGTTGGATGGGCCGTTTCAAGCTTAATTATCGGTTGCATTGTCGGTGCAGCCATGTCAGGTATTTTAGGTGATCGCTTTGGTCGGAAAAGAGTACTTATTGCAGCTGCAATTTTGTTTATTATCAGCTCAATCGGCTCAGCCATCCCGGAAAGCTTTTCTGGATTTATTATCGCAAGGATCATCGGCGGAATCGGGATCGGCATTACCTCTACCTTATGCCCGCTCTACAATGCCGAGATCGCTCCCGCGAAATTCCGCGGCAGGCTCGTTGCTCTTAATCAGCTCGCTATCGTGACCGGGATCTTCCTTACTTATTTCGTGAATTTGTGGATTTCGAACTCCGGCGATGCCGCTTGGAGCGTAACCTCTGCTTGGCGCTGGATGTTTGGAGTGGGCGCTGTTCCTGGATTATTATTTTTAGTTTTACTGTTCTTCGTGCCGGAAAGTCCAAGATGGTTAATCAAGCAAGGACGAGCAGCTGCCGCATTGCCCATCCTATTGCGTATCCACGGGGAAGAACTGGCTAAGAAAGAAGTCCTCGATATCAAACAATCCTTCGAGCAGGAAAGTGGATCAATCAAGCAGCTTTTCAGCCCAGGGCTCCGAATTGCTTTGATTGTTGGCGTAGGGTTGGCTTTTCTTCAACAGGTGACCGGCATTAACGCGGTTATGTACTATGCTCCCGAGATATTCAAAGCTACGGGGGCGGGCACGAACGCTTCGCTGGTTCAAACGATTTTGGTTGGTTTCATTAACTTCTTGTTCACGATTGTCGCTCTTTGGCTCATTGATAAAGTCGGACGGAAAGCGCTTCTGCTAGTCGGCTCGGCTTCAATGGCAATTTGCCTGTTAGTCATTGGTATTGCTTTTCAAACGGGACATACAACCGGCCCTCTCGTGCTTGTTTTTATATTGCTGTACGTGGCTTCGTTTGCGATATCATTGGGTCCGGTCGTATGGGTAATCATGTCTGAAATATTTCCGAACCGCATCCGCGGAAAAGCGACTGCGATTGCCGCAATGGTGCTTTGGGCGGCGGATTATCTTGTTTCACAAACGTTTCCGCCTTTGCTTGGCTCCGCAGGTCCTGCAGCCACGTTCTGGATTTACGGCGCCATGGCGCTGATCGCATTCTTGTTCACATGGCGCATCGTGCCGGAAACGAAAGGAAAATCGCTCGAGGAAATTGAATCTTTGTGGGCGAAGTAATATCTCTGTATAATAGATGTATCACTTTAATCTATTCCTAGGAGATATTCAAATGGACTTCCGATTAGATCTTATCGAAAACAAAATCGAATTTTTCGAGGCATATGATTTGAAAACCTTGGAACTGAAAATCGACCAGCAAATAGAAAATAACAAAGGATTGCTGTTAGAGGTGTTCCATGTCAGCCATCATGCCGTGTTTAATCCCAAAATCGAAAAAATGCTTTATAGCGCGGTCGTCCACTTTAAAGCAAAAAAATAATACGCATCGCGCAAGAAAACCTCCCGGCTGGCAGCAGTCGGGAGGTTTTTTTTGCTTGAGTCCATCGCGGCAAAAACGGCGATTAAATAAAGCTCTTTAAAGAAGGCGGCCGCCGCACCAGACTTGCTTGCTCATAGGAATAAGCGAGCTTGATAAGCATCGGCTCCTCATAAGCTCTGGCAGCGAATGTAACGCCAAACGGCACTCCCTGTGCCGTATAGCCAGCCGGAACTACAATGGAAGGATAGCCTGCGCGCGAAGTAATCCTAGCGCCAAAATCCGCCGGAAACAATAACGCATCCAATTGATACTCCTTCATGGTCGCATCGAGCCCCTCTTCCTTGCAGAACCTCAAATCCGCAGCGCGGTCTCGAAGGTAAGGAACCTCGGTCTGAGTTCCCGAGGTCGTTGTTTCGGCCCGCAGCAGCGTTAATTGACCGTATTTCAATGTCTCGACCGGATGTTCATTATTAAAGGCAATGATATCTTTGAGCGTCCGTATTTTGAAGCCGGACGGCAGCTTGGACAAATACGCGTTTAAAGAAGATTTAAACTCATTCAAAACAACGGAAGAATACACGATTTGACGCGCGGTTCTCACATCTGCCGGGTCTACGATAATAGCGCCCTGCTTCCTCATCCGCTCTACCGCGCCGTTAAAAATACCGAGCTGCTCTTCCGTTAATTCCTCAAAGAAATAATCTCTAGGAATGCCGATACGCGCGCCTTCCAGCCCTTTCGGATCCAGAAACACGCTGTAATTCTTCTGCTTGCGCCAATAACCTGCTCCCATCGCCGCGTCGTCTTCATCATGGGCGGTGATCGCATTCAGAACATGCACGGCATCCGTTACCGTTCTGGCCATTGGTCCAGCCGTATCCTGCGTATTCGAAAGCGGCAAAATGCCCGAGCGGCTTACGAGTCCTACCGTCGGCTTTATGCCAACCGTAGAGCTCAGATTCCCGGGGTTGAGAATCGAGCCCGATGTTTCCGTACCGATGGAAGCCATACAGAAATTACAGGCCACCGCTACGCCCGAGCCAGCGCTTGATCCGCCTGTCGGCGTCGATATGTTGTAAGGGTTAAGAACTTGTCCTCCGCGGGAACTATAACCGGAAGGCATGCCTTCCGTCATAAAATTAGCAAACTCCGTCATATTCGCTTTTCCCAAAATGACAGCGCCCGCTTCCCGAAGCCTCTTCACGATAAAAGCATCTTCCCCCGCGTAGGAACCAGCAAGCGCCAGGGATCCCGCACTCGTATGCATATTATCGCCCGTATTTATATTATCCTTCAGCAAAATCGGAATACCGTGCAGCGGGCCTCTCGGTCCTTTCGCAGCGCGTTCACTGTCCAGCGCAGAGGCAATAAACAAAGCATCGGGATTAAGCTCAAGCACCGAATTGATCGTTAGTCCTTCTTTGTCATGTGATGCGATCCGGTCAAAATAACGCAGTACCAGTTCGCGAGACGTAATCTCGCCTGATGCCATTGCTGCTTGAATGGACGAAATGGTTGCCTCTACGATTTCCATGTCCCGATTGCCCCTTATATAATCCGAATGAATGCTGCATGAGCCTAGTATATACTATTTTTTGGCATATCACATCTTCGCTTCTTCCCCCCGGTTAGATACTGCTGGGCAGATCGGAGATGGCACCATTGATGAGCAGCAAGCAGGCGACCACCGGGAGCCTGCACAGGTGAAGGGATTAAACCATGTCATCGCAATCGCAAGCGGAGGCTCTTATCACGTCGCCCTCACCAAAGATCGCACGGCTTGGCTATGGGGAAGCTCTTGTATTGCTTCCATGACACGCTCGGATTTTCTCTTCAACGAAAATTACTGCAACCCATATTACAAGCTTCCCGAAGAAACGAATGCCTATTTGCCGGGAGAGATTAAACGATCGGATATCGTTGCTATCGCAGCATCTCCGAATCATATTTCGGTTGTCAAAGACGACGGTACCGTGAACCGCTGGGGCTATTGGGACAATGCGCATATGGGAGAAGATATGCTGCCATATGCGACTAAGGACGTAATCGCCGTCTCGGAATTTTATGATGAGTATACAGGCGGCTTGCTTACACTCCGAACAGGAGGCTTCGTTGGACACAACAACCAGCCTGCATCCAAGCAAATGCACGGATTCATTAAAGTATCGGCAGCTCCCTTAACATTTAATTATGACTTGGCTTTGCAGCAGGACGGGTCAGTTTGGATCGATGATACGAAAGGAGTCTTCATAGCGCTGAAGGGCTTAAATAGTATTGTCGATCTCGAAGCTAGAGCCATAAATGCCGGTTTAGCGCTCGACGACAAAGGAACGGTTTGGACATGGGGAACAGCTAAGTATTGGTATAACTATCAGGGAGAAGCGAGTCCGGAGCCAACGGGCATAATCAAACCGGCCGCTGTCGCCAAAAGCTTTTTCGTCCAGTTGAATGATGCCTATGTTCCTTTAAACTCTGAGCCGGTTATCATCAATGGAACAACGTTTGTCCCACTCCGAGACGTATTCGAAGCAGTAGGAGCAAAGGTCACCTATGCCTCGGGAAAAATCACGATTCTTAAAGGCGGCACAAAACTTGAATTAGAGGTCTATAGGCATCGTGCACGCATTAACGGTACGGATAAACAAATGCCTGCAGCTCCGCGTTACTACCAGAACAAGGCAGTTGTGCCGCTGCGCTTCGCAACAGAAGCCTTAGGCGCAAACGTGAGCTGGAATTCCGCAAAGGATACGATTGTTATCCGAATGGAATCAAACGTAAACGGCTGACACCGTACTTGGCTGCAAAAGCTTGGTTCACTTTGAAATATAAGCAGCGTATACGATAATATTCAATATTTCTTTATTTTTATAAAAAAAAGAGAGAAGGCTTCAAGCAGCCTTCTCCTCTATTCCCCTTCAGTTATGCTGCCATCCCCTCTTCACCTGCCAGCCTTAGCTGCTTGCGGTAAACCATTTTGGAAATGGAGATACTGATTTCATAAAGTAAAAACAGCGGGACGATAACGATGATGTCTGACAAAATATCAGGCGGAGTAATCGTGATGGCAACAATCGTCAGAATGAAATAAGCAAGCTTGCGCGCTTTGGCCAGCTTATTCGGATTAAGAATGCCAAGCTTGGTTAGAAACATAACGATCGCCGGCATCTCGAACAGAAGGCCAAAGGGCACAGTCATATGAATCATGAACGTAAAATATTTCTGGGCCGTATACATCATCACGAACTCGTTTGCCGCCATCTCATTCATGAAATGGAGCACCATCGGAAATAAAATGAAATAACCGAAGCAAATGCCGACGATAAACAATACGCTGATGCTTGGTATGAACACAAGAGCGGAGCGCTGCGCTTCCTTCGGCACCGCAGGCGTGACGAACTTCCAGATTTGATAGGCGGCTATGGGCAGCGTAATCGCAATGGCGACGACTCCGGCAATCATCATATATACCCATATGACATCGGATGGCCCTAGCAGCACCAGCTTCTGATCCATATTTCTTACCAGCCACTGGTAAATGTCCTTCACATAGATGAAGGCCGCCGCCATCGCCACTATGAACGCGGCAAGCGTTCGAATCAAGCGTGAGCGCATTTCCTCCAAATGTCCGATTAAGCTTTGATCATTCGGATTGCTCATCTTATTTCGCAGTCGACGCTGCTGCCTCCGGCGTCTCCTCGGACTTGCGCTTCTCGTCGTCATCTCCGTTCACAAGACCGCGGGTTGCCCCTTTAAATTCGCTTAACGTTCTGCCAAAAGCGCGTCCGAGTTCCGGCAGCTTCGAAGGCCCGAAAATAATAAGCGCGATAATAAGGATCAATACTAATCCTCCGATTCCAATATTGCCAAATGGCATATCCTCAGCCCCTTCTAAGTTAAATGGCAGCCGCAGACAACTGGTCTGCGACTATTCGTTAATCACCTTCATCAATTACCAAGCTTAAATCCGCTGATCGCAACAACCGCGCATCTTGCCTTTTTATCGCCTGCACGATGCGGCCATAGGCTTGTAGGCTGGCTTAGATCCGCCGTATTCTCGCCTGGATGCTGGACCGATAGGAACAAGGTTTGCTCATCCGGCGTAAAAAACGGACCCGTAAGCTCGCTCTCGACTGGCGCAGAAGCAAACTGGAGCGCGGCTGCCTTATCAGGCCCGCTCGTCGGAATGACGAATAACCCGTTATTCATGAATGACTTATGCACGCCTTTATTTTGGCTGCTGCTCGAAATATCCGTCACAACCCAGAGATGGCCATTGGAATCGAAAGCCAGATTATCAGGCGAGCTGAATCCGGATTGGCGGCCTCCCGCTGCGAAAATCTCAAAGTCGAATTCCAACGCGGCCAAATCATTGTTCGCTTCGAATATCCGAGTAATATGACCGTGAATATTTCCGTGATTATCATTGTTCGTATGGCAAATGAAGATCGTATTGTCAAACGGTGAAATTTCGATATCCTCCGGACGATCCGTTGGCGTGCCTCCCACAAGCAGGGCTGCCTCCTGACAGAAAGTAACGACATCACCTTGCGTCTTGAATTTTTTCAACGCCTCAGGCTTGTCCTTGGCTGCTTTCGTAACCTCTGCCAAAGTGACCGGCATCCACTTTCCGCTCTTTAGATTGGCAACATAGAGCGTGCCGTCCTCCAGCAACGCGGAATTTGCACGGCCTTTAAGCTTATCAAACTTCCCTTTGCTTACGAATTTGTAGACGCATGCGTCTTTTTTGTCATCGCCCATGTACACCACGACACGCCCGTCAGGCGCAAGCCCCATTGCCGTGTTCTCATGATTGAATCGGCCAAGCGCGGTATGTTTCTTTAGGTACGACTTATCAAAAGGATCGACTTCGATGACCCAGCCGTAATGCGTTTCCGGAAGCTTAGACGCCGATGCGGTTTCCGCAAAATTTTCTTCGCAGGAAAGCACGGTATTCCAGAGAGTGACCCCGCCTGAGCAGTTCGCGAACGTGCCGACTGCTGAGGTAGCGCCGCCAACGGCAGTACTGCCTTTGGCAGGACCCGTAAGCTCAAACTTCGTGTAGCCATTGATTCGGCGGGCATGAGTCGAGGTTTTATCCATCTTCCATGTCCCTTTCTCATCGCGGTACACCTCGATGACGGACATGCCTTGGTAATAAAGATTTTTATGCAATTGATCCGCCGTCATCTTGCCGTCCTTCACGGGGCCAATCGAGAAAATCGTGCTGTATTCATGGTTGTTAACAAGCAACCCTCTTACATTCGATCCCTTTATAGGAAAAAACGCGTTATAGTCGCAGCCTGAGCCGAATTTTTCGCCCGCTTCATTAATCACGTCATCAAAGGCTGCCACCACATCATATTTAAAGTTTTTTGGCAAAAGGAGCTGATCTTCCTTAGAAGGAGCAATCGGCTCAAAATAGCCGCTAACCCGGTTCGTGTTAAATCCAAACAAATGATCAGCTGTTGCCGACATGGCAGATGCTTTGCCGTTTAAAACTCCCAGACCAGCTGATGCTGTTGCAAGTGCTGCTGCACCCGTACCCAAATACGAAAGAAAGGTTTTGCGATCCATCGATTTGTTCAACTTTTCCACTCCTCATTATGTGATCCACTCACAGACAAGCATAATCAGGAACTGTTAAGCGATTGTCACCTTAACCTGTAATTTTTGTAAACAACGGAATGATTATCATTCCACCTTCTGCGCCATTCGGCACTCAAGCAGCTGGAGAGCAATAAACCGCCGATGCTCTTTTTTGCATGGCATTTCCCTGCATAAGCCATACTGGAAACATAAAAGTCAAAGCGGAGCAGGAGGATTCATGTGATTCATCAAAAATGGCTGATTCCCGCAACGAAAGGTTTAAGCTTCCGAATGGAAAAAGGACAGGTCATGCGGGTGACCGACAGCGAGGGTGAGCAGGTCGCTGATCTGGTCGCTTACCTTGCCGGTGATTTCGGCGAAAGGTTCGATCCCGGCATAACGATGGATGCTTTAAGCTCGATGAAAATAAAGCCCGGGGACAAGCTATACTCCAATAAATACAGACCGATTCTGACGGTTCTATCGGATACCGTTGGCCAGCATGATTTTATTAATCCCGCCTGCAGATCCGAAATGTACGAGCTGCTTTACGGCAAAAAGGGGCATGCAAGCTGCTACCAAAATCTCAATCATGCGCTCGAAGCTTACGGCATCCCCTCTCCTGACCAGTATTACTCATTAAACCTATTCATGAATACGGTCATAAAACCTTCTGGACAAATTAGCGTAGAACGACCGAAATCTAAGCCTGGAGATTATATAGAGCTCCGTGCGGAAATGGATATCATCGTCGCCGTTTCTGCTTGCCCTTGTGCGGAGAGTGCATGTAACGGTTACCATTGCACTGCGATTGAGGTGGAAATTCTATAAAGCTTTAGCTGCGCCCATCCGACTTATCATTACCTCTGCCGGCGAGTTCTCTCTGATCGGATTCGGACTCTGCTTCGGCTATCAAGCTCTTTGAGCGTATACCGGACATTCACCCATAAAACCTTCTTCGCATAGTATGCTTCGTCGTACTTTCTGAAGGAGGTTTTAATCAATTATGGCTGAATTAACAAGCAAAGCATGGATTGATGAGCATCTCACCCATCTATCGGAATGGCAGCAGGATGCCTTTCGCCAGTTTGCAAGTATGATTGCGGATCCTGCCGGCAGCTATCCCTGCATACCCGGCCGTCATGGCTTTCTCACGAACAATTTACGCTTTGGCTTCGCTTCTGATCCACGGGACGAGCAAGCCATTACCGAGGTTTCGCAGCTGCTGCGCCAGTATGGCGAAAGCGCCCGGGAAACAGGCAAATACGCTTCGCTCGTCATTTTTTTCAAGATGCCTGAAGAGCTGCTTCGCAGCTATGACATAGAAGATTACGAGGATCTGTTTTGGTCGGTTTTAAGCCGAGTCAGCGCAAAGGACGATACGCCATGGCCGGAGGGCATATCGACAGATCCTTCCCATCATTCCTGGGAGTTTTGTTATAACGGCCAGCCTTATTTCGCCTTTTGCGGCACCCCTGCCCATACCATTCGAAAAAGCCGGTTCTCGCCTTATTTTCTTATCGCCTTTCAGCCCCGCTTCGTTTTTGAGGATATCAACGATACCACGCCTTTTGGACGGAACATAAAAAAACTTATCCGTCAAAAGCTCGCGGAATACGACGGCGTGCCCGCGCATCCCTCTCTCAAATGGTACGGCCAAGCGGATAATCAGGAGTGGAAGCAATATTTTTTGCGGGATGATGAGAGCGCTCCTTCCAAATGTCCATATACTTTTATGAAAAATAAATTTAAAGACTTAAGCCTGCGCTTTCATAAATAATGTTCGCTTGCTAGGATGCCGCTAAGCTTTAAGCAGATTACCATCACATAAACTGCCCCGCTGTATTGAAGCCCAGCGCATATAGCGGGAGTACTTTGTATACGTGTAAACGATCTAGATACATAACCGGCCTGCTGCTTCGATATGATTAATCAAATCGAAACATTGCAATAGGAGGCTGAGGCTATGGGACCATTTTCCCCTGAGCTGTTGAAAGGAAAGGTTATTCTCATAACAGGCGGCGCAACCGGACTTGGCCGTGCCATGGGCGAGAAATTCATCGCGCTTGGCGCGCAGCTGGCAATTGCAAGCCGGCGCGAAGAAGTGCTGAAGCAAGCTGCTGATGCGATGAGTACGGGGCCAAGCCGCGTTTTTCACAAATGCTGCGATGTCCGTGATCCCGTTCAAGTAAATGAGATGATTGATGCAGTGGAAAACCATTTTGGCCATATCGATATCCTTATCAATAATGCGGCCGGCAATTTTATAAGCCCAACGGAAAGGCTCTCGCCAAAGGCCGTCGACACGGTTTTAAATATCGTATTGCATGGTACCTTCTATACGACGCTTGAGGTTGGTAAAAGATGGATTGCACAGCGCAGAAGCGGCACGATGCTGAATATCGTAACGACCTATGCATCAACCGGATCAGGCTATGTGGTGCCTTCCGCTGCCGCGAAAGCAGGCGTTCTAGCGCTTACCCGCTCCCTTGCCGTCGAATGGGCGGATCACGGCATACGTCAGGTTGCCATTGCGCCTGGACCTTTTCCGACGGAGGGTGCTTGGTCCCGCCTCTCTCCCACCCCAGAGCTGGAAGAAAAAATGATTGGCCGCATTCCGCTAAAGCGGGTGGGCGACAAGGAAGAGCTGGCGAATCTAGCTGCCTACCTCATATCCGACTATGCGGCATATATGAATGGAGAAGTCGTAACGATTGACGGCGGAGAATGGCTGCAAGGGGCTGGCCAATTCAACGGCTTGTCTGAAGTGACCGACGAGCAGTGGGATGCTTTGGCTGAGCTGACGCGCAAGGGTAAATGAGCTGCTCAACGAAAAAAACAGCTCATTCCTCGTCCTCAGAGTAATGAGCTGTTTTAATTACAGCACAGGCCTTCCTTATTCCTTTTCGCCTTGCGTTTCGCGAACCGGACGAGCATGCGGCCCTTTTCCGCCAGATGCGTTGCCTCCGGAACGGCCTCCTGCTTCACGTTTGCCGCCAGATGCGTTGCCTCCGGAACGGCCTCCTGCTTCACGTTTGCCTCCAGATGCGTTGCCGCCGGAACGGCCTCCTACTTCACGTTTGCCTCCAGATGCGTTGCCTCCAGGACGGCCTCCTGCTTCACGTTTGCCTCCAGATGCATTGCCTCCGGAACGGCCTCCTGCTTCACGTTTGCCTCCAGATGCGTTGCCTCCAGGACGGCCTCCTGCTTCACGTTTACCTCCGGATGCATTGCCTCCGGAACGGCCTCCTGCTTCACGTTTACCTCCAGATGCATTGCCGCCGGAACGGCCTCCTGCTTTACGTTTACCTCCAGATGCGTTGTCGCCAGAACGGCCTCCTGCTTTACGTTTACCTCCAGATGCATTGCCGCCGAAACGGCCTCCTTCTTTACGTTTGTCACCAGATGCGCTGCCGCCAGAGCTGTTTTTTTCTTTTTTCTTATCTTTTGCCATATGTGCAATACCTCCCATTAGAAGCTACTTACAACATATGACGCAAATCTAGCTTTCGTAACTAGTCATCTGCTTGTTTTATAGAATTATAGATTTAGCCGCTCAAATTCGAAATCGAATGGATAAGAAGAATAAACACTAAATTGAGATAAACTAATCACTTAACAAAATAAATCCTAATTCGATCATATAGTTTCAATATAGCAAGATCACTAGTATTTTTAAAGCAATAACCGCATTATTTTAGTTCGGGAACAAGAAAAAGACAATAAATAAGGCTGATCCACTCAAATAGTTGGAAAATCAGCATAATCGACACTAAGTTTATGCTAAATAACTAAACTTTTATGACAATAACAAATATTTTAACTAAACTTTAAATAAACTCATTGACCGCTTCAAAAATAAGTGATAAATTTAGTCGAAAGCAGCACTTGATTTGAATATCATCTAATATGTTTTTATTAATCGTTTAGTAATCCTATCATTTGTTAAGTTTAGTTGAGAAAAAATTAAAGGAGTGCACAAACAGAATGAAAAAACTTAAATTGGGATACGCGCCCACCAGAAGGTTCACGTTCAGTGCGGAGGATGCATTTAAGTACAAGGTGTTGATTAAAGAGAAAATCTCCAGCTTCGGCCTTGATCTGGATCTTGTCGATCTTGAAGGAATTAACCAAGAAGGTCTGCTATACGACGATAATATTAACGCAGATCTTATCATCGAGCGCTTTAAGCAGGAAAATGTTGACGCTGTATTTTTCCCTCATTGCAATTTCGGTACGGAGGATACGGTTGCAAGAGTGGGTAAAGCGCTTGGCAAGCCCGTGCTTCTGTGGGGACCAAGGGACGAAGCGCCGCTTGAGGATGGCATGAGGCTGCGCGACACGCAGTGCGGCTTGTTCGCGACAGGAAAGGTACTGCGCCGCTTTAACGTGCCTTTCACTTACATCACCAACAGCCGAGTGGATGATCCGGTGTTTGAACGAGGCTTCACGAATTTCGCAGCGGCAGCCAATGTCGTAAAGCAATTCCGCAGCCTGCGGATTTTGCAAATCGGGCCTCGCCCCTCCTCGTTTTGGACGATGATGTGCAATGAAGGCGAGCTGCTCGAGCGGTTCGGAATCGAAATCCACCCGATTACATTGGTCGACATCCAAAGAGAAACGAAACGGATCGAGAATGGGAACAGCTCGGAGCTTGCTGCCGCCATTGACTATATTAAAGAAAAGCTGGACTGGTCCGAAGTCACGGAAGCTGACGTAAAGCGAATCGCCGCGCTTAAAGTAGCAATGAAATCGTATGCGGTGAAAACAGGCAGCTCCGCCATCGCGATCCAGTGCTGGTCATCCCTTCAGGACGCTATGGGCATCATGCCGTGCCTGGCGAATGCAATCCTAACAGACGAGCAAATTCCGGTGACCTGCGAAACGGATATCCACGGTGCCATCACTTCCGTTATGGTGCAGGCCGCAACGTTGAATCAACACCCGACTTTCTTTGCGGATTTGACCATTCGGCATCCGGAAAATGCAAATGGCGAGCTGCTTTTCCATTGCGGAAATTTCCCGGTTTCGTTGTCGGTTGAGAACAAACCCAAGCTTCGCAAGCATTTCCTGTTTGACGATCACGCTCCCGGCACGCATGAGGGTGAAATCAAAGGCGGCGATATGACACTTGCCCGGTTCGACGGCGATCATGGCGACTATCAGCTTTTCCTTGGCAAAGCCCGGGGCATTCAAGGCCCGTATACGCGCGGCTCCTATGTTTGGGTCGAGGTAAACGATTGGCCGCTGTGGGAAGAAAAACTCGTAAAAGGCCCTTATGTACATCATTCCGTAGGCATTCATGCAAATGCCATCCCGGCTTTATATGAAGCTTGCAGCTATATTCCAGGACTCACGCCTGATCCGGTCGATCCTACTGAACAGCAAATTCAAGCTTGGCTTCGCGGAAGCGGGCTATAAACGAGGAGGAATATTGGCATGGAGACAATCGCATTAAAAGCAAAAGCGGCAAACATCCGGATGGACCTGCTTCGAATGATTCATCACGCCAAAACCGGACATACCGGCGGTTCTTTAAGCAACACCGATATTTTGACAGCCCTATATTATCGGATTATGAAGCTTGATCCTCAAAATCCGAAATGGGATAAGCGAGACCGTTTCATCGCCAGCAAGGGGCATTCCGTGGAATCGTTATGGTGCATCCTGGCTGATCTTGGATTTTTTCCAAAGGAGGAGCTGCAGACCTTCAGCCAGTTTGGGTCTCGGCTAATCGGCCATCCGAATAACAAGGTGAACGGCATAGAGATGAATACGGGTGCGCTGGGCCACGGTCTTGCGATATCCGTGGGCATGGCACTTGCATCCAAACGCGATAACAGCGGCTACCGCGTTTTCTGCCTGATGGGCGACGGCGAACAAGCAGAGGGCTCCGTATGGGAAGCCGCCATGGCGGGCGCACATTTTAAGCTCGATAATTTGGTTGGTATTATCGATAGGAACCGCCTGCAAATCAGCGGACCTACCGAGGAAGTCATGGGACTCGATCCGCTTGAAGACAAATGGGAAGCTTTCGGCTGGCATGTTGTTTCGATCAACGGCAATGACATGGATGAGATTGTGCAAGCGCTTGAAGCAGCGCCGGCGGCTAAGAACAAACCTACTCTTATTATGGCGAATACCGTGAAAGGCAAAGGCGTCTCCTTCGCGGAAAATTCGGCTAAATGGCATCATCATGTCCCTAGCGACGAGCAGCTGGAGCTTGCGATTAACGAGCTGACGGCTTTACTTCAAACCTATCAGCTGGAAGGGAAGGTTTAAACAACATGGCAAATAAAATTCCGAACCGGCAAGTCATTTGCGATACGCTTCTAAGATTGGCGGAGAACGACCCTGATATTATGGTGCTAGCGAGCGATTCCCGGGGCTCGGCGGCAATGGGGCCGTTCGCGGATACGTTTCCGGAGCAATTCGTCGAGGTTGGCATCGCGGAACAAAATATCGTTGGTATCGCGGCAGGACTCGCGCACAGCGGCAAAAAACCTTATGTTACATCCCCTGCTTGCTTCCTAAGCATGCGGAGCATCGAACAAATCAAAGTCGATGTCGCTTACTCCGCCACGAACGTTAAGCTGGTCGGCATTAGCGGCGGAGTCAGCTACGGCGCGCTCGGCATGTCCCATCATTCCGTGCAGGATCTTGCTGTAATGAGGGCAATTCCGGGACTTGCTATCGTTCTGCCCGCGGACCGGCATGAAACGAAAAAAATGACGGAAGCGCTTGTTTCCTATGAAGGCGGCGCTTATATGCGAATTGGCCGCAATCCGGTCGAGGATGTATATGAATCTGATGATTATGAATTCGTTATCGGTCAAGCAAGCAAGATGCGCGAGGGCACGGACATTACGATTATTGCTGCTGGGGAGACGGTAAGGGTTGCGTTGGATGCTTATGCCGAGCTGCTGGAAGCAGGCGTTTCCGCGAGAATCCTTAACATGCATACGATCAAGCCGCTTGACGAAGCTGCGATTATCAGCGCCGCGCGCGAAACGGGACGTATCATCACGGTTGAAGAGCATAGCATTCACGGGGGGCTTGGCGCGGCAGTGGCTGAGGTCGTCGTACAGCATCATCCCGTTCCCGTTCGTATTCTTGGCATTCCGGATGAGCCGGCCATCGCCGGAAAAACAGCCGAAGTGTTCAACCATTATGGAATCAACGCCAGCAATATCAAGCAGATCGCTTTGGAACTATTGGGCAGATAAGGATGGCAGCCATGGGAAAATATATAGTAGCCATTGATCAAAGCACCTCAGGTACGAAAGCACTGCTTGTGAACAGCGACGGAGCTGTTCTTGGCAGAAGCTCGGCTGAGCATAAACAATATTATCCGGAGCCGGGCTGGGTCGAGCATGACCCGATCGCCATCTATGAAAACGTGAAGGAATGCGTGCTCGGGGTGCTCGAACAAACAGGTACGGCCGCTAACGAGATTGCGGTGCTTACTTTAACCAATCAACGGGAAACGGCTGTTATTTGGGACCGAATTACCGGTCTGCCCGTGTATAATGCCATTGTCTGGCAATGCCAGCGGACAGCAGGAGCATGCGACAACCTCCGATCCGATGGGCATGAGCCTGCCGTGCGGGACAAAACGGGGCTCTTGCTTGATCCTTATTTCTCCGCTTCCAAATGGAAATGGATATTGGATCACTCGGAAGGCGTAAGTGAAAAGCTTGCCGAAGGAAGGCTGCTGGCCGGCAATATGGACAGCTGGTTGATCTGGAAGCTGACGGAAGGCAAGGCTCATGTAACGGATTATACAAATGCCAGCCGGACCTCGCTGTTTAATATTCATACGCTGGCATGGGACGAGGAACTGTGCCGGATTTTCGGGGTTCCCTCCTTCCTGCTGCCGGTAGTGAAATATTCGGACGAGAAATTCGGTTACACGGAGAAAGACGGCTGGCTCGGGGCAACCATCCCAATCTCTGGTGTAATCGGCGATTCCCAGGCAGCTTTGTTCGGTAATTTATGTTTAGAAGAAGGCATGGCGAAGGCCACCTACGGTACGGGAACTTCCGTTCTGATGAATATTGGCGCGCAGCCGGCAGCATTGGGGAGCGGTCTAGTTCAGACCATTGCTTGGGGCAGGGAGCAAAGCGTGACCTATGCGCTCGAAGCGGTCATACGCACGTCTGGCGACAGCTTGAAATGGTTACGGGAGAACTTGGAATTATTTGATACTTTTGAGGAAATGGATCAACTGCTGACGCAAGTGCCGAGCAACCAAGGCGTTTATCTCGTTCCCGCCTTTGTCGGACTCGGAGCGCCTTATTGGCAGCCTAATGCAAGGGCGTCCATATCCGGCATGAACCGGGGAACAGGAAAAGCGCATATCATTCGTGCTGCTCTAGAGAGCATTGCCTATCAGGTTTACGACGCGGTTGAACTGCTGCAAACGGCTTCGGGAATTACGCTCGAGGAGCTTCGCGCCGACGGAGGCGCAGCGGAAAATACTTTACTGATGCAATTTCAAGCGGATATCTTGAGGAAAAAAGTCGTTCGGACCGGAGTTGCCGAGCTTTCCGCAATGGGTTCTGTATTCTTGGGCGGGTTGGCCGTCGGGATATGGAGCTCTGCGGAGGATCTTAAAAAAAGTGTTCAAAGCTCACGTACCTATGCCCCTCTAATGAACGATTCCGAAAGGAGCGCGTGTCTCGAAGGATGGCGGAAAGCTTTATCTGCCCTCCTCTTTCAGGATGAAGGTTTAACGCGATCAAAAGAATAAGGCAGTGTAATGGCACTTCGCCAGCCGGGGATATCAGACGATGGAGAATTTAGTAAAAACAGGACAGCCGAAGATATCGGCTGTCCTGTTTTTATAGATTTGCAAGATTAATTATAGGCCAGTTCTTTTTCTTTTAGTCCAAGCGTCTCGGCTGTTGAAGCATGAATTTCTTGCAGAAGCTCTGGATTTTTCATTAGCGACATGCCATATGAAGGAATCATTTCTTTAATTTTCGGTTCCCACTCTTCCATATGCTGCGGGAAGCATTTTTTAAATACTTCCAACATAACGTGAACAGCAGTAGAAGCACCCGGAGAAGCTCCTAGCAGCGCTGCAATCGAGCCGTCTGCGGCACTAATAACTTCCGTGCCAAATTGAAGCGTACCTTTGCCTGCTTCAGTATCTTTGATTACTTGCACACGTTGCCCAGCGACTACTAATTCCCAATCCTCGATTTTGGCGGTCGGGATAAACTCTCGCAGTTCTTCCATGCGTTTTTCTTTCGATAACATAACTTGCTCGATCAGGTATTTTGTCAATGACATGTTTTTTGCGCCAGCCGACAACATCGTTACGAGATTATCCGGTTTTACGGAAGTTACCAAATCAAACATTGAACCGGTTTTTAAGAACTTTGGCGAGAAGCCGGCAAACGGTCCAAATAGCAACGATTTTTTATTGTCGATAAATCTTGTGTCAAGATGCGGAACTGACATCGGAGGAGCGCCAACCTTAGCTTTCCCGTATACCTTTGCATGATGCTGCGCTACAACTTCCGGGTTATTACACACCATAAATATCCCGCTTACCGGGAATCCTCCAATATGTTTCCCTTCAGGAATACCGGATTTTTGCAGTAAATGCAGGCTGCCTCCGCCGCCTCCGATAAAGACGAATTTGGCTGTATGGCGTTCGATGTTGCCGCTGCCGTTGCGCACTTTCAATTCCCACGAGCCATCGCTGGTACGTTTCATATTATCAACGCTATGTTTATATTTGATATCGACGTTTTTACTTTTTAAGTGGTCAAACAAAATGCGCGTTAAAGCACCAAAGTTGACATCAGTGCCTGAGTCGATTTTTGTTGCCGCAATAGGATCATTCGATGGACGGTCTTGTATAATAAGCGGAATCCATTCCATCAGTTTTTTAGGGTCATCGGAAAATTCCATCCCTTGAAACAAAGGATTGTTTATCATCGCTTCAAAACGTTTCTTTAAAAACGTTATATTTTGTTCCCCTTGTACCATACTCATATGAGGCAACCGCTTGATAAAATCCTCCGGATTACGTATCAGCTTGCTGTTGACAAGATAGGACCAGAACTGCATGGATAGCTGAAATTGTTCATTAATATTGATCGCTTTGCTAATATCTATGGATCCGTCTGGTTTCTCGACAGTGTAATTAAGCTCGCACAGTGCCGCATGCCCTGTTCCTGCATTATTCCATTCGTTAGAGCTTTCTTCTCCAGCACTTTCAAGCTTCTCAAACACTGTAATTTCCCATTCCGGTCTTAGTTCTTTCAGAAGTGTTCCTAAAGTCGCACTCATGATGCCGGCACCAATCAAAATGACGTCTGTTTTGGTTTCACTGTTACTCATTTTTCCCATCCTTATACCCTAAAATTTGCAGAAAGGATGTATGCGCTCATGCTTATGCGTCACACCAAGCCAAGGCGCAACCGTGTCACATACCTTTTCTGTTTATACTATAACTATATCATAGTCTATTACAATTTTTTATAGATTAAAATATCTACTATTATCTTATAATTATAGACTATTTAAAAGCCAGTATAAAGTGAGAAGTCCATCCATCCAAATTTATTTTCTAATAACCTGACTAATTTTTAATCCTAATAAATCTTATTCTTTGGCCTTTATTGTTGTTCCATTGCTGTATAACTCCCTCAAAAAAAAAAGACAGGCATCTGATTAGATGCCTGTTGTGTTGAACTCTTTTTCTTTATTATCCAATTATAATTATTATGGCTTTCATTCAAATCAATTCGACTGGATTAAGCCAATTCACTTTACAACCTTTGAAAGTGACAACCATAGCTACACTCAACTTGGACCATTACTTCTGGTCTCTTTTAATTGTGAACGGTTGCTGCTGTGATCCCAAATCGATTCTCCCTTTGTTTCACTCATTAGTATCTCCTTCTGTATGCCTCGCCAAGAACCCATCCAAGATCTCTGCCATGGATGCGTTTTCCAACGGTCCTTTCAGCTCGTTCCTAACCAGCAGCAAAGCAGCTGCAGGAGGCATATGGATCGTCCGCAGCGCTTCGATCAGAGTATCCTCTTCGTCACTTAGCCGTTTTATGTATTGCAACTCTATCGGTTCAGGTGTTATCACCAAATTCACTCTCTTTCAGGGGTGGTTTTGTCCCTCCAAGCAAACGGGACATCAAATCCTAAATTACCCCGTTTGTACCTTCTTCACGTCACTCGTCCTGGCAAATGGAGAGGAAGTGCTGTCACACTTCCTCTTTATCTAATAGAAGGCAGCCGGAATATTCAGTATTGGCAAATTTGATCGTTATTAACCATGGCGGACGTTGAAGAATTGTTTGTATAGTAAAAGGCTGATGATGTGCGCCCGCAAATTACGGAAACAGACCCTCAGCCTTCTATAATATGTTCAGCATCTGCATGCGTTACAGCAGACCGCTACCAGCTATTCCTTTACCGAACCCAACGTAATCCCATGAATGAAAAACCGCTGCAGAAACGGATACACAACTAGAACTGGAAGCATGGCGATAAATATTTTCGCGGCATCCAATGTCCGGTTAGACAGTTCAGACATTCGTTTATATTGATCCTCTGTCATTGTAGACGGATCGACGGAAACGACAAGCTGCTGGATATACGTTTGCAGCGGATAATATTCTTCCCGTGTCATGAAGATCAGTCCGTACAAAAATTCATTCCAGTGATAAACAATGCTAAACAAGGTTACGGTTGCTAGCACCGGCACAGCGAGCGGAATGTAAATTTTAATTAGCGCATCCCACGGCCCTGCTCCGTCCACGAGCGCCGCTTCATCCATTTCTTTTGGGAGATTCCGATAAAAATTAACGGTCAGAATGACATTAAACACGATGGTATGCGCACCGCCGACAAGCACCATCGACCATATGCTGTTAAGCATGCCCAGCTCTTTGATCGTTAAGTATAGCGGAATGAGACCGCCATTGAACAGCATAGTGAATATAAGCGTCCACATGAGCACATTACGCGCTTTGAATTGCTGTACGCTTCTGGAGAGCGGATATGCCATCATGGCTACCACAATCAGATTCAGGCCAGCCCCAAGAAAAACGCGTTTCGCCGAAATCCAGAAGGAGTTAAAAAATTGACTGTCTTGTAAAATTTGCTGATACGCATTGAAGTTAAAATCTATCGGCCACAGCCAAACTCTGCCTGCCGCAGCTGCCGAATTTGAGCTTAGTGATAGCGCAAGCGTATACCACAACGGCAAAATGCAGGTGAGAGTAATGAGAACCAAGACGATAATCAATAGAATATCGAAAGCTTTTGAACGGATTGTTGTATCGCGAACCATCCCGTCACCTCCTGTGCTCGTTAGAATATGCGGTAGTTGATGAACTTGTAAGCCAAGTAGTAGGACACGGAAATTAAGATGAAGCCGACCAAAGATTTTAGTAATCCGACAGCTGTTGCCAGCTCATATTGCAAATTAAGCAAGCCTGTCCGGTACACCCAGGTATCAATGATATCCCCCGTTGAGTACACTAGCGGGTTATATAAGTTGAATATTTGATCAAAGCCGGCATTCAGCACATTTCCTAAGCTAAGAACGGTCAGCAGCACTGCGGTTGTCCGAATGCCTGGGAGCGTAATATGCCATAAACTGCGAAACCGCGAGGCGCCGTCTATGCCCGCCGCTTCATAAAGTGCAGGACTGATGCCAGTCAGCGCAGCCAGATAAATAATGGTATTGAAGCCAAATTCCTTCCATACATCGCTGCCTACCACCAGATAGGGAAACAAGCTCGCATTGGCAAAAAAGATGATCGGCTCCATGCCAAACAGTCCAGCCAGCTGATTGATAGGCCCTTTATAGGAGAATAGATCAAGAACAATCCCGCCGAGAATAACCCATGACAAAAAATGAGGCAAATATACGATCGTTTGAACCCATCGTTTCATAATCAATAGACGCAGCTCGTTGAGCATCAGCGCAAACATAAGCGGCACGATGAGATTCGCAATGATTTTCATAACGGCAATGTACAGCGTATTAACAAACACATCCCGTGTATCATTAAGCGCAAACATATATCTAAAGTGCTCAAGGCCAATAATTTCTGATCCAAATATCCCCTTCCCGGGGTTGAACTGCTGGAATGCAATGATGATGCCAAACATGGGAATGATGCTGAAAATCAGTAGCCAAAGATAGCCTGGCAACAGCATGAGGTAATAATGCTTGGCGAACCCTTTCGTTTTCATGCTATCTCTCCCTTCGATGATTTCAAGCGGCAAGGCACCGACGTTACATCGGCGCCGCCATTTTTCAAACTACGGGTTAACGATATCTGTTACTTCCTGTGTAATTTGGTCTCCGCCTTGCTTCTTCCAATCAGCCACGAAGGTATCAAAGGTATCTACTGAAGCCGCGCCCATCACGATCTTCAAGAACATTTCATCTTCCATCTTCTTCAGGTTGACCCATCGGCTCTCCATCAATGGCGTTTGCTCGTAAATCAAACTCGGTACATCCTCCATGCTCGTATCGACAAGCGGAGTCCCGCCTACCATTATCGAGTAAGCCCGCGTCCAAATGCCCATATCGGCGCTTGGATTCCATGTTTCAATGCCCATTTGATCGTAAGGCTCGTTCTTTACTTTCTTAATATCTCTCAGATCGGATGCAAGCAGCTTATAGCTAACGTCTGCTGCGTAATCCTCAGGTTTCTTCGTGCCAGCCAACACCTCGCGTATCGCTTTAACCGTATATTCCGTTTCGTCGGAAGGCGCATATACCAGGCGGAGCGGATAAAAGCCAGGTCCGCCTTTGCTTGGATCAAAGGTCGCTTCCGCTTCATTTTTAAACAAATTGTTCAGCATTTTCATCGGCGCTTCGGGATGCTCATAGCCCTTGCGGACGACAACAAACTCACTGGAAGGCGTACCGATATGCGGGCTGAATTTGCCATCCTTATTCAGCGGCAGCGCATAGGACTGCCAGTTTGCTTTCGGATCATTCTGGACGGCATCGGATACCGGTCCATAGCCCATCCACCATGGTGCGAAGAACATGCCTGACTTGCCGCTTACAACCGGCTCCTTCGAATCCTTACGCACAGCCATTTCCGGATCGATGAGACCGGCAGCGTACATTTCGCTCAGCTTAACAAGCGCTTCTTTTGTTTCAGGAAGGGTAGAGCCATACGCAGGCTTGCCGTCTGCTCCGTTAACCCAAAAGCCTGGGTACGCGCCGAAGGCAGAGAAGATAGCGTCAAAGCCATACAAATTATTTTTCGATTCCAGGAAGTTCGCATACATCTTGCCGTCGCCGCTCTGCGGACCGGAAATACCGATGGTATCCGCCTTGCCGTTACCATCCGGATCCTGCTCGACGAAGGCTTTTGCAACCTTCTCCAAATCCTCAATTGTTTTTGGAGCCTCAAGGCCCAGCTTATCCAGCCAATCTTGACGAATCCACATCGTATGAACACCGTCTGCTTTCAGCTGGACACCGGGGATGGCCATAATTTTCCCGTCAAATGTAACCGCTTTTAATGCAGCGCCGCCTGTGCCTTCGATAATTTCCTTAATCGTAGGGGACGCAAAGTTTTTGTATACGTCTGTCAAATCCGCCAATTGATCGGCCTCGACCATTTGCCGCAGTTCAATTGGTCCTACAACCATGGCATCCGGCAGATCATTACTGGCAATAGCCAAACTAATTTTTTGAGGCATGTTCGCACCCGATGCCGTAAAAGTGTGCTCCACCTCAATATTCAGGTTTTCCTTGATGTTGCGCGTATATTGATTGTCTAGAGGCGTATCTCCGGCAGGCAAACTCTTGTCAGTGGGATCAACTTCCATGCCAATACTGATTTTAATTGGCTCCGCGTATTTGCCAAACGGGTCCTGAGGAGCTTCCGAATTGCTCGGCGTATTTGCGCCCTCCGCATTTGTTCCTTTATTATTTGGGGAATTGTTTGCATTGCTGCAAGCGCTGATCACAAGCAGCATAATCAGAAACAGAAGCAGTTTGCTTTGGTTTTTTTTATTCATATTGCACCCCTTCTTTCGCGTTGATGTTTTTCTTACTCTTACAATAGCATAATGAGACCGTTCTCATGGTTAGAGTACGGTCTCATAATAAGGTGGGGAAATGCTCTAATTTTGTGGCCTCAATCGCGGATTTTAGAGCGATCGGACATTTGTCTCCCTAAGTTTTGGACGATTGTTCACCTTCGCGGCGAAGCTGCCGAAATTCGCTTGGAAGCAGCCCTGTATGCTTGCGGAAAATCCGGCTGAAATACTTCTCATCCGCGTAGCCCGTATGCTCGGCGATCCAAAAGATCGTCTTATTGGTCTTCGTCAAATACTCCTTCGCCTTGTCTACGCGAAGCTGCCTTACATAATCATTGAAGGTTGCGCCCATAATGTCCCGAAAACATTGGCTGAAATAGCTCCGGCTCATGTTTACCTGCTGGCAAATGCTTATCACATTCAGTCGTTCGGCAAGACCGGCATGTATGAGCTGCACGGCCTTTACGATACAATCCTGTACGTCTGACGAATAAAGAGATCTGCCTAATGCCACGAGCAGAAGCTGTCGGGTCCTCCCCAGCCAATCTTCAATGTGTACCCAAGCGTCCATCGAAGCCGGCGGTTCAAGGCTGCTTGAAGATGCCGGCTGATAAATCCGATTCCACTCCACGATCCACTGGTTTAATTCATTCACAAGCTGAGAAGAAGGCATTCGCAGCTCATACAATTGCTCGACAAGCTGCTCATATTGCGCTGGCTTGTGGACCCACTCCAATGACAAGCCTTTCTCCCGTACGGATAAAAGGGATGCTTTGTCCACCTCAGTCGGCTGTTCCTTTATATGAGAAACGGACAATGAATAAATCTTGATATCCTCTCGATAATCATAAAAGAAGCCGCTGGCTTTGTACGCAATGAGCAGTCGTTCTGCCTTTGAGATGGCCTGTCCCTCCAAGCCGCTTAGCTCCAGAAGGCATAGCTCCGGATGATCCGCTGCCGCCTCGGCTAATTGCTTTCCAATCTGGGTAGCAGCCTGTTCATCGGCCGGCAGCCACAATCTTAAATGAGGCATGATCTCGCGTTCTGTCGTTTGACCGGCCGGAATCGGTACGTTTGACCGCTCCAACTCCTTGTCCTCGGGCGCGACGGTGATCATCGCATACCCTGTATCCAAACGGAGCGCTTCATTGCCCCGCTCTTTCTCCTGCGCCTCCAGCTTCGCCTGCTCCTCGGCTATACGTCCGCAAATCCGCCCCAGTACCTCCTCGAAGTTCTCCTCCTCAAGCTGAACCTTGGCAATATAGTCAATCGCCCCAAGGCGCAGGGCCTCCTGTATATATTCAAAATCCTGATGCAGGGTTAGAACGACGATAAAGATATGCGGATACTGCTTGCGTACGACTCTCATCAATTCAAGCCCGGACATGATCGGCATCGCCAAATCGGTCAGCAGTAAATCGACCTCCGCAGCTGCCAGAAATTCAAGCGCCTTCTCGCCATTTTTAGCTTCTCCAATAACATGCATATCAAAATCATGCCAGGGCATCGCCGAAATCAGCCCTTTTCTTACCAGTTTATCGTCATCCACGACCAACACGTTCATCATCTTGGCTCACCTCCCTGAAAGGTAATGTAAGGCGTATGGTTGTGCCTTTGGAAATTTCGCTTACAATGTCCAGCTTCGCATGACCCTCATAATAGGACTCAAGCATCCGTTTGACATAGCTCATACCGATCCCCATGCCGACCTTCTCCTGCGGGTTTTTCGGCTCGTTCAGCAGCTCCTCAATTTTCTCTTGCGAAATCCCCGCCCCGTTATCTTGGATCGTAATCTCAATATGTTCTTTCTGCTTTACGTCTACCTGAATATAGCCATCGTCATCTAGACCGTGGTACAGTGAATTTTCCACAAGCGGCTGCAAAATAAAACGGGGTACCGCTGCATCCAGCACATCGTCCTCTACTTCAATCCGTACGTCGAAAGCAAAATCATAACGGATTTGCTGCAAAATGAGGTACTGCCTGAGCGAATCAATTTCTTCTCTTATGGTAGATTTCTGGCCTAGTTTGCCCAGATTATAGTGTAGCAGCTTATTTAAGGACAGCACCAAACGGTCAATTTCCTTCTGCCCGTTCATCACGGCCAGCCAATGGGCCGTATCCAGCGTATTCATAAGAAAATGCGGATTTATCTGGTAAAGCAGCTTCTCCACCTCAAGATCAGCTCTTCGTTTCTCCTTCTGCTCCACCTCCTGAAACAGGTTTGCGATTTGATTCTTCATATTATGGAACTGTTTTAGCAGATAATTGAATTCAGGGATAGTGGTGCGAACCACTGGAGACTGAATGCGTGTGCTGATCACGTTTTTCATCTCCATATTAAACTGGTTCAAGGGCTTATAAACCATCTTCCATAGCAGCCAAGCGAGAAGGAGACCAATACTCGTAAATAAAGCAAACAAATAGATCATCTTTATGATCCAGCGGTTTTTCTCCTCGTTATAATCCTCTTTCGGGATAAGCGACACTACGCTCCAGCCCTGGTTGCTTGTGCCCTTAAACCAATAATAGCCGTTCATTAGTCCGGAATCCCCGTCCACCGCATGATCGGACGGTTTGCCGTCCGGAGAAAAATAGCCGTTCTGGGGAAAGATGCTACCGGCCTCGCTGTAGGCGATTCGGCCATCGTTATCGAGAATGAGATGAAACGAGTTTTTGCCGATTCGATCGCTTTCGAGAATACTTTGCGTCAGTTTAAAGCCTGATTCTATATAGACGTAAATACCTTCACGGCCAGGAACATCCACCCGCCGCAGCGCGGAGAGCACGAACTCATTATTATACATGCTGTTGCTAATATGCGGACCGTAATAAGTGATCCCGTAATAGGAGGCAAGCATAGGCAGCTTACTTAACGAGAAATCATCTCTTATGGCATTGTTTTGAAACAAATAGCTATCTTCATTCTTAAAATAGTACATGACTAAGTTTGTAGACGGATTCGTGAACGTAATCAGATTCAGCTCCGTTTGAATATCTTCAATTAAGACGGCTTTCTGATACTGCTGGGTTGCGGATAAATACTGCTCCAGCATCATACCGACGCTGCCCGGATAAGCCAATTGCTGCGATACATGATTCAAATTGCTTATGGTCGTCTCCAATGATAATTGGACTTGATGCAAATTGCTTTGAACCCCGGAATTTAAGTTTTTGCTCAAAATTAAAGTAATCGCATGATTAGAGACCAGCGCGGTACAAAGGAACGGGATGATCGTGCTTGCAGCGAAAATTAGAATGATTCTCTTTTTTAAGGTTAAACTCTCAAACGATATAATTCCGAGCTTTGCTATAAAACGCTTCATCCGATCGACACCCTTGTCTTCGTTTTGAGGATAAATGTGTACATTCCACATTCTTAGGCCCTTTGCGATACTATTGTAAGCGATTCATTCTAGTTATACAATGTGAATCACTAGACACTAGAGTTAGATTATGCCATGCCATAAGCAGCAGCCGATACACCTGAGACATCCAAATAATTCAAGAAACTTATATAGTACATAAGCTTTCCGGTAAACTTGAGCAAGTAACGTATTGAATTATCGCCCATCCCGTTTCCCAAAAAAATTAATTAGGCCGCTAACATTAAATGTCAGCGGCCTTTACAGGCAGGGATCTTATTTATTTCTCTTAGAATTTTTTTTATTCTGAAATGGATGTTTAGTAATTCATCGAGATCCTGACTAATTTTTAATAAGTCTGAATATGGCAAAGAGAGTGATACTGCTATATTTCTAAACGGGTACGATACGAAGCCATTGCATTGCAGCAGGCTGTCCTTTAGCCTTCAAAACTAACCGATGCAGACCATCGTTGGCATAGAAATGTTCGTGCAGTTTAATTGTCTGCCAGGAATCTCCACACGTATCGGCTATACCGATAAGATCGTCATCCACAGTAACTTCAATTGCCCCAAACTCTTCCATTCGAAAGCATAATTCTAAAGTAAATTCAAACGTGGAACTGAAGGATGGAACAGTAAATTCATAGGCAAGCCAATCATTTGGGGCAAGTTGTACATATAAAAGCTCATCCGTCTGCCATTCTTCACCCTTCATATGTTGAAAATGAGGTTTATCTCTTTGTTCTTCAACAAATCGGATATCCGTTCCGTCATTTACTCTAAAACCAATCTTCTTATCACATGGTTTCCCAATGCCGAAACTTGTACCCTCACCTTTGTAACCATAAAAGATTGCAGGAATACGAACTGGAGGCCTCCG
Organism: Paenibacillus sp. LPE1-1-1.1; assembly: GCF_040676435.1. Classification (NCBI taxonomy): domain Bacteria; kingdom Bacillati; phylum Bacillota; class Bacilli; order Caryophanales; family Paenibacillaceae; genus Paenibacillus; species Paenibacillus sp. LPE1-1-1.1. The sequence continues at coordinate 606,690 of NZ_JBEGHY010000001.1, forward strand.
GAATAAAGCATGAACGACCTCTGATCGATACACGCAATGTTCAAACAACAAATTGTTTAGGTATTCCCACAGGATCCTCTCTGCGGTTTCCGCATCCGGTTTCTTTCCACCCTCCAGATAGTCAACGAGCAATTTCCAGCTAAATGGCATATTTACTGAACAAGGAGAATTGGTACAGTCCATCTTTTTCCATGTCCAGAAGTTCCAGGATATATCGTGATCTTCATACAGTCGAAATACGCCTGCAAACCAATCGCAGTTGTTTTCCCCGCCTTCGCCCATGAAAATCGGAACGTTCCACTCATTCTGTTTGTCCAAAAATGACTGTATGCTTTCCGTATCCGGGTTACTCCAATATTTATGGAATTGCAGCATGAGATTGTCGTCAATCTTCTCGTCGAAAATGGACCAATCGGTAGCCCAGTGCACACCTTCCAAAATAATCATATGCCGGTCATCCACTTCTCGGATGGCGTTCACGATCTCTTTATAAAGCGGCATGACTTGATCGTTATATTCCGAGAACCATTGCGGAAGCGGCTCATTCAGCAGGTCATATCCTGCGACGATCCATTCCTCTTTATAGCGTTCCGCGAGCAATTTCCATAATGCGACCGTTAATCGTTTATTCTTATCATCCATGAATAATTCCGGCTTATCATGTTCCGAGTCGTCGATATTCGTACCCGTTTGTCCACCGGGAGCACCATGTAAATCAAGGATGACATAAAGCGAGTGTTCACGGCACCAGTCAATAACTCTGTCAATGATCTCGATACGTCCATTGATAAGACGCAACGGTTCTCCATCCTCGATAAGGAATCTGACACTTATCGGTACACGAACGGAGTTGAATCCTTCGCTCGCGATTTTTTGTATATCTTTTTCCGAAATATAATTTTCGTAATAGATATCCCAAAACTGTGCGGATTTTTCTTCTCCGACTAGTTCTTTAATCATGCGTTCGATTCGGCGAGGACGGTCACCTTGATCGGGAAACCGCCACATATAGCCTTCAGGCAGCATCCAACTGCCGAAGCCGACGCCCCGAAACAGGATTTCTTGGCCGTTGCCGTTAATGATTTTTCTGCCAAAGGCTTTTACGAAACCTTGTACCTCTATGGATTTTTCCATCGTCTGCATCCTCTTCCTTTCCTATTAACCTTTAATTGCACCTTCTGCTATACCGCTTAAAATATATTTTTGCAGGAGCAGATACAAGACAATAATCGGCAGCATCGTCAGCACCAAAGAGGATAGAATGGCCGACCAGTCGTTGTTATACTCGCCAAATAGCATGTTCGTAGAAATCAAAAGTGTATAATATTTGGAATCTGTTAACATAAGCAGCGGCAAAAGAAAATCGTTCCACATCCACAAAGCATTTAAAATAGCTACTGTTGCCGTTATTGGCAGAAGCAATGGCAAGATAATAGAAAAGTAAAGCCGAAATTCACCGCATCCATCCATCAAGGCAGCTTCGTCCAGATCCCTGGGAATCGATTTTACGAATCCATGGTAAAGAAATATCGCGAGAGCTACCCCCAAACCAATATAAATCAATCCCAGTCCGTATGATGTTCCTTGCACTTTCAGTTCCTTAGCGATTTTGACCAACGAAATGATTATGGAATGAAACGGGATTAATGACGATAAGACAAATAATCCAAACAGAAAACTGCTTACCTTCCCAGGCGTCCTCGACATCTTATATCCGGCCATGGAAGCAAAAAGGATGATTCCTGCTACCCCGATAATCGTTACGACTATGGTATTCCCAAAACTGTTCAGATAATCGATTTTGTGGTATGCATCAACATAGTTTCCGAAATCCAATCGTGTGGGAAACGACAATACATTCGTCAGCATTTCCCCATCCGGTTTAAAAGAATTTAATAGCGCCATGTAAATGGGGAAAAGAGTAAAAATAGAAGCAATTATTAATACAAGAAAAATAAAAGCATTTCCGGCTCCGCGCCCGATTGGTCTATTGTTCGAATGCCTCTGTGCCATTATGCCTCTACCTCTCTTCTCTTCATAATCAACAATTGGATGAGTGTAATTAAGAGGACGATCAAGAATAGGATAATAGCTTTAGCGCTGGCATATCCGAACCGCTGGTTGAAACGAAAAGCTTCTTCCACAATGTTTATGGCGATTACCTGCGTTGACCTTCCCGGCCCTCCTCCGGTTAATGCAAATACGGCGTCAAACACTTTAAATGAAGTGCTAAGCGCTAGGAAAATACCGATTGTTAGCGCCGGATATATCATGGGGAACGTAACATGGCGAAAGATCTGAACTCCGCTGGCACCATCTATAGCTGCTGCTTCTTTCAACTGCACGGGTACACCTTGCAAAGCGGCGATATAGATGACCATTTGATACCCTACCCCGCCCCATAATGAAAGGATGATGATGGAATAGAAGGAATAGGCCGGATCACCGATCCAAGATTGATCTAGAAAGCGGATACCGGTAGACTCAACAAAAGATGGCAGTACTTTCGTAAAGATGAACACCCACATGAATCCGCCGATGATCAAGCTGAGCATGTTCGGCATAAAAAATATAGTTCGAAACCATACTTTGCTCTGCCGCCTGGATTCCACAAAGACTGCCAAGAGTAAAGCAATGACATTTTGCAGCACAACCATATAGATTACATATTTCAATGTAAACCATATTGATTTCATGAAATAAGCATCCTTCAGCGCCTCGGTATAATTGGAGAATCCCACCCAGTCATAGGTGGGATCCAATCCATTCCAGTTCGTCAAGCTGTACATCACGCCCCCGATTGTAGGGGCGATGGTAAATACAGCATAGAATAATAATGCCGGAAAGACGAAGGCGAGAAGGATGACCGTTTGCTTGTATTTTTTTGTTAATTTCATAATCCGTCACTCCCGGTCACCTGTTTGTCATTCTTATTGCGCTGCTTTAACTGCATTTGCCCATGCCTTATCCATCGTGCTGATGAATTGCTCTTTGGTAACCTCTTTAACGAAATAGCTTTGCAGCAATTTGGCTTGTTCGTCTGTAACGCCATTTGGCAGTTTGAGATCTTGGTATGCTTTACCTTGCGCCACATATTCGGAAGCTTCATTCACCCAAGGGAATACTTCGTATTGATGAACGCTCGACACTGGATTGAACTTCAGTTCTTGGAACAATGCAGACGAATCTTTCTCATCCAAGATATAGTTCACGAGATCAAGCGCCACTTCTTTATTCTCGCTGGTTTTCGATACGGCAAGCGTAGTGGAGGTCGACAAGTTGATCATCGTTCCAGCGGCATTGTTGCTAACCGGGAGTGGAGCTACGCCAAACTCAAAATCAGGATTTACTTTTAGAAGCGTTTCTGCATTCCATGGTCCTTGTATCCACATCGCAGCTTTTCCGTTCGCAAATTCAGTGGAGCCCGCTTCATTGCCTACTTCAAAAGGTTTATCTGTTCCGTTTGCATTAATGAGATCGATAATATTGAATATCCCTTGAACATCTGCATAAGATGCTTCGCCTTTGTTCATTTTTTCGATCCAGTCCGGATTCTCAGAGGAAATGATTCCACCAAGGGAAAGAGCTGTCATCAGCTGAGGCACCCATGACTCTTGGAAAGCAAGCAAGAATGGTTTTATTTTAGCCGCATTCAATTTATCTACGGCTGCTTTCATTTCATCAAGCGTTTGTGGAGGAGTGATTCCAACATCGCTAAAGATCTTTTTGTTGTACAAGTACCCCCATGCCAAGCTCTCAAGCGGAAGGGCTACAACTTTGCCGTCAAGCGTTACGGTATTCTTCACGCTATCATATAAGGTTGCAATTGCCGGTTGACTCGTAAGATCTTCCAAATATCCAGCTTTTTCATACGTTGATAGATCGTTGGCATGTACATCAAAGATGTCGGGTGCGTCATTGGAAGCCAGGCGCGCTTGAAGAACTTGTTTAGCCTGGTCTGGATTAGGCATTTCGAGATCGATCGTAACATTGATATTTTTCTCAGCTAATTCTTTGGCTTTAAACTGTTCAAAATACTTTTCAAATTGATCCTTGAAACGCGGTGATCCTATTTGCACTTTCAGTTCTACTTTCTGTGCCTCTTTTTTCGGTTCTTCCGTGTTTCCGCCAGAAGTTCCTTCATTGGTAGCCTGGGCCGCATTTCCACTGTTTTGAGTGTTGTTAGTGCCGCAAGCCGTAATTGACAACATCAACATAACGCTTACAAGTCCCAAATAAAACGTTTTCTTCATTGTCTTTTCCCCCTTAAGTGATTAGTACATCCTTAGTATAGGGTAAGTTTTTAGGAGGATCATTAGAGCCAATTAGCAACTATTGTTGCACAATATTGATAACGCTTACTTTTCGATTTCCAGTTCGAGATAACACTCAAACGAAACAAACAAAGCCCCTTTTCTAGGGCTTTGTTTGTTTTCATATTCATAAGATAATAAATCATACCATTACGGCTTGGTCAGCTCAAAGTTATCGAAGGTCGCCCAGTTGTTCGCATTACCGTCCGACCATATACCTACTTCGATTTGACCGTTTGTCACGGGAATGCTGTTGATCGCATACTGTGTCCAGTTGCCCACGGCTCCTGTTATCTGTGTGTTCAGTTCCGCACCGCCATACCCTTTAGCTACGAGCTTCAACACGTTAAAGCCTCCACCGGTGCGTACCCATACGCTGTACTTGTATGTTCCGTTTGGAACCGCTACAGTCTGGGTCGTCAGTTGCGTAAATGCGGATGAAGCAAAGTGCACCATCTTGTAGCTGCCATCAAACGGATTATCCTGTTCTACCAACTGTGAAGCCGGTCCTCCGTGCCAATCCGTCCATCCGGACGTGTTACCCCATTCTAGTCCCCCATTGCTCAAAAGATTCGCAGGAACCAGTTCAAAATCATCGAATACCGCCCAGTTGTTTGCGTTCGCATCCGCCCAAACTCCGACTTCGATTTGACCGTTTGTTATTTTGATATTGTCTATCGTATACTTCGTCCAACCGTCGCCGGCGTTGGATGAGATAATCGAGGCTAGCTCAGAAGCAGCACCTACCTGTTTAGCAAACAGATTAAGCTTCTTCTGGCCCCCGCTGCTGCGCGCCCACGCACTAAATTTGTAAGTTCCATTCGGAACGGTTAGCGTCTGCTTTGTCAATTGCTGATAGGCCGTTGCTGCCCAATGGACGAGTTTATAGCTACCGCTGCGCGGATTATCCGTATCCACGCTTTGAGCGTTTGTCCCACCATTCCATGAGGTCCAATTCGTTGTGCTGCCCGTTTCGAAACCTGCATTAGTCAGTAAATTTCCGCTCGGGATTGATGTTGTCGGGATCAACTCCAGCCAGTTCAAGTTCCATCCGCCGGAGGCAGCTTGCAGCCGTAGCGTCTGGACGCCAGCACTTAGCGTCACGTTCTGCGACAGCGTCGTCCATGTTTGCCAACCGCCGGTGTTCGGTACGGAATAGGTGGCGAGAAGCGATGTGCCGTTCTTCAATTGTACCGCGTTGGCGGGACCCGTTTGGCTCGCCATCCGGAGACGAACTTTGTACGTCCCTGAAGTCGGAACGTTAATTCTGTAATCCAGCCAGTCTCCCGTATCCATATAACCGACGCTTAATCCGCCATTCTCGTCGAGCGCGGCTTCCGTTTGAACACCGTATGAAGCATTATGGTTTTCGGCCTCGATTATTCCAGGAGATTTTTTTGTATTCATTGCCGAAGTGTTTAAACCGAATCCATATGGAAATAGGGGTGAATAATCAGTATCGTTCGAGTTATTCGGGATTTGCGACATGCTTCTAGGCCAGGTCAACGGTAATTTACCCGTGAAATCGTAGTCGCCGAATAAGACATCCGAAAGTCCATTACCCTCGGTTCCCGGCAGCCATGCGGCTACGAACCCTTTCCAATCCGGAAGCTGATTGGTCACGATCATAGGCCTGCCGGACAGCATGATAACCACCATCGGGACGCCGGAACTTTTCACGTTGTTCAACAGTGTTATATCATCCGCACTGAGCTCCAGATCTGGTCTCGGTTGCCCTGTACCAACATCGCCGACCATTTCGGCCGAAGGATATTCGCCAATGACAACAATGGCCACATCATTTCCGGCTGCACCGGTACCGGAAGTAGAAAACGTTACATTCGCTGAATTCGTAACGGCGCCTTGAATCCCTTGCAGGATTGTCGTTCCCGGTGTAATGCTGCCCGGAGAACCCTGCCAGGAGATCGTCCAGCCTCCGGACTGGTAACCGATATCGTTAGCTTTTGTGCCGGCTACGAATACTTTTGAAGCTTTGGACAACGGTAATATATGATCCTCGTTCTTGAGCAGCGTCGCCGATTTACGCACGGCTTCACGGGCAACCGCCCGGTGTTCCCCACCGCCGAAAGTGCCGCCGCTGATCAAGCTTCTATCCGCGTAAGGAGATTCGAATATCCCAGCCTCGAATTTAACACGCAGGATTCGGCTTACTGCATCGTTGATTCTGGCCTGAGAAACTTGGCCGGTATTGACTAGGTTTTTGAGCGTCGAAATAAAAGACTGCCAGTTGTCCGGCTCCATAAACATGTCGATGCCCGCATTGACGGTTGCTTTGAGCGCATCCGAATAATTCGAATAATAACCCTGGTTGACGAGTGCATAGGTGCCGTTCCAATCCGAAACGACCATGCCCGTAAATCCTAGATCCTGTTTCAGCAATTCCGTGATCATATGGTAATGGGTATGTGCCTTTATATTATTCCAAGTGGTCAGTGAAATCATGACTGTTCTCGCACCGGCAGCGACCGACTCACGATAGGGTTGGATGTAGGGATCCAGTTCCTGTTCGGTCAGGGTTACGTTGCCCTGGTCGTCACCATTCGTAGTTGTGCCGTCCCCTACCCAGTGTTTAATGCTGCCAACCACTTTAGTACCTTTCAGAAACCCGCTGTCCGTCGGAAGACCCTGCAGACCTTGCGTATAAGCGACGCCCATTTGGCCGACTAAAGAAACATTTTCCGAAAAGCCTTCGTACGTCCTTCCCCATCTAATATCCTGCGGAGCGCACAAGCATGGAGAGAAGTCCCACTGAATTCCCGTTGTCCGGACCTCTTTGGCGGTTACTGCGCCGATGCGCTTCACCAGATCTGCATCCCGAGTAGCGCCCAGACCAACATTGTGCGGGAAGATCGTGGCTCCGTAGACGTTATTATGTCCATGAACCGCGTCCACTCCATATATAATCGGAATTTGCAGGCGGGTTTGCATCGCGGCGGACTGGAACGCATCGACGGTATCCGCCCATGCGGTCGGAGTGTTCGGTGACGGATTTGATCCTCCTCCGCTCAAGATGGATCCGATGAAATTATCCTTCACCTGTGTTGTGGTAGCGGTTAATCGCTCCACTTGGAGCATCTGCCCTACTTTCTCGTCCAGCGTCATCCGCGACAAGAGATCCGCAACCCTTGTTTCAATCGAAAGAGCAGGATCCTGGTAAGGAAGGAGAGCTGCAGAAACGCTGGTCGGCAACACCGATGCCATTGATACCACTATGCAGCTAATGAGAGCGATGGAGATACATTTGCGATACATGTTTCGGATATTTACGGAATTCATAACAACCTCCTATATTGGAGAAGCCATCCCTAGAGACAGCAATATGCCTAAACGGGATGGCTTCTCAGAACTTGGTTTACTCTTAGCGGATCTTACTCATAAGCCCTGAACTCTGCAATTGACCACCAGCTCGTGGAGTTTTGCTTTAAAGTGATCTTGATGTAACGGCCTTCCGTTATCGGGAAGTTGGCCGCAACGACAGGCCCGGTACCTTCGCCGTTCGCAACCGTCTTCCAATTCGTATTATCGTAGGACATCTCCACGGTAAATTCTCTTGCATAGTCGTTAATATTGGAACCCGAATCCATGACGATATGATTAATCCATTGATTGGAGCCCATATCAACCGTGAACGATTGACCGCTTGCTTGGGCCGCACCGTTGCTCCAACGGTTAGCGGTGTTACTATCCAGTGCGCTCGCAGTTGAACCGCCCGATTCCGTCGAAGTTGCAGCGGCCGTCCATCCGGTCCGGCTCTTCTCAAGTTCACCGTATACGTTCAGTTCGGTAATCGTCCACCAGTTTGATGCTGTGCCTGTTTGGACTACCTTCAGATAACGCGCCGTCTGCGGTGCGAAATCTACAAGAATAGGAGCGCTGCTTCCGGAACCGCTTGCTATAGTTGACCAAGTTGTGCCGTTGGTTGAAACTTGAATCTGATAACCTCTCGGATAATCGGCCGTAAATGTACCTGCATCAATCAATACCCGATTGAATGTTTCATTACGTCCAAAGTCCACTTGATAATACTGCCCATTTGCCTGTGACGCTCCGTTAGCCCACCAAGTGGAATTGCTTCCGTCGATGGCTCTTGACGGAACATTTCCGGACGTATCGGACGATGATGCTGTTGCCGTCCAACCACTTTTGTTTAGCATCGGCTCCGAATACACGTGGAACTCGGCAATCGACCACCAGTCCGGTCCGGTCCCGGTTTGGACGACACGTACATATTGTGCATACTGAGGCGTGAAGGTCATGGCCTGCTTCCAACCGAAGCCCTGTCCACTCTTCACAGTCGTCCAGTTTGTCCCGTCATTCGAGACTTGGATCTGATATCCTCTTGGATAATCCCACTTGTCCGTGGTCTTTGTTTCGAAAGAGATCTGGTCGAACACCTTTTTCGAGCCCATGTTCACCTGGAACCATTGGCCGTTCGATTGCGCTGCGCCGCTGCTCCAACGAGTAGTCGTGCTCCAATCGAGCGCGTTCGAAGGCGAGCTGCCCGATTCGGTAGACGAAGCGGTTGCCGTCCAGCCTGTTTGGTCGAGCGGGACGGTCGCCATCCACGGATCGCCCTTCGCGAACTTTTTGACCGTGTTGATGAAGCTGGTATTCGGTTGGAAATTGCTCGTTCCAAATTGTTGAAGCTTGGTTGTAATCGTGGAAGCATTATCATTGTTGATTACCGGCACCGGAGCCGGATTGCTGTTGTACAAACCCCAGTAGCCGCCGACGCCTTCATTCATGTCACCCTTGACCTTATATGTCCAGTTGGTCCAGGAGGCATGGATCGCGTTCAACCCACCCATCCATTTCGACCAGACATCGTCATAATGATAGAGCGAATATTCGCCGAGAAGAACCGGAACATCCCAGTCGTTTTGCTTGGAAACCATCGACTGGATCTTGTCTTCAACCATGGTGTTTTGCGCATTCCAGTCTTTTCCGTTCGGCATATCGTAAGGATGCACTTCATATACGACATTCGTCCATCCTTTTACGCTTGGCGCTACGATATTGCCCCAGTCAAAGAATGCTGCAATATAAATCGTGTGGTCGGGGTCGATGGCGCGAACAGCGTCATACAACCGGTCATAGTAATCCGCCTTCTGGTTCACGTCATCCGTGTCCTCGCCATAGTCAATCAACGGCTCGTTCATCAGATCGTAGCCTGCTATCGCCGGGTTGTTCTTGTAGCGGGTCGCCATCTGCTGCCAAATGTCCACGGCCCAATTCTGGTATGTCGTATTCGTCCAGAATTCGTTCGGGTTCGGGCCAAAACGTCCGCAGCTGCCGAACGGGCAATCGCCGCCGGGCAGGGTATGCAGATCCAGCAGAACATAGAGGTTTCTGGAAGCCGCTTCGCTAACAAGCCAGTCGATTTTTGTCCAGGCATTGGATTTCCACGTACCGTCATCGTTCAGCAGCTCATTCCAGCCAATCGGCAAACGGATCATGTTCATACCCATGCTAGCGATATTGTCCAGGTCGCCGGATTGTATCCATGTATCCTGGTGCGTCGTGACCAGGCTTTCTGCCGTTGTGGCGCCGAAACGCTGTTTATAGGTTGAATTCATCGAGAAATCGTCGTTGTTGAGGTATACGTTCATTTCCCCGATCGTCCACCAGTTCGTGGAGCTGCCTGTTTGTGTGATTTTAAAGTAACGCGCGGTTACGGCAGGAAAATTGATCGGTGTGGCCTTCCGCTTTCCTTGGCCGCTTGCAATCGTTGTCCAGCTCGTGCCGTCCTTGGACACCTGAACGGTATAGCCGCGAGGGTAGTCCTGCTCTGACGACGTGTTCTTCTCGGTATCAAGAATAATCTGGTTGAATGGGATGTTCGCGCCCATATCGACCTGGAACCATTGTCCGTTAGTCTGAGCAGCGCCTGTTGTCCAGCGTGTGCTTGTATTGCCGTCTTTAACATTGCCAGATCCAGCACCTGTGCCGCTCGAAGATGCCGTTACAGCCCAGCCGGTCCGCTCCAACGCATTGCTGGAGAAGAGAGATACGTCAGCGATCGACCACCAGTTGGCACTACTGCCTGTCTGTACGATCCGGACATAGCGCATATAAGAAGACCACCAGAATTCCGCAACAATAGTGCGGGAGGATCCGTAAGCGCTTGCATATTTCGTCCAGTTTACACCGTCCGATGAGCCGAGCACCTCATAGCCGCGCGGATAGTCGCCGGATGACGAAGGTCCGGCATCAATAATGACCTTGGCAACATCCTGCCCCGATCCGAGATCGATTTGGAACCACTGGCCGTTGGTTTGTGCCGCTCCGCTCGTCCAGCGTGTATTCACATCACCGTCAAGTGCATTGGCGGCCGAAGTTCCCGAACCGGTAGATGAGGCAGTTGCCGTAAGTCCCGTGTTGTTCATAGTCGGGTCCGAGAAAACGTTGAACTCGGCAACCGACCACCATTCAGCAGCATTCGTTCCGGTTTGAACAACCCGAATATATTGCGCCACCTGTGGAACGAACCTGATAATCGTGTTCTGGGTGCTGCTTGAACCGCTGGCAACATCCTTCCACGCCACACCATCATTTGATACCAGCACTTGGTAGCTTACAGGATAATCTCCGTTAAACCCTGCTGCGTTAACATAGATTCTGTTGAAGTAACCGACATATCCCATATTCACCTGGAACCATTGCCCGCTCACTTGTCCGGTGCCGGTATCCCAGCGCGTCGTATTATCACCGTCGATTGCATTTCCGGCGCTGGCGCTCTTTACCGATGCAGATGCGCTCCAACCGGTCCGGTCAAAAGCAAATTCACCGGTAGGGGACATCCAATCCTCAAAACTTAGCCATCCACCCAGATTTGTGCCGCGAAGGTTTACAATATCCCCTGTTCCGGAATTCTTCTTGATGAATTTCCCGTCTGTTTTCAGGAAGTCGTTGGAAGTGAATGATGCATTGGCCGTAGGCGGCTTCGGTAGTGTAATCATAAGTTCCATCACGACAGCCAAGGATAGTACGAGTGACAGCAACCGTTTAATCTTCATCATTTCGTCTCCTTTTTTCATAATAAAATTAATTTATAAATTTAAATTTTTGAAAATTTATTCATTTTTAAGTAATTCATTCAAAAACATATATATGCTAGTTTGTTGCCCACCCCTTTTTCTAGCTATATTAAATACTCAAAATTAAAGCGTTTACATTTAATGAATAATTTACAATCCTCCTTTTTTTGGTATGCCTCAATTCTAACGAATAGCGAAGGATTAAATCTATTCAGAATATTAGCAATAATTTTTGTACTATATTGACATTCCTTGCTATTACCTGCGTTAAACCCTGCCTGTTCCATCAGAAGGAATGTCCTTAGATCACGTTAGCTAGATTAGAAACATCAGCGAAATATTATTCAGAAGTATAACAATTATAAACTTTACATTTTGGGAATGATTTTAATAAAAAGACTAAATAGGAGGGTTAAATTTGGATGTGTGGCATGTATGGGAATGCAATCAATGCGGTTCAACATTGACAATAAACTACGATGCAAACGATGATGATTATAACAGGATTAAGAATTGCGGGTGTAAGTTTGAGGGTGTATTAGAGTGGAAGCATAATTATGATGATGTGCATAGTAATTGATGTAAAAATTGCCTCGGACATAAGTCTGAGGCAATTTTACGTTTCCAAGTTTGTAAACAACGAGCAGTCAATTATTCCTCAACCTTAGCCCCTTCAATATCCCAAATTCGGAGCCACTCATTATCTACCTTAATGCGTTCTTTCAAAAGATCAATTTTATTCACTACTCCTATGACGTTACGCTTCTCTTTTGGGTGAAACAACTCCATATTAATTTCTACTCGATGTTGCATCGACCAGCTATTCTCGCCGGCCATTCACTTTCATACGGCCGTACTCGATCAACCGAAAATACTAGCGTTTCAAGACGATGAGTTAATCGGATCTGGGCGAATTGAAGAAGATTAACGCATCCCTATTTTTTTATTGAATGAATATTGAAACACATATTAGTCAGTGTTAATATGATAAAAAGAATCATATTAGAATATACTGATATGAGATGGAGGAATTAATCATGGGACAAAATATATTGGATGTAAAAGCAAAATTCATCCGTGGTTTTAGCGACAAGACGAGACTTCAAATATTGGAATGTATCCAAGACCAAGAAAAAACGGTTTCTCAAATTGTGGATCAAATCAGTGGGAATCAATCGAATATTTCGCAGCATTTGGCTTGTTTAAAAGGTTGTGGAATAATCGTTGGGCGCCAAGAAGGTAAATTCATTTATTACAGTTTGCGAAGCGAACAAATCAGGCAGCTGCTTTCGATGATGGATGATGTTTTCCATCAGGTTGAAGAAGATGTTGCTGCATGCGAGAGAAATGAACAACTGGAATGCTGTACAGGGAAAGCGGAGGTGCAGACCAAATGAGTGATGAAATTCATAGGCCTAAATTTAAAAAAACGCTAACTTTAATTCATTCTGTTCAAGACCAGGCTTGTCCTGATGACTGCTGTAATGAACCAAAACCGAATGCGTTAACTAGTTTGCCGACGATGAATGGGGTCTCTGCTCCTTCATGTGCAAATGGCTGCTACGAGTTTATGGTACACGGAATGGATTGCCCCGCCTGTGCCCTTACAATTGAAAAAAGCGTTAGCAAAATAAAAGACATTCAATCTGTCAGCGTGAATTACAGTACGGGTAAAATGCAGGTTACTTCAGACAATCCCTCTGCTTTCGAAACACTTAATGGTGATGTTAAAAAATTGGGTTATGCACTGGAACCTCTTGAGAAAAAAACAAACACTCGTACTTATAACATTGAGGGCATGGATTGTAGTTCTTGCGCTATGACCATTGAGAACCATTTGAAAATGGTTCCCTCCGTTAAAAGTGTAACTGTCAATTTTTCTTCGGGAAAGGCGAAAATTGAACACGAAAACAGTGCGGAAGAAATTATAAAAGAAGTTCAAAAGGCAGGTTATAAAGCAAGTTTGGTTTCAAAAAAAAAATCTAAAGTCGAGCAAAAACCTTCTAAATCAAGCACCAATCTTCTTGTACTCTCTGCTGTCTTAATAGTACTTGGTTATCTCGGTTCTTTAAGCGGTGTATCCTCGTTCATGATAAGCATGCTTTATGTGGCATCGATTATTATCGGCGGTTATAAACCCGCTAAAAGCGCATTTTATGCGATCAAAAGCCGTTCATTGGACATGAATGTGCTAATGACAGCCGCTGTCATCGGAGCAGCTGCTATTGGTCAATGGCTTGAGGGTGCTACGGTCGTTTGGTTATTTGCGCTAGGCAACGTTCTGCAAACAAGGTCCATCGAGAAAACACGAAATTCCATACGGAACTTAATCGATCTTGCTCCCCCAGATGCATGGGTCAAAGTCGGTACAAATATGATTAGAAAACCCGTAGAAGACATCTCTATCGGAGACATTATGATTGTAAAACCTGGAGACAAAATCCCACTTGATGGAGAAGTAATCATTGGGGAATCCAGTGTAAATCAGGCTCCCATCACTGGTGAATCAATTCCCGTTGATAAGATCGTTGGCGATCAAGTATTCGCAGGCACAATCAACGAACACGGATTGCTTGAAATAAGGGTTACCAAGCTAGTTGAAGATACAACAATTGCTAAAATCATTCACTTGGTTGAAGAAGCTCAAGAACAAAAAGCCCCCACACAGGCATTTGTCGATAAATTCGCCCGCGTGTATACGCCTATTGTGTTTGTGCTCGCTCTTGTGGTTATGATCCTCCCTCCACTTTTTAGTTTCGGGGATTGGGGAGAATGGTTTTACAAAGGGTTGGAACTCCTTGTAGTGGCATGCCCTTGCGCGCTCGTCATCTCTACGCCCGTTGCTATTGTTTCTGCTATCGGAAACGCGGCCAAAAACGGTGTTTTAATCAAAGGCGGTGCTTTTTTAGAGATCGCAGGTAAGATTTCAGCCGTGGCGTTTGATAAAACGGGCACCCTTACCGAAGGGAAACCTAAAGTAACGGAGGTTATATCTGTTGGAGATTTAGAGCATGACGTTTTATCTGTCGCGCGAACATTGGAAGAGTATTCTACTCATCCTATTGCGAAAGCCGTAGTCGACCATGCAAATGACAAAGGAGTACCGTCTTTAAAAGGCGAACAGTTCCGTAATATCGTTGGTAAAGGTATCCAAGCGGTTATTAGTGAAACCGAATATTTTGCTGGTAACCTACGACTGTTTCAAGAGCTGAAAACGCCTCTTGGTCAAACAGAGTCTCTCATAACCTCCTTGCAGCAAGAAGGAAATACGCTTGTCATTGTAGGAACTAAAGATAAGCTAATTGGAGTTATCGCGGTTGCAGATACGGTTCGTGAGAGCGCGGTAAATGCTTTGAAGAGCCTTAAGCAAGCAGGAATAAACCAAGTTATCATGCTTACGGGAGACAACGAAGGAACAGCCAAGAAAGTAGCTGCCCAAACGGGGGTAACCCGATATTTCGCGGAGCTGCTGCCAGAGGATAAGGTTAAAGCCATTCGAAAGCTTCAGAAAGAAGGAAACATCGTTGCGATGGTTGGCGATGGAATTAATGACGCGCCTGCACTGGCAACGGCTGATCTTGGCATTGCTATGGGCGGAGCAGGAACAGACACTGCCATGGAAACAGCAGATGTTGTTTTGATGGCCGACAACTTGGAGAAGCTGCCGCATACCGCAAAGTTAAGCCGCAAAGCACTGAAGATCATTAAACAGAACATTTGGTTTTCAATTGTTGTGAAACTTGCTGCTCTGATTCTTATCTTTCCTGATGTACTTACCTTGTGGATCGCCGTAATGAGTGACACAGGCGCAGCATTAATTGTTATTCTAAACAGCATGAGATTGCTAAAAATCAAAGGATAATCGAAGGACCCTTGTCCTTCGTTTCCATATTTATAAGCAGCGGTTACGTAACTTTTTCATTTTTCTTTTCTACAATACGTTTGTATTGAAACATTGATTATATAGAGTCTAGGTTATGCGGAGTTGATGAAGATGCGTCAAGTTGATGTTCTAATAATTGGAGCTAATCAAGCAGGACTAGCAATGGGTTACCAAATAAAAACGACAAACAAATCCTATGCCATTATCGGAAAAGAAAGCAGAATTGGTGACGTATGGAGAAACCGATACGATTCCTTGCTCCTATTTACGCCGCGATGGTTTAGTTCCTTGCCTGGGTTTGCTTTGGATGGTGACCAAAAAGGTTATGCGAACAAGGATGAAATTGCGGACTATCTAGAGAAATATGCTGCTCTTTTTGAGCTTCCTGTGCATCTTCAAACTGAGGTCCTCTCTTTAGAGAAGGTAAACAACTTATTTAAAGTTGTAACGAATAAAGATGAATATTGGGCCAAAAAAGTGATCGTTTCAACTGGTCCTTTTCAAAAGCCTGCCATTCCAAAAATATCTTCGGTTCTTTCCGACCATGTGTATTAAGTACATACTTCTCACTATCTCAATCCTTTGCAATTAAAACCCGGGTCTGTTCTTGTGGTCGGCGCGGGTAATTCGGGTGCGCAGATTGCAGTCGAATTGTCTAAGGATAGAGATGTTTACTTATCCATAGGCCATAAAATGAAGTTCTTTCCGCTCCAAGCTCTCGACAGAAGCATTTTTTGGTGGTTTGACATACTGGGAATTTTAAAATCTACTATTTCTTATGAAGCAGCGCGTATACGAAATGAAAAAGGCCGCGGTTTACGCGAAGCTAGTGCAGATGAATAAATAAGTGAAAAAATACAAAGTACCAAACACTTTGACGAGCTCATTCTGCTGTTTCGAGATTACTCCAGACATTTGATCCTCCTTGTTCCATTGTTCTTTATTGTCCGATTATAGTCCATATCTGTTTGTTAATTAAGAGGTAGTGAGAGGATTAGGCAAACATCTGAGAGGAAAGGGATAACATTTGCTTTGAGAATTTACATCCTGACCCTTAGCAGTAATTTAGTCGTTACTTGTCACAAAGATGTACGCGAATCACGATATCCTGATCATGATTGCCGAATCCGGAACCATATAGCGTTAATCCCCCTATGTTAACGGCATCTTCGTCAACCGTGAAACGAAGCGTCCAGAACGGTTCTCGTAGCTTGATCTCCGATACGGTCACGTCTGACATACGCTCTCCATCTATAAACGTTCCTGTGGCGTCAATACGGATCGTCTTTAAAAGTCCGTATTGGTTCACATTTCTATGCCACCACTCCGGCGTAAATCTTCCACGCGCAGCTCTTCCGAAGTCAGCCGGGCTTGTCCAGGTACCAAGGGAAATGCCGTTAAAATCGAACCGGATATCCGATGGCCAATGATCCCTCAAGCCTGGTGCTTCAGAAGCTATTTCCATTGAAATTTCGATAGCGTCAGCGGTTTGATCGAAAAGCAAATAGTTAGGTGTCTTGTACTCCACGTAGCCTTTCCCGAACCAAAGGATGGCGGCATGAACCCGCTCGGGATCGAGAAAGTAGCGCGGGTCGTCCCAAATTCCGATTTCTTTCTCACGCGTTCCAAGCCCGCAGGTAGGATGGATTTCAAAAGCGGTATAATGCCCCACCGATATCGTCTGCTCTCTGATCCTTGCGTTCCGGCTGGCGGTTGGCAACTCGATCTCGATGTTTTTTTCTTTGAGGAAACACAATTTATGCGTCCCTCCATTTAGGCGTATTCTACGGCTTCCGATCAATTCAGCTTGCTCGAGTTTTCGTATGTGCATGGTGACAATGGAGGGACTAAGTTCTAACGCAGCCGCAATGTCCTTGACATTCATTTCCCTGTCGGCAATTAAGTCCATAATTCTCCATCTGACCTCGCTTGCAAGCGCTTCGTATAAAGGCATGAATTGGAGTTCCCCGTTCGCTTTGATCATAATCACATTCTCCTAACCACAACTTTTAAAATCACATATCTATTAATTTAATGAATTTAACCTAATCATTCAACCCTAATCCATTGCAAGTTTTTGTACGATAGTGTTAAATTTCCTTATTAGCTCATCATATTGAATTCTTATATTTATGAATTTTAAAATTAGAGGTGGATCAATGAAATACAATAATCCGATCATCAAAGGATTCTATCCGGATCCAAGCATCTGCAAGGCGAATGGCACCTATTATTTGGTTTGCAGTTCCTTTCAGTATTTCCCGGGCGTCCCTATTTTTGAAAGCAAGGATTTAATTAATTGGACTCAAATCGGGCATTGCCTAACCCGTAAAAGCCAGATTCAGTTGGATAATGTAAATAGTTCCGGCGGCGTGTTCGCTCCTACTATTCGGTACTATAACAGGCGGTTCTATATGACCACGACCAACGACACCACTCGTCAGAATTTCTATTTATGGACCGACGATATATACGGGGAATGGTCCGATCCGATCTATGTAGACCAAGGGGGAATCGATCCGGATTTGTATTTTGAAGACGGGAAGACTTTCTTTATGAGCAACGGGACAGACGATAACGGTGTTGGCGGAATCGTACAGTGTGAAATTGACATAGAAACAGGTCGCAAACTGACTCCGAGCCGTTCGGTATGGCAAGGATCAGGCGGACGTTATTTGGAAAGCCCTCATTTGTATAAAATAAATGGACGTTATTACCTGTTGGCGGCTGAAGGCGGAACCGAATATGGCCATATGGTCACCTATGCGCGGGGCGGTTCCCCTTCTGGCCCGTTCGAAGCCTATCCGCAGAATCCCGTACTGACAAATCGAAATTTGGGCGGCTACGAGCTGCAGGGGGTTGGTCATGGCGACCTGATTCAGGATGACAAAGGAAATTGGTGGTTCTTTCATTTGGGATTCCGTCAAATTGGACAATGGCTTACCTACCATCACCTTGGCCGCGAAGTATTCCTTACGCCGGTTACCTTTGACGAGGAAGGTTGGTTTACGGCAGGACTTAATGGCACTACGCTAACGAGTTTCGAGACCGATCGCATCTCCGACATGGTGATTCAGCAGGAGAAGAAGATTTATACATTCGAGAACACGGATTGGAACTTGGACTGGTGTTATCTTCGTCATCCTGCTACGGATAATTATAGGTTGGAACAAAGCAAAGTAACGATGAAAGGAACCGAGGTGACGCTCGATGTTCCGGCGTCCCCAACCTTTATCGGCATACGCCAAATTGACTTTGGCGCAACGATCGTTTGCGATGTAAGCCTTACTAGCGGAGAGGCTGGCATCACGCTCTATATGGATGAACATCACCATTATGATTTGGCTATCCGCAAAGAGGAGAACGGGTATAAAGTTATCGAGCGCCTTGCTATTGGCGATATCCGATCTATCGAAAATATAGTGGATCTGGGAAGCGCTAACCATGCCACACTGGTTATCAGAGCTAACCATGAACGATACAGCTTCCATACTTATGTAGATGGCGAGAATATCTTCTTGGGCTCGGCACAAACGAAATACCTCTCTTCGGAAGTTGCCGGGGGCTTTACAGGCGTAATCATTGGTTTATATGCCTATGGTGATGATTCTTTGGCCGAGTTTTCTAATTTTAAGTGCGAGTATGTTTGAAAGCTAAACCTTTAGATTTCGTGAAATAAGTATTAGACTGAAAATCGAAAATGCAATATTCATAAAAGAGAATAATGTACAGATCGAATCCTGGTTATTCAGGCACATTTTGTTGAGTTATTAAAATTAGCACCAAGATTAGATTCTTGGTGCTAATTTATGATTTCAATATTTATCGGGGAAAATTCCGATTTATGCACTTAAGTGAACTTAGCCCAGTTGTTACTTGATTTTCTAGCATATTTTTTGCAGTAACAAAGACGCTATTGCAATCTTGTGGAGGCCGACATCACATCTATCGCCCTCTATTACGCTCAAAATTGCATCTAGCACTTACTGTATCCGCAGTTCGCGCATTGCTTGCAGCCCTCAATATTTATAAGCGAAGCTGAGCCGCAGGAAGGGCATAAATCCCTTGACGAGCCTTCGACTGCTTGGTAACTCTTGCTCTCTGCCTTCGCGAGAATGACATCCTCAGCAGCGGCAGATTGTTCCTCTCCGCTATCCATATGCAGCTCTAACGATTTGGCAACGGCATCGGCAATGGACTCTACCCGATTAGCTCCAAACCCGATCGCTCCCGAACCGCCGATTCCCTTCAAATGTTTAATCAGCAGCTTCACTTTATTGCCGTGATCGCCGTACCGCAGAAACAATGAACAGACGCGGCCCAATGCTTCAGCCATTGCAAATACGTCCGAGCCCGCTTTGCCCACGTTCAAAAATATTTCGCCCGGAGTTCCATTCAGGTCATTAATCGTGATATAGGCCATGCCAAATGGCGTGTTGACCTTATAGGTCGCACCTCGAAGCACCTGCGGTCTTCGCTTATATTGTTTATCGACCACCTGCTCCGACTGAATCGCCGGGACTGCCGCTTCTACCAAATCAGCGTCAAAATAATCTTGGCTTTCCACAGCCGGCGGCGACAAAGCTTCTGCTTGTCGTTCATCCGCCGTTTCCTCGGCTTTAACCTCCAGTCCCTCATTCTTCTTCGTTGAAAGCACCTGTACATCCCTGCTTCCATCACGGTAAATAGTTACCCCTTTACACCCCAGCTCAAATGCCAGCTCGTACAGCCGCCCTGTTTCTTCTATCGTAAAGTCCGCAGGGCAATTCGCCGTTTTGGAGATCGAGCTGTCTACCCAGCGCTGGATCGTTGCCTGCACCCGGATATGATCCTCGGCGGATAAGCTCATCGATGTTACGAAATAGTCGGGCAGCTCCTCGCCTGGATGCGATTCTTTCCATGCCGCCGCGATCGGAACATCCTGTTTGTCATACCCCAAACGGCTTTGACGATAATATTCAAATGCAAAATAAGGCTCAATGCCAGTCGAAGTTCCGACCATGGTCCCCGTGCTCCCGGTAGGCGCCTGCGTAATAACGGTCACATTGCGCATTCCCTTATCGGCAACAGCTTCTTCGATCTCCGGGAATTGTTCAATCATATGCTTCATAAAACCGCTTTTTACATATTTATCTGCATCAAATGCTTGGAAGGATCCTTTCTCAGCAGCAATTTCCGTCGATGCCAAATAGGATTCACGAGCCATAAACGCATACAGCTTATCCAAAAAAACCAAGGATTCCGCGCTTCCATAGCGAATGCCCAGCTTAATCATAAGCTCCGCCAGCCCCATCGTCCCGAGCCCAATGCGCCGCTCCAGCTTTTGATTGCGTTCATTTTCTTCAAAATGATAGGGGGTCTTGTCGATCACATTATCCAGAAACCGTACCGACCACCTCGTCACCTTGCCTAACTCCTCCCATGCGACGTCATTCTTCTCTTCATCGTAAAATTTAGATAAGTTCACTGCCGATAAGTTGCATACTCCCCAGCCCGGCAAGCCTTGTTCCCCGCATGGATTCGTGCTAATAATCGGATTAAAATACCAGCTGTTCGACATTTGGTTGTAATATTCCATGAAAACAACGCCAGGCTCGGCGGATTTCCAAGCGGATTCAATGATGGCTTGCCAGATCTCGCGGGCGCGTACTGTTTTGTAAGATATAATTTTTTTGCCGAGCCGTTTCCACTCTTCCAGGTCGCCATTCCAAAGCTCGTCATAGCCTGCTTCCTTCGTATCCGGGAAAACAAGCTCCCAATCCAGATCGTCTTTCACCGCCTGCATGAATGCGTTGCTTAAGCAAACCGACAAATTAGCATTCGTAACTTGGCCCATCGTTTGCTTGACGGTGATGAATTCCAATACATCCGGATGCCAATCATTCAGCATAAGCATTAGCGCACCTCTACGGCTGCCGCCCTGCTCGATTAACCCCGTCGTATAGCTAAACAAACCTCCCCAGGATACTGCGCCGCTAGAGGAACCGTTTACCCCGGCTACGATAGCTCGCCGCGGACGAAGTGACGATAGGTTCATCCCTACCCCGCCGCCGCGGGCCATGATTTCCGTCATTTCCGATAGTGTCGTCATAATCCCGCCGCGGCTGTCCTTCGGCGATGGGATGACGTAGCAATTAAAGAGAGTCAGCTCTTCGCTGGCTCCAGCCCCCGCTGCAATTCGTCCGCCAGGAACCAGCTTCCAATCATCCAAAATATATCTGAACTTCTCCTGCCATTCCTGCTGCTTCCCCGGCTCAACCTCAACCGAGGCCATCGCACCCGCCAGCCGATCCCACATTTCCTCAGGCGTCTTCTCAATCGTAAGCGTCAGCTTCTCGATGCTAGATTTTACTTGCTCCCCGCTTCTAAGCTTTATCGTTACCGCATCGCCTTCACGCGCGATGATTTCCCCAACTTCTTTTACCGGGAACTTTGGGTCATCCTTGGTCAGAACGAGTACGATATCCCCTACTTTCGTTTTGCTTGTGTCCGCATTTTTCCAAGCGTAGCGGTCCAAAAATATTTTCTCGCTTAACCCCTCAAGCTTCTTTCCATTAGACGTCTTCATCGTAGCCTCTTCCTCCTTCGAACTACCGCGCTGCAAGCATATGTATAGTTATGATATGCATATAGCACAATATATTGTGTGATAAAACGATTATACTATACCACATATTGATTTTCAGGCTTGTATATGGCTGAAAATAACAATCCCAGCCGCTTACATGCCTGTTTTCATACTTTTTCTTGTCCATCCTCTTTTTTAACCAGCATCTTATTAATATTGGATGAAAAGGCAATACTGATTACAACTTATCCCTTTTACCGCGGAAGGAGCTGCACCAGATGACATTCCAGACAACGCCGCAGGCTGCCTCAGCCGAAGCGGGAAACGCGATCGCAACGCGTAAGCTTCATCCACTTGTCGACCTGCAATGTGACCGTTCTTGGTTTGAAGAGCTGCAAAACCGCACAACGCGGGGGGGCCCATGGGATGATTGGACGTTATATCAGCTCACGATGGAGGCAGAACAGGCAAAACGAATCGAAAGCTTCGAGCAGCTTCTGTGTCTGCGCTCGCTGCCATCCTTCGAGCCGATGCCGCATCAAATCAGCACGGCGCGCAAGGTGGTTCACGAAATGGGCGGACGCGCGATTCTTGCCGATGAGGTTGGCCTTGGCAAAACGATAGAAGCCGGGCTCGTACTCAAAGAATATATTGTTCGCGGTTTAGCGAAACGAGTTTTAATTCTCGTTCCTGCCTCGCTTGTTTTGCAATGGGTGCGCGAGCTTAACCAAAAGTTCGGCATTTCCGCCGTGGCCCAGAAAAAAGAGCATACCTGGGGCTATGATGTGGTAGTAGCTTCAATCGACACCGCTAAGAGAGAGCCGCACCGCGAGCTTGTACTCGGTACCGACTACGACCTCATCATTATTGACGAGGCTCATAAACTGAAAAACAAGAAAACGACGAACTATCAGTTCGCCAATCTATTGCGCAAAAAATACTGCTTGCTGCTGACGGCTACGCCGATTCAAAACGATATGGATGAGCTGTTCAACCTAATCACGCTGCTAAAGCCCGGACAGCTTGGCGGCTTAAGCGACTTTGCAGCTAATTTCGTCGTTGATAAGCGCGTGCCGAAAAATGAAGATCAGCTTCAGGAGGCGCTTTCCGGCGTGATGATCCGCAATCGCCGCGGTGATGGAGGCATCCATTTTACGAAACGTTTTGTCAAAAATATCCCGCTCACCTTATCCGAAGAAGAGAAAGCGCTCTATGACGCGGTGACCGGCTTTGTGAAGGAACGATACGACGAAAGCGGCGGGGATTTAACCAGCATGCTCTCCCTCGTTACACTGCAGCGCGAAGTCTGCAGCAGCCGGGATGCCGTTTTTTTGACACTCGTCAATCTGTTCAAGAAAACTTCCGAGGACTCTCCTATGCGTCCGAAAATCTGGGAGCTTGTGGAGAAAATTCGCAATATCAAAGCAAATACGAAAGCAGAAAAAGCGATGGAGCTTGTCAAAGAAATGGATGACAAGGTCATCATCTTCACGGAGTACCGGGCTACCCAAGAGTATCTGCTCCAATTTTTCCGCGCGCAAAACATGATCGCAGTACCTTACCGGGGCGGCATGAACCGCGGCAAAAAGGACTGGATGATGGATTTATTCCGCGGCCGCGCACAAATCTTGATCGCTACGGAAGCAGGCGGCGAAGGCATTAATCTTCAATTTTGCCACCATATGATTAACTTCGACCTGCCCTGGAATCCTATGAGAGTAGAACAGCGCATAGGTCGCGTGCACCGACTTGGACAAAAGGAAGACGTGAAAATTTACAATCTATGCACCATCGGCACCATCGAAGAGCATATCGTAAATCTATTGCATGAAAAAATTAATCTGTTCGAGCTGGTCATTGGAGAGCTTGATCATATTTTGGAACGCTTCGAGAAAGGGGACGGCTCCTTGGAGCAGCGGCTGGCCAAAATGCTGCTTGAATCAGGCAATGAGACGGATTTGAAGCAGAAAATCAATCATTTGGGCTCCTCGCTCAGTCGGATCCGAGAAGAGGTAAAGATTGGCGAAAACCCCCTTCCCGCCAGCCCCGATCTGCTCATTAATTTAGATACGCTCGGACAATCCGTGGAGGTGCAGCCTTGAACGAGAAACAGGTGCACAAATTCGTCAATCGATATTTAGAGGCGACAGAATGTTCCATTTTAGAAAAATCACCCAGCCACTTTACGGTCAAGCTCTCTCCTCTCGCCGACCGCGAGCTGACGAACCGCCCGTATTACTGGAGCTTCGTAGACCGGGTTAACGCCGAACCGGAGACGATGACCTTCTTGTTCGTGACGGACAAAAACAAATATGACGCTGCCGAGGAAACCAAAAAAGCCGAAGCGGCAGCCGTCCAGCAGAATACCGCGGAAGACGCACAAAATGCGGCAGCGAATGCCGCTCTTGGACGCTCACTCGGCTTCGTGCACGGCAATCTCGCCGCTCCTGCCCGGGTACCCCGCGAGGACTTGTTTTTTGGCGCCCGTAAGCTCGACATGCTGTTCGACGCGGCGAAATCGAAAGGTAGCTTCGTTTATTTATTTCAAGAGCCCGACAAACGAAGCAGCAATCCCTTTTCGTCCACCCCGTATACCGCGTGGCTCGGCGTCAATATGCGGGTTGAATTCGCATGCGACCGCAAACGCGAAGAAATCCATTGCTTCGGCGTTTCGCTGGCGACAGGACAATGCGTTGAGCAGTTTTATGACCGTTTGCTCACCCATAAACTTTCACCAAGGCTGCCCGCTAATATTCATATTACCAAGAACGGCATCACCTTCAACAAAGCGCTCGGCATCGTGGAGCAAGCGCTCGAACGCAAGCTTCGTACCTATGACTACAGCTGGGCTGAGAGTGCTTCCGCAAGACTTAAAGAGGAGCTTGAGCGAATAAGCGGTTATTATGAACCGCTAATTCACAATGCCCTAGAAGACAATAAGCCGGCCATCGAGGAGCAATTCGAGCAGCGGAAATCAGAAATAAAATGGCAATACGAGCCTCGGGTGACTGCTTCCGCCATTAACTGCGGCATCTTTCATCTGGAAGGCATCGACTGACATGGATTAGACGATTTCCGCAGCAATACGTCAAAAAAAGGCGGTCGAAAGACCGCCATTACGTGACAGGTTATAACAGCCTTCTCAAAGCATGTCCGATACAATAGCAAAGAGGTGATAAATGATGCGAAAAAAATTCATTAAACTGACAGCGGCATGTGTATTAACCGCTATTGTCCTATATTCTGGCAGTTTGCAATCACAGTCTGCATCCGCGCTTACGAATCCGTCAGCCATCTATGAGCCAGTGCAACAACAAGCCGAGCAATGGGCAGCGGAACTGGCGTCCCAGCCTTCATTCCATGCTTGGAAGCAAGCTTCGCTTGTCGTTTCCCCGATCGGGCCAGGCACGCATAGCTGGTTAGTGCTGGTTAAGCAAAATAAACTTACGGTCGGCTACCTCATCATCAACGCCGTAGAGTCTGGCGGTTACCAGCTCGGTGAGTATGGGACAAGCAGCAGCCCCCCATTTGATGAAGGCACGCTTTCCAAATCCGTCCGGCAGCTCGAACTGCTTCATCCCGCATCCAGCATCGAAGCTCTATACGTGAATCCTCTGCTCGCAGCCTGGAAGGTGGCATCGGAGAAGGAAACCTATTATACCGATGCTGCCAGCGGCGAAAGCCTTCCTATTGGGGAAAACGATTGGTTGGCTGCCGAATCACAAAAACCGGTTAATCTAGAGCGTATGCAAATCGGAGCCAATGCAGCACTTCTAAAGCAAGTGTCTTTGCCCTCATTTAATGCCTATGACAAGCTTCCATGGTTAACGGATAGGCCGATATCATTAAACGCATCCTCTTATAATTCCCTATTTGCAAAAATAAACAACAAAGAACAGCTCCGATATACCGCTGAGCTGTTCGATGGCCAAATGCTGTATGTTTGGTCCGTAGTCGGATATAACAAATGGGACAGCGGCCAGCTCTATGTCGCTCTTGAAGCTGGCGAGGATGGTTTAGACCGGCGTTACATCCCGGTCTCGCTGCTTATCGAGCTTGGCCGTTTTTACCGTTGACGCTGCGCGCGTCCCCGCCACCAAAGCATAATGCTCATCGGCCCCCAACCGAACCACCGCGTCAGCCAAGGCTCTCTCCGCGCTTTGGCTGACGTTCTTGATTGTTTTCTCTCTTCCCTCGGTGTTTCCATATAAGTCACGAATTTCTCCGTCACGAACTTCACGTACTCATCGCCTTTTGCCATTTGAATGCTCCCCCTCAGCTCCGTATGAAATGATAAATTCAGTTTGCCCTGCAGCGATCGAATGTAAACATGCATGAGTTATCCATCAAAAAGACAATCTAACCGTATGTCAAAGTGATCTGGAGGAGTTACTTGCATGTTCCGTAAAATAATTATGAGCTTTCTCGCATTATGGCTCGCTGCGGTAAGCCAACCGATCAGCGCTTTTGCATGGCCTTTAATTCCTGCAGGCTCCAAGCAGGATTGGGCGCTGCCGACTACCGTCGTCATTATTGACGCCGGTCACGGTGGCATTGACGGAGGGGCTTCGGCAGCCGAAATTTTGGAGAAAGACATTAATTTAGCAGTAGCCCGGAAGCTGTATTTTATATTACGAAGCCAAAACATCCCCGCTGTGCTAAACCGCACGGGTGATTATGCTTTGAGCGATGATAACCGCTGGCATATTACACGCTCCAGGCATCGCAAGGATTTGTCGCAGCGGCGGCAGCTTACCCAGGAAATTGACAGTGAACTGCTCGTAAGCCTGCATGTGAATTGGTCGAAAAAAAGCTCGGAGAAAGGCCCACTCGTGCTGCATCAGAATAGCGGAGAAAGCTCCTTGCTTGCATTTTGCATTCAAGATGCGCTGAACCGACAGCAAAATACGTCCTTCCTCCCGAGAGAAGGAAAGCCGTTTTATTTGCTCAAACGCATTGAGGAGCCTGCCGTCATCGTCGAAATGGGTTTTATCAGCAGCGAACATGACCGTACGATGCTGACTGACTCCAAGCGCCAAATGGAGGTTGCCGAGGCGATTGCATCAGGAATTAGGCAGTATAAGTGGATCATTCACTAACCCGCCGCTAATTAAGTCGGTCAGCTTAACAAAGCGTACGTTTGGCTGCATGACGGGTATGGATTGCTGGAGGACCGATGCCGTGAACTTCCCTGGCGGTCCGACATGTCCGATCGTAATGCAGCTCTCGTGCGACTCAAGATGCTTGCGAAGAACGCTGATTTGCTTTGAGATATGCTGTACGGTATACACATCATCCAGGAACACATCGTTGGAAACAATCGGAACGCCGAGCTCCGCTGCGATTTTTGGCACTACCGTCTTATAGGTTGTTCGGCTATCGAGAAAAAAGAGTCCCCGTTCCTTGCATACGCCAAGCACGATGCGCATCATCCTCTCGTCGGCTGTCACCTTCGAGCCCATATGATTATTCATGCCGATGGCATGAGGCACATCATCTATGGCTGCCTCAACCCGTTTCCGCACCTCTTCATCGCTGAGATCTGTCGTTAAGGCGCCTGGACCCAGCCATCTCTTAAGCCCCTTTTTCGGCTCCATTGGCATATGAACAATGACATCATGCCCATGTTTATGCGCTTCCTCTGCGTCTTGCTTAGTCGTCGGCATAAACGGCATAATCGCTGCCGTAATTTTAATCGGAAGCTTCATCATTTCCGCTGTTCCGTTCATGCCATTTCCGAAATCATCAATAACCACAGCGACCGTTCGCCGTTCTTCGTTGACTCCCGCGGCAGGTACTCGGATTGCCGCATTTTCCGCAGAAACTGCATAAGTGCCCGGATCTCCAACCGCCATTATTATGCCAATAAATACAACAGCAGCCGTTCTCCTTAAGGGGAAGCATCTCTTATTATATATAGCCAATCTTGATCTTCCTTCTAATTCGTTACGCTGTCTGCTCATTGCCGCACACGCCTCTCATCTTTTAGGATTAGTGTTTGTGTACAAGCTGGAAAATATGCTGAAACTTACAGCGTATAAAAAAAGAAGCCTTTGCGGGGCCTCTAGGTCTAATCATTTTAATCCATTCGTCTTGCTTAGGACATCCTGTGTAATTTGCTCAAGCGTGATGCTCGCCAGCTGGTTTTCCATCGCCTTCTGCGCTTCATTAAAGGCGGTTTCAAGAGAAGATTGAATATGGCGGCCAACCGTACATGCCGGATTCGGTTTCTCATGAATGGCAAAAAGCTCATCTGACCCATTGTTGTGCACAGCATTATAGATATCAAAAAGCGTAATCTCGCCTGCCGGCCTTGTTATAACGGCACCCGCTATGCCTGCGCTTGTTGCTACAAGACCCGCTTTATTCAATGAACCTATAATTCTCCGAATGACGACAGGATTAGTATTCACGCTGCCAGCGATAATGTCTGATGTCAATCTTGCTGCCTTACTCGTCTCGAGTAACGTCATAATATGAACCGCTACCGCAAACCTATTGCTAGTCAACGCAATCACCGCCTGTCTTGATTTCCCTTTTCCGTTACGTCCATCATGTAAGCATTATAGTTACATGCTGTTGGAATTGTCAATCTCAGTTGCTGCTGTCTGCGCCGGACAAATCCGGGGAAAAAGTTACTTTTCCGCCTGTTAATGAGGCAACTCTTGCCAAAGAATGGACATCATACCCAAGCTCGATCAGCTTATTCCTTCCTGGCTGGAAAGCCTTCTCGATTACGATACCGATACCAGCGACGGAAGCACCCGCTTGCTCTGCAATACGAGCTAATCCTAACGCCGCATCGCCATTTGCGAGAAAGTCATCGATAATCAACACACGGTCCTTCGCTTCCAAAAACTTGCGCGACACCGTGACCTCACTCTCTTCCTGCTTCGTGAAGGAGTATATTTTTTCCGTGTACAAATCATCCTTAAGCGTTAAAGACTTACGCTTTCGCGCGAATAGGAGAGGCACATTCATTTCCAGCGCGGTCATGACTGCAGGCGCGATCCCCGACGATTCCAGCGTGATCACCTTCGTGATCCCTTTTCCTTCAAAGAACGCGGCAAAGGCTTGGCCCATGCTGTACATTAGCTGCGGATCAACTTGATGATTTAGAAAGGAATCTACCTTCAGGACCTGTTCATTTAATACAATGCCTTCCTCTAAAATCTTTTGTTCTAATTGCTTCACAGCAGCTTCCTCCATTTTTCTAAAATAATATTGACAATTCCATCTTCATTATGATAAGATGCTTTTTGTTGAAACAAGTTATGCGGTCGTGGCGGAATTGGCAGACGCGCTAGATTCAGGTTCTAGTGGTGTAACAGCCGTGGAGGTTCGAGTCCTCTCGACCGCATCTACACTCAAATTCAAAACCCTTGATAATCAAGGGTTTTTTCTTTTTTTAGTCACCAATTCAGCCAACTCTTTACTCCTATCGAACGTGTTTCGTGTGTATGGAAATATTATCTTATAAAGTTCTTCATGTAAAGATACTCTCCTTATTAACAAAACACTACTGCCTAACACTGTGGACGTTTAATACTTTATATTTAGGCATAGTTTATCCCCCTCCCTCATTCACCGATTCTTATTCGAGTAATTACATAAACAATCTTTCAATACTCCTCAACCATTTCGGCTGATAGCAGCTGCTTGTAGGACCGCCTTGATAACCTTCGTCATTAAAACCTTGTTTTTTAAAATGTTCGATTCTTTTTTTAGGCACATCCGTTTCAGATAATACAGAATCATTTATATAAAACAAATCACAGGTGACACATTTCAGATATTCGGTCGTGATCCCGCTCCCGAAGCTTGTTTCAAACCAATTTAATTCATTACGGCAATGAGGACAAAAAATGGCATACTTCCTTTGCAGCAATCGAATGAGGAATCTCATTTAAACATTTTAAATCTATTAAGATTGAAACTCAGGACTGCAAAATTCCCTAACATGAGTACACCATCCTTTTTCATACAGAATCGACGTTAGCTTCCATTCTCTTCAGCACCTTAATAGTACCCTATATTGAATATGTATCCTTTAGAATAGCGCAGCTAATCAAAAGAAAAAGCACCCCTTGGAGAGTGCTTTTACAGATCCTAATGCGAACCTGGCAAAATAGCATATACGGCTCGAACAGAAGCATTCACCGTTAACCCCCCCGGCTCGATCGGCGTAACCGCGCTGCCGGCGAATGCCGCTGCTTTAAACATCGGGACAGGCCCTCCTGGAAGCGGCAGCTGTTGAACTTCTAGCGGTACATTGGCTGCCATGACACCGAGCGTATTCGCAATCGTCAGCGCCCTTTGCGCAGCGTCACGCACAGCCAGCGATAAAGCTTGATGCTCGTAAATATCAGGTCTGGCAGTTGTCAGCCTGATGCTGGATACGTGGTTGGCGCCGCTGCCGACGGCCGTATCCACGACAGTCCCTGTCTGATCGACTTGATCAACCGTCACCTGAATCAGGTTGGTTACTTGATAGCCTCGGAATATTTGTTTTCCATCAACAAAATCATACATCGTGTCAATACGGTACTCCTGCGTCTGCAGCTTGTCGCGCGGGATGCCCAGCCTCAGCAACGATCCAATGACTGCTGTCATGATATTGGCATTTTCAGCTTGAATCGGACGCAAATCTGTTCCTTCCGTTACAGCTCCGAGCACAACGATTGCTTGATCGGCAGGCGCTGCTGCCGATCCTTCCCCGATTACCTCAATGGTTGAAGCTTTCCTTGGCGAATGACTATTGCCCCCGTGATTCATCATGTATTCGTTCATGGCACAACTCCTTATTAGTTTTATCAGCCTTAGGCTTATACCGCGCGCACCTGCCATCGGCTCGAATAAAGTATTACAGTCTTACAGAAAGAGGTGAAAGATGACTACGATTACGATTGGAGCAGTCGGAGATTTGCTCATGAAAAATCGGATTATCGACTCCGCTAGAATATCCAAAAAAAATCAATATTCGTTCGGTCCGATTTTTGCCGGAGTTGCACGCCAACTAAAAAATAACGATTTATTGATCGGCAATTTGGAGACGACCTTCTCCGGAACGCCTTGGTTCGGCAGCAATCCGAATCGACTCGGCCGATACGAACGGCGCAGCAAACGCACCGGCTATCCGATGTTCAACTGCCCCGATGAGCTTGCATCGACGCTCAAGCATACCGGCTTCGATGTCATGACGACAGCCAATAACCATTGCGCCGACGGAGGCGAATACGGCATCAAGCGCACGTTGAATGTCCTTGACCGTCACGGCCTTAAGCATACCGGCACCGCTCGCTCGTTAAACGAGGCTAAACGCTTATTGATTATGCGCGTCAAAGGCATCGATATCGGTATTCTATCCTATACGTACGGAACGAATAGAATGCCTGTTGCAAAATCCTATCAGGTTAACCGGCTTCATTCCAAAAAAATAGCAGCCGACATTAACCGTATCAAAAAGAAAT
The DNA here is from genome assembly GCF_040676435.1 of Paenibacillus sp. LPE1-1-1.1. Classification (NCBI taxonomy): domain Bacteria; kingdom Bacillati; phylum Bacillota; class Bacilli; order Caryophanales; family Paenibacillaceae; genus Paenibacillus; species Paenibacillus sp. LPE1-1-1.1. The sequence goes on from NZ_JBEGHY010000001.1 coordinate 637,982, forward strand.
GCGATTTTGTTATCGTCTGTCTCCATTTTGGCCGGGAGTTCCACCTCAAGCAGAACAAAGCGCAGAAGCGAGTCGTCGATCTTTGCTTCAGAAACGGCGCTAACGCTATTTTGGGCGCTCACCCACATGTCTTGCAGCCCGTCGTAACAAGAAAGGTGAAGGACAAATATGGTGTAACCAAAACGAGAGTTGCCGCTTATTCGTTAGGCAATTTCCTTTCACCGAAGCTTTTTAATAATATAGAGACCATTCGCGCGATGATCCTGAAGCTGACGATAACGAAAAACAGCAAAGGATCAACTGACATCAAGCGTGTTAGCCGCATCCGTACAGTGACCAAGTATTCAAAACCCGGCGGTAAACCAACCTATAGGCTCGTTCCCGTAACTCGCCGCCGCTAGCGGACAGCCGTTTGCCAAGCTGCGTTTGCTATCCTGCAAATAAACGATCCGACGGTCAGCATCATATCGAAACAAAGAGCCTTTGATCCCAACGGGACAAAGGCTCTTTGCTATTTGCTGCGATAAAAAATGATCATCCAGGCTCTATGTAGCATCCTCAAAAGGATTCGCGCGCTCCTCCGCTACCGGCTGGTAGCTGTGGGCGCGGCTGAGTTTTACGACGCGGCGGCTGGGACGCCGTATAACAACCGAGGTATCATCCCAAGCAACGACGATGCCGTGAACATCGTTAGCTTCCATTGCATCTCTTACTACTCTTATCGTTTCGCCGCTGACACGGAATTTGTCCAGCTGCTCTTCGCTTACCATGATTAATTCCTCCTGTTTCTGCGTTAAAGCTCCCATTGTATGGAAAAACCTCAATGGATGCTCGCGCATAACATTGAGGCTGTTTTGAATATATAAGTGATCGTTCGTTTGAAGTTTGAAACTATCTAACGTTCAGCTAACCTGCATGCTCTTTTGCATCATTGGTTTCATACCATTCATCCAAAACTCGCGATGACATCACGCGTTTGCCGATATATTCGCTCTGACGGTCAGTGAACTGATCCCGCCATTCAATAGACAATTCGTCGCACAGCTTTACAATCGTCAGCAGCTCTGACCATGCCACATAACGTTTGTACCAAAAAAACTGCGGATGCTCAATCATATAAGGATACAAATCATCAAATTCCGTATGTTTACAGTCTAGTGCACGCTCAAAATGGACCTTGGCGTCACTTAACTTCGTATACATAAACTCTGCAGACATTTCCCCCATAACTTGTGCCTCCCCTCGATCACTACTATATCATTATAAGCGATATTGCCGAATGGGAAAAGAGCATTTGTACTGGAACATTCTACTCAAATTTTATTTCACCGTTATCTAGAGATGAAATACGAACGAGCGGTTCCACACGAATCCCTTGCTCCCTCAATGTTCTGCCACCGGCTTGGAATGACTTCTCCACGACGACGCCAAGCCCGATTAAAGCTGCTCCCGAACGCTGTATAATCTTGATTAGTCCGCGTGCGGCATCGCCATTCGCAATAATGTCGTCAATAAAGAGTACCCTGTCTTCAGCCGTTAGAAACTGTTTGGACACCATAATATCGGTTACCATACCTTTTGTAAAAGAAGGCACGCGTTCGATATAGGCATCCGGATCAGCGATGAGCGTCTTCTTCCGACGTGCGAATACGAGCGGTACTCCCAGCGTATATGCTGTAGCGTATGCCGCCGGAATTCCGGAGGATTCCACCGTAATCACCTTTGTGATATGTTCCTCAGCGAAGCGTCTCGCGAATTCTTGTCCCATTTCCATTGTCAATTCAGGGTCGACCTGGTGGTTGATCAAAGCATCCATCCGCAGCACGTTGCTCGACAATACGGACGATTCTGCTAAAATGCGTTTTTTTAAGCTCTCCATCTTTCATTACCTCCACCAAAATCCTTTTTGATAACGTACCATAGGTCAGGCAAAAAGTGCAACCCTAGGGAAGCCTTCAAACCGAAACCTTAATATTACTTAGTATTTCAAAGGTAAAATTTCAAATCCTCGGAAAAAAAGAGCAACTTTTCCCAATTGCTAGCGTCTAATAGTTTAGTAACTTTTCATATCTAAAGCCTATGTCCAGTATGTGCATTTATAAATAAAAGCTCCATTACCGATTAATATTATATAAGAAAGGAGTCCAATTTATGAATACCTCTCGCAAAGATCCGACAAAAGCTGCTATGGTTGCGGCTGCTTCTGCGCTGGTCATTTTGCTCGCCGGCTGCCAAACCGCATCGCCGAAAGAACCTTCTAATACGGTAGTCGCTGCGTCTCCTCAACCCGATCGTGACGATACGCCCGACAGCCCTCAGAAAACGTATTCGGAGACGGCAGACAATGAGCTGCAGAAAATAGAACCGCATTTGAACCGGGCGGATACGTCAAGCGACACAAGCGCCGAAACCTCGACGTTACGTCAAGAGAATGATACGAAAGCACAAGTAAAAACGCAAAGCGAGGATGCCGAATGGGCCGCCGACAACCCTTCGCTCTATGGCATTGCCATCGGTGACCATGATTCCGAAGTTTCAAAGCTACATGGCAAGCCGTTAGACAGCTACAAGCTTGAGGAAGAAACCGAGCCGATTACCGTGCTTGAATACGACGGCTTCGCAGTTGGTATCAATGCCTACAAACACGTGCAGTATATTGAGGTCTACGGCAAAGAAATTTCAGCGGGATTAAGCGGTCTCCAAATCGGCGATAAAACCGAAGCAGCGCTGCTTGCGCTGGGAAAGCCAGAGAAACAAACAGCCTATATGCTCACTTTTAAAGCAAAAGACGCGCTGCTCAAGCTTGATTTGGATCCAACCCACAATCTGATCGTGTCCATTAAGCTTCTCGCGCTAAACTAATTAAGTTATGACCAATCCAGCAGCCACAAACCAAACAATGCAAGCAGCAAAATAGGAAAGGTTAGCAATAGGCCGTATTTCGTATATTCGCGCCAGCTGACCGTTATGCCTCCCTGCCGCACAAGCTGAATCCATAACAAAGTGGCTAGCGAACCGATCGGTGTCAGCTTTGCTCCTACGGAAGTCCCCAGCAAACTTGCATACGGCAAATAATCCGGCCCGTTAACCTGCTCGATTGCCAGTGAAGAAATAAGAACGGCCGGCAAATTGTTAATCGCGGCTGCAAGCAATGAAAACAATAATCCGGAACCAAAAATGCCGATGAGGTCATTTTTCTCCGCTGCCGGCGCTATGACCTCCGGAAACCACGCGGTTGCTCCCTGTACATGCAAGCTGTATACGATTAAATTCATTGATAAAGCAAATACGATAATGAGCCAAGGCGCTCGCAAAACCGTTTCTTTAAACGGCGCGCGGCCTGCCGCTGCTGAAGCCGCCCACTGAATCGCCGCGCAGCCAAGCGCAATAAACGCTAACGGAATGCCAACCCTCTCCGAGCCTAAATACCCGATCATCATCAATAAAATGATGAGCCACGATAAATAAAATAACCGTTTATCTGAAATAGCCGAAGCTGGTATCGGAAAGAGTTCCGGCGCCAGTGCTCTTTTCTCTTCCCGAACGATGGGCTGCCAGAAGAAAGCTACCGTTACGGTAAGCGTGGCGACAATGGCAATGATTCCGGGCAAGAGCATGCGCGAGGCGTATTCGCCAAATGAAATATCGAAGAAATCCGCCGTTAAAATATTGGTCAAATTACTCATCATTAACGGGGCGCTCGCGGTATCTGCCATAAAGCCTATTCCGAGCAAAAATAGCAATCTTCCGCTGCGTGAAAGCTTAAGCAATGCGGTTACTTCGAGAACAATGGGAACCATAATAAGAATGGTGCCGTCATTATTAAAAAAAACGGTAATAAGCGCTGCCATCAGCGACAAGCCTATGAAGAGCAGCAGCTGCCGATGATGGAACCGGTGAACGATATGCAGGGCAGCCCAGCGAAAAAAACCATTATAATCAAGCAATGAAGTAAATAACATGATACCGATAAGCGAAAACGTCGCGTTCCAGACAAAACCCCATATGTACGCCGCATCCTCCGGTTTTAAAAGCTGCGCAGTAAATAATATAAGCGCTCCTGCCAATGCGATAAAGGCTTCATTTATGCCCTTCGGCTTGATCAAAATGAAGGCTAACGCGGCAGCAAATACAATAATGGCAATGAACATCTCACGAATCGAACTCCTGACTTCAATACTCAAAAATCCTAAAATTTTGAAAAATGTCATGCCTGTCCCCGCTTGGACATACCTTCTTAATATAAGAGGTCATCGAACGGAGGACGGTAGACGATGTGGAAACGTACAGGAAAGGTGCTGCAAATTGCTTCGACCTACATGGGCACAATCGTAGGAGCAGGCTTTGCCACCGGTCAAGAAATATTACAGTTCTTTACCCGTTTCGGGTATTGGGGCACAATTACAATTGCATTGTCTACGGTTTTATTCATTTGGCTGGGCACAAAAATGATGCTTATTGCAAGCCAAATTAGGGCAAAATCGTATGAAGACTTAAATAAGGCGTTGTTTGGCGACAAATACGGACGACTTATCAGCCACTTTATGCTCGTCGTGCTCCTTGGCGTAACGGCCGTTATGCTCGCAGGCGCCGGCACGATTTTTTATGAGCATTGGAACATTTCGTATCAGTCGGGCCTGTTAATTACGATTGCCGCCTGTTACTTCTTACTGCGAAAAGGGATGAACGCGATCCTTACCGTTAATGCGATTGTCGTGCCCGTCATGCTTCTTTTCACGGTGCTCATCATGATCGATACTTTCCAAACGCCGGGCGCAGACAAATTCATTACCTTGGTCAGCGATCATTCCATATGGGCAGCATGGGCCTCTCCGTTCCTCTATACGGCCTTTAATCTCTCCATGTCCCAAGCCGTGCTTGTTCCGCTCGGAGCGGAAATTAACGACCGCAAAGTCATCATCGCCGGCTCGTGGGTCGGGGGCATCGGGATCGGCTTCATGCTGCTGGCCGGTCATATTGCATTATCGGTACATATGCCTGGAATCCAACAGTTTGCGATTCCGATGGGCGGCATTGCAAGGCAGCTGGGACCAAGCGTGCAGTTTATTTATATTTTCATTATTTTCGCGGAGATCTTCACGACGCTCATCGCGGATATATACGGGCTGACCCTTCAGCTTCATGAACGTTTGAAATGGGCGCGCAGCCTGATCGTCCTGCTTATTCTCGCCATCTGTTACGTAGCCAGCCAAATCGGCTTCGGCATGCTGCTCTCCACGCTGTATCCGTTGTTTGGCTTAATCAGCTTCGGCTGGCTCATTTTGATCATCCGCAAGCGTGTATCCGCTAATTAATGAGCGAAACATAATTAGCAGGATCAGATCTGCACCAGCAAAGCGCCTTCGCAATTTTCCAGCATCGCGTCCCGGACATGCTCATGACAGGTCATTACAATCATTTGCCGGTCACGGGACAGCTCGGCAAGCAAGCCCGTTACGGCTTCTAACCGTCCTCGGTCGAAATTGACGAATACGTCATCCAGCATCATGGGCAGCTTAGCACCTCTTGATGCTTCCTCGGCGAGCGCGAGCCGCATCGCCAGATAAACCTGCTCCGCCGTTCCCCTGCTCAACATACCGCTATCAACTAGGCGTCTCTCCGCGGATTCCAGCCTGATCCCCGGTTCGCCAGGCGTTGTCAGCACCCGAATGTATTTACCTTGCGTCAGCTTCGCGATAAAATGGGAAGCCTTGCGGAGAACGACCGGCTGGCGTTCCTCCTCGTAAATCCGTTTCGTCCGGCTGATCAGCGCCGCGCTGACCGAAAGCACCGCATAACGCTCCGCATCCTTTTCCAAGCCCGCAACCGTCATTTCTCTATCGGAGAGAAGTTTCTGGTGCTCGTCCTCTTTCCGAAGCAAATCCAGCGATTGCCGCAGCCTGCCCCTTTGCTCCAGAAGCTCCCGTTTCTTTTGCTCCAGTGCACTGATTTCCGTTTGCGTTTCGGACAGCTGCGATTGGAGCTCTTCTTCATTGAAAGTCCCGTACATCGTTTCAAGCGCGAAGACTCTCTCCGCAGACATGCCCGCAGTGAGCTCCAGCGTCAGCTTGGTCAGCTCAAGTTCAAGCTCCTGCAGGATACGGCGATGCTCGAGCGCTAGCTCATATTGCATTTCATTAACGAGTCCGGCTTCCTCAAGCTGCGATTCGATTTGCTTCGAGAGCTCCAGCAATTCCGACTCCGCCGCTTGTCTGGCTAAGAGCAGCTCATCGCGGCGCGCGAGAATTCCGCGCGCCTCCTGCTTTGCTGCTGCATGGCGCCGAATTTCGGCATGCAGCAGCCGCAAAGCGACAGCAGGGTCCGCTGCCAGCTGAACAGCCGCTTCCTCGAAATGCGAGCATAATGCGGCTGCTTGCTCTGCGAAAGCAGCCAACTGCTTCTCTGAGGCGGCCTGCCTCGCCGATAGGCGGTCATAGTGCTGCAGCCGCTGCAAGGCTTGCTCGGCAAGCTCGAACGCTTCAAGCGCAGCTGTCGGCGACATGCCCGCCGGCAGCGAGCGCGCAGCCAGCCAGCCGGCCCATTCCCGGGCGGCGGCTTGCCTTGTTTGCGCGGCAGCGGCGGCGGCCTCGCTGCGGCCCGCAGCATGCGCGCGCAGCCGCTCCAGGCGGCGGGCGAGCTCGCTGCTGCTTCCTTCGAGGCGCTCGCTGCTTTGCAGCGCCTCGAGCCGGGCTTCAACCGCGGCGCGCAGCTGCATGCGCGCCTGCTCGGCTGCCAGCAGATGCTCGGGCGAACTGTAATGCTTAGCGGCAAACAAGGCGGCGGCGGCCTCATGCGGTTTTTTCACCAGTGCCTCCAGCGATTGATGCACCTGCTTTTCCCGGCTATTTATGGCCAGCTGGCCTGCGTCGTTTGACGTCGGCGAGACTCCGTTTGCTCGTGCTCTCCCCCTGCCGCGCAGAGCTGCCCCCTTCGCCTTGGCAGCATGGCGTGCTGCGCCGCGGCTCCGAAGCATCGCCGCCGCGGCAAACACTAGCGCGGCGGCTGCAAGCGCCAGCGCAGCGATCCCCGCTTCGCCGGATGCACCGGCCAGCGCGGCAGCCCCAAGCGCCAGCGCGGCTCCGCCCGCTCCTGCCGCCGCAGCCCACAGCAGGCCGGCTCCGCCGAGGCCTGCTGCTGCCGAGCCGCTGCCATCCGCCCCGCTATCGCTCCCGTCTGCAGCAGCTCCGGCAGAGCGCACCCGCTCGAGCTCCCACTCGCGGAGTGCGCCGTCCAGGGCGTTCCACGCCCCCTTCAGCGCATCGCGCGCATGAGGCAGCACCTCGAACCCGGTGCCGGCTCCTTCCTGCTCGCGCCGCTGCGCGTCAAGCAGCGCGGCTGACCTCGCTTCCTCGTAAGCCATGGACGCTTCCTGCTCCTGCTGCTTCAGCGTCTCCAGTTCAGCTGCGAACCGCTCCTCTGTCCGCGTATAATCAAGCTCCAGCTGCTTTGCATTTCTTACGTAATCGCGGTCGGCTACCGTCACATGAAGCTCCCTGAGCTGCCGCTCCGTCCATTCGGGCGCTATGCTGCTGACGAGTCTCGCAATCATCTCGTCATGCTCGCGAAGCTCTGCCTCTAGCGTGAAGCTGTCCTGCTTCAGCAGGCGCATGCTCTCCGAAGCTTGAAGAAGAGCCTCGGTTTCCTCGCCCATGCGGATAAGCTGCTCGTCATAGCTGATCGACTCCAGCTGGAGCTCAAGCAGCATTGCCTTCTGCCTGAGCTTCTCGCATTCCTCGCGGCCTGCGGCTCTTCTCCGAAGCAGCTCCTCCCAGCTTTTCTCCGCATGGGCAGGGAGGGAAGCGGCATAGGCGAAGTTTTCCCGTTCAATGAGGAGCTGCTGCTTGCGAATCCACAGCGGCCTCGCCGAAACGGCTTTGTTCAGCAGCAAATGGCCTGCTTCTTTTGCCGGAAGCTCCAGCTCCAGAAGGCGCAGCGCCTCATCCACGCTAGTCGTTTGCTGCGTCAGCGCATTGTACGAGACGATCGCATCCTGCCGCTTTCGCAGCTCGGCATCCAGCTGCTCGAGCGTTTTGAGCTGCTGATTCATTTGTTGGTTCGCTCCGCGCGGCTTAAATAGCTGCTCCATTTCCTGCAGTATCCGCTTCTCCGCCGCTGCGATCGTTTTACCGTTATCCCAGCCAGCCTGGTACAAATAACGTCCCAGCTCATCGCCGGACAACGCGCCAACCTCCTGCAGCTCCGTAAGCGAAATGGCGAACAATTGCCGGTACAGCTTCTCGCTCACGCCTCCGAGAAAGGCGCGCTCCCATTCTGTCTGGGAGAGCACCGCGCCTTCCTGCAGCAGCCCTTCTGGGTTTGATGAGGCATCCAATCCGCGCAGCTTGACTTTCCCTGCGCCGTCAACGGCATATCGGTCAACGATGTAAGTCTCATCCGCCGCATTGCGGAAAACCAATCGGCCTCCGTGCTTGCCTCCGTTTATCGGCTCCTGCCGTTCCTGCGCCTGTCCGCGTTTGGCAAAGCCGAACAGCATTGAGCGTATAAACCCGAACATCGTGCTTTTGCCCGCTTCGTTCGGTCCGTACACGATAATGACCGATGCATCAAGCGGGACCTGCCTGCCGTAAAGCTGTCCGAATCCGTCAATTTCAGCCTTCAAAAGCTTCATGCTTCACGTCATCTCCTAAAGGTTTTCATAGAAACCGGCATTCCGGATCATTCGTCCCCGTCGCTGCTGTGGATCATGCCGAGCGTCAGCTCGCGCGCCTGCTCCAGCCAATGCTCCGGCAGCTCGTCCAAACGGCTTCGCAGGAGCCTTCCCAGCTTCGCATGGCCGGTAACCGGTCCGACCGCCGTTTTCGCGAAATCCCGCCACTGCTGCCGGTCTTGCGCCAGCTCTGAGCTGACGCGGTAAAGCTCCCCAGCAAAGCTGTCCTCCAACGCGAGCTCCTCCCAGTTCAGTTCAGCCCCGGTATTCGCTTCCATGCCGAACACATAGATCCATGCTTCGTCCTCGGTCATGCTTCTTGCCTCCTGCAGCTGTTCAAGCAGCGTCCGAACGACCCCCGGGTCCGAAAGCTTCTTATGCAGCGGCCCCCGGCCGTTCAAGATAAAGCGCAGCATAACCATCCGGCCTTCCGAATCCGCCAGAGCCCGCTCCAGCTCGGCATCGAGCAGCCGAAGCAGTTCCTGCTCGGAGCTGACGCCGGCGATCGGGAAGTTGCACTCAAACCATCGGACCTTATCCAGAGGCAAAAAAGTCATTTCAATCGCTTTGGCTGCCGTGACATCAACCAAATAACAGCCCTTTGCTCCCGTTTCGCGCGGATTTCTTCCCTGCGCGTTGCCGGCGTATACCACATGAGGATACTCATGCAGCACCCTGCGATGATGGATGTGGCCAAGCGCCCAATAATCAAAACCTTTGCCGCCGGTCAGCTCGTCCAGCGCGCAAGGCGCATATGGATCATGCGTACCGTCGCCGTCCACGTTGCCGTGCAGCATAGCGATATGGAACGGTGCTTCGGCTTGGATTTGATAAGCTGCAGCCATATTCTCGGACACGGCTCGCCTTCCGTAGGATCGTCCGTAAACAAAGGCAGCCAGCTCACCGCTTTTGCGGTAAGCCGGCCGGTATTCCATCTGTTCTGCGCCGAATATATAGACGTTAGGAGGCAGCGCTAATTTTGCCCGCGTACCGTTCAGAGGGTCGTGATTGCCATGAATGACATAAACCGCGATGCCGTTCTCCGCCAGCTTCTCCCATTCCCGAACGAGCATTAGCTGAGCTCTAAGCGAGCGATCGGCCTCATCGAACAAATCGCCGGCTAATACGATAAAATCGACCTCTTCGCTTATCGCGGCTTGCGTAAGCCTTCTAAGCGCGTCGAAGGTTGATTCTGTTAAAGCCTCCCGAACGGGCCCAGGCGCTTTGGCAAGCCCGCGAAAGGGGCTATCCAAATGTAAATCTGCTGCATGTATGAATCGAAACGGTACTGACATCCGCTAACCACCTATTCCGATAGAATGAGCCGCTATTCCGGCTTCATGCCGATATAAACTTTTTTCAGCTGAGCGATGACGCGTTGAAGGGAATATACCTTTTTCGCCTTTTCCGATCCGGCTCTTGCAAGATGGTAACGGTAGGAAGGATCGGTTACGACCTTCTCGAGCGCATCAGCCAGCGCTTCCGGATCCTCAGGAGGAACCAGCAAACCGTTCACCCCGTCCTCGATTTGCTCGGCTATCCCGCCGACATTGGTGCCCACCAGAGCAAGCCAGCAAAGAGCCGCTTCCGCAAACACCGAACCAAATGCCTCCGCTCGCGAAGGCAGGACGAACACGTCAAAAAACGGCATGAATTCTTCCGGGTGCAGCATGTAGCCGTAAAAGATAATGTCGTCATACAGATCGAGCTCCACCGCCAACGCTTCAAGCTCCTCGCGAATGGGTCCGTCCCCGATGATATGTAGAACAAACGGATGCCCTTTCTGCTTCAAAGCCGCGCATGCATGCAGCAGCACATCGAGCCCTTTGGCAGGAACGAGCCTGCACACCGTAATCAGCTGCGTTACCGCATTTTCATGGGAAATTGGCTTGAATCTTTTTTCGTCAAAGCCGTTTGGTATGACCTTAATCCGCTCGGGCTGCTTGATATGGGGAGCGATGTATGTACGAAACGATTCGGATACCGTAAGCAAATGATCCGCTTTCGCCTCCAATTCTCCGTAAAGGCTCATCAAAAATTGATGCTCCGGCCCGCCTTCCTTGATTTTCCCGTTCAAAATAAGCTCGCGCTCATAGCTGGAATGGATGGTTACGGCCAGCGGCGTGTCCGGAAACAGCTGCTTCATGACGAGCGCAGCGATCGGATGATGGGCATGTATGATATCGTACGGCTTTTTAATGCGCATTTTCGTCCACCATACGTAATCTTTATAGGTTTGTATATATTTATCAACCATTGCGTTCCCGCTGTAGACCGTATGATCGAAGGTCTGGAATTTGACCTCCTCTTGGCCTTTTCCTCTTACCCGCTTGGGAAGGGAAAACAACTCCATTTGCCAACCAAGCTTAATAAATCTATCTTGAATGTACGGGATCATGGAAGAAACTCCGCCCGGCTGCTCCGGTGGGAAAAATAAGGCTTGTAAAATATTCATGTGTCCCATCCTTTCGAGGTGTAACTTGTAACAGGCATCCCAACTATTCGTTCACCGTAAAACATGATATATTAGAACATATGTTTCTGTAAAGCTATTGCAATCAATCCTAGATAACGGTGGTTAACTCATGTCAATTACACAATGGCTTTCAGGCCCAAACGGACTGCTGCTCTCTTCGTCGGCTGTTATCGTCATCCTTGTTTTAATGCTATTCATGTCCGTAAGGCTTTCAAAAAGCTACCGCAATAAACGAATTTACAGTCTGCTTATTACAGCTATCCCTCTCATAATCGTCAAGCAATGCCTGCTTGCCGTGCTCGCTTATCCGGGCTGGTCTCTGCCGCCCTATCTTTATCTAAGCTTTTCGGTGCTGCAGATCATTTCTTTTATTATTATAAACTTTGTTTTCATGAAATTATATACTCACCGGACTGCCCAGCTTAAAGTCATACCCTTTATCATTATGAGTATGTTGGCGCTCGTTGTTGCAGGCATACAATTTGCGGTTACGCCTGCGCTCGGGACGGCTGTCCATTCGCAATCTCTTACCTTTCCCTCGCTCGACTTCTATGGGCTGATTGTCATCTTCATGATCATGCTCGACACGAGAAGCGCGGATATGAGCCCCAAATATTACGCCAGCTTAATTGTATTTTTTGCAAGCGAGCTAGCAAGGCTCGCGGATGCTTATGTATTTCACGGCTCTTTAACTTGGCTGGTATCGGCAAGCCAGCTGCTGCCGGTCGTATATTACTCTCTGTTGTTTATTCTGTTGTTTGAATGGGTGATCGAGCGCCTTATGTTTACCTATCAATCCTCGATTATGGACGGCTTGACCGGATTATATAACCGGCGCCATTTTTATTCTAAAGCGGAACAGCTGCTTCTAAGCAGCAAATCCATGGCGATTATTTTTTGCGATATCGATAATTTCAAGAAGCTAAACGATACGCATGGACATCTTAAGGCCGATGCCGTTCTGAAGCAGGTTGCGGAAATTATCAAGGAAGAATCAAGCGGGATTGGCTCTGCTGGACGTTATGGTGGAGAAGAGCTGCTCAGCTGCATCAGCTCCGAGCGGGTAAAGCCTGAGATCGTAGCCGAATCGATTCGGCGAAGGGTCGAACAGGAGACCATGGTTACCCTTAGCATCGGAATTAGCACATCCAAGGAAAGCAAAGCCGTGCAAGAAATGATTAAACAAGCTGACGAAGCCATGTACCGCTCGAAATCCACGGGCAAAAATAAAGTAACCCCGTTTAAATCCGCTGCCTCGCACAGAAAAACGCTTGCTTAACCCCTTACCTTCTGTCCATCACGCCATTATGTTTCACTCATGCGGATGGACAGAACCGTATTTCTTATTTCAATAGATAGAAGAAAGCAGCTTAGCCCATATGGCTTGGCATAATCTGTTTGAGGAAATTGTTCATTAGCAATGGGAGAGAAATCAAGATCGGGGGATCATCCGCGCGCGGCGAATGAAGGGTAACCTTCTGGTACGGGACAGGGAAATGCGGCGTAACGACGATAGGCTCCTTCGATCTCGTTCGCAGCGTCGCGTGCGGAAGCAGCATGTCTTTGGCACTCATGTTCCAAGAAATCGAGGTCGCCATCAAATAATAGGTGCCCGGCTTCACCCCTGTTAAACAAAACTCCCCTAACGACGACACAAGCGTTCCGTATCGAGGCAGCCCCTCGGGAATGGGTTTGCCAAATAAGCCGATAAGGACGAAACCGTCGAAATCCGCTTCGGCATGAATGCTCCCCGCTATCCGGTCATGCGGCTGATCCGGCAAATAAAGCGGCCGCCATCCGTCCAGCTTCTTTAATGCAAGCAGCTGTTGATCCGCCTGCAAAGCCGAATTTCGGAACTCTGCCGGCGTCACGCCGACTCTTTCCGTAAATCTGGAGGTGAACGTACCCAAGCTCTGTTGGCCGATCTCCAAGCCCACATCACGGATGCTTAGATTGGTTTGCAGCAATAAATCCTTAGCCTTCTGCAACCGATGGGAGGACGCGTAATATAGCGGCGATAAGCCGGTTCTTTCTTTAAAGATACGCGTAAAATGAAAGTTGCTGTAGCCAGCGTATCCCGCTAAGCGGGACAAAGGCAGCGGTTCATAAATATGTTCATGGATATAGGCGATAACTTCGTCAATTTCTGTATAGCGTTCGGTTACCATTGCTGCTTCCTCCCATCCTTGGACAAGCGACATCACGAATAATAGAACTAATGTTCGTATTCATATTAGCATGGTTCGAGTCATTTTGAAACAGCTTTTTTGTTAAATAATAGAAAAAAAGCAGCCCGATGATTCGCGGCTGCCGCGTTCTTAGTTGTTCAGGCAGCCCTAAGCTTCACCGCCTGGATATAAAGTAGAACTGTAAAGCCGTTTCGGTTGGGCCAGCTGCTTCCCGCTTGCCGCGTACGTTTTTATATCCATAAATGAACTGGAATAAATCGAGGCGGCAAAATCATCATATAGGATCACCTGCTCCGTTCCAGTTCCCAGCATGTCCGCATGCACGGCGTACCCGTTTGATGGGAATCGAACCGCTTCGTTCATGTGCCCGTCATATAAAGCCGGATATACGCCGCCTCCTCGGCGGTAGGCAAGAATATAATCCGGAGCCCCCGTCTCCCAGCCCCGCAAGGTTTCGATGATCGTAAGCCAGCCGTCCGTCTTGCGGTCTTCCTTCCAAAGCTCTATCCCCTCTGAATCGAGCAGGAACAAGGCGTCTTTGCCTTTCTTCCCCAGCCCGTCATCCTCGCGGACCAGACGGTCCAGCCCGGCGATTTGCATGCCCGGCAGCTCGGGACGGAAACGCCCTAACGCAATATGCTGGGATTCGATTGATCCGTCATGGCGCCATAGCTCCCGGCCCTCCCGGTCATACATGACCGTTACGCTTCCTCCGATCACAAGCTCGGGCACACCGTCGCCGTTTACGTCCCCAACCCAAATGCAATCGGCGTGGTCGTCCAGCTCCTTGCAGCTCCAGAGCAATCTTCCTTGGGCGTCAAGCAAATCATAACCCGCCATCACCTCATCTTTTCCGTCCCCGTTCACATCATATACCCACGGAAAATGGCCGGGATTTCCCTCATAAGTCCACAGCGGTTGGAAATATCGATCCATTGCCCAAAGCTTATGGTACCGATCCTTCAAAATGATGTCCGTCGCCCGGTCCCCGCCAGTCAAATTCGCAATGATAATGCAATCATGGGCATGGGGGTCCGGAAGAGGATGGCTTTCCTTCTTCTTTCCTGTGGAGCCATCCAAAATACAGAACCGGTCCTCCATGACGCAAAGTATTTCCAGCCTTCCATCGCCGTCAATATCATAGATTTGCGCGGGGTAGTCTGATCCTTGGCTGCCTGCTTCCGTACTCGGTTTCCCTGCTTGCCATAACAGCTGCCCATCAAGATCGTATGCGGTCAGACACTGCACCTGATGGGGAATGTACCGCACATCCTGCCGATTATCCGGCTGTACAAGCAGCAGCTCCATTCTCCCGTCCCCGTTTAAATCGCCAAGCAGCATCTTGCATCGCGGTCCCGCTGCGCGAATATCAATCACGCCGATCTTTACGGCATCTGCGGTTTCTCGTTTCATCATGTCTCCTCCAAATCGATGAAAGCTTATTATTCGGTTAAGCCGTACACCTTCAGGTTCGCGTACTCGGCGATAAACGGCGACATTTGCCGAAAGCCTATCTTTCCTGATCCGAGCGGTGGACCGTAAGCTCCATCATCCTCCCAAGCCAATACCGGCAGCCCGTTGACCGAAAAATCGATGCGCGAGCCGCGCTGCTGAAGACGCAGGCGGTAGAAGCCGCTGCAGTCCGCGACCGGGGGCAGCGGGTCTGCTCCCTGCGCGACGAGGTGAAAGCCGTAGCTTTTGCGCAAATTGCAGGTATGGAAAGCCCGCTCCTCCGGCCAGCGCCTGCGATAGTAGGAGAGATGATAGGCATCAAGCTCTCCATGATGGTACTGCTCGTATTCACCGGTTCGCGGCTTAAAAGAAGAGTCAAACAAATCAAGCCCGTTTGCTCCGCTAGCCGCGAAAAAAAGAATTGCCAGACCCGGCTCCCGAATCGGCCTAAACTCCCATTCTACTGCGATGTCGCTCGGAAAGTTTACCGGGCACCACAATACGAAGTTGGCTTGCTGGCCTTCTTCAGGCTCCAGCACGCTTTCCATACGAAGCTGTCCCTTCGGGAATGTCATGGCCGCCACGCCTTCCAGCCGGAAGCCCGACAGATCCTCCGGAGTCCTTAGCGGATTGCTGTAGAGCAGCTTCCAATCAGGTGCATCCATCATTTCACCTCTGCCACTGCGTTCATGTCAGTCTCTGCTGCTTCCAGCCGCTCGCCGATTAACTCCAGGCTGATGATTGTATTTAATGACCACTGTGCCGCTTCGTTCGTATTCATCCAATCTATTTCGTTCAATTCTCCGACATAAGTAACCGTTTCCGATGCCTGCTGAAGCTTGACCTGAGCGAACGGGTTCTCAAGCAATATGCCCCAAACTTGTTTGGCGGCTGCTGAATCCTGTTTATAAAAAGCGCCAAACGCTGCAATCGCGGCGCTGAGAACGGGATGTCCAAAGTTGTGGTGGCTGATCTCGCCGCCCGTTATCCGGTCCTTCTCTTCTTGCGGCAGGTTATAAAAAACGCCGAAATCCGCCAGCATCGCTTCCCACTCCGGATCCTTCAGCATGGCGGCCAGCTCGAACCAGACCTGGGGAGCACCCATGCATATCGCCAAATGCCGCCCCCAATTATCGTCGCCAAGCGATGACAATATACCGGTCTCGGGATCATAGCCATAGGTAGGACCGGATATAAGCCCGAATTTCGCTTGTTTGACGCATTCAATCCCTACTACAATTTTGTCGCGGTACGATTCATCCTCGAAGCGCTCCCACCTTGTCATCCAATTCGAGCTGAAGGCTGCCCAGTCCGGTCCGATCCGGATATGGGTCTTGTGCTCGTCCTTTGGAAAATAAGCACGCATCGGGTCCAGGCTTACGGTCGAGAAATCCGCATCCTTCACCTCGTCCATTAGATCTCCGATCCGGTCATCCGCGGTCAAATAATAATAGTAACGGTGCAATCCGGCCATCGCGATCCGGGCCTCCTTGCAGCCGCAGCCCCAATGAACGACGTTATGCCTCGACCCGAGCCCCGCATATTCGCCAAAATGATAGACATCCACCTCGCTCGTATGCCTGGTCATCGCTTCCGCAAGCCGGAAGATATCCTCCCTGCCCGAACGGAGAAACATGACCCACAGCCACATGTTCGGCGCCAGCTCGGTATTTTGCCAAGCGCAGCCGCCCAAATCGTAATTCCACACATGTCTAACCGGATCATAGCTGTGCATGAAATCACCGTAATCCCAAAAACCGTACCATTTTCTCTGCTCGACCTCGGCCTGGTAGAATGCGATGATACCGTCCAGTTGATCCTCCAAATGCGCTTTTGAAGGCGTGCTGCGGTCCGGCAGGCTCCACAAGCCGAACGCGCGAGTCTCATGCAGATAATCTGATTCACAGACGAGCATCGCTGGCGCGGCTGTCTGCTCCCGCATGGCTAGCAGCTGCTCCGGCTTAGGCGTTTCCGCGGTGCACCAGAGCATCAGCTCGCTCGTATTGGCAATTCCGTACGGCGTTGCTCTGAGCTCTTCCGCTCCTTCATAGGAAGACTCGACATGCGTTTCCGTGTCGTAATGACGAAGATCCATCGCATCCCCGTCCGGCGACCAGAACCAAACGGTCAGCTTAGCTTCTTGGCCTGCGGTGCTTCCAATCTCCAGACCGGATGGATGCTTCTCCCAAAAGCTCCGCAATCCGGCTGCCAAGCCGCCGCCCTCGCTGCCGACATAACCGAGGCCGCCCGCCCTTTTTCCTTCTGCCGCCTTGATCCAGCAGCACTCGGCCTTCGTTCGTTTCCATATCCCGTAATGGTCGGCGGAGCGCTGCACGAGTTTGAAGTCATCCCACACAGCCGAATCATCCAGCAATCCTAGAAAATACTGATCCTCCTCGGCATCAAAAGCTGCTTGCCCGCCTTTTGTTTGCTTCTCGAAAAGCTCCCTGTACTTTCCTTTCGTACGTCTGGTATGCAAGGTTTTCGGCGATTCGCTCAAAAAACCGCTGTCGCCGGCAAGCCTGACATGGCGGTTATACAAAGGTCCTCTCATTGGAACGGTGAACGCGATGCCTAATGCTTTTATATAATCCGTATGGGGATTGCCGTCATAGTGGAAGCTGTGAACGATCCGGATCGTTTCAAGCCCGCCATAGACGTAGATGCGAAGCGAAATCGGGAGCCACTGCCTCGTACCGGATTCCGAGCGATGCCTTCCTTCCAGTTTAACCACGGCTCTTACCGGCCCGCTTTGCTCGATGGTCGCTTTATGAAAGCTGCAAGTGAAGCTTTCCTCCCGGGTCGTCTTGACGCCGGAAACGGCGCTGCGGCTTTCTCTGATCGACACGAGCTTGCCGCCGCTGCATAACAAAACCCCGTTTCGGCGGATTCTGTCTACTACCTTATCGCCTTGCTTAGGCACGACAACCTCTATGACACCGGTATTCAGCACGATAGATTCATCGGTTTCCCGCACGGTAACGGAACAGCCCGGTTCCGTCTCGTTTCCTTTAACGACCTCTAGGCCGCCCAGGCCGGATGCCATGGAGACAGCGGCATGCGCAGACCATTTGACGCTGCCGTCTGGCCAATAGGCGGCAGGCCAGCTTTGCATCGCGACCTTTTCATTAGTCTCTTCCTGCCGAAGGACAAGCGTTTCCTCCCGTTTCAAATCCCCTTCCTTCCATGGAATGCCAAAGGTTACGCCTACCGGGGCCGGCACCTTATTTTTTAACCAATGCAGCTTAACAGATACGGGTAATGACATCGTAAAAAGCCTCCTTAGAATAGCTGGGTTCGCTTGAAGCGTACCACCTATCCTACTGAGGCTTTCGTTTGCTAACAATGAGACATTTTTGCTTGCCGCCGCATGCAGGCTTGCACATTTTTTATGTTTTTGCACTTTATTGCAGGCCTTTATTTCGCCTGGCTCAGCTCACGGTATCTCGAAGGAGTCATTCCCTCCAGCTTTTTGAATATCCGGTTAAAGTAGCTATGCTGATAGCCGACCTGCTCGGCGACGTCATTTATTTTGAGACCGGATTCGCGCAGCAGCTCCTTTGCCTTTTCCATGCGGAGGCCGGTTAAATAATCAATAAAGTTTTTCCCCGTCACCAGCTTAAACGATTTGCTTAAGAAAAACGGATTGGCGCCAATATGGTCCGCGCAATTGTCGAGGGAAATGTCCTTCATGAAATTTTGCTGCAAATAAATCATCGCATGCTCGATCAGCCTTTTCACTTGAGCGTCTGAGCGTCCTCCGAGCTCTTTCATAAACGGCGAGCACACCCGTTCTTGAAACCATGTCAAAATAAGCTGCGGCTCGCGTATTTGCGAAAGCTGCTCATACAGATTCACGCACTTGAACAGCCTTGTCGGCTGTATGCCGGATACCATGATGGCATGCTGAACGCTCCCAAGCAGGTGGAGCATGCCCTGCTGAACATCAACGGCCTTCGCCCCTTTGCAGGATAATGCTTCAAGAAAAGCGCGCAGCAGCTCGTCCGCTTCCGCTTCCTGTCCCGTTCTCAGCGCCTGAATGAATTCCCTCTCCAAGGTAAATGGATATTGCGGCTCATCGCTGCCAGCGCCTTCCGCGTGCAGCTTGCCGATATCGATCAGCTGATTCTCGTTTTCGACGTTTCGCTGGCTCGCCGCATGCTTCACCCCTTCGAAGGATAATGGGATGTCGGCGATGGCATCCGTCGGTTCGCTAACGGCAATCGTTAGGCGCATGTTCAAAATATGATTGACCGCATGCGTCAGCTCCGTGCCAAACGTCTGAAGCGACTCGGCATAGGAGCTTTCCTTCGGTACGATCAACAGCAATCCCGCGGCGAGATCATGGAAATTTATCGTTTTGCTTTGTTCGAAATGTTCCGAAGCGAACTCCTCGATCATATTAACTGCCGCGAACGTGACCAGACCCTCGTCGCCGTATTTAAACTTTCCTTCCAGGCTGGCCATCCCCGTTAACTGCATGTATACGACGATAAACCGGTGATGATCAACCTTCCATTTATAACGTTCCATCCTGCCGAGCAAATCCTCTTCCGAATAAGCGAACAAGTAACCCTGCAGCAGCTGATGCAGGAAGCTTTCCTTCACATAGGGAAGCTGCTCCGAAAGCTTCGAATGCAGCTCCGTGCTTTCCCTGCTGAGATGCTGCCATTGGCGCTCGATCAGCGAGAATTCATCACCCTGCTCCTGCGGAAGCGATTTCCCTGCGGTAAGCAAGGTCAACAGCCGGTTGACAGGGGAATATATCGTTCGCGAAGCAAACCAAGCGAGCAGCGCAGCCAGCAGCAAAGCGCTAAGGCTAACCGTAAATATGATTTTGGATATAAATACGACCGGCTCCGTGATGCTCGTAATCGGAGAAGCGGAGACGTAAGTCCAGCTGTCTGCGATTCTTGAAAATTTGCCATAGGTCACGGTGAAGGTTGCTCCCTCCCAGTCGAGGAAAAAGGAGCCGTCTGCTTGTCCCTTTGCAGCGATTTCAGCTTTTAGCGCAGTGACGAAGGACGAATCATGGTTACTGCTGCCCGTAGACGCAAACAGTGATCCGTTGTCCTGCAGGAAAAAGGTTTCGCCCCCGTCATACGGAGTCATCGTGCGAAGCATATCCGCAACCTTTTCCTTATCGAGACGGATAATTAACGCTCCGAACGGCTTTAAGCTTCCCCCGGGGATATAGTGAACCAGCGTAAGCTCCTTGTTCTCGGGACGCTGAGGTTCAAACGACATTTCGGTCCAGTACGTTACTTTTTCGGAATCCAGCAATCCCTCATAAAGCTCACGGTCCTGCTTATTCGTAAGAGGAGCGTATTCCGGCTCGAATAATACAGGCTCCTTGTCTCCGCCCAGATACAGCTGCACCGTCTTGTTTATCGAATTCGAGCCCTGCATGACAAGCAGCGTCTTCGAAATATCTCTCGCCTTCTCGAAGTCTTGGACGAAGTTGCGGCTTTCGAGACTGTAATCGAATTTCGAGTCAAAAGCCCAATGCGAAAGCGTCAGCTCCAAATTCGTCAACTGCGTATCTATGTTTCGGGCTCTCTGCTCGATTTGCTTATTGTGCATTTGCAGCAGCTCGCTCTCCAGCCGCCCGCCTGCGATTCCGTACACAAGCGCGCCGGTTATCAGTCCAGGAATGCTGGCTACAAGCAAAATCATGATTAAGCTTTTTCTGTAAAAGCGGCGCTTCGTGCCGTTTTTCGTTTTCTTGCCAGCTATGAGCTTTGATTTCAATTCCTTCAGCATATTCTCACCAACCGAATCTGAAATGTATTTCCCATCATGAGCCTAATAATGTAAACGCATTCAATTCCATTGTCCAAGAATATATCGCAATGAGGAAATGAACAAGACCTTATTTTCCTTGTTTCCTAGTTCTTTCGGATTATGCCAATAGACAGAGACCCGCTTATTTCAAAGCGGACTCTGTCTATTATACTGCGTTGTTTATTTGCTTGCCGCGTAAAGCTCATTCATTTCTTTGATCAAATCATCGCCGCCGTTTTTCTTCCAAAGCTCGATGGCTGCCGCAAAGCCCGCCTCGTCGAGCTGACCAACGATGAATTTAATGCGCGCGTCATTTAATATATTATCAAGCTGCGCGCCTTTTTCGGTGTAAACCTGGGAGATGAACGGTTCTGCCGGATTCGTGACGATATATTTCTCGTTCTCCTTTTGCAGCTCCGTTTGCTTCAGCCTCAATGGCGTTTGCTTCACCTTTTTCGAGCGGTCCTCCGGAATAAAGGTCAGCATTTGATTAAGTCCCTCTACTTCCGACTCCAGAAGCACGGTATCCTTGCTCATCACGACCGAATCCTCTTCGATGGTGTGATGCTTTCCTTCGAGGCCGTAACCAAGCATCGTTTGCAGCTCAGCGCGTTCAGCTGATCTATGAACGCCAGAACACGCTTCAGTTCCTCTTCCGTCTTCACCGACGATTTCGGCACCGCGAGCATGCCTGCGAAGCCTGAGGTCGGCAGCGTATGCAGCACGCCTTCCGCATCCTTCACGCCGCTGAATACATCCATGAAATGCTGATCCGGCTGATCCTTCCCTTCCGCCGCAAGGGCCGCATGGATCTTGTCATCGACGCGGGCAGCACCGTCAATGACGTCGATAATGACGCCAGCCTGATTATTGACGAGCGGATCGGTCCATTTTGCGGAATCCATAATCGCAAAATCTTGATTGATCAGCTTCTCGTCATACAGCTTTTTCATAAATTTCAAAGCCTCCAAATACTCCGGAGTCATATGCTCGGGCACAAGCTTGCCATCCATTTCACCCCATTTATTCGGTGCGCCGAACCATAATTTGATGTTATCGAAGCCGCTGGACCATTGGCCGGTCCATTTCACAAGCACAAGGCCGTAAGTGTCCGCCTGGCCGTTTTTGTCCGGGTCCTTCTCTTTAAACGCTTTCAACATATTATAAAAATCATCAATCGTCTCCGGGACGCTAAGCCCCACGTTATCCAGCCAGTCCTTCCTGTAATAAACGCCGTTTCGCCCGAGCGCGCGGCCGCGGTAAATGCCGTAATTTTTACCCTCGATGGTGGAATTGTTCAAGATAACGGGATTGGCTCCGCTCAGGTTGGGATAGTCCTTGAGATAGCCGCCCAGCTCCCAGAAGGCGCCCGATTTGGCCGCATTCACGAAGCTTGGCGATTTCACGTCCGGCACATACATAATCGTCGGGAGCTTGCCCGATGCCAGCGTGATATTGAATTTATCCACATAGGATGCATTCGGCACCCACTCAAAATGAATGTCCGTATTCGTGCTCTTCTCAAGCTCCGCCGCAACCGGACTGTCATCCTTCGGATAGTTCGTCTTGAAAATCGGAAGCATGATGTTGAGCTTCAGCGGAGCGGTTTCCCCGCTGCCTCCGTTAGTCGGCGCCGTATCCGGGGATGCCACAGGGGCCGCCCCGTTATCCGCTCCGTTATTTTGCTGCGAACAACCGATAAGCGTACCTGCGGCAAGCGTTCCGGCCAGCAGCAGCGAAGCCCATTTCTTCCCTTTGTTCCGAGTCCCTTTCATGCATATACCTCCCTTAGATATTTGTATTATATCGTAAAACCGGCTGCCTTCGGTCAATCCCCATCCGGCAGCCGGAGGTTACCGGGTTTAACCCTTGATTGATCCAATCAGCACGCCTTTGGCAAAATGCTTCTGGAGAAACGGGTAGACCATCAAAATAGGTACGGTACCAACGACGATGACGGCCATTTTGATCGATTGGTCCGGCGGCTTGACGAAATTCGGGTCCATGGAATTCAGGTCGCCCGCCGCTGCCTGCGACAGCAGCACGATTTGACGGAGAAGCACCTGCAGCGGCCATTTTTCAGGATTGTTGATATAGAGCAGCGCCGCAAAAAAATCATTCCAATGCCCTACTGCATAAAACAGCGTAAAGGTGGCGAGCACCGGCTTCGAAAGCGGGAGCACAATTCTCCAAAGCAAGCCAAGCTCCGTACAGCCGTCGATCTTTGCAGCCTCTTCCAGCCCCGGCGGGAGCTCCTGGAAAAAGTTTTTGACGATGATCAAATTAAACGCGCTGATCGCTCCCGGCAAAATAAGCGCCCAATACGAATCCAGCAGGGAGAGCTCGCGGATGACCAGGTAAGTCGGAATCATCCCGCCGCCGAACAGCATCGAGAAAACAACCAGGTTAAGGACCGCATTCCGTCCCATCAAGCTGCGTCGAGCGAGCGGATAAGCCATCGTAAAGGTGAAAAACAAATTGACCGCCGTTCCGATAATCGTAACGTACATCGATACCCCGATGCTTTTCAGAATCGTATTGGTTGAAAAGATAAACTCGTAGGCTGCTATAGAGAATGTTTCCGGTATGAGGAATACCGCGCGTTTCGTGAGCTCCGCATCCGTTGCAAAGGAGCCGGAAATGACATAAATAAACGGCAGAATCGCCGCAATGGCGAACAAGCCCAAAAAGAGATAGTTAACTACGTCAAAAATCGTACCCGAAACCGTTCGATAGGTTTTCGCCACAAGCCTTCCCCCTCTCTCCGGGCCCTTTAATAGAGTCCGGATTGTCCGAATTTTTTCGCCAAATAGTTGCTTCCAAGCACGAGAATGACGCCGATAATCGATTTGAACAAACCAACCGCCGTACTGTAGCTGAAAGCCCCCTGCGTAATCCCCATC
This sequence comes from Paenibacillus sp. LPE1-1-1.1, assembly GCF_040676435.1. Taxonomy (NCBI): domain Bacteria; kingdom Bacillati; phylum Bacillota; class Bacilli; order Caryophanales; family Paenibacillaceae; genus Paenibacillus; species Paenibacillus sp. LPE1-1-1.1. The sequence goes on from NZ_JBEGHY010000001.1 coordinate 661,454, forward strand.
ATATAGACGTAAGTATCGAATACCTCGGCAACCTCGCGGTTGAGCGGGTTAAGCAGCAGATAAATCTGCTCAAAGCCGTTCTCAAGCACGTTACCCATCCGAAGGATGAGCAATATGATAATCGTGCTGCTGATTGACGGCAGCGTAATATGCCAGATTTGCTTCCAGCGGTTAGCCCCGTCCATGATCGCCGCTTCATATTGCTCGACATCGACGGCTGCGAGCGCTGCGAGGAATATAATCGTTCCCCAGCCGCATTCCTTCCATATCGTCTGCAAAATGATAATCGGACGGAACCAATCCGGACTCGCCAAAAATTCGATTTTTTGGCCCGTATACGCATAAATCAGTTCGTTGACCGGACCGCCAGCCGTGGTCAAAAATACATAAGTCATACTGGCTACGATAACCATGGAAATAAAATGCGGCACGTAAATCATCGTTTGAACCGAGCGTTTGAAGAAAGCGATCCTCACCTCATTCAGCAATATCGCTAAAATGATGGGCGCCGGGAAGAAAAACAATAAATTATAAAAGGATAGGAGCAGCGTATTGCGCAGCAGCATGAAGAACTCAGGGTTCGAGAAAAACAACCGGAAATGCTCCACGCCCACCCATTCGCTGTTCCAGAAGCCTGTATAAGGCTGATAGTTTTTGAAGGCGAGCAGCACGCCCCACATTGGAACATATTTGAATAGCAAAAAATACAGCAAGCCTGGCAGAAGCAGAAAATAAAGCCACTTGTCCTTTTGCAGCCTGCGCAGCACGTTCGGCCGATAGCCGGAAGATGGCTTGTTTACATTTGGGGCTGCAACCTGCTTCATAATCGTTCACCTCCGGATGTCGTTCATCGCCTCGTCGGCGGTGTACACCCATTATGCAAAGTTCGGTCGTTTTCCGGCAATCAGACATTTTGGCGCCCGGTTTATAAGGACTTTTGCGATGCAATGCAAGAAAGTGCAAAGCCGGCAAAACTATCTTAATGCCCATGTCAGGCAAGCCAATAAAGTCTGATTGCAGGTAATCCCCACGTTTCTTACAGTAGTAAAAATGAGAGGGAGAGGATGGTCGGCATGCGGAGTAAAAAACTTTATCACGGGGCTGCGTGGTACCCGGAGCTCTGGGAGCAGGATGTGCTGGAGCAGGATATGGACCAAATGCTTGCGGCAGGCATCAATGTCGTTCGGATCGGAGAATTTGCTTGGTCGACCCTGGAACCAACAGAAGGAAAGATAGACCTCAGCTTATTTGTCTCTACCATTCAGCGGCTTTACGAAAAAGGCATTGAAACCATCATGTGCACGCCAACAGCCACGCCGCCCATCTGGCTGTCGCATGGCCACCCGGAACGCATGTATGTAAATGAACGCGGGGAAACGATGGGACACGGCTCCAGGCAGCATGCCTGCACGAATAATGCTTATTTTCGCAAGAGAAGCTCTATCATCACGGAGCATATCGCGCGGGCGGTCGGTTCGCTGCCCGGGCTCATCGGCTGGCAGCTGGATAATGAATTCAAAGCGCATGTGTCCGAATGTATGTGCCTTAGCTGCCTTGGGCTGTGGCATCGCTGGCTGGAGAAACGGTATGGCGATATCGAGGATTTGAACGATGCTTGGGGAACGCAAATTTGGAGCGAGCGCTATACGGCGTTCGAGGAAATTCCGCAGCCCGGCCCTGTCCCTTTTCTGCATCATTCCTCGCTTAAGACGATGTATCAGCTCTTTTCGATGGAAGGGATTGCAGATTTCGCCAAGGAGCAGGCCGATATCATCAGGCAATATTCAAATGAGCCGATTACGCATAACAGCAGCATCGCCTTTCATGTGGATAATGAACAGCTGTTCCGTCATCTGGATTTTGCATCCTATGATACCTATGCATCGGCAGCCCATTTCCCCGCTTATCTGATCAACTGCGATTTGTGGAGAAACGTAAAGCACGGTAAGCCTTACTGGATCATGGAGACGAGCCCCTCTTTCAGCGGTTCCTTGGAGAGCTATGCCGTTCCGCATCCAAGCGGCTACGTCCGGGCAGAAGCCGTTGCAGCCTACGCGCTTGGCGCGGGCGGCTTTTGTTATTGGCTGTGGAGACAGCAGCGCGCGGGGTGCGAGCAATTGCACGGTTCCGTATTAAGCGCATGGGGCAAACCGGCCATCGGCTACCCGAACGTGCTGGAGGTGACCCAAGCCAAAAACGAGCTGGAGGCTATTTTGCTGGCGAGCGAGCCGATCCAGGCCGAGGTAGCGCTGGGGTTCTCCGACCGAGCGAAAGCCTATTTTAAGACAGAGCCTATGCGTAAACTGAATTACCGGGGATTAATGACCGAGTTTTACACGCGCTTGCTTCATATGGGCATTCATCGCGATTTGCTGACGGAAGGCAACGGCTTAGAGGGCTATCGCGTTCTGCTTACGCCCTTTATGCCGTATGTATCCGCCGATTATATGCAACGGGCTCTCGCTTTCGTCAGGGAAGGCGGAATCTGGATCGCAGGCCCGCTGACGGGAGGAAGAACGGAGCAGCATACGGTTCCAACGGATGCCGCGCTCGGAATGCTGGAGATGGAAGCGGGCGTCGAGACGGTCTACACCTATCCAATGGATGATACCGGGGCGATGGGTCAAGCCTTCGGCTGTACGGCCCCGCTTGGGATGTGGAGCGCTTTATTCGAACCGCGGGAATGGACTGCCAAAGCTGTGGGGTCGGTCGCAGACGGATTAACTCCGGGCGTTGCCTTTCTGACGGAACGGCAATACGGCCGCGGGAAGCTTGTCATGTTGGGCTCGATGCCGCAGGGCGAAAACGGGGATGCCATGCTGAAAAAGCTGATCGGCCGTTATTGCAAAGAAGCCGGGGTCACCCTGCGAACAGATGTGACACCCGGCACGGTCGTAGCACCTAGAAGAGGCGACGGCGTAACGTTCTGGATCGTTATTAATATGAACGGCGCAGGCGGCAGCGTTACGCTTCCGGTCGGAGGAACCGACGCGCTTACAAATACGCATTTGCCGCCTGGCCGGTTAGATATCGGCCGATACGAATACCGGGCCATCCAATTCGAAGGCAGCCTTTAGCAAGGGATCGTCAACGCTTCGTGACAATCGGCTTTTCCAGCGCGTAAAGCTCGTCCTCCAGTGTTTGCATGCGCTCGAGGACCGCTTTGCGCGCATCGTTAATCGCGTGATTGTACAGATGCGGCCCTATTTCTTGTATCATAAAATCAAGCAGCTGCTCCGCTGCGATCGAACCGATCGTCTCTGAACGCTCCAGCTCGAAATAGCGCTGAATGCTCGCGGCCAATTGCTCCTTCTGCTCCTTAGGCAGCTTCATCATTAGCATGCTCTCACTCCTCCAATTGTCCTTGAAGCACCGTCACGGCTTGTCCCGACAAATAAACGCGATCGCCCTCAGGCCTTACTTTTACGACACCGCCGCGCTCTGAGGCTTGGTAGCCGACCAGCTCTTGCTTCCGAAGGCGCTTCGCCCAGTAAGGCGCGAGCGCGCAATGGGCGGATCCCGTAACAGGGTCCTCATCGACTCCGGTGCCAGGATAAAATGCCCGCGATACAAAATCATAAGGCGAGCCTGATGATCGGCTCGTTACGATGACGCCGCGCGCATCCAGCCTTGCAAGCAGTCCAAAATCCGGACGTAAGGTTCGCAGCGTCTCTTCGCTGTCTACCTCAACGAAAAAATCCATCCGGTTTCTGCCAACATAACGCGGAATGAGTCCAAGGCCTTGAACGAGCTCCTCTGGCGCAACTGCGGCCTCCGGCGGCTCGGCAGGAAAATCCATCTCGATCCCATCACCGCCGAGTTTTGCCGTCAGAAGTCCGCTTTTCGTCATGAAACGTGCCGGCTCCCCGTGAGGCAATCTGCCAGATTCCCATAAAATATGCGCTGTCGCAAGTGTAGCATGACCGCATAAATCCACCTCTACGGTCGGCGTAAACCAGCGGAGGCCATAGCTCTCTTCACCTGAAACCACAAAAGCCGTTTCCGATAGATTCATTTCCGCAGCTACCTGCTGCATCCAGCTTTCTGACTGCGGCTGCTCCAAGAAACAGATTGCAGCCGGATTTCCTTTGAAGCGTTCCTTGGTAAAAGCATCTACGATATATAAGGGGAAGCCCATTCTTTATCCCATCCTTTCTTCATCCACAGGTATCCAAAACCGGCCAGTACTGCGCCATAAATAAGATGGCCTGTTATCCACCAAAGCAAAGCAGCAGTATCAGCCGAGGATGGCACTCGCTCCGAAAGCTGTGTCAAAGGTATCCAGGTACAGCAAGCAATGGCTAGGCTCATTCCCAATCCGAGTCCGAGCGGAGATTTCCAAATCCGCAGCAAAACCAAAAAAAGAATGCCCAGCGGCAGGGCAACCATCAAATGCAGGGAAAATTCCGCCAACTCGGTCATTGGATGCGGCAGCCATTGTATAAAATCTACATTCAAAAGTAGCACATAGACTGCCGTTCCAGATAGGTTGCCTAACAGCTTCATTGCAAGGCCAAGAGCCGTTCCGCTTATTAAGCCGGCTAACAGCCCAAATCGCAGCAACGGAATCCTAGGTCTTTTTTGCGTATGTATACCATCCTTACCCAACCATCCATTCACGGCGTCAACCTCTCGCTTCCTCAAACAAAAAATGCCTGCCTTCGCAAAATGAGGGGTATCGAATGTCAGCCATTCCATACGCCTTTCATTTGCGCGCAAGCACTTCATATAGGTTATCCTTTGAGCGGAATGAGCAGTTCGACCGGCTCTTCCTCCAAATGATGCTCGTCAATATAAAATATTTCCAGAGATACCGCATTTTCCTGCTTCTCTAGCTGCATCTCATTGATCCAAGCATGCAGCAGCTCATATCCTTCGCCTATTCTTTTGTTCGAGGAGGCGACCATCGCGTAACGATGCTCGGGGATGGTGAACTGAACCATGCCTGGCGGAACTTCCTCCAGATGCTGGACCTCGCAGCATGCCCAGTAGGTGGCAAACACTTCATTTCCGAAATACGGACTGTACAGCACCGTAGATTTGACTGAGTCGTTCAGCTCATGCTTGCGTGTCAAAAACTCGGTTTGCAGCCTGATCGCTTCATCCGGAAAGGTTGAATACGGACCGCAATAGCTAATTCCCGCCAAATGCAGCGCAGGCTTTGTTACGATTGAGCAGTTTTCCACGCGATTTCCTCCTTCGGTTGTATCAGGACTTGTGCGCTAGGATGAGCTTTCTCTGCTCATAGTGTATCATGTTTTGCAAGGATATGGATAGTTGTTTACATTTTAATCATCCTTTGTGCCAAAATTGGCTTCTTGCTAAATAGAGCTTATTCCACTTCCAACCGTTTCATGAATTCTTCTACGGCGCTGTAGCCCTGCTGCTTCAAGTACCAATTGTTCGCTGCCGCTTCGATCAAACCCGCAACGTCCCTTCCCGGCTGAAGCTGAATTTCGATATGCGGTATTTGCACGCCCATATATTCCGTGAACTTAGGCTCGAGCTCCAAATCATTGTTCAGCTCATTGTCCCGCCACTTGGTGAGCTCGATATCCAGCACGATTCTCGTCTCATCCTGGAAGGCTTGCCTGCCGTATAGTCTTACGACATTTATCAGCCCGATGCTGCGCAGGGCAAGAAACTCCTTCGTCGTCTCGTTATGCGTGCCCAGCAGCGTCCGCGAGCTTAGCTTCTTCAGCACGACGATATCATCCGCAACCAATCTGGAGCCCCGCCGAATCAAGGTATGCGCCGTTTCGCTCTTTCCGATGCCCGATTTGCCGCGGAGCAAAATACCGATGCCCGACACGTTCAAGCAGATGCCGTGAATGGAAATTTCCGGTGCCAGCGTCTTTAGGAGATACGCATCCAGCATGCCTAGAAACTGCGCCGTCACAACCTTTGTCCGCAGCAGCGGGATGCCTTCCTGATCGCAATATTTGGTCAAATACTTCAATCCTTCTTTGCCAGCGGTAACAACGAAACACGGCGGATGATATTTGACGATATTGCCTATATGATGATTTCGCTCAGCCTCGCTTAAGCTATGTAAATACGTAATTTCCTTCTTGCCCAAAATTTGAATATGCTCCTGCGGGAAAAAATCGAAATAACCGACAAACTCGAGACCTGGACGGTAGGCTCTTGCCTTAACAATCTGCCGATCCAGCTGGTCGACTCCCGCCAGTACCTCTAATGAAAATTGCGCCGCAAGCTCTCGGATCGCTATGGATTTCAAGGCGCAGCCCCCTTTGCTTTTATGATCTCCGTTCGTTATAGCTTACCACATTTGATAGCTTTTCCCTTCCGCTGTAACCAAATCGTCATCATCTAAGAACCCGTCGAGCGATAATGCCGAACCCCAAAACGCCATACTAACAGACAAGGGATGATGAAAAGGATGCCGGCAAGCGGTGCCAGCATATACGGCAGCGCATTCCCAGGCGCTTTGCCCAGCAGGTAAAGCAGCGGCAGGTAATTGACGCACCCGAACGGAATAATGAACGTAAAAAAACGTTTTACCCATTTTTGATAAATATTAAGCGGATACTGCGCCATTTCCCGGCCGCCGTCCGTGAATATATTGGCAATCTCCAGCCCTTGAACCGTCCAGAAGCACATTGCCGCAGCCAGCATAAAGATTCCCGTAAAAATAAATACGCCGCTCGCGACCATCAACAGGAGCGTGAGTATTTTGAACACCGTCCAATCGATAGAGAGCCTGCTGACTGCCCAGCTTAAAATCATTACGCTTTGCAGCAGCCTGCCAACGCGGGTGAATTCGAACTTCGAGCCGAGCACCTGAAGCACCGTGCCGCGCGGACGGACGAGCAAGCGGTCAAAATCGCCGTTGCCGACCAAGCTGGAAAACGAATCGAAGCCGCGGGCGAAGCATTCGCTAATGGCAAACGCCATATGAATCACCGAGAAGCAAAGAGCCACCTCGTGGAAGCTCCAGCCCTTGATCTGTCCGAAGCGTTCAAACATGAAATACAAGCCCGCAAATACCGTAAACGGCACAAGAAATTGCCCGAAGGCCAGCAGCCAAAAGGAGGTTCTGTATTGCATTTGCGATTTGAATAGGATACCGATATATTTTCCATACAAACTCATTTGGGCTACCCTCCTTGTACGACGACTTTGTTTAATGCTTTGGCCATCGCGAATCTGCCAAGGCTTAACAAAGCAACGAACCATACGAGCTGGATGCCGATACCGATCAGCGCTTCTTCCTTGGAGATATGACCGGAATAGACGCGGAAAGGAAAGTCTGCGGTCCAGCGGAACGGCAGCACGTAGACAATGTTTTGAAGCCAAGAAGGCATAAGCGGCACCGGGATGACCATGCCAGCCAGAAACTCCCCGATGACGCCGAACATGAGAAGCGAGCCGGCTGGACTCAGCGTCACGAATACGGAGATATACATCAGCATGGAAAGCGTAACGATCATGAGCAGCCCGAGCAGCAATGCAATGATAAATAAAACGAAAGCCGCGGGGTCTGATGGGAGCGGCATCCGGTAAGGCTGCGGCAAGAAGAAGGCAACCGCCAAAATGGGAAGGCTCCGCAAAAGCGCGCTCGCTAGCCGCTGCGCAAGAAGCTTGGCATACCACAAGCCGTAGATTCCATTCGGCCTGCAAAGCTCATAGGCAATGTTGCCCGTCGTTATCAGTTGGAACAGCTCGTTATCACGGAACCATAACATGACAAAGGCCAAAAAAGCCTGCTGCAGCCATACGTAGGTAATAAGCTGCGACAGTGAAATCGGAGTTTGGACGGCAGTGTTGCTGTAGAACGCTTCAAATACCATAATGATGACGAAGCCCCAGAAAAATTGCGTTGCGACCCCCGCAAGCGCGGCGGTTCGGTATTGCAATCCGTTCTTCAGCCGCAGCTTGAAAACCGAGACGTAGGCCCGCATTATATTTGATGCTCCTTATACAGCTCTACGATCATGTCTTCAATGGGCAGCGTGTCGATCGTGACGTCAAGCAGATCAACCTGCTCCGACAAATGGATCAATATCTCGCTTATGACGATCTCTGCCGTATCGACGCGCAGCACGGCCCGCTCGGGCGACCAGGACTCCACCACCGCTCCGTCCAACCGCAAGGGCTCCGGATGGTGATTGTACACGACCGTCATTGTTTTATGCGTGCCGAATTGATTGCGTATCGCACTTAGGCTGCCGTCATACAGCAGCTTTCCCTTGCCAATGAGAATGATTCGATTCGCCAGCGCTTCGATATCGTTCATGTCATGCGTCGTCAAAATAACGGTAACGCCTTTTTCTTCGTTTATTGTCCGGATGAAGCGGCGAACGGCTATCTTGGATACCGCGTCCAAACCGATGGTCGGCTCGTCCAGGAACAGCACGCTTGGACTATGCAGCAAGGAAGCCGCAATTTCGCAGCGCATCCGCTGTCCAAGACTTAGCTGCCTAACCGGCATTTGTATAATTTCCTGCAGCTCCAGCGTCTCCGTAAGCAAAGCCAGCGTGCTTCTATATTCCTGTTCGGGCACCTTATAAATATCCCTGAGCAGGTCGAACGAATCGATGACCGGAACATCCCACCACAGCTGGGAACGTTGGCCGAATACCACCCCGATATTTTTCACATAGGCAACCCGGTCCTTCCAAGGCGTATACCCCATAACCGTACAAGTGCCGCTGTCCGGAACGAGTATCCCGCTCATGACTTTAATCGTCGTGGATTTCCCCGCGCCGTTCGGACCGATATATCCGACGATCTCGCCCGGCTCAATCGTGAAGGAAATATCGTTAAGCGCTTCCACGATTTTGTATTCCCTTCTGAATAATGCTTTCACTGCTTGTTTAACGCCCGACGAGCGTTTTGCAACCTGGTAGACTTTGCTTAAACCATGGACTTTTATCACGCCTGTTACCTCCGCACAAGATTTGAGAGGGAAATATTAACATCAAACCTATGTTGTGTCAATCCTTTTTCCAACACATACTACCCGGAAAAGAAACTGGAAGGGAGTGATCATTTTGGATAACAAAAACGATAAAAATAACTATCAACCCGACATTACGAACTATGACTATGTTTGGGGAAGCGACCAGGATCAATACGTGAAAGAAAAGCAACCGGCTGAAGAGTCTGCCAAGCAAGCTGCCGACCAGGAGCAGGAATAAGCAGAACCCCCGCAGCTACAAGCTTTCTTGTAGACGCGGGGGTTCTTTTTTTAGAACGATAGGAGCGACGATTACGGGCAGCAGGTTAAGTCAGACGGGATGCAGCAAGCGAATAAAAAGACCGCCGACGACGGAGCGATTCTGAAAGTTCAGCTGCTCGCCCGTTAACGTATCATACCAATCGGTCATGGGGACACGGCTGGGCGATTCATTCAAGAAATGCAAAATCGGATGAATCATCTGTTCAAAATCCGCTTTGGACTTCGCCAAGGATGCGCACCACACGAGCCAATCCAGCTTTGTATACGTGTTTCTGCTATCGAGCGGGGTACCATACTTATTTTGATTGGCGATATAATGGCGAAGCTCTTCATCGATTATTTTCTCAGGAAACAGGTTAAGCCCAAGAAGGCGGTCCCAAACCAGATTATACTTTAGACTCCAGGTTTCAGGCGTACTGTCAAAGGTTAGCTTGTAATGACCGCCCGCGTTCGCCATGCTCGACCAATTAAGAGCCATTTCTTCAGCCGCTTCATAATAAACGTCCCCATCTTTCTCCCCTAGCATTTTGCATAAGAGGGAATAGGCGCCGATCCCGATGATCGCTTTCACGGAAAGGTTGGTATTATGCGCCAAATGGCCGGCAAAATCATCTGTGCACAATTGATTCTCCGGATCCATTCCGTTTTCTTTTAAATAACCGGCCCATTTTGTCAAAAGGCTCCAATGTTCTTTCGCAAAACCCGCGTCCTTCTCATACAAACAAACCGCAGCGGCCATAATGAGCATATTCCCGCATTCTTCGATCGGCATCTGGTTTTCCGGCTCATTCTCGCCGTATACTTGGCCGTTCGCTTTCGGGTAACAGCCCACGTCATGCGGCGCAAAATTAAACTTCCAAGCCTCGCTGTCCGCATATCTGAATATCGGTCTCATCATGCCTTTAACCAGTTCGGTATTATAGAGCAAAAATAACGGGATTGAAGGATAACTGACATCCACGGTTGCGATACAACCGTTGCTGAAGTTTTCTTTGGAGAAAAACAAAATATCTCCGTTCTCATCACTGACCAGCTTATGCGCCGCAATGGATTGCCGGTATGCAAGCGCCAGCAAATTCGTATAACTGTCGCCGCCCGCATCTCCGCTCTCAGCCGCCAGCTTCCGGTTAAATGTTTCGCATCTCGACTGGATCTCTTCGTATTGCTCTACGGCCAAGACCAACATTTCCTCGAACGTCATCCCTATCCTGCGCCAATAAGCATCCAATCTCTTGCCAAAATATTCGATCGACTGAAGGTCATCGTATGCAGCGATCACGTATTGCGAAGCTTGCCGTTCACTTACCTGGTTGAAATCCAATACGGCAGCCATAACAGGCGTATCTTCCGCTGCGGGACGCGGATGGGATTGCTCGTCTTGCTGCGGCAGGCGTCCGGTTTCCACAAACTGCTTTCTCACCTTGTAAGAATGAATCGCGGTTTCAAGACTGCCCGTTTGAGGCGCTGCCAAATATACGTAGCCCCAATCGATCCTCGTATCGTCTCCGGTACGCGCTAAAACCGGCTGTTCGAGGGTACCCATACGCATGGCAGCGATTTTTCCATTGATGGTTTGGCGCGACCAGATGACCGCTTGCTCCGTCGTATTCACGCATAATTCAGCGGATATATCGACATAGATTTGGACATCATGCGGCCTGCCGTCTATCGAACGAACACGGAACGTCATGTAGGAAACCGGTCTTGATAATACATCCAAATCATCAAGAAGCAGCGGGGTAACAAATACCGCCTCCAGCTCAATGCCGTCCGCTTCAAACGTGTACGTGCTGGTTAAAGCTTCAACCTTCAAGCTTGTTTGCTGCATTGCTGCCGGTTCATCATCATTAGTATCATCAGACAGCTCGAGCTTCCCCATAAAAATGCTTGGCTTGCCATCGATTCGGATGAATCCGGCCATGCTGTTGCGTTTGTTGGTCCAATGCTTCGTATGGTCATCGAAGAGCTGATCCGCCGCCGACCAGACGCTGAAGTAAGGATCTACCGTAATGAGCGGTACGGAGGGTGGCCTAAAAGGGTGGGACATTGTAAACATCTCCTCTGTCTGCATAATTAAAGGGAGAGCGGAACCGCTCCCCCAACAGCCCAAATCAGTTCGGCATCTGCATCAAAACGACTTCTTTGCCTTTCAGGCTGTCATTCGTAAACTTCATTGCCTCTTCGTATCCGGTTTTTCGCATTTGATCGCGAAGCTCATTCAAAATTTTCAGCGCCGCTTCATCCGATTTCGCGTACACCGCTTCTTTCCATGCATCGCCTGTTTTGTCCATCGAAGGCTTCAGCATCTCCCACTGCTCGGACTTGATGATAACATCTCCCGGATTATAGGCGGTAATCACCTTGATGCCGTCCGGACGCAAAATTTTACGGGCATTATCCATTGCGGCAATCCGTTCTTGATCCAGCCAGATATCGCCGCCTGCCACGGAATTAATGCGATCCATCCCCGACATGGAATTGAAACCGATATCGATTCCTTCATTTTTGCGCGCGAGCAGTTTACCCGAGGTATCAGCCGCAAATTTATCGAACCATTCCTTCTTCGCTGTCGGCTTGCCGTTCTCCATATCCCAGTGCACGCCTTGAACGCCGTAACGAACGAGCATGAAGCCCTCATCGGAAGCGAGATAATCCAGAAGACGCAGCGCGGCGTCCACGTCTTTGCACGCTTTCGTAATCGCCGTTACGTTATTGCCTTGAATTCCCAGATCGACCGGACGGTTAGGCTCCGCGCCTGCCCGCTCCAATGGACCTACAGGCACGTAGTCGCTGCCCGGATTCGCCTTGACGTATTCCTTGGTGGCATCAAGAATAGCGGGGTAATGAGCGGCAAGAACCGCGACGCGTCCCTGCAATATTTTCTCTTTCGCAATCGGATCCGTTTGGGTGAACGCTTCCGCATCCAACAGCCCTTCGGACAGCAGCTTGCGATAATACAACGTATACTCGTCATACCCTTTGGAGAAGAAGCTGTTCTCGAGTGTGCCGTCGCCTTTGTCGACATAGCCGGCGCCGCCATAAAACATCGTATTGGCGATGCCCACGGCCCAGCCGTTACTGAATCCCCCGAGCGGAATAACCGGCTGGCCGTTTGCCTGCAGGTTCGCATCTTGGATCTTCTTCAGAAATTGATAAAAGTCGTCTTTCGTTTTGACGGATTGCGGGTCGACGCCGATAGCCGCCGCGATATCCTTGCGCACGTAGAAACCGTACAGCCAATCCGTGCCGTCCTTATCCGTAGCAGGTTGGTTCTGAAGCAGCAAATATTTCTTGCCGTCATATGCATCGATACCTTTCTCGTACAATGCAGGCGGCACGTTCTCTTTGGCGATCGACTTCGCCAGGTTCGGATATTTGTCCAGCTTATCCGAAAGGTCGACCAGTTGATCTTCCTTAGCCGCTTTAATCATGCCGTCAAGCTCACCGCCCCATGCCGGACCCGTATAAATATCCGGCAGGTCCTGCGTAGCGAAGATCGCATTCACCTTCTCGGTTTCGCTGCCTGTCGTATATTCCCATTCCACGGTGACCCCGGTCTTCTCTTTGATGACTTTCTCCACAGGTGTCATGTCCACCTCCGCTCCCGAGGAACCGTTCCAGTTATGAAGGACTTTCAGCGTGACTTCCTTCGTTCCCGTAGTGCCCCCGTTAGCACCCTCGTTTTCGGATTCCTCCTTGTTCATGCAGCCTGCCAAAACGCCGGTAAATAGTGCCGCTGCCAGCAAAACCTTTGCCCCTTTGTACCAAATCTTCTTCATATTAACCCTCCATTTCGAGTTATGTTATATGATAAAGTCCTTGGAGCGGACCGTTATCCTTTAACCGAGCCGATCATGACACCCTTTACGAAATACCGCTGCAAGAACGGATAGATGCAAAGGATCGGGAAAACGGTAATAACGAGCAGTGCCATCCGCAGCGATTCCGGCGTGGATCCGGCAGCGCTGCCGCTGATGGTCTGGCCGCCCTGCTGCGCCGATCGCTGCATCGAAGAAGATAAAGCCTCTGCTTGCGTCAGCATCTCCTGCAGCAGCGTTTGTACGGGAATCAAATCTTTATCCGACACGTAGTAGGCGCCCGTAAACCAGTCGTTCCAGTGGGCGACGCCGATAAATAACGAGATCGTCGCCAGCACCGGACCCGAAAGCGGCAAAATGATTCGCATGAAAATCTGAAAATCACCGTACCCGTCAATCCGCGCCGACTCCTCCAGCTCCTCGGGTATTCCTTGCAAGAAGGTTCGAATGATGACAATGTGCATAAAGTTAAACAGCATTGGAATGACGTACACCCAGAAGGTGTTGATCAAATGAAGCTTTTGAAGGGTGATAAAAAACGGAATGAAACCCGCGCTGAAGATGGTCGGCAGGAAAATATAGAAAGCGAAAAACGATCTCCCCGGCAGCGACTTTTTGGACAAGGCGTACGCCATCAACGTACTTAGCCCCACATGCAGGAAAGTGCCTAGAAGCGTCCGCATCAACGTGATTTTGTATGCCTTCCAAATGCGGGCGTTGTCAAACACCTCCGCATAATTATCCAGCGTGAGTTTGCGCGGCAGGAAATATAAGGCGCCGAGCATCGAGTCTTTCCCGTCGTTCAACGAGTAAACGAGAATGTAAATGAACGGGTAAATCATCGAAAATCCGACCAAAGCCAGAAAAATATAGTTGCATAGCGTGAAAATGGACAAATGGCGTTTCATCTCGTCACTTCCTTTAGAAGAGGGATACGTCGCTGGCTTTGCGAGCGATACGGTTGACCGTCAGAATCAGAATCAAGCCAATGACGCTTTGGAACAGTCCCACCGCAGCCGCGTAGCTGAGCCTGCCCTCGCTTATCCCGGATTGAATGACATGCACGTCCAGGACGCTTCCGATACCGGCAGTAGCCGGTCCGCTGAGAAGGAGAAGCTGCTCGTATCCGGCGCTCATCAAGCTTCCGATCGATAGAATGAAAAGAATAATCGCGATATTGCGGACACCCGGCAGCGTCACATGCCAAATTTGCCTGAACCGGTTCGCTCCGTCAATCTTGGCTGCTTCATACAGCTGCTGATCGATGCCGGTAATCGCGGCCATATAAATGATGGAGTTCCAGCCAATGCTTTTCCAGATTTCCGAACCGACGATGACCTGATAAAACCATGAGGTGTTATATAGGAATTGGATAGGCTTCATGCCAAGAGCCATCAACACCTCATTTACTGGACCGCCATTCAACGTAAGAAGGCGCTGCATCAGAGTGACGACGACGATCCAGGAAACGAAATGCGGCAGGTAGGAAAGCGTTTGCACGGTTTTCTGGAATTTAAGGCTGCGAACCTCGTTTAATAGAATCGCCAGCACAATCGGCATCGGGAAACCGATCGCCAGCTTCAAGAAGCTGATGATTACCGTATTGCGAAGAATCTCTTCGAACTTGTAATAGTCGAAAAATTGCTGGAAATATTTCATCCCGGCCCATGGGCTTCCGGTGAAGCCTCCCGAGAAGGTATAATCCCGGAAAGCCACCTGAATACCGAATAGAGGGACATACGAAAAGATAAAAAACCAGACGAGGCCGGGCAGCAAAAACAAGTAAAACACTTTATGCTGCCAGACCTTCTTCCACAGCAGAGATGCTGTCATAAGCCGTACCTCCTTTACCTAAGAATCATAGCTTGATGCGTTAATCGCAGCGTTTTGATCTCAAACGGGGTGAAAGTAAGCTCTACTTTTCCGTCGTCTACCGGTATGGATTCGATTTTTTCCTCCATTAAATCAGCAAGCCACGCTTTCTCG
Source organism: Paenibacillus sp. LPE1-1-1.1 (assembly GCF_040676435.1). Taxonomy (NCBI): domain Bacteria; kingdom Bacillati; phylum Bacillota; class Bacilli; order Caryophanales; family Paenibacillaceae; genus Paenibacillus; species Paenibacillus sp. LPE1-1-1.1. The sequence goes on from NZ_JBEGHY010000001.1 coordinate 676,463, forward strand.
ACACGGAATCCGAAGTAAAGCGGCGTTTGCACATTCGTTCCGGCCGTTTCGTACATCCGGACGATGAGATCATCACCGTCCTCGGCCTTCTTCACGGCTTCCACCATGACGTTCGGGTGATCCAGACGCAGAAACGCCTGCGCTGCCGGAAGGCTTCCCGATACTCCGGATTGAGGAACATCGACTGCCCGAAGCGGGATATTCAGCTCGTAGCCCCGCTTGTAAACCTCAGCCTGTACATGGTCACCTTTATGCGGGTAGAGCGAATAGGTGAAGGTATGCTTCGCCCGGTCCGCTTCGGGGTCCGGGCTCGATGGGCTGCGCAATAGATTCAGGTCGAGCACATTTGCATCCGCGCGGTGCCCATACTTGCAATCGTTAAGCAGCGCTGCTCCGTAATCCGGTTCCGAAAGATCCACCCAATGATGGGCGCAAATTTCATCCTTAGCGTAATCCCACATGGTATTGCGGTGCGTCGGCCGCTTCAAGTAACCGAATTGGATCTCGCAGCTGACGTGATCTGCACGGACATTTACCGGGAACGATGTTCGCAGCATCTTTCCTGATTCCCGCCAATCGACGTCCGTTACGAAATCGATTCTTCTGCTGCCTTGGGTCAGCACGATTTTTTGCGTTACCGCGGACTCCCCGAATCGGTACCGTTGGATAAAGCCTGCCGTGGGACCGTCCGTGAAATCGGCTGTTTCGTCCGGCAGCAGTACCGCGCCGCCGGTCTGCCGGTAATCCTGGCGAAAATCCCATGCGTCGCCTGAATCATGATAGACGCGCAGCTCGTTGGCCCGCTGGTTCTGCTGTACAACTTCTCGCCGGTGCTCCTTATCATAAATCGAGGCAATGGAGCCGTCTGCCGCTAGGGTAATGGCTAAAAGATCGTTTTCCAAGAGGCGGGCTGAAGCTTGAGCCTGCGGCTCCGGAACCGAAGATACCGTTTTCACTTCCGCCGCGGCCGCTGACTCGGCTGATGCCTCTGAGGCAGCAATCGGTTCTGCGGTCGCGTATCCCATCGACGGCACACTTACGCGCATCCATTGCCCGTCTTTCTTCATCCATTCATTCCGTTCCCAAGACAAGGAGTTAAAGACGGCAAGCTGCTTGCCTCCCCCTTCCACTGGCAGCTGCCCGGCCAACATTCCGTAGGCCTCAGCAATCATGTTCTCGACGCGTTCCAGCAATGTCGCGTACCGCTCTAGCGATTCGTCATACACCCGTTTAATCGAGGAGCCCGGTAAAATATCGTGGAACTGGTACAGCAATACTTCCTTCCAAATCTCCTCCAGCTCCTCTGCCGGATACCGGTGCCCATTCGTTATTCCCGCTAGCACCGCGGAAAATTCGAGCTCCCGCAGCGCTTTCTCCAGCTTTCGGTTGTACCATTTGTTCCGTGCCTGGCTCGTCAGCGTACCTTGGTGCTTCTCCAGATACAACTCCCCGCGCCAAGTTTGATAGCGATCCTTTCCTTCATCCAGCTTCTCGAAAAAGACCGAAGACGGCTCTTGCTCTACCGGACTCAAGCCGAGCAAGTTTTTCTCGCGGGTCAGCCTTTCCAAATGCTCTTCCCCCGGGCCGCCGCCGCCATCGCCGATTCCGAATAACATGAGGCAGTGGTCCGACACGTTTTTATCCAAATATTCCGTTTCCGCCTTAACGATCGAGCGCGGCGCAGCCGGGCTGTTGTAGGTGTCTTCAGGCGGCATATGCATCAGCACCTGCGATCCGTCGATACCCTGCCAATGGAAGGTATGGTGGGGATGCTTGTTATACACGCTCCAAGACAGCTTCTGCGTCATCATGTAGTCGACGCCTGATTTTTTCAGCAGCTGCGGCAGGCTTGCGGTATATCCGAATACATCCGGCATCCATAGCGATTTCATCTCTTGACCGAATTCCTTCTGAAAATACCGCTTGCCGTACAAAATCTGCCGGACAAGCGACTCTCCGCCGGGCACATTCGTATCCGATTCAACCCACATCGCGCCTTGAAGTTCCCAGCGCCCTTCCCGCACGCGCTGCCCGATCTCCTCGTACAGCTTCGGATATTGTTTCTTCATCCAATCGTAGAGCTGGGGTTGGCTCGCCCCGAATATATAGTCAGGGTAACGTTCCATCATGCGCAGCGCCGTCGAGAACGTTCTCGCCCCCTTGCGGATGGTTTCCCTGATCGGCCAAAGCCAAGCAAGGTCAAGATGCGCATGGCCGACCGCGCTGATCTTCAGCACCGGGTCGCCGCCCCGCTTCGCAAGCTGATCGCCAAGTATTTGCCTTGCTTTGCCGACAAGGTCATCTGACAATTCGGTCAACAGCAGAGATACCTCATATAATGCCTGCAGTATCCGTTCTTTCCGTGCCGAGCCTGCGGGCAGCCGTTCCGCCGTTTCAAGCAGTACCTCAGCATCGTAATAGAGCTGACGGACTTCCTCGCGGCAAACGGCGATACTGGCTTCTTTCAGCGTCCCGCTGCGGAAACGCCCGAATAAATCATTGCAGCCCGCATCGCCCCACAGGTCGATCGTTTCCTCTCCTGTAGACGATTCACTCAAATGAACGACTCGTTTACCCGGCAAGCCCAGGGAATAATCGAATTCCGAGTTAATGTTCGTCAAGCCCTGTACGGGCGAGCCCTCGTCGTCAACAAGGCATAGCTCGCCGTTTATATCGATCAGCAATACGATCTTGGCGCTTTTGGCCGATTCAGGTATCTTGCCTGCAAAATGAAACCACGCGCAGTCCCACAAGTTTCCCCAACGGTCACCGGGCGAGAGCTCCGTCATCCTTCCAGACTTTCGCTCTTCAAAGGGTACAGGCTCCGGCGTCACCCATGCCGTAACGCGAAGCTCCTCCAGCGGTATATAAATTTGTTCCTTCCACTCGTTTATCATCGATTTCAGCTGCTCCGGCCTTACGATTTCATATGGCATATCCTGTCTCCTTTTTTCAGAAAATGATCAGCCCGTAAATTTCACTTTCACTGTGACGTCCGTATCGCTCAAATGGTAATAATGAAGCAAAACCGTTTCCGAAGCTGCGTCCCACTCGTACGGAATCAATTCCGTCTGGCCGCGGTATTCCAGCGCGGCAGATACTGGCTGACGCTGACAGTAGAACCTTGCCGCCGCCCGTATATTTTCAGGGCCTTTTACCTGGAATTCAAATCCCGTTTCGTTTAAGGCGAGCGCTTCGATCCTAGATGATGCCGCGATGCATTCGACGGTATCGTCAACAGGCCGGCCTATCTTCAAATCAAACAAAAATGCTTGTTCGCCCGTCCCGATTATTGCTTCATGCCGTACGGCGAGCGCCGGGTCAAACAAATCGACCACAGGGCCCGGTATCGTCAACGGCGTTTCCGCGATCGACTCATCAAGAACGGCGGCAATGATATATGGACCGCGCCGAAGCTGGAAATAATGCTTTGGCCGCAGTTGAAAATCCGGATCGCCGAGTGCTTCAATCGTCTCCAATACCATCCTGCGCAAGGCAGCGGCGCTTTCAACCGATTTCGCGCATTCATCGGGGGCGACGTCTAGGTAACCGACCGCGCCTTTGCCTGCCCGGAATACGCCGTTCCCTGCTCCTTGCAGGTCCAGCTGTTCAAATAGATGCTCACGCGGAGAATCATAGTTCGATCCGCTCTCATTCCACCAAGCGCGGATGCGGTGGTACGGGTCGGAGTCGTCACCGACATACACCAGCGCGCCTCCGTTTCTGACCCATCCGGCTAAAACGAAATGCAGGTCCGGATATTCCGGCTTCATAAATTCGTAGCTGAGCAGCAGCACGCGATAGCCGTTCAAATAATGAGGAAACCGCCGCACATTGTCCAGCTGAACCGGCCGAACCGGAATGCCGTGTTTGAGCAATGGCAGCGCAAGCCCATAGAAAGGAGAGAAATCGAGCAGCTCCGTATCCCCTTCCTGTCCGAAAGCTTCTGCGTTGGTACCGTCGTATTTGATCAGCTGCCCAGGCGCTTGCGCCTCCATCCTCATGCGCTGGAACATAGCCGAATCGGCAATTAAAATTCCGACTTGCTGCATTGTTTCATCTGTCTGCTCCAGCTCCTGATCCATGTTCCCAAGCGTATGCATCACATTCAACAGTGTCGTTGCATAGGCCGGCGGCATGCCTTCTTTCCCCGTTCCGTCCTCCGACGGATATTTCCCTTCAAAAACCCGTTTCGGCCAAGGGGACACCTCATAATGCGAAACGGCGGGATGCAGAAGCGATGCGGTAACGATCCGAAAATAGTTTTGTTTGTAATCCGCCCATGTATAGTTCGGATTGTCCTCAATCGGATCATGAAGAAACCACATCCGGCGCCCCGTACCTCTGACCAGCTCCTGCATGATGCCATATTCCAAATAAGCGGTTTCAAAGGTTCTTTCTTTCCTTATCCCGTGGTAGACATTGGGCGTCCGTGACGTACCGGTCCAAATCTGTGCGATGTAGCCGTCAATGGAAGGGAGATCGATCAATTGCGACTCCGGACTGACGATCCTCCACTGCGTATAGTTGATCAGGCTGTGCGTCGGGACGTAAAATCGTAAATCCCGGCCATGCGTTGTTAAGGCATATTCCTTTAATTCGGCGCACAAGCGGTCAAGGCTGCGCGTGTATAAGTACGCTTTTAACTTCGAAGCTCTGAACTGCGCATCCGGAGACGCGTGCGGAGCTGACCAAGGCTCCCTGTAATACAGCCTCCATTCCCGCTTAAACGCCTCGGAATAGCCGCCGTTTACCCAAAACTCGGGCTCCTCCAAATGAATCGCTTCAACGCCTGCATCAACCGCTAGACGAATAGGCCCTGCCAAAAAATTCGTATAAGAGAGGGTTGGAACCATATACGGAATATCCGGCGTATCGCCATGTATAATGCGATCCCCGCTTCTGTCCGTCTGTGCTTCATCCCAGTGGCTTCGCCCATCTATTTCGCCATTCAGATAGTTTTGGTATTTTCCCCATGCCACACCTGTCATCAAATGAACGATATAGCCCTTTTCCTTCCACTGGCGGATCCGTTCCGGCATCGTATCGTCGATCCCGTACACCATAATGAAATCAGTCTGCAAGTCATATGAAGCGCGATAAGGAGCAGATTCCTGAAAGCCGGTTCTTTCTTCCCTTCGATCTCTGGCCAAACGCAAGACCTCCTTGCCGGATTTTCATATTTTTCGGATATAGATAAGAATAAGGTTGGTTTTTTCTTCCTCAGTATAACGTTTAATATGTATATATTCAATATAATTTTATAAACATTTAAATATATCAGCCTTGCTGTGAATTTCTGAAATCTATACAAATAACGGGTAAAAAGCTGATCCCGAATCACTAAAAGGAGAAAAAAAGCATTCACCCTCTAACTTTCATCCTATTTCAATCAATTTCTGATAAGTTTTTTTGAAAAGTTTTGTCGAATAATGAATTATAATAGACTTAATATATTCAATATATATTAAAAATTATTAATCATGATATCTTTTCTCTCCATCGAAATTTGAATCCTTCGCTAAGTCGCGCTTCTATTCCCGAATGACCCGAGTTAAATGCAAAAAGGCTGTTCGGTTTGTCATGTTGAATGACAGACCGAACAGCCTTTTTTTTGCTTCATCTTCTTATTTGCATGCACTCGTCGTATGGCGGGTAATCAACTCCGGTTTTATTAATATTTTGCTGTATTTCCCCTTAGGCTCTCCCTCGGCGTTTATACGGTTAAGCAGCAGCTCTGCCGCCTGATAACCGATTTCATGCTCGAACTGCTTAATATGGGTGAAATTCGTGACCCCTTCCATAATCGCGGTCGAATCATCGAACGTTATGATCGATAAATCCCGAGGCACGTTAAGCCCTGCGAGCTCAGCCATTTGATGAATGTGTGCGCCAAGCTTGCCGTTTAACGTAATATAGGCGGTAGCCATCCGGTTTTTGACATATCGGAACAAAGGATGAGCTTGAACATCATCCGATGTCCTTAAACTGAATTCCGTAATGATATGCGCGGGATTAATTAGCGCGCCTTTGTTTTTTAGCGCGTTCATATATCCGTCTATCCGTTCCTGAACGGTAACCGTCTGAAGCGGCGAATCGGAGCATATAGCGATTTCCCGGTGTCCCAGCTCCCAGAGGTAATCTACCGCAAGCTGCGTGCCGATTCGTCCGTCAGACGCAATGTAATCCGTCTCCACTCCAGGCAAGAAACGGTCGATCAGGACAAACGGGAACCCGCTGAACTTCATGCTTAAAATTTCTTCGTTATACTGGCCTTCGTCAACCGGGAAAATGAGCAGACCTTCGACGCCAATATCCGCAAACAGCTTTATGGCCTCTTTTTCTTTCTCCAGCTGGCCCCCGGTCAATTGGATTACGGATCGGTAACCCTTTTCTAGCAAACCCTTTTGCATCCCGTCGATCAAGCGTATCGAAAAATAATCCTCAATGGTCGGCATCACGATTCCTATGATCTTTTCCCTTAATCCTTTTTCCCGCTGCTCAAGGAGATGGGCCGCAGGCCGTCCGGCATCGGGAGCCTCCGCCTTCGCATGATTCACGAAGCTCCCTCTTCCGGGAACGCGGGTAATCGAGCCTTCATTGGATAACCCCGCCAAAGCATTAACGACCGTAATTTTACTTACGTTAAAAAGCTCCATGAGCTCCTTTTCGGTCGGAATCCGGTCACCATGCTTTAGCCCGGAGGATTGAATGAGCTCTTTAATATAATCCTGTATTTGCTGATACAGTGGCATTCTCTCATTTTTCATGTTTTTCACCAAAAATTCTGTATATTTGTTATGTTATATATAATATATGTTTGCTGTCCTTTTTTCAAGTGAGCTTAATAACAAATTATGCCCGAAAACGTTTTTCCGGGCAGGAGCGATTAGATTTATTTCTTTGGCTTACGGCTTAAGAATCCTAGAACCCGATCGCCGCAGGAGCTTCATTTAAATAGAGAGAGGACGACCGATACAAGCGGTGTCCTCTCTATCATTACAGGTAACTATGTTATGGCTTAGCAGGCAGGCCGTTCGCGCTGCGAATCAACGAGAAATACTGGTCTGCGCGAACTGCTTCGTACTCCGGCCCAAGCGACGCTTGCAGCTGAGCGATATCCGACGGCGTCATGCTCCAAGCAAGCAAGCCCAAGGAGATGAACAACGGCGACTTCCCGTCCCATTTCGCTTTGGCATCGGCCAGAATCTTCTCGCCGTCCTTCACCGTGCTGATGCCTTGAATCGTCGAGACGGGAAGCTTTCCGCCGACGATCTCTACGCCATGGCGGTCTTCCCAGCTCAGGAACATCCCCGATGGCTTATATTCCTTGATATAAGCATCGGCATGCGCCTCGCTGAGCGGTATATTTTCGCTGTTGATGCGGTTCAATACGTAAGGAATCGTCATGCCGGTCTTCTCCATATACGAATTCGACTGCTTCAGGAAGTCAGCGAATGATTTTGCAGGCCATGCATTTGGATAGAAGTATCCCGCACCGGACGGTCCCGCGATAAGCAGGTCGTTATCCGTAGCGGTCTCCCTGTAATAGTTCAGCATCGCAGGCGCGCCATCGTAGAGCAGCGGACTGGAGGTCCAGTTCAGCGGTACCTTGCCTCTGCTCGGATCATCCCATAAAATACGCATTCTATGCTGGTTATACTGGAAGTTGTCGCCTTCGCTGAAGGTGTACGTAACATAAATCTTGTTCTCCAGCTCAGGCGCTTTTACCGTCTTCGCTTTCACGGCATTCGCTTTGGTACCGGAGAATACCGTCAAGTTGCTGAACCAATCGGCCGCGAGCACATAGACGCCATAATTAGAAGTAATCTCAACGCCGCTGAATTCTCCGTCGGTATCATTACTGAACCAACCTAGATAAGGTGTGCCCGGCTTCACGCCCGAGAGGATTTTCTGGAAAAGTTCTTTCTCTTTCGGCACGTTGGAATCGAGCCAGAACACCATCGCTTTGTTCGCAACCGCATAATCACGCAGGTAGCCGTAAGGCTCCTTCTGTTCAGAGGACACCGGTTGAACATTGCCTGCGGACACTTTGTATTGATTCCACATATCCACGGAAGCCGTTAGCTGCTTCGTACCGGCAGGCGGCGTGAATTTATAGATAAAGTAGCGGCCATTATCGGCGAACCGATGACCTCCGTTGCCCGTAGATAACTGCGAGCTCTGCCGATCATATAAGAAAGTCTCTTCCTCCGGCGTGCCCGGAATAAATTCCGCAACGGTCTTCCCGTCAGCTTTAACCGTAACCTGATGGACGGCAGATCCCCAGCCGTCCTGCGTAAACGCATCTTCAAAGCGAAGATAAACATCCGTTTTGCCAAGACTCGCGCTTAGGTCAAGATCATACACTTTTCTATTATTCCCATCTCGTTCCTGTGTCTTATCTTCGTCGATAACTTTGAACAAGTCTGATTGATTTTCCGGAAGTTTGATCGAGGTTTCCGGATTAAGTCCAACGAGCATCCGATGCGTCGTTTGGCTCCAGAGGTTCTCGTATTGCCAAGTATAAGCATCCAGCCTATCCTTGAATTTCCCTTGCAGATCATCCAATACTTTCAAGTCGTATGGCGCGGCCTGCAGTTTCTGCGCAATTTCCGGACTTGCGACTACGGCATTTTTCAAGCCGGCCAAAGTCGTTGCTACGTTGACGGAGTCTGGCACCTTCGGATCGTAAATGATGATTCCGCTGATTTCCTTCTTGTAAGTACGGACGATCTGCCAGTAATCATCCCTCACCTTGTAAGTAACATCCAGGTCATTCAGCCAAGTGAATGCCCCTTCTTCTTTGTTTTCAAGCAAATAAATGCGAGGCTCGGCACGGTTAACAATGCCTTGCAGCGTCGCCATCAATATTTTTATGTCTCCGGGCGCATCATAAATATCCGCCACTTCCAGCTGTTTTATTTTCGAAAAACTTGGAAGCGCTTGCTTTTCCGGCCAAACGATCGTGCTTGCTTGCGGCTTATCCTTGGAGTCGGCTGCTGCTGCACTCAAAGACAAGGACAACGTACAGACAACAGCGAGCCCGATAACGGTAAGTTTACGTAACATGGTTACACCTCGGTTGGATTGTTTTTTGGAGGTTCGCTTCTGGACGCACGCCTCATCCCTTTCCCTCCTTTGCCCGGCAGCGTCCTTTCAAGCCCTCGCTTATATATATTTATTATATTCATAATATTATTACAACCACTTCGACAAAAGCTCTTATGCTATGACATGAATATGATTCTCTTGTTGTAGGCCGTTTTAACTGCATTAGTTGTTTTTCCCTAATTCTTGGAAGGCATTTCCGAGATTCGGAAGACTTGGAACCATGGAGGCCAGTCTGTGACAACGCTCAAACAAAAGAACCCCCGCGTTATGCGGGGGTTCCTCAGTTATGGCTATAGGTGTATGGAATGAAGCTTAGGATTTATTAAAAGTTGAATACGAAATCATCATCATTCAACGGCTCAACGTGAATCGTACGGACATAACCGTTTCCTTTTTTGGAGAAGAAGTCATGCTGCTTCGTATGTGTGCTTATGCCGTTGAACACGATCGGATTTACCTGCTCCTCAGGGAAATGCGGCTCCATGCCAAGATTCATAAGCGCTTTATTCGCATTGTAACGCACGTAAACGTTAACCTCCTCAGCTAGGCCGAGGGGAGCATACAAATGCTCGGTGTAGATGATCTCGTTCTCGTACAGCTCATTTAACAGCGCATAAATCTCGGTTTGAAGAGCTGCTTGCTCCTCGGCGCTAAAGGTTTGGAAAAGCTCTTGCGCAAGAACGCCCACATACAAGCCGTGAATACTCTCGTCACGCAAAATCAAATCGATAATTTCGCCGCTGCTCGTCATTTTGCCTTGGCCAGCCAGATAAAGCGGATAGAAGAAGCCGCTGTAGAAAAGGTAGCTTTCCAAGAATACAGACGCAGCCATCGCTTTATAAAGCTCTCTCGGGCCCGTAATGTTCGAATACCAGGAAGAAATCAAATTCGCTTTCTTCTGCAGCTGTTCGTTTTTCTCCACCCATAGGAAGATCTCATCGATCTCTTCACCGGATGCCAGCGTCGTGAAAATACTGCTGTACGATTTGGCATGGATTTGCTCCATCATCGACATAAAGGACAACACAGCTTTACGCTGCAAGCCATCTACATGCTCCAAAATTTTCGGCATGCCGATACCGCCTTGAATCGTATCAAGCAGCGTAAGACCGCCGAGCACGTTTTTGTAAAGCGTGCGCTCAGCGTCTGTCATTTCCATCCAATCCATCTTATCGTCCGACAACGGAATCTCTTCATCCGTCCAAAATTGCATTACATTTTGCTGCCAGAATGTTAATGTGAAATCGTCATCCGGGCGGTTCCAGTTTACTGCTTTCATTTGATGAGCTCCTTCTTTGCTACGTAAGCATCAATTAAAATAAAACTTAAACGGCACAGCTCGTGCATTCCTCAACGGAAAGCCGCTTCGTTCTTGTGTAATAGAGCGATTTGAGCCCTTTTTGTGCAGCGTAAACATAGAAGCGCGCCAGCTCGCGAGTCGTCACATTACTATTTACATGCAGCACCGATGAAATCCCTTGGTCTACGTGCTGCCCAATTTCAGCAATGAGATCAATCAGCTTGAATTGATCGATATTGTAGGCTGATTTGTAGTAGAAATAGTTTTCCTGTGCCAAATACGGCATCGGATAATAGGTTGTTGAGTTCGCATACGTGCGTGTCTCGATGTGCTCGACAATCGGCATAACGCTCGATGTTGCGTTTTGGATATACGAAATACTTTGTGTCGGCGCAATAGCAAGGCGGTACGCATGGTATAAACCGTGCTCTTGTACTTTTGCTTTTAGAGCTGCCCAATCCTCAGGTGAAGGGATTTCCATACCCTCGAACAATTCCTTGACTCGATCCGTTTTTGGACGGTAATCGGTCTCTACGTAACGAGTGAAATAGGTTCCCTTCGCATACTCGGAACGTTCGAAATCTTTGAAGGTAATGCCACGTTCTTTGGCGATTTCCATACTTTGCTCAAGGGAGTAGTAGTTCATCATCATAAAGAAAACGCCGGCAAAATCCTTTGCTTCTTCGCTTTCGTAGGCGATTTTGTTTTTCGCCAGGTAGCCGTTCAGGTTCATCGCGCCAAGTCCTACGGAATGAAGCTCCTCGTTTGCTTTGCGAACGCCTGGGGCATTATCGATATTAGACAAATCGCTGACTGTCGTCAATGCTTCGATGCCCACATGTACGGACTCTTTTATCTTCTTATGCTCCATAACATTAACAATGTTAAGTGAAGCAAGGTTACAGCTGATATCGCGTTGAATAACATCATCAAAGCCATAATCTTTTATTTCTGAAGTCTCCTGCAGCTGGAAAATTTCCGTGCAAAGGTTGGACATTTTGATCGATCCGATATCTTTGAGCGCGTGAACGCTGTTAGCATTTGATTTGTTCATGATGTATGGGTAGCCTGATTCAAGCTGAATCGAAGCGATTTTTGTCAACATGTCGCGTGCGTTCATTACTTTTTTCTTTGTTACCAGTTCATTAGCGAGCAATTCTTCGTACATCTCGTCCATATCCATGTCATCGAGATGCTTGTTGTATGCTTTCTGAACGGAATGCGGACCAAATACGAATAGCGGTTTGTTTTGAGCTGCGAGCTCGTAAAATTTATTCGGAATAATGAGGCCGATAGACAACGTTTTAATACGCGCCTTCTCATCGGCGTTAATTTTTTTGCAATCTAGGAACTCGATGATATCCCAGCCGAAGATGTTGTAATAACCAGCTCCTGAGCCTTTGCGCTGACCCATTTGGTCTGCGTAAGAGAATGCATCCTCCATTAGCTTAAGTACCGGCATGATGCCTTTTGCAGCGCCTTCTACGCCTTTGATCGGCTCGCCGCGTCCGCGAAGCTTCGAGAGGTTGACGGCAACGCCGCCGCCGATTTTGGATAGCTGCATGCATGTTCCTAAAACGTAGTTGATGGAATTAAGCGAGTCGTCCATTTCAAGCAGGAAGCAGGAAACCATCTCACCGCGACGGCTCTTGCCCGCATTCAGGAAGGTGGGAGTAGCTGGCTGCAAGCGTTGATCAATCATCGCTTCAGCGATACGGAGTGCTCTTGCTGCGTCGCCTTCGCCTAGGTGCAAAGCAACGATCGCTACACGGTCGGAGTATTGCTCTAAGTATTGCGCTTTGTTGTTGGTCTTCATCGCATAGTCTTTATAGAACTTCGATGCTGCCATGTAGGACTGAAATTCAAAGCCGCTGTTCGCTGTTAACGTATATACAGCCTCAACCTGCTCATGTGTATATTTTTCATATACATTATCGTAATAATCGTTCTCGATTAAGTAATCTAGCTTGTGTTTGAGGGAATCGAACTTCACGCTCTTCTCTTCCACTTCTTCCATAAATGCAGCAACAGCCTCTTTATCTTTTTCCAGCTGGTAAAATCCGTCTGCACCGCGCTGCATCAATTCGTTATTCAGTTCAATATGCTTCAATGGTTCGCACCCTTTCGACAAAATGTTGCGTATCTTGATTAGTGCCTGACAATTCAAACTTCAAAATCACGGGGACATCATACTTTTGGGAGATCGTATCCGCGCTTTTCGCGAAGCCAGTTCCCCAGTTTCGGTTGCCGCTGGCAGAAACGCCGCGAAGCATGTCCGCATTGTTCTCCAGAAAAGAAGTGACCTTCTCTGGAACTTGGCCGAACCCTGTTGTATACGTGACCAGCACGAACGGCTCGTCCACTGCTGTCTTCTCATCGATTGGCACTGCCCGCATATTCAATTTTTTAATGAAACGCTTGACATTACCTGTTTTGGAATCATAGACAACTAGCATAGCACGTTCGCTCCCCTACTGAAATCAAGCAATCAAAAAGCGCTTCTGACTAGCAAATCCGTCAGCTGCGCCGGTTCAAGGTTTACCGATGGTAATCATTGAAAGCACCAATCCACATCAATATGTAGTTGATGTTTTTGATTCTACATCAATATATAGGAGTAGTCAATGAAAATTATGGAGAAAATATTAATCTGTTTTTTTGGCGCACTCGACTATTTTAACAGATGCGGATATGATGGGATAGTGACATTTTATTGCTATTACGGAGGGACCCATGAACATAAAAACAACGGCAGGTCAAATGCGTGAAACCGTAGAGAAACTGTTCAAAGACGCCGGATATACGGTGCCTGAGTTGCTTTCTTATATCGAAAAGCTCGAAAATGACCATGCTCAAATGGCCGGTCAATTGAAGAAAATGAAGCTCGATTCCGTGCGGAAAGCATCGGCTGCGGCCGGAATGAACAGTCGTTTGAAAGATGCACTTCGCGAGTAAACGGGTTAAGAGACACAATATCTAGCATTATACAAGCATGCGATTCGAAGATTCTGATAGCACTTCTCGTTCACCATGCTGCTCCTGATAAAATATTACAATCAGCAGCAGAAACCGACATTTTTTGCGAAATACTAGATATAGTTGCTTTCAAGGTTTCTTTAATCGTCAACCCTATTCTCCCTATCAGCCTGGAAGATGGTCGTCCATACCTCATCCTATCCCTTTAAGTACCGCAAAGCATTTGAACCGGACACGCAGGAGCATTCCAATGAATTTACGAAGCTCTACGGCCCTTATGCGACCCCGAAGCCGGCTCTCTCCTATTTGGACTATGAGATTGCTTACGAGCCCGCAGGCGATGGATTAAAGATTCTGAGCGTGGATTCGGGAGGGAACAATACGCCGGGGAAAGGCAAATGTTCAGGTATCCCCAAAAATCATTTAAGCAGCCGATAAAAAAGGGCGATCCTATAAGGTAAGATTACCTTTTAGGATCGCCCTTTTTGTTTATGTTTAGCATAAGTCATTATTTGATAGCGGCAAAGAATAAACGCTCTGAATCGCCGTTTGCCGGCCTCAGCTCAAAATCCGCATAACGGTCTACCGTTTGGAAGCCGGCACGCCGCAAGGCAGACTCGATCCAATCCGGATCATAGGCACGCTGCACATGCGATTCCTCGAACCGGTGAAATTTCGAATCCGGGTCACGCGAGAAAATCGTTAAGTGATGCTCAATCTCACAGCGTCCTTCATCAAAATCACAGGTCCATATGTACGCGACATCCCGCTCATCCAGCACAAAGGGCTGCTCCTCCGCATAGCGGATAAGCTGTTTTTGAGGGTGCATGTCAAACAGGAAGGAACCGCCGCTGCGCAAGCCCTCGTAAGTTGCACGGAAGGCTGCTTCAATATCGTCTTCCTCGGTTAAGTAATTTAGACAATCGCAAAACGATATCACCGCGTCAACGGGCTCCTGAAGCTCCCATTCGCGCATATCCTGCTGCAGCCACCGAAGAGAGCCTGCCCGCGGCCTTGCCACTAACTGAGGCGTCTCATCCCATTTACTGCGGGCAACGGAAAGCATATCAGAAGAGAGGTCAATGCCATAGACATGGAAGCCCGAGCGGGCCAGCGGAATAGAGAGACTCCCTGTGCCGCAGCCAAGGTCAACAACGGTCGCCGGCATCCCGTAACGCGACCAGCTTGCCCTTGCAAAGCCCAGCCAATCCGCGTAAGGCATGTCCTCCATCAGCTGATCATATACCGTTGCAAACTGTCCGTATGAGCGTGTCATTGCCCGTCAGTCCCTTCACCTTCGGTTCCTGAAGCGCTCGCTTGCTCCGTCGCTTCAGCTTGCGGATTTTCCGCCAGATATGTCCAGCTGCCTTTCTGCGTTACGAGTCTTTCACGCATCAGCTTGCCTATCGCGCGTTTAAATGCGCCTTTGCTGATTCCGAATTTTTGTTTAATAATGTCGGCATCCGTTTCGTCGGAGTATGGCATGCCGCCTCCTGGTCTTTCTTTCAAGAAAGCGAGGATCCGATCGGCATCCTCAATCCGTCCTACTTCCTTACGCTGCGCCATCGACAGGTTTGCTCTGCCGTCCTCGCGAATAAAGGTGACCCGGGCGCTCACGCGTTCGCCGAGCCGAAGCGGACGAATACGTTCAGCGCTTGGAATCAGACCGTAGACGCCAAAGCCTACAACGCCTCCGTCGATCATCACAAACGAACCGAGCTGAAGCGTTTTGGTTACCCAGCCCTCAACCCATTGGTTATTCCAGCTCTCGGGCGCAGGAAATACGAGCTCCGATAGTTCTTCCTCGAATGCGATCTTGGCAACGAGCCTTCCGATTTTGTCATGCTTCATGACAACGAAAACTTCGTCGCCAGGCAGAGGCCTATAGTCGATGCTCTCCGGCAGTTCCGAGAGAGGAAGCAGCAATTGCCTGCCAAGTCCCATTTCTAGAAAGCAGCCAAGTCTTGGATGAACGTCCGCGACACGCAGCCTAGCAAGCTCGCCGAGCTGCAGCAATGGCTTCTTCATGGTGGCGGCCAAACGATCCTCCGAGTCATAAAACAGGAAAGCCTCTACATCATCGCCGATTTTAGGCTTAGAGCCCACGAGCTCCGTATAATGCATAAGCACATCCGACTCCCCGTCGCTCAAAAAATACCCGTAGGGCGACACCTCGCGTGCCACCCTTAACGTTTGAGTCGTACCGGCTACAAAACTCATGCGAACTCCACAACCTTCGCGTCGGACCAAAGCCGCTCGATGTTGTAATATTCACGCTCGTCGCGGTGGAATACGTGAACAATCACGTCGCCGAGATCGATCAGTACCCATCTAGCCGAATCCATGCCTTCGATTCCCCGAACCCGGGTTCCGCTTTTCTCGGCTTGCTTGCGAATTTCGGTTGCGATTGCTTGTACCTGCGTATCCGAATTCCCGCTGCAAACGACGAAATAATCCGCAACCAATGATATTTCTTTTAGATTCAAAGCCACTACCCGCACTGCTTTTTTGTCTTCTGCCGCTGCAACCGTAATTTGAAGCAATTCATCTGAATGTACCGCCATAGCTCAACCTCCTGTAAAATATAATTATTCCAATAAACCGTTTCTCGCTTCTACCGTTAGCGGAAATATTCGTTTCCCTTTTTCTAACAAGAAGAAAATCGTAGAATTAAACCCTGCCAGCAGCGCCTTATCCAAAAACTGCTCGCTAAGCTCGCGTATCGTATCCACGCCCGGAAAGTCGCGCCCTGGTTCCATATAATCCGCCAGACACACAATCTTCTCAAGCTTCGACATTCCTCTGCGTCCAGAAGTATGATATCGGATGGCATCGAGCACTTCGGCATCCGTTACGCCGTATTCATGCTCAGCCACCCAGGCTCCAACCGGCGCATGCCACAGCTCTTTATCATAAAACAGCAGCTCGGCGGGCAAGGATTGCTCGCGTATGACTTGCTGCATGCGCTCTGTCGGCCAGTATTTGGCTACGTCATGCAAAATGGCAGCAAGTTCTGCCCGCACGGGGTCCTCGCCGAACCGTTCGGCCAGCAGGACAGCCGTTTCCATGACGCCTTGCGTATGAAGCCATCTCCGCTCCGGCATTTCTGCTTTTACCTTTTCGATCATTTGCTCACGATTCATACAGTTTGTACCTCCTCATGTAGCTGTTCACCGAATCCGGCACTAAATATTGAACCGTTTGCCCCGCATTTCTACGGCTTCGTATCGCCGTAGAAGAAATGTCGATTGCCGGCATATGAATAAGCTTTACCCGCTCCTGCAAGTAACGCGGCAGCGCGGCCAGATTAATCGGATCCCCGGGACGCTCCAAACCGATAAATGAAATACGGGAAGCAAGCTGTTCGATTTCATACCATTGCGGCAGGTCATTAATCCGATCCGATCCGATAATATACGAAAAAGAATCGTTCGGATTTTTTTTCTGCAGCTCCTTAACCGTATCGTAGGAGTAGCTGACACCGCCGCGAAGCAATTCGATATCTAGTGCGCGGAAAGCCGAGTTGCTGCTGATGGCTTCGCAAACCATCTCGTAGCGCCGCTCTCCGCTAACACCCGGCTCGTTAGCCTTAAGCGGAGGACCGTAAGACGGAATGAACCATACCTCGTGCAGGTCACACTGCTCGCGCGCTGTTTCCGCCGCAATCAGGTGGCCGATATGGATGGGATCGAAAGTGCCGCCCATTATGCCTATCTTGCTCACTCGTTGAACGCCTCCATTCGTCAAGCCGGATCAGAGCTCATAAACTCGCTGCGGTATTTTTAGTATGCCCTTTATGGTAAAAACCACATCCGGCATTAGCTCTGATCCATCCTAAGGCTTTACTTGCGAGCAGCGCTTGGAAGCTCTATTTGTTTGTAATCTTTTGATTCCTTATAGAGGACGATCGTTTTCCCAATGACCTGTACAAGCTCAGCTCCTGCTGCCGCGGCAACTTCCGCGCCGATTTCCTTAGGATCGTCCAGGCAGTTATTAAGCACGGAAACCTTAATGAGCTCGCGTGTTTCAATAGCCTCTTCGATATGGCGAACGAGGTGGTCGTTTGTACCGCCTTTACCCACTTGGAAAATAGGCGTCAAATGATGGGCAAGCGATCTTAAATAACGTTTTTGTTTACCTGTAAGCATAATAATGGTTCCTTCTTTCATCTCGATGTTTCGTCTGTTTATTATTTAATAAGAGTTAAAAAAATATCGGTCAGCCTTGCAAAGAAGCTAAGACCGTCTCGCGCATCGCCGCTGCCGGGGCAGGCTGTCCTGTCCAATATTCGAAGGCATATGCGCCTTGATAAATGAACATGCCTAGACCGCCGTGGATACGGCAGCCGCGCTGCTCGGCCTCGTGAAGAAATCGCGTCTTTAAGGGATTATATATTAAGTCGCTTGCGACCGCACCCGGCCTAAGCCAGCTTGCATCAATCGGTGTCTCATCCGTATTCGGGAACATACCGACGGAAGTCGTATTGATCACGATGTCCGCTTCCGTGCAGGCGCTTTGCAGCCCCTCCATTGAAATAGCTCTGATCTCGACTTTTCCGTGCAAGGAATCCGCAAGCGCCTTGGCGCGCTCAACGGAACGATTGGCTATCGTAATGCGGTCTGGCATCTCGTTTGCGAGGGCAAAAATAATTCCCCGGGCAGCGCCGCCTGCGCCGATCACGACGATTCGTTTGCCCGCAAGCTCGCGTTCCGCCTCTTCTTTTAGAGAACGAACGTAACCTATTCCGTCAGTGTTGTAGCCGATGAGCCGTCCGTCGTCATTGACGATCGTGTTTACTGCGCCGATTGCCTGTGCGCTCGGGTCGATCTCGTCAATCGCCGACATGATATCGAGCTTATGCGGTATCGTGACGTTAACGCCGCGAATCCCCATTGCCCGTACGCCTGCCGCGAAATCCCGGACGCGGTCTGAGGTTACGTGAAATGCCGTGTATACGCCGTTGATTCCCGTCTCCCGGAAGGCGCGGTTCATCATGATCGGTGATTTCGAATGTCTAATCGGATCGCCGATTACACCGAATAATAAAGTATTGCTGTCGATCCGGTTTCCTGCGCCCGCGTTCGTCACAGAGAATTCCCCTTCCGAGTCCCATGTCGTTAAATCATTGAGTCGCGAAGCATGACCTTTACGCCTTTTGGCGCGTAGATATCAATGACGGCTCCGCCTGTGCCATTCACCTGAATCCAGCCAAGACCGGAGATGAACACATCCTTGTTTAAGCCGCGTTTAACGCGCAGCGAATGTCTGGTCCAAGCCGGAATGGTCTCCAGCTCTTCGAGCGATGGGCCGCCGAGCAATTGCCCGCGGTGATCGGCATAAAGCTCATCCGCACGCTCCAGCTTCGTCCGGTGCATATTGAGCGCATTGGACACATAGAACGTAAAGGATTGACGATCGCCCTCAACGAAATCAAACCGTACCAAGCTGCCGATAAACAGGGATTGACCTGAATTCAATTGATAAACAAGCGGCTTGATCGGCTTGTCCGGCAGCAAAGAGCCTAGGAAGCTGCGCGGTACAACCTCCGTCATCCGCGAGGTATATACGATACCCGGCGTATCAATAATCGCTTTGCCGTCCTCAAGCGGAATATGAACGGCATCGAGCGTGGTTCCCGGGTACCGGGATGTTGTCAATTCGCGTTCCATATCGCTGTAATCGCGGATAAGCCGGTTAATTAAGGTAGACTTGCCGACATTCGTTGCGCCGACCACGTAAACGTCGCGGCCGTTGCGGTATTGCTCAAGCGCTTCAATGATACGCTCGAAGCCCATGTTGCGCTTCGCGCTGCACAGAACGACATCCACCGTGCGCAAGCCCTCTTCCTTCGCCTGCTTCTGTACCCAGTTTCTCAGACGGTTGACGTTCATCGCTTTCGGCAGCAGATCGATCTTGTTGACGACCAGCAGCACCGGGTTATTCCCGACAAACCGCTGCAAGCCTGAGATCAAACTTCCCTCGAAATCGTACAAATCGACAATATGCACGACTAAGCTGTCCGTGTTCCCAATGCTGCCAAGCAGCTTTAAGAAGTCATCCTGGTCAACCGCAACGGATGAAGCTTCATTATAATTGCGAATCCGAAAGCATCTTTGGCAAATCACCGGTTCGCGCCCAATAGCCGCTTCCGGCAAATATCCCGGCAAATCGGAGCTTTTTGTCTGAAGCGCCACCCCGCAGCCCGCACATGAACCAGATGCCTGACTAAGCTGTTGTTCCATCACTTTGTTTCCCCCTCATACCATAACCCTTTTTTCCTCAAGCGCACTAATGCAAAACGTTCGATCCGGCGGTTCACCCGCGTCATGATTCCTTCATCTAACGGAGCGATCGGCGTAACCAAAATCGTGTAAAGTCCCATTCGATTGCCGCCAAGCACATCGGTAAGCATTTGATCGCCGATAACAACTGTATGATCTGCTTCTAGGCCTAGTACCCCGAGCGCCTTCCTGAACGCTTTTCCAGCAGGCTTGCGAGCAGCGTGAATATATGGAATATTCAGCGGTGCCGCGAACTTCCCGACACGGGTTTCGTTGTTGTTCGACACGATCACAACCTGAAACCCGCGTGAGCGCACGTAATCAAGCCACTGCACAAGCTCAGGCGTAGCTAACGCCACCTTGGCACCGACGAGCGTATTATCCAAATCCGTAATGATGCCGCGAACGCCTCTCGCATGCAGCTCATCTAAATTAATCTCATAAACTGTATTAACGCGCATATGCGGCAACAGCCGTTCAAACATAATGGATATCCCTCTGCTTTCTGCCTGCTATCTTACGAAACTATACCATACAAACCAAATTAGTTGCAAAAAAATACCGCTGCCAATTTCTCAGGCAAGCGGTATTTTTTCATGCCAAACGACAAAATCCGATAATCACCTTAATTGATCGATTAACGATCTTACTTTAACAACAAATCGATCCGCTTCTTCCGGTGAAGCCATGGACGGGCTGTATTTTGCCTGCTCAAACCGGTCCAGAACCGCTCTGAAATCATCTCGCAGGCGCTTCTGGCTCTGAGACCAGCGCATAACCGCTTCCCGCAGCGTCTCATGCTCCTCGCGCTCCAGCCCTCGCTTCTTGCATACACGAAGCAGTTTTTGCGTCTCGATCACGATGCGGTCATTTGAAGTGTATGAGCCGTGCCGCAGCTTGCGCCAAGCAAAAACAAGTTTGTCGCGCCGAATGAAAAGCCAAGCCGCCGCAGCAATGAATAAGATTGCAGCAGAACTCCAAACCCAAAGCTTCGAGCTCGATGAGCTTTCAGTGCTGCTTACTGCAGCAACATCGCTTTCTTCCGTATCGACATCCGGCAAAGCTTCAGGCTGATCTTCCGCTAACGTATAAGGGAAAGTAAAACCGGCCGTTGCCTCGAACGGAATCCAGCCAAATCCGTCAAAATAAATCTCAACCCAGGAATGGGCATCTGAATTCCGTACCGTATAAGTACCGGCGCCGCTCGGATTAATATTCTCATCCGTAAATCCGCCCGGTGGCCCGTAATCGCTAATCGGCAGGACGCCTGGAGCGAAGCCTTTAACCCATCTGGCTGGGAGTCCCAAGCTTCTCGCCATGACCGCCATAGAAGTAGAGAAATAATCGCAATAGCCCTCTTTGAGCTCAAAAAGAAACTGATCCACGAAATCTTGCGACGATCCGGTAAGCTTGGTTTCATCAGGCAGGTTATTGTAAGTAAAATTAAGCCTCAAATAAGCTTCCAGCAATTTGGCCTTGTCATAATCGTTCGTGGCCTCCGCGGTAACTTCCTCCGCCAATTGCTTGACGCGATCCGGCAAAGTTTCCGGAAGATCCAAATAATAAGCATTTCTCGACGCGGCTTCCTGATCGGGCCAGCCCGCCGTTGTCTCCCGCAGCAGTGCCTCATCAATGACAGGCACCGAAGAGGTGACGGAATAGGTCTGCGGATATTTACGGTTTTTCATGGACCAGTTCAATAAACGCAGCTCGCCGGAGGAGGCTTCCCATCTTAAGCCAGAAGGAAGGGATGCGGTATCCTCATCCATCCAGTTTACGCTCGTCAGCGGAGCAGCCGCGAACAAGACCGGATAAACATCCTTTCGAATCATCGTAACAATTTGATCAATCTTGGTTGTTCCGGCTGCAGGCGGAGGATCGAGTGAAGTGAGCGTCTCGCCCTTAGGAACGGTAACAAGAACCTCACCGCCTGTTGCCGAATCAACATCCATCCAGCCGACACCCGTATAGACGGCTTTCGATTCACCGCGCCAATAACTGCGATGCGAGGTCGTGACGGTCATCATCGGCGAATAATCGAATTCAAATCCGCCGCCAAGCTGATCATCATTGCGGCTGTAACCAGAGCTCGCATTGCCGGTTTTATTCGGTGTTATCGTATCCGTGCCTTTATCGCCAAGAAATACTTGTACTTGCTCCCCTTTTGCTTCCTTCCAGATCGTATAGGGATCCTGCAGAAGCGGCGAAATGGACGGCATGTTTAGACCGACGGTCATCAGTACGGTAAGCACAAGCGCAATCGGCAAAATTAATTGCAGCGGATATTCGACCAGCTCTCTCCAACTGCTGGGATGCTCACGCTGCAGCCTTGCCATATGGCTGGCAACAAGCCAGAGCAAGCCTACGAACACAACCATCCCTACTTCATCCCACAGCCAGATTGGCGTAAACGAATCCGCAATGGTCAAGACCAAGATACTTACGCCGACGAAGCCGAACATCCGGATCCGCGTGGCCGTCCAAATGCCAAACAGAATATATAATAGAAGCAAAGCCAAGCTGATCCAAATAAATGGATTTAGCTGCGCCGCATGGACTTGAAGCCACCAAATCCATTCCTCCCAGCGTTTCGGAGCAGCGATAAGCCAATCCATTTGCGCCAGCCGGGACGTAATCACGATCGACGCTGCCGCTTGAAGCAGCAGCTTCAGCAGCTTCATCCGAACCGGCAGCAGAACATCGATTACCACTGCGGCAAACAGCGTATAATACGCAACGGAGAAGGTTTCCTCCCACCAAAAGTCTTCAAAAATCGTAATCGTATTGGATAGAATGATGGCAATAAAAATAAATCTGAGCTTATCGAACCAATTCTTAGCAAGATAGAGGCCTATCGATTTCATGCTGCGCTTCATGCAATACCGCTCCCTTCTAAGACAGCAGGGAGCTCTTGGAGCTGCCGAATTTCGAATATCGGCCAGCCGCGCTCGCGCATCACATGCTTCCATGACGTATTATGGCTTTTTGCGTCAACAGAGGATGAGATATGCAGCAAACATGGCGTAATTCCTTTTCGGGTCAGCCACTCCATGCTCTTAATCACGTCAGCACCGGTCTCTGGGGTTATCAAGACCGCAAAGCTGCCTGGCTCTAAAATCGTATCCGCCTGCTTGAGAGAAGAATACATGGGCCGCGGCGCATCCGCATTGACAAAGGTAAGATGTCTCATCATCACATTTCGTTGATCGACGCCTGACTTAGGAGGAATCATGGTCAACGATTCGCCAATGGAAAGCAAGCCCATTGCCGTGTCGTCTTTTAATCCATTCTCCAGCAATGAAGCAGCTGCAGATACGGCTACTTCAAAGCGGGTTGTCAATTCCCCGCTATAGCCGCCCGCATGCCGGTCAAGGATGACGACCGTACGCGGCAATGACTCACGTTCGAAAGCCTTCGACTTCCATTGTCCCGTCTTCGCTGTCGCATTCCAATGCACGCGCGATAAACGGTCGCCGTACAAATATTCCCGAACGCCGTTGATTTGGGTCGTCTCCTTCGCGGAACGGGAAGCAATGGCATGAGAGTACGGACCCCGAATCCCGCGTTGGATCCCATTCCATTGCCTAAGCGGAACCGTTTGAGGAAGCACGTTGAACACCGTTTCCGTGCCAAATTGGCCCGAATGTTCGAATAAACCGAATACATCGTAAGACAAGCACTGCGTGTGCGTAAATCGGTATTCTCCGCGCAGCAACGGAGGGGTCTGGTACGCCACCTGTCCCGATCGTTTCCAATTCGGCACGAAGGAGGTCTCGAAAGCCAGCTTTTGCCCGTTATGACGCTGGAGCTGATCTCTTACAATGACATAAGGAAGCGGATAATAGCCTGGTATTTTCATGGTTAGATTCACTTCTAGCGAGCTTCCGGCCGATAGGGACTGATCAAGCGCATTCGAACTCGGTACCGAGTAGCTCCTGCTTCCCGTAACCCTGTTTATGCCGCTCCAGCGCCCAAGCACTAAATAAATGAGCAATAGATTTAAAATCATGAAAAGCATCATAGCGGTTTTCCCGCCTTGGAACAAAAAATAAAAAAGACTGCTCAAATAAATAACGGCGACAAGCTGCCAGCGCAGCTTCGAAGATTTAGCCGCTGCCATCGATTAACGCTCTAGCCGAACCGGCACTTTCGTGGACTGGATCACCTGTTCGATGATGTCCTCCGCTTTAAGCCCGTTCATTCTAGCCTCCGTGCGAAGCAGAAGCCTATGGGAAAGAACATGGGGCGCCAGCTCCTTTACGTCGTCTGGCGTTACGAATGTACGCTGCTGGATATACGCACTCGCTTTAGCCGCTCTTGCGAGGGCCAGCGCCGCGCGGGGGCTTGCTCCAAGCATGACATTCGCGTGCTCCCTGGTTCCTCTAATTAAGCTTACCAAATATTTGCCTACCGCTTCATCGATATGCACCTGCAGCACTTGATCCTGAATATGAATCATATCTGATATATTGATCATCGGCTCTATTCGGTCGGATGGGTGTATTCCTTCATTAGATAGCACCATTCGCTGCTCATCGGATTCGCTCGGATAACCAAGCGAGAGCTTCATCATAAAGCGGTCGAGCTGCGCCTCGGGAAGCGTGTAGGTGCCTTCAAACTCGATAGGATTTTGTGTGGCAAGCAGAACGAATGGCCGGGGAAGCTCGTATGTATCTCCATCCACCGTTACATGCCCCTCTTCCATCGCTTCAAGCAGCGCCGATTGGGTCTTGGTTGTCGCCCGGTTTATTTCATCGGCTAGCAATATATTAGACATGACCGGACCCGGCCGAAATATAAAGGTTTCCTGCTTTGGATGATAAATGGAAACGCCTGTAATGTCAGTCGGAAGCAAATCAGGATTGCATTGAATACGGCGGAATTGACCTCCGATTGATTTGGCCAACGCTTTAACGAGCTGCGTTTTGCCTGTGCCGGGCACATCTTCCAGCAAAACATGTCCGCCTGCAATAACGGCGATGAGCAATCTCTGGATTTCTTCCTGTTTGCCAAGGATACAAGTTTCTAAGTTTCGTAGAATCGTAGCACATAATTGCATGTCTGCAGGACGAATATCCATATCATTACCTCCCGAAATAACGCTAAAGTACCTACTCAATACTACTATTTTACAGTACTTCCTTTCCCGTGCACAAACTTTTTCGCTACAAAAAAAATTGGAAGATCCCACAGGATCCTCCAACTTATGTCCTATATTTATTATCCTTTTGGTCTGACCACAAGCGCTGCCAGAAAGGAGAAAATTATAGCTGCAGAGATGCCGGCGCTGGTAACTTTAAAAATACCGGAAATGACGCCAATCCAACCTTGACTATGCAGCTCGGTCAATGCCCCGTGGACGAGCGCATTGCCGAAGCTTGTGATCGGAACGGTGGCTCCCGCTCCTGCGAACTTGACCAATGGCTCATATAAATCAAAGCCGTCAACAATGGCCCCGATAACCACCAGCGTCGCCATCGTATGCGCAGGCGTAAGCTTAAGCACGTCAAACATGAGCTGGCCGATTACGCAAATCCCTCCGCCGACTAGAAAGGCCCATAAAAAAATCATACTGTTTTACCCTCCTTTTGCGCTAATGGCGACAGCATGCGCGATACAAGGAATACTCTCCCCTTGCTGGAACGAGAGCGGTGACAGCAAGGCGCCAGTAGCAACAACTAAAATTCGCTTTAATTCACCCTTTTTGATTCGTTTAAGCAAATGCCCATAGGTCACTACGGCAGAACAGCCGCAGCCGCTTCCTCCAGCCTGCACCTTTTGCTTCTGCACGTCATATACCATCAGGCCGCAATCGCTGAAGACCGTATCATTCATGGGTACCCCGTTTTTCAAAAGCAGCTCTTTCGCAATCGGATGCCCTACTCCAGCCAAATCGCCCGTTACAATTAAGTCATAATCGCTGGGCGTGCGACCGGTATCGTTAAAATGGGCTTGTATCGTATCGACAGCGGCAGGTGCCATTGCTGCTCCCATATTAAAAGGATCCGTAATTCCTAAATCGATGACTTTACCGATTGTCGCGCATTCAACGACCGGGCCGTTACCTTCCGCTGCGACGACGGCAGCGCCTGACCCCGTAACGGTGAACTGCGCCGTAGGCGGCTTCTGAGATCCGTATTCGGTTGGATAACGAAATTGCTTCTCCGCGGTACAATTGTGGCTGCAGGTTCCCGCAAGCACATGCGTACCTGCTCCGGAATTCACGAGCAATGAAGCGAGCGCAAGAGTTTCCATCGATGTGGAGCAGGCGCCAAAAACGCCGATGTAAGGAACACCGAGCGAGCGAGCCGCGAAGCTGTTGCTTATGATTTGGTTCATCAAATCTCCGCCAATAAAAAATTGAAGCTGATCACGCTGTATGCCTGCATTTTGTATGGCAAATTCGGATGCTTGCTCAAGCAGGAGCCGTTCCGCCTTCTCCCAGCTTTTCTGCTGCATATCAAGTTCGGGATGTACGAGATCAAAATCAGCCGCGAGCGGTCCCTCTCCCTCGTCAGGACCGACCACGGTTGCTTCGCCAATAATAACCGGGCGCTTCTCAAACCACCACGTTTGCTTCCCACGCAGCATATTACTGACCCCCAGTACCAAGTATGAGATGGGCAATTCCGACGAAAAAAGCAGCTACTGTACCAAAAACGATGACGGATCCCGCCAGCTTAAACATATTTCCGCCTACGCCGAGCACAAGTCCCTCGCTTCGATGCTCCAAGGCTGCCGAACACATCGAGTTCGCGAACCCGGTCACGGGAACAGCGGAACCCGCACCGGCCCATTGCGCGATTTTGTCATACACGCCGAGACTCGTCAGTATAACGGATATTAAGATAAGCGTCGCAACCGTGGGGTTGCTTGCTGCTTCCTGACTCATTCCCATCAAATGAACGTAAAGCTCTTGAATGGCTTGTCCAAGCACGCATACTGCTCCGCCAAAAACAAATGCCTTCAAACAGTTTCCCAAAATCGATCTTGGCGGCTCCATGGATTTCGCGAAAGATTGATATTCCTTCGGCGACATCGCCATTTTTTTGTAGTTATTTCGGCTTTTGCTTTTTGTAGCCACTGCGCCATCCTCCTTTTCCGGCACGGTATCTCGTTAGGCATAAGCTCGAGGTTCCGTATCCGCATTACTTTCTTCCCGTTCATTATTTGTAATAGGAGGAAGCAATATTCCAGCAAAAAAAGGATTGTCTCAGACGAACATCCGTCTGGGACAATCCTTTTCTCAAATTAAAATCGCTAGCAATAAAAGAACGAGCAATACATACAATACAAGCACAAGTATGCTCAATAAATAACGCTGCCGTTTTTTCGACACAAGCGCTGCTCCCCTCACATCGGGCTTATAACTACAACATATGCCAAATACCCAGCAGGAGAGCTTGTTTAGATCGAATTTTCTAGGCAAAACCTAATCTTCAATGATCATAACGCCTTTCGCAGCAAGGCTGTGCTTGCCGTTAACAGGCTCGCCCGTCAACATTTCGGGACGCGGCTCAGCGCCCAGCTCGATCTCTGCGGCCTCTGCGTTATGGTTCAATATAAAGGTGTACGATTTGCCGTCCTTGCTTCTGCGCGTGACTTCCACGCCGGAAGGCGCTGCCAGTAACGGTTCGATGCCTTTATCTTTGCAAAGATTGCCAAGCAGCGCTTGAAGGAAATGCTGATCAGGGCTGGAAGCGATATACCAAGCTTCCCCTTTGCCAAATTTATTGACGGTAACTGCCGGCATGCCTTTGTAAAAATCAGAGCCGTACTCCGCAACAACCTCCGCGCCTTCGGAGTGAATCAAATCGCATAACAAGCTGCAGGTATAAGTGCCGCTTAAAGCGCCGTCAACTTTCTTCATAACCATTTGATTTTGTTGGCCCGGGAGCAGCGCGTCGATTTCTTCCGCCCAAATGCCAAGGACCTTGCGAAGCTTGCCCGGGTAGCCGCCCGTCGTTACCAGATCATTTTCATTGACGATGCCGCTGAAGAAAGTGGTAATGAACGTGCCGCCCCGCTCAACGAATGCTTCAACCTTCTCGGCAAAGCCGGGCTTAACCATATACATAACCGGAGCGATCACCAAGTCATATTGGTCGAGCTGTTCTTCGACGCTGATCATATCGGTTTGAACATTGAGCTCAAACAGCGCGTCGTAATATTTATGGACTTCATCTACGTATTTAAGCGCAATGCTAGGTCCGCTCGAAAGCTCGACGGCCCAGCGGTTTTCCCAGTCAAAAACGATCGCTGCCTTCGCATCGATCCGTGAATCGAGCAGCTTGTCTGAAAGCTTGGTAAGCTCATGCCCCAGCTCTGCGCATTCGCGGAAAACACGTGTGTGCTCATGCCCAACATGCTCGATGACTGCGCCATGGTATTTCTCGCAAGCACCGATAGAGCGGCGAAGCTGGAAGAACATGACCGTATCCGCTCCATGAGCGACCGCTTGATAGCTCCAAAGACGCATTACGCCGGGACGCTTCAAGGCATTGTAGGCCTGCCAGTTCTGTTGGCTTGGCGTTTGCTCCATCAGCATAAACGGCTGTCCGCTCTTAAGGCCGCGCATTAGCGCATGCGTCATAGCCGTAAAGCTAACAGGAGTGTCTATGGAAGGATAGTTATCCCAAGAAACAACGTCCAAATGCTTTGCCCATTTAAAATAATCAAGCTCCGGATAAGTGCCCATTAAGTTGGTCGTAATTTGAATATTAGCCGAATGCTTGCGAATTTCATCGTATTCGATTAAATAACAGTCAAGCAAAGCATCCGATTGGAATCTGCGGTAGTCAAGCGAAATGCTTTGGAAGTTGGTGCGGTTTCCTCCCCACTCCTCGCTTAGCGCATTGGGAGGTACAATCTCATCCCAATCATAGAACGTATGTCCCCAAAAACTCGTATACCATGCTTTATTCAATTGCTCAATCGTGTTATAGCGCTTTTGAAGCCATACGCGGAAAGCGTCGGCGCAGTTGTCGCAGTAGCAATAACCGCCGTATTCATTCGAAATATGCCATGCAACAAGCGATGGGTGGTCTTTGTACCGCTCAGCTAATTTGCCGGCGATCAGCTTCGTGTATTTACGGTATGTAGGGCTGCTAGGACATGAATTGTGGCGCCCGCCGAATTTACGCTTGCGGCCGTCATAGTCAACGCGGGTAACATCAGGGTAACGCTTAGCCATCCACGCTGGATGAGCCCCCGTGCTCGTAGCAAGGCAGACAGCAATATTGTCGCCGTGAAGCCTGTCGATAATTTTATCCAGCTCGGAAAAATCATAGGATTCCTCGCCCGGCTGAATGCGGGCCCATGAGAACACGTTAACAGTCGCAACGTCGATGTCCGCAAGCTTAAACATGCGAAGATCCTCCGACATCGTTTCATCGTCCCATTGCTCCGGATTATAATCGCCGCCATACCAAATTTTCGGAAGTTTATTATTTATCATGTTATTGTATTTCTCCTTTCATTCTACGCATATTGAGAACGAGTGAAGAGAGCTCATCAAATGAGCTCTCTCCTTCCTCGCCTATTTTAAACCTATTTGGACCAAAGCGCCACGCGGTCTTGCACCATTTTTGTAAACTCGGCATTCAATTTTGCTACGTCTGCATCTTCAAGATCTTTCAGGAATGCATCGTAGACTTTGTCGAAGTCCGCTGGTTTAGCAAGAATAGCTTCTGGAATTCGTTTTTTCATAATATCTTGCGTTTTTTGGAAAATAACGTTTGCTTGGGAGCCTGTTTCGAAAGGAAGCGTCCAAGCTGCGCCGTATTTACGCTCTGGGAATGCGTCGTCAGCAGGCCACAGATCTTTGTACGTCGTCGCATTGTATTTCGCAAGCGTCTTTTTGTCTTCTTCGGAATAAGCCGTTTGGATTTGCTCCGGGAATGTCGTTGTATAGTAGTTTCCGGATGGATCCTTCACGCCGTCACCGTAACGAGCGGATAGCAAATAGTTGCCGATACCCGTAGTTTTCTTGAATGTGTTGTTGTCATTAGACTTTTGAGCTTGAACATCCGCAGGAATGACGCGTTTGCCGTCTTCTACGTTATAATGTTTGCCTTCGATACCCCAGTTAACGAGTACCTGACCTTCATCGGAAGCAAGGTAATCAAGGAATTTAATCAAACGTACAGGATCTTTAGCGTTCTTCGTAATACCGATTCCGTAGCCGGAGAGGTAGCCCGTGCCTTGGAACGAGTGATCTTGGAACGTTTCATTCAACGTTACAGGGAAACGGGCATAAGTCGCTTTGAAGTTGCCTGCTGCTTTCAGAGCGTTTTCTGCATCGCCGTAGTCCCAGTTCTGATCGATTAGACCAAGAACGCGGCCGGAAGCGACTTTCGCTTTGTATTGATCGTATTTTTGAACGAAGCTTTCTTTGTCAAGAAGGCCGATATCGTTCATGTGGTTCAGCCAACGGAAATATTCTCTTTCCTCTGGACGTTGGTAGTGCATGATCGCTTCATGCGTTTCTTGGTTAACGTAGAATTCACCGTCATCAGGAGCGCCAGTAGCATAGAAAGCAGGGTTTGTTACGGAAATCAGAATTTGCCACTCGCCGCCGTTAAGCGACATGCCGATTGTCGGTTGGCCGTCTGCCGTTTTTGGGTTTTTCTCAATGTAAGCTTTGATTGCTGCTTCATAATCTTGAACGGTTTTGATTTCAGGGTAACCTGCTGCTTCAAGCACTTGGTGCTGCAATTGGAAGCCGCCGCCTGCTTCAAAATACGTTTGTCCTACGCCGTCTTGCGGAAGCATGTAAATTGCATCGTCATCCTCGCTCCAGCGAAGGCGGTTGAAGTATTCGCCGTAAACCTTTTTCAGGTTCGGCGCGTGCTCCTCGATCAATGGACGAAGGTCAATCATTGCGCCGGCATCAACCAATTTGCCTGCGCTGCCTTTTGGCATAACAAGGTCCGGATAATCGTCGCTTGCCACCATTAGTGCGAACATATCGGAATCGGTTCCGCCAACAGGAAATTCCTGTTTAATTGTGATACCTGTTTTTTCTTGAATAAATTTACCGACATCGGATTGCATGTCATCCCAGTTCGGGTTGTTGTCTCCTGATGCTACACGAATGGTAATCGGTTCTGCAGCTGCGCCTTCGTTTGCCGAATTGGTCGCTTCATTCGTCGTACCGTTGTTCGTGCCGCCTTCGTTATTCGAGTTGCCACATGCGGTGACGAATACGAATACAAGTGCCAACATTAAGCTTAGTGCCATCTGCATCTTTCTTTTCATTGCTGGAAAGCCTCCCTTTTTTCTTGTACGTACGTGATAAACATGTATATAACAGGATACCTGCTACTACCAAATTTAGCTTTTTACAGCCCCAAGCGTCATACCCTTCACGAAATACTTCTGAAGGAAAGGATATACCATCAGGATTGGAACGGTAACGACAATCGTAATCGCCATCTTAATGGATTCAGGTGAAACCGATGCGATCGCCTGCTGCGCATTCGGGTCGCGGTAATTACTGCCCGTTTGCGTGGACAGCAGCACCTTCATTAGTTCGTACTGCAGCGTCGTGTTCTCAGGGCTCCGATTGTTGAACAAGTATGTGTCAAACCAGGAGTTCCAGTGTCCGACTGCAATAAACAAGGCAATGGTTGCGAGTACTGGCTGGCAAAGCGGAAGGATAACCTTCCAAAATATGGTCCAATCATTCGCGCCGTCGATTTTGGCAGACTCTTGCAGCGCATACGGGAGTCCGTCAATGTAGGAGCGGACAACGAACACGTTCCAAACGCTGAGAAGTGCAGGAATGATATAAACTGAGAAAGTGCCGATCAAGCCAAGATTTTTCATAAGCAGGAAGCCTGGAATCAGGCCGCCCGTGAAATACATCGTCAAGGCGAATACGACTGACATCCATCTTCTAGCTTGGAAATCGGGACGGCTTAGCGTGTAAGCCATCATCGATGCGGATAGTACGCCGATTGCTGTACCGATTACTGTACGCAATACGGAGTTTTTAAAGCCGACAAGCAACCCGTCGAAACCGAATATCGTTTCATAGTTTTTCAACGTAAATTCACGAGGGTATATGGTTAGACCGCCTCTTACCGTATCCACAGAATCATTGAATGATATAGCGAGTACGTTGAGGAACGGATATAACGTTACGATTGCAACGATCGTCATGAATACAAAGATGAAGGTATCGAATATTTTGTCGCCCGTATTTCTTTTGATAGTTCCTTGCATATGCGTTTCCTCCTATATGATTGATTCTTTGGTGACTCGTTTGTATATTCCGTTAGCGATGAACACTAATAGGATGCTGACTACGGAGTTAAAGATACCGATGGCCGTACCATACGAATATCGGCTCATTTGAATACCGTACTTGAGCGCATACAGGTCGAGCACCTCTGAGTAATCGGATACGAGAGGATTGCCTAGCAAAAACTGTTTTTCGAAGCCAATGCTTACCAAATGGCCGATCGATAGGATGAATAGCACCATAAAGGTTGTCCGGATACCCGGCAGCGTGATATGCCACATTTTGCGGAACCGGCCTGCGCCGTCAACCGTCGAAGCTTCATAAAGCTCTGGATCAATTCCTGCCATAGCCGCTAGGAATATGATCGAGTTCCAGCCCATTTCTTTCCACAAATCGGAAAGCGTTACAATGCTCCAGAACCACTCGCCTTTGGCCATAAACTGTACCGGCGCATCAATAATGTTCAGGTACATCAGCAATTGGTTGATGGCACCGCCGTCAGTCGACAGCATTTTGGATACGAGCCCCGCCACAACCACCCATGATACGAAGTGAGGTAAATAAGAAATGGTTTGAACGGAACGCTTGAAGAACTGTCCTCTCATTTCATTCAGCAATAATGCGAAGATAACCGGTACGGTGAAACCTACAATTAATCCCATCGTACTCATGGCCAGCGTATTCCGCAAAACGATATAGAATCTTTCGTCCTGGAACAACTCTATGAAATTATCCAGCCCTACCCACTTCTGATCCAATATAGAGTTTTTTGGTTTATAATTTTGAAAAGCGGTAATCCAGCCCCATACCGGCACATAGCTGAATATGAATATCCAGATGACGAATGGCAATGACATCAAATACAAATAACGCTGCTGGAATGCTTTGAACCAGAATCGGTTCTTTTTGTTTGTCGTCCCAATTTTCGGGCTACCTTCTGTTAGCGGTTTCATCGCTGCTCCTCCTATTGTTTTTGCTTCCTGCAAAAACGTCGTTCGTAAGCTTCCTCTTTGTATGTGTAGCTTACCCTCTCTTATCTGTACTTATCATAAACGATGAGGGCCGCTCTCTTAAACCCGGTAAATTAGCTCTAAAATCATATCAAAATACGTACTTTCAAGCGCTTTCATAACCAATGGTTATAAAGTTGAAACGCAAAAATAACGCCTATAGCGCCGGCTGCTCCATGAGCATGGCGGTATAAGCATTATTGGACTATAGCTATCTTTCGAATCGCAGCCAAAAGCTAATCAGAAATCGATTTGCCTGAAATACTCTTAAAGGAAGAAGGAGAAACGCCTTTATACTTTTTGAATTTGCTATGGAAGTAATCGACATTCGCGTAGCCGACGCGTTCTGAGACTTGATGCACCTTAAGACCTTCCTGCAGCAGCTCGATCGCATGCTGAATGCGCACTTGATCCAAATACGTGTTGAAATGTTCGCCGGTATAGTTTTTGAACATTTTGCCCAGATAACCGCTGTTGTAATTAAATAGCTCAGCCAGCGTCTCCAGCTTAATATTCTCGCTATAGTGGCGTTCAATAAAATCCGTCATCTGCTTCATGACTGACAAACTGTCGGATTTCCCGATCTTTGCGGTCAGATCCAACAAGCGCTGCTGCAGCTGAACGATCATTTCTTGATAGTGATGGGCAAGATACAGTGCGGTAATCAGGGATAGATCCTCCTGCATCGAAACTTGCGGGTTTGAAATCGTTGCTTTATTTAGTACAATCGTCAACAGCTGCGCCCAGCTTGACTTTACGAATTGCTCCGACGTACCCCGTGCGCAAATTTGATCAGACGCCTCTTGAATGGCTTTATCTACGCCGTCCTTGCTCCCGATATCAATCATGTAATAAAGCTTCTGCGCCAGCGTATCAATCGGCAGCTCCTCTTCCTGCACGGGCGCCGATTGTTTCGCATCAGCGGATTCGGCAGTGAAATGAATATGTTGTCCCTGCAGCATGAAACGCTGTTTAAGCAGGCCTCTCACCGAATGGACATAATGCAGCAGCTCTTTCGGTTCGCGTACCGGATCACTGGCAACCGCAGCAAATCTAACCTTCGGACCGCAGCATTCTTCTATCCAAAGCTTCATTTGCTCTTGCGAGCCGTCTTGCAATAAATAGTCCTTCAGCAATATGCCTACGTACGGCTCTGCGGAGAAGGCCCAACCGATTTGCTTTTGCGTCACGATATCCGAGAGCTTCTTCTTAAGCGTGGCATTCATCGTCAGGGAATGCTCCCGGCTGTACAGCTCGATCAGCAGCAGCTGATAATATTTCGCCGGTTCACCCAATAAGGCTTTTAGTTCTTGGCTCCCGGCTGCCTCCGTGTCGAATTTCCCGGCTGCAAGCTGCTGAAGCATTTCCTCCCGCAGCAGTACGGTCGTCTGCACGGAATTTTGCTGCTGCTCGGATTTATTTTTGAGCTGGCCCGCTATTCGCTCGACATTGCTCTCCAGTTCGTCCTCGTCAATCGGCTTCAAAATATAACCGTCCACATTATGCGCAATCGCCTGCTTGGCGTAATTGAATTCCGCATACCCGCTCAAGATCAAGAAATGGCAGACCCCGTCTGTTTTTCTTATTTCCTCAATCGCTTGAAGCCCGTCCATACCCGGCATGCGAATATCTATTAATATCAAGTCGGGTGCAAGCGATGCGTGCTTTTCTACCGCTTCTCTTCCGTTCGAAGCGATTCCCACGACCTTAAATCCGTATTTGTTCCAATCGACTAAGGTTTGCAGCCCTTCCCGAATCATTGGTTCATCGTCGACGATCAATACTTTATGCATAAGGATGACCCCCTATCGGAATTTCAAACGCGATTTTTGTTCCGGCTCCCAGCTCGCTTTCAATCTTCAAGCCGATTCCGTCTCCATAAATCATAACGAGCCGTTGGTGGACATTCCGCAGTCCTATACGATATTCTTCCTCTTCTTCCATGTCGTGAAGCGAGGCATTGATTTGCTTGATTTTATCTTCGCTGATCCCCACGCCGTTATCCGAGACCTCTATGCGGAGCATCTGATCGATTACTTTCGTCGTCAACAAGACAAAGCCGCCTTCCGCCATATTTTCCAAACCGTGCACGACCGCATTCTCGATAAGCGGCTGTATGATAAGCGGCGGAATTTCAGTTTCCTGCCCGGTTGGATCGATCTCCAGGCGGAAGGTAAGGCGTTCATTCCCGTATCTGAATTTTTGGATTTCCAAATAGCAGCGCACGGTTTCCAGCTCTTCCTTCAGGGCGATTTTTCTCGTGCCGATTTCTAAGTTTCGGCGGATCATTTTGCCCAGCATGCGAACGATCGAAGAGATTTCGGTCTCGCCCTTTATATGTGCCTTCATGCGAATCGATTCGAGCGCATTAAACAGGAAATGCGGGTTGATTTGGCTGGCCATCATCTTAAGCTTAATCTCTTTTTGCCTGAGCTGAAGCTGGGCTTGCTGCATGTGCGAATCTGCGACCTCGTCCATCAAGCCCCGGATGCTGACCACCATGTTATTAAATTGCTTGGATAAAATGCCGATTTCGTCATTGCCCGTCACATGGGAAATCACGTTGAGATCGCCCATCGCGACTTTGTTAAGATCCTTGTTCAACACAAGCATCCGTTTCGCCAAAATGGTTGAAAAAATATAGATCAATATGAAAGCGATAACCAGACTCAGCATAATGATGCCGAAGCCGAGCAAGCTGATACGGTTAGCCCCGCTTACGATGCTGTCAATCGTAAAAACAGACACGATTTTCAGTCCGTTATGGCTGGATTCGGGAAGCAAATCCTCGATGACGATTTTGGAAGGCTTGCCATCGTATTTAAATTCGTAGGTTCCCTCCGCTTTATCCGTCAATTGGCTGGCAAAGTCAAGCTCATCGATCTTCTTGCCTACCCACTTCGGGTTTTTTGCCGCAATCATATAGCCGTTATCATCAATAATCATCGTATCAAAGGGCTCTTGGCTGATCATCGCATTTAATTCATCTTGATTGACGTCGATAACCAGCACGCCGCTTGTCCGATAGGTAGGAAACGAAATCTTGCGGATGAGGCTCAAATAATTGCGTCCGCCCTTCGTCTCATCAGCAATATAGGCCCAATGAATGCCGTCATGTTCCATGGCTGATTGATACCAAGGCAGTTCCTTTGTCGTCTCCGTCAGCTTCAGAAATTCCCAATTGTCTAATATCGACATGTTGGACGTATAGAAGCGAATATTGTGGATTTCACTATACTGCGTGATATAGTCGCGGAAATCCCGATACTCCCAAAATGCTTTCACGACTTCAAAGGTGGAATTGTAATGCGTGTTGACGACGTTCGTTAAGCGGCTGTCGACAAGCAGCTTATCTGAAATCCCAATCGGCATGCGAATGATATCCATGGTTTGTTTTTTTACCCGTTCCACGTTATTCGTAATTTGCTGGGTCGCTTGATCCAGCACGTTCTGGCGAAAAGCAACGGTAAGAAAAATACCAACGATCAGCACAGGCACGAATACGACGAGGATAAACGAAAAAATCAGCTTTTTTTTGATACGAATATTGTTCATTTTAAGTGCAAGCGCTCTGATGCTCATCATCATATAGGCTGCTCCTCCTTCACCAAGGAAAGCGTTTACTTTTTTAATCTCAGTTTGAAGCATCCTATATTATAAAGCGGGTATAGTTGCATTCATACATGGCTTAT
This sequence comes from Paenibacillus sp. LPE1-1-1.1, assembly GCF_040676435.1. Taxonomy (NCBI): domain Bacteria; kingdom Bacillati; phylum Bacillota; class Bacilli; order Caryophanales; family Paenibacillaceae; genus Paenibacillus; species Paenibacillus sp. LPE1-1-1.1. Next base: position 713,083 of record NZ_JBEGHY010000001.1, read on the forward strand.
TCGTTATTTTATCATATAAAAATTAGACATTACTGTCCGCAATTTCACTTTATTAAAAAAAACCGCTCTGATTAGAGCGGAATACGGTAAGACGAAAGCTGTTCGACGATATGCTCGCCTTTGTTGTAAACCCACTTAAATACAAAATCATCGCCTGAATAGCTTGTTTTGCTGCGAATATCCGGGAGGATCACCGATTGGAAATTTTCCAAAATGATCTGCTGGAGCGAATCGAGACGCTCTTTATTCTGCTCTAGCTGCGATTCCGCCTCCTCCGCCGATTGCGCGGTTTGCATGAAATACGCGAGGTCTGCCTCCCTGTCGCTGACTCCCTCCGGAAAAGGGTGGCCCGAGCCCCGGAATATTTCTTTTACCGTATCGATCCAGTCCTTGTATAAGTTGATTACGATTCCATTTTTCACGACGTTAAGCTCCTCTGCCGGTGGTAATTGCTCCTTTTAAGGATAAAGAAGGCTTCCTAAAAAAGCAACCGCGGCCTAACATGCGGAAAAAGCAAAAAAACGAAGCTGTGCCAATGGCCTCTTTCGGCCTATGGCACAGCTCCGCTCGTCGCCTGGATCTATTCTATTCTTGGATGCGGAATCCGCTAAGTTTCACGCTTCCCTTTAAGCCGATAACCAAATCTCCCTCGGACTTCGCGTCCGGCAGTTCGATTCGAACGTTTTGCCACTCTTGCTCCCCGCTCGCATCAACCGGGCAAGAGCCGATAACCGCCGAATCCAATCCGCCGATTCGAATGGTTAGCTCGCCGCCTTGTTCACCGCCGCTAACGCGGGCTTCGAATACGGCGGATCCGTTCGACCAATCAACGTCGGCGAATTTGATCCAGCCTTCCGCCTGCGACAGCCGTACCGCCGTGCCGCCTTCCTTGCTCTCATCCAAATAAACATTGGCGTAATCGTCATAATTTTCTGCACGGGTCTGCTCGGATAGATTGCGCGCCGGGATAATCTCGCCATCGATTCGAATGGAGGCAGAAGCTTTCACGTCAGCGGAGGAACTGCCTGCGCTGAACGTGTACTCCGCAGCTTCCAGGCAGAAGCGGTCACGCGTGACATCCCAAAGGGCCAGCTCTTCCGCGGGAACGATGAGCTGAACATCCTTCGTCTCGCCCGGCTGCAGCGTAATGCGCGTAAAGCCGACCAGCTTCTTCAACGGACGCGCCACTCTCGAACCTTCCGTACGGACATACAACTGAACAACCTCATCGGCTTTCAAGCCGGACGTGTTCGTCACCTGAAGCTGAACCGTTACGCTTCCGTCAATGCTCACGGCATCGTTTGTAATCTCCAGCGCACTATACTGGAAAGAAGCATAGCTGAGACCATAGCCAAACGGATACAAAGGCTCTCCGTCAAAATACAAATACGTCCTTTTCCCCTTCAAAATATCATAATCCATCAGATCCGTCAGCTGCTCCTCCGATTTGTACCAGGTCATATTCAGGCGTCCCGCAGGGGAGTAATCGCCGAATAGAACGTCTGCGATGGCGTTGCCAAGCTCCTGCCCCGCATGAGACAAATAGATAATCGCCGGAATTTGCTCATTAACCGCATTCAGCGTAAACGGATAACTGCCGATTACGACAACGACCGTATTCGGATTCGCGGCGTACACTGCGCTGATCAATTCATTTTGAGAAGCGGCAAGATCAAGGCTCGGACGGTCAATTTCTTCCTTGCCGTTAATTAGCGGATTATTGCCCACGACGACGATCGCCGTTTCCGCTACCTTGGCTGCGGCTACCGCCTCAGCGATACCATCCGCTATCACGTCTTTCGTAAACAGCTCGGTTGCTCCGATTTCCGCAGCCTCCGTCACTTGAAGCGAATCCGCGCCGCCGCTCGGAGCAGTAACCAGTCTGCCGTTCCATGTGCGAATCGCGAATTGATTATCGGATTGCTCATCCAGCTTAAATACTTCCTTCACATACCAACCGAAGGCTTCGCTCGCTGCCGCAGCGATATTCACGTCATCAGCGCTTGTCAGCAGCTTGCCATTCGTCTTGCTTTCTAGCGTAAAGCTTCCCCAGCCCCAATCGGATACCTCGAACGTTTCTCCTGCTACATCCGAACCGCCCGCCTGCAGACGGCTTTCGTTGTCAGCTGAAGCGCTAAGCGCTTTGCCGTTAGCCGCTGATTTCAATACGACGCGGTCATTTCCGCTGCTGTAAGAGACCGTTTTACCGGCCAGCTTGCTTTGGATGCCTTCAAGCGGTGTGACTTTATACGGAAGAGAACCGGAATACCAGTCACGGTAAACAACGTCGGCAAGCGGTCCGATTACGGCTACGTGATTTAGCTTCTCTTTGTCCAAAGGCAAAGTCTTATTCTCATTCTTCAGCAATACGATGGACTCGCGTGCAGCCTGCAGCGACAGCTCGCCATGCTCAGGGGCGCAAAGCTTCGATTCCGGCATATTCGCGTATGGATTCTGGTCGGCCGGATCGAATTCGCCAAGGCGGAAGCGAACGCGGAATGTGTTGATGAGCGCTTTGTCCAAATCCTGCTCCGTCAGCAGCCCTTCGGCCAAAGCCTCGCGAATGGCGGCGCATGATTTTTCCTTGTCATCGGTAATGCTGTCGATTCCCGCTTTGATGGAATGCGCAACGGCATCTTTATAGGATTCATAATATTTATGATCGTTGACGATTCCGAGAAGATCACCCGCATCGCTTACGATGAATCCGTTCATGCCCCATTCTTCTTTTACCACTTTGTTCACGTCTTCATGCAAAATCGTCGGCGTGCCGTTAACCGAATTGTACGAGGTCATCATGGAATGCGCGCCGCCCTTAACGAAAGCAGGCTTAAACGCGGCTTGGTAATATTCCTTCATATTGCGCGGGTCAATGCTTGCCGAGCAGCTGCCGCGATTGATTTCATTATTATTGCCGATAAAATGCTTCAAGGTAGCTACGGCTTTGAAATAAAGCGGATGATCGCCTTGAATGCCTTGCACGAGCGATGCCGTCAGCTCGCCAGTCAGCTTCGGATCCTCCCCGTATGCTTCCTCCGTCCGTCCCCAGCGCGGATCACGCTCCATATCAACGGTCGGCGCCCAAAGGGTCAAGCCGTTAATGGCAGGGTTGCGCTGAAAATAGACGCGCGCCTCATCGCCGATAACGGAGCCTACCTCTTTGAGCAGCACGGGATTCCAAGTACAGCCCAGCCCGATCGGCTGCGGGAACGTCGTCGCTTCGCCCAGCCAAGCCATGCCGTGTGCAGCTTCCGTTCCGTGCTTGTAAGGCTTTACGCCTAACCGTTCGATTTCAGGCTGATACTGGACCATGGAATCGATTTTCTCATCGAGCGTGAACCGGGAAACGAGGTCGGTTACCCGTTCTTCCAGCGGCAGCTCTGTATTTTGAAATGGGAAATGCGTATTCGTTGTCATTAAGGTTACTCCCCTTCTATAGTTGCAGGTATGATGCTGTACCATTCGTTAACAGCGGTCTTGAACGGCTTGGACCCGTCAATGACGGTGCCATCCGCGGCTTGAATTCGGATAGCTTCTTTGGAATGAAGTCTGCATACCGATCCATGGGTGGAATAAATCCGGCCTCCTGCCAGCTTTCCGTCAGCCCATCCGATCTCAACGACAAAACCCCCTCTTGCCTTGATGCCTTTGACAGAACCGCTCGGCCAAGCTGCAGGCAGCGCCGGCAGAAGCTCGATGCTGTCCAAATGGCTTTGCAGCAGCAGCTCGGCGATACCGGCCGTTCCGCCAAAATTGCCGTCAATTTGAAACGGCGGATGGTCATCGAACAAATTCGGATGCGTCGAGCGCGCGAGCAGCGTATGAATAAAGCGATACGAGGACTCTGAATCCTGAAGCCGCGCGTAGAGGTTAATGAGCCACGAACAGCTCCAGCCCGTATGGCCTCCCCCGCTCCGTATCCGGCTTTCCAGCGACAGCCTGCTTGCTTCCACGAGCTCCGGCGTCGCTTTTGAATTAATGGTCGTACCCGGATATAAACCGAACAGATGCGAGACATGGCGATGCCCGGGCTCATGCTCTTCGAAATGCTCATGCCATTCCTGCAATAAACCGTTTGGAGAAATCTGCAGCGGAGGAAGCTTGCGCTTTGCCTCTTCCAGCCGCTGAACAAAGGAATCATCCAGCTGCAGCAGCCCCGCCGCGATGAGGCAGTGATCAAACAGCTCACCGATTAAGGTAATATCCATGGCAGACGATTCCGCTACGCTGCTTGCCTCGCCCTGCGAAGTCAAAAACTTGTTCTCAGGCGACGTGGAAGGCGACGTCATCAGTTGTCCGTCTTCGTTTTCCTGCAGCCAATCCAAACAAAATAACGCCGCTCCCTTCATGAGGGGATAAGCTTTCTCCCTTAAGAAAGCTTCATTCGGATTATATAAATAATGCTCCCACAAATGCTGCGTCAGCCAAACGCCGCCCAGCGGCCAGAAGGCCCAGCTCGGATGGCCTGCGGTCGGTGTCGATGTCCGCCAAAGATCGACATTGTGATGCGCTACCCATCCCGCGCTATCGTAATGAATGGCTGCCGTGCGTGCGCCGGTCTCGCTAAGCTCGTCGATCAGCTTAAGCAAAGGCTCATGGCATTCGCTCAAGTTAGCCAGCTCGGCAGGCCAATAATTCATTTGCGTATTTATATTTGTTGTATAATCGCTGTTCCACGGCGGCTGCACCCGGTCATTCCATATTCCCTGCAGATTGGCCGGCTGTGTGCCGGGACGGGAGCTGGCCATGAGCAAATATCGGCCATATTGGAAATACAAAGCTTCAAGCTGGGGATCCTGCTCGCCGCGCTTATACGCTTCAAGACGCTCGTCTGTCGGTAACAGCGCATTCGGAGTTTGACCTAAATCGATGCTGACCCGCTGAAATAATTCGCGGTGATCCCGAATATGCCTCTCTCGCAGCTGATCATAGGTGTAACTCAATGCCGCAGTAATCACCTTGTTATTTCTCTCGCTTAACTCTGCCTCGCTCTTGATCGGCGGTTGATCGAATTTCTCGAAGCTCGTCGCTGCGCTGAGCAGAAAAGCAGCCGTACGGGCGCCCTGAATCTTAAGTTGGTTATCTTCGCTAATCGTTACATGACCGCCGTCAACGATGACCTGCAGCTTGGCCTGAAAAGTAATGCCTCGGTTGTCCTCATACTGCACCGCTCTTGGATGGTCGCCCCAGTAATTGTCAGCCACATGGCTCGGACAGCGTCCGTGCAGGACGATCGCCCCGCCTGACGCAGAAGAAAGAGTGTACTGTACCGATGCTTGCAGCGAAGCCGTAAGCTCCAGCCTCTGATCGCCGTTCGCTTCATATCTGGCGCACATCACCTGATCGACCGCGCTTATGAATATCTCGCGCATAAATTCCGTTTGCCCGACTTGAAACCGCGTAGAAGCGATCCCTGAGTCAATATCAAGCCTGCGGACATAATCTTCCGGCCGACTATTATTTGCAGAAAAATGCTGCTCAACGTACCAATCGCCCATAGGCTGGTAGGATTCCGTATTCGTCCCAAGCATTTTCGCTTCTATAAGCTGCTCTGCTTCAACGAATCGTTTTTCCTTGATTAATTCCCGTGAGCGCTTTAAATAGCGCAATGCCTCGTAATTGTTCGTATCGCGCGGAAAGCCCGACCACAACGTATCTTCATTTAATTGAACGCGTTCCTTATCCACGCCGCCAAATACCATGCCGCCCATTCGGCCATTGCCGACCGGCAGCGCTTCTTCCCACCGGGAAGCCGGCTGCTTATACCAAAGGTTCAACGGATGTCCTTGCTCTGACCCATAGCTCATATTGTTGGTCTCCTGTTATCTCTCTCGACTTAATAAAATAAAAAAACGCTTATTATCCATCATAACGGAATATACCTCTCGTACAGTACCCATCAGATTTCATAAAAATTCATATGGAAATTAGCGCTTGTCCGGTGCAGGAACGCAAAAAGACCGAAGAACAAAAAAATCGTTGCAAGCACCTGCCGATGCCTACAACGATTTCGATCGAGAATGGAGAAAACCGATTATACCTTTACAAGCCAGCTGCTCCGAATACCTTGTCAAATCCGGCTTTGGAGCGCTGAATGAGCTCCTCCGGTGATTGCGCTGGCGCTTCAGCCGTTAAAATCTCCTGCGATACGGCTCCTTTGTAGCCGATTTTCGCAAGCGACTGCAGGAATCCCGCCAAATCAATAACCCCTTCGCCAGGATAGATTCGGCCATTATCGAGCGCTTCTTCCACAGGAACATTTGGCGCGTCATTAATATGCACATGCACGATTTGATCGGCGCGGAGCGCTTCAATATCCGCAGTAGTCAACTCGTTCGTATACCAATGATAAGCATCGAACAACAAGCCGACATTGCTCTCGCCAATCGCGTCAATCCACTCCAGCGTCTCCTCAAGCGTCCAAATAAACGGGTTCGCCCAGCGAGTGCGCAAATGATGGGGTCCAACGAACTCCAGCCCCAGCCGAATGCCGTAAGCCCCTAATATTTGCGCACAGGTACGCAGCCTGCGCGTGGCGAGCGCCATGAAACGCGCTGCTTTCAAATCCGTTGACGGCAGGATATAAGTGCAGCAGCTTGTGCAGCCTAGAGCCGCCGCTGCCGCAGCAGCGCTTGCCAGCTTCTCTAAACCTTCGAGAAAAGCCTCTTCGGTCGTTCTCCATTCAACAGGCAGTCCGATCGATCCGATCACCAAGCCGTTGTTCGCTAGAAGCTCGCGTGCTTTCTCCACGCCATGGCGTTCGATTAGCGATCCCGCATCTAAATCCACGGCTTGGAAGCCGTATGCGCCAGCAAGCTCGATGAGGCGCTCATCGCTCTCAATGCGTCCAAGCCCTGCGCCGGTTAAACCTCTCAGCATTTCATGTCCTCCTCTAATTTCATATCGAATATTATTGCTTTAAATTCCAATCCAGCTTTACTTCATTGCCCGTGCGGGATGATTCGTAAATGGCATCAAGCACCAGGTTGTTCGTAAAGCCTGACAGCACGGAAGTAATCGGCTGTTTGCCTTCACGGATGCACGCCAGGAAGTGGCGGCTCAAACGCGCGCGCTCTCCCTCGTCATTATCCGGTTTGCTCAACACGCTTTCAATAGGACGGTCGAATTTTTCAGTAAGCAGCTTGCCTTCGGAACCGCGGTAGCTGGCTCCTCCTTCGGAACCCATGACATGGATGAACGGGGAATTGTCCGTATCTATATGTACAGCCCAGCTAACTTCCAGCGACAGCGTGCTGCCGTCTTCCATTTTAATTAGCGCGGTTGCCAAATCTTCCACATCATAAGTCCCGTCCCAATCCGGCGTACCCCATGTGCCGATGCCTTTGCGGTTTGGACCAAATTCTGCATAGGTTGAGCCATAAACCGAAACCGGCTTAGGATTGCCCATTAAGTACAGCGCAAGGTCAAGCATGTGAACACCGATGTCGATTAGCGGGCCGCCGCCGGATTGCTCCGTTTGCGTAAACCATGTGCCCCAGCCCGGGATGCCTTTGCGGCGGAACCAGCCGGTTTTTGCCGAATAGATTTTCCCAAGCTCGCCCCGCTCGATTTGCTCTTTGATCTGCATCGCGATAGATTCCCAACGCATTTGATGCGCAACCATAACCACGCGGTCCGATGCTTCGGCAGCATGCAAAATTTGGCGTGCGGCTTCGCTGTTGATGCCCATCGGCTTCTCCAAAAGCACATGCTTGCCTGCAGCCAGCGCCTGTACGGCCAGCGGGGCATGAAACTGGTTAGGTACGCCAATAATAATTGCATCGATATCCGAACGCGCGATCAGTTCGTCATTTGTAGCGATTACATTTTCAATGCCGTACTGCTTCGCCAGCTTCTCCGCACGCGCCAAATCCAGATCGGTTACCGCCGTAATGACGCAATCATCGCCCAGCTTCGAAAATTCGCCTGCATGGACATTGCCGATATTACCCGCGCCGATAATACCTATTCTTGTTTTATTTTCTGTAGACATGAAGATTCCTCCTACGTTTTTTATAAGACAAAGTCCGTTTTATAAGCATTGATTTTGCTAACGCCCGATCTCGTTATTTATGTTAGAATAAACGGGATTGGAAATCGTGCTTGTTTTTCGTTAAATGTCTCAGTTTTTCGGAGGATATCAACCATTCATGACTTACATACCTGATTATCTGAAAACGTATCCAAATATGAATACCTCTTCGCCTCTCCACATCAGCTTGAACCGGCTCTATCACGGCTTTCGTCCGCACCGTCATGACTTTCTGGAATTCTCGTATGTCGTCGACGGCAGAGGCTCCGAATCTATCAATGATGCCAGGCATCAAATGCTGCCAGGCACGTTTACATTCGTATTGCCCTATCAGGTGCATGAGCTCTTTACGGAGCCCGGAAGCACCTTGGTCTTGTATAACTGTATGTTCAGCATGGATTTATTGATGGAGCCTGGCCAAGATGAGGGCTTATTGGATTTGATTGACCAGAATACGCTGCCTCCGTTCGCTCAGCTAAGCGGCGCCGGCAATGAACGGATGAAGCAGTTGATCGAGGAGATGTTCCAAGAGTATGAGGGGAAAGAGCCTTGGCGCCGCACGATGCTGCAGGTAAAGCTAAAGGAAATCTTGGTTTGCTTCGACCGGTACCGCCGGAGAGAGGAGCCTCTAGCGGACATCTCGAAGCATGCGTCGAGGTCAAGCGCCTCCATTTGGCCAATCATTCATTATATCCATCGCCATTATCAGGACGAGCTTGCGCTTTCGGACCTTGCAAGCCGCTTTTCCCTAAGCGTTTCCCGGATCAGCGAGGTAATTAAGCAGACAACGGGACAGACCTTTGTTCATTTCCTCCATGATTTGCGCCTGCGGCATGCGTGCAGCCTGCTTGTTTCTACGGATATGAGTGTCGCCGAAATCGCGCTCGAGGTCGGCTACGGTTCCTACAAAACGTTTTCACGTATTTTTCGCGAAACAAAGGGCGTCGTTCCAAAGGATTACCGTAAAATGAAGCTTAGCCAGGAGACGCTGGTACAACAATAGCTTACTTCCATAAACAAGGGCTGCCCCAAGTAGATTTTTCTACTCGCGTGGCAGCCCTTGCGCTGTTATGTGTTTAATCGAAAATAGACAAAACCACGAATATAATGGCTAGCAATACGTAAATGACTAGCGACACCACCATTAAAGTCCGCTTACTCACAGCGCTACTCCCCTTCCAGCACCGATTAGGCTATACACCATTATTGTATGTGTGCGGGGACAACGCGGAAATTGTCCAAGTGAGAAAAAACGTCCTCCTATGGCTTCTGGTCTAAAGGAGCCTGCCTTACCTTATTCGCCTTGCGCATCCAGCGGCTTATAAATCCTTGGTTCCCATATACCGTTTGAGCTACTTGTGTGCCTCGGCTTTCCGATCGGAAGGCAGCAGGATCGTAAGCATGCCGAGCAGCGGCAAATACGAGGTGCAGCGGATAACGAACTCGATGCCCATGGCATCCGCCAAATTGCCGAGGATCGCAGAGCCAATTCCGGCAAGGCCAAATGCCATTCCGAAAAACACACCCGAGACAAGCCCGACCCTGCCCGGAAGCAGCTCGTTCGCATAAACCAAAATGACGGAGAAGGCAGAAGCCAATATTAGCCCCGCGCAGAAGATTAAAATGACTGAAAAGGTTAAGTTCGCATAAGGAAGCAGCAGAGCAAACGGCGCCGTCCCTAAAATAGAAAACCAGATTAAGCTGCGCCTGCTGAATTTATCCGCCAGCACGCCGCCAAGCAGCAGTCCGATGACATTCGCGGCGAGAAAGACGAACAGCACCATTTGCGCAAGGCTGACGGAAAGGCCAAAATGGGCAATTGCGTAAAAGGAATAATAGCTGCTGATCGCGGCGATGTATACATTTTTAGAAAAAACAAGAATCATGAGGATCGTAATCGCAAAGACGACCTTACCCGCAGATACGTTAAGTTTCGAGGCGGGCTTAGCCGCGTCCTTTTTTTGAACGGCGGGTGCGAGCGCAAGCTGTTTGCCGTACCATTTTGCCACGTTGAATTGTATAAAGATCCCGACCGAAACGACGAGAGCGAACCAGATGACCCCGCGCTGACCCGTATGCACGAACAGTACGGCCGTCATGATGGGCGCAAGCGACTGCCCGATATTTCCGCCAAATTGAAAAATGGACTGTCCCGTTCCTTTTTTCACGCCTGAAGCTAAATACGAAACGCGCGCGGATGCCGGATGGAAAACCGCCGAACCGATACCGATCAGCATCACCGCGGCCATCACCATCCAGAAGTGTGTAGCGTAGGAAAGCGCCGCCACGCCTCCCAACGTGAACAGCATACCGATTGGGAGCAGCATCGGCTTCGGATGCGAATCGGATAAAATGCCAATGACAGGCTGCAGCATGGCTGCCGTTATATTGATCATTAACGAGATCAATCCGATTTGCGCGAAGGTGAGGGATAGCGAATCCTTCAGGATCGGAAATAATGCAGGAACGACCGATTGAATCGTGTCATTAATTAAATGAACGAAGCTAATCGCAAACAATAACGGGTATATCGTCTTCGTAACAGACGGCGGCGCCGCAAGGGAAGCTTGGGTGCTTGGCATGGACAATGCTCCTTCCAGAATAGATATGATTTTGTGATATGCAATATATCGCATATTATATTTCCATTTTCGGTTAAAAGCAACAAAATATCATTTGCCCGGTCGTTTGCGTCCACCGTCTCCCCTGCGATATATTATATATTGATATATTTTCTAATTCGCTAATAAGATAACCACATCATATAAGGAGGGTCTCCGCTGCCTATTCCAACCGACTATTCATCCCCTGTCAGACTATCTGCCAAAGAGCGAACCTTGAGCCAGCTGCAAAAATGGATTATCGACGGCACGCTCCAGCCTGGAGAAAAGCTGAACGATACCGAGCTGTCCGAGGCGCTTGGCGTAAGCCGCACGCCGATAAGAGAAGCGTTTCAGCTGCTTGAGGTCCAAGGGCTGATCCAAACCTTTCCCGGCAAGGAAACACGCGTAACGACGCTGGAGAAAGATGATATCCTCAAGCTGTATGCTCCGCTTACGGCGCTTCAAGCATTAGCTGCGGAGCTCGCAGCCCAAAATGTGCAGCAGGAGCATATCGACCAGCTTCGGGCAATCAATGCCAGCTTCAACGAATATGTGAACAACGAGCAGCTCTATGAAGCAATGGAATATGATGAGGAATTTCATGAAACGATCTTGCTTATCGCGAATAACCCCCATATCTCATCCTTTTGCTCCTCCCTGCAAATGCATATCAGAAGGTATAAATATATCTTCATCAAGCGGCCGAATTGGGAGTCCCAAGCAGCCGTCGATGATCATGAAGCAATCATCAAGGCACTTGAAGCGAGTGATTCCGAAGCGGCTGCGCGATTAATGAAGCATAACCTTGAAAGACCGCTCGAGCATTTGGATAAAATGCTTCGCCCGCTTTAAAGCTTGTGCTTATCGTTCATAAACAAAAGGGATCAAGCAGCGGCTGCGCCTGCTTGATCCCTTTTTTTGCTGTCGCGATGACTTGCATCCTGCCATCGCCCTTTATTACAGCTATTTCGTTTGGAGAAAAGCTTGGAAATGATCTGAGCGCTGGCTGCCGCATGGACAGTCCTCTCTCATTCATTCTCGCTCAAAATAACGTGCTATCTCTATGATCAAAGCACCCATTCTTTCGATTTCCGGAACAACCATGCGTTTGACGCCGTATTCCTTCAGCGCTTCAGCCGTTACCTTGCCTACCGCGGCAGCGACAACCTGCTGCTCAAAGCATGCCAACAGCTGCTCCATTCGGCCTGCTTCGACCGCATGCCTGAACAAATAATGCACCTGAACCGCCGTTGTAAAGCACACCGTATCGACGGATCCTTCCGCAAGCTCTTCCATAAGCGTTGCCAAGGTATCTTCGCTTGGCGGAACATGTCTATATGGCAGCACCGACTCCACCTGTGACGCGCCTTTGCTTTCAAGAAAACTTACCAGCTCCGGCGCAGGTTCGCCATGAAGCTGGATCCAAACGCGCTGCCCGGAAAAATCATAGTCAGATAGGTTTTCTATGAGCCCCTGCATCGTTCCGTCATCATCGCTGACGACCGCCTTAAGCCCGTTCCGCTTCAAAAACGCTGAGGTTTTATACCCCCTTGTCGCGATCTTCGCTTCGGACAGCCGGGCAAGCACATCTTGCCCGAGCCCCAGCTTCTCAGCGGCGGCAACCAAACTGTCCGAACCCAGTCCCGTCGTCAAAATAACCCAGTCCGAGCCCAGCTCCGCGAAACTGCGCAGCGGTTTTTCCAGCTGTTCCTCTTCAAACATCGTTAATCCCTGCAAGGAGCGAATGATAGGAACTCCGCCCTGCTTCTCTATGATCAAGCCCATTTCATCCGTTTTCCGCGATCCGGCAATAACGACCCGTTTTCCCTGTAATCCGTTGATTCCCATATTATTCAAGCCACCGTACTTTCGGTAAATTTGCCTTAGTCGAGGTCATTATACCAAAAGGAGCTGCAATACGCATCCTTTATGTCAGATAGATGTCAGGCATTTTCCCATTGCTGCTTAAAAAAAATCTCATACACCCTGCAATATACAATTTTTAAGATCAAATAAACCGGAATAATTAGCAAAATTCCTAGAATGCCTGCAATGTCTCCGCCGACAAGCACTAACACGATCGTCGTCATGGGATGGATATCAAGCTGCTTGCCGAAGACGTATGGCGCAACTAAATTATCTTGAATCTGCTGGGATAACGTAATAATAACAATCGACCAGATGGCAATGGAAGGAGATTCGATGAATCCGATAATTACGATGGGTACGGAAGACAAGAATGATCCGATAAAAGGAATAAAGTTCAAAATGACTGCGACAACCGTCAGCAAAAGCGCATATGGCAGGTCGATGATAAGGAAGCCGACATACATGAATACGCCTAGCGCCAGATTCACAATGACACGGCCGACTATAAAGCTGCTCAGCATATGATCGATATCCTCCATCACTTCCGTTCCGTCCTTGCGAAACCTCTTGGGAATAAAGCTGACGATTTGTTCGCCAAACTTCCCGCCTTCCTTCAGCATGTAGAACAGAAGAATCGGAAAGGTGACGAGCGCAATCGCAAAATTAGAGAAGAACGTTAGCATGCCGGAGAAATAGTCCGTTAACAGCGTAAAGCCTTTGTTTAAATATTCGGTCAGCTTGGTTAACGGATTGGCGTTCTCCGGCAGGAAGGATGAAATAAAACTATTATGCTCCAGCTCTGCCACCTGCTCGCTTAAGGTGATGAACAGCGTAGGCGCGTTTTCAAGCAAATTCAACAATTGCGTCCGAAGCGATGGCCATACTCCTATACTGAAGACGACAAAGATAGCGGCAAAGGCCAAATAAATAAGTAAAACCGCAAAAGTTCGATTAACTTTTCGCCGTTCCATAATATTGACGAGCGGACGCAGCAAGTAATAGAAAAACCCCGCCAGCATAAGCGGAATGATAATCATGCTGAAAAGCGATAGCACCGGTTTGAAAATAAAATCGACGCGCGATCCCAAATAAATAATGATCAGTATTAAAATGATGGAAATACACCATCTGATAAACCGATTATGTCTGGCCATTTAATCACCTTCTTCTCCTTTTTAGATGGGCGGTTCATTTACGCTGCTTAATGTAATTCCCCCTAAGAACCAAACGTCTCCCCAAAAATAGGTTACACACCTCTTACCCGCTGCTGCCTAAGGTGAAACCTTGGCACAAAAAAAAAAGGATCGTATCAGGGACGGCTGCTCCCTAAGGCGATCCTTTTCTTATTTCGCAAACAGCTTTTCCGCATCATCAAGCGCCATACTATGGCCGATAGAAGAGTAATCGAGCCACTTCTGTCCGTCCAAAACATAGACATGATTGTTTTTCACGGCCTTCAAATTTTGCCATACCAAATTTTTCGCGAGCTCGTCAAATTTGGCTTTCGCTTCGTTCCCTTTGCTTATGATAACGAAAATCGCATCCGCATCAAAGTCCGGGAGCACCTCTTGCGAGATGACTGCATAAGGATCTTCCGTTATTTTTTCTACTCCTGTCGCCGGATGTAGAGCAAGATCCTCAAACATGATAGGTCCAACCGGCCGTTTCATTCCCATGACTCTCAGCTCCTTGGCTGTCATGCGAATAGCCATTACCTTCGCGTCTTCCCCCAGCTCCGCGTTGATTAAACCCTTTACCCGCTCTGCTTTTGCTGCGTATTCTTTAATGAACGCCTCGGCTTCTTTCTCTTTGCCGACCTGCTGTGCAATCCGCGTCAAATGGTCTCGCCAAGTGCCTTGCTCCATATCAATGCTGATCGCAGGCGCAATTTTCTCGAATTTTTCCTGATCGTCGCCGGAATAAATCTCATCCAAATAAATAACATCCGGCTTCAGCGCCAGTACGGATTCCATGTCCGGATCGGTGACTACGCCAAGCTTCGCAGAGCCTTGCAGCCGATCAGCGACATGGGGCAGAAAATCCTTAACATCGCCGCCAACTACCGAGCCTGCAGGCTTAATGCCGAGTGCGAGCAGATTATTCGTAATATGAATGGACATCGATGCAATTCTCGCATTCGCATCATGGGTGGTTGCTCCTTCCTCGGCAGCAGGCGCTTCGGATGGGGCTTGCGACGGCGTGTTCGTGCCGGATTCCGATTGATTGGATGCTGACGGCTTTCCGCATGCAGAAAGGACAACCATAAGCATTAGTACAGCAAACAAAGTAACCATTTTTCTGGTCATATTAACGATTCCTCCGGGTGTTAGGTTTTGTGTGCAAAAGTAAATATAGAAAAAACGGACCTCCAATTGCCGCTACGACAACGCCTGCCGGGATGGCACTCGGCTGAAAAAGCGATCTGCCAACGGTATCTGCCGTTACAAGAATGACAAGGCCAACGAGACCGGCGATCGGCAGAAAATGCCGATGCTGCGGCCCAGCCAGCCGCCTCGCAACATGCGGCGCAATAAGACCGATGAAACCGATTCCCCCGGCCATCGACACGCTTGCGCAGGCCAAAGCAACAGCAAAGCTTGCCAAAACTAAGCGGCTTCGCCCGACCTGGCTTCCGACGCCTAATGCGGTCTCATCACCAAGGGCAAATAAATCGAGCGAGCGCGAACGCATATAAATGATCGGTACAAGCAAAACAATCCACGGCAGCAGCGCCCCCGCATTCACCCATTCCCTGCCCCATACGCTTCCGGCAAGCCAACGGGCTGTGAAAGCATACGTATCCTCGTCAAGCCGGAGCGAGAGAAACAACGTAAATGCGCTGACTCCTGCTTCCACTGCAATGCCGACTAATAGCAAACGAATCGGAATCAAGCCTTTAAACCGGTCGTAAGCAAGGAAAAATATAAGAACCGATATAGCCGCCCCGCCGGCAAAGGTAAACAATGGAATAAGCAGCGCCGCAGGACCTTCCATGGTTCTAAAATAAGTAACAAACATAATTAAACCCAATGCCGCCCCTGCATTTATGCCCAGAATTCCCGGATCTGCAAGCGAATTGCGGGATATACCCTGCAAAACCGCTCCTGATATGCCAAGACCGATGCCTGCAAGCGCAGTAACAACGATACGCGGCAGCCGATATTCAAACAGCACAAGCCTCTCGTCTTCAGTGCCGCCGCCAAGCAGCGTCCTCCAAATTTCAGAAAGAGACAATCGGATCGTTCCGGTATTTAAACTCACAATGACAACAACGATGGCAACCGCCATCAAAACAATCCCTATGAGAATTGCTCTAGCTGCTCGTTTTTGCTCCAAGCTAGCCATTCTAAAGCTCCCGCCTTTCTTGCCTGGCCAGATATAGAAAAAATGGCACGCCTACTAATGCAACCATCGCGCCAATCGCAAATTCCCGCGGCGGATTAACCATGCGAGAAGCAAAATCCGCCCAAACGAGCAGGATCGCGCCAAGCAAGGCTGAGAAAGGTATCAATTTCCGGTAGTCTACGCCGATCAGGCGCCGGGCGATATGCGGCACGACAAGCCCAACAAATCCGATTGAACCCGCAACGGCCACCGAGGCTCCCGCAAGAATAACCGCAGCCGTCATTCCCAGCATTTTCACCCTTCCCGTATGTATACCGAGACTTGCTGCCGTCTCATCGCCAAGCGACAAAAAAGAAATGGATCTTCCCATTGCCGAAATTCCAATAATTACGGCCAGAACAATGGGCGCAAGAAGCTTAAGTTGCTCCCATTTCACTCCCGCAACCCCGCCGGCGTACCAAAAAGCGAGGTCTTGGCTCAGCTCGTAATAAATAGCAATCCCGCTGCTAAAGGAGTGGAGAATCGCAGCAAGGACGGCTCCCGCTATCGTTAACCTAATGGAATTCATTCCTCCTTGCGTTGCCGATCCTAGCAAAAGAATGAGCAATGTGCTGAGCGCAGCCCCGGCAAATGACATGAGTATAAGCTGCATATAGGTTAGATTCGGCAAAAAAGCGAAACAAAGCGCAACGACGAATGCTGCCCCCGCGTTTACGCCCAAAATGCCGGAATCCGCCATCGGGTTTCTTGTAACGCCCTGCATTAGCGCGCCGGCAACAGCAAAGGCCATGCCGGTAACGACTGCGCCAAGCACGCGCGGGAGCCTGTATTCCTGTATAATTTGATGGGCAGTCAAATCCGGATTGTAATGAAAGACGGAAGCCCAAACCACAGCAATGCTTAGCTCCTTCGCCCCGAAGGATACCGACAAAAATATGGATAGCAAGAGTACGGCCCCGGCCGCCGTGAACCAAACGCCGGTCACCCATGATTTCATCCGTTTCATCTCTCTATAGATCTCGATATCCCCCCAATTTGATAATATTGATAATCATTATCATTATTTAATTATAACTTCCCCTCATAACCCGTACATGACATATTTCAAGAATCATTCATGGATTATTCCAAGATGGACACACTTCGGCTGCTGTCAAAGGAGCAGCAGCCGCTCGACCTCTTCTAATTGTTGGTTAATTCCGTGCGGAGCATACACGATCCACTTCGCCCAATCCAGAAAAAAAAGCTTACCGCTTATAATAGCCGGATGCTTTATCCAGTATGGATTTGTTTGAATATATTGCAGAATTCGCCGGCGGTCATATTCCGTCTCGCAGGATATAAATAAATAATCCGCTTCAAAATCTTTGATTTCGTCCGGTTTAATAGACATCCAATTGAAACCTGTTCCTGCTGCGTGAGCTCCCTGCGCTTGTCTAATCCGATCAGGCATGGCCAGCTGCAGCGAACGGTAAAATACATGCCCGATATTCCTCGTCCCGTACATTCTCAGATCATTTTTACGGGAAACGCATATGGCAACGGAGGCATCACCAATTAACGCCTGTACTTTTTTTCGCAAACGCTTTGAGCTCCGTTCGTGGTTATCCATCCAGCGGAGCGATGACGATTTCCTGTCCACCAGCTCAGCGATCTCTTGATGATGGGCATATATATCTTTGCTCGCCCAGGAAATCGGGATGATCGGAGCGATATCGTTAATATGGGCTTTCGCTTTTGCCAACACATTGTCCTTACAGAGGATTAAATCAGGCTTCATATCGCTGAATGCCTGCCGGCTGATATCCCAAGGATCCGATGCATGCTTCGGCAGTGTAAGCTCCCTAGTAACGAGCGGCATAAAACGATGTACCTGCGCTGCGCAAGGGTGAAGGCCAAGGGTATAAAGATGGTCCGTATAAGGCGAGGAAAGGGAAATGATGTTCAAATCCTGTTTCTTTGTATAAATGGTTGGAGAATACCCGTTTGTTTCCTTAAATCGCCGGCTAAAATAAAACTCATCCTCGTAACCCACATCGGCAGCGATATCATTAACCGGCTTATCGGTTGTCAGAAGCATCTCTTTCGCTTTGTTCATGCGCAAATGGGTTAAATACGACACGGGCGTTTTATCCATCGTTCTCTTAAAGATTTGCGAATAATAAGACGGATGAAGCCGCGCTAATTCAGCCAGCTTATTGACTCTGATTGCTTCCCGGTAATGGCTTTGCATATAATCAACCGTCAATCTTAGCCGGTCTGCCATCTCGTTATTGTCGGCAGGCTCCGCATGCCTAAGCATCGCGTTCAGCAAATCAGACAAGTAATGCTGTGCAAGCAGGTGGCTTTGCCCGCTGTCTTTCTCCCCGGCAGCGGCCAGCAAATATAAATAACGCTTGAAGAGACTTCCGTTCATTTGCAGCTTCCCTTTCAGCGGAAAAGTAAGCTCGCGCCGATAGGATCTCCCCACTTCCGTTCGTTCCGTCAAGCGGTACCAATCAAATGTTACCCAATATAGCTCCGTGCCAAGCAATGGCAAAAGCTCCATATCCGCAATCGTTCCCGGGGCAAGCATATGCAGCGAGTCCCGCTCCAAGATGCAAGATTGTCCATTTATCGTTAAATGCCCTTCGCCTTTGGCCAGATAAAGCAAAGTATGCCGGGCTAACGGCGTGTATCCGTCAACCCAGCCTGGCTTCTCTATTCCTGTTCCCGCATGTCCGATTTCAAAAATGACATCGCGCAATAATTGATAATGATCAAGCGTGCTCATTTCAGCCGCGCTCCTCTCCTTAACCTTACCGCTGCCTTCGACAGCAATAAATGAAAATCATTATCAATTGTAATGAAAAACTATGCTCAGTACAACGCTTTTATTTTGTATATTTCTTCAAAATAATAACCGCGTTATGACCGCCGAAGCCAAAGGAGTTGGACATGCCGACTTCGATATTCGCCTGACGTGCTTGGTTCGGCACGTAATCGAGATCGCAAACGGGATCAGGCGACTCTTGGTTGATTGTCGGCGGGATCATGCCCTCCTGTATGCTTTTCACCAAAGCGATCGCTTCCACTCCGCCTGCTGCGCCGAGCATATGACCTGTCATCGACTTGTTCGCAGTCACTGGAATGCGATAGGCTTGCTCGCCGAACAGTTTTTTGATCGCCGCGGTCTCCGAGCGGTCGCCGATTTCCGTGCTGGTAGCATGCGCGCTGATCACATCAATCTGGTCAGGCGCTAGGCCCGCTTCTCGCAAAGCATGCTTCATTGCTTGGTAAGCACCAATGCCTTCCGGATGCGTGGCGACCATATGATAGGCATCTGAGCTGGCGCCGTAGCCGACGACCTCTGCATGAATACGGGCGCCTCTGCGCTGCGCATGCGATAAAGACTCCATCACAAGTATGCCGGCACCCTCAGCCATCACAAAGCCGTCGCGGCCGGCATCGAAGGGCCGGCTTGCCTGTTCCGGCTCCTCGTTTCGGGTCGAAACGGAGGTTGCGTTGCCGAAGCTAGCGAGCGATATATCCGTAATGGCCGCTTCCGCGCCACCTGCGATGACTACATCCGCGCTGCCTGAACGGATAAGCCGCCAAGCTTCCCCGATCGCCGTATTCCCAATGGAGCATGCCGTTACCGGAGCCATGGAAGGACCCTGCGTGCCGAAACGAATGCTGATCATGGCTGCGGCCATGTTTGCGATCATCATCGGGACGAGAGTCGGACTTACCCGTTCAGGTCCTCTCTCATGCAAGAGCTCGGCTTGGCCGAGCAAGGTTTGAATGCCGCCGATGCCGGAGCCTACATAAACGCCTACGCGTTCACGATCCGTATCGTCCATTGCAAGAGACGCATCCCCCAGTGCCTGTTCAGCCGCTGCAACCGCAAATTGGCTGAAACGATCCATGCGGCGGGCTTCCTTCCGTCCGAACAGCGCCTCTGCGTCAAAATCCCGCACTAGGCCTCCGATTTTCGATTTATGCTTACTGGTATCGAAAGAATCGATTGATGATATTCCAGATCTCCCGTTTACTAATCCGTCCCAAAACTGTTCTACGTTGTTTCCCAGCGGCGAGATAACGCCCATCCCTGTAATTACGACTCGTTCCATCGTGAATCCTCCTTCGCAAACTCCTTTATGGATTGTAGTTTGTCATAGAAGTTATCCTATTACAAGTTGTAGTTTATTATAGTATAATGAGTACCACGATATTGGAAGAACGGGGATGACAAGAATGATTAACCAAGAAACAAGATTGCAGGCTCTCTCTTCGTTCTTAAAATCAAAGCGCGCCAAAATCTCGCCCGAAGCGGCCGGATTTCCTTCCGGCACCCGGCGAAGGACACCAGGCTTACGCAGAGAAGAAGTTGCGCAGCTTGCAGGCGTAAGCCCAACCTGGTACACCTGGCTCGAACAGGGCAGGGATATTAAAGTATCCGGCTCCGTTCTCGATTGCGTGGCTGCCGCCCTGCAAATGAATGAAGACGAGCGAAAATATTTATATGCCCTTGCCATAGGGTCCGGACATATCGCCCATGCGTTGGACGAGGAGCATTCTGAAATGACGCCTTCGCTCAAGCGCATACTGCAGGAGCTGCGTTTTTGTCCAACCATCATATCGGATCGCCGCTGCCAAATTGTCGGCTGGAACGCAGCTGCCTCGCATGTATTTATGGATTTCGAACAAATTCCTCCCGAGCAGAGAAATATGATCCGTCTGTTATTTACGCGGAAAGAGTTTCGCAGGCTTGCGGGAAATTGGGAGCATTTTGTAGGCGGCTATCTTGCCATCTTCCGCGCCTATTACGGCCAATATGTGCAGGATGATTGGTATGAGCGGTTTATTGAGGAAATGAAAGGCAGCCATCCGGAGTTTCAATATCTTTGGGAGCAAAGCCAGGTCAGCTCCGCTCCGGATGTGCTGCTTGAGTTTCGGCATGCGAAGGTGGGGAAAATGCTGTTTCACCTGACTTCTTTTCAAGTGCAGGGTCCATCCGATTTGAGATGCAGCGTTTATACGCCGGCGCCGGAGTCGTCGACCGAGTCCAAGCTGCGCCGGTTAATGGAAAAACAAGACTAACGGCAAATCCGGCGCGTTTGGACTTTATGCAAAATGATACGGGGCATTTATCCGAATGACACCGTCCGATCGCAAATTTTGTTCACAAGCGCATGATCATGGCTAATGACCAGCAAACCGATTTGCCTGGCCGCTGCGATATCGAGCACGGTATGCCAGATTTGAGCCTGCGTAATCGCATCCAGCATCGTCGTCATTTCATCCGCGATCAGAAATTTAGTACCCGGCCCGAGCGCTCTGGCGATGCAGCAGCGCTGCAGCTCCCCGCCGGACAATTCGTTCGGATAGCGCTGCAGAAAGTCCTCTCTGATCCCGAGCGCTTCAAGCAGCGAAGCATCCGGAGACCAGCCTTCTGCCACCGTTTTAGCCAATCGCCATCTTGGGTTGACCGCGCGCTCCGGATGCTGGAATATCATTTGAACCGGATCATAGCCGCTATTTTGCTTGCTTCGGCCCGCTACGGTTACCTCGCCCGTGATTGGCTTCGCATAACCTGCCAGCAGCCGGCCCAGCGATGTTTTCCCGCTTCCGCTCGGACCGGTCAGCCCAACGGTTTCTCCCGGCTGCAGCGAGAGGTTAAAATCCGTAAACAACCATGGGCCTCCTTCGTATCGCCAGCTAAGATTCCTGCCTTCAAGTCGCATGCAGGCACCTCACGATCCCGCCTCGAATGGATCGAGGCTCCGGCCGAATCGTCCCGCATTGCTCCTCGGCGGAAGGACAGAGGTCAACAAAGAGACAGCCTGGCTGAGCAGAGCTTCTTGCAGGCTGCGATCCCGCTAGCGGAACAAAACCGTTTTGCGGCAGCGCGCGCCATAACGCTTGGCTGTACGGATGCCTCAACCGCTCGCCATTTCCTTTAAAATCACTGGCTGGAGCAAGCTCGACCGACGTTCCCGCATAAAAAACGGCAACCTTATCCGCTATTCGAACAGCCGCTTCAATATCATGCGTAATCAGCAGGACGGCGCAGCCTCCTTCGGCCAGCAGCTTGAATTGCTTCAGCGCTTCTTCGACATCGCCCGGATGCATGCCCGGAGTCGGTTCATCCGCAATAATGAGCCGTGAACGGCCAAGCGCTGCCGTCGATACAAGTACCTTGCGGGCCATGCCTCCCGAGAGCTGGAAGGGAAATAGCCGGTCTACATGCTTACCCAAACGAAAACGCTCGAACAAGCTTTTGCGTTCCATATGCTGTTCCTTGCCATCCTCCTTCGTCCGCAGCAGCTTGCCTACCCGCATGAGCGGATTCAAATAACTGACGGATTGCGGAACAAAGGCGATTTCACGGCCTCGATAGCCTCTCAGCCTAGCTTCGTCAAGCGGCTCCCCGCCGTAGGAGATGCTGCCGGACATAACGACATTTTTGGGGAGAATGCCCATGATCGCATGGGCGAGCAGGCTTTTTCCCGATCCGCTTGCTCCGACGAGCGCAACGATTTCTCCTTCGTTTATCGCAAAATCGAGCTCTTCGATAACGGTGGCCTTATCCTGTCGGCTTCCCTTCGTGTATTGCATGAACGAAATCGATAGTTTATTTACCTCTAACAAGGGCACGGGTTTCCCTCCTTTCTAATTGATATGACAAGCGGAATGCATAGCCCTCAAAGATGGGTATTGCGAGGATCAACCAGCTGCCGGAGATGATTGCCCAGCTTATCGAAGGCTCTAACCGTGAGCAGCAGTCCTATTCCCGGGAATACGGCAAGCCACCACATGCCGCTCGATAAATAACGCATTGATTCAGAAAGAATGATGCCAATCGCCGGCTGATGCGGGGACATGCCTAGGCCAAGGAACGTTACGGCCGCTTCATGCAGCACGGCATGCGGAAAAAGAATCAGGAATCCCACAAGCAATTGCGGCAGCAAATGCGGAGCCAAATGCCGCGTCGCAACGGCATAGCGGGAGCTTCCGAGCTTCCGGGAAACGAGTACATATTCCGCGGACATCAGCTGCAGCGCTTCTGCGCGGATGATTCGGGCAAGGCCTGGCCAGTGGGTAAGCATAATGCCGATCGCAACTCCCTTCAGACCGCCTCCGCAAACAAATGCGATAAGGATGAGCATGACGAGATGGGGAACGCTTAAGAACACATCGATCAGCCATGTGATGATTCGATCCGCTGTCCGGCCAAGCGAAGCGGCCATAAGCCCCATGATGGCAGCGATTGCGACACTGCATGCCGCACCGAGCAACCCCACCTGAATGCTTAAGGCAAGCCCTTTTACGGTTCGGGAGAGCATATCCCTGCCCAGCCAGTCCGTGCCGAACAGGTGGGCAAAAGATGGCGGCAGGTTACGGCTTTCCAGCTGAACGGAGAGCCCCGATGCGCCAAGCAGCCAGCTGCCGATTCCAATGCTTGCAAGCAGCGCTGCCGCAGCTGTCGCGGATGCAAGCGTCCGCTGCCTCTCGTTCCAGCGCTTCCGCTTGTTCTTCTTTTGAATGGCGGCCTGTTGATTCATCTCCGCATCTCCTTCCCCAGCCGCAGCCTCGGATCCACCATGCGGTAAAAGTAATCTGCTAGGGCATTTCCAGTAAAAACAAACAACGTACTGCACAGAACGAGTCCCATAAGCAGCGGCACATCTCCTCGCAGTCCCGATTCTACTGTAGCTTGCCCAAGCCCGGGATACGAGAATACCTGCTCGGCGAGCACGGCTCCCCCGAACAGTTCACCGAATGAAGCAAATTGCAGCGTGATCGCAGGCAGCGCAATATTGCGCAGGCTGTGTCTGAAAAACAAGCCTGCTCCTCTCTCGCCTCTCGCCCTGGCAAATATGATATAGTCGCTATCCATTACATCGATCAGCTTCTGCCGCGTATGCAAAGCGATAGGCGCAATCCCGACTACGCTCAGCGTGATCCCGGGCAAAATCATATGACGGATAAAGTCCCCTGCCGTGACGCTCCCTGCGAGCATCCCCGCCGGCACGCCAAGCCCGACAGGCAGCCATCCAAGCCATACCGCAAAAATCATCATGAGCAGCAGCCCGATCCAAAAGGCCGGCGTCGAGGCAAGCGTATAACAAAAACCGGTGATCATCCGATCGAACCAAGTGTCTCTTTTTAATGCCGAGACTACCCCGGCTGCGAAACCTAAGACGCCCGACAGCATCCAAGCGAACGCCATCAGCAAGGCCGAATGCATGAATCGCTCCGCGATTACCTTGGTTACGGCCTCCCGGTAAATCATCGAGGTTCCCATATCTCCTTGGAGCAAAGCAGTCCCCCACTTGAAGAATCGTTCGGCAAACGGCCGATCAAGCCCCCAATATGCGGCTATCGCTTCCCGCTGCTCCGCTCCGACACGCATCACATCCGCCCCGATATAGGATTGTACGGGATCGATGGGCGACATGGCGACAAGCGCAAAGGTAATGATGCTGACCGAGGACAGCAAAAGAAACAGACGTATCATTTTTTTACCTATAAAAACTGCAATGCCTTGAATCATGCCTGAACCTCTTCCCGCTCTCTACTGTATCCAGCTCCAGCTTTCGATATTGTCCGTAACCGGCCATCCGTGTCCATGCGGCTGAATGCGCTGCTTGCCGATGTCGAGTCCATCCTTTACCAAATAAAGATGATCGATATTAACAAGCCATGCCCATGGCGCGTCGCCCTGCACGCTCAGCCCTGTTTGGCCGTCCCACTGCGCTTTTTTCCAAAAGGACAAAGCTTCTTCTTCGGTACGGGCATCTAGCGCTTGCTCAAACTGCTTATCTACGCTCGAATTGCTGTAAAAGCCTGTATTGTAATAATCGACGCCGCCAAATGCACTGCTGTAAAGATTGAACATTTCCAGCGGATCATGGCTTCCCCATCCTAACAGGACCGCGTTTGCATGCATCTGCTTCTCGATCTCATCCCAGCTCTTGCCTTCGACGTTGATTTGAATGCCAGCTTTTTTTACCATATCGGCGGCCGCCAATGCGAGTGATTGACGGGTTACGTCTCCGGAAGGATAAAGCAGCGTAAACTCCGCTTTATGCGTTCCTTTCTCGACAATACCGTCCTTATCGCTGTCAACCCAGCCGCCATCGGCTAATATTTGCCGTGCAGCCTCCGCATCGTTGTCCTTGATCACGGTGTTCTCGTTCCACCAGGGAAGACCGTCATTCGCCGTGAAAGCTGGAGACCCGTACCCTTCCAAAATGCCCTTGACCAGCTGCTGACGGTCAATGACGGTGTTGACCGCTACACGGATCGCCCGATCGGCCGTAACGTCGTTCCCGATCTCATAGCCCTTATCCGTTTTGCCGCCAGCCTTCACATATGGAAAGGCGATTCCCCGGTTATCGACCGACTTGACCGCTTCGAGACGCATCCCCGCCACCTCTTGATGACTAAACGCGGAAGGAATGTAGGCCACATCGACGCTGCCCGCCTTGGCTGCCGCAAAAGCCGCATCTTCATTTAAGAATAGAAAGGTCAGCTTATGAATCGAAGGCTTAGCGCCGTAATACTTTGCGTTCGCTTCTACGATCAGCTGCTGTCCGCGATCCCATTGCACGAACGTAAACGGGCCGGAGCCGATCGGGTTTTCCGCATAAGTGCTGCTGTATGCATGTTTAGGAACGATACCGGTTGTGATCAGATAATATACAAAAGTGGATTGGGGTTTCTTTAGCCGGAAAACAACTTGATCCTGCCCTGCTTCCACGCTTGCCAAGTTCTTCAAATCAATGGCTGCTCCGTTACCGGCGGCTGTGTCGAAGGTAAATTTAACATCCTCGGAAGTTAGCGGTTCTCCGTCCGAGAAGGCGACATCATTGCGAAGCTTTACCGTCCAGGTCTTGCCATCCTCGCTAACCTCGTAGCTTGTCGCAAGATCATTTACGATATTTAACTGGTCATCTCGCTTCAGCAGCGTGCTCTGGAAAAGCGGCGAACCGTACCGGCCCCAGCCCTTTGTGGGGTCAAAGCCCGTTTCCGGCTCCGCGCCGATGGCAACGACAAGCTCATCCGTTGGCGGGGAGCTCTCTGCCGGTTTTGCCGTGCTGCAGCCTGCTGCAAGCAGGAGCACTGCGAGCGCAAATGCAGCAATGGAATAAAATCTTCTCATTTCAATCCTCCTGTTTGCGTTATGTTTCGTAACACGATTATGTGATATTGTAACACGATGCACTTGCGATTTCACCCTATTTTCAAGCTCGAAAGTCAAATAAGGCCGTAAGCACGTTTTTGTGCTCACAGCCTCGGGTTATCGATTATCCATTCCCCAACGATCAATCATGCGTATGCTCTTTGCCATGATCATGCTTGTCCGCATAGGTCACCGAAAGCTCGGCATAAATGACGCCCTTCTGCGCTTGAATCTGCTGATGCAGCGACCGCAGACGCGCAAGCTGCCCTCTTACGACGATCACCTCCAGGCATTGATCGTGATTCAAATGGACATGCATATTGGAGATGATGTCATGGTGAAAGCGATGCTGTACCTCCATCAGCACGACCGGAAGATCGCTTGCATGATGGTCGTAGACGAGCACGATCGTTCCCGCCACATGCTCCTGTCCGTTCATTCGATCCGGCTCCAGCAAGGCTCGCCTAGCCAAATCACGAATGGCTTCGGATCGGTTTGTATAGCCTTGCTCATCGATATAACGGTCAAACTGATCGATTAAAGGCGCCGGGAAGGATACTCCGAACCGGACCAACTCTTCCTTGTCTGCCATACTTTCACCCTGTCTGATTCATTTTCGAATTTCGTTATCGAAACAACCTTTAAACGATCGGATAATCAATAACGATCACATTATCAAGAATTCCGTCCAGCAAGCTCACGAAGCTCTGATGCGCGGGATGCGGGCCATAATCGAGCAAAGCCTGTTTATCGGTGAACGTTACCCGAAGCCCGAGCGTATAACCTTTGATATTGCCGGTTTCACTCGTTTCGTTATTGCCGGCTGTCAATTGAACAATTCCCGGAATTTGCGACGGCAGTGAATATAACGCATCCAGCAGTTCCTTTTCTTTGCTGGCGGACAATTTTTCTTTAAATTTAAAAGAAACCAAATGCTCAAACATATGACGACAATCTCCCTTCCATGCTCAAAGCGTTAATTCACCTTATCATAACATGCATAAGTCCGTATAAACAAAGGCCGTTACCTATTATACACATGTACAATAGGTAACGGCCTTTCATTTTACAGTGCCTTATTTCATTATCTCTTGATAAATTTTACCCTGCTTACTCGTTATGGCTTACAAGCGGTGGATATTGAATTCAAATGCCAGCTCTTGGTTCGCCGGAATCAAATACTCGTCATGGACAGGCGCACCCCAGCTGTCGTCGCCGCCGACACCCATTTGCCTGCCAGCTACCGTAACTACAGTGTAGTGAACGTTAGGAAGCTCATAATGGTGATAAGCACTCTCCAGCTCAAAGGCTGTGAACGGCGAAATATTGCATTCGACCGGCTGCTTCGCAGGAGCCGTAATCCGAATGCCTTGGCCATAATCATTGCTGATGCTGACACGGCGTACTCCCGTGCGGTTGCCTGATTCCTGTGGAACCACATACCCCGAAACATTATCGGCGGCGTCATTTTGGAATACGCCAAGCCTCGCTCCGAATGCCCGGTCAATATAGTTTTCCTGCGGTCCCATCGCATACCAATCCAAATGGCAATAATCTGCCGGGACCTTGAAAGAAAGCGCAAAGATCGGCAGCTTAGGCAGTCCTTCTGCTCCTTCATAACGTGATTTCACATTCAGGCTGCCGTCTGCAAGCACTTTATAGGCAACCGTAACCAGCACGTCAGCACTAATGCTAAGCTTGTAGCGGAAGGTAACCGTCGCGCTTCCCGCTTGTTCCGATAACTCTACGCCAATACATTTGCGCGTCAGGCTCGCCGCGAACCAAGCGCCGGAATCGAAGCCGAGCGAGAAGCCTTTATCATTATCGGTAGTCGCGCGCCAAAATAAAGGAGCCGGCGGAATCGCAATCATCTCTCTGCCTGCGTAATTCAAGGAAATAAGCGTTCCCGCTTGCTTCGAGAACATGATGCTGAAATCCCGGCCATGTACGCCAATGTTCACATCGCCCTCAACGACTCTCAGCGTCCCTGCTGGTTCTGATTGTGCCGTTTTCCGTTCCGTTACAAACACGAATTGTCCAAAGGAGGTCTCATGGCCCGCATCCGCCCACAGCGTGCCCTCTTTCAATTGAAGAGAGGCATGGAGCGCATACTCGCCCGGCTCGTCTGCGCTTGGCAGCTCCAGCTGCACATAAGCTTCCGATTGCGCCGCAACGTCAACTGCCAGCTTGCTTCGGAAAATCTCTTGGCCTTCAAGATGCAGCGCGATCACCAACTCATAGGCATCCGTGCCTTCGAACAGATTTTCATTGATTACTTTCACGCCATGCCGGTCCGGAATAAGCTTGATATTCTGGTATAAGAACTTAACCTCCTGCATCTTAGGCGATTCCTTGCGGTCCGCAAATACGATGCCGTTCGTACAGAAATTGTAATCCGTCGCGCGGTCGTCGAAATCACCGCCGAAGGCTAGAAACTCTTTGCCGTAACGGTCCTTCTTCACAATGACTTGGTCAATATAATCCCAAATGAAGCCGCCTTGGTACATCTCATATTTCTGTTCCAGCTCCGTGTACTTATGCATGCCGCCAACCGAATTGCCCATGGCATGCATATACTCACAGCTGATAAAAGGCTTCTCAGGATTTTCGTTCAAATATTGCTCAATATCCGCAGGTTTGGCATACATCCTGCTTTCCATATCGCTGGTCGCATTATATTTCCGGTTATGGAACACGCCTTCATAATGGACAAGCCTGCTCGGATCCGTCTCGCGGAAGTAGTTCGATACGTTTAACAACACTTCCCCGGCATAAGCTTCATTGCCGACGGACCAGATCAGAATCGATGGATGGTTCTTATCGCGTTCCACCATGGAAATGGCCCGGTCCATAACGATAGGCTGCCACTCCGGCTTGTTTTCCGGGATATTCCAAGACGGTTCGACAGCGCCCATCTTTTGCCATGAGCCATGCGTCTCCAGGTTCATTTCATCGATTACATAGACGCCGTAAATATCGCAAAGTTCATACCATAACGACTGATTCGGATAATGGGAGGTGCGGACAGCATTCAGATTGTTGCGTTTGATTGCTGCAATATCCCACAGCATATCTTCCTTCGTTATCGCACGGCCTCTGCGGCTGTTGAATTCATGCCGGTTGACTCCCTTGAATACGATCCGTTTGCCGTTTAGATGCATGACCTTATCTTTCATCTCAAAGGTACGGAAGCCGACTCTTTGCGGGATCGCCTCGACAAGATTACCCAGTGAATCATATACCGAAATATACATCATGTATAGATAAGGCTTCTCTGCGCTCCAAGGCGTAACTTTGCCAGCCTCAAGAGAAATAGGCAAAAGGTCGCCGTTGACCGTTTCCGACTTGACCGTCGCTGCGGTATGTCCGTCCGCATCTTTTAACTCGATAAGTATGCTGGACGGCTGAGCTCCGGACATCTTCAAATCCACGCGCAGGCTGCCCTGCGAATAGGTATTATCCAGTTCCGCGTGAACAAATAGATCGCGTACATGGATGCTTGGAACGGTATATAAATATACATCGCGGAAAATTCCCGAAAAACGCCAGAAATCCTGATCCTCCAGCCAACTGCCGGTGCTCCGCTGATAGACCTCTACGGCTAGTTTATTTTCACCCTCTGCCAGAAACGGAGTGAGATCAAATTCTGAAGGCGTGAAGCTGTCCTCGCTGTAGCCGACGAATTCGCCGTTCAGCCATAAATAAAAGGCCGATTCCACCCCTTGAAAGGAAATGCTGACAGGCTTGCCCTTCATATGGGCAGGAACAGAGAAATATTTCACATAGCTGCCAACCGGATTATGATCCTCCGGAATAGCCGGCGGGCGTATGTCGTTATGACCGTCCCATGGGTACATCGTATTTACATATTGAGGCTTGCCATAGCCTTGCAGTTGAATATGACCGGGAACTTCAATGTCTTTCCAAGCATTCACATCATAATCGACTTGGTGAAAATGTTCGGGACGGTCCGCGGGTTTTACCGCGTAGCTGAACTTCCAGCTACCGTTCAGCGGATGGCGCATTGCCATTGGCGCTTCCGCAGCGGCTTCCTCTATCGTCTCGTAATAGCGGTGATCGGAATGCGCCGGCAATCGATTCACGGCAAATATGCTCACGTCAGTGAGCCAGCTTATACTCGGCTTCATCTTATTCATTGCTTTTCCCCTTAAATTTATTTAAAAGCCAGGGGCCGCGTAAGAAGCGCGCAGCCGCCTGACTTTTCGTTTAACTATTTCACTGAGCCTGTCATCCCCGCTACAAAATGCTTCTGCATTAAGAAGAACACGAGCGCGGTCGGAATCGTCGAAATGACGATCGCCGTCATAATAATACCATAATCCGGGGAATAGCTTGATCCTAAGTTGGAAATCAACATCGGGACCGTCTTTTTCTCCGGCGATTGCAAAACGATGAGCGGCCACAAGTAGTTGTTCCAGCTCGACATAAACGTGATGATTCCGGCTGCGGCGTAGGTTGTCTTCATCGTTGGCACATAGATCCGGAAGAAGAGACTAATCTCATTCAGGCCGTCAATCCGGCCGGCTTCAAGGAGCTCCCGCGGAAACATTTTCGTGTTTTGACGGAAGAAGAAAATTAGGAAAGCGGTCGTAAAGGTCGGCAGCACCACCCCTGACAACGTGTCCAAACCGATGAACGGAATGATCTGCGAAATTCCCCCGAACATTTGATACAACGGTACCATAATGGCCGCGAATGGGATCATCATGGAAAGCAGCAGGATGTTAAACACGACGTCCTTTGCCTTGCTGCGGTAAATTTCAAAGCCGTAGCCCGCTAAAGAAGCAATCACCATGGCGAGAACCGTCGTCGTGATTGAAATTTTAGCGGAGTTCAGCAATGCCGGCACGATGTCCACCGTACTGAACAACTGATTGATATTTTCAAATAGCTGGCTGCCGGGAAGCAATCTTCCTTTGGTTACGTCAGCCGATTTATTCGTAGCGCTGATGATCATCCAAAGGAACGGGAAGATCGAAACGAAAGCAAGCACGCTCAGAAAAATATAGACCAAAACACGCTTGAGCTTATCCATTTTTATCACCTGCCGCTTTGAACTGAATGAACGCCAAGATGACGATCATGATAACGATAGAATACGAAACGGTGGCCGCATAACCGAAATCGGCCGAATATTTGAAGGACAGGTTATAGATATACTGGGAGATGGACATGGACGCATTGCCTGGTCCGCCCTTCGTAATATTGACAACCTCGTCGAACAACTGCAGGGTACCGATCGTTGACGTAATGGACGTGAACAAAATGATCGGCTTAAGCAGCGGCACGGTGATTCCGAAAAATTGTCTCGTGGAAGAGGCGCCGTCGATTTTTGCTGCTTCATAAATCGAATGATCAATATTTTGAAGCGCGGACAAGTAGAATATCATGTTATAGCCTGTCCAGCGCCATGTGATTGCGATAATAACGGTTACTTTCGCCCAGAACGGATCCGTGATCCATTGAATTGGCGTTACGATCAAATGAAGATTCGTTAACAGCTTATTGACTAAGCCTTCCGTAGCAAACAAATATTTAAAGATGACAGAGTAAGCTACGAGCGAGGTAACGGCAGGCAAAAAGATGGCCGTACGGAAAAATCCTTTAAATTTCAATTTGCTGTCATTTAATAATACGGATATAAACATAGCGAGTACGATCATGACCGGGACTTGAATAATCAAATAAATAAACGTGTTCTTCACTGCGGTTAAAAACGTCTTATCGCTAAAAAGCCGAACATAATTGTCTATACCGGTAAATTTCAAATTCATGCCTTTACCTGATTTAAACGATAAGAGTAGCGCCTGTATCATCGGATAAAAATAAAACGCCGCAATCATGACAACCGCCAGTGCTATAAACATCCAACCCGTCAAATTAGCTCTAGTGCGAATTCTCACGCCAGGCTTCGCTGCTTTCACGTTAGCCTAACCCCTCTCTTTACGGGAATAAAACCAAAGGGTCTTCCCCAGCTCCTGTAGCCGGATCAAGCAAATGCAATGCAGGAGAAGGAGAAGACCCCGGTCTTATTTCATAGCCGTATGGTCTGTTTTATTTGACCTGCGTTTCAGCTTGCGCTTGCGCGTCGCTGAGCACATCGTCAATTGCCTTGCCGCCCAAATAGTTTTGCATTTCCACAACAAGGATATCTTCAACGGCGTACGTATGCATGCCATAGTTCACGCTAGGAATTTGTTCTGTCCATTTCGCGAAATCCTCGATAACCTTTTGTCCGCCAAAAAACTCATCCGCTTGCTTGTAAGCATCGCCGGCAGCCGCAGCTTTCAACGTACCGATCGCACCGATCTCCGTCACGAGCTTCTGATAAAGGTCGACATCGGAGCCGAAGGTTTGTTTCAAAAACTCTGCCGCTGCTTCTTTGCCGTCAACGTTCATGACATACCACGAGCTGCCGCCCAGGTTTGAAGCATTTACGGAATTCGGGTTGTTAGTCAGCTTAGGGAAAGGAACGACTGACCATTTGCCTGATTGTGAAGCCTCTGCCTTAACGGAAGCCGTGATCCAGTTACCAGTCGGAACCGCAGCAACTTCACCGCTGTTGAAACCGCCGACAAACTGGCTCCAATCGGAAGTAACCTTCACGATGTCTGCGCCCATAAGCTCTTTGTAGGTTTCGAACGCTTCTTTAAGCGCTTCATTTCCTGCAAGGTTCGGAGTCGTGCCGTCTTCCTTCAGGTACCATGAACCAGCCGATTGAATCATCATACGGATCAAGCCAAGGTCATTCGGATCTTGCGTAAGCAATGCCTTGCCTGTTTTTTCTTTCACTGCTTTACCGATCTCAATGAATTTTTTCCAGTCGATATTTTGCAGGTCTTCGATTTTATAGCCTGCTTCTGTCAAATAGTCGTTTCTTACGTACAAGCCGGCTACGCCTGAATCGAACGGTACACCGTATTGCTTGCCGTCTACGCTTGTAGGACCGATTTTGTAATCCGCGAAATCAGCCGGTTTAATGAAATCCGTTAATTCGAAGAAAGCATCCGGGTACGCTTGCAGGAAGCTTTGCGCACGGTAATCTTCGATTAACACGATAGTCGGCAAGCTTTTTGTCGTTCCTGCATTCAAGCCTGCGTTCAATTTTTGAATAATATCGGCCTGTGCGTTTTCCACGATGTTAACCTTCAGGTCGGAATCGGGATTTTTAGTCTTGTAAGCTTCGCTTGCACGTTCCATTGCACCGATGTTAAAAGCTTTATCCCATGCCCATACTGTAATTTCTTTCGTGCCTTCAGCGGCCGTACCGCCATTTTCAGGTGCAGCGTTCTCATTGCTTCCGCATGCTGTCAGCAAAACGAAGCTGGCAAGCATAACTGCGAGTAGTTTTTTCAATTCCATTCAACCCCTTTAAGCTTTGTCTAAGCACATTTACCGGCTAACGGTAATCAGTATAACAATTCATTAAAACGACTCGTTAGCAAAATATTTGTGTGGATTTGTCATTCTATTGTTACCTTTCCCCCCGTAAATATGTAATTAGAAATTAATTTGTTAATTGGTACTTTCTTTAGGTTTTATGAAGAGGCAGCTTGATTTTCACTCTTGTTCCGTCTCCGATATTGCTCACGATAGCAACACCGAATTCATCTCCGTACAGCAGCCTGAGCCGATCATTCACATTGCGAATCCCGATGCCCGAGAAAAAGTGGCTAGAACTGATCGAGCGGTGTGCAGGATTCTCATGATCATAACCCTCCATGCCTACGCCGTCATCGACGACCTCGCACACAAGCGCATTTTCCTCGCGTGAAACAAGAACATAAATATGGCCTTCGCTTCGTTCCTGGAATGCATGGAAGAAGGCATTTTCAATAAATGGCTGGATGATCAGCTTTGGAATGTGGTAACCGTAACAGTCCTCCGCAATAAAATAATTGACCGCAATCTGCTCGCCATACCTTACATGGTTTATGAAAACGTAGTTTTTCAAATTGACGAGCTCTTGGGCTACGGTGATCGTCTCGCTAATATTGCTTACCGTATTTTGCAGCAGCGATATCAGCGCATTAATGGTAGCAGCCGCTTTTTCCTTGTTTCCCTGCTGGACAAGGATTTTGACGGAAGCGAGCGTATTGTACAGAAAATGAGGATTGATCTGCATTTGCAAAGCGGAGAGTTCCGCATTGCGTTGATCCTTCTGCGTCTGTATCAGCTTTCGGATATAATCGTTCAACTCATCCAGCATGTAGTTGTAGGCTTTTCCAAGCTCCTTGATTTCGTAACTGCCCGTAACGGTTATATAATTGTCGAAGTTATTTTCCGCAATGCGGGGCATTTGCCTCGCAAGGAGAGTCAAGGATTTCGTTAATCGCCTGGAGATTAGAAAAACAATGATGAGAGCGGCAAGCACGATCGCAACGCAAATAAGCGCGACTGTCTTGAAATCGACCATCTCGCTCAGCACCTCTTGCTTATCGATGAAATTAACCAGATAAAAGTCATATACGGGTAAATATTCGGACAGCACCAGGCTGTTTTTCCCCAGCACGCCGACTTCTTTATATTTCAGTTTTTGCTTCTCGATTTCTTGCGCATAGCTGAGCAGATCCTGGTGTTCTTTGCCAATCAGATCCGTACGGTTGCTTGAGACAACCATGCCGGAACGATCCAAAATAGCTACGTCATTGCCGCTGCTTGTAAAGCTTGCATAGAATCTCTTGAAGTCGCTCTCCCTTATGGCAAAATACAGAATTCCGTATTGATTGCCGCTCGTCCGCTCCATTAACGCTCTTGAAGCGACGATGACCGGATCCTCATTGGAAGCTCCGGTTAAATTTTCTTTATCCAGCTGGTAGATCAGGCGTTTAGGGCTGATGAGCGTGTTAACCGTCAACAGGCTTTTTCTCAGCTTCTCCAATGAATTCGGCCAATAATAGCTGTCCGTTGAATGGCTTTTTCGATTGATTCCCGTAATGGTCATCGTAACCGGATAGGCCGCGACGTTGGATTGAATCCGTTCCATCTGCTGACTTGCTTGATAATAGCTTTTTAACGAAGCTAAGGTGTCCATTTCCGGATTTGTCAAAAACCCTTTTATTGCCCCGTTCTGCAGAACGTTGTTGGAAGCCGTAACGACCGAATAATTAAATGACTCAAAATTCGCTTGGATTTGGCTGATGATCTTTGAGTTCGTAATGCCGAAGGTATTCATAAACAGCTTCTCGGACATTTGAATCGTGACCAGGGAGGTCAGCAGCGATACCGTGATAATGCTGACTAGCGTTACCATAAACATTTTAATAAACAGACCGTGGTACTTGAATTTATCCAAAAAACCTTTCATCGCTTAATCCCTCTTCTTACCTGTGTATTGTTTTCTGTAATGGCTTGGCGACAAGCCCGTTAATTTCTTGAATACCTTCGTAAAATAGCTGTGGTCGGAATATCCAACCATGCCGCTGATCTCAGAAATCGAGGATGAATCGTCCTGCAGCAGCTCTGCGGCTTTCTCCACCCTGATCTTATTCAAATATTCGCTGAAGCCCTCCTTATTATGCGAGGTGAAATAGCTTGATAAATAGGACGGGTTAAAATGGAAATGCTTGGCTAATTCCGTGAGACTCAGCGGTTCCGCATAATGCTCGCGAATAAAATGAAGCAGCTGCGTCATGTTTGAATTGCTGCCTGCGGTCCCTCTCTTCCCGATCACATCGTTTGCTTCATCTATAAAAGCATTAAGCAGCGCGACCGCCTCACTCGCATGGGTCGTATCTCCGATCAGCTTGAAGTATTTATATTTCGATTCCTCCAGCTTCTTCATATCGGACTCCAGCCGGCCAAGCAAAATCGTAATATTGAAAATCACATTGCCTACAAAAGACTTAAATTCGAACACATCCGTCTTATATTGGCTGGCGAGACCGTTCACATGTTCAAGGAGCTTTCCGAAAGCTTCGTCAAATTGCCGCCTGTTCATCAGCTCGGAAAAATGATTCATGTTAAAAATCCGTTCTTCGTCCGTGCTTTTCGGAAGCTCGTCAAAAACGATCAACTGCCGGGATTCCGGAAGAAAGAAACGATAAGCATTCAGTTTGTGGAAACGTTCCTTATAATACATGCCCAGCTGGCTCAAATCAGAAAATGATTCGCCTAACGTCCAGCCAATCTCCGGGAACTGCGACCTCGTCCATGCAGCCAACCTGCGCGCCGTATGGGTTAAAGCAGCCATCTCGCTTTGATCCAAGTTAATCAGCCAAACGACCATATTCGGTTCGGTGGGCAGGTGAACATAAACGGCATGCGGCAGATCCGCTTCAAGCTCCGCTTTCATTCGGTCCAGCCACCGCGAATCGCCGCTTTGATCTCTGCCTTTGGTTTGGATTTGCTTTAAATCGGCGCCGAACAGTTGATAACGGTTATACGGGAAAGCCTCTGCAAGCGTTGTATCCTGCGTATCCATTTCGTACCCCGACAGGAGCTTGTCCAGCATCGCATGGATCGACAACCCGCCGTCATCATCCGATTCCACAAGCTTCAATGAAGGAATTTTCCGGGCTGTGCGCTGCACAATATCCAATAACTGAAAGGCCTCAAGCTTTGGCTTTAAGATATAATCGGCTACCCCGCTCTGGAAGGTCGACCTCACGTAATCAAATTCTCCAAAGCTGCTCAAAATAATGACTTCGATTTGCGGAAACCTTGATTTTATCGCACGGGTCA
This sequence comes from Paenibacillus sp. LPE1-1-1.1, assembly GCF_040676435.1. Classification (NCBI taxonomy): domain Bacteria; kingdom Bacillati; phylum Bacillota; class Bacilli; order Caryophanales; family Paenibacillaceae; genus Paenibacillus; species Paenibacillus sp. LPE1-1-1.1. The sequence goes on from NZ_JBEGHY010000001.1 coordinate 749,807, forward strand.
GCTCCTCACCGCCCATGACAGGCATTACGATATCCGTAATGACGATGTGGGGCTCCAAACGCTCGATCAGCTCAAGCGCCTCTTTTCCGTTAGAGGCTTCACCGACAATTTGAAAGCCCTCATGCTCCCAATTCAGCAGGTGCTTAATCCCCTGCCTGACTAATAATTCATCATCTACGATGAGAACGCGACATGAAATGGCCATATCTATACCTCCGTAATCATTATCTATGTCTTGCTGCTTTCCGCGTCCAGCTCTTCATAATAGCTCCGAATGACGATATCTTGATCATAATTGCCAAATCCTTTTCCGTACAGCGTAAGTCCGCCCCGGCCTTGCGAAGTATCCTCCGCGCATATTCGAAAAGTCCATTGGGTGCTGTCCCATGGCACATCCATTATCGTAGTATCGGATATTTGCAGTCCGTCAATGAACGAACCGAATTTATTAATTCTCAGAACCTTCATCAAACCGTATTGATTCACATCGTTTTCCCACCATTCCGGGGAAAACCGTCCTCTCATCCGGCCAAAATCCCCGGGACTTGTCCATGTGCCAAGCTCAATCCCGTTGATTGTGAATTGAATATCCGAAGGCCAGTTTTCATTGATATACGGGGCCTCCGAGCCAATTTCCATTGAAATCTCGATTTCCTCCACCCGTTGATCCTTGAACAAATAATTAGGTATTTTATATTCGACAAATCCTCTGGTAAACCATAGGATGCCGGCATGGACGCGTTCCGGATCCAAAAAATAAGCGGGATTGTCGTAATGCCCGATCATTTTCTCCGTAGAGGCAAGTCCGCAGGTAGGCGAAGCCTCGATATCCGTATAATGGCCAATCGGCACGGAAACCTCCTTGAATTTTCTTGAGGCGGGCGCAACTCGGGAAAGCTTGATTTGGAGATACTCTGCAGACAAGGAACAGTACTTATAGGTCCCGCCGTTGATCCTGCGCATCCTGCAGCCGACAAGCCCCGCTTTCTGAAGCTTATTAACATGCGTGCTGACGATCGCGCTGCTTAGAAACAGCTCGGATGCAAGCTCTTTGATATGCATTTCTTTCTTATTTAATAAGTCAATGATCTGCAAGCGAACTTCGCTCGCCAATGCCTCGTATACGCGCAGCGACTCTGCATCAGTCGATAAATACATGAACACTCACCTGCTTTTACAATTAGTAATTTAGTTAATCCTAAAACAATCGAGATAAATCATATTGAATCTAATTCGTTATTATGATAAATATGATATAGAATATTAACAATTATGAATTAGTTTATTAATTAATTCAACTAGGAGGTAGTTTTTTTTATGACAATTCAATCAACCATGCTAATCGATAAAAACTTTTCCGTCTCCGAGGTAGATCCAAGGCTCTATGGTTCCTTTATTGAGCATTTGGGAAGAGCGGTTTACGGCGGGATCTATGAGCCTGGCCATCCTACCGCCGATGCAAACGGCTTTCGCCAAGATGCGCTGGAAGCGATCCGTTCCTTGAACGTTCCGATCATCCGTTATCCGGGTGGCAATTTTGTTTCCGGTTATAACTGGGAGGACGGCGTCGGCCCTAAATCGGAGAGGAAACGTTTGCTCGATCTCGCTTGGTGGACGACGGAAACCAATGAAGTGGGCACGAATGAATTCGCCGATTGGGCGAAGCTTGTCGGCTCGGAGGTTATGATGGCGGTCAATCTCGGTACTCGCGGCATTGATGCGGCAAGAAACCTCGTTGAATATTGCAATCATCCTTCCGGCTCGTATTACAGCGATCTAAGAATCGCTCACGGCTATAAAGAGCCTCATAAGTTTAAAACATGGTGCCTTGGCAATGAGATGGACGGCCCTTGGCAAATCGGCGCAAAAACCGCTGTGGAATACGGTAGACTAGCGAACGAAACAGCCAAAGCGATGCGCTGGGTCGACCCGTCCATTGAGCTTGTCGCATGCGGCAGCTCATCGAGCGGAATGAGCACCTTTGCCGATTGGGAGGCTACGGTACTTGATCTCACTTATGACCAAGTCGACTTCTTATCGCTGCATACCTACTACAATAATAATGAAAATGATTCGTCCAATTTTCTTGCGAAATCGCTCGATATGGATCAGTTCATCTACGATGTGACGGCTATTTGCGATTATATCAAAGCCAAAAAGAAGAGCAAAAAGAAACTTATGCTGTCCCTCGATGAATGGAATGTTTGGAATTCCATCGGTTCCAGCCGGGCCGAGGTGTTGTGGCAGGTAGCTCCTCCGGAATTCGAGGATGTGTATACGCATGAGGATGCGCTGGCTGTCGGATGCTTCATCATCACGTTACTAAAGCATGCTGACCGTGTGAAAATGGCTTGCATAGCTCAATTAATCAATGTCATTGCTCCGATTATGACAGAAAACGGCGGACCTCTCTGGTTGCAAACAACCTACTATCCTTATATGCACGCTTCGATTTACGGCAGAGGCACGGTGCTGCAGCCGATTACAACTTCGCCTAAATACGATTCGAAGGATTTCACGGATGTTCCGTATTTGGAAGCGATCAGCGTCTTCAATGAAGAGAAAAACGAAGTGACGATCTTCGCTGTCAATCGCCATTTAACAGACGGCATGGAGCTGAATGTTGACGTTCGCAGCTTCGGGAACGTAAGCGTGATCGAGCATATCGTTCTGGAAAATGACGATTTAAAGGCAAGCAACACGAAAGCAAATCCGGGACAAGTTGTGCCTCACAACCGCGGAAATGCAAAAGCCGACAATGGTGCGGTAACATCCGTGCTGGGCAAAGCGTCTTGGAATGTAATCAGGCTGCAAGTGAAATAATGCGGTACCTTCTCTTTCTTTAAGCTTAAATCAAAAAACCGCCGGAGCGTGTGCTCCGGCGGTTTTTCAGCATGAACGCTGATTGAACTGAATTAATGAGTGCTTTTGATTGCCGTGGCCCATGCCTTATCCATGCTGCTTATAAACTGCTCCTTCGTAACCTCTTTGGCGTAGTAGCTTTGAAGTAATTTGGCCTGTTCATCTGTCACGCCGTTTGGCAGCTTCAGATCCTGATAGGCTTTGCCAAGCGCCACGTATTCGGATGCTTCATTCACCCACGGGAACACTTCATACTGATGCACGGTAGACGCGAGATTAAATTTAAGCTCCTGGAATAACGCGGAGGAATCCTTCTCATCGTAGAAATAGTTCAACAAATCCAGCGCCACTTCTTTGTTTTTGCTTTTTTTCGATACGGCTAGCGTTGTAGAGGTCGACAGATTGATCATCGTGCCTGCCGCATTATTGCTTACCGGCAGCGGCGCAACGCCAAATTCCATTTCCGGATTTACTTTTAGGATCGTTTCCGCGTTCCAAGGCCCCTGCACCCACATTGCTGCCTTGCCGGCTGCAAAATCGGCAGAACCCGCTTCATTTCCGACCTCGAACGGTTTTGCGGTACCATTTTCCATGATGAGATCAATTATATTAAAAATATCCTTGACATCGGCGTAGGACGCTTCGCCTTTATTCATTTTCTCGATCCAATCCGGATGCTCCGAGGATACGATCCCGCCTAATGTCAAAGCAGTCATTAGCTGCGGAACCCATGATTCTTGAAAGGCTAGCAGGAACGGCTTCGTGTCCGCTTTATTCAATTTTTCTACAACCTCTTTCATTTCATCAAGCGTTTGCGGCGGCGTTAGGCCTAGTTCGCTGAATATCTTTTTGTTGTAAAGATAACCCCATGACAAGCTCTCAAGCGGCAGCGCAATGATCCGTCCGTCATTCATGACCGTATTTTTAACCGTGTCGTAAAGGGTTTCGGCAGCCGGCTGGCTTGTAAGATCCTCTAAATATCCGGCTCTATCATACGTACTCAAATCATTGGCATGAACGTCAAAGATATCTGGCGCATCGTTTGACGCAAGCCTTGCCTGCAGCACCTGTTTCGCTTGATCGGGATTTGGCATTTCCAGATCAATGGTTACGGCAATATTTTTCTCGGCGAGCTCTTTCGCTTTGAACTGCTCGAAATATTTCTCGAACTGCTCCTTAAATCTTGGCGACCCGATTTGCACCTTCAATTCAACCTTTTGCGTGTTTTTCTCTACGCCGGTGCTCGCCGTGTTGTTCGAACCGCAAGCGGACAGCGACAGAATAAGCATGAGGCTTGCGAGACCTAACGTAAGCATTTTCTTCATAGGAATCCCCCCCTGTTTGTTTGGTTGGTCCTCTTAAGTACAGTTAGGCGGGAAGCAGGAAGCATTCAGACGATTATCGGCATTAATTGCATCATATTGATCATGCACCGTTGTTATTTTCCGCTCTGCATCTCGCCAGGCGTGACGCCAAAATGTTTTTTGAACACACGATGGAAGTAAGGAAGCTCGGTATAGCCGGTTAGCCGCGCTGCCTCTTTAATCGAGACATGCGGCATAAGCAGCATTTCTTTGGCCTTCTCCATCCGTTTGCGAATGATATATTCCGTCAGATTCTCCCCTAGGGCTGCTTTAAAGGTTCGGCTTAGATGCTCCTTGCTGACATAAAATTGATGGGCTACGCTTTCAAGCGCGATCGGCTCTAAATAATGCTTATCCAGATAACCCTTCACCTCTGCGATAACCAAATTTCCTTTTGTTTTTTGGAGAGCCTCCATCCTATCGATCGCTTCGCTGTACATTCGTCCGATGCTACCGATTGTCTCCGTGAGGCTGACGCTGAGGCGGCCTTGCTCTTCTTGAAGCATTGCTAGGCTGCCGCTTCCCAAAGATTCATAATCGGCCAGGTACTGCTCGAGTGTAGCTTTAAAATCCAATTCCAGCCGTTCAAGCTGCTCCGCCTTTAAACCCTCGGGAAAAGCATCTGCCACTAAAGCTTCTATCTTGCCCAGCGTATGCAGGACTGATGGCTTGTTCAGCTCAAATAAAGCGGCGAGCGCACGCTGCTTTAGCGCTAAATATCGATCCGTTTGAGGTACGCTTGAAAAGAGCAGCGGCATTATCCGATGCGGACCTTCCTCTGATTGCCGCAACGCGTTCAGCTCCTCGACACATTTCCGTAAAGCGGCATTAAGCTCTATCGGATCTACGGGTTTCAACAAATATTCCACTGCACGCGACCTTATAGCCTGTTTTAAATACATAAAGTCGTCATAGCCGCTCATGACAATAATTTTAAGGAGAGGAAATTGTTCATTGATTTGTTTTAACAGCTCGACGCCATCCACGCCGGGCATGCGCATATCCGTAACGACGATGTGCGGTGCATGCTCCTGAATGAATCGAAGCCCCGATTTGCCATCCTCTGCCTCGCCGGCGATCGCAAGCTGCAGCTGCTCCCATTCACCTAAAGATTTTATTACCTCTCTTGCCCATGGCTCGTCATCAATAATAAGTACGTTATGCATGATGTTCCTCCTTCATTGACAATGGCAGCTTCAGCGCAAATATTGTTCCTTTTCCCAGCTTGCTGTATATTCGCATTGCAGCGCGCTCGCCAAAATGCAATTTCAGTCTTGCATTCACGTTTTTCAGGCCAATTCCTTTACGCATTCTAGGCATTTCTTTTTCCAGATCCGGACGATCATTCTTTATGGCTATTCCTTCATTTAGTTCTGACCGCAGCTGCTTCAGCCGCGCTTGATCCATACCCATTCCGTTATCCTCAATCAGGATAACCATATGCTTTCGGATTACTTTTAACCGGATCCGGACCTGCCAGCTGCCTTCCTTCGCCTGCAGCCCGTGCTCAAAAGCATTTTCAACCAACGGCTGCAGCGTAAACCTCGGAAGCTGAAGACCGTAATCCGCGCCGTCATAATCGATGGTAACCGTGCAGCGTCCCGCAAAACGCTGCTCTTGTATAAATAAATAATTGCGAATATGCTTTAGTTCTTCTTCCAAGGCAGCTGCGTCATACCCGGAGCTTATCGAATAACGCAGCAGGTCGCCGATAACCTTCGTTATTTTATAAATTTCCGGCGCGCCCTTCACCAATGCCATGCCGCCTATTAAATTCAAAGTATTATTTAAAAAATGAGGATTAATTTGCGCTTGCAGCGCCATTAGCTGCGCGTTCTTCACCTCGATCTCCTTCTGGTATTCGTTCTCTACCAGCTCCTTCATCCGCTGCATCATGGAATTATATCCTCGCTCCAACAGCCCGATCTCATCTTGGCTGCGTACCGAAGTAAGCTCAAATTGCTGGACGGGCGTCATTCGCATCGTTCTCGCTAAGCTGACAATCGGCCTGGTAATTCGGAGAGACACCATAATGGACAATAAAATGGAGGCTAGCGCAAACAGCAAACCTGTCATAATGCCTGCTCTAACCGTATTGTTAGCGCTCTCAGTAATCGTCGTGATCGGTAAAGCTTTAATCAGAGTAAGCTCGCCGTCATCCACCCGTTTGATAAATATAAAGTGGCTGTCGGTTTTCTTGATTTCCAATTCTTTGTTTATCAAACCGTCATGATTCAAGCTTTGGATACCGGGTATAGCGTGAAAGCTTTGCTCCGTAGGCGAGGCAGCCAGCTGCTCCCCCTCATCATTGATTAAGAAAAATGAGCTGTCATCTTCTTCCGAGGTTAAAATCGTGCTGACCTCCTTCCACACTTCCTTGTTCAAGCGGATGGATAACCCGCCAAGCAATTGCTGGTCGGCAAACCGGTTCATGCTGTGGAAGGCGTAAATCCCGTTCCCGGATTCCTTGAAATACAACGTAATTGGGGTTTGCAGCATGCGGCTCCAGTTCCCTTTCGTTATATCCAGCGAATAAATTAAGCCGCTGCTCGCATAATTGACCGAATAAACCTTTTGGCTTCGATGCGTATACAAAGCCAGCTCATCTATTTTTTTTGAATTTGCATAAAAAGCATTCGTTAACGTTTCTTGAATATATTTCTGCGTCCGAAACTGTCCGCTCCCGCTTTGGATATCGATTGCGTTTAAACCCTCGATCAACGGCTGATTGACCTGAAGCGAATAAAATAAAACATTCATTTGCCGGATCAGCTCATCCAAATATTGATCGGCAGACATCATGCGGGAGCGGTTGGCATCGATGATTTCTTTTTCGACCGAGCTTCGCGTATTATGAATAGCTATCCATGTGACCGTCAATACGGGCAGCGTCGTCAAACAAATCATTAAAACCATGAGCCTGTAGCGTATACTGGTCCGTTTCATATCGCTCTCCCTCTTCCTGTGAAGTCCTACGCGTGACGATCTAGTTCAAGTGTACCAAATTAATACACCTTTTCATTGCATTAAATTAACGTTTCGCATTGTATTTTATTGATTCCCGTCTTTCTTAACCAGCGTGTTTTCTAGTATTGTAGAAACAGCCATGGAAAAACGCAAAAAACCTCTGTCTTGCCGTGCATAACATAGGTTATGCGCTGCTAGACAGAGGTCTTTTTTCTATTATCGGTATTTTGTTAAGGAGTGCTGACCTCATCGGTAGCCTCTGGTTCGGCAGTGGCCTCCGGTGCGGTTGTATTGCCTGAAGCATTGTTATCGTCTTCTATGATCACGTTTCCATTTGCATTATCCACGTTGTTGTCATTATTGCATGCAGATGCGGCGAAGACGACGGTAACGCTCATCAAAGCAATGAAAATCAGCTTAGTGAGGCTGCTATTCTTTTTCGTTTTATTCATTTGTGGTGCTCCTCTCGAGTGGTTGTTGAATTGCTTAACTATACTTAACCACTGAGGAAATTCTGAATCATCTTTACCATGAGAAAATTTTCAGAAAAAAAAAAGACCTTGCTCGGTCTCTTTTCTCTGAAATCGCCTATGAAAATAAATTTAAGTCAATAAAAAGATTCCTGGCGGTATTCCGTAAAATGAAATAACCCCGTTCGATGATTTGATTCCCGAACCTTCTCAATGATTTCGCAGATATTAATCATCGAATCAGCATCTTTCGTCGACGAAGCGATCTGATAAAGGGTACTAAAGCTGCCTAAGGCATTTTCTTTGTTAACTGCCCCAGTCTTTAGGTTGATTAGCACGCGCTCGATTTCGCTGTTAATGAACCAGACAATTCTTTTTTTAAAATTTGAATTAATCATGAGCAACCCTCCGCTGTCAATGAAATAGTACCAGTTAAGTATATCTCCGCGGATAATAAAACTCTGTCGAAGTACGTAGTCGAATAAAATTTTTTTATCAACAAAAATCCCGTTCCTTCACACACGCGTGAAAAGATACAGGATCCTTGTGATTTCCGATATATAGTCAAAAGCTGCGATTATGCAACAGCATAAAACACTTTTTTTGTCGTATTTCGTATGTTTGAAGCAACACCTTTCGACATCAGCCTAGCCCCTACAATTGATAGCTGACAAAGGCCAAACAGCGGCTGTCAGGCGACCAAGAGTTTACATTGATGGTCCCTTGCCCGCCAAACAGCTTAACCAAGGTACTTGATGGGCCTCCATCGCTTCCCATAAGGCGAATCTCAACATTTTTGTTTGCAGGATGGTCGTTCGGAGCCACATCCCCCTTGCGGTAGGCCAGATAAGCGATGGAATTCCCATCCGGCGACACATGCGGAAACCAATTATTGCTTTCATCGAACGTGATTTGTTTCTGGTCGCTGCCATCCGGATTCATCCGCCATATTTGCATCAAGCCCGTTCTCGTCGAATTAAACCAAATATGGCGGCCGTCTGGCGAGTATTCGGGTCCATCATCAAGGCCTGGAGTATCCGTAAGCTGTGTCTCCATCCCGCCGCCTTCAGGAATCGTATAAATGTTATACTCGCCTTTTCTCTCTGCGCAGTAGGAGAGTACGGCGCCGTCAGGCGACCAGCCATGCAAATAGCTAGGAGCCATCGGGGTAACCAGGACCGGTTGACCTCCGGTAAGCGAAAGCACGTAAATGCGTGATTGGCCATCCTCCTTGGTATGATGACTGACCGCCAATCGTTTATTGTCAGGTGAAAGCACATGGTCATTGTTGTTTTGGTTGACGTATCCCGTTTCAATTGGGTTGCTTTCGCGGGTTGCGAGGTCAAATTTATAAATAAGGCCTTTGCTGTTATAAATCAGATAGTTATTGTCTTTCGTCCAATTCGGCGCTTCAATTAAATAATCGAATTCGGCCAAGACCGTACGTTCTCCTGTATTTACATTTACCGTTTCCAAAAGGCTAACGAGTCCCATTCGTATACCACCCTTTTCATCGTATGAACGCATGTTCATTATGCTCATCCTACGCAATGCCCAAAATGCTGATTATAACGTTACTTTCTCTCCCGGGCTCAGTACCAACCCGTTCATCCCTTTGCTTTGAAGCTGCTGAACAAAGCTTTCAGCTTCCTGGCGGATAACGGGAAACGTATTGTAATGAACGGGAACGGTCAGCTTCGCGTTATACCACTCCGCTGCTTGCAGCGCATCCTCCACTCCCATCGTATAATGGTCACCGATTGGAATGAACGCTACATCAATCGCATGCCGGTCACCGATCATTTTCATATCGCTGAACAAAGCGGTGTCTCCCGCATGAAGGACATTTATTCCCGCCATGTTCACAATAAAACCGGCTGGCATGCCGCCGTAAATCACGGTTTTTTCTTCCGCCAGCACAATGCCCGAAGAATGGAAGGCCTGTACCATTTTGGCCTTGGCGAATCCTAAATCCACCGTACCGCCGATATTCATATCGATGGTCTTGACGCCCTTCCAAGACATAAATGCCGCCAGCTCTGCAATCGCAACGACTGGCGCATCATTATTTTTGGCGATCAGGTCGGCGTCCAAAATATGGTCCATATGCGCATGCGTCAGCAGGACTGCATCCGTTTTAATTTCTTCCGCCTTCGTCACTGCTAAGGCATTACCTCGAAGAAAGGGATCAATAATAAGTGATTTATCGCCTTCAATCATTTGAATACAGGAGTGCCCGTGGTAAATAATTTCCATAATCGCATTTTCCTCCAATTTATATGATGTCCGTCACTGCGTCATTACCCACTTGCGACGTCGTATTACCAAGCTTACTCCGTTACTCTGGCTATAACCCTTGCGACCGAAGAATCCGCTTGAATACGGAGCGGAAGCGCAATAACTTCGAATGCTTTAACACCGAGTAAACGTTTTACATTTTTCAAGTTTTCAATAATGTAAATGTGATTGCGAAATAAGCTTTTATGGATGTCAAAGGGATAATGATCCGGTGAAGGTGTGTCTAAACCAACCATCTTAACCTTTTTCCGAATAAGAAGTTGAACAAATTCCGCTGTTAAAATGGGATAATCGGTAAAATACTCCGGCTGGCCATAACGCTCGCCATGCCCCGTGTGCAGGATGACGATTTGAGATTCTCTAATGATGTCTTCATACTCGGCCTTATAAGCAACCTCGGCTGCTCCGCTTACATCGAGCAGCACGCCGTCGCCGACAAAGTTTTCTGCCGATATTTCACTGATGTACTCCACAACGTCTAATAAATGCATGGGACCATCGATATGAGTGCCCGCATGCATATTAACGGACAGCTGATGATTATTGTAGCCATCCTTGCCAAATTGCCGGGAATGCTCCAACCGGGTCTCTTCATCGCCGGGGTAAACGGGCATCCCCGTCTTTATCGTATGCGTCAGATCAATGATCACACCGCTGCTGCCCCTTCCTTCCGCCAAAAACGCTAAGCCATTTGGCTTTCTTTAACTATTTTCGCTTCCAATCCAAATATAGCACAAAAGCCATGCTTGCCAAAATAATGAAAGGTATAAGAAACAGCAGAAGAATGAAAAAAATTTGGCGGAGGTTTGGTGTTTTCCGGTACTCGGTCAGAAGGGAGTGAATTACGGCGAAGGTTGTAATACGGATGCTTTGGTTTGCAAGGAGTGCTTGATGGCCATACGTTTGACCTGCTGCTTCTGCAGTTCCGGGTACAATGAAAAAAAGGATTCATCCCGCAGCAAAGCCGCCAGCGTATCCGATGCCGCACGGGCAGCCAGCGCCTCGTCTTCAAGCAAGTAATAGGCCGCCTGATAGGCGTATGCTTCATGCTGTCTTAATACTGCCGCTTTCCTTAAAAGCTCTCGATTCGTCATCGTTATTTGCTTCACGGCTTTTCTTCACCTTCCCGCTAACCTTGAATCGACGGTTTGATTGCTTTCGTTGAACGACTTCGTTTCATTCAACTATACACAACTCAATTGCATCCACCAAGTACCATTTTTCCATGGTACTTGACAGCTCAGGAAGTTGGGAATAAAAAAGATGACCCCGTTGTTAACGGAGTCATCTGCTTGCGTTTGCCGCTTCGGATTAAGCCAGCGGCACGCGCTTCGCCAAAGCCTCAAATTTGACTAAATGCGGATTGATTTGAGTTTGAAGTTTTTTCAAAAACTCAAGCGTTGCTTTGTTTTGTTTTACCAATGAAGGGTTTTCGTTAAATTTCACGGCATAGTGCTTCGCGACGTCGCCTTTCATGTATTGAATGGTCGTAAATTTCCCGTTTTTCCAAGCATCCTTCATATTCACATTCGTGCCCATGATTTGAAGGTTCAGATTAGCATCCTTATAGTTAAAGCTGTATACCGGATCCTTTTCACTATGGGCGACGGAATAGCCTGCTGCAAATCGGTCGTCGGCGAAAGTACCGAACTGAATTTTGTGGTACTCCACTTCACCGTCAAAGTCTGTTACTCTCGTGTACAGAGCGCCATTTCCAACCTTTTGGTCATTTTTCCAAGCGCCGTCATATGTAATCTTTGTTTCTTTGCGATCACTAGTGGAATTAGCGACATATTTACCTAAGCCGTTCCGTTTGCCGTTAACCCAATCACCCGCATAGGACTTCGTTTGATACCAGGTCATTGTTCCTTTTCCATGCGGCTTACCGTCTTTCACTTCTCCGAAGTACAGAACGTTCTTGGAAATTTCAAGATACTCTTTTTTTGTAGCTGCTTCAACCTTCGACGTCCCCCCTGCGGCTGCTGCTAGAACAAATACCAACGCTAAACTGAACATCGTCATGACCATTTTCTTCATCGACAATCACTTCCCCTTATCTGGTTATATTAGTTCATTCTATTAGGATAATAAACGCGGTATGCGGTTTTCGAAACAGGCTTAAGTCCTAAAAAAGGATTTCTTTTCCTTATGGAATGAAAATAACCGTTAATGGTCCTCCTTTCTGTCATATAATCCCTGCTATTCACTCCTCGTTCCATCCAATATCCAAGGTTCGGCACTCTGCCATCGGCAGCAGGTAGACATTTTCACCTTGCATCATTCTTTTCTCCTTTCGTAAAAGTCAGGGTTTTTCTTCCATTTCCGATGTCTTGAAACATTTCGAAAAAAAATTGAAAATTCTGACCGTATCTCTGTATACATTTACAATTCACACCACATAATAACCTCACATCCCATGAAGGAGTGATTGTAATGAGCAGAAGAAAATCGAATACATTGGTTGTACCGCAAGCAAGAGTAGCCCTTGATCAATTGAAAACCGAGGCTGCGCAGCAGCTTGGCGTTTCGTTCTCGCAAGATGGATACAATGGTAATCTATCCACGCGCGACGCTGGATCAATCGGCGGATACATCACGAAAAAGCTGGTTCAAATCGCGGAACAACAATTAGGTGGGCGTAACTTCTAATCAGCCGACGAAAAGCCCTCCTTTTGCAGGAGGGCTTTTCATTTATAAACGTATCGATCCTGCAGCTAAACGGCAGCATTGTGCGGATCCTATTTTTGCAGGTGGTATGGCACGGTTGCGATGACTACGTCCTTTTGCGTAAATAAATAAGCGCGGAGCATTAAGCTCGTTTGGTTGTGCAGTAAATAATGCCACCAATGCTTCGTAATAAACTGCGGGATGAGAACCGTAATATGATCCGTTTCTGCCGTTTTCCATTCAATCGTATCAATGAACCGCATTAAAGGCCTAATGATGCTCCGATAGCTGGAACGGAGAACGATGAGCCGGACGCCGGGGTTCCATTCTTCCCACTTCTTTTCCATTCGCTCGATATCCTCGTCATCAAATCCAACATACACGGCAACGACATTATCCGTCAACGATTTGGCATAGCTTAGGGAATGATTGACGACACGCGTTATGCCCGCAATGGGAACCACGATCGTGCTCCCTTTAATAACCGGTTTATCTATCGCCATATTAATCCGCAGTTCGTCTGCCATGTTGCGGTAATGGCGGTGAATCCCATAAAACAATAAAATAACGAGCGGCAGGAAGATAAATACCATCCAAACATGGCTAAACTTCGTGAAAATAAAAATTAAGGTAATCGCCAGCGTCGTCAGCATCCCGATTGTATTAATGATGAAACGCGAGAGCCAACCGGCAGGCTTCAGCTTCACCCAGCGTACCATCATGCCCAGCTGGGAAAGCGTAAACGGAATAAATACCCCCACTGCATATAGCGGAATTAAATTTTCGGTATTGCCGTGAAAGGCGATAACCAATAACGCGGATAAAACGCCCAGAATAATGATGCCGTTAGAAAAGCCCAAACGGTCGCCCCGCGCCATGAACATATTCGGCATATATTTATCTTTCGCCAGCATGAAGGCAAGCAGCGGAAATGCCGCATAAGCCGTATTGGCCGCCAGAAATAAAATGAGCGCCGTTACGCCTTGAATCACATAATAAATGACGCCTCTGCCAAATGTCGCATTCGCAATTTGCGATACCACGGTTTCTTTCTCATTCGGTATAATACCGTACCAATAAGCAAGGAGGCTTATGCCGATAAACATTGCGCCTAGAATCGTCCCCATCATGATTAGCGTAGCTGCCGCATTGCGCTCGGCCGGCTGCTTAAAGTTCGGAATCGCATTGGACATCGCCTCTACGCCCGTAAGCGCCGAGCAGCCTGAGCTGAAAGCCTTCAATAAAAGGAATAAGCTTATGTTCGAAACCGCGGCACCCATCTCAGGCGCTGCTCCCGGTACGCCGCCTGCCAAATATTTGATTATACCGGATATAATCAGGATAAAGATAGCAATCACAAACAAGTAGACCGGCATGGCCAGCACGGAAGCCGACTCCGTGATTCCCCGCAAATTAATAAGGGTCAGAAGCGCGATCATCACTAATGCGATAAGGACCCGGTGATCATGCAGCGACGGAAAAGCGGACGTAATGGCATCCGTACCCGCGGAAGTGCTGACCGCAACCGTCAGAATATAATCGACAAGCAGCGAGCCGCCTGCTAACAAACCTGTAGAAACGCCGAGATTATCCTTCGCGACAATATAAGCGCCGCCGCCGGTAGGGTAAGAGAAAATCGTTTGGCGATATGATAAAATCAGCACCAATAAAAGACCGAGTACAGCGATGGAGATCGGAATAGAGTACCAAACCGCCGTAAAGCCGGCAACCATCAGCACAATTAAAATTTGCTCCGTCCCGTATGCGACCGAAGATAAAGCATCGGATGATAACACGGCAAGCGCCTTAAGCTTGCTAAGCTTTTCGCCTTCAATTTCCGAGCTTTTCATCGGACGACCGATTAACAACCGTTTAAATCTGCTGACCATCATAACTTCCCCTTTTCCAACCCATGAAATAAAATAACAAGCTAACTGCCGCATGGAACACAAAAAAAAGCCGCAGGAAAGTAAGGACTTTCCCACGGCTTTACCCAAATAGCTCGGTTCGTTCGTGATAAATTCCTCTTTTGGACGCTTACGAGGTTAGCTGACGGATTCGGGCGCAAAAGTCGCCCTACGCTTGGCATGGCCAAGTGATTCACCCCTGAGACAAGATCGCATGATCTTGCTCGATGGTTCCCCCGCTTCTTTTTCAGAACTCAGCGATTAAGGATATTACATGAAATAATACGGCAATAGATTACGTTTTGAATCTTACTCCTCTCCTCCGGCATTGTAAACAATCATAAAGGTCTAAATTGATTAAATTTCGAGTCATGCGGAATCATTTAACCGATTACATCCTATGCATTCTTTGCATATCGTTTGTATGCTTACGATCTCTTTGGATTATGAGAAAATCATTGGTGAATCATAGCAATCCATAAGAAACTGCATCACGTTTTATATGTTACGATTGGATTATCGTTACAACCCAATAAGAGAGGATGTTTTAGAATGGCAAAATACACGACCTACATCATTTCCGAGGACGCAAGAGCACAATCCGAATTTTACATGCAGGCACTTGGAGGAGAAATCAATTCCATTATGACGCATGGCCAGCTTCCCGACGCACGTGAGGAGCTCAAAGACAAAATCATTCACCTCTGTTTCAATGCCGCAGGCGTCAATTTCTTTATGTCAGACTCCGTGTTTGAACCTGTCCAGAGCGGTAACGCCGTTCATTTGAACCTTGAATTCGCTTCGGAAGAAGAAGCACGGCAAGCCTTTAATCAATTAGCGGTCGGCGGTCAAATCCATCAGCCTTTGGAGCCTGCTTTCTGGGGCTCTCTATTCGGACAAATCGAAGACAAATTCGGCATACGCTGGATGATTACCACCGAGGCAGCCGTAAGCCAAGCCTAACCCATCCGAATAAGGATAAGCTTTTTCATCACATCAAGAGGAGACGGCCCTTTGCTGAGGGCTGCCTCCTCTTTGCTTCGTCTATTTCTCCTATTATCAAAACAAGGAATTATTCACACGGATGTCGAATAGTGTCGGATGAAATATTTAAATACCATTTTGATAAGGAGGATGATGCTGGATGCCATTCTTGTTCAAAGCAGCTGAATACCCGTCAAGCCCCGGCTGCTATCTGATGAAAAATGAAGAAGGCAGCATCCTTTACGTCGGAAAATCCAAAAACCTGCGAAGTCGGCTGCGTTCCTACTTTACGAAAAACCATACCCATCGCAGAATCAAGCAGCTCGTACAGGAAATAGCGTCCATTGAAGTCGTGCTTGTCAATAATGAAGCGGAGAGCTTGCTCCTCGAAAATAATTTGATAAAAATCCATAAACCTCCCTTTAACCGGGCATTAAAAAAAGATAACAGCGGTTATGCCTATCTGCAGCTGACAGCTGACGAGCTTCCGCGATTGGATGTGTATTACCGGAACCGCAGCCGTCATCGGAAAATCGCTGAACCAGAGGAAATGCACCGTTTGGGTCCCTTCAAAAACGCCCGGTTCCGTGATGCGCTGCTTGAATTTGTAACGGAGCATTACGGTCTTCGAACCTGTAAAACCATGCCCAAGCAAGTCTGCCTGCTTTACCATATCGGGAAATGCAGCGGCGTGTGCGAAGGCAAAATATCGAAGCAGAGTTATTTGAATAACGTTCGCCAAGCCTCGGAGCTGCTCGCCCATCGAGGCAAAGGCCTGATTGAAACGTTGTATGACCGGATGGAGACTTATGCGTCAAAAATGGAATTTGAAAAAGCACAGCAAATGCTCATCAGTATCCGAAATTTGGAGCAAGCAGCAGACAAACAAATTGTAGACAGGGAAGCCGTTATCGATCAGGATGTCATCTACTTCGGCAGCTCCCATGCGCTGGTTGCAAAAGTCCAAGCAGGCATGCTTAGCGACTTTCAGATGTTTGAGCTCGAAAAACCGAACGATGCTGCTGCCGGCGACCAATTTATGATCACCAGATATGCCGAGGCGAAGCCTGATGAAATCATAGCGAGTCGCATCTGCGACCGAAAAAAGGTATATGCATCCTTAAAAAAAAGAGGAGAAAAGCAGTTTATCCTCACCGAGCCCAAGCGGGGGTTAAAATATGACCTTCTGCAGTTATGCAAAAACAATTATGAGTACCGATTCAACCGGCTTTAGTTCATCCCGGGATTAAAAAAAGGCCGCCAAAGGGCGGCCTTTTCTTATATGCCCATTTAATGGACCGTATTTGCCGGCATTTGCGGCATTCCGTTTGCCGGTACGAACGCGTTAATCATAATTTGCATATCATTGGCTGCCAATTGCGGCACTTGGTAATAGGCACGTTTATTTTGATACATAAATAATTCATAGGCCATTTCAACAAAGTTTTGCACTTGCGAAGCCAACACCCGGCGTACGACTGGATTCGTAACTTCAACCGCGGCCATTGCCAAGAGTGAAGCATGGGATTTCACTAGTCCAATCATATATCCGCTGATGCCTGCGTCTTTTACATCCGCCAGTGATTGATTGGGCTTTTTCGGCTGAGTCGCTTGTAAACCGTAGAGGGGCTCGATTATTTCTTTAATCATATACGTTGACGTTTCTTGGCTTGGCTTTTGGCCTGTGGCAAAACATTCCGCTGTCAGATTGTATTGGGAAAGGGCAAAGTTGTATTGACGATCCAATATGTCCAGCAATTCGACATCTTGTACATACTGCCTAAAGATCATAAATTGATCCAACATGCCGATTGAACAGGACAATACTTCATGCATATCAAAGAGCTCGTGACCTCCATGATTGAATGCCTGCATACCTGTACCTTGTAAATTTGTGTTGCTTTGCGTTTGCTGCTGCATGTTAAGTCTCCTTTGTTATTGATTGATTAACTTCTTTAATATCAATAATTTAAAGGAAACTTATTCATCCTGCCGGTACAAATCATGAAAAATCCCCTGTTATGACTCTACGTCATAACAAGGGGTCAGTCGTTCCTTTACTTCTTGTTAGCTGCAGCCCATTCGTCCAGCTGTTTTTGCTTCTCTGCGATGATCTTGTCAATACCCGCTGTTTTTTGCTGTTTAATAAATTCAGGCAGCTTAGCCGCGGGATCGACGGTTCCTGTTTCCAAAGCAATTTTATATTGATTCTGAACGTTCGTCACCGCCGCGATTTCCGTTTTGACGGCGTCGGCATTAAAGGTGAAGCCCAGCGCTTTCGATTTAATAGCGTTTCTGTTAAAATCCGCCAGCTGATTCCACAGCTCCGGGTCATCCCCGTTCCAAATGTGGGACAGGGACTGATTCCCGAACATCCATCCCATTTGCAGATTATAGCCGGAATTCGTTGCATCCACCCCTTGCGGGTAATCGATGACATTGTCGGACACCTTCACGTAATGTTTTTCTTCGATCCCGTAATCCAGCAGATTAATGAAATCTTTATCGGTGTACATCATGTTAAGCAGCATCATCGCTCTCTCCGGATCCTTCGAATTTCTTGCGACGCTCCACATAATGGATGTAATGTTAGACGTCGCAGTAACTGCAGGTCTGAAGTGTACTGACACCATCTCTTTGCCAGTCGTTCTCGATTCTTGGGTCTCTATGCCGGGCTTCATATGAGAGATAAACGAGAAGGCTTTGCCGGATTTAACCAAATTGTATTGCGTCTCGGTGCTTGTAGCGGCATCCTTGGCAATGTAGCCTGCTTCATACCACCTTCTGACCGTATTCAACATTTCCGCATATTCCGGCGTCTCATACATGTTCACGACCTTGAGGCTGTTATCATGACCTGGCAGTACGCCAAATCCATCACCTAAGGTATCAAAGAAGCTGCCTACAAAAATATCCAGAATAGAGATACCGTACTTGACTGTCGGAATGATACCCGGCTCATTATCTTTAATCGTTTTAAATACAGCGTCCAGATCATCCAGCGATTTTATCGCAGCCGTATCGATGTCATATTTATCAACTAAATCCTTGCGCATCGTAATGCCATAGTCCGCAGCCAAATCCCTGATGCTCGGAACGGCATATATTTTCCCGTCAATTCTTGTTGCGTTCAAGAACGCAGGATCAAGGGAATCAAGCGCTTCCGTAACTCCCTGGCCTTGCTCAGCCAAATAACCGTCGAGCTCAAGAAACTGCCCTTTAGCCACATCTTGGCTGTAAGTTCCGAGTCCGCTTACGATCAGGTCTACCTGCTCATTGCCAGACATCATCAACGTTTTTTGCTGCGTCCAAGCTCCAAATCCGATCGGAATCAGCTTGACGGTCGCATTGATTTTTTCCTTCGTCAATTTGTTGATCGCTTCCGAAATCAGCTTCATATCCTTCGGTTCCCCGCCTGCGGGAAATACCATTACTAGCTCGACAGGCTTCAATTCTCCGCCTGCGCTGCCGCTTTCTCCTTCTGAAACGGCTCCGTTGTTCCCGGAACTTGCTGCATTGCTGCCACCGTTGCTGCACGCGCCAATAAGCATGGTCATTGCAAGAGCCAATAACAAAAACATTTTAGCTGCATATTTGTTCTTTTTCATTGATGTGACCTCCCGGTTTCTTTTAATGAAAGCGTGTACACTTAGTAGAATAGATGAAAATGCCGGAGCATACTTTCATATTTCCGACATCCTGTTTTCGATTTTCCGATGTATATGAACATGGGTTTCAAAATCGTTTCCAATTGCAAACCCGCCTTTTCATTTGGTCTTTAATATAGCAAGGGCGGTGCATCCGGATGTCTGCACCGCCCTTTCATCGTTTCGTCATTGCTTTCCAGCCGACGCCCAAGCGTCAAGCTGTTTCTGCTTCTCGGCAATGATCTTGTCTATTCCCGCTGCCTTCAAGGCTTTATTAAATTCCGGCAGCTGCTTCGCAGGGTCTACCGTACCCGTTTCCAGCGCGATTTTGTATTGGTTTGACACGTTCGTTACAGCGGCAATCTCCGTTTTGACCGCATCGGCATTAAAGGTGAAGCCCAGCCCCTTCGACTTCAAAGCGTTTTTGTTAAATGCCGCAAGCTCGTCCCACAGCTCCGGATCATCCCCGTTCCAAATATGGGACAGGAATTGGTTGCCGAACATCCATCCCATCTGCTGGTTATAGCCCGAATTCGACGCATCTACGCCTTCTGGGAAATCGATGATGTTATCCGATAGCTTTGCGTAATGCTTTCCTTCAATGCCATGATCAAATAAATTGATCAGATCTTTATCGGTATACATCAGGTTTAGCAGCATCATTGCTTGTTCGGGATTTTTTGAGTTTCTCGCGATACTCCACATGATAGAGGTAATGTTATACGTCATACTCGCGGCAGGCCTCAAATGGATCGACACCATAGCGGTTCCTGTCAGTTTTGATTCTTGGTTTTCAATGCCTGGCTTCATGTGCGAGATAAACGAAAACGCTTTGCCTGCCTTCACCAAATTGTATTGCGTCTCCGTGCTTGTTGCCGCATCCTTGGCAACGTAGCCTGCTTGATACCATCTTCTCACCGTATTTAGCAGCTTGGCATATTCCGGAGCCTCGTACATATTGACGACTTTAAGTCCATTGTCATAACCCGGAAGCACGCCAAAGCCGTCTCCTAAATTATCAAAATAGCTGTTTAAATAAGTATCGATAATAGAGTTCCCGTACTTTACGGTTGGAACGATGTCAGGCTCATTTTCCAAAACCATTTGAAACACTGCGTCCAAATCATCCAGCGAATGAATGGCTGTTGTATCGATTTTGTACTTGTCTATCAGATCTTTACGCATCGTTATGCCATAATCGGCAGCCAAATCACGGATACTCGGGATGCCGTAAATCTTGCCGCCGATTCTGGCGGCATTCAGAAAATCCGGATCTAGGCTGTCAAGCGCTCCCCTGATCCCTTGGCCCTGTTCGGCCAGATACCCGTCAAGCTCCAGCAGCTGTCCTTTGGACACCTGCTGGCTGTATGTGTTAAGACCGCTGACGATTAAATCGACTTTCTCGTTACCAGAGAGCATCAGCGTCGTTTGCTGCGGCCATGCTCCCCAACCGACCGGAATAAGCTTTACGGTTGTATTTATTTTCTCTTTCGTAATCTTATTGATTTCATCCTGGACAGCCAGCAAATCCTTTGGTTCTACGCTCGCCGGGTAAACCATCGTTACCTCGTAGGCAGCCTTAACGGATTGGTTTCCGCTTTCCGCCGAGTTACCCGCGGAACGGTTCTCTTCCGATGCGCAGCCCGTAACCATTAGGCTTGCTGCAAGCAGCAGCTGCGCAGCCGTCTTGCATGCTTTTCTTTCCAATCCCATCCTGCTCCCCCATGTTCGTTTGTTTCTCTATTATCCTTTTACAGCGCCGATAGTCAGGCCCTTGACGAAATACTTTTGAAAGAACGGATAGGCGATCAACAGCGGGATAACCCCGATCGCGGCCATCGCCATCCGCATGGATGCAAGAGGAATATTAGCCGCGATTTCAGCGCTTCGGCTGCCTGCTTGCGTAGAGCTCTGCAAGAACTGTACATCCAGAAGGATTCGGTTCAACAGGTTCTGAAGACTGTAGTACTGGCTGTCCGTTATATAAATCAAACCGTTGAACCAGTCGTTCCAAAACAGTATGGTGTAAAACAAGCCGACCGTCGCAAGCACCGGCGTTGACAGCGGCAATACGATGCGATAAAAAATTTTCCACTCCTTTGCCCCGTCGATGTAAGCCGATTCGATAATCGCCGTCGGAATCGAGCTCGCAAAAAAAGTGCGCATCAGGATAATGAAAAATCCGTTCATTAGCAAGCCAGGTATGATTAAGGCCAGCATCGTATTTTTCAAGTCGAAATAATTAGTATAGAGCAAATAGGTCGGTACTAGGCCCCCGTTAAACAGCATCGTGAAAAAGACGTAGAAAGCGAGCGAGTTGCGGAACGGCATTTCGAGCCGCGAAAGCGGATAAGCCACCATCGCCGTAAGCGTCAATCCGAGTGCCGTGCCGATCACCGTCGTTAAGACCGTGATGCTGTAGGCCCGGATGATTTCCGAAGAGCTGTTCCATAAATAACCGTATGCGGAGAAGCTTATTTGATCTGGAAAAAAGGCGTAACCGCTGCGAACAAGTTCCATATCGTCAGTTAGGGAAGCGGAGAACAACAGCCAAAACGGCATGACGCAAAAGAACGTGAATACCAGCATGACGATGTTAATGGCCCATTGATAGAGCTTGCCGGATGATTGCATATAATCTCTCCCTTTCTAGAACAACGCGTTGTCTTTGTTATATTTTCTTACGACAGCATTTGATACGATGACTAGAATGAAACCAACAAGCGCTTGGTACAAGCCGGCTGCGGAGGACATCCCGATGTCGCCTAGGTTAATCAAGGCGCGGTATACATACGTATCGATCGTGTTCGTAACCGGCATCAGTGCGCCTGTATTCAGCGGAACCTGGAAGAATAAGCCGAAGTCGGAGTAGAAAATACGGCCGATGGCAAGCAAGGTCATAATCGTGATTACCGGCGCAACGAGCGGGAGTGTTATTTTCAAAATTTGCTGCCATCTGTTAGCGCCGTCAATCGTCGCCGCTTCATAATATTCGCTATCGATTCCAATGATTGCTGCTAAATAGATGATGCATAAGTTACCTACGCCCTTCCATACGCTCACGATGGTTAAGATCCATGGCCAGTACATCGTTTCACTGTACCAAGAAATGGAATCCAATCCCAAGAAAGGAAGCAGGGTCTTGTTCATGAACCCGTTTTCAACATCCAGAAAACCAAGCACCAGGTAGCCTACAATAACCATGGAAATCAAAAAAGGAAGCAGGATCAACGTCTGGTACATTCTGGACAAGAAACGTTTACGGATTTCATTCAGCATAATGGCTAAGGCTAGCGCGATTCCGGTATTCAATAAAATAAAGGAAATATTGTACAGCAGCGTATTCCTTGTAATGATATAAGCATCTGTCGTTTTAAACAAATATTCGAAATTTTTTAAACCGATCCAATCACTGCCCATAATGCCTTTTGCAAAATTGATGTCCTTAAACGCGATGACAATGCCAAACATCGGCAAATAGTTGTTAATCAGCAGGTACAAAAGGCCGGGAAGCGCCATCAGCACCAATGCACGGTATTTCTTTACTTTTCTCATCTCCAATGCGAACGTTGCTTTCTTCTCCATCTTCAATGAGACCTTTTTCATAACGGGGGTTGACGTCTCGGTATTTGCTTGCAAGGGTCTCGACCACCTTTAGCTTTAATTATTTTATTGCTTGGTCTAATACTATCGCAAAGCAAATACACCAACTATTAATAATCCGACATTCAGCTTTCGAGTTTCCGACATGACGGAAAGAGTAAAAAAATGGCCGTCAGAGGCGTTCAATCCTCTAACGGCGCCGTTTTATTGTGATAGACAACACCCTCTGCGGTAATCCTGGGGTGTCATCGAAACTTCTTTTTTAAACAGCGTGGAGAAATATGAAAAGTTGGAGAAACCAACCGTAAGCGCTATATTACTGATGGTCGTATCCGTCATGGACAGCAGCTCCTTCGCCAGACTGATCCGTTCCCTCAAAATATAGTCGGATATCGAAAGCCCCGTTTCTTTCTTGAACAATTTAACGATATAATCCGGGCTTAGCCCTATATAGTCTGCGATGTACTGTCTTGAAAGCTCCTCATCGATGTGAAGCGCGATATACCGCTTGATCTTCTCTACGACGGTTTCATTCGAATCCAATCCCTGAATGTGAACGAGCGCTTTCTCTAATACATCCTTCACCCAATCCTGAAGATCCTTCACGCTGCGTGTCGCAGACAGAATCCGCTCTGGGAGCAAATGGTCCGAGAAAATTTCATCCGCGCGCAGCCCTTGCTGCTGCAGCGTATGCAGGATCATCTGCAGAAAGCTTTGGTAAAACTGCTGCAGCCCCTTGGTTCCCAAGCACTCGATGCGCTTCCATGAATCCAGAAATTGCTGCGACTCGTCGAGCAGCTTTTTCTTATTTCCCTGCTTGATGAGCTCTGACCATACATTCATGGGCGGCAGCGGGATTTGGGATTCTTTCTTCATCCGCTCATCGATTAAGATCACGCGGTCCACGCAATTCACTTGGTTCTTTTTGAACGCCATTAAGTCTTCAACCATATTCCGTACTCCATGCGCCTGTACCGACTTGCCGATCATGCAGGAGAGATGGCAATACAAATAATGATTGCATACCTCGATAAAAGCCTTGCAGCGGACTTTAATTTCCTTGAGAAAATAATCGCAGCCTTCATCAGGCAGCTGGTCCTTCGTGAAGACAATCAGCAGGTGGTCCGGATTAATTCTTACGATCTGTGCGGTCTTGTCTTGTTGAATAACGACCTCTTCCAAGGCGTTGCGCAGCGCGTACTCCATAATTTGCGAGTCCCGTGCCGTTAATGATTTTTCCCAATGCTGAATGCTGATAACGACAGGTAAAAACCTCATGTCCCTGCCATACGGAAGCTTCTGCTTTCCGATGACCTCCATCATTTTATCCAAATTCGAGGGAATCGCTTGACTGAGCACATCCTGCCAAAAACGCTCGTTCTCCCTTGTGGCCGATTCCTTTTCCTTTCTGATCTTCTCGATGAGCTTCGTCATCACCAACTTCAATTCGTCATGGGGAACCGGCTTAAGCAGATATTCGAAGCTGCCCAGCTGCAGCGCTTTCTTGGCATATTGAAAGTCTGCGTGACAGGTCAGGAAGACGCACTCTGTTTGCGGATACTGCTCACGTACCCACTCAAAGAGCTCAAGTCCGTTTCCCTGCGGCATTTCGATATCGCAAATCATCATATCGAACGGCTGGTTATCGAATTCTTCCTTGGCTTGCCGGAGGTTGTGGGCTATGGATACGTTTACTATGCCTAGCTTTTGCCAATCGACGCTCGATTTAATGCCATTCGCAATAACGGCCTCATCATCAACAATTAATAATCGGTACATTCTCTCTACCTCATTTCTCTCGATAAAGGCAAGATCATTTCCACAACAGCTCCATTTTCGTTTGAAAAAGCTATGCCAGCCTTATCTCCGTACAACAAACGCAATCTGCGCCTCACATTCCAGATTCCGATATGCTCGCCCTCCTCATTCATCAGGTTCATCTCCTGATGGAGCATCTGCAGCACATCCTCTGAGAAGCCTCGGCCAGTGTCGCGAATTCGGATGAGCAGCCTATCTTCAGGCATGCAATCGTTTCTCCCGATCTCTATAGCGATATGAGTGGGATCATCCGTATTAATCGCATGCTTGATGGTATTTTCCGCAAAGCTTTGGATGATTAACGGCGGAATGTAACAATCTCGCAGCTCATCTTCGGCGGAAATCGCGTAAGTCAAGCTTCCGGGAAAACGGAAATTTTGGATTTTTAAATAATTTTCGGTATGGCTTAGCTCGTCCTGCAGCAGAACATAATCCGTCTGGCTGCGAAACATAAATCGGAAGTAGCGGATCAGAGAGAAGGAGAGTTCCTGAATTAATCCGTATTTCTTCTCCTGGGCCAAGTAATATACGATATTTAAGCTGTTCAGAAAAAAATGAGGGTTTATCTGAAGCTGAAGTTGCTTAAGCTCTGCTTTCTGGTTAATCAATTGTTCCTCGTAGACGTCAATTTTCAACTGTTGAATATCACAAACCATGCTGTTGAACGTCTCGTTCATCATCTCGAATTCATTGGAAGCCGGTTTATTCGGTATTCTTGCTTCCATATAGCCTTCTTTGATTTTGCGCATCGCCACGACGATCCGGTTGATTGGCAATAAAACGACTCTCCGCAGGAAATAAACGGAAACCAATAGGATCAAGATAGATCCCGTTGCAATTAGCAAAATGATCCTCTGCAAATAAGGAAGCTTTTCTAATATGTTCTGGTCGGGAACGACGGCCACCAGTCCGAATTCACCAATGCCAGACTCCTCGCCAATTACGAGATATTGGTCTTCGGCGCCGGTTAGCCGGTACGTATGGGGCGTGTAGGATAAATCGATTTCATGTTCTTTAAAGAAGGCCGCGTCCTGGAGGGGGGCATTATTTCCGTCCACCAGCAGCGATCTGCCTTCGGTGCCCAGATCGAGAAGATCAAGCGGGCCCATCACATCATCCGCGTTAACGCCTGCTCCTATGTACAAGTTGCCGGCTTTGATAATATGTAAAAGATAATTCTGCCCGTCCATAGGCAGGACGGTCCATGTGTCGTATGGATAGTTCTTCATGGCTTGTTCATCGCCCAGCAGCCCGGAAATGGCTTCCTTAACGGAATCATTATTCGTATAAACGGAGCCCGTCAGCTTAGGCGCGAACAGCAAATCCTGATTCAAAGGAGAATACACGAAGAAATAATCCAATGCCTTGTAATAGGTGGCATTGTCTCTCAGCTCCGTAAAAAGCCATATCCGTTCCAGATTGTACAAATCATCATCGACCTCGGGCAGACGGTCGAGTATATATAAGCCGGTTTCTTCCGCGGCGAATTTGAGTAAGTAATTGTCGATATCCAGCAGCGTAGTATCGATTAAACCCATGTATAGATTTAGCATGTTGCTGTTGGATTGCGCCACTTGGTTACGCACGACATCCATCGAATAAAAGTTGTTATAAATTAGAAATGATACCATCGGCAGCATGATGAGCATAAGTCCTGCTACCAGCTTAAAGCGGAGTGAGTTAAATAACGAACGATTGAATAACTTCAAGTGCCCGAATGCCTCCTTATGCCAGACAAATAAACAATGAGCATTATACCACGATTAGCCGGAGACCGCTCCTTAAAAGATAAGCGATTTCCCATACGAGTGCAGAAAAACCTTTCCAAGTGCTGGAAAGGCCTGCTTTTCTATTCACTATCGACGGATCCTGCGAGGAGGCTATTCGAATTCTACGACCTTGCCCGTTTCCGCCGAGGTATAAATAGCTTCTAAAATCTGCGTGACAACCAGGGCTTGCTCCGGTTTAACGAGCGGCTCTGTATCATTTAGGATGCTTTCAAGCCACTGCCTTGCCTCCTTCACCCCATCTTCCTCTGCTCCTGGACCGAAATAGGCGATCCCGCCGCTAATGGAAGGTTTCGTTTCTACGAGCTGGCCATGCTTGGTGCTGTTAAAGATGACATCGCTTTTGCCAAAAACCGAACTGGCTCTCATTTCTGCTCCGCCTTCCGTTCCGCAAAGCGTAGTCATGGCTTCCTTTGCGTCGGTCGTATTTAGCGCCCATGCCGATTCCAAGAAAATCGTAGCGCCATTTTCCATTTTAATAAATCCGAACGCGGAGTCTTCCACATGATACTTTTCCGGATCCCAAGGCCCCATCATATTGCCTTCGAACTTATCGGACATTTTGTAAAATACGGAGCCTGACACCGATTTCGGCTTATAGTTGTCCATAAACCATAAGGCTAAATCGAGCGCATGCGTGCCCAAATCAATTAAAGGTCCGCCGCCCTGCTGCTCTTTGTCAAGGAATACGCCCCATGTAGGAACGCCTCTTCTGCGAACCGCATGCGCCTTGGAAAGATAGATGTCACCCAATTGGCCTTCGCGGCAAGCTTTATGCAGCACCTGAGAATCGTTCCTGAACCTGTTTTGGTAACCAATCGTCAGCTTCTTACCCGTCCGGTTTGCGGCGTCCACCATTTTTTTAGCTTCTATGGAATTGATCGCCATCGGCTTTTCACACATGACATGCTTGCCTGCCTCGAGCGCATCTACCGTTATGTAGGAATGCTGAAGGTTTGGGGTCAGAACATGGACCACATCGATGGATTCATCTTTTAACAATTCCTTGTAATCGGTGTATACCTTCGCGTTATCACTGCCAAAATTTTTGGCTGCTTTTTGAGCGCTCTCTTCTATGACATCACAGAATGCAACCATTTCGCCCAAATGCGTGAGCTTGGCTAGCGACGGCATATGCTTTTGGTTGGCAATGCCTCCGCATCCGATAATTCCGATCTTCAACTTTCCGTTGTTCATGTTAAACTCTCCTCCTTATGGTCTAAACATATTTCTGAAGCACGATTAAATCATTGCGGATGCTGCCAATCTTGTCATCCGACTCTCCCTCGTTCTCGACAAGCGCATAACGGATATGTCCCATCGCGCGGATCTGCTCGTAGGCCGCGGCGAAATCAAAGATACCCGTTCCGAGATCAACGAAATCACCGGGCCCAATATATTTCCGGTAGACCTCAAAGGGTTCAAGAGCCTCGTCGCCGCCCTGCTGCATCGCTTCCATAATGTTAAGCTGGCCCGCAAGATTTTTGCTTAAATCCTTCTGATGAACAATATCGCAGCGGTCTCCAAGCTTCTCCAGAACGGCAATCGGATCTATGCCTGCGCGCATCACCCACGCAAGATCAATTTCGAATTTCACATAGGATGGATCCGTATTTTGCAAAAGAAGGTCGAACAGCGTTTGATCGCCGATTTTTTTGAATTCATGGGCATGGTTGTGCAGATAGAACTGAAAGCCGCCCTCTTTCATTTTCTTCCCGACGCTGTTCATTTGTTCGGCGGTACGCAGCGTGTCCTCGCGGTCTTTGATCCATACGGAAGGGAGTACGATGTTCTCGCACTCGAGTCCTGCATAATACTTCATAATGGTATCCCAATCATGAGAAATCAGTTCTTGCCCCGGGGCCGTGCCCTCGTGGACAGAAACCGCCTTCAGGCCAAGCTCTTTGAATTTATCCCTAGCCGATTCCATTGGAATCTCGTCGATGTAACGCGTAAAAGTCTTCATGTTAAATCCGACAAGTTCAATATTCACATACCCTGCATCGGCGACCTTCTCCAGCGTGCCAAAGTAATCCTCGCCTAGTTCCCTGTACACAGAAAAAATATTAATGCCCGTTGCGATCGTCATTCGAATACATACCCCCGTCAACATTTAATTTTCAGCACTTCTTGAGCTGTCGTTCTTATTTAATATAATAGAGGAACGCAGCCTTTCTTTCTTTCACGTATCCGTCATTCCTCTATTGAATTTCCGCACTTTTTTTCTTTTTTCAGCTTTCAGCTTATCGGATTTTTTTGGCGCCATTCTATTTGAAATAATAAAATGACTTCACAAAAAAACCTCCCCGCGACTATGCTCGCAACGGAGAGGTTAACTTTTATAAAAAAAACTTATTGTCCAGCTGCTCTGTTAACTCAATTGCCTTGTATGGTACGCTTCAATGCATTGATGTACCCAAGGTGCATGGCCTCATGAAAAACAAAAAAGTTCAACACCTCACCAATGGAATCTAACTCATAACCTTCATATAAGGACAATTTAAGAGGGGTTTCCAGCTTTTCGTCTAAGCGATCCGAAAAAATTTCCTGCATCGCTTGTTTTTGCTCTTTCAGCTGTACAAATAATTCCTGTAAGGACGGAGCGTCAATTGTCCAATTTTTCGGTGAAGTACCGGTTAAAAATAATGATTTGTAATCGGGCGGAAGTTTTGTCGTTAAATTTGCAATGGCAAAGCTTCGATCAGCAGAAGTAAGAATATGGCCAATATTCCATCTTATCGTGTTATTAAATCCATTAGGCATAACATCGGCATCTGCATCTGAAATATCACGAATCGATTTCAATAGGGTATCTCTAGTCATATTAAATTGTTTCAAAATATTAGTCTTAAACATCCGAATCCGCTCCCTCAGCCAAGGTTATTTTAGCTTTCGCCTCTTTGTTACCATGTAAATTTTACCAAATACTTACTCCCAAAGTAAATCACTTTTACGAAATGGAAAAGTCTTTTCAGGTAATATTCTCTATGCCAATCCTATTCTTTGAACGGATAATTCTCTTACAGTTTAGAAGCACGGTATTCAATTCTATCCGATCGACGGGCTTAAGCAAATAATCCAAAACTCGGTATCGAAGTGCTTCCGCCGCGTAATGATAATCAGTAGAGGCGCTGACGACAATCGTCCTTATTTGAGGATAGCGTTCATGCAGGGTTTGCAGCAGCCCAGCTCCGCATGTGCCTGCCATCTGTATATCTGTAATAACGACATGCGGATGCAGCTCCTCCGTTTGGCGAAGCGCATCTTGTCCGTCCCCTGCTTCTCCGACTAGCTCCATTCCAAGCTTTTCCCATTGAACAAACGTTTTAATGATATCTCTTGCCCTGCTTTCACCATCCACAATCAATACTTTAATCATGAAATTCACCTCGGATATTTCTATAAAGACCTTTGTTTCAATGTTCGGTTTACTTTCTCTGAACTGATCAGCATGAAAAGAATAAAGGCCAGTGCGGATACCGGGAACAACGAAATGCTTGCATATGAAGCGATAACACCAAAAAGAGGGGGCAGCAGCGTAGTGCCTGTGTAGGCAACTGCCATTTGATAGCCCATCAATTTAGCCGAGTTTTCTTTTCCGAACCGTTCCGGCGTTTCATGAAGCAGACCCGGATAGATAGGTGCAAGACCTAAGCCGATAAGAATAAATCCAATGAGAGTGAATAGGTCAGGCAATGGCAGCAATAGTATCAGTCCGCCCGTAAGCGCAACGAGCTGGCCGAGCAGAATGAGTACGCGATTGTTCATTTTAAGCGTTATGAATCCGGTGATGAGCCTTCCCGCCGTTATTCCGCCGTAGTACAAAGATATCCAACTAGCAGCGGTTTCCGCAGAAATATTTTTCGAGCCGACCAAGTAGCTAGCCCCCCATAAACCGACCGTTGCTTCAACGCCGCAGTAAAATAAAAAGGCAATGAGCGAAGGCTTAACGCCTTTTATGCGGAGTAGATTGGTATGCCTCATCGTTTCGGATTGCGTTACCATGTTTTTGCTGAGCGGTTCGGCTTTCCCGGCTGATTCGGAAGACTGTTTTAGGGAGGCTACTCGTTTCCATAATGGAAGCGTCGCAAGCAAGACGATTACGAGACCAAATTGGATCATCGCTACCTGCAGATAGCCCTGTCTCCATGAGTTTTGATTCGCAATAAAGTAGGACATAATCAGCGGACCCATGGTCGCTCCTACACCCCAGAAACAATGCAGCCAGCTCATATGATGGGCTTTATAGTGTATGGCTACATAGTTATTGAGCCCTGCATCGACAGCTCCTCCTCCAAGTCCGAGAGGGATGGCCAAAATCAAAAGCCACAACAATGAAGGCGAAAATGAAAAGCCCAGCAGCGCCCCGGCCGTCAAGATACAGCTGATTAAAGTCACCTTGCCTGTTCCGAACTTCTCGATAATAGCGCCGCTGAACAAGCTGAATAGTATGGTTCCGGCTGATACTATCATGGACAGCATTCCCGCCGATTCGAACGAAGCCCCGATTTCAGGATGCATGACCGGCCATGCGGCGCCAAGCAGCGAGTCAGGAATCCCTAAGCTGATAAACGCAAGATAAATAATGATTAGAAACCATGTTGCCATAAGTAAACTCCTTTTAAATGTAAAATAACTCTGTCTGCCTATCCAAGAGTGATCCTTTTCGTTATAGCCCACTTTACTAGAAATTCAGAGCAGACGGGTTTAGCTCCTGTAAGGCTAACCATTTCATGCCCTCTTCGAAATCCTTAATAAACGTATCGGATACGCTAATTTCAGGGAGCGATGGAAGGTTATATTTTGCTATAAACGATTCCCATGCCTGAAGCAAAGCGCTTTCTTCTAAATTTTCGCGATAAATCACGATCTGATCCGGCGCAAGTACAGCATGGAGCGTTTGCATAACTTTACAAACGATCTCTAAGAATTCTTCTGTGGATAACCTTATTTTCCAATCGATGTCCATGGGAAGAAATTTGATTTCTCCCGCCATGCCGTTTTTCCCTTTTACAATTTTTCCATCCAGAAAAATGCCTAACCCCGGTGGAGATTTTTCGGGGAAATAAACACCTAATACGATCTGATTCTCGCTTAACTGTTCTTTGAAGCAATAACCGCTAACGGCAGCATTCACGTCATTCTCCAAAATCACAGGCAAACTAAATTTGGACTGTACCTCTGCCAAAAGGCTGATGCCTTGCAGTTCTTCATGGCTGGTCACTGCAATTTTGTCATTTATGGTCTGTCCGGGAATTCCGATGCCGATCGATTTAATGGAAGGGAATAAAGCAAGAATACGATCGATCATTTCTAAGAAACGATGAAGATCGAACACTTGGATCACATGTTCTTCTCTCATTAAAATGTCCTCGCGTAAATTAACTACCGATGCGAAAATGACGTCGCTGCCTTGTTTTTCATTCAAGTGTATGGCTAGCGCGAGACTGAAATCATAATTGAACCGATAGGTTAACGCTGGTCTCCCTCCGTTCGAGGGAATTGATTTATCTTCTAACAGCTCTCCAAAATCAAGCAGTTCTTTCACAAGCGAGTTGATGGTTACGACGCTAAGCCCCGTCATTGCAGCAAGTTGGGGCTTCGTTGCTATTCCTACCTGCTTCAACACGCGACGCAGATTATTCAAGTTTATTTCTTTCATTAAATTTGCATTGCCTTTCTCCACCATGGCCCTCCTTATTAAAGACATTTAATAAATACACTTTATAAACATACTTTATTTATATCTCGATCCTCCATCGGTGTCAAGATGCGTCATTAAAATGAGATAAGAAGTGAACGCATTTTCTGCACACCCTAACTCACGTAAATGGATTGAAAATAAAAAAACCTCCCCACAGTCAAACATGACTGTAGAGAGGCTAATCATTAATAAAATATCTTTTCATCCCGCTTTTCCTTAAGTATTTCTACCGCTTCCCGGAACCGCAGCGAATGCACGATTTCCCGCTCCCGGAGGAACTTCAAGCTGTCCTGCAAATCCACGTCGTCCGTCAAATCGATCAGCCATTGATAAGTCGCACGCGCTTTCTCTTCCGCCGCAATGTCCTCATACAAGTCCGCGATCGGGTCACCCTTCGCTTGGATATAGGCAGCCGTCCACGGCACACCGGATGCATTCTGATAAAATAAGGCGTTGTCATGCGCGACAAAATGATCGCCCAAGCCCGCTTTCCTTAGCTGCTCCGGCGTCGCGTCCTTAGTCAGCTTGTAGATCATGGTGGCGATCATCTCGAGATGCGCAAATTCCTCTGTGCCAATATCCGTAAGCAATCCAATAACTTTATCCGGAATCGAGTAACGCTGGTTCAAATAACGAAGCGCCGCTGCGAGCTCCCCGTCGGCACCCCCATATTGTTCCATTAAAAACTTAGCCATTAAAGGATCGCATTTGCTGACTCGAACCGGATATTGCAGCTTTTTCTCATATACCCACATTTACGGCACCTCCTCCAAAATAAGAGCTTTCCAGACGCGATCTAAACCTGCCAAGGCCATGGCGCATCATTCCAACACCACGGCGTGCTGGAGAGACTCTGTCCGAAATTTTTCAAGGGTCCGTACTGTGACTCATAACGGTGGGCAATTTGCTGCCTGAGCTGCGCATATTGGTTGTATTGCTGTATGGCATTCGAATCCATCGGATGTGTATCCAAATATAAATTCAACTCAACTAAAACAAAATCAACAGCCTGCAATTCATGCAGCAGCTTGTAATATTCCTCATTCAATACGATGGACACCTTTAATCACCTTCTTCCGCTCTAACGTTTTTAGACCCGTAAGGACTATATAGCTGCGGCCAAAGGGTACCGTATTTTAATGCTTCGAAGGGCGTGAATTGTGGAAGATTCGGCGGCTGGAACGGGATAAACAATTGCGGCGGCGTGCTATAGCTTTTTATGCGAATCGGCGGACATGGATCTAACGGACTAACGAAGGGCTTATAGTATCGCACCTGTTCGTTCACGATGATGTCTCCTCTCACCTCGTTAAATGCTTCAAAACATCATATGTATAAATACTTGTATTTAATTCCTGCAATATGTATAGACAGACGGTTAGGCCAATATAAATTGAATTCCTTTATATCCAAAGTGTAGGCCAAAAATGACAAGGGATAGGCCTGATAGGATAGAGATGGATTTAAGCACGCGGTCAGTTAACCATTTACGGGCATAGCTTGCTATTCCGGCCATGGTTACATCCCAAATCAAAATACCGGAAATAATTGCGCAGCTATAAATAATTAAGTGTTTCAAATCATATTTAGAGGCGGTATCCGCAAGCACGGAACCATAAATGCCAAGCCAAAACAAAATGGTCATTGGGTTAGACAGCGACAAAAAAAAGCCGGACAAAAAAGCTTTCATATACGTTTGTTCTTTTTGCTTTCTAAACTCCGATACAAGTATACGACTGCTTTTTAGGCTCTCAATGCCAGAGTAAATCAGGATGAAACTACCGAATAGCCATAAAAATGCTTGCACGAACGGTATCTTAATCAAATGGACGCTTCCCATAAAGACGACGAGCATATAAATAATATCCGCAATCAAAGCGCCAAGTCCCAGAAGCCAGGCATACCAAAACCCCCGTTTAATTCCCGCATTTAATTGGGCAGCATTTATTGGCCCAATCGGTGCAGATAAAGATAAACCCAAAAATACATAACCGAATAATATGTTCATTCCTGTACACTCCCTATAAATAAGCTTGTACTATTCTATTGTTCGAACAGTGACTTATTACAAATAAGGAAACAGAGCCTACAGAATAAAACCAAAATTTTGAATCATGATGATCTTTACATCTGGCAGCCTCAACGCATAAACGGATTACTCAAGGAAACAATACAGTTGTTTCATTCCCTGAATAAAAAAAATGACGCATAACGGATGATTACGTATATGCGGCATCATTAATTTTCAACAATAAATCTGAGCAAGGTGGGGGAATATTAGTGATCGAGAAAAAAAAATGGGATTTAGCAGCTCTCGCCTCCATTCCGCTGATAATGACACTTGCGAATTCAATGCTCATTCCCATCCTTCCGCTCATACAAAAAAAATTAAATATCTCTTCGCTTCAATCTAGTCTAATTATTACGGTTTACGCCGCCATATCGATCTTATGTATTCCAATAGCCGGTTTTCTTTCCGATCGTTTTGGAAGGAAATTAATTATCCTCATTGGATTATCGATAGCCGCACTCGGCGGATTAATCTCAGGACTGGCAGCATGGTTAATGGATAGTCATGTTTACGAAATTATTTTGGCAGGCAGAATTATTCAGGGAATCGGGGCCGCCGGAGCTTTCCCAATCGTATTGCCATTAGTTGGCGATATGTTTCAAAGCGAGGAAGAAGTGAGCAATGGACTTGGCATGATTGAAACTTCTAATACGTTCGGAAAAGTTTTAAGTCCGATTCTTGGATCTGCATTAGCGCTAATTGTCTGGTTCCTCCCGTTAGTTGTTATTCCGGTTATATCAGCCATTTCGATCATCGCCGTTATATTTTTGGTAAAAGCACCAAAACAAACAAATAAAAAAACGGTCCATTTCAAACATTTTTTAACCGGCTTGAAAGGCATACTCTCTGAAAAAGGCCATTGGTTATACGTCATATTTGTAATTGGTGGAAGCGCCATGTTTATTATGTTCGGCTTTCTCTACTATTTATCATCTGTACTTGAGAATAATTATCATATAAACGGTATTTGGAAAGGCATGCTGCTTGCTATTCCACTCTCTGCCATTTGCGCAGCCTCTTTTGCAGCAGGAAAATGGGTTGGTGAAAATAAGCAGAAGATGAAATGGTACACGGTGATCGGACTGGGTCTAGTGGCTGCAGCCATGCTTGTCTGCGGATTCACAAATACAAAAAGCTTATTTTTTCTGATTTCCTTAATGTTTATAAGCGGAATAGGCATTGGTCTTGCTCTTCCCAGCTTAGATGCACTTATTACGGAAGGAATAGAGAAGCAAAAACGCGGAACGATTACCTCTTTGTACAGCAGCACACGATTCATTGGCGTTGCGTGCGGTCCTCTGGTCGCTTCTATTCTTTTAAAACATATTGAATGGTTATTTTACATTTTTGCTGCCATCGCTTGTGCTTGCTGCTTCATAGCACTGTTATTTATTAAACCGGGTACTGAAAAAGCAAAGGCCCAATAATCGTCCATGCTTTTTGGAAATCAAATTGCAAATGTATAAATATTACGGTTAGAGATAATATAAGCAAGCCAGTTAGACAAGCGATAACATTCAATTTTTTTCTTTACTCCAATCACTGTATGAAATGAGGTTAAGAGTTGTATTTCTACAAAGAAGATTTAATCAATAACGTTGTCGTTGATAAGCCTGATCCCGCAGCAGCAAAGGTACTACAAGAAACACTTACGGCCAATTCGGAGAAATGCGAACGATGATGCAATATTTCTTCCAAAGCAGCAATTTCCGCGGAAATGCAACACAATACCGTGATTTAATCCGTGGTGTGTTTCTAGAGGAAATCAGCCATGTAGAACTCGTTCAACATACGATTAACCAGTTGCTGAACGGGTCCGGCGAAGAACGCCCGGGAAATGCAGGAGTCGATTCTGCTCCGCTTGACGAAGCGGTTAAGCACGCTAATCCCCATCATTTTATCGTGGGTGCGCAAAGCTCGCTCCCTCTTGATGCTGCAGGTAATCCTTGGCTAGGGAATTACGTGTACAGCCATGGGAATTTAATCAGTGACCTATTAAATAATTTGATGCTGGAGTCAACCGGAGTTCTTCAAAAGTCCCGCATTTATGAAATGAGCTCGAACAAGACGTTTCGGGAGACGCTGGCCTTTTTAATGGTCCGTGATAACGCGCATCAGAACGCCTTTGCTAAAGCTCTTGAAACGCTGGGGGTCGATTGGGGCAATCTATTTCCTGTGCCGAATTACGATGTTAACAAGTATCCAGAATGCCGCAAATATGTTGAATTGGGCTATCACAACGCTAAGTTTAATTTCCGAATGGATTCTACACGAATCGGTGAAATATTCAACGGCCAAACGCCAAGCAGAAACGATGGAGAATTGAAAGTCGTTCAGCCTCCGGATGGATTTCCATTGCCTGTTCTACCCGAGTTGCCAAGTGAGCATAGCCCTGGGCTATACGATATGAATGCATAAGCGGTTTAATGAAAATGTGTATTCCTTCCTTTAATGAAAATGTATAAAACCCTGCTTTTAAAGCAGGGTTTTATTTCCTTGATGCGAAGATTTGTTGCGAAGACTCGCAATATCATATAGCGGGAGAGGTTTAACTTGAAAACAAAAGAACAACCCATGCAATGGTGGCAGCTTTCCTTAATGGGCGTTGCATGTACGATTGGTACAGGTTATTTTTTGGGAACGGGCGTTGGAATAAGCATAGGCGGACCTGCAATCATACCTGCCTTTATTATTGCCGCCATCGGCACGTTTGTCGTTTTTGATGTTTTAGCGCGCATGACCGCCACGGATCCTAAAGAGGGATCTTTTTGCGTATACGCCGCTGAAGCCTTTGGGCGATGGGCTGGTTTCAGCAGCGGCTGGGTTTATCTTTCTTCTGAGCTGTTAATCATGGGGAGCCAAATGGCAGCCTTATCTCTTTTTACCCGTTTATGGTTTCCGGGGGTTCCCATTTGGATTTTTGCAGCCGTATACGGCGTATTAGGTATCGGGGTTATTTTAATCGGAACAAAAGGTTTCGAACGCGCAGAGCATTTGTTTGCCGTTCTAAAGTTAGCCGCTATTGTCGCTTTTCTGTTGATTGCAATAAGCGCGCTTATCGGATGGTTCGGAGATGGTAAGTATGCGCCCAAATGGCCTGTTCCTATTTTCCCTACGGGATTGCGAGGGGCATGGTCGTGTTTGATCTATGCGTTCTATTCGTTTGGCGGGATTGAAATCATGGGGCTTATGGCGTTACGCCTTAAAAATGCTAAGGATGCGCCAAAAGCAGGCAGACTTATGATCGGCCTACTGGCGTTTTTATACATGGCATCTCTATTGCTTGCGCTAAGCTTGACGCCCTGGCATGCAATCAGCGCCAATGAAAGCCCGTTTGTTTTCTCTCTAAAAGGATATGGCATCGCTTTTGTACCTCATTTATTCAATGCGGTATTTATCATCGCCGGCTTCTCGACCATGATTGCTTCCCTTTTTGCCGTTACAACCATATTAGTCACGCTTGCGAAAAATAAAAATGCGCCGCCCCTATTCGCCAAGCTCAGCAAAAACAAAAAAAAGACGCCTTATTGTGCGATTGGCGTGACCACTTTCGCTTTATTCGGTTCGATTCTCTTGGCATTGTTAATGCCCGATAAAATATATGAGTACATTACGACGGCTGCCGGCTTAATGCTGCTGTACAATTGGATGTTCATTCTGGTCACATCCAATAAATTATTAACCCAAACGGTTTGGGGCCGAATAAAATGCTGGACCGGCATAAGTCTTGTACTCTTAGCAGTCATTGGCACGTTATTTCACCACAAAAGCCGGCCTGGTTTCTTTATCAGCCTAAGCTTTCTTGCATTGATTTTTTGCGTCACATGGATCATGAATAGGAAATGGAAGAAAGACAAACCGGATAGAATGAATCCTCAAGAACGGACTAGGAGTTAAAAGTAATGAATCGAATTTCACAGAAAGGCTCCTAACATCTAGGGGTCTTTTTCATATTCGCTTGTTTTTAATCATATGTTTGGTCTTATGGATGCATTTAAAGGAGGAAAATAAATGGAAGATCAAGCCCTATTTGAACATCGATTTTGGCTTCAAATTTTGGGTGATCATGCTCGTTTTATCTTCTATGCTTTATCGCCAGCAGCGATTGAAGCAGAGAGGGCCAGCCTATTTATCCAGCAATCCGATCAGTTACTCGAACAGGCTCGTCAGCCTGATGCTTCTGCACGTTTGTCGCTGCTCAATAAACAAGCATATGAGTTAGCCTCCAATCTCCGCGAATTCAAGCTAATGCTGCTGGATCGCCTGCTGCTTGGACAGCTCGCCATTGGCATGCCTCCTACCTTTATTAATCATATGGTCAATGAGCTTGAAGAATATATCAAAATACTGAATGCGTTAGTAGAAGGAAAACCCGTACCCCATTTTTCATCCTTGCACCATGATTTGTTATGGTTACCTGATGCAGCCGGGCATGCTTCGGCGATTGCCATGGAACTCGATGGCGTGGAAAAAAGATTAATCCAAAAGAGTAAACGATTCGAACAGCATTTTAACGAATTTTATTTAAAAGCAATTGAACTAACCGGATATATGAGGACGATGCGTGAACACTATCCCGCGCTGGCAAGATTTCATATCGACGTCAATATGGAAATGTCCGTCTTTATGATGTTCTTAAACGAAATTGAAGAGCTTGAATTAAGCGCCGAATTGCTAAGCCGAATAAATCCTCTCATGCCTGACCATATGTTTCGCGAAGAGTGCTACTACTTATTAAAATTAGCCGAATGCGGCGCCGTTCCTTTCCCCACATGTGATCCAGCAAAACCTAGAATACAATAGCCAATTGCTATGAACGAATGCTTGTCATCATATTTCTTCTATAAAAGATCAATTGTACCGGTACAGTTGATCCAATTCTATATTGCCTGCCGGACCGTTCAAGCTTACGATGTTATTCAAGACGCATGAAGCAGCTGCTTCGGCAATGATTTTGAATAGCAGAGGTGATGTGGATGAATCTATTAACGAAAGCGGAAATAAAAGCTTATTTAAACAGAATCGGGGTCACAGACGTCGAAGCTCCGACGAAATACTATTTATTCGAGCTGCACAAAGCCCATGTAAAAAATCTATCTTGGCAAACGCTCGATATTTTCGGCCGCAAACCTGCAGCTATAGATAGGAAACAATCCGTACAGCTCATATTAAACGGCAGAAGCGGATACTGCTTTCACCTTAACGGAGCGTTCAGCCTCCTGCTCCAATCACTCGGCTACAAGGTTTCTATGCATCGAGCGGGCGTTCAGCCAATGGGCGCTGAGCCTTGTATTAATTCCTTTCACCTGGGATTAACGGTTAGCTTAATGAATGAACAGCTTGAAGAAGAAACTTGGATCATTGATGCCGGCCTCGGCGATCTCCCCTTTGAGCCTTTGCCGCTTCAATTCGGAACCTATCCGCAAGCTCCATATCTCTATAAAGTAACGGGATCCAGCGTGGCATCTAACGGCTGGCGCATCGAGCATGACTCCCTCGCTTCCTTTGTCGGCGTAGATTTTGACCCTGCCGTAGTGCTAAATATCGATGAATTTATTCCTAAGCATGAGCATTACAGCCGTTCAACGGCATCCCCATGGTTTGATGCTTTTTTAATTCGGAATCGAAATGAAACAGAAGGACATGAGCTTAGAGGTTGTGTATGGAAGAAACGCGTGAATAGCGGCCTTGTGAAAGCAGAAATCCAAAATCAGTCCCAATGGCTTGAGGTCCTAGCGGATATTTTCGGAGAAAAGCTCGTTAACTACAGCAGCTTAGAGCGGGATGAGCTTTGGAAGAGGGTATGGCGAGCTCATTTGGAGTGGAAAAAAATGAACCTCAGTGCAACCTGAGGTTCATTTTTCATTCTATGATCAAGATTCAGCCGTACCGAATCTTTTGGCATTTCTTATACGGGCACGCTCAATCTCGATCTCACGGTCTCGCGGCTCAGCATTCGTAACCAAGGAGTCTAACAATTTCTGCGCAGCCGCGGCTACTTCAATCACAGCCAGATGAAACGCCTCTTCATTCGCTTTCGAGGGCGAGTTAAACCCGGATAGCTTTCTTACGAATTGCAGTGAAGCTGCTTCCACTTCCCCTTCCGTAGCCGGAGGCTCGAAATTAAATAAGGTTTTAATATTTCTGCACATTGCTCTCTCCCTTTCAGTCGACGATTGCCTAAGAAAAATTATAGTACCATTCCACAAGTGAAGCAATCGCGTGCGAACTTTACCAAGCATCCGTCATGACGATCGGCTGAATCACTCCGTTTGCAATCCTCATTCGGTCTATGCACAGCATTCGGTTTCCTGCTTCCTTGTCCCCAATGGCTCTCCGATGGTATACGATAAGCCATTCGTCACTATCAGCCAAATGGAGATAACCGTGATGGCCAGGTCCTTCCGCTACCGGCTCTTGTCTCTCAAGAACGGTTCCCTTATTCTCGAATGGCCCAAGCGGGCTCTCGCTGACACCGTAGGCAACGCGATAGGAGCCGTTCACCCAATCGCCTAGTGACCACATCAGATAATACAGCCCCTCTTTCTTAATCATACACGGTCCTTCAACATAGCCCTCAGGCGTGATAGACAAGAAGGTTTCACCGTTATCAAACGGAATGAACCCTGTCATATCCTCGTTCATTCTTGCTGCGTTACAATGACGCCAGCCGCCGTAATACAAATAGATAATCCCATCGTCATCTTTAAATAAATGGGCATCGATCGGCTGAGCCGCGTGGATGAAGCGATC
Organism: Paenibacillus sp. LPE1-1-1.1; assembly: GCF_040676435.1. Classification (NCBI taxonomy): domain Bacteria; kingdom Bacillati; phylum Bacillota; class Bacilli; order Caryophanales; family Paenibacillaceae; genus Paenibacillus; species Paenibacillus sp. LPE1-1-1.1. The sequence continues at coordinate 790,709 of NZ_JBEGHY010000001.1, forward strand.
AATAAGGGGTTTGTCCAAATAACCTCTGAAAGGACCCTCCGGACGGTCAGCCACTGCAATCTCCAAGCCTCCAACCTCGCCATTCGTTTGGATATCATTCGATGCAAATACCAAATAATATTTCCCATTCTTCTCAATGATCGTAGGCGCCCATACCGCTCTCCATATCCATGGAAAATCAGACATTTCAATGATGCCTTCATGCTTTTCCCAATGAATCAAATCACTGGAACTGAACGCATCCAAATTCATTTGCTTCGTATACTCCGTATAAGAACGAGTCACATATATCCAGTGCTTTCCTTCATAGGTTCTTGCTTCGGGATCAGCGTACCAGCCTGGCACAATCGGATTATGATTACCTTTCATTTACAAACAGCTCCTTTTATGGGGATACAGCTATAACGATATTGTAAAACATTGCAAATGGTTTGTCTTTGTACGAAATAAGAAAATAGGCTTATCTGCATGTCCTAAGGACATGCGATAAGCCTATTTTTTGCTCGCGTTACAAGCTGCCTTCATTATACGCACGTAGCAGCGTATAGCGGTTTGGCCTTATATGATGAGCTTCCCGCAAGCTTCTCTCTAACAGCGCTTCATCTATACCTAAGTCCCTTGGCTCCGACGGCCCGCCTACGGCTGCCAATAATTGACGGATCGCCGCTTCATTAGGAACCTGACCAATAAGCTGCCGTGCTGCTTCTTGCTGATCAGCCGTTAAGAAAGGCAGCGGTTCATTGGTTAACCGGTGGTAGAGGGCGGAAATTTCCGCGCAAGCAACGCCTACTTTAGCGCCGTGCAAAATTTGTCTTCTTTCCAGGCGCAGAAACTCCATTTCCCAGTAATGCGAGAGATGATGCTCGGCACCTGAGGCAGAATGGGATTGGCCGAATAAAAGCATAGCGAAGCCGGAAGTGAGCAATGCGTCAGTCAGGATTCTAATGCCTTCCGGCGTCCGTTTTGCAATCGCGTCGACTTGCTCAACGCATTGGCGCAGGGCATTTTCGGTTATATCCGCCACAGCTTGCGAATAAGGCTCTCCGCCAGTCATCGCGCCGAATTTCCAATCAAATAACGAGGTGAATTTACCAAGCATATCTCCAAATCCGGCAGCAACAAGCGATGGGGGTGCCTGCGCCAAAATATTCAAATCCGCGAAAATCGCTGACGGGCCGATCGATTGAATCGTTTTTTTCTCTCCGCGAAGGATAACCGGAGCCCCCTTGGAGTTAAAGCCGTCCACAGACGGCGCCGTGGGAACCGATACAAAGGGCACGCTCGTAGCGTAAGCGGAAAAACGGGCGATGTCATGCAGCGTCCCCGAGCCGACGGCAACAACCACTTCGGCAGACTGTGACTTTAAATCCAATAGGCATTGCACCAATGATGCTTCGTCGGCAATGACATCCCCTTGCGGATTGGGTGAAATCAAGGTGACATGCACAGCAATGCCGGCTTTGGCAATCGCTGCCTCAAGTGACTGCCCTGCAATTAAAAAAGTCGTCTTATCCGCAACGATGATCACTTTCGTATACCTGCACGATTCGAGATAAGGAGTAATCTGCTCGACAGCCCCCGCTTCCAATACAACGGGACCCATATCGAGCACTTGGAAATCCATTCCCGTTTCCCTTGCTGCTTCTTTTCTAATAGCGGCTAACCCTTCATTCATACAAGCTCCTCCTTCGGTTCTAATAAGGAAACCAGTTCTGCAATCGAATCCCAAATTGCATCCGGCCGCTCCATCGCTAATTCCGCATCCTGTCGGCTCGTTGAGCCGCTAAGAACGAGAGCTGTTTTCATTCCTGCCCGTTTCCCTAGAGCAATATCCGATGGCAAGCTGTCGCCAATAACGACACATCTCTCAGGCGGAAGCCCAAGCGTACGGAGCGCAGCTTCCGCCATGACCGGCGAAGGCTTGCCAATGACTGTTTTCACTTCTTTTCCCGTTGCCGAGACTATAGCTCCAATCATCCCGGCGACGTCAATCGACTCTCCTTCTTCACCCGGAAAGGATTTATCCGCATTGGTCGCTATAATCTCCGCCCCGCCGCGAACGGCCCGGAAAGCCAGGTTGAGTTCTTTGTAGGTCAAATTTTCATGCAAGGTAATGACCAGTTTATCGGCTTCCTCCGGGATATTTGCCAAGGTGATGTCCCAAGACAGCAGTTCCTCTCTTAATCCAGTGTCGCCAAGCGTCCAAACCTTTGCCTGCGGATCGTTCATCTTCAAATACTCCGCGGTTACGCTTGAAGACAATAGGATCTCTTCCGCTGCCGCTATGATCCCCATACCCAGCAGCTTTTCTTGACACATCACCCGGGAAATATTTCCTCGATTGCTTAGGAACACAACTCTTTTCCCCAGCTTTCTTAGGCTGGCGATGGCTTCCATCGCTCCTTCGACAGCTTGGCTGCCCCTATAAACAGTCCCGTCTAAATCAATGATAAAACCTTCGATACCGTCCAGTCTCATGCAAATCCCCCCTGTTCATCCCTCCTCTATTTTCCTTTCATTTGTCTTCATATGTCAACGATTGAATGCTTTTGCCGGCGTTTTGAAATGCGTGCATATGACGGCTCATTTCCTGTCATTTATTGAGGCTATCATTATTTCAACGCCTTTGATTTTCTCTAAATACGATTTATCCGCTTTCGCATCCGTAATTAGAGTATGCAGTTGAGCCATTTCCACGGACGTCGCGATCGAACGTCTGCCAAGCTTCGTGTGGTCAGCCAGCGCGATGGTTTTTCTCGCATTGGCGGCCATCCGTTTTTTCAACTCTGCTTCATATAAGCTAAAGTCCGTCATGCCCTCTTCGATGCTGACGCCTTCGGCCGAAGTAAAAAACAAGTCGGCATGGATGCCATCCAGCACATTTTTTCCCAGTACGCCCTCTACCGTTCTTGAGCCCGACCGCAGAACGCCGCCGATCAGGATGACATTGATTCTAGGGTTCTGATTCAATATCATCGCGGCATCGAGCCCATTGGTTACTACCGTTAAATAATCGCAATCGGCAAGGGCCTTAGCGAGTTCTAACACGGTTGAGCTTGCATCCAAAAGAACACACTGTCCTCTGGACACGAGGCGGGCCGCCTGCATCCCGATCGCTCTCTTCTCCGGATAGTTCAACTCGCTGCGCGTGAAGAAGGAGTCCCCCCGATGCACCGCTTTCTTATTCGCCAGAACAGCGCCGCCATGGGTCCGTTCAATAATGCCTTCATCCTCAAGCAAACGAAGATCGGTACGGAGCGTTCCCTCCGATACGTTCATTTCCTTAGCCAGCTCCTTCACGACAACCTGCCCTTTTTGATGTAAACACTCTACGATCTTCTCTCTTCTTTTCGAAGCAAACATCCTATCTCCACCTTTTTGATTCATGACATAGATGCAGCAGAAATCATCAATAAACGAAAATAAAAATCAGAATATGCTACTATGTAACATTTATTCTGACACAAAACCGCAAGCGCAACAACAAGGATGCGATAAACCGCAATAAGGACGCACTTCACGATAAGAAGGTAATTTGAAGAAATATGTCGAAATTGGATAGTGGCAAAAATGAGGCATACCCCGTTGCGATAAGAGCTCATTATTTATTTCCGATAAAATGCTGTACAATTTAGGATATTAATTTGACTTGGTGGTGAATGTGATAAAAAAGCCGTTTATAACACCAAAACGAATGAATCAGGCCATTCACAGCCAAATCCGCTTAACGCTGTTAGAGCTTAGTCATGCAACAAAAGCCGAGATCAGCCAACGGACGGATATCAGCTTCCCAACCGTAAGCAAAGCCTTAGAGCAGATGGAACAAAGCGGCGAAGCCGTTATGGCCGGAATCGATGAATCCAGCGGCGGAAGAAGACCGGTAAGGTACGCATTGAATGCTGAGCATCGCTATGGTTTAGGCGTTTACCTGGAAAAAGAGGAAACGGTATATACCGTCATCAATTATAGGGGGGAAGCCGTCGCAACCCTGAATCTGCCCAGCGTTTTAGAGGAGGGTCCCGAGGCGTTCACCGCGCAACTGCAGACAGTCATCAACCGTTATCCGAGCATTCAATCCGTAGCTATAGGCGTACCTGGATCAGTGAAGGACGGAAAGATTTTTTTCATCCCCGAATATGAGAAGTTTTCACAATTTGATATGAAAGCCTTCTACGAGGAACGCTTCAACCTGCAGGTTGTCGTTGAAAACGATATGAATGCAGCCGTGTTAGGATACCACGACCTGAGCAGAAGAGTGGATAATCAAACGTTGGCCTACGTCTATTTAGGAAAAAACGGCCCGGGAGCCGGCATATTGATTAATGGCGATGTCATTAGGGGGAGCACGTTTTTTTCGGGCGAGGTTTCTTTCGTGCCGCAATATGATCGGTACAATTTTCTGGAAGCCGTCAGAAAATCGCGCCAAGCACAGCAGGAGCTTGGCAAATCAGATGAGCTTGGAGACGATATGATCGATGCGATGAGCCGATTAGTCGCAGCATTAGTATCTATCATTAACCCGCATGCCGTTATCTTTTGCAAAGATGATATTAACAGAGCCGATGCCGATAAGATCGCGTTACAATGTGCAAAATACGTCCCGGATACCCACATTCCGGAGCTTGTCATAAGCGATTGGAAAGAAGATTATCTGCATGGACTGCAGCGTCTTGCGCTCCATCGCATGATGGAAGGCTTATAAATCACAACAGCCCCTCCTTTTTACCAGGATGGGCTGTTCTTTTTACCTATGTCTGCCGACTTTAAATCAGTTCTTTGCGCGCCTTCAAATATCGGTACAAGAAACAGCCCGATACCGCACAAATCAAAGCGCATAAACCTATAAATCCATAACCGGCCTGAAGCCCCCTCAGCAAGCCCAGCTCCGTATCTGCGCCATAGCTGTTTCGGATCCCTTTGGTGATCGCGCCGATCGCATAATTGCCGATGACGCTGCCGATCCCCATCAGAGTAACGGTAAAGGTAATTGCGGTATCGCTTCCGCGCGGGTATCTTTTGGCAATAAAAGCCATGACGGTGGGATAGATCGGCGCTATGCCAATGCCTGCCGCAGCGAACATAAAGGCCAATGTTTCACCGCCTAATACGGCAATAAAGGTACATACGGCCGAGAAAGCGGAGAAAATAATGAGTGAAAGATTAAATCCGATTTTGTCCGTCACCGGACCGAGTAAAAGCCTGGCTGCAGAGAAGCAAAGAAAAAATACGGAGAGCATGCCGGATGCGGACACGCTGTCCCACTTATAAGCTTTTTCCAGAAAATTGACCAGCCAACCGCCTACGGCCAATTCCGATACGACGCCAAACGAAAGGATAAGCACCAAAAGCCATAAAGCCGGATCACGCACTAAGCTTTTCAGCGGAATCCGATCTTCGCTGGATAAATCATCGCCCGGAAATTTACTTAAAAAAGCCGGGATCATCGGAAGTACAGACAGGCACAGCATGATCAGATACATCTCACGCCAATCGATCGCATGCCCGAACAAACTTACGGTCATTAATCCGGAAGCAACCATGGGAGCGACAGTCGAGCTAAGCCCGTAAAAGAAATGGGATAAGTTCATCATCGTGCCGGTGTTCCTCACAAAAATGCGCGCGCCGAGAATGGCCAAAGCAATTTCCAGCATTCCGTTGCCGATATACATGAGGAAATAAGAAGAAGAAAAAACGGGATAGCTGTGGGAGAAATAAATAAGAATTCCCGACAGCAGCATCGACCCGAAAGCCATAATGCTTACGGCTTTGATTCCCAGCTTGTGCGTTAAAATCGCGGTAAAGGAGCAAGCGATCAAATACCCCAGCGCATTAAGCGACAAAAGCGTTCCGAGCTGCATCTCATCCAACATGAAATCAAATTGAATGCGAGGAATCGCCGGCCCTTTAATATTTTCTGAAATGCCAAAAATAATAAATCCCAAAAAAATGGTCGCGAGCTGCATGGCATACGAATTGTTAATCTTCTGACGTACTTGCATTTGTTTATTCATCGTTAAAAATCCCTTCGTTTTTCTCGCATGTTTCGAACATACCGAACTTATTAAAGGCCTTTAATTTCTTTCAGAGCTTATCACAGGCAGCACGGAAACACAATGAAAAATTCTCGGTACCGCATACAAAAAAAGCCACGCTGCGAGTGGCTTTTACATGTTTGCTAACTGTATGTTTTATTGCTTGTCCTCATTCACAAATGAGATATTGCGAGCAAAATCGTTAACAGATAATGAATGATGATTTATTCGATTAACCGTCTTCCCGCCAATTCTTAGATTGATAAACGTGACCCCGTCTAATGCCCGCTCCTCGTCAAACCCATGGATTCGCGACGGATGCGCCGTGCCGCCGGCAAATTCGACGTTTTGAAACACAATCTGCTCGATTCGTTTTCCTGGCGCAGGGTTATAATCGGGGTTATGGACGACGCGAATATCAAATAACTGTCCCATTTCAATGGACTCAACCCGAATTCTGTTATATAAGACGTTTCGCACAATGTTTTTATCCCCTGCATTAATGGACATGGCTCCCCAATAATTAGGTTGAGGCTCATGATGCTCCAATATATCTATGTTTTCAAAACGAATGTCTTCAATAATATCCCCGTCCGCGTCATAATCACCGTGAGTACCGATCATTAGAGGATGAGCGACATCTGCCCAAAGCACCGAGTTCGTTACTTGTATGCGCCGGGAATCTCCGCGGTACTCCAAACGGCTGCCGTAAATGGCGATGCAATCGTCAGAGTTTCGCATAAATACGCCATCAATGCGGATATCCGAGCTCGACATGATATCGATCCCGTCCGACCATCCGCGTGTGCTGAACGATTTGAGACCTTGTATGCTTACATGATTGGAGCCTCCGACATAAACACTATAATGAGGCGTATCGATTGTCATAATTCCTTCAATAGTTATTCGTTCAGAATGCATGATACGCACCCCGCGGAATGCCGAGTAACGATGAAAATCTGCCAAATAAATCATACCGCGTCCTCGAATGGTTATATCGCTTACGTTATCGCAGACAAAAGATCCTACGACGGCTGCTCCTCCATCGATATAGACGGTCTTCCCGGAAGGCAGGCGAACGATGGTTTCTTCGATATAATGCATGCCTGGGGCAAAATACAAAATGCTTGCATCCGTCTCCAGCCACTCCTGCCGATGAATGCCTGGCTTAATAACCTTTACGTCTTCATCATTTAGCGAAGGAACGTTAATCTCGAGCGCATTACCGAACAAATGCAAGTTGCGGAAGCGATCATCATTGACCTCTATGGACAGCATCGTTGGCTGATCTATTTGAAACGAAATAGCATTGCCATTCTGCTCGGGTACGATCCCTAATGCCAACGGACGCATAATAACGGTTTCAACATGGGTATAACGACAAGATATTTCCACATCAACAGGACCCTCTAAATCAAAATAAGCCATCGAGGCTTTTCGCACCTGATGCATATCCACCTTGACTTCGTAAACCGGCAGCATTATCCATTCTCCGCCGCTTGCGCGTATCTTTACTTCAAAATCGCCGTTTTTGGGGATATCCCGTAATTCGGGATAGATGTTGACTTGGCTCATTAGGTTTAACTCCTTTTTGAAAAAAGCGAATGCTTGCAATTTCAAATCGATAATAAAGATTGTTCTTGATTATAACGCGGCATTCGCTCAAAAAGTGTTGATTTAATGCTTATATATGTTGATATTTTGCGATGCTTAACCATCTGGCCTTACGATTATTCCCCCTCGCGCGGCTCGATCGGAAAATATACGCTATAGGTCTCATCCTTTATTTCATACAACGGAATGAATCGAAAACCGCGGTCCTGCCCTTTGGTACGATAATAGCCTGGATTCCACCAGCTGTGGTAACGTTCCCGATCGGGCACAAGCAATGACTCCAGCTGCTCCGGTTTACCGACAAGTCGTCTCTCCTCCTCCACCAGGCCTGCCAAGACGATTGGCCCGTCCATAAATGCGTACATCTCCGTCTCGCCCGGAAGCAGTTCAGCCGTTAATGTCTTCCGCAGCTCTATGCGTACAATATCTCCATCCGCCCATTCCCGGTGCAATTCCGCATACGATGACGGCTGCCAATTCCCTTGCTGCTGCACGCCGTTGATTGAAATCAATGTATTGCCATGCACCCACCAAGGCAATCGCAGCTTCAAACAGAAAGGCTTGCGGGAAGCAAGCGAAAGCTTGACTTCATAGATGAAGCTATTCGGCCGGTGCACCGGCATAGGCGGCACATCGACTTTCGTGATTGCTGTCATCCCCTCTACATTCCATGCCTGAAGAGGATACAGCCCGTTTTGCCCGTCCTGCCTGATCGATAAACGAATGATTGTATCATCTACGACCGCTGACAGCGTGGAGGGCAGCCACTGCATAATCGCGATACCCTGCTCGTCTTGCAGAAATATTTGTTCCTGGTAAGCAGCATTCGCTTGCACCAGCGTACCGTGACAGCACCAGAAATGCTGTGTGGCAGAACCCCATTTCTTTTGGCTGCCCGCACCGATTCCGAGAAAATACGCAATCATCCCCGTTTCTCCATGCTGGTGCGCAAGTACGCCATTAACGAATCTTCGTTCCCAATAATCAGCGTAAATCGGATTGCCTGTCCAGCGCAGCAATACATGCGCCAACCGCATCATGTTATAATTCACGCAGTGCTCCTGCCCGACACCCATCCGTGTCATATCCGCTCCCGGCATCCAAAGCTCCGCATCGTCTACGGCACCTGTCGCTAGATAACCCCGATCCTCTACCGCGCACTTCCAGAACGCCTCGACAATATGACGGTAACGTATTTCTCCCGTTGCCTCCCATGCCTTCGCAGCGCCCAAAATTTCCGGAATCTGCGTATTGGCATGTTTATTCGTCAATACATCCTGTCCCTCTAGAAGCGCATCAAAGAATCGCCGCCGGTCGTAACGATCGATCAAGTCCCGATGCTTCGTCTCCTTCGTCAAGGCGTACAGCTCCACCCAAGTCTCCAGCATTCCACCGGTCTCCAAATCAAGCAGATCATCCATTTGCTCGCGGTTAAATGAATCTGTCCAGCGGTGGAACCAATCCGCTATAGCAGCCATCATCCTAAGCGCTTGCTCATTTCCGGCAAGCACATGCATTTCACGGAGGCCCATTAACAGCTTATGAACCGTATAATGCGGCGCCCACACCCATTTGCCGTTCACGATCCGGTGCAAATAGGTTTCCGGAAAAGCGGCCAAAAACCCGGTCCCGATGGCTTCCTGGCACTTTGCCAGCTCAGAGACGATAAAATTGGCTTTGGCCTTCACAAGATCATCGTCCGTTTGCTTGTAAATACGGGCAGCAGCAGATAACCAATGTCCCATCATATGGCCGCGCAGCTCACAGGTTGGCGACTCCCATCCCCAATGCCAATTTTCAGGACCATCCATTCTCGTTGTTGTAGCGCTGGTCGTTCCGCCGTTCCCGCTATAGCTCCATAATCCCGCTTCCAAATAAAAATTCCGGAGAAGATTTTCGTTGGTCAAACTCATGACATATTGTTTGTTTAACTGAAACCGTTCCTGCAGCGGGCCTGGGGCAAGCTGAATGCTGCCAGCTGCAAACTCATGAAATTTCATGTGCGTCATTTTGATAAACCTCCCTTTTTTTGTTCGGTGAAATTATCATATAATCGATAGATACAAAGAAAAATACACGAATCCACAGGTTTCATATCTTTTTTTTAGGTAATCAATTGAAAGCCGCCGCCGATCATTCTATCATGGGGAGGTAATCATTTTGGAATGCAGCCTGTATTTGAGCGCAGATCGCATGCCTTTGGTCAGGGATATTGGAATGAACCGAACCGACTCCCTCTACACGCACCCCGACCGCACGGCGGGCTATGACGTTTTTCTATTTGTCGTCCACGGCTGCATGCAGGTCATTGAGGAAGGAACGGAGTATTTTGTCAGAGAAAACGAACATTTGTTTTTGAAAAAAGGAAAACATCACTGGGGTCTCCCCTTAACGGTTCCGGGAACAACCTGGTATTGGATTCACTTCAGCGTGCCGACCGATGAAAATATAACGTATCGCGAACACCCGCCGCTGCCGGAAATTGATTATTATCAGCCGGATCATTATCACTACTTGATTCAAATGCCAAAACACGGAACCTCCCCTTTTCATTCCGTATTGGAAGCGCGCCTGCAAGCGTTGGCAGCCGATTACTTTTTTCCCGCCAAACACGGCATGATGCAGTTGAGTCTGCGGGTATGCCAATTGTTTCTCGATCTGCAGAAGCAGATGAAGCAGCAGGAAAAAGAAAAGCACACGGGTAAAGCCGACACCGTCGCCGGTAGAGTGATTGCTTTTTTATTACAGCACTGCGAAGAAGATTTTGATTCCGCCAGCCTTGCAGGTAGCATGAAGCTCAATTACAGCTATCTCTCTGCCGCGTTCAAGGAACAGACCGGTCAAACGATCGTCGAGACGCATGCGCGATTGCGGATGGGCAAAGCAATTGAATGGATGAGAAATAGCTCCCTCAACGTTTCTGAGATCAGCGAACGGGTTGGATACCGCAATCCCTATTATTTCAGCCGCGTATTCAAGAAGGTGCTTGGCGAATCTCCCTCCTCCTATATGCGCAATATTTATAAAACCTAGCAAAGGTTTGTTCATCGGACATATTTTTATTAAACGTTTAGTTATTTAACCTTCATAAAAACTAAAATTTACATAAAATCAGAGTCCTCCCATTGCATATTTCCTCTATTTTTATTAAACTAAACGTACTAAACAACTGATAATCGTTAGGGGATATATAACCGTGAAAATGGAAGATATAGCAAAGCTCGCAGGCGTATCGAAAGCAGCCGTATCGCTTGCATTGAACGGAAAACCAGGCATAAGCGCGGAAACCCGCGCACGGATATTGCAAATTGCCGATGAAAACGGCTATGCGGCAAAAACCAAGACCGCTGCAGCCGAACCCGCTCTGAAATCTTTAACTTTCCTTGCCTTTGCCAACTCGGGCATCGTATTGGAACAGTATTATGAACAGCCTTTTTTCCGCGAACTCATCCACCATATCGAAGACCGGTGCGGTCAAAACGGTTTTTCTCTTATTTATGCGTCTGTCGAGCATGAGAACTATGGGGAGAAGATTAGAGCTTTGGCTGAGGAAAAGCGCAGCGATGGCGTCATCCTGCTCGGAACGAATTTAAATCAAACCCAAATCGCCCAAATTAGTCATGATATAGCGGTGCCGCTCGTCGTTATGGATACTTGCTTCGATACGCTTCCGGTTCATTTCGTCGGGATCAATAATATGATGGGAGCCTATCAAGCAGGGGCTCATCTGTGCGGCATCGGGCATCGAAGCATTGGATATATCGCTTCGAATGTACGCATTCATAATTTCGACGAACGGAAACGGGGCTTCGATGCCGCCTTGCATGAAAACGGCCTGCGCTTCGACGAAAGCTGCACCTTCTCCGTAGCGCCTACCATACTTTCTTCGCAGGAGGCGTTAAAACAACAGCTTACGGATTACCTCAAAGCGGGAGACCCGCTCCCTACCGCCTTTTTCTGCGAATGCGACTATATCGCGATCAGCGCGATCAAGACGCTTGGGGAGCTTGGATACCGTATTCCGGAGGATGTTTCGGTCGTAGGCTTCGATAATATCTCGGAGTCCAGAATTATCACGCCCGAGCTTACAACCGTACATGTCGCCAAAGAGAGAATGGCTCATCTTGCCGTCGATTTGCTGATCAACGCGATCGCCTTTCATGATCCGATCAAAACGAAAATTACGGTAGATACGGAGTTTGTCGGGAGAACTTCTTCCGCGGCGCCAAAGCAATTAGCGGCTTCCAGCCGTATAGAGGCTTAACGGATACGATAAAAAAAGCGATGCTCGGCTCAAATGGCCGGGCATCGCTTTTTTTTAAAATTAACGATTATTGATCATTATTGCTGGGATCCCTTCCCTCTCTATTGGCTAGTTTGGAAAACAGGTCATGGAATACCGCATCACGGTCAATATAGCTTGCGCAGCGTATCAAATGCCTGGAGGAATCGATGCTCCACCGGAAATCCCCTGCCAGTCTTGGACTTTGCGTAAGGCGAGAGGGAACAAAGCCCGGCTGATTGAGCCAAGCGATGACCGAAATATCCCAAATCACCCTGGAGTAAGCAAAATGATCCTCCTTGCAGTTTCGGTAAGTTTCGTAAAGGTACTCACCAATCTCGCCCGAGGGCTTCACATAATCTCGAATCTCGGATAATGTCGTTCGCAGATTCGATGCCGCACCCATGCATGGTATAAGCACCAATGGCACGCCGCAGTCCAACAGTATTCTCGAGGCGTGGATATCCTGCGCCAAATTAAACTCTCGCGTATCCGGCCACTCCAGTGCGTGGCCGCCTAGCCAAATGACGACAATCCGCTCGATTATTCCCGGCTCCAATAGAATCGCGCTCGCGATATTCGTAATCGCTCCGATGGCTGCGACATATAACGGATCTTCCGGCTCGCACGCCATTGCCCGCTCCACCAAATTAGCAGCCGCATCGCTATGAACGGGAGAATGAGCCGACGGCAAATAGGCCTCTGAACCGCGGTACACCGGGATATCTTCCCTGTCCATTAGCTTCAGAATGCGGTTAATCTCCTGAAAGCTTTTTTCCATGCCATCCTTGGGTCCCGTCGACAGATCGTTAAAGAACGGCGCCGCGTAAAGCGCTTGAAGCTCGATCTTCTCCGGCGAAAGGAGCGCGTAAATGACAGCGAATTGATCATCAATTTCATTAAACGTATCGGTATCCAGCACCATTCTGACTTTTCCTTTTGGAGCCTCCAGCTTACGGACCAGCTCATCCGCTGATAATACCGGAAATTGCACATCCATGACAACATCCTCCATCCATATAATGAATTGGCTTTCAAGCGATGCTATAATGAATTCATTTTATAAATAAATTAATCATTACAGTAGCCTTATTCGGTTATCGTTTATCACGAATTGGCTAACTTGATGGGAGATGCGTCTGATGGCAGCTTCGTTTGATTTCTTTTATCAAGCTACACGCATGAAAAATGAATGGATTGCGCCTCATCACCATCCATGTTATGAGCTGGTCTATTATGTCAGTGGACAAGGACAAACCCGGATAGGAAAAAAGGATTATTCCTTTAATGCCGGGGATTACGCGATTATCAACCCTTCCACCATTCATGAAGAACGCCATGAATGGCAATCCAAAGTCATGTTTTGCGGTTTCGCAAGCAACGTTTACCCTCCCTTGGTAGAAGGAATCTACCATGAGACTTCCAGCCTGCCTATGGGCAGGCTAATGCGCGCTATCGCAAATGAGCTTCGCGACAAGAAACCATTCCATAAACAAATGCTGGATAACCTGGTATCTCACTTATATTTAGAGCTGTTAAGAGCTCATCCTTCACAAGTAACCGAATACCGAACGGATGTCATTCAATACGCCCAGACCTTTATAAACGAATATTTTATGCACAAAATTGATTTTCGCGCGTTGGCAGCCCAATCGGGTTACAGTTATGACCGGTTTCGTCATTTATTCAAAATCAAGGTCGGCGCTTCTCCTATTCAATATATTTTGGAGCGAAGAATTGAGCATGCCAAAGCGATGCTGCGACACACACATATGCAAGTCTCGGTTATCGCAATGGAATGCGGATTCTCTACGGATGCGCAGTTTTGCAGTATGTTCAAGCGAGAAACAGGCATCACTCCAATTCGCTACAGGGAGAGCGCATGCCTTACCTCTCCTGATCCCGTAACGTATCAATAGTCAACAAATGACATTTCGCGTATCGGCTACTTTGTTTCTTTGCTGAGACCGATTCTCTTAATGCTTACTTTAGACTTAATTGTCACCTCTAGTTCTGGAAATACCGTATCCCATTTCTCTTTATAGCTCTTATTCCATTGTTTCGGATAGGATTGGTAAACGATTCTTCCGAATCCGAATATGTCCGAACGAAATTGCTTTTGCGCTTTCACTAAAGCCAGCTCCATCCGCTGCTTAATGCTCTCTTCCAGCTTGGTCTCTATAAAAGCCAGCTCTTTGGATTGCGAAAGATTTATCGGGGAGGCATTTTCCAGCACGGTTACTTTAGAGTCGGATTTAACCTCCATTTTTAATTGGCCGCCTTGGAAATAGGGTTTGAAGTCCGTATCCGCTTTTATAAATTTAACGCTTACCTTGCCGCCCCCCTTTTCCTCGGGAATGTTGACGGTAATCACGCCAAGATCCAGCTCGTTTCGAAGATGCAATATTCCCCGGGATTCGGAAGCATTCATCCAGCCGATCAATTTATCTTTCTTGAACACAGCGGCCCCTGATATGGCTTGGACGATTTGAGAGGCAGAGCTTTCTTGGCCTGAATCATTTTTTGATTCTAAAGGTACTAATTTAAATCGTGGAGCTACCGGCTCTACTCCATCCGAAAGGAGCATATCCCAAAAATCTTTTATGGACACCTTTAGGCCAATGCCTTGTTTCATGATCTCTCTCGTTTCTTCGGAAGGAACCTTCTCTAATAAAGGTCTGCTTTTCAAAAATTCGGAGGCTTCGCCGTTTGTAAATACGATTAGGGCATTTACGCGCGGCTCTTGATATCTGGCAAAAAAATCAATGATGTACGAAACGCCGTCCTTAGCTGATTTTTCTCCAATGATTAGGACTCTGCTATGCGAAAGGAAAATTCTTCTCGACAGCTTCTCTTGAATTCTCCGATAGGCATCCGATAAGGTTACGCCCGTTTCCGAAGCGTTAAATGTGCTCCTTACATTGCCGCTCATATTTCCAGCTGCTCCAAATGTTGCCGGTACTCCGATTTGAAGCGATAAACGAATCTTGTTGCCGTCAATTTTATCTACTCCCATCGCGGTAACGACAGCAATGTCATTCACTTCCACCCGATTCCAGCAGCCTGTGAGACATAGAATGACGATTAGCGACAATAAAACGTTTTTTAGCGAGCTCACTGGGCACAGCCTCCCCTATCCTGACCTCTATTTTTTTCGCTTTTGAGGCTGCGGCCGCAGCCATCTCCCCATTCGGAGCGGATTTTTTTTCCCGGTGTCGCTTGGCCGTTTCTTCATGGCCCACCATGGTACGCGCACAAATACATCCTTGAGATCACTGAAATTGAAAGGAGCAAGAGGAGACAAATAAGGGACGCCAAAGGACTGGAGCCGGACGAGATGGCTTAGTATCAGAAAAACACCGAGCAATATGCCGTACATCCCAAGGAATGCAGCAAGAAACATCATCGGAAAACGAAGTAAACGGATCGCGCCTGTCAGACTGTAGCTAGGGAACATAAAGGATGCAATCCCGGTAATCGATACCACGATAACCAACGGAGCACCGACGATTCCTGCCTGTACGGCCGCTTGTCCGATAACCAACGCACCGACAATGCTGATCGTTCCGCCGATCGCGCGCGGCAATCTCAGTCCGGCTTCCCTTAGAGCTTCGAATGATATTTCCATCAATAGAGCCGCAATAAATACGGGAAAAGGTACGGACTCCCTGGCAGATGCTACACTGAACAACAAGTTTGTCGGCAGCAGCTCCTGATGGAACGAAGTCACCGCTACATAAATGGATGGGAACAACAGAGCAACGAATATAAAAAAATAACGTAAGCAGCGAATCGTCGAAGCCAATATGAAATGCTCATAATAATCTTCGGTCGAGTTCATAAGCTGAAAAAAGGTGATTGGCACGATCAGGGCAAACGGGGTATTATCGACCATAATGCCGATTCTGCCTTCCAGTATATTTCCGACCAGCCGGTCAGGCCGCTCCGTCTGCAGAACCTGAGGAAAAACAGAGTAGGGATTATCCTCGATTAATTCGATAATATAACCGCTGTCCTCAATGGCATCGATAGATATTTGATCCAATCTGCTCCGGACTTCCTTGAGTATGGAGTGATCTGCAATACCTTCCAGGTAGGTGATTATTATTTCGGTTTGCGAGAGCTCGCCGAGTTTTATGCTTTCCATTTTTAATTGCGCTGTTTTTAAGCGTCTTCGAACCAAGCTCACATTTGTGCGAATATCCTCCGTAAATCCTTCCCGCGGACCATAGATGACTACTTCGGTTGTCGGCTCTTCGACCGATCTTTTTTCCCATGATTTTTCGCTTATGAGCAGCGCTTGCGCTACCCCATCGACGAGCAAGGCCGTTCCGCCGCTTAACACATGGTCCATGATTTCCTGCAGCGATTCTCCGCTAGCAACTGACGCGGATAAAATCTTTTTCTCGATATCCTGAAGAACGATGGGGCTTTGCAAAGTAATATCGTTGCTGCTAACCAATGGAGTTAATATATTCATATCTATGCGATCCAGATTGATAAGACCGTCAAGATAAAAAACGACGGCTTTATGGGTATCGTATATTTCAAATTCCCGATAAGAGAAGTCTACGGACCGGTCAAATTTATCCTTTACCATCTGAAAATCCTCTTGAAGAACGCCAGTAAGGAAATCCCAATCCTCATTCGTTTTTTTCATTAAGAAAACCGCCTCCGCAAAAAAAACTAGGTTTGAAATTTTTTACGCACAAAAGCGATGCTCAGCAGTAAAGAAGGGATTACGATTTGTAACGGAACATGTAAATAGGGATCTATAAATGTTCTCCCTATTTCCAAGAATTTAACGAAATCCGGTGCATGGAATACCGATAAAGGGGCAATGATTACACCGAGAATAAGCAGTATGGATTTGTTGCTTTTTAGTTTAAATAATTGACCTATGGCAATGGATGCGCCTAATGTCCAAGCGCCAACCTTAAAAAAAACGCCTGCAACCATCATCAATATAATGAGGGAATCAAAACGCTCCAGAAAGTCTGCGATCGATACCATACGTGCAGCGGAAAGCAGCGGGAAATACTCCTGCTCGAAAATATTGGGGCCTAATACCGAAATCATAATGATGCAATTAATAGACAGCAATAGCCCTCCGAGAAGAATCACGGCCATCCCTACTTTTTTGGCATTTTCTTTTTTTTTTAATAAGGGGAAGAACATCGTAATTAATACGGTTTCGCCAAACGGAAAAGCTAAAATAGAAGGGCTGGGATAAGGAAATACCTCCTTTAAAACCGGATATATCCCTTCACCAAGAACAGGGGTAAGCCGCTTCAGGTCGAATTGATCCAGGCTGATCGCCATTAAAACCCACATCGCAACCAACACTAGGATGTAAACCGGAAACACCATTTCGCCCATCCGTCCAAACACGTCGGTCCCCCCGCTTAAGCTGTAGATCATCAGAACCATAAAACTCCCCACTACGATAATTAACGGCGTTTCCGTCAGAATCGTAGATGCGATAAGTTCGCCGAAATCCCTGCAAGCCGTACTGGCAAGATAGGTAAAATACAAGATATAAATAAGCATAATGGGATAGGAAAGAAACCTGCCAATGATTTTGGGCAGCATCTGTATTAAGGAATCATCCGGATAATACGCAGACAATTTTACATAAATCCCCATTAAGAACAGGCCGCAAAACATCGCAGTCAAAATAGCCAGCCATGCGTCCTGTTTAGCCCCTGCTCCTATCGCAAAAATGATGGTGTTTCCGATTTCGAATCCAATCATGATATAAAAGAGTTGAAGTCCGCTTAATTTTTTTAGATCCATGGTTTCCCGCCTCAGCTAACCAAATCTAGATATCCATGCCAAATTCTACATAACCATTTCTATATTTTCCCGTAAGCCATAAAGTTATGCGCAGCATAATGTATGGGGAAGTCCTATGAAAAACTATAAATCTATCGAAAAACAAAAAAAGAACTGCGGGCATTTTTGCCTGCAGTTCTTTAGCCGTCAAACGATATGATCACTCGTAAATGATTAAGATTGTCTCGAACGTTCCAAAGCCGCCAAGCCGAGTGCGAGTGAACCGCTTAAGCCTGCATTGTCCCCGAGACCGGGAGCGACGATGTAATTGTCCATTCCAGCCTGAAGCGGAGCCGCATTCAAATATCCGTTCAAATTTTTACCGACCTCAGCTCGTATCATCGGAAGCAGATGCTTCTGCTGCATCACGCCTCCGCCCATAATGACCATTTTCGGCGAAAGCATGAGGATAGCCGATGTTACGGCTTGACCGAGATAATATGCCTCCATCGCCCATGCCGGGTGATCCGCCCCTAACTCGCTGCCTTTTACGCCCCATCGCTTTTCGATTGCCGGGCCAGCCGCAAGTCCTTCCAAACAATCCCCATGATAGGGACAATGGCCTGAAAAACGGTCATCCGGGTGGCGTCTCGGCAAAATATGCCCGCCTTCCGGATGCACGAGGCCGTGCACGAGCCTGCCCTCCGAATAAACGCCTAATCCGATTCCCGTTCCGATCGTGAAATAAACGCAGCTGTCGAGTCCCTTGGCAGCCCCCCACGCCGCTTCGCCGTAGGCAGCGGCATTCACATCCGTGTCCCAGCCGAACGGCACGCGATACTCCCGCTTCAGCGTTTCAAGAAACGGAAAGCCCGACCAGCCCGGCTTTGGCGTAGTCGTCACGCTGCCATACGTTTCGCTGAGCAGATCGATGTCAATCGGCCCGAACGTACCGATGCCGATCGCCTCAACCTTTTTGTCTTTGAAATATTCGATAACCTGCTCCATCACCCGCTCTGGATGCTCGGTAGGAAAGCTGATCCGTTCCTCGATTGCCCCGCTTTCGCTGCCAATTCCGCATACAAACTTTGTTCCCCCTGCTTCGATTGCTCCAATACGCATTCTCTCGGTCTCCTCTGCCTGTTCTTCGCTTAAATGGCTGCCCTGAAAAAGGGCAGCCAAAAACAAAGCTTTTATGTTATGAGTAAATGGATTTCATCTTCCAAACGCTTAACGATTTAATCTTCCGTTGACCGTCGCCCATAAGCTTCAGGCCAAGCGCATCCTCGAGGGTCGGATAAACCCTTGTCGTTAAGCTTTTTAGACCATTCGCGTAGACCTCGACCATCGAACGGTCCAAATAAATATGCAGCCGCAAAGCCTCGCCCGAAAGCTCCAGCTTGCCCGACTGTACGCCCTTCGTTCTCTCTTCCCGGGACAGCGTGGTCTTCGAGCGGTCTACGCCGAGCTCATCCTTGCTCCGGTCGTAGTAAATGAGAGTCTCTTCCTCCCCCAATGGGGATTGCCTTACCCATAGACCTAAGCGTTCCGCCGCCTCGTCTGCGCCAAATGCGATACGGATGTCGAGCATATCGCCTTGTACTTGCTCCAGCAGTTGGTTTGCCTCAGCCAGCGTCGTTTCCGAAATCTCGCAAAGCTGCTCCCCGCGCAGCGTTTCGAGCTCTGCAATCGGCTCGATGCCGAGCCGCCCGTCCGACCGCAAGAAGATATGAAGCGGCAGTCCGGCATTATGCGCCCAGCCGGAATCGTAATCAAGCTGCGGCGTCCTCTCGCCCTGCGCAATCGTAAAAATAATATTGCGTCCCGTTCTCGGGTCCACCATTCCGCTTGGACCGGTAAAATGAAAATCGCCAACGTCAATCAGCTGCGGCTCATCATGATCGGGAACAAATCGCACTTTTTTCCGGTCAAATGAGCCAATCCAGTAGAATACTTCGACGTCAGCGCCCGGGCCGAGCGGGCTGATAAGCAGAACATGCTTTTCGCTCCCCGAGGCATCCTTCCCGAGCGGAAGCAGTACCGGCAGCTCCCACATATTGCCGAGTTCAGGGTACTTCTCGGGGTCACTGACATAAAACGGGCCATGATAAGTCCAATCGATCATATTGTCCGAGGTATACGCAAGTGCCGTGCCTCCCTGGCCGTCCGTGCCCGAGCCGATAAGCAAATACCATAACCCGCCTTCCTTCCAAACAAACGGATCCCGGAAGTCGCCGAACATGCCCTGCCCTTTCTCTTGTACGATCAACGGCTTAGGATGCTTCTCCCAGCTGACCAAATCGCTATCGCCGTCCTGGAGAAACCGGCTGCGGGCGAGTCCCACCCTTTGGTTTGGTGATGCGCTGTCATCGCCTGCCGTAAAGAACAAAGCAGGGATGCCGTTCTCATCATAAGCCGCGCTGCCGGACCATACGCCGTCAGGATCGACGACCCCTTTCTCCGGGGCAAGCGCGATCGGCAGGTCGCGCCAGTGAACCATGTCGTCACTTACCCAATGGCCCCAATGTATCTGTGCCCAATAGGGTCCCTGAGGATTATGCTGATAGAACAAATGATATTTTCCGTTAAAATAAATTGGCGCATGCGGCTCATTCATCCAATGAACCGGCGGGCTCGCGTGATACTGCGGCCGGTGCCTGTCTTTGAGGAGCGGCGTTCGGTCGAGCCGAATGTCTGCCTCTGGAATTAAAGGCGCGCTTCCGCCATAAGGGGTCAATGCCTCTTTGTAAGCCGCCGCAATCTGTACGACGCTCAAAGCCCGGGAGTAAATCCGCACATCGTCCATAAGACCATCGAACATGTTGTGTCGGAATGCCTCAGCGAGAACCGTCGCCTGATTGTTTTTTCCAATCAACAAATCCTCGGTGCTCGAATCCATTGCCCTGGCCGCAGGCGTCGCTTGTTCGGCAACCTGTTCTCCGTTTAAATAAAGCCTCATGACGCCTTCGCTGTGGCTGAACGTTGCGGCAACATGTGACCAAGCCTGCTTCAAGAGTGGCCGGTGATGGCACCAGAGCTCATGCCAGCTTCCTCCGATGCCGATCTGGAGCGACCATGAGCCATGTCTATACATGCCTAAGATATAGCCTTCCGCCGCTTCGCGATCATGCTGATTGACGATAGCGGAGAGGCGTTTTTCCACTCCCCATTCATAAGAACGCGGAGCGACCCACGCCGATACGGTAAACGCGTCGCTCAGCTTAGGAGCCATTTCCGCGGGACGGGTAATCCACGTCGAATACCCGTCAAACAGCAGAGCGCCGCCGCAAACGCCGGGACGCCACTGCGGGTCTGCTGCTTCCGTAAATCTTGGCTGAAGCAGCGCGTAAGATACCTCATCCGTTTGCCCGCTCGCCAGGTCTGCCGCAAAGGCGCCGTTCTTCTCATCCAGCGGCCAATGGGCTTCAAGACCCGTCGATTGTTCCTGCTTATCCTCATTCATGAACATCCGTCCTCCCGATTAGCCTGGACTTATTGGCCAACAGCCTCAGTCGCTTTTGATACGTAAATCGATTTAAGCGGATGAATCCGCAGCGAACGAAGATTTACCGTTCCGCCCTTTGCAAATACTTCCATTCCATGACTGCCCTCAAGCGGGAACAGCTGATCCGTTATGACAAGTCCTCCCTCATCCGCAAACACCTCTACGGAAGAGCGGTCTACCCAAAGCTGGAGCTTAATGACGCCGTCCTCTGCCCTAAGCGAGGCCTCATGCCTGCAGCCGAAATCAGAATGAAAATCTATGATACCTGAGTTCGAACGGTCTATGAACAGCTTACCGCCAGCAACCTCGTAACCGACTACTGTCTCGTGTTTCTCGCCGGCATGTATTTTAAACCCGAATTCTTCCGCCGTATCCAGCTCGAATTCCGCTTCCAATTCGTATAGTCCATCCGTCAAGCCGCTGAGCAAGCTGTTTCCCGGCTCGACCAGCTCATCGTTCCATTCCCGGGTGCCGAGTCTAAGCTGCTCAAGTTCGGCAGCGGCTGTCTGGACGAGGCGTACGCCCTCTGCGTCCTGTCTCAGCGATAGGATACGCGGAAGCGTCATTGCGCCGCGCCAATCATCCGTCGGAATTAAATTAGCATATTTCCAATTGTTCATCCAGCCGATAAACATCCGTTTCGACTCTAGGTCAGGGGCATCCGACCAGGTCACGCCCGCGTAATTATCGCGTCCATGGTCAAGCCAGAGGACGCTTTCCGCCGGATTGTCGTTCTTGAACGAAACACCGTCAAACTCGCCGATAAAATATTGCGTTCGTGAGCCTTCCGGGCACTTCTCCGAATCTCCGATGCTTACGATCATTACCCATTTTTTGGCATCATCTCCGTCTTTCACCGGCAGAGCAAATAAATCCGGACATTCCCATACGCCTTCATGCGAACCATCCTGCGCCCCAAATTCGCTTGCGAACGTCCAGTCCTTTAAGTCAGGCGAGTGGTAAAGGAACAGCCGGTCTCCGGCGGCAAGCACCATAATCCAGCGATTCGTTTCTTCATGCCAGAACACCTTAGGATCTCGGAAATCCGCGCAGCGCTCATCGATGAGTACCGGGTTCCCCTCATAAGGTATCCAAGTTCGCCCATTATCCTTGCTGAAAGCGAGGCTTTGCCGCTGCTTGGACAGATCCGAATCCGGAATCATCTCCGTTTGCGTATATATAGCAACGAGTCCTGCTTTCCCGTCGAAAAAGCCGCTCGTATCGTTCCAATCGACAATCGCGCTACCCGAGAAGACGGTCCCGTTATGATCCGGATATAACGCAATCGGATGATGCTCCCAGTGAACCAGATCTTTGCTGACCGCATGGCCCCAATGCATCGGACCCCATATCGTGCTCTCCGGATGATGCTGGTAAAACAAATGGTATTCCCCTTCGTAATAAACCATCCCGTTCGGATCGTTCAGCCAGTTGGCTGCGGGTGTAAAATGAAACTGCGGACGCAGTGGATTGTCGTAATTAGTCTTCATATGATTCTATTTCCTCCTATCGGCATATAAGCGGATGCAGGCCGCAGCGGCATACGCCCCGGCCTGCTTATCCTCTATTTTTATTTTTTAACTTCTTCGTTGTAACGGTCAAGAGCGGTTTGGTAGAGCTCCATCAGCTTGCTTAGTCCCATATCCTCGGCTGTTTTCACATAGCTGTCCCATGCTTTGTCACTCATGCCGTCAACGATAAATTTAGCGCGCTGCGTATTTACGAATTTAATCAGCTCAGGCTCGATTTGATTGATGGTATCCAGCTCTTCCGGCAGGAAGAAAATCGTCGGATAGTTTTCTTTCTCCATGAATGGCTCGTAGTATTGCTCCAAATCCTTCTTCCGCTGCTGCGCGCGCGGCTCCATATCGACAATGGTTTTGAAATGCTCGCTGGTAATGACGCCTGCGCCGTTTGGCGCAACCTTCTGGCGGAATTCGCCCATGGATACGCCATCTTCAAGCGGCAGGTTCACAAGCTTTCCGTTTGCATCCTTCTCATAAATAACGCCGATCGGGCCCCAGTGGATTTGTGCTGCCATGTAAGGCTCATATTGCTGGTCGATCCAACGCATAGTCACTTCCGGGTTCTCGTTATCCTTCGTAATGACAAAGGCGTTTCTGCCCGGTCCTCCGCCATTGCCTCTGCCAATCGTCTTTTTGCCGGTTGGACCGGTAAGCGGCGGCACAAGAGCGTAGTTTGCGGCCTGAGCCGTACCTACAACCTCCTCGACTTCCCACCATACGTAGGAGCCGAGCGTAGGCTCAGGCGTCTTGCCTTTGGCCAAATATTGCGGCGCATCCTGCGTAAAGGATTCCGGATCGATCAGCCCTTGCTTATACCATTTTTCGTTAAAATATTTCAATGCTTCTTTGTATTCCGGCTGCGTAGCCGTAAACATCACTTTTCCGTCGCGTACGATGCGGTGTTCAAGATTGTCCGGCAGGCCAAAAGCTCCGAATAAGCCCGCTATGTCCATACACCACTGCATATGCATGAAGCTGAGCGGTATTTCATCGGCTTTGCCGTTGCCGTTCGGGTCTTGCGTCTTGAACGCGACCAGCGCTTCCGTATATTCGTCAAGCGTTTCCGGGAATTTCAAACCCAGCTTGTCGAGCCACTGCTTGTTGATGACGTGGAAAAACGGGTTTGTGCCCAGCTCGTTTTCTTCCCATGTCGGAAGTCCGTAAATATGTCCGTTCGGAGCCGTGATTGCAGCCTTGATATCGGGTCTTTCCTCAAGCAGCTTCTTCAGATTCGGAGCGTATTGCTCAATCAGATCTTCCAAAGGAATAATCGTTCCGTCCTCGCTGTACGTAATCAGTTCAAAATCGGAAAATTGCGAAGCATAAAACGCATCCGGCAGATCCCCGCTCGCAAGCAGCAGGTTTTTCTTCTCCACGTAATCCGTGTCAGGAATGTTATTCCATTCGATATGCACGTTCGTGTCGGTTTCCAGACGCTTGAAAATTTCCATTTCGTTGTATTCCGGCGCAAGCGCCGCTTTCGGTGAAACGAGCTGCAATGTAATTTTGTCTTTGACGATAGGCAAGCCTTCCTTATTAAAACTTGCCTCCTCGCTGCCAGTATTGCCTGTATTGCCAGTATTTCCTTTGTTTGTTTCCTTGTTCCCTTCGTTGCCGGAGCATGCGGAAAGCATCATGGCAGCTGTCAAAAGCAAGCTGACTGCAACAGACCCTGTCTTTTTCATTTTTAGTGATCCTCCCTTAGTGGTTATATCTATTTATTTATCATCAACCGAGTCCGATCCGCGGAACGGAACACGGAGATAATCAAGCGGATAACGGCTGCGCCGTTCTTAGCCCTTGATCGAGCCGATCATAACCCCTTTGACGAAATAACGCTGTAAGAATGGATACAAGACAAGTAAAGGCAAACTTGCAATAATAATGACGCCGTATTTAATAAGCTCTGTTACCCTAAGCTTCGCGGCATAAGACTCCACGTCGATCATCATGTTGGAATTGACCTGGTTCTGGACAAGAATGTTCCTTAGCACGAGCTGCAGCGGGAATTTCGATTCCTCGTTCAAGTAGATCATGGCATCGAAAAAACCGTTCCAGAATCCGACCACATGGTAAAGCACCATAACCGCGATTATCGGTTTAGACAGCGGAAGAACCATACCGAGAAAAAACTTGGTGTTCGAGCAGCCGTCGATAAAAGCGGCCTCTCGCATTTCGTCGGGAATCGTGCTCTGGAAAAAAGTCCGCACGATGATGATGTTAAATACACCCGCAGCGCCTGGCACGACGAGCGCCCAGATCGTATTGATCATGTTTAAATCCTTAATGAGCAGGTAAGTCGGGATAAGACCGCCGCCGAAAAACATCGTGAACATAAAGAACCACATAATCGGGCCCCGTCCGATCAGATCCTTCCTGGCTAACGGATACGCAGCCATCAGGGTAATGCTCACGCTGATGGCAGTTCCAACCACCGCATATAACAGCGAATTTCCATATCCGATCCAAATCGTCGAATCCGCGAAAATGCGTTCATAACCGTCCAGCGTCAGCCCTTTCGGAAACAGCCATATTTCCCCCGAATAGATCAGGTTGGGATCGCTGAACGAGGCAATGAATACAAAATAAAGCGGATACAAAATAAGCAGCATGCAGATGGTCAGAAGCGAATAATTGATGATGTCAAAAACGACATCGCCTTTCGTTTTGCGTTTAAGCAGCGTGTTCATGGCTTTCTCCTCCTTACCACAAGCTTGTTTCCGTCAGCTTTTTGGCTAACCGGTTTACCGTTACTAGAAGCACTACGTTTATGATGGCGTTGAACAATCCAATCGCGGCCGAGAAGCTGTACTGCGCCTTCTGAATACCGAGCTCGTAAACATAGGTCGGGATAATATTAGAGGCTGCGTAATTCAAATCCGTTTGCATCAGATAGGCTTTCTCGAAGCCTACGCTCATCACATTTCCGAGCGCCAGCACCATCAGAATGATAATCGTAGGCAAAATGCCCGGAATATCCACATGCCTGACCCTTTTCCATTTGCTAGCGCCGTCCATGACGGCCGCTTCGTGCAGCTCGGGATTAACGCCGGCCAAGGCAGCCAGATAAATAATGGTCGCAAAACCCGTTTCCTGCCAAATGCCGGAGAGCACATACAATGGCCGGAACCAACCTTCGCTTGCCAAGAACAGAATCGGCTCGCCGCCAAAAAACGTAATGACATGGTTAACGATTCCGCTGTTCGGCGATAGAAACACGCCCAGCATCCCGACTAGCACGACCGTTGAAATAAAATGCGGCGCGTAGATTACCGTTTGGACGAATTTTTTGTACCGCTTTGCCATCATCTGATTAAGCATCAGAGCGACGATAATCGGAATCGGGAAACCGAATAGCAACGAATACAAGCTGAGCAAAATCGTATTCTCCATAATCGGCCAAAAATTATAGGCTTCAAAAAAGCGGATAAAATGTTCAAAACCGACCCATTCGCTGCCCCATATTCCTTTGCTCGCCCGAAAATCCTTAAAAGCGATCTGCACGCCGTACATCGGGAAATACTTAAAGATCAGATAGATTAGCACCGCCGGGAGCAAAAACAGGTATAGCTCGTAATTCTGTTTGATTTTCACCCAAGTCCGATTGCCCTGTGCTGTTTTCGTACTCCCCTTTTCTTGTTGAAGAACCTCCGGCTTTGCCGTCATCATTTTCCATTCCACCTTCCACTCTTGCGCAATCGTTTACGTAACCCCCATACAAGTCCCCTTAATTTGACTTTTACTTCTGTTTTTCGAAATGATTATCACAGAAAAACGTTTACGTAATCGTTTGTCTTGATTATAAGCGCTTTCATTCACAGTCGTCAAGACTATTTTTTCACGGGTTTCCCGCGCCGTTTTTCGTTCTTATTTCGAGAATAGAAATCCGGTTTCGGCGGCTGGCGGAGACCGAACTTGCGTCATTGCATTCGCCATCTGTCAAGATGCAAATCGCGCGGGTGTAACCATCGCCGGACATCAGCCAGCCGAGCAGCTTAAGCGCGTGTTCAAGCGCCATAGGACCCGAGTCAGCGAGCGTGAGAGGCAGCGCATGCGAAAGCTTGAGCTTGCTTCTCATTTTGGCACACGCGCTTACTAGGGAATCTGCTTCCGTATTCCGGCAGTATAGGAGCACATCCAAGCCAGAGAGCCAATGGCTGTTTGCTTCCAAGCAGGCTGTAATTTCATCCTCTAACGGCTCTCGGCCCCAAGTGATGGCCATATCCGAATAAAGGGTCGTAATCTCTAATTCCGTATTCATCGATACGAACACCTCCGTTCTTGCGCAGTTACTCGTATTTGTGCAGCGAACAGCCGTAATACCCTCCGAATCCAACGGTGATGGCCAAATAAATATCGCCCTTGCGCAGCTTTCTTCTTCGAACCGCCTCCGTCACATTAAGCAAAATATCCGTATTATGCAAATGACCCGCATTTCCAAGCGTATCCGCATAAAATAGCTGGATCGGAAAGCCCAAAACCTTTGCAAGGATACGCCAGGTTCCGAGCCCCAGATTCGTGCAAAAAACAAGGCTAAGCTCGTTAACGCCTACCCCTGCTTCACGCATAACTTGATTCACGACTTGACGGACCGACAAATAAAACGTGGAAAAATACATTTTAATCTGCTCGGGGGAGCCATCGTAGGCAATGCCGTCCGCTTTCAGCCCCGATGCCAGTACTTGCTGCCCTTCGGAGGCAGGCTTCCGGTATAACGCGGCACTCGACGCATCACCAAACAACATAAAGGTATCACTGCGTTCGCGTGCGTTCCTCGCTTTATCTGCCGTAACGAACAATATCGCTTCGTCATCCCGGGCCGTACCCGCGAAAAAGGCTTTCGCCAAATGAAGCGATAAATGAAATGAAGCGCAGCCGTATTCCTCCATTTGTAGGACCGGCGGCGCATCTGGCCCGAATTCCTGCAGAAGCCCGCTAAACAGTTCCTGCGCTTTTATGCCGGAATTCGTAACGCAGAAGAATAGTATTGCCGCTACCCGCGTACCTTCCTGTCTGGCACGGATCAGAAGCGGCGCGCAAACGCTATTGATCATCTGCTCCAAGCTGTACGTCTGCTCCATCGGCAGCTGCTCGAAGCCATTTTCTCTGCATTCATCAGCGTTTAGAAGCATGGCGATACCTTTCCCGTTTAGCTCTTGAATGATCTCTTCAACCCGGATACGGGAATCCGGGATGTAGACGCTGCAGTCCGCAATGGTGAAAATGGGAGCCTTCATCTCTTCACGCCTTTTTTTTCATATGCAAAATCTTATATTTTCTTTTGCCTGCGCGCATATCGTCATACAGGGAGGTTCCGGGTACGCCCATGGTTCCCCATATGGCATCATCCTTTGCGATCGCTCCGTCAAGCGCGGCTATCCGGTTTCCCCTGGCCAAGTCGCTTGCCAGCAAAGCTTGCTCCGAAATATCGCGCGAGCGAACCGTTTCAAAACCGAGCGCTTCCAAATACCGCTCTCCCTCTTCAAATTTCCGCGCATCCAAATCATCGGCATAAACAAACATTCCTCCCGGTTTTAGGATGCGGAACGCCTCGTCATAAAACAGCCGGATTCGCGGGTAAAGATCCGAGGCTTCTATGTTTAGCACAATATCGAAGCATTCATCCGCGACGGGCAGCTCTTCCGCATCCCCAATGCAGAAATAAGCGTACTCATAGCGGTTGCTTGCATGGCAGAAGGCGATATTCGCCTCGGTCAGATCGATACCCGCCACACTGCGGGGCTGATAGCTTTTGCAAAGCGCCCGAACGTTGCCGCCGCGGCCGCAAGCGATTTCAAGGACATCGCTGCCCTGCACCTTCACCCCGTCCATTATTTCCCGAAGCAGCCGCAGCGATTGCTCGTTTACGCCTTTGGCGGAACATCCGTCCTCAGCTGCCTCCGCATATCCCCAGTTCATAAACGAAGAAAACCTGGAGACGCCGTTCTCCTCTAGTGCCCGGTTAAACGACGTGAACATTTCCTTCACGGCTTCCTTCTGCTCCCAGTACTCATCCGATTCCTTGCCTGCTTCGTTTGGAAGCAAACAAGGAATGCCGCCTTCGGTTAACCGGTAGCCTTGCATGCATGCCTCGCAAAACAAGGATAACTCTCTTTTTTCAAGCGTCTGCTTGCACCGGGGGCACGCCCACCCGCTGTCAACCGGGTGTATCAATTTACTCATCAAGGACCGCTCCCTTTTTTAACGGCAGCCTATCTGCGCTGCAGCGAATTTCTTTGACCAAATGCATGATTTTGAACAATCGCCTGCCTGCCTTCATATCCTCATGCTTCTGCGTTCCTGGCGCCTCCAGCCACTCCATCGTCCCGTCATCGCTTTCGAACGAGCCTCCGAGCGCTTGGATCCGGTTGCCAAGTGACGCTTCGCCAGACTGCAGGACGTTTGCGGTAATATCGCGGTTTATGGTCATTCGGAAACCCAGCCTATTCCAGGTCTCCTCATAACGCGGCACATCGGCGGCATTCATGATATCGGCATAGATGAACGTTCCTCCCGGCTTCAATATCCGGTATGTCTCCTCGAAGAAACGATCGATATGCGGATAAAGATGGGAGGATTCCACGTTCAGCACGAAGTCGCAGCATTCTGACTGAATCGGCAGCCGTTCTGCATCCCCTACGCAATAATAGGCCTGCTCATAACGGCTGTTTCCTTGGCAGAAAACAATATTGGACGGCGTAAGATCGATGCCGACAGCGCTGCCCGCGCCGTAGCTTTTGCACAGCTCGTTAATATTGCCTCCCCTGCCGCAGCCGATTTCTGCGATATCCTTACCCGCAACATCCACTCCATCGATAATTTCATGCAGCAAACGGATAAAGCTTCCGTTTACGCTTTGGAACCCCGGCTGCTCCTCGTCCAGAGAAACATAACCCCAGTTGATAAACGTTGAAAAACGGGATAGACCCTTTTCCTCCAGAGAGCGGTTAATCGAGTCAAATACCTCACGCACAGCTTCCTTATGCGCTGCTTCTTGCGCCTCGTCCTCTGCCAGCATAATCGCGATTCCTTCTTCCTGCTTATAACGGAAGTCGCATGGCTTGCAGACTAGATCGCTGCCCTCCGCGCACAGCGACTGCTTGCATATGACGCATCCAAGCCTAATTCCCGTTAACGGCCACGACGTTATCAAAAGATCAGCTCCCTTCTGTTTTAGCCGCTTGCGCTGCTGTAATTTTTAATCGCTTTATTCCAAACAAGACGAACCGCAGCCAGCAGCAGTATGGGAGCAGCCGCTCCCCAAAGCATTAGCCCTTTATCCAATTGTCCCATCACAGTCATCGGAGCAAAATTCGTAATGACGAGAAAGGGAAGAACATAAACGCCAATCCGCTGGATCAGACGGGAATAAATCGGCATCGGCATATTGTTCGCATCCCAAATCGCATAAAAAATGCCGGCCAGCCCTCCCGTATTGACAAACCAAAAGGACAGCAGCGCCGGTATAATCATCAAGCCGTACGTAATCATCAGCGCCGCTGCGAGATACAAAGCAAATACGCATAGATTGTAAAATGTTACGGGTATGCCGAGCGCGCTCCAGCCGATGGAAACCATCGTAATGCCGGCAGCGAGATTCGGAATCGGCATTCCCAGATCGATATAGCGGAGGGAAACCATAAATTGCAGGGAAATCGGCTTGACCAGCAGCAGATCAAGCTCCCCCGTCCTCACATAGTCGGGTATGCGGACAAAATTCGTAAAGAACAGCCCTGCATACAGACCCGTCATGATCGTATAAGTGCCAACGAACATCAAAATACCGTCAGGCGTGATATCGCCGATGTGCAGGTCCGTCTTATAGACGACGATAACGTACAAGAGTTTAGAGAACAGATAGGCGATTTCTACCGCAATGCCAAGCACGAAGTTCGTTCGGTATTCCATTTGTGCAATGAAGCAATTTTTAATAAAACGCAAATAAATGATGAAATAGCTTTTGAGCGTGCTAAGCCATGCCTTCAACGTTTAGCCTCCCAAGCCAAGATACTTTTTCAAACCGATTCGCCAGACCGCCTTCGACACAATCAGCATCATGAGAATCCAGAAGCCCTGCATCAGCAATCCGTTCATGATTTCATGAAGCGCCAGCTTGCCATTGATGACATTTGCCGGAAAATAGATCGTGTACTTGAATGGTAAATAGCTCAGTATCGCATTCATCGTAGTGCCAAACACCTCGATTGGAAATACGCCGCCGCTCAGAATAATGACAAACAAACCCGTCATTTCAAAAAAATAAGAAATTTCGGAAAGCCAGAAGGCAATAGCGGCGATCGTATACGAGATAAGGAAACCGAGAATGAGAGACAAGCCTATAGCCGCTACAAAGCAAATCAAGTTCGCAAGCGGAATCCGAACGTCATACAAGCCGGTAAAATACAGCAGCACCATAAACAAAATAACGAGCATCGTGCCTAGGAAAAACATCTTTTGCCCAAGCATGGAAAACAGTTTAAGTCCAAAATAGTTGGCCGGTTGCACCAGATGTTTGTTCAGCGCGCCGTCCTTAATATCGGATGCGATCACATGATCCATATTCGTCGATACGATTTTGGTCACGATGGCCGCCACGATCGTATACAAAATCATTTCCCCGTAGGTGTAGCCAAAAAACTCCCCCGTCTCCGATTGCCCATAGACTGCTGTCCAAATATAGTATTGGATCAGAATGGGAAAAAAGGCGCTGACTAAGGTTAAGGCAAAATCAAGCCGGTATTCCAGCGATGCTTGCACGCCCAGCTTGAACACGCGCGTATACTTCAAATAAGTGCTCATTCGGACAGCTTCCTGTCATAGAGCGATACAATCACTTCTTCGATCGGCCGTTCTTCGATGGTAATGTCCTCCACGGGCAAAATCGTGAGAAGCTCTTTAGAGACAGGGTTAATCTTTTCCTTGGCAATTTCGAGCGTGGCCTGATAACCGTCCGTTTGCCGGACTTCGCCGAATGGTTCGAGTCTCTCCGGTTCAACGAAGGAATGGAATTTCAGCTTTACGATCTTGGTACCGTCCGCTGCGTCCTGCACCTGCTTCAAATTGCCGTCGAAAGCAAGCCTGCCGTCGTTGATGATGATCGTTCTTTTGCATAAATCCTCGATGTCCTTCATATAGTGGCTCGTCAAAATAATCGTTGTTTGGTGATGCTCATTGTAATACGCAAGAAACTCCCTTACCCGCTTCTGCGTCACGACATCGAGCCCGATCGTAGGCTCGTCAAGGAAAAGGAGCTCCGGCTTGTGGATAAGCGCCGCGATCAGTTCCATCTTCATCCTCTCGCCGAGCGACAGCCGTCTGACCTGCACATTTAGCACATGTTTCACGTCAAGCAGCTCGACCAGCTCGTCAAGCGTACGCCGGTAGGCCTGCTCCTCCACCTGATAAATATAACGGTTCAGCAGAATCGATTCGGCGGCTGGCAGATCGGCCCAAAGCTGGCTTTTCTGACCCATGACGATGGCAAAGCGTTTTTTAAAGTCTTTTTTTCTCTCGTAGGGCTTGTAGCCAAGTACGGAAAGGCTGCCGCCCGTTGGATGCAAAATGCCGGAGAGCATCTTTAGCGTCGTCGTTTTTCCCGCCCCGTTCGGCCCGAGAAAAGCCACGATCTCCCCCTTGGCGATAGAGAAGGAGATGTCTTTCACCGCGTGCTTTGTCAGAGATTTGCGATAAAAGAGGTTTTTGAGGGAGTGCATGACCCCAACCTCTTTCGTGTAGTAAGTAAAGCTTTTTGCTAATTGCTCGACCTTGATTGCTTCCAAAATTCCATCTCCCCTAATCCTCAGCAGTTAGAATTACCGGCCGTAATGATACAGCAGCCCGCAGCGCGAACAGACCGGCAATAAACCGCAGGATAACAGCTCTCTGTGCTTGCCGTAGTTTTCCCCGTGCCAGATCTCCTTCACAGGCGCTTCGGTGATGTTCCCTACTGCGAGCTCCGGAAAGAACTTGCATGGCGTGACATTTCCGCTCGGCAGCACGTCCATCCTCGTGGATATGGCCAGGCATTCCTTCTTCTTCATGCCCGTCCTCTGGATGCCCCGCACAAAATCACTGATTTCATCCTGCTCGAGGGCAGGCATAAACCGGATTCGGCTGCTCCAGGTATGCTCCGAAATGCGCCGTACCTCGTCCTTCAGCGACTCGATGTTCTCCGGCGAAATATGATAGGTGAAGGAGTGCCAGCTGCAGTGCTGCGGCTCGACCGGCTGAAGCCAGCTGAACTCCCTCACGTATAATTCATCCATATCTGCCGCAGATTCGGGGGAGATGTACCACGGATAAACAAAGTAGACCGAATCGACCCCCATCTCCTCGAAATGCTTCATAAAGGAGAACAGCTTCGGAATCATTGCATCGTTCATGGTCAGGCTAACGGACACTTTCCCCTTAAAAATGCCTTGTTTCTGCAGCTCCAGCAGCCTCTCGACCGCTTGAACAACCTTTCTATAGGTACCTTTGCCCCTGATCGCATCGTTTTCCTCTTCAAAGCCCTCCAGGCTGACAAGGACAACGAGGCCTTCTCCGATCTTAAGCAGCGAATCAAGCTGTTGCTCGAGCAAAATAGCGTTCGTACATATCGTAACCGTCCGCTGGTCCTTCTCCAGCAGCTCCGCAAGCTCCGGAAATTTGCTGTAATATAGCGGCTCTCCGCCCCATAAGTAAAGCTTGGACTTTTTCTCCCGGGTATACTCGAGCAGTTTTTCGATGAGCGGGATATCAATCTCTTTCTTTTGGTCTTCCTTAGCCATCGCCCAGTGAAAACCGTCCTCGTTCCATTCGTAGCAATGCTTGCAGCGCAGGTTACAGCCGTTGTTCAGCTTTATTCCGATATCCTCGGGAATCTCCATCGCATAGCGGCTGTTGCCTTCCCGCAGACGGCTGGCACGGGACATGTTCATAATCGTTCGTTTCAAATCATTAAAAACCCGCTCATCAAATGTTTTGGTCGTTTTGGGCTGCATCGTATTCCCCTCCATAATCGATCAATTGGTTTCTTGCCCGCATAAGGTTCTCATGCAAACGAACGAGCGTATCCATCGCATAATGTTCCGCTTTCCAGTCCTCGTACCTTATCCCAAAGCCCTGCTTTATCCAGTAGCTTGCGTTGCTCGCCTCATGCCTCGCAAACGGCTCCAAAAAGACGAAGGGCGTCGCGGCAGCCATGGATTCCATCAAGGAATAGCCTCCCGGCTTGCTTATGATCGCGGCAGAACGTCGAATCACGTCAAACAGCGGCGGATAATGCTCGTGATTGACGTATTGCGGCGCTTTCCCTGTCTCAATCCTCGCAAGCGGCGGAAATTGCATGCGGCCTAATTCATCCATGACCCACGGGCTCCATGCGGGATCGTTTCGGTAATATTGAATTAGCTCATGGGGCTTCATGTCTTCGTCGTAATACGCAAGGACATTCAGCCGTTTGCCCGCCTGCAGCAGCTCCTGCGCGGCCGACTGGTAAGTGCCGATTCCCCAACCGCCCCCATGTACGATATAGCGCTCCTCCCGTTGATGGAGCGCCGCGGGCGTGTCGTCCGTCATCGCGATCCTTTTTGTCATGGGCTCGTCTTCCCGGCCGTAAAACCAAGTGTGCTTGAAAGATTCATCCCATTCCCGGTATACCGAATAAGAAGGCGTCTCGGCAGCATCCAAGTGCAGAAATTCAATGTGGAGCCGCAGCTCTTTCGACCTGCGCCGATACAGCTCGATGACCGGCAGCCAAAAACCGGTCGCCGCGATGAAATGGGTTCTCCCCTCTTGTTTCCATTTCGAGAGCAGCAAATCAATTTTCACGGAATCGAGACAATCGGAAATATCACGGGCTAACTCCGCTCCTTTTCTGGCTACGGCAAAGCTGTCATGGAAAGCTTTTTTGTAAGCAGGCACTTTCTGTTTTATCCGGTCCAGATACAGATCCTCCAGCACGTTGACCTCGGAGGGAATGCCTCTGCAGGACAACTGGCGGCTCAGCTGCATGACCGGCACATAAACGCCAAGCGAGTTGCCAGACCCGAGAAGGGTAACCGTCCGATAAGCTAAATTAGCTATGCCATTTCCCCCCTCTCCTCTCGAAAATGAGCCTCAAACGATCCAAATACCGTTCTCTCTCCATGTCGTCATCGGAAACGATACTCATATAAAGCCTGCCTTTGTAATAGCCTCCGCTCTCCGGCGCTGCTTCGTCATCCAGCGTTGGCGCATTAGCGAGCAAGGCGGCCGAAGACAACGGCACAATTCCGTTGCCCTTCTGATTCGGATATAAAATGTCCTGCCGCTTCAGCTCGTTCAGCCATCCTTCGTAATCAACCCGCTCGCGAAAGCCTATCGAACGGAAGGTTAACAAGCCTTTTTTTCCATTTCTGCCGAGCACTTGGTCCAAATGGTGATTAATAAAACCCATCGACTGCCTTGCATTAATTTCGACGATCGGCACCAGCGTCCCGTCCCGCAATGTCATGGAATCGATGCATACCGGCCCGAAGTAACCGTCTCGGTACAGACTCCACGCCGCCTGTTCCATAATATCGAAATACCCGTTCTTCTCCAGCGTATTCTGCTCTTCTTTCTCCATTGATACAGAGCCTAAATAAGCAAACTGCCTATTCAATATTTTCTGCAGACTGACAAGCCGGAAGGCGCCGCCCTGCATGATTTCGAACTGGCAGGAGAAATCACTCTCCACCTCCAGGTAAGGCTCAAGGACAAATGCGGCGCTGCGGCCATTCTCTTCCTGCTTGCGGATGTAGGCAGCCGTTCGATCCAAGGCCGTCTTCGATTGAATCAGCATATTGCCTTTTCCGGAAACGCCATAAGGATCCTTAATAAGCGTTGGTCCATGCGTTTCTAGCAGCTCCAGCCCAAAAACCGACAGCTCTTCGGCTGAATAAACAGGCTTACCCCGGGTCTCGCCAAGCAGCTTCTCCGATAATTGCGTTGAATAGATTTTTGAATTGACGCTTTTCACTGCCTCTAAAGAAGGCAGCTCGGTCTTAAATCCGTATTGGGCTGCAGCCGCATGGGTATAAGGCACGATCGAGAATGGCGACAAATACCGGTAAGCCGAATAGTTCTCATCCCGAGCTTCGCTGCCCGCCAGCGTTTTAAAAAGATTCGGTTCGGCATTCTTCCCATTTAAGTTGAAATGCGTGAAAGAGAAGCCGATTTTGCTTAAATAAGTTTTGTGGGACTCTTCCATGGCAAATCGGGTCAATAGTGCATCTCCGCTGCCGCATAACGGAAACAAGAGCTCATCCATCGCGAGGACGATTCGCTCGCTTTCCCTATCCCGAAGGGCGGGCAAACGCGCCAAAGACTCGTCTCTCCAATACGATTCCGCGTCGAAGGTACCGGCAACCAACCTGTTAGCCAACCTTTTTCTCCATGCCCTGCAGGAAAGACATAAAGCTATCAATGGAAAGTAGGCAGCTGTAATCCAAATCCTCGTATACGATTTCAACGTTAAACCGGTCCTCGACCTCGAGAATGAAATTGATCATCTGCAGGGAATCCAGCCCGACCTCATTAATCAAATCGCTGGCGGGAGTAAGCGTGCTGCCCAGCGTATTATCCTCTTTAATTCTTACAATAATTTCTTTAATATCATTGAACATATGCACAAATCCTTTCTAATTATAATTAAATTCACATATAAAGTTATTTTAGTATATAATTAGCATTAAAAAATTAAAGGAGTACTCTTATGAACAAACATTTTTTATTTATTTCTGCACATTTAGATGATGCTGTGATTTCCTGCGGCGACTATATCCATGAGCTTATTCAAAATCATAACCTTGTTACTATTGCGACTGTTTTCACGGGAATGGGTACGGAATTATCGATGCTGGCCAGAATCCTGCACAAAAAATTCGGACTCGGAACGGAAACGATGGATATTCGTAAGCAGGAGGATATTCATGCTGCGGAAGCACTTGGCGCCAGCGTCCTTCATCTTGGCGTTCTGGAATGCATTTATCGGAAAAAGCAAGACGGCAGCCCGATTTACGGTAAGCTGCAGGATCTCTTCGAGACAGACTGGAGGAATGAAGCCGAGGTGATGGAAGAGATTGTAACTGTATTTTTAAAGCAGATTCAAATCGATAACTATGACGGCGTATATGTGCCGCTTGGAATCGGCAGGCATGTTGACCACTGCCTGGTACGGGCGTCCGCCGAGCAATTTCGGCTTAGGACTGCCGATAGCTCACAAATACCTTTCTTTTACTACGAAGATCTGCCTTATCTGTCCTTTCACAAGGACTTGAGCTGGGAAAGCGAACTTGCCGAAGGGCTGTATGCCAAATGGATAACACTGCGGCGCTGCAATCTAAAAGCCAAAATATACGCCGTTACGAAGTACCGCTCCCAATTGCGCCTGCTTTGGCGGTCGAAATACCGCATGCTCAAACAAATGGCAGGACACGCAAACGCTGCGTATGCGGATCATAAGGCTGCACGGTCTAAAAGCAGGGACTACCGGTTCAAGGTGTATGCCGCTAATGCTAAAGATTCCGTTCCTCTGGGCGAGGACTTGACGTAAGAGGCGCGAATGCTGCCTTTTCAATCGTTTCGGCCAGCGTAGCCACTGTTAATCCGTTTTGGTCGATGTGGCCCAGAAGCTCATCCGGCAAGGAAATGTCATAATGCGTCTCTAGCTGTACGATAAATTCAACGATCTGAACCGATTCCAGCATTAGCCACACTTCGCGCAGTGGTGTATCGGCATGGATTTCAGCTGATTCCGGCAACCCTTTCGCCTTTTGCCCGATCAACTCGATAATTTCCTTCATGATGGTTAGCTTACTCATGCTTCACTCTCCTTCTATTCATCCGTTCGTGAACTAGCGTAACACCAGCTTAGATAATAAGATTTCAATTATCTCTGTTTCATTCTTTATAATTTTTCTTACATTCGTAATCATTTTGTCGATAATTGACGAATCATTCGTTAACGTATATTTGATCAACAGGTTTCTGCAAAGCAGCGCATCATTTTCTACATCCCGATAGCGCTCATACAAGCCTGTTCCGCTCTCCAAATAGCCGTTCCGCTCCAAAAATAATAGTCGGCGCAGCATGAGCGCCTTATGATCGCAGATCACATGGAACGGCCTGTAATCTGCCTCCATCTCCTTGCGATTGATTTTGACTAAATCCTCGATCAGCTTGTCATATACCTCTAGTCCAAAAACGCAGGGCCGGGTACGGTAAGTCATTTCCCGCATCTTCTCAAAGCTGTTTGTCCCCGACAAAAAGCCCTCCAGCTGTTCAATCACATTCGCTAACCGAAATTCATAGCCTAGCGAGTCATTATAGCTAATTAAAGACAAGCCGCCCTTTCCGAGATACAGCCAATCATCTCCGCCTTGTATGGCATGGTATGCCTTCTCCATCTGTGCGAAAGCAACCTCCGCGAACGAATATTTGCCCGTGAACGTAAAATCGGCGACATGAAACACCTGGCGCTCCAGGTCATAGCCGTAGATGAACAAGTCATGAGGCAAACGGTCATGCCCCTGCAAAAAATAAGCCTGATCGAATACGCCGTAAATATAGTTGTTCATATTAATGCTGTCTATGAAAAAAGAGCAAATGTCAGCATTAAAATAGCTTACGGTTTCCCGCTTCAAGTGCTGATGAAACAGCCATGGGCAAAACTCGAAGGTCGGCGTACGGTAGAAGTCCACATAGGAGCTGCCAAAGTTCGAGGTAAGCTGGAGCTGGATGAAATGGCTCATGATCCACGGCTCCGTTTCCGGATAATTGTCTAATACCGCGAACGCATTTGCCTGCCATTGCCATGACGTGACGAGAGGATACTGCATCGGTAAAATTTTTGAACTCATGTTCACCCTCCTTTATTTGTCCGTTTCCTGCGAAGAAGCGGCATGCCGCCCCTTCGCAGGCATAATGGACTCTATTAATGTAAACGTAATCGACGCGATTTGCTAGTCAACAAATTGAACAGCCTTTAATAGGCGATGCAGCTGGCTGGCGATTTCCGCCCTGGTAGCCACTCCCTTAGGATCGAGCAAACCATTGCTCCTCCCTTGCAGCAGTTTCTTGGCCAGAAGATCCGATACGGCCTGGACTGCCCAAGGGCTAACTTTCTGACTATCTGAGTAGCTTCCAAGCGCCTTGCCGCCCTCGTCCTCGCCGTTTATTGTTCCTGCGAACGCGATGGCTCTCGCCAGCATAACGGCTATTTCTTCGCGGCTGACGTTTTCGCGAGGCTTAAATGATCCATCCCCGTATCCTTGGATAAGTCCGAACCGGGCCGCTGCAGCGACTTCGCCTGCAAACCAATCTCCTTCCTTGATGTCCGTAAATGAAGCCGTGGCTTTCCCATCGTCCGCAAGACCAAGCGAGCGGGTAAGCAGCGCGGCAAATTCTGCCCTCGTGACGGTATCCTGCGGCGCGAAGCTAGCTTCTGACTTGCCTTTTAAAATTTGCTTGGCGGATAACAGCTCGATATCCTGTTCCGCCCAGTGTCCGGCAATATCACCGAAGGATTTCGCGGCAGACGCAATAACGTATATGCTGTTGCCGTTTCGTTTCAGCACGGCCGACGTTTTCCCTTCTACTGCCCTGAATACTGCAGGAACAAAGGCATACTCGCCTGAAACGTGATCAAACCTAAGCGCCGTTGCGTCCGCCGCATTCCATGCGCCGTCTATCGTTATTGAGCGGGTTACGTACTGGGTACCAAAGTCGGACAGCTCCGTAAATGCCCCTTCCGACTCCAGCATTAGCTTGAATTCGACTGGCTCCGAGAGAAGCGTGATGCCTGTTTGCTCAGCTGATGCTTTCAATTTTTCAGCTTCGTCTTTCGTCGTATGTCCCATTAAAATATGAAGCATTCCGGTCTGTTCATTCGCTGCTGTTTGGAGCAAAAGCTTCAGCGGCACATCGTAAGTCAGCCTGCCATATACGACTGTAACAACGGTGCCCGGCTGCGCTTTGAGCGTTTCCATTAACGGCTTCATCGGCAAGGCTGCTGCCAGCATATTCTCTGAATTCGCAGGCACTTCAATAATAAGCTGCCTGTTTACCGAGGTGGCGGCTGTTTTTAGCCCGCCCGCAAGCTGTGCCTCTGAAAGCTCGACCTTGGCTGCGCTTCTGCCCTCTGCATCCGTTTCTATCCGAATGCTTGCCGCCTCTATCGTAATTTTCCCTGCTGCTTGGTTAAACGCATCCGAATCTCCGCCGGTTGACGGATTTTCTCCTCCAGTTGACGGGTCCGGATCGGCAGCAGCTGCCGGAACATTCACGTCATCCACGTTGAGATGCCCCCAGCCGCCGGTCCGCTGATCCACGATTCGAATGTAGAGTTTTTCGCCTTTATAGGCTGCAGCGTCCCATTTTACTCTGCGATACTGCTCGCCGTCATGTCCCGTTGCCTTCATCAGCACTTCATGATTCGAGGCTTTTACAAGCGCAACATACAGCTTGTCGATATCCCTGCCTCCGCCAATCAAGAAATCAATGGCTCCATTCCCGCCAAGCGTGAACGTCTCCGATTTGATTTTGCCTACGGCATCATCGCCAAAGTCAGGATGGAAGCCCCATAAATGATGGCGGCCCGTGTCTTGGCGGTCAAAGGCTTGGTTGAACGGACCACCCCAGCCCCAGTCGTTCCGGCTCGTCACATGCCCATCCGTAAAAGCATTGCCTTCCTCGATGATCCACCCGGACAAGTCGCCGTTTTCAAAATCATGGTTAGACAGCCCGCTCACGCTTTCCGCAGCCGGCTCTGCCGCCGGCCAATAGGAATCAACCGTTTCACCATAGGCGGATTTCATTTCCCATACCTGCAGCTTTACGATTTTCGCTTCACCGTCTTTGCTCCAAAGCTCAAGTCCGAGCGCATCCGAAAGACTCGGATACACGCGCGTGGTGATGCTGTTTTTCCCGTTCGCGTAAGCTTCGATCATGGAACGGTCCAAGTAAATATGAAGCGACAGCCGCCCTTCATCCAAAGCCATTTCACCGCCGTGGATCCCTTTGGCAATATCCGGATCCAAGCTGGATTTGTTGCGATCCAGCTCAAGCCGGCCGTTTTTTTTGTTATAAGAAAGGAGAGTCTCCTCACGTCCGTCGGCAGACGCGCGCAGTTTTATGCCAAACTCTTTCGCGTCCGATAAATCCGCTTCGAGAACGACTTCGAGCATATCGCCCTTTACCTGCTTAAGCCGTGCGTTAGCCTCTTCAACTCCGGAATCAGCTATTTCAATCAGCTGCTCGCCGCGAAGCGAGTTAAGCTCTTCGATCGGCTCAACGCCAAGGGTTCCGTCTTCCAGAAGCGACAGCACGACCGGCAAACCGGCATTATGAGCCCAGCCGGCATCATAATGCTGCTGCTCCGTACGCCGATCCTGCGCAATACTGAATAGGATCGAGCGTCCTTGTCCGTCTACCATGCCGCTCGGACCGGTAAAATGCTCGCCGAAATCAAACAAGCTCGGTTGTTCCTGATCGGGAATAAAACGGTTCGTCGCCTTGTCCCAGGTGCCGATCCAGTGGAACACATTTTTTACGTTGTGCTCGCTGTAATGGTCGAACCACGGATTAATGAAGAAGGCATATTTTTGCGTGCCGTTCCCGTCTTTGCCTACCGGCAGCAGCACGGGCAGCTCCCACACCTGTCCCGTATCCGGCCTGTTCTTATAATCCCCGACGAAGAAAGGATTCTCATACGTCCAGTTCACCATATCGGGAGAAGAATAAAGCAGCGCCGTTCCTCCGACATCCTTAATGCCGGAGCCGACAAGCTGATACCACATGTCCCCGTCCTTCCATACGTAGGGATCCCGGAATTGCCCAAACCAAACTTCTCCCTCATCTGCCGGAAGATTATTTTCCTGCTTGGTAACAACACGGTCCTCCATGATCCATTTTTCAAGATTGGCGTCTCCGTCCTCCGCAAAGGTACTGCGGGCAAGTCCCGTGTTCTGATTAGGAACCGCTTGATCGTCTCCTGCCGTGAAGAACAAAGCGGGATTTCCGTTGTCATCCACCACTGCATTGCCCGACCACACGCCGTCCGGCGTGACAGAACCTCCATCCGGCGAAAGAGCAACCGGCATATCCTTCCAATGAACCATATCCTCACTTACCGCATGCCCCCAATGAATTTGATGCCAGTAAGGACCCTGCGGGTTATGCTGATAAAATAGATGGTATTTTCCTTCAAAAAACAATGGACCATGCGGCTCGTTCATCCAATGCCCCGGCGATATAAAATGGTACTGCGGCCGGTAACGGTCTCCGTCATAAACGCTGCGGTCAAAATCAAGCTCCGGCTCAGGCGCCCCGGCATTTCCGAATTGCTCTGCCGCAGCATCATAGCGGAGAGCAATTTCTTCCGGTCCGAGCGCGGTGTTTCCAACCTTTACTTCATCCACCAAGCCGTTAAACATGTTTGCCGTGAATACGCCGTTAATTACGGCTCCCGTGTTGTTTTTGCCGATTAGAAAACTGCTATCTGACGGCGCAATAGGCGTTTTCCTGGAAACGGCCTGTTCGCCTGCGAGCTCTCCGTTCAAATACAGCTTCAGCTTGCCTTCGCTCTTGCTGTATGTCGCAGCTATATAAGACCATTCAAACTTATTAAGCGGCTTATCCGCTGCCGCCCACACCTCCGACCATTCGCCGTTGATGCCTGCTTGAAAGGACCACTTGCCATGGCGTCCCATTCCAAGGATATAGCCGGTCTTGCGGGCTTTGTCATGCTGATTGACGATAGCGGACAGCTGGCCCATATCGCCCCATTCATAGGATCTGGGAGCTACCCACGCTTCGATCGTGATCTCATCGTCGGGCTTCGCGATTTGGTCGGCTGGCCGCTCGAGCCAGGTGGAATAGCCGTCAAACAGCAAGCCTTTTCCGGCAATCCCGTCTCTCCATATCGGCTCCGTGGACGGCTTGTAACTCGCGTTATTAAATACATAGTGAACGCTGTCATCCTTACCGCGCACCGCATCTTTTGCGGTCATTCCCTGACCTTCGTCAAAGCTCCAGCTTCCAAGAAGACCCTTTCCTCTAACCTTGATATCGTCGATATTGATATGTCCTTCCTTGCTT
Organism: Paenibacillus sp. LPE1-1-1.1; assembly: GCF_040676435.1. Lineage (NCBI taxonomy): Bacteria > Bacillati > Bacillota > Bacilli > Caryophanales > Paenibacillaceae > Paenibacillus > Paenibacillus sp. LPE1-1-1.1. The sequence goes on from NZ_JBEGHY010000001.1 coordinate 833,543, forward strand.
TCATCAACGACTTTCACGTAGAGCTCTTCGCCTAAATAAGGCAAAGCATCCCAAGCGACACGCGTATACTTCTCTGAATTCGTGCCTGTCGCTTTCATAAGAACGGCATGGTCGGAAGCTCTGACGAGTGCCGCGTACAGCAGCTCGGAATCCTCCCCTCCCCCAATCAGAAATTCTATGTTTCCTGTCCCGGACAGGATAAAGGAATGAGAGGTCAAGGAACCCGTACGTTCATTCGCGTTCGTTCCTTCTGCTCCTCCCGACAAGCCCCAAGCATGAAATTCTCCTTCATGCCCGAATGCCGCCGCATCTTCGCCAAAGTCTGCTTGATTAGTGATCACGCCGGAGAACGCGTCTCCGTCTGCCGTCCAGCCCGTCAAACCACCGGACTCAAAGCCCGGATTCTCCAGCTCCCGCGGGATGATCGGCTGGGTATTGTATACGGAGAAACCGTCTACGTTGATATGTCCGAAGCCGCCGGTATGATAGTCTACGACCTTGAGATACAGCTTTTGGCCCAAGTAATCGGAGGCATCCCATTCAACCTGGCGATAGCCCTCGCCCAATGTGGATGAACCGCCTGTCGCTTTAAACAAAATTTCATCATCCGCTTCATTAACAAGCGCCACATAAAGCTTATCCAAATCCTCGCCGCCGCCGACGCGGAAGCTTACTTTTCCGGTGCCTCCCAAGCGGAAGGTTGTCGATCTCATTTCACCGGTCCTGCGGTCAGAAAAGTCAGGGTTTTCCGCACCCGCAAAGCCCCAAGCATGGTAAACGCCATGATGATTGAACGGCGTACTTCCCCAGAAGACGGGCACATCGGATACCGGCGCTGCAAACGCCGTGCCGATTGTCGTCCAGCCCGTTAGGTTTCCGCTTTCAAAGTCGGGGTTTTCAATGGTTTCCGGGGCGTTCAGCACCTGAAAGTCATCGACGTTAATGTGACCCCAGCCGCCGGTGTGGCTGTCAACAACCTTCATGTACACCTTCTGTCCCACATAATCCGCCGCATTCATATGAACGCGCCGAAGGGTTCCATCATCCTTCCATTCCGTGTTCGTAACCTTCATCAGTTCTTGATCGTCTTCCTCCCTGACTAACGCCACGTACAGCTGATTAATATCGTTGCCACCGCCAATCAGAAAGCTGATGTCGCCGGAGCCGCCCAGCATAAACGGCGCGGAGCTTAACGTCCCGGTTAAAGCATCTCCCGTCTTGGCGCCCCATACATGATAGATGCCCTGCTTATTAAAGCAGCAGCCCCAGCCCCAGTCCGAATCCGTTACCACATTCGCATTCGAAAAGGCATCGCCCTCGGCCGTCCAGCCGTTTAAATTGCCGCTCTCGAAATCAGGGTTCGGAATCTCGTTTGATGACATCGGCTTTTCTTTGGTTTTGCCGATATTTGCTGCCTTTAGCGGATAAACCGCAAGCGATTGAAGCTGCGCGATCCCGTTTTCCGCAAAGATCTCGATTTCATTCTCACCCGTCTCCGGGAATAGCAAGTCGGTAAAGACAACGGCACCGTCATCCGCAAACAACTCCACCGAGGTTTTATCGACAAGAAGATGAAGCTTTAACGTCTCGCCCGCCGAATAATCCGCTTCATGCACGGCTTGGCCGTATTCCGTATTAAAGCTGGTAATACCCGATTGCGTCCGATCCACGAACAGCTTGCCGCGCTGCGTATCGTAGCCAACGGCCGTCTTCTGGCTTTCACCCGAATGAACATTGAAACCGAAGCGGCTGGCAGCGTCCTTGTCTACCGCAAACTCCGCGATGATCTCATACGCAGCCCCTGCGCCTTCGGGGAGCTTGATGCTTCCGTCGATGACGTCAAGCGGCTCAATTTCCAGCGGCGGAAGACGGAGCTCCTGCAGCTCTTCAACCGGCATTTGCTTCATTCGAATGCCTGCGCCGGCATTGCTCGTAAGCGTCAACTCTCTTGGCACCGTCATGGCTCCCCGCCAGCCGGCGGATGGAATGGACTGCGCATAATGCCAATTATTCATCCAGCCCAGCCAAATGCGGCGGCCCTCCACGTCGCTGAAAGTCATCCCCGCATAAAAATCACCGCCGTAATCTGTCCAAAGCACTTGCTCGGAGGGATTCAAATTCGTAAATGCCGCACCGTCAAAATCACCGACAAAATACTGCATGCCGGAACCGAAGGCAGGCGCTCCTTCCGAAAGACTAACGGAAAGAAGCCACTTCATCTCATCCGGATTTCCGTCGACAGCCAGCGGGAACAAATCCGGCGTTTCCCAAAAACCGTTATGGGAGCCTTCGGATGATCCGAAATCGCTCTCATGCTTCCATGTCTTTAAATCCGGCGAGGAATAAATACGGACATGGTCCCCCGCAGTTATGACCATTGCCCATTTTTGTGTTTGCTCATGCCAAATGACCTTAGGATCACGAAATACCGTAAGCTCGGACGGCTGCGGAATGACGGGATTCCCTTCATATTTCGTCCATGTTCTCCCATTATCATTGCTGAAAGCGAGGCTTTGCACTTGCTTGTTCGAATATTCCTGCGTAAACATCGCCACCATCGGAGGTTTGCCGTTAGCTCCGAAGCCTGACGTGTTATTCCAGTCCACTACGACGCTGCCTGAGAACATATGGCCAAGCTCATCCGGGTATAAAGCGATCGGCAGCTCTTCCCAATTGATCAAGTCCTTGCTGACCGCATGCCCCCAGAACATCTCCCCCCATGTATTGCCCGAGGGCTTATATTGATAAAACATATGGTATTCCCCGTCATAATACACGAGCCCGTTCGGGTCGTTCAGCCAATTCTGCTCGGGCGTATAATGGATTAAAGGCCTGAGCTGCTCGGCCGTCAACGGATTCGATTCCGCCGCCGATACCGATGGCTGAGGCGCTGCCTGATAACACAATGAAAAGATAAGAATAAAAGCCATCACCAGATTCAATCCTTTTTTTCGCATGCGCGTGCTTACCCCCAGAAATAGTTATTCGTTCGCGTAAACGTTTACGTAAAAGTACAGCTTCTTTTCCGTTTTCCAATCGCTTCACTAGAGTAGAGGACGGCCGTCCCTTGGACGAACAGCCGCCTCTCTCCTTTTATGCCTTGCGCTATCCGTTCACCGCAACCGGAACATGAATATCGTCCGCGTTGAGATGGCCGAAGCCACCGGTCGCCTGATCCACCAATTTGATATAACATGTTGTGCCTACGTAATCCTCGGCGTTCCAGCTTATTCGGGCGTAAGCTTCATTGCTGGCACCCGTCGCTTTCATAAGCACCGCTCCATCGGAAGCCCTGACCAAAGCAATGTACAGATTACTAATGTCATTGCCTCCCCCGATCAGAAAATCAATGGCTCCCGTGCCGCCCAGCTCAAAATCCGCCGATCTCAATACGCCGACCCGGGCATCGCTTCCGGCTTTAAAGCCCCAAAGATGATAAATGCCGTTCTGATTAAAAGGTCCGCCCCAGCCCCAGCCCGTATCGGAAGTAACATCCGCGGCACTGAAGGCATCCCCGCTTGCGACCGTCCATCCCGTTAGATCGCCGCTTTCAAAATCATGGTTCGCAAGCTCGTTTGTTTCCACCAGCGTAGGCACATTGACATCATCCACGTTAAGATGCCCGAACCCTCCGACAGACTGATCGACGATTTTGATATAGCATTCCGTACCGACATGCGCCGAAGCGTTCCAGTTGATGCGCGTATAGGCTTCATTATTGCTTCCGGTCGCTTTCATCAGCTCCGCTCCGTCGGAGGCTCTCACCAAAGCAACATATAGATTGTTGATGTCATTGCCGCCGCCAACCAAAAAGTCGATGGCCCCGGAACCGCCCAAAACGAAGTTAGCCGATTTCAACACGCCCGTTTGCGCGTCTCCGCCATCTTTATGCCCCCAGAGATGATAGCTTTTATTTTGATTGAACGGTCCTCCCCAGCCCCAGCCAGTGTCGTTTGTTACGTCCGCGGCGCTGAACGCATTGCCGCTGACAACGGTCCAGCCCGTTAGATCACCGCTCTCGAAATCGTGATTCTCCAGAATGCCTGCGGCATTCCCTGCCGGCTTAACCGGAACAATAAAATCGTCGACATTGAGATGCCCCCAGTTATCCGTCCGCTCATCCACGATTTTGATGTACATAGCTGTGCCGATATACGCCGTTGCATCCCAGCTCCTTCGCGTATAGGCTTCCGTCGTGCCCTTGCTGCTTTGCCAATCCCAGTAGCTGCCCGGCCCGCTCGTTCGGTACAGCTCCTTGTTATCCGATGCCCGGTAAACAGCGACATAAAGCTTATCGATATCCGAGCCTCCTCCTGCTTTAAAGCTCACTTGGCCATTGCCGCCCAGCGTAAAGACTTCCGACTTCATGACCCCTGTCGACGCATCTCCCCCGCTCAAATGTCCCCATAGATGATAGCTTCCCGTTTGGTTAAAAGGCTGTGTCCCCCAAAAAGTCGTTTGGTTCGTAATCGCGCTGTTAGAGAATGCTGTCCCGCTCTCCACGATCCAGCCGCTTAAATCGCCTTCTTCGAAGCCGCCGTTAAACAAATTGGCAGATGTTGGGGCGTTTACGATCGTAACGCTTCGCGTGGCAAGCTTTGATCCATCTCTTGTTTTTGCCGTAATGACCGCCGTTCCAGCCATTTTGCCTGTTACGGTGCCGTTTACGACCGTCGCAACGGAAGGCTGGCTGGACGTCCAGATGATGTTTTTATCCGTCGCATTGGCCGGTGCAACCACCGCTTGCAGCGTCTTTTTGCCGCCGACCAAAACCTCCAGCGAAGACGGAGCAAGGCTCACCCCCGTTACGGGAACCGGCTCATAGGCCGATTTCATCCGCCAAACCTTCAGGCTTTTGACCGTGATGGAGCTTGTATTCGCATTTCCCCAAAGCTGAAGCCCCTGCGCATCGCTGCGCGTCGAATACGTCCGAGTCGTGATCGACTTCAAGCCGTTTAAATAAGATTCCACCATCGATTTATCCAAGAAAACGCGAAGCTTGACGTTTTCATTCCCGATATCGACAGTGCCCTTCTGCACTCCTTTATTGCTGCCGGCAACCGTTTTCGTCCGATCGACGCCGTATTCGTCATTGCTGTTCTTGTAATAAAGCAAGGTTTCTTCTTCGCTGTTTGGCGATTTCCTCACCTTGAGACCTACGCTGTCCGCCGAGCCCCGGGCGATCTCCAGTTCAATTTCAAGCGTATCCCCGGTTATCGATGAGAGAGCTGTATTTGCGGCCGCAAAGCTTGTATCCGTCGTAATGTTCAAGAGCTGCTGTCCGCGTAAGCTTTGCAATTCAGAAATCGGTTTTATGCCTAATTTGCCGTCCGGGCGCAATTGCAGTTCCACCGGCAAACCCGCGTTATGTGCCCAGCCAAAATCGGAATCCTCCTGAGACGTTCTTTGGCCCTGGGCAACCGTGAACATAATATTCCGTCCCGTTACCGGATCCGTAAAGGCGCTCGGTCCCGTAAAATGAAAATCGCCAAAGTCCATAAGCTGCGGAGCCGGGCTGTCCGGCGTAAATTTCGCGGTCGTGCTGTTCCAGGTCCCAATCCAGTAATAAACCTCCACATCCGCGCCTGACCCTACGGGACTAATGGCAAACAAATGCTTACCGCCGCCTAGCGGTAAAATAATCGGAAGCTCCCATACAGGCCCCAAAAACGGATAATTCGTCATATTAGCCTGGTACAATGGTCCGCGATAGGTCCAGTTCATTAAATTCGGATCCGTAGTCGAATAGACCGCTGCCGTTCCGCCTTGTCCTGCAATACCCGTACCGTTCAGCAAAAACCAAGTGGAGCCGTCCTTGAATACATAGGGGTCGCGGAATTCTCCAGAGATGCCTTGGCCTGACTGCTGCGTAATCGCCAGCTTGGATTCTTTAACCCACCGCTTCAAGTCATTGTCCCCGTCGGTCTGGACGGTGCTTCTCGCCACACCCACGTTTTGGTTGCTGCTCATATAGGGCCTGGAATCGTTGCCAGCCGTAAAAAATAAAGTAGGATTGCCGAAATCGTCGATTACGGCGCTTCCCGTCCAATCGCCGTCAGGATCGACCTGGAACAGCTCAGGAGATATAGCCGGCGGGAGATCACGCCAATGCACCATATCGTCACTGACCCAATGCCCCCATTGCATATTGTGCCAATAAGGACCCTGCGCGTTATTTTGATAGAACAAATGGTATTGTCCGTTATAGTAGACCGGCGCATGGGGCTCGTTCATCCAATGGCCCGGCGCAATGGCATGGTAGGTCGGCCGATGCTTATCCCCGTCATATACGCTCCGGTCAAAGCTTAGATTAGGCGTCGGAAGATTGCCTCCTAGCGCCGATAACCGGCTGTCATATGCGGTTTGCGCCTCGGCAGCCGTAAAGGCGCCATTGTAAAGTTTCACCTCGTCGATAAGTCCGTTAAACATATTGAGCGGGAAAACGGCAAGCGGCGTGCTTTGGTTATTTTTCCCGATCAGCAGATTGTTCGAGGAATGGGAAATCGTTGTGTTTGCCGGTATCGCGCTCGATGCTACCTGTTTTCCGTTCAAGTACAGCTTCATCGTGCCCGCGGTACCGTCGACCGTTGCCGCGATATGCGACCATTCGTTTTTGGGCAGCGCCTCATAGGACCATACTTCATGCCAGGCGCCCCCTGACCCGAACTGGAATGACCATGTGCCGTGCCGGAATACGCCAAGAATAAAGCCTTGTTTTGCCGATTTATCCTGCTGGTTTACCACTGCGGACAGTATGCCTCCGTCTCCCCATTCATAAGCGCGCGGGGCTACCCAAGCTTCAACCGTCATCGCGTTTGCAGGAGTGGAAACCGCGCTGTGCGTAATCCAGTTTGAATACCCGTCGAATAGCAGAGTCTTACCCGAAATGCCGTCACTGCGCCAGATCGGATCACTCGAGGGCTTGTAAACCGCATTGTTGAATACATAATTAATCGGGTCATTCGTTCCGCTGACTTCTTCCTTCGTCAGCTTGCCGCTCCCCTCGTCCAGCTTCCATTCGGCAATTTTCGTTGCAGCCGCCTCTGCTTTTGGCGGTGCTAATAATGCGGGTACGAATAATGATATAGCCAGCGTACAAACAACAAGCTTCGTAATGCCTTTCCCAATCCTCATCCTTACGCCTCCTAGAATCGTATCGGTACTACAGCTGCGACCATTACTTTAAATAAGAAGCCCGTTATGTAAGCGCTGACATTTTATCGTAGATTAGGCTCCTGTTTAAAGCTTTCCATACCTTTCTGGGTGCCATGTTGTGAGAAACGGTTTCGCAAAAACCTTTTATGATAAGAATGCATCACCTCCTTATAATTTAAATCGTTTACGCAAACGTTTACGTAACGGGCAAAAAGAATAGTCAGCTCGATTGCCTGACTATCAGTTTTGCCGTTAGACGATATTCTTGCTTTGGAGCCGCCGCGTCTTCTATCCGCTCCAGCATCACCTCGGCCGCTTTTACGCCTAATTCGAAGGCGGGCTGCTCGATGACGGAAAGCGGCGGGGAGGTTATGCGCGTCCACTGAAATTCATCATACGCAATAACCGCTATCTGTTCCGGTATGCTTATTTTCTTTTCTTGCAGATATGCCATTACGCCCATTGCCATAACGTTATCCGATACGAAAATAGCAGTGGGATCCTGCTTTAGCAAGGAATCCGCAAGCTGATAACCGCTGCTGAGCGAAACCTCACCCATCTGGATCAATGCCTGCTCAACCGGCAGGCCCGCCTCTGACAATGCCTCGATGTAACCTACATAGCGTTCCTCCGTCGTTGTAAGCGTCTGCGGTCCCGATAAATAGGCAATCCGTTTATGCCCCTTGTCGATCAGCATTTGCACGGCCTCCTTCGATACGGTCTTGTTATCGACCACAACGGAGTCTCTTTCGCTGTTATCGGGCACTCTATCCAAATAAACGACGGGATAATCCCCGAATAATGGCTCGTAATCCAGATCTCTGCTCGACGGCGCCATGATCAGCCCATCGATCATCTGGGAGCTGATCATCCGTATCTCTTCCGATTCAAAATTTTCCTCCTCATGCGAATCGCTCAGCACGAGATGGTAGTTATTTTGCTTCAGCACGCTCTGAATGCCCGCGGCAACCGACATAAAGAAATAATTCGACGTTTCCGAGGCCAGGATCGGCGCCAGAAAGGCAATGACATGCGATTTGCGGCTCCTTAAGGATCGCGCGACGGAATTAATCCGAAAGTTCAAATCGTTCATCGCTTGATGTACCTTCCGCTTCGTATCCTCCGATACAAATCGCGTCCCGTTGATGACATGCGATACGGTAGCCGTTGAAACATTGGCATGCTTAGCCACGTCTTTAATGCTTATATTTTTATTTTCGCTCATATATTCACACCTATGCTCGTCATTCTATTTTAAAATCCATTTGGTATACGTTCTGACGTAAACGTTTACATAAATTACTTTATTTGATTCGCTTAGGTTTGTCAATTGTATTTTCTCCCCTGGTAAGCCGGATGCTCCCGCGGGCATTGCCGCAGGAATTGGATTATGTAAAAACGCTTCAAGGAAACCCCTGCGAACAGGGGTTTCCTCATTTATGGTATGTTCATTTTATTAAATCATATATACAAATTCCCTCGTCTGCTTTTCCCTCACCCCGAACTCGAATGTATCCTGACGAAGTCCGCGCCTCATCGTCTCCAATGCAAGCACATCGCTTGTCGGAATGTTCCCCAAATGCACATCCGGACCGAATTTATGCAGCAGCAGCACCTGTTGGTGCTTCAGCGGCGCTTCCCACAATAGCCGCTTCGTATCCGGGATAAACCGCAGTATGGCATCTAAAATATCCTTGCGGCATTCGCCATTTTCATCAAATAGACCAACGCCCACACCCGATTCGCGAGCTTCAACCGTTACCAGCTCGGCGCCTGCTTCCAGATCACTCTCAAGCGTTTGCGCAAGATGCTTGGCATCAATCAGCGACCCCGACAGCTTTTTGCCATATTCGGTGAAAACCTTAAGACCGTGTTTTTTGCCTTCCAGTATCAGTTCGGTTCGTTTTTGGCGTGACAGTTCGATCGTGCCGTCGGATACTTCGATGCCGCTAAATCCAAGCGTACACACGGCATGGAAAAAATCCGGAACAGCCTCTTGCTGAACGGCTGTCTCCAGCAGAGTCCCCCCCGGCATGACCGTAATCCCGTGCTGTTTGGCTAAATTAATTTTGTAAATTAACAGTTCAGAATGATAAAGCGGTACCGTCCCAAAACCGAATTTTACGCAATCCATATAATCGGAGGCTGTTTCCATTAAATCCATAAACGAATTTCTGCCGAGGCCTTTATCAATGACCATCGTTTGACCGCGGCCAACAGCCTGGCATGCGTTGCGGTTACCGGCCTCAAGTTCGGACAGGCAGCGAAGCCCGCTCGGATCAGACAACTCTTTGGGCCAAACGGTATAAAGGGAATCTTTGCCTTTCAAATGGGATCTCCTCAATTCTTTAATGAATGTTGTCATCGATTGATGAGGTATCCTATGCGCGATTCCCTTGGCTTGTGCCTATTGACAATAACGTATCGTTACCCGTCCTTTTCTTCCGTTAATTTCGCGGGGGGTTTGATCAGGAAGAACACTAAACCGAGCGTAATGAAAGATAAGGCAGAGACCGTAATAAATATCATGCGATCCGATTTATCCATCATCCATCCGAATAAAGGAGGCCCAGCCGCCACGCCTAAGAAACGCAGGCTATTATACAAAGAAGTGATCATACCGCGTTCGCTTTTCTTAACGGCGCCGGTTATCATCGTATTTAAGCAGGGGAGGAGCAGCCCGGTTCCGATGCTGCTGACCGTTAACAGACCAATAAATACGTAAATGTTTTTAAAAAAGAATATCGTGGAGGCAAGAGAAACGGTCATGGCAACCAACCCGATATTCATGAGCCAGCGTATCAAAACGCCATTCTTTTTGATCAAGCTCCCTGTGGTATACGAGGTGATCGCCATCCCGAGCAAAGGTATGGCTAATATAAGCCCTTTGGTAACGCCGTTAATGTTGTAAGGCTTTTCTTCCAGCGTGTTGGATAAATAAAAAAGTACGCCGAACAGAATAAAAAGCCCCAATGAACCTGCAAAAAAAGAAGTGGTCAGCCACCTTCCCTTTTCGCGGAATAGTTGTCCTATTTTATGGATGTACGTCTTTAAATCTTGCTTTTGATCATGTTTTGGCTCTTTTATCAAAAAAATGACGGCCAGCAGCGACACCGCGCAAAACACCGGAAAAGCGAAAAAGGAGGCATACCACACGATTAAAACAAGCAATGAGCCGATAATGGGGCTGAGAACCTTCCCTACCCCATTTGATGCCTCAATCAAGCCCAGCGCTTTGCTTTCTGTTCCCCCGTTGTATAAATCGCCTACAAGCGCCATCGCAATCGGTGCCGTTCCGGCAGCCGCAAGTCCTTGCATCGCCCTTGCTGCAATTATGACCGGGTAGGAATCCCAAATGGCGCCAAACCCCGCCAGAATCCCGCTTGCGCCGTAAACAATCAGTGCGGGGATAATGATGACCTTCCGGCCGAATCGATCGGATAAATAACCTATGACCGGAATGAAAATCCCAGCGGCTAAGGAGAAAATAGATATGATCAAGCTGCTTTGAAATTTGCTGATTCCAAGCTCTTTTTGCATGACGGGAAGTACAGGCACAAGCATCGAATTGCCAAATACGAGCACGATCGGGATTGTGGCGAGCGCAATAAATTCCCAAATGCGGCCTTTTGAACCGCTCTCAGGCTTCGTCTCCTTTTCTTTTACCTCCTTCGATTCTCTCGGTCTCATATCGCTCCTGAACGTAATGTTCAGCTTCCTTGATTTCGTCTTTTCCATAATCGCGAACTCTCCTCTAGATGGGGTTAAATGCAGCATCCAAATGAAAAAGAGACATTCCAGCGCATGGAACGTCTCTTTTTCATTTTAGACTAAGGCGCCTTCTTTCTGTACGATCGCTATCGCTTTGTCGAAATCTTCTTCCTCGATGACGATGGTTAGCAGGATATCGCGTCCCGTTATTTCGTTGGCTTCGCCGCCTGAGCTCATTCCGCTTGCGCTGACGCTTGCCGCAGCTAGGATTCCAGCGTTTGGCAAGAAATCGCCGCCAAGCGTCAAGCTTCCGAGACTCGGAAAGTCGCTCGTTACGGGATTTTCGATATGGTCAAGACCATCTCCAGGATATCCGTCAAATCTATCGATAGAGCTGTCCGCGAGCTTTAAAGTTTTTATTTGCTCTAAAGCTTTTTCCGCTTGTTCCGGGCTTTTGAAGTAAGCAAGGATGTTCTTCTCGGCCATGCGTATCGCCTCAATTCTCTGCAGTGATGACGTTGATTATTCCGTTAACATAAATTATGATTCACGATTGAAAATCAAACTATGCATCAAATCATGCACTGCGGTAGGTCGGCCTGCGGATAGCTAATTACGCGGAAAACCACGGTCAAGCAATCAGCTTTTTTTTCTCCAGGCTATCGTGTAGTGAGGTGACTTTGGGTACGGCGCATTAAGCAACCAACTTACGATTCTCGTTGATATCCATTGGCACAGAACCGCTTGTACGATGATCACCCAGTCAATCACATAAGAAGTAATAATAATGATGCTCCCATTCATTACAAACAAAACCTTTGCAGGGTCGATATTTTTGTATTTTGAAATCGCCAATGCAGCAAATCCGATCCCTCCGTTTGAAACCCCCTGTTTTAGAAGAATCGAAACACCGGAACCAAGGATTACCGAACCGACCAGGAGATCGCTCCATAAATTCGTAAAAGGCGAAGCGGCATATACCTCAAAAACATTTACCGAAACGGAAGTGATCGTAATCGTTATTATCGTGCCGACGGCACTGACTTTTCCGAGATAATGGACCGAAGAAATCAGAAATATAAAATTGGTAAGCCATAAACCAATGCTCATCGGGGTCTGAAACCAATAGTTTAGCAGTACCGCAATTCCCGCGCCGCCGCCGGAGGGTATGGAATGAGGGAACAGGAATACGCCCATGGCAAACCCTTGGATGACCGATCCCGCGAAAATAAAAATGCCCCTTATGAAAAAACGGCGTAAAAATAATTTGTTAAGCAGGTCTCGTCTATTTTTTTTCACAGAGGATCTCCTTATATGATGTGGGATAGCAGCCCGTCCTGCTTTTCATTAAATGTATGCTTGCCATCACGGGGGAATGCCATGGGATAAAGATACTCTGTACGCATAAGACCGGAGCGTGTGACGAATGATAACAGTTAGCCTTTGGGCGAAGATCGATTGCGGAGGAGAATGGAAATGACGACAAGCAGACAACACCAGGAAGCGCATGGGATTGGACAAATCGAAGAGCAATTAGAGCAGCAAATTCAAGCCGCCACGAAGATACAAGGCGAAAGCAAGCTCGATCAGGAAATTAAAAGCGCCGCCAACGAACATTCGTCGGAAATGGATGAAATTATAGAAAAATAAGCGGAGAAACGGCGCAACCGCGAGCTTTGTATGTTTTTGCAGAAAAGAACCGGCCATCTATTAGGATGTCCGGTTCTTTTCTTCATAAATTATAAATAATTACTTTGCCGCTATTTTTTCTAACGGCTGTGCATTTCCATAGACAGGGCGATTGCGGTCTACGGGCTGTGCCCATTTCACGGCATTCGCAATGACGCGTTGAATGTCTTTGTTATGATAAGTCGGATAGGTTTCATGACCCGGTCTGAAATAAAACACTTTGCCGTTTCCGCGCGTAAAGGTACAGCCGCTGCGGAACACTTCTCCGCCCTCAAACCAGCTTGTAAAGATCAGCTCGTCCGGCGCTGGGATATCAAAGTGCTCGCCGTACATCTCTTCTTTTTCCAGCTCGATAAACTCCCCTATGCCTGCAGCGATCGGATGGCTTGGCGCCACGACCCAAAGCCGTTCTTTCTCATCCGCTTCGCGCCATTTCAAATCGCAGCTTGTACCCATTAACGCTTTAAAGATTTTCGAGAAATGACCGGAGTGAAGGACAATGAGGCCCATGCCGTCCAGTACGCGCTGTTGCACTTTTTGGACAACTTCATCTTGTACTTCCCCGTGTGCGAGATGTCCCCACCAAATCAATACATCCGTATGGTTTAATACCTCATCTGTCAAACCGTGCTCCGGCTCATCCAGGGTTGCCGTCCCGGCTTCATACCCGGCTTCCTTCAAAAAACCTGCAATTACGCCATGAATGCCATCCGGATAGATTTCACCTACAAGCGGGTTTTTTTTCTCATGGCGATTCTCGTTCCATACTGTTACTTTTATCATTATCCGAGCACTCTCCTTCATGATTTCACTAATCATAGTATAGAAAAGCCGAGCGACTAAGAAAATACCTTATCATGCCCCTTTTATATTCAAAAATGTCCTCCAGTTATATTCATTCCAAAAAGTCGCGGTCTGGAGATGATTATCATAAACACACTTGTCCAAAAGTGATATACTCCAATTAGGAGGTATTGCACATGCCCTTATTAGAAAAGACCATCGACACACATGCTGAAGCAATCAATGAAGAGGTTATTTATCAGAACCCGCTGCTTTTTCTAAAAATATGGGAGCTTAACCTGGAGGCTCACCACTGCAGCCCGCTTGAGAAGCATCCCTGGCACTACCATAAAGAAGTAGAATTTCTCGCTGTCATAGAAGGGCACTTAGGCGTGCAAAGCAAACATAATTACGTCGTGCTTGGCCCGGGTGACGTTATGGTTTTGGGCGCATCCCAGCCTCACCGCTCCCATAAGCCGCTAACTGGCGTGCTGCATTACGTCGTGTTCCAGATCGATCTGGGCAAACATTTTGACCAGAGCACCATGCCGTACCTCTACTGCTTCTCGGAACAGACCGAGCCGCTGGAGAAGCTAAATTATATTTTTGACATCAATGAATCAGCCAAACGTGAAACGTATGCTTTCATCCTAGAAATCTTCAAAGAATCGCAAACAAGGATGAGAGGCTACGAAATCGCCATCAGCTCTACGATCAAGCGATTGATGCTGCTGCTGTTAAGATGCGACAGCCGCAACATCTTGAACTATACGGAGGAAACGGAATTAAACCGGCTAAGACCGGTGCTTGATTACATCAACACCCATTTGCAGGATAAACTCTGCGTCGAAGATGCATGTCATTTGCTTAATTTGAGCTATCACTACTTCATCAAATACTTCAAAAAAACGATGGGTGTCTCATTCTTGGACTATATCAACTATAAACGAATCAAACGATCCGAGCTTTTATTGCTGACTAGCGAACTAAGTATTTTGGATGTGGGCTACGAGGTGGGTATCTCAAACATGGCCCAATTCTATAAATTATTCAAGCGGCATAATCGCTGCTCGCCGCGGGAATTCAAAGTGCGCATGCGCAACGAGTCCCGGGCTTCAATGGGAGCCGCGCAGTTAAACGCAGATTTGTAGGAGCGATTGCATTCGCAAAAAAAATGAACCTCGGAATACTCCAAGGTTCATTTTCATTTTATCCTTATTATTTATCAATAACCTGCAGCGTCGTCAGCTTATATTCGTCATCTCCGATTCGGATGATGCTGTCGGCTGGAATATCGGCCTGCTTGCCGAGGTCGACGACAACCCGGCTCGCATAGCCTTCCGGCTCAGGCGCAGCTTCGGGATCTGCAAGCGGCGTTTCCGTAGGTTGAACCGTCGCCGGTGTCGAAGGCTCCGTCGTCACTGCCGTTGCTTCGGGGTCCGGCGTTGGCGAAGCATCGCTAGCCTCTGTGCCGCAATCAGGCATGAGCTTCAGCTCCGTATATTCTGCCGCTTCAGCGCCATGCGGCTCTATCGATATTGAACTCGGCGCAAACAGTGCGCACGAAGCTGCATTCTTGAACAAAAACACGAGGGAGGTCGCAGCTTCCTGACCTTCGGACGCTGCTGTTTCCTCCGCGTATACGAGCGTTTCCGGCTCATTGACTACCGCTTGAGCCGTAGGCGATACCTCGGGCAGAGCCGCTCCTTCATCATTCGAAGCATCCTTCCCGGAAAATGAAAGCATGATGCCCGAGACGAGAAAAATAATACCCAAGCCCGCGATAGTCGTTATTAACGTCGCTTTGCGATTCCGGCGAAAAAACTTAGCAAGAGGCGAAGATAGCTCGCGCTCCGCCTGTTTGTACACTGCTGCCAGGGTAGGGCCCGCCTTATCGAAAAACTGCTTCCGGTTCGCGCGTTTCTTGAATGCGTCCCGGTCATGGTTTTTAAAAAAAGCGATAATCGCGACTGCATAAGCCGGCACGAATCCTTTGGGTCTTATAAAGTCAGGATGCTTCTCTGACCATTGGAAAAATTGATATACGATTTCCTTATTCGGCGCATTCCTCTGCAAATAGCTGAGCAGCCCCTCATAATCTACCGAATCCAAATCCGAGCTGTGAAGGAAGGCCAGCACGATTCGCGGAGCATCGGCAAGCTCCAGCCGCCCCGCCAAAATCTGGCGTACAGCCTGCTGCACGTGGTCGATCTCCGCTGCAGAAAGCCGGCTGAATAAGGCAGACGCAGGCTCCGGAAGCATCAGGCTCTCATAAAGCGCAAGCAGCTCGAAAGCGGCAGACTTTAGGTGCGGATCCTGCAGCTGTCCGTTCCAGCGCTGCAGCCGGTCCTTAAAGCTAAGGAAATCAGCCTGCCCGAGCTGCTCTTTGGTCAGCTTGTCCATTTGAAGCTCGGCCAGCATGGCCCGATAAGCAGCCAGCTCCAGCTCCCCATACAGATCTTCGTAATCATATGCTGGCTGTTTCCTGATTTGCAAGCCCGCTTCCTCTTCCAGCCTTCGCAGCTGCGATAAAGCTTTGCTTACCCCCGGTATCGAATAGCGCTCCCGTTCCAGCTTTGACAACAGCTGCCGGCGGGCAAGATCATGGAACGGTTCATAATCAAAAAGCCTTGTTTGAACGCTTCCCCAATGCGCAATCAACTCCAGCATGCTTTTTACGCCCGCCGCTTCTTCCAGCTTCTTCTCCAAGAAAGGAATTAGCAGGCTGCCCGTGAGCCTGGAATCGGCCATCAGCTTGGCAAAAAAAGCCTTGCCTAAAGCAGGATTGCCTTCTATGGCTGCATAAACGGAATCAATCGTTTCTTGCTCGTTCTGCTTAACCGCATGGTTGAGCGCATGGATAAAATAAGTGACAAGCTTGCTTTCGATATTGGAGTTCTCAATTAGGTAGTAATCCTTAAAGACGTCCACGATGAAAGCATTTGGCACAATGCCCTGCCGTACCCGGTCAAATTCGTAATCGAATCGGGAGAGAAACAAATCATTTAGACGGTTTTTGGAATGAAGCGCGCCGGTTGGCTGCAAATATTCGAGCAACCCGCGAAGCACAGCCGTTTTATGCGTTTCATACAGCGTCTCGTCGCCTTCTTCGATTCGGTACATTACGCACAGCTGGTGGTAGCTGTCCGCCGCGGTCTGACGCTCCGGCTCCATGCCTGCCAGCATCTGCCCCGCAAAATGAAAGAAGCGGTCCGTACGCTCAGGCTGGTCCAAGTTGTCCCATGCGAAATCCAAGAACGGTTGGTCTGTGCCGTCTAGTTCGACATTCATCAATCGTCCGCTCGCGAAATCAAACGTATAATCCTTTTCGATGCTGCGGTCGCCTTGGCGCAGGCTTCCCTGCTCCACGAATGTGAGATGCACCGATTTGCGGCTTTGAGGCTCCTTCGCATACGTGATGAACCCAAGCTGCTTGCGGTAAGCGTTCGGCAAGCTCGCATAAAGCACCGTAAGCAGCTGCTTTGCTTTGTCGGGCAGCTGTGCAACCGGAACGTCAAGGGCAACGTAAATCTTCTTCTTGCCGCTGATTGCCGACATCATCGCGTACAACAGCTGCTTAAACGGCTTCTCCCCTATGTTCAGAAGCGCCAAAAGGGAGCGGTTTGACGGTTTAACCGCAGAACCCGTCTGGACAGGCAGGACGGCTAATTCCGGTAACTCCGTGCCGTTTTCGATATCATAGCCATCCGCGAACGCGGCATGCAGCCAGCTTTTATACTCATTTGCGGACTCGCTGCCATAACCCGCCGGGATTATATAGTTATGCGTAAAAAACGCGCTGCGAAGACCGGTAAAATCCGCGGCTTGATAGACGCTTCGTCCCAGCACGACGTCGCCATTTTCCAAATGGAGCAAATGCATCGTCTCGGGATATAAAGCTTCGTTCTTCTCGCCGCGAGCTGTCAGCTCGGTCGGCGCATCGTATACGCAAAACGGATGCAGTATTTTTTTGATAAAAGCAGGATCTAAACCGCTTGACCTCGCTACCGTATCATAGCCCTCCGTGGATCTGAAAATACCGCGTCTCTCCCGTGCGTACATCTGCTGCTGGATCATCCTGCGGGGCGTGAAATCGCGCACTATTCTCTTCTCCCCTCAATGTAGTTCAGCTTATACAGCAGCCAAATGAAAGGCTCGTCCACTCGGATCGGGCTAACGACGGTTTGCAGCTTCTGATCTACGGGATTGCTGCCGAGAGCGGATACCGCGTAATAAGCCGTATCCTTGAAATAGACGTCCATCGTCCCTTTGAACGGCCGGTCGACCTTCTCGATGAAACGGCGGATTTCGCCATCGATATTTTCAAATTCCGTCAGGTTAAAATAATTCCGGTGCACCATATTATTGAAAATATTGCTATTCGATTTAATGTATTCGCCATCCTCATCCTTCAGGGAATGAAGCATGTCGCTCTTCGTCAGTACGACCGCTGTCGGTATATCCGTCTTGTTGTTTTCCTGATAGGCAATGAAATCGCCGAACATCGTCAGCACGACATCGCGCGGCTCGTCATATTGGGAGACCCATTCTCCCGGCTTGTCGCCCAGATTGATTCTGATTTTCTCGCGTATCGAGCGGATTTGCAGCGGATCAACCATCAGCAGGATGCCTGCCGAGTTTTTAATATGCTGGCCGTGCAGACCCAAGTAATCCTGCTCGACCATTCCCTCGCCCGCCACATCAAAAAATACGAGCGTGAGCGGCGGCTTGGATTCATCTTTGAATACGAATTGAAAAATAAACGGCTCCTGCATCTTCTCCTTCTGGGTAGAAGCCAGCAGGTCGCCGCGTTCGAATAACGGCTCCTCGTAATTCGTCCGGAACTTACGGCTAATCTCCGCGTTGAGCGGCATGCAGGCGGCATTGAAATGGTCCGCCGTCGTGTTCTGCAGCGTATGGATTAATGCGGTCATATACACCGATTTGCCAACCTGCGACGCGCCGATTATGGAAATAATGTTGCTCGGCACTTTGCCTGCCGTTACCGGAAGCTCGTTATGGCATTTCGGGCAAAGCCTTCTGCGTGTCAGCTCGCCGTAACGGTCATTGAGTCCGATCAGCACATGGTCGGAATACACCCAGTGCTCTTCCGGCACGTCCTGCGGACGAAGCACCGCTTCCATATCATGAACGGAATCGAGGCCAAAGCGTTCGCGGTATTTGTTCAGCTCCTCGTCTTCCCCAAGCGCATAATCCTCATCGTCCTCCCGGGAATGGGCAGCGCGGAAAACGACTTCTTCCGGCGTGAATTTACTAAAACAGTAGGGACAGACAATATCGTAATATAACGGACGCTGCTTCGCTTCCGGCTTTTTTTTGAAAAGATCGAAAATGCCCATGCGGTCTTCCTCCTTTATACTGAAATCAATTCGTATATTTGCCCGTAGGTGCGACCGTCGGTGAAAAACAATCGAATAAAATCCTGTTTGCCTATTTCGATGGGCGGCAAAACGTTTTTGCCTGCCGCAAAGGGGGCGACAAACGGATATAACATGCCGTCTTCTTTGTTCGCGGGATAACTTCCTTGCTTTTTAACGTAGCAAAGCACGTCCTTCGCGATCGGAACCTCAGTCGTCACTTGAATTTGAACCGTTTTGAATTTGCGGAACAAACCGCTTTTGTTTGAAACCGAATAATGGATTTTTGCCCTGCCCGCGCTGATCTCTATGCGGTTCTCGCGGCCAGGCTGAACAATTAGCTGCGGACCGTCGCTGCTTTCCCGGCAGGCATACACCGTAAAGACATAGATGCCGACGCCTTCTATGCGGCTGTGATAGCCGTTATTCGCTTTATACTCCGCCTTCGTATACAGCTTCAATTGCTCGCTGTTTCTATTGCTGTCCACTGCCTGTTCGGCAGCTGCTTTCCCAATGTATACCGCTTCTATGCCGCTTGGCCAAATCCAGCGCAGCGTGCAGCGGTCCTCCTCTATAACGCGAGTCAAGCCGCTGATGGCTGGAGAACCGTCCTCTGCATCCGTATACTGCATTTAAATCCGCCTCCCGCATCGTTTAAAATCCATGGCTGCGGCTATCCTTCGTTCGCTCTCCCATACCGGAGGAGGAACGGCCAGTGATGCCGCTTTTTCTTCCGCCTCCGCGCGTCTTAGGCGTGTTATTGTCCCGAATGGGAACAACCAGCGTGAATAATCCGATGATTGCCGCCAGCACGAGCACAGCCGCTAACCGGGAGAACGCGTCCGAGAGATGATCGCCGGACAAGCCGAAATCCAGGATAAAGCCTGCCAGCAAGCCGCCAACGATGCCGCCTGTCCCAAAGCTTACCGCCAAATGCCGATTATCGAACTGCAGTCCGAGCGACACGCCGATTGCCGCGCCGATAATGGCAAGCGATAATAGGCGAAGCAAGGTGTAAAAGCCGCTGTCCGCCGCCTTGCCCGTCCGCTCCGTAAGGAGCGTCTGCTTATCGAGCTTGTCGTAAATATTCTGGAAAACGAGCGAGATGCCGTTCGCTTCCGTCACGTCATAGTAGCTCCCGCCGGTTGAATCGGCTATATTTTGCAGCAATGCCGCTCCTCTGGCATCTACAACGCTGAGACCCACTGTGTTCACGGCAATTTGCTGCTCCCGGTAATCCGCGATTTGCTGCTCGATGCTGGATTCGCTAAAACCATCCGACAGCAGGATGACCATCGTGCCGCGTCCCCCGTTTTCTTTGCTCTTGATCGTCGCCATCGATTCCGCCAAAGCCATGCTAAAATCCGTTCCTCCGTTTGTCGGCTCGAGCGCATCGATCGCCGCATTGACTTGGTTCTTCTCGGCCTGCGTGCCCACGCTGACAAATGGCTGAAGCAGCTCCGCCGTATCGTTAAAAACGACCACAGCCACACGGTTATCGCTCTCCATATTGCCGATTAGCTGCTTCGCGGCAGAGTACCGCTCGTTATCCGGATCGGTCTCCAGCATGCTTCCCGAATTATCGATCGCAAGCACGATATCCTTCACTGGCTTCGCGCCGCCGAATTGAAGACCGTATAATAGCTGGACCAGCCCGCCAACAACAAAGAGCAGCGCCAGCGTTGCGGGTACGAGCAGCTTCCAGGATAAATCGGTATAGCGCTGACGCCACGAAGACCCGTTTAAGCGGGGCGATAGGAGTTCCGCGATCAGGCAGGCCAGACCTATGCACAAAGCGATGATTCCAAAATAGAGGCCGACAACGACAAAGCGGGGCCAACCCTCTGAAAGCATGCCCAGCACAAATTCGCCGATTGCAAATCCCAAAGCGCCTCCGATTAAACTGAACAATAGAAGAAGCAGATTTATTTTCCGCTGCATGATGAAGCACCCTTTCCGCTTGCTAATGGACCGCTGCAATGATCAATGTATGCCGGTCAGCGCAGCTCCGGCAGAAAGGCTGGATCCAGCGCATGAAATTCATACCCGTTCTGCAAGTAGGTTTCATAGTAAACTTTGCCGTTTCTGTAATACATCAAATCTTCTAAATGAAAGCCGCCCATTAAATTCAATTTTTCAACCCCGCTGCTGCGCTTCTCGTGCACGCAGCCCAGCTTATAGATGCGCGTCGTTTCATCAACGCCTAATGCAAAGCGGATAAACTCGCTCTCACGGTCACCGAACAAATACTTTTCCTCGTAACGATGCTCGTGGGT
This sequence comes from Paenibacillus sp. LPE1-1-1.1, assembly GCF_040676435.1. Lineage (NCBI taxonomy): Bacteria > Bacillati > Bacillota > Bacilli > Caryophanales > Paenibacillaceae > Paenibacillus > Paenibacillus sp. LPE1-1-1.1. The sequence goes on from NZ_JBEGHY010000001.1 coordinate 854,535, forward strand.
ATAGTCGAGCAGCCGGATATTAATGGCCGCATTATCTTCAAGCGTCCGGTACAGCTGCTGAAACAGCTCATCTCTCGACAAAGCTTTACGGTTGCTGTAGGCCACGGAAACGTTCGCCCGAAGCAGCAGCTCCTCCTCGAAACTCTGATTGAACGGTTCTGTCGTTAGGATGTGCTTGCGGCAAACGTCGATCAATCGCTCTAAGAGGACAGTGTCCCCCTGCTCCGCCAGCTCGGCCGCGTTTCCTGCGAACCGGTCCTCGAACAGCACCGACTCGCCGCGCTTTTCTTCCAATTCCTTGATAACGCCTTCGGTGACGCGTCCGTAATACTCAAAAACATTTTGGCCGATATAATCATCAGAGAGGCGAATGCTTTGCTGGGATGCCGCTTTTAGCTCTCCCCCCAGCACATTCATACGCTGCACCTTCGCTTGGTAGCCCTCATGAAGCCGTTCCAGGGAGGCAACGATCCTTTGGTACACGGCAAGCTCTGTCTCCAGCCGCAGCAGCTGCCATTGTTGCTGATAGACCGTGTCCAAAAAGGCCCGAATAAAAGAGCGTACATTTTGCTTATCCATAAACGGCAGCCTTTGAAATTTCAGGTCCTCGACGCGTGCTTCACCGGTTCGGTCAAACTCCTCGACGGCAAGCGCGATTTCCCTCGCCAATTCGCGCATGCGTGCGCGTACCATGTTCAGAACGCTGCCATCCACATTCTCGTCGGTCCACTCGGACACCTGATAGAAGCAAATCCGCGGCTGCTCTTTGCTGCTTCGGGCAATGCTGCGCCGCAACTCCTCCGCCGCGTTCAACTCGCCCAGCCGTATAGCGGCTGCTTCGGTGAAATGCTTGCGGAAGAAAACTTTGCAGCCATCGCCGAACAAAGCTTCTTCCGCCTCACGCAGGGACATGCGGCGCAGCTGTTCAAAACGGATGCCGCTCGTTAAGAGACCCGTCATGTCAGCCAGCCTATCCTCTCCGGGAACGATTTGGGCAACCCTTGTCTCCAGCGCCGCGTCATCGAGTCCAAAAAACGCCTGCTTCTCCTTGCTTCCCAGCGCAGGCGCATTTTGCAGCCTTGCAGCGAACAGCTCGAACAAGTGATACAACACAGTCAATGCAATCGCGTAAGTTGGACGTTTCACCTTGGCCAGTCCGGCCGATACGAATCCTTGCCTTCCGGATTCAGCCATCAAGCTGTTACGGAAGGAAGAATTGTTATAGCTTCCGTCATTGGATTGAAGGAGATCATCCTTCCGTTTCCTGTTCTTCAGGAGCAGGATATGGCAAATCATCTCATAGTTATCCTGCATGCCGTTTAGAGACGTCATTCCCCGCTCGTTACGGTCGGATAACAGATAGACGAGATCAAATAACGGAGATGGCCTATGCTCGACCGGAATGGCGAGCCCGTCTCCCGTAACCTGCAGCATCGCGGAAAACGAATAATCCGGCCGCTGCATCCCCTCAAGCTCGCGCAGGAAGCTTATTCCCGCCGCGCCTGCATAACCGAACGTCTCCGACTGCTCCCGTTCATTAATCAGGGCGTACAAATCCATTTGCACGGATTTGAACAGCTGCAGAAAAATGGATTGCGCAAGCAGCGAAACTTCCGGAATAAGAATGTTCAAGGGATCATCCACCCTTGTAATAACGGCAAGGTGGAGCCGGTCGAAGGAGGCATACAAACGGCCATAATCCGCAATCGTGTCGCTGACCTGCCGCAGCGACCGGTTGAGCTCGATCAGATGTCGTCCCTCCTCGCGGAAGGCGGCTGCGATATCCTTGCGTACGGTCCGCTTGTCTCCTTGATTTGCAATCAGTCCTGTCAGCGCTGCATGGATGACCTTCGGAGCTGACCGGCTTTTGCCGCCCTCAGTGTAAGCCGGCGCCGTGCTGGCTGGCTGGCCTATCCCGGTGCCAGACGGACTTTCACCCGTTGATACATGCAGGTAAATTACACCGGCATTATTATCCCATTTCAGCTCGTTCGAACGCATCATCGGTTCAATCGCATGCCCCGCCTCTTCGCCAATGAACAGAAACACGGTTGGATAATGAATGCTGCTCTGATCATCCTCAAGACCTCTTAGCTTATGCTCGGCGGCCGAGTAATCGGCCGCGAATCGATCCAGCATTTCTCTCATATCTATTTCAACTTTCTGCGGATTTCGTTTAGTTTTGATGTCATTTCCTTATAGAACCGGTGCAGCTCTTCGCCGTTCGCCAGCTCCACCTTCTCATATTCGAGACGCTCGCGCGCATCCAGGAATTGGCCAAACAATTCTTCCAGCTTATTGAGCAGAAGCGTGGTGTCCTCCGTTGCCGTCAATTCCGTTACTCTGCGCGATGCTTTGCGCATAAGCGTGCTGCGGCTCTTCTCGTCAAGGCGGCGGAAGCTCCCGAACACCTCATGCTCGACATAGCTGCTGCTCTTCATTAGATTAGCGAAAGGCGACCAAGCTTCTTCCTCGGGATCCCGGTCATACACGTAAAGCGCGCCTTTCTTGCAAATCGTATCCGTATACAGTGCCTCGATAAATTGATCGAACCACTTCTCCTCGCCCTGATGGAGCAGGAGCAGCTGCTCAAGTTCGTCCGCTTTGGCCGAAATTGATTCGTATTTCGCCAGCTCCTCTCGGACAAGCCTTAGCTGCTCCGGCGAGCGGATCAGGTTTTCCTGTGCCAGCTCCTCCGAGAAGCTTCCGAATATATCTTTTGTCGATTGGAGCTCCAATCCTTCGGAAAGGAGGCGCTTAAGCTCTCCCAAAGCTCTTTTAACCTCGCCTAAATTCGGTTTTGGCGCATCCAGCTGCATATTGAAAGGCTTTAATAGATCCGAAAGCTGGAATGGCTTCGTGTAACGAACCGCATAGCGGCTGCTCGTGTTTTGGTCAATGCCCTTCTCCGTAATGATGCGGAAGCTTTCCGCTTTGGCAAATTCGGCGCGAACCCTTGCGTTATAGCTTTGCACGCGCGGATTGACGTACGTATCTCCCCAAGACTTTTCCGGGATTGGAGACGGCAAATACGTCCAATTGTTGCGGTCGGTTTGTACCAAGTGGCGGCCGATGCCTTCCTTATCCAGAATCGTCCGTTCATAGCTTTCCTCATATACCTTAAGCGGCGTATAAACGAACAGCGGCACGCCGTTTCTTGTATTCAGCCAGAAAATCCGGTTTTTGACTTCACTTTCCTTGATCGTGAAATGGGATTTGCCAATCGAGTTATTTTGGTAGTTACGAATGCCTCGCAAAATGCTGGGAGCTTGCACGGGCACCGATACAAATCCCCATGACGGCACATGCAAATTGCCCGAGCTGTTGCTTAGGTGGAATACCGGCACGGCTTCCTCGTCCAGCTTGCTTGCGATATGGCGCTCGACAAACTTCTCGATCGACTCGTCATTCCCGTACTTCATGACAAGAAACTCTTCCATCGACTTCGTAATGAGGTCGCCGAATTTATCGGTCAAAAATTCCGAGATCGAGCTGACGATATCGATTTCCTGTTCCTTCACCCATAGGTTGGAATGGTCGAGCAGCTCCTGCGTAAAGTCCCGGATCAGATCGTCGCCGTCCTTCTTGTCCATCAAACGGCTGATGACATCTGAAATATCAGGCACCCCGACGATATTCCAATAATACGTCTTGTTACCTTTATGGTCGGCCTGCTCCTCCCCGTTCGTGAGCAGATCGCCGTTTTTGGCAAAGATCGTGTTAAGCACGTTCAAGATCTCGGTAAACACGTTGTAGATTCGGTTGTTTTCGTTGTTAAGCAGCTGGTGCAAATCCTCGTAAAATTCGATTAACTGCTCCATGCGTTCCACGTCGGCATGCAGCCAGTACTCATTGATTTTCGCTTCGATATAGTTGTTTTTCTTCTTGTCCTTCGAGACGAACGCGCTCTTCGCGTCGCCCATGCGCTCTTCGGCTTGCTCTCTGGCCGCCTCGATTTCTCTCGGAAGCCGCAGCAATCCCTCGCGAAGCGTCTCGATATAAGAGAGCAGCATCTTCAGCAGGCAGAAGCCTTTCTCGGTATAAAGGAGCCGCGATACGTAGAACGGCCCCTGCTCCGGATGCAGGAACGTGCGGCGGATCTGGTCGGTAAATTGGCCGACGATTTCACCGGGAAGCTGTTTTTTGGCCTTAATGTATTCCTCGCGCGCGCGGGCCAGAAAGTTTTGCTCCAGCTCGGTATCCATATTCACCGCCTGCAGCTTCACGACGTTAGCGTAGTTAAGGCGCTCGCTGTTCTCAAAGCCGGGAAGCGGCTCCGGCACGCGTGAATCGAAAGTTTTCATCATCGTTTCGAGGTCGATGCCGAGCTTGCGCGCAAACTTCTCCACATCATCCTGGGATGGCGCCTTCTCGAACATTTTGTCCATCTTGTTGAACAGCCGGTAAGCCAAATAGGTCGTCATTTCCTCGATAGGCAGCACCGCCGATGAAGCCCCGATTATGTTGTAGTCGTAGTTAGCCGGGTACATCTTGTTCATTTGGGCGATATTCGTCCGGATATTGCTGATATAGTCATGGATAGCGAATTCCTCGCCGGATTGTTTCTCCTCGCTCGAAATGAAGTTCGTAATGTTCTCTGCCGTTACGTTCATGCAGTAATCGTACGCATTTTCGAGCAGCTTGCCCTCCGCATTGGTGGCAGAGATGAGATGGCAGAGATTGAACGGCGGAAGCGGCGAATTAACGGACAGTATGCTGCCGTACTGCTGCTTGAACCGTTCGCCCCGACTGTCCACGTTCATCCAATAGTCCAATTCCTTCAGCGCTGCATAGCCGTTCTTCTTAATGTACTCGCGCGTATGGTCGCTCAAGCTTTTGTTCGAAAGGTTGATGTCCGGCGTAAACAAGTAGCCCAGTGTGTTAACCCTGTCGATGCCTGCAGCCCCATGGTCGCGCTCGATAATGCCTCGGACGATATATGAAATATCAAGGAAGCAGCCGCTGCCCGTTCCGCCCGATAAGCCGGTGAGCAGAAACACCATCAGCTTCTTGTTCGTGCCAACAGACAGCGTTTTGATTTTTTTGTCGATGCTTTGCACGACTTGGTTGATTTTCGTAAACAGCAGCAGCCGTCCTGCCTGCCGAACGCCTGCCGCGCCGTTCATCCCATCGGTGATGCTCAGCTCCGGGGAGAGCCAATCGGTAATGTACGGCTCCAAAATACTGCGGTTTTGCAGCAATCCTCCCACCTCGGCGTTGGACAGCAGTACGAACTCATTGATCGGATCGAGGCCGATGCCTTTATACTTTTTATTGCGATCCTGCTCATTCGTTTCAAAAGCTAGAAATTCCACATTGTCAGGCTTATCGCGTTTTCTCTTCGAGATCGGATCCTCCGGCAGTTTAAAGCGGCGGTTAATCTGGTATTTTAGGCGCAGCAGCGCATCAATGCCGGTACCACCAAGTCCAATGATCAAAATCGGGTTATCGATGGTGTCCACCCGGATTTTTTCGCTGACAATGCCTCCGCCCAGCGAAACGTCAAGCTGCTGTATATGTTCTCTTACGATCGGTTTCATGGTTTATTCCCTCCAGGGCTCTATTTATACGAGATATTCGATAAAAATCGTTTTGTCCACTTGCTTGAGCGAAACCGTAATGCGGTCTCCGCTCTTCATTTCCAATTCGCGGGTCGCATCGACTGCACGCCCCGACTTCTCGATCGTGCTAGAGGAGCCGTTCTGCAGAATGATGCGGTCATTGCTCCCTGGTTTAAAGACGACTTTCTCCGTTTCCTTCAGCTCTGGCGCCAGCTGCAGCAGTTGGTGAAGCAGCAGCTTGCCCTTGAAGGCGGACAGCTTCTTGTACTGCGGCGATGTTTTGTCACCCGTGTTCTCGTCCCGGATTTCTATGACAAGCTGACCGACAAAGCCGCGGTTCGCTTTTTTGAGAACCCGCAAAAGGAAATATGCCGCTGCGAGCAATACGGCCAAACCTAACGCGCCTAGAATAACAGGTACGGTCGGGAATGGCTTCTTAGCTTCGCCTGCGGGTTCGGTCGGGGCCGTTTGACCCGTTCCGCCTGCCTTTGCCGTTATCGTCACCGCATCGGTTTCACGGAAGAAGCTTTCCTCCTCCGCTTTTACTTTGATCTCATAATCATGCTCGTCTTCAATCTTGTACGTTCCCTCGAAATGATCGCCAGCGTTTTCCATCGGTACTTCCTTGGTTGTGCCTGCGTCCAAATCCTTAACGAGCAAAACCGCGTTCATGTTGCTGTATTGCGCTTCATCCTTCAGCTTTTGTCCGCCGCTGACCAAGTAAGAGCTGAATTTCACGGAATCGCCCTTCGAGTAAGCCGTTTTGGCAAGTGGGTCCATGGCCAAACTCAAATCATAGTTAAAGATGAGATTGATATCGATATTATCGCGTTTCACGCCTTTTACCTGCAGCGTCCAATCGCCCTCGCTTGGCTTTAACAGCTTAATCAAGGAATAGCTCTTCGACTTCGACAGCAGAATTTCATCCGATGGAATAGAAACGGCATTGCCGGATGGGTCAATCAGCTTGGCCTCGACGGGCTGCGAAGACATGATGGAAATGTTCGCTTCCAATACATTCGAGTTGGGAACGTTAATTTTCACGTTTTGAAAACTTCCGTCCGCGGTAATCGAATCAACAGGTACGACGTTTAACTCGAGATGGCTGGCAAAAATCTCGCTAAGGATCTGCGGCAGATCATCCGCCGAGTTGGTCGAGAACGATTTGCCCCCGGTCAGATCCGAAAGCTCGGCCAACGCTTCCTTATTTAATTTCCCGTCCGCATTCAACCCAATCGTGTAGATCGGTACATCGTTGTCATTCGCTTCTTTAATGGCTTTCTCCATGTCGGCGTCGGACTGGGCCTTTGTACGTCCTGATTCTTCATTAAAGTCGTTATTGCCGTCGGCCAGCAAAATAATCATCGGCTCATGGCCCGGGTCAGCCCCGTCATCCAAAATTTGCACGGCTTCCTTCACTCCGACGGATACGTCGGTATAGGCGCCGCGGTTCAATTGGTCAATGAAGCCCTTCAAATTCTCTTTATCCGCTGACGACTGGATTTCAAGCAGCGCCTTCTCGCGCTGTATCTCATCGGTATAGGCTACGATGCCGACCCGGTCGCCCGTTGTCGAGAGCATGTCGATGAACATCTTCATCGCTTCGTTGCCGATTTTGCCCGGATCGCTTGCGCTCATGGAATGACTGACATCGAGCACCAGCACCGCGTCGATTTGAGAAGCTCCCTGCGCCGCATTCACTGTGGAATAACTGCCGAAAGGCAGCAGAAGAACGGCGGAAGCGAATAGTAGTTGTCGTGAAAAACGTTTAAGTCGGATCATTTTTGTACTCCTTTGCAATGGGACGAACGGATCTATCCTGGTAGTCCTATAGTCACTGTTAGTTACTGCTCCCAGTAAAATGGTATACTATAAATTAAGTATACCTGATAGATTTCCACAAATCACTTTTACTGTAAGAGAGGAACAGCATATGGTTACATACGTCAGTCTCGGGCTATTGTTTCTTTTTGTCATGATCAGCATCTTCAGCTACCGCTCGCGCCGGAGAAAGGCCCCCTCTCCAGAGCAGTTGAACAAGCTGGTCTTTTCTATTCTAAAAAGCAGCGGGCAGCGTGATCGCGAATGACGATGAAGCTGCCGGTACGGCTTACTCCCTATATTAAAACACGCTATCCTTACAATAAGCTTAAAATTTGCCGCCGTTGCAATTATTTTACCGTACTGGGTGAATCGGAATGCCCTGTATGCGGCAAATTCGCCCTGCAATCGGCAGAGGAACGGGCCGCCTCGGTGCTGCGCCGCTCGTTCTGGAGATCAAGACTCATCGTACTCTTCATTACTATTGTAGGTTTAGTGCTGAGCGGGTCTGCGATGCAGACTGCCCTGCTTGCAATAGGGGGCACGGCGCTGCTCGCTCTATTATGGACGATGCAGGGACGGTCGAACCCTGCACTTTTGCGCTTGGAACTTGAAAAATTATTTCACAGAGAGGCTTACACCCTCATAGCCGGCCTCGCCAATGACCGGGAAACCGCCATTGCCGTGTTTCATAACGGCGATAAACCGCTCGCTTACGAAATGCTGCGCGAAATCGGGGCGCTCGTTCATACCGACCAGCTTCGGATCGAGCAAATCCTGCTGCTTCAGTCGTTTGTGCTGCGCAAGGATATGGACCTCATGCTGGAACCGCTGCTGATGGACCATTTCAATCCCGATCTAGTCGAATATATCGGAGAGCTTGCAAAGATCAGGCGAGACCTGCTCAAGGAAAATGCTTTCCGGTATATTTTGCTTTATGAAGCGCAAATTTTGAAAATGGAGCATGGCGAGAGCATTCTAATCGGCGTTGCCGGCGCCGCGGTCCGTATGAAACGATACCTTACGCTTTATCCTTATTTGGTTCTGCGTTATGCGCGCAAGCTTCCCAAAGACCGTTTTCTGCGGCTTTACCGCATGATTCAAAGCAATCCAAAATCAACCTTCGGCCCTTTATACGAAGAGGTTATGAGTGTTTACAACGAGAGATATAAATGGGATGAGGACTTTATTCAAACCCATAATGAACGGAGCCAATAAAAGAACCCTAAATATTCCGGAAACTTTATTTCTAAGTCTCTTAAATAGTCATATGACATTGAAATACTGTTACGGTCACAAACACACAAACAAGCTGCTCCAATCAAACATAATCTACACTATACTCCATCGTGAGCATGTTTATGGAATAAGGGCGGCCTCTACTGAATGAGAGATTGAAATGAAGCAGTTATTTTGCGGGCCTGCCTTATCTTACTAGCTAATGGAAATTAGCGAGGAGACATCATAGAGCAAAGGAACGTGGTAAACGTGAAGCGAAAGAAAAGAGTCCGTACAAGCGAAGTTCTTCCTGCTGCAAGCGAACCAATCAGCGATCCCGACATGTTGGCACCCGCAGAACTCCCTTCTGCACAATCGTTAGAAAGCGAAAACAAGGCGCCGTCACGCTTCTCCGGCTTTGACGGAATTATGTCAATCATGGGGAAAGTCCAACAATTTTGGGGCATCTTTCAACAAATACAGCCTGCATTCAAAATGGTAGGATCATTGATGGGCCCGAAAGCATTTGTATCTAGCATGCCCAGCAAGAAAACAAGAGTGAAAAGTAAAACGTCCCGCAAAAGATCACGGCTGGACGCAGCCCGCCGCCTTAAATCAAAGTAACCGGGCATCGAGAAGAAACGTTTATCGGTGACCTCATGCCGTTTCATTCCCGCGATGCACAGAAACCCCAAAGGACTAGGTCCCTTGGGGTTTCGGCTTTTCACTTTCACCATTCGAAGTCTCTTCTACATCGATTCGACAAGGGGCTTTGCGTTAACCGCACATACTTTAAACCCCGGCATTTTGCAGGTCGGATCGAGCGCTTGATTCGTAATTTTGTTGACATTTTGGATATCGCCCCAATGCATGGGTACAAATACCGTATCCTCACGAATCTCCCTCGTCACTTTGCTTCGGACGACGATGCTTCCCCGCTTCGATTCCAGCTTGATCAGCGAGCCGTCCTCGATCCGGTATTTTTGTGCCGTCTTCGGATGAATTTCCATAAAGGATTCAAAGCTGCGCGCCGCCAGCGTATGGCTCCTCCGGGTTTGAACGCCCGTCAAATATTGCGAGAGCACCCGGCCGGTTGTCAAATAGAGCGGGAACTCCCCGCTGACCTGCTCCGCAGGAAAATGGTTTTCTACCGCAACGAGCTCTGCCTTGCCTCCGGGATGCGCGAACGCCGTTTCGAATAATCGCTTCTCTCCAGGGTGGTCCAGGCTTGGACAAGGCCAATAAACCCCTTCTTCCTTCCGCAGCCGATCATAAGTAATGCCGTAATAATCAGCAATCCCCCCTCGGCTAGCAATCCGAAGCTCCTCGAAGATTTGTTCCGCGGCCGTATAGGAGAAATACCACTCTTTCCCGAGAGCCTCGGCAATGCCGCAAAGAATTTCCCAATCATGCTTCACTTCATCCGTAACTTCCCGGCTCGCTTCCCGTAATAGGACACGCCCTTCTAGGTTCGTTAAAGTCCCTTCGTTCTCCAAATACGAGGAGGTCGGTAAAATCAAGTCCGCCATTCGTGCCGTCTCCGAGAGGAACATGTCGGCCACCACCAGGAATTCCAGCTTACGCAGTCCCTCCTCCACAAAGTTGGCGTTCGGATTGGACACAATCGGATTGGAGCCCATGACAAACAGCGCACGAATTTCCTCTTCATGGATTTTTTCCATCATTTCATAGGCTGAGACGCCTTTTTCAGGCAATTCTTCGGGCAGCACACCCCATACTTCAGCAATATAGGCGCGATCAGCCGGATTTTCAATCAACCTGTAGCCTGGCAGCTGATCAGCCTTTTGCCCATGCTCCCTGCCTCCTTGGCCGTTTCCTTGCCCGGTAATCGCTCCGTAGCCGCAGCCTTCCTTCCCGATCTTCCCGGTAATCAGAACCATATTCAGGAAATTGCGCACAGCCATATACCCGTCCGTCTGCTGCTCTACTCCCCTTGCGGTAAACACCATGCCGGTTGCCGCTTTGCCAAACACTTCAGCAGCCCCGCGAATTTGCTCGAGCGGAACTCCCGTAATGTCAGCGATATCGTTTAAGTCAACACTCGCCAGATGCTCCTTCAACTCGCTAAAGCCTTTCGTCCGTTCTTTGGCAAAAGCTTCATCCACATAACCATCGTCCACGATCACTTTTAACATGCCGTTGACCAATGCGGCATCCATTCCCGGTTTCACCTTTAAATGAAGATCCGCAAGCTCGGTCGTACCCGTGTTGCGAGGATCAATCGCGATGATGAATGACCCGTTCTCCTTCGCCCGCGTGAAATAAGGCATAAGCGTAGGCTGGCATTCCGCAATATTCGTCCCCGCCAGTATAATGCAGCGTGCCATTGGAATGTCGGACAGCTGGTTCGTCAAGCCGCGGTCCATTCCAAATGCCTTATTGCCGGCCGATGCCGCTGCCGACATACAAAAACGCCCATTATAATCGATATATTTGGTCCGCAGCGCGACCCGCGCGAATTTCCCAAGCAAATAAGCGGATTCATTGGTAAGTGATCCGCCGCCGTATACTCCTATGGCATTGCTGCCGTATCGCTGCTCCGTTTGCGTGAAATTGGATTGTATGAGCCGATAGGCTTCCTCCCAGCTGACTCTAACGAATTCCCCATTGACCTTAGCCATTGGAAAGGCGAGACGTTCGCCGCTGAGGGCATGCTGATATGCGTTCATCCCTTTGATGCATAGCCGCCCTTCCGAAGCCGCGTTGGGCTTTGGAAGAACGGTATAGGTATTGCGTTCCTTGCCGAAATGCTCCACGATTTGCATTTTACACTGCACGCTGCAAAAAGGACATTGCGTATCCATGACATGATCATGTCCGGCAGCTGCTTCGAGTTCAGGGTTATCGGTTAGTGCCTTTAATGGTTTCATCTGATCACCTTATCACTGCAGCTGTCGGCTGCTGATTTGCTTGCTCTGGCGAAGCTGCGAGCTTCTCCTCCATGCGGTTTCCTAATAATTTCAAGAGAAACGGATCGAACAGCGCTTCCCTGATTTGCAGCAGACCCATTCGTTCAATCCATTGCGACAACCGTTCCGCGAAATGTCCGGTTTCCCTGTAATATTGAAGGAAGGCAGCCGCAAGCGTCAGCAGTTCCTCATCCGTTGCAGCCGTACAAAGCAATTGTCCCGCCTTTACCAGCCTTTCGCCGCTGCCGCCGACATACATTTCCCAGCCGCCAGGCACCCCAACGATCCCGATATCCTTCGACAGCGAAGCCGCGCGGTCGTGCGGGCTTGCCGATACGCCAATCTTTATCTCTTGCGGCAATTGCGCCCGCTCCAGCTTCTTCTCCAAGGCAACGCCGAGAGCGATGGAATCCTGCATCGCGTCGGCTGCAAAGCTGATGCCGCTGCATGTTCCTACGCCGCTTATGGTCTTCCCGTATGACGGTCCGCTATCCGTCATTGCCAATCCCGATCTGACGGCAGATACATCCGCTGCCGCAATACCGAGCAAGCCAAGCTGCGGACCTTCCAGCAGCTTCACAACAGGAATGCCGTATTTGTCGACAAGGTCAGCGATTTGTCTCAGCTGATCCGCGGTTGTTAGGCCTCCGTACATTTTCGGCATAACCGCATAAGTACCGTCGGCTTGCATGCCTGCCGGTTTATTCGCAGCTGTATTTAGTACGGATGTGCCGTGAACCCCTGCATAATAATCCAGCGCGGGACGGCATGTTTCACACCCTGTCTCCGTTTGCCAATCCAATGCGGTCATGATTTCAGCCGTATCGGCAAAACGCCGGTTCTGAATTTCAATCATCAGCTCATCATGGCTAAACGACGTGCAGGCACAAACCGTTTCTTTCTCCGCGGTCTGACCGAAGCCGTGTAGATGCACATAATCCAAGATGCTGCTCACCATCGTTTTACAGCTGCCGCAGGAGCTGGATGCTTTTGTGCATTTTTTTACTTCATCCACCGTTTGCAAGCCTTGCTCTTCGATAGCCTGCATAATTGTCCCTTTGGTTACTCCATTGCAGGAGCAGACCAGTTCCTTATCGGACATGGCCGCGATTGCGGCAACCCCCGATTCCTGGCCGCGCGCGCCGGCTCCGTTCATTTCCTTCTCATAGACGGAGATATCCGTCTGCTGCTTAATCATTCCTAAGAGTTTCGTGCCCTCGCTGATCTCACCAAACAGAACCGCGCCTACAATCTTATTATCGCGTATGACGATTTTTTTGTACGTGCCGCGGATACCGTCGATCCATTTCAACGACTTGACTTCGTCGCTGTCCATAAATTCACCGGCCGAGAATACGTCTACGCCCGAGACCTTCAGCTGCGTCGCAAGCACCGAACCGTGATAGCCTTCATTTTCCACACCGCAGATGGTTTTCGCGAGCACCTTACCCTGCTCATAAAGTGGTGCAACGAGGCCGTATACAATGCCGCGATGCTCCGCGCATTCGCCTACCGCATATACGTTCGGCACGCTCGTTTGCATGTAATCGTTAACGACGATCGCGCGGTTGGTTTCGATCTTGCCATCCTTAGCCACCTGCACATTTGGTCTGACGCCTACGGCCATGACAAGCAGATCCGCATCCGTTTTCGTGCCGTCCTTGAACTTCAGCCCGACCACGCGGCTCCGTCCGATAATTTCTTCCGATTGCTTCTCGAGCAAAAAACGCATCCCTTGCTTTTCGAGCTCCTTCTGAAGCATTTTGGCGGCCGTTCGGTCAAGCTGCCTTTCCATGATACTGTCAAAAATATGAACGACATCGACCTTCATGCCGAGGTTCAATAATCCCCGGGCCGCCTCGAGTCCAAGCAAACCACCGCCGATAACGACGGCCTTTTCATAGTTTTTCGAGGTTTCGACCATCGTTTCGCAATCGCGGATGTCCCGAAAAGCGGTGACGCCTTGTTTATTCGCTCCCGGCAACGGCAGCATAAAGGGCAAGGAACCCGTAGCAAAGATCAATTCGTCATAGTTAACGCTCTTCCCAGATTCGGTCATGACTTTCTTGCGGTCAACATCCACATTCGTTACGGTTTCGTTCGTAAAAAGCTGGATGTGATGGTCTTTATACCACTGCCAGTCATTGATCGTGATATCTTGGATGGTCGTATCGCCCTGAAGCACCTTAGACAACAAAATACGGTTGTAGTTAGGATGAGGCTCTTTGCCGAAAATCGTAATTTCAAAAGCATCCCGATCGATGTTTAAAATTTCTTCGACACAGCGAACGCCCGCCATCCCGTTTCCGATCACAACTAATTTTCTTTTCGCCATCATTAAACCTCCAATTAAATTGAAACGGCTGCCGTCTTTTTTAGAAGAACCGTTCCGTTTGCATTTCCGGTTTTCCGGCTTGCACTGCAGGTGCCGGGCAACTATGCGGAATACTCCATGTTTTTCTGGACTCCCGTTGGTTTCGGCCTCAGTGCGGAATAATTAAGGATTAAGCATGCCAGGGCGAAAATAACCATAAAAATAAATCCTAAGTTGTATTGGCCGGTCGCGTCCTTGACGATACCGAGCACGATCGGAGGAAAAAACCCGCCGATGCCCCCCGCTGCGCCAACAATGCCCGTAACCGCTCCCGTATTCCCTGAAGATACTTCAGGCACCATTTTGAACACGGCCCCGTTGCCTAATCCAAGAAGCAAAGAAATGAACAAACATAAAGAGCTGAAAGCGACGAAATGATCCAGCGTTATAGACAAGACAAGCGCAGCGGCCAATATCCCGAAAAAGACAACCGTGAGTATATTCTTGCTGCCGAACCGGTCTGCCAGATAGCCGCCCGCCGGCCGAATCAACGTAGCCGCCAAGACGAAACCGGCAGTTCGAAGACCTGCGTCGAAAGCGCTCAACTGAAATAGATCTTTAAGGAGGGTTGGCAGGTAAACGCTGAAAGCAACGAAACCGCCAAAGGTCAGAAAATAAAAGAACGACAAACGCCAAGTTGCTTTATCCTTCATAACGGACAAGGATTGTTTCAAGGTTTTGGGTTCGGCCGGCTTTGGCGCATCCTTGGTAAAGGTATGAAACACCAATGCCATAACCGCTATTCCGATTGCCAGGCTAAAAAACACCCAAGATATGCCGTACGACGTTGAAATCGAGGGAAGCAGGAAATTCGCTCCCGCTCCCCCCAAATTGCCTAGGCCGGCAATGCCCAGAATAAATCCTTGGCGCTGCGGCGGATACCATCTGGACACAAAAGTCAAAGAGATAGCAAAGGTGGTGCCCGCCATGCCGATGAATAAGGCGCATATCAACATCATAACGTAAGAATCCGCGAATCCTGCCGCAACCATAGGCAGAATCAAGAACAGCATCGTGAGCGTGAACACTTTCCTGCCGCCGTGGCGGTCCGTTAGAATACCCATCGGAATCCGCATGATCGAGCCGAGCAATACGGGGGTTGCAATCAATATGCTCTTTTCCAGCGTACTCAGGTTAAATAGCTCCTGAATCTGTCCTGCAATAGGCGGAAATACCGACCAGATCATGAATGATACGGTCATCGCGACCGTTGAATAGATAAGTGCTTTTGTTTGATTCATTGCCATTGGCCCAATCTCCCCGAATGATTTCCTTAGGATGCTTTATAAGCTGTTTCTTCCACATAAAGAAATAAGTCGCCGCTCTCAGGATCTGCTTCCACCTTGAAGGAAACGACGCAGCCTTCATCCGGCTCCTGTACCTGTCCGTCCTTCAGATTGATTTTCCAATCATGCAGCGGGCAAAAAACATGATGGTCGCAAACGATTCCTTCGGAAAGCTTGCCGCCTTTATGCGGGCATTTATTTTCAATCGCTTTGATTTCACCGTTCGAAAGTTTGAATAATGCAATTTCCAAATCTCCGATGGAGATTACTCTTGAGCGCATGCTCTCGATTTCCGAAATATGGCCGATTTTAACTTGTTTCATGCTGATGACACCCTTTCTAGTTCATTGTGGGAATAGGTAGATTTTCGAATGTTGTGCGCAATTTATCAGTTTCCACAATTTCTTTCCATGGATCTTGTGTCAGGCTGAGCGCCAGTTCAATCCGTTCGACGAGTGCCAATCGGTCTTCTTTCTTCTCCAAGGCAGCTTTAATCGTATCCAGGCCGACTCTTTCAAGCCATTCCGCAGTACGTTCGTTATATTTGCCGGTTTCACGGTAATACTGCATGTAGGCTCCCGTCCATTCCAGAACCTCTTCTTCCGTCTTCACCTTAACGAGCAGGTCGGTGACTCTTACTTTCGTACCGCCGTTTCCGCCGACATGAATTTCCCATCCGCCGTCGATTGCAACGACGCCAAAATCCTTGATCGTCGCTTCCGCACAGTTACGAGGGCAGCCGGATACGGCCATCTTAAATTTCGCCGGTGTGCTCAAACGTTCGAAGCGCTTCTCCATTTCGATCCCCATGGCCATCGAATCCTGCGTTCCGAATCTGCAGAACGTCGATCCTACGCATGTTTTAACCGTACGAAGCGTTTTACCGTATGCGTAACCCGACGGCATGTCGAGATCCGTCCACATCGAAGGCAAATCTTCCTTCTTAACGCCCAGAAGGTCGATCCGCTGTCCGCCTGTAATTTTTACTAGCGGCACTTCATATTTCACCGCTACTTCGGCAATTTTCTTCAGATCCTGCGGTGTCGTTACCCCACCGTAAATTCTCGGAACAACAGAGTACGTGCCGTCCTTCTGAATATTGGCATGATTTCTTTCGTTAACGAATCTCGATGCACGCTCGTCTTCGTGCTCCTCCGGCCACACCATGCCGAGGTAGTAGTTCAACGCCGGACGGCATTTGGAGCAGCCTTCCGGATTGTTCCAATTTAGTACGTGCATAACTTCCTTCGAAGTCGTTAATCTCATCTCGCGGATACCGTCAACCACTTCATCACGGCTAAGCGTCGTACAACCGCAAATGCCTTCCTTGACCGTTTTCACGCCGTCCGCGCCAAGTACATACGTCAGCACATCTGCAATTAGCGGTTTACAGCCGCCGCAGGAAGCGGAAGCTTTCGTGCACGCTTTAATATCATTGACGCTCGCGCATCCTTTTTCATTGATCGCCGTTACAACTGCTCCTTTGGAAACGCCGTTACATCCGCAAACTATTTCATCATCGCTCATCGAGGCAATCAAATCAGCGTTGGAAGGAGCCGATCCGCCCGAGCCGAGCAATATTTCTTTTTCTTTCCCCGTTACATCCTCGCCGCTGCGGATCATGGAGAACAGGCGCGCGCCATCGCTTATATCGCCGAATAATACAGAGCCGACAACCTTGCCGCCCCGAATGACGACTTTCTTGTATACGCCGCCGAACTCATCCTGCACACGAACAGCGCGTGTATCAACATCATCCAAGTATTGACCCGCCGAAAACACATCCACACCCGAAACCTTCAGCTTCGTAGAAACGACGGAACCGTGATAGCCGTCCGTTTCTAGGCCCGCCAGTTTCTTGGCAAGCACGGCGGCTTGCTCGTACAATGGCGCGACTAGTCCGTATGAAATGCCGCGGTGCTCCACGCATTCGCCAACCGAGTAAACATTCGGAATATTCGTTTCCATGAAATCGTTGACGAGAATCCCGCGGTTAACTTCAATGCCGCTCTTCTTAGCCATCGCCATGTTAGGTTTAATGCCGACTGCCATAACCAGAAGATCTGCAGACTCTTCGGAGCCGTCCGTAAATCTAAGGCCAGTTACCCGCTCTTTCCCTAAAATCTTCTCTGTATGTTTGCCGAGAAGGAATTTCATGCCTTGCTCCTGAAGTTCCTTCTGCAGCATGAGCCCAGCCGTTTCGTCCAGCTGTCTGTTCATCAGAATTTTGTTGCTATGAATGACGGACACTTCCATATTCAGATTCAGCAGTCCCCGCGCTGCTTCTAGTCCCAGCAAACCGCCGCCGATAACAACCGCTTTTTTGTACGTTTTCGCCGTCTCCATCATCGTTTCGCAATCTTTAATGTCGCGGAATGCGATAACGCCTTTTTTGTCCGCGCCTGGCAGCGGAAGCATGAAAGGCAGCGAGCCGGTTGCAATAATGACATCATCGTAAGGTACTTTAATGCCGCTTTCCGTGCTTACGATCTTACGTTTTGTGTCGATGCCGCTTACCGTATGCCCTGCGTGGAGGATAATATTGTTTTCTCTGTACCAGTCCCAACTATTGATAACAATGTCATTCATATCCGCATCGCCTGCTAGAACAGATGACAACATGATTCGGTTATAGTTCGGATGAGGTTCGCTTCCGAAGATGGTAATGTCATACCGGTTCGGGACCAGCTTCAAAATCTGTTCGATACAATTTACACCCGCCATACCGTTACCTATCAAAACCAGCTTCTTCTTCATCCCATTCACACTCCTAAATAGTTAAGCATCATAAATCAGACCATTAATCACTAAGATAAGCTATCAAACTTACGTCATATTTACTAACATCAAATTCCTTAACACTAATTTACCGCATTTTGCCGAATATCTCAATGGTTTTTTGTGAGGTAATTTAACATTTATAATAAAATAGCGTATGAATTTTATTCCTAACGTTCTAATGTTCGTGTTTTCGGCTTTTTTTCACTATGAAAACGTTTTAAAATGTAAATCGATTCCAGTTGAAACGAAGTTAAAGTATTCAAATTTCTGATGTGTTACTTTACTTCCCATATCTTTTGGCCGAGCTTTAATGAAATGCTGCTCTTTTTTCACTTCAACGAAAAAAAGCGGCGAGTATTGCTGAACAAAAAAAAGGTGTTCCCTTTTGTTGGAAACACCTTTTACCCATTCCCGATCCATCGGTTTTGAACATCGATTATATTAACTTTCAAATGGTTATGATTCTAGCAGCGGATTAGAAACAAATAGATCATGCGTGAAGCCTTTTATGATTTCCAATACCGTTCATCCCCAACGAATGCCTCATTAAGTTTACTTATGCAATCGTCTTCGGCCTTGCTATAATTAGCCACAGACAGCATCCCTGCAATAATGAACAATAATTTCATCTAAACCACTCCTCATCATCTATTAGCTAATAAATACTTTGCGTCAAATTATATGACACTTAAATCTAGTTATTTTCTTACGGAATTGTTTTATATGTCACATAATATAACACCGTAACTTTAGAGTCAATTCATGGAAAGCGAAAATGCTATTCGGTTTTTTTATGGAGATGTTCAGTTATTCTAATAAAGAAAGATTGCAGCCTCCACCATCTGCTGTTGCCGTTCTTCTGCCAATAAGAGCAAGCAAATAAAAAAACTCCCTTGCTAAGCAAGGGAGTTAATAAATTTCAACGTTGTTACACTCCGGCTTCATGAAACATATCGGATGATTTTTTGTAAGCGACCGTTCCAAGGAGCAGAGTCGGGATACTGCTCAGTAAAATAAATAAGGCAAACAGCTTCGTTTTTAAAACGAATACTTTTCCAAGTAAGCCATCATTTGTCTAGGCTGCTGTCATTACGGTACAAACGTCCATACGCAAAGTGCCGTCCATACATAATCTACAGGGTACTCAGAACTTTGGGAGGTGAAAAGGAATGGGCGGATTTGTAGGCGGTGCTAACAACAGTGTTGGCATGATCCTGGTATTGTTCATTTTGTTGGTCATTATAGCGTGCAGCTGCGGTGTTTTTGGCGGCGGATACGGCAAAGGCTATTAATTTCACCGCATCTGTATAGCAGCGTAAGTTCGCAGCTTGGTATACGCGGTACTATCGTTAATCATAGCAGCAGGCTGCCGGGATTTTCCCGGCAGCTTTTTACATACGAATAAGGCATCAGAACCAACCAAAAAGCATACGGAGAGGCCTGCCGTCATACAGTATTTGGAGTATGATCACTCGAAGGAGATGATATCATTGCCAGATCCGTTTGTAGCACGGTCTTTAGAGGAAGTAAGATTTTGGTCGCGGATAATGAAGGAGCATTCCTTATTTTTGAGACTGGGCTTCCGATGCGAAGATACTCAGCTGATAAATGAAGCAAATCAATTCTACGCCATTTTTGAAACGATAGAAAATAAAGCCAACGCATACACGATGGGAACGGATCCCGCCGTAATCAGAAGATTTAATGAAGAAGTCCATACTGCCGTGTCCTATATTTGGGCCTTCAAGAGAAAGGTGCTTGGTTTGATTCTGACCTGCCAGCTTCCCGGCGCAAACAACTTTCCATTGCTAGTAGATCACGTGAGCAGGGAAGCCAATTATTTCAGGAACCGGTTAGCGGAATTAAATCTAGGCAGATTGGAGCCATTGCCTGACGCGATCATAGACGAGAATGTATTCTTCCTGAGAATCATGGCCGACCATGCCAAATTTATTAGTCATCTGTTAGATCCATCAGAGCGGCAGCTGGTTGAGCAGGCCAATAACTTCAGTCAAGAATTCGACCAACTGCTGTTTCAAGCCAAGGATTTGGAGTCCATGCGTCCTCAATCGCAAACGGTCCCGCTTCTTGACCAATTTCTTGATCAAAATCGGGTTTCCGTAAAATCGCTTCGCGACTTTAAGAAAACGGCGCGGGACTTAATTGAAGCCTGCCGGATTAAAAGCATCATCCATCCGCTGCTGGCGGATCATGTGTTTAGGGAAGCGGAACATTTCCTAATCATCATCGATATGTTCGATGAAAGCCTTACTGGTAAAACCGGATGACGTTCCAGCTCTGGCAGAGCTGTTAAGAGAAGCACAAAGGCCATGCAAACTGGTGCTGGGCATAGCAAAAAACGAGTACCGTCTCTTGAAGACAGTACTCGTTTTTGTTTGTGATTGTTAGCGGGGCAAGATTGGTCCCCTCTCAGCCTTTGACCGAACCTGCGGCAATCCCTTCGACAATCCGATTGCTAAGGAAGAGAAACGTAATCAAGATCGGCAAAATGCTGATCATGAGCGTTGCGCCGATTGCTCCCCAGTCCGTCGTATATTGGCCGATAAAATTTTGAACGCCCACGGTTAACGTTTTGTAAGCATCCGAGCTAATAAACGTATTAACAAAAATAAATTCATTCCAGTTGTAAATCATGTTTATGATCGCCGTCGTTGCAAGAACGGAGCTCGTCATCGGAAACACGATCTGCACGAACATCCGGTTAACCGAACAGCCGTCTATGATCGCCGCTTCCTCGACCTCGCGCGGCAGCGCATAATAAAAACCTAGCAGTATCATAATCGTTATCGGCATATTAAACGCGACATACGACAAAATGAGAGACAAAGGATGATCCGTTAAACCGACTTTATTAAACAGACTAAACAGCGGTATGAGGGTCGAATGAACGGGAATCATCATCGCAACCATGAATAAACCTAGCACGAATGAGCTGCCCTTCCATTTCATCCTTGTAACGGCATAGGTAACTAGACTGCCTAGAATGACGGTCAGCAGCGTAGCCGCAATCGTAATCCAAACGCTGTTGAAAAAATAAATATCGATGTTCCCTGCGCTCCACACCTTCTCGTAGTTTTCCCAGCGAGGATTTAACGGAAGCGACAGCGGAGGAAGATTAAATACTTCCTGATTGTTTTTAAGCGAGAAAAACAAAAGCCATACGAGCGGAAACAATTGCATCGCGGCCACCGCAATCAATACGGCATATAACACGGAATACCCAAGCTTAGAGCCAATGCCCGGACCTGATTCCGTTATCCCATGCCGGTTCTTTGCGTTTCCAGAAATCATGAAACGTTCCTCCTTACGAGTATTGGATCGTATCTTTGGTTGCGGTTAATTTGCGAATGACCCAAGTAACAGCAAGGCAGATGACCAGAAGGAAAAAGCCGATAGCGCTTCCGTATCCAAAGTCGTATGCCCGAAACGCCTCGTGATACATATAAGAGGCCATCACTTCGCTGGATCCGTTTGGACCGCCATCTGTCATAACAAAAATCAGATCGAAATATTTCAAAGAACCGACCACGGCCAAAACGATTGTTACTTTAATGACTTCCATTACGAGCGGAAGTTTAATTTTCCATGCAATTTGCAGCGCATTCGCCCCGTCAATCTTAGCTGCTTCCTCTAGCGATGCCGGGATGTTCTTGAGCGCCGCATAATAGATTAAAATATAAAAACCCGCGTATTGCCAAAGAATCGGTATAAACAAAGCGAATAATACGATTGAGGACTCAGCGAGCCACGCGGGAGGGTTTGCGATACCCAGTGATTCCAACACACTGTTCAAAACACCGTTTGTCGGATGGTAGATTTTGAGCCAAAGCTGCGCAATGGCGACCGATGAAAGCAGCATTGGAAGAAGATAGATTTTGCGAAATAGATTTGCTCCTTTAATACGAGCAGCCAATACCATCGCGACGATGAGATATAGCAAAAGACTGATTCCGGAAAACAATGCCAACAGAAGCGAATGCCATGCGCTGTTCCAGAATGTTTGGTCTTTGAATAATGCGAGATAGTTGTCCAGCCCAACGAATTTCATTGCGCCGATACCATTCCACTCGTTTAATCCGTAGTAAGCGGTCAGAACGATCGGGATGTATACGATAGCCAGAATCAGAAGGAGAGACGGCAGCACATATAGCGCGATTATTTTTTTGTTCGAAAGCACTTTGTCCAATTGGTCCGGCTCCTTTCCGCCAAATTTGATTTTGCGGAAGACCTATTTGGTAGTTATACCTATAGATCTTCCATCCCTGCATAGGATCAAAACCTTATTTTCCTGCGGAAATTGCCTTGTCGTGTTCCTCGGAGAACTTCTCCGGTGTCGCCGCTTTCCCGAACAGTGCTTGAATCATATTAAGATGCGTCTCGGCAGCGTTGGCCTCCATTTGTACATCCGCAAACAAAGTAATGCTGCTTGCTTGATTCATTTCATTAAAGAGGTCTTTGTACAGCTGTGGCAGCTCCATGCTCGAAGCATCAACTTTGGTAGCGGGAATGACGCCTGCTCCGGTTACGGATTGCTCCCCCCATTTGGTAACGAAATATTCTACGAATGCCTTGGCTTCTGCTTTGACCGCCGAATTCTCGGCAACGAATAGCCCAACGCCCGGACCGCCTACCCAGCTGTTGATGTCTCCTTTGCCGCCCTCAACCGTCGGGAATTTGAAGAAGCCTACGCTGTCGCGGAAATCCTGCGGAATGTCTTCGTTTGTCGTGAAGTTCGGCAGCTCCCATGTACCCATCATGTACATTGCGGCTTTGCCGTTCAGAAACTCCGACTTCGCTTCTTCGTTCGATAGTCCGTTAAATCCTTTTACGAATGCGTTGCTGTCGACAAGCGTTTGCACCTCAGTCGCTGCTTTTACCAAACCTTCATCCATGAATGATCCGGACCCGTTAATTGCGCCGGATAATGCTTGCTGGCCTGCCATACGGTCAGCCAGGTACATATACCAGAGAGAACCGGTCCAACGATCCTTGTTGCCGAGTGCTATCGGAGCTACGCCATTATCGGACAGCGTTTTCACAACGGCCTTTAATTGCTCGTAGGTTTGCGGTATTTCAAGCTTATATTTCTCGAATATTGCTTTGTTGTAATATACCGGCGCAATATTGAATTCCAGTGGAAGCGCATACGTCTTACCGTCAATGGCATAAGCTTCCGTCGTGCCTGATACGAACTTGCCATTTAGCTCGCCGCTTAACAAATCATCTACCGGCGTGAACAGATTCCCTTTCACATAAGGCTGCAAAAATCCCGCTGCCCACGTAACGCCGACATCCGGTAATTTATTGGAAGCGGATAGTACCTTCAGCTTGTTCTTGTACTGCTCATTATCCAAAACCTCTTGTTTGACCGTAACGTTCGGATGCTCGGTCTGATATTCTTTAATAATTTGATTTACGATTTTGTTTTGTCCTGCGGATACGCCTTCCGGCCATAGATGCATAAAGTTAACTGTTACTTTGTCCTTGCCGTCGCTAGCGCTGCCATTCGCGGCGCTGCTGCCCTCATTGCTGTTTTTACCGCAGCCTGCTGCCACCAATACGAGACAAATGATTAATGAAACCGTAATCCATTTTTTGCTGAACACGTTTACATCCCCTTCTTTCTAATCGTTAGCGCGATGAAACCGCTTTAATTAGATTGTAGCAACTTACCGAAGTTGCCGTAAGGTAACAAGCATTGGGACTAATACCACTATTATTGGATTCGCTCATCGTGATCCGATAAGCCTTGGCGATATTGTCCCGGACTGACATTCTCGATCGTCCGAAAGACTTTCACGAAATACTTTGCCGTTTGGTAGCCAACCTGCTCAGCGATTTCTGCTATCGATAACCGGGTATTCACAAGCAGTTCCTTTGCCCTTTGTATTCTTCTTCTGCTTAAATAGTCGCTAAACGTAAGCCCTGTCTGCTCTTTAAACAGGACGCTGAAATAACTGGCATTCATATGCAAATGCTCAGCTACCGCACGCATCGACAACTGCTCGCTCAGATGCTCGTCTAAATAACGATGCGCTTCGCGTACCTGCGCCCCGTACTGCTTCTCCTCCTGCACCGTCTCCAGCAGCTTCGGGTCAAAAAGCTTCTCCATCCTCTCAATCCGGTTCATATCCTCTTCCCGTTTCAATGCCGTCTCTACCGCTTGAACGAGCTTACTTTTGTCCAAAGGCTTTAATAAATAGGAGACAACTCCCAGCTGGAGCGCTTTTTGGGCGTAATCGAATTCTGGATGCCCCGAAATCACGACCACAACCGGCGGATGCGCCATTACGCTTAACCTCTCGACTAATTCAAGTCCGCCAACCTCGGGCATTCGAATGTCGGTTACGAGTAAATTGACATCGTTCTGCTGCAGCCAGGATAACGCTTCTACCCCGCTGGACGCCGTTTCTATCCGATACCGGCCGAGGGACCACGCTTCCAATGTTTTACGAATGCCTTGCCTTGTTCTTGGTTCATCATCCACGATTAGTATTGTTTTCACGCTTGGTATGCCCTCCGAATCTATTCGGTATTTCAAAAATAATGGTTGTGCCCTTCCCCAGCTCGCTTTGAATATCCAATCCGCTGCTTTCCAGCTGGTAATAAAGCCTAAGCCTGCGCTCAACGTTGGAAATTCCAACGCCGGTTCCCTTGGACCCGCTCACATGCCCTTCTTTCATGGACGCTTGCAGGGCACGAACGGTATTCGTATCCATTCCAGGGCCGTCGTCGGTTACCATAATTCGCGTATACCCGGATCGGCTCGAAGATTCCGCGTGCAGCAAGACCGTGCCTGGCCCGATCCGCTGCTCTACGCCATGCAGAATCGCATTCTCGACCAGCGGTTGAATGAGCAGCTTCGGAAGCGGTATGCTTCGGCAATCATCATCGGCTTCGATCCGCCATGACAGCCTATCGACCATTCGCATCTCCATGATCTTTAAGTATCTTTCCGCATGATCTAACTCGTCGCCTATCGTCACCCATTCATCATCGTCAGTCCGATTGATGACGTAGCGGAACAATCCCGACATGGCAACAACGATTTGCGCAAGCTCCTCTTCCCCCTTCTCGTCCAGCTCCCAATAAAACGCTTCCAATGTATTGAACAGAAAATGCGGATTAATCTGCGATTGCAGCGCTTTAAGCTCCGTTCGGCTTTGAATGATTTCCTTTTGATAAACAACCTCGATTAGCTCATTCAAAGAATCGACCATCTGGTTATACGTATTGTTCAGCTCGTTGATTTCCATCGTTGAGGATGTGTTCGGATTAGCCTTCAATGTGCCGAACCTTGCGCCCCGCATCGCCTTTATCAAGTTTAGGATTGGCCTTGTGATCATCGTCGACAAAATAAAAGTTAAAACGAGGAACAGTAAGCCGCCGACCGCCCCAGAGACGATGATGGCTGTACGGAGCACGGAAATACCGGCAGTCGCATAATTCACAGGGGTTAATATGGCCAGCTTCCACCCTGTTTCCTTCGACTGCTGTTGAATAACGATATAGGACTCGCCCTCAACTGTAATGGTTTCGCCCCCGTGGTCCAGCATCATTCCCGCATCTACGTCAGCCGGAAAATCCGAAAAGATATTTTGCCCGGTCCCGTCAAAAAGACCCATGGTCTCCCGCGTTTCGTTTTCATTGTCCGCCTCGTTATCCGTTAGCTCAAAATAGCTTTTTTCGATATAAACCACTAAATAACCAGCATGGACAAAGGACCGGTCCATCAGGCGCACATGGCGTATGGCAATGACAACATCCGGGTCCTGCGGATCGAAACCAAACCAAACGAGGCGGCCCTTTCCGCTGTCTGCGCGCTTAATCCATTCCTCCGGCACCCGATTTTCCAGGCTTACATCGTCAAGCGGGAACAATCTTCTGTAATCCGTGGTGTACATTTCAAGCGACCGGATGCCCGTAGCGTACGCCTCGTATTTACGCGCATCCTGTTGGAGCGATTGACGCTCTTCGAAACGGATCGGCTTGCCGTCAATTTCTTGCGCCAATAGTCGCTGGATGGAAGGATTCGTAGCAACCTGCGCCGTAAGCGTATCGATTTGACCGAGCAGTACGTCCAGCTTGCCCATCGCCTGAACGGCCGTCTGTTGAATATGCTTCTCCGCGCTGTTTCGCAAAAGGACAGAAACCTGATCATACACGAAGTAGCCGACCGATGCCAGAACGATGACCATGACTAGCATAAATCCGATGAATATCTGGTTTCGCAGCGTATTAAGCTGTCCTAGCTTTTTCAATATTTACATTCCCTTCTTAAGAAGCTATATCGAAACTACTATACACAATCCCCGAGAATAAAAGAAAGCCCCGACTTAAAGCATTTCATTCCATTTATCATAAGAGACGCAATTTCAGCTTGAATAAAATGAAAAGGAAAAGGGGTAATGAACGATAAAACCGTTCATTACCCCTTTTTTACTTGTTAAAGGAGACCAAGCATGATTCCGCCTGCCGATCCCGTAACAACGATCAACCAGGAAGGCAGCTTCCAAATGGCAAGCATAACAAACAAAATGGCGGCCAGCGCGAAATCACCCGGTTCCATAATCGCGGTCGTCCATAAAGGATCGTACAGCGCCGCTAGTAAAATACCAACAACGGCAGCATTAATTCCGATTAACATGCCTTGGATTTTTGGATTGTTCCTCAAAACATTCCAAAAAGGAAGAGCGCCGGCAACAAGAAGGTAAGCCGGCAGAAAGATGGCCGTCGTCGCAATAATCGCACCCGATAAGCCTCCGGCAACGGTTCCGAGATAACTCGCAAACGTAAACAGCGGCCCCGGTACGGCCTGCGCTGCCCCATACCCTGTTAGGAAATCCTCCTTGCTTACCCATCCCGCGGAAACGATTTCGTGCTCGAGAAGCGGTAAAACCACATGGCCTCCGCCAAATACAAGAGAACCTGTACGGTAAAAACTGTCGAACATCGCCAGCCATTCGAGATCCGACGCTTGTCTGAGAAGAGGCAGCGCAATTAGCAGCATAAAAAAGAGAACGAGACAGGTCACGGCAAAGGAACGGCTGATCGTTATGTTCAATACAGGGGCTGCTTCCGCTGCCTTCTTACGGTACAGCCATAGCCCGATAAGCCCGGCTGCAGCAATAATGATGATTTGGGAGTACGCCGTCTGCCAAAATAACATAATCGAGGCTGCCATCACCGCGATCATCGCCCTATCCCGGTCTGGCGCAAGCTTCTGCCCCATCCCAAGGACGGCATGGGCGACGACGGCTACAGCTACGATCTTCAATCCATGGATCCAACCCATGAATCCGATGTCATAGCTTTTAATTAGGAAAGCGAACGCCACTAACGCAAGGATCGAAGGAAGCGTGAATCCCAGCCAAGCCGCCAGACCTCCTAACCACCCTGCCCTTACGATCCCTGCTCCAATGCCGACTTGACTGCTCGCGGGTCCCGGCAGAAACTGGCACAGCGCCACAAGTTCCGCGTAACTTCGTTCATCCATCCACTTTCGACGGCGGATATACTCATTATGAAAATAACCAAGATGCGCAATCGGCCCTCCAAAAGATGTTAATCCGAGTTTTGCGGAAGCGCCGAAAACCTCTATTACGGCTGTAAACCTTCCTATCTTTTTATCTTGTTTTACGGTTTCTCGAATCGTTTCCATTTCGTTTTCTAGCTCCCTTGATCAAAAATGAAACTGCAGGCTGCTTTCATTGTAACCCGTGCTGGGACGAGATTCAGCCCTTTTTTGCTTTTTAACAAATTCTTTATATATTCGCCTTGCAGTAAAAATGAAATCAAAATGGCAAGCCTATGCTGCATATAACAATGACATTAATGGCACAATAATCCGAGTTTTAAGCTTAACTTTTTCTTGAAAAGCTTAATGATGATTGTACCGGAGGGACAAACAGTGAATAAGATGAGCATAGAAACGGATACGCTTTCGATCTTCGCCCTTGGCGGCGTGTATGAAATCGGCAAAAATATGTATGTTGTACAGTATGGGGACGATATTGTCGTCATTGACTGCGGCTCGAAATTTCCTGACGAAACCCTTCTAGGCATCGATCTGATTGTCCCTGATATTTCTTATCTCTTGGACAATAAAGATAAAGTACGCGCTTTGGTGGTTACCCATGGGCACGAGGACCATATCGGCGGTATACCGTATATTTTAAAACAGCTGAACATTCCCTTATACGGTTCGCGTTTGACGCTCGGCTTAATTAAAGGAAAGCTGAAAGAGCACCGTCTCAAAGAAACGACATTGCATGAAATCCAATCTGACTCTTTGATTGAATTAGGCGCCATGAAGCTTTCTTTTTTCCGAACGAACCACAGCATACCTGATTGCCTTGGGATTGTATTGGACACTCCAGAGGGAACAGTCGTTCATACCGGAGATTTTAAATTTGACCTCTCGCCCTCCAACAAACAATTTCCCGATATTCACAGAATGGCTGGCATTGGCGAAAAAGGGGTTCTCGTTTTATTATCCGAGAGCACGAACGCCGAACGGCCGGGCTTTACCCCCTCGGAGAGATTGGTCGGAGAACGGATCGAAGAAGTGTTCCAGAAAGCGCAAAACAAAATTTTCTTGTCGACTTTCGCTTCCAACGTCAACCGCCTGCAGCAGGTAGTAGATGCTGCGATCATTACAAACCGCAAGCTGCTGCTGCTCGGCAGAAGCATGGTCAATGTGGTGGCGATTGCGCAGGAGCTCGGATATATCAACATACCCGATGGGATGCTGATTGAGGCAAAGGAAGCCAATTCGCTTCCGAGAGAGCAAGTAGCCGTTTTGTGTACGGGAAGCCAAGGAGAGCCGCTGGCCGCGCTTTCCCGCCTTGCAAGCTCCACCTATCCGCATACCGAAATTTCACCTGGAGATACGGTTATTTTAGCGTCTTCCCCCATTCCCGGCAATGAAAGAAACGTTGCGAGCATGCTGAACCATCTCTATTTGCTTGGCGCAAACGTCATCCATGGATCTAGTGCTGCCTCAGGCATGCATGTCTCCGGTCATGGCAGCCAGGAAGAACTTAAGCTTATGCTAACGCTGATGAAACCTAAGTTTTTTGTTCCCATTCACGGGGAATATCGAATGCTGTATCAGCACCGGCAATTGGCAGAATCCGTAGGCGTCGAAAGCGACCATATCTACATTTTAAATAACGGTGATATCCTTGATATCAAAGGCGAAAATGTCCAGCAGCTGCGCAAAGTCACAGCCGGAAATACGCTTGTCGATGGACTCGGGATCGGTGATATCGGAAATATCGTCTTACGAGACCGTAAACACCTCGCCGAGGATGGTATTCTAGTAGTGGTGATTACGCTTAGCCGAACCGAAGGGACCATTCTATCGGGACCTGATATCATTAGCCGCGGCTTCGTCTATGTGAGAGAATCCGAAGCCCTGCTCGGTGAAGTCAGCCAGTTAGTAATAAAAACGATCGGAGACCTTCAAGAGAACGGAAATGACGGGAAATGGTCTATTCTCAAGCATCGAATCAAGGAATCGATAAGCAAATATTTATACGCCAAAACAAAGAGAAGACCGATGATTCTGCCCATCATAATTGAAGTGTAGATGAAGACGCAGATAAAGACGCAGTTCCCCTCACCTCTTTTTAGAGCTGCAGGGGATTTTTTTGTTGCGCGCATCCAGATCGTTAGATGTCACGGAATATATTTCAAAGCCGTATACTTTTTACCGCCCAGAGCACCCTAAAAGAAAAAATGGATGTGATAGACATGCATACGGTCTGGAAAGGCGCAATCAGCTTCGGGTTAGTCCATGTGCCGGTAAAAATGTATACCGCCACCGAGGATAAAGACATACATTTTCGAAGCCTGCATAAGGAATGCGGGATGCCGATTAATTACGCAAAAACTTGCCGGCACTGCGAAAAGGAAATCGGCCCGGATGAAATCGTGAAAGGTTTCGAATATGAGAAAGACAAGTTTGTCATCGTTAAAGAAGAAGAGCTCGATAGCATTAAAGATGAATCCGCTAAAACGATCAAAATATTAGATTTCGTTGACTTACAGGATATCGATCCGCTGTATTTTCAAAAAGCCTATTACTTATCACCTGACATGGCTGGAGCCGGCGCATATAGTTTGCTGCTTGAGGCCATTAAACAAACGGGGAAGATCGGCATTGCCAAAATATCCATCCGAAGCAAAAGCAGCTTGGCTGCCATCCGGGTGGTCGGAAACTGCATTTGTTTAGAAACGATGTATTTTCCGGACGAAATCCGCTCATTAACCCAGGTTCCTAATTTACCTCCCGTAAGCGTGGTGAACGAGAAGGAATTATCGATGGCCAAAGCACTCGTGGAGCAGCTCAGCGAGACGTTTGATCCGGAAAAATATACGGATGATTACCGTTTGGCGTTAACTGCATTAATCGAGCAAAAGATGGCCGAGGAAAGCATCGATATCGTATCCTCCCCTGCCGCAGAAGGACGCTCTAACGTAATTGATCTCTTGGCTACCTTGCAAGCCAGCTTAGATGCTACCAAGATGACCCCGCCTGCGGCTGCGCCAAAAAGAAAGCGCACCGCGAAGAAAGCGAAGGATCATGTCTCATGAGCATGCTCCTTCCTTCTGTCCCGATGGCGCCTGTAACCTCGCCCGATATACCGGTTGGTCCGGATTGGGGGTATCAAATTAAATGGGATGGCGTGCGCACGCCGGTACGGCTGGATGGCAGAAATGGCGTCGAGCTTTTTTCGAAGCGAATGGAGCCCCGAAACGGTACCTTTCCGGAAATCGTCGATCTCTTAAAGCCAATCAACATTGGGGCTTCGGTTTTGGATGGAGAAATCGCGTATTTCGATGGCACAAGGCCGAATTTCCAACGTGTTCGGCTTGGCGTCCGCAAAAGAAAATATGACGAATCCCTCATTTACGTCATGTTCGACTTATTGTATGACGACGGAGAAGATATAAGGTCCCTCCCTTTCAAGGAGCGGTATGCGCGGCTTGCCGCCAAATTCCCGAACAAGGAGCCGCGGCTGTTTGTCAGTGACCTGTTTTATGATGGACCCGCCCTTTGGAACTGGGTTAATGACCGGGAATGGGAAGGCATCATCTCCAAGCATTTGGACAGCCCTTACGTCGAAGGCAAGAAACATAATCATTGGTTTAAAAAGCGGAAAGAAGTACGGATCGTCGCAGATGTGGTAGGAGTGAAGCTGAAGGATAAAAAAGTATCCAGTCTCGTGCTGCGTTACGAGGATCGGTACATTGGCCATGTCTCCGGCTTGGACAACGCATCGAAACAGGTGCTTGAGCAATTCATGCGAACCCATCGCGGGAGTTGTCCTTTTCCGGAATTGTCGGCAGGCATGAAAAAGTCTGACGTCATTTGGTTGAGTGTGCCGTTCCCCTGCCGCGTGACTGCTCTGGAGTTTACCGATACCGGTCTGCTGCGGCAGCCCAAATTAATTGGATTCGGAGGCGGTGATGAATCATGAAAGAGGGAGATAACGTACGGTTGAGAGGTTATCCCAAAGATTCAAAAATAGGCAAAGTCCGCAGGGTATCTAATCTGTATGTTGAGGTTTCCTGGATAATGGGCAGCGGCTGGAAGCACGTTGTTGAGCATGATATTCATGATTTGGAAGGAGTATAGGAATGCTCAATGAAAAGACAACGTTAGTTACCTGCATCGGCTGTAACGGGGTAAGCCAGATCCCTGTCGAGGATTTACTGGATCATCTGTGCATTCACTGCGGCAAATCAACAATCGAAATGAAAGAGAAGGACAAGGAATCATTAGTAAGCGATATCGATAAGGCTTCGGATGAGCTGGATTATGTTGTCGGAGGGGTCATGCAAGGCAGCATGGGACCCGACGAAGCCGTGGAATGGCTCGAACATGATGCAAGTGAAATCGGCAATACGCTGGATAAAGCACGTGAATATATCGAGGATAACAAAATGGGATAAGTGCGAGGGGCAATGAAGGTAGTCACCATCGTTGCCTTTTCACCCCTATTGCATTCAGCGTATGCTCTTTCCTGCAAGATCAGATTGATTAACCTTATTCTTATATGTAACGGATTCACTGCGCGGTCGAAGCATGCTTCCGACAAGCCGGAGACCTTGCTTTCGCGTAATGAACCGTGATAACTGCGCCCCAATATAATTTTGCATGCCCGGTACGACAAACAGCTTTCCTTCCTCCAAAGCCCGAAGGGCAACCTCTACAACTTTTTCCGGTGTGTCTTTCTTTCCGACAGAGTATGAGCGATCATGACAATTCCTCCGCAAACACGAACACACGACAGTTAAAAACCTACCAAGAAGTCCGTTTGCAAAATAATGAGAATCTCCGCAAGCTTGTTATTGATGCTGCGGCAGCGCTTTTACAAGAAGAGGGACCGGAAGCCGTAACCGTGCGCAGAGTATCACAGAAAATGGATTGCTCGACGAAAATTATTTACAGCTTGTTTGTCAATAAAGAAGGATTGGCTCAGCAGCTTTATCTTGAGGGCTGCAAAATTCTTGCCCATGAACTCGAGGGGACGCCGCAAGCTGCCCATCCGGCTCAGTATATACGGAATATAGGCGAAGCCTATTGGCAGTTCGGACAGCGTTACTCCAGCTATTATAAGCTGATGTTCGGAGGAGCTTTCGCTGATTTTAAACCGGATGAGGGAAGCATGCAAGGCACCGTAACCGCCATGCGTCAATTATTGACCGTGGTCAGCCATGCGCAAGAAAATGGATTGATTTCCGGCCAGTATGACACCGAATCCGTTGTGCGTATTTTCTGGGCCCCGCTTCACGGTGTTATTCATCTTTACTTTGGCGGACACTTGGGTGATGTACAATCGGCCCATGCCTTATACCGGCAAACTTTATCTTTGATTGTAAGCTCGTTCTTTCCGGATCCAATTCGCTGAAAGGGAAACCAAATCAATAGGCATCATTCCGCGTTCAAGAAAAAAGCCCGCTGCGGCCTGACGGCCATAGCGGGCTAACCTATCTTCCTATCTTGCAAAACGATGATGGCCGATTGTCGCAATGACATCCAGGCTAGACCAAAACGATCCTTTGGAAACATTGGGGTTAAAGAAATAGACCGCATTCTCCACGTTGTTTTTGCCGTTCAAGGCATCCTTGGCGGCGCGAAGCACGCTTGCGTTAGGTTTACTTTTGTCAAGCAAACCGTTATGGGCTGGCGGGAACTGCTTCCCTGAATAGATAACGTCTCGGATCGTATCCGGGAAGTTTGTATCCTTCACCCTGTTTAATATGACATTGGCTAAGGCAAGCTGGCCCTCATAGGACTCATAACCGGCTTCAACCATCGTAATTTTGGCAAGCAGCATGAGATCCGATTCCGTGAACGGTTTTACCGGATGATTGAAGATCGAAGGAATAACGACTTTTAGCTTCGTTCCCGGATTGTCGATTGCTTTGCCATCCAGTCCGTTCCGCTTCAATAGTTCGGGCTTGCTGCTGCCAAATTCCTTGCTTATATCATCCAATCCGTACACTTCCGTTATAACGGCTGGCTGCACCGTTATGAGTTCGATGACATCTGTTTCCGTATTCAATTGCACGTTAGCGTGCAGCAATTCCGACAGCTGACGCAGAGGAACATAGAGCCTGCCGTCCGTCAAGATTGGAGCCGCATCCATCCGGTAGCGGCCTTCGTTGAAATAGACTACGGGCACGCCGTTACCCAGCACGATGGTATCCCCTAAAGCCGTATGTATCGTTACTTCCTCATTCACGCCGTCCCAATTAAAATTCGCTCCGAATAGCCCGGCTATGCGAGCCATAGGCACATACAATCTTCCGTCCCGTATAAAAGCAGGGTCTGTCATCGTCACCAATTCACCGTTAAGTTTTATCTTCAAATCACTCGGAGTCCCGGCTTCTCCCGCGGAGACGATAGACATCGGTCCGTTACAGAGCAGAAAAAACGCCAAAACCATTACGGTAAAAAGTCTTTTGAATGGCATGCCTTCTCTAATCATGAGTACCTCCCAGCACATCATGTTGGGTTAAACTCCCAACATTCATCTTCTGGGCAAAATTATATCACAGCTAAATACACCTTTAGGATTAACATTTTCACAGAATTAATCGCGCGATACCGTTTCTTGTGCGTTTCAAGGAGCATTCTACATATTTTTGCGGTATTCATTCGCTGACATCCCGGAGTGAGCACGAAATAATTTATTGAGATAACTGGCATTGCCATAAGCAAGCTCTTGCGGGAATTGTTCAATGCTTTGATTGGATTTGTCCAGCAGCTCCCGGGCTTTTTCCCTTGCCTGTTATTGCTCCTTGCCAAGAAAACGCCAAAAATTACGGTTCAGCATATCATCCAAATCTCTCTGTATTTCTTCTTCCGTTACGGTCCAACCGCTGTGATGCAGCTTCTCGTATTTGTCCGCCAGCACGTTCCCGATAATTCTTCTGGAATGCTCCCATTTATAGATCAGCTGCTCGAAGACGCGGCAGTCAGAATGCTGCGGAATCATCGAAGTCCCAAGAAGCTCTAAGCGGAATCGCGTCATTTCTTCGACCATCGATTCGATGTGAAGAAACCACCAACAGCCGAAAATCATCAGATTACGGAACTTGCGGGCAAGCACCGTCAGTTCATGCTGGTTTTCTCTTGCCAGCATCGTAATAAGAAACTTCTGCTCCGGATATCGGCGGCATAACGCTTCCACTGCCGACACGTCGGACTGCATGCTCATATCGCCTGCCAATCCCAGTGACGGATTCACTTTTCTCCGAACGCCAATCATGAGCGCAAACGGAATATTTTGTTTTTGGCATACCGGAATCATAACCTCATCTATCATTTTGCTTCGATGATCATCGGCAGGATAGGTGAAATCGCCCGGCATGGACACGGCAAGGTAGAGCGCATCCATGCGAATGATCCATTTCGATAGAAATCGGTGGGTCTCCTCTTTCGTCCGTTCCGTCCACTCCGCCTGTACATCATAACCAAGGCTTTGAAGCTCGCTCACGGCATGAGGCCAATCATTAAGCAGGGTATCCACTCGAAGCGCTGCATAAAAACGGGGATCCGTTTTACCTTTGCCTGATTGCCAGACAGGACGTTCTACGGGATCGAACGGGTCGTTAGTCATAACGATTTTCTCGATACCCGCGATTTGCATGACGGTATCAACCTGTTCTTGTACCGTGCGTTTCTCGAGTGCAAGACGGTAATCGTCCAAGTTACGGGAGGATACGTCCAGTCCCAGCCGTTTGAGAATCGTAATAAACCCGGTTGCCGCCTCGCTCACCGGAGAATGATCGAGGAATAGCAATTTCCATATCCAATCCGCTTGCTCCCGCTTAGACAAAGACCAGAAGTGGTCGTATTCTTCCTTCGACCACCTGAAACTCTCCGAAATCAAATAATGATAGGTTAGTAATTCATCAATGCCCCACAAAAGCAAATTCCCGAATTCAGGCGCATATAAATGCGTATGCATATCGGTGACAGGCGTGCTGAGCGCCAAACGCTCAACCGTCTGCCGAAGATCAACCAAGCTCATATCCATTTGTGTACTCATTTTCATTTCCCCTTTTCTTAGCTATTCCATTGATAATTGCTTATATAGAGAAGGATGCCAAGCACCCTATCAATAACAACGTTGTTAAAAATAGCCGCACTTACTCCAGCAAATAGCTTACCCCGAGAACAAAACTGAATATACAAGCGGCATACATCGTAACCGGAAGCAGCGGACGAACTTTTTTGGCAAAATCATGAAACCAAAGGCTGACAATCGCTATGAGTGCGTGAGAGAGCAGTAATCCAATGCTAAATGCCGCTACCGCAAGCAAACCGTGGTTCGCTGCGGCTGCTCCCTCCAATAAGCACCGTTCCCATTTCTTCTTCCTATCAAAATCAGGATAGCCATAAAGATCAAAGTCATGCCTACCGCCTTGCCCATCCAATAATCGGCCCATATCGGCATTAACTCCACTAGTATCCCTACTCCTATTCGTTTAACAGTTTATAGACTTCGCTGTAGACGGCTTCAAGAGGAATACCGAACGTTTTTGCGGCTTGAGCCGCATCCTCATATTCCGGCGATTGGCGAATGATCTTATCTCCGTCTAGAGCTTGCTTCACTCTCACGGATCCGAAAGGGGTTTCCACATTAATCCACTTGCGCGCAAGCGCCCTGCGCTGCCATTCGCTGCGGCGCACTCCGAAAGTCGAGGTTTCTGCAAGCATTGTCTCCTCGCATCGCGCACTGTTTGCCGGATGGCATAGAACGGTGACAAGAACGCCGGGACGGTTTTTTTTCATATAGACCGGAGTATGATAAACATCGAGAGCTCCGGCTTCGAACAACCTTTCCATGGCAAATCCAAGCGTCTCCCCTGTTGAATCATCCACCTGCGCTTCGAGGACGACAATCGTCTCGTTCATACTTTCCTGCTGCTCCTGCTGATATAAAACAGCTCTGACAACGTTTGGATGGTCGAAATTTTTTGTGCCTGCGCCATATCCGATTCGATCAATCGTTCCTGCGGGCAATGGACC
The DNA here is from genome assembly GCF_040676435.1 of Paenibacillus sp. LPE1-1-1.1. Classification (NCBI taxonomy): domain Bacteria; kingdom Bacillati; phylum Bacillota; class Bacilli; order Caryophanales; family Paenibacillaceae; genus Paenibacillus; species Paenibacillus sp. LPE1-1-1.1. Next base: position 891,080 of record NZ_JBEGHY010000001.1, read on the forward strand.
AAAGTTTGAGGCCAGCGCTTTGACGATCCCGGCACCGGTGGGCGTTGTTAATTCCCCTTTCGCCGTGAACTCAGATAATGGAACGCCGCGCAGCAGCTCTGCCGTCGCGGGAGCAGGTATCGGATACAAGCCGTGGGCCATGCGCAGCCTGCCCGTTCCCGTTGGAACGGGGGAAACGATGATTTTACCGGCATCTAGGCTCTCCAGTGCAAGGCAAACGCCAATCACGTCCAAAATGGAGTCCATCGCTCCCACCTCGTGAAAGTGGACATCGGCTGGGTCCATGCCATGAATCTTGCCTTCTGCTTCAGCGATTAGGCGAAAAATAGACAGACTTCTCTCTTTCACCCGATCCGGCAGAGCCGAAATCTCGATCATTTTCATGATGTCAGATGCTTTTCTGTGCTCATGAGAATGCTCATGATGATGGTCATGTGCGTGAGCATGCGAATGCTCATGATGATGGTCATGTGTGTGGGCATGCGAATGCTCATAATGATGATCATGTGTGTGAGCATGCAAATGCTCATGATGATGGTCATGTGCGTGATCATGCGAATGTTCATGTTGATGGTCATGTGTGTGGGCATGCGAATGCTCATGATGATGATCATGATGGTGATGATCGTGTTCGCCGTTATGCTCACTTTGATCGAAACTTAGCTTCAACCACTTCGCGGTTATGCCTCTCCGGTCTACCTTTACGAATTCCATCGTAAAAGGATCGATCGGCAGTTTCGATAAATGGCTTATAATATAATCCGCGTCTGCGCCCAGATCCACGAGTGCGGATAACGCCATATCTCCTGCGATGCCTGAAATACAATCCAAATAAACCGTTCTCATCCTATGTGCCCTCCGCTACCAATTGTAAAATCATTGCAGCTTGAAACCCTGCCCCGAAGCCGTTGTCGATATTGACGACCGTCACGCCGGCAGCGCAGGAGGTCATCATGGCAAGAAGCGTTGTAATCCCTTGAAGATTAGCGCCATAACCGACAGATGTAGGCACCGCAATAACCGGCCTGCGAACGAGTCCACCGACAACGCTGACTAAAGCGCCCTCCATACCGGCTACCCCAATCACAACAGACGCTTCCCGAATGCGTTCCTTTTGGCTAAGAAGCCGGTCGATTCCCGCGACTCCGACGTCAAAGATACGATCAACCTCGCAGCCCATCCATTCCGCTGTCCCTGCCGCTTCCTCTGCCACCGGTATATCCGTAGTCCCCCCGGTCAGCACAGCCACTTTCCCCGGAAGCTTGCGCGCGGATTGACCCAGCGAGATAAGCCTGGATCCTTCTTCATAACGAGCCTCAGGATACCTTGCGATCACTCGCTCCGCCATCTCGGCCGTTGCCCGGGTGACAAGCGCCCTGCCGTGAATCTCCATGAGCCTAGAGAAAATGATTTCAACCTGATCCACGGTCTTTCCCTGTCCAAAAACGACTTCCGGATGTCCCGTCCGCGCGTCGCGCCCCACATCCAGCTTGCAAAATCCAAGATCCTCAAACTCGTTCATTTCGCCGAGCCTCCAAGTTCAAGTACTTTATTCATACTGCCGCTCCGGTAACCGGAAAGGTCCATTGCTACATAAATAAATCCAAGCTCTTTCAATCGATCTGAAATGATGGAAGCATGGCTAATGAGCTGCTCCATTGCTCTCGGTTCTACTTCGATTCGTGCGATATCGCCATGGCTCCTGACCCGTACTTGCCCGAAACCCAGTGAACGAATATAGCGTTCAGCTTCTCCTACACGTCCAAGCTTCTCGATCGTAATCGTCTCGCCGTATGCTATCCGGGAGGAAAGACATGCGAATGACGGCTTATCCCAAGTCGCCAGTCCGTGCTCGCGGGATAGATCACGGATTTCTTCCTTATAAAGACCCGCTTCCTGCAAAGGCCCCCGCACGCCTCGTTCTTTCGCCGCTTGAACCCCAGGCCTATGCTCATTCATGTCATCTGCTATGAGCCCGTAGACGATATGACGGTAAGCTCCGTCCTTGATGAATGGCTCGATATGCTCGAATAGACTCTTTTTACAAAAATAACAACGGTTTGCATTATTCTCTTTGTATCCAGGAATACTTAATTCAGACGTTTCGATCACCTTATGAGTCGCGCCAATGCTCTTCGCCAGCCGGATCGCTTCCTCAAGTTCTTCCGTCGGATAGGTTTCCGAATCGGCTGTGACCGCCAAGACCCGCTCGCTTCCCAGTGTTTTTATTGCGGCATCCAGAAGAAAAGTACTGTCTACGCCTCCGGAGAACGCTACCACAACCGATTCCATTTCTGTTAGAATCGCCTGCAGCTTGCTATATTTATCATGCATAGTATTAACACCGCCTTCCGTTAAATTCATCCAACCGACGTTTGCTGCAGTTTCGATATTTCCCTCATAGGCTCTTTCAATCGATCGTATAAGTTTAAATATAGCGGGAGTATTTTTTGATAGAGTTTATGATTGGCCAAATCGGGTTCATAGAGACTGCCCACCTGCTCCTTCCACCTCAGAAGCGTGCCGCGGCAGCCATCCATCGCGTATAATCCAAGCTGAGCGGCTCCAAGTCCTGAGCTTTCTACGGACTCGGGTACCCGTACGGGCACGCCCAGCATATCGGCCATCATTTGGCACCATAAGGCCGAACGCGCAAAACCTCCGGATGCCCTGACCTCCTTAGGCTTTTCACCAGCCTGCTTCATTAATGATACGATTGCCGTAATCTGAAACAGGACGCCTTCCATTGCAGCGCGAAGCATATCAGGCTCCCTATGCGCGAGCGTCAATCCAAACATGACGCCTTTGGCCTCGGCATCCCAGAAAGGAGCCCGTTCTCCCGATAAGAGAGGAAGAAACAGCAGGCCGTTTGATCCCGGAGGCACAGCACCAGCAATAGGAAGCACTTCATCTAAAGGCTTACCGGGGTAGAGGCGATCCGAGATCCACCTGGCTACGATAGCACCGTTGTTGGAAGGCCCGCCTACAATCCAATGATCTTTCGTCAAGGCATAGCAGAACAGCTTCCCTTCTGCATCGAAGGTAGGCTTTTTTACGGTAGTGCGTACTGCTCCGCTTGTGCCAATCGTCACTGCCAGCACACCTTCCTCCACTGCGCCAATCCCGAGATTGGCTAATACCCCGTCCTGTGCCCCGACAATGAATGGCGTGTCCGTGCCGAGTCCCATCCGTTCTGCCGCTTCCCTGCTCAGCCCAGTAATTCGCTCCGTCGAAGGAACCAGCCGTGGCAGTTGATCCTCACGAATACCCGCCAGAATTAAAGCTTCCTTATCCCATGTCAACGTTTCGAGATGAAATAAACCGGTAGCGCTGGCAATCGAATGGTCCATCATCATAATTCCAAATAACTTATTCAAAATATATTCTTTTATACCGGCGAAATGATGCGCGGAATGAAATAGATCCGGCCGCTCCCCCCTCATCCAGATCAGCTTGACGAGCGGCGACATCGGGTGGATCGGCGTGCCCGTTCGCGAATAGACCGATAATCCCGTTCCGTCATTCATCAACCGCTCAGCCTGGGCCGCGCTGCGCTGGTCCGCCCAAGTAATGCTCGGTGTGAGCGGAAGACCATTCGCATCAAGCAGAATCAAGCTATGGTTAGCTGAGCTGAAGGCAGCACACCGTATTTCGTTAGCTTGAAAGCCGCCTTGCTTCATAAGACTGCCTACACTATCCATTACTGCATTATAGATAACATCGGGATCCTGCTCGGCATAACCGGGACTCGGCGTATGCAGCGGATAGGCAATCGAGTGGCTGCCTAGAATTTGTCCTGCCAGGTCGACTGCCAGTGTTTTTGTACTCGTCGTTCCGATATCAATGGCTATGACTATTTTGGCATCACCGCTCATTTTGGCAAAAATCCTTCCTCGTCGAACGTCCACTCGTAAGGTCCTTCCAAAATCTCGATGCGCGGATTTCTTTTTGCTTCCTCAAGCAGCGATACGGAAATTTCAATCGTTCCAAGATGCAGCGTATCGCGAATCCGAACCAGCTTGCACTTTGTGTAATCCAAAATGTTACAGGTTTTGATCGCCGCTTTAATCGCGTCGCGATCATTTTCAAGAGTAGTCGCCTGCTTTGTCGGCGCACAAACCGTAGAGGTCAGTCCATTGGCATAGGTTGCCGGCCAATCCGTCTTGCTTACTAATCTGCTTGTCGTGAAATCGGCTGTGCCCACTCCGTTTGCATTGCCCTGTGACTCTGGCGTCAGATCGAGAACAACCATCTTGTTCACCTCTGGTCCCCCGTGCGCATATGGCGTCGGGTACCTGCCCGTGATATTCGGATCCGCTCCGTCTCCGCTAATGTTTTTACCGATGTAATCAATAACAAGAACGTCCAGATCAGTAAATAGGATTTGCGGGAGTCGGCTCTTCGCCTCAATTAACAGCTCCTTCTCTCTTTCCTCCATCGTATCCGTTCCGAGAACCTCAATCCGGCAGATTTGGTCGTACGCATTCTCTACGACAGCAACTCCAAACCGGATCGGAAGCTTCTCGATCATCACGCGAGCCATTGCGGGTACATTATCAGCCATATACTTAAAGCCAAGCTGATGGCATGCCTCTGCTCCTTTTTGCTTGCCGAGTCCGATTGAGATCATTTTAAACATGCCGCTTTCAATCGCCCCTCGAAAAGCCGTATGCGGCTTTATGCGGTTAATGACGATGATGGCATCCGACTCCGTGGCGGCGATTTTGTCACAATAAATCGGCAAGCCGTTCGGCAGGCGGTCAAGCTCTACGACCTCCATCGATGAACGGACCGGACAACCCATTCGCTCCTCGTCTATGCCCAGGTGAGCAAGCACCTCGGTTTGCCCTTCCGCTGTCGCTCCGCCATGGCTTCCCATACAAGGCACAATGAAAGGCTCGGCACCGATTCTTTTCAATTCATCAATAACAGTCTTTGTGAGCTCATCGATTCGGGAAATTCCCCGGCTTCCGACGGCCACCGCAACCCTCTGACCTGCAGTAATCCCGGTCATGGAATCAGCCGTACGCAGCCGCTCAATCAAATCTCCGATTGGATCCTCAAGTATGGTGTCATCAAACGACTGGCGAATTTTCACCAGCTTCGGTAAAGGCGTATTTTCAACTAAACTTCGAAGTAAATCACTCATATGGTCATCGCTCCAAACCCTCCGTCAACCCGGATCATCGCTCCGGTGACAAATGATGATGCTTTGGCCGAGGCCAAGTAAACAATGGTTCCCTTCAGTTCCTCCGGATCTCCGAAGCGGTTCATTGGCGTGTGCTTCATAATCGATTCCACTCTGTCCGGCGATAAGATTTTTTTGTTTTGTTCTGCCGGGAAGAAGCCGGGAATGATGGCATTAACCCTTACTTTGCTCGGAGCGAACTCCCTGGCCAGATATTGGGTTACGCTGTTTACTCCCGCTTTCGATACCGAGTAAGTAAATACCCGGGACAGCGGCGGCGAAGAGGATACGGAAGAAATATTGATAATGGAGCCGCCATCCCCTTGCTCGATCATCCTTTTACCAAAAACTTGGCTGGCCAAAACTACGCTTTTGAGGTTAACATCCATAATACGGTCCCATTCCTCCATTTCGAGATCAAAAAACGGTGTCGCGCTATTTGTTCCCGAGGCATTAACGAGCGTATCCACACGACCGCCCCATTCAAGCACTTTATTCAAAACCGACTGCAGATCCTCTTTTTTTGTTGCATCCGCCTGCAAAGCAATCGCCGTTCCGCCATTTCGTCCAATCTGCTCACAAACGAGTCGAGCTTTTTCCATGTCCCTGCCGACGACCGCCACTTTTGATCCTGCTTCCGCAAGCGCGGCAGACATGGCACTGCCTAACACGCCATTGCCCCCGATAACGACAGATACGTTATTTTGTAATTCTAACATCTATAAAGCCACCTTTAAATCCAAATTAACAACGTTGTTATTTTTATGATATCCGAATATCCCATTGCTGTCTATACGAAAAATATGCCGCTTTCATTTGCAAAAAATGTATTCTATGATAAAGTGAACGACATAAATTAGAACTCGGACTAGTGCCTCCCGGAGGGAATCCATGGTAACCATTAAAGACATCGCAGACCGAGCCGGCGTCAGTTTCTCCACTGTCTCCAAGGCATTGAGAGACAGCCCGCTCGTACAGAACAAAACCAAACAGCATATCCTTACTATCGCAAAGGAAATGGGTTACCAACCCAATATCGCAGCCCGAAGTCTCGTCTCCAGAAAAAGCGGGGCGATCGGCGTTGTATGGCCATCCATTGAACGCGCTGCCCTTTCCTCCCTAATTACAAAGATAAATGAACAACTCGAGAAAAAGGGTTACATCACACTGCTATCGATAAGCCATTTGGAATCCGCGATCGAAATCTTTCGCCGATACCAAGTAGACGCCATACTGGTCTTTGGGGACAGGGATAGTATTTCCAGCTTCAACAACTTGAATCCGCTGCAGATCCCCATTCTCACCTATGGCGCAGCAGGCTACACACCGTACTCTGCCGTTGACGTAAACCGTGGCCAAGCCGTTCGTCTTGCCGTTCGTCATTTGGTTGAACTCGGTCATAAAGATATCGCCTACATTGGCGAACCTAACTCGCAAGATCCTTTGCAGACCGTAAAGATCGAAGCTTTTCGCGACGAAATGACCCGTCATGGCTTGCCTGTCAGGAAAGACGCGGTTCTTCAAATGAACGGCTTAGAATTTCACGACGGTTACATGGCTGCGCGTACGATGCTGGAGCAAGCGGCATGTCCGACAGCCGTCATCAGCGGCGGCATCGATTTGACACGCGGCATCATCCGTGCCATTGGAGAGCACGGGCTTCGCATTCCGCAAGATATTTCCGTTGTCAGTTACGACAACCTGCCTCAGATGGAAGAGCTTGAAACGCCAATGACCGTTGTCGGCGTAGCCATCGATACGATCACATCCGTCATTTCAACAGCCATTCTCGAGCTTATTGACAATCCGGAATCACTTAAAACCGTATATTTAGAGCCTGAGCTCGTGATCCGTGACTCTACTTCCCAAAGGTGATAGACGATGCAAGAAATCGTTTATCCCTTTCTCTTATATCCCTTAACTAGCTCCATTCCTTCCACACGGTAAAAGGCTGTTATCCATTCATCCAGTACTTTCGCTTGGTTTAATGGAATTTTCCATTGATCCACTTCTCTCACACCTTTACAAGTAAACGCCGTCAAACGCGTAGGCCATTTGAAACTGCTTTTATATTATTATATTTGGAGGCAATTAGCTTTCGACAGCGTTGCTCAAAATGCCCCGGGATTTGACTGAAATTGCTTTTTTAGTGCTTTGGCTGTTTTTTGATCTTCAAGCTGTAAGCAAAAAAAAGTCATCGCTGCCGGTGTCCCGCTAACGATGACTTTTTTCATTAAAAGAAAAGCGGTGCTGCCGCCCCGAAACAACCGCTAAGCGCGATCCAGTGGTTTAATAAACCGCAGCGCCAGGGCGACAAATACAAGCTCCGCTGCCATACCGATCGATTGGGCCAAAGCCCCTATCGTCCCGTTCCATTCCGGCGATAACACGATACACACGATCAACGTAGTAAAGGTAAAGCTCAAATTGGCAATTTGGGAGCCGATAATGAGCTTCGTTTGCCCGCGTACAAGCACAATACCATTCATGACATCGAGCCAAGGCATAACGAGGGCAAACAGCACGAAGCCCTGCAGCACCCGGATGCTCTCTCCTTGCAGCCGTCCATGCACGCCAATGACATGCTCGAGCAAAATAATGCCTATAGGCGTAAACGCGATCAACCCCATCAATAAGGCGGGTACGAAACCAAGCATGAGAACGAATTTTCGGACCGCAACCGGATCGATCCGATAGAAATTAATGACAATCTGATGAAAATAACTAAAAAAGCTGCTAATCAGCATGACGAGACTAGCCGCGATTGCGAAAGAAGAAATAGCCAACTGGGCATCCCAAGTTTTCCCCAGCATCGCATTGATGGCGGGTCCGATCCATACCGAAATAAACGACGAAAACAGCAATGGCTTGTAAAAAGAAAAAACATGCCGTTTTCTTTCTATCGGATGGTTCTCCAGCTTTTCAGGCATTTTTCGGACCAGCAATCGTCCCTCCAAAAAGCTGACTGCAGCTTCGATGATCATCCCGAATAGGAAAATATAAGCTCCTACGGTCCCGCTGGTAACCCCTGCATGCACAAAATACAGAGAAAGCGCATACATGCCTGCCAGCCGGATCGCCATACCGATCGTTAACCATTTCGTCCGTAAATTATATATAATAACGCCTTGATAAAAGCAGCGAATACCGGAAAACAAGCTTACGAACATCAGCACTCTATACACATGAATAACATCTTGGACGTTGTCATGGCCGACACCGAACACTCCCCTAAAAATAAGAGTGCCAAGCGGCGTATAGCTGATGATCACCCCCAGCGCCATAATGCTGGCAAACACAAGCTGCGCAACCGTGAGCGTCGAAATAAATGACCGTTTGTCCCGGACAAGCGCGGAACTGGTTTGCCTGAGCAGCACGGCTGGCCGCTCCGTAATAGCGAGTAGACTCATCGCAACCGCATAACTGGCGATAATGCGTTCGGGGTCAGCGGCCTTGCTCAACGTACTGTTAATGATAACATGCGAAATGGTGACTAAACTTGCCGAAATTCCTAACGGCAGAAAAAAAGACCATAACTTCTTCAAGCTTACGGATTGCTGCTTTGCTTGCGATAGTGGCAGGTTCATTGCTTTGGCTCCTTCAAGTCTGACGGTATAGCCATCATCTGTGTTTGTCCTCTAGTTCAATTATAGCCCTAGTCCACCGATAATTCCTACACTTCTTTATCGATTCGTTCGTTCTTCCCAGTGAGAAATAAAAATAGCTGCCGAAAAACTTCCGGCAGCCTCGTTGCTATCTTTTGAACAAAATAGGAAAGTAGTCGTTTGCGAAAGCTTGGCCATGAATAGGACGCGGGCCCAGCAAACGGATGTTGTCATGTCGTTGTATCCCTGCTCGGTAGCTGGTGCCGCCTTTCATCACATGCGCTACGACGGATAGCCGGGGATCATTCGTACGATTTGGTCCCGACCCATGGAAAGTAAGTCCGTGATGAAAGCTTGCTTGACCTGCCTTCAGGATACATGGCTCTTCCACCCAATCACGGTCACCCGAATGCTTCAGCTTCAGCTCCTCCAGGTTTTGATTGAAGAACGAGTCGCTGTCTGGAATCAACCCCCACTTGTGGGATCCCAAGATCGTCATCATACCGCCGTTCGATAAGTCCGTGTCCTGAAGAGCGATCCAGACCGTGATCATATCGTGCGTATCCGAGCATTGCCAATAGCCGTAGTCCTGATGCCATCCCACATTACCGTCACCGGAAATCTTATCGCCTATACCCGGTTTGTATATGATCTGGTCATGCCATAACCGGATTTCATTTGTCTCCAGCAAATCTGCCGACAGTTCGCCGACCAACGGATCCGTTACCATTTTTCGTATTTCATCATTAATCCACCAGCCATTGTCCAGTTTACGCAGCGCGTCCGGATTGTCGCTTAGCCGAAAATGGTTCATCGGCAGTCCGTCGCCGTCATATTCTCCTGACCAAATCCGATCATGCGCTTCGCGCAACCGCTCAATTTGCTCGTCGTCAATTAGTTTTGGGCTAATCCAATACCCGTCCCTGTTAAATAACTCCTTATCCTTTTGCGTAATTTGGTAAGAACGTTCGGCTTGCAATGTCATAAATAGCGCCTCCTTATTTGTGGTTGCTATCATCTTAACCTCCGCAGGCACCCTTTGACGTTCATGTGATTACGAAGTAGGATAAGAAACATAGAACGCATATAGAAACATAAGGGAGATCACTCCTCATGGCGAAACCTCATGCAGAATCTAATAAACCAGCTTCATCGGAAAAAGAGCAAAACTCCTTAACGCGAAGCGCCCGCTGGACATACAATACAGCCATTGATCCAAGCATCCGTCTCGTACCGGAGTTTGTTATGCTTGGAAGCGATGAATTGCGTAAAGCGTTGCCACTTGATGAGCATGAACATCCAGGATGCTATGAGTTCGTCCTGATTGAGCGGGGAAAAGCCCGCTGGGAGCTAGAAGGCGGACTTTATGAGACGCAGGCAGGCGATTTGTTCCATTCACGCCCCGGCGAGAAACACCGGGGTGGCTTCAACGTGATCGAGCCCTGCAAATTTTGGTGGTTGATTATTAGCGCTCCTCACCGGAAAGGCTGGCTTCAATTGGCTCCGGAAGAAAGCATACTCATGGATCAGCTGCTATCACGATTGCCTCGTGTTATGCAAATTGGACTGCCTCCCGTTGAGTCATTCAAGAAATTAAAAAAAGCGCTAGCGATTGATGGGCCTCTCCGGAGTACCGCCGTGCGCAGCGCCCTTCTTGATATTCTGCTTGCCATCGTTCAGCCTAGCGCAAGCACCTATGCGATCGCACCTGATTTACTTCACCAAATTAACGGGCTTATCGCCAAAATGGGCAATGAACCGGAGTGGCGTCCAACCGTAGAAGAACTTGCTGCAATCGCCGGCGTCAGCGCTTCCCATTTCTATCGGATCTTTCAGGAATTTACCGGAGAGCCGCCAATTACTTACGTCGAGCGGCTTCGCGTGAAAGCAGCATGTCGTCAGCTCGTGGAATCCCAAGATTCGGTAACGGATATTTCACATCGTTTAGGCTATCAATCAAGCCAGCACTTTGCGACCGTTTTTAAGCGCTTTATAGGTGTAACGCCTACCCAGTGGCGCAATTCGCACAGTGATTCATCAAAATAGTAAAATAGCTTGTTCCGCGGCAAATGCCGGAGTCCGGATCATTCCTCTCACCAAAAGAAAAACGCATTCCATTGGAATGCGTTTCTGTGTATGATCGACATCAAAATTTATTATGAAACTGTTTTTTTCCAATCGGCAGCAAATTTCTCCATCCCTTGATCCGTTAGAGGATGTTTGGAGATTTGTTCGATAACCGAGAACGGAATCGTTGCGATATGCGCACCAGCCATTGCTACGCGAGTCACGTGATCCGGGTGACGGACGGATGCAGCGATAATTTGCGCATCCAGGTTATGCGTGCGGAACAATTCAGCGATTTTGGACACTAGGAGGACGCCGTCTTCCGAAATGTCATCCAAGCGGCCCAAGAATGGAGAAACATAAGTAGCGCCTGCGCGAGCGGCCAAGAGCGCTTGGTTCACCGTGAAAATCAACGTTACATTCGTTTTCACGCCTTTTTTAGTCAAGTAACGGCAAGCTTCCAAACCAGCCAACGTCATCGGGAGCTTGATGGTGATGTTTTTGTCGCTATTATTGATTTTGATCAGTTCATTCGCTTGCGCGATCATTTCTTCGGCTGTAATCGCATCAGGCGTTACTTCGGCAGAAACGGATTCAACTTCTGGCACTTCCTGCAAAATCTCGGCAATACGGTCTTCGAACTTTACGCCTTCTTTGGCAACCAAAGATGGATTCGTCGTTACGCCGGACAAAACTCCGATTTTATACGCTTTTTTGATATCTACCAGATTTGCAGTATCGATAAAAAATTTCATAGTTAACTACCTCCGTTTATTTTATAGTTCTTTATTTTTACTACAGCAATTCTTTTGCCAATCGTACTACATTCTCCGTGGAGAAACCAAAGTATTCCAAGACTTCGTTACCCGGGCCCGAAGCGCCGAATGTATCAATCGATAACACTTTTCCGCTATGTCCCGCATAACGTTCCCAGCCTAACGAAATGCCGGCTTCCATCGCAATACGCTTCGTAATGGAAGCTGGAAGAACACTCTCTTTGTAGTCAACAGATTGACGGTCGAACAATTCTCTGCTCGGCATGGCAACCACGCGCACAGAGATGTTATCCCGCTCCAGCTCGGCTTTAGCGCTCACTGCAAGCGATACCTCGGAACCTGTTCCAATCAGGATGAGATCCGGCTGATTGTTAGTTTCCGTTAGGATGTATGCTCCTTTGGCTACGTCTTCCGTATTCGCCTTGGTCGACTCATATATCGGAAGATTCTGTCTGCTGAGCACCAGTGCTACCGGACCATCATTTTGCTGCAAAGCATACGCCCATGCGCTGGCTGTTTCGTTCGCATCCGTCGGCCTAATAACCGTAAGTCCTGGAATCGTGCGAAGTGCAGCCAAGTGCTCGACAGGTTCATGCGTAGGCCCGTCTTCGCCTACAGCTATTGAATCATGAGTGAACACGTAAATCAAGGGCAGCTTCTGCAGCGCGGCCAAACGAATCGCCGGGCGCAAATAATCGCTGAATACGAAGAAGGTGCTCACGAATGGTTTTACGCCGCCATGCAGCGCCATGCCGTTCCCGGCAGCGCCCATCGCGTGTTCACGGACGCCAAAATAGATGTTGCGGCCTGAATAGGAATCAACAGCGAATGTTTGCCCGCCCGAGATGTCCGTCATCGTCGAATGCGATAAGTCTGCGCTGCCGCCAAAAATGGAAGGTACGGTTTTCACATAGTGATTGATAGCTTGGCCGCTCGCTACGCGGGTCGAAATGCTTTTGGATTCGTCAAACGTAAGAATGTCCTCGGCTTCCAGCAATACGGTACCGCCGATAGCCAGCTCAAGCTCCTTGCCCTGCGAAGGATACTGTGCTTTATAAGAAGCGAACAAACGGTTCCATTCCTCTTCCTTAGCCGCGCCCGCTTGTTTAAGCTGCTCGTAATGAGCTTTGACTTCTTCCGGAACGGTGAACTCATTCTCATATTCCCAGCCGTAAGTTTCTTTCGTTGCTTTCGCTTCTTCTTTGCCCAGCGGATTGCCGTGCGCTTTGTTCGTTCCCGCTACTTTACTGCCATAACCGATAATCGTCCGAATTTCGATAAGCGTCGGCTGCGAATCATTTTTCTTCGCGGCTGCGATCGCTTCGGAAATGCTTGCAATATCATTTCCGTCCTCAACCCGTATATATTCCCAGTTCGCTGATTCTGTTCTTTTTCGAATATTTTCGCCGAAAGAAAGATTAAGCGCACCGTCCAATGAAATGTCGTTTGAATCATACAATACGATTAATTTGCCAAGCTTCATATGTCCTGCCATGGACATTGCCTCGTAAGAAATTCCTTCCATAAGACAACCGTCTCCGACAAGCGCATACGTGTGATGATCGATAACCGGGAAACCGTTTTGATTGAATTTCGAAGCTAGATGAGCTTCGGCCATTGCCATTCCGACAGCCATCGCAACGCCTTGTCCAAGAGGACCGGTTGTCGCGTCAACGCCATCCGTATGCCCAAATTCGGGATGTCCCGGCGTTTTGCTGTTCAGCTTGCGAAATTGTTTTAAATCTTCGAGCGATACCTGGTATCCTGACAAATGCAAGAGGCTGTACAGCAAAGCCGAACCGTGGCCCGCAGATAGAACGAAGCGGTCGCGGTTAAACCATTTGGCATGGCCGGGATTGTGATTTAAATGTTGGGACCAAAGGGCGTACGCCATCGGCGCTGCTCCCATCGGCAATCCTGGATGTCCGGAATTGGCGCTGTTAATGGCATCGATGGACAAGGTTCGGATCGTATCGATAGCTAATTGATCAATTGTTTTCGTTATAGGCATAATATTCTCCTTCTTCCTCTCTCCGCAAGCTCTGGTTTCTATTTCTTAGTTCCACTATAATACGATTAGGAACCATACAAGTAATTAATATATTTCACAGGAGCTATAGACCATGTCTATGAACAATAATTATGAATTGTACAAGGTTTTTTATTGGGCTGCGAAAACGGGAAGTTTGACGAAGGCTGCCAAAGCCTTGTACCTCACCCAACCGAGCGTCAGCCATGCCATCAAACAGCTGGAAGACAGCTTCGGCATTTCGTTATTTTACAGGACTTCAAAGGGCGTTACGCTTACGCAAGAGGGCACCATGCTGTATTCCTATATTGAGCAGTCCCATATCCTTATCTCGCTGGCCGAAGAGAAAATGGCGGCGCTCAAAAATCTGGACAGCGGCGAGCTGCGTATCGGCGGTAGCGATTCGCTGTTCAAGCATTATTTGCTTCCGTATTTGGAAGATTTCCATCGTCATCATCCCGGCATCAAGCTTCACTTGAATCATGGAACGACTCCGGAAATCATTACTTTCTTAAAGGAGGGAAGAATTGATTTGGGCGTCGTTCGCATGCCGATCGTCGATTCGCAGTTAGAAGTGACGGAGAGCATCAAGCTGCAAGATTGCTTCGTAGCGGGGGCCCGTTATGCCGAGCTGAAGGATGTAGTTCTAACGCTCGATATGCTTCTTCAGCATCCCGTTATCCTCTTCTCGCGCAACAGCCGGGCGCGAATGGCCATAACGGAATTATTTCAAAACTACGGTTATACGCTCAAGCCTGAAATCGAGGTCGGGAGCGTGGAACTTCTTATCGAGTTTGCACGGAAAGGACTCGGAATTTCATACGTCACCAGAGAATTCGTATCGAATGAGCTGGAAGAAGGCTCTCTCTTCGAAATTCAATTAGATGTGCAGCTGCCGCCCACGCATGTGGGGATCATGATTATGCGGAACATGCCGCTTTCCAGCGCGGCGAGCAGGTTCATTGAGCAGGTTCGATAGATTTGCACGGCAGCCAGGGATAATAAAAAAGTTCCCAAACACGGCTCTGTTTAAGAGGTCCGCGATTGGGAACTTCAGGCTGAAAATAGATAGGAATGCTAATAACTATTTTATATTACATGCTTATTATTAGCTCCTTGCCCGAAGGGCCCGTTATTCTTAACTGACTGGCTTCGGAAGTTACCGTAAACCGCTTCTGCCAATCCTGCGGCGCGAAGGCACTGCTTATTCCAGGCTCGCCATAAACGGCGGACACGAGCACATGCACGCCCGGCTTCAGATGCGCCTTCAACGTCGGAATCGCCGTTCTTGGGTGCATGAGGTTCGTATTCGATTGAACGCGCAGCAGTTCCGCATGCTCGTAGCCCATGATTCCGGCAATGCCGCTGCCTCCGAATGCGCTTTGCGCGGCGGCAGCGCCCTCTTGCCCGATCAGAGCAAGCGTATGATCCAGCGGCAGCGCGAAGCCGCCTTCTGCCGCGTCCAGTTCCCTGGCCGTCTCTATATAATGAACACGGAGATGCCAAGGCAAACCGGCCAGAATGTACGTCGTAACCTCCACATCGCGCCAAGGCTTCCACCTTGCCGCAATCCAATCGCCGCTGATTGAGGTTTCTTCGTTTCTTCTTCGAACCCGGTAAAGATTGTCGCCTTCGCTAAGGGCCAGCATCGAGTCGAATGCCCCCTGCGAAAGCCCCCACTCCGCCCGCGGCACGCTGAATCCGAACGATGCGGAATAAACAAACTTTTCGTATTTGGCCGAGGTATGGGTATGTTCATTTGTTGTCAAATGCCCGGCATTAAAGGCCGCGATATGCCCTGATTCCTGCTGCCGGCATATAATCATATGCGGGGACCGCTGGACCGATAGACTCGGCAGCACCGGCAATGGCAGCTCATCGGCCAGCCAGAAAGGATGGTCCTCCGGCAAGGCAAGCGGCAGAAAAGCTTTCATAGCCCAGTATACGGAGCCCGGAGCATTATAATTTTCGGCCATAATCAGGTTCGGATAGGTGTAGCCGATCGTCATAACGCCGTCGTTTGCAAATATCGGCTGCTTAAACCACCAGCGAAGATGCCGCATAACCAAACCCTTGAGTATGCCTGGCGAGAAGGAATCCACGTCTGCAAATGCAAGCGCGCCCCATATTGCGCCCTGCGAGAAGCGATACGTCATGCTGCGGCCATATGGGATAGCACGGCCGTCCTCGGCAAACCAACTGATAAATTGTTTGGCAAAAATGCCTGCGCGGTTTTTGAAGCGTGCCGTCCGCTCCGGGTCTTCAGCGCCCATCAGCTTCGCATATAACAAACCATAGTAGTGAATGGCAAATGGCACGTAGTAATCGCTGTGCCCTCCGATTCCGTCCGCGTACCAGCCTTCATCCAGATAAAACGCTTCGATTCGCTGCAAATTCTCTTCCATCTGCTCTTTGGCATAAGGCAAGCCCAGCTTATAAAAACCCGTATTGACCAGCACATGGAAGAACAGCCAGTTGCATTCATAGACCGGATGCTCGTTGATTTGGTTTAGCCAATCATAAAATTGCTGCCTGGCCTTGGGACTAAGCGGCTCCCAGATTCGTTCGGGGATAACAGCAAGAGCAAAGCCCAGCGCAGCCATTTCAACGAGGCGTTGATCGTAGTCTGCTATCGCCCCCCAGTACTCCTCATGCAAAGGATCGATACCATTCGTTATGCCGTTCAGACAGATTTCCAGCAGCTGCTCGTCAATGCTTCCGCCTGCGATGAGCGGAACCAGCCCCCACATCACGCGCGAAAATCCTTCCATCTGCGCAACCTCAGGCGCGTAGCCCGCTCCGGTTACACCAAGGTCTAGGCGTGCCCCTCCTTTTGAATAATAAGGAAGCAAAGGCTTCACCAGCTGGTGAAAAGCGAGCTCCAGATCCGCTTTGCTTTGCAGCGGATTCGATGCAATGGCATGCTCAATCATTCCCATGGGATGCCGCAGCCTCCTTTCAGACCCGAATGGCCTTTGAGGAAAAAGCAACCGCCGCAAACCAGCGGATCAACTCCGTTTCGGGTGCTTATCTTACGTATTTTCGCGGCGCTCTGAACCTTCGCTCCATCCAGCCATTGCGTTGTTTGGATCGCACTAATCGATATTGCAGACATCTCATCGTTCCCACCTGTCTTAGAAATTTCTTTCAAGCGCATTATACCGCGGCAATGCTCATTCCTTGCTATCCCGTAAGGACGCTATTTAGCCGCGGTATTCGGTTGGCGTAACCCCTGCCTGCGTCTTGAAGGTCTTAATGAAGTAGCTTTGATTGTCGTAACCCAGCATCGCGCAAATTTCATTCACGGAATGGCTTGTTTGATCGAGCAGCTCCTTGGCTCGTTCAATCTTCTTGCGCGTGACGTATTCGATGAAAGTCATACCGGTCTCCTTTTTGAAGAAACGGCTGAAATAGCTATGGTTCATATGCAGATGCGCGGCCACTTCTTCCAGCGTAATTCTGCGGCCGAGATGCAGGGAGACATAGTTGTATGCCTCGGTCACCTCACGGCGCTTACTCGCCGGCGTGCCTTCTTCCCTCACCGAAATGTAGGAACGTAAATGCGATTTAAGCCACTGGAATAATCCCCAAAGCGAATCGAACTGGACGATTTCTTTGTGAAGCGTCTCCGCTGACGTAGCTGACGACGTATAGAGCAAGGCATGCAGCTTGAGACGCAAATCAATCAGCAGCTTGAGCACCCAATCCCTTACTTCATCCGAAGGAAATCTGGACTCCCGAATAAGGGCTTCCCATTTGACGGCGGTAGCCACGATCTCCGCCTCGTCCTTGGCGATAAGCGCTTCCCTGGCTTCCGCACCCGCTGAATCGTAGTGCGCGAACAGCCCTGCTGCACGCAAGACATCCGGCTGCCACTTGGCGATTTCACCCTCGGTTAAATAGAACCGTTGTTCCTCCGAGGAGACCAGCGCGCTGAGCATTTGTTTGAGCCCCTCCGGGCTGTCGCAGCCGCGGCCGGTCAGGAAGGCCATACGTATTTTCAGTACCTTGCCGAGCGTATTCTGTATGCCGTGCAAGCTCTCCTGCACCTGATCATGGACATTTCTCTTGATGCCTGGCTTATATGCGAACAAAAAGAGCGATTCACGATTGCTGTAACCGACATGCACGGTATGGAGCGGAAGCGTGCCGCTGAGCTCCTCCATCACGTTGCTGACCGCGAAATGAAGCGTTTGATCGGAATCAAAGCGGTTCTTGATCACGCCGTAATTTTCGATGCAGCCTATTACGGGAATACAATGCTCGCCTGCATCAAGCAGACCGTAAGTCCTGAATTCCTTTTGCCACTGCGCCGCAAAGATCAACGGCTGTTGAATGAAATTGCGGAACGTTTTTTCTTTGCGCAGCTCCCGCGTTTCATTGACCACATGCCTCATCTGGTTCTGCTCCTGATGCATCTGCCGCTCCCCATCGAGACCGGCCTTGAATTTTCCGAGCAGTCTGACCAAGTCCTCCGGATCGAGCTGATCCTTCAGCAAATAATCCTGCACGTTTAGGCGCATGGCCTGCTGCGCATATTGAAACTCGCTGTGGCATGATAATATCGCGATCCGGACCGAAGGGTTCAGCTGCTTCATTTTGGAGGCAAGCTCCAATCCGTCCATCTTGGGCATCCCGATATCCGTTACGAGAATATCGGGCTTTTCTTGCTGGGCGTGCTCCCAGGCGGCCAGCCCATTCTCATGCTTACCGCATAACTGCAGGCCGAGCGATTCCCAGTCGACTACCTCGGACAACAACTCCAGCACCGGATAGTCATCATCCACGAGCATTACTTTATACATGAGTGCGACTCCCTTCTTGGATTGGAATTCTCATCATAATCCGGGTTCCCGAACCGGGTTGGCTGCTGAATGTCATGCTGAAGGCGTCTCCGAATAAGATTCGCATGCGCTCGGCCACATTTTCAACCCCGATGCCCGACAGACCCGATACCGTTCTTTCCTTCACCTGCTTGGCTTCGGACGATTCGGCCGATAAGCGCTCTCTCAGGCGGTTAAGCGCTTCCTCCTCCATCCCTTTGCCGTCATCCTCGACAGACAGCTCCATGAACCGCTCCGTCTCTTCCATGACGGTCTCGATCTGAATCGTCCCCGCGCTTTGGCTTAAACCGTGAATCAGCGCATTCTCCACGAGCGGCTGAAGAATGAAGCGCGGAACCTTCACATGAAAAGCCGAAACGGACACATCGAGCACAAGCTTAACTTCGTTCTTCTGCCTTAGATTCATTAATTCCACGTAATGTGTCAGCAGTTCAATCTCCTCATGCAGCGTAATGACGTCATCGTCCCTGCTGATCGTCATCCGCAGCAGCTTGGATAAGGAGGCGATCATTTTCGCGCTGTCCTGATCTCCGCCGCGCATGACCTTCATTCGGATCGAATTCAGTACGTTGAAGAGGAAATGCGGATTGATCTGGGCTTGCAGCATGGCGAGCTCGGCCTTCCGCTTTCTTGCCTGCGTCTGCGACACCTCGGCGATCATATCCTTGATGCGATCCAGCATTTGGTCGAACAGAAAGCCTAGTCGGCCGATTTCATCCTGACCCCGCACACCGGAGCGGATTTCGAGATTCCCCCGCTGAACGCCTGCCGCGACCTTCCCGAGCCGGATAAGCGGCCTAGTGAACGTTCGCATCAGGGTAAGCAGCAGGAGAAGGAAAACAAAGAAAGAAATCAGCTGGAACAGGAATACTCGTTTAAAAATCGAACTGATGTTGACGATCGCATCCTGATAGGGCTGCGCAGCAACCAGATGCCAATCATTAAAGCTGAGCTTCGCCTTCGTCAGCAGCATCTTCTGATCGCCGTCATTGATGATTTCGGACGTGGGTTTTTGATTATTCCAGTCCATTTGCCCGCTGTAAAGGAACGGTTTGTTGATTTGATCTCGGTGGGGGGATGAGATAATGTTTCCGCTCCCGTCAACGAGCATGACTTCCCGCCCCCCTGTCAGACCGTCAAAAATCCGGCTGATTTTGTTTTCCATCATCGTCACGATAACGTATCCGTAGATTTTCGAGCTGTCCAGCCGCAGCGTGCGCGCCACCGATATTTGATACGGACTGTCGTGTTTATCATAAGGAAATAGGGTGGGCGTCGAGCCTACCCAATAGGATTGCAGCCCATCCAATTCCTGAAGATGTTTAAACCATGGCTCCTTCAAAAAAAGCATCGGATCGAACTCGTCCTTCGAATAGTTCGTAAAAGTAGTGCCGTTCGTAAGAATAATGCTGATATAGCTCTTCTCTCCGATATAGGTTAAGCTCTCGAGCTGCTGCATAATACGGTTAGTCGCCGTAAAACGGCTGTAAAAGTCGATGGGCTGTTCTCTCACGCTTTGCTTAAAAAAGGCATTCATATCCGAATTCACTTGAATGTAATTCGTCAGGTTCAGCATGCCTTGCAATAAACTGTTGACCGAGCCGTTCACCAGCTTCATCGCGTCTGTCGCATTCGCGCTGGCCTGCTCCTCAACGGCCTCCTGCGTCAATGAATTGTAAATCAACATGGTCAGGACGGCCGGAACTAAAATACAGACGATGGAAGCAGCCGATAATTTTGCGCGTACCGTACGGAAATAGGATGCGCTGAGCCAACGATACATGGTTTGTCCCCCTCAGGATAGAAAAAAAGGGGGACGCAACTTCCGTCCCCTACCGGTATTATTATAACGTATTACTTTTTGTTTGCCGCAACAATTTCATCCACCCGCTTCTTGGCGTTTTCTACGGTCGCATCGATATCCTGGTTGCCTAGGATAAGCTTCTCGTATTCTTCGTTAATCGCTTTATAAACTTCGGCCTGATACGAAGCAGGAGCGATAATTTGAGAAGCTTTGGAGTTTACGAGCGTATCGACAAGCGTCGCTTTGTCCACAAGCTCCGGATTTTTTGTTCCGGCAAGAATCGTATCGATTATGCTTGCGATCTGCTCGTTTTTAACGCCGTTCCAAGCCGGGATGTTTTTCCCCTGCACGACTTGGCCTTCCGTCGTGTACCAGCGTACGAATTTGTAAGCCTCTTCCTTGTTTTTGGACGTCTCCGACACGGCCACATAGTCAGTCGTAACCGGCGTCAAGCCTGTTTCATCGCCCGGGTTGTTTTTCGGGAAAGGAGCGACAGCCACATTGAAAGTGAGCGGCACCTTGTCCGTTCCGCCAATCTCGGTGTTCATCCAAGAACCGATCGTCAGCATGCTGACCGACTGGTTGAAGAACTGATTGCGGTAAGCCAGCTTCTGTGAAATCATATCCGAATAAGGAACGGAAGACTTATCCTCTTTCTCCATGCGCAAGCGCAGCTCAAGCGTAGCCTTGAAGTTCGGATCATCCAGGTTAGACGAGCCGTCAGGTTTCAAGAATTCGGAGTTTTGCGGCTGATTTTCCAGCATAAGCTTCAAGAATTCCATCCATCCGCCGTTTTGCGGACCGTGGAAGTAAGTGCCGTAGCGCTTGGTTGCTCCATCGCCCTTCGTCAACTTTTTCGCATAATCCGCAAATTCATCCCATGTCCAGTCGCTCGGAACCGCAAGGCCTGCTTCATCCAAATGGTCTTTGTTAAGCAGCACGTACCAAGGATTGAATTTACCTGGAAGCGCATAAACCTTGCCGTTCAAGTGGGTATCTACTTTATAATCTTCTTCGACCTTGTAGCCGTCCTTTGCGATGAATTCATCAAGCGAAGCTGCCATGCCAAGCGCCACGCGCTGCGAATAAGCCGCAGCGTCGCTGAACATCAGCACATCGATTTGCTCAGAGGACGCGGCCGCGAGATCCAGCTTTTTCGTCGCTTCCTGCGTATCGCCTTTCTCGCTGAGCTGGACGAGCTCAACCGTAACTTTCGGATTGGCCGTGTGGTAGGCATCAAGCGTCGCTTTCCAGTTGTAGGCTTCTTCCGTTCCGTAAGTATAGAGTCTCAGATTTACAGCATCCTCCGTTTTGGCCGCGTTTCCGTCAGCGCTCGCATCAGCATTCGTGTTCGCGCCGTTCGAGCCCGTGTTCGAGTTTCCGCATCCGGCAAGCATGCCCGTCAGCAATACCATGGCAGCGGTTCCCGTTAACCATTTCTTTTTCATTTGTTTGCCCCCTAATAAATTCAATATAATGTCTTTCGGACTTGATAATATAAATTATAGAGCGAGCCGGAATCCGTTGGATGCAACAATATTTACTTATTTTGAAAAGAAATCGACTTTTTTGCCAACGCTTTCATCAGCCTTTGACGCCGCCCATCGCAATCCCTTCGATGACGCTCTTCTGGCCGATTATGAACACGATCAGAAGCGGCAGGATCGCGGATACGGCAGCAGCCATGATCAGCGAGTAGAACTCGCCGCTCATCGAGGTAAACTTCTGCATCGCCAGCGGAATGGTGAACAGCCGGTCGCTGCGCAAGAAGATCAGCGGGCCCTGATAGTCGTTCCAAGTCCAGATGAAGCGCAGGATCGCATACGTAGCGACGGCCGGCTTGACGAGCGGCAGAGCAATGCTCCAGAAAATCCGGAAATGGTTCGCGCCGTCGATTTTGGCCGATTCAATAAATTCCTGGTGGACGCCCATGAAGAACTGCCGAAGCATGAACGTGCCGAGTACGCTGAAGCTGCCAAGCAAGATCAGGCCCAGCAGGCTGTCGAACAACCCGATTTGGCGGTACAAAATAAACTGCGGGATAAGAATGGCTTGGCTTGGCACCATGTAAGTGGCAAGAACAATAAGAAACAAATAATTGCTGCCTTTAAAATGAATTTTCGAGAAGCCGTATGCGGCCAGCGCCGAGATCAGAGCGGATATCACCGTAGTGGTCACTCCGACTTTTATGGAATTAAGATAATATTTCCAAAAAGGATATTCTCCAATCCAAACATCCTTATAATTTTGAATCGCATTCCACTTTCTAGGAATCCACTCGATTGGATACACGAATACGTCTTTTTCCACCTTAAAGGAGGTAACCAGCATCCAGATGAATGGAAGCAGGAAAAGTATGCTGAGTCCAACCATAATAACCGTTAAAATGGCCTTACGCCAGTTGATGCTCTTGTTTGTTGTCGGCATGTAATGCAGCCCCTTCCTTTTTAATAATTGACCCAGCGCTTCTGTGCCATCCACTGCCCGAATGTAATCAGCAGGACGAACAGGAAGAGCACGACCGCAATCGATGACGCATAACCGACTTTAAGGTTGACGAAGGCCGTATCGTACAAGTACCAGACCATCAGCGAGGTCGAACCGATCGGACCGCCCTGCGTCATAACCGCTATGACGTCGAACACTTTGAACGTCGAGATGATGCCGGTGACGAGCAGGAAAAATGACGTTGGCGAAAGCAGCGGAAACGTAATGCGGGCAAATTTGGTCCAACCGTTCGCACCGTCAATATCGGCTGCTTCGTATAGGTCCTTAGGGATAGATTGCAGACCGGCGATGTAAATAATCATGTTGAAACCGATGGAAGTCCAGACGACGATCATCATGATCGAGATCAACGCGTAATGAGGATCAGCGATCCACATCGGCGGATTGTCGATGCCGATTGTTTTCAAGAACTGGTTGATCGGCCCGTAGGATGGCTGGAACAGCACCTGCCAAACCACGGCAACGGCTACAATGCTTGAGATGTAAGGCATAAAATACGCTACTTTGAAATAACTTTTCAGATAGACATGACGGTCAATAATGACGGCCAGCACCATCGAGATGATCATATAAATCGGTACGGCGAAGAGGAACAGAAAATTGTTGCGCACTGACCGCAAAAATTGCGAATCATGCAGGAGCTTCTCGAAATTCCCGAATCCAACCCAGTTTATGCCATTCCAACCTTGTACAAAATTCCAATCCGCAAAGCTAAGCACGATCGTAGCTAAAATCGGAAGAAGGACCAAAATAAATACGCCGATAAGCATCGGTCCGACGAACAGCCAGCCCGCAAGCGTCTCTCCGCTTTCCAGCGAGCGCACTTTTTTCGGCTTAGCTAAGCTTTGGTTTGCAGCCGCCCGTGTTGTGGTTTCCATTACAAGCACCTCGAATTCCTAAGAGTATATTTTGAAGTTGTCCTCATTATAAAGAAAACGAGAATGTCCGATGTGACGGTATTTTGATCTTTTTTAAGATAAAATTGACTTCTTGATTGGATAAGCACGAAAAAACAGGATCCCCTAAAAAGGATCCCGGTTTCAATAAAGGAGTCTCAGCCTATTCATAGAATTACATTGGTGGACTATTAAATGTCGATGGGGGAATAGCAATGGGGTTTCTTGACGGGTTGATGGGCAATGCATCCGAGCTGAAGATGGATGATGTAAACAAAGAATTCAAGCATCTGCTTGGAAGCACGGAAAGGTTCGAGAAAGCGTACAAATTGATTAGGGATTTGTTTATATTTACGGATAAACGGCTTATCCTCGTTGACAAGCAAGGGATTACGGGAAAAAAAGTGGAAATCCACTCCTATCCCTACAAGAGCATCACGCATTTCAGCATCGAGACCGCTGGAACGTTCGATATGGATGCGGAGCTGAAAATTTGGATTTCCGGGACAGCAGCCCCTGTCGAGAAAAAATTCAACAAAAGCTTAAATATTTATGAGCTTCAAAGCGTGTTAGCGGATTATGTGATGAGGTAAGCGAAGGATCACGATTGGAATAGCCATCCCTTAGCGGGATGGCTGTTCTTTTTTATTTTTACCCGTTAAAGGGGCACCAAATGATTTTCTGCTGATTCTATCCGTATCTATCTCTATCTCATTTACAAGGAATTTCTCCCGTTAAAAATTGCATGCTGCTCTCCGCTCCACGCTTAGATGGAATTTCTCCCGTTAAACCAAGACTTCTTCAGAAAAAATGGCCTATCCATCGAGATTAACATGAGTTTTTCCAGTTAAACTCCATAAATATCAATTAAACGAATTATTAGCGGGAGATTTTCCATCTAATTTATATGCTGTTTACCGATGACGTTGACTTGCTCCGAGAGAAGGTGAATCGTATATCATTCCGGCAGTATCAAAGCTGATTTCTGGATATGATTCATTCACATCGCTGCCTTTAGGCACGATCCCGTTATGTTCAGTAATACTATGTCCGGCGCATATAGGCGCGTACCGTGATCGGTGCAAAAATCGCCACAATGACAGCAGCTCCACCGAGTGAGATAACGAGATCCCAACCTATGGTTCCCGTGTTGGCAAGTTCACGTACGGCAGTAACGAGGTGCGAGATCGGATTGATATTAACAAACCATTGAAGCCAGCCGGGCATGGTATCGACCGGCACGAAGGCGTTGGATAGAAACGTGAGCGGAAACAGCACAAGCATCGATATCCCTTGTACGCTTGAAGCCGTACGTGCAATCACGCCGAAGAAGGCAAATATCCAGCTAATCGACCAGGCGCATACAATCACAAGAATTGCGGCAATGGCAACATGATCCAGACCTCCATCAGGACGGTAGCCCATGATATATCCCATGGTAAAGGTGAGAACAGTCGCAATGGTATACCTGACGGTGTCTGCGAGCAACGCCCCCGCGAGCGGAGCGATACGCGCGATAGGCAGTGACTTGAATCGGTCAAACACCCCTTTATCCATGTCCTCACGCAATTGAACGCCCGTGACGATTGAGGTCGTGATTACCGTCTGCACGAGAATGCCGGGAATGATGACCGGTAAATAGTTCACTACATCACCGGAAATCGCACCGCCAAAGATGTAGGTAAACATCAAAGTGAAGATAATAGGCTGGAGCGTTACGTCAAACAATTGCTCGGGCGTGCGCCGGATCTTCAGTAGCCCCCGATAGGCCATCGTCAATGAGTTCCGTATCGTCTGGCCAAAGCTCGTGTAGTTTTTCAACTCGCGATCGGCACCCGGTTGAATTGAAGTTGTTCTCATACTTTTGCCACCTCTGCTTCATTCGATTCATGGGACGCCGGTATCCCTTCCTCCTTAACACCATGGCCGGTTATGGTTAGAAATACCTCGTCGAGGGTCGGCTTCTGCACACTCATCTCGGCTAAGTGAACCCCCGCTTCGCGGAGGGCATTAAGAAGATCAGTGACCCGGTCGACGTTCGTTACCGGTGCAGTGATTTTTCCTGCCTCGTACGATACGTTTGATTGAATGCCGAGTATTTGGTCAACAGTCACACGGGCGGCCTCGATATCTTGTGGATTCTGGACTTTCAAATGCAGAGACGAGGTGCCCACTGATGCTTTCAGTTCATCCAATGTACCCTCTGCGACCACTCGGCCATGGTCAATAACCGCGATTCGGTCTGCCAGTTGATCTGCCTCTTCAAGGTACTGCGTCGTTAGCAGGACGGTTGACCCCGTATTCACCAAGCGGCGGATCGTATCCCACATCTGTGCGCGCGTACGCGGGTCCAGTCCAGTAGTCGGTTCGTCAAGAAAGAGAAGCGGCGGCTGTGCAATAAGGCTCGCCGCCAGATCCAGTCGGCGACGCATGCCGCCGGAGAAATTTTTGAGCGGCCGCTTTGCGGCCTCCGTCAAACCGAATTCCTCAAGCAGCTCCCATGCCTTTTTCCGTGCCTCTGAACGTCCAAGCCCTAGCAGCCGCGAGAAAATGATCAGGTTCTCAGTAGCGCTAAGCGACTCGTCAACCGACGCATATTGACCCGTCACCCCGATTAACTGACGGACAATCTGTGACTCCTTCACTACATCGTGCCCGAATATTCGCGCTGAGCCCGCGTCCGGCCGAAGCAAGGTCGCCAGCATTCTAATCGTTGTCGTCTTGCCCGCCCCATTCGGACCAAGCACGCCGTATATCATACCAGTGCGCACGTTCAAATCCACGCCATCCACAGCCCGATCGTTCCCGAAAGCTTTCACGAGTCCGCGCGCTTCGACAGCCCAATCGCCGTTGTTGGGTTCTGCTTTCTTCTTAAATCCAAGATCCATTGCAATTCCTCCAATATCAGATGATGTAGTCATCCTACCTCACGTTTTTAAACGGAATATAAACGGAATATAAACGAGGCTAGACTGTGCGCCTGGTTTTCACCTTTTCTTCGATCTAAAAAAAAGAGGCCAGCCTAAGCGGCTGACCTCTTCTCCTAATTGTTATACAACGATTGAATGGCTTTTGCCTAGCCAATAGAGTGATCCTCTTCCTTTATCCTGCTTCATTTAACTGCTCATGCTGTTATGCGAGAGGGGCCACCTTTATGTTGGCGGAGCTGTTTCCTGTTACTAGAATCGGCGTATTGACGCTCGTATCCTTCGTTTCTCCTTGCCATTCAACCATTTCTACATCTTTGCATTCATGGAAAGATGCCAGCGGTCCTTCCTTCACTTGCAGGCGGATGTTGCGAAGCTTTAGCCCTGCCGCAAACCTGCATAAAATGCCCCGTTCGCTTTGAATGACTGCTTTTTCCAGCAAGCAGTCACTGAGCGGCATCTCCGCAAGCCCGTTAACAAGCAAACCGACCGACGCTCCAGCGCAGTAAATATTCCGCATCGTAATTTTGCGGAAAACAGGCGTTCCCTCATCGACTGGATATTCCCTGTCATCGAATCCCTCAGAGCCCTCTACGCCTTGATAAAATAAATGAAACGATATCGCTTCAAGCGCGATATCTTTCATGCGGATGTTCTCGATGCGGATATCCTCCACGATCCCGCCGCGTCCTCTCGCGCTTTTGAAGCGGAGACCGATATCCGTCCCCATAAAATCGCAATCCGATACGCGGATATGATTAACGCCGCCGGACATCTCACTGCCGATAACGAAACCGCCATGACCGTGATAAACCTTGCAGTTCGTCACCGTCACATATTCGCAAGGCATGGCTAGCCTGCGCCCCGCTTCATCCTTGCCGGATTTCATGCAAATGGCATCATCTCCGACATCGAACGAACAGCCGTCTACCGTGACGAAGCGGCAAGAATCGATATCGAGTCCATCCCCATTTTGTGAATACCAAGGATTGCGAACCGTCGTATGGCGTACCGTGACATGCTCGGATCCCCAAGGATGCAGGCACCATCCCGGTGAATTTTGGAACGTAGGTCCATCAAGCAGCAAGCGCCGGCAGCCCCGCAGACTGACCAATGCCGGTCTCAGATAATCTCTTGCCGCCCAGTATTCCGCCGGGTCTAGACTGCCTTCCTGCTGCAAACGGCGAATTTCCGCTTCGCCATGCATGGCCTGTGCGGTTGGCCACCATATTTCTCCCTCAGCATTCTCCGCAACCACTCCGCCAGATGCGATCCGTTGTTTCCACTGCGATGCCGTCAGCTTCATCCGCTTGACCGGCCGCCAGGCGTCGCCGCTGCCATCAAATACGCCCGGTCCTGTAATGGCGATATCCTCTAGCTTTTCCCCATCAATCGGCGCGCGGCAGCGAACGGCTGGCTGACCCTCGAATTGCGATACGATTAACGGGTATTGCTCGAAATTACGGCTGAATGTGACGAGCGCTCCCGATGCCGCATGAAGCTCCATGCGGCTTCGCAGGACGATGGGCCCGGTAAGCCATAAGCCTGCCGGTATGACGACGCGTCCCCCGCCTGCGCGATCGCATGCCGCAATCGCGCGTTCGATCGCTTCCGTATTGTCCGTCATCCCGTCTCCAACGGCGCCGAATTGCGTAATCAGAAAATCGCGTTCCGGAATTCGCGGCAGTTCAACCTTAGGAAACGGCTTCATTCCGCTCATAGGCCGCGCACCTCCTCCGGCGCGCTTACTCGGAACCAATCCGCGTCGACGTAACCGCCCTGTGCCTGCTCCCCGCGATGAAGAGCGAAAATCCCCGCCTTCGCGCCGACCCAGCGGCTTTCGCGTGCGGTAAACGGCGGCGCATCCATTGGATGGTACTGCTTCCCGTCCTCACTGTAAGCAAAGATACAGCTTGCTTCCTGGCGGACAGAAACCCGAAGCCAGACGGTGCAGTTGTTCAGTTTATGGCTCGAAATACACTGCTCGGCTTCCTGATCCCCCTCCGTATAATGAAGCGAAAGTCCGCCGTCTTCCTCGCGGCAAACCGAAAGATAGGCAAATGCGAAGCCGAATACGACAAGACCCGCGGCATCTCCCTTCTTCAATTCCGAGCAGGATAGCTTTGCCGTCATATCGAACTGCTCCGCCGGAAACTTCTGAAGCAGCAGCTGCGGCACTTCGAACAGCGAGGAACTTCCTGAAGGCTTGGGCAGCGCATGCAATCGGATATGGCTCTCAAGCGCACCCAGCTCATACCACCTTGGATCTGGATTGGCCTGCCACTGCCACTGCTTGCCTAGCGTGCTTCCGCCAAATTCATCGGAAGCAAAAGGGACTGCAATCGGCGAGCTCCCCCTAACCTTGGGCTTCGGATAATGCATGACCGGTTCGCCAATCCCGTCACCATTCGCATCGACGCCCATGAACGGCCAATCGTCCTGCCACACCACTGGCTGAAGATGGATGATACGGCCATATGCCCCTTTATCCTGAAAATGCATAAACCAGGATTCTCCGGAATCAAGCTCAACGAAGCCGCCTTGATGCGGACCATTGACCGCGCTGTCCCCTTGATGCAGCACGATCCGATCCTCATACGGACCGTTGACCGCTGCCGAGCGCAGCACCGTCTGCCAGCCCGGCTTAACGCCTCCCGCCGGCGCGAAGATATAATAATAGCCGTTTCGCTTGTACATTTTCGGGCCTTCCATCGTGGGATGGCCTTCCGTTCCGTCAAAAACAATCTGTCCTTCGTCCAAAAGCTTGCTGCCGTCCGGCGCCATTCCGCACAGGCGAAGCTTATGCTTAATGCCGCTTCGGCTGTGTGCGAACGCATGCACGAGATAGGCTTTCCCATCCTCGTCCCAGAACGGACAAGGGTCGATGAGCCCTTTGCCCTCCTGCAGCAGATGGAGAGGCGCCCATTCCCCGGACGGATCAACAGCCGTGCTCATGAAAATGCCCACATCGGGATCGCCGTAAAATATCCAGTACTTTCCGTCATGATAACGCAGGCTTGGCGCCCATACGCCGTTCCCATGCTGCGGACGGTCATAGCCTGGCAGCGGCATTTCCTTTATCGCGTGATTGACCAAGGTCCAGTTGACCAAATCCTTGGAATGAAGGATAGGCAGTCCAGGCAGATGCCCAAAGCTTGAAGCCGTCATATAGAAATCATCCCCGACGCGGATGACGTCAGGATCCGAATAATCGGCATGAAGCACCGGGTTGCGATAGGTTCCGTCTCCTTGATCGGAGACCCATGGCTCGCGGGTCTGCTTTACATTTTCTATCATGTCTCTGTCCCTCCGTATTCAAACCAATCAAAGTCAGCAAAATTGCCGCTAACCGTTCCGTTCGAAGTGGCATACAGCCCCAAATAAGCGCCTACAAAACCGCCGGCGACATCCGAGCTGAGCAGCCTGCCGTCAACGTCTTCCGCAAGCGTCTCCCATTGCCCGGATAATGCGGCATACTGGAAACGATAGCTTTGCTGTTCAGCCTCGATTTTGATGTACAACTTGTTGCCGCTCCATTCCTGCGACGCCAGTATCCGTTCCTCCCCGCCCTTGCGCTCAACCAACCGCAATAAGCCCGAACCAAGAACCTTCGCATACTCGAAGCGCAGCATATAGTCATGGTTTTGCAGCAGCACGACGCCCGCCGCCTCCCCGTCACGCTCCGGGGCAAACTCCATCACCGTACGGGCCGCAAAGCCCATATGCTGCTGCCGCCTTCCGACGAAGCACGGATTAACCGGCTGGGTGATCGTCTCTGGCTTCAGCCTAAGCCGAAGAAAACCTGGCCTGTCCGTCAGGCTCCAGAAATCGCCGCGTGGCGTACGAATAAAATTCCAGCAGTCATCCAGCTTCCCGCTGTCGAAATGGTCGCAAGCGGGTTTAGCGGGGAACCGATGCTCCGGCAAATTCGGCCTGCGGGATTGCAGCTCCACCACACCTTTGCCCGGATTGATGACCGGCCAGCCGTCTTCCCAATCGACAGGCACAAGAAACGTCTCCCGGCCAAGATTGCGGTATGGTCCGCCATAAGGACGGGATGCGAGGCATACCATCCACCATTCGCCGGCCGTCGTCTCGACAAGATCTGCATGCCCGACGTTCGTTATCGCGTATTCCTGTCCCAAGTGGCGATGCGTCAATATTGGATTCGACTTGCAGCTCTCATACGGGCCCGTCACGGAGATGCTTCTTGCGACGGTTACCGCATGCGTAAATCCGGTGCCGCCCTCGGCTATCAGCAGATAGTAATAGCCGTCTTTTTTGTAGATATGAGGCCCTTCCTGGGCATGGGCGTTTTTTAGCGCCCCATCCCACAAACTGTATTTTTCGCCGATCAGCCTTTTACCCTTGATATCGAACTGCTGCAGCCAAATTTCCATGTGCTTCGGATACTGCTGTCCGCTTGGAGGGACGCGATTCGCCATGACGTACGCCTTTCCGTCGTCATCGAAGAAAAAGGAGGTATCGATGCCCGGGGCATCCGGCAGCCAGATTGGATCAGACCACTCACCCGCAGGGTCCTCCGCTGTCACATAGAAATTACGGCGGGCACCTGTCTGGCTGACGACGAATGTCGTGATCATATAGAAAATGCCGTCATGGCAGCGGATCGTAGCCGCGTATATCCCTTTCGAGCAAGGCGTGCCATCCAGATCCAGCTGTGACGGACGGTCGAGCACATGGCCCAGCTGCCGCCAATGGACAAGATCCTTGCTGTGGAACAAAGGAACTCCAGGGAAATATTCAAAGCTTGAAGTGACCATATAATAATCCTCGCCAACCCGGCAAATCGACGGATCGGGATAAAAGCCCGGCAGTATCGGATTGCTGAAATTTTCTTGCGACTCCCTCATCCCGCGGTCTCCCCCCTGCTCTCAGTCCAAGATTCCATCTCGGTGCAAGCGAGTATAAAAGCGCCAACGCCATGCAAGTCGTTCTCACTGACAGGTCTGGAAACGTAATAGTCATATTCTCCCGCAGAGGTGCCGATGCAAATATCCGGAACGATAATGCCCAGTTCATCCTCCTTAAGACGGGCAACGAGACCATCATACCCTTTCCATGCCGCATTCATCAGTTCTCCGTCAATGCATCCGTGCTTAGCGGCTTTGGCTATCGTATAGACAAACAAGCTGGTACAAGAGGTTTCGAGCCAATTGTCAGCCCGGTCTCCCTGATTGACTACCTGATACCATAAACCGCTCTCCGCATCCTGAAACCGTATCAGTGCCGTCGCGAATTTGCCCAGCGCTTCCTTCCATTCCATGGCGGCTGGATGCGACGCGGGCAAACGATCTAGAAAATCAGATAACGCCATTCCATACCAGCCCAAGGACCGTCCCCACTGCTCGGGGGAGCAGCCGGTTACCGGATCGGCCCACGGAAACTGCCGGCTTTCGTCATAAGCATGAAACAACAGGCCAGTATCTTCGTCGGTCATCCGCCTCCGCATGAGCCGCTCCCACTCCGCAACCATCGCTATCAAGCTTTCATCTGCGTAACGGTCCGCATATTCGAGTGCGAACACGCCTCCCATATACAAGCCATCCAGCCACATTTGACGCGGATATTTGTCTTTATGCCAATAGGCCCCCTCCGAAGTGCGGTTCAAGGTGCCGAACAGTCCCCGAAGCTTCTCGATCGCAGAACGGTACCGGGAATCGCCTAGGCTGCCATCATCAAACGGGAACAGCAGCAAGCCCGGCATGATGGCATCCAATTCATCTCGCGCAAAAAGGAAATTGCCATATTCATCAATTAAATGATCCACATATTGCTTGGAATAGCTTCGATAAGCTTCATTGCCGGTTCTTGCCCATACCTGCAGCATCCCATGAAGGAAAATGCCTTGATGGTAATGCCATCTATTCTCGGGAGGAAGCTGCGGCGGCGTATAGCGGGCCATTAAGGAATCGCAAGCGGCCTGCGCCCATTGTAAAGGCGTAAACGCAGCACGTGCTGCCGCGGTGTTTGTATCATTCATTTAGTTCCATGCTCCTTTCGTTATTGGCAAACCGATTTGCTACCCTTTTATCGAACCAATTAGCGCGCCTTTGGCAAAATGCTTTTGCAAAAACGGATAGACGATCAGGATCGGCACCGTGGCGACGACGATAACAGCCATCTTAATGGTCTGCTGCGGCGGCATCACATAGCCATTGCCCATATCCGACGTATCACCCGCAAGTCCGCTCGCCAGTACGACGATCTGCCGAAGAATAACCTGTACCGGCCACTTGTCTGCATCGTTCAAATAGAGAATGGCGGGCAAGTACGTATTCCAATAGTTTACGGCGTAGAACAAGGAGATCGTCGCAACCGCCGGCATGGAGAGCGGAAGCACGATTCTTGTAAAAATAGCCCAATAGCCGGCTCCGTCCATCTTCGCCGACTCTTCCAAGCCATCCGGCAAATTTTGAAAAAAGTTTCGCATGATGATGAGATTGAAGGCATTGACAGCCGTCGGAACGAACAAGGAAGCATAGGAGTCAATTAGCCCCATTTCCTTGACGACCAGGAAGCTGGGAATCAGACCGCCGCTGAACAGCATCGTGAAAACGACGATAAAGTTGATCGTTTTTCTGCCTAGCAGCTGCGGCTTGGATAAACCGTACGCCATAAACGATGTAAGCAGCATACTGAACAGGGTTCCAGCAAACGTCACGCCAACAGAGACGCCTAGCGACTTAAAGATTGTATTCGTTGAAAAAATAAAACGGTAAGCATCCAGCGACCAAACCGTCGGGATAATCACAAATGGCTTGCGGGCAAGCTCTCCTACGGTCGTAAAAGAGCCTGCTACGACATTGATGAACGGTAAAATCATAACAAGGGCAATGATGAACAGCAGCGTATAGTTAACGGCGTCAAAAATCCGTCCGCCTAATGCATGATCCTTCATTCGCGGCATATCCTCCTGTCTCGTTTCACGGTGAAATATACGTTTATTTATAAACGTGAACTATAAATGCTCCTATTTTTAGTAAACGCCTTCTTCGCCTGCTTTTTTGGAAAACCAATTCGCACCCATCACGAGGATGAGTCCCACGATGGACTTGAAGAAACCCACCGCCGTGCTGTAGCTGTATTCGCCCTGCTTCAAACCTGCCGTATAGACATACGTATCGAAAATTTCCGCTACCTCTCGGTTCATCGAGTTCAATAGAAGATAAATATGTTCGAAACCTAGCTCCAGCACATCCCCGATCTTCAGAATGAGCAGGACGATAATAACGCTTCTAATCGACGGGAGCGTAATATGCCAAATTTGACGCAATCGGCCGGCTCCATCCATCCGCGCCGCTTCATACAATTGCGGATCGATGGCTGCCATTGCCGCCAAATAAATAATCGTTCCCCACCCGGCCTCGCGCCATATGATTTGCAGCACATACATCGGACGAAACCATCCGTTACTCATTAGAAAATTGATTTTCTCCAAGCCCATCATCACAAGCAGCTCATTGATCAGTCCCCTATCCATAGAGAGCATGATGAATGAGATCGATACGATGATCACCCATGACATAAAATGCGGAATATAAACAATCGTCTGTACAAACCGCTTAAAGAAGGAATGCCTAACTTCATTCAGCATAACCGCGATGATGATTGGAACCGGGAAAAAAAATACCAGATTCAGGGCGAACAATATTAACGTATTGCCCAATATCATAAAGAAATCAGGCTCTTGAAATAGCCTTGCAAAATGCTCGAAGCCGACCCATTCGCTGCCGCCGATCCCTTTATACGGCTTGTAATCCTGGAAGGCAATGGCAATCCCTCCAATAGGCAAGTATTTGAAAATAATAAAGAACAGCAAACCCGGAATAATCATCAGGTAGAGCGCCCGGTCTTTCCACACTTGTCCTAATTTGCCTCTCCTTCGTTTCACCCGCGGAGCCGGAGCCGCGGCTGTCCTGACCGTTGCTTCATTCATTCCTAACCCATCCTTTCTCAGCAGGACTTGAAGAAGGCTGCTGGATCAGCAGCCCCATATGCTTACTGCTTCCATGTTATTTTCTATCGATTATCCGTTTGAGTTGTATTCATCGATCATTTTCTGTCCGCCGTCTTTCATCCACTTATCGACCGCAGCCTGGAAGCCCGCTTCATCAATGTCGCCAAGGATGTATTTATATGTCGCGTCTTTAATGATCTCGGAGAGGCGGACGCCTTTCTCGATCTTCGTCTTAGACTCCAGCGCTACGGTTGGGTCATTGATCAGAATACTTTCGTTGTCTTTAATCAGCTCTTCGGATTTCGCTTTCACCGGCAGCGGGTAC
Source organism: Paenibacillus sp. LPE1-1-1.1 (assembly GCF_040676435.1). Classification (NCBI taxonomy): domain Bacteria; kingdom Bacillati; phylum Bacillota; class Bacilli; order Caryophanales; family Paenibacillaceae; genus Paenibacillus; species Paenibacillus sp. LPE1-1-1.1. The sequence continues at coordinate 926,030 of NZ_JBEGHY010000001.1, forward strand.
GACGGATCAAGCAATTCGGCAATCGTGCCCTGCCCGCCGATTTGGAAGCTCAGATATGGCTTGGTTTCACGATTGGTCAGCTTCGTGTCCTCCGACGGCACCACAAGATTGTCCTGCAAAGTGTAATGCTCTCCCTCAATGCCCCATTGAATGACATTGGACAGCTCAGGCGACATCAGCTGGTTGAAGAATGCAAGCACCTGCTTGAGTTCTTCTTCCGATTTGATTGCCGATTTCGGGAACAGGAATACCGAGCCGTAACCGGCCGTTGACCAGATGCCCGCGCCTTTCGGGCCTTCGATGCGGTTCTGGATATCGAGCTCGCCGGCAGCATTGATTTCCTTCACTTTCGGATCGAGGCTTTGCACGTCGCCCAAAGCGCCGATGTAGACGCCTGCTTTGCCGGTCGTGAACAGATTCTGTTGATCGTTCTTGGCTGTTACAGGGAAGTCCTGGTTAATCAAGCCTTCTTTATGCAGCTTCTTGAAGAAGTTCATCGTATCCATATATTCAGCAAACATAAACTCAGGAGCCAGCTTGCCCTCTTGCTCTCCCCAGCCGTTAGGCGTTCCGAAATAGGAACTGACTGTCTTGAACGCGCCGTAAACCAAATCGCTGCGATCCGTCAAACCCATCGTATCTTGCTTGCCGTTTCCATCCGGATCCTGCTCTTTAAATGCCTTCAGCAAGTTGTACAACTCATCAATGGTCTTAGGAGCCGCTAACCCCAGTTTATCCGCCCAGTCCTTGCGGAAAATAATGCCTTGGCGGGAAAGCGCGGATTCACGGTAAAGCGCATAAATTTTGCCGCCTACCGAGGTATTGTTCAGGACGTCCTTGTTCAGCTTGGACAAGTTCGGAAATTCATCGATGAACGGTCCGATCTCCCAAAATTGCCCGTCCTTGAGAGCGTCGCGGAACAAACCGAGAGACTCTGCGTTTTTCAATTGAACGGCTTGAGGCAAAGAACCTGTCGCGAAGGCCGCATTTAGCTTGTCGTCATAGCTGCCGTCCGGAACCCATTGAATGTCCAGCTGCGTATTCGTTTTCTCTTCGAGCAATTTTTCGATCTTGTCCGAAGGAACCTCCGGCTCATGCAAGTCCAGCATTACGGATAATTTGAGCGGATCTGCAGGCTTCTCCGTACTTTGCGCAGCACCTTCATTAGGCTTCTGCGTCGCTTCATTATGGTTTGTTTCGCCTGCATTGTTGTTGCCGCATCCCGCTACAAGAGCCATCGATACAGCAGCGGCCGCAAGTACGATCGCACTTTTTCTCTTCATTCGGCTGACCTCCGTTTTTTGTTGTTTCCGTTGCCTCATCACTATAAGCGCACAGCTGCCATTCCGAGAATAATCTCAGGATTTGGTGCTGCAAACCCTTGCTGCTGCTGGATTTCCGCGTTCGCTGAAGGCCAGATCAAATGTAAAGATTATGCTGATTATGCGGAAGCACGCAGAACGATCAAACAAAAAAACAAACAAAAAGGCCTCACCAGCAGCGATGGCATTCGCTCTGGCAAGACCCGTTCGGGTTCAGCTATTCGGTTATTGGTTTTGCAGCTTGCGGTATGCCTCGTTAAACTCTTCAATCACTTTGCCGCCGCCTTGTTCCTTCCACTCGGCTGCCGCCGATTCGAACCCGGCTTCGTCGATCTCTCCGATTATAAAATTATACGTAGCATCGCTTATGATCGTCTGAAGCAATACGCCTTTATTGTTATACGTAACCGACTCCAACGATTCGGTTGGATCATGAATCAATTGCTCGTCATTATCTTTCACCAATTGCTCTGCCTTCACTCTCGTCGGCCATGAGTATCCCACATCCAGCAAGCCTGGAATAGTGCTGTGACCGCCGATCTGCAGGGCAAGGTACGGCCTGACCTCCTCACTGAGCCGTGCATAGTCATCGGAAGGAATGACTTTCCCTCCTTCCACCGTATAGTGCTCGTTCTCGATTCCCCAGTAGATCATATTGGCAATTTCCGGTTCCATCAATTGATCAAAGAAGGCGAGCACTTCCTTAAGCCCGTCTTCCGTTTGAATTGCCGATTTTGGAAAAAGCACGACCGAGCCATAACCAGGCGTTGACCATATGCCGTAGCCTTTCGGCCCCTTTACCCGGTTCTCGACATCAAGCCTCGCGTCCGGCTGCCGTTCCTTCAATTTAGCATCGAGGCTGACAACATCGCCTAATGCGCCGATATATACGCCGGCCTTGCCCTCAATGAAAAGCTGCTGCTGATCCGCCTTGCCTATTACCGGAAAATCGACGTTCATTAATTGCTCTTGATGGAGCTTGCGGAAAAACTTCATCGTCTCGATATATCCCGGAAACATAAATTCGGGCTGCAGCCGTCCCTCTTTCACTCCCCATTCATTCGGCGTGCCGAAGTAAGAGCTAATTGTCTTGAACGCTCCATAAATGAGATCATTTCTATCCGTTAGCCCTATCGTATCCGCCTTGCCATTGCCATCCGGATCATCATGAGCGAACCGCTCGATCATCGTGTACAGCTCATCGATCGTAGATGGCGGCTTTAGCCCCAGCCGCTCAGCCCAATCCTGCCGGTAGATGATGCCCTGCCGGGATAAAGGCCGCTCCTGATACAGACCGTAATATTTGCCGTCAACGGCCGTATTGCGCAGCACCTCGCGATTGAGCCGTTTCAAATTCGGAAATTGATCCAGCAGGGTGCCGATCTCCCAAAACTGACCGTCGCGAATGGCGCTGCGAAACATAACGAGCGAAGCGCTATTCTTCAGAAATACTGCCTGCGGCAAACTTTCAGTCGCAAGCGCCGCATTCACTTTCTCCTCATAGCTGCCGTCGGGCACCCATTGAATGTCCAGCTTCGTCCCCGTCTTCTCTTCCAGCAAACGTTCCAATCGGTCCGGCGGGACCGTCGAAGTATGTAAATTGGCTAATATTGAAAGGGCTGCCGATGGGCTGCCGCTCGTTTCAGTCTTCCTGTTTTCACTATGATGATTGCCATCCCCTGCACGGACGCATCCACCCGCCAGCAGCAAAATAAGGATTAGCAGCATAAAGCAACCTAACCGATTTCTTTTCATTCCGCTTACCTCCGAAGCTATAGCCTTTGCGGTTCCAAATCAACTCTATTATCTACGGATGCCGTTTTTTTGTACAGCATTACTTGTGCCTATTCCTTCGTTTGAGTAGAATGGATACATCTTCTTTTGGAAAGGCTGATTGGAATGAGGAAGCACAACTTATACACCAAAATGCTGCTTTTCGGTTGTTTGACAAGCATTTTGCCTCTCTCCGCGCTCGGATTTTTCTCCTATATGAAATCTTCCAATTCCATACAGCAGCATGTCAATGAAAGCAGCATTCAGATTATGAACCAATTAAACGGGAATATCGAACAGGTGCTTCGAACCGTCGACTACACGCTTAATTATGTCATTAATACGAATCAACTGCAGGAGGCCTTATACCAGCCCATTACGTTCAAGGATTTCCAGCTCTATAACCAGCTGAAGGAAGAACTTAGTCTGCTGCAATCTCCCGACACCCGCGTCACGGATGTCATACTCGCCAATTCGGCATCGAACTGGATCATTAATAATCGGGGCCTCTACAAATTTGATGAACACGCTTCCAAAGAGGAGCTGCTCCAATTAATCGAGAGGCCGGGCAAAAGCACCGACTGGCTGCTGCTCAATTCCACCGATCTCGGCTCCAGCGATACGTTAAGCTACGGCTGTCCTTATACGATTGCGTTAGTCAAAAAAATGCCGCTGCATACCACGGACAAACGCGGGGTCGCAATCGCGACTATTCCGAGCTGCAGTCTTGCAAAAATCATGGATTCGCCAAATGAAGCCCGCGAAGTCATGGTGCTGGATGAGGATTACCGCATCATCGTCCATCATGACCCTTCGAAGATCGGAACGCTTCTAACAGATAACGGCACTTTAAAGGAAAGTGATCTTGCCCAAATCTCAGGCAAGTCCGGCCAATTCCGTAATGATTTCATCTCGGTTACTTATGTTCGCTCCGATTTCAATGGCTGGGTCTACGCCAGCTTCACCGACCTCTCGGAGGTGTCGAAGGAAGCGAGATCGATCGGTTGGTTCACCTTTTACGTCTGTCTGCTTATTATTTTGCTCACGCTTGTGCTCGTCTGGCAAGGAAGCAGAAAAGTTTATTCACCGATTCGCACGCTGTTCCAGAGCATCGCCAATCGTCTGCCCGAGATTACGCAGTCCAATAAGAACGAGCTGCAGTTAATCGACGAGCATATTCGCGACTTGTTCCGCTCCAACGAGAATTTGCTTCATGAGGTGAACCAGAACAGCCGGCAAGCCCGCACTTATTTTCTGCAGAAGTTATTTCAAGGACAGGTAAGCGCAGCGGAGAGCGACGAGAAAATCCGATTGTTCGGTTATGATAAACAAGTAACCCAGTGGGAGCATCTGGCGGTCCTTACGCTGCAGATCGATATTCTAAATGAAACCCGCTATGAGCAGAAAGACCTCGACCTGCTGCTTTTCGCGATTACGAACATTGTGGAGGATACCGTGCCTTCCTCAGACCGTCTTCCTCCGGTCATCGTCGATCAGACGCAGGTGACGCTATTCGGGAGCGGCAATCCATCACTGGAGGAGTTCAACAACCATCTTTATAAACTGACGGAGACCATTCAGCTGAGTTTGAAGCAATATCTCGATCTTGACGTCAGCATCGGCATCAGTTTGCCGTTCCGCACCTTGAAGCAGACGACACGGGCATATCAGGAAGGGATTGAAGCGCTCAAGCATCGATTGAAGCTTGGGAAAGGCGTCATTATCCCTTATTCCAGCTTGAATGCTGGCAAACATACGCGCGTTTACTTCTATCCCGTGCAGCTTCATAATGAACTGATTGACGCGATTAAGCTCTCGGATGAGGTACGAGCGTCAGAGCTGCTTAAGGAATGGCTGGGCCAGGTATTTCTCAAAGAGAGGGAGCCACAGGATTACCAGATTTCTCTCGTACGCTTGCTCAATGATCTAATGATCGTGATGCAGGAAATCGGTATGCAAATCGATAAATCGAATATCAGAGGATCAACGCTGTATGAGGAACTGATGCAGCTGTATGTCGCTTCGGAAATTGAAGCCTGGTTCCAGAAAAGGCTCATCCTTCCTTTGATCGCCGTCTTCCGCGACCGTCAGGAAACGCAGTACCAGAATATATCGGAGCAGATTATCGAAATTATCCATCGTGAATACGGCACGGCAATTACGCTGGAGGAATGCGCCGCAAGGATGCATTACAATGTATTTTATCTCAGCAACGTATTTAAGAAAGAAACGGACATGACCTTTAGCGAATACCTGTCCCAGTACCGGCTGAATCTTGCGACCAAATGGCTTGTCGAGACGGATATTTCCGTTAAGGAAATCGGCGAACGGCTCACCTTTACCAATTCACAAAACTTCATCCGGGCGTTCCGCAAGCAGGAAGGGATGACCCCGGGACAATACCGCAGCAAATATATGCAACATGAAGTTTAAACGCATGCAAGCTCGTTCTATTGCCGATTTTTGATCAGCAGCAGGACGAGCTCTACATCCCATTTTAGGTTAAATGAATCGTTCTTGTGCAAATGACGTTGGCCAAATTCTCGTTGTGGGTGATTGCCAGAATGCCAATGTCGTATTTCTTGGCGTATTCCAATACGACATCCCAGATTTGGGATTGCGTAATGACATCCAGCATCGTACTGATTTCATCCGCGATGATGAAGCGTGTCTCAGGCTTCAGAGCTCTCATCACGCAAATTCGCTGCAGCTCGCCGCCTGAAAGTTCATTTGGCCAGCGGTTTAGAAACTCTTCCTTGATACCCAGTTCTTTCCTTAACTCGTCATCGTACGCCCCGGCTTCCGATAACGTCTTTCCAAGCTTCCATTTCGGATTCACGGCAAGCTCCGGATGCTGATAGATCAATTGTACGGGAGAGTAACTTCGCGTCGGTACGGATTTCCCATCCAGTATGACCTCTCCTCTGTACCCTTGGATCTGGGCAGCCAATATTTTCCCAAGCGTGCTCTTCCCCCGTCCGCTTGTTCCGACAAGCCCCACCACTTCCCCAGCCCTTACTTCTAACGAGACGTCTTCCAATATCCATTCTTTGCTGCTGTTATATTTAAAATAGATATGCTTTGCCTCCAGTTTCATTTTTCACCGCCTTGCTCACTATTCGTTCTATTTAAGTAATCACCGTAATCTTTATTCCGGATAGAATGAAATCCATTTTGCGGCAGAGCGTGCCATAGCGCTTTGCTGTAAGGATGCTTTACATTATCCGGTGAAGCCTCAAAGGCCTTTGCCTCCACGATCTCGACAGATACCCCATTATTAAATACCGCAATCTTGTCAGCGATAATAAAAGCAAGGTCGATATCATGAGTAATCATCAATATGCCTCTGCCCTTGCCCGCTAATTCCTTCAAAGAGCTCAGCGTCTCGTCAACCATCGACTTATGCAGGCCAGGCGTCGGTTCATCGGCAATAATCAGATCGGCGCCCGAGGTTAATGCCGTCCCGATAAGAACGCGCCTTGCCATGCCGCCGGACAATTGAAATGGATATTTACTTTTCACGTCATTTCCAAGCTGAAAGCGGTCCATAACGCTTTTGACCGCGCTTTTCACGCTTTTGAGCGGGCTGTCTATTTGCTTCCCCGACTTCATAAGAGGATCCAGATAACCGACGGACTGCGGGATGAGCGATATTTGCCTGCCCCGCAGCTCTTCTTTTTTCTTTGGGGTAAGCTCCTCCCCCTTATATTTGATGCTTCCGCTAGTAATGGCATTGGAGGGTAATATTCCGAGAATCGCATGCGCGAGCAGGCTTTTACCGGAGCCGCTCGCGCCTACGATGGCCATGATCTCACCCGGATACAGAGCCAATGAAAAATTCGAAATGACCTGGGCAGCGTTTTGATGCAAGCCTTTTCCGTATTGTTTGAAGGCTACGCTAAAGTTTTCTACTTCAAGCAGCGGTATTTTTTGATCCATGTTTTTCTCCTATTCGTGAGCTTTGTACGGGTTATAGAGAGCTTGAACATTTTCGCCAAGGAGATCGAAAAGCCTGACAATGGCAAGCAGCGAAACCCCAGGCATAAGCGCAATCCACCATTGGCCCGTGCTTAAATAATTAAGCGATTCCGACAAGATCACCCCAATGCCGGGTTGATGCGGCGATAAGCCAAATCCGAGAAAGGTCAGAGACGCCTCATGCAAAATAGTGTGCGGAAACATGAGTATCAGCCCCACCAAAAATTGCGGGTAAACGTGGGGAAGAATATGATGCAGCATGATATAACCATTGCTCTTTCCAAGACTTTGGGAAGCGATCACATATTGGCTGGTTTTTAACTGCAATACCTCCGCTCGCACCACGCGCGCCAAATAGGTCCAATGCGTCAGAATCATGCCGACGATAATGCCTTGCGGCCCTTTTCCCAAAATAAAAGAAATGAGAATGAGAAAAATAAGCATCGGCACTCCCATCACGACATCAATCAGCCAATTAACGATTGCATCTGCCTTTTTTCCGCCGATAGCCGCCGCCGTTCCCATAAATAGGGCAAGGATGCCGCTTCCTGCCGTGGATAAAGCACCGATGATAATACTGAGAGAGAGGCCTTTCATTGTACGCAAAAACATATCTCTACCGAACCAGTCGGTCCCATAAATATGGTTAAACGAGGGCTGAAGATTTTTATCGACAAAATTGACCTGAATCGCACTTTCTGAAATTAAGTTGCCAGCTATTAAAATAGTTATTATAAGCAATGCGCAGACCGCAATATAAAATCGCGTTTTTTTACGTCTATTCGCAAAACGGAATGTGAATCTTTTATTTTTATTCGGCTCGGACCATACGATCGTATTACTGCTCACGCCGATAACCCTCCCTTATGCGGGGATCTACCAAGGAATATAATAGATTCGCGATAAAATTTCCCATAAATACAAAAGACGATGCGAACAATGCGATACCAACCAGTAAGGTCAAATCCGCTCGTATTCCGGCTTCTACAACGGCTTTGCCGAGACCCGGATAAGAAAAAATGCCCTCTGCCAATGTGGATCCCCCGAATAACTCCGCTATAGAGCCAAATTGCAGCGTAATGGCTGGAAGCAGTATATTCTTAAAGCCGTGTCTTTTAAAAATGAGCCATTTTTTCTCTCCCCTGGCTTTAGCGAACAGCGCGTAGTCACTATCCAAAACATCAACAAATTTCTGCCGCGTATGCAGGGCAATGCTCGCAACACCGGTCAAGCTCAATGTAAGGGCTGGAAGAAATAAATGATAGAGCTTATCTGCCAAGCCTACTTCGGCAGCCGTGACATGGATCGGAGCGCTTAGCCCGATTGGAAACCAGCCTAAGCCTACTGAAAATACGATTAAAAGCAGAATGCCCACCCAGAAAATCGGCGCGGAGGCTAGCGTAAGACAGTACATTTTGATTATTCGATCGATAAGTTTTCCTTTATTCAGAGCACCTATAATGCCCATTCCAAAGCCAATAACCCCAGATAGTACCCATGCAGTCCCCATAAGAAGAAGAGAAGCAGAGAATTTCTCCGCAATAACTTCCTTTACCGGTTGGTTGTATACGATGCTGGTTCCCATATTCCCGCTCAGCAGGCCCCTAATCCATTTCACGTACCGAACGGCGAAGCTGTCGTTTAGTCCCCAGTAATCTCTCAAATGCTCGATTTGCTCCGGGGGCAAAGAAGCATGCTCTCCTCCAATGTAGGCTTCAATCGGATCAATCGGGGAAAATTTCATTAGAATGAAGCAAACGATCGACACGGCAATCAAAAGCAGCAGCAAGCGCAGTATTTTGGTCGCTAAAAACCGTAATATATTCGTGAGATGGGTGGCTGCTATCATGGGACCCGGCTTAACTTCCGCCATCATATCAGCGCTTCACCCAATCTTTAATATTTTCTACCGTAATCCAATAGGCCCCTCTGTGGGGCGCGGGTCTGAAATCTCCAATTTCAACGCCGTTTTTAATATAGAACGTATGATGGAAGGCGACCATCGGCACAAACGGGCTATCACCCAGCGAATTGGCGCCATGTTCTCCGTCCCACTGCGCTTTTTTCCAAAATGCCATGGCTTCATCCTGATTTGTCGTCTGGATCGCTTGATTTAAATATTCGTCCACGAACTCATTCTTATAGCTGGGCGAATTGGTTGTTCCATTAGTTATGCGGTCTGAGCTAAAGTTCGTATAAATTTCGAATGGGCTATCGGCACCTTTGCCAAATAAATAGGCATCTTTATAGATCAGCTTTTGCTTACTGATTTCATCCCAAACCTTGGCTTCGAGATTTACTTTGATTCCGATTGTTTGGGCACTTTCCTGAACGCCGAGCACCACGGCTTGCCTCTCCACATCGCCTGGGGTATACAGCAGCGTAAATTCCGCCTTTAGCCCATCCTTCTCCACAATACCGTCCTTGTCTGTATCTGCCCAGCCGCCTTCTTGCAAAATCCGCTTAGCCGATTCCACATCTGCGTTTTTTATGGCGTTCGCTTCATTATCCCAAGGCATTCCAGGGTTATGGGAATAAACCGGCCTGGCACCGCCGTTCAGCGCATTTTTGCTAATTCCTTCACGATCCATACCGTAGGACAGCGCTCTTCGGATGGCTGTATCAGAGGTTACGTCATTTCCTACCGGTATGCCTTCTATCTCGTATGTACCGCTTTTTACCGTCGGTAAACTCAAAGAAACAATATCCATCGTTTCAATGCTTCTCTGCGTATAACCTGGGATCTCTTTGCCGATATAATCCATGCTGACACGGGCAATATCAATTTCTCCTCTTTTGGCGCCTGCAAAGCTAGCGTCCATATCCAGGTAAAGGAAGGTTACTTTCTTGATGTTCGGTTTTTTCCCGTAATAAGTCGGATTGGCTTCGATAACCAACTTCTGCCCTTTTTGCCATTCGACGAACTTATACGGGCCTGAACCGATCGGATTTTGTCCGTACGCCTCGCTATAGGCATGCTCTGGAATGATCGCGATTCTGGTTAACGTATATTCAAAGGTGGAGTCGGGATGGTCCAGAACAAACTTGACGGTATAATCATCTTCGGCTATGACCTGTTTTACGTTAGAAAGATCAATGTACGATGTCGTTTCTCTCACCTTCCCGAAAGTGAATGCCACATCGCCCGCCGTAAGCTTTTCCCCGTCAGAGAACAGTACATCGTTTCGCAGCTTTACCGTTAATTCTTTCCCATCCTCGCTTACTGATCTCTCTATTGCCAAATCATTAACCAAGTTCATCTCTTTATCGAAAACGACCAGCTTGCTTTGGAACAACGCCTCGCCCAGGCCCGGCCAGTCAAAAGCGGGATCGAAGCCTTTGGCCGGCTCCCCTTTGATAGACACAACGATTTCCTCGGATGCTTCAACTTGATGAGCCATAATAGGCTCGGCTTTCTTCTCGCTAGAGCAGCCGCTAACCACGATAACCAGCGTCAAAAATACGGATAACCATAAACTTCTTTTCATCATTTCCTCCTAATATTTACTTTTTTGATGAAGACTGTCGGTCTTAATAGTAATTATTACGATTAAATTTGTCAATGACTACTTTTTCGGTTTTAGCTGCGCTATTAAAAATAATTGCCCTATGAAACAAAAAAAGCCGCAAGGCATTCGCGGCTTTTCTTGCTTTTCACGGGGCATGGGCGTTTCGGGATTTCTATTTTTGTTTTCCGGTGTTTATTAATATGGCTGGCTTCTTCGATTATCGAGCACTTCTAAGTAGAGCACCTGCAGAAACTTTTTGATATTGATTTTTCCTTTTCCCGGCTGCAGCTTTTCATCGATCTCTTTCATCTTTAAACGGATCTCTTGAAAGTCAAAATAGAGCGGAGCATAATGCTCAAATTTTGGATTGCCGTAGTCCGTAAGTCCAATGCTCGCGAGGTTTGAAACCGCGCTCATTACCGCACGGCGAATCCGCTGCTCTACAGCCTTAACCTCCCTAGCGGGGTCGTGATGGGCACGGGCGGCAATCTCATACAAATCTTTTAGAGGAGGAAGCGAATCCGACTGATCATGATGAATAAGATGTTCCATGATTTCAATCATGTCCCTGCTTCCGATTTCGCCGATTATTCCCATATCCCTCAAAATAGGCTGAATGATTTCTCGAGCCGTCTGTTTTCTCTCGATGTACCCTACATTCGTATTCAGATTGCTGAGCTTTGCCATAGATTCCTTGATTTCATTCAAATAACGCCCGATTTTCCAATGCTCATTCACTTTGGACAATACAGCTTGGACTTCCACCCGATTAATCGGTTTATGAATATAAAATTCGATTCCTGCCTGATAGGCTTTGCCAATCATCTCTTTATTTTCGATTTGCGATATCATGACATATTTTCCGCTATAGCCTTTTTGCTTCAGTTGATTTATGGTCTCGATTCCATCCTGATCCGGCATCAATAAGTCAATCAGCAAGACGTCGGGATTCGCGCCCAGAACGGCTCGTTCCCCTTCGCTCCCGTTTTCCGCCGTAACGACTACCTCGCCAAGCCAGCTTTTCTCGATGATGGTTTGCAGCATTCGAATGCTTACCGCATCATCATCCACTATACCAAATGAAAGCATTGGTCATCACACCCCTAATTTCAATGTATGGGTCGAAAAGGCCACAACAAAGGTGGTTGTTTCTTCGGACTGTCTAGAGGTATGCAAACTTAGCTTTCCTCCTGATGAATGAACGATATCGCGAACATGCGATAAGCCGATTCCAGTAGCCGCACATCCCTCATCATTAAATTTAGTCGTAAATCCCGGTTCAAAAATGACCTCCTTATTCTGCTCCGCAATTCCTGTTCCCGTGTCGGAAACGACAACTATCGTTTCATCCTCCTGTTCATAAACCTTGATACGAACCCATCCCTTTGTGTCAATGGCTTCCACCGCATTTGAAACCAAATTGTTAAGCACGGTTAACAGCGGAATAAAATGGGCCGTAGCGTAATTGGTGTCTACCTTTTTTTCAAAATGAACCTCCTTCTTTAACATCTTACTATAGCCGGAATTCGATTGGATAACAAAAATAACGATTTCAGCAAGGGTCATGTCGGAAGCCGTTTCCCGGCTGAATACCTTAAGCAATCCAGATAGAATGCGCTGGGAGTCCTTCTTCACCTCATGAATCTGCTGCGTAATTTCCAGCATGGAGCGGCTGGCGTCTTTTTCGCCGGCGCTGCTCAGCTTACAATACAATTCATGACTCTTGGCTGTAATTCGCTCGATCGTATCCATTGATTTTTTTAAATAAAACACTTCTCCGTACAAGCCTGAACCGACATTAAGCATTTGCTCCATCCGTTTTTGCTGTTCGTTATGAACGGCCCGCATCTGGCTTATGATTATACTGCTGTACATTCCAACCACAAAGATGCTCCGCACCACCGAGGTTACTCCTATCAATATCAACTGTCCCTTATAAAGATATGCTGAATCAAATAGAATACTGCGAGTCAAAAGCTCTATTTCATTAGATACAAAATCGATAAGCGATATCAAACAGGATAAAAGGAGCGGATGGCCTTTTGATAAAATACCTTGAATCCCCTTCATGCCGATTGCGAAAACGATGTAATAAAGCGCCGCTGACACATGGGTTTTCAGACTTGCATAGAAAGTGAACGTATCGTACGAAACGAATCCGTCTATGGCCGATCGGAAAACAAGCACCGTAATTCCCGTAACCACTCCCGAATACACGCAGGGCAGCTGCCGCATTAACAACAGGGACAACAGAAAAGCGCTGCTTCCGAGACCAATGCGAAATACTTCTCCGTTAAAGGGCGTTATCTTGAATTCGCCTGCGATCGCCGTCATCACAGCCACCAGCATCATTTGCATTCCGACGTTATTCCTATATCTTTGCAAGTAATCCCCTCCCTGTATCCCTCATTGTAAACAACGGGATATTATTTGCATATCCGCAAAAAGACTGACTTCTCATGAAGTCAGCCATTCGATTCATCTATATGCTGCTGGAAACCCGGATCTTGTGACGATGCCTCACTTTTAAACGACTTTAGTCTCCATTCTTTTTGCGATGATGGATAAGGCGTAGTTAACAGTAAAGTATAGGATTGCGGCTAAAAGGAGAACCGGAATGACATACTGATTACTTTGCCCGATAACAATTTTCGATTGGTTCATCAGTTCCGGCAACGAAATAACAACGGCCAATGACGTATCTTTCAGTAATGAAATAAATTGGCTGACAAGCGGAGGCACCATACGACGCAGCCCCTGCGGCAAAACAATATGCCAGAGCGTGCGCATGTAGCCGAGCCCCGAAGAACGTGCCGCCTCAATTTGTCCCTTTTCGATGGAATGCAATCCGCTGCGGACGATTTCGGAAATCATAGCCCCTTCAAATAATGTCAAAGCAACAATCGCGGCATACACCGGACCTAGTTGGATGCCGACATCCGGCAGCGCGAACCGTGCGAAAAAAATAATGAGAAGCAGCGGCAAATTCCGCAGCAATTCTACGAGCAGGCCAAGAATCGGCGAAAGAACAGGCACTTTCATATAACGAATGGTTCCGACAATAGAGCCAAGCACAAAGCTTAGAATAATAGAAATGAACGCAACTTTGAGCGTCATGTAAAAGCCTTCTAAAATAAACCTTAAATTCTCACTTGATAAAGCATTGGCGAAATCCATCTGTTCTCCTCCTTTCTATCCATGTTTAGCCAACCTGTTTTCCAAGTAATGCGCAGCATAGCTTAATGGCAGAGTCAGCACCAAATAAAATACGGCAACAAAAATATAAGTATCAAAGGTGGCATACGTTTTGCTGGCAATCCGATCGCCGAAATACATGAGATCCAAACCTGCGATAACACTGAGCACCGACGAATTTTTAACTAAGTTGATAAACTGGTTGCTAAGCGGAGGAATGACAATTTTGATTGCTTGCGGAAGAACAACATGTCTCATCGTTTGCACATACGTTAAACCGGAAGAATTTGCCGCTTCTGTCTGCCCCTTTGGCACGGCCATGATTCCCGCCCGGACGGCCTCCGCAATAAAGGCTGCCGTGTAAACCGTCAGTCCGATTGTCCCGCAGACAAATCCGCTTAGCGTTATACCAAGCGCGGGCAAACCCCAGAAAAAAATATATACAACCAGCAGAAGCGGTATGTTACGGATAAACTCAACATAGGCGGTTCCTCCCCATCGCAATGGCTTGATGGACGAAATACGGAATACCGCAATGACCGTCCCGAGTACGAAGCTGCCGAGCAGCGCTATGATGCTGGAGTAGATCGTATTGATAAAGCCTTCCATATAGAAGTCAAAGTACTCTGTTATGATCGAGAAATCCGGCATGGTTTATCCCCCTTACCTATAAAAGAAGGGTGGCCGTGGCCACCCGTTTGGTGTTGTCATTGATCTGCTACTCGGACGGCGCTTCCCCAATCCAGTGCTCATAGATTTTCTTGTATTCACCGCTCGATTTCATCGCTGCCAGCTCTTTATTGACGGCATCCACCAGCGCTGTTTCCCCTTTCTTGATCGCTATACCGTACGGCTCGTCGGTGAAAGGCTCGCCAACCACTTCATATCCGGCATCTTGTGCCATCATTCCGTACAGGATCGCATTATCCGTTGTCAATACATCGCCTTGACCCGCTTTAAGCGCGGCGAAGGCATCCTGGTAGTTATCAAATTCAAGCACGGTTGCATCCGGCGCTTTTTCTATAATATTGTCTACGGAAGTGGAGCCCTTTACGGCCAGTACTTTTGTTCCTTTCGAGATGTCTTCGATGCTCTTAATCGCGCTCCCCTTTTTCACGAGCAACGACTGTCCTGCTTTAAAATACACCTCTGAGAAATCGACTTGTTCTTTCCGCTCTTCCGTAATGGTCATTGTTGCAACGATTAAATCAATTTCATTGTTATCCAGCATCGGAATCCGGGTCTTTGAAGTCACTTCCTTCAGCTCAAGTTTAGTCTCATCTCCTAGAATCGACTTCGCCAGCGCTTTCGCAATATCCACATCGAAGCCCTCGACTTCATTGCTCGCAGGATTTTTAAGGCCAAAAAGCTTCGTATCGTATTTCACGCCGACAACCAGCTTGCCTCTGCTCTTGATCGAATCAAGCAGCGAAGCATCCGCTTCTGAGTTCCCGTTTGTTGATCCTGAGCTATTGTTCGCCTTCTCGCTCCCGCATCCCGCTAATACACCTACCGACATCACGATCATCATTAAGGTAACGGACAACCATTTCTTTGCCATCATTTCGAATCTCCCCTTTATCCTAATGATTTAATACACGATTTAAAAATAAGCGAGCCCGCTCCTCGCGCGGATTGGAAAAGAACTCTTCGGGGGTTGCTTCCTCGATGATATGTCCCTTATCCATAAACACGACCCGGTCAGCTACTTCCCGCGCAAAACCCATCTCATGCGTGACAACAACCATCGTCATCCCCTCATTCGCGAGCGCCTTCATCACATCCAATACCTCACCAACCATTTCAGGATCGAGGGCGGATGTCGGCTCATCGAAAAGCATGACCTGCGGCTTCATCGCCAGTCCCCTGGCAATAGCTACACGCTGCTGCTGTCCTCCTGACAGCTGGGAAGGATATTGGCCCGCTTTGTCCATAATCCCAACCTTCTCTAAATAATACATCGCGGTTTTTTCAGCTTCCTGCTTCGTCAAACCAAGCACCTTCATAGGGGCCAATGTAATGTTATCGATTACTTTCATATGCGGATACAAATTGAAATGCTGAAACACCATTCCAATATCCCGCCTTAGCTTGTTAATATTCGTTTTCTTATCATTGACTGTTTGACTGTTGATGATCAGATCACCGCTTGTGATGGTCTCCAAACGGTTAATGCACCGAAGCAGCGTACTTTTTCCGGAACCGGACGGTCCCACTACGACGACGACTTCCCCTTGCTCGATCTGCAGATTAATATCCTTGAGCACATGGAAATGACCGTAATGCTTTTCAACCTGCCGAAATAAGATCATCGGACCCCTCCCCTCCAATCTCATCAACCAACATTTGTCAGATGCAAGTTAGATAACCTCACATAAATTTTACAGGCAGACTACGTGAACTTATAAAATCCTACATTTTATTGAAATATTTTTCTGCACCGCATTGGATCTGTACATATGTTTTTGGATAGGGTACGTTAAGTTGAGGACGAAATGACGATAATACCAAATGGTGTTCATGCCTAATCTGGGAGCAACAACATTATTTTGGATACAGCATGATATCAATTACTATTCTGTTAAAAAGGCGTTGAAAGCTAATGTGGAGACCTGATCGTTCGAATAAAAAACCTTTATATCAGCAAATTGTCGAATATATGGAACGGAGAATTTCATATGCCGAGTTACCGCCCGGCAGTATCCTGCCATCCGAGAGAAAACTAGCGGAACAACTAGGCGTGAATCGAAGTACGGTCATCCAAGCGTATGAAGAACTGCGTGCTTCCGGTTTAGTGGAGAGTACGGTTGGCAGCGGTACTTACGTAAGCCGGACAAAGTGGGGAATTTCACCGAAACAAACACCGAACTGGCGTCAATACACGGAAGGCGGGACATTCCTGCCTAACCTTCCTTTAATGAGACGTATTCGTGAGGTCACTCAAAATGATCCATCGGTCATTAATATGGCTAGCGGCGAATTATCTTCTGATCTGTTTCCGAACGAAATGATATCTGATTTGTTGCAAGAACAGCGATTCCAAGAGCATCTTGGTTATGATGATCCTCAAGGCTACGATCTTTTAAGAAAATCGCTTGTTCATACCTTAAAAGAGTACAACGGAATCAACACAATGGAATCCTCTATCCTTATCACATCCGGATCACAACAGTCATTATATTTAATTACCCAATGCCTTTTATCGCCCGGGGACGCTGTTGCCATAGAAGATCCGTCTTATTGTTATTCCTTACCCATGTTCCAATCAGCAGGATTGCGTATCTTCCGTTTGCCAGTCCGCGATGACGGCATCGATCCTGATGATCTAATTCAGCTTTATCGTCAACATCGAATCCGTATGGTATTTGTGAACCCGAATTATCAAAATCCTACCGGTACCATTCTTCGTGAAGATAAACGCAGACGCTTGCTCCAGGTTGCCACTGATTTGCGAGTTCCGATTGTGGAAGATGATCCGTTTAGCTTAACTTCCTTTAGCGGGACAATTCCGGCCTCGCTGAAGTCAATGGATACAGACGGGATTGTCCTTTATATAGGTTCTCTTTCTAAAGTCGCCGCTTCGGGGCTTAGAATTGGTTGGATGATTGCCCCCCAATCCGTCATTGGCCGTTTAACCGACGCCCGGCAGCAAATGGACTTCGGACTAAGCATCGTATCGCAATGGGTCGCGGAACGACTCTTAACATCGGAGCATTTTGACCGGCATATTATTCATTTGCGGCAAGCTTTGGATCTAAAACAAAAAATGATGGCTCGATCAATACAGGACACGATGCAAGAAAAAGTAACCTTTACGCCTCCGCAAGGAGGATTAAACCTATGGTGTAAAATAAACCAGCCTATCGATGATACAAGGTTATTGGAGGAGTCGATTAAGAGAGGGGTCGTATTTGTGCCCGGAAGTGTTTACGGTTCAGAGCCGGGATTTGTGCGGTTTAGTTTTGCCAAACCGAAACTCGATGAGATTCCATTAGGCATTCGTGCGTTTTCCGATGCGCTTGAAGTGTTCCACAAGTAATGGATAGGGTTCAAATAAAAAAATACAGCCCTTCTCTTCAATAGAGATAGGCTGTATTTCATTTATTGACCATCAATCCGGTCGTCATGGTCTTCCCATCTTTTCGAATAGGCTTTATTTGTAATCCAAAACGTGATGCACGACAAAATGACAACGATGATAGCCGAAAAAATCCAAACACTTACCGGTACCTGCATACCGCTTCTCCTCCTTGTGGTATCGATTAATCTCCTTGTCAACTAGGATTTGAAGATAACGATATCTTTTTTCATTTCGTTGACAACCAATTGAAAAATGTCAGGTCTGTTATAATGCCCCACCACATCAAAATCATAACGGCTTTTGGCAATGAGCGACATGTCTAGATCCGCATAGATAATCCCTTCCTGGTCATATAGCGGCTGTTCCACATATTCTCCTAATGGTCCGACGATCGCACTGCCTCCCCTGCACAATATATCGGGGTCCTCTTCGATGTCAAGGTAGCCGGCAAGATCAGTCGGATAGGTTGATTTTGTTACGAACTGGTTGCTGGACAAAACATAGCATCGGCCTTCGCAGGCAATATGCTGAAGCGTTGCCTGCCAAGTAGCGCGAGCATCCGCAGTAGGCGTAATTAGAATATCGATACCTTTCGCGTACATCGCTGTTCTCGCAAGCGGCATATAGTTCTCCCAGCAAATCAATCCGCCTATGCGTCCGAATGGCGTATCAATAACGGTAAGCGTACTCCCGTCTCCTTGCCCCCAGAGCAGCCGTTCCGCGCCTGTAGGCATCAGCTTGCGATGCTTCCCGAGCACTTGTCCGTCCGGTCCGATATAAACAATGGAATTATATAAGGTTGATCCGCTGAATTCCTGATCTTTCTCCACGACGCCTACAACGAGATACAACTCATTTTCTTTGGCAATCTCACCTAGACGATCCGTATCCTCGCCAGGTATTTCGATCGAGCTTTCCCAATGTCTGTGCCAATCTTCGCGTCCTTCACTCGTTCTGCTACCGACACGAGTACCAAGAGTCAACCCTCTCGGGTAACCGGATAGGAATACTTCCGGGAATACGAGGAGCTTTACGCCTTGCTGCCGCGCTTCAAACGAATATTTCTCTATTTTTTGGAAAGCGGATTCCTTGTCAAAAAGAATCGGAGCAGCCTGTACGACAGCAACCCGAACGTTCTGTTTCCCCATGATGATCCCTTCCAATCCTAAATATTGTTTCCCATTGCGTCGTTTATAATAACCAAACAACAAATGGCTTGTTAATAGAATAGATCCGATTATAGGAATTGTAACCGTCCAATTCAGAAAAGAATAACCCATCCATTTTGAACAATGGAGGGTGTAATGCAGCATCAAATGGATGGTTACAGACTTTTCGAAACTAGATAATATGGTGGCAGGTGACAGGGACTATCGGGAGGGAGGGTCAACATGAATTACTTCATCATTCTAAGTGCATTGTTCTTTGGCGGCATCACCTATATTTTAATGGCCGGAGCATCTATCATTAAAGATGACGATCTTATTCAAGAAAATATAAAAAACAGCTTCATCAATGTTCCGTCAAAATAGTTCACAAATAATGGGCCGCGTTCGCAGCGTGGCTCTGGACATGAAAAAACCTCCAACTAGGAGGTTTTTTCACCGCATCGATTTAATGATTAGCCTAATCCATCCATTCGATATAGGGATTATTTTCAATCAGCTTCATCGTTCTTCCCGCCAGCTCAGACAGAGGCACGATTCCAAACCCGTCTACCCCTGACCGGATTTTATCATTTAACGGCTTTACCCACTTTTCCGGCAGTGCGCGCGCGCCTTTTTGCATGCCGATGATCGAGCCTGCGGTAGCAGCATTGCAATCCGTATCGAAGCCCGAAAGGACTGCCAGACCGATCGTCGCTTCCAGCTCGCCTTCGCCGTACAGCAGGGAGGCAGCCACGATCATCGCGTTGGAGATGGTATGGCACCAGTGATGGGGATTGCTCTCGTCATATTTATGATGGATTCGCTCTACAACCCTATCGAAAGGGACAAGTTCTTCGTACCATAGCAGTACCGAACGGATATCGCCGGCAAGCCTGCAATGAGACGGAATTTGGCCGAGCCCGGCTTGTATGACATCCTGCCTGTTATCCGTGACGGCAGCCGCAGCCAGCATGGCGGCGACCCACATCGCCCCGTAAATACCATTTTTCACATGGGAAATCGACGCATCTCTCCAGGCCATTTCTGCTGCCTTCACAGGGTTTCCTGGATTGATGTAGCCATACAAGTCCACTCGGATTTGAGCTCCGATCCATTCCCTATAAACATTGCGATAGGCAGCGGAATGCGGAGGATCCATCCGGTTAACCAGGTTGCGGTAGGCAATCCGCTCAGCCGTGCAGGTGCGCAGCAGCGGCAGCAGGTTAAGCCAAGTCTCCGCTACGTCATCCGGCGAAAAGCCATAGCCGTATTTTTCAACGACGGCGAGCCCGATGATCGTATAGTTCATATCATCGTCTTCGACCATATGCTTCACATTATTAATCCAGCTTACGGAATCATTGCCGTAGGAGCCGCCTTCGTTCGTGACGCCATACTTCTTGGCGATTTCCGGGTCGATGTCGGAAGAAATATAATAATGAACGGGGAAGTTTCCTGTCTCCTTTAGCAAACCCGCAATCCGATCCTTGCGCCAGCCCTCGATCGGCTGCCCCAGCAAGCAGCCTGCAGAACGGCCCAGCCATGCGCCGTAAACTTTATCCGCCAGATCGGTTTGCGGAATAGGCAGCTTGGAAGTTGGGTTTGCGTCCGGTCGTTCCTTCTGGATTTCCGGCAGGGTCGAAGGCTCTACAAACGGGAAGTCAGCCCTCAAGGGCTGCCTCACCATTTCATCCAGATAGGCAGCCGCCATTTCTTCCCGCTGAGGGTCATTCGGCTGCATAGCGGCCAGCTTCCCATAGCTGGCATCCAATGCGTCGCCGATTTCTCTCCCCTCGTCAATCGCCTGCTGTCTCTCGATCTCAAAATGATGGCCGTATGCCAAGTAGTACTGTTCGGAGGCTTTCATTGCTTTCGATCACTCCATTCAGACCCTGCATCCAGAGCCCGTATTATAGCTGCAATATCATGCCGTCAAACGCAACGATGATCTGCTCTTGATCAAAAAACTGTGTAAGGTCGTCATGCAGCAGACCGATATTATGGGAGAAATGGGTAACGGCAACCTTTCCGTCTTTGCCGAGAATTCCTTTGCTTTTTAGCCGATTCCTTATTCCAAGAACTGCCTCGCTATTCAGATGTCCTCCGGTAAACGGCAAATGGCCGTTCGTGCAATCGAGAATGGCCAGATCCAAAGTCGTCTGCTCCAGCCATGTCCAGGTATCCTCGGGAAGAAGGCCCGTATCATGCCCGTAAAAGATACGCTTGCCGTCCTTCTCGATCACAAAGAGCAGGCAGGTTTCGTCCGGATCATGGTTTGCCGGGAGCGGCGTAACCTTTGCCGTTCCGGTATCAACGGTTTCGAACGGTACGATTCTGCGCAGGACCAAACGCTCCGCATCCGGTCTTCCAACTGCATCTCGGCACTTGCGGATAACGGCATCATGGCCGTAAACCTGCAGAGGCGCATCAAGCCCGTGCGCATAAACGGGCAGTCTCATTTCCAAATCCTCCGCGCGAAGATGATCCAGATGCGTGTGCGTAATGAACAAATCCTTTACCAAGCCCAGATCGATGCCGTCGCGCAGGACATGGTGAAGCGTATCCGGCGGAAAATCGATCTTGAGCACCCCGTCAATGAGGACGGAGCTCCTTGTTCGCAGGTTTCTGCCGCCAAGCTTCCTTGCCTTAAGGCAATGTATGCAGCGGCAGAACAACGCAGGAAAGCCCTCCGCCGCGGCGGTGCCAAGAAAATGTACGTCCAAGTATGCAGCTCCTTTCTATTTTTTTCGTTATGGGACCTGCCTAAAGAGTCGCAACGATGCGGGTAACATGATTAACCGCTTCCATCGATCCATGCCGCGGCTCCTCGTCGCCTTCGAATTCCACGGTAAGCCACCCGTCGAAACCTGATTTTTTTAGCTCGCCGAAAATGTACTTCAAGTCGACTGCGCCTTCCCCGGCTATTTTGCCAAGAAACAGCTCCCCCGTTAACGCACGTATGACCGCTCCTGTCGTGCCTTCCGGCACTGGCATGAAATCTTTTACGTGTACATGCCCGACAAAACCCTTCAGCTCGTCGATCGCGTCGCTTGAGCTTTGACCGACGAGCAGGAAGTTGCCCGTATCGAACGTGCTGCGCAGCGCATGGGAGTTGACCTCTCGAATGATGGACATAACCTGATCGCTGCGTCCCGCGAATAAACCGTGGTTTTCCAAGCAAAGCGTCACACCCTTTTGCTCTGCATAGCGGGCAGCCGCGCTTAGTCCATCAATAACGTACTGCATGCCCTGTTCAAATGATATCGAATCGTTCGGAAGATCACCCGAGAACACCCGGACTACCTTGGCTCCGAAATGGACGGCAGCGTCAACGGCATCCGTGACCTCCTTCAGTTGCGCTTCCCTTTGCGAATCGTCTGCCGTGACGAAATTATTGCATGCGCTGAAGCAAGCGACCTTTAAGCCATGCTTTTGCAGCGCTTCATCGATCAAAGGGATATCCTTTTCCTTATCCCGCCAAAAACAGCTGAGCAGCTCCACTCCCGTAACGCCTGCTTCGGAGGCAAAGCCAAGAAAATCGGCCGTATCCCATTTTCCCTCATACCATAATTTATGCACGCTCCACATGCTCAAGCTAATGTTCACAATAATCACGCTCCTCATGGAAAATAGGATAATAGCGTTCATTTTTTGTGGCCGTTTCTTCTTTTCGAATACGCTGTACATACCGCTTAACGATTTCTTGCGGCCGCGTAATGGCTGTACCGACAACTACGGCATGTGCTCCAATGTCGAAGCTGCTTAAGCACTGCTCAATGCTCCATAACCTGCCTTCCGCGAGCACCGGAACCTTTCCTAGCCGGGACAGATTCCCGACAAGCTCTAAATCCGGACCATCCTGCTGCGGACTGTGCGGTGTGTACCCGGACATTGTTGTTGATACGATATCCACACCAAGCGAAATCGCATGGACCCCTTCTTCGTAGGTCGATACGTCTGCAACGATTAGAATTTGCGGGAAAGCGCAGCGAATTTCGCGAATGAGGTCATCCAATGTCTGGTTTCCCGGCCTTGGCAGTCTCGTGCAGTCTACGGCGACGAATTCTGCGCTGGCCTCTACAATGTCCCGCACCTCAACAATCGTCGGCGTAATGTAGACATCCGAATCCTCATATTGTTTTTTATATAAACCAATGACGGGCAGCGAGCATCTTCGTTTTATTTCACGAATATCCTCCGGCGTGTTTGCCCGAATCGCCGCTGCCCCTCCTTCCTCTGCTGCCGCAGCCATAGCCGCCATAATACGCGAACCGTGCAAAGGTTCATTCGGGAGTGCCTGACAAGACAAAATAAAACCGTCCTTCAGGTCGGAGACCAGTCTCTGCTTCATCATTTCACCTGCTTTATCGTTATGAGAGTGCACACGGGTCACACTTGATAATCCGCAGAACGGTAGATCGCTTCTGTCAATTGAATCACCTTTCTTGCATAATCTCCCGATACCATTACCTCGTGCTCGCCTCTGACAGCGTCAATAAAGCTCTTATCCTGATTCGTTGTTTGCTCGGGCAGCTGAACCGGAAGGGAACCATCCTTATATGTCAAAACCTCGATCTTGCCGTTCTCGAGATAAATTACCCCTAATTCACCGCAGAAGGAATAGAACTCCTTATAGCCTGGTACAAATCCAACGATGTTCAGCGCGGCAATAGCGCCTTCTTCAAAGCGAATGCTCGTAAAAGAATCAATTTCAACCGGCGCGCCATGCATGCTGAGCGTCGCTTTCACTTCCGCCGGCTTCAGCCCGGTCGTCCACAGAAGAACATCGATAATATGACTGCCGGAATCCATCAGCATACCGCCTCCGGAAAGAGCCGCATTTTGTCTCCAGGTGCCGGCTTGGCTGCTCTTCCAATCCTGGTACAGCGTCGCGTTGACCGAGACTAGCTTGCCAATTATCCCGTCTGCAATCGCTTGGCGGATATAAATGAACTCCGGTTGAAAATGTCGTTGATAGGAAACCTGAATCAGCTGCGAACGTTCTTCTGCAGCCCTGATCAGCTGCTCCGCTTCCTGGGAGGAGCAGGTCATCGGCTTTTCAATTAACACATGGCAGCCAGCGTTCAAAACATCCAGCGCCTGGGCAAAATGAAGCGTATGCGGAGAGCAAACGATAACGGCATCCAATCCTTTATCATCGAGCATCTCGATATGGCTCGCATACCTTCGGGTATTCACCAGACCGAAGGAGGTCAGAAAATTCAAAGCCGACTGGTCGTTCGGCTCGGCAACCGCCGAGATTTCCACGCCTTCCAAGGCCAGCATTTGGCTTGCATGAAGATGCGCAATGCCTCCCGCTCCAATAAAACCGATACGAATCGTTTTCATCTGTTCCTCTTCACTCCCCATGGTTATGGATTGCTGCATATGGCTCTCAACGGATCTGTCCGTCCCATTTCATTTTCATAACGCTCCCTGAATGGACAGCCTCGTCCCATTTCGAATGGCATTCGCTGGCTTTTCCTTGAATAACCGCCGTTCCGGCGTATCACGGATCGCATTCAGTTCCAGAACGAACGGGCTGGAAGGCAGCATCCCCGAACGAAGAATAACCCGGTTGCCGTCAATCGCGATAGTGTCCCAAGTCGTGGACAGAAGTTCTCCACCGTCCCAAACTTTGTAGCACGAAGCACTTTTCGCCGAATGCTCATCGATCCGTTTATTAAACGAAATTACAATCTCATGGCTGCTTTTTCGTTCGGCAAGCATCGGAACAGGGTTCTCTTCATACATATATCCGCCTGTATGATACTCGTAAGCCGTCCAAGACGCATACCCAAGCGCAAAAACCGTTTGACTGAATGCCTTCAGCCATTCTCCGCTTTTGACCATGTGCCGCGCAGAACCGATATCGGCTTGAACGGCTAATGGCAGCTTGGGAAACATCTCCCTGATCTGGTCCGCGAATGGCTGATAGCCTTTAACGTAATCCGCCGGCAGGCCTTTCCGCGTCCAATCCGGCCAATGCGTCTGCAAAAAGTGTATATCCGGCCGTACCTTCTCTATCATTGACGGTGCGTGCAGACCTTGGTCTTCCCGGAGACGCTCCAGGCTGTCCGGTCCCGCATCGATAGCGAGCGACCAAGTGGCGACAGCAATATCCGGTCTGGCCTCGCGGACGCCACCTGCCCCATTGATCATTTCATCTATAAAACCATTGACGGCATCTACGCGAAAGTCGATCCATTCACGGTAAGCTTGAACATTGCGAAGGTAGTAGCCGGGAGCGCCAGCGTTTGTAAAATCAGGCATATCGATTCCGTATCGCGCCCGGAACGCGGCTTGCGCAAGCGGTCCGACATCTCCGTAAACGCCTCTTTGAATCCCGCCCCATTCCGGAAAATACGGCTCGGCAATTTCGATCCCGTCAAAGGGATAGTCCGTCACCAGCTTTGTTAGCGCCGACTTCTTCCACTGCACGTATCCTTCGCTAAAAGGAGACAACCGCCAGAAGCCGTCATTCGGTTCCTTGAGAAGCTTCATCTGCCAGGATGGCCATTCCTCCGGAAAATGCTCGGTAGAGAACGTACCGTTTCCGATCACCATTGCCCATACCGGGATCCCTTTTTGCCGGAACGCCAGCAGCAGTTCTTTCTGTATGACATGCTCGTTTACGACAAAATAATGAACGCTTTGATATCCCGCAAGCTCGATTTCCTGGGCGATGCTCTCTGGCGACCGCTGCTGATAATAAGCAAATGCAGGATCGATCTGGATGCTGGGACCAAAGAGGGCTTGCTTGGCAAATGATCCCTTGGACAAAGTGGACAATCGAATATACCTCCTTTTTCCAATTTCATTTGTAGTTTACCACCAATTCGGGGATAACGGAATATTTTTTTATTTAATAATTTTAATTAGGATATTTCCTCCATTCACGATTTTATGATCACATTAAAGAAAATATCCATTTAAATTTATTTTAATAAAAAAACATTCCATTCGTTTGGATTGTTGTATAATAGGCTTAATTCTTCATCTATCCATTATGGAGGTCATTGTATGAGTAAAGTCGTCTATCTGCCGCTCGACGAACGTCCTTGCAATGCAAAATTCCCGAAAATGATTGCTGCCATCAGCGATCTATCGCTCGCGGCACCCCCGAATGAGCGGCTTGGCAGAAAAAAAACGCCTGCTCGCTTTGAAGATATCCGCGATTGGCTGCTGCAAGAAACCTCCGATGCCGACTATTTGATTCTTTCGGTAGATATGCTCGTTTACGGCGGAATCGTGCCTTCCCGTCTTCATCGATTATCACTTCAGGAATGTACGGAACGACTCGGCCTTCTCCAGAAATTGAAGCTGCAAAACCCCGCCCTTCGCATCTATGCCTTCAATCTAATCATGAGAGCCCCGGCATACAACAGCAGCGACGAGGAGCCAGACTACTACGCTCATTACGGCCATTCTATTTTTCGGTACGGCTGGTTAAAAGACAAGCAGGCTTCAGAGACGCTTACCGAAGAAGAAAGCCGCGAATGGCTGCAGCTCCCGCTTGATGTGCCAGCCTCCATACTGGAAAATTTTCTTCAGCGCAGGGAAGTTAACGCTCAAGTCAATGAACAAGTCATTCGCCTGGTGAAGTCCGGCCTCATCGATCATCTAGTCATTCCTCTTGACGATAATGCGAAATACGGCTTCAGCCCAATGGAGCAGCGCAAGCTTCTTGTAGAGGCGGAACAATGCAATCTCATGGATAACGTGCTGATTTATCCTGGGGCCGACGAGATCGGGAGCATCTTGTTCGCAAAGGTGTTCTGCGCCATCAAACATTATCAGCCCGAAGTTTTCGTCCGCTACTCCTCCACGTTAGGACCTGCCATTATTCCGAAATATGAAGACCGAAGCCTGAATGAAAGCGTCAAATCTCACTTAACCTCTGGGGGCGCTTATATGGGAGACTCCTCTCAGACGGCCGATTTCGTGCTCATGGTCCACTCCCCTCCCGTTTCTTCGCAGGATGTGGCCGAATCGCCGAATTTATATCGTGAACGTCACCGTTCTTATTTCTCGGAGGTAAATATTGCTGAATTCGTCACGGCGATCGAGGCGCTTTCCCGCAAGGAACATATGGTTGCGCTGGCGGATGTCGCTTCTTGCAACGGGGCAGATCACACCCTCATGCAGCTGATGTCCAAAAAGGGTTTGATTTCCAGACTGTCAGCTTTCGCTGGCTGGAATACTTCGGGCAACACGCTTGGAACCGTCATATCGCATGCTATCGTTGCTTCCTACTATCGCAAAGACGGCAACCGCCTTGAACACAGCGACTGCATGAGCTCTCATTTTTTACTATACCGCCTGATTGAAGACTGGGGCTATCAAACGATCGTGCGGCAGGAAGCTGCCCGTCACTTGCCGGAGCTCGGCGGTACCTACTTTGATGTAGGGGCAATCCATGAGCCAGTTTCGGAGCTCGTTACGCAAAATCTGCAGCGCTTCTGCAGCGATTATTTAGGAGATTTAGCGGAAAAGAACGCTGCCGGATTAAAAGCCGAGCTTCCTTGGAACCGGATGTTCGAAGTCGACTTGACCCTATAAAAAGCCACCCGTCACCAGCCAACTCACTATCGAAAATGCTGTTCCCCGGCTTACACCCGGAGGAACAGCATTTTTCATGAGAAGCCCTCGCTCAGCTGAAATGGATTTCCTGGCCTTTCTCCGCCGATTCATAAATGCCGCATAACATTTTCATCACTTCGAGCCCATCCTCGACCGGACTCAGCGTTTCTTTTCTTCCGAGGCAGCTGTCGATGAAATGGTTGATTTCATTTTGGAAACCGCTTGAAAAATCGAAGCCGAGCTGGTCAACCTGCGGCGTAATGTTCAAGATGGTATCATGTCTCTCGCCAACGATAAAAAGCCCCGGCTCGATTTCCGCCCCGCCCCTGTCACCGAATATTTTAACGCTGATCTCATCCTGCTTCGCATGCAGCGTAAAGCTTACGTCAACCAGCAGCGACGCGCCGTTCTCGAATCGGATCAGGGCGTTGGCCAAATCCTCTACCGTATTTTTGCTGGAGTCATAGTCCGAGGCTTTATAGAAAGCCAGATTTTGAATATTCGCCCGATTGCCGAGCCGCCGATAGGTATTTCCGCTGATCGACTTCACCTTCGGCTTCCCCATCAAATACCAGCATAAATCGATGATGTGTACGCCAAGATCGATGAGCGGCCCGCCCCCTGAGCGTTCCTTGTCGGCGAACCAGCCGCCCGGGTTTCCTAACCTGCGCAGGCAGGTCGCTTTCGCATAATAAATGTCGCCAAGCTCGCCCGCGTTGATGAAGCGCTGCAAGATATCCGTATTCGAGCCGTAGCGCCTCACGAAACCAACCTGCAGTACCTTCCCGCTCTTCTTAACCGCTTGCTGGATGCGCTCCGCTTCCGCGACGGTTCTGCAAAGCGGCTTTTCCACGAGCACATGCTTGCCGGCCTCTACGGCGGCAATGCTAATTTCCGCATGCGAATTATTCCAGGTGCAAATGCTTACCGCATCGATTTCCGGATCGGCAAGCAGCTCGCGGTAATCGGTGAACACCTTCTGCGCTCCGTGCGCAGCCGCCTTATTTTTTGCCCGCTCTTCGTTCAGATCGCAGATGGCATAGAGGTTGACTTCCGGATTGCGCACATAGGAATTTAGATGAATCTCCGAGATGGACCCTGCGCCGATCACGCCGATGTTTACTTTTTTCATCGTACATAACTCCCCTTCATCATTTGATATGGCCAGTTTATTCCTGCGGTTTGTTCCCCTTGGCGCAGGAGTGCGCCGCATTGCGATTGTTCCCTCTCGCTTCCTCCTCATGCAGTCCCTGCATTTTTGTTTGGATGCGGGTGACAAAACGTCTGACGACCTCCTGCGGCCTCGTGATTGCGGTCCCGATCACGACGGCATGCGCGCCGGCCTCGTAGCAGCGCAGGCATTCCTCGACCGTCCATATCCTACCCTCCGCGAAGACAGGCACCTGCCCGAGCGCGGACAGCTTCCCGATCAGCTCAAAATCAGGAGTTTGCAGCTTCGGACTATAGGGCGTATAGCCCGACATCGTCGTCGATACGACGTCTACCCCCAGCTGCATGGCCATGGCTCCTTCCTCGAAGGTCGAGATATCCGCCATAATAGACGTGTCTGGGAAGCTTTTGCGAATTTCAGCAATGAGCCGGTCAAGCTTCTCATTGCCAGGCCTCGTCATTGACGTACTGTCGATCGCCACGATATCCGCACCCGCCCGGATGACCTGATCGACCTCTCGCAGCGTAGGAGTAATGTAGACATCGCTGTCGGGATAATGTTTTTTATACAGCCCGATAACCGGCAGCCTGCATCTGTTTTTGATGGAGGTAATATCCTGCGGCGTGTTGGCGCGAATGGCCGAGGCTCCGCCCGCTTCCGCTGCGGCCGCCATTGCCGCCATGATATCCGAGCCGTATAAAGGCTCATGCTCTTGCGCCTGACAGGAAACGATAAAACCATCCTTTAGGCTGGAAATTAACGGTTTGATCATAGCGACACCTGCTTACTGGAGCGTTCCTCGGCGTAATGCCACACTTGTGCGGCTGCACCGATCACACCTGCGCCCGCACCGATATACGAAGGAACAATCCGGCAATCTTTCCACATGCCCGGAGAGGTTCTCGCTGCAGCTTCCTTCTCTAATGCTGCAAAAAATGCGTCTCCCGCTTCAGCCACCCCGCCGGCAATGATGATCGCCTGCGGATTAAAGGTGTGTATGATTCCGCTTATGGCCGAAGCCAACGCGCGTATAACCACCCCCATAGCCCGAACGGCATATGGGGCGCCAACCGTCCAATCCGCTAGAACCTCTTTGGCGCTCAGGCCGCGCGTGTTAGAGGCATCATCATCGCCAAGCGCCTCAAGCGCAACCCTTGCAATGCCGGTGCCGGAAGCGTACATCTCAATGCAGCCATAATTGCCGCAGCTGCAGCGGGGGCCGTCGAATTGGACCGAGGAATGACCAAGCTCGCCGGCCCCTCCCGACGTTCCGCGTAGAAGCCGGCCGTCAGCCACGACCGCCCCTCCGACTCCGGTACCGAGCGCAAGGCATACGTAATGCTCGTACTGCCGGCCCGCACCGAAGCATTTCTCCGCAATCGCGATGACATTCACGTCATTGTCGACATATACGGTTAAACCGAAACGCTGCTCCACGGTTTGCTTGATGGGAGTCCCCGTCCAGCCCGGAAGCGTATCTACAGCAAACGATACGGCGCCGGTCGCAAAATCGATCTGACCCGCGCTGCCAATGCCGATCCCGGCGATTTGCTCCTCGCCTTGCCGGATCAATTTGTCGATGCCGCCTAACACCGTTTGCATGACATGCTCAGGCCCCAGTCCTGCGAGGGTAGGTACGATTTCATGGCGAATGATCCTTCCGGCTTTGTCGACAAGCGCAAAGTGAATTTTCGTTCCTCCGATATCTACTCCTATGGCATAGTTCATTGCAGCACTCCCTTATCGTTTGTCCTGTAGCCCGGATCATCGTTACCCAACCAATCCCGTACGCTCCACGCTCTCAACGAAGTAACGCTGCGCAAATAAATAAAGGATAAAAATCGGTAAAATCCCAAGCAGCGTCCCCGTATTCAAATAAAGCGACGTATGGGATATGCCCCCGACATATTCGGGACGAACCGCACCCGGCAGCAAATCCAGCATTCTTGCGAGAAGCGTGTAATTCGGCGCGAATAGATTCACAAAGTAGCTGTCATTCCACTGCCATATGAATGAGAACAGCATGACCGTTGCAATCGCGGGCACCGCATTCGGCAGCATGACTCGCAGGAAAGTCCCGGGAATGCCCGCTCCGTCCACATAAGCGGCCTCCTCCAGATCCTTCGGCAGCGAACGGAAAAACTGCCGGAAAATAAAAATATACAAGCCGTTTTTCAAGCCCATGGCAAGACCCGACGAGATGAAGAACGGCCAGAAGCTCTCCAGCAGGTTAACGCCGTCTTTCCCCGTAAAGAGATGGTATAAGCCAAAAACATCGAAGAAACGGTAATGTAAATAGGTCGGTACCATAATCGTTTGAGGCGGGATAACGATCGTGAAGATGACGATTCCGAACAGAATCGAACTGCCGCGAAACTTAAGCCTTGCAAAGCCATAGCCGGCCAATGCGCAGGAGGTTAATTGCAGCAGCGAAGTGCCAATGCTAAGGATCAGCGTATTGGTTACCGATTCCGGATACTTCAGATAGCCCATGACGGTTTTGATGTTTTCCAGCGTAAAATGCCTGGGCAGCCATACGACCGTCGCGTCGAACATATCCTGCTTGTCGCGTAAGGCGATAGACAGCTTTGTAAGGATGGGATATACAATAATGAAGCAGATCCCTAAAATGAGCACGGTACGAATGATCACCCACAGCCAATGCTTCGCTTTCTCGAGCGGACTATGAAGTTCATACCAGCTCGTTACGGCCCGCGCCGCGGCTGAGGCCGAGAAGCGCTTGCCAGCTTTCGATTTCGCTTCCATAGCTCTACTCCCCCTTAGTCGTAGTAGAAAACCCGTTTCGAGATCAGGTACGTTGAAATGACCAGAATGATCGATATGACAAGAAAATAAATCCATGACATCGCCGAGCTTACGCCAAAGTCCAATCTTCCGAATGCGGCGTCCTGAATCATTTGCGTCATGTTATTGTCGTAAAAGGAATCGATGATGGTATAGACCACATTCGTTAAAATAAGCGGAGATATCATCGGAAACGTAATTTTCCAAAAGGCTTCATAGCCCGTGGCGCCTTCCATCTTCGCCGCCTCATAGAGAGAAGGAGAAATCGACTGCAGTCCGGCAAGGAAGATTAGAATCTGTACGCCGGAAGAACTGATAATTTGGTAGATACGATCTACCGCGCCCGTCAAATAGTCGACGATTTCCATGCTTAGACCCGCTTGGAACAGCAGCGGCTTGAGCTCGATGCTTCGCAGTCCCGAATAGTTGCCCTCCAAGTCTGTTGAAGCGGAACCGATCATTTGAGCAAGAAAGTTGCCGTTATCCAGCTTGGCGATCACTCCGGAAGCCAATACGACGGGAAGAAAAATGATCGCCCTTGCAAGCATCCTTCCCCTAAACTTCTGCGCCAGGAGCGTCGCGGTAAATAAACTGAAGAAAATAATCAGCGGCACGTTCAATGCCATCGTCGTTACAGCCTCGGTCAATGTACGAACATACCATGCGTCGACAAAAAAGATATTGCGGTAATTTTCAATGCCCACGTATTGGAGGGAGTAACCCTCCGCGTTAAGCGTCAGCTTATGGAAGCTGAATTGAAGCGACTGGAAAAACGGGATGACCATCAGCAGCAGGAAACCCAGCAGCCAGGGGGTTACGAAGAGCACGCCGTAAATTTCCTTTTTGCGCTCCAAGCTGAGTGTTCGTTTCTTCGACATCCTTATCCCCCCTTAACCAAGTAATCATTTGCTTCGATCGTCACGCCATCGACGGAGGCAGCAGCCCCGCCGTAATTGACGAAAACCGTCAAGCCGTTCTCGTATACGGTTTTGTAGACGCGTTCCGCGAGCTTTTCGTGCTTCATTATGCTCTGTCCGCGAACCTGCTTTAACACTTCGTTTACCTCGCCGTAGGCTTGAACGGCTTCTTCGAACCATTGCTCGTAATGGTTCGAGTAAAGATAGCTGAACCTGGTTTCCTTCAATACGGACGGATCCTCATAGAACCAGTTGAAATAGACGTTTGAGCCGGTCTCGAGCGATCGCAGCACATTCGTTTGGACCTGCTGGTCATCTGCGATGTTGTAAGCTTTTCCCGCATATTCGATATAGCCGTGCAGCACCATTTGGATAAAAGGTACGGATTCCCCGGCCAGCTGGTATTCATTGCTCGTTTGCGGCAGGTTAAGAATATGCGATGCGTAAGGAAGCGCATAGGCATTACCCCCGTTGACCAACATGTCAGGCGACTGCGACGAAATGGCTTGAAGCTGGGAAGTTACGATCCGCTTCGCGTCTTCTCTGGTCACCTCTGCATTTCTGCGGAAATCGGAATAAAGCTCGGAGCCCAAATCCCTTAAGGAGATCGATCCGGGATTCAGCTTCTTGAAATCCGACAGGAATCCATTCACCGTAGAGGCGAGCCTTCTAGGCGTTAGCAAATAATGCGACAACAGCTCGTTATGCTTAAAATAGGCGGCACGGTCGAACTCATATATTTTCGCGTACCGGCGGGAGATGTACTGTGCCGAGTCTTTGCTTGGACTGAATTTCCCGGAATTGCTATACACATGCAGGAACGCCGCATCAGGGTAAAATCCGCCGCCGCTCTTCCGGAGCTTCTCCGCTAAGCGGTTCCATTCGTCTTTGCTTCCAATGACGCGATCCATTTCGATTCCCGAAGCAATCGTATGGTTTAAGCCTTCATTAAACCAGCCCTTGTAACGAAGCCGAACATTCTGAATTTGATTGGCGTGGAGTTGATCGACGAGCTTCTCGGCTTCCTTCAAATCCGTTAGGGATACAAGCGCTTCGTAAGGAAAGCCGAGCAGGTTTTTCTTTTTCGGGATGTTGCCGGTAAGCTCCAGATAAAACGGCGTATCTCCCTCTGTTTTCAGCTTGGTCAGTCCATACGCCTTCTCCAGATAAGCGCGGTAGCTCGCGGCCATTCCGGAATAATCAGCCTGCTCCCCGCTTAACAGGGAATAACGGATTTGCAGTTTGCCTTTATAGGTTTGCTTCGGCGTTTTGTGCATGATCTCGTTATTGCTGAGACGAACCTCATCCTTAGGCAAAATAAGGAATTGGGCCGCAACCGTATTAAACTCATGCAATCGCCCGCTTATGTCCGCGGACAGCTTGGCGAGCGCTTCCCCCTCCTCGATGATGGCGAGAAAAGCAGCATCATTCTTCTTCATCCCGAATACCGGCAACCGGTTTGGCTCAAGCGTGTTGAACTTCTCCCTTACGTAGATCGAGCTGTCTTCGCCGTATATCGGGATTAAGATGGGCTGTGCTTGAATGTTGCCGCTGTTGAATCGAATCAGCGTGCCCGACCCGTCGGGTACAAAAATATAGCCGTCATCCTTTCGCCCTGCCGCGCCAAAATTCTCCAGCAAACTGATCGAATGGATGCGATAAGGCGGCGTATCCTCCGTAATGGATGACGTATCGATGGAAGCGATCAGGTCACGGCCATCCAGTGTATAGTGAACCGTTGCCGAAAATTTCGGATTGGCCGCCGCCTGCGCAGCTTCCCCGCTGCCTGCGTCGCCGTTATCGATGGCAAGATCCTCTTCCGTATATTCCATTTTCTCGAAGAGGGCCAGCAATTTCTTCATCACGGCTTTTGGAATTTCCCGGCGCTCGTACAGGTTTTTCTCTTCATTAAATTTATACCTGACCTTCAGCTGTTCTTGATCGGCCGGATCCTCCAAGCGCTTCAGCAATCTCTCCTCGAACCGTTCCTTGCCCACCGTCTGCGGAATCGATTCAAGCCCCTTTTCGGGATCGCCGAATAGGTACGTGACCGCTAACCCGGCTGCGGATTGTTTAATCTCGAACTGTTTAAATTTCACGCTGTTGTTATAGCTGTCGTAATCCTTGTTCTGTCCGTTTTGCGTCAGGTAGACGAACGAAATTTGCGAGGCTAGTTTCCCCTTTAAGTAAGGGGAAGCGAGCTTATCCTCCGCGCTGTCCGGATTCGACCGCCAAATCTGACCGCTTTGTTTATCAAGGACCGCAATCTCTGCCGTTGTCCGGCTGATATAGAGCCGAAGCTCGTCGTTCTCAAGCGCCGGATCAAGGCCCTCGATTCGGGGCACTGCTTGGACCGACGCGTCCATGGCGCGGAGGGAAGCATCGGGTATTCCGTTTTCCGAATCGGAGGGCTCCGTTTGAGCAGCAGGGATCTCGGCGCTTTCGGACGAGCCAGTCATGCATGCTGTAAGCGAAAGCATGGCAACCAGCAGGGACAATGCCATCCACTTCCGCAAATTATCGTGAATCGTCATGGAATTATCCCTCCCCTAATCTGAACATCGCTTCTTTATAGATCGTAGCCGCGAAAGAAAGCATCTGCTGCGCCAAACTGAAGAAAAGCAAGCCCAAGAAAATGATGATGCCCATCACGATCATCGTCAGAATCATCGTCATGACGGTTTTGCCTACCGTATATTGGTGAACCGTAAGCATGCCGACAAACAGTAAGCCGAAAAACCACAGGAATCCGAACGATTCCAGCAAGCGGTAGAAAGAGCCCTCCTGAACCGTGATCACGTTGGATAATAAGATAAGCGGAATTTGCATCAGTACGACCGGTATGAGCGCATATGCGGTCGCCATTACGATCTCCTTGAATTTCCCTTCGCCGTCCATCAGAGTCGTCATGGACCAGTTGGCGATGCACCATAAAAAAAACGGGAGAACGATGAATTTGATCTCGTCGAGCAAATTTACGCTCTCCGCATTAACGCTTGGGTTAAAGATAAATCCGGTAAACTGCCTCTTCAAGACGTAGAGAAGGGAGAGGACGAGCAGCAGCAAGAGCGCGAACCAAATCTTCCCTTTTTTCTCGAACTTCAGCTCCCAGAAGCCGTTAAACGGATGGAAGATCGTATACCACCCCATCAAGGCGACTCCCGGCTCTGTTTCCCTTCTCTTCATCAATACTTTCGCCGTTATGAGCAGAACCGCGACGGCTATTACGCTTGCCGCAATTTTCCCGAAATGCTCCCACATGAAATCCTTTCGGTAGCGCTCGAAGGCCCGGGAATAATATTCACGGTGCATGCCAAGCTCGAAATGCTTCATTGCTTCGTAATTATGCCCCTGCCTAAGCTCCGCTTTCCCGATTCCTAAATAAGCGATTTCCAGGTTATTGTTTAAAAGCAGCGCCTCGCGCCACTTCTCGACCGATTTCTCTTCCTCACCCGAATCGTTAAAAATTACGGCATCCCGAATCACCTGCCCGTAGCGGGTCGGCTCGAATAGGACAAGCTGGTTCAAGCCTTTATCGAGCACGATCATCTTGTCGTCAAGCATGTCGATATCGGACGGCGTCTTAAAGGTGCCGACCTGTTCGCCTAGGAGACCGTAAATATACATAAGCTTGCCTTCCCGGTCGTACGTAAATATCCGTCCGCGCGTGTTGTCCAAAATGCTGTAAATGCCGTTCCGGTCAAGGGAGACGCTTTGGATCGCGGACGTGCCGGATCTTGTGCCGCCGATACGGAACCTGACGTCCCCTTTCGGAGGATGGTAGCCCGTTCGCTTCAACACGTCTGTTCCGGAGGGATTCAGACGCTTCACCGGCGCATCTGAAAACTCCTCGCTTGTCGTCGCGTAAATGAAGCCCTCCTTATCGATATCGACGTTATTGAATTCGACGGGGATAAACAGCACCATCTTCGAACGCTGCTCCTTCGTCATGACACGCTTCCAGAATAAATCCGCGGCGCTGTAACGCACTTTATTGACGCCCATGAATCCGGTGAATTTCCCTCCGGAATCGAACTGCATGATGCCGTTAAATACGCCCTTGCCTACAACGTAGAGCCGGCCTGCCGAATCACCGACCAATTTAATCGGCTCATATACGAAGCTGTCTCCAAGCACTTCACTCTCCGGCGCACCGATCACGCGGACCAGTCCGCCATCCTTTGTCAGCTCGACGATACGTTTATTTCCCGTGTCCGCAATAAGCAGATGTCCGTTTGAATGAACGAAGATCCCCTGCGGCGCGGAGAAGCCATCCGCTTTATCGCCGTTCTCAAACGTATCGATCGTTTGAATCACGCTTGCCTGTTCATTCAGCACGACGATCCGGTTATTCCCTGTATCGGCTACGTAAATATGATTGTCAGGTGTAACGTATAGATCTTCCGGCGATTTGAACGGTCCCGAGCTTAACTGTTCCCCTCCGATTTGCTTGACCGGCAAATAAGGCACGGGCGCCGGCTCGGGATCTCCCCACCAAGAATAGTTGTAGCCATCGTATGGCGCAGCGTGTACCGGCACTGAAATGCCAACCATTATCAGCAGTAGAGGGAAGAGCAGCAGATATTTACTTAATCGATTCAACGTAAGCCTCCCCTTTCCCATCATTCTTTCATGCCGGAGGTTGACATCGTTTGAATAACACTGCTCTGAGACAGCACAAAGATGAGAATCGGAACCGTTAGCAGCAGCAGCGTCGCTGCCATGGAAGGACCGGTCCGGACGATGCCTCCCGCCAAAATCTGGCTTAACGCATAATCGATCGTTTTGAGCTGCTCGCTGTAGATGTACATGGAGCCGGCT
This sequence comes from Paenibacillus sp. LPE1-1-1.1, assembly GCF_040676435.1. NCBI lineage: Bacteria > Bacillati > Bacillota > Bacilli > Caryophanales > Paenibacillaceae > Paenibacillus > Paenibacillus sp. LPE1-1-1.1. The sequence goes on from NZ_JBEGHY010000001.1 coordinate 963,333, forward strand.
GCCCCTCCTGCTCCCCACAAACCTTGGAACGAGAAAATAACGAGCGTAAGCCATGCGGGCTTAACGACGGGCATGACGACGCTCCAGAAAATGCGGAACTCACTGCAGCCGTCGATTTGCGCAGCCTCCAGCAGCGCATCCGGAATTTGCTCCATGAATTGCTTCATGAGGTAGAGCCCTAGCGATGAGCCGATTGCCGGTATGATGATAGCCCAGTGGGTATCCAGAAAACCCAGCCACGACATCGTCATGTAATTCGTGATTTGCGTGACCGTTGCCGAGAACATGAGCGACAGGACTACGATCGAGAACAGAATGCCCTTGCCTGGAAATTTCCGTTTGGCCAGCGGATACGCCGCAAGCGAAGCAATCAGAACGTGACCGGCCGTACCGACGATCGCGATAAAAAAGGTATTGAAGATATACCGGGTAAAAGGTACCCACGAGCCCGAAAGCAAATGATATAAGTCCGTAAAGTTCGTAAGCGTCGGATTCTTGACAAAAAAGTCCGGTGGAAACTTCAAAATTTCATTAATCGGCTTGAAGGCATTGCTGATGACAAAAACCAGCGGCATGGCCATAAAATATCCGACCGCTGCCAGCAGCAGAAACAAGGCGATATCGCCCGTCCATGAACGGCTGACTCTTTTCTTCTTAAAGCTGATAGGGATCACGCTTACTCACCGACCTTCGCCAGCAGCCTTCGCACGATGAGATTGGAACCGAGCATCATCGCGAACAGCACGGTCGCAATAGCCGACGCATAGCCCATCTCAAATCGAATGGAGCCGTAATCCATCAAATGCGTTACGATCGTGTGTCCCGCATATTTGACGCTGGGGAAGCCTGCCAAAGCGGTTGCCACCTCCGCAACGCCGAAGGAAGCCGTAATTTGAATGACCGCGCCGAACATGAGCATCGGCCTCATCGAAGGCAGCGTAATGAACCAAAGCTCCTGCCATCGGTTGCGTATGCCGTCGATTGCCCCTGCCTCGAACAGCGTCTTGTCGAGACTCTGCAAACCTGCGATGAATGCAAGAAAGCTCGTTCCGAGGCTGAGCCAAAGCTGCACGACGATAATGATCGGAAGAATGTATTTCGGTGTCTTCAGCCAGAGGATCGGTTCCAATATCAAATGCCATTTCAAGAGAAAGGCATTGATATAACCGTAGGAATCGCTGCTGAACAAGAGCGTCCACACGATAAAGGCGCTGCCCGACAAAGCCGGAGCATAGAAGACTAACGTCGCGAAGGCTCTGATTTTGGGAGGAAACTCATTAATGATCCAAGCAAGCACAAAACATGCGATATAGCTGACAGGTCCCGTGATTGCCGCAAAAATCAACGTGTTCTTCAAGGCAATAAGGAAAACATCATCCCTTACGAATAATTGGGCGTAATTCCGCCAGCCTACCCATTGCGGAAACTCCAGCATATTAAAATTGGTGAAGCTGACCAGCAGCGATAAGCAAACGGGAAAGACGGTAAAAGTAAAGAAGATGAGGAAGAACGGCGCAAGCATGGCATAAATGACCTTGTTCTTCTTCATTTCCTTCCATGTGTGATTCAACCGCGGCCGCGGATTTCCGTTCTCCAGCCTAAGCTTGGTTTTCTTGACGAGCGGAATCATTTGGAGCCCTCCCTTCTACTTCGTCGGCAAATCGAACTCTTCGCGCTTGATCGTGATTTCCTGATTGATCGTCCTGACATAGTTTTCAAGCGTTTCCCGCGGCTCGCTGCCCTCCGTGTACACCTCGTAAAAGGCATTGTAAATATGGCGGTCCAGCGAGTAGCCTCCCGGAACTGCTGGCCTTCCGACGACCCATTCGAGCTCGTCAACGAGCTGGTTCAATTCCTTCGCCGACCATGGAAGCTGCTGCAAAGCCTCCAGATTAGCCGCTGCATAGCGGGCAGATTCGCCCAGTATGGCCTCCATTTCGCGTCCGAACGTAACCTGCGCTTCCGTATCCGTCCACCATTTCATGAATGCCCAGCTGGCCTCTTTATTTTTGGCGTTTTTAAACATGACCGTTCCTGTCGCCGTGCTCATCGTGTCATGCCGTACGGTTCCATCTTCCGCCCGGGTTCCCGGTACCGCGACAAAATTCCATTGGCCTCTAATTTCCGGGGCAAAAATGGTCAAAAAGTTGAACGTCGTGTAATCCGCGATGCCGATCGGCATTTCGCCTGTCCGAAAACGGTTGATGAAGTCAAATTCGATCGGAAGCTTATAGTTGGTATAGAGCTCCGTCCACTTTCGGAACGTTTCAATGCCGATCGCCGAATCCAGGTCCGTTGCGATACCGTCTTCCTGATAAAACCGTCCGCCGTTTTGGTAGAGCATCGATTCGAATACGATATTTTGCGGCAGGGCCAGATCCATGTTGTGCTTCTGGAGCTCGGGAATGATCCGGTACATATCCTCCCACGTTTGCGGAACGTCCAGATTCAGCTCCTCCAAAATATCCTTGCGGTAAAACAGCATCGGGAACGACTGCGTCTCCGGAAGCGCGTAAACCCCGTCCTGATAATCAAAGCTGGCAAAAGCGCTGCCCATGAACCGGTCTCGCACCTTATCGAACTCCGGGAAAGCAGATAAATCCTGCAGCGCGTTTCGCATCGCAAAGTTAATGACATCCGATTGCGTCAACGCAATATCGGGTCCCTTCCCTGCCAGCGTCGCAGGCAGAACGACCGCCGGATTGACAAGCTGCAAATTTACCGATATGCCGGTATGCGGAGTAAAGGAATTATCGATCATGGAGCGAAGCAATTGCGCCTGGTCCCGGCCTGCCGCAATCCATACGGTTACTGTCTTTTCATCTTTCTTTTCGTTGCTGATATGGCTGTAATCCTCGGAAAACGATCTTGCAAACGACATAACCTCATGCACGGATTTGCCGATCATTCCGGTGCTTACCTTCGGAAGAGAAACGTCCGGCGATTTGAAAAATAAGTAATCGACCTCAAGCGGTTGCTGATTAACGGTAAGCAGCCATGTCCCGAGCGCCGTAACATTGTCCTTGAAGCTCTTAAGCCGCGAGGTTAACGTCTCGGTGCGGCTGCCTAGATCCTTCAATTGATAGGAGGTTGTTCTCAGTATGGTGGTGCTGGCGCTCGTTCCTCCGACCATCTCATCCATCCGGTCCGCAGCGGCGGTAAGCAAATTGCTTTGCGCCTCGAACACCTTCTGCAGCTCGGGGATTTTCTTCTCCAGCTCGTAATCGCGGAGAGGATCGGGCGAAGCGGAAGTAATCATGATGATTTTGAGATATAGAGAGTTCAGCTGCTGGATGCTCGAGCGCACCATGCGGATCGTTTCCGCCAAGTCGCCCATCGTAAGCTCCAGCTTGATTTGATGCTTCCCTTTCGTTAAATAAAATAAAAACGGTTTTCCGTCCTCGCCCGGCGTTCCGATTTGCCATGCCCCGTTATAACGAAACGGTATAGCCTCGGCTTGCTTGAAGGGTATTTTCCCGTCAATGGACAGCTCTCTCACTACATTGACGCCTCTGACCGTATTTTGCTTATACCTGAGACCGAATTCATAGAGTCCGTCCTTCGGAATATCCACTTCCCACGAAATCCACTGGCCGGGAATTTTCCAATTGACGCCTCCGATCGTATTCATTCTAATTTTCGATACATGATAGGGTTCCGTTCCCGGACTGGAGCGATCGTTAAGCGGGTACAAGGATGGATTCGATTTGAACGCGGCGTCCTCGCCCTGAAACTTGATAAACAAGCCGTTCGTCGTTTCATAACCGAGCTCTTGGTAGGTTTGCGCCATGCTTGCATAGGCGGGGATTTCTTCTTGTTGAAAAAGCGTCAAATAGTCTATGATCATCGGTTCTCTAAGAGAAACGAGTGAAATTCGATGTTGGCCTTTGGATAGATAAAAAGAAAAGGGCTCTCTGTAATAACCTTCCGCATCACGCAATATTCGCTCCTGCCACTGCGGGCTTTCGACCTGTCTCGGCCTCAAATCATTTTGTTTGGCATCCTGCTCCAGCATGTTCAGCTCATTGCGCCATACCCGCGAAAATACGAGCCTCGAAGCTTCTTCAAAGGGAACCTTCCCGTCTACGAGGAGTTCTCTTTCTATGGGGGACGTGTTTCCCGCCATCGGAAAATAACGCAAGCCGATATGATATAACCCGTCTTCCGGCACATCAACATCCCAGTGGATAGCTCCCGAATCTTCCGTTGCGACGACAGGTGTCGCAGCACCCTCGTAATCTTCCATAGCGCTAACTTTCATGCCATCGGAAGCGGCATAAGACTCTCCTTCAATCCTTTGCGTGCCGGAAGGATGCGGCTCGTCAGCATATTTCGCAGCATAATCCTCATAGCGATTGCCTGCCGAAGCGGAAGCGGCTGTCTTCTTCTCCAATCGGTTCGGTGATGCTTGGACTGTTCCCAATACGTGATCGCTGCCTGATGATCGGCTCGCAGGAACGATGGAGACGATTATCACGAGCATGACCAGGGCCAATAGGGCGCCAATCCATCTCTTTGTCTTCCTGGTTACCTTCAGCATGCGAACCCCTCTTTCCTCTTCAAATGGCCGTCCATATAAAAGGACGGGAATCCCTCGTCGGGATTCCCTGCGATGCTTCTTTATTTTTATTGCGCTGCCGGTGCTTGCGTATTCAGTTCTTTATCGATCGCATCTTGGGCGATCTGTTTATTGCGCTCCAGCACGGTTTCTGGCGACTCGCCCCGATTCGCAATCGAATAGGAAATATCGCCCAAAGCTCCGCCAAGCGGGAGAAAGATCGGCTGCGCGTATTTAAGTGAATCGAGCATCACTTCAATGTCGCTTTCATCGGCAAGCAGTTGTTTCTCCGCTTCCTCGCGGTTAATCGGCTCTACCCGATCCCACATTTGAATCTGTTCCCAGATATAGGCTTTTTCTTTTGCTCTTTTTACGATTGCCGGGATATAGAACTGCACGTAATTTTCGATGCTGCCTTGCCATTTCGTTGCTTTCGGCCCTTTCGGGAAATAAACGAAGCCTTGTTCGTCCGTCATCGTCGTTCTGGTTGCGCCTTCCCATACCTCGCCTGTTACCATAGCTGCTTTGCCGGAGTTAAACATCGTCTGCGAATCGTTATAATCCTCGAAGTTCTCGTTTTTGTTGGGAGCGACGACCTTATGCACATTAAACAAATCGCTGTAGAAGCGAAGAGCTTCTAATAAGTTCGGATCGTCATAGTTGAAAACATGCTTGCCGTCTTTTTGCTGGATAAATGCGGAGTCGTTGGAATGGATGATGATCCGGGACAGATTGCCTGCGATATTGGTCATGCCCCATTGGTCGGTTACGCCGTCGCCGTTCGTATCTTTCGTGGCTTTTTTGGCGATGTCGAGGACAGCGTCCCATGTCCATTTGTCTTGCGCGATTAATTCATGGGGATCGGGCAGGCCTTCCCGCTCAAATAATGTTTTGTTGTAGTAGATCCCGGAGGCGTTGTTGATATTGGAGGTAAAGCCGTACATTTTTCCGTTTACCGATCCGTGCTGCTTCAAGCCTTCCGGCCATTTCGGATCGTCAAAATCGAAGAAATCATCTACGGGCATAAACAATCCCTGGTTGATGGCCGGCACGGCGAAATAGTAATCCAAAGGCACGATATCGGCTACCGACTCGCCGGAAAGCGCGGCATTCGTAACCATTTTTATGTTTTCGCCCCAAGGCACCTTTTCCCATACGATTTTCACGTTATATTTTTCTTCGGCAGCCCGCCACTTCTCCAGAGTGGCCGCACCTTCCGGCGTTTCCTCAGACGGACCGTCGATCCAGTGTATAATTTTCAGCGTCTCGCCGTTCATGTCGATCACAGGCTCTTCGACCGCTGGCGGCGCTTCCGTCGGGGCTGCCGTTTCGGGGGTCGCATCATTCGTGGGTTTATTTGTTGGCGTTTCATTTCCGTTACCGGAGCCTTTGCTGCATGCCGATACAAAAACGAGCGTAACCGCCAATAGAATCACAGCCAATAATTTCATTTTTCGCATAGCTTTACCCCTCCAATGGATGAAATGCAAGAGCACACTCTTACCTTACATTTGCTGCGATTTGGCTTTATTCTGGTCATCCCTCCCCGTTATCGGTTCAAGTTCTAACCCCTCATCGGTGCATGCTTGCCCATTGTGTTTGGAAGGTCTACGGCTGCGATTTATGTGATTGTCTGGTTGGTTCGGATTGCGCTGCAATTATTGCTGCCAGGAAGTTTTTTCCTTTCCTGATCACAAGATATCATTATCGGAGGAAATATTCAACAATTTTATTTTTTATGAAAAAATGATCCTTTTAAAGCAACTGCTGCTTATGAGCTTAGACCTTAAAAATATTCGTTTCCCATGTGATTCTTCCTCCTTCATAGGGATACTTTTTAAATGGGGTCATCATGGAAATTTGCTCCACTATTAATTTATATATTAGAGAAAAATACCTTTATTCTTATTGTCAGAAAATTGAATCATTCATTTGATGGCACTTTGTTGGCATAACCAAATAAGATTTGGGCCATCTTAACAAAGTATTATTGCGAGGAGAGGAGGGATTACATTGGCAAAACCAGATAACCGTGCGGATAATGCCGTACATTTGCAGCAGCATATTGACAATACGGAAGCTAATTTGCAAGAGGCAGAGGAGTACTTAAACGAATTTGCGGATGAAATATCAGCTGACGAGAAAAATACGATCGAAGCCAAAAACGAACGCCGCAAAGAAAGCATTCAATCTTTCGCCGCGGAAAAGCAGGATGAGGCTGGACAGTAAACGATTGCTTTCTTAAAACAAAAAAGGAACTGCCATTTGGCTGTTAAGCCATTTGGACAGTTCCTTCTTTTTTTGCGATACCTGCATTTCGTTTAATCGCGTTTGTTTCTAATAAAGTTTGTCTACAACGGAGCGTGCCGTTTTCTCCAGAGCTTCGGAGGCATTATTCTTCTTCTGGGAAAGCAGCGTGCACAAAATATCCAACAAATGGATCTGCGTAATTTTTGTGGACAAGGATCCGCCTTCGGTTGGCATTTCCCGGGAAGGCACCAATAAAATCGTGTTGGCATGTGCCGTAATAGGAGAACGCATATGGCTGGTTAAGCAAATCACGTCTGCGCCGTTCGCTTTAGCCTGCCGGATCGGATCGACCAGATCCCGGGTGCTTCCGGAGGTCGATATGCCGAACACGACATCCCCTTTCTTCACGAGAGAAGCGGACATCGCAATGATATGGGAGTCCCGATGCGCCTCCACGTTCATACCGATGCGCATCAGACGGTAATGAAGATCGAGCGCCGTGATTCCTGAAGAACCTACGCCGAATATATAAATTTTATCCGCGCCGAGCATCCGTTTCACCGCCCGATCCAAATCCGCGGGGTTAATAAGATCAAGCGTGTTTTTCAGCATCATCTCGTTGCGAAGCGTAATTTTCCGGGCTTTCGTCAGCGTATCGTCTGCTTCCTCGATTTCTACGTTCGAGTAAGAAGGCACATTGACGAGATCCTGCGCAATCGATAGCTTGAATTCTTGGTATCCGCGGAAGCCCAGCTTGCGGCAAAACCGGATAACGGACGTTTCCCCTACCCCTGCCTGCTCGGATAAATCCGTAACCGTCGCCATGACGGCTTCTTCGGGATTGGATTTGACATAGTCGGCCACCTTTTTCTCCGCTTTTGTCAAGGATGTATAAATACTCGAAATCAATAAGAGTGTATTCGATTGATTGATTTTTTGACCGGCCGTCTTCATCGTTATCAGCTCGCTTCATAAGTATACTTACCTTACAGAATAGATTAAGGAATGGCGCAATACAACAATAATATACATTTTTCGCGGCACATTCGATCGTAGGATTGCATCCCTAATTTCCCTGGTTCACCCACTCAGACCAAACCTCGATGTTAGCAGCGAGCTCCTTTAAGGACGAGAAGGTCAACTGTACCTGCTCGGCGCCCATACGCTGCTCCGATTCTCCGAAAATATCGGTTCTGAGCGATCGTCTCATATTGTACTCCAGCCAATCGAGCATGCCGCCCATCCTGCCGTAGAAGCCCTCCTCTACGTTAGTCAGCGCGTTCCCCCCCGCTTTTCGATAGGAATTAATCATCGCCATAAAAAGCTCTTTATTCACTTGGCCGGCGTCGAGCCCGCTCCAGCTTAAAGCCGCATCTAGAAGTTCCATCGTCGGATTTGTCGGACCTGCCGCCTCCCAATCGATAATATAGGGATGACACCGCTCTTTCCAGATGACGTTTTTCGGATTTAAATCGCGATGACCGACGGTCAGCCTCTGATTCAACACGCTGCTCGCGCCGACAAAACGCCCGTTCCATTCCAGCAGTTCCGCAAGTCCGCGGTCGATTTGCTGCGCCCAACGCTCCCCTTTCCGGATGCCCTCCTCGGCTAACGCTCTCCAATGCTCCTGTCCAAAGGATTTCCAGACAGGGACAGGCTGCTCCCGGAAATTCATATGGTGAATGTTATGCAGCAGCGTTCCGATCATGCTTGCGTGCTCCGTTCGACAGTCGCTAGGAGCCAAAACGGATCCGTCGATCCAATCAAACAGCATAACGGTCGTACCTGATATCTGGTTAAGAGGATTATCGTTAACTCTCTTTGCCGAAACGACGGGTATACCCGCCATGGCCGCTGCTGCCGCAATCCGCTCCGAAAGCATATAGTTCGCCATGACACCTTCTCTGGACATAATTTCAGGATTCAACAGCTTCAATGCAAAATGTCCGGTCGTCGTCCGCAATTCCCACATCCGGTGCAGCAAGCCTCCGGAGACCGGCATAAGCTCGCCTAAAGGTCGCCCTATTTCGTAATGATCGCAAATCGCCGTAATCCATTGCATGTTGATATCCTGAGCCACCCTATTTCCTCCCCTGCCCCATCGTCACTGGCAAACGATAGGATAATGTTCCGAGATCGACACTGAAGCGCTCCAACCGCCAACGATAAGAAAAAGATATTTTTTTTAATTTTAACATAATAAGTGGATATAATCTCTATCCCATGATACGATATAGCAAATTTTCATTTCAAGTCTAGAGAGGCGGGAAAGGGATGGAAAGTCAAACGGGCACAGCAGACGTTATCGTTGTTGGCGGAGGGTTAGGCGGCTGCATGGCAGCACTGTCCGCAGTGAAGCTTGGCATGAACGTGATCTTAACTGAAGCCACGGATTGGATAGGCGGACAGTTGACCAGTCAGGCGGTTCCACCGGATGAGCATCCTTGGATTGAGAGCTTTGGCTGCACAAGCACCTACCGCGAGTTCCGCGACCGTATCCGGCGCTATTACAAGGAAAACTACCCGTTAACGGATGCGGCCAAAAATAACGAGCGTTTGAATCCGGGCAACGGCTGGGTCAGCCGGCTCTGCCATGAACCGAAAGCTGCGCTTCATGTACTGGAAGCCATGCTGGCTCCCTACATAAGCAGCGGACGCCTCACTCTTCTTCTCGGCTGGCAGGTTGAATCCGCGGAAACGAACGATGACCGCATTGATACCGTCCATATCAAGCATTCGGATGGAAGAATCAAGAAGCTGCGCGGTTCCTACTATCTCGATGCGACGGAATGCGGCGACCTTCTCCCGCTTGCCGGGGTTGAATACGTTTCAGGCGCGGAAGCCAAAAGCGAGACCGGGGAGCCGCACGCGCTCGATTTTGCCGATGCCCTCGATATGCAGTCTTTTACGTATGTATTTGCGCTCGATCATATCGAGAACGGAAATTTCACGATTGCAAAGCCAGAGCAGTATGACTTTTGGCGGAGCTTCATACCGGCGCATTCGCGGTTTCCTTTGTTCGGATGGAAAATGGGAGATCTACACGACCCGAGCATCGATAAAGAGATCGTCTTCCTACCGGATGGCAAGGAGCCGATGCCGTTCTGGACTTACCGGCGCATCTTGGACCGTTCATTGTTTTCGGAAGGATTTCTTGAAAGCGACATCACGTTAATTAACTGGGCACAAAACGATTATTATTTGGGACCGATCTATGGGGTATCGGAGGAAGAAAGACAAACGCATCTGAAGGGAGCGCGCCAGCAAAGCTTGTCGCTCGTTTATTGGCTGCAAACCGAGGCGCCTCGGCCGGATGGCGGCAAAGGCTATCCGGGTCTTAGGCTTCGCGGGGATGTGCTGGGTACCGAAGACGGCATCGCCAAGCATCCCTATATCCGGGAATCGCGCAGAATTAAAGCGGTCTACACCATTACGGAGCATGACGTAAGCCTTGAAATTCGGGGAACCGAGGGCATAAAGCGGTATGAGGACAGTGTAGGGGTCGGAAGCTATCATCTGGATCTTCATACTACCACGAAATCCAACCGCGGCTTCTTTATTCCCAGCCTTCCTTACGAGATTCCTCTCGGAGCATTCCTACCGGTCCGGGTGAAAAATCTGCTCCCTGCTTGTAAAAATATTGGAACGACCCAAATCACGAACGGCTGTTACCGGCTTCACCCGACGGAATGGAATATCGGGGAAGCTGCCGGCTATTTAGCCGCTTACTCCATGATGAATCAAGTTACCCCGCATGAGGTCCGCGAGAATAAGGAACATCTGAACGCTTTTCTAACCCTGATTACGAATCAAGGCATCGAGACGCATTGGCCGGATTCTATGAAGCTGTAGAACCGAATTAAAAATAAAATCCTCTTTTTATTAATTTTATGGAAAATAACTCCGCTTGCTGTTACACTACTGCTAGAGAAACCATCCATCATGAACATGAACAGCCTACTTCATCCGGGAGGCGGTGAGCGGTCAGCGTTCTGTTTTATGCGTACAAATTAGAATTCGAGGTGTATGCCATGATGAGAAAACGATTGGTTCATTTCGTTCTTTGTATTCCCCTTCTTCTAATCAGCATTTCATCTACCGCTTTTTCCGAATCCGCTTCATCTCCCCCTCCTTCCATCACGCTCGGAGACGGATCCACTCACAGGATTGACCTGATTGACCAGGAGAGAGAAGACGGCAAGCTCTCCATCTTCACCCGAAACTATGGCAGTACGACGAAGCCCCCGCTCCCTCAAACAATGGAAGCGATCATCACTAACGATATTGTCACCGCAAAATACGCAGGCAGCACGAAAGGCACTTATATTCCTTCCAATGGATACGTATTATCCGGGACAGGAAGCGCCGCAGCCTTGATCGATCGCTTACAAATCGGCGATTCGATTACGGCGAACTTCCCTATCCCTATTTTTCCAAGCAAATATTTCATTCTAAACGGCGAGGTCGTACCGATCACGCAAGTCAATGCCGGACGAGGGGCAGCGGACATCGTCCTCTATTTGCCGGCCTACGGCCCAGCCACAAATACGAATCCGTGGGGTATGGATATCACCGTCGAAGGCGGTAAGGTAACGAAGATATCCGCCATGATGCAGGATGCGAGCGGCAATTGGGTCGATAATAGCTCGCCGATTCCCGCGGACGGATACGTCCTTTCCATTCAGGCTGAAAGTCCGTTCTACAATAAATTAAACGGAACTGTGCAGATAGGGGATGCGGTTGAATTGAATATGAGCAATGAAGTGCTGATTCAAGCCTCCAAAACAGCGTACGACGCCTTAAATCCCAAATCGAGAGAAGATAATCCGGGCGGCTGGGACGACGGAAGCAATGCGCCGTTCCCCGGTAACCGCGGAGCCGACCAGCTGATCGTTTACGACAGCAGCTATGGGGCATCAACCGGAACAAACCCTTGGGGATATGAGGTGATTGTGAATGCGGACGGCAAGGTATCGCATGTCGGAGGCAATAATTCCAGCATTCCGACCGGCGGCTATGTCTTGTCGGGTCATGGCGTCAAAGCGAGCTGGCTGAACGAGCAGGTATCCGTCGGCAGCACCTTTATCCTGCTGCCGGACAAGAAGCAGGCGCTTTTTCTGTTCACTCCCGAATCCTACCTGGATAAAGCGCAATTAGGCATTAAAGCTGCAGAGGAAAGGCTGCTCCTCTCCAAGCAGCAGTTTCTTGACGTGAACTACACCGGAATCGAGCAGCAAATCGCATCCGCGCAAGCTGGCATCGAGGAATTGAAGGATTCTATCGCACAAGGGGATTTCACTTCCTTTACCGAAGGGTTTGCCAAGCTGAATGAGCAGGTTGAAACAGCCAGCTACATGAGCTATGAATCGCGAGCTGTGGACCACCGGTCCATTTGGATTCGTCCGAAAGAAACGAGCCTGGAGCAGGTCCAGCAGCATATCGCAAAGCTGCATGCCTTAAATATCAACTCCATCTACCTCGAAACATGGTGGAACGGGTTCACGATTTACCCTACGAGCCATCCGCTTGCCGCTCAAAATCCGATTTACGGCAGCTTCGACGTGCTGGATGCTTATATGAAAGAAGCTGACAAAGCAGGCATCGAGGTGCATGCTTGGGTCGAGAACTTCCTGGTCGGCGTCGGAAGTGCTGTCGGTCCAGTCAAAGCTTTAAAGCCCGAATGGTCCATGATCAGCAGAAAAGGCCATGATTACCAGGATGTTCCGCTCTACAATACGCAGTACTATTTTCTCAATCCGGCAAGGCCTGAAGCAAGAGATTTCATCTCGGAAATTTACAAGGAATTGCTGCAAAAATACGATGTTGACGGCTTGCATTTGGACTATATCCGCTATCCCGATGCCGGGGATTACACAAACGACTTCGGCTATGACTCCTATACGCGGGATCTGTTCAAGCAGCAGTACGGCGCTGATCCGATAGACCTGCATCCTGGCGATGAGCTATGGCGTGAATGGGTTGATTTAAGAAAAAATACGATTAACGAGTTCGTCTACCGAATCTCCAGCGAAGCGAAAAAGCTTAAGCCGGATATCCGGGTGTCCGCCGCCGTATGGCCCAACTACGTGGATGGACCGGAATTTATGCATCAGGAGCCAAAGGACTGGATAGCCAAAAATTATATTGATCAGCTCTTCCCTATGTCCTATCACCCGGATGCCACTTCGGTAGCCGCTGACTCGCTTAACTCCGTGGCGCTCGCGAACAACAAGGCTTTGATCGTCATCGGAGTCGGAACGAATCTCGGCTTGACGAAGGAAATGCTGCTGAATCAGATTAACGACTCTATCGCTGTCGGCGCCTCCGGCTCCGCCTTGTTCGAATTCGAATCCTTGTTCGAGAATGAATACGACAAGGCGCTTTTGGCAGGCCTTTACAGCAAGCAAGCCATCGTGCCCGATAAAAATCCTTTGTTGTCCTTGAAAACGATCGTTTCCGAGATGCAGCGCAAGATCAAAACGATCTATTTACCCTTCAAAGGAATGTCCGACGGTAAAAAGTATGAAAAAGAGCTGGAGAAGCTCGAGGAAGCATGGAAGGATAAAAAGGCGGCCAGCAAAGAAGGCGAAGAAAGCTTGAAAAAGATAAGCAAGCTGGTCGAACGGATTGACACCGATCCTTCTTTGAACGAGGAAGTGAAGAAGCGAATGAAAGCGGATTTAAGCTATCTTCACACGATTATTTCCGTCTTTCTATCGAAAGCGCCAAATGGAGCTTAACGGGGAAAGGACGAACTCCATGTTATGGGAAAACTTAACCGTCAAACAGTTTGAAGCTGCTCTCGAATCGACCGGCCGCGTATGCGTGCTGCCAATCGGCTGTCTGGAGAAGCATGGCGATCATCTGCCCCTTGGTACCGATATGATGATCGCGCGGGAAATCGCTGAAAAATCCGCCGAAATCGAACCCTTCGTCTTATTTCCATATTATATTTTCGGCCAGGTATCCGAGGTCAAGCATTATGCGGGCACCGTTGCTCTCAGCAGCGAGCTCCAGCTGCGCCTCTTGCAGGAAGTATGCAAGGAAATCAGGCGAAACGGCTTCAATAAGATCGTCTTGGCAAACGGGCATGGCGGCAACAATAACCTTCTGGGCTATTTTGTTCAGACGATGCTGGATGAAAGGAAGGATTATGTCGTATTTGCGTATAACCTATGGGAATTAAACGCAGACCAGCTGGCGCATCTCGATCAAAGCTATGAAACGCCAGACAATTATGGCCATGCCGACCATATGGAAACCTCCCAAATCCTTCATATGAACCCTGATCTGGTCCATATGGATCGATTGAACCCGGGGGAATGGGTATCCATGGAGCGCGGACGCCCGCTCACCGAACATAAGCTGTCCGCAGGTATTCACTGGTATATGGATTTCCCGAATCAGATCGCGGGTGATCCCTCCCTTTCATCGGCTGCGTACGGCAAGGAGTACATTTCGTTCTGTGCGGCTAATTTTTCCAAAGCGATCCATGCCGTCAAGAATGATCATGACTCCTTAAAGCTGCAGACGGAGTTTTTTGACCGATGCGATGACGTAAGCAATATCCGTCAAGCGTAAGCGGCTGTCTCCGTCGGCATTGGCAAAAGGCAGTAAAAAATGGCAGTCCAGCGCCTGTTTCCCAGGCTTGGGCTGCCATTTTACGGTTATGGTTATGATATCTGTATACCATTTATAAATATTTATGTATGTGCTCGATAACCTGTTCCGCGCATCTGCGGTTGCCCGTTTCGGATAAATGCAGTTTGTCTTCGCATATATTTTCGTTTAGGTCTTGTTTTACGAGCCGATTCAAATCATTGACTTCAATGCCGGTGCTGTCCATCAGCCTCGCTGCAGCCGCGTTGTATAAATCAATTTCGGCGTTGCTGCGCCCCGTCGCGTCTGCCGGAACCGGCGTCGTAGTGGCGAATATGATTCGCGCACCCGTTCGCTGAAGCTCGTTCGCTGTTCGTTTAAGCGTTTCCAAGTATTCATCGAGAGAAGTCAGCGCTTCTACCATCGGCGCTTCATGGTGCAAATCCCATAATCCATTATTCCAATGGACAATATCCGGTTTTCCCAGCTCCTTTATCCACAAATTGACGCCCCAAAGCGTATGCTTGGCAAATCTGCCGTTCTCTGCCGGCGCGACAACCTCCGCCTTCTCTTTCAACGCCTCTCTCACAAGCGGCTCATAGCCCATACGGATGGAATCACCTAGAAGAAGCACCCTTTTCATCTTCTCACCTTCCTCCCAAAATTATATATAGTATAGTTCTACAAGGGAATTTTAACCACTGTCTTGGACTGAATTCGAGAATTATTTTTTCGTTATAAACCGAACCTATTAGGAATAAGACGATGTTTATTTTCACAAAGATAAGTGTAATTACACGTACAAAGATTACAGGAGGTGTTTGCCGTGAAGATCATGATTTCCGCTTCGGAAGCAATGGAAAAAGGGGTATGGAAGGAGATCCTCCGTCTCTTCGGCAGAGACGAAGATGAGGAATTTTGGCCCCAAGAGGAGTTTATTTTATCGGAGGAGCAAGCGCTTCTCTTGCAGCTTATAAAAAAATAGCTTCGTGACTGCCTTATAAAAAAACGGATGCCTCTTCCCTAGGAAAGAGGCATCCGTTTTTTTATATTTAGATTAGATGAAGCAGCTGATCAAGAATTACCGCTGCTTGTGCCCGATTGGCGGCTGCCTTCGGAGCAAAGCTGCCGTCTGGCATTCCATTGATAATGCCGGATTGCTGCATGGCCGAGACGGACTCGCGCGCGTAATCAGCAATCGATGCACTGTCTGCGAACACTTTTGACACGTTATCCCGATTCAATGTCAGCCCCGCCGCAGACAAAGCTCTGTGCGTCATGACCGCCATATCCTCGCGCGTAATCAGGTCTTGAACCCCAAAAGTTCCATCTTGTTTGCCTTTGACGATGCCGAGTTGGTAAGCCGCCGCAATGGCAACGGAATACCATTTGCCTTCCTGGACATCGCTGAAAGGCTGATTCGCGCCATCCGCTTGCAAAGCCAGCGTCTGGACGAGCATTTGCACGAATTCGGCTCTGGTAACATCTTTCTTCGGCGCGAAGGATTCAGCCGATAAGCCTTTTACGATATCCCGCGCCGCCAAGGCGGAGATGCTGTCTTTGGCCCATGCTGCCTGATCCAGATCGGTGAAGCTCACCTGAACGTCTGCGGCTGCGTATTTGCTGAAGTGCTTGGCATCGAATTCAACCGTACCCGAGGCCGGAATATAACGTCCGTTTTTGATCACCTCTAGGCTGCCGCTGTCCGAAATGTAGTAGATCACGACTGCCCCTGCGTTCTCCCCCGGCTTGAGCGTATAGGGAATCGAGACATGAATCGCTTGGTCCGCGCCGAATTGGCTGATTTGTTCCCCGCCTACGCTTAGGTTGAAGTCAAGCACCGCGTTGTTCCCAACCTTGCTGCGAACCTCTTCGGACAACTTCGCTGGATCCACTTTGCTGACGCTCAAGGCGACATCGGCTGTCTGATCCGAGCCTGCGAACAACGAGCTCGGAAGCTCCAGCTTGGCAAGGCCCGTGTCGATCTGGATCCTTTTCACGCCGGCCTCGGCTGCGGCCTGCAATTGACCGACTGGCAGCTTGGCAATGATTGTATTCGCGCTGCTTGGCGCTTTGATTTCGAACCCGATGCGGCCGGCCTTGACATCTTTCAATGCCTCGGCAAAAGCTTGCTGACCGATGCTTGCCATCGCTTTACCATCGGCATCCACAGTCGCAGTGACCTCATTGGCCGGAACGGCCGGTCCTTGACTTGAAGAAGAACCTTGCTGGGATCCCGGGCCAGGCTGTTCCGCAAACTGCACGACGCCGAATCTCGACGTATTTGCGTAGGACTGGCCAGTCGGGTCATTCCAGGTTAACACGCTGTCTCGCGTGCCGCCGTCTTGATCGTTATTTACTTGGAAATCGAACCCGAGTAAGGTTCCGTCAGCCGGCGTAATCGTATCAAGCGAGATGGCTGCTTCTACGATATAACCGCCGGAGATTTGCTTGGCGGCGGACGTATAATTGTCATTTGTTGCATGGCCGCCGACCGTCTTCACGTTGTTGTAGTTGATTCGGTACTGGCCGTCATCATCTTGGTAGCTGGCTGTTTTTCCATTGTTTTGGTCGACGAAAATCTCAACCGAATCCTGCTCCCAATCATTGGAGATGGCATCGCTTAATAGGCTGTCCGTTACGACGGCGTAAACATATAAGTGCTCCTTATCCCACATCGTACGGAAATCCGCTTTTGCGACGGCCCCATTGTTCTGCTCCACCAACACTTCGGTTGTATAAACCGCCGCATTAGCCCATGCGTCGTCCATATTTCCGTCTATCGCAGGCGTTCCATAGGCAGCGCTCGCCAATTTGGCACCCGCGATATAAGTCAGCACGGCATATCCTTGACTACCGCTGTCCTGTGAACTCCCCGGATCGCTCAAGGAGACGATCACGCCGTTACCGCCCTGCTCGGTACCGTCGTTAATCCCCTTGTCGGTAACTCTTGCATCAAACTTCACTTGCTTGCCAAGCGTTCCGTTCAGCGGGATTGCCGTTTCCAGAACATAACCGCCCGTAACCTCAGTCATGGATGCGTGGTTACGCGGGAATGTCAGCTTCTGGATGCCGTTGTTGTCGGTAAACAGCTCGATTTGATCCGTTGCGGTATTGGTCGTGTCTTTAACCGCTACGCGAACATAGAGATTTTGCGCATCCCACAAGGTCTTCACGTCTGCCGCAAGCGTACCTAATTGCTCGGTCTGCAAGGCCGGCACCATATTCCACACCAGGTCTGTGGCATGGTCCATGACCGGCGTGCCTTGTGCTGCATTTGCTGCTTTTGCCGTTACCGGGAGTTTGGAAGGCGTCAGCGTCTTAACCGCCTCGATCATACCCCAATATGCATATTTGGCCTGGTATTGCATGTTGAAAGGGAATGGCGCGTCCTGTCTCTGGATTGGACGGTTATGAAGCCATGTATGATCATCGGCAATGCCCCAAAGCGTAACATTACTGATCCATCCTTCCGGATTGCCCGCAGTGATGCCCATTTCATCCAGACGAACCAGTTCCTTGAACAATTCTTTATAGCGATAGCCTTGCTTAACGAGAAGATCCTCCGGAACCGTCTCGTAGCTTGTGCTGTTATTCGCATAGACCGAGACGTCCAGCTCTGTCAGCTGGTTGTCAAAGCCGGCTTCTGCGAATTTCTTGATCGAATCGGAAATTTGCTGTACGGAAGGTCCGCTAATATTGATATGCGTCTGATGGCCCACGCCATCAATCGGGACGCCCTCGGCTTTGAGCGTTGTCGCCAAGTTGTACAAGAAGTCGCGTTTCT
Organism: Paenibacillus sp. LPE1-1-1.1; assembly: GCF_040676435.1. Taxonomy (NCBI): domain Bacteria; kingdom Bacillati; phylum Bacillota; class Bacilli; order Caryophanales; family Paenibacillaceae; genus Paenibacillus; species Paenibacillus sp. LPE1-1-1.1. The sequence goes on from NZ_JBEGHY010000001.1 coordinate 981,527, forward strand.
TCGGATCATGCGTATTGTAATCGTTGATATAAAGCTTCGCGCTTGGAAGCTCTTGGCGTGCGACGGTAAACGCTGTTTTGATGAAGTCTGTCCCAGTCAGCCGGAACCATTCGCTCTTCCGCATGCCATCCGGCTGTCCTTCGTCAATTACCTCGTTTACGACGTCTATGGCATGGATGGCTGCACCCATGTTCTTAAAGTGGCGCGTTACGGTTTGAATGTAAGCGGTCAATCTGTCGAGCACCAGCTGCTTGTTCGCAGGCGTGGCTGCAAGCGGCTCGTTATTCTCATCCTTGAACATCCACTCTGCAGCCTGCTGATGCCATGCAAGGGTATGCAATCGGAAGTCTAACTCATGGTCTACCGCGTATTGCGCGATCTTATCTGCCGAAGACCAATTCCACACGCCAGCCGACGGGCTCAGCGATTGCGGTTTCATCGAGTTCTCGGCAACGATGGAGCTGTAATGGTAGTCCAGCAGCTCATGAACATCGCCTTCAAGCTGCGGCGGCTCAACCGCGGCGCCAATCTTGAAGTAATCGGCATAGACTTCCTTCAAATGATCAATGTCCGTTTGGATGGGCATAGGTCCTGCAACAGGGCCGGCATAGGACAATTCGAAGTCGTCCGTGTAAAACGATCTAGCATCAATGATGCTATCTGCCGCTTCGATATAAGCATTCAATACGCCGGGCGTAGTTGCAACGGTGAAGGTACCTTTCAGCTGCACCCATTGATCGGACGTTACCGTGGTGTTCTGGGAGACGTTCGTGTAGGACCCTTCGCCATGCTGTACGGACATTCGCAGTACAGTAGGCGTTTGGCCGGGTGCCATTTTCACCCATGCGGACAGGTTATACTTGTGGCCCTTGTGCATCTTGCCAAGCACGCTGAGCAGCGGCCCGTCATATTGCTGGCTTACAGTAGTCAGCAAGCTTTTGGAGCCCCCTGGAGAATGGTTGTCAGCTGTCGATACACTGATATTGCCGGATCCGCTTCTGCGCACCCAAGCGCCTTGCCCATCCTCAAAATCGGCCTGGACGCCGGATTGATCAACGTCTTCTTCATCTGGTATCGTCTCTGGCGTTACATCCTTGATTACAACCTCATCGATGTAGATGTCCGCCGTGGACGTCGAATCAGTAACGGATTCGACCCAAATGCGGAGTTCAGCCGTATTCGTCGGAACCTCAAAGTTCTTCAGCTCGAATGAGGTCCAATCGGAAGAGGTTACCTCTGTGTTGCCGATCAGCCAAGGGTATTTGTTATCAAGCAGCGGAGAATCGACTTTCGATGAAAGATGAAGCGTGTCGCTCCCTTCGCCAAGCTTGACCTTCAAGGAAACATCGTAAACATGCTCGGATTTCATCAAACCGGTCAGGTTGATGGAAGGACTGCTTGAACGCGAAGCCCGACCGCTGAACTTCAACGACTTGGAGCCTTCGTAAGCATAAGTCGAAGAAACCTCAGCGGTTCCGGCACCGCCCCAGGACAGGTTTTCCCAGCCGCCGGTATGTCCGTCTTCAAAGTTTTGGGACAAGACGAGGGTTCCCGGCGGGATCGGGGTTGTCGGTTCGTCCGGCGGCGTCGGTTCGGAATCGGGCAGCGAGACAAGCTTGACTTCGAAGGTATCGATGTAATAAGCGACGGTGGCATTATCGGTGGATTGCACGTACACTTGATAGCCGGTCGCTCTGGCGTCTACGGTTAATTGTCCTTGCAGCAAGACCCAGTCACCTTCCGTTACCTGTTTCGAGTCAATTCTGGCATAAGCTGCCGGATCGCCGTTCGGCAGACCCGATTGGTTAATCGTCAGCTCAACGGCAGCCGAGCCGGCTGTTCCTTCCATTAATTTGGCGTAAATGGAGAAGTCATAAGCTGCACCTGGCAGCAATGTGTCAGCAGCATTGATTCCTGGACCGTTCCACATCGCGGTACGGCCGGCAGAGAGCAAGCTCCCTGCTCCGCTTTGGGCGGCTGCCGTGCTTTGCGTTACGGTTTCGCTTCCGCGCTTAAACCAACCATCGGTTCCGGTCTCGAAGCTGCTGCTCATGACCGTATCCCCCGGCGCTGCGGCGTCTACAGTTGAAACTCCCCAGCCTTGAGGCGCAATGATCGCGATGCACAAGATGATGGCTAATACAGCGTTTAGCTTTTTTCGCATTTCTTGTTATCCCCCTTTAAACATAATGGCCAACCCTTGATAAACGGTGAAGCATTTTAGCGGATACGCTTTCGGCAAACGCTTTCATAATTGGCTTCACTCCTCTTCTTGATCTATTATGTCGGGTATTCAGGCTGGTTGTAACCTTACAAACTATAGACGTTACTGTAAGAAGTAAATATGTTTTCCGTTCTGCCAATAGAAAAACCATTGATTCTCAAGGGTTTAGAAGTTTGCATAGAAAAGTGCCTACTTTGATTAAACGATTATCCTTATCGTGATATTGACCGCAGCAAAGAAAATTGTTTGGCGAGAAAAAGCGGCGTATACGGCATGTCATTGCGAAGCCATGCAATGATGGTACCGATCAAGGCAGAAGAACCGTACCATATCGCAATGTCCTTTTGAATGCTTGCTTTTACAAGGAAAGAATCGTTCTCCCCCAGCCTTTCGGTAACCAATTTCGCAAGAAGCTTCAACAGACGATCCGAAAAGATCGTTGTTCGATTTATAGCGAGAATGACTTTATAAAACTTTGCATGCTTGGAAATATGCTCAAGCAGATTCACCAGCATCGGCCAATCCTCTTCTTCTGCCGAATTAGAAGGCAGCGGCGTATTATCCAAAACCTGATGAATGTCTTCGATCATATCATTCGCCATCTTTTCCAGCATATCCGGGATGTCCCGATAATGCAGATAAAAAGTAACGCGGTTGATGGTGGCACGTTTTGCCAGTCGATTTACCGATATTTTTTCGATATCCATTTCCTGAAGCAGCTCAATAAAGGCGTCTCTAAGCAATTGACGTGTCCGGAGTATACGAGGATCTGTTCGCGGCGTTGAATTATCCATATCCTACTCCTTTCCATAATTTTGTAAACTACAATTTAAGAGCTTTCGTCGAACATCTTTAAGATAAACGACATAAATACTTTTATTGTAAACTACTTTACACTTCATTCGATTTTTGTCGCTTGTAAACCCATTAAATCTGCCTATAATCTAATTTATACACTGTAAATTATATAACACAGTGTAAATTAAGTCTATATAGAGAAGAATTGAAAGGATGGAGTAGGTTGAGTAAAAGTATGGCAATAAACAGCAGCTCGATAAAAAAGGGACCAATCTTATTCATTATGATTTTGGGTGCCTTTCTTGCGACATTGAATCAAACCGTCATGAGCGTTGCTGTCCCGGAACTAATGATTGATTTTAACATTTCGGCTGCAACGGCCCAGTGGCTGACTACGGGTTATATGTTGGTTAACGGGGTTTTGATCCCGATCACGGCCTATTTGATGCAGCGATTTACCACGCGTGAGCTTTTTCAAACTTCCATGTTTATTTTTCTTGCAGGAACGATCGTTTCCGCGCTTGCATCGAGCTTTCCCGTCCTGCTGACCGGACGTTTGATTCAGGCTGCCGGCGCCGGTATTATTATGCCGCTGCTCATGCATGTTATTCTAACGCTCTTTCCCCCCAACAAAAGGGGAGCAGCCATGGGTATGGTCGGGTTCGCCATTATTTTCGCCCCGGCGATCGGGCCAACGCTTGCCGGTTACATCCTAGAAAATTATCCTTGGGAAACGATGTTTTACGGCATGATTCCGTTAGTCGTCCTTGTTATTATCTGCGGATTTATTTATTTGAAGAATGTGTCGGAGCGAATCCATGCAAAAATTGACATGCTGAGTGTCGTTCTTTCCACCGTCGGTTTCGGCGCTATGATGTACGGCTTCAGCCGGGCCGGCAGCGAGGGGTGGTCGAACGCGGAGGTACTCGTTTCGCTTATTGCCGGGATCCTTTCTCTCGTCCTGTTCACGTGGCGGCAGCTGGTTTCCGTAAATCCGCTGCTTGATCTCCGTGCTTTCAAATACAGCATGTTTTCTTTAACCACTATTATCAATATCGCGGTTACTATCGTAATGTATGCGGATATGATGCTGCTTCCTCTTTATCTGCAGAATGCGCGAGGCTTTACAGCCTTGGAGTCCGGCTTATTGATGTTCCCCGGCTCGCTCCTGATGGGCGTTATGATGCCGATCACAGGACGGCTGTTCGATCGGTTCGGCGCAAAATGGCTTTCCATCATCGGAATGGCGATTACGATTGTCACCACGTTTGGCTTTATTAACTTGACGGACACGACCAGTTATACCTATCTGGTCCTCATGTCCACGGGCCGCCGCTTCGGCATGGCCATGCTCCTAATGCCTATCACCACGGCAGGTTTAAATCAATTACCGGCCAGACTTAATGCGCATGGTACGGCTATCTCCAATACCATTAAACAAGTTGCCGGCGCCGTAGGCACATCCTTGCTCGTGACCGTGATGACGAATCGTACTACAACTCATCTTAAGGACCTTATGACGTCTGGCGCAGCAGAAGGCGCAACACAAAAACATTTAATTATGGAAGCTTCCATCCAAGGTATAAATGACGCTTATCTCGTTATCGTTGGGATTGGCATCGTCGGTTTGCTGCTTTCCTTCTTTATCAAACGGACAGAACAAACTTCCCCGGAAGAATCCAAAGCGAAGATGAAATTGGCCATCGCCAAAGAAGCCTAAAAAAAGACGACTTCCCTTATCCTAAAAGGGGAGTCGTCTTTTCTTTGTATTCAACGCTGATTTGATTTCTTTAATTAGCAGGACGGTTTTAGTAAGACGTCCATCCGGCATCCGCGACAATCGTCGTGCCGTTGACAAAGCTCGATTCATTGGAGGCCAAGAACAATGCAACCTTTGCGATTTCTTCGGACTCGCCCAAACGCGGGTTAATCCCCATTCCGCTCGACGCGCGTTCCACGCCGAATGGATTCGGCTCTGTAATGGATGCGCTGATATTCGTTTTCACGGCGCCCGGCGCAATGGCGTTGCATCGAATACCGAGTTTCGCATATTGAAAGCCGACATTTTTCGTGAATCCGATCACGGCATGCTTCGATGCCGTATATGCGGCGCCTGCACGGGATCCGAATAGTCCTCCATTCGACGCAATATTTACGATGACGCCTTCCTTCTTTTCCGTGAAGATTGGAAGCACCTTGCGTGTAGTCCGCATAGGACCTGTCGTATTGACGGCAAAAACCTTTTCCCAAAGCTCGTCCGTGAGGTCCCCTGCCGGAACAAAATTATCCATAATTCCCGCATTGTTTACTAAGATATCCACCGTGCCGAATTCGTTGACGCAGCTATCGATCAGCCGCTGAACATCCTCTTCCACGGCAACATTGGCAGCAACCGCAATGGCACGGCCTCCTTTTGCTTCGATTCCCTGAACAACTTTATTGGCGTTCTCAAGATTGAGGTCTGAAATGATTACCTTTGCTCCTTCTTCAGCAAATAGCTCTGCGATCGCCTTCCCCATACCCGATGCTGCCCCTGTTACAACCGCTACTTTCCCGAAAAGTTTCATCAGTCATGCCTCCATTTTTTGTGTTAAAATAAACACATGTTTAGTAACAAACATCTGTTAGGTTTACTATAAAGTTGAAAGAAAAAGTTATCAATCATTAAAAAGCGTTCAATTGATCACTAAACAACAAACAGGAATGAAAATGTAAATCAGGTATATAGGAGGATGATTGAGATGCATAAACCCGTCTCTGCTGCGGACCCCAGAGTCATTCGAAGCAAAACGGCCTTAAGAGAAGCACTGCTTCAGCTTATGGCCCAGAAGTCGTTTACCTCCATATCGATAACCGATATTGTCAAACATGCGAATTATAACAGAGGGACATTCTATGCCAATTATGCGAACAAAGAGGAACTCCTGGGCGATATGATTACCGAATTGATCAAGGATTTGCTTCAATCCTTCCGCGCGCCTTATGAAAAAGCAACTGTTTTTTTCCCGCACGAGCTGCATGCAAATTCGATCATGATTTTTGATCACATCGCCCAGCACTCCAACATCTATGGCGTTCTGGCAAAAAGCGATGCACTCCCTATTCTCAGAGAAAAAATGTTTATTTCCTTGAAACAAATATTAATGGAAGAGATCGTTTATGAAGATACCGATGTGGATCAAGAGCTTCTTGTCATCTATTCTCTGCACGCGCTGCTTGGGCTGATCTTTCACTGGATCGATAGCGGGTTTGTCCATTCTCCTTCTTATATGCAAGAGCAGCTTGTTAAAATTTTAAACCATTGCCCGACAAGCACTAAGATGTCCATTAAGACGAGACCATAAAAAAAAGCGGTCTCCCCTATATGGGAAGACCGCTCTGTTTAACCGTATCCAGCTCCTGCGCGTCTTCATTCTTCCCTCTACTTATCCTTTATTTGCTCCAAATGCCACCAGCAATCTTTGGCAATCCTTCTTGCCTCTAAATGGAATCCGTTTGATTCCATTTGTTTTTGAAACGCCCTCAATACTACTTCTAGCATTGCTGCATTCAACTCGTCTTCTTTCAATAAAGAAAGCAGTCCTTTTGTTATTTCCTTAGTTTGTGTCGGTTCTTTGGATTTCTGGACGGTACGATTAAACTCCTGCAGTTCATCAATGAGCGTTTTTTTATCCAAAATCTTCATATTCTCATTGGAGCCAATAAGCGATAAGGTATGAAAATCTATAATATGCTCATGCCTCTCCTGCATCGTTTTCAGCAATACTTCGACATAGTTCAAAACCTTCGGTACAACTTCCTTCCATACGGGCTGACTTTCATGAAAGTTCCTCCGCGTATTCGCGATTTGATGCAGCATCCCGTAACATAGAATCGCTCCTTCGTAAGCATAAGGACGTATCTCTTCCCCGTACAACTGAATCAGGCGTTCAGATAACCATTTCAGCTGTCTCCTGGTTAGGTTGGCCGTATCAAATTCACCAGAATATAGCCCTGTCCAAAATAACTCCATCAGACGTTGTTTTTCCGGAAAAGTCATAGGTACTGCGATTTGATCCACCAGCAAATCAAAATCAGAAGCATAGTCATTGTTTTCAAGGTCTTTCCGAATGATAAGATCCTCTTGCAGCTGCTGTTCTAATATCGCGACAATACAGTCATTTTTAGAATTAAAAAATTTATAATAGGTTCCTTTTGAAACTCCTGACTCATCGAGTATCATTTGGATCGTAGTATTCGCGTAACCCTGCTCTGTCATTAGAGTGAGTGCCGTATCTAACAATAATTGTCTCCGGTTATTCATGAATTTCCCCTCATTTAATTACACTGGATTTTCATTTGATTTTATCATCCTTAGGATTAAGAAAATAGATACTCCTTCCGGTTTGGTCGATTTTTTTGACGGTAACGATTCGCTTGTTATCCTCCTCACCATCTTGCAAATATAAGATAAGAGAACTAAACAAAGTGAGATATAATGCGCGAACCGGCCGATTTATAATGAAATCAACGAATTACCGGGATCCTGCGCAGGATCCGGATTTCTGGGTCGATTCTCAGCTTTCATGGGCCGGCGCGCCGGGCAGCAGTACCTATAAGCTGAATGCCTGGTACTACACGTTCGGCCAATTCTCCCGCTATATCCAAGCCAGCGCGATCCGGATCGACAGCACAGGCGCAATCGGGACCGATGTAATCAACGTCGCCTTTAAGAATCCCGACGGCACCATCGTCGTCATCGTAGTCAACCGCACGCCCGGTCCAAACGGAAGCAATGCAACGGACAGCAATACATCGGCAAAAACACTTAAAATCGTGACGCCGGACGGGCAAATCACCGATACGATTCCAGGCGATACAGTTGCCACATACAAATGGTCGTCAACTACCGGCAATTCGCTTTCACGCAGCAGCTGGAGTGCTTCTGCTTCGAATACGAACGGCTCCTATACCGCCGTGCAGGCCATCGACGGCAACCCCAGTACGGTTTGGACGAGCGGCTTAAGTGAAGCAGCGGGCCAAAATTTTACGTTGAACCTTGGATCGTCCCAGACATTCGATCAAGTTAGTTTGAATATGGGGAACCTTGTGAATGATTCTCCGGTCACTTACCAGCTTTTCACCTCCATTGATGGCGTGAACTGGGGCAGCCCCATCGCATCGGGTTCGGGAACGAACAACATGACCAATATTATTTTTGCTTCCCAGACCAAGTCATTTATTCGAATAGCATTAACTGGAGCGCAGCCCATTGGTGGTCCATTGCGCCGATGCATCGGTTTATAACAGCCAGACTGGACTCTTGCCGCGTAACGGCTGGACGGCTACTGCTTCGGCAACTAGCGGAACGAATGCAGCAAGCAACACGCTTGACGGCAATTCCGCAACAAGGTGGACGAATGGTACTGCGCAAACGAGCGGACAATCGTTCCAAATTGACATGGCTGCCGCAAGAACCTTCAACAAAATCTCCATCGATGCAGGACCAAGCAGCGGAGATCAGCCCCGGGGATACAGTATTTACGTATCTAACGATGGCGTCAATTGGGGAAGCCCCATCTCCACGGGTACGGGTATCGGCCAGGATGTTCAGGTATTTGTCCCGACTCAGACGGCCCGGTACATGAAGGTCATACAGACAGGCTCAGCTTCTAACTGGTGGTCCATTGCCGAGTTCCGTGTCTACAACGCAGCGCCCTCGCTGTTGAACCGTTCAGGCTGGAGCACAACCGGCTCCGCATCCGGAAGCGGAACGACAGCTAGCAACACGCTGGACGGTAGTCTCTCTACCCGCTGGGCGAATGGCTCCTCACAGGCTAACGGACAATGGTTCCAAGTCGATATGGGCAAAATCAATTCCATTTCCGGCGTTACATTAAATGCGGCTTCGGCGCAGGCTCGCTGAAGTGCACCCCTTATAGTAGACATTGGATAAACCCATATGGGAAACCGATGATACTTTAGGGGTGTATTTTTATGAGAAAAAGAGAGCAAACGAATAAATTGTATTCAAATGAAGTTAGGAAAGAAGCCGTACGTTTACACGAGGAGGATAAATGGACGTACAAGCAGATTACAGAAAAGTATGGAATACAAGATAAAGATAGAGTTCGTAAATGGGTGTATAAATTCAGGAAACAAGGCGAATACGGATTATTGGATAACAGAGGCCGCCGAGAAGAGTATATAGATAAGGATCGTTACAACCAACAACTTCAACGGGAGAATACGGTACTAAAAAAGTGCTTAGAAATCTGGAAACGGGAGGTGTGAAAGGCAAGTATGCAATTATCGAGGAGTTATCTGATCTTTACCCAGTGACTCTGCTATGTGAATTACTTGATGTATGGAGGAGCGCATACTATCGATATCTTAAGCGTAAGCAAGCAGACCCTGATGGCGTAATCAAGCAGCGGATAAAGACGATTTATCTACAGCGTTAGCGAACGTACGGCTATAGGAGAATCCAAGGTGAGTTAGAACGTCAGTACAATGAAACGGTGAATCATAAGAAAGTATTACATTGTATAGACAACGCCGCAATGGAGAGTTTTTTCTCGCATCTGAAAACGGAAGCACTCTACCCCTATGATATTAGTTCAATTAGCGAGGCTCAACAACGAATTGAGGAGTTCATTCGATTTTACAATAATGAACGAATACAAATTAAATTAAAAAAACAGACGCCAATTGAGTATCGACTACAATTTACAGCATGAGTATTAGACATAAATCAAATGTTAGACTGGACTTCACTAAGCTAATGGGCAGATTAATTTAAGATATCCAATTTGTGTTAATCTATTTTATCCCCAAACTTCTTCCCGAATTCTTCCATTAAATCAATAATAGGAATTAATTCCTCTCCTTTTAATGTTAATGAATATTCTACACGCGGAGGAACCTCTGGATAAATTTTGCGACTAATTAAGCCATCCGCTTCTAATTCTCGAAGTTGTTTGGTTAGGGATCCTTGTGAAAGTCCCCCTAAACGAGTCTTAATTTCATTATATCGATGCGGGTTAAACTTTAAAAACCAAAGTATTAGATACTTCCAACGTCCCGAAAGTATGTTTTGAGTGTAGGCGATGCCATATACTTCTCTATGATCTTTCTTACATTCTTCACTAAATTCATCTTCATTTATTCTAGACACCTTAATCAACTCATTTCTGCTGTTAGGTACGAAAAAGTGTACTATGTCAATTTTAATTGCCTTCTTCAAATTTCCGAGCAACGTATATATATTAGTACATGTACACAGATTACTCAATCAGGGGACCCTAAAATAGGATATTGGAGGAATGGAAATGAGATTTGGAATTATAGGTGCAGGACCAATTGGGTCTAATATTGCGAAAAAATTGGTTGATAATGGACATGATGTCAAGATTGCAGATGCTCGTGGGATTGAACGCTTGGAAGGGAAAAATCTTACAGGAACACCTGTGATCGTAGAAGATGTAATTAAAAATATTGATGTTCTTATAACATCGATCCCTTTCCACGCATTACCAAGCATTCGCAACATTACAGATAAAGTTGGGAAGGAAGTAGTCGTTGTAGACACTTCAAATTATTATCCTCAAATAAGCGGTAAAATCGAAGAAATTGAGAACGGGATGGTTGAAAGTGTTTGGGTATCCAAACATTTAGGTAGACCTATCATTAAAGCTTTCAACAATTTCTTAGCCTATACGTTAGAACATCATGGAACTCCCGAAGGGACTTATGGACGCATTGCCATAGCGATTGCTGGTGATGACCTATCCCATAAACAAATAATTATAGGTGTCGCAAACGATCTAGGCTTCGACGCTGTAGATAGTGGTTCTTTAAGCGATTCGTGGAGACAACAGCCAGGAACCCCTGCGTACTGCACCGAACTTACAAAAGAGCAATTAACCATAGCCTTAACTAAAGCGAATAAAGAAAAAGCGCCATTTCTGCGCGATAAGGTGATGGAAAAGCTGGTAGCTTCAGGTGGTACATTTTCCATTCATGATGTTGTTAAAGCAAATAGAGAAGTATTTAATTCATAAATTACAAATCCATGTACCTTCAAATAACTGGGATCGATAGTTCAATCATAGAAGCGGCGGACCAGAATTTGGTCTGCCGCTTTGTCATTAAACAGTTCAGTTCATAGGGCTTTTTTCATTGTCTACAATATTGGGTCTTGACCTCGCCGATTGGAGGGGTTCTTTTTTGATGTTCAAGCGTTACTTAAAATAATTTTCTAATGTTAGGTTAGCAATTATACGCTGTATGCTGATTTCATTTTCTTCAAGCCATACGCTGCTACTTCTAATGCATCTCGTTGTCCATAGTTCTCTTGGAAGAGCTCCAAGGACAAGAAGCCTCTGTAACCTGCGTCATATAAAAGTTTTGCGAGTCTGGCTGAGGGCGCTATGCCTTCCCCCGGAAACACTCTTTCCCTATCTTGAATGACATCAGAGGACGGACTCTCAGGATAGTCGTTCACATGGAATATTCCAATATGGGATCCGTTGATCTCTTTCAATAATTCAAAATCGCTTCCGCCAGTATACATATGGAAAGGATCCAGTAAAATCTTCGAATCTTTAAGTCCGCTTTTGGCCAAAATCTGATAGGTCTCGGAAAGGGTTGAAAGTTTCTTTGCCCTGCCCCAAAATTCCAAGTAAGGTTCAACTCCGATTTTATGGCCCATTTCGGAAAGCTTGGAGAAGTAATACGCAAATTGATCAAGCGTTACGTCTTCCACATTGCCGAATGGAGGAGCGGCGACGGCCTCGCAGCCAAGCTCCGCAAGAAGGAGCATCTCTTCTTCGGCTTGCATCAAGCCCTGAGCCCGGGTATCATCGTCCGAATCCGCCCATTTAAAAAAGGCGATGGCATTTACAAGCCGAATGCCGGATTCATTCATTTTCGAACGCAGTTGCGCCGTGGTTCCCCCTTTTTTTATGTAGGATTGAATATCGCCTACCCATAACTCAATGCCCTCGTAACCCGCCTCGGCTGCCACCTGAATTTGCTGTTCAACATCCAATTGAAATGGGAATAAAGTAGAGGCGTTTAATGCCGTTTTGAATGGAAACATATTCATCTCCCTCTCGCTAATGTGTAACGGGTATCGATCTGCCTTTTTTATGGCTCTTTAACGCCAATTCCATTAACCAAACCGCCGTTCTTGCTTCTTCCTGTTTTACCTCGAGCTCCTCATTACCGGCAATATGTTCATATACATTCCGATAGAAATCCGCATAATTGCCAGGTAGAGTCTCCATTCTGCCTTCGATATGAAGCCCGCCTATGGAAGCGTTCAGCTTCCCCCAGAATACCTTTGCTTCTTTTCCCCAATCCCGTACGGAATCAGGAGTGCCGCCAGCAATCAGTGCCGGCTCCTGAGGGTCGCTCCCATATTTGATGAATGAACCTTTCGAGCCGTGCAGCTTATACCTGGGACCCGGTTCCCGCACAAAACGGGAAGATTTGAGAATGACCTTGAGATGATCATTATACCGCAATATGACATCGAAATAATCGGCAGCAAGCCCGTTCTCCCGCTGAATCTGGACATCTGCTTCAATACTATTCGGAATCCCGAATAAACATAAGGCCTGATCGATGAAATGAATGCCAAGGTCATAAAAAACACCTGTTCCCGGCGCTGAGATTTCTCGCCAGTTCCCAGGTTTCATTACGGGATCAAAACCATCCCACCGCCTATTATGAAATACGCTAAGCATCTTCCGTTTTTTTCTCGCTAATGCAATATGTTCATCTGCTTCCCCAGCAGTCACTGTAAAAGGCTTCTCGACCACAACATGTTTACCTGCAAGGAGGGCGTCCCGCGCAAATGTGAAATGATCCGTACTCGGGGTAGCTACGACGACTAGATCAATTTCATTGTCGTTAATAGTTCATTGACATCATCAACAACTTCAACCCAAGGATATCGCTCCTTGGATTGCTTGCTTTTGCGTTCCACGACCTTTGTTAACCATAAATTCGGAACGCAAGAGATAACCGGCGCATGAAAGGTCCGGCCTGCATAACCGTATCCGATCAGACCGACACGAATTTCATTTGCCAATTAAATGACCCCCATCGAATTTAGATTATGATAGCTTGTCGCAATACAATCAAACGGCGATCTTCGGCATTCGTCCTGTTCTACGATTAACCACTTCGTTCCGGACTCACCCGCAGCATGAATGATCTCTTTCATCGGGAGAATCGCTTCCCCGACCTCGGCAAAAAAACGATCCTCGCCAGGGAAGCGGTGCCCATCATATTGGGGACAACGTTCTTCAAGTCGTGCGCGGCGATATCTTTCTCATTCCCATCGGCGTCTCCCATGTTTATCGGCCGACATCCACTGCAAAGGATCGCAGCTTGGTTGTCTACAATTGCATTATTAAGCTCGAGGCGTTGACACAGCTGCTGCACGCCTTTCCAGGCGGGATTGATCTGCTTTCGATTTTAACGCATAAGCAAATTCGCCGTTATTTGGACCGTAACGGAGAATTCCACAGGCTGTTCCAGCAGGTTTTGGAAGAATACTCGACGAATCGAATGGGACGGGAAGCTGCGTTGTACCGGCATTGTCAATCTTCTTGTCTATTTGTGCAGATGTGAAGCAAGCTCATCTTCGGCTCCGGCCGTAAGCCCTATCCCTGGTAAGGACGAGGCGATGCAGCTCCTTCATACCGCTTATAATAGAACGATTAAGACCCATGAGCTTGCTGTCCTGACAGGTGTCGGGGAGCGACAATTTCTTAGGCTCTTCACCAAGCATACCGGCATGAACGTGACCGATTATCTTCAAAATATCCGAGTGGATCGAGCATGCGATTTGCTTCAAAGCTCTAATCGAAAGGTAAGCGATATCGCCGCATCCGTGGGATACCACAATGTCGCATTTTTTAATGAGCTTTTCAAAAAAAAGACCGGCGTATCGCCCCGTGAGTTCCGGCATCGCAACCGATTACTATAGTTTTTGAACGATCCCTCAGCAGACGTTATGGACACAAAATCATGAGGTGGCAGTGTTACCTATTTTCAAGCTAAACTCTCCGGTCAATACGGATTTAGGGAAAGAATAAAAAAAAGCCACGTTACGATAACGTGGCCATTGAGTCTGCGATAAAACTTATACTGACGATATTCCTGATGACTTGTCATCTCTTTGCCTTATTCCCAGCACACTACTTCTTAACTGAGGCGTGGATATGCTTGTTGTCCTCAAAGAACACCCAATCGAATCCGGCCTCAACCGCGAGCTGCCCAAGCCTCCCAAGCTTGCCTCCATCCAAGTCGCTGATGTTGATGTCGACTCCACGGCCCTCATAATGCGTGCTGGTCTCACTATGCTCATTGTTTTCATCCCAGCATTCCGTCACCCGGAGCTTCTTCCCAGGCCACTCCATCTTAACCAGTGCAGCGAGCTCGTTCAGTTTCTCCTCCATGCGGGGAGTCATCATCTTATCCGCCTCTGCAGCTTCTTCGTCCTTAAACACAATATCCGCATTCGTGTTCTTTACAAGAGCGGAAAACTCCGGCGTGCCCCGTACTACCTTAGCTGTAATGGCGCCCACTGCATCCGACTCGCTTTTATCCGGAACTTTGTCATGAAGCTTTAATACAGGCTTGGCTGGTTGTGCAGCAGGAACGCTAGCTGCCGAAGTGCCCGTCACCTTGTCACTATTGGCCAAAGGCGAAGTTGCAGCTACACTGCTGCTCTTTCCCAATGCTTTTGGGACAAGATTACTCATCGGATTTAACCTCTGCAGTTTCTTCCTCGCTTACCGGCGGGTAGAACAGCTTCGCATAAATAGCCGCAGCCGCACTGTCACGATTATTCAAGATTTGCTGTGCATGGTCTTCCCGCTGCTGGCGCTCCCGCAACAGATCGTTTTCCAGTTTTTTGGCGCGAATGGTTTCTTTTTGCAAGTTCTCCGAATATTCGTCAAGCGCATTCCCTTGCCCAAGCAGCGCCTCCACAATCATTCCTTCCGTGCGAAGCACATGTTTATTCGCCGCTGTTATGATGCCCGCCACCTTGATTTCCGTCCCTGATGCTTCATCCTTATAGGTTGACGTATAGTCCTTTTTCACGCGCAAATAGTTGGAATAGGGGATATCTTTTCCTTCCGTATCCTTCATGACGATATCCTCAACAAAGGTATGATGCCGATCCTTATAATCGAACACATTAACCAACTGATGCAGAATGGACTTACGGACAACCGCCCGTTATTAGGTACAATTGTGTCGTTCAGCAGCGCGTCAAGCTGAGGCAGCGTCACTTCACGATAGGCCGGCACTTCCTTTCCATTAACCATATCTACGCTGAAAAATCCAATTCGGATATCAGTCAGATGAAGGAGCGTAATAAACTCCTGATTCATTTGGCGGAACACGAAGTTAAGTGTCCGCCCGACATTGATATTCTCAATCTCTCTAACGATAGCCGTTTCTTCTGAGGAAGATGTCTTTGTCTCATAGCTTGTGTTAACCTGCATGTCACGGTTGGATGATGCTTTCGCCACATGCTTCTGAACGGCATTCGACATATTTTTCGCAAATTCCTCCCTTGCGCCATTCGTGCCTCCGCTTACTTCTCCGTTGATAGAAGCGCTTCCGAAGCCCCAACTCGCCTTGGCCTCTGCACTCACCTTGTATTTGAAGCTTTCTTCGTAACCTTTTCTATTGGATTGTTCGTTAGCCATCGATTTCTCCAGATCAATCGCGCTCTCATCCGTAAAAGAATCCACTACACTGGAGGCACTCTTGGATGTTGTCTCGCTCTGGGTGTAGCTTCGCACACTAATCTTGGACTTTTCCCCTGGCAGAAGCGAGAACGTTTTTAGCGTCCGGCCAGCTCCATAATTACCAAGATAAGAAGAGAGCTGGTACTGCTCAACAATAATAAGGCGCTTCAGCCTCGAGATGACTTCCGGAATGATGACGACCTTTACGGCCACCGTTGTTGCTGCCGTATTGCCGGCCTTATCCGTTGTCATAGCATGAACCGTCTGAAGTCCGGGTTCCTTGACTAATAGAAACCCATTCCACTCTGACCAGTCTCCCGGCGCCTTAGGTTGAACTTCGATCCAAACAGGGCTTAAGCCCAAGGAAAGCTCGACCTTCCGAATTCCATTCTCGTCTTGTGCGGTTCCGGTAACCTCGATCATTGCACCTTGGAGCTCGCTGCCTGTTATTTCGGTATTGCCAAGAGGCTTGGAAATCGTGATTTTGGGAGCTATCGTATCCACGCTGAACGTCAAGCTGTGATTATTCGTATTGTTATTGCCGTCGGTAGCTTTGGCAACGAGCGTATGTGAGCCGGCAGCGAGCGTAATGGTCTTGGACCAATTCGCCCATCCATTGCCTGCCTCAGTTAGCATAGGCGCTCCACCATCGACGGATAACTCCACTTTGGTGAGCAGCTTATTATCCGATGCCGTTCCTTCTACCTTTATCGAGACGGTGCTTCCAGTACCGGGGAGTATTTGGCCGGCTGCAGGAGATAAAATCTGAACAGCAGGCAATTGTGTGTCCGGCTGCGGTGCGAGGGCCACATTCACATTAATCTGCCGCAAGCTTGTGGTTCCCCCGCTATGTGTCGCCCTGGCTGCGAGCTTGAGCGCTCCTGCAGTAGTCACTACGACGTTCGCAAGCGTCCAGGTTCCGCCGGTTAAAGCAGCCGTCTGGAAGGCCCCGTTCCCAACCTGCACCTCAACTTTCTTTATTGATCCGCCGCCGGAGGATACGACAGCCGTGCCCGTGATATTAAAGGACGCACCGGCAAAAGGACCATTGATCGTAGCGCCCGCAGCCGGCGATGTGATTTCCACCGACAAGTCGATTGGAATGGGTTCCGGGTCTGGATCCGGGTCCGGATCTTCGATTGGTCTCATCGCAACGATAGGCTCGCCGCCCGCAAGCGGACGAAGACCGGAAGTGCTGGATACGAAAGGATCTTCCTTATTCACCTCGTTATCAATAAAGTTATAGATTAAGTTTCCGGATAAGGAACGATAAAGGTTAAGCTTCTTGCCTTGCAGCTCCATCCGTTCGACTTCCGCCGCATCAATTCCGATCGTTTTAAAGTCATCTTGCGAATACGCACCGGTTTGATCAAGTGCAGGCTCAACAGCAAACGATGCCGCCCCAGCGTTGCTGGGCTTGAAATAGCTCTCTGAAAACTACAAATCAATAAAGTTTCTGCCGCTATACGTAGTCCCTTCGGGAACATTGTAGCTTAATATAGGCGCCTCGCCTCCCGGCTGAAGCTTAATCATCGGTTCTTTGGACATTAGATTTCCTCCTGAATAATTGAATGAGATAGCACACCGATCACCCTCCCCAGCTCCCCAGGCTCGTTCGCATGATTATACATGCCGAGAAAGGCGCTCGTTGCCTGCGGATGAGCGGCAATGAGGCGGTTGACCATTATTTGCTCCGGTGTATACGGCACATTGCGAGTCATCTCGCAGGCTAATCCAAACAGAGGCTGAAACTTGTTCATCAGCTCGCTTTCATAGTGCGCCGCCATCTTCTCCCACTGGAAGTTCTCTAATCCATGCCGGCCAACTACCTCCTTCAGCAGCCTGGCGCTGTACATGGCATCATGCATACCCTGCCCGATCGCAGGATCCTTGAAAGACAGTGCATCACCAATCAAGGCCCACCCTTTGCCCATTGCTTCATGCCAATCGTTGTCATAGCCCTGCAGACCGCGAATCGGACCAGCCGCTTCCGCTTCCTGAAGCCTCAAAGCGAAGGATGTTTCTCCGAAGCCGGATTGAATGGCTTCCCGAAAGCCCTTCTCCGCGTTCGCCTTCATTCGGCTCGTCAAGGCCGTGTTAGCGAGCGGAAACATGAGTCCGACAACATGAAGATGATCACTGGTCGGGAACACGATCGCGATAAATTCCCCGAGCTTATAAAACTCCGAACAAGGCTCATGTTCTTGGCAAAAACCTTTGAAGTAACCCACATAAGAGGCAAAGTCGGTGGGCATAGACGTCAGGCATTTGCTTCCAGCCAATGAGCGTATCGTTGAGTGTCTGCCATCCGCTCCAACAACAAGCTTGGCTGTATATTGCACGGCTTCACCGCCGGATTGTACCCCCTCGACTCCCGAAACAACCTCATTTTCGCGCAGTAGACCGGTCACCCGAAAATGCTGCAGAGCATGGACTTGTTCCAGCGAACAGGCGTGTTCGAATAAAATGCGGTCCAGATGGGTCCGGCGAATGCACAGGCATTCGGATTCGCCATTCACCTCTGGAAATATCCCTTCAATGATCGCATCCTCCAACTGTACATAGGCCCGCTTATAAGTAGGTGTTCCCAAGGCGAGCAGCCTATCCAATACGCCCATCTCTCTCAACATCGCCAGCGAATTATTGAATAAATTATGGGTGGACAGCACGTCACTTGGAAAATGTCCTTTATCGACGAGCAGCACCTCATAACCGGCTCGCCCCAACTCATAGGCAAGCGTTGCGCCTGCTATTCGAGCGCCGACAATGATGACATCGTAATCCGTTTTCACCGTTAATTCTCCTCCTCTCTTTCGTTATGCCCCCATCTTACCTCCGTATGAGGCCGGGCAGCGTCTATCGAAAGATATAGAAGCAGGTTATAACTTTCCTAGCAGCCCGCTGTTCTCCGCAATTCGAATAGCCTGTACCCGGCCCTGCGCCTGCAGCTTGCTATACACCCGGTGGAGATGAAGCTTCACGGTTCCTTCCGTCAGGACAAGCTCGGCTGCAATGGCTTTATTCGATAACCCTTGCGCCATAAGGATCAATACCTCCCTTTCTCTTGCAGTCAGGACATCCATGGAGCCTCTGGAGGACAATGCAACTGCCTGGGCATCCCCCACAACGGTATTTTCCGAATGATGACCCAACATTTGGATAAAGCCCCGCTCTTGTTCGGACCACACCGAGGTGTGGGAAGAAGCCGCCTCGTACTTGACCAGACGCTCCATAACAGCAGGTCCCGCATCCAGGAATGGCCGGATACATCCATGCTGGCAGCCAACCCGTACCGCTGAAAGCAGCATGCATCCGCTCTCTATAGAATTATTCCTGTTCGCATAGATCTCGCTAAGCAGAAGAAGCGCCTGGAGCTCGCTTAATCGATTCCCTCGCGTCTCTGTGATAGTCAATGCATCAAGCGCTCTCTCGCAGGCCTCTTCCCACTCTCCTATCCCCATTAAGATCTGGATATAAACGAAATCTTCATCGTTAGGGAACAAGGCACTCCTAGAGATTGTCCGTTCCGCAGCCATCCGTTTGTGCTCATCCGCCCATTCGCGCGCAGTCAGCGGATTCCCTAATTGAAGCTGACGCAGTACCGTGCTTGCCGCAAGCTTGCTGTACCAGGCTGACGTTTGCTGATGATGGTTCCGCAAATGCCTCATCGCCTCCTCCATGACATCTAGCGATGCGTGATTTCGCCGTTCCGCGATTAGAATATTCGATAATAGGAGTACTGATGGAACGTAAGAACCGATCGTACCGAATTTCCTTCCTAACCGGAGTCCTTCTTCCGCATAGCTTCGCGCGAGAGGCAGCTTGTTGCGCAAATAACAAACCTCTCCCATTGCGGTCTGCTGGTAGGAAGTATAGGCACTCTCATGCAAACCGTTCTTCTCGATAAATTCACCGTATGCGCGGTGGTAGCTACCGGCATAATCAATCCGGCCGTTAAAGCCGAAGTTCCCGCGAATAAACGGAACTGTTCCCTCATTTAGCTCAAGTCCTAGGCTTAGCAGCAGCGGTGTCTCAGGATCAGGCAAATCCTCCCTCTCACCGTACTCTTGAATAAGCGCAAGCGCATGATCGAAGTTTCCGCTCATGACGGAATGAAAGTTCTCAATAATCCGGACTTCTTCCCGCATACGGAAGAATCCCGAGGCCTGCGGCTCGGCTTTCATACTCTCAAGTGCGGTATTCAGCTTTCGGAGCAACGCCTCGGCCAGTTCTGTCTGTCCATCCATCAGATCTATCCAGAGCAAGAGCAGCAGATTGCCTGGTTCGTTCGCGGTATGCGTAGACAATCGCTCGAGCCAGCGGCGAAGCATCACCGTCTCTCTAACCTTCAACCAGATATGGGCATGCTGCTGCATCCATGTTGCCGCCCTGTGCTCATCTCCAGCGAATAGCGCATGATCAATGGCTTCCTCCAGGAAGCCGTGGCGTTCGTACCATGCAGCCGCTCGGTTATGCAACAAGGCGATCCCTGCTTGTTCTTCGTCCTGGAGCTTGACGCGCAGAAAATCCGCAAACAGGTGATGATACCGATACCACTCTCGTTCATCATCAAGCGGAATCAAAAACAATCCCCGGCGCACGAGTTCTTGAATTCTATATCCTGCATCGGGCTCATTCATAACCGCGCTGCACAAAGAAGGGCATAATCGATCAAGAATCGAGGTCTGGAGTACGAAGCGCTTGGTTTCTTCAGCTATATGATTGAATACCTCTTCCATTAAATAGTCAGCCACATGCCGATTGCGTCCGGTTAGCGGCTTGATAACGCCGCCAAATTGTCCGGCAGAATAGGATAGCGCCGATAACTGCAGCATAGCAGCCCATCCTTCCGTATTGCGAACGAGATGACGAAGGGTCATGCCATCCGGAGGCGCTCCGGTCTGTTTGTGCCAATAAGAATCAATTTCCGAATCCGTGAAACGCAGATCGGACAAGCTGAGTTCATTCAACCTTCCATTGGCCCGCAAGGCGCCTAACGGAATCGGGATTTCATGCCGGCTGATTAGCGTAAGGTGAACGGTCGAAGGCAATTTGCCCAGCCAGTCATAGAGCGCTTCGTGTATAGATTCCGTTGCAATCACATGATAATCATCAAGGACAAGCATCAAGGACTCGCCTTGACGCGATAATTCGATCAAGGTATGCAGCAGCTGTGCCGATAGCCTCTCGGCGGATTCGAACCCGCCAAGGCCGGATTCCCCAAGATTTACATGGAGCGCTTGCTCGACCGAGCCTCGCAAATAACGCCAAAATCGCAGGGGATGGTTTTCCCTGGCATCAAGGGACACCCAGCCGCTCTTCAGCCCGGCTTGCCGAATCCAACTGCTCACAAGCGTCGACTTGCCGAATCCGGGGGGCGCGACAACCGTTGTGAGACGAGCGTCCAGTGAACGTTCAAGCAGTTGATTCAGCCTGCTCCTCGTTATGTGAGATGGGGTACTATCGGGCAAATAGAGCTTCGTTTTCAGCAGCCCTTCCACCTGATGAGGATCTGCCGCTTTATTGTCATCCGTCATATTCGTTCACCTTTTCTCATTTTTTCCCATTTTATGATGTATTCACGAATAAGCTATCCGATTCCTCCCTCTTAAACAGTTGATTCACACAAAATTTCCATTCACGGGAGTCGATTCGGATTTCATGGAGCATAAATTTGTTTATGGGGTTAAAGAACGAGAAAAAGCCGGGCGACAATCAGGAGTAGTTCCTGAATATCACTCGGCCTTGGCTGTTACTCTATTTAATGTGCTGCTGAAGGCACTAACGCTTCGCTTTAGACCTGAAAATCCTTGATTGTTCAATGGTTTTCACGAAGCACCTACCGCAGGATTTTAGGTCCTGTTTTGAAAAGCGAAACTCGGACATTAAATATGGATGTTGCGATTAGTCAAAAAAATTCCCTATCCTATGGATAGAGAATCTCTTCGTTTATTTCCTGTTTTGGTTTATTTCGCCATACTGACTGAATTACCTTTGATTAGCGTAACATATATCCGTTCATTTTCCACCGAATCGCCGCTTATAAGCTTGATCAGCTGCTCGGCAGCAAGCGCGCCCCATTTGCGCTTCGAATAATCAATCGTGGATAGGCGCGGCTGCGTATACGAAGCCAGCTCCATATTATCAAACCCAACGATATGAATTTGTTCCCCGATCCGAATGTTTGGATGGTTCCCCGCCAAATAATTAAACATGCCGATCGCCATCTCATCGTTGAAGCAAAACACGGAGGCGGAGACCAAATCTTCGTTGTTTTCTGCCATGATTCTCGCGGCTGCCCGCTCCCCCGCCGACTTATTGAAGTCGCCTTCGATTACGATTAGCTTAACGCCAGCTGTCCGTTCTACCGCTTGCGTGACTGCCTGCAGCCGCTGCTTCGAATCATACGAGCCGCTAGGTCCCGTTACGACGTAAAGCGTTCGGTGACCTTGCTCGATAAGATATTCCGCCGCCAGCATAGCTCCCGCCTTGTTGTCTAGCAGCACCTGATTGATATTCGGATGCAAAAGCTCCCGATCCAGCACAACGAGCTTATGACCGCGGTCCGCATAGCTCAGCAGCTCTTCGCTGCCGAATGTCTCGTCCAATATAATGGCTCCGTCGATCATCCGCTCAGGCAGCATTCGATGGGACTGCTTACCGCTGCACACAATAAGGTCATAGCCCTTTTGCGTCAAAATCTCCTTCGTTCCTTGCAAGAGATCGCCATAGAACGCGCCGCTGAAGTCCGTAAGAAAGACACCGATAATTTTCGTTTCCCTCGTCTTGAGCGATCTTGCAGCAGCGTTCGGGACATAATTCAATGCCTTGGCGATAGCAAGTATTCTTGCCGTCGTCTCATCTGTCACCTTAGGGCTGCCGTTAAGCGCGTAAGAAACCGTCGAGATCGAGACCCCCGCTTGTTTAGCGATATCCTTAATACTAACCACAGCACTCGCTCCTATCTATCATTGTCCGTTCATTATAGCACAAAGACTGGCGGTTCTTGGATACCGCCAGTCTGCATGTTACATAAAAATTTCTATCCGGTTGGATGCCGTATTCAGGTTTGCTTTCAATTGCTCGCCTGCCAATTGCATACCGCCTGTGCGATAGCGGTTAGCCGACGGTATTAGCGGCATTTCATTGCCGTTAATCGTTACTTTTGTTATCTGCTTTGCATCGCTGATGCGATAGACAAAGGTAACCGGCAGGCCGTTCCACATGAATTCGAATTGCATGCCGTCCAGCTTGGCAGGCAGAATCGGATCGATGACCATCTCGCCCTCGGATTGACGAATGCCGAGTGCATTCGAAATCAATTGGTTCATATAAATGCCGGGGCCGCTTGAATAAATCCGCCAGCCGCCCTTAACCGGCACCGTGCCTTCCCGAAGCTCGCCGAAGCGCTCCTGCGCCTCATAACGGTTATTGAACTTACCGTCGGAGCTGCTGAAATACGAGTTGCTTTGGCGCAGCTCTGCATTTGGCACGACATCGCGCAGTCCGACTGGATTAATCATGAGCAGGCTTTGCCACACTTCATCGGTCTTGCCCAGCTTAGCCATTGCCTCTACATAGCGGATATGAGCATGCACGTATTGCAAACCAACCTCACGGCCGAAGTTCGCTGCCTGCTCCGCTCGCTTGAAGTTCGTGCTTACGCCGCCTGCATACTGCGCAGGGCGATCCATGAGCCGCACGCCATCCGGGCAGTACAGCTGCTCTTTAATAATGCGGTAATGCTCCGCCGCTTGCTCCTCCGTCAGCAGCTCGCTGATCATGCTGCGCGTCATTGGGAGCAGTCGGTATTGAATGCCTGTAGTCGTATCCGTAGGGTGAAGCATCAGCTTCGCATCGCCCGGCTCCTCCATATAGACGAAGCCCGGAATAACTTCTTGCTGAAGCATATATCGGTTGAAATCTTCTTTGATCGCGGATGCCAGCTCCGTAAGCTCAGCTGCCTGCACCGCATCTACGGACTCCATGACTCGTCCAAACTGCGCAATAACCTGATACGTCAGCGCTACGGTCCAGCTGCTGATCATATACTGCTTCAACTGCGCATTTGCCGGTTGAAGCGTATCATCCCAATCGCCGTCGCCATACGAAGACAAATGCGTGTCATGAAGGAAGTGATCCTTCATATAAGCAATTTCCTTCAGCGCATGCTCAAGCAGCGTTGCCGATTCCGCCGTAAATTCACCCTTGTGGCGTACCGTATAAGGAACGCGTTCCTGCAGAATGCTGTAATCCTTCGTCGCAGCGAGATAATCGCCCAGCACCTTCAGCGGCCAGACAATAATATCGCCATGGCTCTCCTCCTGCTGAATGCGGAAGTACCGGTCGAACATGAACCATTGGGGCCAGTTGCCGTCATCCTCGTATTGATGCGAATAAACCGTCTTAAGAATTTCCGCAACCTGCTCGTATTTACGCATCGCCATGAAATATTCCGTCGGCCCTTGGCAGACGTCGCGCGTTCCCCACGCTGCGCCGCCGTATTGTTCCAAGCCATGCGGAACGGAATAATGGACGAGCATATTGTGCGTGTACCACCATGCCAATGCGTTCACTTTGTCCAGCTCAGCCGCAGCTCCAGCAGTTCCTTCCCCGGATAAGCGGAAGCCGTTCATCACATTCTGGAAAAACTCACGGTAGCGCTCGATCTCCTGCCCCGCTTTCCGTTCTGCGAGCGGCAGATTCTCACCGTGCAAGAGTCCTTGCATGGTGATCGTCCACTCTGCGCTCGCGCCAAGCGAAAGAACCACTAACGACGCTGCCCCAGGCTTAACGCCGCTGATAAGCAAACCTTCATCGCCTGCTGTCATGTCCGCTCCGTCAACAGTCATCCGGTATTGCAGATCAGGGAAGACGGAAGTGCTAATCGATTCACGGTCTGCTTGAAACGTAAGCACGCTATCCGTTTGCTCCATATGGAATGGAAGCTCATATTCATTGTTATTCATCGACACTTGGTTCGTAACGAGGAAGCGATAAGCCTTCCCTTTAACCGAACGCAAGTGGAGACGCACTTCAGGCGTATCGACTGTCGTAAAATTCGTGATCATAAGCGTATCGTCTGCCATTTTGTAATACCAACGGGCATAGTTGAACCCCATCTCGAACATCGAAGGCATCGTGAGCAGGCGGTACGTCCCTTCAAGCTCTACATAGATGCGCTGACCCGATGTCTTGAGCGTATTCAAAGCGCTGCGGGCATTTGTAAGCATCTTATGGAAGTTTGTATTGCCTGTCAGCAGCTGCGAGTTGAAAATGCCGTACATATATGAAGTTGTCGTCATTACGTTCTCAGTCATCTTGTCGTTGCCGCCGGACATCAGAATATGACCATGCGGACGCTCAACAAGCAGCTCCTTCTCCTTCAGCACAACATGCTCATGGCTGTCAGTGAAGAAAGAAAGCAGCTTGCCATCCTGCCACTCTTCTTGATGACGGATGGGGAAATAAACGTCAATCTCAGCCAAAGTTATCGATGCCGTACGTACCGGTGAACCGATGGCAGCCGAGAACCCAACTTTTACGACAGGCTCAGAATCAACTGTAAGATCCGTCTCTTTGTTGCGCTCAACCTCTTCCCAAGTGCTCCGTACATCCGCGCCGAATGCCAACGAATCGACAGCAGAAGGATGATTTGCCTTGAACAAGCCGTAAAATACAAAGCGCGCTTCCCCTTTAAGCCGGGTAAGTTCCGATTGCAGCGCTGCATATCCGAATTCGTATTGGTATACTTCATTCGCCAGCTTAGGCTTTCCAAGCGCTTCAGGCACATCCGTTTCCTTATAGCTGAGGCCGAAGAATTGGAACCCGTCCGTCGAATAGCCAGCCGCTCCCGTAAGCGAGCCATGCTGCATATAAGGAAAGGCGCCGCCTTGCATCGGCTGATTCTGACGGAAGCACAGCACGTAGCCTTGTTCCTCGTCTTTAAACGCCTTATGATCGACATACTGCGACATATAAGCCTCGTTAGTCCGTACCGCGCCGATATCGGCGAGTCCGATGTCCTGACCATAAATGATGTCGATCTTCGCATCGCTTCCTTGCGAATCAACCGTTACATCCCAGAACCAGATGCCATGCTTTGTCGCGGTGAAAATAATCCGGTAGGAGATGGCGCTGAACGCGGTCCCCTCCCATAGCAGGCGTCCGCCGGCAGCCGACATGCGGCTCGTTGAACGAATGCCAAGCAGCGGCTCGCAAGCAATGCCTTCTGCGCTATGCATGCGCAAATAAATGTTATTAAGCGAACCGTCAACAGAACTCGACACCACTTGATTCAGCATCGTTCCTTGATGAACGGCTCTCGAAAGATCCCCGCTGTTTAGAAAATCAAACGTCAGGTCCCCCGCTTTTATTTGTACCAAATCCATCGCCTTTAGCGTATCGATTACAGCTTCCATGCTTCCCACTGCCTTTCTGCTTGCTTAGCTATCTATTAACTCATGATTCATGAAATCGAAACGTTTCTATTGATGCCTAATCTGGATTATAAACAATTAAAAATGAGTCGTCAATGACTATTTCAGATAGAAAGAAACATTATTTTTACCAATAATAGACCATTTTCGTTCTAAATAAGGGCTTGAATTTTGTCCATCGAAACGTTTCACAACGTAAAAAGAAATTCTAAATATATGTGGCGAACGTTTTTGTTGCATGAGGTGTGGCAGCAGCATACTGCTCGCATCGTTCGAGGCGGCGGAATAGAGATTGGCTTGTACACCGTTAGCGAATATGATCTGTCCTGACGCCCCGCATTCTGAAGGTACGTTGAACTCCACTTGTACGAATTAATGTAACCAAAATAAAAAACAGATGCCTGCGTACAGGCATCTGTTTGTGTTTTATACTATTCATTACCGCTCGCATATTAATTTACATTACTCTCTACAGAGCCTAAATAGGCGTTCGGCATGTGAAATGGATACCGGAATTCTGCGCATCAATACCGATCAGGCAGCCACCCCTGCTCAATGCTCTTGCCCATATCCCAGCTGTCCCAGCCTTCTGACGATGAATCGCCGACCGTATCCAACAGTAATTTATAGCTCCAGTAAAACCAACCCTGCCCCTTCTCCCAAGCTTGCAGTTGTGCATTAGCAATTTTCATATAAAGGTGCTTCCGCTCTTCTTCGTTCATTTCTTTCAGTCCCTCGGTATTGTTGAAGAGGCACCACTCTCCAACGATGACCGGGAAATAGGCCTGCATCTCGGCAACATCTTTAGCAAAGTTATTATCGATGTAATAGATGTAGGCATCCAAATTGTTCTCACAGCCCATTGCTTCTGCTATCATCAGATACAAATGCGTATCAAGAGCAACATTAACAAACTCCTCTTGTCTCATGAAATCCTTCCACTCATGGAGCCGGAACCCGTCATGGAATACAATAACCTTATCTTCCGGTAAATGCTTCCTCATTCTGTGGTACGCCTCAACATAGAAGGTTCGCAGAAACTCGCTCGGAACCGGACCGGAACCCTCCGCCTCTTCCTTATCGACTGCCGGATAGCGATCGGGTATATTGACAAGATTCCACACTTCTTCGGATATAGGTTCATTGAGGATCTCAATGCCCCATAATCCTTCCCTAGTTCCATAGCGCTGCGCCAGACGCTCCAGCAGTGTCAGCACAAACTCCACTGCCTCCGGATTCTGGCTCCATTTGCACACTCCGCAAATTCCGCCGTTGTCAAAACCATTTTGGCTCCCCGGAACCGTATGCAGGTCGATCAGAATCCGAAGATGGTATTTCTCTGCCCAGTTGAATGCCTTGTCTAGATACTCTACGCAGCCTACAAATGGTTCTACATCTCCGAAGATAAAATAGGGAACGGGAATACGTACAGTGTTTAATCCTTTGCTTGCAATATAAGCAAAGTCACGTTCCGTAATGTAGGCAGCTCTGTGTTGGGTATATCTGTCGACCTTTATATCATGGGGCAAGGTTCTGCATAGCCATGTCTCATCTTCGCATTCCGTTCCGGAGAACATAACGGGATTCATCCATTTTTCCAAAACAAGCCAATTCCCTAGGTTAACACCTTTGATTTGTTTCATTTTGGTTCTCCTTTTTATTCGTGTTTCGTGTCAACCTTCGTTAATCTCACAGCCATGTATGCTTTCCCCGGGAGCTCGATTCGGAAAGAACCCTCATAAGTACCCGGAAGCTTCTCTATGGACATCATCCACGTATCGATCACTTCGACCTGGTACCGGATTCCCGGCTTGCGGTTGAATTTCCGGAAACGAGGCTGGTTGAATCCGAAATAATACAAGTAATATTCGTCCTTGATTCCCGCGCAAGGCACATCCCAGTCAGACGGCAGCGGATTGAGCACGCCTCCGGGGCTTGCTTCCGTAATTCCGCGAAGAAAAGCAATCCGATCCGGACTCGTTCCCGTCAGTTTACCGCCTTTGGACCACCATAGAATTTCTTCCGCATTGAGATAGGTTTCGCCATGGCCAACGTATCCCCCGCGAACCGCGCCTTCCCAGAAACGGCGGGTCATCTCTTCTCCGCTGATATTACCCCAGCCTTGATCGATATCCCCCTCGTATGCACACTCGTCGATCACGATGGGCTTTTTCCACTTCTCGCGCCATTCGGTCGTTGCCTCCGAGGTTTTGTACACGTCGATGCGCTGGATGCTGCAATGCGTAACCCACGGCTTGCTATAATCGTAAAAGCTTAGGCAATTATGGTTCGAAATGAGATGGTCGGCCGGATCGTTTTCTTTGATTATTTTTGCAAACCGCTCCCAATCATCCTCCTCCTTGGACCACATTAGATCATACTCATTTGCCAGCGACCACCACACGTTGCGGTATGCGGAAAGCCGTGCCGTGATATAGCGAAGATATCGGTCGTCCGCTGCCGGAGGCATTTCCGAATAGCCCCAGCGGTCGTAAGGATGAAACAGAATGAGGTCTGCCTCGATGCCCAGCATGTCCAAATCGGCAATGCGTTTCTCTAGGTGCTCGAAGAATGCCGGATTGGGTCGGGTGTAATCCCAGCCTTCCGCCAAGGATCCTTCGAAGGGATAATAGACCGGTTCGTTCTCGTTGAACAGGTACGATTTTGGAAACACGCACATCCTCATCTTATTGAACGGGGAAGCTTTCAACGTTTCGAGCGTCTGTTCCTCCAATTCGTCCCCTTGGTGAGTCCACGCGTAACTGGTTGTCCCCACGGGAATGTAAGATGTTCCGTCTGCGTAGGCAAAATGGAAAGTATCCTTCACACGCAGAGGACCATGGTTGCTTGGTGAAGGCTTTACAATCCGGAAGGAACCTTCAATCCCATCGAGCGAACGCGCATTGCTGGATGTACGGAACTTCCAGTCACCCTGGATATCCGGCATGAAGCGAATGCGGTATATCCCGTCTCCATCGTAGAATCCCCCCATTCGGATGGTCTTGTCGCCTGAACTGAACTCGGCATGAAGGGAAACTTCCGTGAATGGATTGCCGTGGCTTGGGCCCTTAAGCTCGATTTCGTAAACGCCCCATTGTTCGGCCTGGGCAGGCGCCTGAACGACAGCGGAAGCTGACGGGACATCGGCAGGCTCGTAATCGGTGGACGGAATCAATTCGGGTTCCTGCTCTACGGTTAACACTTCATAAGGTATATCAGCCAGCTCGGACAGCGTTTCCGCTATCCAATCCGGCTGCGACAGCTCTTCTTGATTAAATTGGTAGTATTGATCCAGGGACAGGCTCTTGAAGAGGGACGCGATATGCGGCGCAGCTGTGTGCAGCGCCGGTATCCGGCGCATGATAATCGCGCGGGCCGCTTCATTTTTGTAGATCGTGCCAATGCGGGTCTTCTCGGTAAAGGTCATGTTCATTGATCTCCCTACTGTTCTGGTTTTTTGCCTTGCTGTGTATAATCGTTTTCTACACTATTGCTTTGATTCTCATTCTAAAGAACTATCCGGCAGAACACCCACCAATAATACGACTTTCCGCTTTCGATAATCTGACTTCCGCAGCATTTCGGCATGTCATCAAAACACAAACGCAATGTCGTCATATTGAAAGCTTTGAAGAATGTACCTGTTCTATAATGGTAGCAGTTTTAGATATCCGAAAAGGAGTGCCTGCACATGCGCAAATCAGTAAATGTAACTATTCATGCGGATAAAATCCGTTTTCCGGTAAGCCCAACCCTGTACGGGCTATTTTTCGAAGAAATTAGCCATGCCGGAGACGGAGGGATCTACGCGGAGCTGATCCGTAACCGGTCTTTCGAAGATACGTTGGTTCCGGATAGATGCCATGTCGAAAATTGCAAGCTTCATTCTCCGACCGGATGGGTCTCGCCTTTTGAACATACCGATCCCATTCCCGGCTGGTATACGCAGATCCCAGAAGGATGCGAAGCTGAAATCAAACTCGACGACGTGCTTCCGCTGAACGAAACGAATCCGATTTCCTTGCGGGTTGAGGCGGCGTCCGTTCCGCACGGCAGTTGGGGTATTCCCGTTCGGTCCGGGGAGACGTACAACCGTGACCGTAAATTAAGCATCCTAATTTGATTATCACTAGTTGATCCCAGAGACTCTGCTTCGAAACCTGATAACCCAAAAACGAGTTGATCCCATTGCTGAAGTGTCCTTGAGGCAAATAACGATTCCAAGTTCCACTTATCGTGATGGCCTGAAACTTCGAAATAGTCCATGCCGAGTTCCCTCATCCTTGGCGTGATACTCTTTGTTAAAAAGTGATCAAGCTCGTTGATAAAAGCATAATTGTTGTGGTCACCAATAAGGTAAAATCCCTTCATTCCCTTGCTCCAAATTAAAGCAGTCCTTGGTGAGTCCATTTGATCATGAACGGATCTCGGTCGGAATTCGGACGGAATGTCTGTAAAATTCCCGCCTGCAGGAATATACTTCATGCATTCCTTGGTTTCCGGATCAGGCTTCGAGTAATCCTGTTGATTCGGCAAACTCCATAGCAGATATTTCAATTTCTCTCTTACCGTTACATGGTTGCTCTTCTTATGATTCGGACTAGGCAGGCAGCTGAGTATTGCGACATCTATCGGCAGTTGATGGATGAACAAGCCGTACGAGATATGGCCACGATCCAGCAGAAGAACACCATTGGCGAGTATCACTTTTGGACACAAGAATCTGTTGTCTTTTCCATGCTGGACTACACATAATATAGACATTTTACCTGAAATACCTCCGAACCATTCCGGTCGGAGGTATCCAGTTCCTGAAGATGCTTATTTATTTTCCTGACTGATCATGGGGAACCGTAACGGTGACATCTGCTTCCGTAACATTCCCTGCTTGATCTATCGCTTTATAAGTTATTGTATAAACTAGAGGCTCTTTACCTTTTGCTTTTTTGGCCAACAGCTTGAATTCCGTATCGAATGTGCCGAAATCGGCTTCTTGTACCATGGATTCATAGCTGCCAACGGCTATGCTCGGCGTAATGGACAGCAATTCCACCTGAGACAGCTCAACATCCGTTTCAACAGTTGCCGTTACTTTAACCAGCTTGTTGTTGGCCGGCCACAATGTTTCCTTATCCAGTACGACATTCAGGGTTGGGGCAACCGTATTAATTCTCAAGCTTCTGTACGCCCACTCCGACCAGGCGCCCCGATTATCCTTCGCACGAACCCTGATCGACCAATCTCCGTCCGCCAATCCATTCAAGGTGTATGAACCGGATGCGCCCGCCAGTTCGCCGCTGTCCACATCAACCGACTCCCAACCGTTGCTGGAAGCTTGAACCTGATAGGCCGCTTGAACATCCGCATCGTCGGCGTCAAGGAACGTCCAGTCAATCTGCGGACTATTCAGATTGATTGCCTGCCCATCCTGATACGAGGTGATCGAGGCGGTTGGAGCCGAATTCGCCTTGACAGCCATAAGCTGCTCAAGCAGCACCTTATCATTCATTTCAGATATATCTCGGTTGTAATGTAGATTTGTAACATCCCATAAAACCGGGGTAATTCCTCGGGAATATGCGGCACTGGTCACCGACGTAAGATAGAGCCGTATCATTTCTTGCGTCTTATTTTTTGTAGCTACACCAAACTCCCCCATGATAACGGGGATACCTTTGTCGATGAAACGTGTTTTAACCATATCCATGAGCCTGTTTAGCTCGGCGAAGTCTTCATCCGTTCCCCACTCCGTACGCGCTGTTCCCCAACTCGCATCCTCTTCCAGGAGGGCGAATGTTACAGGAGTGTAATAATGGACCGATACTGCACAGCGATTTTGGGGATCGTTTGGCAGCTTATAAAGTTCATCAACGGTCTTCTCGATATCCGTTACATAACCGCCTACCAACAGGTGGCGTTGTTTATTGTTGCCCCCGGAACCGCGTACAATATCTACAAATCTCTGGTTGATCTCATTCAGCAGCGCATAAGCTTCTTCTTTTCCGTCATCGCTGCCGTAAAAATTCCATAAATCAGGCCATACACCTTCCTCATTGAAAGACTCGAACATCAGATGATCGTCATAGTTTTTAAAAGCTTCTGTCAGTTGTGTCCATATGCGTGTATATTTGTACATAGATTCTTCTTTTTCTGACGGAAATTTCTCAAACCAGCCGCCGTCCCAATGAATATTCAGAATAACATACATACCGCTATCCAGTGCCCAATCCACAACTTCTTTTGCCCGGGCCAGATAACTAGGATTGATTGTGTAATCCTCGCCCATCATATTTGACCACGCTACGGGAATTCGAAGGACGCCAAAACCTTCGTTTGCATAACCTTTAATCATTTCCTCCGTAATAACGGGACTGCCCCAGGCAGTTTCATAATTTGTAACACTGGTGCCATTAATCCAGCTGCCTGTGGCTTCAAGCGTGTTGCCCAAATTAATGCCGATTCCCATTTCTTTGACAAGCTCCATTGTTGTGATCTCTCGCATTTCGGCCGTTGCTTCGCTTCCGGTCGAATCCGCTGCGAATGCCTTATCGGGGATCGCCGTCAACGAAGAGCCCATGCTTACTGTCAACGTGGCGGCCATCAGCAGAAGTGAAGCTGACTTACATAAGGAAATGATTGATTTGGTGAATCCACGCGACTTTTTACTTGTTTTCATCAACTAGTCTCCTTTATTAATTTTTATTTGAAAGCGTATACATTTCTGTTTTCTGATTGATTGTAAGTCATCGTTTGATTATTAACAACCCTTCATATTCTAGCCATAGAATAGCACGATAAAGACATGAAAAAACGGCGTATTTTTAAGCAACTCCCATTCAATACCATGCCAAGAAAGCCGAGGCAATAGCAGATCCCGCTTTACCATTCGGATGCGCATCGAACTCGCTCGACATATATTTTTTGTGATACCTATCCCATAACGCGACAAGTAATCGGAAGCATAGATGACCATGGCAAATAAGGCTCGAGCGCCTCTGGATTTTGTGAATCCGGAAGCTGCGTAAGCTGCTCGAACAGGTACTTTAAATATTGAAATGGAAGACGTTTTCCTTCGCCGTCTCGATGACGCTGTAGATCGCCGCACTTGCCTTCGCGCTGCGAGGCGTATTCGCAAATAACCAGTTCTTTCTCCCGATTACGAATGGCTTGATCGAGCGCTCACTGCGATTATTATCGATCTCGAGCCGACCATCCCTCAGGAAGGCAGTCAATTTCTCCCACTGATTCAGGCTGTAAGCAATCGCTTTTCCAACCAGACTCTTCGGCAGTGTTTGAGAGCGCTGTTGCTTGAGCCATACCGAATAAGCCTCCAGGATCGGAAGGCTTCGCTTCTTTCGCTCGGCATATCGTTCTTCTGGCGAAGCATCCTTCAGCTCGCGCTCAATGGCGAAGAGAGCATTGCAGTAAGCCAGTCCTTGACTAGCTACCGAATCCTTGTTACCTCTCGTCGCTGGCGGGGCTGCTTTCAACGCTTCATCGTATTTACGCCGCGCATGTGCCCAGCACCCCACAAGAGTCACACCAGCAACCTTATGATAGCCCGCATAACCATCGACATGCAGGTAACCTTTGAACCCGGATAAGAAGATTTGTGGATGCTCGCCGCCACGTGTCTTCTGGTAATCGTAGATGACCGCCGGCGCTACACCGCGTCCGGTGCGATACAGCCACATTACGAGGACGATTGAGCAGACTTCCCAGGCTCACGCAGCACCTGCAGCGTCGTCTCATCTGCATGAAGCACATCCTGCCTTAGCAGATATGCTTTCATCACGGAGACCAATGGCATGAGCCATTTCTGTGCACCATAGATCATCCAATTGGCCATCGTCTGACGAGATAACGTATGGGATCCCAGCTTGATCTATTTTGACGGAACGAAAGTGTACGGCACGCCTTCCTTTCACATTCAGAAGATGTTCGGCGAGCATCGCGGAGAGTACGTGGTTGATAGCTATGTCGCAACAGAAAGCCGTCCGGCCGACCTTTACGGAGGCCTCGGCGTCGAGGAGAAGGCGCTTGGCCGGATTCAGGATCTCGTCTTAAGCAACGGCAGGGAAACCCTGCTGTGCTTGAAGCGCTTATCCGACAGTCAGCCGCAGTGCAGGGAGTTCCATGGCACGTTGTTGATCGGCGATCCTTCTTGGAGCCAGTATGACGTTTCTATCAAAGCGATACTAGGTTCGGAAGGGATCCGGCTTCGCCTGTTGGACAGGCATCTGCCATGGGACAAGCAGAATTATCTCCTATGGGAATTGGATCCGGATGGAGAAAGCCGTCTGGTACGCATCGTCGGCTGGTCCCTCGTCAAATTGGCGCCCAACCGAAAGATCGCCGTCCAGGAAGCGGATTGGCAGCACATGCAGGCGACTATCGTCGACGACACGGTAAAGTGTTTCCTAAATGGCGAGCTCATCCACGAGTACCAGTCGGCGCCGATTCCGTATCTGACATCCGTTTCGACTTTGGACCGTACAGCAGGCGAACTGATTATCAAGCTGGTCAATCCTTCTCCTTATCTATTGGAGACGGAAATCCATATTCACGGCACGGGAAATGTTCCGGTGCAAGGCATACAAACGGTACTGACCTCCGGGGATCCAAAGGACGCGAATACGATCGACCGGCCTGAATCGGTGTCGCCCAAGGACTCGGATTTCAGCTGCGATGACGGCGTTTATCCGCTGCCGCCGTACGCCGCCGCGATCCTCCGCATCAAAATATAAGCAATGTCCCCAAAAGGTGACGAAGGCCTTGCGTTCGTTATTGCTTTTGGGGGGCACAAAAAAACACCCCGCGATCAGAGGATCGCGGGGTGTTAACGCTTAGCCGTTCAAAAAATATCTCTTATCCCCGTTATAAAAGGCTCCCTTCCCCGAAACAGGGTTTCGACGAAAAGAGCCTTTACTTGCTAATCCTTATATCCGGTTATTGCACGTTGTTTTCTACCGCCCACTGATCGAGCTGTTTCTGCTTCTCGGCAATGATCTTGTCAAGGCCGGCAGATTTCAGCTTGCTGATGAATTCATCCAGCTTGGCAGGATCGAGCGTGCCCGACTCCAGACCAGCCTTGTATTGGTTGTTTACGTTGGCTACCGCAGCGATCTCGGTCTTCACAGGAGAAGAATCGAACGAGAAGCCGAGCGCTTTGGAGAAGGTCGACGAATTGTTAAACTCCTTCGTCTGCTCCCAAATGTCGGGCGCCGTGCCTTCCCATACTTTGGCCAGCGCGTTGTTGCCGACTTGCCATTGGTTGAAGACGTAGTTGCTTCCGCCTTCCGGCGCTTTGATCTGTCCGTTGCCTGCATCTACGTAATGCTTGCCTTCGACGCCGTTGGCGATCAGATTAGCGATGTCCTTGTCGGTATAGAGCAGGTTCAACAGCTGTGCTGCGCGATCCGGATCCTGTGTATTTTTTGGGATCGACATCATGAATCCCGTACCGGAGTCGGAAGTGGAAATCGGGGGCACGAACCGGGCAGCCACCATTTCATATCCGTTTACCGTTTTCTCTTGGGCCTCGAAGCCCGGTTTCATGTTGGACAGGTAGCTGAAGCCTTTGCCCGCTTTCAACAGACTATTATTGCCTTCCTGCGTCGTTGCGGCATCCGGCATGGTGTATCCAGCCTGGTACCACTTGCGTGCAAGCTGCAGCGCGTCCTTATACATTTGCTGTTCGTAGAGGTTCACGACTTTCAGATCCTGATTCTCGACGATTAGGATACCTGGCGTATCGCCAAGCGTATCGATGTAACCGCGTACGATTTCAGCCGCAATCCCCGATGTTTGGGAACGCTGAACCAGCGGATACATCCCCGGCTCGTTCTCTTTGATCTTCTGGAAGATCGGATCAAGATCCGCATACGTTTTTACATTATCGAACGTCAGGCCATACTTGTCCATCAGGTCTTTTCTAGCCACGAAACCGTGGTCGGCCGCCGTATCACGCACGCTCGGCACACCATAGCTCTTGCCGCCGACTTTCGTCGCGTTGAAAATAGCCAATTCCATCGTATCTTTAATGGTCGGAGCGTGTTTCTCCACAAGCTCGTCGATCGGAAGCAGCTGTCCTTTGGCTACCTGCGAGCTGAAGTTGAAGAAAGAAGAAGTAACAAGGAGATCCAAAGGCTCATTGCCTGCAAGCAGCAGGTTGACTTGCTGTACCCACGCGCCAATGTCGATCGGCATCAATTTGACCGTTGCGTTAATCTTTTCTTTAGTAATTTTGCTGATTTGTTCCTCAACGAGAGCGACTTCATTCATATTCCCGAGTCCGATGAACGCTATCGTCAACTCCAGTTCTTTCTCGTTAGATGAGGAAGTGGCTGCTGCGCCGTCATTGCCAGCCGGATCGGAAGAACCGGCATTATTGCCCGAATTGTTCGATCCTGAGCAAGCGGAAACGAGCAATGACAGGATTAGCAGAACGGAGAGCAGAAGTGTTACGGCTTTTGACTTTCTTGGCATGTATTTTCCCCCTAGATTATGTTGGCACTGCAGCTGCAATCTATACCAACCGGGCGCAAAGGCCCGGAACTGGCTTATCCTGGCATTAACCCTTGACCGCCCCGATGGTGAGGCCTTTGACGAAATATTTCTGGAAGAACGGATAAATTAGGATCAGCGGCAGGATTCCTATAACGGCCATTGCCATCCGCACGGAGTTCATCGGCGGGTTGGCCGCCATCTGTTGTCCGCCCAGATTATTCTGCTGGAGGAACTGGATGTTAACCAGCATCCGGTTGAGCAGGTTCTGGATACTGAACAGTTTCGGCTCCGTGATATAGATGAGTCCGTTAAACCAGTCGTTCCAGTAGTTGATCGTCAGCATGAGGCCGATCGTCGCTAGAATCGGAAGCGACAGCGGTAGCACCATCCGGTAGAAAATCTTGAACTCCGTAGCTCCGTCGATATAAGCCGACTCGATAATCTGGACCGGAATCGAATTGGCGAAAAAAGTCCGAATCAGCAGGATGAAGAAACCGTTGGTGAGCAGACCGGGAATAACCAGGGCCATCAGCGTATTCTTCATGTGGAAAACTTCGGTATAAATCAGGTACGTCGGCACCAGGCCTCCGTTGAACAGGAGCGTGAAGAACACCAGAAAGCTTAGGATGCTGCGCATCGGCAAGTCCCGCCGGGATAACGGATACGCAAGCAGGGCGCTGATCAGCAGGCCGACGAAAGTGCCGATGATCGTGATCAGGATGGTGATCCCGTAAGAGTTGAACATTGCCGCCTTCTGTACCCAGAGGTACGAATAAGCATCCAGGCTGAACTCGCTCGGCCAGAACGAATATCCGTTACTGACGATCGCGCTTTCCTCCGTGAACGAGGACATGATGAGCAGTACGAATGGAAACAGGCACAGCACTACAAGAATGATGAATATCGCATGGACGACGGTCTGGTTCATATCGTTGGTTTTCATAGTCATTTTCCCTCTTTCCGCTTAGAACAAGGCGTTTTCTTTGTTGCGTCGGCTGACGATGTAGTTGGACAGCAGGACCAGGATAAATCCGACCAAGGATTGGTACAGACCGGCTGCGGATGACATTCCGATATCGCCGAGCGTCATGAGGCCGCGGTAAACGTAAGTGTCGATAACGTCCGTAACCGGCTGCAGCGGACCGGAGTTGAGCGGCACTTGGTAGAACAAGCCGAAATCTGAGTAGAAAATGCGTCCAATCGCCAGCAGCGTCATGATCGTAATGGTAGGCGCTATGAGCGGTACCGTAATGGTGCGGATCTGCTGCCATTTCGTCGCGCCGTCGATCGTCGCTGCTTCGTAATACTCGTGGTCGATGCCGATGATCGCTGCCAGGAAGATGACGCACAGGTATCCGGTAGACTTCCAGATTTGAACGATGGTTAGGATGTAAGGCCAGTATTTCGGTTCAAAGTACCAGGATATCGGCTCGATTCCGAACATCGGAAGCAGATTCAGGTTCAGGTAACCGCTCTCGGCGCTTAGCATCGAGAGTACTAGATAACCTACGATAACCATAGAAATCAGAAACGGAAGAAGAATGACGCTTTGATAGAATCGGGCCGAGAGCTTGCTTCTTACTTCATTGAGCAGAATCGCAACCGCGATGGCCATTACCGTATTAAGAATAATGAATGATACGTTATAAAGAATGGTGTTGCGGGTGATGATGAAAGCATCCGCCGTCTTGAACAGATACTCGAAGTTTTTGAACCCCACCCAATCGCTGCCGAGTATGCCCTTGGCATAGTTGATGTCCTTAAAGGCGATGACGACTCCGAACATTGGCAGGTAATTGTTGATAATGAGGTAAGCGATCCCTGGAATCATCATCAGAAACAATGCCCGGTAACGCTTGAGCTTCTTGAAAAACGGAGTCCATCCTGTTTGTACCATCTGCTGTCCCCTTCTTTCTTGCTGTTGTTATATTCTCATTCTAAGGGACAGGACATCGTGCCGCTTACCAAAAAAACGACTTCCCACTTTCAAAATTCCGACCATCTCCGGGTCTATAAAAGATAAAAGCCGATTCCGCTGGTACGGAATCGGCTCAAAGCCTAATTTTGCTGCGTCCGCTTGCGATAGTCCACCGGGTTCACTCCTGTTGCTTTCTTGAAGATCGTCGAGAAATAGGACAAATTCGAGTAGCCGGAAGTGACCGCTATGTCGCTGACCGATTGGCCGGTATTGGCGAGCAGCTCCTTCGCGTAATCGATCCTGCTTTGCTGAAGGAAGTCCGAAAGCGACATTCCCGTCTCTTTCTTGAAGATTCGCGACAAGTAGTCTGGATTGAGATAAACATGTCTAGCGATGTCTTCCCGAGATAAGTCCTGCTGTCCGATCTGGTCCGCAATAAAACGTTTAGCCTTGTCCACGACGGATAAGTTTTCTTCTATGGCGTGTATGTGGTTCATCGCGACTTCGATGACATACCTTACCCACTCCTGCAGGGATGCCAGCGAGCGAAGCACGGATTCCGGCTTGTCCGTCAGCAGATTTTGCGCGAATACCTGATTAGCCTGCAGACCTTTGGACTGAAGGACGAAAAATATCATCTGGAGGAAGTCCTGGTAGAAGGCATGCAGGGCTTGCGCATCGACAGAGCCGTCGAAAGCTTTCCATGACTCCAAATACTTCGATACCTGTTCCGACAGCTTATCTCGGGCGCCCTGCTTCATCCATTCCGCCCATCCGGCGAGAGGAGCCGGATCCAGCCTTGACCCATTTTTCTTGGACTCGCTAAGGATGAACGTCCGGTTGATCTGGGTCACATTATTCTCGTCGAGCTGTTGAAGGGAGCGCAGCATGCCGGCCAATTCGTAAAGCGGCACACGATCGCCTACGTAACAGCTGATATCGCAAAACAAATACTGATTGCAATT
Organism: Paenibacillus sp. LPE1-1-1.1; assembly: GCF_040676435.1. Lineage (NCBI taxonomy): Bacteria > Bacillati > Bacillota > Bacilli > Caryophanales > Paenibacillaceae > Paenibacillus > Paenibacillus sp. LPE1-1-1.1. The sequence goes on from NZ_JBEGHY010000001.1 coordinate 1,021,138, forward strand.
GCGGATGAACGCATCGCAATTCTCGCGTGTTTCCGCCTCGTTCACTGGCAATTCCAAAGGAATCACGGTCAGAAAAGAACCGTTAGCTGCCGGAATGACCGCCGTGCCGGACGTTGTTTCCATGGCTTCCTGCAGCACGTTGCGAAGGGCATATTCCATGATACGCTGATCCCGTTCCGACAGCTCTTTGTGCCAGCGCTGGACGCGGGTGTAGACGGTCAGAAAACGGGTGTTTTCGGAATACGTAAGCCCCGCTTTCCGCAAGTGCCCGCAGAGCGCTTCCGGATTTGAAGGGATTTTCCGATGAATCAGGTCCTGCCAGAAAAGCTCTGCCACGACCGGCTGATGCGATTCCCAAAGCTGCCTGTAATGATGATGGGTTTCCTCGAAGGAACGCAGCTCCCTTGCTTTGGCCATCTTGTCGAACGCCTTGCAAATCACCGATTCAAGCTCCGAATAATCAACGGGCTTCAGCAAGTAATCGAAGCTGTCGAGTTGAATGGCTTGTTTGGCGAATTGAAAATCCGAATGGCAAGTCAGGAAAATGGTCTCGGTATCGGGATAATGCTCCTTGACCCAAGCGGCCAATTCCAATCCCGACCCTTGCGGCATTTCGATATCACAAACCATTAAATGCACGGACTGGGAACGGAAAACTTCTTGTGCCTGCTTCAAACTATGCGCCGTATACACAGACCCTACATTCAGGCGTTCCCATTGAACGCCCGCCTGCAGTCCTCTCACCGCGTGGACTTCATCGTCAACAAGCAACGCATGATACATGAATCATCACCTCAAGGATCTTTTGTCTTTATGGGAATGGAAATCCGCACAACGGCTCCCGATTCGTTCTCGTTATAGAAATCAATATCCGCCTGGTCTTCATACAGCAAGCGAAGCCTGCGCCTAGCGTTCCAAATCCCGATCTGTTCCCCGGTCTCGTTAACTGGTTCCCCTTCGTACGCAAGCCGCTGAAGCACTTCCTTCGGAAACCCGGGTCCCGTGTCCTTAATATGAATAACAAGGCGCGAATCTCTTCCGGTCTCTTCTATGCAGACTTCAACCGATATCAGGATCAGCTCCTCCATGTTGACCGCGTACTTGATCGTGTTCTCCACCATGGTCTGAACGATCAAAGGCGGAACCTCCGTATCGAGCAGATGATCGGGCATCTCGACATGGTATTGGAAGATATCCGGAAATCGAAGCTGCTGGATCCTCAGATAGTTTTCCGTGTGGGCAAGCTCGTCCCTAAGGGCCACAAAATAGGAATTGCTTCGGAACATGAACCGGAAGTAGGACACCAGACATTTGGTCATTTCCTGGATCAGGGCAAAATCCCTTACCGTCGCCAGATTATAAATGATATTGAGAGAATTCAAAAAAAAGTGAGGATTAATCTGAAGCTGCAGATGACGCAGCTCCGCTCGTTGATGGTTTAATTTTTCCTCATACACGTTAATTTTAAGATCGTGAATCTCGGTGATCATGCGGTTGAACGTTTCGTTTACAATTTCGAACTCCGTTGAGGTCGGCACCTGCTCCATCCTGGAATCCCAGTTGCCGTCCCGAAGCTTCCGCATAGCAATGACTATCCGCTTGACCGGATTCAGGAATACTCTTCTCATCATAAAGATGAAGAGAAACAGAAATAGGACGGCTGCCAGCGAGATGAAAGATGAGATCCGCTGCAGATAAGGAAGCTTCTGAAGGATCGTGCTGTCGGGCACTGCAACTACTAAATTGAATTTGCCCTGCGTGGAAGGCTCGCCCATCACGAGATACTGATCCTTGCCTTTCCCTGTGATGGTGTAGGATTCTTCCGGGAATTCCAAGTTGATTTCCTTGTCCTGAATCAGGTTCTTATGACTGATAGGCTCGTCGTTGTCCGTCGTAATAAGCGCAACGCCGGATTTGCCCAGATCAATCAGATTGAGCGGCACCATCAATTTATCGCTGCTCATCCAAGCCCCCATATACACATTGCCGGACTTCAATAGATGGAACAAATAATATTCGTTCTTGCCTTCCCAAAGATGCCAGCGTGCGTAATCGATTGAATTGGCGTTAAGTTTAATCATTTCCAGCATTTCGTTCCGCGCCGACTCGCGTGCTTCAAAAGTATCTAACGAGTTTTGAATCACGATCAGGTCGCGGTTGATCTCGGAATAGACGAAAAATGAATCCAGAATCGGATAGTAGCCGAGATCCTCGCGAATCATATTAAATAGGGTAATTTTTGCGATGTTATAGCGATCCTCGTCCATCTCTTTGGGAAATTCGAGATCAAGCACGTTCAAATCGCTCTCCAACGTATTAGCCAGGTATTTGTCCACTTCTTCGAGATTGCGGTCGATCTGGTCCTTATACAGACTCAACATATTTTTGTTAGATTGCGCCACCTGGTTTCGGACTACGTCGACGGAATAGTAATTATTGACGATAAGAACGGTAACCAGAGGGATGAAAATAACGAGAACGGCGGCAAAAAATTTGAAGCGGAGTGAGTTGATTACCGGTTTGATTCTGCGCAATGCCGCCGTTCCTCCTTTATTATGGTTGACTTTCTTTGTATTATATCTTTTCTATTTCATTTGCGATACACGCCAAAGGATGGGAGACGTCTCCGCCTTTACTCACGGATTTGGGAGAGCTCCCGGCTGATGGCATCATATTGCTCTTTAGAAATGGCAGTACCCATGGGGCTATTGGCTGCCGCTGCTAGAGGCAGGTTGGCAAAATGATTCAAATTACCGGAAAAACCCGGCGCATGGCGGTCCAGGATTTGTTTGGCCGTTTCCCATTGAACGACTTCGCTTAGCCGCATGTCAGGCGTGTAAATCCGGTAAGTAGAATCCGTCCTAGCGTATGTGAACACGTAACGGCCCGACCCGGTTTCTACCCGGACTCCTTCTGCTTCTTGTGTGATGGACAAGATTCCTTCGTCCTTTATGCTGCCTTTTATCTCGTCCGCATGAGCTCCGCGCAGCAGGATCGATGCGGCTGCGTTGGCTGGAACGACGGCCTCGACCCGGATTTGCCTGTCATGAAACGTCCATCCGGCTTCCACTGTCCCGTACATCGATTCGTACGACGCCCGGGCATGGCTCAGCCTTCCGCCTGTGAAGTCGGGCTCGATCCGGACTTTTTTGTAGCCCGGCTGTTCCGCATCCGGCGAAAGACCGGCAATTTTGCGGTACATCCATTCGCCCACCGCCCCATAGGCGTAGTGGTTGAAGGAATTCATGTCATCGCTCCAGAACGAGCCGTCCGGCTTTATCCCATCCCAGTGCTCCCAAATCGTGGTCGCTCCCTTGGAAACGGAATAGAGCCAGGAAGGATACGTTTTCTGTAGAAGAAGCTTCACCGCCGTTTCATGGTATCCGTTATCCGAGAGCGCGAAGCAAAGATAAGGCGTACCAACGAAACCGGTAGTCAGGTGATAGTTGTTTTCCACGATCATTTCGTTCAGGTCGCGCGCGATTCTTGCGCGGTCCTTCGACTCAGCAAGATCGAAGACAAGAGCCAGCACATGGGCGGTTTGCGTTCGAGCGGCGACCCTCCCGTTCGGCGTGATGAATTCATCGCGGTACGCCGCAGCGATCCGCTCGGCCAGCGCCCCGTAATAAGCGGCGTCCTCCTCGAAGCCAAGCACTTTGGCGGCATCCCGTATAATTCGCGTGGAAAGCGCGAAATATGCCGCCGTTACCATGTGGCTCGGAGTGGCGCCCATATAGCTTCCTTCCTTGGCGTCCAAGGCCAACCAATCTCCGAAATGGAAGCCGGTGTTCCAGATATGCTCGGTGTCGCCCTGGGACCGGATGTAATCCACCCAACCCTTCATACTGTCGTATTGCTCGGTGAGAATTTGTTTGTCAGCCAGGCTCGTATACATCGCCCATGGAATAACTGTCGCGGCGTCGCCCCAAGCAGCTGACGAATACCCTTGAATAATGTTTGGCACGACGAATGGAACCTGGCCGTCGGCCAGTTGGTCTGCCTTCAGATCACGCAGCCATTTGGTGAAGAACGGACCGCCGTTGTAATTGAACAAAGCCGTACCGGCGAATACCTGCGCGTCGCCTGTCCAGCCAAGGCGTTCGTCGCGCTGCGGGCAGTCCGTAGGAACGTCGAGGAAGTTGCCCCGCTGGCCCCACACGATGTTCCGCTGCAGTTGATTCACCATTTCATCCGAGCATTCGAACGCTCCCGTCTGATCCATATCGGAATGAATCACTTCGCCGGTAAATGCTTCGGGCGGCAATCCCTTCTCTTGATCCGGGTAGCCTTCCACCTTGACATATCGGAATCCTTGGAATGTAAAATGCGGCGCATAGGTTTCGGTTCCTTCGCCTTTGGCGATGAAAGTGACCAACTGTTTGGCGGTGCGAATGTTGCCCATGTAGAAGTTGCCTTCTTTGTCCAAAACTTCGGCATGGGTCAGCTTAATTACCGTACCCTCCGGCGCCGAGACGTTAAAGCGGATTCGTCCCACCATGTTCTGGCCCATATCCAGCAGGGTATCGCCGGACGGCGTAACGATTACAGCCAGCGGCTTCAGCGTTTGCGTCACGCGTGTCGAAACATTCTCTTGCGCGACCAAATGCGTGAGCGGCAGCTCCAGCCGTTCGGCAGCGCCCCAAGACAAATCGTCGAATCCCGGCTCGCTCCATCCATTTTGCTCCATGCGGGCGTCGTACGTTTCTCCATCATAAATCTCGGAGAACCGTATCGCTCCCGTCGAGGCTTTCCAAGTTGGATCGGATCCCATTACCTCTTCGGTTCCGTCGTTGTATCTAACATGCAGCTGCACAAGAACAGCACGGCGATCACCGTAATGATTGGCCTTGTTCTCCCAGCCCAGCCGCCCTTTGTACCAGCCGTTGGCTACCATGATTCCGATCGCGTTGCCGCCCTTCTGAAGCTGCGCCGACACATCGTAAGTCTGATAAGCTTGGCGGGAGCGATAGCTTGTCCATCCAGGCGCAAGCTCGTCGTCTCCGACCTTTTCCCCGTTGAGGTAAAGCTCGTACACGCCGGCAGCGGTTACATAAATGCGCGCCGAAGCGATTTCCGCGCCCTTCAGCGAGAACGGCTTACGAAGCAAGAATGCCGGCTCTGCCTGCGGATCGATCGATTCGGAAGAAGGCGTAATCCACTGCGCCATCCATTCCTTCGAGTCGCAGAACGCCGTTTCCCACCACGCCGGATCACTCCATTCAGACTCACGCCCGAAATTGTCCCATGCCTTCACCCGGTACAGATACCGTGTACACGATGAAAGCGAGGGGCCATCGTACGGAACCAGAACGTTCTTGTCCGACTCGCATAGGCCAGAATCCCACAGCGGTTCATCGAAATTCCCGTTCTCCCCGGCCGTCTGGATTCGATAGGCTTTTTGCGTTGTCCCTTGACGGTCGGATTCAATACGCCAGCTCATGCGCGGATGAGTAACATCCGTCCCGAGCAGCTCACGGCGGTATTCCGCGGTTAGATGAGTTACCTTCAGTTCTGCCATATCAGCATTCTCCCTTTCATTTACCGTGATGAGTCTAATATCCCGATTTTATTTTACCGAATTCCAACCTCCGTCCGCTTTCGGTATAACGACTTATGTTTATGGTTTTCCGACCAAAATGGCCGACTTCCAAGCTGAATAGCGTATAGCTGCAATTTTTTCTAGTCCTAAACTGAAAAACTTTTTCCAATTACCTCCGCTTCCATTGCATTATATGAAGTAATTAATGTATCATTTGACCTTAGAACAAAAAAAAACAGAACCGTGGAGGGCATGTCTACATGCAAGGAAAAATTAAACTTCAAGAAGGCCAAAAACTAATTACGGACAAAGATTTTGAAATAGCCATTGCTGAAAAAGCGATAATCAAAGCAATGCAAAACGGTATGCAGATTCGCCCAGCCGCAACAATTGTTGGATATAACGATGATTCCGTTCGTATGTCTGACGGAAGTATTATCCATAGAGGCGCAAATTCGTTTTTCGTCTAAAAAGAGTTTCTATAGTTTCTATATGACCAAGGCCGATATAAATATCGGTCTTTTTTTTTTCGCAAATTATACCTCACGTAAAAATAAAAAAAGCCGCAAATATGCGGCTTCCTAAGCGTATATATTTTGACATGCAGCGACCCATTTTCTTGAACGTTCAAAGATGAGACAAGTATTTGGCGTAAATGGCATCGTACTTGGTTTTCGTGACCGGTATAACCGTTCCGTGACGGGGACTGCCGGGCTTGGGACGTGTCACTTCTCCGGACGCCGTTATGACTTCCAGGCTTCCGGATTTCCATGTGATCGTCGTTCCGTTCTCCCCTTTGACAGGCAAAGTCAAGTTACCCCGCACATTATCGATATTGTATACCGTCAGCGCTTCTTGATCTAACTGAACCGTTTCTTCATCGCTTCTGCTATTATCTTGCATCGTCTGCCCCTCTCCCGGTCAAGGTGATGACCGACTTCGCGGGAATAACCGCTTCGAAGGAATGTACGTCCTGAACCGTAATATCTTCACCCCGGGCAAGATCGCGGCCAGCCGATGTGATGTACGATTCCATAAGCGTAATGGATTTGCTCTTGTCCATGCCTTTCAACGAAAGCTGAATACGCTTATCCTCTTCGCTATTGTTGACGAACACCGCCGTAACCGTCTGTTCTTCTGCGTGTACGTAAGCCGAGCCAAGCAGCTCGCTTTCAGCTCCCTCGTCCAGCCCCGTAAGCGCAATGCGCACCGCGCCGGGACGGATAAATTTGCTGTAGTTGCCGAGAGCCCACAATATTTTGGATGTCAAAATATTTTGCTCGTCTCCCGCTTCATTAAAGTCAGTATAGATCAGACCGTCCTTGTAATCCACCTTGGACACCGCCGTCCACCACTGCCATGCGGCCGCATTCGCCTTCGTCAAATCAAAATGAATCGTTCTGGCCACATACAAAGCGGGATCCATGCCAAGGTCGCGGCCGGGACCGTAATCGCCAAGAATACAATATTCCGACACCCAATATTTAACCTCAGCGCCGTATTTCTTCAAATTTGCTACCAGCAATTCTCTCAATTTGACGAGCCGGTCATCTCCCGGTTTACTGTAATCGGACCAATAGGAATGCGATGCGATTTTATTGCCGATCGCTTCCTTGAGCTCGGGGTCGCCGAGCAAATCCTTTATATATTCCCGGTATTTCCCTGTTCCCAGGTTATTTGCCCCGCTCGTATATTGCCCGCTTCCCGCGAACATTTGATAATATTCGTCATCCAGCAGAGAAGTAATCTCCACGCCGTCCGGAGCGCTGATTTGCGCATCGAGGCTGCTTTCCTTCAGCTGACGGTGCAATGCGAGAATGACTCGCTTCAGGTCTTCATTGTTATAGCGATTCCCTTCCTGCTGCGCGCGGTTCCAATCCCAAGTCGGCTCGTTAATGGGACTTATATATTGAAACGTCAGGCCTTCCTGTTTAAAGTGCTCCAATACATCGATTAAGTAGGTCGCAAATTCATCCTCAAAGTCCTCTTTGAGATTCGTGGAGCCAACGTCCGGGTCTGGTTGGGCGTGTCCGTTCTTCGTCATCCAGACCGGAGGACTGTTCACGAATGCGATCAAAGTATCGACGCCGCGATCCTTGGCCGCCTTTAGAAACCACTGCTGGCCCGACTGCTTGCTCCAATCGTAATCGCCTATCTCCGACTTCTTGAACGCTTCCGACCGCCGCCACGGATCGGGAATAATCGTCTGGTCCGTTTCGCTCGAACCTGCTCCGATATTGAAACGCCATGCGGATAGCCCGATCCCTTTCTCCCTCGAAAAAAGCAGGTCGGCAACCCGGTTTTTATTTTCCTCCGTCCAATGTTTGCCCAGAGGATCCATAGACCATGCGTCGGATGCGCCGAAGTTATCAATCGTTTGATAACGGACCGATTCGTCGATCGATACATTAGCATCCGGAGGCGCCGGCTGCTGCACGGGCACCTCTGTCTCTTTTTCGCTGTTGGAACTATTGGAGCTATTGGAACTATTGGAACTATTGGAGCTGCTAGAACTGTCGGAACCTCCCGACGTGAATCCGAAATACAAACCGAGCACTGAGGTAAAGGCAACAAGTGTGATGACTATCAATTTTCTTTTCATCCGCCTCTCCTAACCTACTAATCCTGAACGTTCAACGCTTTCTACAAAATGTCTTTGCACGAACAAATACAAAATAATGAGCGGCAGTATCGCCATCAGGACGCTGGTATTCATCATCATGGACATAAAGAACGGATCCTGAACATAGGATGCCGTTGCCGCCTGTTCCCCTCCGCTAAGGAAAGTGGCGATTGCATAACCGGAAGAAGCCATCATCGAAGACATGACCTTCGGTTCATTCAAATACATGTTCGTAAAGAAGGAATCGTTCCATTGCCATACGAAGGAGAACAGCATGACCGTCACCATCGAAGGGATGGCATTGGGCAAAATAACCCTTCTGAATGTTGAAAAATAGCCGGCGCCGTCAACGTAAGCAGCTTCTTCAATTTCTCGCGGAATCCCTTTAAAAAACTGGCGAAAAATATAGACGTACAACCCTGTCTTCACGCCCATGCCGAGTGCGGCAGAAATGATAAACGGCCAGTAGGTGTTGATCAGATTGGCGGGCTCGCCCTTGATGAGCTCAATCAATCCGAACAGGTCAAAATTTTTGAAATGTAAATAGAGCGGAATCATAATCGTATTGGTCGGCACTAGAATCGTAAAAATAACTGCCGCAAACAATAGGCCGCTTCCCTTGAACCTCACTCTCGCAAAACCGTATCCGGCCAGCACGCAGGTTATCGTTTGGAGCAGCATAACCGCGGAGGAAAGAAATAACGTATTGAGCAGAACGCGCGGATAGTTCATCGCTTGGAACACGAGCTTGAAATTATCGAGCGTAAACGCCTTCGGCACCCAAATGACAGCGGAATCGTATAAATCGTCCATACTTTTGAACGCAATCGACAACTTCAACAGAATCGGGTAGACGATGACAAACGAAATGCCGAAAATAAGCACGAATCGGACGATGACCCATAACCATTTCTTAGCGAATTCAACCCAATAGGCAGCGGATGCCATGCGATGCATCCGCGCTTCTCTCGTCTGCCGTTGTTGTACTGCGGTTTCCGTCTTCATGTAATCTCTCCTTCAATGTTTGCAGAGCAAACATACTTCGTAAGCATTCACCTTCAATGTTTGCAGAGCAAACATACATCGTAAGCATACGCCTAAACCGCTAATCTTGATAAAAGACCTTGCGCGACACAATCGACGTCGTGATCCACAATACAAGCGCAATGACGGCAAAATACATCCAAGCCATCGCGGCGCTGAGACCAAAATCGAAGCTTTTGAATGCCGTATCTACTACTAGCCGGCTAGTTTCATCGCTGATGAAGCTATCGATTATCGTGTAGACCAGATTCGTCAGTATCAACGGGCTGATCATTGGAAACGTAATTTTCCAAAAAGCCTCGTAGCCGGTCGAGCCTTCGATCTTGGCAGCCTCGTATAAGGAGGGGGAGATCGACTGAAGCCCTGCAAGGAAAATTAAAATTTGGACGCCGGATTGACTGACGATCTCATAGATTCGGCTGACAGCCCCGGTCAGGTACTCGACAAAGGTAATATTTATCCCCGATTCAACGAGGATGACGGTGAGCTCCAAATTTTTCATAACGGACAAACCGCCGCCGGTTGTGTCGTTCGCGCTTCGAACGACGGACTGCATCAAATCTCCGTTCTCGATACTGGCGATAATTCCCGATGCCAGAATAACCGGGAGGAAGAAGATAGCCCGGGCGAGCACCCGTCCTCTAAACTTCTGATTGAGCAGAACCGCAAAAAATAAACTGAAAATAATGATGAGCGGCGTGTTGACCGCAATATTCATCACGGATTCCGTCAATATCCTGACATACGATTCGTGTGACAGCAGCGCTTCCCGATAGTTCGATAACCCGATAAACTCCAGACTGAAGCCCTCATCCGTAACTTGCAGATTGCTTAAACTGTACCGTAACGAGGATAAGAGCGGAATCATAAACAGGAACAAGAAGCCTACGAACCAGGGAAGTATGAAATAAAGCCCGTAATATCTGTTTTTTTGTTCAAGCGAAAGCTTCTTGAACCTCATCGCTGCGTTTCACCTCCAACCCAATAATCCTTCGCCCCTACTATAATTCCGTCCACATTCGATGCTGTATCGTTATAATTGACGATAATCGTTTTGCCTTTTTCGAACGTCGTTTGATACACGCCGTCAGCCAGCATCCGATGATCGGCAATCGTTTGGGTTTGCACATCATGGAGAACATCGTTAAGTTCGCGATATCTTTGAGACGCTTCGTCGATCCATAGCCGGTAATCGGCGGAATACAAGTGATCGAACTCCGTCATCTTGATCGCCGACGAATCCGCGTTAAACCATGTATAATGCATAGCGGAGCCCGTTTCGAGCGCCTTCAGGAAGTTGTACGCAGAATCCTGATCGTCCGCCATGTTCCAGGCCATTCCGGCATAATTAACGTAACCGTGAAACACCGTCTGAAAAAAAGGAACCGTTTCATCGGTAATGATAAAGCCGCTGCTTGTCATCGGCGCATCCACGATATGCCGCGCATAGGCAGCCGCATAGGCGTTTCCGCCTTCCACCAGTATTTCTTTGACGGAGCCGCTCATTTGCTGCAGCTGTCCACTCACGATCGCCTTCGCTTCTTCGCGATCGATGACATTGGCACGGTTAAAGTCGGAATTCAGCTTGCTGCCAAGATCGCGCAGCGATACTCCGGTGAGCTGAAGCTTCTCGTAATCGGCCATAAATCCGTCTACCGTTTTGGGCAGCGACTTCGGACTAAGCACATAACCAGGCTCCTGTTCGTCGTCTTCTCTGAAGTCGGCAGCTCTGTACGGATAAATATGTGCCAGCTTGCCCGTAATAAACCGGGAAGCCTGCGATTTTTTGAAACCGTCCGCGTTCGGAGCTGCTTCAAGAAAGGCTGCGTCAGGAAACAGCGAGATGCGGTTGGCATCGGCATAAGCTTTTAGCTCGTTCAACCCTTTGCTTCCGCCAAGCTTCTTGTCGACGGCAATGGATTTCGCGACGTCATGGACGATGCCTCCGTTGAACCAACCCGTATAACGCAGCTTGATGTTACCGATTCCCAGATCCATCATTTGGCCCAATACCGATTCGGCTTGATCGAAGGTCGTAAGCGGCTCATAGGCGTTGTAAGGAATGCCCAGGAAAAATTTCTTTTTCGGTATGCCTCCTATAAACTCGGCATAGAACGGAACGCTTTCTTCATCCGTCAGCCTAGTTAGACCCGCTTGCTTGATCAAGTAATCGCGGTAATGCGCGGCCATGCCGGAGTAGCTGGCATCCTTGGCGCCGAGAAATCCGTAGCGAACACTAATATCGCCTTGGAAAGGCGCTGCTTGAAACTTCTTAACCGTACTGGAGCGCCACCCGTTCGTCAGGGTAACCTCCTCCAGGTTACGGAGCTTAAAGCTGGAGGACACCGTGTTATAGACATTCAGCCTGCCGCTTATGTCTGCCTCGACAGCTGCGACCGCATCTCCCTCTTCAATGATACCGACGAATGCCCGGTCCTCGTACTTCATCCCGAACACAGGCAACCGCGCAGCTTCATCATTCTGAACTCGAATGCGCTGGCTAATGGACGCGTCCGTGCCGTATAATTCTTTACGGAACGGCGTGGCGTACGTCTTTTCATTGTTGAAGCGGATCAGTGAACCCGAGCCGTCGGGAACGAGCGTATAGCCTTCATCCTCGAGTCCGCTTGCCCCAAAAAACGGCAGCAGGGACAGCGTTTGAATTTTCATCGTTTCCGGATATTCGACTCCTCCAGAATCCACCGTAACCTTCAACTGTTCTCCGTCAAGCCGGTAATGGAGAGGGATCTTAACGTTGAGTTCGCCGGCTGCCGCTTCGCCAAACGCAGCATTATCGATCGCTTTCTGCTCCTCGTCGTATCCGATCTGTTCGAAAACTTCGGTTACTTTCTTTAATCCGACTCCCTTTAAGGAGGAGTCTCTTCTTTCGTAACGCTTCTCTTGCTCGTTATGTTTAAAACGTTTTTCAACTTCTCTTTTGTCCCCCGAATCTTCGATCTTATCCAGGATGAGAGTTTGAAATCTTTCCTCGCTTATATACTTAGGTATAGCGTCGATATCGCTTTTAACTTCCCCTAGCGTATAAACGATGTTCAAGCCTCCGCTTACCTTCTCGATGACATATTGGCCGTTCTGGACGCTGTGCGTATAATTGTCATACTTTAACGAATTTCCCGCACTGTCCAAATAAGTGATCTCGACCTGCACGTTCAGCTTCGCTTTGTTGTAGCCGGTTGCGACTTTGTCGTCTTCGCGATCTTGCGGATTGGAATACCAGATCGCCCCGCTGCGCTTGTCCTGAACCGCGATTTCCGTCGTTGCATTGTTGACGTACAAAATCAAAAATTCATTCTCAGCCGCATTTTCCATACCTTCGGCTATACTCGCCGCTTTGCCGGAATTGTTTCTCGCTGCCGTTACCTCGGCAGTCTGTCCGTCGCCTGGCGCGGATTCCGCCCCTGCCTCTGAAACGGACACCGCCCCGGATGCAGGTTCCGCGAAATTGGTCTCTTGGGCTATAAGCAAGCAGCCGATAATGACTGCAGTCATAATGATCGCAAGCCTCCGCTTCACCGCTTGGCCCCCCTTCTTATGCTCGCAATGAAAGTTCCTGATAGATCGTATAAACAAAAGCAACGATTTGTTGAATCAGGCTGAAGAACAGCAGACCCAGAAAGATAATGACACCCATGACCACGACGGTTAACAGCATCGTCATGATCGTCTTCATAACCGTGTATTGATGGACCGTCATCGTTCCGATAAACAACAGCCAGACAAACCACAGCGTGGCCGCGGATTCCAGCAAAAAATAGAACGAAGCCTCGCGCAGCGTAATGACATTGCTGAGCAATATATTAGGCAGATAGATTAGAATTAAAGGGAGCATCGCGTAGCATGTGGCGATGACAATTTCTTTGAATTTCCCTTCCCCGTCCATCAGCGTGGTCAGAGACCAGTTCGCGACGCACCAGAGCAGGAACGGGAGGACGATGTATTTCAACTCGTCAATGCTGTTTAAATCAAGCGGGTAATTAAAGTTGACTACATAACCGGCATACTGGCGTTTCAGTATCATCATAACCGTCACGCCGAACAAGATGGCAAGCGCGATTCTTAGCTTTCCTTTGTTTTCGTATTTCAGATCCCAAAAACCGTCAAAGGGATGAAAAGCGACATGCAGCGTGTACTTAGCGTCCTTGAGAAACTGCATCCTGTTTCATGCCCTCCTTTCTTATCCTCATGCCACGGCGCACGGCCATTACGATCAGGATGAGCGCGATCACACCCGTCATGTAGGTCCCGAAGTATTCGCGCATATATTCCCTGCGGAATTTCGTTAACGCTTTGGAATAATATTCCCTGTCGTTGCCCAGCTTCAGATAAGTCATGGCTTGCTTGTATTCGCCTTGACGCAGCATCGATTTGCCGATTCCGACATAGGCCATTTCGTAATTCGCATCGAGCTTGAGCACTTGTTCCCACAGTTTTGCCGCATCATCGTGCTTCCCCATGCTGTACAAGCCGTTCGCTTCGTTAACCAGGCTTCCGAATTTGGTCGCGGCAAACTCAGTAATCATTCCCAGATCGCGATCCAGAACAAAGATTCGATTGCCGAAGCTTTCAACCGCGATCGGCGTTTTGAACGTGCCGAGTTGATTGCCGAGCTGGCCGATCACATACAATAAATTGCCATCCTCGTTATAAGTAAAAATTCGCCCCCGAGTCGAATCAAGCGTCCGGTACACGCCGTTACCGCTGACATCAATATCGATGAAAGCCGATCGCTCCCTGCTGAAATCGCCGATCGGACCCCATGCCCCGTTTATGCGAAGCACATCAATGCCGGATGGGTTCAGCCTTTTAACGGGAATTGCAGTTTGCTTGTCAGCCGTAGTCGTAAAGATAAATCCGTCTGTATCTACGTCCACATTGTTAAACTCAATCGGGACAAAACGGATCATTTTTTCCCGCTGTTCTTTTGTCGATACGGTTTTCCAGAACAAATCAACGGGATCGAATTGCACGGGATTCGTACCTATAAAGCCGGTAAAATCGCCATCGCTGTCGAATTCGATAATGCCGTCAAAGACGCCTCTGGCGACAACATAGATTCGGCCGGCTTTATCGACAATCACCTTGCGCGGGAAGTATTCGAAATTGTCGCTGAGTACCTCCGACTTCGGAGCGCCAATTTCTCTAATGAACGCTCCGCTGCTGTCAAGTACGACTACGCGCCGATTTTCGGTATCCGCCACATAAATATGACCTGCCCCGCTAACGAAAATGCCTTCCGGCATATTGAAGTTATCCTGCTTGCCGTTATTATCGAAGCCTTGAATTTGGCGGATCGCCTTCCACTCGCTGTTTAGCACTACAATTCGTCCGTTACCGGAATCCAGAACATACAGATTGCCGTCAGGTGCCGCGAACATATCGCTTGGCGCCGCCAATGGTCCAATGCCTATTTCCTGTCCCGTTATCGCCTTGGAAGGAAGATAAGCAATCGGCGATTGTACGGCATCTCCCCAATACGAATAGGTATATCCCTCGTACGGCGATGCGTGAGCCGGCTTAGGACATAGGCTGGCGATAATCATCGCAGCCGCCAGGATCAGAATCGATCGCTTTATTATCAAACCTATACGCCTCCATCGCTTTAGTCCTTCATGCCGGACGAAGCCATCGTTTGAATCACATTGCTTTGAGACAAAACAAACGTTACGATCGGCACCGTCATCATAATAACCGCAACTGCGGCTCCTACCCCTGCACGGGCGATACCGCCTTGAACGATTTGCCCCATGGCGTAATGCATCGTCTTAAGCTGCTCGCTGTAGATAAAGCTGCCTCCATCCGTTCCCCACAGCATTTGCATCATCAGGATGAGCAGCGTCAACCAGGCAGGCTTGACGAGCGGCATGACGACCTGCCAGAAAATGCGGTATTCGCTGGCGCCGTCGATCTTCGCGGCTTCCAGCAGCGCGTCCGGTATTTGTTCCATGAATTGCTTCATCAAATACAGGCCGAGCGGAAAAGCGAACGCTGGAACGACGACAGCCTGATACGAATCAATCCATCCCAAGACGGACATGATCATATAGTTCGGAATGGCTGTCACATGCGGAGAAAACATCAGCGAAAGGACAATGACCGTGAACAATATTTTATGACCGCGAAATTTGTGCTTGGCAAGCGGGTAAGCCGCCGCCGAGGCAAGCAGAATATGACCTGCGGTTCCTGCCACCGTAATAAAAAACGTATTGAAAATATATCTGGAAAATGGCACCCAGGAGTTTTTCATCACTTGAAACAAATCCGCGAAGTTATCGAACGTCGCATTCCTCACGAACAGCGTAGGCGGGAAGATGAACAGCTCATCCAGCGGTTTGAACGCATTATTTATGACATAAATCAACGGTACTGCCATAAAGGCACCGAACACGCCCAGCAAAAGAAGCAGCATGATATCCACCTGCCAAGAGCGGTTCACTTTTTTATTGAGACGTATGGCCAGCTTCATCCCGCCTATTCCCCCACCCTCTTCAGCAACTTTTGAACGACCAGATTCGAGCCCAGCATCAGAATAAACAGCACGGTTGCAATGGCCGACGCATAACCCATTTCAAACCGAATCGTGCCGTAATCCACCAAATGCGTAACAACCGTATGAGCTCCGTACTGCACGCTCGGAAAGCCCGCTAGAGCCATGGCGACGTCCGCTACTGCAAGGGAGGACGTAATCTGGATAACGGCGCCGAACATCAGCTGAGGCCGCATCGAAGGAAGGGTAATAAACCAAAGCTCCTGCCAGCGGTTTTTGACTCCGTCCACCGCTCCCGCTTCGTACAGCGTGCGGTCAACCGTCTGCAAGCCGGCAATGAACGCCAGAAAGCTGGTGCCCAGGCTCAGCCATAATTGGACGACGATGATAATCGTGAGCATGTATTTCGGATTCTGCAGCCACAGGATCGGCTCGTAAATGATCCCGATCTTCATCAGGAATCCGTTCATGATGCCGTACGAATCGCCGGAAAAAATAAATTGCCAGATAAAGAAAACGTTGCCCGATATCGACGGCGCGAAAAACACGAGCGTCATGAATGCCCTGACCTTCGGATTTAGCTCATTGATGAGCCAAGCAAAGACGAAACAAGCGATATAGCTGACCGGTCCGGTAATAACGGCAAAGATCATCGTATTTTTAAGCCCGATCAGGAATACGTCATCGTTCCACAACAGCTTGGAATAGTTTTCCCAGCCGATCCAGCGCGGAGGCTCCAGCATATTGAAATGCGTAAAGCTGAAGAAAATCGATATGACGACCGGGAGCACGGTAAATAACAGGAACAACAACACATATGGAGCCAGCAGGACGTATAAATGCCGATCCCGCTTTATGTCCTTGACGAACAACTCCCACTTCCCTTGCAAGCCGGCAGAGCGGCCCTTTGGCTGCATCATAATCTCGTCAGCGATTTTCGTTTTTTGCAAAAGAGTCCCTCCCTAGTCCTTTCCGTCCAAATTGAACTCGTTACGTTTTTCCGAGATCTCATAGTCGATTTCCTGTACATAGTCATACAAAGCGTCGGCTGTATTCGTGCCGTTGTTGATCACTTCGCGCAGCGCGTTGTCGAGATGCCTGCCCGTAAAATAACCGCCCGGCACCTCCGGCACACCCTGCACCCATTGCCATTGCTCTTCGAGATTGCGATAATCGCGCGCCGGCCACGGCAGCTCTTTGAGTGCTTCGATATTGGCCGTCGGATAACGTGCCGCTGCGCCCATCAGCCCTTCCATCTCTCTGCCGAAGCGTACCTGCGCGTCCTTGCTTACCCACCATTTCATGAATTCCCATGCCGCATCCTTATTCTTGGCCTGCTTGAGCATAATGGCGGCTGTTCCGCTGCTGGCTACGTCCCGGCGAATGGTGCCGTCCGGCTGCTCCATGCCTGGAACCGGAACGAACTCCCATAAGCCTTTGATTTCCGGCGCGGACACGGTCAAATAGTTATAGAAGGTATAATCTTGTATGCCAACGGGCATTTCTCCCGTTCTGAACCGCATCGGAAAATCGAAGATCAACGGAAGCTTGTAGCTGGTATAGAAGTCGGTCCATCTCTTGAATGCGCTGAGTCCAATCTCGGTATCGAGACCGCTCTTCGCCCCGTTGTCCGAGTAGAACGATCCGTCCATCTGGTATAACAGCATCGCGTAAGCACGGTTCGCCTCCAGCACGGGGACACCCGTCGCCTGGGCAATCGGAAGAGCGAAATCCATGTGGTTCTTCTGCAGAACCGGGATCATCGCGTATACATCCTCCCACGTCTGCGGCGGATCCAAATTCAGCTCCTCCAGGATGTCCTTCCGGTAAAACAGCATATTGAAGATTTGCTGTTCAGGCAGACCAAATACTTGATTCTCAAACTGGTAAGGAACAGTCGCGCTATCTCTGAATTGCTTTACGACCTCCTCGTAGTCCGGGAATTTCGTCAAATCCTCCGCTGCGTTCCGCATGCCGAAATTGACCGGCACATCATTTCCGACCTGCATGGCAACGTCGGGGCCTTCACCCGCTAGCGACGCGCGAAGCAGCACGTCCTGATTGACCAGCTTAAGATTTACGCCAATTCCGGTAAGCGGCGTAAACGTGTCGTCAATCATCGCTTTCAGAACTTGCGCCTGATCGCGCCCCGTTCCAACCCATACGGTTATAGACTGCTTATCGTGGGCCGTATTTCCGATCGTATTGTAATCTTCAATGAAGGAATGGAAGAAGGACGATACTTCGTGAACGGTTTTCTTGCCAAAGGAAGCATTCGCTTTAGGCAGCTTTACGTCAGACGATGCAAGAACTAAATAATCGATTTCGAGCGGCTGCTCTCTGACCTGGAGAATCCAGGCACCCACGCTGCCTACATTGATTTTGAATTGAGCCAGTCGCTTCTGAACCGATTCCGGTTTTTGGGCCAAATCTGCCAGCTGATAAGCCGTTTTGTTCAACACGGCGGTTTTGTCGCTTTTTTCGCCCGTCAGGCGTACTAACTCTTCCGACACGGCATACAAAATGTCGCTTTGTTTCTGGAACACTTCTACCATGTCGGGAATTTGTTTATCTAATTGATAATCACGGTAAGGATCTGGAACGTTACCGGTAATCATCAAGATTTTTCGATACATGGCATTTATTTCGAGCAGACTTGCTTCTACTTGGCGTATCAGAGGTGCGATCGCGCCCAGACTGATCTCAAGCTTCAGCTCGTGCTTCCCTTTGGTCAAATAGAATAAATAAGGCTCTTCCTCGCTGCCGAGCACATTCATCTGCCAGTCCGAGTCGTAATAAAACGGAATTTGCGTCATTTCCCGAAACGGGATTTTCCCGTCTATCCATAGCGAGCGCGTTGAATAAATACCCCGTAACAATTCTTGCCTATTCTTAATGGCAATGCGGTATAATCCGTCCTCCGGCGCTTCAATTTCCCATGCGATCCATTGGCCTGGCACGCGCCAGTTGTTTCCGCCGATTGTATTCATTCTGATCTTCGATACGTCATAAGGCTCTGTGGACGGACTAGAGCGGTCCGGAATGGGATATAAAGTCGGCGATGACTTAAGAGCGGCGTTCTCGCCCTGTACTTTGATCAGGTGCCCGCTGGTCTCGTTATAACCCTTAGACGCATAATCGGCCTTCGCCTCTTCGTAAGCAGCAGGCCCATCGTAGCGATACAATTTAATATAGTCGATAGCCATCGGCTCTCTGGAAGACACCAGTGTCAACGTGTGTTTGCCAGCCGAGAAATAGAAGAGATACGGTTCTTCGAAATATCCCTCTGTATCTCTAAACAGCGTCTCCTGCCACATAGGCGATTCGACCTGGCGCGGCCGCAGCTCGTTGCCCCGATTATCTTGCATGATTTGATCGCTTTCATTTTTCCATACACGGTTAAAAGTCAGGTTTCTGGCGCTGGTGAACGGAAGTTCTCCGTCGATCAACAGCTCCCTTTCGATTGCAGAGCTTTTGCCTTCTATCGGAAAATAGTTAATGGCGATATGATATAACCCGGCTGTCGGTACTTCGAGTTCCCACCCGACCGAACCGCTCTCCGCCGTCTTGACGAAGTTGCCCGATATTCCACCCAGTTCGCCTACGATTTCGGGGTTCATTTCATTTGCGCTTGTAAAGTCCGCCCCTCGAATCACGATCTCCTCATTTGGCCGTTCTTCATCTTCGTACTGCTGCAAATAATGCTCGTAGCTGTTCTCTGATACGTTCGTCAAGGAGTTCTGGCCGCTCTCTGCATCGGCTTCTGTATTTGTCGCGGCTTTAGTACCGGATGCGTCGGACTGATATGCAGGGAAAACCAATATCGAGATCAGCATAGCGATGACAATCAGCCAAGCGACGGTCATTCTGGAAAAGGCGATTTTCACCTCATTCCCCCCCTTTTGCAAACTAGCGGAATCTTGTTTTGTCAGCAACCGCCCAGTCTTCCTTAGTCGGAAAACCGGGCAGTGTCTGATTGCTTACCTATAATGCTTGGCGAATCTACTCTTTCTTCTCTTCGATCTCACCGCGCAGCACCTTTTCAGAAGCGGCTTGCGCGGGTCCGATAACTTGAGCGACACCCGTCGACGGCGTAATTTCACCTTTAATGAACTTACCTGTCACAGAGTCGAGCTGTTCCTTCACGCCGAGACCTCCGAACCGTCCGCCGATTACCCGCTGAACCTTGCCCGCTTCATTCATGGCATTTGCGATGGAAGTTTCATCCGGCAGCACATTTTCAAGCCACAGCTTGCGGTTTGCTTCATAGTTATCGAAATCTTGCAATTCTTCCCAGATTTTCACAATGGCTTCCGCGTCCTTGACTCCCTTTGGAATAACATAGGCAGCGGTTTGTCCGAGCGGATCCGTATACGTTGTTGCATTAGGTGCTTTAGGGAAGTAAACGTATCCCCATTCATCCTTCATCTTGTCTTGCAGGCGTCCCTCGATTTCCCATAGTCCGCCCGGATACATGGCAATGTTGCCTTCCGCGAAATATTTCGCCGGATCCTCCCAGTCATTTCCTTCGTTCTCCTTCACGACCTTGTGCGTGTTATACAGCTCATACAAGAAATTAAGCGCATCCATCGATTCAGGAGAATCAAAGCTTGCTTTTTTGTTCACTTCATCGTAGATAAGGCCGCCGTTGCTGGTGATCAGCTGCTCCGAGAAAATATAATGCGCGCCGGCCAAACCATATTGGTCAACCTTTCCGTCACCATTATTGTCAACAGTCAGTTTTTTCGCGGCATCAAGCATTGTCGTCCAATTCCAGTTGTCCTCGTCCATCAGCTGTTGCGGATCCTTCAAGCCTGCTTCCTTGAAAATCCGTTTATTGTAGTACATACCGGAATCGTTCGCGTTGTACCAGCCTTCCAGACCGAATACATTCTCACCGCCAAAACGCATCGATTCGACTACGTCTTGCGCAATGCGCGTATTATTGAGGGCGTCATCCAACGGCGTTAGGAATCCTCCGTGCATAAGCCCCCAAATGAAGCCGTCAGGCAGGCGGACGATTTCTGCAAAAGGATCGTTGGCCATGACAGAGGAAGAAAGCTTCTCTGAAGTCGACCAGTATTCCGTATTCAGATACTTAATTTTAACGTTGTATTTTTCTTCCACCTTTTTGATTCTTTCGCGGGCTAATTCGTCCGCTTCCGAATCTCCGACAGGAGTTGCATCCCACCAATGCGAAATACGAATTTCTCTGCCTCCCAAATCAGCGGCAGGCGGTTCAGGCTCCTCGGTCGGTGCAGCCGTTTCAGCCGGCGTCTCGCTTGCCGGTGCCTCGGTGGCCGGCGTATTTCCTCCGTTGTTGCCGCTGCATGCAGAAATAATCATCAAAACGACTGTTAATAAAACAATCAACATCGGTTTCATCTTTTTCATCTGTTTCATTGTTCAGCACACTCCCCTTAATGAATGATTAAACGAATAAAAGCAAGACGGTGCGGTAAAAAAAAGCGGCCCTACCCTCCCCGGAATGAAGTTATATATAGTGGCAGACTGCCATTATATAAATGATTTAGAAAAAATTTCTTTTCGAAAAAACAGACGTTCTGACCACTTTCAGATTTATGTAAGGGTTTTCATGAAACCCATTTCATTATAGCTCGCTTCCAATCCTTGGTCAATATTAAAGTTTAATTATTCCAAAATGTATCAGGGTTTTAAGAGGAACAAGCCATCGCCAACTCATCAGACCCTTAATAAAAAAAAGAGCAGCAACCCTATCAATCCGGCTGCTGCTCTTGAAGGAAGCTCTTCACTTTTATGTTCGCCGCGGAGGAATTATCCCCTCCGGGAACCCGAACTTTGCCGAACGATAAGCTGCGGTTCGAGCGAAGTCAACTTCTTGACATTTTCATTGTTCATCATGGCTTTAAGCACTTTAACAGCCGTCCTCCCAAGCTCATGCGCCTGCTGGGAAACGGTAGTCAGCTCGGGGATAAAATGACTCGCCAGCGGAATATCGTCAAATCCGACGATGGACATATCGTCCGGAATCGTCAGTCCGGCCTCCGTAGCCGCCTTGATCGCTCCGATCGCCGTATAATCATTGACGCAGAACACGGCAGTCGGCCTCTCCTTCATGGCCAGCAGCTTAAGCATTTGACGCTTGCCCGAATCGATGGAGAAGCTGTCCGGCAGCAGCCATCCCTCGCGTATCTTCAACCCCTCGTCTTTCATCGTCTTCCGGAATGCCCGCAGCTTGATAGATGTCGTCGTCATATGGCTTTCTCCGCCGATGAAGCCGATTTCCGTATGCCCCAGTTCGATCAAATGCCGGACCGCGAGAGCGGTGCCCGCAGACTCGTCCGTCGCTACCCTGACCAAGTCGGTGCCCCGCAAAGCTCCATTGACTAATACGGTCGGAATGACGCTGGCACACTGCACGAGCTCTTGCACCAGATGCTCCTCGCAGTTTTTTAAATTGATCCTCCCCCCCAAAAATATAATCCCATCCACACGTTTCTCCCGCAGAATGCTGAGATACTCCGATTCCTTCGCATAATCGCCGATCGTATTGCTAAGCAGGAATGTATGTCCAGACTGCTGCGCCTCTTGCTCTGCTCCGGCGAACACTTCCGGGAAAAAGGGATTGGTCAGATCGGGCACAATCACGCCAATAATTCCGGTTTCTTTACTAAGAAGGCTTCTAGCCATCGCATTAGGCTGAAAGTTGTATTTTTGAATTAGTTCTTCAATCTTCGCACGGGTGGATCCCCTTACCGGAGCAGTATCGTTCAATACTCGGGATACCGTCGAAATCGATACTTTTGCCTCCTTGGCAATGTCATATATCGTGACTTGTTTCACGCTTAACGCTTCCTTCCTACTTTCAAGTCTGTGCCCATTATAGCAAAATCAGACATTTTATATAATGGCATTACAAATTCCGCTGCTAAGAAGGGGCAGGCTCGTCGCTTCAACGATCGTTCCTGCCCCTGCTATAGTGTCTAAATTATGCTTCATTCAGCGTTTGCCAGCGCCGCTCCGATTGCATGTCAAAGAAGATACGTACCGAATCCGGCCGTCTGCCCTCTTCATCAAACAAGATCAGTTCATTGCTCGTTTCCTTCAGCCATGCCATCGGAATTTTGTAATCTTCTTGAGGTCCGATTTGCCAGTAGCGCCCTAGGTTGCGGCCGTTCAGAAGCAAATAGCCTTTGCTCATTCCCGTCATTCGGAGCTTCAGCTTGGGATTAACGTCCTCCGGAATCGCAGGAAGATCAAACATGCTGCGATACCATGCTGGTCCGGTTTCGATGGCGGCTGAGCCTTCCACGAACTCCGTTGCTTCATCCAGCTGGATAGCCGACCAGTTTTTCAGCTCCCGTGACCTGTTATACGTCAGCAGTTCCAGCCGATTCAACGGCGTTCGGCTTACCGGCATTTCAATCGTGTTGCTGCCATTCACTACATAACCGGAAATGTCGACTGCGTGGTAAGCAAACCAATTCTGGTAACCATCCATAGGAACCTCTTTACCGTTAATCCGAAGTCCGCTGCTTAACGCTCCGACCAGTATAGCCCCGTCATTTCCCGCCAGCTCGAACGATCGCGACAGCGTGGAAGCAAATGGACTGTTATGTACCTCGTCCAAATGGACTGCTTCCTCCCCGCAGTACCAGTCTCTTCGAAGCTCAACGGTCGAGCCGTCCAAATATACCGGCCCGAAAATCCCCTTTTCTTCACCCAAATTAGGGGAAAAATTGAGGCTGCCCATATGCTGCACAAGAAGCTGTATCTTGTTGCGTCCCTTCGACAACCGCATATTCGCGGATACCGCGCCGACCTGGCGGATTATCGCTTGCTCCAATCCGTTTACAAACAAACGCGCAGAATCTTGTATGGCGGAGAAAACGAGAGTGTTTTCTTGTTCCCAATCGCACTCGATTTCGCTGCTGTAAATAAGATAGCCGAATGCCAGACCCAGCTCCGCAAATCCGCGCGGACGTTCGGCCTGTTCGCCTCCCCCGAGCGATAGAAGATTTACGGTATTTCGCTTCCACTCCGACAAGCTTGGCGAGAGCAGCGGTTTGATGGCATTGCCGGCACCGCGTACCGTCGTCCTGCTTATTTGGTCTTGGCCGATGCCCTCTTTATGGCCCCAATCCCCTAAAAGGAACGGTTCGCTGTCGCAGCCGCCGCTTACCCCGCTAACGCTGCCGTCGGCGCCTAAGTCCATATCCTCCCAGCCGATAGCCCAGCGGACTCCATCCCCATGAAGCCTCCATGCCCGATCGGACATATAGCCGTTTAACGCAATCAACTCGATGAGCTGCCCGCCGACATTGACCTTAATGCGCTGAGATGCCTGGAAGTGGTATACGTCCAAACGCAGTGTTCTTCCGTCAAGGCTGCTCTCATGCGGGATATGTCCTGCGTTATCGAAATGGATCGATTGATCGGCTTCGAATACGATATGCGTACGCCCGCCGTCGTCACCCGCCAATACAATGGTTTGAACTTCGCCAATCAAGTCATTCCCGATCAGGAAACCGCCGCATGTGAGCTTTAGTCCTGGACAAATTTCGATCCGGTCGAGAATCGGAACGATCTGCCCCGGCTTGATCGACACCGGCAGCGTTCGTCCGCTTTCGAGCGTAATCTGAAACATTTCTTTCTCCTGCTTGATACTTTCGGCAAACCAAAGCTTTTGCCCGTTCCACTGTCTGCCTTGAAGCCTGGCTCCTTCCCCGCATCGCGCCTCGAAATTGTCCATCGGCTCCGACTCCAGCAAAAATTGGCCAAGCGCCAGCGTGAACAGAGACACTTTTTTGGCCATTCGGTATTTGGCTGTAACTCTTCCGTACTCCGACAAAGGAGCATCGTAATCATAGGAGGTAACCATATAAATATCGCTGCTGCCTACGGTACGACCGCCGTAGCCCCCAAAATTGGTGCCTCCGAAAAACATATAATGGCTGATGCCGTCAAAACCTGCACGAATCGACTCCATCATCCGCTTCTCGTACAAATCAGGCGTCTTCTGTGTGGCCGCCGGTGCTCCCCAATGCTCGAACCACCCTGTCCAAAATTCGGTAACGAGCTTCGGAACATCCGGCTGCTTACGCATTAACTTCCCGTAGTGGGAGTCCGCGCCCGACCAGAAATTTGCTCCTTCTATCGTTCCTTCCAAGCCTCCCTCGCAGGTGATTAAAGGAACGTCGATGCCACGATCCAGTAAACCGTCGCGAAGGCCTTTCATATAGGACAGGCCTGACGCGTCTTCGGCCAAATAGCCGTATTCGTTCTCGACTTGCACTAGAATAACGGTGCCGTCTTTCGTCATTTGACGGGAACGGATAATCGGAACAATCTGGTCAAAATAACGATAAACGTACCGAAGATAAGTTTCATTGTCCGTTCGGAACTGAATGTTTTTTTTGTTTTTCAGCCAATAAGGAAAACCGCCGAAATCCCATTCCGCACATATGAACGGCCCCGGCCGCGCGATGACCCACAGCCCCAGCTCAGAGCACAAATCAAGAAAGGCCCCGCAATCGTTGTCGCCGCTAAAGTCCCATTTCCCTTCTTCCGGTTCATGCACATTCCAAGCAAAATAAGTATCGATGCAATTCATCCCGGCAAGCTTTGCCTTGACCAGCACTTCCCGCCATTCCTGCCTGGGCATGCGAAAATAATGAATGGACGCGATGTTCAGAAATACTCTTTTCTCCCCAATGATAAAGCTCTTCGCATCGTAACGAAGCTGTATTCCCTGCCGAGCATTGTCTGCTATCGTTTGTTCTCCAATGTTGTTCCCTAGCGTATACGTCATAAATCCCTATCCTTTCCTTTTTAAACGCAATGTTTTAGTCCAATTGCTGATCGAATAGTTCACTCTTCATAAGTATAGATGGAGGCAAAAAACGTAATTATAATATGATCTGCCGTTTATGAAATGGGTTTCATAAATAGCACTTAAATTATAGAACTACTTTGTAAACGTTGTCAACGGATACCATTGGGTTCATTAAATTAACTAAAAAACCAGTGAGATCAAGGGTTTGATCTCACTGGTTTATTGTTAGGTCAGTCTATGTTCTTGCTTTTGATGCAATAGGGTTATTCGTGAGCTTAATTTGCGGCTTCTGTGCGAGTCCAAAGAAAGCGAAAAGAGCAAGCAGGCTGGTTGACAAGATGATAATCCCCATTGGAACCGCGGAATACTCTCCGGCAACGCCGACGAGCGGTGAAGTACATGCTCCAATCACAAAAGGCAACAAGCCAAGCAAGGCGGCTGCGCTGCCTGCCCTTTGGCTTTGCGAACCCATCGCCAGAACAAAAGAAGCGGTTGCCGTCATACCGATTGACGCCACAAAGAAGAACAACGGAATAACCAATGCCAGCAAAGGACCGTGCAATAAAATAACGAGCAACGCTGCAAAGCTGGCCGTACAAGCCAACAGCAAACCAAGAATAACAAAATTTCGTTCCGAGAACGATTTGCTGAACCGTCCAACGACCTGTGAACCAATAATTAAGCTTATTCCATTGGATGCGAACAACAGCGCGAACAGCTGCGGAGATGCTCCGTAAATATTTTGATATACAAATGGAGTCCCCGATACGTAGGCAAATACGCCACCAATCATAATGCCTTGTGCAAGCGCATAGCCGATAAACTGCCGATCTTTTAGCAGAGCTTGAATACCGGCTAACAGCTCTCCAAAGTTACCGGATACCCGATTCTGCGCAGGCAAGGTCTCTTTTAAGTTCATCGTTGCCAAAATAACGAGCAGTAAACCAACAATGGCCAGTACGAAAAACACGCCTACCCACGTTGTAAAGGAGATCACGCCGCTGCCAGCCATAGGCGCAATCATAGGAAACAAATTATTTACAAGCATGAGCATGGAGAAAAACTTCGTTAATTCCGTTCCGCTGTATAAATCGCGTACGATGGCTCTGGAGATAACAATTCCAGCAGAGGCAGCGAAGCCTTGAACAAAGCGCGCAGCGATAAACCAATAAATATTCGGGGAAACCGCACAGACGAAAGAAGCAAGCAGATAGAAAATAAGTGAAATAATAATCGGCTTGCGTCTCCCATGGACATCGCTTAATGGCCCCATAATCATTTGACCCAAACCTAAACCAATAAGGCATGCTGTCAAACTAAGCTGAACAAGAGAAGCTTTGGTTCCAAAATCAGCGGTAATTTGCGGGAATGATGGCAAATACATGTCAATCGTAAGTGGGCCGAGAGCTGAAAAAGCACCTAACAGCAATACTAATCTTAAGCGGTCATACTTATTTGTTGCAGACATCGTTATATTTTCTCCTAAACTATTTCAGAATGATGAATCATGGGTCAAGTGTAAACTTGCTTCATTATAGACCAAGATAGAGATAAACCCAATAGTATTTTTATCTATAACGAAAGCATTTTTTCAAATAACCTAATTTTCATCAAAAGGAAAGAGCAGCTTCTGTTTGTCGCCGGCATACATATTTTGCTTCGTTATCGCTTCCGATCCCGTATCGATCATCGGCAGCACTTTTTTACCCGCGCTTACATCAAGAGCAGCTTTGACTGCCAAATAACCCATATTAAACGGCTTCTGTACGATGGTTGCCTGCAACACGCCTTCCTCCAGGTAAGAAATCTCCTCCATCGAATTATCAAAGCCAATCAGCTTTACTCTCGTTACAACCTGCATCTCAATAATCGCTTTGGCGGCACCGGCAACCGTCGGCTCATTGAGCGCCACAATGCCGCTGAGCTCCGGCTCGTCCCGAAGCAGCTCCATCGTCTTTACGTATGCCAGCTCCTCCGATGCGTTACTGTAAAGCGTATCAAGCACTTTCAAACCGGGCTGAGCAGCCAAGCTGTCAAGCACGCCGCGCTCCCGTTCCATAGCAGTCGCAGAGCCCCGGACGAAATTAATAATAGCAACAGGCCCGTCTTGATCGGAATCGATCGTATCGATTAACAGCTGGCCGGCCTTCCTGCCGCCCTCATAATTGTCCGTAGCGATAAAGCTGCTGGAA
Organism: Paenibacillus sp. LPE1-1-1.1; assembly: GCF_040676435.1. Taxonomy (NCBI): domain Bacteria; kingdom Bacillati; phylum Bacillota; class Bacilli; order Caryophanales; family Paenibacillaceae; genus Paenibacillus; species Paenibacillus sp. LPE1-1-1.1. Next base: position 1,048,858 of record NZ_JBEGHY010000001.1, read on the forward strand.
ATGCCGTCCTTCATCCCCGAATCGACAGTAATGAGTATGATGCCGGCTTCCACTATACGCTTTGCTACAGGTACGATCCGGTTATAATCCGTAGCCGCCAATATAATGGCCTGGGGCTTGTCTATAATCGCTTGCTCCAGCAGCGCAATTTGCCCGTCTATATCCGACTCGGATTGCATTCCTGCCAGCTTCACCGTAACGTCGAACTCTTCGGCTGCCATGTTCACGCCTTGACGCATCATCTCCCAAAATTCCACCTGCGGATCTGTCGTTTTCGGCACGAATAAAAAATGCGGTTTTTGCGGCTTCGTCTCCTTCATTCCAGCGTTCAGCATGAAAGCTGCGGCAACCGTAATTAGTCCGGCGCATAGAAGAGCACATATCGATTTTCGCATCATGGTTATTCTCCTTTACCCTCCATAATATCCGGCATCCGAAGGGTTACCGTCGTCCCCTCATCGAGCTCACTATCGAAGGACAACCCAAAGCGGTCTCCATAATTCAGCTGAATGCGGTGATTCACATTTTGCAGTCCTAATCCGCTCGTTGCGGATGAGGCCGATGCTGAGCGCGCGGACAGCGTATCTAACGAGCGGCCTTTGGATACGCTCGCTTGAAGCTTTGCAGCGTCAGTCCCAACACCGTCATCTATAATCTGAAGCGTGATGCCGTCGCTTGTTCTATCGCCTTTAATGAGAATATGACCCGCATCGGCTTTGTTTTTTATGCCATGGTAGATCGCGTTTTCCACAATCGGCTGGAGTACGATCTTTAATATTTTACAATCCATAATGGCTTGATCAACGTCGATGCTGTAAGTGAATTTGTTGCGGTAACGGATGTTTTGAATCGTTAAGTAATGCTCAATATGCGCAAGCTCAGCACGGAGGGGAATAAGCTCTTCGCCCTTGCTGATCGTCGAGCGGAGCAGCTTGGACAACGCTGATGTCATTTTGATCACATCGCCCATCTTATTCATCTCAGCCATCCAAATGATCGAATCCAGCGTATTGTAGAGAAAATGCGGATGAATTTGCGCTTGCAGCGCTTTTAGCTCGCTGATTCGCTTGTCCTCCTGCTCCTGCACGACCTGATTCATCAGCTCCTTAATTTTGCCGGTCATCAAATTGAACGTTCGCGCCAGCTTGCCGATTTCATTCGTGCCCTCAATGGCAAAACGCGTGTCAAAATCGCCCTTCTCTACTTTTTTCATATGTCCTTCCAGCTTTTTTATCGGTTTAGTCAGCGTTAACGAAAGCAGAATAGAGATGACTAGCGCAATAATTAAGCATAAGGAACCCCAGAGCACCGCTGAAAATTGAATTTGGCGCTTATCGCCGACAAGTTCCTCCGGGTAATTCACTCCGACGACCTTCCAATCGTAACGCGAGCTTCGAATCGTATAAAGCTTTGTCTTGCCGTCGCTCTCCGCCTTCAACATCCGATCGCTTGAGGCTTGCAAAATTTCATGGAGCGCCTCCGATTTGAGGCCTGAGTAAACAAGCTGCTGCTGCGGGTGAAAGATCAGGTCGCCGCTCGGATCAAGCAGAAACACATAACCGCGATTACCCATATGAATCTGCTTGCAGAGATCATCGATGACATTATAGTTCAAATCAACAAGCAGCACGCCGTTATTGCCGTCCGATGCAGACCCAGCCAGGCGGCTGATCGATACGACCCAGTTGTATTCGTTCTTATAGATGTGCTGCACGCGCGAGGAGGAAATGACCGGCTTGCCGCCTGCCTCCTTTGCGGATATATACCAGTCTTGGCTCAGCAATTCATGGTAGTCCTTCAACTGCGCGTCGCCGCGATCGGATACGAGTGCGCCATTCGTACCGATGAAGACGATGGATGCAATATCGTTGCGTGATTCGACAATGGAACGGAAGAAGGTGCTCGTTTGCTTAGCAAGCGCCAGCCCTTCCGGGTCTTGCGGATCGTAAAGGCGCATCAGCCGCTGCAGCTCCTCGTCGCGCAGCGCAAGCTCGGCAATGCTCTCCATATTGCCAATATAGGTCTGAATGTTACTATTCACCTGTTCGATTAGCTGCGCTGTATAGTCGTAGGAGTTGTCTTTCACGGCATCCGAAGAAATCAAATACGTATTTATGCTAAGGATGGCAGTCGTACAAATAATGAGACAGGAGAATGCGAGTGCGATATTGGTATGAATGCTTTTGAATTGAAAGAAAGAATGTCCTCTCATGACGGGACTTTCTCCCTCATCCTGGCTCGATAATCCTTCGGAGTCATCCCGATATGCCGTTTGAAAATAACGCTAAAATACTGCGGGTCTGCGTATCCGACCCGCTCAGCGACATCGTAGGCTTTCAACTGCGTCGCAACCAGCAGCTGCTTCGCCTTCTCAAGGCGCAGACGCGTTAAATATTCGACGAACGTATCGCCGGTATGCTGCTTGAACAAAGAGCTGAAGTAGCTGAGGCTGAGGAATACATGCTGACACACTTGCTGCAGCGATAGCTCCGGGCTGCTGTAGTTATCGTTAATATACAAAAGCGCATCCTCCAGCTGTGTATGGTTAACATGCGTCCGCTGTTCGGACAAAAACGCGATAACGCCGCGGCAAGTCTCATCCAGCCAGCCTTTCATCTGTTCGATAGATTTCAGCGTCGGAATGTTGGAAAACGGATCATCGCCCAGCACCTTCGAATCATCAAAGCCTGTCTGTGCGATCATGTTAATGAAGGCTGCCAATATGCGGTGCAGGTAACTGTAACAGCTGCCAGGCGCTGCTCCGGATTGCTTCAGCTCCGAGAACCAATCGCCGAGTATGTCTGAAGCTTGTGCAGCCTTCGCTGTTTTCACTGCGGCCATTAGTTTCTTCTCGAACTCGTAATATGAGGGCGTGCTTGTCCTTTTGCCGAACTCTACGTCGTGGATCGAAATAATGCTGCCCGCACCCAGCAGAAAGCGGTAATCCAGCGCCGAGCTAGCCTCCTGGTAAGAGAGCCGCAGCTTTGTCCGCGTCGGATAGATGCTGCCTATTCCGATCGATACGTCACGCTTTAAATATTTTCGAACCGCTTCCCCTACATGCGAAGCCAGCTTCTGTGCCTGTATCGCAATCTCCTCTGCGGTTCCCCCGAGCAATGCCACCGACTTATCATGGCCTGCTTGGAATACGATTCCTCCATGCTCCTCCTGAATCACTTCCTGTGCAATGTTGTGCATCGCGAAGCGCAGGAGCTCGCTGTCTCCGTAAGAGCTGCTCCCTGATTGCTCATCAGGCTCCTCCAAATCCATAAGCATCGCCAAATAATCCGGGCCGTCTAATACCTGACGGAAATCAAGAAGCTTCTGGTGGATGTCATTCTCCGTCATCGGGATGGTGACCAGCTTATGCAGGAAGCGCTCCCGCAGCAGCGGAAAGCTCTCATTCAACCGCTGCTGCAAGACTGCCATATCCTCCATGCGGGCTTGTTCCTCGCTTAGCTCCCGTTTCATTTTTAACAGAAACTCCGTAAATTCTTGCAAATTTATCGGCTTCAGCAAATAGTCCTTCACTTTAAGCTTAATCGCCTGCTTCGCATAATCAAAATCCTCATAGCCGGTAAGGATAACGACCTTAAGCTCCCGATACATGGCATTCAAATGCGCCGCAAGCTCCATACCGTCCATATAAGGCATATTAATATCGGTTATGACAACGTCTGGACGAAGCCGTTCTACAGCCTCGAGCGCGTCTCTTCCGTTACTGAAATCGCCGACAAGCTCGAAACCGCAGCGCTCCCAATTGGTTAGCTGCTTCACGCCTTCTCTTACTTCATCCTCGTCGTCGACGATGATCATTTTGTACATTCGAACGAGCCTCCTTTCACCAGCATTTCGATAGCGCTTACATGAATCCCTGCATGATGCTCCCTTTCACGAAGAAAACCGCAAAAAAGTAGACCGGAACTTCTTTTCCGGCCTACTGCATGAATGATTGCTTATTCGTATAGAAGCGGTTTGATTTCATCCGAATCGATATTCGTTTTGTCGTACCAGTGGAACCCCGTATCGATCATCGGCTCAACGCTCTCTCCGTTAATCGCTAACACGGCAGCTTTAACCGACCAATAGCCGATGCCGATCGGATCCTGCGTTATCGCGCCTGCCATTGTGCCGTTCTTGATCGCTTCCATTTGCAGTTTGCCGGAATCATACCCGATTACCGTAATTTTGCCCTGTTTGCCAAGTTCGCTTACCGCATTGACTACGCCGATCGCCGAGCCTTCGTTGGCACCGAAGAAACCCTTCAGATCAGGGTGTGCTTGCATAATCGCCTTTGCAAGGTCGGTTGATTTGAGCTGATCGCCAGCGCCGTATTGCGTATCGACGATAGTAATATCCGGATATTTTGCTTTGATTTGATTAATGAACCCGTCGCGGCGATCAATACCTGTGCGGCTCGTTTGGTCATGGACGATGAGCGCGACCTCGCCGGAGCCGCCGATCAGCTCAGCCATTTTGTCTGCCGCAAGCGCCGCAGCCGCAACATTGTCAGTTGCTGCTGTAGTGACCGGAATGTCGCTGTCTACGCCCGAGTCGAAGCCGACGACAGGAATATTGTTCGATTTTGCTTTCTCAAGCAGCGGAATGGAAGCTTTGCTGTCCAGCGCTGCGAATGCGATCGCACTAGGTTTCTTATCGAGCGCGGCTTGCAGCATTTCGATTTGTTTATCGACCTGTGATTCGGTCTCGGGACCTTCGAATGTAATCTCGACATCCAGCTCTGCCGCCGCTTTCTCGGCGCCCTGTTTCACCGCTTGCCAGAATTGATGCTGGAATCCCTTGGAGATGACCGGAATGTAGAGCTTCTTATCGCCAGCCTCGTTTAACGCATCGTTTGTTCCCGCAGAGGCTGGTTCATTCACTCCTTTGCTGCCGCTGTTATTTCCGCCGTTAGAACCGCATGCGCTGAGCACCATAACTGACATCAGTAGAAAAATTGCAGCTGAAATCCATTTATTTCTTTTCAAAGCCGATCTCCCCTTACGCTCGATTTAGTTGTATTAAACCTCATCCAGCCTCCTAGGCCTTCTGAGAGCCATACCGTTTTTTATTTTTTGCGGCGGCGCAATATATCGGCGTATACGGCTCCGATAACGACTAAGCCGACAATGACGACCTGCCATTCCTGCGGTACAGACATAATGCGCAATCCGTTTGTCAGAACACTCATAATGAGCGCTCCGATGACCGTGCCGAGAATCGAGCCTCTCCCGCCGCTAAGCGAAGTGCCGCCGATTACGACTGCGGCGATCGCTTCCAGCTCATAGCCTGAGCCCAGTGCGGGCTGCGCCGAATTGAGCCTTGAGGCCATCATAATACCGGCGATCCCGGCGAAAGCGCCCGTAATTACATAAATGACGATCTTCCAGAAGGTGACGTTAACGCCGGATAGCCTGGTCGCTTCCTCGTTGCTGCCAAGCGCAAAATTGTAACGGCCGATGATCGTCTTGGAAAGTACGATACTGGCGATAACCGCAAGCCCAAAGAAGATAAATACCGCATACGGCACCTTGAACACCGTATCCATGGCGATTTTCGAGAATGCAGGCGTGTCGTTAAAATAAATGGGCTTCGTCCCGGAGACGACAAGCGACAGCCCTTTCGTCACCATCATCATGCCGAGGGTCGCGATGAACGGCGGAATATTCATTTTGGCGACCAGCCAGCCGCTTATGAACCCGCACAGTGCGCCGGTCAGAATACCGCCCGCTATGCCGAAGGGGATAGACAGGCCCCAAAACGTGATAACAACGCCGGTCATTACAGATGCAAAGGTCATAACCGTGCCTACCGACAAATCGATGCCACCCGTAATGATAACGAAGGTTGAGCCAAGCGCCAGCACGCCGATGACGGCGGTTGACAGCATGATGCCAATCAAATTATCAAAGCGGAAGAAGTTCTCAGACGATACTGAGAAGAAAACGACTAATAAAATGAGACTGGCAAACGCCAGCAGCTTTTGTGTAGCGCCTGTTTTCAGAGAAACGGGCTTTTGTATTTCGGCTAGCTTCATTTCGCTTCCTCCTCCACCCGCATCGTTGCATATTTCATTATTGCTTCCTGCGTAGCTTCCTCACTGCTAAGCTCGCCGGTAATGCGTCCCTCGCACATCACGATGACCCTGTGGCTGATCCGCAATATTTCCGGCAGCTCCGATGAGATCATAATGATCGACTTTCCTTGCTGCACCAGCTCATCCAGCAGTCGATAAATTTCCGACTTCGCGCCAACGTCGATCCCCCGCGTCGGCTCATCGATCATTAAAATCTGACAGTCGCGCGTGAGCCATTTGCCGATAACGACCTTCTGCTGGTTGCCCCCAGACAAAAACTTTACCCGCTGGTCCACACTCGGCGTCTTGATTTTGAGCGATGCCACATGCTTCTCCGCGTTGCGCTCCATCCTTGATTGATTCATCCACCCGAGCGAATTTCTGAAGCTCCGGTAAGAAGCGATCGAAATATTCGTCTTCACGTCCATATCAACGAGCAAACCGAACTGCTTCCGATCCTCCGATAAATAACCAATCCCGTATTGAACGGCATCCTTTGGCCCTTTTATGTTCACTTTCTCCCCATTGATGAAAATTTCCCCCGAATCCAACCGGTCCGCGCCAAAGATCGCTCTGGCCACCTCCGTTCGTCCCGCTCCCATCAGTCCGGCAAAGCCTACAATCTCTCCTTTGTTCAGATGAAAGGATACATCTTTTATAGAGCTGCCGCGATTGAGCCGTTTTGCTTCAAGCACCTTTGTCTGCTGCTTCTTACCGTCTACGCTAGGCTTCGATGCCGTATAGATTTGCCTTCCGACCATCAGAGCGATGATTTCATCGATTGTCGTATCCACCGTACGCAACGTATCGATATAAGTGCCATCCCGCATAACCGTTATCCTATCGGTGATCCGTTTAAGCTCCTCCATCCGGTGCGAGATATAGACAATACCTACTCCTTCCCCCCGCAGCTGCTCAATCATCCGAAACAACTCATCAATTTCAGAGTTTGTAAGCGCCGCCGTAGGCTCATCCATAATAAGCAGCTCCGACTTAAAAGAGAGCGCTTTCGCAATTTCGACCATTTGCTGCTTCGCCACGGTCAGCTCCGAAACAAGCGTGCGCGGATCAAGCTTTAGATTCATTCTCTGGAACAGCGCCTGCGTCCGTTCATTGATTGCGTGCTCATCGAGAAAGAGCGGAATCATTGAACGAGGTTCTCTCCCGATAAAAATGTTTTGCGCAATCGTCAGATCAGGCATCAGCTGCAGCTCCTGATGAATGATGCTGATACCGAGGTTTTGCGCCGCTTTCGTATTGGCTATTTCGACTTCCTTGCCTTTATAGACAATCCGTCCGGCATCCTTCTTATAGACACCAGTTAATATTTTCATCATGGTAGACTTGCCGGCCCCGTTCTCTCCGACCAGCGCATGCACTTCCCCTGCATGAAGCTCGAAGCGGCATTGGTCAAGTGCAAGTACGCCCGGGAATTGCTTCATGATTCCTTCCATCGACACTAAAATCCGACTCATCGCTCACACCCCTCATCGGTTTGTGAACTCATTGTATGATGAAACCGGCGTGTAATATATGGAGAATTCTCTTGAGAAAAGTAGACGATTTTACGATAAACCGCTTCTGGACAAAAAAATCGGTATAGCGCGAGCGAATATCGCTTGCTGCGTTCCCAATAATAGAAACAGCGGCAGCCAGGGACATATAAATAATGTCCTAGACTGTCGCTGGCTTATTGTTGAAATCCTGAACACTCCTTAAACGTCAGTACAAAAATCCGAATACCCGGACCAATCTACTTGTTTGCAGGGTTATCCTTTATATACCCGAAAAACGTCATTTTGCCGTTTTCGTTTTCAGCAATACTGTACGGATGGATCTGATCAGAATATCTGCGAGCAAATTTACTTTCACCTACTGGATAGATCTCTATATGAAGATTCCCGGAGAATCTTGTAAAATATAATTTGCCATTCATAAATTCTACTTGAATCTTATCTTTCAAGTATGTTCCGCAATACTCTTTAAGCTTGCTTTCGTTGATGGGAAGCTCTTGATGCCTTTTTGGAAAATCCACCTCAACATGATGCAGAATATCCGAGATTGCATTGCCCAACCTGTACTGATCGATAGCATCATTATTTGAAAGAATGATGATATAAATATCTTCATCGAAATAATTTTGCATATAAGTGCTTATTCCAAGGTGATCTCCTCCATGGGAATATCGATCTGTGCCATAAACATGATGATGTTCCAGTCCATAGCAGTAGTTGTTTGCATTTTCGTTAAAAAATCTAGTATACGTTTTCTGCGACAGGATTTTCCGATCCCGTAAACAGATATACCATTTGTACAAATCATAGCAGTTTGAAATGATGGCGCCTGCACCAATGCTAAATTTCTCGTTATGATACGGACTTTTGATGTTTGCATCAAAATTTTTCACATAGTTACATGATCTGTTTTTAATAGGTTTGCAGCCGTCATCAACATCGCTGTTACTCATATTTAAAGGCAGAAAAATATGGTTCCGAATATAATCTTCATATTTCTCTCCGGAAACATTTTCAATAATCCATGCAAGCAAATTATAGTTTGAGTTATTGTAATCATATGTCGTGCCCGGTGGCTTTGCAGCCTTTTTATTGATATACCGCCGAAAGAAATCGTTTTGCGAATAATTCATTCTGTTGTAATCAGCAAAAAAATCATTTTCAAAATTGTGAAAATTATATAAGCCGGAAGTATGTGATAATAGATGATGTACAGTGATCGATTCGTCAATCTCTATAACGTCAGGGAGGTATAATCGCGCAGATTTATCGATGTCGAGCAATTTCCCTTCATATAGGAGCATAATCGCAAAGGCAGTAAACTGTTTTGATATGGAGGCGATTGAGAAGCATGAATTAATATCGTTTTTCAATCCAAATTCTATACTGGCATAACCGTGTGCGTTTTCAAAAAGCACATTGCCTTTTTTGATGACTTGAATAACGCCATAAAAGTCCCACAATGCCAGATATTCGTTAATGTATGCCTCTAGTTTCAATTGTATTGCTTGCACACGATCTCACTCCTCATAATCCACTCCTAATACTCTGATGATATCATTTGAAGCCTATTGTATCTAGAATTCTCCATATAACTATCTTGCCTTTAGCTTAAAAATGAAAGGAGCAGCTGCCGTAGCAACTGCTCCACTTTATAACTGGTTGATTTGGTATAATTAACCAATCATTGTTAATCGATTAAGTCCTGCCTCAGCGGAGTAAACGTATCCAGCAGTTTGCTCTTCTGAAGGGCGCGGCAGCCATGCTCGGCAAGGCTCGGAATGTAGATCGTCTCTCCTGCCGAGACGACGACTTTTTCTCCGTTGACTGAAAACTCCAGCTGTCCTTCCATACAGTAAGAAAACTGCTCGTGCACATGGCTATGCAAATAACCCTCCGCTCCCTCCTCAAAGTGAACCTCCATCATCATGATCGTCTGGCCCGGAGTAAATATTTTCCGTTTGACACCCGGCTCGGCATTTTCCCATACATTCAATCTGCTCATTTCAGCGTCCTCCTTTGTATTCCAATCTTTGTTGATTTCTTGTCAATTCCGTAATTCCTATACATATTGGGTTTTGTTTTCGCTCCTGATAGAGGCGAGAGTGTACCCATTTGAAGCAGAAAGCTTAAGTTTCGAATGATCGAAAGCAGGTGAGAGCGTTTGACAATAGTCTCTAAAATGACCTAAGCTTTCAAATTCCTCTTTTGAGCCGCATTGGCAAATATACGCCATCCTCGTTCCATATACACGGTATTCGCAATCGATCAGGCGGTCGTTATGAGGCACCATCGCGTCGCTGCACCATATCGCAACGTATCCGCCGTCCTTTTGCCCAAACAGCCATTGTCCATCCTTCGAAACGGAATCAAATTTGCTAGCCGGAAAAAACAGATGGGTAAATGCGATCGGATGGTCTTCACCGATGTCATAAATAACGCCAAGCAAATTGCCCTGTTGTTTGATTGCCGGCATGATGCCGTTCCCATACCAGTAGCCGGGGCGCATGCCGCCATCATCCGCCATCTCTCCCGGATGGTTGCTAAACACTACCGTATCATTATCAAGCGCTGCATACCACATATGCTGCTGATAACCCTGCACTCCCGGTTCAAAGCGCGATGTTCCGTGAAACCGCTCATTGAAAGATTTAATATAAAGATTGGATTCGATGTCGGCGGAATCGTCAAAGCTAATATTTTCCCAGAATGAAGGCTTCTCATCGTATCTCGGCGACTGCACCGAGGTCAGCATATAATCCTGCTGCTTTTCCAGCTTAACCCAAGCGTTTCCGGTCTGATATTCCATCTCTAATGGCCCGTTCATAAGACTTGCATAATGATGAGGCATTCGATACTTGCTGTTCATTAAAAAGACCATCCATTCGCTGTTCCCGACCGGAGTCTCGGGATTTAGCAGATGGATCAAAGCTTGGGCAGACTGGGTAAACGGTAAAATAACGGAACGGTATATCCTCGCCTGCGGCGCAATGATGGAGCCGCGGAAGGTATGACAGGCAAATGATTTCAGCATAAGATCGACCAACCGGACAGCCCTTTCGGATTCTTCTTCTTCCATATAGTCAACGACATTTAATAAAGCGCCCAATGTTACGCACATATAATCGGCACTTAAAAACTCTTCAAAGCCGTATTCTTCTATATCCGCCAGCCACTGCCGTATCCTGTCTTTCGCTACTTCGCTGACCTGCAGGCCGGTGCGGCCCGACCTTGGAAATATTTTATCCGGATACTGGTTGCCTGCCATGAATGCGCAAATGTAGAACATCAGCGCATGATTCTCACTCCAGAAGCACATGCCGTCAGATCCATCCTCCGTCATCCAGTACCGGTAGTTCAGAATCGTTTGTTCCGCCTTTGCGGATAAGGCCGCCGGCAGCGAAAACGATTGCATCATGCGGAGCAGTCCTGCCAGAAAAAAGTCCGAGCAATCTTCCCTTCTCTCCATCTGTTCAAGCGCCTGATTAATATGAGCCTCATCTTGTACAGCTTTCTTTCCCAAATGCCAGCGCGCCAGCACATAAAATAGGCCAAAGCGCAGCGGCTGAAACGCAGGTTCCGCCCCCATTAAAGAAAGCTCTTCAAACATAGCTCTTCTAATTTCATCTGACGATGCCGATTGGCGGTATGCAGGCTTTTTGTTATGCAGCAATTCAATTTTGCGGATCATTTTTTTATGCTGGATTTCACCATAAACGACAGCCATGACCATATCTCTTTTGACATCCGCGCAGCTCATGCCGCTGACATCCACGCAATCCTTGTCATTGCTCGCGTCATCATAAGTAAGATAGACCTTACAAGGCGCATCTGCCGGAAAGTATATACGGTTTCCTTTCATTTCAATGCCGGACAGCCAGTGGTCCAGCGCAAGGAACGGCTCCGCGTGTTCAGCGTCAGGAAGCGCAGGCGCCACTTTTTCCCTATGCTCCAATAATTGAATGCCAAATATATTTCTGGTGTCGCGGACCGCCAAATTCTGCATGCGGATCAACAAAGCGTTGTAGCCTTCTTTGAGGACCAGCTTTATTTCCTTCTTCTTAATCGGCTTATAAACCGGCTCGGTGACGGAACAGATCTTCTGATCGCCAAGCCATACATCCACTGCTGTATATGTCCAAAGAATCGCCCGGATCTCCATGTCTTCTTGCGCGACAAGTCCGGTTGCTGCCAGCAGCTCTACCTTTTTCGGCGTCACCGAAAATTGGCTAATATTCACAAATCCGCTTCCCGGATAGTAATATTCCCATGGCAGCCCCAACTCGCTCTTATCACCGATTTTTATGTTATCGGACGGTGCCGGTTTATTCCTTTCAGCAACGATCGATCTTAAATACTGCTCATAGCGGATCTGGTTTTTGTCGGCTTTGTCCGCTATAAAATCGGTAAGCAGCGGTCCCGATATCAGATAATGGGTAATAAATCCGCTCATTTCATCCATATCTTTCACCTCTTTGATTTTCATATCGGCAGATGGAACAGGGTTATTTCTCCTGTCCGATTCAAGCTTAGGACAGGATGGCCGAGCTCATCCGTGCTGACGCTCCACTCTGCGGGCTTTAATTCACCACTGCCGCGGTACGGTCTCAGCACGGTAATAAACCAAGCTCCTTCCGACGATGTCAGCAGTCCCTGAAGCACTTTTAGAGGCTGCATCGTCATCGGATGGACCGATTCCCAGCTGTCCTCCGCGTCAAACTCCAACGCTTCTGGTCCAAAAACAAGCATTTCGCATCCCAGCGGTGATGGCCCGCCTGCCAATCCGCTGCCGCTTACGTAAAACTTGGCTGTATGCTCCTCCTCCAGCTTCTCCACATTCCAGTTCAGCAGCCTGCTATGCAGGCGATGCTGATAGGTATGTCCTCCCGTTCCCGTCAAGCGGTCATATATGACCCACTCGCCGCTGGCTAGAAACCATAAGGCACGCATGTGCATAATACCGCGGCCCGCGTACCCGTCATGCTCCGCGCAAACCATCTGTTTTTCTGGATCCCAAGCTTTCAAAGCCACCCGGGCCTCAGGCTCTCCCCACCGCTGCGTTCGCAAATAAGGCGTTTGATCCTGCCCGTCCACAAGGACGGTGTTATGCGCGGACGTGCTTTTGAAATAACGGCGCCAAGGCGTCTCCATATAGGTATACGTCCCCGGATCTACAAACAATGCTTCGCCGTATGCGCACCATTCGAAGGAGAGAGCATCCGCATGACCATGCGGGCCCCCTAACGCGGCAGCATCAAAAATCAGCTTCTGTTCGCCGTTACCAAGTCCGTAATATCCGGCATTCGGGAAAGCGAAAGGCAGCTTCTCACCGCCGGCGAAAGTCTCTTGCCCCCTGCCATCATTACTCGCAAGCAACTCAACAATCCTCTTGGGACCGACCGTCCAAAATTGCTCATACAATTGCTCGGGTTGCATCCAGCATGGATCATTATAATAAAGGGCTGCCGCGTTGAGATCAGGCGGATGGCTGGCATAGGAATCAGCGAATGGTGCCATGCTGCCGTCCTGTCTTGTCATGCAGCGAGCGAATCGCACCATCCCCGCTAAAATGTTCTCATATTCCTTCGAGAACGCGAGTCCCCGCTTCTTCAGCATAACTGCGCAATCGACAAACAGCTCAAGCGACACCATATGATAATGAGGCGTAAGCTCTGAGTGAACGCCATCGGGCAGAACCTGTACGCGAATGCACTCTTCCAGCCTTTCGGTCGCCGTACTGCGCCACCTAGCGCTCTCCCCCCATGACTCGAAGGTAAGTCCTGCGCTAAGCAAACCGATCATATGCATGATGGAGTGGTTGATTTCCAGGCTTGCGGTATAGGTCGAGAGGAACCAGCCATGCTCCTTCACGGATTCGAAAAACCGCTGCTCCGAATCTTCGGTCCAGCTTTCCGATCCATGAAAAAAATGATACGCGTAAACCCATTGGCGAAGCCTTAGACCCGTCTCCAACAGGCGCCAAGGGCCCGGCCTTTGAAAATAGGTGATTTCTTCTGCCTGCAAACCGCGCGGACATGGCTGGGAGTCAATCCACCCCATAATATGCTCCAAGGCTTTGGCTGCATATTTCTCATCGCCGGTACAGGCGTATGCGGTACCTAGCGAACGGAGATGCTTAAAGCGGTTAATCCCCCAAGTAAACTCCTTATCGCCGGTCGGATTATAAAGCCAATTGATCGGATACCCCATGTCGATCTCGGTATTTTTCCAAATAAATCGGCTTCCCTCGCACCAGCGGTTTGCCTCCGCAATCGCTTCCGATGCCTTCTCGGGAAAAAGCCGTTTGAAGCTCTCGCCCCATTCGCGTCTTTGCTCTGCTCTAAAGAACAAATGATCCAATTGATCTTCTCCTCTCTCAAGGCCAAATAATAAACAGAAAGGCTGCCCTTGCAGGCAGCCTCTCATTCAACGGATCGGCTATTCGCCGAGGGATCCCTGAAGATTCTTGGCACTGAATGACGGATTAGCCTGGATATTCGTCAACCCTTCCGTACGGGCCGATGCGAGTGCCTTTCCATATCTGGTGTTCAAATCCTCAATTACGGTGTCCAGCTCCTGATTGCCCGTCAAAATATATTCGATGAAAACATCGCTGAACTTCTTGCCTTCCAATTTCGTCTCCGTGATTGACACAGGCGTAGCCGGATAGATACCGTCATATTTCGTAGGGAGAAAGCCGTCTATACCTGCGAGCTCAGGCTTGCCTGCCACCTCGTTAACATAAGGCAGAACGGAGAGGCCAAGCCCTTTCTCCTGATATTCCGAACGAAGCTCTGTATCGTACAGGTACTCCAAGAACTTCACAGCTGCTTCCTGCTTGTCCGATTTAGCGCTGATTCCGATATAACCGCCTGCGTTGACCCAAGTAACGCCGTTCATTTCGCCGTCCTTCGTAGGCACGAGAGTCGATGCCCAGCGAATGTCCGTCGGGAATTGCGAGGTATACACTGCCGGCTCGCTGGAATGGTTCACGTACATCCCGATTTTTCCCTGCGCGAATTGCGCGCGCAGCGGATCGATGTCCAGCGATTCAGCCCCTGGAATCATGCTGCCGTCCACTTTAATTTGACGGAGTGCCTCCGTAACGTCGCGATACATGCCGAAGTCGAATTCCCCGGTTTGAAAGTTAAAGCCCTCATGGCTGGTTTCCGAACCGAGCGAGCCCGATGCATATGCCGGACGCGTAAAGCCCGAGCCGTTCTTGAAATTGCTTGCAAAGCCGTAAACGCCTTCGCTCTTGCCTTGTTCCGTTATTTTCTTCGCATATTCAACCATCTCATCAAGCGTCTTCGGAGGCTCAGTGAAGCCTGCCTTCTCCAGTAAATCCACATTATACAGCAACCGCCAGAACTGACCTGTATTCGGAAGCGTATAGACGTGGCCGTCCTTTGTATAAATATCTTCAACCAGCAAGCCGTCAAACTTCGCCAGGAATTCCTTGCTTAGCAGCGTATCAAGCTGGGCGTAATAACCTTTATTCACATAGTTCTGAAAATCACCGCTCCGGAAAATGTCTGGCGCCTGATTGCTCGCAAACGCAACCTCCACCGCCTGATTGTAATTATCCGCCATAACTTTCATTTCCACTTCGATGTTATCCTGGTTCGTTGCATTATAGGTATCCACCTGCTGCTGCATATAATCCATATCATGCCGATCTATCGTCCAATAGGCAATTTTCGTTTTAGCGGCATCGCTGCTGCCTTCCTCCTTGCCTTGCTCCGCATTCGACCCATTACCCGTCGAGCATGCCGCCAGCATCAAAGCAAAGACCAGCAAGTAACAGACCAAAAGCGTACTCTTCGTTAGAAACCTTTTCTTCATCTGTTGTACCTCCCCTTTGTTTAGCAAACGGTGTTCCACCGGCGCTTCCCATCCGGTTCACCTTGCTGTCCCCATTGTAGCACCTAAGCGCGTCACGCCATGAAGGACAAACACACGATCCTGGGAGGGGAAAATCACTCTGATTCGCCGACATGGCCGACCCCTTCATATTTGGTCCGAAATTCCGTAGGTGTTACACCCGTATGTTTTTTGAACAGCTCGCTGAAATACGGCCTGTCCTTGTAGCCGAGCTCGAAGGTGATGTCCTGTACCTGCATGCCTTCCAGAAGCAGCTCCTTTGCCTTCTCCATTCGCGCAGACGTCACGTATTGCATAAACGTCATCCCCGTTTCCTTCTTAAAAATGTTGGAGAAATAGCTCGGGCTAAGATGCACGACATTCGCGCATTCCTGCACAGTCAAGTCGTTTCCAAGCCGGCTGCGCACATATGTCAGAGCCTGATGAATCAGCTGGCCGACATCGTTTTTCTGGCGTTTCTGGAGCCATTCGCAGCCGGTCAGTCCCAGCTGTTTCACATCGTCCATCAGCTCATCGGTTGAAAGATAACGGCCCTTCTTCATGGCACTCAAACGGTCATCGAGCCACATGCGCTGCTTGGGATCGGCTTTCTCGGCAATGACGCGGTACATGGAGAATGCCAGTCCGTAAAATAAATTCGTCATTACATCGGGATTGGGCGGAGCCGGATAGCGCAGGCATTCCTCGGATATGCTATCGAGCAGCCGCTCCATCCCTTCCCTGTTACCCGACCGTAGACAGTATAGAAGCTCCGTCTCCTTGTCAGCGGAATAATGTGGTGTAATATGGCCCTGCCTCTCAATATCGCTATACGAAATAATACAGCCGGTGCCGGAATAAAACTGGTAGCTGAGCGCCGTTTTGGCTTGTTCATAGGAATGCGCGATCTCTGCGATCCCTTCCACATGGCCACCAACCCCAATCGATATTGCCCGTTTCGCATATTGATTTACGTTGTCCTTGCAGGCTTCGGCAAGAGCGAGCACATCGACTTCCTCGTCCAGATTCAGCACAATGACGAACTGGCCCAAATGCTCGCGAAACACGATCCCTTTCACAAGCTTCTTAATGGTTTCCTCCAAAATATTTTGAACGGCAAAACGGGTAAGCTCTACTTCGCGTACAGGCAAAGGCGAGCGCTCATTCATTAACCCGTCAATTTGTACGGACATGGCTACGAAACCTCGGGTGCCCATATCGATGCCGAGAAACTCCCATTTATCATAAGCACGCTCAGGCTGCTCGTCATGTCGGATTAGCAGACGGAAATACTCCTGGCGTAAATAAGGCAAACTCTCCCTTACCTTCCTTTCCAGCTCCATTCGGCCCAATTGCTCCAGCCTTTGCGCTTCAATCTGGGCTTTGGCGCGCAGCACCACATCTATAATCTGCTGCTTCGTGAAGGGTTTGAGCAAATAATCGAACGCGCCGAGCCGCACGGATTCCTGAGCGTATGCAAAATCGGAATATCCGCTGAAAAAAATCACCTTGGCCGCATGCTCCCCGGACTCCTTAAGCTCGCGAACCATATCGATTCCGCTGCTGAGCGGCATACGAATATCGGTAAGCACGATATCGGGATGCTTTTCCCGGATCAGCCTAAGACCGTCCTTGCCGTTAGAGGCGGTGCCCGCGATTTCTATTCCGTACTCTGACCATGGGATCTTTTTCAGGATGCCGTCTATTACTGTTTTTACGTCATCCACTATACAGATCGTAATCCCGTTCATTCATTCATCACCTCTTGTATAGGGATAATCAGCTTAACGGACGTTTGCACGCCCGGCACGCTTTCCAGCTTCATCGAAGCTTTATAGCCGTAGTAGAGCGAAAGCCTGGAACCCACATTGGAAAGGGCATAGCTTGTACGCTCCGTTTCCAGACCGTTCAGCATATTTTGGACACGATCCGCATCCATTCCGATGCCGTTGTCAGTCACGGTCAGCGTCAGCAATCCGTCAGCAGCAGCAGCCTCGATCCGGATCCTCCCCATGTGAGGGAGCTCCTGAAAGCCGTGTAAAATCGAATTTTCCACAAGCGGCTGCAGCAGGATTTTGAGCACGGGAATGTCCTTCAGCTTCTCATCCACCGAATGGATTTCATATTGGAACAAATCGGGATAACACATTGCCTGCAAATTCAAATATTGTGCGACATGTTCGAGCTCCTGCCCGAGCGTTGTAATCTCTCTTCCATTGTTAAGTCCCAGCCGGAACAGCTGTGAAAGAGAAACGATCATCCTGCTGACGGCTTGCTGCTCTTCCATTTCGCTTTTCCAATAAATCGTATTTAACGTGTTGTACAAAAAATGAGGATCAATCTGCGCCTGAAGCGCTTTAATTTCCGATTTTCGTTTCTCCCGCTCAGATGCCTTGACCTCTCCGATCAATTCGCCGATCTGTTCAAGCATCCGGTTGAACTTGTGGCCGACCTGACTGATTTCATCTTCGAATACGCTTTCGAACCTGACATCGAGATGATTTTGCTCTACCTTAAACATTAGGTTACGCAGCTTAAACAGCGGCTTAAGCAAAAGCTCCGACAGCATGCTGGACATGACCAGAGCAAGTACGACACAGACGCCCATAATCGTTAAAATCGTCCAGCGCATATGCTGGACGGGAGCCAGCAGCTTCGACTTGGATTGGTAACCGATGAGCATCCAGTCGGAATTCATGCCGAGCGCCGAATAGTTAACCAAATTGGAGCCGCTGCTCTTAGATTCATACTCAAAGTGGCCTCTTTCGCTGCTGCCGATCCGTTCATACAGCTTCATGTCATTTTCCGGCATGACGGGAGCTGAGGAAAAGACCGCCCGGCTGTCGCGGTCAACAACGAGCTGCCTGAGGCTGCCCTCCTGCAAATGAGCCTGTATCAGCTCTTGCAATAGATCTTCCCGGATATTCACGACGACATAAACGCCCGGCAGCGACATATCGAATAAAGGCTTAATGATTAAGGAAATAACAGGATTGCCCCTGCTGAACAGCTCCTCGGCATGGCCCCGCACCCAAATCGTGCTCCACCGATTCTGCGTGCCCAGGATCAAAGCATTTAACGAAGAATCCGTGAAGTCAACCTTGCTTCGCCTGCTCTCCGTTGGATAAAAATCGCCAATAGGCGTATGCACCAATACCGAGTCGATCGACTGCTCGGCAATCATCATTTGAGCAAAGGACGTTTGCAGCTGAGAGAGCCTTTTAAAGTATTCTTGACTGTTATTTGATTGAACATCACGCATGGTGTCTTGAAACGGCTCCCCCATCATCAGCGTGGAGATCGAAACGACGATATTGCGCAAGCGCTCATCGAACACCTGCGCCGTTTTGTTTAACGTATCTTGGCTTGACTTCGTTGCCTGCGATTCCATTTCACGAGAAAAAAACACGGAAACATAAGTTCCCGTGACTGAAATACATACGACGGTCAGAAAAACAAACGAGACCCAAAGCCGTTTTTTTAGCGACATCTTTCTCAATAAACGTTTCATGTTGTCTATCGCCTCAATATATGAGATTATCAACCCTTGACAGAGCCGACCGTTACCTGCATGAAGGAGCGGTTAGCGAAAATATATACGATAAGAAGCGGCAGTATAGAGATACATGCGCCTGCAAGCATCAGTTGATTCTCAACTGCGGCTCCTGCACCGTATCTCAGGTTGGCCAGACCAACAGGGAGTGTCTGCAAATCGGGCCGCGACAGCGAGAAAACAAGCGGCAGGATATATTCGTTCCATGCGTTCCGGAAGGAGAAAAGCGCTACGACAGCTAAAGCGGGCCTGAGCAAAGGCAATATGATTCTCCAGAAAATGGAATAGAAATTGCAGCCGTCAATGAGCGCCGCTTCATCCAAATCCTTCGGAATACTGCGGAAAAAGCCAATGATCATGAAGAATGCGGTTGCATGGGCGCTAATGATAATGATTATGACACCCCATAATGATTTCTGCAAACCAATCGACACCATCAGATCAAACTGAGGCCGCAGCACGACGGCTCCGATGGATATGAACAACGTAAACGACTGAAGAAAAATAATCAGCTTCTTTCCTTTAAAAGCAACGCGATCGACAGCATAAGCTGCCATAGCGGATACAAGCAAAGTTCCCACCGTGGCAAAAACGGCCACATAAAGGCTGTTAAACGTAAATCCGGAAAAATCGGCTTGATTCCATGCTTGCACATAATTCTGGAATTGCCACTTTACTGGAAAAATCGTCGCCCCCGTCGTCAGCTCTAGATTCGTTTTGAAGGAGCCGAGCAGCGCAATGACGATAGGAAACAGCATTAGCGCCGCCGTGATCAGCAATAGTATCCAAATCGGCGTTCTGATCAGCATTTTACGAATAGTCATGATCCTTCCCCCTTAATAAACGTTGTTCAGCTTTTTCGACATCCAGAAGTAAAGCCATGTCACCAAACCAACGATGATGGCGGTCGTGAAGCCGATAGCGCTGCCGTATCCGATGTTCTGAACGGAGGAACCCGTCGTTGTCATCGGGAAAAACAGCTTGTACAGGTACAGGTACATGACTTCCGTTTTGCCGAAAGGGCCGCCTTCCGTCAATACCATAATGCTCTCATAGCCTTTAAGCGAGGTCGTAATGGCCAGCATAATAATCATCTGCAGCACAGGCCCCAGCATCGGAATCGTTATATACCATAAGCGCTGTGCCGGATTCACGCCATCCAGCGACGCCGCCTCATAAACGTCTTCGGGGATACTCTGGAGTCCGGCAATGAAGAGCAGCATATAGTTTCCTACAGCCCCCCAGACGGCAATAATAACGATCGTCAGCATCGCATAAGCTGCGCCAAGCCAGTCGATTGGTCCGGAGACGATGTTCAGCTTTAGCAGGTATTGATTAATAATGCCGTTGTAAGAGTTAAACACAATATAAAATACGATGGACATAACCGATGCGCTAAAGATCGTCGGCAGGAAAAATATCGCCCGGAAGGCATGCCGCCCGCGCAGCTTGCGGTTCAGTATAACAGCCAAGATAAGCGATAACGGCAGCGTAATAATTAGCTTCCCGCCTGCATACACGAAGGTGTTCGCAACGGACTGCCAAAACTCGGTATCCCGCGCAACCCGCGCAAAATTGCCAAGTCCGATAAATTTGGGCGTACCATAGCCCCGATAATCGTAGAACATATATCGAAGGGCCCATATTACTGGATATATGCCGAGAGCAACTGTTAGAAAAAAGCTGGGAAAGCTAAACAAATAAGCTCCGATCCGATTTTTATTCATGCTTCCATCTCCTCCCGTCTTGTAGCTTCATTGTATAGGATGCCGCGAGGCATACGGGATGGGGCAATCAATGAAGCTGGGGGGACGAAACTACTATAGTCCCGTTTTTTCTCCCGCAATAAGTTTCTGGAAAAATAAAAAAGCCAACGTTAGTTATAAAAACAACGTCAGCTTGTCCGAGTCATTACGCAAGGATTATAGTAGGATAAGGAATGGGGTTGAGAGGATTAGGCAATATCATCCGCCATTTTGTATCTTCAAATTTCCAAATAGAACTTGTAAAGAATACTGTATTTTTTCCTCGATGAATATTCGATAAGTCGTTAAAACTATTTTTCCTGACAATTGATGTATTTCATAATCACTCAATTTCATTTTCACAACACCAATACCATTTGTACCAAGTCCATCTTTTTTGCTCCAAACTCTTCCCGAACTTCCAAATTCGAATTCCCTGTTAGTTTAACGAACGACAAGTAATAAATGCAAAACGCCCTTGGCTTTACCGCCATTGGGCGTCTTTTGTTTGGAAATCTTGACTATTCACAAGACGTTACAGTAAACTGTAACCTATACACCTAACTGTATGTTAGTCAGTAAAATGTAATCCAGGAGGAAACATGGAAACTTATACCGCAAAACAGGTTGCTGACATTATTCAGAAAGATGACCCTCGGATGAACCTAAGAACAGTACGCTACTATACCCAAATCGGAATGATCCCTTCGCTCGAATTATCCGGTAATAAACGTGTGTACACAAACAAACATCTACAGTACCTAAGAGCCATTATCACACTGACAAGAACAGGTGAAACATTAGGAGTTATCCAAGAGAAGTTAAAATCCCTGTCTATTGAGGAAATTGAGAAAATCGGTAATCAGTTGCATCTTTATCAGCCCAATAGACTGCTCGAAAACGAAACACATCAAATCACGGAGGATGTCGTCATCTCCTTAAGTCCTCGAATCTCAGCAGAGGTTAAACAAAAAGTTATTGATTCTGTGTCAATGCTTCTAAGGGGAGAACAAAAATGATCTTGGAAACTAGGTTAGCGAAATCCATCATGGAAAATGAAGAAGGATTGAACCACCTTTGGATTCTGTTATCCGATGATCTTTTTGGCTACAAAGAATTGCAATTAAACGTGCAACTGCCAGAAGGAGTACATCGCTTACCGAATCTCAACGGTCACGCTGAAAATGAATCCATCATGCCGGATCTGTCAAAGGGCCAAGATGTACTATTGGAAATCTATACAGAGGACGCAATTGAATGCGGAGAACGAATCATTACAGTAAGTCTAGTTTACTCAGATGGTAGAAAGCAGATCGAAATGTCTCACAACATTCCCGTTACGTTCGTTAACGACGAGGAAATCGAAGCCGTGTCAATTGACGAAGAAGTCGTTGATCGGCTTAAAGAATTAAGAAATACATCCCCTCGTGAGATATTAGAGACCACTGAATGCGTGAATATTCGCCAAAACACGTTTGTTAAAAGCAACAAGTTCTCATTCCTAGAGGAAAAATATCGAGTCGATTACTGAGTGAAGGGGCTGTGGTGCTCGTGGCCAGGCAACCGATTAACAAAGTAGCAAGAGAAATTGACAGGGACAATTTTATGGACGCTCAGAAAGCAATGTCATACGGGCTGGTAGACAAAGTAATTACAAACGCTTCATGAAAGGCAGGATACGAAAATGGATGATCAATATGAATTTACTGTCGAGTATCAAGATCCAGTAAACGGTGTAACTTATTATGAGAATGTCATGGCTTCAAGTATGTCTGATGCGAAAAAACAAATTAGGAACAGACACCCAGATATCACAATACGTGCTGTGTCAATGAACCCGACTAACATTAAGACATCCGATAAACTTGAAGAAAACGAAATATGCTAAATCGCTCGTTAGCAAAACACAAAACGCCCTTGGGTTCACCTGCCCTTGGGCGTCCTTTTATACTAACGTGTCTCGTTAGCTTAACTCAAAATTATCAAGTATCGTTTTATCAAACCAAACATCCTCGTCAATCACGCTCGCCGGGTTATCTGCCATCATGATGCGGCGTTGTTAAGTAAGACATTTATGCCGACCAGAGATAATCACTTTGTTTCTTTAAGCTATGATTTTCCAAGTATTAATCAAATTAGCCTTGCAATATTCTTGCTTCTATAATTGAAAAGTGAGCAGTACGTTCCTTTATTAACCAAGTTCCGTTTTGACGTACATATATATCATCATATTTAACACTATAATCAGTGATAACTTCTTTGCCCTCTTCTTCTCTCACCATTTTCATTTGAGAGTACGAAACGCCTGTTGCAGTATCGCCATCCACTTTCACAACGTGTTGTGCGTTAATGGAGAAATAACGTTTTACAATAGAAGCGTGACCTGTGAACTCCTCTTCTAATTGTTTTGTTCCAGAAACATCAGACACCAATTGGCCACCGAAGTAAACCATATATCTAGTATCAGGCGTAAATAAAAGCATTTGTTCCGAAAGCTTTTTTTCATCTCCCAAATTTGAAAAAGCATCAACTAATTCTCTTAATTCTAATTTTGCTTGTAAAATTTCTAGCGACATAAATTTTTTCCTCCTCTAATTTCTGAACCGAACTGTATAAAATAATCAAAGAAAAAAGCTCAATAAAAAAGTTGCTACTTTTTGTTTAGATTACGACGGTTTGAGGAGTAACGCCTTTGGGATACTCTTCTTCCCATACATTCTTCTCTGTATAGGCTTGATACCACATGTCTGCAATAACATCTGGATCATCAAATGTGCCTGCCCCTGGTTCCTTAATAAACAAACCTAAGGATCGGTGACCAACGAAAATACCTTTAGGCGACAGTTCAGTATGAAGATTGGCAATATAATTGCGCATGCCTGACATTGCGATACCGATATTTCCCATCATTGGAACGGGATACAATGCGGATAATCCTGTTGTAAACAGCAAGGAACCTTCCTTCTTAGTCAGCATATCCGGCAGAACGGCATTGACAACATTGATGGTGCTGATAACATAGCCTTCAAATAGGTCCCTTGCATTCTCCACCGTTAATTCCAATACAGAAGTCGGAGGAAAATTACCAGGTGTAGGACTGAATTCCAGTACATCAATGTGGCCATACTTTTCTTTAATTCCGGTAATAGCCTGTTCAATTTGTTCTTTACTGTAAATATCAGCTGTAAAAGAAGAAGCTTGGATACCAGCGACTGTTAGTTCATCTACCATCTCTTGAAGCTTCACGGCATTACGCGCAACTAATGCAACTTGAAAGCCTTCCTTACCGAAACGCTTGGCCAAGGACAATCCGAATCCCTTACCTGCTCCAATTATCGCTATTGTTTTCATACGTCTATCTCCTTTTTGAATTGATGATGTTTTACTGCGTTTGACGTTTTTAATTGTAGAACGTAGAATTAAACCATTCAATGGTCGATATTCATCATTGTGATAATTAATAGTCACATTATCTTGATATGACCATTATCTTAATTGGATGGAGAGTTACAAATGGCTAAAGATAAGATAGACCTACGTATTCTAAAAACAAGGAAAGCCATTAAAGAAGCCTTCGTGACGCTAATTCAAACGAAAGGCTACGAACGGATAACCATACAGGACATTGCCGACGAAGCCATAATAAATCGAAACACTTTTTATTTACACTATATGGACAAACCCGATTTGATGGAGAATTTATGTCAGGAAAGCATGGAAAAATTAAATGCTTGCTTTAACATGGATATAAAAGATAAAGATATCCATGCAATAGATAAGGAAATGTTTATCGCAAGCTTAAGCGACATGTTTAAAGCTTTAGAAGCGAACATTGTTTTCTTTAGAACAATGCTTAGTCAAAATGGTCAACCTAGCTTCTCAACTCATTTAAAAGAAGCATTAAAAGATTTTATTCTTTCCGGTATTGGTGATCATTATCATAATCAAAAAATGAAAGTCGGACTGGAGTACATTATTTCAGGGTTAGTAGGCGTGATTTGTATGTGGATTTCAGATCCAGAGCATTTGGGAGTTGAAGAGGTCATCGAGCATTTGAGCGAAATTCATTTTAATAACGTATTGGACTTGTTAAAAACGTTTAACGGCAACAGCCTGGAGATACCTTATTGAATTAAAGGGAGAACTTACACAAAAAGCGCAAAAAGGCTGTCGAATCTTCTCGACAGCCTACGCTTTCATCATATCTTTTAATTATTACCAAGGTTGACTTGTTGGTCCAATTGTAAACTCATTAACGTTCGTATCTTCTGGTTGATCAATTGCGAATGCAACAACATTGGCAATTCGATCAGGTGAAATACCATATTGTTCGTACAACGCAGTCATGCCTTTTGATATATTCTTATCAGTAATCGTATCCAACAATTCCGTGTTGATCGCTGCTGGATAAATAGTTGCTGTGCGGATGTTAGTACCTTCTTGGGCAGATTCCATACGCAAAACTTCCATTAAATCACGAACAGCCCACTTTGTTGCGCCATAAACCGCTCCGCCTGGATAAGCTTTAAGCCCAGCTACTGATGAAGTAGTGATGATATGTCCAGACTTTTGCGATGTAAATGTAGGCAATACTGCGGCGATACCATTCAATACACCTTTAATATTAACGTCAATCATACTGTTCCAATCATCAGTTTTTAATGCGGAAAGTGGTGAGTTAGGCATTAGTCCAGCGTTCAAGAAGATTACATCGACACCACCAAAAGTTTCTTTAGCTAGTTGAACAAGCTGCTGATTATCATCTGGATTAACAACATCTGTGACGCGATACGCTGCTTGACCACCGTTCGATTTGATTTCTTCAACTAATTTTACTAAACGCTCTTCACGTCTTGAACCAAGTACAACTTTTGCGCCTTTCTGAGCTAATAGCTTAGCTGCAGCTTCCCCAATTCCTGAACTTGCGCCTGTAATTACAACCACTTTGTTTTCAATTGCCATTTCGTTTTTCCATCCCTTCAAAAACATTTCTTTTGCCACCATTACGGCAGACAAAGCTTTGGACCAGCCAGCGTAAAAGGCCAAATGTGTGATACCTCAATCAGCTCTTCTTCTGAAATGCCATTTTCCTTCGCCTTATTTAGATGGAAACCCCATTGCTGCGTATTCCCGCCTGTTATTAGAGAAGCTACTGTAATCAGGCTACGTTCCGAGGAGACAGCTCACTGCGTTCCCATACATCGCCAAACAGGATATCATCCTTAAGTTGTACAAGTTTTGGTGCAATATCCCCGATCAATTTACTAAACTAAACAAGAAGTGATTAAACGGTTAAAGCTGGTTAATCAACTCATGTCTATTATTATAGTCTTATCAAACGTTCATTCAATGGTTAAAACAATGGATTTTGTTGATATATCAACGGATTGCTCAAATATGTTAATTATCTTAAAAGAAGCTTGGTGAAATATACGATGGCTTTATTTTCACCAATCGATTGGTTTGCCATCCCTGAAGAACCCGCCACGAGGTCCTTCCGAACCCTTCATCGCTAATTGGAGGATCAGATCGGCAGCACGTTTCGGAGTTCTCGGAGCAGCGGGTCCTCCCATATCCGAGCTTACCCAGCCCGGATCGACTGCAAAAATTTTGATATCTCCTCTGAGTTCTGCTGCTGCCAGTCGGGTCAATGCATTCATTGCAAGTTTGGAGATCTTGTACGCTCCTGCGCCTTCGGACGACATGGCACTCATGGCTCCATATTCCGAGGAAACATTAATAATTCTTCCATATCCCCGCTTTTCCATGAGTGGAATAAATGTGCGCATAACATGGTAGACGCTGAAGAAATTCGTGGACATCGTTTTCTCTAGAATCGCAGGATCCATGGTTAATAACTTAGCATTCTCATCCAAATATACGCCCGCGTTGTTTATCAATACATCCAATCGGCCAAAGGTCTCGGTAATGGTCATTGCTGCTAGACGGATGCTCTCTTGATCTGTGACATCCATGACGGCGGAAGAAACATCCAATCCGGTCTCGGCAAGTTGTTGCGCCGCTTCAGAACCCTTACTTGGATCCCTGCTAGTCAAAATGACCTTGAACCCCATTGAAGCCAATTGTTTAACCAATTCATATCCGATTCCTCGATTTGCCCCTGTGACAAGAGCTACCTGCTTATCTTGCATTATTGGAAACCTCCAATCGACTGTAAATGAAACTTCTTGAAATAAATCGCTGCGATACTTAATATTAGTTTCGAGACGACATTCATCACTAACTTTAAAAGATTTAAGGAAGTAATTTAGTTCATTTTTTGAATGTTTACCGTAAAATCATCATTCATAGATTTAATCTTTTTTGTAAACTCTTCGGGGCCGGATTCGATCCTCCCTAATTTAATAAGTCCGCTCGAATAATTCCAGTCTGTATAATACATGTTCACATCTTTCCACGGAGCGTAATAACCGATATCTCCAACTTCCGGATCGCTTCCTGACGGCGCATCTTCCGCAGTCAATCCTTTATCCAAAATGCTCAATTTTTCGAAGCCGCTATACTCCTTAAATGTGAGTGTCAACGGGAGCCTTGACAAAAAATCCTGGCTTGTCGGATTATCATACATTTTTACAATGTATTCCTCATTATCAAATATCAATTTGATCCTCACATCCGTCGAACCGTCATGATCTACAGTCGGTGAAGCAGAAGGTTGGCCAACCGGGTCATTCGTTTCATCAGTCGTACCTGCTTGAATAGTGGTCCTGTTATTGGTTGCATTATCATTTCTGTTGGAGCTGGACTCATCTTTACCGCCACAAGCTGAAAGTGTGAAGGCCATCACCAATGCGAGAAGCAACGTTAACACTTTTCTCATCTTGATGTTATCCTCCTTGAATGGTTATGGTAATTGCTGTAGTTAGAAATCCTTGGATAAACTGCAGCGATGCTTAATATGAGGAACAGGATTCCCCCAAGTACGACGTATTGCGTACTTAATCCTGATATGAATAGTCCGCATACACTCGCTCCAATCGTTGTGCCCAAGTTGGCGGATGTTAGAAAGAGTCCATTCGCGAATTCAGGAGCCTCTGGCGCTGCAGACACAATCCAATATTGAGTAATGTTGCCTCCTATGCCACCCAATACTCCCCAAATCAAAATAATACAGGCCATTGGCACACTGAACGGTCCCATGATGAAAAGCATGATGTAAACTGCTCCCAATGCAAATGGATAAAACTTTACTGTGCTTAATGCATGTTTTGTAAGCAGCTTCCCTGCAATCATATTTCCAACCATGTTGGCCGCACCGTATAGGAATAGCATCAAACTGATTGTGTTCCAGGCATAATTGGTCACGGTTTTCAGATACTCGGAAAGGTAGCTGTACACCCCGAATACGGCTCCGTTCATAAAGATCACTGCGGCAATGGAAAGCCAGGTCATGGATCTTCTTAATACGAGTATCTGAGTACCATAAGAGACCCTTGTCTTAACAGGCATCGATGGTACAAACAGGAGTGTGGCGATGAATGCGACTGTCGTTACGGCAGCAAAGAACAACATCGCATGAGCAAGCGAAGTGGCGGTTGCAATCAAACTTGAGACAGGTACGCCAAGCACCATTCCTGCAGACACACCAACGAATACTTTGGCTACTGCCTTCGAAGCGTCATCCTTGCTGACGGACGAAGCTGCGATAGTAAATGCCAATGAACAATAAACAGGATGGAAAAAAGCCGGAATGACACGTGCAATCAATAACACCATAAAGTCTGTTGTGATAGCGGAGACAAGATTGCCTGCTATAAATATGCCAAGCACAAGCAGCATCAATTTCTTGCGGTTCATGCCCGAAAACAATGAAGGCAATATTGGGCCAGAGACGGCAACTGCAAGCGCAAAAAGACTCACGATTAACCCTGCGGTGGAGATGCTGACATGAAAGTGGTCCGCTATCAGAGGCAAAATTCCGATTACACCCATCTCGGTATTCAAGATACTAAATACACCCAAGGTTAAAATATAGACAAGCAACTGATTTCGTTTAGTCGTCATAGGCCATGGATGTCGAGAGATCACGGTAGGCATTGATCTGCGTCTGGAGGTCGACAATTTTCTGCTCTGCAATGCCTATCGCGTCGGCGCCTGCGATGAAGCGTCGCGGTGGTTGCGATTCGCTTGCAAGCATGAGGAGTGCCTTGGCAAGCTTGTTCGGATCACCGGATTGTTGCCCATTCTGTTCATTAAAAAATGCCATGTAACTAGCTCTGCGTTCCGCATAGTCCTCGACGGACAGCTTAGCGTAAGTCGACGACGTCTCCGTAAGAAGTTCCGTACGGAAAAAGCCCGGGTTCACAATGGTCGTATGAATGCCAAAAGGTGCTGCCTCAGGAGCCAACGACTCCATCCATCCCTCAAGCGCAAATTTCGAGGCAGAATAAGCGGAATTAAACTCGAATCCAGAAATGCCTGCACCTGAGGAGATTGAGATGATATGACCAGAACGCTGCTTGCGCATGACGGGCAAAACCGCACGGGTAACGTTCATAGGGCCGAGCAACGCAACCTGCAGCTGACGCTCGATTTGGTCAGGGGTCAATTCCTCGAAGAAGCCCCCATAGAAGTGTGCGGCATTATTGACCAGCACATCGATAATGCCGAACCGGTCGATAGCAGTCTTAACTGCGGATTGTGCATCATCAGGACGGGTAACGTCCAATTGGACAACTAATACATTCTCATCTTCACCGATCGCTTTTGCCACCGCATCCGTATTACGGCCGGCAGCCACAACTCTGTGTCCGGCGCTCAAAGCAGCTCTCGCGATATTTGCGCCCATACCTCGACCGGCACCTGTGATAAACCAAACCTTTTTCTTATCCATGTTCATCATTCCCTTCAGCACTTCAATTAACATAATTACTGTTTATATTTATTTTAGCGCGCTTTTTCAACATAACAAATACCTATATCTTATATCAAGATATGCTTGATGAGCATTTCTTAAACATGTATAGTATGAACAAAGGAGGACTGCCTTTAATGGAAATTAGAGTTTTGCGTTATTTTCTTACTGTTGCAAGAGAAGGCAGCATTACGGCGGCGGCTGATTTTTTGCACCTCACACAGCCAACCTTGTCTAGACAATTGAAAGATCTTGAACAAGCTTTGGGAAAAAAGCTATTTGTTCGCAGCAGCCACAGTATCCTACTTACAGATGAAGGAATGCTCTTAAGAAAGAGAGCAGAAGAAATCGTTGATATGGTCGATAAAGTAGATGCAGAGTTCAGATCCATGGAAGAAACAGTAAGTGGGGATGTCTATATTGGCGGCGGGGAAACAGATGCCATGAAACATATTGCCCGCGTAGTAAAAGACTTACAGTTAAGCTATCCAAATATACGGTATCACCTCTACAGCGGAAACGAAGATGATGTGACTGAACGGCTTGAAAAGGGACTTCTTGACTTTGGTATTTTAATTCAACCAGCAGCCGTCTCAAAATACAATTATATTAATATCCCTGCTAAGGATGTTTGGGGCGTTGTTATGAGGAAAGACAGTCCTCTTGCTTTCAAAGATTCCATTCAACCAGCAGATTTAATCAATGTTCCGCTTATCTGTTCACGACAGGCTATGAAGCAGACATTTTCTAAAAATGAATTTGCGGATTGGTTTGGTAGTGATTTTGATAAATTAAACGTTGTGGCTACATACAATCTAGCGTATAATGCTGCGATTATGGTTGAAGAAGGCATTGGTTATGCAATAACTCTTGATAAAATAGTAAATACGTCTAGTGATAGTAACCTTTGTTTCAAACCTCTAGAGCCAAAACTTGAATCTGGCTTAAATATGGTTTGGAAAAAGCATCCGGTCTTTTCGGCAGCTGCTGATACGTTTTTAAAGGGAATTCAGGCCAAATTTGGTGAATGCTCCAGGAATTAAAATATAAAAGAGGAAATTTCTTTAGAATTTCATAAAAAAAGTTTGGTGAATACGATACAGGATATCTCCGACATGGCAAATGTTAACCAAGAAACCATTAAATCCCAAATAAAAAGCCACCAAGCATTAATTGGTGGCTATCTATTGAATAACACTCGATTAGCTCATGATTGCCCTCCATATCTGTTTTCTCTTGAATATATAGTAACAATTCTAAGCCATCTTTTCTTGCCGCATCATGCTAAAGACCCTCACAATCCTGCTAAGTTGTTATCGCTTCCATTTATGCTAGTTGCCGAAAATAAAAAAACTGGAGAGCATAATCTGCTCATCCAGTTAATTCCGCTATCTCATTCGCTTCGCTTTCAATTATAGCAATGAACCTGTAGATCCTTATAGGACTTATTGAGCCCTGTTACTTTAATTGATTTGTTTGGCATAGTATGATCCCCCTTAAATTACGGTAACCTTAGATAGATCGACCTCCATGCCTTTTAGGGCGGCATAGGTCAGTTTATCCATCGTTGCGCCGTCAAAGCAGATGGTTTTGATCATACGATAGTACTTATTCGTTAAAGCAAACCCAGGCTGGAAAGAAACATTTCTAAATGTAGCGCCCTTGAACGAAGCTTCGGTTAATGCCGCTTTGTCAAACTTGACGCCGATAAACGTCTGTCCGTCAAAACACTGCCCGCTCAGATCAGAATGTTTGAAGTCAACCCCATCAAATAAACAACCTTCAAAAATCGTTCTTCTAAGATCGGTCAGCGTTAACGTCACTTCGGTCAGTCTTACTCCTGTGAATTTGGCTCCGTCAAGCCCCGACTTGCTGAAATTGGTTCGTACAAGGATCGTCTTATTGAAGCTTGCATTTCTCAGGTCAAGCGCGGATAAGCTGCAGTCCGTCAGATTCGCGCCGTCAAAAATGGCTTCGCGTACGTCGCTGGCCTTAAACGAACTGCCGGTCAAATCTGCGCCCGAAAAGTCGGAACCGTGCAACGCGCTGCCCTTAAACTGTCCTTTATGGGCCGTAACGCCTGCAAAGTCGCTTTTCGCCAGGCTGCTTCCGCTAAAGTTTGTCACCACCTGACGTTCCAGCGAGCGGGAGAGGTTGGAGACCTCCAGGATCGTTTGCTCGATGTCGCCGATACTCTCAATAGTCATCTTAAACGCTGTTTCATCGTCCTTGCCCTCAGCTTTGAGCTCACGGAACCGCTCCTGTAAATCGGAGTGCAGGTCGGCCTTTAATTCGGTAACGCTTTTTACTCCATCGTATGGCGTAAATACGCCGTTCAAATAATTCGTCAATTTCTGATTCATAACATCATCTCTCCTTATAATAAGTTTTCAAGCACGCGCTTCGCGTACTCCCAATTGCTTTTATTGCGGGCGTAAGCATCTTTGCCCTTTTCGGTAATCCTAAAATATTTACGCCGACCACCCTGTGATTCATCGCCCCAATACCACTCGATATCACCGTCGGCCTCAAGCCTCCGGACGCTCGAGTACATCGTCGCTTCCTTTAATTCATACTCGCCGTCCGAACGATCGGCAATCAGTTTTACGATCTCGTAGCCGTAGCGGTCAGCTTCGGATAAGAGCCTTAAAATCATCGTATCGGTATGTCCGCGCAGCAGGTCGGATGTAATTTTGTTCTCGCTCATGTAATCAACCTCCATGTTTGTATAATACGACACATTACTATGACTGTCAAGGTAGTATTTCTAATTATTTACTTTGCCTAAAAGCGAAAGTTCTTATCCTCAATGAGGACTCACAAAAATAAAAAAGCCGCGCTATGCGCGGAGCTTCATGGATGTATGTTCTTGTCCCTTGACCATACAGTGTCACTCTAATCAATGTTATTAATAAACTCAACAATATCATTGTAAAATTTTTCTTTGTCTTGCCCCTTAAGACCATGGCCTGAAGCTGCATATTCCTTGATCATTAATTTTGGGCACATACTCTTATAACGCTCAATATCAGAGTCCGCAACTAGTGAACCTTCAAGTAGACCTCGCGCAACTAAAACAGGTATATCAAAATTTCCTTTAATATCGATTTGCCGCGATTCCCTTTGTATCCCTCTGACAGCTGTCGGTCTAATTTGCTGAGTTCGGTTAAATGGAGCCAGATAGTTATTTATGTAATCTTCCGGCCACTCTTTATCCATTGCCCTGTGCTCTGGTGGATAGTCCCCAACCATAAAGTAATAGATAGCACAACGCAGCCTCACTGGAGCAGAGGCTGCGTGTTTTGCACTTATTAAATTGCTGCTGTCTTAAATTCTAGTGGCGAAGCAATCGTTTAACACCTTACATATTTGCGCTTGAAACCAATTCTCCCTTTATCTACTGTCTTTTGAATATTTTCGGAAGCGAGTAGAAACTTGCTTTTTGGCTTGTCCCGGTTGACTTCTACCGGGCCTACCGCCATTGCGGTCTCGACCGCCTTATTATGGAGAGGCAAATAGGACACCCCCACCGTGTAAATAAAATTATTCATAGCGTATTTGGTTCGTTCGGGAGAATCGTGAATCGTATTTTGCACGATTTCAAGCATATTGGCAAGCTTGCTTTCCGAAAATTCCACATCCGGTCGATTACCCAAAAGCCAGCAATAACAGCTCCAGCCCGCTGACATTTTCAGCTCTTCGTCGCCTGCAATCCACTTATCGGCAACTTCCTGTGCAATATCTGTTTCTGCCAAGGTCACTGCCACCACATAATCGGAAAGCATATAAAAATAAGCCGCATCAATCCAACGCTCAAAATCAGCTTCAGTCATTGCTTTTGGGTCTGCAATTACGCCGGCAAAGTACATGGCGTCGTAATTTCCCGTAGCATAAAGCTGCTCTGCTAAAGGTTGATTTTTTTTAATTTTCTTGGCGATGGGTTTCATTTCGCCAGTAGCCACACCAAAAAGCGGTTCGTGAGCGCCATTGGATACGTAAATTTTCTTGGTTCGTTCCTTGCCAAGAGCTTCAAGCTCCTGCATAACCGTTTCGTAATTCATTGTTTAACACTTCCTTATTTTTTGAAGGATTTTATCCAGTCTATCATAACTGCATACTGAACCGCGAGACGCAAAATAGCGCCACAGGCATAAGTGCCTGTAACGCTATTTTGAGTGGCCCGAACTTTCCAGTCCTCATTAACCCTCTTCACGGTATTGTCCCGGCGTCATGCCTACCATTTTGCGAAAGGAGCGAATAAAGTTAGCGGAGTTGTTGTACTGCAATCGCTCAGAGATTTCAACCACTTTCATATCTGATTCCTTCAGCCATTTCTTAGCCATGTCGATTCGATATTGCGATAAATATTCGCCGAAATTAATGCCAGTCTCCTGACGGAAAACACGGCTAACATAGTGAGGGTGATAATTGATGCGGGAAGAACACTCCTCTAATGTGAGCCCTGAATCAAACTCCCTTTTGACCATATCGATTACGGCTTCAGAAATATGCTTGAATTGGGAGTCTCTCCGAGTGCCCAATTCCTGAATGTAAGGAAATACAAATATGGACCAGAACCAATGCTCAATCTCCTGTACATTCCGCAGCTTGAACAAAGACTGAATTAAGGAGGCTTCATCTTGTGTGATTCGGTCCATGGGGATAGACAATTCCTGACCGAATTTGAGGAGGTCGATTAGAAGCCTCAGCAAGGATAACTGATAGTCCCGATGCTGGGCACGGGGCTGGAACAGCTCTCCGATAAATTGCGTCAAAGCCATCTCTGATTGCTCCAAATTCCCGGCCCGAATCGCATCTAACAAGGCTTGCTCCCCAGCATTCGGAAACCGGTTCAGGTTGCTTTTCTGCGGCTGCACGTCCTCTATAAACAAAATCGACTCTTGTCCCAGTCCTATCCTATACTTTAACGAGGTCATTGCTTCATGGAGAGCCTGCTGGGTTTCCGCGAACGAGCTGATGGGACGGCTGATTCCGATACTCACCTTAATCTCCAAGTATTGAAATATAGCCTTTTGGATTTCATCGGACAGGTTAAAAATCTGCTCTTTAAAGTCCGGCCCCTCTTTCGAAGAGCCGATCAGGGTCACTTGGCAATCCGATTTGACAATCGGCACCAGCCTTTGCTCGGACAGGACAAGCTCGCCGACGATATTGCTGATGGCAAACATGAGCAAATCCCGGTTAGCCTCTTCATATCTGGTATCCTTCAGCGTATCGATTTGAATGGCAACGACGCACATGGAAGGCCACGGCTTTTCCAATCCGTACAAGCTCAGTTTCTCCACAAAATCCGCAGGCTGGATCGTACCGCTAAACAACTTTTGCATAAAAAATTCCTTGAGCTGTATTTGCTGACCCTTAAGCTCGTTCATGATCAAGGACTGATTTCTAATCAAATAATCGACGCGGTCTCCGATCATCTGAAGCTCGCCGCTTGGCTTCTCCTTAGCATTCAAGGAAGGAATGCTGGTGAGCGCGGAATAGATAGATTGAATCGGACTGTACATCTTCTTGGATCCGAACCAGGCAACGATCAGCGTGACCAGCAGGATGATCAGGCATACAAGTAAAGTAAACCAGCCGATCACTTTATTCTGTTCGGTTACCTGATCGTTGGAGGTTACGGATACGTAGCTCCAACCGTTGTAAGAAGATTTCCGAAAAGTGACCGTCACTTCCTCTCCATCCCGCTTGGCGGCATATTGCCCGGAAGTATCCTTCGCTTCGACAAAGGACTCTAGGTAGGCCTGATCCAAAATGCTGCTTCCAAGCTGGGTACGGTCGCGGTGAACGATAATATTGGAGTTTTGATCCAGAATAAACGCGCTGCCGAACTCACCGTTTAGAAACGCATCGAGCTCCTTCATCACATCGGACGATAGAACGACGCAGATGATCCCTGTCGGATTAAGAGAGTTAAAGGGATACTTCTTCACAAAGTAAACGGACTGGTAGGAATTCGGAAGATCCTCCGATCCGCTTGTCCAGAAGGAACCTGTCTCTTTCCGGGCAAAAGCTTCAAGCATCGGCCTGAACTCCGGGGCGCTGTATTCGTTAACCCCGCTGCTCGAAACCATCCAATTCTTGTTCAGGCTGAACAGGAACACATCTTTGATGCCAAGCTCGTAGGTTTGAATCAACGATATTCCTTTATACAGCTCATGTACCAATTGGAAATCATGATTGGATATATTTTTCTCAAAGACACGGGTGACGACAGGTGACTGCAGCAGCTGCGTTGCCGAATTATCAACGGTTCTGAGCGTTTGTTCGGTACGCATCTGCATTTGCTGCAAAAGCAGCTTATTGCTCTCGTCTACTTTCTCCTGTACGGTTCGAGAGGAATTGTAATAGGCGAAGGCGCCGAGCAGAATGACGGGTACGGTGCCAATCAAGATAGACAATAACATCAGCTTCAATAGATAGGACGAGGACCGAAATCTCATAATGCCTCCATAGGATAGTTTCCTTACAAGTACTTCAAGTGTACAAGAAAACTCCGTTTTAAGCCATGACGCGGATCCTGACGTTTTATCTCATTTCCACGAGCTCCGGCATCCTTATTGCCCCTCTTGTTTGGCGTATTCTGCATTCATTTCCTCAATAACCTTGCTTCCGCCGCTTTGCAGCCATTGATCAACCGCTTGATCCCATTCGGCCTCATTAACCGAGCCCATAATGAATTTCACTGTGGCATCCGCTATGACTTTTGAGAGTTCCTTGCCCTTCTCAATTTCCGTATTGGAGATAAATGGTGCGGCCGGGTTAGCCAAGGCGAACGTAGCATTGTCCTTGAAAAGCTTTGTACTGAGCTGATCCAGCTCGGTTCCATAGTTTACAACTTGATCCTGCAAAATCATAAACTGATTGCCGTCTGTAATTTCGGCCCTCGTCTTCGGATCCGGATTGGGAGAATAATTTCCGTTCTCAATCTTGTACTGCTTCCCTTCAATGCCATATTTCATCAGATTCTGAATATCCTTCTCGGATACTTTGTCGAAGTAAGCGAGAATTTGCTCGAGCTCGGCTTCCGTCTTCACACTCGTTTTCGGAATCATGTACATGCCCAGATAACCGGCGCCGGCGCGGGTTCTTTCGCCCATCGGACCGGAGATCCGATTGATTAAGTTAATTTTAGCTTCCGGATCGACCTTCTTAATGTTTTCTTCGATATTTTTGCCGTCTAACATATTATCGATCCAGAGCCCTGCTTGGCCTTTATTCATAACAGACCGGCCGTCCTGGACGATTGCGAAGTCCTGATTAATCATTTTTTCGTCATACAGCTTCTTGTAGAACTTCATTGTATCCAGGTAAGCTTCCGTCATATGGGCCGGAACCAGCTTGCCGTCCTTTAGCTCCCACTCATTAGGGCCTCCCATATAGACCAGAATGTCTTTAAAGCCGGCTATGTTATTCCCCTGCATGCCTACAGCAAGACCAATCGTATCCTGTTTGCCGTTCTTGTCCGGATCTCCCGTTGTAAAGGCTTTCAAGGCCGTATAAAGTTCATCTACGCTCTTCGGCGCCTGCATGCCGAGGTTCGTTAGCCAGTCCTGTCGGATCATCATGCCGAATCGTGCGAGATCCCGCTCACGGTACACACCGTAGATCTTGCCGTCGATCGAGATGTTATTCAATACGAGATCCGACATCTTGCTCAAGTTCGGATAGTTTTTGAGATACGGTCCGACCTCCCAGAACATACCGGTACGGGCAGCGTTGACAATGAAGGAGGCTTTCGCTTCCAGCGCAACAAAAGTTTTCGGCAGCTCGCCGGATGCAACGGTAGCGCTTAGCTTATCTGTATAGGTCGAGGAAGGCACCCATGAAACCGTAAGTTTCGAGTTTGTCTTTTCCTCAAGCGTTTTTAGAACCGAGCTGTCTGCAGGCATTTGCTCCGGATTGTAGGTGGGCAGCATCATGGTCAATTGAAGCGCTCCTTGATTAGTGCCCGATTCATTGCTGCTTGGGGAATTTTCTTGATTCTTCCCTCCGCAGGCGGTAACAGACAATGCGATTGCGGCGAGCAGGGCTCCGGCTTTAACAAGTCTTTTCTGATTTTTTCTGTTCATTCTTAAATCCTCCCTTTTTCCATTCATCTATTATATCCTCATCCCTTAACCGAGCCCAGCAATACCCCTTTGGCAAAATGCTTCTGCATAAACGGGTATACAAGCAGGATCGGAAGAGTAGATACCACAATTACCGCCATTTTCACCGCTTGATCCGGCGGAGTAACATAATCCGCTTCCATCGCGGCGGAGTCTCCGATACCGCCCGAAGCCAAGATTACAATCTGCCTCAAGAGCACTTGAATCGGCCATTTGGTATTGTCGTTAATATACAGTACCGCGCTAAAGAACGTATTCCAGTGGCCTACGGCGTAAAATAACGAGAATGTCGCAATGGCGGGCATGGATAGGGGAAGCACAATTCTTAAAAAGATGCCCAGATCGTTGCAGCCGTCGATCTTGGCGGATTCCTCCAAGCTGTCCGGCAGCTGCTGAAAAAAGTTCCTGATAATAATTAAGTTGAAGGCACTGATCGCGCCTGGAATAAGCAAGGACCAGTAGGTATCGATCATCCCAAGCTGTTTGACAACCAGGAACGTCGGAATCATCCCGCCGCTGAACAGCATCGTGAACACTACCAGCATTAAGATCGGCTTTCGGAAATCCATATCTTTGCGTGCTAACGGATAAGCCATTAAGCAGGTAAAGAATATGTTGATCAACGTGCCTGCGACTGTAATGTAAATGGTTACCAGCAAACTTCTGGTGAGCGTTTGGGTAGAGAAAATATACTTGTATGCATCCAAAGTCAAATCTGTCGGGAATAGGATAAACCCGCGCAGCAGCAATTCTTTCTGCGTAGCGAACGAACCGGCAATGACATAAATGAACGGGATTACGGTAATCAAAGCAAATGCAAGCAATAGTGTGATGTTCAAGCTATCGAATATTCGGCTTCCCCAGCTTTGCTTGATCGGCATAGTGGTTCAACGCTCCTTTCCTAATAGATACCTTCTTCTCCGAATTTTTTGGCCAGGTTATTGGATACAACGACAAGGATCAAACCGACGATCGACTTAAATAAACCAACCGCCGTACTGAAGCTGTACTGTCCTTGGCTAATTCCGACGGAGTAGACATAGGTATCGAATACCTCTCCGACATCCCGGTTCATTGCGTTGAGCATAAGGAAAATTTGTTCAAAGCCCGTATCGAGAAAATGTCCTAGGCGAAGGATCAGCAGAATAATGATGGTGCTGCGAATCGCCGGCAGCGTAATATGCCACAACTGGCGAAGCCGGTTCGCGCCGTCCATTCGCGCTGCTTCATATTGCTGCGGGTCTACCCCGGACAATGCCGCAAGGAAAATAATCGTTCCCCAGCCCGTTTCCTTCCACATGACCTCAGCTGTAATGATCGTCCGGAACCACTCGTTGCTCACAAGAAAATTGATCTTTTCTCCTCCGAAACGTACCAGCAGCTCATTTACGATGCCGCCTTCCGTCGTCAGGAACATATAAGCAATGCCCACGACTACAACCCATGACATAAAGTGAGGGATGTATACCAGCGTTTGAACGATGCGCTTGGAGAATTCATGTCTCAACTCGTTGAGCATAAGCGCAATCACGATCGGCAGCGGAAAGAAAAACAGGATGTTGTAAGCAGCCAAAATGAGCGTATTCCGAAAAAGAACAAGAAAATTCGAATCGCTAAAAAGACGTTCGAAATGTTTAAGTCCAACAAACGGACTGTCCCAGAAGCCTAAAAACGGCTGAAAGTCTTTAAATGCGATGAAGATGCCATACATCGGCCAATACTTAAAAACGAGAAAATACAATAGGCCGGGGAGGACCATAAAATATAGCCACCGGTTCCGCACAAGTCTGCCCGTCATTGTCGATGACATTGCAGCCGATGACGCAGAGAATCTCGTTGTGATACTTTTTTGCATGTTGCTACCATCCTTTCGTTTCCTCGTCACATTGGCTTGGGTTATTGAATCTGCAGTTCCATCATAGGCAAGGGGTTAGATTGCCGTCGATAGTCCTTGCTTGATCAGATTGGCAGCCCACTGTGATTCTTGCGGCATTAACCGGGAGCTGTCATTAGTTGCGATCGCTGTCATTGGTTGCTTTTGCTAATTGTGACCATAATAAAAAGGCCTACCGTAAGGCAGACCCTAATTTGATCTTTACTATTTTAATCGATTACCAGGACCCCTGACGGCACCTGATATTCCGTTCGTATGCTTCCGTCCTTCTCCCGTTCGTGCCTGACAT
Organism: Paenibacillus sp. LPE1-1-1.1; assembly: GCF_040676435.1. Lineage (NCBI taxonomy): Bacteria > Bacillati > Bacillota > Bacilli > Caryophanales > Paenibacillaceae > Paenibacillus > Paenibacillus sp. LPE1-1-1.1. The sequence goes on from NZ_JBEGHY010000001.1 coordinate 1,088,802, forward strand.
GAATGATGCCGTGCGGCGTCGGGTAATTGCCCTCAACCCAATCCAAATCATGTAAATTCGGCCTGATCCTCACCTTGCGAAAGCCCGGCTCCACCAGCGTAATGCCGAGCACGTACTCCGACAGCCAAGCGGTAGGCCCGGATGCCCAACCGTGGCATAAACTATGGCGATATCCCTTGTAGCAATAACCGCCGTATGTACCGTGCACATCGATTTTCCCCGGGGGCGTCAGTTCATCGATTCGTGCGGCATTGTCCATCCAATGGATATCGAAGTCTTCCCAGAACGTCGTCGCGCCGAGCTCCAGCATGCCTCCCCAATAAGCGCGGATACTTTCAAAGCAGCCGGCGATGTCACCGGCTTCGGCGCGGGCACGGAGCATATAGTAGCCATAAAATGTCGAATAGCCTTTCGGGGCGTTCGGCGCAATGACCTCGCGGTTCGCTTCAGAAAAATCCAACAGTCCGGCAAGGCCTTGCAGCGCTGCCGCTTGCTTGCTGAAAGCATGATGAGGCGCAATTTCACGCAGCCGCCTTTCGAGAGACTCGCAGAGCTTGACGATCTCATCCTCTCCAAGCAGCCGACAGAGCCGCGCGCCTGCCTGCATCGCAAGCACAAAAAGCGCATGAACGCCGGCCGTAACGCCGGCCGGATTGGATGATGCGGGCCAATCCAAGAACGGTCGATACACATCGATCGTTCCATCCGGCATTACTTTCCCCGCCAGCTCACGAAGCAGTCCAGTCAAGTATGTGCGTTGTTCCTGCAAATACCCCTCGTTCCCGTGCTGCATGTACCAATCATGTTGAACGAGCAGCCACCAAATCGAGTAGGTCGGCATGTCCATAAACATGGGCAGCGGGGAACGGTCCCTCTTGAAATCCAGACTGGACGGCACAATCTCGTGTTCGCCAAAAACGGCGCTGATCGTGGCGACTTCGGGATGCATGTCTCCGGTCCATACCATCCGGTCCCGCTTGATCCCGTCCCACAGGTAATCCTGCATATTCAGATGAACCGTATAGGCGCCCGTCTCCCATATCTGATTCAGCAGCGAATCGCTGCTTCTAAAACTACCCTTGTACTCGATATCCCGGTACAGGAACACGGCTTGTACGCTTTGCAGCTCAAGCGTGCCTTCATCTAATAGATCGATCCGCGCAAAACGAAATCCCGTCGTACCGAATTCGGTTGTCCCGAGGAGTCCGACGTCCACGATACTGTCGCGTGCCACATGGTCATTGGTCGCATTGCCCGGGCCTCCCAGATCACTCATCGCTTCCATGGCGGATTCGCCTAATCGGATACGTACCCGAACGTTCCTCGACGGGAAGCGTCCTTCAACAACCGATATCCTGATGCCTCCATGCAGCTCCATTCCGAAGTCCAGCAGTATGCCCGGCGCTTCCCCTTTATGGCTAAGAATGCTTGCGTTTGGCGCTTCTTTCGTCACCTGGCCGCCGTTCGAGCAAAGCAGTCCTTCCGGATTGATCACCTCGGAGTCGGCTCCAGAATTTGTGGTCCACAGAAGACGCGTAGGCTCGAGATAAGCTCTGGTTCGCGGATCGATGACGAGGCCTCTCTCCTTCAGCGATTTCATACTCATACCGATATCCCCTTTTCAATCGTTCTTCAATCTGAGGCGCATGAAATGCAGGTTGAAAAATGGAGGCATCGATTGATGCCTCCATCCGTTGTAGATTATTTTTTGCCGCATGCTTGTACCAAAAGCCGTAGTCGCCTACTTATATTTTACTGACAACTTCCTTATTTTGAAGCAGAGCTACCAGAAATGCCAAGGTCAATCCTTGGCCCCATCCTTGTACTCTCTTCTTGGAAATCACCTTGTAGTCATCTGCAGAATACATTACCGCCGTACCTGCTGATACATTCCGGACCGAGCCGTCTTCATCGATGTTAGCCAAGATGCCTTCATAAGCTTTGGCCATATAATTCTGATGCAGCGGGTGTGCATAGGATACCAATGAAGCGGCAATACCGGCGGAGGCGGAGGTTTCTTCATAGGAAGTTTCATCATTCAAGACCGTACGCCACAGTCCATTCGGTGATTGCAGCCTGACCAGAGCGCTTAATTGATCACCGAGAGCCCCTCCGATCTGCATCCACATAGGCATAAAGGGATTCAGCATTTTATAGGCTTGCGCCATCGTATACGCGGCCCATGCATTGGCTCTGCCCCAGTATATAGCGGACAAATGATCTTGCTTGACATTATCCCATGCGTGATAGAACAAATTCGTCTTCGTGTCCTGAAGGTATTCTTCATGCCAGTAAAATTGATTGAGCGCATCTTCAATGTATTCCTTTTTGTCAAGCTTAAATCCAAGCCGCAGCAGGAAATAGGCGGCCATAAACAACGTATCCGCCCAAGCCTGCTCAGGAAAGTCATTTTCGGAGGATACCGTATGCTGGAACACGCCTTCTCCGAATCGGATGGCGTCTTTTCGCAAATATTCGGCTTTCAAAAGCGCCAGATCAAGGTACTTGGAGTCGCCTGTCGCTTCATGCAGGGTCAACATCGTATGCCCCATGGCACAAGCGTTGACCATCATAGGCGGCAGCCCAAGCTCCAGGTACTCGTCCACCCATTTGACCAGAAAATCGATGTATTCTTGATTTCCCGTCACTTCCCACGCTTTGCAAATCCCGTAATAAGCCACTCCGCAGGACCAATTCCAAGTGAAATCCATATTCATTGTTCTGCGGACTACCCGGTCTATAAGCTCTTTTACTTCGTTTTCGTCGTATTCAAATTTTCGCATATTTATTCCTCCGTATACTATGCACGATGAAACTTATAGTTTTCATTATACTGTGCCAAAAATGATTCTCTTGCTTCAAGATTATCATGAAAATAGGAATGATTTCTCCGCATTTATGCACAAATATACCTTAAACACCGTATATATTGATATAATAGGTGTTCGAAGTTTATGAGAAAGGAGCCCTCCATGACCGTTCAATCACTCCCTGGCAAGCTTAGCTTAGGCTCAATGAGCGATCCGTTGTGGATCGAATACGACCGGAGAATCGGCCATTATTCAATGAATCACACCCACTACCATATGGCGTATGAAATTTATTATCTGTTTCGCGGGGAAAGGAACTACTTTATCAGAGACTCCTTCTATCCTGTCCACGCGGGTGATATGGTGCTCATCGACTCCAACGCCGTTCACAAAACGTCCGAGCGGAGCGAACCCAATCATGAACGGATTGTTCTACATTTTGGTCAATCATTCTTTAAGGAATATTCGCAGGAGGATAGGGATCTACTGCTGGCCCCCTTCGCCGAAGCCCAACCGCTCGTCAGGCTGAACCTGAAAGAACGGATGCATGTGGAAGAACTCCTTGGCTCTCTGCTGAGCGAACTAAGTGAATGCCCTCCAGGGTATCAACTGCACATCCGGAACATGGCTATTGAATTGCTGCTGTTCACGGCTCGCCACATTCTGAAACGCAAGGCTCTGCCGGAGATTGAGCTTACTCCGATCCAGCGGAAGGTAACCGAAATCATCCGCCACATTAATCTGCATTACAAGGAGCCTCTTCATCTGGACATGCTTGCCAAGCAGTTTTTTATTAGCAAGGGCCACCTGTGCCGCGTCTTCAAGGAAGTCACCGGCTTCGGCTTTACCCAGTACATCAACATCACCCGGGTAAAAGAGGCCGAACTCCTCTTGCGAGAAACGGACTGGAGTGTAACTCAGGTGTCAGAACACTGCGGCTTTGAGAACTTTTCCCACTTTGGAAAAGTGTTTAAAATGTTGTCAGGCCTCTCACCCCGCGCCTATCGGAAACTAGAGCACTCCAAAAAATGAGATCAGTTAGTCGTTTCAACCCGTTTATATTCGTTTCTAAAATAAAGGGGCTGACCTTGTCATCTTTGATGACGATCGGATCAACCCCTTTTAGCTTATTCAAATAATCTTTAAGATTGGAATTTCCTGTACAGCGCGGAGCGATAGTAAGGAACAGGCCGTATGTGATGGAATACAGCCAATTCGATGCCTTCAAAGCGTTCAACCAGTGCCTGATTCACGAAGGTGTGAACCGTGCCCTTGCGCAGCGGAGTAATGGACAAATGAATCGCTTGATGCTCAAGGTCGTCCTTAAACTGTTTCAAGCCGATCGGCCAAGCTTCTCCGTAATGAATATGATCCGTAAGCAAGCGGTTATCCAAATAGGCAGCTGCCACATCGCCGTCATATTCCACTTGCAGAAAGACATCCGAAATATGGCTGGGCCACTGGGTATCGATTTCGACAAGCGCGCTTCGTTCTTGAGGATAAGTTATTTGAATGTCCGGCGTGTAGGCTTCAACCTCAATTCGGTAGGTTTGGAACAGCCCCTCCTGCCGCTCAGTCAATAATCCGTGATCCAATCTTGTTTCTTCGGACAAGGCAGGTAAGACGGAAATGCTCCAGCTTGCATCACCTTCGGAGGTAGCGTTCAATCGCTCATCTTTTACATAAAGCCGGCTGCCGCTAATAAACAACCGATCTTCTCCCCAGATCTTGAACTTGTAAACCTGAAGCGCTTCCTGACGCGTCAAGACGATTACCTGCACCGTTTCATCATTCGCCAGCGTTACTTCAAGAGCATATTGCTTGCCGACTTGCGGCTTGACGATAATGGCATTCGGTTCCTCTATAATCGCAGCGGCTTGCTGAGAAACCCTGGCAACGCTCTTTCGGTTAAATACGATTTCCGGCTCAAGCCCCTCATGTGCATAAAAGACAAGCACGCGTTCCTTGCCGCCGTCCAATACCGTTAGCGGCTGTACGGTAGCGGTGATGATATCGACGCCGGCTGCTTCGATATGAAAAGGCAGCACCGTACTGGTTCCCTGTTTCAGTGAGAGCGTCCCGCTATGCGGGAACGAGACCTTACCCTTAGGCGTGTCAAGCTCGATCCTGACGCCTTCACGGTCAGGCATCTCCAAATGGTCCTGAAAATTGTTCAAGAATAGGAATCCTGAGCCATTCTTCTGCCGGACGCACCAACGGAGTGATTCGATATCCTCCGGATGAATGTCCGATTGACCAGCGGGAAGCACGGTTCCCATAGGCGCGATGACCTTGCCATATGCTTCCATGAACAGGGCAAGCGAACGGATTCGATCATAAGATTTGCCTACTCTCCCAAATTCGCCGAGAGGAGATTGATAATCGTACGTGATTTTCGGCAAACCGTACTCATTCAAGTAACCGTGCTTGCCAACAGCATTGGACCCGCCGTGGTACATATAATAGCCCAGCAAATTGCTGCCGCTCGCCAGCTTGACCAGCGTCATGGCCTCTACGCTCTCCGGGCTTACATTTGGTCTGGCCGTATAGCTTACCTGCATGCCGCCTGCCATCTCGCAATAGGCGACCGGGTATTCGAGCGTATCGTAATTGACGGCCTCTGACGGCTTTACATGCAAGTCCCGATAGATATATTCTCCGCTCGGCGGTTGATTTGGAATCCAAGGCGTGTAGGCATAACCTGCCAACATCGGCAGCGTGTCTTTTTCTGGTACAGCGGCGCCTCCCCATGCCGTTGCCGTGAAGAATGCAGGCTTTATTCCCGATTCCTCCGCAAGGCGGCGAAGTTCAGCCATATGCTCGTTACCGCCTTTGCCGCTAGACATGAATGCTCCTGCCTTATATCCCCATGAATCAAGAGGCGCACCGCAGTGCATAAATTCGTTCTCGAGCTGAACGCCAATGATAGGCCCGCCTTCCGCGAAATAGGAGCCTTTCACCTGCTTCGCAATTTGACGGTATAGCCGTTTGGCGTAGAATAGGTACCTCTCGTCATTGGATCGGATCTCCAGCGGCTTCTCAAACACCCAATCCGGGATGCCGCCGTTCCTGACCTCGCCATGGCAAAACGGCCCGATCCGAAGAATAAGCGGCAGCTCATGCTTTGCGCACAGATCGACGAAGTGTCGCAGATTGCGGCTTTCTCCCCATTGGAAGACGTTCTCTTCTTCCTCGTGATAATTCCAAAACACATATGTCGCAACAATGTTAATGCCGCCGGCCTTCATTTTTAACAATTCTTCCTCCCAATGCAGATAAGAGAATCGCGAAAAATGAAACTCGCCTACAATCGGCACGATCGGCTGGTTGTCCCAGGTCATATAAAAATTTGTAAAGCCGAAGCTTTCACCTTTTGGATTTTGCGCTTGATTCACTCCTAATTTCCCCGGAAATATTTGTTTGTTCGATCCATCCAGCTTCATGTTATATGCTGTCAATTGTGCTTGGCCTCCCGTAAATGATTTATTTCATTCTGATTCAAGCATCCGTTCATGACCGAAAACCCGGTAGGCCGAAATATTTCAAATTTCACGCCCTTCGTCTTTGCCGCAGCAGATACAACAATTTCGGTTGTCCACTCCACGCCTGCTGACAAATCGGGAATTTCGATCCTGATCGGATCGGCAGTAGTTCCATCCTGCTCCAGTATCATCCGGTATCCTTTTACCGAATAAGACGGGATATCACTGCGGACCAATAACGTCAACTTGAGAGCTTCGGCTTGCTCTGCCCATTCCGCTTGTAATGCAAGCGGAGAAGCGGTTTCGCGCAGCTTCCAATAGGAGGGCTTAGGTACCCCGTATAGATCCGTGGTTCCGTGCACGCGCTGGCGCAGCCGGCCATCGCCTTCCTCGCCCATCTGCGTGCGGTAATCGTTCAAACTGAAAAAGATAAGTGCGGCAATACACCCATGCTTGCGATACTCTTCCGTTTTCCGCTCCAAAATTTCGATGCGTCGCGGATCGCCCCCTTCGAAAGCCGGCTCGCATAAGCCATACTCCGCGACCGCAAGCGGCTTCTCTGGATAAGCCGTACGGATTTGGCTGATGACAGCCGTCTCGTCCAGCACTCCATGCCAAGTTCCGATATAATCGTTCCACATCAATAGATCCCCTGCGCCGGTTGCATCCTTTGACGGCTCGAAATGAACCGAATTGGATACGTAATTGATAAACCTGCTGCTATCAAGAATCTCAACAAAAGATTTTAATTTTTTCATGTAAGCAACCGTCTGGGGTGATTGCCCATTCACTTCATTGCCGATTCCCCTAGCGTAAATGCACGGATGATTGTAATGCCTGACAACCATTTCCTCCGCGTGCTGCATGGAAATAGGCAATAGGGTTTCATCCGGCTCATCCGGCTGCTGCCAGTGTGGAATCTCCTCTTGGACGAGCAGACCGTTGCGGTCACACCAGTCAAGCAAGACGCTGTCCTGCTGCCAATGAAAACGGGTAATGACGCAGTTGGCATGTTTGATCTGCTTCAAGGAACGAATCAAATCATCTTCGGTTTCCGCCATTCCTTTACCGGGATGAGAGCCAGGCATCCATTCCACGCCCATCAATCTTACGGGTTCCCTATTGAGCAGCAGCTTGCTTCCGTCTGTCGTGATTTCCCGAAACCCGACATGGACCGTAAGCTCGTCCGAGCTCTTATCGTCCAGCTTGAGTTCAAGCTTAATGTCATACAAATGCGGATGGTCAAAGTGCCATAACTTCACCTGGTCGATCATCATGTCATTTATGTCGAGCTTGCCGTCCGACACGCATACCGGATATTCTTCAAGCGCAATTGGCTTACCCTCATGCTCGACGGTGACCTTTAAAACCGCCTGCCGATCTGCCTTAATTCCGCGCTCGCAGAGCTTGATTTGACCGCTCAAAATTCCTCTATTGTGATTAGCACCAGCCTCTTTAAACAGGGGCTTTGCGTTTACATTAGCGTAATCAATAGCGGATTCACCCGTCACAATCAATGAAACCCCGCGAATCAAGCCCCCGTCATCCGCCCAATCAAAGCTATTTTTGATCGGCAATGCCAAATCGCTATTCTCATTATTGACAGACACCGTTAATAAATTTTCGGCGCCCGGTCTGGCAAGATCCGTTATATCAATAATAAACATGGTATAGCCGGAATGCTTATGCTGACCGGCCTGAATGCCGTTTAACCAGACGGTTGCGTCGCGGTAGGCCGCATTAAATTGCAGCCGCAGCATTTTCCCGTCCCAATCCGCAGGAATTTCCAAGTCATAAGAGTACCAAGCCGTACCGCGGTACTCCTCGAGTCCTTCCTCTACGTTCCAGGTATGCGGCACCTTTACCCTCTTTGAGTCTTCGAGCTTGCTCAAATACCATTGCTTTTTTATTCCGATTCCGTCTGGGTCTGTCCGGAAATGCCAATTCTCCGCTAATGGAGTCATAATACGGGAAGACAAGTGCATTCCTCCTTCCTTCGTCAGTGATGTTTATGGAATAGAAATGATAGACTTGCTCTTCATTCCATCTTGCGCCAGCTTTTTGTGTAGGGCAGCTCCCTGATGATTGCGGTCTAGCGCCAATGCCTGGTCGAATTGCTCTGCCGCTTCCTCAAAGCGTTTCAAGCCAAGCAGGCCCAGTCCCATCATAAAACGGCAGTGGATAACGTTGTGTCTGTCAAGATTCTCTTCAAATACGAGAAAATCCGGCAAGGATACGGCAAAATAATCGATTTTCACTTGATCGAACACATGCTTCTCGGCATAATCGATCAGTTTATTGAATCGGCGTTTCGCCTGTTTGGCGTTATTTAGCTTCTGCCAGGCCAAGCCTTGATAAAAAATCATTTCCGGCGGTTGGTCGTTATAATACATAGCGCTTGCCGGCTCCTCCAGCCCTTGCGAGGCTGCTTCGAAAGCCTGCTTTGCAGCTTCCGTGTTGTCTTGCCCTTCCAAAGCGCAGCCCAAATAGTAATGAATGTTGTTTTCTTGCGCCCCCTCCAGCTTCGCTTCGCCAAGATTAACAGGGTTTTCAAGCGCTTTTCTCAGCAAATGCTCTGCATCCGCGAACCGGCTGTCATCGATGGCAAGCTTCGCCAGCTCGACGTGCGCCTGCACGTATTGGCCAAGCGTTTTGCCTTCGCCGCCTTCCCATGGATGGAACTGTCGAATTTCTAGCAGCTGCAGGGCTTTCTCATAGCTGCCTATCGTATTGTGCAGCGTAACAAATTCTATATACAAATCATCCCGCGAATTTACTAGTTCAGGATACCGCTCCAGTAAAGCAAGCCTTTCCTCAGGCGTCCGTTGGATTTTCTTATACAGTTGATCCAGCTCATAGAAAATTCTCGCATCTTTATCATCGCAGGCGAAAGCAGCCTCTAGCGAAGTTCGCGCCTTATCCGGCTCGTTATTCTTATTAAAGTAAGCCAGTGCAAGATTGCGATGGGTGACGGCGTATGAAGCATCCAGCTTTGCGGATGATTCCCACTGAGCAACCGCGTCATCGTGGCGCTTCTTGTCATAGTAGAAATTCCCAAGGAAGTAACGGGCTCTTGCGGCATCAGGCTCCAGTTTTACGATATATTCCAAAACCGTGAGGTCAAATAGCGTATTGGGAAAGCAATAATCAGGAGCTGCTTTTTCTCCCGCCAAGAGATGCCTCGCCGCTAACTCCGCACGACCCGATCGGGAGTAACAATAGCTCAAAGCATAATGTACCATCGGGTATGCTTCGCTTTCATCGTTCGGCGCAATGATCCGAAGGGACTGAATCGCTTCCTCATAGAGACCCGAACCTGCGTAATCGGCAGCCAGCGCGATATGATTATGAGGATCCTTGCGCATGAGCCCTGTAAGCTCTTGAAGCGCATGTTCGGCATTCTCGGGTTCCCCAACCGCTTTATAATGCAAATGCAATTCATAATACGCTCCGAAATCGGCAATATCGAGCCCTATCGTTTCCATGGCTGCAGCCTTTGCTTCATCCAGGCGTCCTAGACGGCGAAGCAGGGAGGATCTTAAATCCCTAGCCTTATAATGCCGGGAATTCCGGATTAAGGAACGGTCGACAAGCTCAAGCGCTTCCTCAAATGCGCCCTTCTCTGCAGCAATTTGTGCGAGCGAGAAATATCCGCTGTCCTGCCAGGCCGCTGACCAAACGGCTTTATAGAAGGCGGCGAATGCATCATCAAGCCGCCCCTGCTGCTTCAGCGCCACGCCTAGCTGATAGTACGCTTCGCTGTCGTAAGGATTCGGATTTCTCCAGGTCAGGCTGCCGATTGCTTTCCGAAAATGCTGCTCGCTTTTGGCAAACAACCCTCTTCTCAGCAGTAATGTTCCGTAAGCAACATTGATTCTAATATCGGAATCGTCCCGTTTCAAGCCTTCCAGATAATAGGCTTCCGGCTCGAACGTCGCATGGCGGTATTGCTCCAGATGAAGCCCGGCCAAATACAGCTGCTCGTTTGTCTTCAAATCTTTTGGTTCCGGCAACGGCTTTGCAGCTTCCGGAATATCCTCGATTTGAGGTTTTTTCGGCTGGTAGCCGACCAATAGCCTGCCCGAAGCATTTTTAACGGTCAACTTCAGGTCATGCTCCTCGTCATCCGGATGCAGCGGAACGGAAGCAATAAACGTTTTTCCAGGCGAGAGCGCAGCCGTTTCCATGATATAAGCTCTGTTCTTGCTGCTAAGCTCAATCATTGCTCCTTCAAGTGCGGATGTCGCATAGGCTTGAACGGTTACCAGCTTCGTCTGCGCATCCACTTCTAAATTTACCGCTGCATCGATCGTCGCGTTTTTTACGACTCCGATATTTTTATAAGGCATGAAGTATTGTTTGAAGGATTTCTCCTCGAAAGGCTGAAGCCATGTGAAATCCGGCTGGTTGTCGGTATATACGCCTGTCATCAGCTCAATATACGGCCCATCCTCATCGGTCAGGCTTCTATCCCATGCCTGGCCGAACTCTCCATTTCCCCATGTCCACTGTTTCTTTCCCGGGGAAATATGATGATTGGCGACATGCAGAAGTCCCGCTTGCACCGAGTGGTCATACCCGCCGACAAAATTGAAATCCGATTTATAGGCCATATACGAGGTCGGAACCGGAATGTTCTTGTATCTGGAAATGTCCACACCCTCGGAATAATCCATTTTGTAATAAGTGCCTGTCGCAACCGGAAATTTGGATACGTCGCGCTTGCCATGATCGAACACCGCATGGACGTCGGGAGGAAAGACCGATTGGGTATGGTCGTTTACCGCAACCGCGGGGTTCGCCCACCATAAAAAGGTTTGCGGCTCCTGCGTCCGGTTGTAGAGCTGTGCATGAATTTCCAGGTATGCCTTACCCGGATGCAGCGTAAAGCCGGCCGTCACCTTCGTGCCGTACATGCGGTCGATTTCACTGACCCACACCGTAGCGCTGCCATCATCATTTTCCGTCATCCTATATTCGACCGGCCCAAACGTATTCGGGCGATGGTGTTGTGGCCAGTTAAACTCAATGCCCCCCGAAATCCACGGTCCCGCAAGGCCTACGAGCGCAGGCTTGATGACCTGATTATAATAAACAAAATCGTAATTGTTCGTCTTATCGACAGCCCGGTAAATCCGCCCGCCGATTTCCGGCATGATTTCGATTCTTATATATTCATTCTCCAATACCAGAATCGTATAGGGCTTTAATTGCTTTTCATCTTCGATTTTGTCGATTACGGGGTGAGGGTATACGCGGCCAGAGCTGCCCTGGTAAACACGCTTTTCTAAAAACATCGGATTTTTATCCGGTTTTCCTACACTGTACGTTGGAATTTCAACTACTTCTTCCCACACGCGGGAACGTTCATTAATCTGACTCATTAAACTCACTCCTCTACCTCTGATCGAGACATCCTTAATGCTATTTACAGCTTTACTTTACAGCATAACGGACGTCCAAACCATTAAGCATGTTCTGAAATCAATGGATTATATTCTGTTTTATTGATCAGTACTTTCTGCTAAAATAGGTTTATCATAACGCATCAACAAATGCCTGAAGGAGCGGCTTTCATGAAAATACAAAAAAAAGCGGACGGTTTCGATTTAGAAAAAATGTTTGTGCTTTCGCAAGACCAGCTTGGACTCATGGCCGAGCATCCGTTAATCAAACAGGCGTACATTACTGATATTGGATACTACCCCAAAGCTTCTTACCACTTTCGCGAGAGATTGCTCGGCACGGAGGCCTACATTATCATTTACTGCGTTCGCGGCAAAGGATGGTTTAAGCAAGGCCGCGAAGCCAAGATCGAGATAAAGGAAAATACCTACATGGTCATCCCCTCAGAGACTCCCCATTCTTATGGCGCAGATGAGGTTGAACCATGGAGCATATACTGGTTTCACTTAAAAGGCGAGCAGATTGAACACATTCTGCAGTCCAGCGGTTTGCGGAGCGGTTCCGCTCATTTGCAATCGACCGATGCCGAGAAGCTGATTGACCTTTTCCACCTATGCTATGACTTGTTGTCGGCAGGGGCTTACACGGATACGAGTCTCCTCCATGTATCGCATGCCGCCCGGTATATGATCAGTTATCTGGGCTTGATGCAGAAGCTGCACAAGGAAGAGAAATCGCAAGCTTATTTTGACCGTGCAGTCTTGTACATGCAGCAGGTGCTGGAGATGAGCCTCAGCCTGGATGAGCTTGCGGATCAAACAGGCATTTCCAAACAGCATTTAAATCATGTGTTCCGAAATGCTGCCGGCATTTCCCCAATTGATTATTATCTTCGTATGAAAATGCAAAGAGCTTGTCAATTGCTGGATCTGACCGACAATTCTGTCAAGGAAATTGGTCTGTCTATCGGGATCGGAGACCCGTTCTACTTTTCCCGGCTGTTCAAGAAAATGATAGGCCGCTCACCCACCGAATACCGCAGCCAGTTAAGAGGCTAAAATCGAAAAAAAGAACCGGCCGATGACTTTGGCCGGTTCTTTCCTTCTCTAATATATAAGGAGCTTATTGAATGGATTTTAAATATTCTTGCGTTTGTTTTTCAACATCCGCTTTTACTTTTTCGATTCCTGCTGCTTTTAGCTTTTCAGTTAATTGATTGTAAGCCTCATCGACATTTTTTACCGCGCCTATAAAGAGCGGACTGCCATACTGCGTAGATACGTTGGCAATATTCGCGATTTGAGCCTTGACGTTCTCGCTGTTGAAGGTGAAGCCCGCGTACAGAAGAGGCTTCAGCTTATCGCCGACGGAACTCCGGTGATCAACATACGACTGCGGCCAGTTAGCCATCGGCTTGAACAGATCCTTGTTGACGAACCAGAAGCCGCTAGAATCGGCCGGGAATGTATTGTTCTCCTGCGTTACCCCGTCCGGGAGACCGATTTTATCGTCTTCCGTAATCTCGTAGTTTTTACCTTCGATACCGAAAGACGTCAGATACACATATTCAGGGTCTTGCATGATCAGATCCATCGCCTGCAACGCGCGCTCCGGATTGTCTGAGTTGGCAGCCACGGCAAGTCCGTTGTTCAACCAAGTGTTTTGCGGCGCATGTCCTTGAGGCGACAATGCTGTCAAAATATCGACTTCGATGCCTTTCTCAGCACATTGCTCCGTAACACTTGCCACGTCAAGCGAATTGCCGAACGCAACGCCGGATAATCCTTCGCAGAAATTATCTTTCGATCGCGTCTTGTTGGCATACGGATTTTTGTTCACGTAGCCCTTGTCGTACCATTCTTTCATGATATTCGCAGCAAACTTGCCTGCGCTGAGGAATGGTTCCTCAACGGTCGTAAACACTTTGCCCGAAGTATCTTCGTAGTCATAGGCAATGCCTTGGGCCATTGGATTGCCGGAATCAAGCGGCTGCGTATAAGCAAGCTTCTCGTTCGTTAAATAGAGGAACGGAGTCGGCAAATCAAATTGGCTATCCAAATTAAGCGGAATCATATCGGGTTCGTTCTTCTTAATCGCTTCCAGATAAGGACCCAGCTCAGAAAGTTTGGATATCTCTGCAATGCCGTATTTTTCCCGCAAATCGCGGCGAATCAGAGCAACGCTCGCTTTCCGGTCAGGCGTAGCCGTCGGCACCATGTACGTTATGCCGTTGATTTCCGCAGCTTTCAGGGCAAGAGGATCCAACTTCGCCATGTGAAGCGGCATGTATTTCTTGAGCAGTTCTTCATTTAGCTCGTAATACGCTCCTTTCATGGCCTCCTGCACATAGAAGTTCCAATCAGCTGCAAAAATAATGTCCACATCCTCACCCGATGCGAGCACTAATGGATATTTCGACTGCACTTCGCCCCAACCGATGTAATTGAGATCAAGCGTGGCGTTGATATCTTCCTTTAGCTTTTTGTTGAGCTCCGTCAACACCTCCGGCATGCCTTTTGGGGCTTCCCCTAGAAGATACATGCTAAGCTTAACTTCTTTTGAATTGTCAATCGCAGCGTCGCTGCTTTCACCCGCATTGCTGCTTGCTGAAGGATCATTGTTGCCAGAATGGTTTGAGCATGCCGACAATACAAGAGCAAACATAACAAATGCAATGATACCTAAATTCATCTTTTTCTTCACTTTCTCAATTCCCCCTTGAACCTTGAAATGTGTTTATTAAGCTATATCAATCCAAGTTGCGGATTCATACCGAGTGAAGCTTGCCTCTATGGCTGCCTCTGGGCTTATCCTTTTACAGCTCCGATCGTAACGCCCTTTACAAAATACTTCTGTACGAACGGGAACACGAGCAGGATTGGCCCCGTTGCAATAACGGTCATGGCTAGCTTGAACGTTTCCTTCGGCTGGTCTATCGCCCCGGCATACTGAGCCATGGACGAGGACATGTTAACCGACGAAAGCATCTTATAGAGCATATATTGCAGCGGAATCAAATGATCTTTGTCCACAAACATCATAGCCGTCCACCAATCATTCCAATAGGCCAGGGCCGTAAACAGGCCAATAGACGCCAGCGCCGGCTTTGAGAGCGGCAGCACCATTTGGAAAAATATCCTATACTCTCCGGCGCCGTCAATTTTGGCCGATTCGATCAACGGCTCCGGTATGGAGCCTCGAATAAAGCTGCGAAGAATGAGAATGAACATGACGTTGAACATAGGAAGAAGGATAAGGACGCCAAGCGAATTTTTAAGCTCCAAATATTTCGTAACGAGAATGTAAAAAGGGGCAAGTCCCCCATTGAACAGTGTCGTAAAAAATAGGAAGAAGGCTAGCGCATTGCGATACTTCACTTCCTTGCGGTATAGCACGTAGGCTGCCATTGTCGAGAATAGAAGTCCAATCACCGTTCCGATGACCGTGATGATGATCGAGACGCGGTAAGCGGATAGCACTTCGGCCGGATATCGAAAGATAAAAGCATAGGCGTCAAGCGAAAAGTCCCGGGGCCAAAACCAAAAACCTTCTTTCAGAACCACGCTTTCCGCAGAAAGCGATCCCGCAACCAGCACGACGAAAGGAATGAATGTAATTAAAGAAATGATGCCGATGACGATATAAGCCAAAGAAGAAAATAACGGCGCAGCATTTAGTTTGTTCGTACCCATTTTTTATCACCCGCTTGTCATAATATGGCGTCTAGAATAAGGCCTGATCTCTATCGTATCGTCTGACGAGATAGTTCGCGGCCAGAATAATCACCAAAGTTAGAATAGATTGATAGAATCCGACGGACGAAGCCATACCGAAATCCTGCGTATTCACTAGCGATCGGAAAACGAGCGTATCGATTATATCTGTTGCGTCCATAAGCGAACCGTTATTCCCGATCAGTTGGTAGAACATGTCGAATTCGCCCCGCATAATACGTCCCAATCCCAGTAAAATCAAGATGATCATCGTTGGTCTCAACAACGGCAAAGTAATTCTCGTAATCTTTTGCCAGCGTGACGCCCCGTCTATCGTGGCCGCTTCGTACACTTCCTGATCGATGCCGACGATCGCTGCCAGATAAAGAATGCTGCCGTAGCCTACCCACTTCCACACATAAAGCAGGGGCAGTAGAATAAACCAATACCAGGAAGTCGAATAGATATCGATCGCGTCCAGTCCGAACTTCTTGAATAGGACATTAATAATTCCAAATTCGTAGTTAAGGAAGTTGTATACGAATGCCGACACCGTTACCCATGAAATGAAATAAGGAAGAAACAAAAAGGTTTGTGTTATTTTTTTGAAAAACTTCTTCTGAATTTCTGAGAGCAATACTGCCGTTACGATAGAAAAAACAGTGTACATTCCCAGAAATGCGACATTGTACAAAATCGTGTTTCTCGTAACGATCCATGCTTTGCCCGAAACGAAAAAGTACTCAAAATTCTCGAAGCCGTTCCAGGGGCTGCCGAAAATGCCGTCCCGGTAATTAAAGTCCTTGAAGGCCATAACAATTCCCGCCATAGGCGCATAAGCAAAAATCAAAAAGTATACGGCAATCGGAACGAACATCGTGTAAAGAGGCCAGTTCCTTCGGATTTCACCAATAAACGATATTCCATTCTTACTTTCTATTTTCCCTACATTAACCACCGTCTTGGGAACGGTTTCTTTTTTCATGCGATCACCATCCGTAAGTTTCTCACTGCTATGGCATAAGTTTAATGCGATATGAATCTGAAACATACGGGATAAAGTTACAATAACCTTCGAAAACCTATGCTGTTATTCGACAATCGCCTCAAGCGGTAATTTAATCGTCACGGTCGTTCCCTCCCCAACCGTGCTTGCGAAGCTTAGTCCGAAATCTGCTCCGAACAACAGGTCAATCCTCTCTTGTATATTCCGCACGCCGAAGCCGCCGGTTCGCTTGCTGCTTTTTCCGGCCATCGCCCCAGTCATCTGCTTCTCGTCCATTCCGACCCCGTCATCGCGGATATGAAGCAGCAGCCTCCCCTCCTTCGACTCTGCTTTGACGGTGATGATTCCTTGCTCTGAATCCTTCTCGCGAATGCCGTGCAAAATTGCGTTTTCCACGAGCGGTTGAAGAATAATCTTCGGCACCTCGCAGTTCTTAAGCTCATCGGAGAGCTCTATTGAGAGGGCGATGCCGCCTCCAAAACGCATATTTTGAATATGAACATAGGCCTCTACATGCTTGATCTCATTTTCCAGCGTTATCATTTCTCTACCGTTGGAAAGACTGAGCTTGTAAAATACGGCCAACTCCTCCACGACCATCGATATATCCTGTTCTTCGCTTTCAATCGCCATAATATTGATCAAATCAAGTGTGTTATACAAAAAATGAGGATTGATCTGCGCCTGGAGCGCCTTGAGTTCCTTGTTTTTCACTTCACGTCCGAGATGATAGGTCTCATCCATCAGCTTGCCGATATTTTGCACCATCGCATTGTAGGTTTGAATCAATTCCCCTATTTCGTCGCGGCTCTCGGTTAGCTGCGCCGCATGAAAATTGCCGTCCTTTATTTTTCTCATATGCCGGCTAAGCTGTCTCATTCTTCGGGTCGAGGATCCCGCGACAAAAAACGACAACGGCAAGACAAACGGAATAATGATGAGAAAGATATAAATCAGTCGGTTACGCGAATGATAAATCGTCTTCAAAATATCCGACTCCGGCACGACGACGACAAGCCGCATTGCAGCATTTTGGATGGCAGTAGCGCCGATCAGCAAGGTTTTTCCTTGATAGTTGACACGTTCGCCCCATCTATACGATTCTTCAAATAATTCCTTCTTATCGCGCGTCATTTGCTCCACGTCTTTCGCTTTCAGTTGAGCAGCCGTACTTGCGCTAAGAAGATCTCCTCGTTCATTGAAAAGAAAAGCAGAAGTATTCGGGGTTAATTTCACGTGGTCGAGTACGCTCCGAAGCGAGGAAATAGCGATTTGGGCGCTAGCGAGCCCAGAAAAACTGGTAACGCTGTGTTCTTCCGGTATTTTTCGCAAAATCGTAATTTTATCGCCGTCCGCGCTTCGGTCAAGCACCGTTGCTGGAACCCATGCAAAAAATCGCTTGGATTCCTTAAACTTTCTAAGCCATACCCGATCGGCGATTTGATCCATTTTTAAATAGTCGTTATTGCCAGCCTCACCAGCGAGTCCCGCATGCAAATACAACCGCACGCTTTCTATTTCCTGATTATACGGAAACTGATGCAGCACCTTGTCCACTCTGCTCGCATCAATAGACCATTCATTAACGTCGTCATAGCCTTTTGTTTTGCGTGCTTCGTTCTGGATCACATCGTTAAAGGAAATAAAATTCAACACTTCATGAATGGAATTAGCTTTGTATTCGAGATAGGACTTCGTTTCTTCCATTGTTCTGAGCGCCGAAACATCGGCCTGGACTTTACTCTCTTTGGCGCTCATGCTCAGATGAATATAAAGCAGTAAAATAAACGGGATAGACACCGCGAACAAAACGGCCGCGAACAACTTGTAACGAATGCCGAGATTCGACCACAAACGTTTTACACGCGTCATATCATTGGCCCACCCTTTCGCGGTACTCGGTCGGTGTGCATCCCGCATACTTTTTGAAGAATGTCGTAAAATAATTCGGATCGGCGAAGCCCACAGCCTGCGCAATCGTATAAAGCTTCATATCTTGCTCCCTTAGCAGCTCCTTCGCCTTCTCTACCCGCACGCCGGTCATATATTCCTTAACGGTTTGTCCGCTCTGCTTCTTGAAAAAAGAACATAAATACGTTTCGCTTAAGCCGACATGATCCGCGATCATTTGGATGCCAAAGCCTTTTTCGTGAAAATGGGTATGAATGAATTTGACGATCTCCCGCATTTTACCGCTCCCGCCCTTGCCCTCTTCCCGATCAAACAAAGCAAGAAACGACAGCACATAGCGATGCAGCCGGTCCAAATCCGGGATAATATCGATTTCCTTCCAAATATAGCGGCTGCCCCCGCCTTCTTCCTTATCGGTCAGGCCCTGTTGGAGCGCTATTTCAAGTAAGATTAGGAGGAACTGAAAATAAACATCTTTCACCCGCATAATGTCTAAATCTTTGCGCTGCCTAGCCCTTTTGGTCAGCTCTTGTATAATTTCATCAGCTTGCTCGACGTCTCCCCTGCGAACCGACTCGCGAAACCGTTTTAGTTCTTCCCAATCCGTATCCAACGGTTCGCCAGCCTGCTTCTCGGAGGGAAAAGCGATTTCGCCGTAGTCCTTGTAAAATTGCAAATTACCTGCATTAACCGCGGAATGATAAGCATCCGGGATATCGAACAGCTGCTCGGCTGTATGACCAATCCCCATGTGAAACTGAATATCGGGCCCTAAGATACGACGCAGTACTCCCCTTAGCTGCTCCAGCCGCGACCAGCCTGTCATGTAAGCGGATCCATATGTTCCCGGCATAAGGATGACGAGCCAGTTTTGTGAATCAAAGCCGGCGATGGAGCCCCATTCGAGCATTTCTTCGCTTTTAGATAAGCTGCTTAAAATCTCCTCCTGGACGATACGCACTTCCTTCGGAATATCCGAAAAACGCCAGAACAAAGGAGCAACCGCAACCGTGAATCTTCCTTCCGAAGGAATAAGAAAGGTATCGCGGTTGAGCAATGCAGGCAATACATGAGGGGAATGCGGCTCCGTAACAAGCTTGCGAACCATTTCCCGCCGCAATATAGGCAAGTTTTCGTCAAAGCTTGCTTGAAGCCGCAGTCCCTCCTTTTGCTTATCTAAATCCGTTTGGCGAGCACGGACTGCCTCGCCAACGACTTCCTTAATGCGGCCCGGATTAATGGGCTTCTCAATGAATTGAAATGCCTGCAATTGGATGGCTGATAATAAATATTCTTTGTCCGAGAAGCCGCTAAGAAAGATCAGCTTGGCATCCGAATCCAACATACGGAGACGTTTGGCAAATTCGATGCCATCCATCTTAGGCATACGGATATCGCATAGAATGATATCCGGCAACCAGTCCCGCGCCATATCCAACGCCAAAATCCCGTTTTTGACGGATTCGACCATCGTAATTCCTAGCGATTCCCATGCTATTCGATGATGAAGAAATTCTCTTGTCCGAACCTCATCGTCAATGATGAGAAGTTTCAAGCTCATTAGCGGCTCCCCCTAAGTTGTTATTCCGAATCTGTAATAAACTGATTCCACTTACGCTGCCAGCTGATATCATTCCAAAAAGGATGATGCGGCGCGCAATTCGAGCATAGCGTCATTCCCCAGAAGCCGAGAGCCATGCCTTTGCGCAGGGCGTATTCTGCAATGAACTTCCCCACGGGGCCTTCCTCAAAGCCTGCAAGCAGCGGCGTATAGCCGACGTAGCCTTCACCAATGACGATCGGAATATTAGTATGGCGAACCCAGTCGTGAATCTCCTCGAACCGGAAATCGGTCTTTTGAAGCATCGCTTGCTTGTGGGCGCCGTATCGGTCATATAAATACAAATCCCATTTGTCCGGATCTGCCCAATCATGCAAATAAATGAGCTTCATGCCTACAGGATTCCCCTCCATCCTCCATTCTTGGCCTCTAGGCAGCGTCCACTGTTCAAAGGAAGGGGCATCCCCCCGTAACAGTGTTTGGACAAAGGAATTCGGAAAGCTTGTCGTATCGTCATTCAAACCTGCTGCATCCATGAGCTCGTTGAGTACGCCTTTAATATATAGATGAAAATGCGCGACCTGCATATTGCGGGCGGCGTAGGCTTTCGGATAGGCTTCGTTCAGCGTATAGCTTGCCGTCATAAGTATGTCAGGATGCTGCTCCCGAAGGTAGCCAACTGCCTCCTCAATGTAAGGCTGCATGGCTTCGACTAGCGCGGGCGTATTGGATTCCGGTATGCCGCGGCTCGTGCCGACGGCGGTCAACTGCCCGAATTCCACTTCGTTATGCAGCTCCGCATATACGATTTGGCTCGCATAGCCTTCTTCTTTAATAAAACGAATCAGCTGATTCATCGACGCCGCAATCGTCATGAAGCGTTCTTCCGGCGGAATCGCCGCTAATATATCCCGAAGCCCCGGATGCGCGAGGAAGCTAGGGCTTTGCTGATACTCCCAGGAGGAAAGCATAATATAGCAATTATGCGCTTTGGCCTGTTTGAACAACTCAAGCAGATGGGCATGTCCGTCCAACTCTGCCCCGCCGCGGCAATTGTACCAGCGGGTACGCTGGCCTACCTCCCCCAGATTACCAAACTTTAATGGGCCCGGTCGCTTGCCTTCCGCCGTAAACAGCATAAACGGCATCGCGCATATCCGAATCGTATTGTAGCCTCTTTCTACCGCTTCTTCGAATCTAACCGCCAAATTGCTGTATGGCTCTCCGGGCAGCGTCATTGTGTACCAGGAAAAATCCCACATTGTTATCGTTAGTTTTCGGGGCAATCGTTTCATTAACTGATTCATCGATCTTTCACTCCTTAGTTAAATAAGCTATCATAGGCTTTTATACAAAGATTACAGGAGTATGCATCTGCGAACCATAGACGATCTCCTGTTCATCATGGATTATATTCTTATTCAGGGCGCGCACGCCGCATATATATGGCGTGATGATTTGAGTCCATGGATCATTGACTGGTTTCATCTGAACTTGATAAAAATAATTGACTTAAGAACTGTCCCGGTGATATATTGTGTATGCACAACATACACAATATACGAGGAGGTTGACTATATGCTTGCTTTAGAAATTAATAATTTAAATAAAAAATATAAACATTTCCATTTAAGAAATATATCTTTTCAACTGGAAAAGGGTTATATTATGGGATTTATCGGAGCCAACGGTGCAGGCAAAACAACGACTATAAAATCAATTTTGAATTTGATTCGTATGGATAGCGGCGAGATCCGTATTTTGGGCAAGGACATGATCGAACACGAAGTCGAATTGAAACAAGAAATTGGCTTTGCATTTGGAGACATCGATTTCTATACCCGAAGCAAAATCAAAACGTTAACTAACGTAATCAAAAAGTTCTATTCTAATTGGGATGATGAAGCCTATTACAATTATCTGAAAAGATTTAATTTGAATGAAGACAAAAAAATAGCTGAATTATCAACCGGAATGAAAGTAAAATACAGCTTGGCCCTTGCTTTATCACACGGCGCAAAGCTTCTTATTCTTGATGAACCAACGAGCGGACTTGATCCGGTTGCTAGGGACAATCTGTTGGATATTTTTCAGGAACTTGTGGAAGATGGAGAAATCAGCATTCTATTTTCGACTCATATTACAACCGACTTGGAAAAATGCGCAGATTATATCACTTATATCGATAACGGACAAATTATCAACAGCGCCGAGAAAGAAGAATTTATTGATACCTATCGCTTGGTAAATGGGAGAGAAGATCAATTGGATTTGATAAAAGACCAGTTAATTGCCTACAAAACGAATTCATTTGGCTTTACAGGCTTGATCCCTACTAGTGACTTTGATCCATCTTTGGATTTAAAGTCAACCGTGCCTAATCTTGAGGAGATTATGATCTATTTCTCGAAAAAGGAGGATATGCATGTATAACTTAGTGATGAAAGAATTAAAGTTAGGCGTAAGTCCTTTCTTTTATATCATGCCCTTCTTGACAGGTGCCTTAATGCTAATACCCAGCTGGTTATATTTCCTTGTCATCCTTTACTTTTGTTTTATCACGATCCCGAATATGTTTGCAGGATATAAAACCCAGAATGATTTGATATTTACAAGCATGCTGCCAGTAACAAAAAAAGACATTGTAAAAGCAAAGGTATCCGTTATTGTAATCCTGGAATTAATGCACATTGTTGTTGCAATGATATATGGCCTGATTAGTGTTCGCTTATATCCGAATTTGACCTACTATTTCTACGAACCATCCTTAGGTTTTTGGGGACTATGTTTCGTCATGATTGCAATCTTCAATATTATCTTTATATCCATGTATTATAAGACAGCGTTTAAATACGGCGCTGCCACGATTGTATCCATCACAGCCGCGATGCTGTTTGCTGGAGGCGCAGAATGGCTCGGAATACAGAATTCGTTCGTGTCTGATCTTTTCAAAGGAACCGGTGCTGATCATTTGGCAACGCAATTATCCATCCTAGTCATGGGCATCGTGATATTTGCGATATTTACGATTATCGCTTATCATATTGCCATCAAAAGGTTTGAGAAAGTGGAAATATAATGAACATAGCTATTTCAAATACATCTGATAAACCCATCTATCAGCAGCTTACGGAACAAATCAGCGCACAAATTCTCAAGGGCGAACTAGAAAGCGGGTATAGTTTGCCACCTATACGACAAGCGGCCACGGAGCTTCGTGTTAGTATCATTACCGTAAAAAAAGCGTGGGAAGAGCTCGAACGTCTTGGTTTGATTTACACCGTAACCGGCAAAGGATGTTTTATAGCCGAACTCTCGTCCGACGAGATGCTTCAAAAACGCAATGAAATGATCTTGAAGCAGATGGTTATTGACACTTCGTATTACAAATCCTTTGGCCTCACGGTAGAAGAAGTTTTTGAGCTTTTGACGGAAGTTTATTGAATATGTAATATAAACAGAAAACCACATCCAATGGATGTGGTTTTCTGTTTAATTTAATCGGACGGCGTATGATGTTCTACTTTTAGACTATTCTTCTTAATAATAGCGAAGTCAACATCCCAAGGTTGATAGGGCGTATTATAAACCACGGTTATAGTCGTAGCCGATCGCTTGCAGAAAAGCTCGGGCGATTACCGCATGTCCCGCCATGTTCGGGTGAACGCGGTCCCATGCGAGCGTGCCCGGATAAATATGGGATAATACCTGATTAAATGCAGCCTGGGTATCGACAAACCGAGCATCGTACTTGAACGCCACCTTCTTTACGACCTCGCCGTACTGATCCATCGTCCTGCGCATCGGATCTGCCGCATTCGGCTCGATATAGAACGGCGTCATTAACACAAGCCCTTGCAGCTTCGGCCTCGCAAGCTTTACAAGCGCCTCCAGCGTTTCTTCATATTCTTCGATATAGACATGCTGCTCGGTCTGGGCCGGCAGATCATATTGCCGCCAGACATCGTTAATGCCGATCATGATTGACAGCCAGTCCGGCTTCAGATCCAGCACGTCCGTCTGCCAGCGCTCTTTCAGATCGCGAACCGTATTGCCGCCTGTTCCCATGTTCACAACCCGAATCCCGCTCTCCGGATATGCTGCCGTCAGCAGCGCATCCACAAGCGAAACATAGCCCTTGCCTATAGCCCCGAAGAGCCCTTCCCCGTAAGGTCTAGCGCGGTCGCAATCCGTAATGGAGTCGCCGATCATGACCAATTTCGATTTTGGTTCCAACAACATGGTTTATCCTCCTTTAAATGCGGTAACCCCGTTTCAATTCACTTTGTTTCATTTCTCATTCTCGATGACTGCTGCCAAAAACGCAAGAGCGAGTCCCTGTCCCCAGCCCTGGGCCCATTTCCTATCGATGCCGAGGTAGCCGGCGATGTCGTTCATGACCGCGGTACCGCCCGATACGTTCAGCACGCGGCCGTTGTCCGCGATGTTCGTAAGTAAGCCGTCAAGCGCCTTCTTCACGTACTTCCCGTGCAGTGGATTACCTTGCATGACCATGGCTGCCGCGATACCCGCCGTAGCCGACACTTCGCCATAGGCTTCCGGATAATCGAGCACGGTGCCCCAGAGCCCGTCTTCCTTCTGCAATTTCTTGATAGCGGCCAGTTGATCGCGCAATGAGCTCCATATATGCATCATTGGAGGATACAAATAACCTTCCGGCAGTATCCTTGCCGCGCGGGACATCGTATAGGCCGCCCAGGCGTTGGCGCGAGCCCAGTACATGCCGGACATATGATCCTTCTTGATATGGTTGTAGCCGTGATACCACAGCGCGTCGTTCTCGTCTTGCAAATAGTTGATATGCCAGAAAAATTGATGCAAGGCATCTTCCACGAGATGTTTTTTGTCGAACATGATGCCTGCGCGCAGCATGAAATACGCCGCCATGAACAGCGTATCCGCCCAGCATTGTTCCGGAAAATCGTTTTTGGCCGACACCGTATGCTGAAGCACCCGGTCACTGAAACGCAGTGCATTATTCTCCAGGTAGTCGATCTTGCTGAAAATAAGCTCGGCATACCTCTCGTCCTTCGTATGCTCATATAAAGTAAGCAGCATATGCCCCATTGCGCACGTGTTGACCGTCCATCCCGGAAGCCCCGCTTCGATATATTCATCCACCCAGGCAACCATCCGGTCCAAATAAGCTTGCTCCCCCGTTACCTCAAACGCCCGGCTGACGCCATAGTAGGCGACTCCGCCAGGCCAATCCCATGTCAGGTCCATGCCGAACGTGTACTCCGCGACGCGTCCCATGACTTGCTTCAAATCGCTTGCTTTAGCGTTAATGTTCATTTTTTTATCCCCTTATTTCATATTTCGCGCTAAAATCGCGTTTGCTTTCAATCTAAATTCCACGGCCGCCGATTGCGGCGTTATTTTGTCGAACAGCAGCAAATCATACAGATTGCGAAGCACCGCCGTCACTTCCCCGGTTCCGACCGGATCCGGCGGATCGATCGTGCTGCTGTGCTGCTCTACCCATTCCACGTATTCGAATACTTGCTGCTGCTCCGGCTCCAGGAAAGGCTTCAGATCGTCTTTCACCTTCGCTGACACAGGCACGCCTCGTTCCGCCTTCATTACTTTATTCGCTTCCAGATCGTTGACGAAGAAGCTGATGAACTTAGCCGCTTCTTCCTTATGCTTCGAGTTTTTCGCTACGGAAAAAAACATGCCCGGCTTCAGAAACATGCCTTGATCTCTGTTCGGACCGGGAACCGGCGCTAACTGCAGCGGTTTGCCGTATTTCTCAACCGTCGTAATAAAATGATTGGAATACCCCCAGCCAAGCAGCGCTCCTCCCGTATAAAACGGATCCGAATCCGATAACCGAACATCGGAATACCATATATCCGGCGAGAAAATGAGACGGTTCTTCGCCATTCTCTGCATCCGGCCAAAATAGTCCACAAACAGCCCGTCATCCTCATACCCGAGCTTCGTTCCGTCAGCGGCAAACAGCGTGCGGCCGTACTGTCTGAGGTAGTAGGCAAAAAATTGCTCAGGCGTAAGGTCTGTTCCGACATAAACGCCTTTGTCTTTCAACTGCCCGCCCATCGCTTCAAAATCGGACCATGTCCAATCCTCGGTCGGCGGCTCAATGTCATGCAGCTTGAATACTTCCGGATCATAGACGCTGTACAGCGCGTTGACGCCCAAGTTTAAGCCGAATAAACGATCGCCAAGCTTGCCTCCCGATAAATTATTGTCGCTAATATGACTTGCGTCGATAAATCCCTTCTGAATATAAGGCGTTAAGTCCTCGAGTAAATCTAAGGTTCCATATTGCGCCAAATAGGAAACATCCATCTGCATGATGTCAGGCAGCGCGTTGCCTGCGGCATATGGCGCAAGCTTCTTCCAATATTCGTTAAAGCCGGTATATTCGAACTCAATGTTCACATTCGTATTTTGCTTTTCGTACATTTCGATCGCTTGAATCGTCGCGTTATTTCTAAAGTCTCCGCCCCACCAGAACACCCGAAGCGTAATTTTCTCTTCAGCCGAACGAACGGGATCATGAGACTCCGCCCTGCCGCAGCCGAACAATATCGCAACCATCCCTAGCAGCATCCATACCCGTATCGTCGCTCTCATCCTGCTTGTACCTCCTGAGTCAACGGCAGCATAACCATTACTTTCGTGCCGCTCCCCACCGTGCTTTCTAACAGCATGCCGTAGCTTTCTCCGAATGCGAGTTTCATCCGATCTTGAATATTCTTAAGACCGATACCCGAACCTCTTGTTTCAACTTCGCCGCTAAGCACTTTGCGCAAATACGGTTCATCCATGCCGGGACCCTGATCCTCGACGATAATGGCAAGCCGGTCCCCGCTTTCCTGCGCGTATATGCGAATGGTGCAAGGCTCGATCTGCGGCTCGAGTCCGTATTGAATCGCGTTTTCCAATAAGGGCTGAAGCGTTAGCTTCGGGATCAGCACGTTCGAATAGCGCTCATCTACGTCCATGTGGAAATCGAGTCGATGCTGGAAACGATACTTTTGGATCGTGATGTAATGCTGTACGATTTCGAGTTCTTCCGCGATCGTAATCACGTTACGTTTCAGGCTGATCGACGAACGAAGCAAATAGCCGAGCGACACCACCATGCTTGATATTTGTCCTTGATCGTTTTTCTTCGCCAGCCAATGGATCGAATCAAGTGAATTGTACAGAAAATGCGGATTGATCTGAGCTTGCAGCGCCTTAAACTCGGTTTCCTTGATAATGAGCTGATTCGCGTAATTTTCTTTGATTAACGTATTAATCCGGGCAATCATTAACCGGAAAGTTCGCTGAAGCAATCCAACCTCGTCCATTTGCTGAATAACTGCGCCTTGCATGCTGACACCCATATTGTCCAGGTCCCCGTATTGCACTTCCTTCATCTGAGTGATTAGCAAACGAATCGGCTTCGTTAAGCTTCGGGCGAACAGCAATCCGATTACGATTACAATGGCAACCGTTGCCGTGAACACAATAATCAACGTATTTTTAAGCCAAACGATTTTTTCGAAAATATGATTGTAAGGAACAACGTTGTAATAGGTCCAGCCCGTATACGATGATTTTTTCTGGGATAAAAATACCGCTTCACCGTTCAGATCCTTAATCTCATAACCGTCTGCCTGATCTAAAGGCTGCGCGGTTTGAGCAATTTCTGGGGAAAGATTGCGGAAAGGATAGACAACACTTTGTCCGGACTTCACGATCACGTCGCTGCTCTCTGAAGCAATGCCCGCGTAATCCTCAACGATCCGTTCAATATTAATACGCAATATAAGAAAACCGATCGGCTCAAGCGTCAGCGGCTCGTAAGTTCGCACTTCCCTTACGAGAATCAGCATCGGATCGGAACGATCCGGATACAACCAGCTCGCGGATCCTTTTCCGGCCGCCGCCATTTCACTGATTCGCTTATACTTCTCGCCCACTAGCTCTACAGAACCGCCGTATTTGCTTACCCTTTCCTTCGTATCGACCAAATGAACCGACTGCACATATCTCTCGGACGTGCTGATATGCGCCCATAGACGCTCGGTTATTCTCTTGCGGATGATATAACCGGAATATTCCGAGTCGTCCACGAGCAGTTCCTTTAAGCTTTGTTGAACGACCGTGTCCGAAATGATGCTTAATGACAGCGATTCTAGTTTCTTAAGCTCCATATCAATCGAAGATGACGATAAATTCAATAGTCTGTGCGATTTATCATACAGCTGCTTATCGTAAATCGAATAAGCATAATAGAGCGAGCTGAACGCCAGCGTTATGATAAGGACCATAATTAACGCGATGATAAAAAATATTTTCAGCTTTATACTCAAATTCCGATAGCCTTTGATCAAGAGAGAGTGCCTCCTTAGCAACGTTCATATACTAGATATAACATATTCAGGAGCTATCTGCGCACTCTAAATTCAAATTCGCATGATCGAAGCTGGAAGAAGAGACTGCTTGCCAAGGCTTTTGCCACCCCGGTAAACAGTCTCTATACGACCTATTATTTGCTCATATAACGTTCGTAAGCCGCTTGATGAAGCTTAACCGCTTCTTCAATGCCCATGCCTTTGATCGTTTCTGCCATTTTGTCATACTCCGAAACCGGCTTCGAGCCGTTAATGATGGCGGTCATCGTTTCGTTCAAGTACGTGTTAACTTGGCTCATAATGGAAGTCACTTGGCTAGCTTCGTCGATCGTCAAGCGAAGCGGAGGAAGCGTCAGATCCGAGGACTGCTTCATCCATTCCGTGTTCGCGTCTTTTTGACCTTGGTCAAACAGCAGCGCGTCCAAATATTTGCTGTCTTGGTTGATCGGACCGTCCATAATCGAAAGCGCGTAGGATGCAAGCGCTTGGTCGTACGTCAGGCCGTTCGGGTTTTTCGTAACCGTGTCGGTGAATTTGTACGTGTCGCCTTCTTTCGTGTAGCTCTCGCCTTCGATACCGAAGTTGAACAAGTCGCTGCCTTCCGGGCTGTAGTTGTAGTCCATCCATTGAACAATATATTTCAGCTTATCTTTGTCCGCGCTGGATGTAATCGCTTCGCCGTAAGTCAATACTTTATTGTTCAGGTTAAACGCAGCGTAAGATTTTCCGTCCGTCGCAAGCGGAGATGCTACGCCCGTCAGGTTGAAGTTCGGATCGGTGTCTCTCATCAGGTTGAAAAATTTGCCCATGCCGCTGAATACGCCGCCTTGGTAAGATCCAGCCAAGTTATTCGTCACTTTATAGTCGAACGCTTTGCCGTCGTTCGTCATAATCTCAGGATCGACCAGTCCTTCTTGGTACCATTTTGCCATTTCCGCAAGGAAATCCTTGTATCCAGGTTGGATCGGACCATATGCCACTTTTCCGTCTTGCATTTGGAAGCCGCCGATGACGCCGAATGCCGGTGAGAAGTCATGCAGCTTCGTCAGATTGCCCGGACCCCAGTTGCCGGTGAACGGGAGCTCATCCGCTTTGCCGTTGCCGTTCGGATCCTTCTCCTTGAACGCTTTCAACACCGTGTACCACTCGTCAATCGTTGTCGGCGATTTCAGGCTCAGCTTATCGAGCCAGTCTTTCCGCATAACGAGACCGGAAGTCGCGTTCAGCTTCACCGCGTCAAGCTTAAGCAGCGGGAACATGTAGATTGTGCCGTCGTCAAGCGCGATTTGCTTCTTCACGTCCGGATCGGATTCGATAATTTTTTTGAGGTTAGGCGCATATTGATCGATCAGTTCGTTCAAGCGGATAATGCGGCCGTCTTCGATCATTTTCTCGGGCCCGCCGACAGCATCTGCCCAGTTATAGTAAATAACGTCCGGCAAATCTTTCGTGGCGATCAGCAGGTTGAACTGATCCTTTTGCTGTCCAAGCGGCGGATGCGTAAAGTTCGCTTTGATACCGGTCAGCTCTTCTTTCTTTTTATAGCTGGCCATTTCACCGAAGTTTTGCAAAGAAGCCGTTAACTTGCCGTCGTTAGCACGCCAGTATTCGATCGTGAACGATTCGTCCGTAATCGGAAGCGGAATAACAGAAATCGCTTCTTCGCCTTTCGGCGCTTCTGTTCCCGCCGGCGTATTGCCGGTATTGCCGGTATTGCCTGTGTTTGACCCGTTGTTCTGCGAGCAAGCCGACAAGATGCTAATCAGCAGCATGGAGCTCACAAGAATTAACCCCGCTTTTTTCTTCACAGTGAATCGCCTCCAAGATAGGTTTAATTATTTATTGTTTCACGGCACCGATTAAAGCGCCTTGAACAAAAAATCGTTGGATGAACGGGTACACGATCATAATCGGCAGCGTCGAAATAATGATCGTCGCGTACTTGATGTTTTCCCCGATCGCAAAGCCAGTGTCCGCTCCCGCTCCCATTGCTTCCGTGCTGCTGCTAATTAGAATATCGCGCATCACGATCTGGATCGGGTATAGTTCTTGGCTGCGCAGATAGAGCATCGGGCCAACATAGTCGTTCCAATGATCAACCGCGTAATAAAGCATCATAACCGCAAGAATCGATTTGGACAGCGGAAGCACGATACGGAACAAAATAAGGAAATCGTTGGCGCCGTCCAGCTTGGCCGATTCGATCAGGCTGATCGGAATCGACTCGAAGCTCGTCTTCATAATAAGGAAGTAGAAGGTGCTGATTGCGCCTGGAATAAGAATCGCCCATCTCGTGTCGACAAGGCCGAGATTTTGCACGAGCAGAAATGTCGGGATCATGCCCCCGCCGAAAAACATCGTGAATGTAATCATCTTCATGAGCGTTTTTCTGCCCATCAAATCCATACGGGAAAGCCCGTATGCGGCGAGCGAGGTCATGAGCAGGTTGATCGCCGTTCCCGCCACAACGTAGATGAGCGTATTAAGGTATCCCGTGTAGATCTTCGGATAATTGAACACAAATTTGTAAGCTTCAAGCTGGAAGCCTTCCGGCAGCAGCATAAGCGAACGCGAACGAAGCATTTGATCCGGATCGCTGACCGATGAGTTAAGCACGTACAGCATGGGGTAGAAGCATAGCGCTATGACGAGACATAGCAGCAGCGTGTTGACGGTATCGAATATATATTCGCCTGTTGAGCGTTTCATAGGCTCCTCCTATTTACCAGAGACTTGTGGAATTCACCTTGCGGCTAATGTGGTTCGCGAGCAAAAGCAGCGAGAAGTTAATGACACCGTTAATGAGTCCGATAGCCGTCGAGTATGTGTAATTGCCTTCCAGAATGCCTGACCGGTAGACGAAGGTGGATATCACATCGGATGTCTCATAAGTTGGCGCTGTTTGCATAAGCAATATTTTTTGAAAATCGGAATTCATAACCGCGCCAAGACGAAGAATCAGCATGACGACAATGGTCGGCAATATACCCGGAAGCGTTATGTGCATCAATTGCTTCCAGCGCCCCGCTCCGTCCATCTTCGCCGCTTCGTACAGCTGCGGATCGATGCCGCTCAGCGCCGCCAGGAAGATGATCGACGCCCAGCCCGCTCCCTGCCAGATGTTCGATAAGATGTACATTGGCCTGAACATATCCGCCTCTGCCAGAAACATGACCGGCTGAAGATCGAAGAAGCCGCGAATGACGTTGAACAAGCCGCCGTCAAGAGCCGAGAACGTTTTCAACATACCGACTACGACAACGACCGATATGAAGTGCGGCATATAGCTGACCGTCTGCACCGTGCTCTTGAACCATTTCAATCTCACCTCGTTCAGCAGCAGCGCTAGTACGATGGGAGCCGGGAAACCGAACACAATACTATAAAAACTGAGGATGAGCGTATTTTTAATAATCCGCCAAAAGTAATAACTTTGAAAAAACATTGTAAAGTTGTCGAAGCCGATCCATTTGCCTTCCATGATGCCTTTAATCGGACTGTAAGACTTTTGAAACGCCATCAGGAGGCCGTACATCGGTGCATAGCTGAAAATCAAATAGTAGGCGACAACCGGAATCAACATGAGGTATACATATTTATTCCGAATAAGTTCCTTTTTGATGAAGGATAATGTGCTTGACTTCGCCTTTGCGCTCTTGGCAGCCAGCTGTTGTTCCAGCTTCATCGGGTAAACCTCCATCCTTCGTGTTAATTAATTAATGATTACGCTTATTAATATACCTTCTCCGCCTGACGATGCCCATGTTCATTTCCGATGCCTTTTTGTTCAAAACCGTTGCTAAAAATCCGATGAAAAAAATCCGACATGGGTTCGTAAGCCAAACAAAAAACACCCCGCATTCCGTCTAAATACGGATGCAGGGTGTTTCTATTCGAATCATTTATGAAGGCGATTTCCGGTATTCGGAAGGAGAAAAGCCGGTATATTTTTTGAATATTTTGCTGAAATACGAATAGTTATCGCCGAAGCCAGACGCTTCTGCCAGCGACCCGAACGTAAAGTCGCCGCCGCGCTCGATATGCTCCAGCGCCTTCTCGATCCGAATGTTCATGACGTAATTCGTAAACTTTTCGCCGGTTTCTTTTTTGAACATTTTGCCGATGTAATCGGGATTCATGTAAATTTCAGCGGCGATCGTCTGCAGCGTCAACGTTTCGTCGTTGTATCTCTCCTGCACGATCTGCATCACGCTTTGCACCATTTGCGACTGCTTGCGGCGGTTGCGCTCATAACGGTCCAGCGTAATTTCGCGGGCGATCGTCATGACCACCTGCTGGAACGACTGCAGTGTGCTGCCCGCGATCAGACCCGGCAGCTTATCCATATAACCTTTCATTTGTGCGGGTGAGCATATACGAATAATTTCCATGAAAATTTGAATAAGATACGATTTCGTTTCCTCGATCTCATATCTAAGCTCGGACAGCTCTTGGAACATGCGTTTCAGCTCAAGCTCCGTGTCCGCCCAGTGGCCCGCCTTGATCGGCATAGCCAACCGCTCCGGGTCGTATTCGAAGTCCCGCTTCTCCGCTTCCTCCGGAACGGAAATATCGCGTTCCGTAATTAAGCTGCCCTCCCCAAGATAAAACCGGTGATTCAAGCAGGCGATCGTATGCGTGTACAACCGCCTCACATGCGTCAGCTCGCCGGGCTCGCTCAGCGCGGCCGTCAGATCCAAACGGTAATACTTCATAAACGTGGAGCGGATCGCATCGATTTTTTCGAACAATTGCTCCTCGCTGAGCTCGTCCTCCATCAATAGCAGCACATGGCTTCCCACCGTTGAGCTTAAGACCGGATTTTGAAACACGTCCTCGGCAATGTTTTTGACCGCAAACAAATGCTCGTACTCGTGCTCGCCTTCAATTTCCGCAAGCAGCAGCCGGACGCGCTGGGTTTGGAACTGAAGCCCGAACAACCGGCCGAAATATTGCCATTCCATGACGCCGTATGTTTTGTTCGTGACGAGCTCTTTCAGAAATTGCTCCTTCGCATGCGGCAGCACGCGTTCGAGGCCGTACTTGATCGACTGCACGAAGTCGTCGTTATCATCCTTCTCCCGCCTCCGCCGCACGACTTCCGACAGCGCTTCCATAAGCGCCTCTTCGCTGCATGGTTTCAGCAAATAATGATTGACTCCGTGCTGCATGGCGGTCTTCGCATAATCGAATTCGGAAAAGCCCGTAAGTAATATGAACGCTATATCCGGATAAAGCTCCCGTACCGCTGCTACGAGCTGCAGTCCGTCCATCCCCGGCATACGTATGTCGCTAATAATAATATCCGGCGGATCGCGCTTCACTTTTTCGAATGCTTCCACGCCGTTTTGCGCCGTTCCGATCAATTGCGTGCCGCACGCTTCCCAGTCTACGACCGAGGCAATACCGTCTAGTATAATAAATTCGTCATCCACCAAGAGCACCTTATACATGGTTTCACTCCAGTTTTCCCGTCATACATCATTTATACTAGATATGAGTGCTATTTTACAAGTGCCCTGTTCCGAATGGAGCATGGTTTCTATTCTATGTAATAGCCGGTCCGGATCGCGCCTGAGAATTTCAAAACGACCCGGACCGTGCTTGGATCATAAGCAGAGCATTAAACCAAATCATTTGCCGTTCGGTACGTGATTACAACACTTATGTTATTTCGATTTTTTCTGTGCTGCGGATCTTCCCTGTTTTTTCGGATCGCTTGATTTTGGTGCGACATGTTGACTGTTAGGTTTGTTTTGATCGCTCATAATGGATTCTCCTTTGCATTGGATTCTAATTAGTTATGTGCTTATCGCAATGAAACTATAACCGAAAATTTTCTTCCCTTATTGACCGTCGTAAGTCGTTCGCATCTGGTCTTAAGTCGAACGGATTCCTTCAAAAACCTGCGTAACCAACTGCCTTACATAGTTATCGTCAAGCTTATCCCCCGTAACTAATAAACGGTATAAAATCGGCCCGTAAATCATATCCGTGCATAATGCGGTATCGAGATTCTTCCTCAGCTCTCCTCGCCGAACCCCCTGCTCCAAAATACCATGAACCTCCAGCCGGCGAGGCTGTATATAACGGGTCCGATAGGCTTCCGCCAATGCAGAGTCAACCTGCCCTTCGCCTATGATCTCAAGAAAAATCGAGCCCTCGCGGCTAGTCATAAACCGGGCCATATTCGTGGCATGCTCCAGAATATCCTGGAAGACCGAACCCGTATCCGGCACAGGCAGTCTTGCAGACGCAGCGGATAGAAATCCGTCCATCACCACTGCAGCCTTATTAGGCCACCATTTATAAATCGTAGCTTTGCTGACCTTGGCACGGTCAGCGATTTTTTCTACCGTAACGGCTCCAAAGCCCATTTCCAACAATAAATCATAGGATGCGGAAAGGATCGAGTTTTGCGTTTCCATATTGCGCGGACGTCCTCTTTTCCCCTGCATATGAATCCCCCTTTGTTATATGTTCCGTGTCCATCATTAAAAATCTATACGTTCAGTATACAAAAAATAAAATCCTAATCAAAGCCTATTTACAAAACGATGCGTTCAGTATATTATTTGAAATATAATTACGAAACTAAACGTTCAGTATTTAAAGGGGGATTATGATGCATAAAGAACAAGCTAAACAAGACAGCCGTATATCAAGTGGGATGATGGTTCTGTTGGCAGCCGCATGCGGGCTTATCGCCGCCAATCTTTATTACGCTCAAACTCTGGTAGGACCTATCCGCGATGCCATTGGCCTTCCTTCTACAGCAGCAGGATTAATTGTTACGGTTACTCAAATCGGTTATGTGATCGGGCTGCTGCTCATCGTACCGCTAAGTGACATCATTGAAAATCGGCGTCTCACGGTTTTCATGCTTATCGTTGCAATTGCCGCGCTGCTAACTGCCGCATTTGCGCCTAATGCGCCGTTGTTTTTGGTCGCTTCTCTATTTATTGGAATTGGATCTGTAGTCGCTCAAATTCTGGTACCCTTCGCCGCCTATTTAGCTTCTGATGTTCAGCGCGGCCGCGTGATCGGTAATGTAATGAGCGGCCTCTTACTGGGAATTATGTTGGCTCGGCCATTGGCAAGCTTTATTACCAGTCTATGGGGCTGGAGAGCCATATTTGTTTTATCTGCAATTGTAATCTCTCTATTGGCTGTTCTGCTATCGTATGTTCTTCCGGAGCGCAAGCCGTCTCCTAATGTACGCTACGGAAAACTAATTCTCTCTTTAGGCGCTATATTACGTCAAACGCCTGCATTACGACGTCGCGCACTATATCAAGCTTGTTTATTTGGAGCCTTCAGCCTATTTTGGACTGTCGTTCCTTTACATTTGGCTGATACTTTTGAAATGTCCCAGGGAGGCATTGCATGGTTTGCGCTAGTTGGTGTGGGCGGCGCGATTGCTGCGCCGATCGCCGGTAGATTAGCGGATAAAGGCTGGGACAAATGGTTAACGGGGCTAGCTATGATTGTAGCCGCTGTTTCTTTTTTGCTCATCCATCTGTTCCATAGCTATTCAACCCTTGCTCTGATTCTTCTTTTTGTATCCGCATTTACGCTCGACATGGCCGTGTCGGGTAATCTTGTAGTTAGTCAACGTACGATTTATTCGTTAGGCAGTGAAGCGAAAGGACGCCTAAACGGACTATTCATGTCTATATTCTTTGTAGGCGGAGCCATCGGATCATCCTTGGGCGGTTGGTCTTATACCCATGGGGGCTGGAAGCTCACAACTCTCATTGGAACCATCTTGCCGCTTTTGGCATTGATTTATTTTTTCACCGAGAAAAGAACACACAAGACCGTTACTGATTCGAAAACGCGAGCGCATTAAGTTCGTTTCACCGCTTCGTTTCGTTCGAGTGAGATAAGCTCGATTATCCATTTTGGGATGTCCCAATTTTTGATTGGATAGCTAAAAAGCTTACTCGACGAGGACTTTTACCGGTAGATTTAGACGTCTTTCCTACGCATTCGTTCCGTTCGCACGGAGTGCGGGGTCCGTCGCCCCTACGGGGATCGACCTCGGACTTCATCGCTGCCAGTGAGAGTGCCCCAAAAGCCATAGGCTTTTGGGGCACCCCTACTTCAGTTGTTTGTTCTCGCCTTCAAGCGCTCGAAAAAAAATCCCCTCCATTGATTCTTCATCTAGCTGCTACGTTAAGTAACCTAGACTCAAATCTAATTTTGGGGCTTAAAAGGTTGGAGCAGATATGAGTACAATAGTTGTCCTTATCTAAGTTTCTGATTCCCAACCCTTTCCTATCAGTAGATTTTTTCGATTATGCTTGATATTTCTTGTTACCGTCACTCGTCGCGACACACACGAAAACCTTGATCGGGGCCCATGCCATTCGCCTCGAAATTGCTCAGATATGATAACTCGCTGACGTCGCCCATCCAACCGCCGCCCTTCACAACCCGGGTAGAGCTACTATTACTATCCAAGTCTCCGTATCCGTTCCAGCACCATTCCCTTACATTACCTGACATATCGTAAAGTCCTAACTCGTTGGGTTTCTTGACGCCGATAGATTTTGTTTTATTATGGTTGTTTTCTACCATAGGCCAGTTCCATTCCCCTGATAAGTTTTTATCTCCAGCATTTTTCCAATACCATGCTACTTCATCTGCATTATTGCTTCCGCTGTAGGTGTAACTCTTGCTCATCTGACCTCCACCTGCAGCATATTGCCACTCCGCTTCTGTCGGCAATCGGTAACCATTAGCTCCCGCATTGATCGTTACTGTCCATTTTATATTATCGTTTTCACTCTTATTTTTCGGGTCTTTTTTATTCTTATCTATATTGTAATACGGTGTTAAGCCCTCATTTATACTCCTATTATTACAGTACACCACAACGTCATACCAGCTTACCATTTCTACCGGCAAATTATCGCCTTTGAATTCTGAGGGATTACTTCCCATTACCTCAATCCACTCTTTTTGAGTTACCTCATATTTGCCGATATAAAAGTTCGATAATGTTACATTTTTCCCATAGTAGTTGGACTTTGAGTTCATAAAAGTCCCGCCTTTGACTAATACAAAGTTATCAGGCATTTTTACAGGATTTTTATCAGGCTTTTCTTGCAAACAAGCGCTGACAACAAACATTATTGCCATTAAAAGGAAAAATAATAACTTTCTCATTGATATATCTCCTTTAAACTGATAGGAAAAATTATAGGCCGTGACGGTCTACAATTTGCCTCTGGCAGCATCGAAGACCGTTCGTCTTGCGGGAAACGGCCCTCCACGCGTCCGACTGACAGATCAAACTGGAAGGGAACGACCATCAGCCTGTCTCCAACTCTTAGAAATCGGTTCCCTCTTTACCCGCGAAGGGGGGCCGCCGCGCCCCTTCACTCTTCCAAAAGATAATATTCAAGTAGCATGTAGGTTGTAGCGTTTTTTGAAATATATAAGGCCGCCGGCTGTAAGACCGGGCAGTCTTAACCATATCAAATGAATACTTTCTCAATACTCTGGAAACGTTCGGGCGCCCGTCAGATACCTGATTGCAGGTGACCTGTTACCAAACCGTTACATTAGAGCTACCACTGCTTTGATATCCCTCTGTCGCTAACACCTGGTAGGACCAACTGCTTCCCAGATTCATTCCTTTACTCTGCCATGCGTTAACGTGGTTGCTAAAAGTGATAGCGACATTGCTGCCGGTCGCTCTCTTCGACTGACGGACACTCCAGAACTGGGTGAAAGTTTTTGTGCCGTCAATGGAAGGTGCGTTGACTCGCTCAGTCGTATAGATGTCATATGTGCCACCATCACTGGACACGGTGCCTTTATGCGTTCCTGTAGGTCTATAAGTGCCCCAGCTATCAACAACGTAATATTCTATGAGTGAGTTTCTTGTCCACCCATAGAGAGTCAAATACCCATTGCCGGACGGCGCCCAGACGCCGGCATTGTAGTTTACTACCCTAGATGGTGATCCGGTATTCCAGCCTTTACCGACAACAAAATTCCCGGTATTTGACCAGTTAACACTGTAATTTCCTCCAGATCCATTGGTAGCATTTACTGTCCCACCACCATCGGTCCAATTTTGCCAGTAGTCTGTCGCTGCACTTGCGGTTGCTGCAAACAAGGTGGTAATACTCATTGAAGCTGCAATAACTAACGTCAAGACTTTCTTATTAAACTTAAACATATTTTACCTCCTAAAATTTTTCGATTTATCACTAATTGCCTACATACTACTTGAATATTACCTTTTACAATCATTCCCTTTCATTTTTTGTCGGTTGTTTCTCTTTGCCGTACATAGCTTGTCCTGTGTCATATTTCGTGAACTACTAACTGTCCCTCCTACCTGAGAAGAAATTTTCTTTCAAGTATAATCGCAAGACAATTTTTGTCTTACATAACTAAATTATAGAAAGTAAGCGCATACATTACAACTTAACAAACTATAGATTTACCCCCATATTTTAACTAATCTTTAGAAACCGTCGAGGAACCGAGGTTACCGTAACGTTGGAAGAAGCTCTCGATAAGCTGCTAACAACTGTTTGAAACTAGCTTTGACGATTAGCGATAGATTTCCATGACATGCTCCGACCCGTCGAAGAAACACAACGAGGAATTGAAGAATATTTCCGTATTTACAATGAATGGAGGAGCAAAAATAAACAAGCTGACGCCAGTTGAATACCGACATCAGCTTGTTATTTAATGCTTTTAATGCTAAGACCAACCAATTCCTAACAAGACTTCATTCACAACTTCTCATCGCTCCGCCTTATAAAACTCATGATAAAGCTTCATGAGCGCCCTCTTCTCTATCCGTGATCCATAACTGCGGCTAATGCCCACTTCCTTCGCAATATGCGCCGCCCCACTTCTCGAATAACCAATTCACTCGCGAACTAATTTCTTGCTCGGCTACGGATAATAATCCGCCCTTGCTGAAGACGAGTTTGCCGTCGATGACGACATGGGCAATCGCGGTCGGCTGCATGGCATATACAACATTTGCGAACAATTCGCGACTTGGCGCCAACGACAAATCGTGAATGTCCAGCGCGGTGAAGTCCGCCGCTTTGCCGGCTTCGATCATACCAGTCTGCAGTCTTAACATTTCGGCGCCGCTCGCAGTTCCCATCCGGAACACGTCATTCGCGGTGATGCAGGTCCCATCCAATCGGGAAATTTTTTGCAGCAGAGCACACATCCGCATTTCTTCAAATACGCTGATCCGGTTGTTGCTGCAGCCCCCGTCCGTTCCCAAGGAAACTTTTACGCCTGAATTCAAGAGGTCAGGGATTCGGGTGACGCCGTCTGCGAGAAACATATTGCTGGAGGGGCAATAAGCCAGCGAGCCGCCACGGCTGCCAATCAGCTCGACTTCAGAATCGTCCAACCATACCAAATGAATGGCGATCATCCGTTCATCCAATACGCCTAATGAGTTCAAATAATGAAGCGGCCTAAGGCCGTAATACCTTAACGTCTCCTCGACCTCAAACATTTCTTCCGCGACATGGATATGGAAAGGGGTATCCAGCTCGATCGCAAGCCGATGTCCGGCCTTAATCATTTCCGGCGAAGCCGCGTGCGGGCTATGTGGCGCCGGATGAACCGTAACCATCGGATCCCCCTGGTATTTGACGGCAAGAGAACGAGTCCGTTTCACGGCTTCATCCACCGTCTCCCTGTACGCCGCGGGAGCGCCGTTCCAATCGTACATCGTCCGGGCAAAAACAAGCCGGATGCCTACGTCCTTCGCGGCTTGAATGACTGCCTCGTCATAGGCCGTGCCACCGTTATGAACATAGAAAAAGTCGCTGACGGTCGTGACGCCGTACCTGATCATTTCCCCGAAAGCCAGCAGCGCTCCCGCATAGACCGCTTCTTCATCAAGCAGCGGCGTGTACCGGTACAACGCTTGCTCCCTCCATTCCAGAAACGATTTATCGATGGCGATGCCGCGCAGCAGGCTTTGAAAAGAATGATTATGCGCATTGATCGTGCCCGGCACGATCGCTTTCCCTTCCCAGCGGACAAGCTCGGCATCAGGAAACGCAGCGGATACCTTTAGCGAAGGTCCAACCTCCGCGATGACGCCGTTCTCCACCACGATCGCAAAATCTTTCTGAAACGCTCCGTTTGCATAGACATATTCCGCTGCATACAGCTTCCGTTTGCTCACGCTAACCCTCCTTAAACATCCAATTTCTCATCCAGCGCCAAAATGGCATGAAGAAGGACGTTGCCCGCCTTCTCGATATCTTCGATCCGGCTCTCCTCCTCCGGACAATGGCTTTTTCCGTCCAGGCTGGGGACGAAGAGCATCCCCGAATGGGTGAGCGACGCCATATGCGCCGCGTCATGTCCGGCCATACTGCCAAGTGGTGCATGCGAATATCCGAGCTTCTCCGCCTGCAAAGCGCAAGTCCCGGCAACGAGCGGATCCATAGCAACCGGATGCTGGTCCAGCAGCAGACGACGCTCGATTCGAACCCCTCTTCTGGAGCAAATAAGAGCCGCATGCACTTCCCATTTCTCGATCGCTTCCTGGATATCGGCTCTCGTTTTCCCGCGGATCTCCATGTGAAAATGCACCTTGCCGGGAATAATATTGGCCGCATTCGGTTCGTTCGAGATCTTCCCAACCGTCCCTACGGTTTCATCGGATGGATGCGCGAGGCATACCCGCTCCAGCGCGAGCATCGCTTCGGCCGCCCCCAATAACGCGTCGGTCCGATCCTGCATAAGTGTCGTTCCCGCATGATTCGGCACGCCAATAACCGTCACTTCCTCACGATAAATTCCCGTGATCGCCGTTACAATGCCGACCGGAATGCCGCGATTCAGCAGTCTCTTCCCTTGTTCGATGTGCACTTCGAGAAAAGCTGCGAGCTCTTCCGGCTTCCGTCGCGCCTGCTCGTATCGCTCCGGATCCCCTCCCGCTTGACGCAGCGCATCATTCAGCAGCCTTCCGGTGTCGTCCCGGACGTCTTCCAAGTGCCGCCTTGTCAGCTTGCCGGCAACCGACCGGCTGCCGAATGTCGATAAACCGAACGGATTCGGTTCTTCCGCGCTAAAGGAAACGAGTTCGAGTGGATGCCGGGTCCGAATGCCCTGCTCATTCAGCACCAGCATAACCTCCAAAGCTAACAAGACACCGATCGCTCCGTCGTACTTGCCTCCGTTCAGCACCGTATCGACGTGGGAACCGAATGCTATAGCCGGAAGCGCGTTGTGCTTGCCGCGCCGGGCAGCCCAAATATTAGCCGCTTCGTCGACGCGAACGTCCAAGCCTAGGTCCGCCGCTTTCACTTTTACCCAGTCCCGGGCTGATAACTCCGCTGGCGTAAACGTCGTCCGGTCCAAGCCGCCCTGCTCATTGACACCGATTCGGCCGAGTTCATGAATGGCTTTCTCCAATCTAGTCGCATTGATCTTCAGCCGCTTCATGTGTAATTCCTTTGACCATGTACAATAACAGGAATGCCATTCTTAATAACCGTCTCCGTCAAATTAACGGCATAATGGTACTGCATATACTCGATATTCGGGGCATCGAAAATAACCAAATCCGCCTGCTTCCCGGCCTCAATGCTGCCGATCCGGTCCGCGCGTCCGATCGCATGAGCCGCATTGATCGTACAGGCGGTCAGCGCTTCGGCAGGCGTCATCCGCATTGTTAAGCAAGCCAGGTTCATCATAAAAAGAAGCGACTCCGTCGGGCTGGAGCCCGGATTCCGGTCGGTCGACAAGGCGACTGGCACGCCCGCTTCGATCATTTTCCGCGCATCGGCCGGCTTCGTCATGAGGAAGAAGGCCGTGCCGGGCAGAAGCACCGCAATGACGCCTTTCTCTGCCATTGCCCGAATGCCGGCGTCCGACGCCTGCAGCAAATGCTCGGCCGATACGGCGCCGATCTCGGCAGCCAGCTCAGCTCCCCCGTAAGGGACGATTTCGTCGGCATGAATTTTCGGCTTCAGCCCCCATTTCAGGCCGGCTTCCAGAATTGTCCTCGATTGCTCGGGAGTGAACACGCCCTCTTCGCAGAAGACGTCACAGTACTCAGCCAGCCCTTCTTTGGCGACAGCAGGTATCATTTCCTCCGTCAAAATTGTGACGAAGGCATCCGGATCCGACTTATACTCGGGAGGAACCGCATGGGCTCCCATGAAGGTCGAGACGAGATCGACGGGATGCTCGCCATGAAGAAAACGGGCTGCCCGCAGCTGCTTCAATTCATCCGCTAGCCGCAGCCCGTAGCCGCTCTTCGCCTCGATCGTCGTGACGCCGTGGGCAAGGAAACGGTCAAGCCGCTTCCGAGTCTCCCCGATTAACTGCGCTTCTGATGCGGCGCGGGTTTTGTTCGTAGAATTCAGAATACCGCCGCCTGCTTGCAGGATTTCCATATAGGTGGCGCCGCGGAGGCGAAGTGTCAACTCATGCTCCCGCGACCCGGCGAACACCACATGCGTATGCGGGTCGATCAGACCCGGGGTGACGGTCTTTCCTTCCGCCAAAATAACGATGACGTCTTCGCCTCCATGGCGCGAGACATACTCCGCAGCCTCTTGGTCGGCTCCAACGAAGACGATGCGTTCACCATCCACAACGACACCACCGTTCTCGATGATGTTCAGCCTCTCCATCTCTACTCCTGTCTTCGGTGCTTGGCTGCCCCCGCTTATGGTGGCGACTTGCGCCGCGTTCTTGATATACAGCATACGGGTAGTATCACTCCTTTCCGGTCACCTGTCTGTCCGCCATCGGCATCCGAATTCCCATCTTCTTAACGGTATCGATTGCCAGATCATAGCCGGCATCCGCATGGCGGACGATGCCCATGCCCGGATCGGTCGTCAAAACGCGATCCAATCGCGCCTCCGCCTCCTTCGAGCCGTCCGCGACGACAACCATGCCGGCATGAATAGAATAACCCATACCTACGCCGCCGCCTTGATGCAGCGATACCCAGCTTGCGCCGGCCGCCGTATTGAGGAGCGCGTTCAGAATCGGCCAATCTGCGACCGCATCGCTGCCGTCACGCATCGCCTCCGTCTCGCGATTTGGCGATGCCACGGAGCCCGCGTCAAGATGGTCGCGCCCAATCACGATCGGAGCCGACAGCTCCCCGGAAGCGACCATATCGTTAATGATGCGTCCGAACACCGCCCGCTCACCGTAGCCGAGCCAGCAGATTCGGGACGGCAGGCCTTGGAAGGCGATTTTGGCCTGCGCCATTCGGATCCATTTACATAAATGTTCATTGTGGGCGAACGTCTTCAGGATCACTTCATCGGTCTTGTATATATCCTCTGGATCGCCAGATAACGCCGCCCAGCGGAACGGACCCCGCCCTTCGCAAAACTGCGGACGGATGTATTCGGGGACAAAACCTGGAAAAGAAAAGGCGTCTTCCACGCCTTCATCGTAAGCAACCTGGCGAATATTGTTTCCGTAGTCGAAGGCGATGGCACCGAGCCGCTTCATCTCGAGCATCGCGTTCACATGCACAGCCATGCTCTCTTTTGCCTTCTTGACATAAGTCACCGGATCTTCCGCGCGTTGCTTGCTGCCCTCCTCCAATGATAAGCCCGCCGGCAAATAACCATTCAGCGGATCGTGAGCGGAGGTTTGATCCGTTATAATATCCGGGATGAAGCCACGGCGCAGCATTTCCGGCAGTACCTCAGCCGCATTGCCGACCAGACCGATGGATAACGCCCGCCTCTCCTTCCGGGCCTCGACCGCAAGCGAGATCGCGTCATCCAGGCTTTCCAGTACACAATCACAATAACTCGAATGAATTCGCTTCTCGATTCGTGTCTTGTCAACGTCGATCCCGATCAGCACGCCTTCGTTCATGGTGACGGCTAACGGCTGCGCTCCTCCCATTCCGCCGAGGCCGGCCGTTACGGTAATCGTCCCTTTCAAAGTGCCGCCGAAGTGCTGCCTGGCGCATTCAGCGAACGTCTCATAAGTGCCCTGAACGATGCCTTGACTGCCAATATAAATCCAGCTGCCTGCTGTCATCTGGCCGTACATCATAAGC
Source organism: Paenibacillus sp. LPE1-1-1.1 (assembly GCF_040676435.1). Taxonomy (NCBI): domain Bacteria; kingdom Bacillati; phylum Bacillota; class Bacilli; order Caryophanales; family Paenibacillaceae; genus Paenibacillus; species Paenibacillus sp. LPE1-1-1.1. The sequence goes on from NZ_JBEGHY010000001.1 coordinate 1,133,147, forward strand.
CCCTTCCGGTCCAGCTCGTGAAAAGTATCCCAATTCGCCCATGCCGGCACCAGGTTCGAGTTGGCGAGCAGCACGCGCGGCGCGTCCCGGTGGGTCCGGAAGACAGCGACCGGCTTACCGGATTGCACCAGCATCGTCTCGTAGTCCTCCAGCTGCTTCAGCGTATCGATGATAGCATCGAAGCTCTCCCAATTTCGCGCGGCTTTACCAATTCCCCCGTAGACGACGAGCTTGCCCGGATATTCGGCCACCTCCGGATCCAGATTGTTCATCAGCATGCGCAGCGCCGCTTCTTGGACCCAGCCCTTCGTATTCAGCCCAGCGCCGCGCGGCGCACGAACGACTCGTTCCTTCATAGCGTCAAACCTCCAATCCAATTATTCAATCCGGACGACGGACGCGATTGCTTCCCGTACATTGGTCTTTCTCATCCATTCCGTCATGACGCGAATATCGCCTGACAATACGCGGTCTTCATCCATGAAGCTAACATGCTCGCGGCACCGGTCATAAATCCATTTCGTTCCCATACCCAGATACTCATGACCGCGAAAATCGGCGGCTTGAGCTGCGCACAGCAGCTCGATAGCTAGCACCGAATAGGCGTTTAATACAATCTGATTCGCCTTGCGAGCCGCGATCGTCCCCATGCTGACGTGATCCTCCTGGTTCCCCGACGAGGGGATCGAGTCTACGCTGGCCGGATGCGCAAGCGACTTATTCTCGGACACAACCGCGGCAGCCGTATATTGGGCAATCATAAAGCCGGACTGGACGCCTCCGTCCTTCGCCAGAAAAGGAGGAAGCTTCTCATTCAAAGACGGATTGACGAGTCTTTCGGTACGGCGCTCTGAGATGCTGGCGAGCTCGGAAGCACTGATGGCAAGATGATCCATCGCTAAGGCGATCGGCTGTCCGTGGAAATTACCTCCGGAAATGACACGATTCTCTGCAGCGAAGATAAGCGGATTGTCCGTTGCCGCATTCATTTCGATTTCCAGCTTTTCCTGGATATATCGCAGCGCTTCCCGGCTGGCGCCATGAACCTGCGGCGCGCAACGGATCGAATAAGCGTCCTGCACGCGCAGCTCTCCCTGCCCCGTCATCAACCGGCTGCCCTGCGTCAAATGCTGAATATTCGCGGCGGATTGTCCCTGCCCGGGATGCGGGCGAAGCGCGTGGGTAAACGGTTCGAAAGCGTCGCGTATGCCGCGAAGCGCCTCAGTCGTTAACGCCGCCGCACAATCCGCCCATCCAGCTAAATTGACGGCATCATAACAAGCAAGAGCCCCGATCCCCGTCATCACCTGCGTCCCGTTAATCAAGGCGAGACCTTCCTTGGCCTCCAGCGCGATAGGCTGTAAGCCGGCTTTGGCCATCGCCTCGTTGCCAGGCAGCCGATCGCCGAGAAAGCAGGCTTCTCCTTCGCCGACCAGCACGAGCGCCAGATGCGACAATGGCGCTAAGTCCCCGCTTGCCCCAAGCGAGCCTTGCTCCGGGATGACCGGCGTCACTCCGGCATTCAGCATATCAACCAGCAGTTGGACAACCACCGGCCGGATACCGGAATAGCCCAGCGATAAAGCATTTACGCGCAGCAGCATGGTTGCTCTTACCGCTTCCTCCGTCAGTGGCGGTCCAATCCCGCAGGCATGGCTTCGAATGAGATTCAGCTGCATCCGCTTCGTGTCTTCCGCCGAAATATAAGTATCACTGAATTTGCCAAAACCGGTCGTCAGCCCATATACCACCCGCTTCTCGCGAAGCAAATTCTCGACGTACGCCCGGCTAATCGCCATTTGATCAAGGCAGCATTGACTGATTTGCACCCGCTCCTTATAGCGGGCTACCCGGATCACTTGTTCAAGGGTCATCGTACCGCCGTCAACGGACAGCGCATTTTCGTCCATTGGCAACATGTTGGCACCTGCCTTTCTCTGAGTAATTAAAAAAGCCAATACCCTGGGTAAGGTATCGGCTTCTAATCACTGGACACGGAATGACTGTCGACTTCAGGCTCGACCGTTGCTTTTATTACGCTTTATGCTCTTATAGAATGATATGCCCTCTGCTTCTTCTTCATGCTCCGTCTGCTTTATGAGCAGATATCGTCTTCATTCCCTCTTCTTCATACTTAGAGAATTTCTATCATTCTTGCTTAATCGTATAGGTCATTCCAGGCAACGTTTCAAAAATAATGACGCCATTCCCGGCATTATATGATACTGACGAGTTGTCGGTTTCCACTTCAATAGGTAGTGCTGCCTTAACGCGGAATGGCGGATGAGCACCGAACAAGTTCGGATAAACCCCTCCTCCGGTAACGCCTGCCCTATCTTCCCGCACCAAATTCAACACGTTGTCAATTAAACCGTGTGCGCGGTTCCCGTCCCCGAAACGAGCCCATAGGCTCAGCTTCCATGCAAGGCCCCATCCTGTACCGATATCACTTCGTCTCTCTAGTGAGCGTTGTGCTGCTTTGAACATTTCAAGCTCCGAATTGGTAGTCAACTGACAACCGGGATAGACGCCATACAAGTGTGAAACATGACGATGATAAATATCTTGATCATCGAAATCGTGGAGCCACTCCTGAAGCTGACCATGCTTCCCGATCTTGTACGGGGTTATCCTTGCTCTTGCATTGGCAAGTTCTTTCTGCAGAGCATCATCCGTTTCCAGAACTCCTGCAGCTTCGATGCAATTCGTAAATAATTCATAGATCAAGGCGTGATCCATCGTTGCGCCTTTGCTCACAGCGGCCATTGAACCATCTTCCGTAATAAATTTATGTTCAGGTGATGTCGAAGGCGAGGTCACCAATCTCCCATCAGGCTCCTCCTGCAGCTAGTCGAGGCAGAAGAGCGCTGCTTCTTTCATAACCGGATAAGCCTTATCCCGCAGATAAGCAATATCTCTGCCAAACGCATAGTGCTCCCATAGATGCTGGCATAACCAAGGTGCGGCCATAAACCAGCTTGCCCAAGAGGGATCCCCTTCTCCGAAATCACCAACCGGCGTCGATTGACACCAGATATCGCTGTTATGATGGGCGACCCATCCTCGCGCTCCGTAATTTATACGTGCCGTATCCGCTCCCGTCTGTGACAGGTTTCTCGTAAATGTGAGCAGTGGTTCGTGACACTCGGATAAGTTACAAGTCTCGGCAAGCCAATAATTCATTTCCGCATTGATATTTAACGTATAGTTGCTGCTCCATGGCGGCCTTACATCCTTGTTCCATATTCCTTGTAAATTAGCAGCCTGTGTTCCACTTCTAGAGCTGGAAATCAACAAATAACGACCAAATTGAAATAATAGTTCTATGAGCTTCTTATCCTTTGATCCATACTGCGATATTCGAATGTCCGTCGGCTTGTCCGCATCTGTATTGGACTCTCCCAAATCTAGTGATACGCGTTGATATAAATGAAGATAACTTCAACGTTAATCACTCCTGCTCCGTTAATGGTTAGATCTGCCCTCACGATATTTGCCCGGCGTAACTCCCGTATACTTCTTAAACACTTTATTGAAGTAATGACGATTTTCATAGCCTACCTTGCTGCCGATCATATTGACCGGAATCTGGCGGATCTCGACCAAAAGTTTTTTCGCTTCGTTGATACGCAAGGTATTCAAATAATGGATAAACGTCGCTCCGGTTTCAATTTTAAATAGGCTACTGATATAGTTCGGGTGCAGATTCATGTATTCCGCAAGCATATCCAGCGAAAGTTCCTGCGAGTAATTCCTGTCGATGTAAGAGAGAATTTTGGCTGCATGGTGTCGATAATCGGAATCGGCATCCGTAGGAAGCTCTTTGAATATCTGATGCAGCAATGCGGCAATCTCATCCCTGTTGATCGGTTTGAGCAAGTAGTCTACGACGCCTGCGCGAATCGCCTTGCGCGCATATTCGAATTCATCGTAACCGGTCAAAATAATAAACCGTTGACATAGATCATGCTGCTTAGCTTCGTGGATCAATTCGAATCCGTCTTTCTCAGGCATATTGAGATCAGTTAAGGTAACATCAGGCTTATTATTCTTCATTGATGTGGTTATTATAAATATCCTGATAATATATAAATGAAGGCTCGGATTGTCCGTCCGCTTGCCGAATCCATATCCCGCTTCCCGGCTTCAAATGATCGACGGCTGGCCGCAATGCTGGATCAATGTCGTTTTTATCCAGAAATTGCTTTGCAATCGGGAAGACCTCATCCTTTCGTTTATAGATCATGATGGATCAATTTGATCGTTGGCATGCGCGAAATTTTCCGCCAGAATATATCCGTTGCGGTATAGGCTGTTCATAAATTTGAAAATTCAAGCATTTTGGGATGTTTAAGGTAATACTCTGCTTTCCCTTCTTTTTCGTACCAGGATCCAAAGCCGGCTTCGATGCCAAACTGTGTCATGAAATAAGATTCGATCCAGTTTTTATCCATAACGAGGGGAACCAACTCGGGATGTTTCTCCTTCACCATGCCGAGAAGCTTTACAAAGTCGTCCAGTGTTTTAAATTCCGGGTTGCCAAGTTCCTTCAAAATGTCCTCGCGCACGGCTATACCCGGGGTACCATCATTGCCTAGCGCATACTTGTTGTTCTCCCATTCCTGCTCAGTCGCAAACGCATTACGAATGGTATAGAAATTGCCGTCTTCCATCGTATTGATCGCGACCCGCGTAGGATCGATTTCAAAATTCGGTGCATACTTCTCGACCAGCTCATTCCACGGATACGAAATGTTCGAATTAGAGAGCCTGTCAATATCGGAGGCTGTAAAAACCAGATTAGGCAAATCGCCGGATGCGATCATAAGCGGCAGCTGTTTATCGTCCGTAGCAACTGTAACTTTGAGCTTAACGCCGGTTTTCTCCGTGATTTTATCGGCCACCGATCCTTTCCATTCTTTTATAGGGTACCAACTGTGGTTAATGAATAACGTCAATTCTTCGACATCCTGATTGCCGTCAGCCGTTTCGGTGCCCGAATTGTCAGCGCCTGGATCCTCGGCCGAAACATTGGCGCTCGTGTTGCTGCCCTTATTGCTGCCTTCGTCCGAGTTACCTCCGCTGCATGCAGACATCATAATGGAAAGCGACAGTACCAACCGTTTTATTCGTTGACTTCGCATCAAGAAAACCCCTCCATGTTTTATTGTTTATATTATCAAAGCGGATGCTTTAATAACGATATTGACGATTGACTAACCTTTTACCGACCCCAACATGATGCCTTTAACGAAATACTTTTGCAAAAAAGGATAAACACAAACGATTGGGGCGATCGAAACCACCATGGATGTAACCTGCAGCGAGTAATTAGTGACGCCGGACGCGCTGGCCGCGGCACCTACAGACTCAATGGGGATGTTGCTCTTGTTGATGATTTCCATCATCCTGAAGGTCAGCGTCCTCAGAGAATCCGATTGCACGAAATATGCCGAATCCAGCCACGAGTTCCATTGTCCTACCCCGAGGAATAGCGACATGGTTGCAAGAAGCGGGGTTGAAACCGGAAGAATAATTTTAAAGAAAATTACGAATTCGTTAGCCCCGTCTATATATGCGGATTCCTTTAGCTCAAGGGGGATCTCCCGGAAAAAGGATATTGCGATCAGCAAAAAGAAGGTACTAAGCATCGATGGAATAACATAAACACCGAACGTATTCAGAAGTCCGACCGAACGCAGTACGACGTAATAAGGGATCAGTCCGCCCGAAAAGTACATGGCAAAAATGATAACGGCAAAGTAAACTTTGCTAAGCAGAAGGTCCTTATGCGACAATCCGTAAGCGACTAGAGAGGTGAACAACACGCCGAGCAGCGTTCCAACTCCGGTACGGGCAACGGTAACGAACAGTGCATTATACCAATTGGAATCCTTAAGGAATGTGGCGTAGTTCTCCAATGTAAAGCTTCTGGGCCACAAATAGATGCCGCCGAGCAAGGAGTCCTTGCCTTGGTTGAACGAAATGACCAGTACGTAATAAAACGGATATAAAGTCGCGATCATGATGCAGAACAATAAAACGTAAATGACGCTGTCCAGCAGCATATCCTTCTGTTTCTGAGATGTCAGCAAATGACTGCCCTCCTTGTCTTCAAAATAGACTCGAGCCCGAAACTCTCTTCGCAATGTAATTGCTGGAGAAGATCAGCAGTACGGAAATTATCGACTGGATCAGATCGATTGCGGCAGCGTAGGAGAATCTGCCATCCGCCAACCCGACCTTGAATGCATAGGTTTGTACGATTTCCGACGTCGGGTTATTGACATCGTTGCCGAGCAAGTAGGCCTGTTCGAAGTTGGATCCTACCAGTCCGCCGCCAAGAATACTGCCGATTGTCAGAATGAGCACCACAACAATCGTTCCTTTGATGCCAGGAAACGTAACATGTCGAATTCGGGCCAGTCTTCCCGCGCCATCGATTTGAGCAGCCTCATAAAGCGCAGGATTGATGCCTGCTATCGCCGCCAGGAAAATAATCGTCCACCAGCCCATTTCCTTCCACACCGCGCTGCCGACAGCTAGTCCCCAGAAATAGTTCGCGTTTGTCAGGATATCCAGCGGCATGTCAATGAGACCGATTTTGACCAGTAACTTGTTTATGATCCCGATATCGGCTGAAAGAAAAGAGAACGCGATGCCTACCACAACGACCCACGAAATGAAATGCGGAAGATAGCTTACCGTTTGCACAAACCGTTTGAACGCCATATGTCTCACTTCATTCAGTAGAATCGCGAACAATATAGGCGCCGGAAACGCGAAGATCACTTTGAGGAAACTTAAGACGAGCGTGTTTCTTACCATTTGACAACATTCTTAAGAAAGCGTTGTCATTTTTTAAGGCCAATATGTAATGAGCTGCATGAATTTCGGTCCTAAATCTGCATGTCTAGCCTTATTCTTCTTTGGATTTACCTATGTAACGAAAAAATCCTACCATAATAAGCTATGGTAGGATCTATATATATCTGCGGTTAATGGTTATACTTCAACATTTAGGTTATGAGAAAGAATACTACTCATTCAGCCGTTGTACCTGGTCTATCCATTGCATAAACGATTGCACATAACGCTGCAAATATTTACGGGTCGTTTCATCGGTGAGCTTGCCACTCTCTTGATCAACCCTATCCAAAACTTGAGAGATATACATTTTTTGATTCGGCATGACGTACGACGAGGTGGCATCCAACGTTTGTCTGATTTGCTGCTGCGACAAAATCGTTCCTTTTACGCCTGGCGTTGCTCCTATCAAACCTGCTGGCTTCCGAATGAGCACAGCTGTTTTAGTTGGGGTCGATGCCCAGTCCAGCGCATTTTTAAGTACCCCCGGTATTCCCGAGTTATATTCCGGGCTAACAATAATAATGCCATCCGTCCTTTGAATCGCTTCGCGATAACGCATGACCGGATCCGGCCCTTCTCCTTGATCCAAATCCGCATTGTACAAGGGAAGATTCGCAATCGATATGTATTCATATTCTGCGGAATCTACCAGTTCAGGAATCGTATTCGCTATCATTCGATTGAATGAATTCTCCCTTAAACTACCTACTATAATCCCTATTCTTTTCGACATCAGCCATCCTCCTAAGTTTAGAAGCCATTCTCTCTACCTAATCATACAATATTCCCCTTGATGAGCTCCAGTCCAGCAGCTCGTTCATAATTCGTTCCCTGCCGTTCGGGGCCCAGCTCATGCCGATCCAATTCGGGATAAACAAGGTTTTTGTATGCGGGACGGCACTAATCGCTTTCCAAGCATTCGTTTGCTGGAAGCAGGCCAGCTTTTCTTCTTTCTGCATAACGTTATGATTGTGAATAAGCAAGTGATCGGTTTCAATAACCGGAAGGCTTGTCAGCGTGAACTCATGGTTGCGCTCGTTTAACGGTACGCAGCTGCCAGGTTTTAATCCGAGCTCAGAATATAATAGTTCATTAAGAGGATGGTTCACCATGCCTTGAACCCGTACCTTTCTCTTAAACAGCCGCAACAGCGCCACGCTTTCATTGCCAATCGCGCCCGATAGCCATTGCCTTACGTATTTCGCTTGCTTTTCCAAACGGGCAAAGTTTTGTCGTGCTTCGCTTTCCCTCCCGACGATCTCAGCAATTCTGATATGGTTCTTCCGCCAATCAAGCGTGAATTCCATAAATACGGTAGGTGCGATCGCTGATAGCTGCTCCTTTAGAAATTGATGCCTATGGTCCACGATAATAATATCCGGTGAGGCTTGGCGCAGTTCCTGAAGTTGCGTTTGGATGAAGCTTTTGATAAACTCCTCCGTCTGCTCGACATATTTGAATCCATTCATCGCATAGACGCAGCTTGCACCCAGGGAATACAAATTTTCATGATATTGATAGTTGGAAACAACGGCGACAGACAGTTCCTTCCTCTTAATGAACAGAGTAGGAGTTATACCGACAGACCGCTTGAATAATCTGCTGAAATAAAATTCATTTCCGAAACCGACCAAAGCGGTGACGTTCTTTACCGTACTGTCTGGCTGCGAAAGCTGTTCCTTAGCACGCTCGATTCGGATTTGATTCAAAAATTCGACGGGAGATACGCCTTGTCCGCGCTTAAAGCTTCTTGAATACGAGGTAGGCGTCAAACCCGCGATTGCTGACAACGTTTCCAGGTTCAGCTTCTTATCATAGTGCTTGTACATGTATGCAATGCTTTCATCCATTCCGCTGCTTGCCTCTTCCTCGTCCTGCTGACTCGTCCCCGCTTCGAGAAGCGCATGCAATAGACCGAGAGCCTGCAATTGAAGCGCAGCAGGCTGAGTCCGTGAAGACCGGCTATCCGCGTACAAGCTGGAGACATGTTCCATACAAGCTGCCGAATGCTCATCCCGAAGCTTGCCTGAAGGGATAAAGGAAACCTCGGCATCCGATGGGGCTGCCGCCCATTTCCCTTTTGTTCGGTTAACCGTCATTTGGCGGAATAGCAGGAGCGTATATTGGACCGATTCCGAGTGCAGCTCCGTATCCAGCTTAGTTCCCGGCGCAAAGAAAAACAGCTCGCCCGGATGAAACCGGAGCGAGCATTCATTGATATGCAGCAAGCCGCTTCCAGCCGTAACCGCGCATAGCGCGAAAGTATTCTTGTCGATCACGTGCGCGGCATGCCGCTTCCGCATCTTGCGCATACGGATAGAAGATAACAGTAATATCGGAAGCTGTCCTCCCGCATTCAGCATCTGCATCAGCATACATTCACCTTCTTCTTATAATCCTATTCCCAATTGATAATGATTATCACAATTATAGATCGGAATGGATTATTTGGAAAGGATATTCGTTTCGAATACGGTCAAAAGTTTTTCGGCAGGTGTGCGTACTATTCCTGGCGGAACCGCCTTGGCGTAGCCGACATGCAGGACACCTACAATTTTTTCGCCGGGCAGCACGCCGAACGTTGCCCGAAACTTCGGATTATTATTGTAATTGTTCGTTTTCCAAACAACGCCCAGTCCCTGCTCCCAAGCGGCCAGTTGGAAATTTTGAATCAGGCAGCAAACGGCGGCGTAATCTTCCTCCCGCTCCTTAAATCTGGAATCCTCCAGCTGGACAATAACCAAATGAGCCGGCACATTGGCTAAATATTCGTACTTTTGCTTCCCGTATTTTTCGCGGTCATCAGCTGAATAGGTTTGAACCATCGCTTCCGCGAATGCCGTTCGTCCATCGCCCATAAACAGCATGAACCGCCATGGCTGTCTGTTTAAGTGATTAGGCGCCCATACCGCTACGTTCAGCAGCTCTATGATTTTCTCCCTTTCAACGGGTTCATCCTTAAATAACCGGACCGTCCGTCTGTCTTTTATTAAATCCGCCATTGTTCCTGTATTCTTGCTCTCCACATCATTCATTCGTTTCTACCTCCTGCAGCGTTAGCTTTCGTTACGTCTTGCATAAAGCAAATAAATAAAAAAGGGAGCCCCGATAGCTGCCGTAAATACGCCGGCCGGTACGTCAAGCGGGAGAAACGCGGTCCGCCCTATGAGGTCGGCAAGCATAACGATGATCGCTCCGAGCATAGCGGAAACAGGCATCACCCGCTTGAAATTAGCGCCGATCAGCTTGCGTGCCATATGGGGAGCAAGCAGCCCGACAAAGCCGATGCCTCCTCCCACCGAAACCGCTGAACCGGCTAACGCAACGCTGATCATTAGCAAAATGAACCGGTTAAGCTGTACGCGGCTGCCGCTGCTCGTTGCGATATCATCGCCGAGCTGTGCGATATTGACATGGCGCGTCATGAGCATCGTAAGCGGCAGAAGAATAATCGTCCATGGCAGCAAAAGAAGAACATTTTCCCAATTGGCAGCGTAGACCGAGCCGGTCAGCCATGTATAGGCCTGACCCGCATCGTTTTTCGGATTAAACACAATCATCATCGTAGTCGCTCCGGACATTAACGCCGACATCCCGACCCCAATCAAGATCAGTCTCATGGAAGTGACGCCTCGTTTCCAAGCGAATAAATATAAGACAAGCGATACGATGCCCGCTCCCGCCAGTGCCGATACAGGCAGCCACCTTATGCTAACCGTTCCGGCGGCGAAGGTCAGAAAGGCAACCGCTGCCGCAGAGGCTCCTCCCGTTACGCCTAACATTTCAGGCGAAGCCATCGGATTACGAACGATGTCTTGCAGTATCGAGCCCGCCACCGCTAATGAAGCGCCTACCAGCAGAGCTGTCGCAATACGAGGCAGGCGCAGCATTTCAATAATCATCGTATTCGTGTCAGAGCCCTTGCCAACGAAGCTCTGAAAGACTTGAAAGGGGGAGATGTACGTGTCGCCCAAGCATACGCTAATGACAGCTGCTGCAACGCATGCCGCGGCGAGAGAATAAGCGATCCATGATTTCTTCTTCACTTCGATAATCCCCTTCGAGCGATATACATAAAGAATGGGGCTCCGATGACAGCCGTCATAACGCCAACCGGCATTTCTTCCGGAATCATAATGAAGCGGGCGCATATGTCGGCAGCAAGCAGCAGAATTGCTCCGCAAACCGCGCAATAAGGAATGAGCCAGCGGTGGTCGATGCCTGCAATATAGCGCGACAAATGAGGAACGACGATTCCGATGAACCCGATCGGGCCCGCAATCGCTACCGATCCTCCCGCTAGTATGACCACGATTGCTCCTACCGCTAATTTAAGCAAAATCGTTCGCTGCCCAAGTCCTTTTGCCGTGTCCTCCCCAAGAGTTAATACATTTAATCCCTTTGCCAGCAGCCAGGCTACCGCCCAGGCGCCCGCCATGTAGGGAAATATGGTCTCCAGCATTTCGGGGGATCTTCCGGCAATCGTTCCCGTCAGCCAATACAAGACCGTACTCAGGCCCTGCTTCTCCAGCGCGAGAATGCCTTGCGTAAAAGAAGCGAAAAGGGCAGTCATGGCTGCGCCGGCCAATATCATTTTCAAGGGCGTTAAGCCGCCCCTGCCCGCCGATCCTAGAACATATACGATAACGGCGGCAATCGCCGCCCCTAAGAACGATATCCACATAAGTGCATGCATATTGGAGACCGAGAGCAATATGGCAGCGCAGACGACAAAAAAGCTGGCTCCCGCATTGACCCCAAAGACGCTCGGCGAAGCGAGCGGGTTACGGGTCAGCGTCTGCATAAGAGCTCCCGCGACAGCCAAGCTCGCGCCAATGGCGGCGGCGATCAGCGCTCTCGGCAATCGCGTCGTGCGAATAATGATCTGATCCTTCGATTGCTCATCATAATGAACAATCGATTCCCATGCCGTCGGCCAGGTATAATTTTTGGCTCCGAAGAGAAGGCTCGCCATAAGGCAAATAAGGAGCATTACGGCGCCGACCGCAAGCCCGGCAGCTCTCCATCCGTTCATTCGGGTAAAGCGCATGTCGACATTCTCCTTAGCAAGCGTAAAGGAATGAGCATGCTGCTCATTCCCGGCATTTTATAATTTATAACGTCTATTTGAGCTCAAAATACTCATATAAATCATCCAGCATGGAGTTGGCCGCCAGCACTCCCGCGCTCAGGTTCCACGTTACTACGTCCACCTTGATGTATTTGCCGTTCTTCACGCCCTTCAGGCTAGCCCACAGCGGATGCGAGGTCCACTCCGTCTGGGCGGCAGCTCTGCTAGGCTCATCTTCCTTGATTTGGGTAATATCGAAAATATAATCGCCGTCCAATTGCTCCATTTGTTCCTTCGAGGTTATATTCACGACGGCCTTCCCTTCAACCATCTGAGCCTGCGGTCTTCCGATGCCAAGCTCTTTGAAGATCGTGCCGGCAAAACCGGTCGCATAGAAGCGTGCGCTTCCGTCCTTCTCAAATCGAATAACGGATGCCTCCGTAGAAGCCAGCCGATCGCCTGCCTTTTGTTTGAAATCGGCAACTCTCTGATCCCAATCGGCCAGCAGCTTACCCGCTTCCTCCTCCATATATAACGCTTGCGCCGAAAGCTTCATGTTTTCCTTCCAGTCAAATACCTCTTCCGTAATGATGGTAGGCGCAATAGCTTCAAGCTGAGGATAAATTTTCTCGTCGCGCGTTTTCGTACCGATAATCAGATCCGGCTTGAGCGCGATAATCGCCTCTATATTTGGCTGGTTCTCGTCTCCCAGGTTTTCGACTCCCGTCATTTTATCGCGCAAAAACTCGTACCAAGGCTGCTGATCCCATGATTCCACCGCACCTACCGGCTTCACGCCAAGTGCCACGGTTATATCAACCATTCCGTTAAACAAAACGACGACGCGCTCCGGCTTTTTCTCTAATGTAACGGAGCCCATCGCGTGTTCGATCGTTCTGGATGTGCCTGCCGCATCGTTATTCGCCGCCGCTGGCGTCTCGGTTTCGGCTGCACCCGCTGTTCCGCCATTGTTAGCAGCCCCGTTTGATTCGTTTGATCCATTTGTACCGTTTGTACCGCAGCCCGCAATCGCAATGGAAAGCATGAGCACCAGCAACCATTTAAACCTTTTCATGATCTTCCTCCTGTAAAATGATTCAAAATGAGAACGCATTTAATGATAATGATAATTGATATCAATAATACTATCCGCATTTTGTATCATTGTACATGACTGATTTTGTCCGTTTAAGGCACTTATTTTGTCATAGCGCTAACTTTAATTGCTCTTTAATCTTTCGCCTTCATCCCGGTAAGATAAAAACATTTCTTTAAATCCGCCTTACAAAATAACAAATACAGATCACACATTATGTCATCCTTCTTACTGCCAATATTGTCTATAATGAGAAGCAGGAAGGAGATGATTCTATGAAAAAACCAAATATACTACTGATTACGAGCGACCAGCAGCATTGGAATACGATAGGCGCATTTAACAATGAAATCCACACTCCCAATCTGGACCGGCTGGTTCGTGAAGGCACAACTTTCAACCGGGCTTATTGCCCTAACCCTACCTGTACGCCGAGCCGCGCATCCATTATTACCGGCATGTATCCAAGCCAGCATGGAGCTTGGACGCTTGGAACGAAACTGCTTGAGGATCGTCATACCATTGGCGAGGACTTCCAGCAGGCCGGGTATAAAACTGCATTGGTTGGTAAGGCCCATTTTCAACCCTTGCGGTCGACAGAAGAATATCCATCGCTCGAATCGTACCCAATACTTCAGGATTTGGATTACTGGAAAACGAAACAAGACTCTTTTTACGGCTTCTCTCATGTGGAGTTAGCCCGAAATCACACCAATGAAGCGCATGTCGGGCAGCACTATGCTGCATGGATGGAGGACAAAGGATGTACGAATTGGCGAGATTATTTCTTGCCGCCGACAGGCACCATGGATCCAAACCAGACTTACAAATGGCCAATTCCTGAGAAGTACCACTATAACACCTGGATCGCCGAACGTACCAATGCTTTATTAGAACAATATAAACAGAATGACGACAGCTTTTTCTTGTGGTCCAGCTTTTTTGACCCTCATCCGGAATACCTGGTGCCTGAGCCATGGGATATGATGTATGACCCCGATCAGCTTACCATCCCCTCCATGGTTCCGGGTGAACACGATAATAATCCGCCGCATTTTCGGATGACACAGGAAGAGGCCCCTGATTTCTCGGGCTTACGGGAGAGTGGATTTGACATACATGGATACCGCTCTCATCTTTTCTACGAGTATGGAAGCAAATTCCGGCTGACGGAAGAAGACAGGAAAAAGCTGGTCGCTGTGTATTATGGCATGGTCAGCATGATGGACAAATATATTGGGACTATTCTGGATAAATTAGACCAGCTCGGTTTGGCCGATAATACCCTACTCGTATTCACTACCGACCATGGCCATTTCTTTGGGCAGCACGGCTTACAAGCTAAGGGCGGCTTCCACTATGAGGATTTGATAAAACTGCCGTTCATCGTGAGGTACCCGGGATGCGTTGCGGCCGGCAAAACCTCTCCAGCATTTCAATCACTCGTCGATCTTGCGCCTACCTTCCTGTCTTTCTCGAATCTGCCTATACCTCATGCAATGACGGGAGTAGACCAGAAGGAAGTTTGGCTCGGGATGTCTGATCAAGCAAGAGACCATGCCATTTGCGAATTCCGGCATGAGGCGACCACCATCCATCAGAAAACGTACGTGGATGAACGATATAAAATTACGGTTTATTATAATCAGACATACGGTGAGATTTTTGACCTGGAAGAGGATCCGGACGAACTTCATAACTTGTGGGATAACCCTGATTTCGCCAGTCTAAAATCAAAACTCCTGCTGAAATACGTATGGGCTGAACTTGGTAAAGAATCGATGCCAATGCCTAGAATTTGTCACGCTTAACCCTTCCAAACCAAGACCTCAAGCCTGCAAGCTGCAACCATTGGACAATGGCGCCGCTTGCAGGCTTGAGGTCTTTTTCCCGAATAACGGGTTACTATTCACCTATGTCTGACGATGTTAAAATGATAGTGGCTTTCATCAACTTTAACTTCGGAAGAGGTCGTTTGCATGATAGAGTTCACTCATGAATATGCGGAACATTTATACCATACTCCCAATGCGTTGGAAAAGCATAGCGGTGTTATCCCCATCCGTATTGGCTATAACGAGGCAAAGCCAAATTATCATATAGGACCGCGGTTTATTGCTTATTATAGCTTGCACTTCGTTCTTGAGGGCCAGGTTACGCTGCGTACCAATCAAGAAGAGACCACCCTTACGAGAGGTGATCTGTTCGTTTTATTCCCTCATAACATTCATGAATATTACATTACTCCTCGTGAAGACCCCGCTCTAAAGATGTTTTGGGTTGCTGCTGAGGGCAAACAAATGCCACTGGTCGCCCGCCGGCTTGGGCTTACGCTCAAACACCCCTATATCAAAAATTTTTTCAATCAGGATCTTGAGCAGTCTTTTTTTCAGTTTGCATTTGAATGGAAGCATCTCGTGAAACAGGATGACTTCTCCTTAACGCAAGGGTTTTACTCTTTACTGAATCAGATCGTTCGATTATCTAAGCCGATTAAAGCATCCTCACCGACCGATGATTGGGTTGCTACGAGCATCGACTACATCCATTTGTATTATAAGGAAGGCATAACCGTTACGGACATTGCTGATCATGTCGGGATCCACCGCTCGCATTTTTCGAACGTCTTTCATCAGAAAGTCGGCATCCGGCCACATCGGTACCTGACGGATCTAATCATGAAGGATGCTATGAAAATAGTGAGAACGACGGCACTGCCGATTTCTCATATCGCCCTTTCCCTCGGGTATTCGGACGTTTACTCATTTACCCATGCCTTTAAAAGCTACCATGGGCAGCCACCAAGCTTTTACCGGAAATCAGAAGGCCCTCGCTGAATGATACGGACTGCGCAGCTCGCGCAGCCCGACTCTTATGCTGTATAAGTTCATTCAGGCTAAATTAATGGCTTTGATCGCAGCCAATGGAATTTTCGGCTTGCGATCCTCCGTTAGAAGCCCGTTGATTTCCTGCTGGACGTCGGTAAGCTGCGTATAGCAATACCCGCTAATATACTCGACGTTCTTAATCGCTTGGGTGATGCCGCGGAATCGCTTAATGAATTCCTCTTCCGAGGCAACCTGATCGCCGTAGCCCCAGCCTTGGTCCGACTGGAACGCGATGCCGCCGAATTCGCTGATGATAATCGGCTGTCCCCGGTATGCATACCCTTCCGCAAACGCGTACTTCCAGTGATTGCAAGTCGTTTCATTGGTCACGATCGCTTCCTTGCTGGCATAACGCTTCAGAAAATCGTCTCCTGACGCGACATAGTCATGCAGCGTTAAAATGTCCGATACGGTGTGCTCCCAGCCGTCGTTCGTGATGACCGGACGGTAAGGATCGATGGATTTGGTCAGATGATAAATGCCCTCGGTGAATTTCTGCTGCCGCTTATCGCGCAGAATGGATGCGACGCCCCATGATTCGTTAAATGGAACCCAAGTAATAATACTTGGATGGTTATATTGCTGCCTCACAATTTCCAGCCATTCCTTCGCGAACGCCTCAACCGCCCTATCATGAAACTCGAAGGTGGCCGCCATCTCGGACCACACTAGCAGACCTTTCAAGTCACACCAATAGAGAAAGCGCGCATCCTCAATCTTCATATGCTTCCGTACGCCGTTATAGCCCATCGCTAGGATGTGATCGATATCTTCGATTAGAGCTTCCTCGCTTGGCGGAGTCAGATGGCTGTCCGTCCAATATCCCTGATCCAGAATCAATCGCTGGTAGATCGGCACGTTGTTCAGCAGCACCTCCCCGTTCTTGATGGAAATCTTCCGCATGCCGAAATAAGAGAACACCCGGTCCACGACCTGATCCTTCGCATACAGCACAAATTCCACATCATATAAGTTCGGATGCTGGGGAGACCAGAAGCATTTCTTCCACGGCCCGTTCGCCTCATGCAGAAGATCAACCTCAACGGTCAGGCAAGGGCGGTCGATCGCAAGGCTTACTCTTTTAACTTGCTTGCCTTTAAACGTAACGATAGCTTCCAGCCTTAGGTCGCCAGCTCCGTCTTCTTCCACCCCTTGCACTTCGTAATCGAAACGGACGATGGAACGGTCGACATCCGGCGTGATCTTGACGGCGTCAAGACGCCGATCCTCCACGTATTCCATCCATACCGTCTGCCAGATCCCGGTCGTCTGGACGTAGAAGCATTCGAAATTGTCTTCCATCCAGCGCTGCTTTCCTCGGGGCTGATAACAGCTATTGCTGTCTTCTGCCTTCACCGTGACTTGATTATCGGCCCCGAATACGAGATACGGGGTAATATCGAACGAGAAGGCCGCGTAGCCTCCCTGATGCCGGCCTGCCAACGTTCCGTTCACCCACACTTTGGCTTCGTAATCCACCGCTTGGAAATGAAGGATAACCCGTTTCCCTTCAGCTTCCTTCGGGATGTGAACGGCTTTGTTATACCATACTTGCGGATGGAACTCTTCGATTCCGATACCGCTCGCTTTGGTTTCGTACGTAAAGGGCACGATTATTTTGTGGGTCTCATTGAATTTCTCCTGCCACTTCTCATTCTCCCCCACGCTATGGTCATCGAAGCGGAAGTTCCATTCGCCGTTTAAGCTAAGCCAATTGTCACGTACGAATTGAGGTCTGGGATAATCTTTGATATATGCTTTTGTTGTCATGCCGAGCCTCCTATTTCTTGTCTTTCTCCTTCATTACAAGTACATAAACGGAAGTAGGGCGCAGCGGATAACCTAGCTTCCATTCTTCGGCGGGGACGACTCTTTCCTTACATATAATCCGTTCTGGCTCGAACACGGAATTGATATCGTCGTAGGAATCTCCCGTTATTTCATATAGAACCGTTTCTTCCGCAGCCTCGAAGGCTTGCAGGTCAAGCGCCGCCTTCACCTCGTTCAAGCTGCGGTTCACGATAAATACGGATATGGAGCTGCGGTCGTCGTTCGTGCCGGCCACAATGTCAAGATCAGGCAGCGCGTCCAATAAGATAGGCGTCTCCTTGAGCGACGGAACGGCAAACCTCCCGCACTCGACTGCGACGGGTAGAGTATGCCGAACATCCCGATTCGCGTAAAGCTTCATCACTTCATATGTTGGCGTCCCGTATACGGTAAGAGGCATCCCGCTCCAGCCGGGCTCCTTGCCGCAATATTGATCGGCATAATAATCGCCTACGCGGATGCATCCGCCGAGCCAGCCGTTCACGAGATCGGAGAAGCTGCCGATGTGAACCATATCGCTGCAGCGTATCATTTCGTTCAGGTTGGCTGCATTGGCGACCGCCGCGCCCAATGTATGCTCGTTCGGCAGACCTTTCCGAATCGTGTTCGGATAATACATCGTGTTGTATTCCGTAATGGCCAGCTTCACATGGCTATGCTTCGCGTCCGCATGAATATGCTCTGCCGTCTGCTTGATGTGGTGACGGGTAAACTCAGGATAGGAGGCGATCGCCTTATACCGATCGTCCGCCGGCGTATTCCGGTTCATGCCAAAGGGACCGTAGCCGTGATACAAGTGAAGGGTAAGATAATCGAAATGCTCGCCGGCCAGATCGAGAACGGTCTTATTCCACTCCTGCTCGAAGTGGCCGCAGGCTAGAAGCATGATAGAGGGATCGGCCGCCTTCATGGCTTCTGCGAAGGAAACCGTGCGCTGAGCGAATTGATCCGCGGAGCAAGTGCCAACCTGCCACTGTCCCCACACTTCGTTGCCGATCTCCCAATAGCGGACATTATACGGCTCGGGATTCCCGTTCGCTGCACGCTGCGCACCCATGGGCGAATCGACGCTGCCGTTGCAGTATTCAATCCACTGAGCGGCTTCCTCGGGCGTACCCGATCCGTCATTTACGCAGATAAGGGGCTCCACCTGAAGCTCCCTGCAAAACCGGATAAATTCGTCCGTGCCGAAATATTTGCTGGTCCAGCCTCCCCACGCTTCGTTGTACATGACCGGTCTCTCGAGAACCGGGCCTATCCCGTGCTCCCAGTGGTAGGCGCTGATATAGTTGCCGGCGAGCCTCATCATCCCTGCGTTCAGATCCCGCGTCATGTCGATTACTTCGCGCTTCACCATGGCGATGCTGTCTACCGGTAATAGTGACACGTGGTCGAGCCAAAGCATACCCGTGGACACGTGATCAATCCACCTCGGGTGATCCGCCGGAACGTATACGCGGATTTCAGCGTCGATGCATTCGCAGGCAATAGACAGCCGCGCCTCGTACTCACGCCAGTTGTGGCTTTCGAGTTCGATCCGGACTTGTCCGAGAAGCTCATCCGAGCGCCTGTCCACCAATGCGACGATGATAACCTTCAGCTCGACGGAAGCACGGGCCACAAGCTTGACCGCGTAATCCGCAGGTCCTTTGAGCGCGGCTTTCTGCGCGATTCCGGCATAGGCTTCGTCATCGCTCAGAAGACGGATGCGCTGGGCGCGCCCCGAATGCTTCGGGGCGGGCGCCTCCAATGCGTACTTGGTGTTCCGCCCGTTCGTATAGGCGTACCAGCTTCCGGCTATCTCTGTCTTCGTCACGGCTTCGCTTTCGAAATCCATATCCGTAAGCGGAAACGCGAGCATCGCTTCCATATGATCCCGAATGTCTTCAACGAAATGGCCGAATAAATATGGGTTGACCGTATGCTCGCTCGTTCGGCTGCAATCAATCGTTATTTTCGCGTTAGTGTCCAAAATAAGCCTCCAGCTGATTTGTCGTAATGGTTAAGGATTTAATCATTAATCGATCTGATCATAACGCCCTTCACGAAATGCCGCTGCACGAATGGAAACATGATCAATACCGGCAAAGTGGAGACGATAATGACCGCGAACTTATTGCTCTCAGCAAGCAGGATCTGATTCTCCAGCCCAACGCTGCCGCCCTCGATGGTCGCCGATTGGCTAATAATGAGAATACGGCTGATTCATGTCACCTTGGCTGCTCCTTTCTCAACCACAAATTATGTAAGCGCTTAAAATTATAAATAATATTAATATATATTTATATACTTTATTTAATATAAAATAAGCCCGCGATTTCCGCGGGCTGACTTACTGAGCAATGGCCACTAACCGAATGTTCTTGTCCTCCTACAATAAAATCATTCATTCATGATAAAATGCTTAAAAATCCCGCTTCAGCCTATCGGCCAAAGCGGGATAAAGTCTTACTCTATATTACCGGAGCCGGTGCGCCATATTCGGCCCACTGCTCTTTCGTCGGGCCGTAAAGATCCGGCACACGAAGGCCGGCCTGACGCATCAGGACCGTCATTTGACCGCGATGATGAATCTCATGCTTTACGAGCATATCCAGCGTCAAGCCGTTCGGCCATTGATCGCCGTACATGTCGCTCATGTTGAGCAGATTCTCATCCTTCCAACTGGACTGAACAGCATCAAGGAGTGCTTGCGAGGTCCGCTTATAGAGCGCCGCAATGTCTGCTGCCGAAGCTGGCACCGACATATCTTCGCCCGGTCCTTCGAAAGACAATCCAGTCCGCGATGGCATTTCGTGCAACGTCTGTACAAGATGCCACGCAAGACGTCCAAGCGTTCGATGGTCGCTCGTAATCTGTTGGCCAAGAGACTCGTCCGTGAGTGTCTCTAGCGTCCGCAACGTTGCTGCCGTTTCATGCCGCCAAGTTGCGGCAAAATCCTCGATGTGTTTATACATATCCAACATCTCCCTTTTGTAATGGAATAACACCATTATATCATTGTTTGAATGATAACCCATTTTCCTTTAAAGTCGTCCTAAGTATAGGTAAAGATTTGGGCCCCATACCGTGAATTTGCAAGATCTCTTTTTCACTATATTTTGAGAGCTGTTGCAAAGAAGTTATTCCTTTGTGTTCCAATGCGCGTCTTGCCGGTGACGCAAGAAGGGAAAGAAATCCGTTGTCAGGTTTGCGTTCTTGCTCACAAGTCGGGCAGGAAAGACAATCGCTGCTTTTATAGAATCGGTGTCCATTGTCGCAAGTTTTTAAAGTTTTATTTGAAGCTGCCATTATTATTTCTCCTTTTCTTAATCCCTTCTACAAGAGTGAGTTGTTTTCATACCCGTATATCATGAGTTATCTCATGACGCTCTAGTTTTCCATTTCGATCGAATTGCAGTTTAAGTAAACAGTCATCAACCACAAAGAAATAGTAATAGCAACATAGAGAAGAATATATTCTTCACCGTTTGCACTTTTCGATCGATTACTCACATGTCACCGAATGCCGGAATGGAACCGGTATAAGTCATCCAAGCCCCGCCTATACGATGAAGAATTTCCAGGGTATGGGTGATAGAAGCTTCGAAAATGGGCCTATTTATCACTAGTTGACCGTCGACTCCATCACCGCAGAAAATGCCTCCCCAATACACAAGTTTGTGTATCGGAGAGGCAATATGGATTAGTGCTCTACAAGAACGGTTGTTGTTGCAATCGTCCTGTTGCCGGCATAGTCAACCGCTTCGTACGTGATTGTATAGATGCGTCCGTTGCCCGCACCGGAGCGCTCTGCGCGAAGCTCAAACTCGAAATCAGACGTGCCGTACTCCGCTCCTTGAATGTCGGAAGCGGTATTTCCGTCCCCAGTGCCGTTTTCCGGTTCACTGCTTGTAATGGAAACCAGTGTGATGGCAGCGATTCCGGTACCTTCATCAGTTGCATGCGGAGTGACGCGAATCGTTTCCATCCGATGTCCCCGTGACTCCAAAGTCGGTTTATCAACCTCAAGCTGCAAGGTCGGTGCCTGGTTGTCTGCCATAACAAACGTTACCAGATAGGTCCGAACGCCCCCATCTTGTGCGGTTACGCTGATCTCAGCCGTGCCGGGAACTGCTTCTGCCTGCTTCACCAAAACCTCGGATGTATCCGTCAGCGCCTCTGCCGCAATGACAGGGATAACGCTTGGAACCTCTAACTTAACCTCGTAATGCGACTTGGACGGATCAAAGCCCTGCAGAGGCGTTCCATCCAGCATAAGGCTCGAGAGCTCACGGTTGCCATCGGCCATAGTGACTTCAATGAACGGACTCCATCCGTCGCTGCCGGCGAGCAGGATAGCTGGCGCATATTGTGCCGCTTCCTCCAAGGTCAGCTGCTTCGTCCAACGAAATCTGCTCTTTGGATTTGCACCGGGACCATAGCTAGCAAATTCGCCATAACGTGCTGTTGTTTCATTATTGGCATTCCCCCAATTATTCCAGCCTTCAGGGGTGACATGTTCGCCGAGGTAACTGTTAATATAAATGACATTTGCATCTCCGCGCCAAGGTCTGCCGAGGGCAACGCCGGTAACCCCGGGCTCCGATGTAATCCGGCTGTTGATGAAAACGTAACCCGGCTTGCCTGCTCCCGTGGAAGCCGCGGTAACATAACCGGCCCTAAGGCTGTGGATAATGCTGCCTTCGAACACCGCAGTGGCATTGCCGAAGATAAAGTCGACAGTGCCTTCAATGTAGCTGTCCAGGTAGTAGTGACGGCCGTTATTGGCATACAACGTGTCCTGATGGCCGAGCAGGCTAACATCACGGAAATTCAACCTATCCGCATTGGCATAGAGCGCAACAGCCTGCCCGGCATTCATTCCGGCATCGTTCTGAATGGTCAGATGCTCTGCTGTAAAGTCACTCGCTTGTACCCTAAAGCTATAACTATTCGAAGTTCCGAGCGGGTTTCCATTGGCATCCAATGTACTCGCCGCATCTCCGAACACGAGAACGGTACCTTCCCTGCTCTCTCCGATCATGCGTACCTTGATTTTCGCGGACGGAAGATCTAACTTCTCCCTGTACGTTCCGTTTTTGATTTTGATGATTGTCGGAATGGAGCTGTTACTCGGTACGGCATTAATGGCATCCTGCACCTTCGTATATTGTCCGCTTCCATCGGCCGCTACGTTCAGCACCAGTGCAGGTACCTCTTGGACCGTAACGGAGGAAGCTCCTTCCGCATCTCCATTTGATGCAGAGACGAGATAATAATAAGGATTCCCGTTTATAAGACCAGAATCGGTGAAGAACGTATCGGTCAGTTCGCTAGCGACGATCGCGAACGGTCCTGACGGCGATTCGCTGCGTTTAACCGCATAAGATGCGGCGCCTGGCACATTGCTCCAAGATAAGGAGATACTGCCGTTGCCCGGATCGGCAGCCAGATCCGAAGGAGCGGCAGGCGTGCCGTCATCGGCCGACGGACGGACGCCAATCGGAGCGGAATCCAAGCTGTGCGTGCTGCCGTTCACTGCGTTAACCTTATAATAGGATGGAGAGCCATTATTTAAGCCAAAGTCTTCATAGGTGAGGGTCTCTACTTCCGCAACGACGGAGTACGGACCAACCAGCGTATCCGCACGTTTCACCTGATAAGACAGGGCACCGTCAACGGCCACCCATTGAAGCTGAGCCCCATGGGGTACCGGCTTTACCGCTATAACCGGCGTCGAGAGATGAGTGTAAGGAGTGACTGCGGCAG
This sequence comes from Paenibacillus sp. LPE1-1-1.1, assembly GCF_040676435.1. NCBI lineage: Bacteria > Bacillati > Bacillota > Bacilli > Caryophanales > Paenibacillaceae > Paenibacillus > Paenibacillus sp. LPE1-1-1.1. Next base: position 1,156,653 of record NZ_JBEGHY010000001.1, read on the forward strand.
ATGCCGAGTCCGTACCCTCGCCGCCGATGCTGGATGCGGAGACAACGTAATAATACGTTGTTCCATTTTCCAATCCTCCGTCCCTATAAGACGTCGCGGTTACGTTAGCGGCTATGGTTGTATAGGGCCCTTCCGGATTTACGCTTCGTTTAACCGTGTAATGAATGGCATTCTCTACGCTCTGCCAAACTAGATCGGCTTGCGTACTACGGGCGGAAGCGCTCAATGCCTCAGGCGCTTCAGGCTTTACGGCAGCCGTCGACGGCGTTGCCGTTGCTTGATTGGAAGGGCCGCTCTCACCTGTTGCTCCCGATGCAGTCACGACATAGTAGTAGGTGTTGTCATTCTGTACTGTCGCATCGATATAAGAAACGTCCGTTATACCCTCGGCAATCGTCTCGTAAGGCCCGCCATCCGCAGTCCCCCGTTTGACGGAATAGGTCGATGCGCCCTCCGCAGCGGCCCAATCCAGCTTAACCTTACCGTTGCCCGGGATAGCCGATAATCCTTTCGGGCTTTCTACCGGCTCTACGTAGACCTTGAGATTATCATAATAAATCGTCCCTTTTCCTGTACCCGGCATTTTGGCCGAGACCCGTCCGATGCCCGCCGTTTGAAGATCCGTTTCCAACGGCACGTTTTCTTCCGCCAATGTTTGGTTGATATAGATGTCGGCAGTTTGCGCCGCAACGTTTGCCACGATCTTCAGGTTATACCATTGGTTATTCGCCGGCGGATCCATCAGTTTGTAGTCTGCTCCGTTTTTCTTGTAGACGAGGGTATAGCTTGATTCCGCTACCGGCGCGGTCGGCTTGCGGAGCTGGAAAGACAGCGCCGTCTTGCTCCCTGTATCGTCCTGCAGGTTCAGCACGGTTGACGTACCCGGCCATGACGGGGAGGAAATATCGACCTCCAAAATAAATTTCCCTTTTTGCGGCGCAAATTTACGGAATAGCTCTGTACTGACTGCTGCATTATCGTACACCATTAACGCTTTGTCAGAGGGGTTGCCCATGGAGCCTGCCGGCATATCCGTTACGACGACCTTATGGTCGGCATCCTGCGGGTTAGGCAAGAACGTATATCCTTCCGGTGTCGTTTCATTCGTTCCATTCTCGAAATCGTCATTCACATAATAAACGGTTTCCGGTTCACCCTCGGCCGTTGCGCTTACCTCGTCCGAGTTGAAGCTGGTACCCTTATCATTTTTTGCTGCAACAACATAGAAGTAGGTTTTTCCGGCTGTTAGACCCGTATCTGTATATGAGGCTGCCGCGATGCCGGAGCCAATCTGCGTGTAGGGTCCTCCAGGAATATCGCTGCGGAACACATCGTATCCCGCCGCCACCGGAACCTCTGTCCAAGCTAAGCTCACGGATTCAACGCCTGCCGATGCCGTTACCCCCGTTGGGGCCGATGGGAAATCCGCATCCAGAGCATTCACAGCAGCATGAGAGAACACGGATGTATTGTACTTATTGACATCGTCGTCTGCTTTTGAAGCATCCGCCGCGAGTCCGAAATAGACGGTTTCTCCCAGCGGGGCTATGGTCGTATCGATCACGGACCAATCGATGCCATCATTCGAAATAAGGGAAGTAATCTGGTCTCCCAAACGTACCAGCTTCACCCAATACGGCGTATTGATAAAATCATCGGGCTCTATGCTCGTTACCGTTCCGCCGCTCGACAAACGCTTCAGCGTGATGCTTTTTTTGCCGTATTTGACATAAGGGATAAGCAACCCCACAAACTTGGAGGACGCGCTTAGACTCTCCCGGATCATCACGCCGGCCTCAGCCCCGTCATCGGTAGCCGTGATGCTCTCCACGCGTGCCACGACCTCTCCATTGCCGGTCATGGATTGATAAGCGTAATGGAAGTTATCCGTATCGCCGGCAATATCGCCCGCCGACTTCACGGTAACATCGGAGGCGGATGCTCCCAGCTGCGTATGACCGGCTATTCCCGGCGATCCGATATCCGCTGACTGCCATGGCAGCGTGCTGCCCGGGGTATTTACTTGAACGGCAACGTTACTGGATTGGGTAGAGGTGCCCGTATCGTCGATTGCTCGAACCGTTAGAAAATGTGTACCATCCTGGGCATTCTCCCATGTCAACGAGTACGGAGCGTTTGTATCCTCGCCCAGCTTGACATCGCCTAAATAAAATTCCACCTTTGCCACCGTACCGTCTGAATCGGATGCCGAAGCGCTTATTTCGACTTCGGATCCTTCCGTCACGACGGTGTTATCCGATGGAGAAGTAATGGCAGCTTCGGGATTAACCGAACCGTTCCCGGTAATCCCGTTCAAATAGACTTCCAGATTCGTATAACCGGAAGTATGGATGCCGTTGCGGTCGTCCGGGTTGTTCGGATTTAAGCCGTTTGCCGTTTCCCATTCGTTCGGCATGCCGTCATGGTCATCGTCAGCCCATGTCGATGCTGTCCTAGCAAACTCCAAATACCCGCCGACTTCCTTCTGCGAATTAATATGCCGTCCCGAGCGGCTTCTAACCTCTTGAACGACCCTCGCGTCGATTGCGTCTCTTCTGGGAAGTATGGCTCCTGCGCCGGCAAGAACATGCTCATAGGCAAGTTCTGCCGATTCCGGAATCGACGGGTTCGGCATCTCGACGGGCGAGCTCAGCTTGGATGCAGAATTCGCTACCTCTCCGACGCCCAGCCAATTGTCGGCAGTAACCTCGGCGGAGCCGTCCATCACATTGCCGCCAATGAAGATTCGCGTATTCTCGCTCACTCCGACAAATACCTGATCGCGAACGGTGCGATAGGTGCTTGGACCATACTTATAGTAGTTGTCCCGAAGGTTATACATCCCTTCTTCGCCGCCGTAAGAGGAGAAGAAGCCCCAGTTATAAATAACATTGTTATACATATCCGTAGGGAAGTTCGGAGAGCCGGCAAACCGCGGATTCCGGCTAACGTTATTCGCAATCAGATTGTGATGAAACGAAGCGTTATTGCCGCCCCATATGCCGCCATATCCGTGTCTTCCCTTTTGATGTGCCGTCATGAGCATACTCTCCGAGACGACCGACCACTGCACGGTCGTGTTCTCATTTACATACATGCTCAGAACCTCATCGACGGACCAGCTGAAGGAGCTATGATCGATCATAATGTTCTTACGATAACGTCCGCCGAAAGCGTCGTCTTCGCTCGGATGCCGATCCCCCAGCCGGAACCGCATATAGCGCACAATAAGGTTATCGGCTTCAAATGCCGTGTTATAGTCGGAAACCGTGATTCCTTCCCCGGGAGCTGTCTGGCCGGCAATGGTTACGTTCGATCCGGTTATTCTCAGTGGAGATTCCAGATGGATGGTACCGCCCACCCTAAAGACGATAGTCGTATTACTCCTGGCAACGCCTTCCCGAAGCGATCCCGGCCCCGAATCCGCCAGCGTCGTCACTTCGTAAACGTCGCCGCCTCTTCCGCCGGTTGTATACATGCCCCCGCCCTCAGCCCCCGGAAAAGCCGGAAGTTGTTCGGTTGGCGACGCAGCCGCCGTTTCGGCTAAAGCTGTTCCAGGCAGAGCGGAAACTAGCATGGAAGCAATTAGAAAACCCAAAAATAATTTTTTCAAAATCAGATCCTCCCTTAGTTTCAAAAATGTTCTTTTCCCGTTTGTTTTTGCAGCACATTAATGAATACTGCCTCTTCACCACCCCCTTCAAAATTATGTAAACGCATTCATAAACTGATTCATATCATGAGCTGCGATACTGACAAAATTGCCTGTAAAACCTCCCGAAGGTACCCATCCCCCTGAGCAAAAACCGTCTTAAGTAGCTTTCAGAGCCGTATAAGACGGTTTTCACGGGCCGCGGTTACTGTTGATCCTTCAAATAAGCCGCTTTATATTGTTCCATCAATTGATCTCCGCCGGCTTTTTTCCATTTATCGATTTCAGCTTGCCAGCCTGCTTCATCCATTTTACCCATAATAAATTTGGTTTCGGCGTCTGTAATCATCTGCTCCAGTTCTTTGCCTCGTTCCGTATAGATGGCCGAATCCAAAACAAGGGCCGGATTTTTTACAACGTAGTTTTCATTCTCTCTGACCAATTTTTTGTTTTTCAAAAACAGGTCGCTTTCTTGCATCGGTTTGTCCATATTATAGTTATCGCCGCGTTGGATCAGCGTATCGCGATATGGCTTGACTTCTTTGAAATCCGCATCCTTATCGAGCGGAACGGTGAAGTCGCCCTCCACTTTGTAGTGCTTGCCTTCAATTCCCTTGTTAATGAGATAAACCATTTCTTTGTCCAGCAGTTTGTTAAGGAATGTGAGCACTTGTCTCAATTCCTCTTCGGTTTTGACCGAGGACTTCGGAACGACTAACATCCCCGCATTGCCGCTTTCGCCAGGCAAACGGATGCCTGCCGGCCCTTCCATGGGAGCGACGTCAAGAGCAGCTGTCGGCACCACTTTTATAAGGTTCGTCAACATGGTCTGGGCATTGCCTCCGGAGATTCGCAGCCCCACATGTCCCGATTCATACGCTTTGTCATTGGTTGCGGAATCCACGACGGAGAAATCTTGATTAATCAGCTTCTCGTTATAAAGCCGTCTGAATAAATTCATTGTGGCAAAAAATTCCTCGGTCATAAATTCCGGCGTAAAATTGCCCTGATCGTCAACCGCCCACTTATTAGGTCCTCCTTGAGCGACGCTAAGACGAGTCAAAGTAGAAGCTGCGTTTTGGTTATAGTTTTTGTCAAGCAGCAAACCATAGGTATCTCTTTCTCCGTTCTTATCCGGATCCCCCTCCGCTACGGCTTTCAGCACGTTGTACCAATCGTCCAGCGTCTTAGGCACCGTTAATCCCGCCGCATCGAACCAATCCTTCCGGTATTGGACAACGGCACGCCCCATATCCCGGAAGAGCGGAATTCCGTATATTTTGCCTTCCACTTGAATGTTGTCGAAATAACTTTGCGGTTGGGCGGATAAGTTCCCGTATTCCTTGAGATACGGACCAAGCTCCCAAAATAAGCCTTCCTTCATTGCACTGATGCTGGTCGGAATATAGCCGACCTTCATCAGTTTAGGAAGTTCCCCCGAGGCAACCATGACATTGATTTTCTCATCGTAAGCCGCCGTCGGAATCCACTGGAATTCCAAATTCGTGTTCGTGTATTTGGCAATGGCCTGCTCAATCGGATTTCCTTTCGGGGGGATTTCCCCGACCTGATTGACCACGATCGATAGATCGAAAGGTTTCGCCTCTTCTTGCGGAGCCTGGCTTGCTCCAGGACTGTTGGTGGCTGCGTTCTGATTATTGCTGGAACTGCAGGCTGACAGAACAGCGGTAGCCAATAATACGCTCCCCATTAGTAGTGCCATTTTTTTTCTCATTCTTTTGCCCCTCCATTATCAATTTCTATGGATACTCCATACCCAAATATAGGAAAGTATAAGTTTTACTTTTATACTGACGCCTATATTTCACCGCGAAACGTAAGCTTATGCCGCCAGAGACGGCGATAGCCGTTTACGCTTGGTATGGAAGTTCATAGCCATTTGGCAGTGCCGCTGCAGCATTAACCTTTAACCGAGCCGAGCATGACCCCTTTGGCAAAATGCTTTTGCAGAAACGGGTAGACCAACAAAATCGGAATCGTCGCGAAAACAATTACGGCCATTCGGATCGTAAGAGGTTGAATTTCCGTACTATCGATCGAAGAGTCGCCGATACTGCTTGAGGCCAGTATGACGACCTCCCTGAGAAGCACCTGGATCGGCCACTTGGTGTTGTCGTTAATGTAAAGTATGGCGTTGAAAAACTGATTCCAGTGACCCACGGCATAAAATAATCCGAAGGTGGCCATAGCCGGCAAAGACAGCGGAAGCACGATTCGGAATAGCACGCCAACATCATTACAGCCGTCGATCCGCGCCGAATCCTCGAGCCCGTCCGGGATTTGCTGAAAAAAGTTTTTTAAAACGATCAGATTGAAAGCGCTGATCGCACCCGGAATCATCAATGACCACAAGGTATTGGTAAGGTGCAGAGCTTTAACCACGAAATAGGTCGGAATCATTCCGCCGCCAAACAGCATCGTGAACAAAACCGCGAGAAGAATCGTCTGGCGCCCTCTCAAGCGGGGTTTCGCGAGCGGATAGGCCATCAGCGAGGTGAAGATCAAATTAATCATCGTTCCCAATACGGTAATATAAATGGATACCAACATGCTTCGCACCAGCGTATTCGTAGAAAAGATATAGCGGTAGGAAGCAAGCGACCATTCCTTTGGCCACAGAATCAAGCCCCCCTTAGCCACTTCGGCAGGGCTTGTAAAAGATACAGCCAATACATAAATAAAGGGCAATACGCATACGAGCGCTATCAACAATAGAAGAGTATAGTTGACCGTATCGAAGATCCGATTGCCTATCGTTTTATCTTGAATCATTATGAAATCTCCCTCCTATCTCGATGAATTGTTTTAATAAATGCCCTCTTCCCCGAACTTTTTCGCTATCCAGTTAGCCCCAAGCACCAGAATCAATCCGATAACCGACTTGAATATTCCGACAGCCGCACTGTAGCTATATTGGGCTTGAGTCATGCCTATCGTATAGACATAAGTATCGAATACTTCACCTACCTCCCGGTTTGTCGGCGTAAGCATGAGATAAATATGTTCGAAGCCCGAGTCCATAAAATTTCCCAACCGCAAAATAAATAGAATAATAATCGTGCTGCGAATGGCCGGGAGCGTAATATGCCATAATTGCCGCCAACGTCCGGCCCCGTCGATTCTCGCTGCTTCATATTGCTGCAAATCCACCCCAGCCAGCGCGGCTAGAAAGATAACCGTTCCCCACCCCACCTCTTTCCAAATGGATTGTGAAATGATCATCGTCCGAAACCAATCCGACTCCAGCAAGAAAGCTGTTTTTCGGCCTGTTATTTGGTACAGAATCTCGTTTAGGATCCCGTTCTCAGTCGTAAAGAGAATATAGAAGATCCCGACAACAACGACCCATGATACGAAATGGGGAATATACACCAAGGTTTGAACAAAGTTTTTGAATCTGGCGTGTCTCAGCTCATTCATCATGAGCGAGAGAATAATGGGCAACGGAAAGAAAAAAAGCAAGTTGTACATAGCCAAAACAACCGTGTTTCTAAACAACATGCCGAATTGCGGCTCCGAAAAAAATCTTTCAAAATGCTTCAAGCCTACCCATGGACTTTCAAAAAAACCAAGATAAGGCTTGTAGTCCTGAAACGCCATCGTCACGCCGTACATGGGGATGTATTTGAAAATAATGAAATATAAAACACCCGGCAGCAGCATTAGATAAAGCCACTTATCTCGAACGACATCCTTTATTAGATATCCAAATTTGCTCTTGCCGGCCCGGGCATTGGCAATGGGTGTTCCTGCAGGAACATACATATCTTGCTTCATCTCCACAACCTCCTGAACGTTTCTCTGCGGTTTCTGACTTTATTATCGAGTCACACAGTCACGACCGGCTATAGGGCTTAGACAACCAGGCAACGATTCGGGCTATATTGGCTTCAAATGCACATAAATAAACTATTGGATGTGCTTTATAAAACTTATAGAGCCAAGCGTAAACGGCTGACGCCGTCCTTAGCGGCAAAAGCTCGTTTCGCGGTGAAATATAAGCATCGTATAAGATTCAAATTTATACTTTCTTATATTTAAAAAGAAAGACGCTGCGAAGATTCGCAGCGTCCTTTATTTATTCAGCTTACTGTAAGATTGTTCATATTCCCGAATCATATGCTCTCCGCCGGCTTGCTTCCACTTTTCCAATTCTGCCTTCCAACCTGCCTCGTCAATTTGTCCCATAATAAACCTAGTCTCTGCATCCGTGATGATCGTTTCCAGTTCTTTGCCCCGATCCGAGTAGATTTCCGAGTCCAGAGTCAAAGCCGGATTCGAAATGAGGTAGTCGTTATACGACTTAGCGATTTGTTGGTTCTTGCGATATAAATCAGGCTGCAGGCTTGGCTTAAGCAAAGCCTCTTCCTCACCAAGAAAGGGCAGCATGTCCCGATAAGGCTTAACCTCTTTAAAATCCAAAGTCCGGTCCAACACTTCCGTAAACTCGCCCTTCTCCGCCCAGTGCCGATTTTCCACTCCTTTGGAGATAACCGTTTGCATGGAAGGCTCAAGAAGCATATCCAGAAAATCCAGTATTATTCTAACTTCTTCTACAGTCGAAACGGAATCTTTGGAAATGGCGAGAAAGCCCGCATTCCCCGGCTCCTCCGGCACCCTGATACCGCCCGGTCCCGTTAGCGGAGCTGCATCCACTACCCCGTCAGGAATGTATTTGGACAACTTATCCTGCCAGGTTTGGGCATTTCCTCCGCTAATCTGAATGCCCGCACGACCTGAGTCATACAATTTTACCGTTTCAATGGTATCGATAACCGGAAAATCCATATTGATCAGATTTTCCTGGTACAGCCGTCTGAAAAGTTTCAACGTCTCGTAAAACGGCTCGGTCATGAACTCGGGGGTGAAATGGCCGTTCTGGGCCTGCCATTTGTTCGGCCCTCCCTGAGATACCGAAATTCGTGTTAATAAGGAGCTGACATCTTGATTGTAGCGTTTCTCCAGAACCATTCCATAAGTATCGTCTTTCCCGTTTCCATCCGGATCATCCAAGGTGAGCGCTCGGGTCACCCGGTACCAATCCTCTAATGTAACCGGCATCTTCAGGTCCAGCTCATCGAACCAGTCCTTGCGATACTGGATCGTTGCGCGGCCAAGGCTGCGCATAATCGGAATGCCGTATATTTTTCCGTTAACGGAAATGTTCTCGTAGTACCGCTTATTAATTGCCGCTAAATGGGGATAGTCCTTCAGCAAGGGACCTACTTCCCAAAACTGTCCCGCCTTCAGCGTAGAGATAAAACTCGGCGAATATCCTAACTTGACCAGCTTGGGAAGCTCTCCGGACGCAATCATCAGCCTAAGCTTTTCATCATATGCAGATAAGGGTATCCACTGTATCTGCAAATTGGTATTCGTGTAGGCTTCGATCGCTTGTTCCACTGCATTATTTTTGGGCGGCAGTTCCCCTACCAAGCTTGCCCCTATAGACAAATTAACTGGCCCGTCGACCGATGCCCGTTTGTCGTTAACGCCCAATCGGCCGCATGCGGCAAGAATGCTGGACAAAAGTAGAATACTAAGCAGAGTCGCGGAAAACTTCTTCATTCGGTGCTCCCCTTCATAATCTTTTCGCGGTATTGTCCTGGCGTTATATTGAACATCTTTTTATAACTCCGGATAAAAGAGCTGTCATTCTTGTACTGCATTTTCGAACCGATTTCCGATACCTTCATATTCGTCGTTTCCAGCATAATCTTGGCCATTTTAATCCGGTAATCTATTAAATACTCACTAAATGGAACTCCTATTTCCCGTTTGAAAACACGGCTTAAATAGACCGGATGATAGTTTAGCATTTGAGCGCAGGATTCCAAACTAATCTCCTGATCGTATTTTTCCTGTATGATCTTGACCAGCCTATCCGCAATCTTGATGTATTGCGTTTCGGATTTTTCCGATAACGTCTGGATCAAAGGGGCAAACAACTTCGATTCGAACCAATATAAAATTTCCTCGCGAGTCTGAAGATGAAGCAGCCCTTCTACGGACCACTTTTCCCCAAAAACCTTTTTAAGCGAATCTCCTTGCTCCTGTATGATTTGCAGCACTCTGGAAACCAGCTGAATGAGCATCGTCTGGTGCTCATGCGAATACCTGTCTTTGTACAACAACGCATCGAGATACTGCTGTATGATTTGAGAAGCGCTGTTCGGCTGCATTTCCCGTACGGCGTAAATCAGCCTTTCTTCCAATACTTTCAAATGGGTATACTCATACTGGTCCGCTACCAAATTATTCACGGTATCCCTGTAATGAACAATAATTTGCGGACCTAGGCTGATCCGAGCCTTCAAGGCCGATAGACTCTCTCCATAGGCTTTAACCGTACCAGTTAGATGAATAAAGGGGTCGCTGATCCCGATGCTTACCTTCAGCTTCATTACATCTTCGGCGTTCCTTTTAATGCAATCGGCGAGTTCATAAAGGATAAGCCTGACTTGATCGGGCTCCTCGTGATCCGTGGCAACCAGAGTGACTTGGGATTTATTAATGGTTATAGGACTAAAGCGAATCGATGCCGGCAACACCTCTTGGGCGATATTGCCGATGGCGTATAGCAGCAATTCACGGTCCTCTTCGCCGTAGCGGGTTTCCTGAAGATTATCTATCTGAAGCGCAAGAACACCAAGAGTCTTCCAGCCTGTGGGAAAACCGTTTATGGGTGATCGGTACATATAATCGTTCTCCGTCAATTGTCCCGTAAATAGCTTTAGAACAAAAAATTCCTTCAAGTGGCTCGCCTGATCGGACATTTGCTGCTCGATATGGTTTCTAGACTTGGCCAGAGACTGCATACTGTGCTTTATGATTTCCAGTTCATCGCTTTTACGCGGGACAGTCTGCTCCTGACCGGAAGAACCGAGTCCCTTTGCAATCTCCAACAGATGCCCGATTGGGCGGTACATCCGGCGGCTGCCATATAAGGCTGCCGCAAGGACAATGAATAGGATGGCTGCACAGACATATACGGTTAGCTCCGCAATTTTGCGTGTCTCCTTCTTCAGATCTCCAATGGATACGACGGAAACATAGGTCCAACTGTTGTAACTGGAGGAACGGTACAGCACGGCTACCTCTTCCCCGTTTAACTTCATATTAAACAGCCCGAATTGCTGGTCCGGTCTTGTATGCAATCGATCGGCCAAGGCAACGTTAATCTCCTCATAACCCTCTTTATTTGCGTCCGCTCCCAAAATATTGACCCCTGATCGATTTAAAATATAGCTGCTGTTCGACGCAGCCGAGGACAGAGCTTCATTAATTTCGGATGCGACAATACGTATGACGAGAATCCCTTGCGGCTTATCGGTCTGCGGAAGGATCGGGATTTTTTGGACGAGTGTAATCGCTTCTACAGGTTCGGTAAAATCGCCGTTTGTAGCCGTCATCCCTGTATACCACTGCATGTTTTTTGGACCTTTGACGTAATCCAGCAATTCTTGACGGTTCTCGAACTGGTCCAGCGGTTTTAAGATATTTAGATTTAGAGCCCAATTGCGCTCAATATTAACCAAATAAGCTTGCGTAATGACAGCATCGCTTGATTGAAGGTTGTACATTTCGGCGGTGAGATTCCTGATCGGTTCAAAGTCCGCAGGGCTATACGATACATTCATGGCCGTCTTAACAACGGAAGAATTGGCAAATTGAGTAGCAGATTTCTCGATAGACTTCAGCATCTGCTCAACCCGCATCTGAGTCTGCGTTAACCATTGCATATTTTCCTCTTTTACTTTTTCTTCGATATCCCCGGAGGCAATGAAATAGGAAACAATTCCAATGAGTATAGCTGGGATCATTCCAAGTAAAAGACTGTATGACAATAAGCGCAGCAGATATCTGCTCATTCGAATTCCTCCTATGTGCCGCATCTGAATAAACCGCTTTCATTTGTTCGTTCAAGTTATTCGAATAAGCTTTATATAACGTTAAGGATGATTATATATGAAGCATATCTATTTTTACATAGTTCTAATTGATGCTGCTTGCATCATCTATCATCTTACGCTTCAAGAGTTTCATGCAATATGCAGCAGTTAACTTTTTGCCTAAACCTGCCGTGTCAGACCGTCCTTGCGGTGCAAATTCCATCGCTACCCGGACGGCAAAGGAAATATGCTAAGATTGGGACATCGAAGACTAGCAAAATATGATAAGATATATACCAATATTATCTGAATATATGCAGATCCCCAGATCGGTTTTGCTGGATGAGTAAGGAGGGATTACGGATGAATGATCTTATCGAAAATAAATACACCATTGAAGGCTCGTCATTTTCCATTCAACGTATGCGCCGTTACGGCTTCTCTTCGATGCCGCGGCCTCATTCGCATACTTTCTATGAACTGTACTGCTTGCTCGAAGGCGAGCGCGTATACTTTATTAACGGCAAGGTGCATGTCGCGCAACAAGGCGACATTGTCATAATCGTCCCCCATGACCTTCACTCAACGGCAAGTTCTCAGGTGGAACAATTCGAGCGGATCCTTATTCATTTCACCCCGGAATTTCTCCATGATGCTAGCAGAAGTTTGCTTCAGATGCCTCCTTTTCAGGAATCCGTCTTAATACGGGTTCCTCGAAAGGAGCAGCCGGAGATTGAACGACTCCTGTTGCAAATGGTCGGAGAATGCAAGGATCAGCACTCGTTATACAACGCTTTTGTGCGCCATCTTCTCGCCGAGCTGCTGATTTGGCTTCACCGAATAGACGCCGTCAGTCCCTCATTACCGCAATCCAGTCATCCGATGCATCAAAAGGTGTCGGAAATTACGTCTTTTATTCAAATGAACTTCCGCAGCGCTCTAACCCTGGAGAAGCTGGCTCAGCAATATTTCATCAGTCCAGCCTATCTAAGCCGCATCTTCTTGAAGCTGACCGGCTTCCATATTAGCGAATACATTCGGGTAGCCCGCATCCGTGAAGCGCAAAAGCTGCTCAGGACAACCCGTCAGAAGGTACATGCTATAGCTGTGCAGGTCGGCTTCGAACATGTTTCTCATTTCAACAAAACGTTCAAAAATGTAACCGGGGTTTCGCCCCTGCACTACAGGCAGGATCATCACTATTGACTTAATTCAGGCAGAGCGAGCGCCGGATACTTCCAGCATTCTATTGCCGTTCTTCCCTCCCGCTCTTCCTAATTCAACCTCCTGACATTGGTGCAGCTTTACTTAGACCGGTTTTTGTTTTTTTCGATTCCATGGCATCCACTTCTATTGACTTTCAATTTCCATATTCAGATTATAGAACAACAATATAATATTTTTGTGATAACGATTTTATCAATTTCGATAAAAATTATATATTTTTGTCCGTTTTACAAAAGGGATTCTGTTTAGTACTACAAAGCTACCCATTCAAACGTTTGGGCTTAACCTTTTTTAATAAACCGTCTCACTAAAATATTTCGAATTCGCAATCTGAGTCAGTGTCTCAACGCTTCGCCTTATCCTCACCTGTATTGTCGATTTTTTTGACGTTGTGGACTCAAAACGATGTAAAATTTTTTTCTTTACTACCAAAAAATGCATCTAAAAAACGACCTGGCATAAAGCCAAGTCGCATTGAAATCAGATTCTTATTTGTTCTAAAAACCACCGACAGAATCTTGTTATTTTACTAGCATCCGAACGAAACATACTGGATTCAAATTTCATCTGAAAACAGGGGTATCCGATAGCATCTTTTGGTACCAATGTAGTGGAAAAAATTCTTCAGACCGCGTTTATCTTGAAGTGAGATCACTTGTTTGTACATTTGTTTGTTCCTCACCTCCCTAAAACACAAGCGGAATTTCTTTTAAGCCGCGAATAATGATGCCATGACGCCAACCCAAAGACTCTCGATTAGTTTGCAATCTTAATGCAGGCATTCGCCGAAGCAATGTACTAATGGCAATTTCCCCTTCTAATCTCGCCAAAGGAGCGCCCATGCAGAAATGAATCCCCTTGCCGAAAGCGAGATGGTCATTCACTTTCCTTGTAATGTCGAAAGTAATGGGATCAGTAAAATGACTGCCGTCACGATTTGCCGACGATAGAGCTACAAACACCATCTCTCCTTTTCGGATCTGCTTGCCTTGAAGCTCTACGTCTTCCGTCGCCCATCTCATGTTATTTACTTCAACTGGCCCCTCATAGCGCAAAATCTCTTCGATCGCCGAATGGATCAGCCCAGGCTCGTTTTTCAGTTTTTCCAGCTGCTCCGGATGCTCCAATAATGACAGCACACCATTGCCGATTAAATTTACGGTTGTTTCATGACCAGCGATGATCAGAACAAATATCATCGCATACAACTCATGCTCGCTAAGCATATCTCCGTCTTCCTCGACACGGATAAGATCGCTGATTAAATCCTGCTTTAAATCGCTTCGTCTTTTAGCAATTAACTGCTGTAAATAATCTATAAATGCGATCAATGCTTGCTCGCTGCGTTCGGCGAGCATCGGATTATTAAACCCTTCCATGATGGCGCTCGACCAATCACTGAACTTATTCTGATCATCGACCGGAACACCCAGCATTTCGCATATGACCTTGATAGGCAATGGAAAAGCAAAATCCTGGATCAGATTCATTTCTCCCTTTGCTTGTACTTGGTCAAGAAGATCATTGGTCAGCTCCACGATTCGTCCCCTGAGTTCCTCTACCATTCTCGGGGTGAAGGCCTTCTGAACCAACCGCCTAAGCCTTCGGTGATCGGAAGCATTCACGTTGCTTAGATTTCTGGAAATAATCTCTACATGGGACGGAAGTTTCCGTTGTTCTACGCCTTCCTCAACCGGATGGCTAGTCACAAATCGCGAATCATTTAATACAGCCGCGACGTCCTCATAAGTCGTAACCATCCATGCATAATGACCACTAGGCAAAAGAAAACGGGATACCGGTTCTTTCTCGCGTACTTCAGCATAGATGGGATGAGGATTTCGAATAAACGCTTCGTTCAGAAAATCGATTTTCGACTGGATGGGTTCCTTCTGCTGATTTGTAGTCATCTGCAGCCTCCTATGGCAATTAGAATTTAATGACAATTCCATTTTATACTACTCGTAAATTTTATAACAATGATTCATTGGTAGTGAGTAAATAAACCCATTAAAATGTAGTATTTATAATTATACTTATAGTTCATTTTAACGAATAACACACAAAAAAAACGACCTCGCATTCACGAATCCGTCTTGTTTAACTCCTTATTTTCGTTCCAGCTAATCCAAATACCACCAGAACGATTCAACTTCGCTAGTCAATCATATGTTCAGGCCTGTCCAGCATTGTTCGGTGCAACACTTCGATATATCCGTATATTCGTGCCCCTATCTTGTCGATGAGACTGTACCATTGGCGTTCTTCCGCCTTGCAAACAAGGGCTGGTCGGAGCTAATGCTCTGATCAGCCCTGTATTTGGACACTATGCGATCTAAATCAAAATAAACTCTTGGTCTCCGTGCCCTAGCTCCCTAATCACTTCTTGTTTTCCGAACCGGATCTCAAGTCTCGCTTGCACGTCTAAAGGTATCTTTACATTTACGCGGATGCCCCCGCCAACCGTCTTCTCCCACCGAACGAACAAACTCCCCTGTATTGTCCAAACCAACGCTTCGGCAAACGATAATTCATCGGGGATAAACGGACGTATTACTGCTTTCGTAAAGCCCGGAGCTTCAGATCGTATGCCAACTATATATTCTTGAAAGAGTCTAGCCGGATATCCATTCCACGCATGGGAATGGCTCTCGACGTCTTCCCAACCCTCCCACATTGTTTTTGCTCCTTGCGCAATCATATATCCCCAACCTGGATATTCCCTGCTGCTTAATATGGCAAAGGCTTCTGCTTCTCTCTTATTCTCGAATAACATCCGCAGAAGCGGCAACGACAATACGGTGCGACATTCCCATTCTTTACTCGCAACATAGGCAATGGCTTGCTCTCTATCCTCATCAGGGACAATGCCTGCATATAAGGCAATCGCCGTCACACCTTGATGGTTTTGGCCAGAATCTGAGCTATCTCTAAAACACTTGGTTTCGTGGTTGTACAAATGCTTGATGATATTACATGACAATTGTTCGGCTTGCTGCAAATAACTCATCTGTTTCTTATCTTCACCAATTAATGATGCGACGTCACTTGTTATTCTAATTGCTTGCACCAACTTAATTTGCTCTACAGTCAAGAACATACCCGCATGCTCGACAGAAGGATAAGGCCAGTCACTAATATGCCAGCCTTTATCAAGGGGAACAAGACCCGTATCTGAATCTAGTATTCCAATGAAATAATCGACCATTTTATGCAACACACCGAAGTAAGACCTAAGCAGTGATACTTGTCCAGAGGCTTCATAAAGCTTCCACAGCAGTGTCGCATAATGCAAATCCCATTCCGGAATTTGGAGCTTGAACTCGGGATTAGCAGAATTTGACGGAGCAACGAATGGAAAAGTACCATCCTCAAGCTGAGCGTCAGCGAAATCACTTAGGGTTTTCTCAATCACGGACAGCGCATTGAAATTATAGAGCAATGCCTCCGCCTGCAGATCCGTATCGGCAATATATTGAGCTTGCTCGCGATGAGGACAATCAACGGTTTGCCCAAGCGTATTGTTCTTCTGTGTACGAATGCATGCCTCATATGCAGCATTCAAGAGCTCACTAGAGCATTTGAAACTTCCTCCGTGTTCTATTGCTGTGTACGCCACGCATACGGAAAGTCCGATTCCTGGCTCTATCGATATTGGATAACCTGTGACTTCAACATAACGAAAAGCTTTATAAGAGAAGTCAGGCTGCCATTCCTCTAGAGAGTCCCCCCGCATCGTATATTGATCATAATAATGCTCTGACTCCT
Source organism: Paenibacillus sp. LPE1-1-1.1 (assembly GCF_040676435.1). Lineage (NCBI taxonomy): Bacteria > Bacillati > Bacillota > Bacilli > Caryophanales > Paenibacillaceae > Paenibacillus > Paenibacillus sp. LPE1-1-1.1. The sequence goes on from NZ_JBEGHY010000001.1 coordinate 1,173,213, forward strand.
CATTGCACACATTGTGCTTAACGCGTCCATTTTCGTCTAAATCCTCGGAGTATCTGAGTCGGATAATTGCGCCTGCAAAACCCTTCAACCTAAGCCGCGGCCAGCCGGAGACAATTCTGCCTGCATCAAACACTTGAGGCATAACTGCTTCGTCCTCATTACCAGGAAACAAACTTAACTTCGTTAATGGAAGTTCTTCCTCAATTGCTCCTTCAGGAATCGATTGAGTGACCATTGGCCAATCGTTACGAGCGATCTTCGCTAGCTTGGCTTTAGCTGTTCTAGCGGAACTCCCACTCTGCCAGCCAACATTGCGCCAAGAAATATCCCATTTTCTCGCATCATAATCTTCTATTGCTGATATTCTACGATTCTGCTGATAGCGTGTACCCGTTCTATGAGGCTTATCTAGCAGTGTTTCCCAGTTTGAATTCGTGTTCACCATTTGTTTCTTTCCATTCACATAAGCCAGGTGAAGCTCCAGACGAAATCCTGGAAGGCCATCCACATAATTTTGTCCGCCGCCACCAAGATAGTGCACATCTGCAGTGATGCAATTCATGCCTGGATTTAAACGTTCACCAATTTCATATTCTAAATAGAACTTCCTCTTAAATGGATTTGTTGGTGCAGGAGATCCATATCCCCCAACTTTAGCTCCATTCAAATATACATGTAGATAATGATGCCCCGATACATAAAGTCGAGCTGAAGCCAATTCCCCGCGAACGTTGAATTCCTTACGAAAATAGGCAAAGTCATTTATCCTTATGCGCTTAGAGTGCCAAATCCAATCTGATGTCCATTTAATAACAGTCAGCTCCTCACAGAGTTCTAACCTAGCATGTTTGCGAATGCTCTAAAATAGAGATGATGACCATAATCATTAGGATGATTGATATTGTTCAAAAGCAGGCTTTCTGGCGTTTTTCCCGCTTCTAATTCCTCTCTCCATAACTTATATACATCTGCGACACCGACTCCATATTGTTCACTTAGTCGATGAATCACATGAACATATTCAATCATCCTTCCACTTGTATGCTTCCATAGCGGGTTAGGTTCACAAGGGGTAATAAGTAATATATCCGTGTTTCCGCATGCTCTGATCGTATCAATAATATATTGTAGATTTCGTTCATAATCCGCAGGTGAGACACCAAGTCCGTGCTCATAAAGGTTCTGATCATTCATTCCATAACCGATGGATACCAGATCCGGTTGCATAGGAATCACATCACGTTCTACCCTTGATGCTCCACCTTCACTGGTCTCGCCCCCTATCGCTTTATTCACGATTCGGATGCTTCCCCCAAGATGAAATTCACATAGGTAATCAGCAAAACGTCGGAAAAACGTAAAGCTATTCTGGCTTGCTTCTCCTCCCGCGCTGATACTATCTCCATAGACGACGAAGATGACTTCTTCGCCTGCTCGCAGTTTACTTGCGACTCTTGGCATGATGGTCGATAATCCATTAATCACCTTCCGGATATCGGGGATAGAATCTTCAGGCTCGTATTCGTATTCCGCATACACCGTATAAGTCGTATTGCTATAGTCTTCATACTTTGTTTGATCGAAGCCCACGATGTCATACAAAGGATGTAGAGACCAATCTGCTATACGACTGCCTATCGTTCTGCGAATAGAGGCATTCGTATAATCAACCAAAAAATCCGATCCCTCGGCATATTCGATTGCCTCAGGATTATTTCTGTCAGCATCACTGAAAATGCGTACACGCGTTCCTGCCAAAGGTTTCTTTTTTAATGGAAGTTCATCATCCTTTACGAAAACAAAAGATTCTGTTTGTTGTCTAGATCGCCAATCGAGCACAACTCCTAAAAATCCTTCAGATTTGTCCATAATGAGCTGCCAAGCCTTTTTTCCCTGAGATGCCGAGAAGTCATGTGTAATCAAGGGAAGCGTGGTCAATCTTCCATCTGCGATGGCGGCTAGCGTCTCATTCATTCGCTCCGTTGTCCATCCGGAAGGACAATGCAAGGTGATCTCTTGAGCTCTCAGCTGTTGAATGTCAATTAACCCATTACTCCCAAGGAAGCCAGCCGTAACAAAGTGACTATTCAACTTCATTCGAGGCCGCAATGCATGGAACACGGATAATGCCCCTACGCTATCAACAACAACCTGAATATCAGTTAAATCTTCAAGTCCTTCCACTGTGCCCGGAATCCGAATATTAATGCCTTGAATGTCCGCAGGAAGCAAAGCCAATCTTTCATCTCTGCGACCCAGCATGATCACCTTTGCTCCTCTGGAGAGCAGAGTTTGCGCAGCCCAATGACCGACCAATCCATCTCCAATGACAACGGCTCGGTCTCCAGGTGCAACATCAGGTCTCATTCCGCAATTGTACCCCACTTGCGCGAGTACAAGCGGTGCATAAGCCAAAGCATCATTAGGACCTAAATCGGGCAGTTTCCATACTTGGTTGAAGTGCGTTACAGCAGGATTCACGTGGCCGCCCGTATCAAACGCCATTCCTGCTACTTTGCTTATCGAAGCAAAAACACGGTCTCCCGGTTGAAAGCCACTTACGGCATCGCCAACTATCCGCACAATGCCAACCTTCTGGTATCCCGCAACCTGTGGAAATGGAAGCACGTCCCCCGAGAGCGTTACTTGCTCCCCTGAAACCCGCTCACCTCTGAGAAAAGATTGCTCTGTACCAACGCTAATCCATGAATACTCTAAATCTATCACAACATCTTCTGGTCCAGGGTCAGGCGTCTCTACATCGAGATATTCCACTTCGTTCACACCCGTAAATACGATCGCTTTCGCTTTCATGACTCCACCTCCTAAGAAATATGACTTACATATCAGTCTGTGGGTATGCATAAACCTTAATCGCTTGTTGAGATTGCAGGAGTGAGATCGTCTTCCCGTATTCAGATAGCGGAACGTGATGAGTCTGCAGACATTCCGTGTTTAACCCTTTGTTTACTACCAAATCTAGCAATAATGCCTGATCCTCTGTTTCAAATCTGCGGTACCGATAGGATTCGAGTCTTATTCCTTTAAACCATAAGTGATCGGCGTAGCGAACTTCTCCCTTTAGCACCCCGAATATAACCAGATGGTGATCTATCCGTTCAAGCACGTTTTGAATAGATGCAGCTGCCCCCACACAATCGTACCCTAAGTCAAAGCGCTCTCCGCCAAGCTCTTCCGCATGCTTGGCATCACCAATACCCAAACTATTCACAAATTCGATTCTTTCTCTATTAATATCTATAGCCGTTACCCTGTCAGCCCCCATCAGCTTTGCTGCTTGAAGGGCTAAGATACCTGCAGGACCAAGCCCTGATACAAGCATCGACTTCCCTCGCATATCTCCAAATTGGAGAAGCCCGATCAATACACACTTCAACAACTCGAAAGACACAGCCTGCTTCCAAGAGACTTCGTCTGGGAGCTTGATTAACTCATGCTCTCGATAATTTAAATATTGGGCATAAGCTCCGGGATCGACCAGATGCTCAAGCGCAGCTACTCGGTCACCAACCTTAAAGGCGGTAACCTTACTGCCAACCTCCGCTACCGTCCCCGCCATCTCATGTCCTGGAAAGCCTAAAGGAAGCGGGTATTCTGGTTCTTTAGAGGCGTCGAACATATCTTTCCCGCTCATCATGTTCATATCCCAACGCGGGCAGGTCGATACGATGTGAATAAGAACGGTTATTTGATCCTCCAGAGGAGAAGCAAGTTCACTTTCGATAATCCTGTAGTTCCCTTTTCCAATTATTTGCAAGCTTTTCATAAATGATTCCCGTCCTCTCCTGGGTATGTTCGAGTTGTTTATTCACTACCGATAAAACAGGATCTTTGCTCTCACTGAATCCCTGTATGGTTTCCTTCCGCTACTCTAATAACGCGATAATTGCCTCAATCACATGAGCTACTTCATCATCCTCCAAACATTGCGGATTAATGACGAGCTCATCCTCTTGTATATTAGTATAGATAACCGGTTCCATCATCATCAGTCGATTCTGAAGCTCTTGCGCAGAGGAGCCGGTAGGCTTGAGAAATACTCTAGGTATATCCGCTGGCTGCACGCCGGGCTCCTTCGGAAACCCTCGTCGCACGTGAGTACCCCGTATTGGAGAAAGTGACTCTACGATAATGGATACTATGGCTTCCCAACGTTTCATTTCTTGAACATAATCTTTCTTTACGAATAACTCCACAGCCCTAACAATACCCGCAATGGTTTCTTTATCTGTTTTCATAGAACGACCAATACTAAAGTTGGGACTGCTGTTCGCTATGCAAGCTTCTATTAGATCTCTTTTACCTAGAATAAGACCCGAAGATTGCGGACCGCGAATTTCTTTACCACCGCTTATAATGACAAGGTCTGCACCCTGCTTTAGATACTTCGTCACATTATTAATCGGCGGCAGTTCCGCGGCTGCGTCTACTACAATGGGGATTTGATTCCTCCTCGTAACTCTAATAATATCAGCGAGAGGCAAGGAGCCTTCCACCTGTTCAGCCGCTGCTACATAAAAAAATAGAGCAGTATGATCAGAGATGGCTTCTTCAATCTGCCGGATTGAAACTTTAGATATCTCACCGATCTCTCTTACCTTAGCACCGGATACCCTTAGTGCCTGATCATATAGAATTCTGTGGCTTTTGAGCATCAAAGCTTCATCAGGAATGCCTGTTGTCTCAGGCAGCTGAATAATTTTCTCAGCATCTCCTCTAGTCATACAAGAGGCGGCTGATATGGCGATTCCGGCGGAGGCACCTGAAGTAATGCATGCAGCTTCAACTCCAAACAGCTCGGCTATTCTCTCCCCTGATTTGGCATGAAACTTATGGATGTCCACAAAAGCACCTGCAGCCTCGTTCATTGCCGCAAGCACTTCTGCAGCCATCTTAGAACCGCCTATTCTCGTTATCGTGCCACAAGCATTAATAATCTTAGTTACTCCTATCCAATCATAGATATCCGCCATGCTAATCGTCCGATAAGATGTAAAGCTTCCCTTCACCTGGAAGAAAGATGGAAGAGAGTTCTCCTGACACGCTGCTATAGCTTGTAGGAATTTCAGCACCAGTGGATTTGCAAACCTCTGTTAAGACAGAAGGCTTAGAAGACAGATGATATCTTAAAGTTTTATTATTGGTGGAATCTAGATTCACGACCATGATGTAATTCCTACCGCAAGAATCCACAAAGTGCGAAACAATCTGATCCTCATCATCAACAGGCTCCCAGAAATAATTCGCAGGGAGAGGTTTCGTACCTGGCGGCAATTTCCCTTTAAAAAACACATTGCGAGATATCAATCCCATTAAGATGGGTCCCCATTGCTTGATTTCCTCATTTAAAGACTGGACGGGAACGTACAAATCTGTTTTGTTACCGGCACTGTCCATTATCGCTGTCGTAAAATGGGTGTCCGGGCCTTGATCTATGGGCTGGAACCAAGTAAACCAATATAATCCCTTTACACCATAGGCTAGGTTCGTATATACATTCCATCTCAGCTCATCGGCATTCGGACGGCGCAGATATGCAGTTTCCCCTAGTGAAAGCCCTACAGCTTGTAAGTAAGCGGCAATCTTCAGGTCGTACTTTAAGCCAACAGCTCTTAAATTTTCCATGTCCTTGAAATAGTCCGAACCTATTACGTCACCAGCAACGAACGGATAGGTATCCATCGTAAGATACTCAAGGTTGGCAGGACCTGCCTGATTCACCCATTCTTCTAAATAATCCTTATGGTTGCTATCCGGAACGCCGGAAGCAGGAAACATATTCACATTTGGAAAGGAATTTGGATCATTCCATTTCAATCTTTTGTATACATAAGCGGCTCTTGAGAGTTGTTCCTGACTTGGCTCATCCTTGATATAATAACCCCCGGTTGCAGGATGGTGCTTATACGAGCTAGCAATAGCATCAATTTCCTCATCCGTGGCTGTTGTCATTAGCTCCTCCATCCGCGAATCCGAAACCTGAACTTTAATCCCGCGGGCAAATGCCAAATCCAGAATGGTTTTCATTTGTTCTTCTGTGTTGATTCCTACTACATTGGGGTAGAAGGATTGCATAAAATTGATATGTGCATCTTGGATGTAGTTATATTGGATATCATTAGTGGCAGCCCATGTAGGAATATAGAATATACCGATTGGAAACTCTTTGTTCAATTCCGTCCACTCCTTAGCTTATAATCACCTATGCATCTATAAGGACAGATGCATGGGATCTGCTAGATAGATATTCACACAGCTTGATTTGAAGTTAAGCCTGACATTAATGGGAGAGGATAAAATCATCGAAATACATATCATAACCGTAAGTTTCAGTTTGTATATACAAGATCGCTGATGTTAATTTACCTGTCCAAGTGATGTTCAGCGTGTCAGAGTTCTGGGTCCATTCGGTGCTATGAATTGTTTTCCAATTTGTATTGACCCAATGCGTTCCTAAATCATCCCCTAGTCGAATAGCGATCTGCGCCCGATCCGATGTTCCAGCGGCCAATTTCAACCAACCAGACAGATGGTAAATCCCTTGGTTATTTGTTTTGAGCATAGATGTGACATCTTGAGTAGGACTACTAAACAATTGAGTTCTTCCGACAATTTTGGCGCTGTAAGCTCCTGAGTGTCTGTTGGTGGAATTTGTGGTAACCGTTCCTCCATATGGAGCCGACCATGAAGTCGTGGTCCCGCTTTCAAAACCGGAATTTGCTAGCAGATTACTGCCCTTGTGCTCCGAAAAACCGTCCACCACCATATAGGTTCCTGACTTCTTAACTCCTTTGATCGTATGGGTACCATAGCTTAGTCCGGTCTTGCTATACACGGCTTGCTGAGTTTTGTGGGAAGACGTGCTATAGGTACTTATCGTTTGTTGAAATACATTGTCGATGTAAATATCCACATTGCCGCCGCTCGTGTCCATGTCCGTCAAGAACTCTATACCCGTTCCAGTGAATGTGTACTGAAAATAATCATTATTCATGGTCGTATAATGCAGATCATTCTTATAATCCCCAGTACCGCGTCCATCGCTATAACCCCAGCCCGTGCCCGAGTACGTTATACCTTCAAACGTATCATTCGTCTTAGAAGCTTGGCGTTGCATGCTGCCTGGCGTTACCTTAAAACTATCAACCGTCATGAATGTCCCCGATTTCTTCACGCCTTTGATGGTATGCGGACCGTTAGACAATCCTGTCTTGCTATAGATCGTTTGCATAGGGAGACGAGACCCGCTGGTGTATGTGCTTACGGTTTGTTGGAATACATTATCGATATAAATATCCACGTTGCCGCCGCTCGTTTCCTTTTCCGTTATATACTCCACACTTGTGCCGTTAAAGGTATATTCGAAGTATTCATTATTAACACTTGCATGATGCACATCATCAGCGTAATCACCAACTCCCCGGCTTGTGCTATGAAGCCAGCTGCTTCCCGAATAGGTAATTGCAGCATCGGAATCATTAACATTCGTTGCAGGCAAGTTGAAATCAGACGAAATCGCATATAACTTACCTTCACCAGGGAGGAACGTCGCTGAAATGTTTCCTGTAGTATTACTGTAGTTGGTGCTGACCTCCGCTCCCGTAGATTTGGAAACCTCCGTAACCGCAGATGGCTTGGAAGGTAAATTGAAGCTTAACGTTCTGCTATTGGCATAATCTCTGTTTACGACCATCACATAACTTCTGCCGTCTTCATTAGCAAAATGGGACAGAATTTGGTTAAAGCTTGTTGTTGGATTCCAGAAGTAATTGGCTGGAATCTCTGTTGTACCAGTGGGGATGGTCCCCTTGAAGTACACATCTCGAGAAGTTAGTCCCATTAAGGTGGGTCCAAGCTTTTTAACCTCTGACCCTAAGGTTTGCGCAGGGGTATATAGATCCGTTTTATTTCCGCTTCCGTCCATAATCGCCGTCGTGAAATTGTTAGGGGTATAGATTTCAGGCTGGAACCAAGTAAACCAATATAATCCTTTCACACCATAGGCAAGGCTATTGTATACATTCCATCTTAGCTCGTTTGCATTTGGCCGACGATAACCAGCGAGGTTATCCCCATTCGCTTGCAGGTATGCTGCTGTCTTGAGGTTATAGGATAATCCTGCCGCTCTTAAGTTGGCCAAATCTTGATAATAGTAGCTTCCAATGCTCCCATCGTCCTTGAATGGATAGGTGTCCATAGACAAATATTGCAACTTGGAAGCCCCCGCCGTAGTCACCCATTTTTTCATATAGCTAAGGTGCTCGCTTGGGCCTCCTGGCACACCGGAATCAGGGAACATATTCACATTAGACATCGAATCCGGTTGGTTCATTAAGAATCGATTATAGACATGCGCGGCTCTGGGGAACTCGAACTCGTGCGGCTCATCCTGGATGTAATAACCCGCTGTTGCAGGGTGGTTTTTGTAAGAGTTAGCTATTGCATCTATATCAGCATCCGAAGCCGCGGGCAGTGGCTGCCCCGTCCTCGTACCCATCAGATATTCTGATCTCGTATCAGAAACCTGCACCTTCATCCCTCGGTCGGCCGCCAAATCCAACACAGTATTCATCTGTGAGATCGTGCTAGGCTGGTTCGTATTCGGGTAGAAAGTTTGCAGAACATTGATATGCGCATCTTTAATATAATCATATTGTGTAGCGTTCGTATAAGGCCAGGTAGGAACATAAAAAATACCCATTACAAACTCCTCGCCAGCAGCTTTAGCTGGGGAGGCGAAACTAATTGTAATTGCGGTCAACATACAAGAAAGAGCTGTTACGATGGATGTAAAACGTACAAACGTTCTTCTCATTAATAAACACACCCTTCATGAATGATGGATTATCCTAATAACCATTTCTGGATATACGCAACAGATAACGGAGACTTCCCCTCATGAATTAATTGTGAAATCTCGTCTTGCGGGATGCGATCAAGCAGTCTTACCCTATTCTTTCACGCTGCCCAGAACGATTCCCTTAACAAAATATTTCTGCAAGAACGGATATACGAGCAAGATGGGCAATGCTCCAAGGAAAATTTGAGCTGACTTAGCCGTTCGATCTGATACCTCGCTTAAATCTTTCATCGATTCACCGCTTACTGTTGTCAGATCAATGCTGACCAGTATGGTCTGAAGATAGGTGGATAAAGGGTAATTATCGTGCGACTTCATCAATATCAACCCGTCAAACCAAGCGTTCCAATGGCCAACGATCGTGAAAAGCCCTATGGTGGCAAGTGCGGGCATTGATAATGGAGCATAGATGCGCCATAAAGTTGTCCAATGGCTCGCACCATCAATTGAAGATGATTCTTCCAGCTCTTTTGGTAAACCTCGAAAGAAGTTAAGCAGCAGGATAATGTTAAACACGGGAACTGCTCCCGGAAGAACAAGGGCCCATATCGTATCCATAATACCCGTCCATTTAACCGTCATGTACCAAGGAATCAGTCCACCGCTAAACAGAATCGTGAATACGAACAACCATGCGTATAATGTTCTGAATCTGAAAGTTTGCGTTTCTTTGGACAATGGATATGCTACAAGCAAAGTAATCATCATGTTAATGAAGGTTCCCAGAAACACTCTCTCAAGGGTTACAACAAGAGAATTAAGAAAGGCCGGTTTCTTTAAGATGAACTCATAAGAATTTGTAGTGAAACCAACTGGCCACAGTTTGACCAAACCTGCTCCGGCAGCACTGCTGTTACTGAAGGACAAGGCAAGAACGTGCACAAGCGGCAAAATGCAGATGATTGAAAGAGAGACGAGAAACACCATATTCCATACGTTAAAGATCCGATATCCGATACTCATTCGTATCATGGAAAAGCCTCCTAGAAAATCCGGTAGTTAGCAAGTCGATAAGCAAGAAAGTATGACAAGGAGATCATGATAAAAGATACAAATGACTTAAATAAGCCAATTGCTGTAGCCACGCTGTATTGCGCTTCCTCTAAACCCACTCGAAAGACGAGCGTGTCGATGATGTCACCGCTTTCATAAACAGATGGACTATATAAATTGAATACTTGATCAAATCCCGCATTCAGAACGTTGCCTAAGCTAAGAGTTGCGAGAAGGATGACAATCGGCAGGATGCTTGGCAGCGTGATGTTTAAGGTCTGCTTCCATCGGTTTGCTCCATCAATGACGGCTGCTTCATAAAGTGACGGATTCACACCAGTCAAGGCAGCAAGGTAAACAATCGTGTTGAAGCCGAATTCCTTCCATACATCTGATAAGACGATGGTGATCGGAAACCACCTATTGTCGCCGAGAAAATAAATGGGCTCAAAGCCAAAAGCTTTGATGATCTGATTCACAATTCCTTGTGATGGAGAGAGAATATCGATCAGAATGCCCCCGAGAATTATCCAAGAGAGAAAGTGAGGCAAATAGATAAGTGTCTGTACCCCGCGTTTCAACCAATCCTTGCGTATTTCATTCAGCAACAAAGCAATGGTGATCGGCACAATCTGTCCGATCATGATCTTAAAGCCTGCAATATAGATCGTGTTCCATAATACACGGAGGGAATTGGGCATATCCCATACATATTTGAAATGATCGAAGCCTACCCACGGGTTATCAAAAAAAGGGCGTCCAGGGAGAAACTTTTGGAATGCCAGCGTTAAACCGAAAAGGGGTACGTAGCTGTATATCAGGATTAGAATGAGCCCGGGCAATATCATCAGGTGAAGGGGGAACTCTCTTCTCCATTTTTTCGATAGCATCTGATCTACACATCCTTTTAAAGACAGCAATGGGAAGTAATATGTTTACTTCCCATTGCTCTTGTCTCTGATTCATGTTTATTGCTTAGCGAACCACTCGTTTACTTCCTGGGTTATCTGGTCTCCACCAAGCTTTTTCCAGTTATCTACGAATTTATCAAATTCATCGATCGAGGATGCTCCCATGATGATCTTCGTGAATGTTTCCTTAAGCAGTGTATCCAGTGTCCCTCCTTTTTCTCCCATTGTAGGAGTTGGCGAACCATAGAATTCATTGCGTAGGAATACATCTCGTTTGACATAATCATCAATGACTGAGAAGGAGCCGCCTGGTCCGAAGACTGCATGCATACCCCAACCCTTGATGTCTCCATTAATGAATGAAGCCACTGCATCGAAATCATTCTTGAAATTAGCTTTCATTCCTGTGGTATCATTTGTTTCCAGAGCCTTTGTAATCGCTTTATATTTATCCATATTAGTCGTTATAGGAGAGCCTGCTATAATCGCGTGTTTAAAGGCCTCTACACCATCTTTAGTTGCTCCATATACCGAGGGCTCAATCATAGAATCGAATGAAATGTCATACCAAAGATTAAGCATTTTGATAGCTGCTTCCGGATGCTCCGAATTTTTCTTAACGACATAATATTGAGGTACTTGGAAAGGAATTTGCGCCTTAACCGGCTGGTCGTTAGCCGAAGGAATCGCGAAGGATTTCCACTCCATGGAAGAATCTAATTCCTTTCCGCCTTGCAATGGCCACAGAGGAGTCCACATCATTCCGTAATACATACCGATCTTGCCGGATGTAACCGTTTCAGCTACTTTGGTGACATCCTTCGTTCCGAATTCCTTATCGATTTGCTTGGATTGATACATCTTCTGCAGCTCTGCCAAGGCAACTTTCATTTCTGGCTGTATGTTGCTGTTAACAAGCTTGCCGGATGCATCCTTGATCCAGGTATTGTAATAAGCATTGTAGCCATTCAAAAAGCCTTCGAAGCCTCCGAATCCGCTGCCAAGATCCTTAGTCAGAGCCAAACCGAAGGAATCAGCTTTGTTGTTGCCATCAGGATCTTTGTTGGTAAAGGCATCGGAAATGGCTCTAACGTCTTCCATTGTCTTAGGTTCTGGCAATCCTAATTTCTTCAGCCAATCCATTCGAACCCACAGCAGAGCTACCTCATCAATATCCGATCCGATGCGAGGTATCGCCATCAGCTTGCCATCGAATGTTGCCGATTTAAGGGCTAAGCCACCATCTTCGTTTAATACTTTCTTCACATATTCAGAAGAGTGTTTATCGAATACTTCTGTTAAATCTGCTATTTGTCCAGCTTCGGCTAACTGCTTCAATTGATTCGAATTAACGATAACGATGTCAGCCAAGTCATTACTCGCAATCGCTACATTCAGCTTCTGAGTGTACTGATCCCCTCCGCCTTGCAAGATCCAATCAAACTTCACTTTAATGCCGAGTTTGTCCTCATACGCTCTCGTCCACTCGTTATTCTCCGCCGTATCCCCTTCTACGAACTTGGTATTATCATCGTAAGGCCGGATAACGGTGACCTCAATCGGAGGATCGAATTTCCCTAACGGGTCAATAACTTCGTCGGATGGCACTGATGTAGACTCACTCGCAGGAGCGGTCGATTCTGCTGCTGCTGACGGACTAACAGATGTACTATTCTTCTCATTGTTTGTACTGCACGCCGCGAGCACAGTCATGAGCATCATCGTGCTTGCAAGAACCAAAGCAGCCGATCTTATCTTCTTCATTCGATATTCCCCCTACGCTGTTTTGAGAAGAATGGTCTTCCTGCTTTAATTATAGGTGGGGCTGAAAGTGTATACTATTGGAGGATTTCAACTTCACTTGACTTATTTTTACGACATATTAACATCAGATCAGAATAATTATTTACGGTAATATTCTCGATAGGCTTGGGGAGTGTACTCGGTTGATTTCTTGAAAAACCGGTTGAAATACGCTGCAGATTCGAACCCAACCTTTGTTGCGATATCCTGCACTTTGTCATTCGTATCCTTAAGCAGTCTCTTCGCCTCGGCGAGACGGGCTGTCATGATCGTGTCAGACAGCCCTTCACCCGTTAACTGCTTGTACAACCTAGACAAATAAAACGGATTCAAAGAAACGAGTTCCCCCAACCGGGTTAATGATAAATCCTCTGATAAATTCTCATCGATATATTTTTTAATCCGGGTTACTAAGCTCCTGCTATGCTGGTTGGTCATTCCAACTTTATTCTTGAATAAGGTATCGCCGATCTCGATTAGGCGGATAATCGTTTCTTCCCAAGTTCCCTGAGAATCCTGATTCAGCAAACGATTTAATTCCGTTTTCTCCATTACAACTTTCAAAAAACCCTCGTTCATCGCGTAAGTCATAATCATAGATAAAAGCTGATAAGAGGCGATTAGCCTCAAATCAGCATCCGATCGAATGTCTGAATCGTTCATCAGCTCCATTAATTTACGCTTGAATTCTATTTGCTGACCGCTAACAAGACAGAGCTCCAGCTGACTCGTCTGCTTCTGAAGCATTTTTGTCTGCGAATCCTTGAGAGGTGTTGTGGAGATCATTTCTGCGGATACATCCGTTAGTAGCAGTTCGTGTCCCATGCCGAAGTTTCTTCGCATCACTCTGTTTAACTCTTCGAAACGATCGGATATGTTGAACCATGTACAGCACTCACTAGAAACAACAAAAGACAATTTCAATTTAAGCAGCTCTTTGCAGGTTTGTTGAATGCGTTCAACCGTTCCTAGGACAAAACGTGCAAGTCGCCGTTCATCTATCATCAAGTCATGATTACTAGCAAGTGGTTGAATTAACCAAGCAATCCTCGTTTTGTCGTACGTGATGGATTCCAGCTTAACGGAGGATTTCATATATTCATCCGCGATATTTTGTACCCCGTACAGGAGTAAAGCCTTATCCGCGGAGGAATACTCTGACCATTCATCGACTTTTCCTATAAATAGCAATACGGGATCACTTTCAACAAATGTCAGGCTTAACTCATTCATCTGTTTCTGGAAGGTAGAATTCGGCTGCAACTCGCCATGAAGGAGTTCAAGCAAATATTCCTTCTGCAAAAAAGGAAGCGCAGCATGAAGCTGGGCTTGAGCCTTTTCAAACTGTGCCCCTCTCTCTATTTCTTGGTTTAACTCCTCCATTGCTTTATTCACCGCAGCCAGAATCGCCTGATCACCTTCTGTCTTCAGAATGTAATCCACCGCTCTGTGATGTATGGCTTCTTTTACATAGGAGAAATCATTGTACCCGGTAAGAAAGATAATCTTGCTCCTAGGCCACTGCTGTACGATTCGTTTCTGCAATTCCAACCCATTCATGCCAGGCATAGATATATCAGTCAGTACAATATCCATCGAGGTCCTCTCGAACCATTGTATCGCTTCAGCAGCAGAGTTTGCCTTATACACTTCCAGTTCCGTAAAATCGGCTTCTTTAATCATTCCTGCCAACCCATTCACGATAAAAGGCTCATCATCCACGATTAGGATCCGACGCATTTCTTTATCCCCCTTGTCAATTAGTTATGGTGGTTGGTATCTTCACTTGGACCTTCAGCCCGCCTAGGATGCTTCTCGAAACGATAAGGCCGAAAGCATCACCAAATTTCAACCGCATACGCATATGGACGTTAAGAATCCCAGTCTTCTCAATTGATCTATTCCACTCCGAAGCAAGCTTTCGCTGAATTTGCAACAATTCCTCATCACTTAATTCATCACCGTTATCTTCGACCTCAATCACCGTGACCCCATCTTTTTGTTGTGACATAGACATTGCAATGATACCGCCTGCCATTTTGGATTTAAGCCCATGTTGATAAGCATTTTCCACCAATGGTTGTAGAATGAGTCGTGGGATACAAACCGAATGATTTTTCTGTAAAAAATCCGTAATTCTAGCTTCGATCCGATTGTGAAAGCGCATCTGCTGAATTTCAATATAAGCAATCGTATGATTCCATTCATCCATCAAAGATGCCTCATCATTGGAATTTCGGGTAATGTAGAGAAAATATTCTCCTAGATACTTAGTCGCTCTAACTACGTTATCAACGTCATGAGCATCCGCCATGCGATGGACCATAAAGTAAGTATTATATAGAAAGTGCGGGTTGATTTGCGATTGAAGCTGCTTAAGCTCAGATTGTTGGGCCATAATTCTTGACTCATATACCTCCTGAATGGAAAGGCGCAGCTTACTGACCATACTATTAAACTGACCGTATAAATATTGAAATTCGTCGTCATTTTCATGCGCGATAGAGAGGGATAGTTCTCCCTTCTCAACTCTTCGGAAAGCTCGGACCATCTTATGAAGAGGGGAATGAATCAAACGAAATATCCAGTAGGAGAAGGCAATTACGACAGCCAAGGATAATCCCGATAAGATCCAGAACCAAGTGCGATACTTGTTGAGCGGACCCAGAATTTGTTCCTCTGGGACATAAATAACCAAATCCATATTTAGCAGCTGTGACCTTTCAAAGGTCACATAATAATCTCTGCTATTTATCTTGACTGTTCCTTGGCCGAAGCTCTCTTCCGACGATTTACTTTTAACGAATTCTTTTACATGATCAACTGCTGGATCGTATGGATCATTAAGCAGAGCCCATTTTTGATTTTCATTAATTAATAGAGAGCCTTCGCCATCGCTATTAATCATGTGACCAAGAAAAGTTTGTAGACCTCTTTGATCCATTTCAGATTGTAAAATATAGATAGGCGGTTTCGTTGAGTAGGAGGGATTCGGATAGATTGAATTAATGAGAAGTTTTCCTTTCCAATAGACGATGGGCGACACTTGTTTACGGCTTAACTCTTGCAGTTCTGCAACCTCGTCTATAGTCATTCCTTCCTCGTCTGTCAGGGATAATAGCGTCTTGCCTATAAGAGGTATATAAGCTTTGGCTTCCGAAATAAATAAATTCGAGTTTTTCAGGGTCCAAAGTTTGTCCTGAACCCTTTGTTGCATCAACATCACTTCATAATAAGGCAAAATCGAAGAGATTGTGCTCAGCTTAGCTAAATCATCGTCCACTAGATACTGCTGATGAAGCCGGATAATCCTCTCCATCTCTGCTTCGAGCGATTTCATATTCGAATGAACACGTGATTCCATTGAAGTTAAGATCTCTTTCCGAACACTTTCCGCCCCCATTCGGTTCATTTGCAGGCTTACGAAAAACAAAGGGACGATCGCGACTAAAAACGTCAACAACAGCTTAGGAAAGATCGTCATCTTCCGTAAAATAACATTGATCGACATGATGCTCACATCCTTTAGAATCATACTAAAATTATCTATCTAAGTTCTTCGCTAAGTAACATAATGTTACCTGTCAGAGAAAATTGAAGTCGCTTGCACTTTTCCCGCTTTTCTTGTCTTTATTCTACTTATTTACCCGAATTCTTGAAGGACTGGAAATAGGGCTTCCATACAAAGCGTAAACCGGATTAATTTCATCCAAAGTTATCCATCTGCTATTAAACTTTTGTTGTTATGGGCTCATTATGACAATGCAAAAAAAAAGCTGACTTCAGGTTCTCACCCAAGATCAGCTTTTTCTAAAAAATTAACGCTTCGCCTTATAAAACTCTTCGTTTATGATGACATCCCGACGAGTGGTAATCCCGTTTCAGCATTCTTCTGCAGGCTTCGGCTTATTGATATTGGCTCGCTTGGGCTGATCGGCAAATCCGGATTGCCTGCTTCGATGCCCGCAGATCGATTACTTCCGAATTGTTACCTTAATGCGATGGTAAGAGGCACCCATTCTTAAAGCTTTGAGCTCTACCCGCTCAACGTCTCGTTCTCTTCCTCCAATGCAAACCTGCTGAGAGGAATTATAGCAGCTAATCCATACACTGCCGCCCCGATTGCGCATTTGCTTGCAAAGCTCTTCCATTTCGATACCATTGCTGTTGAAAATAACGGTCATAACGCCGTCGTATTTAGACATCATCTTTTGCGCAATTATTCAACCCTTATCATATTGCAAATACTTACATAAATTTATAAATAAATATAACGTATTAATGTAGTATTTAGAATATATTTTAAATAAGAATATAAATATGTCGTTTTATAAATTATAGTAAAATAGTACCTATATTATAGAATTTAGTCAATCCAGTACTAAGGCCACATCCGGGCAGTCCCTCTATTAAAAAAATGGAAGATGAAGTAGAATGAAAAAGGAAATTCCGACCATGAAACCGGTTTGATAAGGCGCTACGTGCAGCTCCAGCTGTGTATATACCTCGGTCTTTCAAGGTTTATGCAGTGGTTTGTAATCCTTCAGCATGATAGAACCCCTACATTCATCAGCCGCATTCGGATTCATACTTTGTACCTACGAAAAAATGGAAATATAACCAATTTTGAAAGTTATTATTTTTTCGTTAAGCTGCACAAATCAAACATTGAAAATGGTGAATAACGATGAATCGACAAAAAACTATTCTTATCATCGAAGACGAGAAGGATATCTCGCGGATTCTAAGGGACTATTTAACGAAGAACAAATATGAGGCTGCTATCGCAGGGAATGGGAAAGACGGCTTGCACATGATGGAGCTTCTGCAGCCGGATTATATTATTCTCGATATTATGCTGCCGGATATGGACGGCATAGACCTTTGCAGGGAAATTCGCGAGAAAAGCAACGTCCCTATCCTTATTTTGAGCGCCAGAGGCAGTGATACGGATAAGGTCCTAGGTCTTGGTTTCGGTGCGGATGACTATATGACAAAGCCATTCTCATTAAGCGAATTATTAGCCCGGATCAATGCCCACTTCCGCCGATATGAAAGCATGGTCGTCGTGCAGCAGGATCCTGACTCGCTAAGTCTGGGAAATCTCGTTATCGACAAAAAGGCTTACAAAGTAACGGTTGACGGCAAAGAGGCTGCCCTCTCCGCGAAAGAGTTTGAGCTGCTCTATCATTTGGCCAGCCATAAAAACCAGGTATTCTCCAAAACCCAATTGCTAGATGCGGTTTGGGGATATGAATCATACGGTGACGAGAATTCGGTTACGGTTTATATACGCAGGCTGCGGGAGAAAATCGAAGCGGATCCCTCCCATCCTGCCTATCTGAAGACAGTATGGGGCGTAGGATATAAGTTCAGTCTGGACTAAGCATACGATTGGAGATGACACATGTCTTTGAGCCTTTGGTTAAAAAAATGGTTAACAGCCGTTACGGCAATTCTTATCATCATGACAGCATGCATTGCTTGCTTGCTTCTCTATATTTTTAATAATGACAGTGAATCCAACCCAAAATACGTCATTAACCAAGCACGGTTGGCGGTGAACCCCATCCTTCTCTATTTGGAGCAGAACAGCGGAGATATCAGAAACGAGAAGGTACAAGAGACTTTGGACACGATGTCAACACACAACGAAATGAACATGATATATGCGGAATTGGACGGCACCGTTGCCTTCACCTCCTTTCAGTCCATGCCGGCTCCCCGCTTGAACCTGAGTACTTCTCTGCACTATGATTTGCATGATGCGGAACAAGAGGGCAATCTATTTAAAATTGCTTTTCCCGTCCTAGACGAAGTATCCCGGACGCAAATTGGAAACGCCCTATTTTACCTGCCGAAAGACATGGTTTATAGCCAAAAATCCCATCATATACCTCTTGCTATATTTCTTCTTGCCATTTTATTTTCCTTAATATTAGCAATTATGCTAATTATAGTCAGTAAAAAAATCAAGCACCATCTTATCTCGCCCATTCACACGCTTAAGCACCATTCCGAAGCGATTTTAAAAGGAAATTACGAGGAGAAAACCCATTATGCCCGAATGGATGAGCTAGGCGACCTGTATGCCATGTTCGACCAAATGAGAATGGAAATTATGCATTTAAGCACGCAGCGAATCAATCAGGAGAAAGCCCAGAAAGAGCTGATTACGAATATCTCTCATGAGATTAAAACACCTCTAACTACCGTAAAAGCCTACATTGAAGCAATACTAGAGGGAGTGTGCCCGGATACAGATACGATGATGGAATATGTCGAAGTGATGCGGAGCAACACGGACAAAATGGCTCGCCTCGTAGAGGATCTGCTCATTCATGCCTTGCAGGAACTGGGCCAAATTTCAGTTGAACCTAAGGAGCAGTATAGTTTGAACGTCCTCCAGGATATTTTAAAACCGATTGGTCATTATGTGCGCATAAACGGCGTGACCTACATCGAGCCTCAGGACATACCGAATGTACTTATCAAGGTTGACGCCGTCCGCATAGAGCAGGTCATAACGAATCTTGTATCCAATGCACTAAAGCACACCTCGTCTGGCGACACCATCCGGATCGGCATAGAGCTTGCGTCCGCACAACTGAAATTCACCATTACGGATTCAGGAAGAGGCATCCTGCCGCAGGACATGCCTTTTCTATTCGAGCGTTATTTCAGAGGACAAGCGAAAACAGAGGGCAACACCTTCGCCCAAGAGGGCACAGGACTAGGCCTTTCGATTTGCAAGACCATCATTGAGGCGCATGGAGGCACCATTTCCTTCAAGAGCAAGGAGGGACAAGGAACTACGTTCCACTTTACGCTCCCTTTATGCTAGGTTTCCACTGTAATAGTTTATTAATAACTTGATAAGCTTTTTTAAAGATCGAGGACCTATACTATTACTTACATAGAAACTGGGAGTGATAGCCAATGGCTAAGAAAGCGATTATTCATGCAAGAAATCTTTGCAAAACCTACAACACCGGCAATGAGCAGTATCATGCGATTCGGAATCTTGATCTGGAGATTCACGAAGGGGAGTTCACCGTCATTATGGGGAATTCCGGATCAGGTAAATCCACCTTGCTCTATCTGTTAAGCGGGCTCGATAACGTCACAGCCGGCGAGGTATATTTCCGCGATCAGCGCATTGACCAATATAACGAAAAAGAACTTTCCGACTTTCGCACCAGGAAAATCGGTTATATCTATCAAAGCATCAACTTGGTTCCGGATCTTTCGATCTTGGACAATGTTTCGTTGCCTGGCTATATTGCCGGGAACAAAAAAAATAAAGTTAAGGCCAAAGCACATGAGCTAATCAATGCCATGGGCATTGAAGGCCAAAACAACCGGCTTCCCTCTCAAACCTCGGGCGGGCAGCAGCAGCGCGCCGCCATTGCCAGAGCGTTAATAAATTCCCCCGACATCATCTTCGCGGATGAGCCTACCGGCAGCTTGAATTACGATCACGGCAAAGCCGTTCTTGATATTCTGACCAAAATGAACCGTCAAGGCCAGTCTGTCGTCATGGTTACCCATGACATTAAGGCCGCTTGCCGAGCCGACCGGCTGATCTTTATTAGAGACGGCAAGATCGGCGGCATCCTTGAATTCGAGAAATTCGATGACAAGAATACCCAGGACAGAGAGTCGATGATCTTTTCTTTCGTTTCGGGGAAGGAGTAATCATGATGACTGCCGTTTGGACGCTTAGCTTGTCTTACCTCAAAAAGAGCAAAATACAGAACTTGTTCATCGCACTGCTCATCTTGTTATCCACCCTGCTTGTCGCTACAGCAACGATTATCATTTCAAACACAGGAAATCTGTTTACCGATATGCACAACCAGACTAATGGCTCCCACCAAATCCTGACCTTCGAGAAAGGGCTTCATGACCCCGAGCTTGTCCATCAATGGTGGGAATCTCAAACAGGCGTCGATGTATCCAGTCTCATGCGCTACCGCACCTTATCCGGAATTACTCATCAAGAGCAAGATATACCGAATCTTTATTTATTCATGATGGATATGCCGAAACTTCCTTTTGGCGTTGATAAGCTTGTTTTTGCAGAGGGCGAGCAAAGTGCCGGACCGGAGAAGGGCACGGTTTGGGTTCCGACTTCCATGGCTTACGCTAATAATATTGCCGTCGGCGATACCATTGGCTTCAATACCGGCAAGGCGCCTTTGGAGCTAAAGGTGTCCACAATCGTCATTGATGTTCCCTACGGAGCGCCGTTTACGAACACGGCACGCGTATGGATGAATAGCGAGGATTATCAGATTAAGCTCACTGCACTTGAGGGAGAAGACAACTATCTGATGGGATTGCGCTTTGATGATTACAGCGCGAATATCGGCTATTGGGATCGCTTCACGGGTGAGCTTGGCACGCCTTTCTTGGAATCCAAAATGGAATTCGAGGGCATTTCCTCTTTCTATCTGATCATTAATCAGATTATAGGCTTTGTTATGATTTTCCTTGGTTTAGTCATGATGCTTATTGCGCTAATCACAATCGGTTTCACGATTTCCGATGCGATTCTTGCCAATTACAAAACGATAGGCGTCCTGAAATCATTAGGGCTGACCTCTCGTCGAACGATCGGCACCTATGCCATTCAATATGGCTTCCTGTCAGCCATTGCGATAATTCCCGGATTGGCGCTAAGTACCATGCTGTCCAAAGTTATCATCAATCTTTCCGTATCTTCACTTCGAACGGACCATTCTGATCTCAACATTCAAGGAACCGGCGCTGCCCTTCTCGTCGGACTGCTTTTATTTGTACTCGTTCTTCTCTGCGTCGTCTTGTATGCCAAGAAAGCCCGTTCGGTGCAGCCAGTGCAAGCGATCCGCTACGGCATGTCCGAAATGGAAAGCAACAAAATAAAATCAAGGATGAATTCTGCCGGCGCGCGTAAAATCGGGTTTGGCAATCTGCCCGTCATCGCCGTCATCGGTTTAAGAAACCTGATCAAAAATCTAAAGGGCTCTGCTTTAATGCTTGTATTGACCCTGATGGCATCCTCGGTGCTTGTGCTAGGGTATGTGGTGCTGAGCAGCATCATTGGGATCCAGCAAACAGCGGCGAAATGGGGCTATGATTCCGCCAACATTGCAGCCATGGTTATCAATAAATCCACCTTCCCGCGTGCTGAATTCGAGAAGGCCTTGACCTCCGATTCCCGAATTAAAGACGTTGGGTG
Organism: Paenibacillus sp. LPE1-1-1.1; assembly: GCF_040676435.1. Taxonomy (NCBI): domain Bacteria; kingdom Bacillati; phylum Bacillota; class Bacilli; order Caryophanales; family Paenibacillaceae; genus Paenibacillus; species Paenibacillus sp. LPE1-1-1.1. The sequence goes on from NZ_JBEGHY010000001.1 coordinate 1,195,024, forward strand.
GCAGGGCAATCTGACCGCTATCGTCAATTCGGAACCAGCTCCGAACAAGGAGAATACAAACGCTCCTACCCTAAGCATCTATTTAAGCGTAGTTGATGGAAGCTATGAGAAGTTTGGCTTCGCGACGGTGTCAGGCCATAACCCCCGCCAAAAGAACGAAATCGCTATTGGAGTAAATGTGGCGAGGAGCTTGGACAAAGAACTGGGCGATGTTATCGAGGTGTATATCGAAGGCAAGAAACAATCGCTGATCATCACAGGCATATATCAAGCGATCTCGAATATGTCCAATTCCGCTCGAATGACCATCGAGGGGGTAAGAACGGTTAGTCCTGGCTTCAATAGTATGGATGTCGCCTTCATTAACGTGAACGATCTGTCGCAAGCCGATGCAGTCGTCCGCGATCTGAATGACAGATTCAAGGAGTCAACCTCTGTCGTAACGCAGCAGACGCTTCTTGATTCCGTCTTCAAGGAAGCCGCTAATATTCTAATCTACCCGATGAGCCTGATGGGACTGTTCTTTATTTTCGTGACCTTTATTATTATTTACAGCACCTGCCGCATTAATATCCGGATTGAGAGCAAAACCTATGGTATTTATAAATCGATAGGCATGACCTCCAACCGAATCCGATTGTCCATCGCACTGGGCATAACCGCTTTAGCGGCCGTAGGAGCCCTGCTAGGCATAGCAGTAGGCGTTTACCTGCTCCCTGTCCTATTAGAAACGATTCTCTCGAGCTACGGCATCGTTCAATTGCCGGTCATTCTGAACTGGGGCGGCATTATAGCCGTGGCCTGCATAAGCATCCTGTCAGCCGCTCTCGGCTCATGGGCATCATCCAAAGTCATTAGTAAAGCGTCGCCTCGAATTCTTGTGGTTGAATAACAGGCTATATCAACTAATTGAAGGAGGAACGAATATGCAGGGAATTTACAAAAGAATGCTGCTTGCGACCTTCGGTTCAGTGGGGAAAGGAAAGCAAATCAATCTCTTGCCTCCGAAGTTATGCCTCTAAAATAAGAAAAATGGCTGAACAGGCTTCACACTTGCACAGCCATTTTTCCTTTTTCGTTCATCAGCTGCCTTCTCCACTCGCTTTTCCTCTCGATTGCCGGTAGCTTTGGTATACACTGGTTGAAGCTGCCATCCTTCATAAGACTTCAAAGACGGAGATGCATAAGTATTTTATTCTCAATACAACGAGCCGCAAACGTCGCGATCTTCCTGCCCTTACCAGTCTGAAAGCTCTCGATTGCTTTGATCAGACCGATTGTCCAGATCGAGATCAAATCCTCGAGATCCTCCCCTGTATTGTCGAATTTTTTGACGTTGTGGACACGACCCTATGTCAATCCAGTATGCTAGGAGCATTAAAGCGATCTAGAAACAAAGTCGAATTGATGACCAGATTATCTTCAGGGCAAGTTCGTCCCAGAATCCGCCACCCCTGCTTATTCAACTGCGATTCATCAATCGCTTCGTACATGATTTGCCTCATTCCCTCAGCTGTGCGAATAGCTACTAGAGGATCTGGGGAAGTACGACTAATTTGTTCAAGCACCGCCCGCTTATTTCTCACGAGACTAGCCACAAAAATCCGGTTATAAGAGCTATAATCGAACTCCGATCCATTCTTCATGACGACAGTCACTTTAGTCCCTAAGCCCATATGCTCGAGTAAAGAGCTTGATGCATCATAAGCCACAGAATCCATTTCCAGACAAATGACTTCCATATCGCCGAGTAGGTGCAGAATAATAGGACTTAGCGGCATCGGCCCACTACCAACAAAGACAATCGGCGACTTCTCTGTCTGACTATCCTGACGAATGAATCGACGAAAAGCAGACAGTTCCTGACTAACTAAGGCCATGTAAATGTTCCAGTTAGGCAACCTCGTAACGATATCCAAAACGAAATCCTCAGATTTGCAAATGTGATGAGAATCACTTAGCTCAACTAGAAATTCGGCTTCTGACAACTTATCCTGCAATTTTTGTTGATTCATTCGAATATACTCATTGCTTAGAACGGCTTGCACCTCCTCCGGTAAATAATGGGATCGTAACTGTATTGAAAGATGACTAATAATGTTTGTAACCAATTGATTAGCAGGAGACAGATCTAATTCCTTCTGAAGAAGTTCATTTGCTTCACGGATAAAAGCGATAAAGTTGTCAACCATTTGCATCATTGGCGCATTGCCTGTAAGTATTATAGAACCAGTAGAATTACCCTCCATTAGAGAATGATATCTATAAAATGAGTAAAAGAAAAAGCAGCCTAAGTAAAGGTGAATGAGTAATTTATTTTTAAAACGTACTAAGCCGTAGTTCATAAAAATACTGCACAATTGGATGCTTTAACTTCATCTTCTCGGTCATATTTAAAATTCGCTTTTTTCCAACTCGTCTGTCCACCAAAGCTAGAATATTCAATAAGATATCATTGCTCTCTATGCTTTCCTCTATAGAAATGGATAAAAACTTATTAGCTATAACGATAAAATTCGATTTACTTAATGATGACTGTGCCAACAAAAGCTCTTTTGCATATTCTGATTTTTTTCTGCTTCTTGCAATTACTTTTAGACGATCCTCCGGAACTATCCCCTTGGTATCTTTTCTGACTGCTTCAATTTCTTCATTGTTGATAGGAATTTGGATATCTGAATCATTCTTAATTTCCAGCTCCGTCTGATACCATCTGATTAAGTTAGTTGTATCACTCATATTAAGTACGTTCTTTTTATCTACTGCAATATAGCAAAGCCCTGCTTTATCGGGTAAATAACGGTAGCTCGTTGCACGGTATTCGACCCTTCCATATAACGCAGGACAGAGAAAACTCTCCAGATTTTGTTTCAATTTGCTCCAGGCCATATACTACTCCTTGTTCTATATTAATAACTACCTATTGCGGTAGTTGTTCTATTATCCATAATACAATAACCAACATCCAATTCTCTATGTTCGAATGAAAATACCTCCGCCGCTGAGGGGAAAGCAGATTCAATTCAGTCAACAATATACTCAAGTTCAAGCAAATAAAACTATCGATCTTGTGGACGAGATCGTACGGGGGCATCTTGATGAGAGGGGAGATCGATGAAGAGTAAATAAAGAAATTATGTCTTTTCGTCTCGTGATCAGCAAAAACGCCCGAGGGATCCTGTTCATTGAGGGATCTCTCGGGCGCTTCATGGCATGATGACTATGCGTTAAGGGTTACGGCCGGCTGTAGCAGGGCCGGAGTTTTTTGCCTTGGCTCCTAAACTATTGGCGCACTCCTCTACCGCCACCCGCTCCCCCTCGACCTCCACCTCCGCGTGATTGCGTGATTTGAGTGATTTGTTCTCCATTGACCGTGACATTGCCGCCATTCAATTGGGCTGTACCATCCGCGTCAAAGGCGGAAGCTGCTTCTACATTAATGGTTCCTCCATTAATATAAATATCACCGTTTGAATCAAATGCATCCGTATCACCGCTTGCCATACTTACATCAATAGTACCGCCATTGACTTCAATCGCTGCATCAGAATTGACTTTTGGTGTGGCGTTTATGCCATCATTATTCGCATACAATGTAATCTGACCATCATTCACCTTGATATGGTTTGCCTCGATGCCTTCTTCAGAGGTCTTAATGTTAATGGTGCCGCCATCTATTTGAACAACGTTGTTGCCGGTGATGGCATCATCGGCAGCGGTGATATTTAATGCGCCACCTTCAATATAGATATTCCCAAGGGAAGCATCCTCATTGTTTTCGCTATGCAGGGCATCCTTATCCGTATCAATTGTAATCGTTCCATCATTGATAAGAATGGCATCATTGGCCTCTATAGCATCCGCAGATGAATGAATGGTATATACGCCTCCTGTAATTTTAAGATCATCCTTTGAAGAGATACCATTACCTTGATTCGAAACAATTTCTAAGGTTCCGGTTCCATTCAGGGTCATATCTGCTTTTGAGAAGATGACCGCATCCAAATTGGTATCACCATCCGCCACATAGCTTCCGGAAACCTCCATGTGGTTCTCACTTTCAGTGGATGTAACGAATACATTATCCGCTGCTTTCACATAAATGGCAGGTGAATCTTCATTGGTTATACTGACGCCGTCAAGGACGATTTGAACTTTTGCATCCTCGGCAGCATCAACCACTACTGTCACATTTTCTACCTCACCACTAAAGACATAAACGCCTTCCTTATTCAGTGTCACATCTTGATTGCTTTCCAAATTCATTTGTGTTGCAGTTGCAAGATCCGCCGACTGTTCTAAATCCCGATCACTGAATAATTCCGATGTGTCTAGAACGGAAGCTTCCGCTGCTGACGTTGCGCTTGGCGACACGGTCGAAGTTGCTGTTTGAGTGGTTGCAGCAGCAACCCCGCTGCCGACTTGTGCCTTAGAGCATCCCACGGCGGATACGGTAAGTAATGCGGCCAAAGTAATGGCGCATATGCTTTTCAGCTTTTTGGTTTTCATGAATTAACACTCCTCGTATAATCAGTAGCAATCATCTGTTTATTTTTCAAAAAGCATTATCGCTTCATGACTTATTTAAATCATAATACAGATAACTTAAATCAAACTTAAATAACGAATCCTAGAGTTCTTTTTTACGAATAAAGTCAGCCAAAAAAAAATAAAATTCCCTCAAACTTATCCGTCTGAGGGAATATAAAACACAATTCATATTTCAATTAATAACTTTCAAAGCCCTGCATATCAGGTTATTTCCTGGATCGACTTGGGGAGTCCGCTGCCCACTACGTGACGAACATTTAACGCTCCATTCGGACTGCTAGCGCCGGCTTTTAGATTCTACTAACAGCCAGATCCACTACTCTGGAATACAGATCCCAACCACATTCATGAAGAAAATAAGCTCATTATGAATCTTTAAATCCGGCTCGTTAACTACCGTAAATTTCCTATTCCGTTAGAGGATACGCCGCTGCAACCGGCTGCCCAGAATGTTTGGAAAAAACGCTTCAGCTCAAGAGTTGGCGAAAAAAAAACCTCCGGTTAACCGTGATTTCAACTCCATGATCGCATGGCGTAGTATTCACCGTTACCGTGAGGGTATTAAGATACTCCATTTATTCCGTTTCGAGAGCAATTAAGTTACTTTAGGGATCAGGTCCGCGGCCACGCGGAAACCCATGTTGCCTGTTGAGCTGTCCGGTGTATTGCCGCTTCTCGCCGCTACCCTGTAGCGGTTGCAGTAGGAGCGATGGCACAGATACGAGCCTCCTCTCATCGACCTTTTGCCTGTATCCTGTGTGTATCGCGGATTAACTGACGACGTTTGACGGTGATAGGCAGGACTGAACCAATCCGCACACCACTCCCACACATTGCCGGCCATATTATACAGTCCGTAACCGTTCGGCTCAAACGACCGTGTAGGAGCCGTGCCGATATAGCCATCGCTTGCATTATTTTTAACCGGGAACTTTCCCTGCCAAATATTGCACATATGCCTGCCGTCTGGCCTCAGCAGGTCTCCCCAAGGATAGGTCCTTCCCTGTAAACCGCCTCGTGCCGCATATTCCCATTCCGCTTCCGTCGGCAGTCTTGTCCCGGACCAGGAGCAGAACGCCGCGGCATCATTCCAAGAGACATGAACGGCCGGATGATCCATACGACCCTCAATGCTCGAATCCGGCCCTTCCGGGTTATTCCAATTTGCTCCATCAACGACAAGCCACCAGGGGACTTGCCGCGGTACGTTCTTAACTCTGATGTTCGTTTCATCAGATACCAACAAATGGAAGACATATGACCATCCATAGCTTTCTGCTTCAGTTCGGTATCCGGTTGCATCCACGAATGCCCGAAACTGCGCGTTCGTCACGGCGCAAGCCGAGATTTTGAAGGATTCGAGTTCCACCCTCCGAACCGGACCTTCTCCGTCGCCCGGAAACCCTTCGCTCGAATTTGTTCCCATTTCGAAGGAACCGCCCGGTATGATAACCCAATCCAAGTCGATGTGATCCGGCGCAGGAACGGCAGTTTGTGACGGCGCTGGGACCGCTATAACACTGGGCTCAATGTTCACTTGCTGCCTGCTTACCGCACAGCAGGATTTCATTTGTTCCACTCCTTCGCCTCCCTCCAAACATTTGATGCCTTTTCATGATTCATTAATCATTCGATTAGAATAGAATAATTCCTGCCGCCCCTGCTGCAGCGATAACGGCGATAGGATGAAGTTTATACTTGATCATCAAAAACATACACCCGGAACATATCGCAAGCGTAACGAAAGTCTTCCATGTGAATCCCTCTTCACGCCCATTAAGGAAGCCAAAATAGATGGCCGCATAAATAATAAGTCCGGTTATGATAGGACGAAGACCATAAAAGGTTGATCGGAACCATTTGCTGCGGCTTTGGCGAAAAAAGACGGCGGACAGCAAAATAACGGCGGCGAGTGAAGGCAGAATCATGCCTAACGGCGGCGCGACGGCCCCAGCCAATCCAGCCGACTTATATCCGATCAAGGTAGCGCTGTTCGTTGCGATCGGTCCTGGCGCCATACCGGCAAGTGAAACCGCTTCCTGAAATTCGCTGTTCGTCAGCCAGCCGTGGGCTTCAATTTCATATTGAATCAATGGAATGACAGCATAGCCTCCGCCAAATGAAACGGAGCCAATCTTAAAGAAGGTAATGAATAATTCCCACAGCATGACTCGCGCCTCCGATCGTCAGATAAAGTATTCGGGCTCCCGCAATGACTTCGCATTAATACCCATTCTCTCGGTTCGAACCTCGAGACCGATCCACTCTTTACTCTTTACAATGACCAGCCCCACGACTAAGCCGAGGAGGATTACAAAGAGCGGATTAATGCTGAGCAGCAGCAGCGACAAAAGCGCGGCCGTCGTCACGCAAGTAGTGGACACGTCAAACACCGATACTTTGGCCATTCGGTAGGCAGCCATCAAGATCAAAGCAATGACGGCGGCATGAATACCGCTAAGGGCCGCTTGGACTTTGGGTTCGTCACGTAAAAACAGGTAAGCGAAACTAAGCATGATCACAATAATAAACGTAGGAAGCGTGACGCCCGCAATGGCCGCGACAGCTCCGATGACGCCTGCTTTCCGATAGCCTACGAATGCAGCCGCATTCACAGCGACTCCTCCGGGAGCCATGCCGGCCATAGACAGCATATCGGCCATCTCATCTTCTGTAAACCATTGACGCTTGATGACAACCTCCCGTTCGATAATCGGCATCATGGCAAAACCACCGCCGAAGCTGGATGGACCAATCTTGAAGAACGTCCAAAAAAGCTGGTTAAGGTTACCAAAGCGCGCAAAAAACCACTTCACTGGAACCGCCCCCCTTTCATTACATCCATTTTACCATCTTCTTTTCATTTTGGGATAAAGATTTACTGATAAAACAAATAAAAAGAATTTATATCCAAATAAACATGGTATTTTTACTGAATAACCAAATATTCCGATATTTTAACTCTACTTAATTTCAATTTGGAATTAAGAGCAGTAGAAGGATGTGAACTTGATCCGATGTAAAAAAATAAGAACGGGCAATATGATCCCGTTCCCTTCGATTTATCCGAACGTTACACGAAACCCGCAGCTGCTCTCAACCGGTCCCTGTCTTCCTTTGTCGGCTCAATTCTTTATATCCCCAGTCGGATATACTTCTCGGATGGGGCTTCGTCCGCTTTCATGGTTCCCATTCCCTTTCATTGAAGCTACTAACCCATTCCATTGATCCGAAGATAAGTTTATGCTTTTCATCGCGCCTTGAGCTATTGATTTCGTGAGGCCTTCATCTTTAGAAAGCAAACTGATCCGCTCTACGCAGCAGAGTGAATCCGCATACATATTCAATTCGTTTTTCAATATTAATAAATCTGAAAAATCCTCCGTAAGTTGTGGTTTATTTACCGCATTCAAGACTGCCCTGCTGTTGGTAAATTCGATTGTTTTTGTTTCGAAATCTAAGATAAGATTATCGATCATGCTTTTCCCTGGTTCCAATGTCTCAGCAGCATACAGATCGAAATTCTCTTTCTTTACATTTTCATTAAAAGAACGATCTTGAAGAAAAATGTATACGAACGGCAGTAGTACAGCAACGCAAAGTACTGCTAAAAACCTGATAAACAGATCTTTAAATTGACTGCTTTTAAAGATTCTGAGCAGAAGATTTAGCATGAAACCACCTTTTCAAATTTGTCATCTTTATGTCAATGTTATCACTTCATATAAATGTTGAAAAACCTTACATTACAATAAACCTTACCCGCAACATCATGGCAGTATATCCAAATTTTTTTCTTGTCTCCCGCCAAAAAAACAGCCACCAGAAACCTTTTAAATCACTTTTTCACTGAAGAGAACAACTCTCTCATGAAAATTGATTTAAAAGGACTGATGGCTTTTTCTTCAAACGTCTATTTTTATAACATTTTCACTGCTATTTCTCTTGTGGATGCCTCTTTCTCAATTCCTCCACGTAATGTCCTCTGCCCGACTCGATAAGTCTTACGGCATATTCGCTGAGATTGCCCTTGGCATGATAGGGCCCGCCTTCCCGTATGACGGTCCAGAGCGGGTCAACATCGTGCTCCATCGACATCATCATCTGATCGTGCCAGTCGAGCAGGCGGTATGCAGCCTCTCTGCATATGTCAGGGCGGACGGAAGCCAAGTTGTGCAGCTCATGAATGTCATCCTCGATATGAAACAGCATCTCTTTGTCGAACAAATGATAGCCATCGTGGTAGGTTCGGATGTAGAGCCATTCGTCGAACCTTACGCTGCGCTGGCACACATGTGCACATTGCGAGATAATGAGGCTGTCGCGTCCCGTATCTTCACCCGTCAGGATCGAGCCGGCATAGCTGCGGCCGTCCCAGCTCGGCGCCGGCTGAAGTCCCAACAGCTCCGCCATCGTCGGCGGCAAATCCAGATGGTAGTGAAGGCCTTTATCCACGTGTCCGGCTATGTTGCCCGGCCAACGGATGATCATCGGGATCCGGCATGTCGCTTGGTCTGCCGTACCATGTTCGCCGTAGATGCCAAGCTCGCCCATATTCTCTCCGTGATCAGCCGTTATTATAATTACGGTATCGTCCAGAATGCCTTTCTTCTCCATCGCGTTCAGAATCATGCCGATGTTATCGTCCATGTGGCGCACACCGCAATCGTACCCGTCGATCATGCGGCGGAGATCATTCCTGTCCATGAGCTCCCCGGGATAACGGGGATATTGGAGCGAGGCACGGTTGTTATACATGTTGATCTCGTGCGCGCTGTGCGGTCCCACCTTTTCCCGGTGCGTTGCAAATATATCATCGGTAATCCATTCCGGGAGCGGATCGTCCTTGAACGGGTTCCCGAATTCCTCCGGCGCACGATATGGCGTATGCGGGTCCCAATAGTTTACGTAAAGCATCCAATCATCCTGCTCGGCATTGCGCTCAAGCCAATCGAGCACGACCGGCGTCACCTCCTCGGCCGACTCCATACCGCCCTTGCCCGTATTGTAAATTTCATTGAAGCCGGCATAGAACGTCCAGGCGGTGTGCCGTTCTCCGAACGGGCTGACAAGTGAGGTTTTCATCCCCGCGCTGCGGAACAGGGAAGGGAAGCTTTCACTGGCCAGCTTGCTGCGGAACTCGCGGGATTCGCCTTCATGGCGCACATCCGCAGCGGTCCCTCCGTGACCGACAACCCCGTTATGAATGCCGAATCTCCCTGTCATAAGCGCGGTTCTAGAGGGGAAGCACGGCGCATCGGACGTGTAATAATTATCGAAGCGGACGCCTTCGGCGGCGATCCGGTCAATATGGGGTGAGGTATTCCTATGATACCCATAACAGCCAAGATGGTCAGGTCTGGTGGAATCAAGATCAAGCAGCAATACTCGCATCGTTCAATCTCCTTTACTTCGATTATTAGTCGTTCGTCCCTGCAACTGCTGCAGCTCCATGATAACGCTTTCTTCCAGCGCTATGTTCAGTATAAGAGTCCGGCCTTTTCTTTGTCGATGTACATAATCTCCGGAAGATGTACATTTCAACACTAACTTGAAGATTTCAGCACGTTTTCGATTACATTGTGATAAACATCAATGCTATAATAAAGGCAACCATTTTCATTAAACGGGTGATGCTTATGCTGACAATTAAATCTGTACATTTTGACGATTTCATCCCGAATTGGCGTACGCATTCCGAGGTTATCAATTACAATGTGCTTGTTCTTGTCACGGAGGGCAAAGTTTCTTACAGGATCGAAAACGAGGATTATACCGGTGAACGGGGAGACTTTATGTTTATTCCGCATGGCTCGCGTCGCGCCGGAGAAAATCACCCCTCCGGCCCACACCAAAAATTTACGATCATCTTCAACTATGAAGTTGATTCCATGCCATTCATTCCTTTTCTTCACGATAAGAAATTTGTACAATTCAAGCTGTGGAGGCTTCAGTACGTGCAGCGAAGATTTGAACGCTTGTATGAGGAACTGCGGCAGGGGGAGAACTTTAGAACCTTCATTTGCCACGGCATCCTGCAAGAGCTGATCGGCATCGTCGCAAGAGAACTGGAGAAGCCCGAGGTTACACCGATCAAAACGAAATATGCCGATATGATAAAACACTATTTGCTTGACCACTACCGCGAACAGATTGAGATCAAGGATCTGGCACGATTGATTCAGCGGTCCCCGAACTATACGATCGCCGTATTCCGAGAGGTTATCGGACAATCGCCGATCAAATACATCCATCAATTGCGCGTGATAGAAGCATGTAACCTGTTGCTGAACTCCGACATGTCCATCTCCAATATCTCAAGCTATTTAGGCTACTATGACACCTCTTACTTTTTCCGGATATTCAAGAAATACACCTCGATGTCACCTACAGACTTCATGACCTACGGGAACCAGCAGGACGCGGCCCAGTTGTTCACCTGAGCCCGGTACCCTACCATAACAGCCCGCAGGTATCTGCGGGCCCGGTTATAAAGAAGGAATCTATCCATTGTCGCTATCCGGACGACGCAAACTCCGATATTCCCCGTCGAGCTGTCCAGCGTATTGCTGCTTCTTTCTGCAACCCGGTAGCGGTTGCAATAGGAACGATGGCACAGATAGGAGCCGCTCCGCATCGAACGCTTCCCCATTGGTATCGTAAAGCGGGGGTTCACAGCTTCCGTCAGCCTGTGATACGGCCAACTAAACTAATCAAAACACCACTCCCAGACGTTTCCTGACAGATTGTAAAGCCCGAATCCCTTTGGCTTATAGGCATCTAAGGGAGCCGTTTCGATATAAACGTCATATATGATCTGTGGTAGTAGTGGTTGTAGTATAGCAACTTCATCCCAGTTTGGCATCACTTGCACCGTCCATGTTTGCCGACTCGATAAATTCGCTTGGAATTTTAATCGACAGATTGTCAAGCTAAGCGCGACAGATCTTCCGTGAAAGCTTCGTAAGCGGATACCTAGACATTTTCGGGGGCGATGATTAAAAAATCGCATGGCTTCAGCCAATTTCTCATCCTAGACTTCTGCTAGGTTGTGAAAACAACCTGATGTCAGGTTGTTTCAATATAGAACGAACCAGCCCCTATTATGGTGGCTGGTTCGTTTCTTTATCCCTTTTTCTTTAATCTAATTGCTGCTCAATAACCTTTACCCAAGGTAGGGAGACTGCTCGATATTAATCGTATTACGATAGGCTTCTAATACGATTTCTCCATTAGAACTTGGCAAAATCATATACTGAACGATATTTGGCAATTTTGCCGCCAGACGGAATCCTACCCCGTCATTCAGGAGGCTGAACTTGCTGATCCGCCTTTGGCTATAGTGAAATTCATTCACTACATTTCGGCGTCCCATCTCGTTTCAATCCCTACAGTGTAATCCGCATGGCAGGTTCCGGGCTCCTTTACTCGAATCGCTGCTTAAATAATAGCAATGGTTCATCTGATTTCCGATTCACATCGACCGAGCCGATGGAACCGTGCAGATTTATGTACGATTCTTTAACGTAGAAATTAAAAGAAAAAATCCGAAGATATTGAAAGTTTTCTGTTCAAGATGCCTATATACTGTCTGAGAAGAGCGAGCGCTCACTTGAGAATCGGCACGGAAAGCGTTGGTTCTGCATATCCGAAAGGAGGAGAATCGGACGGATAAGAGGTTTTACGCGATAAATTGTATACGCTTACATAATTAATTACACTATGATGGGAGAAGTCTAATCATGAGAAGAAATAAACTCTTCAAACTAGGCGCGCTTCTGGCTGCGGTCATTGTCAGCTCAATGCTTCTTGCGCTTCATACGTCTGCCGTTGCCGAGTTCTATTCAAACGTGCCAGGCTACGTGCCGGTTACGGGAACCTGGTCCGAGCAGACCGGCGAGGGACTTAAAGGCATCAGCGCCGCGAGCGCCAATGCGCTTAGTATGACGAATGCGGCAAGCGATACGAATTTTACGCTTGAAGCGGATGTGAAGGTAGACGCCTCCACTCCTTACGGTGTAGGCTCGCTCGTTTTTCGGGCGGCAGAAGACGGCAGCAAAGGCTACGCGGTGGGCATAGATCCGAATTTGGGCCAGATCCGGCTGTTCGATCTGGCGACTGGCACGAGCGTCGGGACTCCATACAGTACAACGCTGAATACGAATACAGCCTACCATCTGAAGGTTACGGCGGACGGACCTGCGCTCAAGGTCTATTTGGGCGGCACGCTTGCGATTTCCGTCAGCGACACCAAGTATGCCAAAGGCAACTACGGTTACAACGTTTTTAACGGAACAGCCTATTTCCAAAATGTAACCGCTTACGATGTATTAACGAATTTAACCGGCTGGATGGCTTCCTCTGGCACGTGGACTTCGACCTCGCTCGGCCTGCGGGCTTCGGCGGCAAGCGGTCAGAACGGCTACTTTATGGCCGTCTCAAGCGCGGACAGCTTCACTTATGAATCTGACGTGATCATTGAAAGCAGCTATGCCGTCGCCACGATGCTGTTCCGCTCCAACTCGGCCGGCACACAGGCCTATGGGCTGCAGATTGACGCGAATATGGACCGGCTTCGCTTGTTTAAGACGAACGGCGATGTGACGTTGGCAACCCAAACCGTCACAATCGATACAGGGAAAGTATACCAGCTTAGAATTAAAGCAGATGGCAGCTCTATCAAAGTATATATTCAGCAAGCAGGCTCGCAGATCTCGACTGGCTACACGCCGGCCATCTCGGTGACGGACTCCAGCTACATCTCCGGCCATCTCGGTCTCGCCGTCTACAACGGCAGCGCTGTGTTCCAAAATATCCGCATCAGCGATCTAAACACGAACCTGTACGGCTGGACCGACACGGGCGGAGCCTGGGCGCCGCAACTGGGTGGAGTCAAAGCCGTCAGTGCCGGTACAGCCAATACGTTCCGCATGGCGGAGAACACCTCGTCCGATTTCGTGCTGGAGGGCGATCTGAAGGTAGATGCTGTAACCCCTCTCGGTACCGCCGCACTCGTCTTCAGGGGGAACGCGCAGGGCACCTCCGGCTACGTTGTGAATCTCGACCCGAACCTCGACCAGGTGCGCCTGTTCAACGCTAACGGGGGAAGCACGATTGCATCGGCAAGCCGTACGATCGATGCGGGCAAGTCATATCATCTGGAGGTTAACGCCGTCGGCTCCAGCATCAAGATTTACCTTGACGGCTATGCCACACCGGTAATCTCGGTGACCAATACCAGCTATTCAAGCGGCAAAATCGGGATGAACGCCTACAATGGCACCGCCTATTTCCAGAACGTGTACGTCACGGAAGAAAGCGAATGGTACAACGAGCCTTTTCGTCCGCAATACCATTTCACATCGCCGCGATACGCGGTCGCCGATCCGAACGGGCTGGTCTATTATGATGGGGAATACCATTTGTTCCATCAAGAAGGTGGCAAGTGGGCGCATGCGGTCAGCACGGATTTGACTAATTGGAAAAACCTCCCGATTGCGATTCCTTGGAATGACATGGGACATGCATGGTCCGGCTCGGCGATCGCCGATGAGGATGACGTCACCGGTCTGTTTGGCGGAGGTTCGGGGCTGCTCGCCTACTACACCTCGTTCAATCCAGACAAAACGAAGGGCAATCAGAAAATCGGCCTCGCCTACAGCACGGACAAAGGACGCACGTGGTCTCTCTACGGCAGCGGCGCCATTATCGAAAATCCGGGAGGCGTAAACGGCAGCTGGGATTTCCGCGACCCGAAGGTGATGTGGGATGAAGACCATTCCAAGTGGGTCATGGTCGTCTCCGGCGCTGATCATATCCGGTTCTATACGTCGACGAACCTGCTCGACTGGACGTATGCCAGCTCCTTCGGCTACGGCGATTACCTGCACAGCGGAATTTGGGAATGCCCGGATTTCTTCCAGCTCCCCGTGGACGGCAATCCGGCGAACAAGAAATGGGTGCTGACGATCAGCACAGGAGCGGTCCGGGCGACGGACGGCTCGGCTTCGGAATATTTTGTTGGCGGCTTTGACGGAACGACGTTCACCAGCGACAATGCCGCGTCAACGGTTCTTCGCAGCGAGCGGGGCAAGGATATGTACGCCGCTATGTCGTTCGCAGACATACCCGATGCGGACGGACGGCGCATTCAGCTCGGTTGGATGACGAACTGGGACTACCCTTTCAGCTACCCGACTCGCCCGTGGAAAGGACAATTGTCCATCCCGCGCGTTCTTACGCTGAAGAACTATGCCGGCGAAGGCGTCCGGCTCGTGCAAACGCCGGTGTCCGAGCTTCAGGCGCTGCGCGGAACGGCAGCTTCCATCAGCAATACGACCGTCACCCCTTCGACGTCAAATATATTGGCGAATTTCTCGGACACAGCCTATGAAATCGTCGGCGAGTTCGAAATTCCGTCAACCGACGTCTCGACGGAATTCGGCTTCCGGCTTCGCGAGCTGGGCGATCAGAAGACGTATGTCGGCTACAAGCCTGGACTGAGCCAGATGTTCGTTAACCGGACCGATGCCGGAATGGATGATTTCACCACCTACTTCTCAGGCTGGCAAGAGGCAACGGTTGCGCCAGTGAACAACAGGATCAAGATGCATATTTTCGTCGACCAGTCCTCGATCGAGGTGTTCGGGAACGACGGAAAAGTCGTGTTCTCCAATGTCATCTTGCCAGGCGATGCAAGAGACGGACTCACCTTCTACACGAACGGCGGAAATGTGAAGGTCGTTTCGCTTCAAGTGTATCCGCTCGCAAACACGTGGCGAAACGAGCCATCCTCCGGCACGACTCCACAGAAGGTTGTCATGGACCGTACGCGCATGTTTCTGACGCCGGGAGCGACCGAGCAGCTGTATGTCGCCGTTCTGCCGCAGAGCGCAACCAATAAAAACGTCATATGGAGCTCCAGCAACACGGCAATTGCTACCGTGTCCGCAGTGGATTCCAGAAGCGCAAACGTAACGGGGGTTGCGCTCGGCCGGGCGGTCATTACGGCTACGACGCAGTCCGGTGGAATAATCGGACAAACCGTCGTCGAAGTTGGAGGCGCTTTTAACACGAACCTGACCGGCTTGGCAGAGCCTGATACGGGACGCTGGTATAACTCTGCGGATGGCATTGCGGGCACTTTTGATCAAGATACGAACTACATCTCTACGGTTTCGGCAGACAACTTCACGTTTGAAGCGGATATTCGTATTGACTCCTCGGGCGGAGCCGGCTCCCTGCTCTTCCGCTCAAACTCGGATGGTTCAAGCGGATATTACCTCAACGTGGACCCGAATTTCCGTATGATCCGGTTATTCTACAAGCTGAACGGAAGCTTTAGCCCTAGCCAGATGCTGGCAAGCTTTCCGGCCTTTATTCAGCCGGGCAGAACCTACCATGTCAAGATTGTCGCGGGCGGCACGAATATTAAAGTTTACTTTGACCATGCAACGTCGCCGTCCATCGATGTGAACGACACCGCTTTCTCCAGCGGTTATTTCGGATTAAACGCTTTCGGAGGCATCGCCTATTATCAAAATGTATACTGGTGGTCGCAAGTAACAAGCGGTTCCGTCTATCGGCTGGTCAACACAGGTAGTGGCAAGTCGCTTGATGCGGCCGGCACCTCAGACGGCTCCAACGTTCAAATCTGGTCTTGGCTTGGAACTAACAACCAAAAATGGACGATAACGTCGAATACAGACGGCACGTACACACTCACCTCGTCAGCCAGCGGCAAAGCGCTTGACGCCGCCGGTTCTGGAGACGGCGCCAACGTTCAAATATGGCAAAACTTCGGCAACGCCAATCAGAAGTGGATCATCACGCTGAATAACGACGGCACATTCAAGCTGAAGGCTTCGAACAGCGGCAAAGCGTTGGATGTCGCGGGCGGAGGAACCGCCGACGGTACGAACGTGCAAATCTACTCAAGCAACGGGTCGTCTGCTCAGAAGTGGCAGTTGATCAAGGTGTAATAGAACGGGGCAGGTGTCTTCATGACGCCTGCCCCGAATCATATCTCATGTAACGCAGTATATAGGTGCAAGATTTTTTAACCTTTATAACAATAAACTGTATATACAGCTGTACATATGTATAACTGCATGTACAGTTATTGAGGCGATTATGCTACAATATATGGGCAAATTCTTGGCATTTCCGCTCTATGCAGCCGATAACAGCGTATTGCCTTCCATAAGAGCCGCCAACCTGACCCTTTCCACCGTCGCCATCGCTATACGTACTGCTGATTATATCGTAAGCAGCTAAAAAATTTAGCGCGGGATATTCAATAAAATACGGCTAATGTTCGTCCCTAGCAGTGTCCCTGTATTCTTGAGGGGTCATTCCGGTTGCTTTCTTAAAGAAACGAGTAAAGGATTGCGGCGAATCATAGCCGACCCGAGTCCCGATCTCCTGGATCTTCAGCACTTCTGATGCAAACAGCTCCTTCGCTTTCCCGATTCTTGCGTCTTCAATGTATTCCGACACGTTCAGACCTTTCTCCTGTTTAAAAAGGCGGGATAGATAAGACGGATTAAAATGGACGCACTTAGCCAATCGAACAAGCGAAAGCTCTTCAGCGATATGCTTATCAATATAATGGCAGACTGCTGCCATGGCTTCAGCAGCCCTGCTGTTCTCGACGTTTCGTCTAAGCGTGAATAGCAGCTCTGCTGTCCTGGAGAGGTAATCAAAGCCTTCCTGCCACGAGCAATGCGCATCAAAGCGCAGCAATGCCGCTGTCGGAACTTGTTCATGAAGCTGTCTGCGGTTAATGTAGGATATAAGCACCAAGGCCAAAGAATAATATAACTCCGCAGCTTGGGCGCCTTCCGCCAGCCGTCCGGTGTCGATGGGCATAAAAAGTTCTTGCAGGAGTTCCATGAAAGCATCCTTCCGCCCGCCTTCCAAATGACCGGCAAGCTGTTCGAACTTCTCGCTGCGCACTCGCTCTTTCGTCTGCCCGGCCGGTCCGTTCTCTTCGATTTGTACGGTCATCACCATGTTTGCGCCGTCACCAGCCCGGTTGTACTGCAATTGCCTGATTCTCTCATAGGCATCCGGTAAAGCTTCCCAGTCGATAAGCGTCCTGCAGACAGTAAAAGACGATTCTAATTGGAGGGAGTCGCAGCAGACGGCTTGGATATGCTCTAATGTACCTTCAAGAAACCGCACGATTGTTTCATACGTCTGAGCCGATTCGGCCGGCGGAGTATTGTCTTCCGGCTGGATCAACCAAAGCAGGTCGCCATATCTGTCAATCAGTCCTACGGATCGTGTTTTTTCTCTGAGATAGCCGTCTCCAAGAAGCTTGACGGCTAACGCCGCTTCCTGTCTCTCGGTAAACGATGGCAGTGACCTTGCCCGAATCAAACTGCCTAGAACCAGCAGGACCGGTTTGTGAGGATCAAGCAGAATATCCAGCTTCCGGAAGTCTTCCGCTCTAACTGTCGACATGCCTCCTTCGGTACCGAACAGCAGATGGCGGAAATAATCGCCATGCGCCAGTGTCTCTAGCGTGTTTCGCTGTTCCGTCGCCTGCTGCAGAAGATGATCCTTCTGCAGCTCTCCGTCCAGCTCCCGTAAAACATCACGCACCTCGGCAATCACTTTGGCATTGCCTTCCGTCTTCAGCAAATATCGCACGCCACTTGCCTGAATCGCTTTGTAAATGGATTCAAAATCATTATAGCCCGTCAAGAAAATAATCCGGCATCTCGGCCAGTTCCGGCGAATGATCTCCATCAGCTCTAATCCGCCGATTTCAGGCATTCTTATATCTGAGAGAACAATGTCGATCCGGGTGTCATTTAACCACTCCAACGCTTCGCTCCCGGAATAAGCTTTGTAAATGTCCAGTCCCGGTATGCGCAGATCGCTCAAAATTTCGGCTAATCCATCCGTTATAATCTCTTCATCGTCCACAACGAGCAGTTTATACAATTGGTTAACCCTCCCCCAGCGGTACTCGGATCGTTACCCGGATTCCTCCAAGCTCTCCTCGAGTTATGTACAGCCCGCTCCCCTCGCCGAAAGTGATGACAAGCCGGCGATGAATATTCACCATTCCTGTCGTTTCAGACTTGTCATCCTGATATGCTATTGCAAGGGAAATTCGCTCAAGCTCCTCGTTGCTCAAGCTGTTCCCGTTGTCTTCCACGATAATGCATGCCCAATCTTCGAAGCGTTCAAATTGAACCGAAATGAAGCCATTTCGCGCCATTTTTTCGAGACTATGTTCGAACGCGTTCTCAATAATGGGTTGCACAATAAGCCGAGGAATCAATATCTCCTCAAACGCTGCAGGCAAATCGTCGAACCGGACCTGAATTCGTCGTGAAAACCGCAGCTTTTGAATTTCGGTATACATCTTTGCATGATGAATCTCTTGCTTCAACGTCACCTCATCCGATGCATTACGGGTCACAAACTGGAAGTACTCGCCGAGCTGAACCGAGAACTGTTCGATCCGCTCATTGTCCCCTCTTTTGGCCATCGTGTTTATTATAAAGAAGCTGTTGTACAGAAAGTGCGGATTAATCTGCGATTGAAGCTGCTTCAATTCCGACCGCTGCGCCAAAATTTTCTGTTTGTACACTTGATCGATAAGCGTCCGCAAATTGGCCACCATCTGATTGAAACGAGCATAGATATAACGAAACTCATCGTTTGCATCATGCGCGATGGCCAACTCCAGATCCCCGCTTTCCAGACGGCGGAATCCTTTAACCAGCTTAAGCAGAGGTTTGTGGATAAACTTGTATGTCGATAAGGCATAAACCATAATGATGATGAGCGAGACAAACGCGAAAAGCCAAGCCCAAATATAAAATTTGTCCAGCGGCCTTCTTACGATCAGCTCGGGGATAAACCGGTAAATGGACATGTCAAGATGACTGGAGTAGGCATGGGAAACGAAATAGGAGCGACCTTCAAGCTCAAGCGATTCGGAATTGCCGTCAGCTATCTTCGAGAGTTCATTCTTAAGCTGCTCTTCCACGTCCTTTGTCCGGCCGACTCCTTGTCCGCTTACGAGAACTAATCCGGCATGGCCGGTGATAAGGACGGCAGAGCTATCCGGATACACATTGAATTGCTGCAGCGCTTCCTGGAGTTTCAGATTGTCTAGCCCGATTTCAACGATGAAGAGCGGCTCTCTTTCTATCGTTCCGGCAGGCTTGGCTGCAATAAGGAGAAGATGACCCTCCCAATCCGTCAATTGGGTTTGCTTACCTAACAGCGCGCGCATAGCTTCATAACGCTTTTCGTCAAAATCTTTTACGCCGTAAATGGCCGAAATGGTTTTGCCGATCGCCCGAATATGAACGTTGACATCCAAGATGTAGTCACTGCTGTTCTGCATTGTAATGGCACGTCCTAGTACCGAATTGATGCTTTCCATCCGTTCAATGTCGCCCATCGATTCCCAAATGATAGCAAGATTGTTCAGATCGGCGTCTTCCACAAAGCTGTACTGAAGGAGCTTCATTCGCTCAATTTCATTCTCCAGATCGTTCAGATAGAACGAGATTTGGGAGACGGCCGTCTTCGAGATGTCTTCGCTCGCGGTTCGGATGCCCCAGTGATAAATATAAATGCCGAGCAGCGCGACAGGCACCATGATCAGCAGAAAGGTGACGATCAACCGGATGAAGATCGTATTTCGTAATGAGAATTCGGGACGTCTAACCAAAACAGTTTCCCCCAGATCTTTTCCTCTAGTATAAACCACCCTTCCCCGGTACCTGCTGCGCTATCCTTTTACGCTTCCAAGCACGATCCCCTTGACAAAGTATTTTTGCAAGAAAGGGTAAGCGGCGATAATCGGGAGTGATCCGAGAAAAATTTGTGACGCTTTTAACGTTCTGTCCGAAATAAGAGCCAGATTCATCAAATCTTCGCGCGACATCGAACCAAAATTCATCTGGATGACAATCGTTTGAATGTAGCTCTGCAGCGGATAACGAATAGGGTCCCCCATCAATATGAGACCGTCGAACCAGCTGTTCCAGTGCTCCACCATCGAGAACAGCGCAAGCGTGGCAATCGCCGGCTTGGAAATCGGTACATAGATTCGCCATAAAGTCGTCCATTGTCCCGCTCCGTCGATAATAGCGGACTCCTCCAGCTCTTTGGGCACCTCACGGAAAAAATTAAGCAACAGCACGATGCTGAACACCGGAACCGCACCGGGTAGAACCAGAGCCCAGATGGAATCCAGCAGACCCAGTTGTTTAATCGTAACGTACCACGGGATAAGGCCGCCGTTGAACAGCATGGTCACGAAGAAAATCCAGGCATACACGAGCCGGTAACGGAAATGCTGCGTCTCTTTGGATAACGGATAGGCAACCAGAATCGTAAGCAAAAGATTCAGCGGGGTACCAATGGCGATTCGCTCCAGAGAGATCAGCATAGATCGCCAGAAGCCTTCCCTTCCTGCCGTAAATTCATAGGAAGCCAAAGTGAAATCCACCGGCCAAAGCTTCACATAACCTGCTGATGCTGCGGCGTTGGAACTGAACGATAAGGCGATAATATGAAGAAGCGGGAGCACGCACAGGAGAGCAACCGCTATCAGAAATACAGCGTTCACGACAGCGAACCAGTCGAAGCGCTTGCCGGTTTTCGGTGAACGGTACATGATGGATGAATCCGATTTGGCAGAGTTACCTGACATGGTGGAACCTCCTAAAAAATTCTGTATTTGGCGAACCGGTAAGCAAGGAAATACGAGCCCGATATCAGGATGAGAGATACGATTGATTTGAAAAATCCGACAGCAGTAGCCACGCCGTATTGCGCATCGAGAAGTCCGATCCGGTACACAAACGTATCCAGTATATCGCCGCTCTCATATACTTGAGGGCTGTACAAGTTGAACACCTGATCAAATCCCGCATTCAATAACTGACCGAGACTAAGCACCGACAACAGCACGATGACCATTCGCATGCCGGGCAGCGTAATATACCATGCTTTCTTCCAGCGATTCGCGCCGTCGATCGTCGCAGCCTCATACAAGCCCGGATCGATGCCGGTAATAGCCGCCAAATATACAATAGTTCCGTAACCGAAGCTTTTCCAAATATCTGAGACGATCAGAGTAGCCGGAAACCACTTGTTGTCCCCCAAAAAAAAGATGGGCTCGATGGAAAAAGACTTCAGCAATGCGTTAACAATGCCGCCCGAGGGGGACAACAGATCGATCAGAATACCGCCAAGCACAACCCATGACAAAAAATAAGGTAGATAAATCGTCGTTTGGATCGACCTCTTAATCTTCTCATTCTTCAGCTCATTTAACAGAATTGCGAAGATGATCGGTACAAACAGACCGAGCACTAGCTTAAAGCTGGAAATGTAAAGCGTGTTCCAAAGCACCTGTCCAAAGCTCGGCAGCTCCAAAACATAGCTGAAGTTCTCCCACCCCACCCATTTCTGCTCACCGAAAAGCCCTCTGGCGGGAATGAATTTTTGGAAAGCGATCGTGATCCCAGCCATTGGAATATATGAAAAAATCACGATTAACAGCAAACCCGGTAAAATCATCAAGTGAAAAGGTAGCTCTCTCCTCGTCCTTGCGCTCTTCATTGTATTTCCCTCCGATGCATGGGCAAACATGTAGGGGAGCGCCGCCATGAATGCGCACTCCCCCTGTTAGCCTCTACTTATTGGATGCGTACCAATCATTGACTTCCTGCGTGATTTGATCGCCGCCAAGCTTCTTCCAATCTGCGACGAACTTGTCGAACTCCTCGATCGGTTGGCCAAGGATAATTTTTATGAACACCTCGTTTTGCATTTTCTCCAGCGTCGTTTTACGCTCGACCATTGTTGCCGTAGGCGCGCCTACAAATTTGTCAAGGAGGAACAACTTGTTCTTGTCGTACTGATCGGTAATTCCCATCGAGCCTTCCGGACCGTAAATACGTTCCCAGCCCCATACGGCAAAGCCTTCGGTAGCGCCGGAATTGTAAAGATCGATCTTCTCCTGAATCGTCTTGGCTTCGCCCTTAAGCGTCGACATATCGCCGGCTTTGCGGGCCGCGTCGATCTGACGGAACGCCTCGAGATTTTTCTTGGGCGGAGCCGGGGTTACCGGTGACAATTGCCATACGCTTTCAGCTTCCTTCGGCGCATAATACTTATCAAATTCAGCCGTTTCACCCCAGTTTTTCTCCACGTGCATATTGAAGAGCTTGATTATCGCTTCCGGATTTTCGGCGCCTTTTCTGACCGCGAAAAATTTCGTGGTACTGAACTTCAGCGGCACCTTCGGCGTTTCACTCGTCTCCGATACGATCGGGAACGCCCGCCATTTCGCGTTTTTGTCGTTATCCTTGCTCAGCTGGAGCGGCCAGATGGAGTTCCATTGCTCGCCATACTCCATCCCGATTTTCCCCGCCGAAATCTGCTCGGCCACCTTGCCGCCGTCCTTCGTTCCGAACTCCTTGTCGAGCTGTCCCTGCTTCACCATGTCCTGCAGTACTTGCAGAGCTTTTTTCACCTCAGGCTGAATGCTGCCAAACTCAAGCTGTCCGGATTCGTTCTCAACCCAAATATTCGGATATGCTTTAAAGCCGGCCATAAAACCTTCGAGGCCCATAGCTCCTCCCCAGAGACCTTTGGTCATGCCGAGACCGTACGTGTCCTTCTTTCCGTTGCCATCCGGATCGTTCTCGGTGAATGCTTTTGAAATCGCCAGTACATCATCCATCGTCTTCGGAGGCTGGAGCCCGAGCTTCTCCAGCCAATCCGTGCGTACCCAGATAAACATGGAACGTTCGATCGACGGATCCACCTGCGGAATGGCCATCAGCGTGCCGTCGTAAGTCGCAGCGTCAAAAGGGCTAGTCCCTTCCTGCGATAAAATATCCTTCAGCAGCGGAGATGCATATTTCTCATATAATTGTGTCATGTCCTCGATCTGATCCGAATCCGTAAGCTGCTTCAGCTGGATCGCATTGACCGGAATAATGTCGGGCAGATCCCCGGATGCGAGCGTAACGTTCATCTTCTGCAAATATTGATCCGAGGTGTCCGAGCCTTTGACGACCCATTTGTATTTGATTTTGATGCCGAGCTGCTCCTCGTAGATGCGGGACCATCTGTTGTCTTCCAGCGTTTCGTCCTTCAACACGCCAAGCACGTTGTTCTCGACGACATCGCTCAGGCTTCGGACGGTCGTCACTTCAATAGGGGGATCAAACTTTCCAAGCGGCTCCGCGGCCGTCTCGTTTCCAACAGCCGATCCATCGCCGGTGTCAGTCATATTTTGCTCTGCCGACCCATTGTTGTTCCCTCCGGTATTGGCGCTGCATGCCGAAGTCAGCATGACCGCCGCTAGCAGCAGCGTCATTCCTTTGGTATAGGAGTTTTTTCGTTTATTTTGTTTCATTTCCGAATCCCCCATTTCAATATTTGTGATATGCCGTTTATAATGGCTACGCTTTCATTATAATGTTCCACAATTGCGCCTAACAATTTTCATCTTTTTACTTTGTTAACCCGCGTTTACTAATTGCAAGCGCTTACCAAAAATACTGCCATTTCGAATATTCGTCATTATACGAAGTTCCTTCGCCACGGCAAATACCCGACCTTTTAGAAAGGGTCGGGCTCCGTCCGTTGTCGCTTGCATACCGATCATAGGGAATCACAAATCTTTAATGCGGTTATTCTTCCATCTCACGGTAAACAAAATAATCGAAATCCGCATGCTTTCGGGCACCGCTTAAATCCTGGACGCACACGCCGACGAACGCTCCGGTGAAGCCTTGGTCGAGCAAAAATTCGCCGCGCTTCGCCTCCGCATTCTCGTCGGACATCCGCCCGGCCTCCAGTTCGGGCCCGATCGCCGTCCATTGGTGCCCGTCAGCCGAATAGTGAAATTGGGCCGTTTCGTATTCGTTTTTCGGACTATTTGCCGGCACCTTCCGCCGCTAGCGCGCGCATGCCCGCTTCAAGAGTCCGGATGATACGATTCGTGTCGTAGACGCAGCCCTGCCAGGTTCCGCCGCTGGCTGATTGCAGCGCGGCCCACAGACGGGTATCGTCCGGGAGCCCGGGGTCCTCCGACAATCCGGGATGAGGCGCTCTCGCAGCGAGAACAGCCGAGCCGGCTTCCGGCGTTTCGGGCTGCGGGCCGCAGCCAACCATATGGATCGAGCCCTCCAGCTTGCGAGTGTCGATACGGATGTCCACCCAATCGCCGTCTCGAAGCAGTCCGACGGGACCCCCGGCTAGCGCCTCCGGCCCAATATGGCCGATGCAAGCGCCGGTCGACACGCCGGAGAATCGGGCATCGGTCAGAAGCGATACCTGCCGGCCGAAGGTCAAATGCTTCAGCGCGGACGTCAGTTGGTACGTCTCCTCCATCCCGGTGCCCGACGGGCCGCGTCCGATCAACGCCAGAATGTCGCCTGCTGCGATGCCGCCGGTCTTAATCGCACGGATCGCGTCGCGTTCGGTCGTGAACACTTTGACCCGGCCTACATGTCGGAATACACCTTCCGCATCCAGAACCGAAGGTTCAATCGCCGTCGACTTGATCACCGATCCTTCCGGCGCGATATTGCCGGCAGGGAACGTGACGGTTGGTGTCAGGCCTGCAATCCGCGCCCGGTCCGGGCTGTAGATGACCGTGTCCGGGTCGATGCCTTCCCGCTCAGCGAGATAAGCGCGCATGCGCCGACGCCTCTCGGAAGTCTCCCACCAGTTCAGCGTCTCGTCAAGCGTGACGCCTGCCGCAGTGAGCACGCTTACATCCAGAACGCCGAGGCGTCGAAGATGCAGCATGACCTCAGGCACGCCGCCGGCCAGAAACACGCGAACTGTCGGATGCGGTACGGGTCCGTTCGGCAGCACGCTGACGAGCCGCGGAACGCTCCGGTTAACCTCCGCCCAGTCCCCGGCGTTCGGCACCGCGAGTCCCGCCGCATGCGCGATCGCTGGGATGTGCAGCAATAGGTTGGTGGAGCCGCCGAAGGCCGCATGAACCGCCATTGCGTTTCGGATGGACGCGTCCGTCAGCAGGTCGCCAAGTGTCAGGCCACGGCTTGCCAGCGCCATGGCTGCCCGGGCGGATTGGCGCGCCATCGCCGTCCAGACCGGCTGGCCAGACGGGGCCAGCGCGGCATGCGGCACGGTCAAACCCAATGCCTCCGCCACCACCTGCGCGGTTCCCGCCGTGCCGAGGAACTGACAGCCGCCGCCCGGCGTCGCGCAGGCTCGGCAGCCGAGATCCGCAGCCTCTTCCAGCGAAAGCTCGCCGTTCGCGTAACGGGCGCCGATCGTCTGGATTTTCCCGGCGTCCTCTCCATTCGTCGGCGGCAGCGTAACGCCGCCCGGCACGATAACGCCGGGAAGCTTCTTCATGCCGGCAAGCGCCAGCATCATGGCCGGCAGCCCCTTGTCGCACGTTGCGACGCCTATAACGGCAGCTCTCGTAGGCAGTGAGCGGATTAGCCGCCGCATTACCATAGCCGCGTCATTGCGATACGGCAGCGAATCGAACATCCCTGTCGTGCCCTGCGAGCGGCCGTCGCACGGATCGCTGACATGGGCGGCGAACGGGATACCTCCCGCCCCGGCGATCTCTTCAGCAGCCGCCTTCATCAACAGGCCGATCTCCCAATGTCCGGTATGAAAGCCGAGCGCGACCGGCGTGCCGTCCTCGCCACGGATACCGCCAAGCGTGCCCAGAATGAGCACCTCCCTGCCCTGCAATCGGTCCGCCCGCCAACCCATGCCGACATTCTGGCTCCAACCGAATAGGTCGCCGCTCGGTGCGTTAAGCAGCAGCTCCGGTGTAAGTGGCAGCTTGCCGGATGGTCCCGGCGCATGCGTGGCCACCTCGAAATAATGCTCGTCTTCCCGGCCCATCACAGCTTTTAACAGATCCTCCATCGTGCGTTTCCCCTCCCGGTTAAGGCTTCACGAACACCGTTTTCACCGACGTATAAAACTCGATCGCCGCCTGTCCCTGCTCGCGCGAATGAGAGCTGGAGCCTTTCATGCCGCCAAACGGAGCCTGCAGTTCTACGCCTGCCGTTTCGGCGTTGACGCGGACGAGCCCTGCATCCGTTTCTTGAACGAACTTCAGAGCATTACCGATGTTGCGGGTATACAGCGAAGCACTGAGGCCGTATTCCGAATCGTTCGCGAACTCAATCGCCTCATCCAGGTCGCGCGCCTCGATCAGCGCCAGCACCGGACCGAAAATTTCCTCCCGCGCAATGGACATCCTCGGGGTCACCCGGTCGAATACGGCAGGTGTCACAAAAAAGCCGTCCGCGAGCGCCGAATCAGCCGGCCGATCGCCGCCGATGAGCAGCTCCGCGCCCTCCTCCTTGCCTTTGCGAATGTAGTGAAGCACTGTATCATACTGCTTCCGGTTGGCGCATGGGCCAAGCCACGTATCCGCGTTCAGGCCGTCGCCGACCCGGAGCGTCTTCACCTTCTCGAGCAATTTCGTCCGGAAAGCATCATAAACGTCGCGCACGACGATTACCCTGCTCGTTGCCGTACATTTCTGGCCGGTGGAGCGCAGCCCTCCGCTGATCGTCGCATCAACCGCAAGATCAAGATCGGCGTCGGCGGCGATGATGATCGGATTTTTTCCGCCCATTTCCAGCTGATACTTGGCCCCGCGGGCCAGTGCGAGCTGGCCGACACGCTTGCCGACGGCGCCCGAGCCCGTGAACGTGACACCATGAATGTCCGGGTGCTCGGCGATCCCTTGCCCGATGACGGCGCCGTCGCCGATGACCATGTTCACCACGCCTGCCGGAAAGCCGGCTTCATGGAAGCAAGCCATAACCAGCGAAGCGGTAACAGCCGTCTCGGCTGCCGGCTTCCAAACGACGGTATTGCCGTAGATCAGGGCAGGCGCCATTTTCCAAACTGGAATCGCTACAGGAAAATTCCATGGCGTAATAATGCCGACAACGCCGAGCGGCGAACGTGTTGTGAACATTAATGCTTCCGCGTCCGTCGCCGGAATGACCTCGCCGACTGGGCGCATTCCCTCGCCTGCGTAATAGCGCAAAATAGCCGCGCCGCGCGCCGTCTCGCCCTTCGCCTCGCCGAGCGTCTTGCCCATCTCGAGGGTCATCGCCCGCCCGATTTCTTCCATTCGGCTTTCCAGCAGATCCGCAGCCTTGAACAGCAATGCGCCGCGCTGGGCGCCGGTCAGCTTGCGCCAGGCGTGCCGGGCCGCTTCGGCGGATGCTACCGCAACGCCTAGATCCTCGCGGTCAGAGTCGGGCGCTTGCCCGACGATTTCGCTGCTGCGGGCCGGATTATATCCGGGCTTGCGCCTGCCGGAGACCGGCGTTTTCCATTCCCCGCCGATATAGTTGTCGATTATCGCAATTTCCATGTTCGCCGAATGTTCGCTAATTGCCATTGCTTTATCCCCCTTAGGCGTGAATAGGAGCCGTTTCCAGCTCATGAGTGCAGAGTACCGTGTTCACCAATGTCCCGATGCCTTCGATTTCAATCTCGATCCGATCGCCGGATGCCAGCGTGAACTGGTTCGGCGGAACAAGACAGGTGCCAGTCAGCAGTACCGTACCGTCGAACAGGTCGTTATCCCGCTTCAGGAAGCCGGCCAGATCCTCCAGTCTGCGCTTCAGTTGCCCGGTACCGGCCGATTCTTCAACGACCAGGGCTTCATCCCGGTAAATGCGGCAGGCAATCGAAAGCGCGTACGGGTCAGCCACCGTTTCCGCCAGCCGGACGAACGGTCCGATTGAGCATGATCGCTTCCAAATTTTCGCCTGCGGCAGGTAAAGAGGATTTTCGCCTTCGATGTCGCGGCAGCTCATATCATTGCCGGCCGTGTAACCGACGATTGCGCCGGTGCTGTCCAGAACAAGCCCCAGCTCCGCCTCCGGAACCTGCCACGAGGAATCGCTGCGCAGGCATACCGCTTCGCCGGGACCAACGGTACGGGCAGCGGTCGATTTCATAAACAGCTCCGGGCGCTCGGCATCGTATACTTTGTCGTAAAACGTGTCCGCGTCAAGCCGCCCTTCCGTCGCCTCGTAATTTCTTGCCTCGCGGCTGCGCTGATAGGTCACGCCGGCCGCCCATACCTCCGGCGCGTCCAGTGGAGTCGTCAGGTCCAGCGTCTCCGCCGGGACTCCGAGCGGCGAGAGGCTTCCGAGCAGCGTCTCAATATAGGCCGCAGTTGTCTGTCCGGCTGCACGAGCCTCTGCGACAAGCGCCATCAGGTCCTGCGCGTCCAGCCGGTA
The DNA here is from genome assembly GCF_040676435.1 of Paenibacillus sp. LPE1-1-1.1. Taxonomy (NCBI): domain Bacteria; kingdom Bacillati; phylum Bacillota; class Bacilli; order Caryophanales; family Paenibacillaceae; genus Paenibacillus; species Paenibacillus sp. LPE1-1-1.1. The sequence goes on from NZ_JBEGHY010000001.1 coordinate 1,223,847, forward strand.
AGCTGCTCCTTCTTCCGTCCTCACTCCTAAATAGATTCTTGAAGCTTCCCGATAACGAAAAATACGCATAATGACATGGCCTCCCGTTTTCTTTGTTTTATAATATAAAACCAAGTTCTGATATAATGACAAACGAAGACCCGGCCAGGATCTTTGCGCCTCCAAGCATTATCTTGGGCGGTGGCCGAGTCCCCGGGAAATCTGTTCTGACGTTTCCTGCAAATACAGGACGAACTGCGCCAATTCCTCATCGCCGACCGTAGACGTCATAGTTGAAATGCTGACCGCCGCCGCAACGTGACCGCCGTGGTCGAATACCGGCGCCGCGGCGCAGCGGACGCCCGGCTCATTCTCTTCTCGGTCATAGGCGATTCCTGTAAGCCGCACGGAGCTTAGCTCCTTCTGGAAAGCCGGCTCATTCGATATCGTATGAGGCGTATGAATAGAATAATCGTATCCCTCCAGCATCCGCGAAAGCTCGGCCTCCGGCAGGAACGCCGCCAGCATTTTACCGACTGCACTGCTGTGCAGCGGAACGCGCCTGCCGATCCGGGAATACCGGATCGCAGCTTTGCTCCCCTCGACCTTATCGATATAGACGCCTTCCGCTCCGTCCCGGATGACCAGATGAACGGTCTGTCCCGTCTTCACGGACAGCGCTTCCATCGGCCCTCTTGCAATCTCCCGGATATCAAAGCCCTGCAATAGCAGCTGCCCCTTCTCCAGCAGACGCATGCCGAGCCGATAGAGACCGTTCTCGTCCTGTTCAATGTAGCGATGAAGCTGAAGCGTCTTGAGCAGGGAATGCACGGTACTCTTATGCAGTCCGACCCTGGCGCTGATCTCGGTAATTTTCAGCTCGCGGTTCTGCTCGTCGAAAAGATCAAGAATAGTAAGCGCCCGGTCGAGCGATTGTATGATCGGCATGGAATATACCTCCTCCTTTCGTTCTATAATATAAAACAATGTTCTTATATATTGTACCAAACTATCGACAAAGTCGTCTAGCTGCTTATCTCCTTAGAAGCCCACGCAAGTGCAAGTATTGGAACGCGATTTTGCACCTAATCGCTATGGCGGCAATAGACTGGCGGATATTGACGGTGCGAACCGGCTAAGGAGATGCTCAGATAGTCGAGAATCCAAAGTTCCATGATACCATGGTTTTTTTCAGCGTTGTACCTATAAGGAATCAGTCGCTAGACAAGTTATCTAAAAATGAGCTGAGAAAAATGGTATAAATCGTTCTTCCAAACCGGCCAATCATGACCGCCGCTCTCCTCGTACCAAATGTGTGGCACATTGTTCCGTTTCAAATAAGTATGCGTCCGATCGCTGACATGCTTAAGATTATCCAAAAGCCCGCATGACAACCAGAGCAGTCTGAGCCTAGACGATGCTTCTTCCGGTTCCGGGACAAGCAGCTCGGGCTCCTTCGTGTTAGGCGCGGAAGAAAAACCCCCAATCCAAGCAAATCGATCGAGATTGCCTAAACCGATGTTGAGCGATTGACCTCCTCCCATCGATAAACCGGCAATAGCACGGTTCTCTCGCCCCATTAGAACTGAATAGTTCGATTCTATATAAGGTATAAGATCATGAAGCAAATCGGATTCGAAATCTTCGAACGCCTTTAATTTGTTTGCTTCAAATAGGTCCCCCTCCGCCCGGTCGTTCAGCATTGCACGACCGTTAGGCAAGACCACGATCATAGGCGCAAGCTTGCGGTCTGCATACATATTATCAAGAATCACTTGCGGACCCGCATGATTGTACCATTCTGCTTCGTCCCCGCCGATACCGTGCAATAAATAGAGAACGTTATACCTTTGATCTTCGGAATAACCGGGAGGGATGTAAATCATCGCTTTGCGCTTGCTTCCCACTGTCATTGAGAAATACTCAACCGTTGTTATTTTTCCGCGGGCAATGTTTTCCCTGTACTGGTCATACCCTGGCTGAGCGGCATGTCTTATAGATTCATCTTGATCCGGATTCATCATATTCCCTTCCCCTTTCTGATTGCACTTGTTTCATATCCAAAAATTATAAACTTTGCAAACTGCACTAACAACCTGTCAATTGATACTTCTCGCTCGTACGTCAAAGTTAGAGTTATAAGGGTCATAGAACCATTATTTGACAGGTTACGACCTTAACCCCCGAATAGTACACTCGTTTTTGTAAACGCATACATATTGCTCCTAGTAAATAACTACAACGCTTTTTCTTTCTCTTCCTTATAGGCTTTAGGCGCTCCATCTACCATCCGTTTCGCCCTATCCGAGTACTACCATGAATTTACATATATCAAACAAAAAAAAGGAGATGAGTATTAATGATCAAAAAGAAAGTCAGATTGGCAGTTAAGCTTCTGTTGCTTATGGCGCTAATAATGTCACCGTTGCTATTGAGCAGCAATAAGGCAGAGGCGTGGGACGGCATGCCGATGTCCAAGCTTCATGTAAGCGGCAACCAATTGGTGAACAGCAGCGGGCAACCGGTGTTGTTAAGCGGATGGCATCAGCCTTCGGGCTCCTATTGGACGTACCAGAGCAGCAACTACTACCTGAATCAGAATGGCGGGAATCGGCATGCGGCCATCTTGGCGTATTTAAAGGATATCACCGACACTTTTACGAGCACTACAGCCAAATACGGCAACAACCATTGATGGTATATGAATCAAGTGCGTCTATTCATTGATCGGGAAGACATGGGCGATGTTGCGGCGGGCACGTACAATTTTGCAGGCTTGCAGGCCGTTACACAGAACGTCATCATTCCTTATATCAACTATGCCAAGACCAAGGGCCTGTATGTCACCCTCGGCCTCGATTTCACTTTAAGCAACAACGAAGCAACAACGCCGGCCAATCTCGCCAAGTTTAATCAGATTTGGAGTTACCTCGCTGATCAGCCGGGAATCAAGAGTGCGGACAATGTTATGTTCGAGCTCATTAACGAGCCAGTACTATCTGATGTCAATGGTGTTTGGGGCGGTCATCCTTCCCAATCCAATTTCGTTGCTTACTGGAACTCGCTCAAAAATTTCCAAAACTCCATGATCTCCACAATTCGCGGCAAAGGCGCGGATAACGTCATATGGGCATCGGGACTTGGTTGGGATCAATACTATCAGCTGTGCGCAGCGTATCCGCTGACGGATCCATTGAACAATATCGGTTATTCGGTGCATTGGTATCCGGGCTACGGCGCCCATGATGATTACACTACTTTGCAACAGCAGTGGGACACCAATATTAAGCCTTGCGCAGATAATTATCCAATCAATATTTCAGAGACAACCTGGTTCAAGACCCAACCGGGAGACTCCTCACTAGGACACCTTCTTTAGATTCCTTCAATATAGCCTCCTTTAAGCTCCAAAATCCGATCTTTTTATACACTCCCGTCGCACACGTGTCAATATCTTATATAGCATTTTATCTAACGGTAATCCGGGGCCTTATTGACTGATACATTAGCAATAATTTGAGTTCAAACAACCAATCGGAGCATAACTTCCCACCCTATCGGCTTCTGCAATTTGAACTAACCGTCGTGTGATGTGACCTCCAACTGAGCCTGCGCGTAACCATTTCTCCGGCAAGCCGACAACGACTCCTCCTTCTCCCCGGACCACGGCTTTATACCAAGGCTTCGTTCGCAGTCACATCCTCCTCCGTGTAATTCAGCAAAGCCCCTGTAGAGATCCGGTTTCCATCGAAGTCGTAGATCGTCAATTCCCTAATGGTTTGGGTCGGTCCTATGGATGCTACCATAATCTCGCTAAGCTACTTGTTATTCGCAATCTGATCGATCGAATAAAGATGCAGCATCCTTCGTCCGTCCCGATCGGCAGAGCCTCCGGTAGCTGCTTGTAATTCACGATTGGTATTCCATTCCCTTCCGCTATGCAATTCCCTTCAATTATAATGATATTGATTATATAAATTAACTTCTAACTCAATTTTGCTTATAATTAACTGCCGGCTATTTAAGGAGCTGACGGACATGTGGCCGCTGGAATATATTAATCTGCTCCGGGTTAACAGCGCCGCACTCATGATCCAATCCGGCTCATGCAGCATGCTGGAAGCGGCGTTGAAAACGGCTTTCAGCATCTAAGCTACTTCTCAAAGCAATTCATGAAATACAAGGGGATGTCGCCTTCGGCTTTCAAACGCCTGCAAGGGAGAGCTTCATTCCCAAACTGACCTAAATAAATGTATTAGCAGATTTCACGAAGGAGGAAAAACCATGTATAAGGTGCTTATCGTGGATGACGAAATTTTTGTCCGCAAAGGGTTGATCAGTCTAATGGATTGGTCGTCACAACAATTTGAAATCTGTGGCGAAGCGGAAAACGGGGAGCAAGCACTGGAGCTTATTGAACAACTGACCCCGGATCTAGTCATTGTGGATATACGCATGCCCGTGCTAGACGGTCTGGAGCTGATCCAAAAGGTGAAAGCGGAGGGCGACCATCAACCGCTGTTTATCATCTTAAGCGGGTACCCCGACTTCTCTTATGCTCAGCAAGCCTTCCGTTTCAATGTGTCGGATTATATCCTGAAGCCGGTTGATGAACAGGAGCTAACATCTACCTTAAAAAAAATAGCCAATACGCTGAATCAAAAACAGCTCTTATCGATAACGAGAGAAAAGCCTCTTGTCGAAACCGTCATCGAAAGCTTGCTGCAGACCGAGCCCAGCGAGCAAGTGATGGCACGGATTGCCCATGCGCTGGAGCTCCCACTCTCCTCTTCCTATACGTATATCATTGCAGAAATACAGGATAGGCTGCCTCAAGGGGTAATCGACTATTTGCCCGCACTGCAAACGTCGCTCCAGCAATATTTTCATCATGAGGGACAACCTCTGCTCATTCATGTACGCGCGTACAATCAATATGGCTTTATTGTGCCGCAGTTGTGGCTGGACGAGCAAAGCGAGGCAGAGCGGACGAACTACGGTAAGCTGCTTGATAGGCTGGAGACGGAGCTTGCAACGACAATAGCTTTGTTTATAGGCCATACGGCAAGCCATTTAAAACAGATCGCTCATTCCGGAACCAGTGCCGCGGAATGCTTGAATTATCGTTTTGCCGCCGGCTTTAACGGCATCTTTATGGCATCGGACCTGCTGGAGCTGCCCTTATATTATTTTGATGTGGATGAAGACCTGCACAGCAAGCTCATTTATGAGATTGAAGCGGATCGAAAGGAAGGTTATAACTCCGCTATTGATGCCATTTTTATTGCCTTTCAGGAGCGGCATTTCGCTTCAGGTGCAGTTACGAATACGATAAGGCGAATTATGATTGCTATCATCAATATCATCCGGCAGCTGGAAGGAAACGAAAAAGATCTGCAATGGTTGGACGAGTTGCTCAATTGGCAGATGAAATACCGCAATTTGAAGCAGCTAAGGCATGTTTTTTTGCAATTTATAGAAGAAGCGGCTAAATATATCGCGGAAAAGCGAGGCGAAAAGAACGAGGGCAGTATTGAAAAAGTAAAAAAATATATCGACAGCCACTACAAAGAAAACATCTATCTGAAAGGGATTGCTGCCGAATTTCATATGAATCCGGTCTACCTCGGACAGCTGTTTCGCAAAAATTACGGCGTTTATTTCAATGAGTATGTGCTTTCGCTTCGCATCGAGGAGGCAAAGCGGCTGCTGCGGCAAACGAAAAAACGCATGTACGAAATCGCGGATCTCGTAGGCTTTCAAAATGCCGATTATTTTGCTGCCCAGTTTGAAAAGCTGGAGAACATGACGCCAACGGATTATCGCAATAAGATGATCGGTAAAAAATAAGGAGGCTCCCCCTCGTGCTCAACTTTCGTTTTCATCATTTGAAGCTCCGAAACAAGCTGGTCTTCATCTATATTGTATGCGTATTCGTACCGATCGTACTAACTAACGTGATGTTCTATCATGTGACAACCATTAACATAAAAAATCAGAAAACGGCAGATGCGGAACAAGCAATAAATCAATTGAAAGCCGAATTAGGGGCAGTCATTGAAGATGCGGCAGGCATTTCCTATCTGTATTCTATTAACAAGCAGCTCAACAATCATTTGAACATCGTTCATGCGTCTCATGATCGCTATGTGGAGTCGCTGAATGACATTTCGAATCTGTTCAACCGAGCCGATAAGGAGTACAAAACGATCAGCTCCGTTGTCATTATGAGTGACAATCCGACGATACTGGCCTCGAGCCATATCATCCGGCTCGAGGACGAGATGCGGAACGCGGATTGGTACCATCAAATTAAAAATCTCAATAATACGTATCCCTATTTGTACGTGACGCCCGATAGTATCAGCGTTATTCAAAAGCTATCCGATCGCCGGACCGAGACGTATGAGCATGTGATGAAAATAGACTTGAATATGGATTATATTAATCAAATTCTTGATTTATCCAGCTTTAAGGGGGATTTTTACTTTCTGGATCCGTCTTCCCAAGCCCGTTACGGCAGACTGTCCAGCGGTCAACCAAGTGTTCAGGCCTCATCAGGGCAGACACTAAGCCTCAATGAGATTCCCAGGCCCAATAAAGCAATCGTAATCAGCAAGCAATATCATAATAATCGCTATTTGGGAGACTGGACGGTATACGGCGTGTTGGATGAAGAGAAAATTTTGTACGATGTCAGGCAATCGGGGCAATTTATCCTATGGTTTGCAGGCATTAATTTTCTTGTGCCTACGATCGTCATCGTGCTTGTTTCCCGCTCGATCCATACACGCATTCAAAAAATTCTGAAACACATGAAGTCTGTAAAAGGCAAAAACTTTGAACGTATTCCTTATCATCGGGAACGGGATGAGGTAGGCGAGCTTGCGGTGGAGTTCAACCGAATGAGCGAACGGATCGAAAACTTGATTAATGATGTGTATGAAACGGAGCTACAGAAGAAAGAGCTGGAGCTTAGCCAAAGACAAGCCCAACTACATGCGCTGCACAGTCAGATCAATCCTCACTTTTTATTTAATGCGCTGGAGACGATCCGAATGCGAAGCCAGATGAAGGGTGAGATACAAACGGCCAAGACGATTCAGAACATGGCCAAAATCTTTCGTAAATCGATTCTTTGGAAACGTAGCTTCGTTACGATTCGCGAGGAGCTAGAGTTAATGGAGAGCTTCCTTGAAATTCAGAAGTACCGTTTTGACAGTAAACTGGAGTATCACATCGAAGTGGATCAATCCCTTCTGGATATTGAAATTCCGAAGATGACCTTTTTGCCGTTTGTGGAAAATGCAAGCATCCACGGCATCGAGAATGTGCCGGGCATTGGCTATATTACGATTCAGATTGCGCAAGAACATGGTCAGATTGTCTTCCTCATTGCGGACAACGGGGTCGGCATGGATCAGGAGAAAATACGGGAGCTTCATCATTACCTCCACGAGGAGGCTATCATGGGCGATTCCATCGGAATGAAAAATGTCATTACTCGCCTGAAAATATGTTATGGTGAATCGTTCAGCTTCACGATTGACAGTGCTCCGGGAGGCGGATCACGGATCATGCTTCGTCTACCAATGGACAAAAAAGATTAATTCAGCATAAGAAAACCTTAATTATACAAAGACCGATCTAAGGTTTGCTATATAACAATAGCATGCGTTTTCTTCTATACTGAAAGTGCTTACAAATACTTTGATAGAGAAAGGGGATTCAACAATGCGCAAGAAAAAATGGCTGCAGTACAGCCTGGCCGTTCTAACGGCTGCGACAATTCTCCTTGCTGGCTGCTCAAATAATAATTCAGCAGGAAGCAGCACGGATGCAGGCGGAACGAACGGAGAGGTCAGCACAGACCCGGTAAGATACGATTACTTCGCCTTCGGTACGAATAAAGACGTCATTGCCAGCAACACAACCATCGGCAAGATTCTCCAAGATCAGACAGGTGTCGATTGGAAGATGGAGTACGTCGTAGGGGATGCAAGCACGAAGTCTGGTGTCATGATTGCCGGCGGCGACTATCCCGATGTCATCTCTCCGGTAGGCGAGCTTTCTAAGCTCTTGGATGCAGGCGCGTTTATCCCACTCAATGATCTAATTGAGAAGTACGGCCCTAACATCAAGCGTGTCTACGGCGACTATATGGACAAGATTACGCATGAGGACGGCAACATCTACATCCTTCCTTTCACTGCCAATGTAAACGGCTATTTGATGGAGCCGGACGCGTCCAGTACGTTTTGGATGCAGCGCCGCGTGCTGAAGGAATTCGGGTATCCGGAAGTGAAAACGCTTGATCAATATTTTGATCTGATCGAGCAGTATCAAGCCAAATACCCTTCTGTAGACGGAAAAGGCACGATTGGCTTCCTTACGTTCGCCGGCACCCCTGGTGAGTTTTTCACCATAACCAATCAGCCGATGCATCTTGCCGGATATCCGAACGACGGCAACGTCCTGGTTGACATGGAAACCCATGAAGCCAAGCTTTATATGGGCACCGAATATGAAAAACGCTGGCTTGCCTCATTAAACGAGATGAACCGGAAAAGCTTGCTTGATCCGGAGACCTTTACCGCTAACAAAGACCAATACCTGGCTAAGCTTACTTCCGGCCGCGTGCTGGGATATGCCAACTATTCCTGGCAGATTGGAGATGCGACCAACAATCTGAAAGCGGCGGGCAATGACGACCTTCGTTATGTGGCGCTTCCCATTGTCTTTGACGAAAGCATCACAGATGCCTATATAGATCCTCCCTCCTTCGTCAACAACCGCGGGCTAGGAATTACCGTGAGCGCTGAGGATCCGGTACGCATCATTAAATATTGGGATAACATGTTGACAGAAGAAAATCAGAAGCTCATTCAATGGGGTGAGAAAGATGTCACCTATTCGGTAAATGAAGAAGGCCGTTTTGTCATGAGTGAGGAGCAATTAGCCAACCGCAACGACAATGAATTCAAACGTACGTACGGCTGGGCGTATTTCGATTATGAGTGGCCGCGTTACGGCAACAACTCGGTGTACGAGGACGGCAACGCTCACGTGCCCACCAGTCAGCCGGAAGTAGCTGCGGTCAATTACACAGAGGGTGATCTAGCCTTGCTAAAAGCCTACGGTCTGAAGACTTTCTCCGGTTTCTATTCCGAACCGGTTGAGCGCCCATGGTACCCTGCCTGGAGCATCGAGAAAGAACAAGGCTCTCCCGAACAGATCTTCAATCAGAAAGCAGGAGATCTCCAGCAGAAATACTATCCAAAAATGGTGTTTGCTTCCGAAGCCGCCTTCGAATCCACTTGGAATGAGTATATTGCAGAATTCAACAAGCTGGGTGCTGCCGGTTTCGAGAAATTCATATCCACTAAGGTGAAGGAGCGTGTCGCAGGAAATTGGTAGGCGGCAGCTTCTGAATCATAATAATGAACCGGGAAAGGTGAAGTCACTTCACTTTTCCCTTCTACACTTGTTAGAGAGATACAGTTTTAGCCGGAAGGGAGACGGATCGGTGGAGAAACATGCAGTACAGATGGCAAGATCAGCTTCTGAAGATTCGCGCCTGAAAACCTTAATTAAAACATTGTCTAAACAGAAAATGCTAATGCTGATGTCGTTGCCATTTCTCATCTGGGTCATCATATTTAAGTATCTTCCGCTCTGGGGATGGACGATTGCTTTTCAAAAATTCAGATTGGCAAGGGATCTATTCGACCAGGCCTGGATCGGATTGGATAACTTCAGGTCTTTGTTCCAGGAACAACAGTTTTATCTCGTCCTGCGCAATACGCTCGTTATGAGCTCTATCAATCTGGTGCTGGGGTTTGTAACGGCCATCGTGCTGGCACTGCTGCTGAATGAACTGCGTAAGGTCTACTTTAAGCGGACGGTGCAGACGATCAGCTACTTGCCGCATTTTATTTCGTGGGTTGTAGCTGCAAATATCGTGCAAACAGCGCTGGCGCCCGAAGGTATAGTCAATGTGTTGCTGCTCCGAATGCAGCTCATCGATCATCCTATTCTGTGGTTGGGGATAGGCGAATATTTCTGGGGGATCCTCGGAGTAACGGAAGTATGGAAGAATGTCGGCTGGAACACCATCATTTACTTGGCCGCCATTACGACGATTGACCCTACTCAGTATGAAGCAGCAGAGATGGATGGCGCTTCACGTCTTCAACGGATGTGGCATGTTACGCTTCCAGGCATGAAGCCAGTCATCATCATTTTGCTGATTATGAATCTGGGTCATATTCTGGAGTCCGGGTTCGAAGCGCAATACTTGCTTGGCAACGGCATTAATGTTGAATTCTCGGAAAATCTGGATATATTCGTCTTGAAATACGGCATGCAAATGAATAACTTTGGCTTGGCGACCGCAGCCGGAATGTTTAAAACCGTGGTCAGCTTCATCTTCCTCATCGCCGCCAACAACCTCGCCAAACGGATGGGCGAAAGCAGATTGTACTAAATGAAAGGAGGCTAAGGCTGTGGAACAAGCCAAATCAGCTCGAAATTCTTCAATGGGCGATAAAATTTTCGATGTGTGTAACATCATTTTTATGATTATCCTAATCATTTTGACCCTGTACCCCTTCTTGAATATGTTTGCCTTGTCGTTTAACGATGCGAATGATTCGATTCGAGGCAGCATTTATATTTGGCCACGCGAATGGACTCTGAGAAATTTTGAATATGTGTTTAACGAGTCCAATGTGTTTTATGCGACCTTTATCTCCGCGGCACGGACGATCATCGGGACGATCATCTCCGTGTTTTGTACGGCGATGCTGGCTTATACGATCAGCCGTCCTGAATATGCATTGAAAAAGTTTGTAGCTATTACCTTCATTTTTACGATGTATTTCAGCGGTGGCTTGATTCCGAGCTACCTGCTGACCAAAGAGCTTGGATTGTTGAACAGCTTCTGGGTATACATTATCCCGGGCATTATCGGCGTGTTCAATATGATTGTTATCCGTTCCTTTATTGAAGGTTTGCCGGAGGGTATCATGGAATCGGCTAAAATCGATGGCGCCGGAGACTTTACCACATTTATGCGTATTGTGCTTCCGCTTACCGTTCCTGCTCTAGCTACGGTGTCTTTGTTCGTAGCGGTATCCCAGTGGAACTCCTGGTTTGACGTATTCTTATACAACTCTTCACGGCCTAATCTAAGTACCTTGCAGTACGAACTGATGAAGGTGTTGTCCACATCAAGCGCTACGACAAGTTCAGGCGGCTCGGCGGCTGATGCCTTTGCTAATGCGCAGGGAAATGTAACGACGGTTACGCCAACATCGGTTCGCGCAACGATGACGATCGTAGCCAGTGTGCCGATTATTATGGTCTATCCGTTTCTACAGAAGTATTTTGTCAAAGGGATGGTCGTTGGCGGGGTAAAAGGCTAAAGCAAAACGGCTATTCAAAGAGGCTCAATCTTTCGAGATTGGGCCTTTTTATATAGCCAGCGAGCACTAGTATCGCACGACGCCTTTTTTCAGGATCACATGGGCGAACAGCGACTTTTCGCCTGTAGCGTAAGATGCAGTCTGACTTGCTGGCTTATCCTGTATATGCAAAAATAGATGATTCCCTTTACAAGTAATGCCGTAAATATGGTCTAACGGCTCGAGTGGCCTGCGTTCTATAGATGGCTTCGCCGTTCTTCTTCATGAAAGCTCTATAGTGCTGACGTGCCACGGTTTTTAGATGATTTTGCCTTGTAATGAGAAGGTTTTTTACCTAAGTTTTTTTTGAACTTCATATGGAAATAGTTAACGTTAGAGATTCCTACACGGGCGGCAACCTCGTGAACCTTGAGACCACACTCAAGCAAGACCTAGGCTTTGCGGATTCGAACTTTATCCAAATAAATACGGAATGGGTCGCCTGTGACGCTTCTAAACAATTGGCCCAAATAAGCACTGTTATAATGAAACTTCTCTCCAAGAGTTTTCAACTTCAAATTCTCAGAGTAATGACATTCCACAAAGTCCAAAACTTGCGCAATAACCGTATCATCCCTGCATTGCGATCCTGACCGATTAAGAATAAGCATCAGTCTATCTTCGATCATCCTCTGCAACGTCTGGAAATTGGCTGCTTGAAAATGTCAGAAGTCAAAGACTCAGGGTCTTGTATATCGAAATATGTTATAGTATTCATTTTCAAAAGTCTGGTGAGCATGAGCGAAATCCACTGTGAAGTGGCGGCTTTAATTGCCCGCTCAGTTCCATAGTATTGTGCGATCGAAAGCAGACCTTCCTCAAGCACGCGACGAAGTAAGGATCGACTTCCGAAATCGATAGCGTAATACAATTTTTCAGATAGAATGCCGATATCAGGCGCCTCCTGCGGCAGAATATTAGCGCTGCGGTCGATAATTCTCGTTTCACGTAAAACTACTCCTACTGTTGAGTCATGGATGAATACAACACCCTCTTCACGATCTTCAAAATGTCTCATTAGTTTCAGCTTAATGGCTTCGAGTAGAACCCTGCGCCTCGGCTGCCTTCGGTTTTCCGAGTCTCTGCCTGTCCCTCTGCAACAAATACATGGCGAATAGGACACCGATTCCTCCAAGCACCTGATACACCGTCAGCGATTCATGCAGCAAGAAATACCCCGAGGCGGCCGCCGTGATCGGAAGCGTATACCCGTAAACAGATGCTTTGAACGGGCCCAGACGTGCTAGGCTCCAATTGTGCAGCGTAAAGCCGACCATGGTAGCCAGAATGGCCGTATATGCGAGGCTGATCCAACCGTGAGACGAAATGCCGGCGAAATAGGCGGCGTCCGCCTTCCACAGTACATACGGTAGCAGCGAAATGGCGCCGGCCGTCATCTCCCAGGAAATCAGCAGCATAAGCGGATAGCGCGACGTCAATCTGCTCATCAGTATAAGATAGAAGGCGCCAAAGAGGCTTCGCAGCAGCAGCAGGCCGTCCCCGCGAAGCGTATCCAGCCCGAAATGCAAGCCCTGCTCGCCACCCGCCACAATCACGATAACACTTACGAAAGCAAAGGGAAGGCCGATCAGAATCCGGTACGACAACCGGATTTCCTTGAGGGCAAGCGAGATGATGACAGTCAGCACGGGCATGAAGCCGCGGCCCAATACGGAACCGTTAGCCGCGTTCGAATACTGCAGCGCGTAGGACAGCAGCACCTCCATCCCGATCGCGGACAGGATGCCGAGGAACAAAATGCGGCCCAGATCGCGGCTTTCCATGCGGAGGCTGATGCCCTTTTGGCGGAAATGGAAATAGGTAACAAGCCAAAGCAGCGGGGCTATTAAAGCATAGCGAAGCCCGTTGAACATGACGGGATCCCATTCGTGGCCGCCAATTTTCATCGAGCTGATATTGATGCCCCATAACAGGTATACAACCAAGAAACCGAAATGCGGGAGAAGGAGCTTTTGGGACATTATCGAAAAATCCGCCTTTCCATAGCCATAGTTATCCCCCACTATACGCCTCCTTCGCCTTTTGATCAAAAAGCGCATTATGGAGCTTTCACAAGAAAAACCCGGAAAAACATCGGCTGACGATGATTAGTCGGGTTAAATGCGTGCGCCGCATAAATCTGGGCTCAAGATATTTCCCCAAAGCACCCGAAAAAAAAAAGGCAGCCGCATTCGCTCGTCGGCGAAGAGACTGCCTTGTTTTGCTTTTATCCGGCTATTTTCACGAACTGATCCGCGAATTCCGCCATGCGCTGCGCCTTCGGCACGGCGGCATCGGCCTTCTGGTAAACCGTCCTAATCTTGTCGAGCGACAAAATGAGCCACTTCAAATCCCGTTTGTTCGCTTCGATGATGAGCTTCTCCATATCGGACTGCGGCTGCACCTTCATCAAATCGTCCAGCAGCTTCTTCGCTTCCGTATTCGTGCTTGTGTAAATGTCCCGCCCCTGCTTCGCGCAATGCGTAATATTGGTCAAATTCTCGCGGGCAACCGTCCGGTAATCCTCGATAATCCGGTCATGGGCCTCCACAAATTCCGGATCGCGCGACAGAAACAGATGGTCGAGCGGATTGAGTCCCGGCAGCGGATCCTCCGGCAGCTCTTCGATCTTGCGCAGCACCTGCTCCGTCATAGACACGTAGCTGTCCAGATTCATCTTCATGCCGGCGATTGCTTCCGTCGCCTGGCTCGTATTTTTTACGGCGACGAGCACGATGGTCAAATATTCGAAATGCACCTTATGAAAGTTCAATGCATAAGCGGCAATCGGCAGATCGATCAGCTTCACGATTTTTTTATAAATGAATTTGTATGCACTGACGACCGTCTTCTGATTGACGACAGCCGCCTTATCCTTGTTGGCAAGCGCCTTGTCATGCTCGAGCCGATCCTTGTTCCGGTCGCTGAGCGTAAAGGTGAAATCCATCTCCCTGCCTCCTCCTATACGGTTACAGCCGCTGGTTCTTCCTCTTCGTCCTCAACCGGCTGAGGATTAAGCAGCGCATACAGCTGGGCTGCCGCCTGATCCTTCGATTCGAGAATTTGCAGCGCCAGCTCCCTCATCCGGACCTCCGTCTGCAGCAGGTCGTTTTTCAGCTCCTTCTCCCTGACCGATTGCAATTGCAGGTTGCTCGAGTATTCGTCAAGCGCCTCGCCCTGCCCGAGCACCGCATCGACAACGATGCCATCCGTCCTCAGGACATGGTTGTTCGCGGCCATAATGATGCCTGGAACCTTGATTATCGATCCGGTTGATTCATCGGCGTATTCGGAATAGTAGTCCTTCTTGATGCGCAAGTAATTTGACGCCGGAATGACGCTTCCGTTCGCATCCTTCAGCACCGCTTCTTCAACGAAGGAGTGGTGAATATCCTGATAATCGAAAATGTTCATGAGCTGGTACATGATCGTATTGCGTATTTCATCACGCTTCTCCGGCACGATAATTTCCGAAAGCAGCTTACCCAGCTCAGGCAGCGTAACCTCTTGATAATAGCTGTTGCCCTCCCCTTCGATTTTCTCGTCGCGGTAGAAGCCGATCCGTACGTCGACCAGATGGAGCAGCGTAATAAATTCCTGGTTCATTTGGCGGAAAACAAAATTCAGCGTTCTGCTCATATTAATATTTTCGATCTCGCGGACAATCGAGGTCTCGTCGGTCGTCGTCATCTTCACCTCATAGGTCGTGTCGATCTGCATGTCGCGGCGGGCGGACGCTTTGGACACATGCTTCTGTGTCGAATTGACGATGTTCTTCGTCAGCTGCTCCCTCGCCGCATTCGTCGCGCCGCTCGTCGAAGCGCTTGCCGACGCGTTCAGCCAGCCGCCCCAGCTTACTCCTACGCTTGCTTCCAGCTTGTAATCGTTGCTGGATTCGTAGCCGGTTTTGTTTGAGGTCTCATCCCCGATCGACAGCTCGAATTCGCTTGCGATATCGTCGGTCACGGAATCGAGAATAGTCGATGCGCTCTTCATCGTCTCTTCCTTCTGGGTATAGGTACGAATGCTGATCTTGCTTTTCTCACCCGGAAGCAGGGAGAAGGTTTTCAGCGTGCGCCCCGCACCGTAATTGGCCAGGAAGGAGGATAAGCGGTACGATTCGATTAGGATGATACGGTTTTTCCGCGAGCTGACTTCCGGCAAAATCGTCACGTTCACCTGGGTAGCCGCCTGCATCGTATTGCCGGACATATCGGTAGCGCGCGCTTTGATGACGCATAATCCAGGCAGGTCAACCTTCACCGTCGCTTTCCATTGCGACCAGTCGCCTGGCGCCTTCTCAACCGCACGCACATAAACCGGACTGTTGCCCAGCGAAACCTCCACGACCTTCACGCCGCCGCTGTCAGCCGCGGTGCCGAACACTTCAATGACGGCTCCTTTCGTATAGGTGCCGGCGATCGCCGCGTTCAGCGCCGGCGACGTAATGCTGATCGTAGGCGCGGTCGTATCCACGCTCACGTTCAGGCTCGTTTCTCCTTTCAAGCCTGCCGCATCGTAGCAGCGCGCTATAATCGAATGGTTGCCTGCCGGGATCGACAGCCCTTTGCTCCAAGTGGCATAGTTGTTCGGCGTATCGACCGCGATCGGATTTTGCCCGTCAAGAAGCAGCTCAACCTTTGTAACTCCCCGGTTATCCCCCGCCGTTCCTTGAACGGTAATATTTGCGGCAGGGCTGTTGTTGGTCGAAAGAACCGCGCCAGCTGCAGGCGATGTGATCGCAATCGTCGGCGGCGTCACGTCCGGGGCCTGCTCCAGCGTCACGTTGATTTTTCTCGTGGTGATGTAAGAGAGTTGCTCGTTTGAGTGGTACGCGTCCGCCTGTAAAGTAACCTGGCCTTGATCCGTTATCACGACGCCCGAAAGCACCCAATTATCTCCGGAAAGCTGGGCTTGCTTCCATGCGCCCGAGCCTGCCTTGACCATCACCCTTGAAACCGTCCCCAGCACGGCCGTTGCCGTTCCTTTAATATCGATCACTGCTCCTGTATGCGGACCCGTGATATTCGTGCCTGCTGCAGGAGCGGTGAAGGAAGCCGACACGGATTCTTCAATCGGATCCTCCTCTGGCGGCCAGTCATCGTCATCACGCATCTGGTCGTCAATAGGAGGCGTTTGGTACGGATCTCCGCCGTCCATCGTCGCCAGCGGGGCGAGAGCGGCCCTGAGCGCTTGCGCTTTCGGCTCGGAAAACTCAGACGCAGCAGGAACGGAAAGCGCATAATCGGCCACGAACCGGTGCGACCATGCGCCCGTCATCGTACGGAACAGGCTGAGCTTCTTCCCTTCCCTCGCCTGAAGCTCCACTTCCTCCTCTGTCAGCTCGATGAGTCGCGTCGTCATCCGGTCGCCGGAGCGCTTCACCTTACGCAGTTCCTCTACCGGCAGCTGCGGGGAACTTGCCGTCCCGAAGCTCAGCGACGCCGCCCCGAAAGCGGCCTTCGCCTGAATGCCCGCTTGCGGCGGCAGGAAGCAGTTATCCGCAATGTCGAGCTCGATATACGTTCGGCCGCTGTAGGTTGTCGGCTCCGGCACATTATAATTAAGTACGGGCGCTGTATTCTCCGATGCCATTTTTACCGCTGAATCGTTCGTTTTTTTCTGAACCATATTCACCGTCTCCTTTGTTTTCAACTCGATTCGTTGACGGCGCCTTCCGCATTCCGCTATCCGGCCCGCCGTTCACAATTCGGAGTATACATTGGCGCCGGCTTGGCTGAGGAGGATGAATTTTTATCACCCCTGCCGTTAGGCCGGGTGATAAAAATTCACCCTACCGGACAGGATCCGTGCTTGCTATACTATCTTTAACTAATAAGAATACTGGCTTAACGGTATATGCGGATGGGGGGAAGACAGATGGGCAGCATACGCGTCATGCTGGTGGAGGACGATCCGTTCTGGCAGCAGAACTTAAGCGCGGATTTGGCGGAGGAGCCGGATATTGAGGTTGTTGCCGTAGCCGGCACAAAGGAGGAAGCGTTACTTGCGGCTTCGCGCCATCCGATAGACATTATCCTGATGGACATTAATCTAACCGGCAACAATCTCGACGGGCTGGAAGCCATGAAGGAAATTTTGTCGGAGCTTGACAAGGAAGAAGATATTAAAGTCATTATGCTTACTTCCCTCACCGAAAGGGAGGTCATTATGAAGTCGTTCAGGCTAGGCGCGCTCAATTACATTACGAAGCAAAGCTACAAAGACATCGTCCGCGCGATCAGGGAGGCTTACGAAGACCGCTCGACGATTCACGCGGACGCGGCCCGCATCATGCGCAGTGAAATACAGCTCATGGAGCTCTCACCCATGGAACGGGAAGTATTCGATCTGCGCAAGGAGGGGTTGAGCAAGCAGCAAATTTCGGAAAAGCTGCATAAGTCTACGAATACGATCAAATCGCAGCTGAAAAGCATAAAAAACAAACTGATGCATTTCAAGGGCGATTAAGTCGGCTGTTCTTGGACGGCAGCTGCCGGAGAAGCCATGACAGAAGCGGCGGTGCCTGTCTGTATGTAGCGCCAAATCGGGAAATGAAGCATGACTGACGTCCCTTTCCCCGTCTCGGTATCCGCGATGGCCAGGCTGCCTCCGTGCTTCCTCATGACCAATACGCAATAAGGCAAGCCGAGGCCGTGATTGCTCGAGTTTTTCTTGGTCGTATAGAACGGTTCGAAAATTTTGCTGAGCTGCTCCTTCGGAATGCCGCAGCCGCTGTCTTTTACCTCTATGGTGAAATGCCGCTTGGATCTCATGGCCCGGAGCGTAATCGTGCCGCCCGTCTCTTCCATGGCGTCTACAGCATTATGGACCAGATTGGACAGCGTCTCCTTCAGATGCAGCAAATCACAGGTCAGCTCGCCGCCTTCATCCTGGATCTGCACGACCTCGACCGAGCGTCTCTCCAGCAGCGGCTGCATCGGATGCAGGACGGCGTCGAATAGCTCCTTCACCCAGATGCATCCTTCGTTAATCACGATATCGTCTGCTTTCTCTTTGATTCTCCCCACCATATCGAGCAGATGCGCCGTCACCGAATGAATTTGGTCGATCGACTGCAATGACTTTTCGGACTGGCCGGAATGAATGAAGCCCTGCGTCTTCTCCGTCAAATAATTGATTTTCTGGATTTCGTTCTTGATGGAATGGTTCAAAATGGATACGCCCATCGTCAACGCCCGCATCGAATAATCCAGCCGTTCGCGCTCGATTCTGAGCTTAATACCGAGGAAGCCGTACTTAACCGTGTAATAAATAATGACCGCAACGAGGCCCAAAATAATAACCGCGTTAAGTTTCCATGTTCCGTTGCTCACCAGATCGAACTTCCACTCCCTCATCGACAGCCAGACAAAGCCAAGATAATCGGAAACGAATGCCCACAGCGTGCCGAAGGAGAACAGAATGGCCACCCGTTTCTTGTTCCTTCTCTCGTAATATTCCTTCTCGCGCGCGAATGCGATATGGTAGAAGGCATATCCCAACAGGAAATAAAAGCCGCTCCACCAGCGGAAGGTGCTGACATCGAAGGTGCTCCACGGCTCGCGTAGAAGATGAACCGTAAACAGCATGGACGCGGGAATCGCAAGCAGAAGCGATAGCAGCAGCCGTTTTTTGTCCGATGGGACAGCCCCGATCCACAGCCCGCCCATGCATGCCGCAAATGGAAAAAAGTAAAAGTAAACGTTCATGGCCGCCGCGCTGAGTTGGAAGATCGCGGTGCTCACGAAAGGCGACAGCCACCCGTAAGGCTGGAGGAAGGGAATGATGACCAGATGGACGGAGAAGGCAAAGCTCGACATCCCTCCAATGATCAGCGTCATGCCGATCCAGAAGTTGCTCTTAAAGCTGTAAACCAGAAATACGATACCCATGGACCAAAGCGAGAGGAACATGAGAATATACAATAAGCCCACGAACAACCCCTACCTTTATCAGTACGATACTGGTACTGCAGAATACCTCCATTTTATCACAAATTGTAAAACTGGCATATTTTGAGATTTCACAAGCGTTGCATTAATGTTATCTGAATATTCATAATAATCAACTCTCTTTGCGTCTGAGCATAAAAAAATCCTTTACAATGGAATGGAAGGTAGTACCTGTCCAAAATCCAGTGAAAAGGATCAGCTCAAGGACAAGAATGCCCAATTTTCTTCATTTGGTAAATGGCTTTCCCCAATTTGTACGAAGACGTTCACAGATCGAATTGCTCAGACCGGCCAAGATAAATACATTAAGAAGCTCACCACGCCAGCTTATCTTAAATTGTTTCTTCATGCCCAATTGCAAAGACGTGATGGGCTTCGAGATATTCCGCGACACATAGCTCCGCGAAATACCAAGCTCCTTCGCAATCTCCCGCTGAGCTTTAAAAGACGTATCAAAATCCATTCGACCGAAAAGGAATGACTTTTCCAAAAAATAAAGAAGAACCCCTACCATGAGAGGCTCTTCTTCTCGAACAACTGCAAGAAGATCAAAAAATTTCCGAATAAATGGTCATGGACACCTTAGCGCTTGTCTAACTCACTTAGTTGTAGGATAAGTCGAATACCTAATACTCAGATGGCATTTTTTTATAAGCTTTCAAACTTTCATATTCTTCCATGGTAATCGTCAAGATGGTTCCATGCTTATAACCATATGGGAAAGTAAAGGATTTATCCGAACGAATAAATCTTCCTGATGACAATTTCTCTGCTATAAACGGAACATACCCTTGTTCTTCTGCAGAACATCCATAAAAATCCAAGAATAAGCACCATCTGCCATCTTCTAATTTAACTGCTGTTGGAGCTTCATATTGTCCTGATTGCAGTGACTCCATGCTATTATCAAATTCTTTAATCTTCTCAAATGGTCCAGTTATATTCTCTGATTCCATTAGAATAATTCTAGCAGGATTCTTTTCACTCTTTAAGAATAAATAATACTTTCCATCTTCCTCATACATTGCAGAATCAATGACTCCACTGTCTTCTTTCTGATATAAAAGCTTAGCTTCTGTAAAATTCACAAAATCTTTTGTTCGGGAATAGTAGATTCCCTTTTCTCCATAGTTATTGCTGCTATGGGGTGATGACCAGTGAATGACATAATCATCATTTTTCATATCATAAATAATATCCGGTGCCCACAAACAGCCGAAGTCTTCATCTCCCAATTTGATCATCCTCTGTTCTGACCAGTGAATCAAATCATCAGACTCCCAAAGGACCAGACATTTGCTTCCGTTTCTGGATATTTCGTCCCAAGAATGTTGATACTGATTCAACATACCATACGACAAACTTAAGTCTGTTGCTAAAATAATAAATTTACCTTCTTTGGTTCTAGTAATCGTAAAATCTCTGACGCCCTTATCGCCATAATAACTCCATAAAACAGGCTTTCCATCATTAACTTCTTCCCAATTAAAGCCATCCTTACTAACGCCGAAGTAAACCTGTTCTCCGTCCGGTGTTCTCTTCTCCTTAAAATGTACAAATAAATAAGCTTGCATTATTTCTAATCCCTCCCTTTATAATATGATTTATTTATTACGCGGGCATCCTCTACAGCTGCACCTGCTGCATCAGCCCATCTGCGCCAAAGGTGAGAGGGTCTATGCAAACTTCGCGATGATAGCCTTTTCCTTGTGTAAACCGGGTCAGCGGCGTGACAAACCGGTGATAAGCAATCCAATACTTATCGGTGCTGGGCTCCTGAAGAATCGAATGATGAGCGGTACCGAGCATATCCTTTTCCTTATTTTTGACAAGAACCGGGTAACGGTAAGTTACCGGCCCGTAAAGATGCTCCGCCGTACCATAGTTCACGTGGTAATCCTCGCTGCCGGTGTCGTCGCAGGACCACGTGAAGTGATACTGCCCGCCGCGCTTTAGAACGGTGACCGCCTCCCGGAAGTCATGCAGGCCGACAAGATTCTTCATCGTATCCTCGATTACGCTCACCATATCTTCGCCGAGCTGTACGATTGCAGCGTGTCCATTCCCAAACAACAGGTAAGCCGTTCCGTCTTCCTCGAAAAAGACGGATGGGTCAATGGCCTGGCCCATGGAAATTCCAAGACGCTTTAACTGGTCCATTGTAACAAGCGGCTGCGGCTCCGCGCGGAACGGGCCCACCGGAGTTTCAGCAACCGCAACGCCTATGGCGCTCTCACCGCTTTTCATTTTGCCACAGAAATAATAGAAATATTTTCCGTCTTTGCTGGCAATAGCCGGAGCCCATGCGCTGCCGACAGCCCAAGGTACATCTTCCGTCGCAAGATCCAAAATCACGCCTTCGTCTTCCCAAATACGCATGTCAGCCGAAGAAAACACATGAAATTGCGTGCCCGACCAGCCCGTGAAGCCATCGGTTGTGGGATAAAGATAATAGCGATCTCCGAATTTCGCTAGGTCCGGATCAGCAAATTGCCCTGGCAGCACCTGATGGCCATCGCCATACACCGCCAGAAGGCGGCTGCTTTCAGCAGCGGTAATAGGCAGGACTCCGCCGTGGCGTTTCTTGGTTTTCCCTAAATCGAACGACCCTTCCGGCAGAACCCGGAATTCACCGCTTTCAAGGTCGGAGGTCAGCAGGGGGAGATAGCCCTTTCCTTCCGCAAAGCGGTCCACAATAAGGCACCACTCCTCGCGGTCGCCCAGTTTGAAAATTTGCGGGCCTTCCACACCGTACAATTCCTCTAAAACCGGAACATGCAAATTGGTAAATGAGTCTTTTTCCAGCGATGAGCCTTTTTCGACCCTGATATTCTTAGTCGTTTCATCCTTAGAAAAACGGTAGTAGGTACCGTTGTGGGCAATTATCGTAGTATCAATGATATGGTTTTCCCGTTCAATATACTTTTCAGGCGCTGTAAAGGTGCGAAAATCCTTGGTACGGGCGCTATAAATTTTTTGTTTCCGCTCTTTTTCCTGCGGCTCCTGCGTAGCGGAAGCCCAAAACACCAAAAATTCTTCCGCTGCTTCGTCATAAATAGCCTCTGGCGCCCAGACGCAGCCGGCTCCCGGTACACCAAGCGTCACAGCCCATGGTGAAGACCAATTCAACAGGTCGGTGGATTCCCATATGATCATATCGCGGCTTCCTTCATTCGATGCTGCGGACCAGCCTTTTCCGTTTGCAATGCGAAGATCCGTGGCAATCAGATAAAACTTGTCCTCCTTAGGCGAGCGCACTAAAAACGGATCCCTCACTCCCATTTCTCCCAGTTCGGAACGCAGAACCGGTAAGCCCGCGTTCAGGTCTTTCCAATGCAGGCCATCCTCACTGTAGGAGAAATAGACCTGCTCGCCGTCGGGCTGTTCCCCGATAAAATGCACCAAAAGATAACCCGAATAACTGCTATTATGTACTGACAAAAGAAAGCCCCCTTAATAAATAAATAAATAAATAATTAAATATCGCATCACGTTTACACTTGTGGTTAATCCTCCCATATTTTCCCGGGTCAGTGCCCTTGCATTCCTTCGCTCTACCTCGATGACGAGTTTGGGGACGACTTTCTCAATATTGATGTCGTTCTTGGTGGGAGGTTTTTACTTTTATGAAATATTGTATTAATATAATTGTTAATCCGACGATAAAAACATTAATTCATGTTTCATGATAAGACATATTTGACTGGAGTGCAATCCTTAATAAGAAGCCAGTAGTCGGCAAACGTTGCCGCTACAGGGCAGCATTAGTTTTCCGGTCGTTCATTTAATTATTGCTTCTGCTTATAAAACTCATGATACAAGTTCATCAGCCTCAGTACCAAGAATCTCCTCCCTGCTGTACTCGTCAGCAATGGAACAGAGTAGTGCTGTTATACACGGTTAACGGGCACTAGGGATATTATCGTAAGCTTTATATCTTTCGGTAAGTCTCTCCTCCTGCGTCCTCCCACTCTCCCTCGCTACTAAAAGAAGATACGCAGAAATTCTTTACCAATAATGCAAGTAACCCGACTGCTTAAATGCAGCCGGGTTGCATGTTTATTCAGGTAATGCTCTAAACAAATTCAGCTGTTACATCTTTTCCCTCACTTAGCGTTAACACAATAAACTTGCCCATTCCACCTTCATGCACCTGAGCTTCCTTACCGTTAACGATGGCTCTCGTCCAAGGAACGCCCGCACTTAAATGGATTGTATTATCGTCAACTCTTGAAAACAATGTAGCTTTGGTGGTTCCGGTCAACAAATTCCATGATAAGTGTTTAACCTCTACTTGCGTTCTTGCCATAAGTCCATCTATAGATCCCGATTGCCAGTCGGAAGGCAATGCCGGAAGCAGCTCGATTTCGCCCGTATTCGAAAATAGCAACGTCTCATTAATTGAAGCTACGACGCCAAATGACGTATCCGTACAATAGCAATGATTTCTGCGATTCGTATCGTGGTCTGTCATTAGAGACGGGTAATAGCCAGCATCCGTCATCATGGGCAACAGCGAAGAAAGTACGCCTTCGCCTTGTTTGAGCCGCGCGCTAACCAGCGCCTTATGCATCCAGCCGTGCCCCGCCGTCGCGTCCTTCGTATTGTACTTGTCCCTATTATCAAGCGCGATCTTCGCTGCTTTAGCGAGCGCTTGATTGTTCTGCGTTTCATAAGCAGGCCAAGCTACGTACAGATGGCTCAAATGGCGGTGGTTATTATTTTCCGTATATTCATTCATCGCCCATTCGCGCAAAGCGCCATCCGCGTCATATTTATAATCAGGCAGCAGGTCTAAGAGAGTTTCCCATTTCGCAATAGCGGCTTCATATCCTTCGCGCTTAACGGCCTTCTCCATCGTTATGACCATTAGCAGACCATCCCTAGCAGCCGAAATGTCCATTGTCGCATTAGCCGTAATCGTGCTGTTATAGCCAATAGGATTGTTCTCCGGCGAATAGGTAGGGATAATCATATACTTCTCTCCTGGATTTAACGATGCTTTTCCGCTTAGATGACATGCATTGCCGTTCATGTCCGTGTAGTATTCCGGTGTACATATCTGTTCCCAGAAATTAGCTTGTTTCGTCAGCAGCGGAAGCAAAACATCCTTCTCCAGATCCAGATATCCCTTCCTCAGCAGATCCGTGAATTCTTCATCGGAAAGTCCCCCGTCATTGACGCTGAGAAGCGACTGCAGTTCATGAATTCTCATCGTATCAACAATCGGGATTTGCCTATTACCGTAGCACTGCCAGTATTCATAGATCGGTAGCAGACACCAGCTTGCTCCGGCATTCCAATATTCAAACGGATAATCATTGTCGTATTCCACATGCATGCCTCGGTCGCCGTCAGAGTTGACGGATACCTGAAGCGCATCATGCATCCCGTAAGCCTTGCGAGCATTGTATGCAAAGTCTGGCGCATTCCGTAGGAAAAATGCGATATATCCAAGCTGGGCTTGCGTCAGATGCCCCGTATTCATGGCCGCAACCTGCAAATTCACATTTGCGTCAAGGGTGTAGATGCCGCGCCAACCCGGATTCCATTCACCGGTCCACATGCCGTACAAGCGAGGCGCGCTTGAGCCGCTGCAGCATATCATCGCATACCGGCCTTGGTTGTAGATTTGCTCCATGAAGGCATGATTGATTTTCGATACGGATGATTGTTGGGTATGAATCAGCGCTAGATTATCCGCATGCTTATCCATGTCATCGCCAGCTAAAGAGAAACGGACAGCATTAAATTCAGCAGCATGCTGCTCGGCATGGGTAGCAAGGGCAGCGTAATAATCAAAACGGCCTTGAGGATCACTATACTTCTGCGCGACAGCGTTTGTATGCCGGAATAACTGCTCTACGAGAGCGTATTGTGCCATATCGGCAAAATCTTCAATCCTGCCCATCTCATAAGTTCGATTGGATTGCGTAATGAGATATACGGCATCGGCATCTATTATTTGAATCGCCGGATTCTGATCGCTGCCAACGTTCATCGTTTCATGCGTTTCTTCGAGCAGAATTCTTTTCTTCGTACCGTTTACAACGAGTACTTTCGTTAGTCCCGCATAGCCTCCATTATCGAGCTCGCTGCCCGCGTAGGATGGATAATGCGCGACCTGTGCAATATATTCGGCCTGCGGATCTACCAGCTTCTTATATTGAAGAGCTGTTACCTCAGAGGTGCCGTTGCGGGCACGGCTCATATTCGAAATATCATCGATGGAGATCATCATATTAATTTTGGTACCGGTGGCAGATTGCTCGATCTTCGTAATCGAAACATTGTCTGCTCTGGAAGTGAATGAAGTTCTCATCCATCTGCCGAACTCATCGGAGTAACGCACGCCCGTCTCCGCCGTCTCATAATTCGTCCATCGCTCATAGCCGGTTACGCTTCCTCTATCTCCTGTGTTTAATCGAAGCTGATGCCCGGGATGGTAGCTGTAGTAGAACGTTCTGATTCGGGTCGAACCGTTCTCGTCCTTAATCTTCCATTGGTCATTTTGGTTAAAAACATTCCATCTAGCATCGTCAAGCTGTTCCGTTAATTCATCAGGAATGAATCTCGGATCTCTAGACGGATAGTTGAACCACATATACTGAAAGATAAAGCTATCCGTATATGGCGAGCCTGACGTAATATAACCGTTCTCGCCATTGCCGCTAACCATACCGTCACGCCAAGCGTATCCGGGGTTGGATGCCGGTACATCGGTATATGTGTAAGCGTAATTTCCTTTTTCAAACATGCGCGCAGTTGACGTTGTCATAGTCTTATTTTCCCCGCTTCCCTATGCTCTTTGCTTTTCGTTATAATTATATCGATACAAGGATGTAGACGTTATCGATTAAGACGACCAAAGGTACCTTTGAGGTGTCGCATTTTGGCAGAGGAGAACATGGATATGAACCTGCCCCCTATTAACATCGGCAATATGGATATTAAGCTCGCGCTTGGCGGCTTTGTACTGAATGTCTTGTATGTGAAGTTCGGCTATTTTCACAGCTCGATGCGCGAACACAGCCATAGCCACGGCAGCTATGAGCTTCATTACATCCCTAGCGGTCAAGGTATACTGGTGGCAAAGGGAGAGCGTTATCCTCTCACGCCTGGAACGTTGTTCATGACCGGACCAGATGTCGCACATGAGCAGATTCCGGATCACAGCGATCCTATGGCTGAATACTGCATCTTCTTCGAGGTGCTCCCTGGTGATTCCCAGCTTACCGTAAGTAAATACAGCACCCATAAGGATAACCTCCTGTCGGAATTGCTGGTGAACACGCCGTTCTGGATCGGACCGGACAACGAAAATATGATGGTTTTGTTCGAAATGCTTGCAGACGAGCTGTCATCGAAACGCCTCGGGTTTCACCATATGGCAACGAATATACTAGAGATGATCGTTACCCGAATGGTTAGGCATTATACGGAGCACAGCTCCTCTCTGCTGGACGTTCCGGTAAAAACGTTGGATGATAGCAGGCTGCTTACAATCGAGAATAGCTTCTTATACGAGTACCCTTCCATTACGCTAGGGCAGCTTGCGGACAAGCTGGGTCTGAGCACCCGGCAGACGGAGAGGACCGTGCAGAAGCAATACGGCGTTACCTTCAAGGATAAAAAACAGCAATCCCGAATGAGCGCCGCAGCCCAACTTCTTACTACAACCGACTTGTCCATTAGCGCCATTGCTACAAGGACCGGATTTGCAACACTGGAACAATTCAGTCATTCGTTCAAACAATATTATGGCATGACCGCTACCCAATACAGGTCTCTAAAAAAATGACGATGATTTAACGCAAGCCGCATTCGGCATTATGCCTTGCCAAGGATGCCCAGTCTGACCGGCCAAACCAGCCCCGAGGTCAACTCACCCCGATAACGAGTCGGAATCGTCACATAATGATTGGCGAGCCCCCGGTTGTTCCTCGCCTCTACGGATATGACGCTGCGGCAATTCAGGAGCCTTCATCAATGACAACCGGATTTCCTATACTCTCCGGGAGTGACGCCTACCGTTTTCCGAAAAACTTTATAGAACGTGCGGCTGTTATCGTAACCGACGCATTTGGCGATTTTGTCCAGCGGGATATCTTTGGTGCCCTCGAGCAGTTGCTTCGCTTTTTCAATACGTACCTGATTCAAGTATTTGACAAAGGTATCGCCCGTTTCTCTTTTGAACATTTGTCCGACATAGCTGGGATGAAGGTTTAGGTTTACCGCTATATCAGGCAAGGAAATATCCTTCATGTAATTCATTTCAATAAAAGCCTTCATGAGCGAAATATTCTCGTTCTGTGGGGACGCGGTTAGGTCGTTCGACGATAATGGCTCTGGTAGGTGCTGTTTTTCCTCCAGCAGCACCAAGGCGATTCGCTTCAGCAGCTCGGCGAGCTCCTGCTGATTGACGGGCTTGAGCATATAATCCACGACCTGCAGTTGAACCGCTTTGCGGGCATACTCAAATACATCATGTCCGGTTAGAATGATGAACCGTTTCACCTTCTTCTGCTGCGCCTGCTTGATGAACGCGAGTCCATCAATCCCCGGCATATGGATATCCGTAATGATAAGGTCGGGCTGAAAATAGTCGATTTTCTCCAATGCGTCGATCCCGTCGTTAGCCAATATGATTTTGCCGAACGGCGTATTTTCTTCCTCGATCATATCGCGAATGCCCTCTAGTATAATGGGCTCGTCATCCACGATCATCAGCCTCAGCATGCTTGATCTCCCCCGTTTGCAGAATAAGAGTAAACGTCGTTCCCTGTCCATCCCCGCTTGTAACAAGCATCTTCGATTCCTTGCCGAAATACGCCTTCACGCGCTCGGTTACATTGCCGAGGCCAATGCCCGTTCCTGTCGATAAAGCGAGATCGGCTATACCGCCGTGAAGTCTTAGCCGCAGATTCGATAACTTCGGTTCTGGAATACCCGCTCCGTTATCCGTAACATGGATTTCAATAGCATCTTGAGTTCTCTTGAAATGAATGGCTATCTTCTTCGTCCCACGAATGTTCGACAGTCCGTGTATCATGCTATTCTCTACGAGCGGTTGCAAAATAAATCTCGGACAACGAACCTTGAGCAACTCTTCATCCGTTTCAAGCTCGAACAGAAGATCCCTCATCCGAATCTGATGAATGGCAATATAGGCCTTGACATGCTCTAGCTCCTCTTGAAGCGTCGTATCATCCGATTGCGATAAGCTGTAGCGGAGGAGATTGCCTAAGGAATAAGCCATCTCAGCTACCGTATAATCCTTGTTCGACCTAGCAAGCATTCGCATCGTCTCCAGCGTGTTGTACAAAAAATGAGGCTGAATTTGCGCTTGCAGCATTTTGAAATCCGCGTCCTTCTTCAGCAGCTCCACCTTCTGCACGCGATTGACAAGTTCATCGATGCGCCCGATCATTCCGTTGTAATTGGATATGAGGAAGCCGATCTCATCCTTGCCCAGCTTTCCCGTATAGGGGGTTCCAATATCGTCCAAGCCGACTTTGCGCATATGGCGGGACAGAAGCAAAATCCGCTTTGTAAGCGATGACAATAAAACGTAATAAAAGACCGACAGCAAACCAAGAAGCACGATTCCAGCACCTGCGAGCCAAAGCTTCGTCCACAAAAATTGGAACAAGGCGTCTTGTTTATTGATTTCAACAACGGTTAAGCCGAGGCGCGGCACTTGTACGGAATTGACCATCAGCCTCTCTCCGTCAACAAGGAATGTACTGTCCTCTCTGGTCAAAACGGATGATTTGATCCCCGAAAGCAGCCCGGTATGGATGAGCGTTTCCCTCCTCGAGCTGAAAACAGTGCCCTCCGAATCCATCAGCAAGATCGTATTTTGCGGATGAATGGCACTAAGCGCTTTCATAAACTCCTCTATGAGTGCTGATTTTACCGTAATTTCAACAATGCCAAGCTCGCTGGTATACGTTTCACTGTAAAGCTTGTGGTAGTACACCATGGAAGGCTCCGACCCGGCGACGATTAATTTCTTCCACAACCCTTTTGCCGGAAGCAGTTTTCTCTTCTCCTCGTTGCTAAGCTTGCTCCCTATCTCCGTATAGTCCGCGAATTCAGGGAATGACAACAGCCTGTTCTGCGTTTTCGGGTACACGACAAGATGCTCGACCATCGGCTCCCCAAGAGATGCAAATGCAAAGGCGGGACTGATCTCCTTTAAATATGAGTAAATAAGATCCCTGTCATATACGTAATCCCCCCGCAAAAATTCAAGCAAGGCGGTATTATTTTGGTAGATGGAATACAAAGATTCGATCTTAGACAGACTGGCTTCCAAATTAGCCCCCTGCTGTTCGATATTTTGCTGATTGGTCAGTTGATACTGTGTAATCAATCGTCCATAGAGCTGATTATATACAAACGCCGAAAAAACAAGGAACGGAAGAACGATAAGAAAAATATAGCCAACGACCATTTTTGAGCTAATGCGCATAGTATCAAATCTCCTCGATAAACTGAAAGCAAGCGAGCTCATACGGAAGGCCGCCCTTGCGGGCTAACCTTCCATATGAGCTTATAAGCAGCCTCTTATTTCGTCAAGCTATCATACTTTTCCTTTAAAGGCCCGTATTGTTCGGTTGCCCAAGCCTCCAGCTTCGACATACCGATCTTCTCCGCTTTTTTCAATATCTCTTCGTATGCTTGTTCCGCTTCGGCTTCCGTTGGCGCCAAATACACCTTCGTAACCTCCGTCTTCACCATGTTGTCTATGTTGGTACGAATGATCTGTTCGGGGGAATCCGTATCCGGATTAATCATGCCGATTGCCGGGTTGAAGGTTGTGATCTTCGAGTACGCTTCGCCTTGACGAGTCGTTTCCGATCCGCTCTTGTACGTTCCCAGCGCCATGCCAACTCCCGTCTCAGTCGGTACCCCCCACCAATATACGCCTTTTTCCTTAAGCGTCTCCAGATCCTGAACATTGTAGTTGAACTCCGGATAACCTGCCTCGTTCCATGTCCAGTCCTTTCCTTCGATTCCCCATTCGGCTGTACGCCAGCCCTCTTCCGAATACAAGTATTCCAGGAATTTCACGGTCGCTTCCACATTTTTGTTGTCCTTCGTCACATACATGCCAAGTCCGCCGGTTCCGGTACTAACGACAGAAGCTTCAGCACCTAGAGGCTCAGCAAGTTGGATAAATTCAAAGCCCGAGTCTTTACTGGATGCATTCAGACGATCCGCGCCGGAATAGGTCCACGTGTAAGCAAAGCCTTTGCCGGAAACCATCATTTGCTCCGTCTCCGATTCATTCTTGTAGGCAAAGTTTTCCGAGGTAACATAACCATTGCGGTACAAGCTGTTCATATACAGCATCGATTTTCGAGTGGCATCTTGTCTGAGGTAGTACTCAATCTTACCGTCTTTATCTGCAAATCCGCCTACTGCACCATATTGCGTATCAAAGTAAGGACGTTGCCAGTTCGGATTAAGAATAAGCGGCATCGTGTCCGGATATTTCTCCTTAACGGCAGCAAATACCTTATCCAAATCTTCAAGCGTCTTAATAGCCGGATTGCCGATTCCCTCCAAAATATCTTTGCGAAGCGTAAGCCCCGGTACCATCATATGGGCATATGGACTAGCTTTCCACTCCGCTTCGGTTGAGAAATCGTTCCGAATGGCGTAATAGTTGCCGTCATTAACCGTATTGACGAGCTCCTTGACCGGATCGAACTTCACGCTAGGGGCATATTTCGGAAAAATTTCATTATAAGGCAGGCTGATGTTGCCATCCGACATAAGCTTGAAGTTAAAGGAAACGATGATATCGGGCAAATCTCCCGATGCAACCATCAAGGCAAGCTGCTTGTCATCCGTAGCTACCGTAATTTTCGGTTTAACGCCGGTCGCTTTCGTGATCGCTTCCGGTATTTCACCCTTCCAGTCCTGGAACGGATACCATGTTGCATCGACGAACATCGTCAACTCGACCGGTGCCTCTGCCCCGTTATTGCCGGCAGCTTCTCCTTCCGCTTTTCCATTATTCGTGCTCGCCTTTCCGTTATTGCCGCTGTTGTTGCTGCAAGCCGATAGTGCTCCTCCTACCAATAATAATGCTGCGAAGATGACAATAATCAGTTTATAGCTCTTTTTCATTCCCATACCCCCGTCTATAATAGTCTTATTTTAAGGCCGCCAGTCCGATTATTAAAGAGACGGCCGAAAAACCGCATCAACCTTTGACTGAACCTAACATCATACCGGATACAAAATACTTCTGCAAAAACGGATAGACACCGAGAATAGGAACGATCGATACGACCATTGCTGTCGCTTGGACCGAGAAAGGCGTAACGCTGGAACGCGACATCGCTGCCGCTTGCGCATCTCCCGATGGTACCATGGACTGGTTAATAACCTGCATCATCCGGTAGGTCAGCGTACGAAGACCTTCATCCTGTACGAAGTATGCCGAATCCAGCCAGGCATTCCATTGACCGGAGCCGATGAACAAGCTCATCGTAGCAAGAAGCGGCATCGAGACCGGAAGAATGATTTTGGCAAAAATACGTACCTCCGAGGCCCCGTCGATTCTTGCCGACTCCCCTAGCTCTTCAGGAATATCGGTAAAGAAAGAAATCGCGATCAATAGAAAAAATAAATTCAGCATACCCGGAATAACATAAACGCCGAATGTATTGATGAGCCCAAGGCTCTTCAGCACGATGTAGAAAGCGATAATACCGCCGGAGAAATTCATCGCTACTACGACAATCGTAAAGTAGCTCTTACGGAAGATGAGATCCCTCTTCGCAAGACCATAAGCGACAAGCCCGGTAAACAAGACGCCTAGAACGGTGCCCACAATGGTCCTTAACAGCGAAATGCCGAATGCGTTGATCCACTTCGGATCCTCGAGAAAATAGAGATAGTTGCCAAACGTGAATTGCCTTGGCCACAGGTACATGCCTCCGGCCGCGGTGTCGGTGCCTGCATTAAAGGTAATCAACAAAATATAGTAGAACGGATATAGGGTTCCGAAGACAACAACGACGAGGATAATCGTAATGATCGTGTCCAGTATCCGATCCTCTAACGTTATTCTTCTGCGCATGATGATTCACCACTCTCTTGTTTCTTATTGAATCAGAATAATCCGTTGCCCGACACGCGTTTGGCTATAGCGTTGCTGCTGAATATCAGGATCACGGATATAACCGATTGCATAAGATCGATTGCCGTAGCAAACGAGAATCTTCCTTGGGCCAGACCGATCGTGAAGGCATAGGTCTGAATGATCTGGGATGTCTCGCTGTTAATCGTATTGCCAAGCAGCATCGATTGCTCGAAGTTCGATCCGACTAACCCTCCACCTAACATGCTGCCGATCGTTAGTATTAAGACAACGATGCTTGCACCCTTTAATCCTGGCAGCGTAATGTAAATAATTCGCTTTAAACGGCCCGCGCCATCCATCTCGGCCGCTTCGTATAGCGATGGATCAATGCCGGCAAGCGCTGCAAGGAAAATAATCGTCCACCAGCCTGCTTCCTTCCATATGGCTGTCGAAACAGCTAGTCCCAAGAACGCATCCGGATCGGTTAAGATGGAAAGCGGCTCCTTGATCAAGTGAAGCGAGAGCAGAAAATCGTTGACGATGCCAAAGCTTGACGAGAAGAACGCATAGGATATGCCGGTAACAACAACCCATGAGATGAAATGCGGCAAATAGCTGACTGTTTGTACGAACCGTTTCACGAAGACATGTCTGACTTCGCTTAAGATAATGGCAAACAGGATTGGAATCGGATACGAAAAAATAATTTTCAATAGGCTGAGCACTAACGTATTGCGCACCAGCATCGGAAAGTTATAGTCATTGATGAGCTCTTTAAAATGTGACAAGCCTGCCCAGGAGCTGCTGAAGATGCCATCGATGCCGGTTGATATTTTATAATTTTTGAAGGCGATGATGATTCCGAACATCGGAATATAACTGAACACGAGCAGGAACAACAATCCAATCCATACGAATACCTGGAAGGGCAACTGTCTTTTGAACTGCTTTAAAAATACGGTTTTCTGAATGGGGTTCGCCTCTCCTTTCGGTCTATTTCGTGCTAGCTAGCTGCGCTGCGACCTCTTGTTTCTCATTATAAAAGCGCATACATTCCATGAAAACGGTTCATTTCGCATAAAAAGATGTCCTTTTTCAAGGTAGCGCATACGGCAAAAGAAAAAATAACCAATCATTGAGATGTTCAATGATTGGTTATTTTTTCGAGCTACTAACAAGTATAAGATTAACCGATGTATTCAAACTGTTGCCTAGTTCATCACTGCTGGCGTATAAAAAAATTAGCAAGTAAAGTAAGAACATTAGGACCGTAGATTTTTCGTCCCCAAAGTAAAGAAAATTACTATAACATTAAAGACGGCTTCTTTACGCGAAACAAAAAACCTTGATACTCCAAGATTTGCTCCCCCCGTCTTGTCCAACAAGTGCCGGATTTCGTCTCCAGTAAATTCGATCCATACATATACCCACGGGTCCTGCGGGTCGAGGTAATAGTAGACTTCCGTATGCGGATAGAGGAAAAAGCTTTAAACGCTTTTAATGGAAAAACGCTTTGTCGTGTTTCCAGAACGCCTTTTCCGATAGTTCTTTAATCGACTCATCTTACCAAGATACCCATTTGATCGCCCTTCTGCCCATGTCGAACACCATTTCAGGCTATCTCTGACTGCTTCCTTTGCAGTCAATTCGACGCTTCCAGCACGTTAGCATTACCCGCATTGCCAGGTCCATTCGTAGTCGTGCCTCCGCCTGAATTCCCAATGTATCCCGCCATAGACACCAATATGAGACTACAAAGCGACAGCTTTGTCTCGTGCTTCCACATCATATTTAAATTGTTATTGAAAATGATATCTCTACTCTACCTATCAAACTATAGAGGAATTAAAACCCATTTGTATTAACTAAAAACAACATTCAATTGAACATTAGGCTAAAGCCCATTCCAAAGCGCCGCCGATCTTATCATTCCAGAACTCCCAGGTATGGGCTCCAGCCGTTTCCTTGTATATGTGTTCAATCTTCTCGCTAATCAGGAACTGATGGAACCTCTGATTGACATCGAGCAGAAAGTCTTCGGTCCCGCAAGCCATGTAAATTCGCGGAATACTTAAATCATCTTTCTTCAAACGGCGAACCAGCTCCTCAGGATCTTTATCGCTTCCCATCACCTGTTCGAGGTCTCCGAAAACGCTCTTATAATAGCTGTACCCTGCGATTCCATTATGATGACCGGGCTGCATCCGCGCGATATTGTAAGAGATCAGCGCCGAAGACAACGCAATGATCTGGCCGAACGTCTCCGCGTATTTCAGGCCGTTCCGAAGAGCCCCGTAGCCCCCCATCGATAAACCGCCGATGAAGGTATCTTCTCGTTCCAGCGATACCGGGAATGTCCGCCGTGTAAACTCCACCAGCTCCCGGCCAATAAATTGGCCGAACAGCGTTTCACCTTCTTCGTCGTCCAGATAAAACCGGTTTTCCCCAGCTGGCATAAATACCGCAATGCGGTACCGGTCCGACAGCTCTCGTATACGCGAGAAGCTGATCCAGTCCGTGTGGCTGCCGCAATAGCCATGAAGCAGGTACAAGGACTTCAGCGGTTTGCCGCCCTCGCCTTCCGTTTCCGGTCTATCGAGCGGTAGCAGCGCGTTGAACGTGACTTCCCTCTTCATGCATGACGAAAAAAAACTTATTTGCATCATGGCCATATATGCATCGCTCCATCATTTATTTATGTATTGTTATCCAAAACCGAGAGATTGCCATTGCTGATTCAGATCGCCGTGATAATGATTTTGCTGCAGCTCCGCCCCCGTCTGACGTGGAAGCTCCCGCAACCTCGACCACTTTGTTGCTGTTGACATTAAGGATACGGATACAATAATTACCTTTGATTCGATAGGCATGGCACCTCTTGTATCGCAGTCCGATGCCCTCCCGTTCTGTTATATCGGTCTTTGCAGGCTTGCCTCCTCTTCATGGTTCCAAGTATACTGCGCAAGAAGAATCCCGGCGTTTTCTCCTTCAAAGTATAGCTGTCGGTTATTGCCAGGGGCAACCTGCCGATCACTCAAAGTTTGCGGTTTCGCGTGTCAACAACCATTCTTTAACAGGTTTTACGCCAGAACACTTCGTAATATGATAAGTTGATTAACTATTATGGAAGGAGCTTTTTAATGACAGACCGATTGCCCCCGCAGGGAAGAGAGATCCCCATGGCTGTGCATTCTTGGGCCTATCGCGAGATGATCGCCAAATCGTTACTTGGAACAAGCAACAACAAACGATTAAAAGCCGTTATCGATAAGGCGAAGAGAGGCGAAAAAGTGACGCTCGCCTTTATCGGCGGGTCCATTACTCACGGCGCGGGAGCCGATCCGCTCCATACGGCCTGTTACGCCTACCTGACGTATGCCAGCTTTAAGAAGACCTTTGGCCAAACCGGAGGCGAGGCCATCCGTTTGATCAAAGCAGGCGTAGGCGGCACGCCTTCCGAATTGGGCATGATTCGTTACGATCGGGATGTCCTGCGAGACGGAGCCGTGCAGCCGGACATCGTCGTCGTGGAGTTTGCCGTTAACGACGCCGACGACGAGACGGAGGGCGTCTGCTACGAAAGCCTCGTCCTGAAAGCGTTGTCCGCCGAAAACTCTCCAGCCGTTATCTTGCTATTCAGCGTGTTCGAAAGCGATTGGAATTTGCAGGAGCGGCTGTCCCCTATCGGTCGGCAATACGGGCTTCCCATGGTGAGTATCAAGGATGCGGTGACGGAGCAATTCCGCAAAACCCAAGCCGAGGGGCGCGTTATTTCCAAGCAGGATTTCTTCAGCGATATTTATCATCCTACGAACGCGGGACACGCGATTATGGCTGACTGCCTGAGCTGGCTGTTCACGGAGACCGATCGTTCCGTAATGGTTTCCGAGGATACGGTCATTGATTTACCTCCCGTAATCGGTAACGATTTCTCAGGCGTTCGCTTGCTGGACCGCCGCAATGGACCAGACATGGTCAAGATTGATGAAGGCGGCTTTCGCGCAACCGATTCCGATCTGCAATTCGCGGAGATGGACGACCATTCTTTCGGCACGCCGCAGTTCCCTAATAACTGGATGCATACAGCCGAATCCGACAGCGAGAGCTTCAGCATGACTCTTCGCTGCAAGAGTCTTCTTCTCGTTTACAAAAATACCGGTAGGGACGACTTCGGAGATGCCGACATATGGTTCGACGGTCAGCATGTGAAGATGGCCATGTCTCATACTGTGAAGTGGACGCGCTGCCACGCCGTCATCTTACACCGTTCGGAGCAATCCGAGGAGCATAGGGTCGAGATTCGAATGGCCGCCGGACACGAAAGCAAGCGGTTTACGATTCTGGGCTTCGGCTTCGTGGATTAGAAGAAAGATAGCTTAAAAATAGGGAGTTGCTCGCCTCGAGCTACCCCCTTTTCGTTTCCTAACCACCATCTTTTATAAAAAAATGGTAATTGGCGATGTTTCCCGATGGCCGTTTACGCTCAACAGAACCAGCGGCTGAATGTAAGCTGCAGCTTTATTCGCGTACTTGATCGTGGACTTCATCTTTTGCCTCCTGCATGTTCCTGTCAATAAAAAAAGTGTGCCGTGAAGACAGAAGGTTGGGATTATTATGAAATTCTCAAGCAACATCATTCCATATACAAGCAACGTCAATCTATAGGCTGGAAAGAGTAGACATGATTTAATACGAAAAGAACACAACATGAACCTAATCCCTTGGTACAGTGACAGGGGTATGAAAGGATGGAAAACGAGAGTGAATCCTAACAAACCGCTTGGTCTAACACCCTCCATGGGGTGGAATTCATGGAACACCTTCACCTGGGATATTAACGAGCAGCTGGTTCGGGATGTCGCGGATCTTTTTATCTCGGAAGGCTACAAAGATGCAGGCTACGAATATATCGTGATCGACGACTGCTGGAGCTTGAAAGAGAGAGACGAGAACGGAAATTTGAAAGCCGATCCTATCAAATTCCCCAGCGGCATGCGGGCGCTTGCCGACTATGTTCACGCGAAGGGCTTGAAGTTCGGCATGTATTCGTGCGTAGGCACCCATACTTGCGCCGGTTATCCGGGCAGCTTCGAGCACGAATTCCAGGACGCCCTGTTATTCGCCGAATGGGGAGTAGATTTTTTAAAATACGACTTTTGCTTTAAGCCCCGCCATATCTCAGGCGAGCTGATGTATAAACGCATGAGCCTCGCGCTCAAAAACTGCGGCAGGGACATCCTGTTCTCCGCATGTAATTGGGGGGAAGACAATGTATATCAATGGATACGCGAATCAGGCGCCCATATGTACCGGTCCACTGGAGATATCCAGGATCACTGGGACTCCATTAAAAACTTGACATTATCCCAGCTAGATAAGGAATGCTACACCGGCTCCTTCTGCCATAACGATATGGATATGCTCGTAGTCGGCATGTACGGCGGAAGCAACAATGATTTTATTGGCAGCAAGATTGGCGGTTGTAGCGACAACGAATATAAAACCCATTTCTCGTTATGGAGCATCATGGGGTCTCCGCTTATGATCGGCTGCGATATCCGGAACGCGAATCAGGCGACAAAGGACATTTTGCTGAACCATGATCTCATTGCAATCAATCAGGACATTGAAGGCCGCGGTGCATACCGCATCAAACCGGAACCGCAATGGTTCCATTCGGACGATGTTTTTATGCTGGTAAAAGTACTGACGAATGGGGATCTGGCTATAGGCTTCTTCAACCTAAGCGACAGTCAGAGAGAGCTTTCGCTGCAGTTCTGGGACATTGGGCTTCCTTATGCTTCGGGAATATCGTTGTCCCTGTATGACTGCTGGGAGCACAAGGAGCTCGGCGTGTATAAGGAACGATTCTCTCCCGTCGTGCCCGCTCATGACTGTCTGGTGGTACGGGCTAAGTTGGTCAACTAAATGGGGAGCAGAACGTGCAGAGAATGCCGTGTTCCGCTCCTGACGGATGACGTGGCTATCTATCTGAAGCTTGTCTCCCGATCGACGCAAGACTTTTTATGCATCAATTGCCTTGGCGAAAAACTGGGCTGTGGACGCGAACCCATCGATAAATTGATTAGGTATTATAGAGCTTCCGGAAAGTGTATGCTGTTTCGTTAGCCGGATAAGCGCCATGCAGCGTCAAATATTCCGTTGGAGTAAGTGACGTTGCTTTTTTGAATACCTTGGAGAAATACAATTGGTCCCCATAACCAACTGAGAAAGCAATCGATTTGATAGACAAGTCGGACGTTTTCATTAACTCGCAGGCGCGCCGGACACGGAATGCGGTCAAATAGCTAGAGATAGGCATCCCCGTTGCATTCTTGAACAAGCGGAATAAGTAGCTGCGCTCCAGCCTCACGGCGTTAACAATATCCGAGACGGTCAATGTTGTTTTCCAATAGTTCGTTTCGATATATGCTTTCGCCAGCTCTACGTAATCCGTTGTTCGGATCGAATACTCCGCAGGAAAATATTCCATATAGTAAGATAGCAGCAGACGCAGCCTAGCTTCGGCACGTATTTTTTCAAAGGGTGCACCCCCTGCGATCTCTTCGATTGGAAAATGCGGCATCAGATTGACTGGGGACACAGGAACAACCGGCTTATCGGGAACGAAGCCCGTCTTGTCCAACAAGTGCCGGGCTTCGTCCCCAGTAAATTCGATCCATACATATACCCACGGGTCCTGTGGGTCGGGGTAATAGTAGACTTCCGTATGCGGATAGAGGATAAAGCTTTCACCCGCTTTTAATGGGAAAACGCCATGCCGTGTTTCCAGAACGCCTTTTCCGCCAGCTATGTAATGCAGTGCGTAAATATCCCGTACGCCCGGTCCCCATTTGTGCAAATTGAGCGGCTTATAGCCGCTGCAGGTACAGATTAATGGATGGCTCATGTACGCAAAACCTTTCATTTTGTCCGTTGGAGCAAAAATTGTTTAATTTCCTCCGAAAGCTTTTTTCATTACGATACACATCCCATAACGAAATATTTCCAAAACCATATAGTTGATCCAGTATAACGCCGTCTTCCTTCACTGACAACCAGTCAAACTATAGTTTCACTCACGAGACTTCAAGTAGAGGAGCCGGTTGGGAATTTCGAAATAGAAACAGCGGTGGACATCGACTCCGCAAAAAGTCTAAGCCCCCCGCTGTTTCTATTTCGAACTGATATAGATTTTCGTAAGCAAACCGTAAAGGCTTCTCTTTAACGCGGTACAAAGGCGGTTAAACACCCGAATATTTGAGTCTCTGTCACTTATACTAGCGTTGGCGTAGCTTTCCTCCGTTATTCTCACACTTTAACTGTTTTAGGCTGCACTTGTTGCATAGCTACCGCTTGACGGAACTGCTTCAGAGCCAAATTATATAAACTTCCGTGCATGCGCCGCTCGTTATAAAATGAATATAGTTCGTCACGATCTCGTACGCTTACTAGTAGTTGCTGAACTCATACCGCTGCAGACATTCAGCTTCCAAAAGCTGTCGCTGCCATAAGGTCGCTGAATCAATCCTGCTGCATTTTTCCCTTCACAGGACAGTCCCATGTGGAAATCGATGACCTCACGGTCTAACTCATCATTGACGCACAGCAAGTAGAAGAAGCGCTGTTCTCCTGTGATGTAGCCATACTTGATGTCCATCTCCCAGAGCTCGTTCGAAGCTTTAATCTCGCGGTTATTGGCCAATTTGTGCGGATGCTTTAATTGTTTTCGCCGCTGCGGCTGGAGCATCTCCATCTCATCGAGTAACCGGTGTACTTTCTTCTTGTTTATCACCAAGTCATACTCACGCTGCAAGCAAATTGTCAATTTGCGGTAACCATACACGTCCGTTTCTCGGTTTATGAGTTCACAGAGCCATTCTTGAATATGGCTGTCATCAGCATTTAAATAAAATCCAAAAGACCGTTTCACAGGCCGGTAATAACGCAGCAATATTCCCTCTATCTCAAAAGTGAATGCCACAATAAAAATAGATCAAACAGCTTATCTCTTCGCCTTATAAAACTCATGATAAAGCTTCATCAACGCCCTCTTCTCAATCCGCGACACATAACTCCGCGAGATCCCAAGCTCCTTCGCAATCTCCCGCTGCGTCCGCTCATCCCCACCATGCTCAAGCCCAAAGCGGCCGATCACAACTTCCTTCTCGCGGTCATCGAGTATGTCTAGATTCTTATATATTTTGCTCTTCTCAATCTTCAGCTGCACTTTATCGACGATATCATCCGCCTCGGTGCCGAGGATATCAATTAAGGTAATCTCGTTACCTTCCTTATCCGTACCGATCGGATCATGCAAAGAAACGTCTTTCCGAGTCTTCTTCAAAGACCGCAGATGCATAAGTATTTCATTCTCGATACAACGAGCCGCGAACGTCGCGAGCTTCGTGCCTTTGCCGGTTTGGAAGCTCTCGATTGCTTTAATCAGTCCGATTGTCCCGATCGAGATCAGATCCTCGAGATCCTCACCGGTATTGTCGAATTTTTTGACGTTATGAACACAACCCAATGTAATTTGAGTTTTACAACTGATACATCACCATAAACACCATCGCCGTACGGCTAGCGAGCTGTAATTCGAGCTTACCAGCCGCCCATTTGAACTGCGAGCGCGGTCCAAAACCGCCAAAACGCGCGTCGTCCGTATCAAAAATCAGTTCAACAGGCGTTGAGTCAAAACTGACAAATTTCGTGTCCGTCGGATGGAAATTGAAAGCAAAGAGCAAATCGCCCTTCTGGTAGGCTAGCAATTTATCGTCGTTTTGAATCCACTTCTGTTGCAGGCTTGCGGTCTTCTGTAAAAATTTTGAATCGTGCTCCAGCGCAATCATCGCATTGTCAAAATCGAGCAAATACTGAAAGCGAAGCTCTGGATTGGTCGCAAGCGACCATTGCCGCCGCGCATGGTCAAACGAGTCGCCATTACCCTCGCGCGGAAAATCGAGCCATTCAGGATGGCCAAATTCATTGCCCATAAAGTTCAAATAGCCCTCGCCTGCAAGCGAAAAAGTGACAATCCGCAAAACTTTATGCAGCGCGATCGCACGGTCAATAATCAGCGACTGCGAATGAACATCCATCGAATAGTAGAGCTCAGCATCCGCGAGCCACATCATGAGCGTCTTGTCGCCGACAAGCGCCTGATCGTGACTTTCCGCATAGCCGATATTTTTCTCTCCTGGCCGCCGCGTCGTCAGCTCCCACCAAAGCCCCATCAGGTTCAGCTGATCATCCGATTTCGTCTTGAGCTGCTTGATCCAGTAGTCAGGAATGCCCATGGACAGACGATAGTCAAATCCAATGCCACCATCAGCCAGCGGGAGCGCCATACCTGGCATCGCAGACATATCTTCAGCAATCGTCAGCGCTGATGGATTGACCTCGCGGATCAGCTCATTTGCGAGCATCAGATAGACGATTGCCTCGATGTCCTTATCCATTGAGAAATATTTCTCATAGCTGTCAAAGCCCGTCCCGAGCCCATGATGGTGGTAAAGCATACTCGTCACGCCGTCAAAGCGGAAGCCGTCAAAATGATAAACTTCAAGCCAAAATTTCAGATTCGATAGCAGAAAATGAATGACCTCGTCCTTGCCATAGTTAAAAAGCTTTGTGTTCCAAGCCTCGTGCTCTCCGCGATCGCCCTCGTGGAAATATTGCGACGTCGTGCCGTCAAATAAATTCAGTCCTTCGCCCACATTTTTCACCGCGTGCGAATGGACGACGTCTAATAGGACACGCAGCCCCAGCCCGTGCGCTGTGTCGATCAATTCCATCAGTTCGTCAGGCGTTCCAAAACGGGAGCTGATTGCATAGAAATTTGATACCTGATAGCCGAAGCTCGCGTAGAGCGGATGCTCCATAATCGCCATCAGCTGGATGGTGTTGTAGCCAGCCGCCTTGATCCGCGGCAGCACGTCGCGCGTAAATTCCTCGTAGCTATTGATCTTATGCTCCTCTGAAGAGATACCAATGTGCGCCTCATAAATCAGCGGCGCTTCAGTTGACAGGTCGGGCGCGGCATTTTTGAACTGATAGGTTGGCTGCATAATCACACCATCAAATTGATAATTATCATTTTGTATGGCGTAGCTGATGTAACTCGGCACGCGATAGAGCGGCTCACCATCCACGATCAGTTGAACCTTAACCTTAGAGCCGATTGGTAGGCTGCCCGGCATGCGCAGCTCCCAAACACCGCCATTCAGCCGCGTCATCTCGTGCGAAAGCCCATTCCAGCCGTTGAAATCGCCGACCAGATACATCATCTCCGCATTCGGCGCCCATTCACGGAAAGTCCAGCTGTCGCCGTCCTGATGAAAACCGAAATATTTGTAGCCATTCGCAAAATCCGAAAGTGTCTGATTTTCACCACTCAACAGCCGATTTTTCGTCCGCTCAAATTCCGACATCCGTAGCCGCAAGTCTCCCTCAAACGGTGCCAGCCACTGGTCAATCTCCAAAATTTTTAATGATTCGTTTATCGTCGCAACTTCCATAGTCACACCTCACTATTGTATCTATTGTATCTATGGTACATTTGCAGCATCTCTTGATGCGTTCTCTCTTTCTCTATAAAGAATTATTCGCCCAGTAGTTAAACACTCCTGCCCTTAACATTAATTCAATAAAAACGGGAGCTCATCATATGATCTTTACAATATATTTTCTTGAAATCATGGAATCTTTAGGATAAAATTGCAAAACTGGAGTCTGAGGGGGACAAAAAGGATGAACTTTATTTTTTTCTCGCCGAATTTCCCAAAGTACTGCACCGAATTCTGCTTTCACTTGAAAAACTGCGGAGTGAATGTGCTTGGCATCGGCGATGCAGATTATAACGATCTCAACGAAAAACTGAAAAATTCCCTTACGGAGTACATCAAAATTAATCGTCTGGAAAATTACGACGAGGTTCTGCGCACGGTCGGTTATTATACCCATAAATATGGTAAAATCGATCGTTTTGAATCACTTAACGAGCATTGGCTGGATCTTGACGCGCGCATTCGAACGGATTTCAACATTTTCGGTACGAAGCTCGATTTTATATCCAATTTAAAACAAAAATCGAAAATGGAAAAGTTTTTCAATAAAAGCGAGGTCGAGTCCATACGTTCCATAACGAAATTCCATCGGGTGAAGGCAAAAAAATTTATCGAGAAGATCGGCTATCCCGTCGTCGTAAAGCCAAATCAAGGCGTGGGAGCGAACATGACTTACAAACTCGCGAGCGAGTCGGAGCTGGAGCATTTCTTGCATACCAAACCATCGGAAGTCGAATTTATTATGCAAGAGTTTATAGACGGCGTCTTGCTAACCTACGACGGTCTTGTCAACAAAGATGGAGAAATCGTATTCGCAGCAAGCCACGAATTTCCGCATAGCATCATGGATACCGTAAATTCTGGAAATCATTTCAGCTATTATGGTTTAAAGGAAGTAAGTAAGGAAATCGAGGAATCCGGAAGAAGGATCATTCGAACCTATGGGATCAAAGAAAGCTTTTTTCATCTCGAGTTTTTTAAATCCAATGCAGATGGAAATATTATTGCGTTAGAAGTCAATATGAGGCCGCCGGGTACGTGGATGACGGATGCGATCAACTT
Organism: Paenibacillus sp. LPE1-1-1.1; assembly: GCF_040676435.1. NCBI lineage: Bacteria > Bacillati > Bacillota > Bacilli > Caryophanales > Paenibacillaceae > Paenibacillus > Paenibacillus sp. LPE1-1-1.1. The sequence goes on from NZ_JBEGHY010000001.1 coordinate 1,267,981, forward strand.
CACTTACGATATCGATATTTACAAGCTATGGGCGAATATGATTGTTAACAATCAGGTGGAAGGACCTTTTGCCGGTAAGTATTATACCGGGTTTGCCAGTAAAAAAAACCACCTCACCTACGCTCATGAGCACGAAGAGATCATGCAGCGATATCATCATGAAATTGTCAAACACGACAGCATTACGGATGTGCAAAGCCAATCTAGAGGAAATTATGCGTATCAATTTCGTTCAAAGGACTTTGATAAAGTGAAACAAATTACAGCTTATATTCATGCAGTGGAAAATAGAATCAAGGTGTTCTCATGAAAGTAACCTATCACAAAGTATATAGCGGCAACTTGCATCGGGACATGGAATACAAAATATACGGACATCAAGGGAAGCCCTTACTTGTTTTTCCGACCTCCTGCGGACGGTTTTATCAGTATGAGGAATCCGGCATGATCAACACGTTGGAAAGTTATATTGAACAAGGAAAAATTCAAGTTTGGACATGCGACAGTATTGACGAAGAGACTTTTTATGCCAAGAACTCGACGACCGATGAGAAGATGAAACTCCATGACCAATATGATGCCTATGTGAAAGATGAACTCATTTCTTCCATTCTCCGTCAAAGCAAAGAGAACAACGGTGGAGGCACGCAGAAGATCTTGGCGACGGGATGTTCGCTCGGGGCTTATCACAGTACCAATATGTTTTTCCGGCACCCGCAATATTTTGACAGTTTAATTGCTTTAAGCGGTTTGTATTCGACCAATCGATTTTTTGGAGAAGAGGTCCCTCCTTCAGCTTATTTCCATTCACCGCTTCACTATTTAAGAAACTTGGAGGACGCTTTTTATCTGAATCAATACAGGAACAGCAAAATCATCATTTGCACAGGCCAAGGCGCTCATGAAGATTTAATGCGATCGGAGACGCAGAAGCTCAAGGAAGTGCTGCAGGAGAAACACATCCCGGCAAGCGTTGAATTTTGGGGGTACGATGTCAATCATGACTGGTACTGGTGGAGGAAGCAAATCCTTTACTACATGGATCGCTGCTTAAGTTAAAAAACGCCAGTCCTTTCATTACTGCCTCATACCTTGTTCAGACGATGATTGTCGACACCAAAAAAGCTTGAGAATGCTCTGACATTAGCATTCTCAAGCTTTACCTACTTCTTCGCCTTATAAAACTCATGATACAACTTCATCAACGCCCGCTTCTCAATCCGCGATACATAGCTGCGGCTAATCCCCAGCTCCTTCGCAATCTCCCGCTGCGTCCGCTCATCCCCGCCATGCTCAAGCCCGAATCGCCCAATCACAACTTCCTTCTCACGGTCGTCCAATATGTCGAGATTCTTATATATCTTCGACTTCTCGATCTTCAGCTGCACTTTATCAACAATATCATCGGCCTCGGTACCGAGGATATCGATTAACGTGATCTCGTTGCCTTCCTTATCCGTACCAATTGGGTCATGTAGCGAAACGTCCTTCCGTGTCTTCTTCAATGACCTCAAATGCATAAGTATTTCATTCTCGATACAACGAGCTGCGAACGTCGCGAGCTTCGTCCCTTTGCCGGTCTGGAAGCTTTCGATGGCCTTAATCAATCCAATCGTGCCGATCGAGATTAAATCCTCCAGGTCTTCCCCAGTATTGTCGAATTTTTTGACGTTGTGTACACAACCCTATGTAATTAATTCACTACGGCCTCATCGCTAGCAGCGATAGAGAAATGCTAGGATATATTGGGCTGATGTAGGAAGAAACCTTATTAAATAAGGCTTAATTCCCGATGTCTTAGGATCCGATCCGTTTAGTTCTTTTATGATGATTGGTCACGGTTTTCGTCCCCAATCCAATCAAATCTCTGCCGCACGCAATATTGCACAGCAAATCTATTTTGGCTTTAAAGTTCGGACAGTTTCGCCTTTTAGTTTCGCAGTAGATTCTCTCTCTTTAACGCCTGGTGATCATCTTACCGGCTCCAATAATAAATACAGTTCCATGATGTTGTTTAGTCTTTTATAATCTCTCCTTTAATCCAAGTACATTTTTTCTTCTGATTAAATCCGCTAAAGCCTTGTCCTGTCAGGGTTTTCGCAGATACTTTAGGTCTAATCGGATCGTCCGATGGTTGGGAACGAAGTTCGTCCCCAATCTGTCCCGTGCATCACCTTCACCAGGTGGTGTTCGCTGTTGGACATTCAACTTCCATGCCGCCCGTTCCTAGGGAATTTTCTTTAAATGAACGACCGTCCATTCAAGGATGGAGAAGGGATATCCTTTCTTTACGGTCTTCCTCTCCATCATTTCACATTTCCACACATCGTATATCGTAGCTTCATACTCGGGTTCGGTTCCGTCGAATGGTCCGTACCAGAGGTTTTTGCCAGGCAAATCATATCGGCAGAAGATTAAATATTCGTCAATGCCGTTGTGCAGGGCATAATAATGGTGGCCATCCGTATTTCGAGGATCTCTCTCCATTTTTTGATAAGAGCAAGACTCGAGGATTTGCTTCATATATTTCAACCGCGGACCGCTTTCTCCAACTAATTTTCCCCCGTATGACCAGAACAGGTCCTTGTCGTTTCCTTCGCTCTTAATCACTTCCCCATGGGAAGCATAACCGCCGGCCATGGCAGAGAGCCAATGGCGAAAAACTGTTGTTTGAGCGTCGCTGTTGCCCCAGTCATCCTTGATATTACCTTCATATTGGTACTCATCATTAATGACGGGCTTATTATAGGAATTTTTTAGTTCAAGCAACAATGTATACGTATCAGGGTGCTGATAGGATACATGGGTCAACCAATCCCGATCCGGGTAAATAAATCCTAGCGGGATATTATGATTAGATATGGGATGATGGTGAGAGTCGTTGGCTTTAATAAATGACCCGAATAAGTCCCAATCCTTCCGATCCATTCCGACACAGAACTTGCCTTCCTCGGTTTCCATAATGTCGTATTCATTAGCAAGCGACCACCACACATTACGGAAGGCCGATAACCTCGCAATCATATATTGTATATATAGCAGGTCATCTTCTTGCTGCATACCGCGATCAATGCCCCAGCAATCATAAGGGTGAAATAAGATCACATCCGCTTCGATTCCAAGCCGCAGCAAATCCATGACACGTTCCTCGTAATTTTGAAAGTATTCCGGTAGCAGCATTTGGAAATCAAATTCATTTGGCTTTCCCGCGAACGGAAAGACAGGGGGATCATAGGTAATATCTACGTCATTTACCCCACCTTTGTAGTACTTGGGGAACACAAGCATCCGAATCTTGTTAAAGCCATACTTGGAGAAGGATTCCAATGTCTGTTTCCTGACCTCCTCGGGCCTGTAAGTCCAGGCATACGCCGTCGTCCCCATCACGAAGAAAGGTGTTCCATCGGCAAAGCTAAAATGCTTGCCATTTACCTTAACTGGACCATGATTACCTTCAAGAGCTCTCGTACTTTCAAATGCTCCATTTAAACCGTTGAACTCATCCTGATTAGATGAGATTTGAAAGGTGTATGTTCCTTCTTCCTCCGGCATAAACCGGATTTTCCAAGTGGACCCTCCATCATAGAAACCATGGACTTTGGTTTGTATTTGTTCTTTCTGGAAGTGGGCTTGCAGCCTTACCTCGTGAAAAGGCTTTGCGAACTCCTTTGAAGATTGCAATTCAATTTCAAAAACACACCATCGTTCAACTTTCTGTGTATATTTCATTGTCAGCACCTCGAGACTAGGATGGATTTTTCTATAAAAGACCCATATTCATAAAACTTAATGCGTGTTACTCAAAGTTGTGCCTTCCTTGCCCGGCAACAGTGCTTTTGTCTATCCACTTGCCTTTGGGATGATGGTCTCTTCCGTCATTTCCCGAATATCTATGAGAACGATGGGTCATTGAAACGGATCAACTGCTCGAACAATTATTTACCGCTCTCGCCGTGCGGCTTAACACTACACGTGGAAGGTACGGAATTCGAAAGGCTCGTACCGATCCACCGCTTCTCCGCTGCCCACGCCTGCCACGGTATAATGATCGGCTTCCCCGATCAAGATCCCGTTCTTGGCATCGTCGCGAATGCCCTTCGCTCTGTGATGCAGATTCGATGTCGGCTCCTCATAGGATTCTGCGTAAAGAAGCTTGATCCGGCTCTCCCTGCCGCCGCGCATTTCCAATACCACATAGCCGGTGACTAACTCTCCGGCATCAATCTCCATCCAGATATCGATTCGCCTGCTTCAATGCGCACGGTTTCCGCTCGTCTTCCGTCCAGCAAGGCCTCATAGTACGATTGGACTGCTCTGTCGTTGGCCTTCGTTATGCCCTTGAACGAAGCATGCTCCTCACGCATCGGCGGAATCGGACGCGGAGCCAATTGCCACGGGGTCAGTTGACCGAAGCTTTCGCCGGTCTCGCAGATGATTACCGCATTCGCCCAGCCATCAGCGGTGAATCCGGGAAGCTCCCAACCATGGTCAAGCCCTCTTCCGTCGGTATCTTCACACCCGCCGAGCCATAAGATAATCGGGCTTGGCACAAGCTTAAATCCCGGCATCTTCTTACACTGCCACTTCTCGTCGGAATGCAGCGGTTGGGATTGTCCGTTTTCAATTAGTTCTCCTTCAAGCAGCATGGCGCCGCTAACGGCCCGATGAACCGAAATGGGTCCGCTAACTCCCAACAAATGCGGTCCCGAGGGGGCATAGTGCAGCACCTGAACCGCCAACACGTTCGTACCTGCAATTAAACGATCACTCAGATCAACTGTCTCATAGTAATGCGTGGACCGATCGCCCTTGCATGGTCCTACAGAGACCGATTCGCCGTTGAGGAATAAGCGATACCGGCTATCAGCGGTCACGTCGACGATGAGCCGAGCGTGATCCGGATCGGCGACATCAAATTCGCGGCGGAAGCACACCATCTCGTGCGCTCCCGTTTCCGATGTCCATGGATAACCCTGATGCCAAATCCAGCTTGCGTTCCATTTACGATTCTCTTCCATAATATGCTCCCTAAGTACAGTCGCTTATTTAGCTTCTTATTGCCGGCATCGCAAACGTAAAGTAATAGTGACCCGAGCCGAGTTGAATTCGATGATCTTGCGCCGTTTTCTCGAAGCCCACAAGCCCCGATATGTCTTTCAACTGCATTCCGTTCTCAGAAATGCTCTCATAATCGCAGGTAGGAATGATGACTTCAGCTGTCGTGTTTGCAGGAATGGACAACGTGAGCTCCACGTTATTGCCTTCCTGTTTCCGCCAGGACACGCCAATATTCCCGTAAACGGATTTGTAGAAAGCTTCGGCCCATGAGAGTTGTTCACCAAACTGCGGCTGAATGCGGATTTTTTTGTAGCCCGGCTCCATCAGATCGATTCCGCCGACAACGCGATATAGCCAGTCTCCAATTGCCCCGTAAGCGTAATGGTTGTAGGAATTCATCGCATCGCTCCATAGCGACCCGTCCTGCTTGATCCCGTCCCAGTGCTCCCATATCGTCGTTGCTCCTTGTACAACTGAGAACAGCCAAGACGGATACTCCTTCTGCAGCAGCAGCCGGTACGCCAGATCCGTATAACCGAATCGCGACAACACATGATTCAGATAAGGGGTGCCTACAAACCCCGTCGTAAGGTGTGTCCCATTCTCTTCAATGTGCTCCGCCAGCATCTTGGCCGTCCGCAGACGGTCCTTTTCCTCCAGTAAATCGAACATCAACGCGAGGAGGTATGCCGTCTGTGTAGGCGAGGCTACCCGCCCGTTCGGCGTAACGAACTCCGCCCGGAATGCCGACAAGATCCCTTCATGCAGCTTGCGATACTCCTTTGCGTCTTCAGCATATTCGAGAACGAAAGCCGTTCGGGCTAACAATTCTGTCGAATAGGCGTAGAAAGCGGTGGCGATCAAATCCTTCGGCGTCGCGCCGGTGTAGCTGTTTTCTTTGGCATCCAGACCAAGCCAGTCGCCGAAGTGGAAGCCGGTGTTCCACAGGTATTCGTCGTCGCCTTGCGCCCGCATATATTCAACCCAAGCCCTCATGCTCGGATATTGGTTTTCCAGCACGCGGACATCTCCATAGCATTCATACAGCGTCCACGGACAGATGACGGCGGCATCCCCCCAGGCGGAAGATCCATAACCCGCAGCCGGTACATCGGGAATGACATGCGGCACTCTGCCGTCCGATTCCTGGTCAGCAGCCAGATCCTTGAGCCATTTCTCGAAGAAAGGAACCACATTCATGTTATAGGCAGCGGTACGAATAAAGACTTGCGCGTCTCCCGTCCAGCCTAATCGTTCATCCCGCTGCGGACAATCGGTCGGGATATCCAGGAAATTCCCTCTCTGTCCCCATAAGATGTTTTGCTGCAGCTGATTGACTAATTCATCCGAGCAACGGAAACTTCCGGTTTGCTCCAGATCGGTATGAATGACACAGCCAACGAACTGTTCCAAGAGCTGATTAGTCGAGACACCAGTAACTTTCACATAGCGAAAGCCCTGGAATGAGAAATAAGGCTCATACGATTCTGTTTCTCCGCCTCGACAGATGTAGGTTACGGTTTGCTTTGCGGATCGAAGATTGCCCATATAGAAATTCCCGTCGTGATCCAAGACCTCCGCATGCTGCAGCGTAATAACGGTCCCGGCTTCGGCGCTTACGGTAAATCTCATCCAGCCAACCATGTTCTGGCCCATGTCCAGTACGGTGTCACCTTGCGGTGTCGTAATAACGGTTTTAGGCTTAAGGATTTCAATGACCTTGGCAGGCTCGTTCTCCTGGGCGATCAACTCAGAAGCCGGGGCGTCATGAACGATTGCCCTTTCCCAATGTTCAGCGGCAAACACCGGTGAGGCCCATCCGTCCATCTCAAGTCTGGCATCATAATGTTCGCCATGATAGAGCTCTGACATGAGGAGCGGTCCTGACGATGTACGCCAACTGCCATCCGAGACGATGACGATTTCCGAACCGTCGTCCAGCGTTACGTGCAACTGGATCAATGCGGCGCGTTCCGTTCCGAAGAACTCCTTATCCCCCTCCCATGCCAGGTACCCTTTATACCACCCGTTTCCTAGCATACAGCCGATTGTGTTTGCCCCCTGGGAGATCAACGCTGTCACATCGTACGTCTGATATTGAAGGCGCTTCGTGTAGCTTGTCCAACCGGGATTAAACAGCGTATCATCGGCCGGCACACCGTTCACGAATAGTCGATACAAGCCAAGAGATGTCGCATATACCCGCGCGGAAACGATTTGGCCGGTTATTTTGAAGTCCGAGCGTAAGTAGTCACATTGATCTGTACTTTCAAGATACAAAGGGGCCGTAATCCAGCTTGCCTGCCACTCCTCGGCGGATAACAATGCCGTCTCCCAGTACGAAGGCTCGCTCCATCCCGATACTATCCCTTGATCGTCCCATGCGCGAACCCGGAAATAATAACGCATGCGAGATTTCAATTCAGGACCGGCGTATGCAATGTGAACAGTGCGGCCCGATTCCATCTTTCCTGAGTCCCATACCATATCGGTTCTAAAATCGGGCGCTTTCGCTACCTCAATTTGATACGCGGTTTGGACAAAGCCTCTCCTTTCCGAAATCATCTCCCAACTTAGCCGTGGACGATAATCGTCTATTCCCAATGGATTCTTTCTATAATTCACCCGAAGGTTGGAAACTGTAAAATAGGTCATTCTGATCGTCGCTCCTTTATGTCATTGCGGCTTATATTCGAACCAGTCAAAATAAAAATGGCTGTTAGATGTTCCATAATGAAGAGAAATCCACAACCGAATGCGATTGTGGATCTTCAGAACAAAAGATCACCCATTTGAATTTCGTCTCTCGTCAGCCTCGTTACGGCCTCCTAGCGAACAATTCCAGCTTGGCGTACATATCTTCCAACGTAAATCTAACATCGACTTGACGGTAAACCCTGATCATCCGTTCCTTTTGATGGTGGATATAATGCATGTCTGAGGTGATTCGCGGAGCAGGGATCGTATCATAACCGTTCGTGTACTCAAGATCATCGAGAATGAGACTTACGGCTGGGGAATCTCCGAGCCCCCAGGTCTCACCCCGCGGCCACACGTTCGCTGGATCACTGTTGAATTGAACGAGCTGCTCAAACAGATACTTTCCAATCTCACCGTGAGGCTTTACCCTGCTCTCCAACTCCGCCAGGCTGACGCGCATCGTCCCGTACACATTTTGCGGTACCTGCCAGAGAGGGATTGGGGAGCTCATGACCACGTTTGCCGCGTGGATATCATTGCTCAGGTTGAATTCCGATCTTCCGTTCGGATAAGGCCCGCCGCCGATCCAAATCGCCGTCAATCGGTCCGCGATTCGAGGCTCCATGAGATATGCCGAGGCCAAGTCGGTTAATGGCCCAAGGAAAACGACGAATAGACGGTTCGGATCGTCCTTAAGCGCTTCTCGGATAATCGCTTCGGCGCCTTCCGAGACAACTGGCGTTTCCTCGTCCGGCAAAGCATGAGGGGCTCCTTTATAGATCGGAACGTTTCCTGCTTCTCCCATTAATTGCGCAACGAATTTCGACTCGGCATAGCTTTCTTCCATGGATTCCGTTGTCCGCCCTGTGCCGAAATGCGCGGCGATGATCCCCTTGTTCATGAACATCGGGGTGAGCAAAGCATGAACGATCGCATATTGGTCATCCGCTTCGTTCTTGGCATCGGTGTTGATCAGAAGCCGGACCCGCTTCAGATCCGGAACTTGAAAAGACAATCCCATATTTTCACTTGAGTGCTGCATCCGCATAAAACCCCCTTGTCTTGCCGTCAATGTTATTAGATGAGCTGATGCGGAAGCTTCCTTTGGCGCGAATGTCGTTCGAGGCTGCGCCGATCATGACTTCCATTTCCCCTGCCTCGATTTTCCATCTCATGTCGGCATCCAGAAAGGCAAATTGGCTCAGGCGCATCGTGAATTGGACCGTTTTCGTTTCCTTCGGTTCTAAGGGCACTCTGACAAATCCGGCCAATTCCATGACAGGACGGACCATGCTTGCATAGGGATCACGAATGTAAAGCTGAACCACTTCTTCCCCGAAGACCTCTCCCGTGTTCGTAACATCAATATGGACAATCAGTGGCTCATCCGGCTCATAGGATTCTTTCTCAATCCGCAAGTCCGAGTAAGCATAATTCGTATAAGAAAGTCCATGCCCGAAATAGTACCGAGGCTCACGCGGACAATCCACATAACTTGAGAACTCGTTGATGGTTCCAACGTGGTAGCTAGAACCGTTGTCATGATTATAGAAAACCGGGATCTGTCCCGCGTTGTAAGCTACCGAAACCGGCAATTTGCCTGTTGGATTATAATCGCCAAACAGCACGTCGGTAATCGCTTTCGCTCCGTATTGCCCCGGATTCCAAGCTTCAAGAATGGCATCCAGGTGTTGATCTGCCATGTCACTCGAGATGGGTCTTCCGTCGAAATGAACAGCGACCGTTGGTTTATTCAAGTCAGCCAACTTACGGATGAAGCTTTCCTGGCACTCCGGCAAATGAATGTTGGTCGCATCGATTCCTTCCCCTGTTGTACAGGACGTTCCCCAACCATGCTTCCCGCCTAATGCCAAAAGGACGAGATCGGCGTCTGCCGCGGCTGCTAATGCCTCGTCATGCTTGGAAGTATCATTTCCCGCGTAGGCAAATCCATAGGTATAGGTCACTTCGGCTTCTGGGATATCCAGCGTAATCTGCTCCAACAGATTAAGAGCCCCTGGATAGCACTTCCTCATAAGCTCCTCGACCTCGGGTAGTTCGATCTTCACTTGACTGCCAGGATAGGTAAAGTGATCACAGCCAGCACCGAACTCGTCTTTGCTGAGATTCGAGATTTTCTCAAAGTCGACGCCCGCCATCGTATTCCCGATCCCCAGCATATTTTCGGCTAGCGTGGCAAAGGTATAGCCACCGAACAACGCTCTTGTAGAAGCTGCAAGCTGACCGATCACGGCGATCTTCTGTTTCATCCGTTTCATAGGGAGCACGCCGTTATTTTTCAACAGAATCATCGATTGTCGTGCCGCTTCCAATCCGATCTGCTTGTTCCCGGGGTCTCCATAGATTGAATCCATATCGGCTTTTGATTTCGGGAACGGATTTTCGAAGAGGCCCAATTCAAATTTGGCGGTCAATACGTTTCTGACGGCCCGGTCGAGAACCTCCGCTTCGACGTCGCCGTTCATGATTCGCAGCATCAGTTCATCGTTATAGCAATCCTTGGAGGGCAACTCGATGTCCATACCTGCTTGCAGAGAACGTTCTCCGGCGTCTGTTTTATTCTCGCACAGCATAAGCCTCGTATGCTGCTCGGCAATCGAGGTGTAGTCCGACACGACCATACCTTCGAAGCCCATTTCTCCCCGCAAGAGCTCCGTGAGAATTTTATAGGAACCTGCGACGGATTCCCCGTCAATTGAGCTATAGGTATTCATGACGGATTTCAGCCTTGCGTTGGTAATTGCTGCTTGGAACGGCTTGGCATATACTTCTCTCAGCAATCTTGGGGGAATTGGCGTCGTTGCGGCGTGTATGCCTCCCTGCGTCGCATGATAACCCAGGAAGTGCTTCGCGCAAGCCAGAACTGCTTCTTGCACGTTGCCATCGTTCTGCAGCCCCGAAACATAGGCCGCTCCCATAGCCGATGCCAAAGCCGGATCTTCCCCATAGGTTTCGCCCTGACGTCCGAACCGCGAATCGCGCGAAATATCCAACACCGGAGCAAATGCATGCGAAGCCCCGACTGCCCGGGATTGGCTCCCCACTATTTTCCCCATCTCACGCATGAGTTCCGGATTCCATGATGAAGCCTGCCCAAGTCCGGACGGAAAGCTAGTCGCTTCCGGCAGCAATGCACCAGTAAGCGTTTCGACATGAAAAATCGCAGGAATGCGGTGCTCGCTTCGGTCCATGATCATCTTTTGTATCCGGGTTACTTCTTCCTCAACCGCTTCTTTATCGCTAAGCTTGCCGGCAAACAACATCGAAACTTGACCGGCGCCGCATGGATAGTCCTTCTCGAATTGTTCGAGCATCTCGTTCTGCGGCATATACCCGACGATTTGTCCCATCTTCTCTTCCATACTCATTCTTTCGAGCAAATCATTCGCGCGCACTTCGGGCGAGAGCGAAGAATCCAGATATTTAGTCATAGTCTTCTACCTTCCATTCCTCTTTCCAATCCAAGTAGGCCATCTTGCCATCGAAGCGTACCGGAAGCCATACATAATCCGCGATCGAAGTATCTACAAGCAAGTCATTGTGGTCTTCTTCCGTTATGACACGTTCTATCCCTGGATCGAAGACGGCATTGAATTGTTCGGACACCTTTTGATATTGTTGGCCGTTTTCAAATGCATCGCCAGACGTTTGCGGAAGATTAGGGATCCACCGATCCGCCAAGGCGATATACAGATCTTTTTTGTACGGATGCTTAAATACCGATGTAATCTGCGAATTATAAGAAGTACAGGAAGTATCGTCCGGATGCGGATTATCTAACACCTCCCACGGCCCATGGAACGTTTGCGCGCAGGCAACTTCCGATGGATTGGGATGATAGCCCGTCGTACCGGACGTAAACAAGTAATGCAGTCCCTTCCGATAGAAGTAAGCAGGCGCCTCACGCACGAAAGGAGGCTGTATGTTCGGGAAATGTGTGGAATAATACCCCGTAACATCCGTAAAGTCTTCAGTCAAGTCAGCACAGATTAATTCGCTATGCACTCTTTCGAAATAATAATAAGCTTTGCCGTCCGGGCTTACGACCAAGTCGAAATCACCTGCGCTCATATTCAACGGTCGAAGTCCATGCTTCACCATTATATAAGGTCCAAGAATATGATCGGCTTCCAACACCGTTGATTCTTGTGTCCCGCCTTTTTTCATGATTTTGAGCCAACATACGAATTTACCGGTTCGTTCATTAAAAATGATATGTGGCCTGTCCATGTACTGCATCGGATGCAGCGGTGAATCCGTATCTTCTTCATTCGGGGGAATAATGATGCCCTCGTCCTGCCAATTGTACAAATCCTGAGAAGAGTAACATTTGACCCCCCAGTGCCAGATTCCGCTTTCGGGTGTCGTTCTCTCCTTATTTTCACCATACCAATAGAAGGTATCTCCTACGGTAATGATGGATCCTCCGTGCGCCTGAATGCGCTTGCCTTCTGTATCCAACCAAATTTGGCCCGGTCTAATCGAGTTATATTTCATCTTCATATTCCTTTCATGTAAAAATGCATATCCCTACCGCGGATTACGCGGAAGGGATCGATCAAATCATCACACCGTAAGGTAGCTACTCTTTCACGCTTCCGAGCACGATTCCTTTCATAAAGAACCGTTGCAGAAACGGGTAGACAAGCAGGATCGGCAACGAGCCGAGAAAAATCTGTGCAGATTTGAAAGTGCGATCACTGATTTTTTGTAACTCTGCTATGCTCTCAAGGCTAGCGGAACTAAAATTCTGCTGGATGACCACGGTTTGCAGGTAGCTCTGCAACGGGTAGTTTTGGGGCGAATTCATGAAAATGAGCCCGTCAAACCAGGAATTCCAATGAAAGACCATGGTAAATAACGTAATGGTAGCCAAAGCCGGTGCGGACAACGGTACAAATATTTTCCACAGTGTTGTCCAATGGCCAGCGCCATCCATAAAGGCAGCCTCTTCCATTTCCCTTGGCAGCCCTCGAAAGAAGTTAAGCAGCAAGATCATATTAAATATCGGAATAGCTTGCGGAAGGACAAGTGCCCACACGCTGTCGAGGATTCCGGTGTATTTGACCATCATATATAAAGGAATAAGTCCGCCATTAAAAAGCATTGTGAATACAAACACCCATGCGTAAATCGTGCGTCCGCGGAACTTTTGAACCTCTTTCGACAATGGATAAGCCACTAGTACCGTGAGTACCATATTGACGATCAAACCGATGCTAACGCGTTTTATGGTCATGAGAATGGATCGGAAAAACTCTTCTTTCCCAAGGACATATTTATACGATTCCAGGGTGAAATCAACCGGCCAAAGCTTGACATAGCCTGCGGCGGCAGCGGAACTCGAACTAAACGAAACAGCCAGGACATGAATAAGCGGCATCAGACAAATCAAGGACAGAATCGTCAAGAATACGTAATTAAACCCGATAAACAGTCTGCGGCTCAGTGTGAAGCGTTCTACCATAATCAATCATTTCCTCTCTCTTAGAATATCCGGTAGTTGGCAAAACGGTAGGCTAGAATGTAAGATACCGAAAGTAGAATAAGAGAAACGACCGACTTAAACAGCCCTACGGCTGTAGCTACTCCGTACTGCGCATCAACGATGCCTATCCGGTAAACAAACGTATCGATAATGTCACCTGTTTCATAGACCTGAGGACTGTATAAGTTGAACACCTGATCGAAGCCAGCATTGAGTACTTGTCCCAGAGCCAGCGTTGCTGTCAAAATTATGATTGGAGCCATACCTGGCAGAGTGACATATAGCGTCTGCTTCCACCGATTCGCGCCGTCAATGACGGCTGCTTCGTACAGGCTAGGATTAATGCCAGTCAGTGCGGCTAAATATACAATTGTGTTGAACCCGAATTCCTTCCACACGTCCGAGACGACCAACACGGTGCGAAACCATTCGTTGCTGCCCAAGAAGTAGATGGAGTCAATCCCAAACCAATTTAACATTTGGTTAACGATCCCTTGCGAAGGGGACAATATATCGATCAAAACTCCGCCGAGAATAATCCAAGACAAAAAATGCGGCAAATATACCATCGTCTGAACAGTACGCTTGAATAACTCCTTGCGTACTTCGTTGAGCATCAACGCTACCGCGATCGGGACGATCAAACCGACAACGATCTTCATCACGGCAATGATGAGCGTATTCCAAACGACTTGAAAGGTACCTGGCAAATCCATAACGTAGCGGAAGTTATCCAAGCCGTTCCATTCAGAATCAAATATGCCGCGCGCAGGATTGAAATCCTGGAAGGCAATGATAGAACCGAGCATAGGGCCGTAACTGTAGACAAGAATTAATAGTAGACCTGGCAGAATCATGATATGCAGGGGCAATTGGGACCATTTAATCCGCTTGGCCCCCGTTCTATCGGCGGATTCCATCACTGCCATCCGCTTGTCTGTCATTTTTTTTAACATGGCGGCACTTCCTTTCCTAACAAGATGGCCGGATTCTGTCCTCACAGAGGACAGAATCCGGATCTGGTTGTAATTATTTGGCGTTCATCAATTCGTTGACTTCTTTCGTCATTTCATCCCCGCCAAGCTTCTTCCAGTTCTCAACGAATGTGTCGAAACTGTCGAGCGGTTCGCCCAATATAATTTTGGTGAATGTCTGAAGCTCCTGCTTCAGCAGCGTCGAGTCCCGCTTCACCATCGTATTCGTCATGCCCTGGTCAAAGGCGCTTGGCAGCAACAAGCCGTTCTTCTCATAGTTGTCGATCACGCTGAAAGAGGATTCTTCCGGACCGAACACGCGGTTCAAGGCCCAATCGATCGTCTCCAGTTTTTCACCGTTCACAACCTTCTTGACACTTCGATAGGCGCCCATCTGTTCGATGGTAATGACCGATTCTTCTTTTTCGCCGTTGATGACTTCTTTCACGATGCGATGCGTATTCAGGTTCTTCTCCGGTTCAGCCGTATAAATGGAATACATCCAGCGCTCAATCCCGTCAACCGGGCTAGTACCCAATCGATTGGCATCTTCCTGTGAATAAGATGTACCGTATGAGATTTCAAAAAACAGGTTAATCATTTTAATCAGCGCTTCCGGATGTTCGGCATCCTTGGTCACCGCAAGGTATTGCGGCGTCTTCAGATTAATCCCCGGCACTTGTGCTTTAGCAGGCTGTCCGTCGATAGAGACAAGCGGGAACGGCTTCAAATCCGCATTCGGATCGTTGTTCTTGAGATCCTGCAAGACGAGCGGCGCCGGCATGTTGCCGAACCACAAGCCGATCTTGCCTGCGACGACCAGCTCTTTCTCCTTGTTCCAATCTTTCACGCCGAATTCGGGGTCGATATACCCCTTCTTATACAGCTCCTGCAGCTTGCCGAGCGCCGTCTTCACTTCCGGCTGAATGCTGCCGAACACGAGGCTGCCGTCGCCGTCTTTTACCCAATTGCCTTTTCCTTGTTGGCGCGGGTACGCGTTGTAGCTATTGAAGAAGCCTTCCAGTCCGTCGAAGAATCCGTACAGATCCTTGTCCAAAGCCATGCCGTACGTATCCTTTTTCCCGTTGCCGTCCGGATCCTGGTTCACGAACGCATCCATGATTTTGAACACATCATCCATGGTCTTTGGCGCCTGAAGCCCCAGCTTATTCATCCAATCGGCGCGGATCCAAATCATCGGCGCTTGGTCAGTCTTTGATGTAGGGGCAGGGATCGCAAGCAGTTTGCCGTCGAAAGTGGCGGAATCAAGCGCTGCAGGTCCTGATGACGTCAAGACATCCTTCGTTATTGGACTGGCATATTTCTCGTAGATGTCCGTCAAGTCCGCCAATTTGCCTGCATCCGCTAATTGTCTCAGCTGCGAAGCATTGATCGGAACGATATCCGGAAGGCTGCCTGAGGCGATAGAGACGTTCATCTTCTGCTCCCCTTGACCGCCAGGCTCATCTCCGGTAACGGTCCATTCGTTGGTGAGCTTAATCCCAAGCTTGTTTTCATATTCCTGATACCACACGTTGTCGTCTATCGTTTCGCCATCCTTGAATTTCACAGTGGGGCTGAGTATGCGAACCGTCGACACCTCAATAGGAGTTTCATACTTTCCTAAATACAAATCCTCAGGATTGCTTGACTCAACAGCACCATTTTTCATTTTATTTTCTTCATTCGCATTATTCGAGCTACATGCACTTACAACTAAACTTAAGCCTAGTAGAGCAGATAGTGCCAGTTTTCCAGCCCGTTGTCTCATTCCTGTATTCCCCCCAAGATATGATAAGTAAGAGATCTCTCGAGATTTAGTATATTAAATTGAAGGAAGAGGGTATATGAGACTCTGTTTAGATTCTGATCCTCCCTTTGTGAGTTTTAAATGAGCCTCAGTTACAGAAGATATTCTTATCGATAACCATCATTTTTACTCGCGATATACCATACTAAAACAAACTCCAACGTTCCCGGGAACGTTGGAGTTTGCCTAAATCTCTTAGTCAGTCGTCAGTCGACTGCGGAACTCTTGCGGCGTAACGCCGACATGGCGTTTAAAAAACCGGGTGAAGTAACCAGCCGTATCGAAACCGACTGCACAGGCGATCTCTTGCACCTTCGCATGTGATTCCGCGAGCAACGTCTTCGCCCTCTCGACCCGGAGCTCTGTAATGTAATCTGAGATGTTGCGCCCAGTAAATGTTTTATATAGATTCGATAGATAGGATGGGTTCAAATAGACGGCATCTGCGAGTATAGCAAGCGAAAGGTCCTTATTCAGATGATCCACGATGTACTTGTTAAGCTTCTGAATGATGCGATGCGTCCGCTCATCCTGCTCCTGCTTCCCTTCTCGGAAAATGTCTTGACCCATCTGGCTCAGGAACTGGTGAGCTTGCTCCTTCGTCAAGTGCGAATTGACGTCAAGCAGCCTCCCGATCATGGGATCTGCGTTTACATCGGGCGTTAGACCGCTCCTGTGCATCTTGTTCCATTGGTTCAGCAAGATTACCGCTACGGCGTAATAGGCTTGAGCATAGACGGTAAAGTGATTTGGCACACGCTGGAACAACTCACTTAGCAAATCTTGAAACATTTGTTCTTGACCCACTTCAAAAGTGTTCTCAATTCTTGTTAACAGAAGCCCAGGAACGTCAGAAACTGAAGTCACCCTATCCTGCTCCCGGAAGAGCAGAATCATCTCCTCCCCACTTCCGAGGCCAAGGATGAGATTCTGTTTCAGAAGTTTATAAGTTTTGGGGATTTCATTCCATGCCAGAGGCCGCTCATGACAGATGAATGAGACTGGGACGCTAAGCAACTCCTTGCATTTGTACTGAATGCTCTCGAGCGTCCCCTGTACATAAGACTCCATTTCTTCCCATGGCATTTCTTCAGGAGCCTTCGATTGAATCAACCATACAAAATAAGACCCGCCTAACATGATAGGCAGCATGATGGCTCCCTGCATGTATTCCTCAGCGATATTTTGCACAGCATATAATAACAATGTTTTGTCGGAGGTACTGTAACCCTCTTTCCAACGGTCAACACGGCCACAGACAAGAATAACTTGCATGTCTTGATTAAGGCGTGTATCCAACTCCTGCAACCGTGAGTTATGGCTCACGGTTGCAAGTTCTCCCTGTTCCAGAAGTGAAAAGAACCATTCACGACGCAGCATTGGCAATACTTCTTTAAGCTGACCTTTGGCTCGAATCAAAACCTCCTCGTTGCGCATTTCCTCGAAGATCGTATTAGTCGCCTGGCGTATACTTCGAACGATGGCCTCGTCGCCTTCTGTTTTAAGAACATAATCAACGCCACCACTCCTAAGCACTTGCTGGGCGTACTGAATATCTCGAATTCCGGTTAAGAAAATAACCTTGCAGCGCGGCCATCTGGCCTGAATCCATTGCTGCAGCTGCAGTCCGTCCATCTCGGGCATTCGAATATCACTTAAGACGATATCCATCTTCGTGCGGGACAGCCTGCTGATCGCTTCATCTGCAGAAGTAGCTTTATATAAGTCCAGTTCAAGATCCGGTACCTCAGAGAGCATCTCATATAAGCCTTCTGTGGTTATCGGTTCATCATCAACGATTAGTAATCGAAGCACTAGGAACTTCCTCCTTTAGTGGTATTACCATAATAACCTTTAGTCCGCAGAGATCTCCTCGGCTCAAACGTAAACCTGCCTTATCACCATAGTTAATCAGGAGTCGCCGGTGGACATTAATAAGACCTGTGCTCTCGGCCACATCCTGTTGACTATTCAACATAATTTGCAGGTGGTTCAATGTATCCTCAGCTATTCCTCCGGAGTCTTCTACTCGGATGAGCAGCTCAGACGAAGTCATCTGAATGTCTACCTCGAGCAGGCCTCCTTTAGCTTTCTTCTCTAATGCATGTTCGTATGCGTTCTCAATTATGGGCTGCAGAATGAGCCGTGGTACTAAAATTCCCTCTGCCCCCTTCGGAACTTCCGAGAATCGAACTTCAATCCGATTGGAGAAACGGATGGTCTGAATATCGGTATATGATTTGGCATGAGCCACCTCACTAGCAAGCGTTACTTCCTGTGAGCCGTCTCGTGTAATGAACTCGAAATATTCACCCAGATGATTCGTCAAGCGCGCAATGCTTTCGTTCTCCTCCTGTTTCGCGAGCCTATAAAGGATGAAGAACGTGTTATACAAAAAATGCGGGTTGATCTGCGATTGCAAATGCCTAAGCTCCGCCACGCGAGCCCGGTACTCCTGCTCGTACACCTCGTGGATCAGCCGTTTAAGCTCCCGCACCATCGCATTCAACTGTTTATACAAATAACCAAACTCGTCGGTGAACGGATACTCGATGGAGATATCAAACTTCCCTTGCTCGATTCTGCGGAACGACCGGACAAGCAATTTGAGCGGCCGATGGATGATTCGATACATACCAAACGCGAATGCAATAATGACGAGCACAGACACACCGTATAAAGCAAACACCCAATTCCTGTACCGCTCTAACGGCTTCTCAACCTGTTTGACAGGCACAAACATCATTAATTTAGCATTAAGAATATCTGATTCCTTGCTGGCTAATAGATAGTCGACATGATCCAAGGTAATGATCTCAGTACCATCCACTTTTACCGTATCCAACCGGTCTGGCAACTCCGAACCCAATACTCGGTCGAACTCACCAGATACAGCCCATTCCATATTGTTGCTTACCAATGCCGCCAAACTAGCTTCTTGGGTGAATTGCTTAAGCTTGGAGGAGAGCTGCGTGCTGGAAATTTCGACTGCGAGCAAGAACATCGGCAGCTCGTTGCCTCCCGGATAAGGCATGCTAATGAAGATTCGCCCATTCCAAACAAGGAATGGTTCCGCAACATTTTTTTGCGGTTGTGACAATGCTTGGAACAGCTCGTTGTCGAGCTCGGAAATGGAGTTCTCCTTGGAACTTACAACCCGGTTCATATCCGGAATAAAAGCCATCGCATTCTCGACGAAAGAACTCGTTCGATTCAACTGGTCCATTCGATTTTTTAACCGGAGAACCGAATAGGTCCGCTCGATGATGGGCATTACTTCTGAAGATGTGCTTAGCTTCATCAGATCCTCGTCATACATATACTCACCCAGGAGTCGGATCGTCCGATCGAAATCGCTGTCTAGAAGGTCCATGTACAATTCGGTACGCGATGCTAACGAGTTTGCGATTTCTGCCCGAACAATATTCGAGCCGGACTCCCCCATTTTCAGACCAATATAGAAAAGCGGTGTGAGCACCATCAGGAAAGTCAACGCAAGCTTCGGCAAGATCGGTAACGAGCCGATCCTTTTGATCAGTCCCATCTGCAACATCAGTCCCCTTAAAGAAAATTTGACAAATCCTAACTTTACCTTATCGTCCATTGAGCAGCAAATGCAAGGCAAGCATCGCAGGAGCAAAACAAATGAAGCTGAGGTTGTTGAACAAAAAGGCGGACCCGATCAGCTAGGATCGAGTCCGGACGAGGTGAATTTAGATGACACGTTACATCTTTTTATGGACGACGACTCGAACTCGACCTAGATTTTGGATCAGCGCAAAGGCCGTTTTCGTGTCTCCTTCACGCTGGGAAGTCACTCGAACCGCCGGGAAGTAGGTCCCTGGCTTGGTGTATTTGAATGTCATCGAAATGTTGGCCGTCTGCCGCGGAGCTCCGAACTTCCATGCCTTGAAATCGCCCGTTCCGGCGAAATCCCATTCGGTTGCTACAATCTTCCCGCTTCCTTGTGGTACCTGAATCCGCGCGATGAAGGTGACGGTCTGACCAGCAGTAATATCAATCTTCGCAGTACCGTTGACGGTCAAATCCACCACGGGTTGAATACCTTGGCGCATCGCTGCCTTCGCCGGTACCTTTACCTGTCCGTCGACTACTTCATAATTGGTCGAGCGTGCAGGAGCCACACCTTTCTCTGCCCACGCGCTTACATCCCGCAGCGCTTGCTGGAGAAGACCATCGTACTGCACGAGTCTTGGAGTACGGGCAGGACTGATGTGATCCGCGTTGTCGTTATACCATACCCGGAAGTTGTCATCGTAGCGGTCTCCGAGAGACTCTTTTACCCTCGCACTATACCAGTCGGCATTCCATGGATAAGCATCGACATCGAACAAGTTAACGACCATAATCACTTTGGTGTGGATATCGCCATTGTATGCTGCACCACCGGTCACGCCTCGGGAGATAAGCGGCCCAAACTCCATGGCACGCTGCGGATAAATCGGCGTAGCGTCAGCTGCTCTGAACTGATCCCAGGCCGTGAAGCTTTGCGCCTGTATCAATGGCGGATAATACGTTCTCCGAGTTTCCTTTCCCGATGGTGAACTCCTTCGTTGCAGCATCGAATGATCCTGACAACTTCCCAACCATCGTCGTGCCGTCGGCTGCAAACAATGTATAGTCGAGCCAATACATCGGAGTCGAGACCACGGGTGCTTGATCGAGGGTCAGACTCGTCGTGAGGTTCTGCGCATTCCTGGTGACTTTCGTGACGGTGGAGGTGTGGTCGACCTTGGAAGTACGGAACAGCTCTCCCAGGGCCGATTGCTCCGTACCCAGATATCCTGGCTTATTCCAGAAGTCATCAACATAGGTAGAATCCATACCACGTAGGACGGTAAGAAAACCGAGCAAACCTTCAGCATCCTTCAATCCGAGCAAGTAAGCGTAGTCCTCCCAAGCCCGCAGAGGTACTCCCAGTTTCGTTACCTCAAGCAGTACCGCCTTCTCCATATCATTAAGCCCGGCGTATGGGTTTCCGCTGCCTCCCGGGCTCACCGCATCCCCGATCTGCTGTGCCTTCTTCTCCAGTACGAAGCGTGCGAAAGCCCGTATGAAGAAATTATTAGGAATCGAGGTTGGAACGCCAGTTATGAAAGGAACGGCACCATCCCATACCCCCTCACTACCCTCTATGGCACCAATAGTCTGAAAAGAGCCTCCGCTGCCACCATATATATATCCGTAGATCCGTCCGGACCAGCCATAGTACTTCGCCGCAACCGTCTTAGAGAACTTAGCCGCAGCAACATCGACCCGGTAACCGCCTCCGCCGTTCGTTTGCACGGTGTAAGCTCCGCTGTCCGCACCGAAGCTGACATTCACATCGGTAGCGTTCTCGTCCTGAAGCGGATACACAAGTTGGAAGAATCGTCCCTCAAACTGACTCTTCAGCGGGAGGTAGAAGGTAAATTTCTTATCCGTCCCTTCAAAGTGGCCCGATACCTTATGATGCTGCACCGGGGTGATCAGATCGGTCTCTTTGTCGATGACAGGTTTGTTGTACAACGGGTCTACACTGTCCGCCGTAACCAACGTGGACGTGTTCGGATTTGACGATGCTGCGCCCTCTGCAGCAGAGGTGCCGGTGCTTGGTAGCAAGAACGAGCTAAGCATAACCGTAACCATAGCACTCACCGCAGCCTTGCGAACAAATTTCTTAGAAAGAATCATTTGACTATCCCCCATTCCTTTGTATGCGCTTTCTAAATCATTTTCATTTTGTAACTTTCATATAACGCGTAAGAGATCTCTCGTGATTAAGTATATAGGAGGGACACTGAACGGCCTATTAGACTTTGTTTAGATTATGAACTTTCATTTGTGAGTTCGTCCGCAATTCTCCAGTTATACGGTTAACTGCTTCCAAGCGTCACCGTTACGCCATCCCTCAGGAAATGCTATGACAAGCCCCAGATCTTCATCTTCGTAAACATCGATATAACATCTCTTCGTCCGGCGATTCCGTGACTTTATACGCCAAGACAAATCGTCTGATCTATTGGATTACAGACTTACTCATAAGCGCTTTCTCGACATGCAAAAAAAACCGTTGACACCGGCTTGCACCTTTGTCAACGGCCTGCTGTGAGATAAGTTTGTACCATCACTTGGAAAAGGTTGAACACAGGCTTCCCTGCAGTTCAGTCCATGATCTCTAAAGTTATCTTGTAGACATAGATCCCCTTTTCAATTCTATATTCGTCGTGAATATTTTTGTGCCAGCCAGTGTCTCCGCCAAGCCCTGCATGCTTGTAATCGATATTCAGATAAATAGCATCGGAAGTACCAAGTTCGTCTTCATAGGCAGCCTTGTCGTACTGTTCTATGCTGTAATGATGAATATCAAAATGGAAGTGACCCGCTGCCGCAACTTTTACTTGGCGATCGTCCTCCGTGGATACATATAAATAACGGACATCTTCTTTACCGCCGCATTCAACTGGAATAATGTAGGGCACGTGCTGCTGTTCGACAGAGCTTTCGTATATTCCGACGAGCGCCGACGTTTTACGGTCTGCATAATTATCCCAAGGCCCGCGTCCATACCACTTGATATTTTTCCAGGCATTGGAGAATCTAAAGCTTAGGCCGACTCTCGGAATGGTATCGATTTTCGCCTTGTTCACGACCGTATTCGTGATTTCGATGCCTTTATCACCGACGGTATAGTTTGTTCTTGTTTCAATGCATCCATGATATAGACAATGAACTTGAATGATTACGGAAGCAGACGCTGCAGATACCCGAATATCCTTGATCTCTTTTTGATTAGATCCAAGCCCGAGAGCACTCCATTCGTCTGCATAGTTGGGAGAATTCAGATGAATGCCGGAGTCAATCCCCGTTGGCGGACGATAAAAATTGTTCGCTCCGCCCGCGAAATAATCCATATTCTTGTATTTTACGGAGGAAAACTCAGCCGTTTCCTTCGAGAAGACAACTTCCGTAGTTTCATTATGGATAACAATTCGATGTTCCGTTTCTTCATAGACCAGGCTATCTTTTTCAATATCTCCGACATGTAGGTTGGGAACGGAGTCTTCAAGCTCTATCTGACATGCATATATACAGGTTCCTTTTCTTGCATAATAGGTTGCTTCATCCAAATTAACATAGAAATTAAGATACGCTTCCCCAGAGACCTTGGAGACATCATATGGTGCCGGAATCCAGTCGAATGCTCCGGGCAACGAGGTGTATTTACGTAACGTACCTCTCTCTACTACATTTCCATCGCAAACGAGCTCCCAGCCGATGTTCAGATGGCTTAAGTCACGATGCGAATAATGGTTATAAATTCGATACCCTTTGGCTCCGGAGAAATTATTAGGAAGTTCAAGGTATTCTATCCGAACGGGCGACTGAACATATTTGATTTCATTGGCAGCCGGTTTCGGCGATAAATCCGGAAATACAATGCCATTCAGGCACATATCTGGCGCAGGATCAACGATATCTTCTTGGAATCCGCCGCCATAGACATATGTTTTATTTCCAGCTTCATCATACTTAACAAGCGCTTTATCCTGGAAGTCCCAAATAAACCCGCCCTGAAACCGCGGAAATTTATGAATGAGATCCCAAAATTTCTTGAAATTGCCGTTGCTGTTGCTTTTCGCGTATGCATATTCGCACATAATAAACGGCCGCAGGTCTTCGCTGTTGGCCATGCTATCCAGAATCCAATCCATTTGGGGGTACATCGGCGCAATGATATCGGATATATTCGCAGGTGGATTCACGGACTCATACTGTACATACCTTGTCTTATCGTATTCTTTGATCCAACCGTACATTGCAGCATGATTCATCCCATAACCGGATTCGTTACCCAATGACCATAAAATGATCGAGGGATGATTTTTATCTCGCAGGACCATCCTGGTTGCCCGTTCCATATAGGCATGCGTCCATTCGGGGGATGAGCTTAACTGGCCGCCGATGCCATGGGTTTCAAGATTTGCCTCATCTACCAAATAGATTCCCAGTTCATCACAGAGGTCGTACCATTCGACAGCATGGGGATAGTGACTTGTTCTTACAGCATTGATATTTAGCGTTTTCATGATCTTGATTTGCTCACGCATGTACTCCGTTGACACTACGCGACCCGTTTCAGGACAAAAGGCATGAAGGTTCGTTCCACGTATTATGAGCCTTTTGCCGTTGATTTTTAGAACCCCGTTTTTATCGATGCTGACTTCACGAAAACCGACGTTTGCGCTCTCGATGTCGACAACATTTCCGGCGGAATCGATCATCTCCAATACCAATTTATAGAGATAAGGATTTTCGTCGCTCCACAATTGGGGATTAGAAACAGTTTTTTTAACCTTCGCCACGTATTTCTCATGGAGGTAGACTCCGTAATCCGCAAACTTCTCTGTTTCAAACTGAGTAACCAGTTTTTGATCGCCATCGTACAGAGAGAGTCGTACATGAGCTTCTCCGTAACAGCTCGCTTGATTATTTGGGTAGACCGTCACTGCTAATTCTGCATTCTCGTAACTCCCAGAAAAGAGTGTTTCAATTTTATAATCATGGATGCGCATACGCGGTTTCGCATATATCAGAACATCCCTGTAGATGCCCGACAGATGCCAGTAGTCCTGGTCCTCCAGATAAGTGCCAGCGCCAAAACGCATTACCTGAACGGCCAACCGGTTCTGTCCCTTTTGGATGTAATCCGTAATATCGAAAGAAGCATTTAGCTTGCTGTCCTGCGAATAACCTACCAGCTTGCCGTTTAACCACAGATAAAAACAGGATTCCACACCTGCAAAATCTATAAATACGTCACGTTCTTTAAATTGTTCAGGAATGTCAAAGCTCAGGACATAGCATCCTGTAAGATTCTCCTCTGGGACATATGGGGGATTCAGAACAAATTCGTCTTTCGTTAGTTGAATTTCATGATAGGAGTCCGCCCCCTTCCTAGCGAAGGGATATATTATGTTGGTGTACACAGGTTTTCCATAGCCGTTAAGTTCCCAGTTGGATGGAACCGAGAGATTATTCCAATTCGAAACGTCATATTCAGGACCATAGAATTCATTGGTAACTTCATCTGGAGACGTAAACAATTTAAACTTCCATGATCCGTTTAGACATTTTACGTATTTGGAGCTTCCACGAACATTACTTAGCGCCTGCTCCACGCTTTCGTATACTCCGTATGGCTCATGCATGGGATAACGATTCATTTGTGTGACGTGCGGATTCTCCCACTCTCTGTTCATCTTCATATGCTTCATTAACACTCCCTTGTTCTAAATGGTTGCTCTCGAATATCGATAACCTTATAATATAAGGAAAATTCTTAAGGTGAAATGTTAAGCTTGGTATTTCATTTATCCATTTTGGTAGGAGTGGCTATTGTATGAATTATGACAACATCAAGGAAAACGATGTCATATACCGGTGTATCGGTGACGATTTCAATAAAGGTATTTTGTCCTGCGGCTTTATGAGAAAAAAAACAGTAGAGCGTTCCCAATATGAATTTAAAATAGGTTATTACAGTTGCTTTTTGATCCTGCAAGGCAGTGGACGGTTTATCTCAGATGACGGTAGTATTACTATCTTGCAAGCAGGCGACATGGTTCAGCGTATACCCGAATGTGTCCACTCTACCGAAATTAAGCCGGATGGGGAATGGATAGAGCTATATATCAGTGTTGGGTACCCTGTCTACGAGTATTTAAAAACGCTTGGAATCCTAAAGACTGATAAAGAGGTGCTCACAACACAGCATACAAGCGATTTTTTTTATGATTTTGTTGCCTTGCTAGACTCCCTTAAAGGCGCAACAGACGAATGGCTTCCTTATCTGCTGATCAGGGCACAAGAGCTCATTATCCGACTACACAATAGCGTACAAATTCAACTAAGAGAGCAGAATGAAGGCAAGATAATGAAAGCCTGTCAACTAATCGGCGGCTCCAATGACATCCATTATGATCTCAAAGAAGCAGCAGCATACGTAAATATGGGCTATGAGAATTTCAGAAAGATCTTTAAAGAAACAACCGGGATTTCCCCTCAGCGGTACCACATTGATCAGTTGATGAAACAGGCCAAAATGATGCTGTTCTCTGGGCTACCTATCAAACACATAGCCCTTAGCCTTGGTTACGGGGATATTTATTCCTTTACCAAACAATTTACGAAATCGGAAGGAATATCTCCGGGTCGCTATATCCGCAACCGTCAAAGGTGACTAGGCGGTTTCACATATAATACAAGCTAAAAAATGGGCTACGCTCTAAAAAGCTTTGACGGTCTCACGGTACTCCGATTTTCTTGATCACCATATTCGCAATGACTGTCTTACAGCTGTTCCCGTTTCAGCTATTGATTTACTTTTCAGCTGGTGCATTTCGTAACCCAATTGCATCCATCTCGGCCTTCAGCATCTCCTGAGTCGCTTCTGCAAAAGGGTTCTTTCTAGACCTGATTAACACAACGTACATTTTTTAAATTCATAAGAAAAAAGCCGCGCAAGAGCAGCTATATTATCCATTCATAAAAATCATTTTTCCCAATTGTTGTGAGTTACAATCGAAACATAATCTTTTAAAAGTGTTTGTGGGACAGCCTCTTTCAATTCCTCTACAGTCCATGGACCATCATTCTTCTTTATCATGCAGGCTCCTTGGTTCCATGTAGAGGGAAATGCGAGCATCGTCTGTTACCGAGAATACTGATCCGTTAATATAGGCTGCCTCTTGGGTGGACAAATACGCCAAGAATGGGGCAATATTTTCAGCTGGACCATGAGCTGCTTCGACTGCTATCATTCATTTTCTCTGGGTCAATATGAATTTTTCCGCCCGTAAGTTCCTCATTTTTTTCTTTGCAATTGCAAAATTGAGAACATATCCTGGCGAAATTGCTTGAGGGCATAGTCTCTCCTCGATTAAATTAACTAAACAATATTATTCTGCGTATTTGATTGTGGACGGAATTTCTAAATGGCGTTTTTCTGCGAATGCCATTATATTGCAAACAGCAGCATCGATTATTTCCAAACGCCACCGATCATATCAGGACAGCTATAGGCATAACCGAGAAGACCTTGCGCTAAGCCATCTGGAATTAAAGCATCGAGTCCATTGCCTTCCCATTCGTGGTTCTTATCCTTGAGCCGCTGAACAAGAGGTTGTCCTGCAAGCTTTCAGCAGGCACGGTATTCATTAAGCGGATATTTCAGACCAACCTTGGCCCATGCCTCACAATGTCCATTGCGAGTTGTGGCGGGGATATAACTGAGGTCGTCAGACTCGTAGAACTCCGAGTCACCGGCATCCAGCTTGAAGCCGTCGATCCCATATTCTTTCTGCAAAGCATCAAGCTGCTCATGCATCCATTGAACGGCCAGAGGGTTGGTGCAATCCAGCACCGTACTGTAGCCGTTCCACCATTTTCGTATCGCCGTCTTGCCGTCCCGATCCTTCAAGAGAATCCCTGTCTGATCGAGCTGACGGTAAATGAGGGAATCCGGAGTGACAAAGGACATACCCAAGCATTACCTTGAAGCCCATAGCGTGAAGTTCCTGCACCATACGCTTAGGTTCCGGGAAGCGGCCTTATGGAACTTCCAGGTTCCATAAGGCTCATGCCAATTATCATCGATCATAATAACGCCATGAGGCATCCCGTTTGCAAGCACATCTTTCGCATATTGCAATACCTTCTCTTGTGTAGGTTCATAAAGCAGTTCAATCCAAAGATTATATTGAGGAGCCGT
This sequence comes from Paenibacillus sp. LPE1-1-1.1, assembly GCF_040676435.1. Classification (NCBI taxonomy): domain Bacteria; kingdom Bacillati; phylum Bacillota; class Bacilli; order Caryophanales; family Paenibacillaceae; genus Paenibacillus; species Paenibacillus sp. LPE1-1-1.1. Next base: position 1,295,805 of record NZ_JBEGHY010000001.1, read on the forward strand.
GAACAGCAGTTCCTCCGGAATCGAAGAACTAGGGGGAAAGAAGGTTCGAGATACATAGCTGTACGCTCCCCGTAAGGTTTCATGGCCTTCTCCTGAAATGAGCTCTCCTGCACGGCTCACCTTTAAACTATTTTGTTCGAATTGATAGAAAAAGGGTTCTTACTCCAAATATTTCTGCCTTTGCTCGAAATAAGTAACGGGCAGGCCTGATTGCCATTGAGATTTGAAGCCAAGTCCACGCTAAGGATGAAGTGCCAAAGTGCATGCTTCGACCATCAGCAGCGCGGCCTCCCCACCAATATTCGTCAGGCAGCAGTTCGATCATCAGTCCATGAGTTGTCATCTATGATTACTCCTGCATCACAATTTGAACACAAACCGGTCCATGAAGGTCATGGCAATCGACGGTATAAAGCTGCGAATTATCGGAATGAGATCTCAGCACTCTCGTTACTCCGTTTACTTCAACGAAATCAGGTCTTTTATCCGCAAAGAAAGTAAATGCTCCCCCTTCGTCCAGAAAAAGTGTGGTCCTGGATTCGTTTCGAATGATATTCTTAATCGTTTTGGGGGATATCATCTTGTTTGTCAATCCAATCGGGGCAATCCCCGAGTCGCAGCTCACTAGAATGAACAGTTTGGATTCCCTCTCATTCAGGACAATCGGATATTCTTCATCACGCCCAATCACCGAACATGCTTCCGAGAAATATTCGTAGACTGCAAACCGGCTTCCATGCAGCCCCGGAATATCTGCAGGACGAATCCGGCTTTGGATCGGCCGTCCATCCTTGTTGATATGAAATGCAGCAACAATTCCAGCATCCCCGGCACGGCTCCATATCTTTAATGCAGCATTTTCATGGACCGGATCTACAGTCAAGCAATCCAATGCCGGCATCCCGGGCAAATCGCAGCGCAACAGCTTCCCGTCACGTTCAATCAGCGGTCGGATCAAATTGGGGTCGGTTGCTTGAAGAGGATCGCTAAAATATACTGGTCCACCGCTTACCGCTCGAAGAAGGGCATGACGTTCCGCATCGGCATGAACCGTCCAGAACATATCCCAATCTCCCCAGTAGAGATGGCCATGATAGAACGAGTTGTATACATTTTGCATGGCGTGTTCTGCGAAGCAATCCGGGTTCTGGGGAACAAAATCATCACTGTTACGGTTAATGGCGGACATGGGCCTGCTCCATAAGTTTTCCGAGGCCATTCCCATGCAGTTGATCATTTGATAATGGAAATGCATGGCGGCAGAAGCCTCCAGTGCCACATGTCCCCCTTTAGCGGCCTTTCCTGCAGGAAGATGATGTTTTGTGAAATTGGCTATCGCACTTTGTCCATCTACCTTGATGAGTCGAATTCCCTGAAGGCGTAACTGCTGATGAAACTCTTTCCAAAAGCCAAATCCGTGGTCATCACATGCAGGAATAAGAGCACCACCGTTGGTGGGCATCAGATGTTCTTTCATCTTCGCAGCCAATTCACTTTCAGGATGAATACCGCCCCAATAGCCTGCGAATGTATGCCATACTCCTACTGAATTGATATCCAGCTCCTTCAACTTGTCTACAACACTTGCAAGTCCGCCCGGAAATTTGCCTGCATCAGCCTTAAAAGATACAAGCTTCCCATCCTTAATGTCCTGCCATCCGTCGTCAATGATCACCCAGCGTACCGGAAGATTCATGTTCTTAAATTCATTGCACTTTTGTACGATTCCCTCTTCGGACACCTCTCGGTAAAAGGCATCCCAAGTACACCATCCGATGTACTCAAAAATTTCCGGATATTGCCGTTCATCCTTATTTGCAACACCAAGTTTGCGTCTCGCCGAGGTTAACGTATGTTCCGCCAATTCGAACGGATTCTCATGGATCCCCAACATTGCAACAGAGGTATTCATGCTGCTGTACCCGCCTGTGTTGTTAAACACAACCAATTGCAAATTGCCTGCGGTTGTTCCCTGCAAATCTGCCTTACCGTTTTCTTCGCAAAGCGGTATGATTTGAAAGAAGGAGCCTGTTTCACGTTCTATCAGCAGCTGCTGCGTTCGGCTGGGCAACCCATCGAGTGTCCCGGTATAAGGTCTTGTCCACCAATCGTTAAACCGGTAATGCCCCAACAGGCCCGTCATTCCAGGGAAGCTTTCCATCGTTAGCACAATCCCTTTGTTACTGTCAAAATAACGCAATTTCTCAAACAGCGGATTATCAATCGATGCGGAAAGAGATATCGCTGCACAGCCTTCCTCTATGCTCAAATGAAGCTTAACTAAAAGTCCTTCAGCCTCATTCCGAAATTCGCAATCTGTTACCGGCAACCCGCTTTCTTCTCCTGCGATCACCTGTGACAAATGTAAAGTGTGGCTGGAACCATCGTCCAAGTTCACAACAGCTGAGATTCCTTTTATAACCGTCTCCCCGCCGTCAACCAAATCAAGCCTATCTCCTGTTTGTAAGAAATTCAGCAAATGTTTTACCCTCCCGGAATCTAAGTTAATTCAACCTGTTGAAATCTGTAGAACACACTCGTAAAGTCGCCATGCATGACCGGAATGGTTAACCCTGCATGCATTAATTCGTCACCGCCGTAAATGCGGCCGGTCTCTGCATGTTTGTACTTCGCATCAGGATGCAAGCCGTTTAAACGCAGGAACCTTATCCGTTCTCCCGGTTGCGCAAGCACCTTAAAGTAACCTACAACCGCTTCATTCTTGTTTTCGGAAACGAACATCCACGCCGCTTCGTTACCTTGGAAGGGATCAAGCAAACGGTAGAAATCTCCGAATTGAATAACAGACCTGATTTCCTTATATTGAGAGATCATCTTGCGGATAAAATCCTTTTCTTCTTCGCTCAACTTCGTAAGGTCGAGCTCAAATCCCAAATTCCCTGACATGGCAACGTGAGAACGGATATCCAAAGAAGTAACCCGATGTACCTGATGATTCGGAATAACGGACACGTGCGCCCCAATGGTACTGATTGGATATACGAGACTTGTCCCGTATTGGATATTTAGGCGGCTGACCGCATCCGAATTGTCGCTGGCCCAAGTTTGGGGCATATAAAACAGCATTCCCGGATCGAATCTGCCGCCGCCTCCAGAGCAGCTTTCGAATAAAATATCAGGAAACGAAGACGTAATTTGCTCCAAGACGTGATATAAACCAAGAATATATCGGTGGGCGATTTCTCTTTGACGTTCAGGAGGCCAGGCAAGGGATCCAACTTCTGTCAAATGACGGTTCATATCCCATTTGACATAACTGATGGGTGCGCTATTCAACACCTCGGTTATCACACGGACAATATAATTGCAAACCTCCGGCCGAGACAGGTCAAGAACAAATTGGTTCCTTCCCCATGTCTTCGGCCGTCCTTCCACTTGGATACACCAATCAGGGTGTTCCCTGTACAGATGGCTATCCTCCGAAATCATCTCAGGTTCAAACCATAATCCAAACTCCATCCCTCTGGCACGAATTCTTTCAGCCAAATCTGCAAGGCCGTCCGGCAGCTTACGCTTGTCCACCTGCCAATCTCCTAATGAGCTGGTATCATCGTCGCGGTGCCCAAACCATCCGTCATCTAACACAAACAGCTCGATTCCAAGACGCTGCGCTTCATCTGCCAGGCTCTCCAATTTCTGCGCATCAAAATTGAAATAGGTTGCTTCCCAGTTGTTTATCAAGATCGGCCTGACTCGATCCCTATGTTTGCCCCTGCATAAACGGGATCTGTACAATTCGTGGTACGTGCGGGACATCCCCCCCAGCCCATCCGAGGAAAAGACCATGACTGCCTCAGGCGTTTGAAAGGTTTCCCCCGGACCTAACAGCCAGGTGAAATCGAACGGATTAATCCCGATCGATGCCCGGCAGGTATGATACTGCTCCACCTCTACCTGGGCAAGGAAGTTGCCGCTGTACACCAAATTAAATGCGTATACCTCTCCCTTACTCTCGTCGGCTCCTTTTCGCAATAAGGCCATGAAAGGATTCTGCTGCGGGCTGCTGGCACCCCGGGCACTGGTGATGGCTTGAACGCCGTGGGTAAGCGGACGCCTTTCTATATTCCGTTCATTCGTATGCGATCCATAAAGGGTCAACCACTCAAATTCATCATCCCGAAAGTCCACACTTGCGCTTGAAACACGCAACAGTTTGATATTGCACTGCCCATGATTGGTGATGGCAACGGCGCGGCTGATGGCATCATGGTCACGGAAGATGCAATAGGTTAACGCGACCGACAAGCCAAGATGCGCATCCTCCAAAACAATCTCAAGGGAAATAGCCTCCTTATCGTTCTCTGCATAAGTCGCAGGAAGGCCTTTTAGTACTGATTTCCCATGATAAATCCTGTGAGAATGATATCGTAAGTCAGATATCGTAGATCCGTCTTCCAGTTGTAATTGGAATGCAGGCTGCCGGTAGTCCCCGTTTCCGTACACCGGATATTCATGAGGTATCGTATCCAAAGAAAAGCTGCGGTCCATAGGGTTAGGGTTAGGTGCGAAGCCTCTATCCAAAAATATCAGAGGGTTGCTTTCGTTATAGGAGACAATGCTCCTTCCCCAGTACAAATGGACAAGATACCCTCCATCCAATACCTTCATCACATAACTGGTTCTTTTATTACTGAGGTGAAAAATCTTCCTCTTTTCATCGAAATGTATATTCATGTATCTTCCTCCCCAAATACAGAGAGCTACCCTGCGGTAATTCTCCTCTCACTGATCCATATCCGAGTTGTGAGCCATAATCAACCTTTCACACTGCCGAGAACGAGACCTTTCGTGAAATATTTCTGCAAGAACGGATAGACGACTAGGATCGGGACCGTTCCAAGGAACAACTGCGCGGCGCGGCCGGTTCTCACGTTCATTTGCGCGAGCAGCTCCGAATAGTCGGTGCCGGCTCTCAACATAATTTGGTCGAAGCTGAGCAGCAGTGTCTGCAAATAGCTTTGCAGCGGATAATTATCGGGATTGTTCATGTAGATGATGCCATCAAACCATGAGTTCCAATGCCCAACGATGGTGAACAGTCCGACGGTCGCAAGCGCCGGCTTAAGAAGCGGCAAGAGGATGCGGATCAAGATTTGCATCGGCCCGGCTCCGTCGATCGTCGCTGATTCCTCGATCTCTTCCGGCAGGCTCCGAATGAAGTTCATGAGAATGATCATGCTGTAGACGGGCAACGCGCCCGGCAGAATGAGCGACCAGATGGAGTCGATGAGTCCGGCTTTGACGACGATAAGGTAGCTCGGGATCAACCCTCCGTTAAATAGCATCGTCAATACAAAAAAACCCATATAGATGCCGCGTCCCATCACTTTCTCCTTCGTCTTGGAAAGCGGATATGCGGTGAGCACCATCAAGATGAGGTTGACTATAGTCCCCAGCACGACTCGCTGGGTCGAAACCCAAAACGATTGTAAAAATTGGCCTCCTTCCAACGCAAACTCATAAGCCTTCGTCGTAAAATCGACTGGCCAGAATACGACATCTCCCGCCGCTACCGCTGCGCTACCGCTAAAGGAAACAGCAAGCAGATTAACGAAAGGCAGGATGCAAAACAGCGAAGTCAAGAACAGAATCGAATAATTGGCGATAAGAAATAGCTTACGCCCTAGGCTTTTGTCTTGAACCATAATTTCCCTCCTTAATAAATCTTGTATCCTGCGGCTTTTTTCGCAAGCACGAGGGATAAGACGACCAGGATACAAGTGATAACCGATTTGAACAGGCCGATCGCCGTGCCTATCGAATATTGCGCTTGCACAATGCCGAGCCGATACACATACGTATCGATGATGTCGCCAGATTCGTAAACAGCGGGGGAATAGAGGTTGTAGATTTGGTCAAAACCCGCGTTCATGACGTTACCGAGGGACAGGACCGCCATCAGGATAATTGTCGGTGCAAGCAAAGGCAGCGTAATATAGATCGTCTGCTTCCAACGATTCGCCCCGTCGATCAGCGCTGCCTCATACAGCCCTGGGTCGATGCCAGTCAAAGCGGCCAAATAAACGACAGTGCCGAAGCCGAACCCTTTCCAGATATCGGTGACGATCATCGTCCACGGGAAGATCGAGGGGCTGCCCAGGAATGAAATTGGCTTCACACCGAGAAGACCGAGAAACGTGTTGACGATCCCATCCGAAGCTAGAATATCGATCATAATGCCGGCCATGATAACCCAGGACAGGAAGTTTGGGATATAGACAAGCGTTTGGAACGTACGTTTGAAGGCCGCCCGCATTACTTCGTTCAGTAATAAAGCGAAGATGACTGGCACGAAGATGCCTCCGAGCAATTTGAAAATCGACATGTACAGCGTATTCCAGATCGTTCGCAAGAATTTCTCCTGCTTGAAAATGTGTTCGAAGTTTTCCATTCCGACCCATGGCGAATGGAAGCCGAGTCCCGGATTATAGTCTTGAAACGCGATGACCAATCCGTAGAAGGGGAGATAGCTGAAGATAAAAACGAGAATGATACTCGGAACCAGCATGAGGTGGAAAGCCCTCTGTTGTCTTAACTTTCTTAACATGTCCCGATCCTCCGTTCCTAGAATAATATAAAGGAGGCGAGCGTAACCTCGCCTCTTCGCATGGTTCTCAATCGTTAGTTATTTGTTGCCGTACATTTTGTTTACAGCTTCGGTCACTTCGTCTCCGCCGGCTTCCCGCCAGTCCTTGATGAGCTTATCGAAATAATCGATGCTCTCCTTACCCATGATGATCTTCGTAAAACCTTCGGTCAAAATATCATCCAGCGTGGAGCCGTATTTGGCAAGTTCCTTGGGCTGTGCTCCCCAAAGCGAGTTCTTGATATACTGATTGTTGTCGATAAAAGGCTTGGCGAGGCCATATGCGCTCCTCGGCGCGCCTTGCTGCAGGTAGTCGCCAACCGCGGCCGGTGTGCCTTTCGTCTCAAACTCGACACTGTTGTTGTACTTCTGCCACTGACCGGTCGCTGTGAAATTGCTCGTGTCTTTCTTCTTCATCGCCTCGCTGACCTTCACGAACTGCTCGTAGTCCGTGTTCGGGTTCGTGACCTTAAACGGTTGAGGAGCGTGCTCCAAGCCATCGTTTACGAAAGCGGCCAAAGTCTCTTGCGATTCCTTGCTGAATCCTTCGTCCATCATATAGGCGTAGAAGTTAATCAGCTTGATCACCGCTTCCGGATTCTTAGCTTTCTTGTTTACGACAACGTAGTTCCCGTTTAAGAAGGAAACTGAATGAATCACTTCTTCGCCATTGGCGGACGGTATGTTGTAAGGATAAAATATCGCATTCTTACCCAAGTTCGTGACAACATCCACGCCCGGACTATAGCCCCACCACTGGTAGTGAGGTTGTACGCCGACTTTGCCGGCTACGACATTAGCGTTCATCGCTGCCATATCTTTAATCGAAAATTCCGGATCGATAATGCCGAGCTTATACCATTCCGCAAATGTTGCAAGCGCATCCTTCATCTCGGGCTGGGTCGAACCGTGGACGATCTTGCCGTCTTCGCCTGGAACCCATATGTCCGGATGAGCTCCCCATGCGACTGCGAGCGTGTTTAGTGTATCGAGAGTCTGATCAAGCGCAATGCCGTAACCGCCGTGTTTTTCCATGAACTTGAGCGCGATGTTCTTAATGTCGTCTATCGTCTGCGGATCCTGGAGCCCAAGCTCTTCCTTCCAATCGTTGCGGATCCAGACAAAATCGGGCTGGTCAATGACGCCGTAGTGTAATTGCGGGATACCGTATAATTTGCCATCCTTCATGCCGGATTCAAAGCTGGCACGATCGAATTCCATGTATTTTTTCACCCGATCGGATGCGTACTTGTCGAACACCTCGGTCAGATCCATGACCATGTCCGCTTCCATCAACTTCTGCAGCTGCGATGCGTTTACACGATAAATGTCGGGAAGCTCGCCGGACGAGATCGCGAGGTTCAGCTTCGTTTCGTAATCGTCGGATACCCAATCCGTCACGACGTTTATGTTGAAGCGCTCCTTATACGCTCGCGTCCAGATGTTGTCCGTTATGTCGTCGCCTTCCGGAAATTGAGTGGACGTATTCGTTTCACGAATGGTGTGAATCGTGACCGGCTCCTTGTATTTCCCGAAAGCGTAATCTACTTCCCCATTCTCTTTCGTCGCCTGTGAAGATTCGGCTCCCGATTCCGTCGCTTGCTCTTTCTTGTCCTCACCGTTGCTGCACGCAGCAAGTAACATTAGCGCAAATGCCAAGATGATGGATAATCCTTTTCGTTTCATTTGTACCCCCTATTTGTATCGATAATGGAATTTAGAGAAATAAATAACAGGCCCTTCATAAAATCCGTCTCGTCAATTTACCGACTCTTCTGGAGACCTTATTGAACCGTTTGCCAGTAGTTCTTATGAGTCAGCCACGAAATCACCCCTTTTTTCTTTCATTCGCTGCATACTTTATTCTGTATGAGCTTTTACTATCATGACATCATCAGGCTACGCCATCTATCAATATTGTGGACGAATCATCATAAATGTGTATTTCTATGAAAAAAAAAAAAATGAACCCGGTGGAACAAACACAAAAAGAAATAAAACAAAAAAAGCTGCTGCCCCTTGATGGAGACACCAGCTTTTTTTTTGCGGCAAAATGCCCCTTCCGCCTCGAAGTGAAGACATGTCATTACTTCAGCTTCTGACGTTCCTGATATTGTTTCGTCCACTCCTCCTCAACATCCTTAATGCCTATCTTCGCATACTTGGCCAGCAGTTCCTCAAGGCGTGCCCGGGCATCCTTTGCACTGTCAGCGATCAGCACTTTCGTAATGTCAGTAAGCATACCGGATTGTATATTCGCCCAGACGATCCCCGCTTTGCTGTTCGGGTCGATCGATAAAACGCTCAGGTCCGTTCCGTCAAATTTGAAAAGCTCGGCAATACGGCGATCCTCTTGCCGATCCGGCGATTCACTTTGCTTTTCCCAATTATACTTTTGATACTGGTTCAGTTCGAGATAACGTACTCCCGTTTTCTGACTGTAGCCATCCCAATCCTTCTGAAATTCCTCGTAAGCGTTCTGCTTCAGGACCGGTGTACCGTCTTTCATTTCCCAAGTCTCGCCTTCGATGCCATAGAAGCTTAACATTTGGCCTTCCGGACTCATGTGGTAATTGAAGAAACGCATGATCGATTCCGGATTTTTCGCGTTTTTGGTGATGACCGCCACGTTCCAGCCGACCGTGCTGTAACCCGCCATATAAGGCTTGACGCCCTCTTTTCCGGCCGGAACCGGGTAGGCTTTGTAGTAGATGCCGGGATCGGTTTTCTGAAGCACCTCGTTCGGCGTCCAATAATCCCAGAAATTCGTGAAGCTGGCCGCCCATTTTCCGTTGCTGCGCACTTCCTGTTCCATGCCGTCGTTGTAAGAGAAATTCTCCGGGTCGATCATTTTCTCACGGTACATCTTGTTCAGCCATAGTAGCATGTCCTTGGTGGACTCGTTGAACATAAAAAACTTGACCTTCTGTTCCTTCTCGTCATAATACCGGTAGTCCTTGTTTTTGCTTCCCCACATGTTCGACATTTCAATAAAAGAACCGTCGTTATAATCCAGGCCGAGAGGAAACACTATTTCACCGTTCGTCGTGCTCAGATTGGCATAACGCACCTTGGCTAAATAGGCTTCGAAGTCTTTGACAGTCTTGATTTCTGGCTTACCCATTTTCTCATAAATGTCTTCACGCAGCATAAGGGTTCTGCCGACGGATAACTCCCCCTTGTCGCTGAACCAGTTGGGGATCCCGTAAAGATGGCCGTCCGGGTGCTTCAACTTGTCGACGACATGCTGCGGTATATAAGTACCGATCAGTTTGTCATACCCGTACTTTGCCGCAAGTACGTCAATTGGCAACAGCGCTTTCGAATTGACATAATTGTCCCACGTCGGCCCGCGGTCCATCCACATCACTTCCGGATAGTCTCCAGATATGAGCATGATATTCGCCTTCTGATCGCCGTCACCGTCGGGACCGCTAAAATCGAATTGAACGCCGGTTTTTTCGGTAATTCGTTTCGTGACCGGATCTGCACCCCACTTCTTTCCTTTAAACCAGACATACATCCACATGGCTTTGACGGTTACATTCGACATGCTATTCGAAGAGTTATCGGGCGGTATCTGCGCAGCATTCCCCTTCGGTTTCGATTCGGCGCTCCCGCCGGAACAAGAGGCGACCAAAGCCGCGGTCAATGTTGTGGCGATCGCCATGCTCACTCCCCTCTGCCAACGCATCTCAACACACCTTTCCACTATTTGAAAGCCGTTTTTATTCATCCCGCATCAAAGTCAACTTGCGGTAATCGAGAGGCGAGTAGCCGCAGCACTTTTTGAATTGCTGGGCAAAATAAGAAAAATGAGAGAACCCCACTGCTTCCGCGACCGCGCTGATCTTCAAGTTTGTTTGGGAAAGCAGACATTTCGCTTCCTCCATCCGGACGTTCAAAATATACTCCGACAAGGAATACCCCGTTTCTCTGCGAAAAATACGGGAGACGTAACCTGCGTTCACATGAACGATCCCTGCGATCGTATCACGGGTAATCTCTTCATGGAAATGCTCTTGGATCCATTGCTTGATCTTCATGACCGCAACGGAATCATCCTTGCAATACGCTTTAAAATAGGACACGCACGTCCGTATTACCTTATCGCACCACCCCACAAAGTGATGAACGGAGCGCCTGGCGGCTGGGGCGGAAAGCAAATCTTCGTCCGGATAGATAGCGGAGATGGAAATTGTTTTTTTATGCGCAGCCGTATAAACCATATGGAGGATAGTATAGTACAACGATTCCAGCATTTCCGGATGTAAATCTTGCTCCCGACCCCAATGGTTGATCGTTTTTCTGATTTCCTCCATTAGAAGCTCCTCTTCTCCCGCTTCCAGCAAAGCAGACCACTGTGATGCAGGAAACTGACGGAACGCCCCCTTCAGAAGCTGAGGCGATCCTTCACGCAAGGAAACGACTTGATTCGATGCCGACACACTATCCCGTTCCAGCTTGACAAGTTGCCTATAGACTTCTGCCAAATCGGGAGCTAGTGTCCACTCGCCGATATAACAGGACAAGCTGCATTTGAAATACCGTATGCATGATTGGATGTATTCCCGGCACTTTCCCTTGATCTGCTCGTCGAGGTGATACGGATCATCCTGTTGATAGGCATCGAGATGAATCAATACGACATTGTGGCCATCCAGGCTCTGTAAGGCAGTGCCGCTCCCATCGTGCAGAATGATCTCCTGCGCAGCCTTGCGCAATGCATACTCCATAATCTCCTCATCCCTCAGGCTGAATTCTTCTTTCCAGCGTTCCACGCTGATGAGAATGGGAAGAATCGTTCCCCCTGCTTGGACGGGAATTTCGTAGAGCTGAAACATCGCATTCAGCTTCTCCGGTTCTAATCTGCACCTCTCTGACAGCAAATCCTGCCATATACGCTCCGACATAGAAGGAAGCTGATCTTCCCATAAGCGTACGTATTTATTGTAGGTTTCCCGAAACGCTTCATTTTCTTTGCGTTGCTCCAGCTTCCGTATCATTTCCTTCACGACAGACAGCAATTTATCAAGCTCAATCGGCTTCAAGATATAGTCGTGAATCCCGAGATGAACGGCTTTCTGCGCATACGAAAAATCGGCATACCCGGTCAGAAATACCGACTCCAAGCCGGGATGGTTGTTCACGGCCCACTCCATCAACTCAATGCCGCTTCGCCCCGGCATTTCGATATCCGTAATCATACAATCAACCGGTTCGCGGTTCAGGATTTCGATCGCCTGCTTGGTGCTGTATGCTTTGTAGACAACAGAAACACCGACACCGGACCAGTCGATTCCTTCCGCAATGGCTTGTACCGCTAATTTCTCATCGTCAACCACCAGCATCCGATACAATCAAGACATCCCCTTTTCCTGATGATTGTTGCAATCGTTCGGGATCACCAGGGTCACAGCCGCTCCCTGAGGCTGCCTATTGGCAAAACGGATAGCCACTTCTTCCCCGAAATGCATCCGCAAGCGATGATAGACGTTCCAAATGCCCACGCTTTCTCCTTGCCTGTCAAAGTATTCTCCGGTTTGCAGCCGTCTTAGCTTCTGTTCCTCAAAACCCTCTCCGTCGTCGAATACTGCAATGAATATTTCCCCCTCCGCCGTATCTGCGTCCATTCTCACTTCAATGGAGATATGAAGAACCGCTTCTTCGCCCTGGAAACCGTGAATCAACGTATTCTCTACGAATGGCTGAATGGTTAGCGGCGGGATCTCTACATCTTCAAGCTGTTTCGGAAGCAGTACCTGATAGAATAGTTGATCCGGAAACCGCAGCCTCTGAATTTCCAGATAATTGGCGATATGGGTGCACTCCTCCTTCAGTGTAACGATCTGACGGTCGGTTCGGATCGTAAAACGGAAGTAATCGGCCAGATGAATCGCCAATTTTTGTACGGTGGCATGATCCTTCAGCACCGCCAAACTATAGATGATATTCAGGGTATTCAAATAAAAGTGGGGTTTGATTTGACTTTGCAAATGCTTGAACTCGGCTTTTTGCACCCTCAATTTCTCTTCGTACATGCCGATTGTTAAGCCTTCGATTTCGGAAGCCATATGATTGAATGTCTTGATCAAATAGGCGATTTCCCATTGTGCGGGAACCGGGAGACGAATCCTCAAATTTCCCTGGCCGATCATTCGCATCCCTTTCAGCAAGGAGCTGATCGGTTTAATTAACACACGCTGCAAAATTATAACGAAAATAAAAATGAGAAGAAGGACAATGAACGGAATCGAATAAATCGCCCGTTGAAAAAAAGGCAAGTTCAAGAGCAAATCTTGTTCCGGGATCAACAGCAGCATCCATATGGAAGACTGGGTGTACGGATGCACCATGTATATATAGCTTGCTGCACTTTTGTCATTGATCGTTCCATATTGTCCGTTTTTTTCGTTCCCCGGGTTCAACAATGGATCGGGAAAATCATTTGCGCTTATCGAAGTGAGTACTCGTCCCTCATCGGATACAAGCAAAAATTTGCCTGACTCGCCGAAATTCAAATTTTTCACCGGCTCCATGAACCTGGATTCCGGAATCCAGGCTCCTACATACATTCCGCTCGATCGGACGATACGAATCAGGCCCGATTCCGTGCTGGTGCTAACCCAGCGCCATCGGTCGCCCGATTCAGATGTGTTCACTAAGCTGCGGATCAAAGCATTTCGTTCGCGCCCCCGATTCGTATCGTACGATTCGTAATACGAAATCAGATCATCATTGTCAGCGTTATATGCAAAGAACGAATCGACCAGATTGTATAGTCCGTGATCCGCATCGAATTTGTGCATCAGCATGATTCGAGAGAAGATATAGTCCTCGGATTGTTCGGGGAATATAGCTAGAGTTTTGACATAAGTATCAGTGGTTGCGAGCTTGTACAAGTAGGAGTTGATATCGCTTAAGGATTTATCCATTGCTCGGGTGTGCAGGGACAACAGGTTCAGGTTCGATTGGGCGACTTGCTTGCGGACCACTTCCATAGCGTAATAATTGCTGTAGTACAAAAAGGCCGCCAGAGGCACGATGACGGACAGAAACCCAAAAATGAGTTTGGTACGCAGCGAGCTGTTGATAGCCATTGATCTCCCCCCGAAAAAACTCTTCTTGTTTATTCCTCCACAACAATTTGAACACGAATCGGTCCATGAAAGTCATGGCTATCAACGGTAAATAGCAGCGAATCATCAGCCCCTTCGTTCAGAAAAAATGTGGTTCTAAATTCGATTCGTACTTTGTACGTCACTCTTTCGTATACCTGCCACTGCTCCCGCGTACCACCAGTGTCGTAGGTATGATTACTGTTAACGGTACTTCTCGCCCTCTTATCCGTTCAAGAAGAAGATTCACAGCTGTTTTCCCCATTTGCTCAGCATAAAGCTTTACTGTTGTCAACGGCGGATGTACATAAGCAGATAAGTCGATATCGTCAAAACCAATGATCGTAACATCTTGTGGAATCCGGATTCCCGCTTCATGCAATGCACGCATCGCACCGATTGCGATCGGGTCATTCGCGGCAAAGAAAGCTGTCGGCATATCCCCATTTGCAATGGCCGTTAACATGAGCTCATATCCGCTTGCCGAATTCCATTCCCCAATATAGATATCGGATTCCTTACAGTAGCCTTGATCCTTCGCGATTCGTTCAAACGTTCTGTACCGAACTTCAAACTCTTCATCACCCTTGTTAAAACCTGGTTTCAGAGAATATTCCCGTCCACCGATAAAGCCAATACGGGTATGTCCCAACTGCAACAAGTAATTCAGGGCTTGCTCTGTACCGTTCCCCAAGTCAGAAATAACACAATCATATTTTTGATGATCCGGAGGGAGGCTGTTTACAAACACCACACGATTATCGCGGGGATATATTTTCTCCATATCACTCATAGAAACCTTAGCTACCACAATCATGCCATCCAAGTGATTCATCGTTTCATCTTGCCTAAACTGATTCATCCTTATGGTTTTCGCGAGTTCAAAACCCGCTTCCTTCGATTGCTTCTCAATCCCTTGCCTTATGGTGTGGTAGTAGGGATCATCGTATTCATCCTCCATCGAACACCACATTAACAGACCAATTTTCGGTATGTTATCCTTCTTTGGCCGCTTTGGAGCTTTCCTCACTTTGTTTTGATATCCCAATTGGTTTGCAATGAAGATGATTCTTTCTTTTGTTTCCTTTGTAACCGAAAGCGTCGGATCTTCATTGAGAACTCTGGATACCGTTGCAATCGATACCTCAGCCACTTTTGCGATATCCGTTATGGTCGCCAATTCCATCAGCCCTTTAGTAAAATAATCGTTCTTTTAGTTAAACAAATCCTATCATATGACCTTTTTTTATGTCAATCACAATGTATATCCGGCTTAATAAATGCCGTTTTGGTTAAAATGTAGTTTTAACTATTTTTTTAACCTTTTTTAACTGATATTTCGTAGGCAAATCGACCGTTTTGTTAAAAGATGGATCTCCGTTTCCCATGAAAGCAAAGAAGAGTATTCAATCCTCGAGGGATAAAAACCCAAATACATGTTATTTCCTCCGTTAATGTGCTGGAGGATATAGGCTTTTAATGTTTTCGGACTAAATCCTTGAAATACGTTTGTCAGCCTCATACAATCGTCACAGCTCTCTCAAATTCATAACAAAACCTCCCGTTTAGAAGCTCTTAAATCTAGTTTGCTTCTAATAGGAGGTTTTAATCTGAAAGCTTTGAACTAGCGTTCCTTGTTAACTTAAATTCGCCCTCTATCTGCATCTACTTTAATTTTATTTATTATGTGTAATGGCAGCCAAGGTTAGTTAAATGTAGGACGACAAGAACTTGGTACCATTCCCGTAACAATGGCTGTGATGCACAAAAAACAGCGATCAGGTTTTTCGCTGATAGCTGTTTTTCATTCTCCATGGAATCCCTCAAGTCTATCTAACGGCAGATATGTATTTTTACCGGGACCTAATTTCCCCAAGTAATTCTGCATACTACTTTGTTTCATAGAAGTTTTCGACTCCAATTTACTAGATAAATTCATTTGTTCTTTATTCGAGGATCAAGCGGGGAGTTGCATGCTGATAGAAAAGATTACTGAAAGGGAAACACAATCTTGATTTTGTTTGTATCTTTCCATATTTCAATGACGAGAAACCGACGCTCCTCTCTGCTGTACGCTATAAAGAGCCGTTTGTGTTTCTCGTCCATTTTCATTCCGGGGGGACTTGCAATGTTGAGCATCGAAATTAAAGGCGAATTAAAAACGATAGTAGGCGATTCCTATTTTAAAGACGATCCCCAGTCGCTGATTACCCATTCCTATGACGGCACGCCGATGCAGCAAGCACTGCCTGACGGCGTTATTTATCCGGAAACGACCGAGCAGATAGCTGCAATTATGAAGGTTCTCCATCGTCATCGTATTCCCTTGATCACCCGCGGCTCGGGAACGAACTTATGCGGAGGAACTG
This sequence comes from Paenibacillus sp. LPE1-1-1.1, assembly GCF_040676435.1. Lineage (NCBI taxonomy): Bacteria > Bacillati > Bacillota > Bacilli > Caryophanales > Paenibacillaceae > Paenibacillus > Paenibacillus sp. LPE1-1-1.1. Next base: position 1,311,899 of record NZ_JBEGHY010000001.1, read on the forward strand.
TTCCTGTTACTGGCGGCGTTGTTATGGTTATGCACAGAATGAATCGGATACTGGAGATTGATCTTGAAAATTTGACGGCAGTTGTACAGCCCGGCGTGAACACGATGCAGCCTAGTGTTTTAAACCTCCACCGCTACCGCCGTAAACATAACCATAAGGGCGATGAGGACCATATAATTCTGATGCTTTGAATCTGGAATATTGCGCCACGGCTGCACTCGCGCGATTAATCCGAGTATAGTCATTTGTGGACATGCCACCCATATTGGATTCTACAAAATATGCTCCGCTGGATACCGCGAATCCAATTTTGCTTTCTGCACCAACCTTGCTTTGCTCCGAATTTTCACTCCCTTGAACAGGAGCGAGAAATTGGAAAAAGCGTTTTTCATAGCTTTCTTTAGGCGGAAAGTAAAACGAAAATCTGGTGTTCGTACCTTCGAATCCTCCGTGAATATACCGATGCCGTACCGGCAGATCTCGCCATTCATCGACATTTACATAGGGATATTGAAATTCAGGATCCTGAGTCCCATTATAAACGGTAGATGATGAAGCCGCATGCTGCGAATTAAGTTTCATTGTTTACCTCCGAACGTAGATTTCTTATGACAATATGATGTTGCAGGGCATGTGAGTCCGCTTCAAATGCCATGTTAGTAGACGGTTCAATAATCATTATAAAAGTATATCCCCCCCCCTTTCTAACACTTAGAGGACTTGTTGACTGGCATTTTGATGACTGCAAACTTAAGATAAAGTTGTTAAATATCCTGTCGCCCATTTTAATACACAAAGAGCCCTCGCATTATTATGTGTTCGGGGCTCTTTGAATTCCTACCGTTGTTTTATTAATGCTGCTGACGAATACCCCCGGAACCACTGGCCCCGGACCCAGACCTGGACCAAGCCTCGCATGTACGTTGTTATCTTCGAGTACATGTCCAATATATTCGACTCCCCGGGCTCTGCACCAATCTCCGATCTGGCTGCAGAAGTTGTCCGCGTAGAGCCTGATACTCATATACGCGTATAGTATGGCATTACATTGTTCTTCCGCATCTTCCTGCTAGAGAAGATAGAGATGCTTGCGGTAATCTTTGCCTAATGCCTGCTCAAGCAATGCTGGCATTTCACTGCTCCAAGGGAGCGGCACTCCTTTTTTTCCTGGCTTTAAATGGAAGTCAAAATTCGTTTTATCAATCCGGGTTCATCCGAGAAAAATCCCGCAAAGGTGCTGCCGAAATCTTCTTTATACCGTTCATATACAGCCTCATAAACGATATAAAGAAAGATGCGGACTGAATTCCGAGCAACGGAGATCAGCTTATTAACGCCGCACGCGTTTCGGAGTGGTTGAGATCGCCGGCCGAAGCCTGTTCATCAGCAAGGTATCGAGCAAAAGAAAGGCTCCACGCGCAGGGCCTATCGCATCAAGATAACGTTCAGCCAGAAACTTGCGGTGCAGCTCTTCCGGAGCCTCCTTAACCTTACTCGCTTCATGTCTCGTCGGGAAGTGATCGTCATCAAGCAGCCACACCTTCATTCCGCGTTGTCGCGCTTAGTCCATAATAATATCCATATCCAACCACCACTGTGGACCGAGAAAATCGGGGTGCGGCCGTTCTGTTTATCACGCGGCGGCAGAGGGCGTGTCTGTAAAGCAGATTGCTACTACAGTTAGCAAAAAACTGAATTTACCTTTGAGTAGCGCAAACAGATTGAAAGCGATTATCAAACTTTCCTGGTTCAGTCTTACAGTATCTTTGCATACTCCGGCAAATAGCAATTGGACGCAAAAAGAGCTCGGTTGGAAGGCTGTTACCGTACTAATGAGGATATTGGAGTTAGTCATACCGAAATCCTGAAAAAATCGCGTTATCCCATTTGGATAACGCGATTTTTATGTCCAATGATTTTGCTTCCAAGTTGACAAGGTACACATTTACTCCCCGAACGCACTTGGACAGTACATGTGTTACGACTTCTGATAGCTGCGGCGGAAGGCGCCGGGTGTGAGCCGTTCCAGCTTCTTGAAGATTGCTCCATAATAGCTGGCAGATTCGAAGCCGACTTGATGAGCAATATCCTGCATCCCGCGCTGCACATTGTCGAGCAGCAGTTCCTTGCTCTTGTTGATCCTTACCTGATTGACATAGCTGATGGGACGAATGCCTGTTGTCTTCTTGAATAAATGGCAGAAGTATTCCGGTGTGACGCACATCAGTCCGGCGAGCGTCTGCAAAGTAATCTCTTCGGCATAATGCTGGTCAATATAGTCCAGGACCGGCTTTAACCGCTCATACTGCTGCCCGACGGAATCGCTGCCCTCGACAGAGACGCGCTGAATAATCTCCGTCAATAAGGTATAGAGGATGGCGGAGCAGGCGTAATTGCTTAACGTTCGCTCTTGCGGCGTAAGGGCAGCTTGCAGCAGCTCCCGCATTCGGGATAGAAGGTATTCGGGCGATGCGAGCGCGAATACGCATGTGTCTACAATGCCGACTGTTTCAAACAAGTTCGCTGACCCGCTGCCATCGAAGATGATCCAGTCGACTTCCCAGCTCCCCGATAAAGCATAGTATTCGTGCTTCTGTCCGGGGAACAGCAGCATGCCCATGCCTTGCTTGACGATATGCTCCGTTTCACTTAGCTTGAGCTTGCCCTCGCCACTACGGCATTGAATCCACTGATAATCCTGAATGCCTGGGTCTCGGCGTATATGCTCCTGTTCATGATGCAGACCAATGCCGAGCAAATAAAAAGGGAGCAGCTTGTCTCGGGCGGATAGTACCGGGAAAGCGCGATTGGGATGAGGCATGCGACCAACTCTCCTGTTAACTTAATATTATTATATCGTATTAATTATTTAAGATATTCACTCCAATTAATATAGCATATAATCGCAATATATTGATGAATAAAGGAGATCACAGGATGACGATTAAGATCGGAATTGATTATTATCCAGAGCAATGGACTCCCGAGCTATGGGAGAAGGATGCAGCGCTTATGCAAGAGACGGGTGTTGCTGTTGTGCGAATGGCAGAGTTCGCCTGGAGCCGAATGGAACCGACCGAGGGTGATTATCGGTTTGAATGGTTGGATGCTGCTATAGAAGTATTCGCCGCGCGCGGCATGGAGATCGTGTTATGCACACCTACCAATACCCCGCCGAACTGGATGACAACACGTTATCCGGATGTGCTGCCAATGGATGAGCAACGTCAAATAATCCGGCCGGGTGTGCGTGGACATCGTTGCAACAACAGCTATTCCTTGAGAATGCTGGGCTCCAAATTTGTGGAAGCGATGTCACAGCGCTATGCGAAGCATCCCGCCGTCATTGGCTGGCAAATCGATAACGAGATGCACTACCAGGAATGCCATTGCGATACGTGCAATCGTGCATTTGTCGCTTGGCTGCAGAAGCGTTATTCCAGTCTGGAAGAGTTGAACCGGGAGTGGGGCACGGTCGTCTGGAGCGGGGAGTACAGCAGCTGGGCCGAGGTAACGACGCCGCTCGGTACCAGCAAGCCGATGAATCCTTCCTATCTTCTGGAGTATAAGCGGTTCTGCTCGGACAGCGTAGGCTATCTGCTGGGATGGCAGCTTGAAATTCTACGCAGCAACTGTCCAGGCCAATTCGTGACGCATAACATGTGGCAATTCCCGAATAGCCTGGACTATTATGATCTCCACAAAGAGCTGGACTTCGTCTCTGTCGATTATTATCCGAATGAGCTGTATCGCGATTATGGCGATCGGTTTCCTAGGAACGGAGCGCTGTCGCTGGACTTGGTTCGCGGCATCAAGCGCCGCAATTTCTGGGTAATGGAGCAGCTGAGCGGAGCGCAGGGCGCCTGGATGCCGATTCAGCGCACCCCTTATCCTGGACTGATCCGAGCTCGTTCCTGGCAGACAATCGCCCGCGGCGCCGATATGGTCGTCCATTTCCGCTGGCGGAGTGCTGCCGTCGGAGCCGAACAGTTCTGGCATGGGCTTATCGACCATAGCAATGTTCCTGGACGCAGGTTCAGGGAGTTCGCGGAGCTTACTCGCGAGGTGAACCGGCTAGGAGAACTGTTGGCCGGCTCGACAATCGTTACCCAGGTTGCGATTCTGCATTCGCATGATCAGCATACGGCGCTTTCCCTTCAGGCGCAAGCGGAGGGGAGAATGCACTATATGGACAACTTGTCCTCTATGCACAATGCATTTCTGAAAATGGGCGTCGGTACGGACGTTATCAACTGGACCGAGGAGCTCGATGGCTACAAGCTGGTCATTGTCCCTTCCCTCTTTCTGTTAAGTGAAGAAGCAGCGCAGCGGCTGGAGCGATTCGCAGCCGGGGGCGGCACGGTCGTCCTCACCAATCGGACAGGCGTGAAGAACATGAGGAATGTATGTGAGATGCTGCCTCTGCCGGGGCTGCTGGCGGAAGCGGCGGGTGTTGTCGTTAGTGAATATGATGCAATCGGCAACAGCGAGCATCGGATTCGGAACGCGGAGGGCCAGACATTCGCTGCGAAGCAATGGTGCGATCTGCTGGAACTGCGAGGAGCAGAACCGATTGCCTGGTATGACAACGACTTTTACGAGGGTGTGCCGGCGGTTACTGTCAATAAGCTTGGTGAAGGTGATGTGTATTATGTCGGCACTTGGCCGGAGCCATCGTATTTCTATCAGCTGTTCGAAGGCATATTGAAGGAAAAAGACTTGGCGCCCAAGCTCCAGCTGCCGGAAGGTGTCGAGCTGTCGATTCGAACGAAGGGTGAGGAAAGCTTCCTGTTCCTGATCAATTTGACGAATGAGCAACGAGAGGTTACGCTTGACGTTCCCTATCGCAGCTTGTTGACGAGCGAGAGATCGGAGCAGAAGATGACGCTGCCAGCTCTGGGAGTAGATATTCTAACTTTATAAGATCAGCGGCTTGCATCTTTGCGAAGGACTGTCTCACAAGGCTGAATACCTTGAGGTACAGCTCTTTATCGCTGTTCAACAGAAGTGTCGATGGACGCGTGTTAAAATGAAAGCATTTTCATTCTTGTTTATTCATCCGTCCAGCAAAGAAAAAAGTGATGGTATAACCTTACAATGTGACTCGAATTGGAAGGTTGTTGGCATGCTTATTAATCACTAGAACATAGGATTTCGAGTTGTTTTGCTGGAAATGTTGACAAGCTATTAGCTGGTATAGCATATTGGCTCACGGGATTGTATAGATGTTCTTGTCATCCGACATGGTTAGTATCATACACATTCGGTTAATCTAACCAGTAAAATGCATGATGTATAAAGAAAATCTGCCAAGTAAACAGGCTACCGAATTTATCGGTAGCCTGTTCACTTGGCACAATCATCACCTATTAACCTTAATGAATGGACATTTATCTTTCTAATAATTTTTAATTCAATGCTTCCTTATAAAACTCTCTTAACTCAGTTGAATTATATCTTTCCATTCAACAAGATGCCCGTTGACTATTAGGCGAAGTACATCCAGACTTCTGTGCTACCTGCAGAGCTCATGACCGCCATCGATCGATCATTGAAAGTGTGCGAGAAAAGCATCCTACATCCTTCGTCTTCCAATTGCAATTCAATGTTCAGTCAAAAGCAATCTTACCACCTGGTTTGAGTTCCATATTACCTGTCGCAAACGGGAACCAGCGAGAAGTAGTCAGGATTAGTAATGTCACGGAAAACAGTTTCAGGTTCCTGGGTGAACAAAAGTTCAAACTTTAATGAATATCGGCCGTCAATTTACATCCTTTGGTTAAACTGCTTTTTCTCGCACTTCAAATTGGTAACTTCCTGAACCTACGCGACTAATTGCAAATAGACGCCCATGCTCTTGAACAATTTCAAAGTTGATCAAAGTGTCACTTTCCATGATTACCGTTTCATCCGACGCAATAGGAAGTTTAATCATTCCGCTTGTATTCGGAGGCAAGCTGACTGCTAACCGCAAGCCACTCGCCTCGGATATGAAATCGACATGAATCTCGCCTCTAACAGAGCGATGGCTGCCTGTTACACGTTGGATTAAGCCCGAACAACCTGGTGCAATGAGGATTTCCTTGTAAGCATTCCGTACTGACGATATTCCTAGCAGTTCCTTATACAGCCACTCCAAAATATGTCCCATCATATCGTGGTTTCGGGAACGGGAATCATCCGTCCAGAATTCAGGCAGCGCTGTTTCGCCGCGTTCGACGAACCGAATATAGCTCGGATGCTCGGGCTGCATCATCATATCGAATACAATATCGTTTCGTTTCATTCCAGCAAGCGCGCCAAACAAATAACGAAGCCCTATCTCTCCCGATCGCAGCTGTCGCCCTGACGCCGCATGCAATAGCGCCGATTCAATATCGGAACGATACTCTTCATCCACGAGTCCAAAGTAAAGCGGAATTGCCTGAACCACCTGATTCAGCGGATCGAATTCTCCGTTCAGCCTACAATAGGCATAACGCGCTTCACCTTCGCTCCCGATCCGGCGCAATAGTTTCGCATTATAGCATCGCTTCACCCGTTCCGCTTCCGCCGCGTAATGCTCCGCATCGCTGACTAGCCCGAGAAAGGACGCGAACTTAGACGTTAACCTGTAGCTCTCATAATAAAAAGCTGTCTCTACGTTCTCGACGTAGTCTCCGCCGGTCTGCGGCGCAATGCCCCAGTCCCCGAGTCCATGATTAATAAGTCCTCCGTCTTCTTCCCTCGACTTCAAATAATCCAAATAAGCTTTCATGGCCGGATAGGCTTCTTCCATGGCTGTCCGGTTGCCGTAGGTGTTCATCAGCAGATCGGGAACGAGAATAATCGCGCTTCCCCATGCTATCGAATCACGGAAACCATCGCTAAATCTCGAATATTCCGGTGCTATATCAGGAATTAAGCCTTCCTCCGTCTGAGCTTCCATCATATCTCGCGTAATTTTCAGCCATAACTCCTCGACACTCTTTACGTACATAATCGAAGGGCCCATCAGACTTGCCGTCTCGACCCAACCCAGCTTCTCGATCGTCGGGCAATCGGAATGCACGCTTTGCAGATTGCTCTCGATCGCTTTGATAATAATCTGAGCAAGCTTCGTTATGCGAGGATCATCTGTCTCCAGTCGACCCACATCCTCTGATGCCGATGTTACGAAATGTCCCTTGACATCATGAATGATCGGCTTAGACTTGTCGGATCCATCACGGGTGCAGCCTTCGATCTGCACCCATCTCGCACCAAAGCAGGAGAAGTCGGGCTTCCATAATTCGATCTCCCCTGTACCGGCTAGCGTGTACTCGGAATAGGTAACAATGTCCCACGGGGTAGCTACCGTACCGTCCTCGTTCCGTAGTTCGCCAGGTTTTATAGTGACTTTAGAGCCGGCAGGCCCGCTGACATAAATTTCGAACATGCCAGACATATTTTGGCCCAAATCGTAAATATACACTTGCTCGAGCGGCTCTTCGATTCCGATCGTATCGTAGACCGTTCTCACCGTAATCGGCGGCTGGTTCTGGCTCACGAGATTACCGACAGGGGAAGCCAACACCTTGGCAGTCTCCCAACCCGAATCGTCGAAAGCAAATCCGTACCATCCATTCGGATATAGCCTCGCGTCGAAATTTTCGGAGCCGTACACGTTCGCTAGCGTCGTCGCGCTCTCGCGAACTTTCCAGTTTTCGCCCTCAGTCCTTACATATAGAACGGAGCCGTCTTCATATTCAATATGCCATTCTCCAATTGCAATCAGCTCGGCGCCGTAGGGCACGTAACCTTTTCCTATCGTATAGAAATGCCGATCTCCCGCATCTCCCGCATAAAATCCGTTACCAACCGAAAACCCGATTACATTACTGCCTTCGCGAATCCTGTCCGTCACATCAAAGCAAACATATTGTACGGACTTTGTATAATTGGTCCAGCCCGGATCCATCTCATTGGGGCCGACTTTCTCGCCGTTCATGTACAGCTTGAAGTGGCCAAGACCCGATACGAGCGCATAGGCGCACTTGACTCTTCCCTCCGTGGCAAATTCCGTTCTGGCGTAAAAGGGTTTGGTTTCGCCACTACCGATCCACTCGGCCTTCCAGGTTTCAGCGTTCAGATAGCCAGTAAACAGCGTTTGCACTTCGCTCCATGCCAATACGTCATGCTGATCCCATACAGCTACTCTCCAATAGTACGCAGTAACGCTTTGAAGCGGTTGCCCTTGATAGACAATGCCTAATTGCTCGGAAGAGCTCACCTTTCCGCTGTCCCAAAGCAGTTGTTCACAATCAATAACCGACTCCTCTCGTTTAGCGAGTATGATTCGATAGTAAGTCTGACTCTGATTCTGCTGCTCGCTTTCCAATTGCCAGCCAAATATAGGAATAGCCGTATCAATCCCCAAGGGAGAGTAATAGTTATTGATCTTTAAACGTACCGGTCTCATCATTTCTTATCACCTCGTTCTATTTGCTGGAACGCAGCAATCTAACCGGATCTATTAACCCGTATGGAGTACCTCTGTATTCGGTCGTATAATCGTTGTCCTCGGGGTGGAATGACCACCAATCCATCCATTTGGGATTAGTATCCAATTGATGGAGCGGACCAAACAAATTGCGCGGGCTGCCTACGACCTCGATAACGACTCGATTTTCTCCATCTGTCACTAAAAACGGATCCAAATCCACATAGGCTTCGCATCGCCAAGGAATCATCTTGCACGCCGCCCCATTCACTTTCACGTCCATCAGCACAGCTTCATAACGGCCAAACACCAGACTGTATCCGTTGCCTGCGTTAGTTTCCTTCTCAATCTCGAAACAATAATTCATACTGCCGCAATAATAAGGATAACCTTGACTACGCCAGTCTCCGTAACTCAGATTGCTAGGTTCGTCCACAATTCTGCGATAAGAGTCGACCGCAAAGTCTCCAATTATATAGCCATTCTCCAGCTCCATGTCGTTGCAGTACGCGATAAAAACATCAAGCGTGTTCACACCCTCCCGCAAAGTCGGTAGCTTCACCTTCTTCATGCTCACATCCAAGTAGTAGCCATCTGGTTCTGCGTCAATACGCCTTCCATTAAGCTCAAAATCGAAGCGGTGTGCATCCTCGAATACGAAGTACGTATCGTTTGAAGGTACTTCTGCTGCAGTGAACGTAAATCGCAGCTCGAATGGTGTCTCGTTACCGGGATGTTCCTCATGAATCCAGAAATACCGCTGCAGATTGCCGGAATGCAGGACTTGGCGCATGCCTAGCCGCTCGCGGATGATCCGCTGGGCTCTCCAGACCTCCATTGGTTCCGACCATTGTTCTTCCTTCATTCGAAATTGGCATTGATCGAGAATAAGTACGTTAGGTGCGGTCCGTTGGAAGGAAACAGGCTTCAGCTCCGTTGCCTGTTTATTGCGTGAGCAATCAAGCTCAGTTTCAGAATCAGCCAATTGCTCCATTTGCCCAGACAGATCATTCCCTATAACGTAAAGCTTGGACTGCGCCGGTTCAAAATTTTCTTTGAACGCAACTCCGCCTTCTTCCAAGCGAACGGATCGTGTTATTACCTTCCCCGTCCAAACATCCCATTCCTCCAAGGATTGGCCGCCTGAAAGCCGAATCTCTACCTGATGACCATTATCCCGATCATTATTTACGATAAATGCAACTGTGCATCCGTTCATTTGCCGATGCATATGAAGAAACGGCTTCGCTTCTAAGCCATTCTCATCCTTAATGCTTACCGCCCTTGACGCAGTCCCGTTCAGCAACGGCTCCAGCTCATCAGCATCCTGCAATCGGATAAACCATTTATGATCAAGCAGCTCCTCCAAACGATGAAGATTCTCCGATCGGCCATCCAATAATGATGGCATAGCCCCGAACGCTGCTACTTTGCCGCCTCCGTTCATATAAGCTAGCAGCACCTCAACCGTGGAGGACATCAGATTGTGAAGAGACGGAAAAATAACGAATTCATAGCTGGCCTCGCCAACGATAAGCCGCTCTTCATCAGCCCTAGCGAACTCCTTCATAATCAGCTCGTCTCCCAGATCATAATCGATATGCAGCTCGACTAGTCGGTTAACGAATGAGTTGAACGACTTGTCGTAATCCGCCAGCAGCGTCTCGTTGCCTGCGTTGTTTTTCCATGCAGCCGAATGGACGCTTTGTCCTAGCTTCGTCCATACTGAAGTGGAGGGATGGACGACGAGCACGTTGCGGGTAAGCTTGCCTTCGCTCAGCACCGCGCTAAGCCTTGCGTAATAATCCTCCATCTTCCGGTTATGGTTCCACCAATTCGTATGATAGTTGAAGGATGGCGGGTAATCGCGCTTGCGACACCCTCTGAGCGAATACCAGGAAAGGTGATGGGTCAACAGATTGACCCCTAGCGCATATTGCCAATCGCCGATCCATCTTCTATTCTCGAAGGTCAAATCCCAGCCCGTAACGCCGTACGTCTCGGTAATGACCCGCTTCTTCCCCAGCTGATTGGCAATGCTGGAAACTTGCTTTATCGTCAAATGCTCGGCCGTCTGCTCACACAGCGTATCGACGCCTGGTATATCCATATACCGATAATGCAACATCAAGGATCCGCTATGCTGGACCTGTCCGACGATACTGCCTTCGGAATGAAAATGACCGGTGAACTGTACGCCTTGCTCTCTGCACCAATCGCCGATTTGTTTCGTATACGATTCGCCGAACGTCTCTGCCACCGTTAACCAGTAGTCATGCCGAATTTGAGCAGAAGCTTTCCCTCCAAAGAAAAAGAAAGGAAGCAGCTCCCAGATCGAATAGCCCCTTCTCCGTTCAAACTCGCTTGCAAGTACCTCGCTCCAAGCGATCCACGTCAGCTCCGGCTCTTCCAGCCGTTCGGAAAATCCTTTCACCGTCGGTTCGTCGGTGAATATGCCAGGTACGGTTCTTCCGAATTCCTCCCCTACCGCTTTCCGATACGGTTCATAATTTTTCTCGATAAACAGCCTTGCCGTCTCCGGATTCATTAAATCCGTATACGTATCGCCATGGCACCAATCGTTCTTAGCGGCAATTCGAACACGAAATACAAGGTAAGTCTCGCTACTTCCATAAAGCCTATTTCCGCCTTTATCAGGTACAAGCCGGGATAGCTCTGTTATTTGATCTCCCTTGATGACTGCCTTATAAGCGGCAACGATTGACGCATCGCCAGACTCCATGGATTGGCTCAAACTCAGCGTCAGCGCCTTGGCGCGTACCGCATCGCCGCCCGCCTTCGGGACCAATCCGCCGCCCATGCCAGAGGAATAACGATCTTCATCGTACAGCCAAGCTTTCATGCCGGATTCCTTTGCCTTGGTCACGCTTCCCTTGATACGCTCCATGAATTCATCGCTCAAATAGGGAGTTTCCAAGCCCTCGCGCACATGCATCATAAATCCACCCATGCCTTGCTCCTTGAAGCCGTCGATCTGACGGTCCAATTCCTCCTGCTTCAAATCATCATTCCAAGCCCAGAACGGAACAGGGCGGAACGGGATTCCCGGATCCATGAATGATTGTTTTAATTGGTTTCGATTTCGATTCATTGGACACCTCTCTGATTTCTAGATCGTAATAAACGACTTACCCCTTCACGCTTCCTAATACAAGCCCTTTAACGAAATATTTTTGCAAGAATGGATAAATGCATAGGACCGGCAACATTGATACGAACAACTGAGCCGCCAAGACGGTTCGGTTCGAAATATTGGCAATCAGCGACAGATCGTTTGCATTCATATTCGTTAAGTCCCTGGCCACGATAACGGTACGCAGATAAGTCTGCAGCGGATAATGGGATGGCGAGTTCATATAGATCATGCCGTCAAACCAAGAATTCCAGTGAAAAATAATCGTGAACAGCGCAATCGTAGCCAAAGACGGCTTGGATATCGGCAAGTAAATGCTCCATAGCGTTCTCCATGTGCCCGCTCCGTCCATTTGCGCCGATTCCTCCAGCTCGGCCGGCTGCGTGCGGAAGAAATTAAGCATGAGTACGATGTTGAAGACATTAACCGCAGACGGAAGCACAAGCGCCCAGATTGAATCCATTAATCCTGTTTCCTTAACGACCATAAAGGTCGGAATTAGTCCCCCGTTGAAGATCATCGTCACGACGAAAAACCATGAATATACGGATCTCGAACGAAACTTCAAATTCGATTTGGACAGCGGATAAGCTGCGAGAACAGTCAGCGACAAGCTTAGAAGGACGCCAAGAATTAGCCTTTGAAAGGATACGCCTACCGTGTTCATAAAAATATGGTTGCTGAAAATATATTTATAGGAGTCCAGATTAAATCCGACAGGCCATACGGTTACCCACCCTGCCGTAACGGCCGCATTGCTGCTTAGCGACATCGCCGCCATATGAATAATCGGGAACAAGCAGGTTAACGAGAATAGGGCAAGAAAAATATAGTTGGCAAACAGAAATAGCAGCCGGGAAGGCGTGCGCCGTTCGATCATAAGATGATACCTCCTTAGAAAATCCTGTAGTTGGCGAGCCTGTAAGCGAGCAAGTAGGATGTACAAATAAAGACGAAGGATACGAACGACTTGAACAAGCCGACAGCGGTCGCTACGCCGTATTGCATTTGCTCCATGCCGATCCGAAATACATACGTATCCAGAATATCCGCGCTGGAATAGACTTGAGGACTATATAAATTGAATACTTGGTCGAAGCCCGCATTCAAAATATTTCCAAGACTTAGGACGCTGAGCAGCACAATTATAGGTCGCATGCCTGGAAGCGTGATATGCCACATTTGCTTCATATGCCCCGCACCGTCTAGCGCGGCAGCTTCATACAACGATTTATCGATGCTAAGTATAGCGGCCAAATATACGATCGTATCGAAGCCGAGCTCCTTCCAGATATGCGAAGCGACGATGACAAAGCGGAACCAAGGGCCGCTTCCGAGGAAGTAAATCGGTTCGAATCCTAGAAGTTGCAATAGATTGTTGATGATTCCTCCCGATGGTGACAAAATATCGATCAGAATGCCGGATAAAATAATCCATGAAATAAAATAAGGCATGTAGACGACTGTTTGAACGGTTCTTTTAAACATTGCGCTTTTCACTTCGTTAAGCAATATGGCCAGACCTAGAGGGAACACGATTCCGACGACCATTTTCATTAATGAGATTAATAGCGTATTGCCAATCACCTGCAGCGTATCCGGCATGCCGAATACGTACTTAAAGTTGTCAAAGCCGATCCACTCCGAGCCGAACCAGCCGCTTGAAGGAATAAAATCTTGAAAAGCGATGACGACGCCAACGATCGGCCCATAGCTGTAAATAAGCACCAGGATGACCGCCGGCAGCAGCATCATATGATAAGCTCCAGTAGAAAACCGACGTTTGCGGGTCCCTTTGATCTCCATCGACATGCACGCTCCATCCGTATAGAAGGAGAGACGACTGAGGTCTCTCCTTCTCTTCTTTTTTCAATTCATTAGTGATTACTTAGCAGCGTCCCAATCATTGACTTCCTTCGTAACATCTTCAAGTCCTAGCTTGTTCAGCTGGTTGACGAATTTATCGAAGTTGTCGATAGAGTCAGAGCCCATAATTACTTTCGTGTAATATTCGATAACGGCTTGCTCGATCGTCTTCAAGCGATTTTTCATAGCGTCCGTAGAAGCGCCGTAAAACTCGTCCATTTTGAACAGGTTATCGTTCACATACTCGTTCATGTACCTGAACGAACCTGTTTCACCGAATACCTTTTCGAATTGCGCATTGGTATTGTCGCCGTCTTTGTATTTTTGGATGTTATCAAAATATCCTTTTTCTTCGGCATTCAGCTTAGACGTATCGCCTGTCTTGAATGCCTCCGTCACTTTTAGATGGGCTTGCAAGTTTTTCTGTGCCTTCCAAGCCTTTGCTACCGCATAATGATGGCCAGGAGCAGGCGCCGGTCCCAAAAACTTATCGTATTCCTCTTGCGTTGTATCTCCGTAGTTCAGCTCCGTCCAGAAATTGATCAGCTTCATAATCGCTTCAGGATGCTCATAGCCTTTGCGCATGACAAAGTAGCTTTCCACGTTCAGCTTGATTTGAGGATTAGCGGGTTTATCATCCTTGGATACAATCGGATAAGCCATCCAGTTCGAGTCCGGGAAATTGTCCTTCGTTTGCTGCATCGGGTACATGCCGTTCCACATCGCGCCGAAGTTAAAGCCAACAAGTCCAGATGCAGCCAACTCCGCTGCTTTGCCCGAATCCTTGGCGCCGAAGTCCTTCTCAATCAAGCCTTCTTTGTATAATTTGTTTAAATACGCAAGGGCGTCCTTTACTTCCGGCTGCGCACTGCCGTAGACGAGCTTACCATCCGCGCCGCGAACCCAGGCTTTCGGGTAAGCATCGAATGCATTGAATAGGCCGAGCGCTTCGGCGACGCCGAGAGATAGGAAGTCCTTGTTCAGCATGAGGCCGACCGTATCCTTCTTGCCGTTGCCGTCAGGATCCTGCTCTACAATAGCTTTCATTGCAGTGTACAGCTCGTCCGTCGTCTTCGGAACCGGAAGACTCAGCTTATCGAGCCAATCCTGCCTAGCCCATAGGAAGGACGCGCCGTCGATCGCAGAGTTCGTTCCCGGAATCGCGATTAGCTTGCCTCCGAAGGTTGCCGATTCGAGCGCTGTATTGCCTTCTTCCGTAATAATTTGCTTCGTCAACGGTGTCGAGAATTTCTCATATACGTCCGTTAAGTCCGTATATAGATTCGTTTTGGACAAGGATGCGAGCTGTTCTTGACTGACGCCGATCAGATCGGGAATATCCCCCGAAGCAATGGCTACGCTCATCTTCTGCTTCGCAGCGTCTCCGCCTTTCGTATACCATAGAGGCTTGATGATAATGCCAAGCTCTTCCTTATAGGCTTTTACCCATTCGCTGTTTTCCCATTTCTCTTCGGTAAATTCATCGGCGATGGGATCTCCGATTCCAACGCCAACTGTCAATTCAATAGGCGGATCGAACTTGGCCGTCGGATCAACCGTAGCTTCGGTCGCTGCATTCGCGCCATTATTGCCACCGTCGGTTGACTGCCCGTTGCTAGGTGCATTGTTGCCGCCGTTAGAAATGCACCCCGCCAGAAGCGAGATGCTCAGAAGCGTTGCTGCCGCAAGTGTCATTACTTTCTTTTTGTTATTTGTCATGCTTGCTCCCCCTGTCATTCTTAATTACTTACATAATAAGCTTATCGTCCGAGGGATAAGAAAGCGATTTCACAATTCCGAGAATCCTTGCACTCTGCCGACTTCATGAAAAAAAAGACCATGCAGCTCTCCATATCATTCATTTGGAGAACATTGCACGGTCTGTTTCTTTCCATACATTAACTTCCTTCGTTATTTCATCAAGTCCGATTTGACCAAGATTGGCGACGAAAGCATCGAATTGGTCAATAGACTCTGTCCCCATAATCACTTTCGTGTAATATTCGGAAATCATTTGATCAATCGTCAGCAATCGAGACCTCATCGCTTCCGTAGAAGCGCCATAAAACTCGTCCATTTTGAATAAATCACGTTGTACATAATCGTTCATAACGGCGTAGGATCCCGTTCTGCCAAATACCTTTTCGTATTGGGCAAAGGAATCGTCGCCGGCGCTGTATTTGAGAATATTGTCATAGTAGCCCTTTTCCTCGGCATTCAGCTTGGATAACACTCCCTTCTCGAGAGCGTCTTTAATATCCAAATAAGCTTGCAGGTTTTTATTCGATTTCCATACTTTGGCTACTGTATAATGATGGCCGGGGGCCGGGGGCAGACCTAGAAATCGATTGTACCTATCTTGCCCCGCATCGCCGTAGTTCAGCTCCGTCCAAAAGTTTATCAGCTTGATCAAAGCTTCCGGATGCTCGTAGCCTCTTCGAACGACGTAATATTGTTCCACATTCAGCTTGATTTGCGGCTGAGCGGGCTGTTCATCCTTGGACACGATAGGGTAAGCTCTCCAGTCGGAATCCTTGAATCTATCCTTCGTTCCTTGCAGCGGGTACATGCCGTTCCACATCGCGCCGAATACGACGCCCCCCTCTCCATTCGCTGCAAGTTCTGCTGCCGTAGGTATGTCCATCGCCGCAAAATCGGTCTCAATGATTCCTTCCTTATACAAGCGGCTCAAAAAGGCAAGCGCATCTTTCACTTCAGGCTGAACGCTTCCATAGGCTAGATTTCCGCTTTCGTCTTTGACCCAAATTTTCGGATAAGCGTCAAAAGCATTAAACAAACCGACAGCTTCCGCCAAGCCTTGATTCAAAAAATCTTTGCTCAGTACGAGACCGATCGTATCTGCCTTGCCGTTACCATCCGGGTCTCGGTCCTCAAAAGCTCTCATGACCTCTTCCAGCGCGCTCGCCGTTTCCGGTACTTTCAACCCAAGCTTGTCCAGCCAATCTTGGCGAATCCACATGAATGATGCTCCGTCAATAGCGGAGTTAAGCCCTGGAATCGCTATAAGCTTTCCGTCAAACGTAGCGGACGCCAGCGAACGCTTGTCGTCCTCATTCAAAATCGATTTGGTCAGCGGTGTCGCATAGGTTTCATATACGCTTGTCAGGTCGGTATACAAGTTCGTTTTCGAGATCGAGGATAATTGTTCACTGTTAACGGCCAACAAATCGGGAATCTTACCGGAAGCGATCGCAACGCTCACCTTTTGCGTGATCGCTTCCTTTCCCTTCGCATACCAAGCAGCCTTCATATCAATACCCAATTCGTCCAGATAAGCGCGTAACCAAACGCTATTCTCCCACTTCTCTTCGGTAAAGTCCGACATGACGTCTCCGATCCCTACTCCGGTCGTCATCACCACACTTCCACGACCATCAGGCGGAACGCTTGCCTCGTCTCGCGTCACGCCAGAATCGCTTGTCTGGCCAGCGCAGGAGGCCAGTATACTTGCCGCAAGAAGTGTGGTGGCAAACTTCATGCTCCGTTTTGCCATTTTCAGCCCCCTCAAAGCCATTTCCCTCCTTATGCTGTCCGAAATTCCTGCGGTGTCTGCCCCGTTTCCTTCTTGAAGAAGCGACTGAAATAACCGGCAGACGTGAAGCCAAGTGCTTTGGCGATATCCTGCACAAGTCTTTGCGGCTCAGAAAGCATTTCTTTGGCTCTTTGAACCTTCAAGGCGGCGATATATTCGGATATCGTAATGCCCTTCGATTGCTTGAACATTCTAGATAAATAATCCGGATTCAGGTATACCTGCTCCGCTAGGTTCGTTACGGAAAGGTCACCATCCAAATGGGTTTCGATATATAAGATGATTTTCCCCAGCGCATCTCCCCGCATTTTGGAAGACTGAGCCGCATGATAATGATCGAAAAGATTAACGATGTGCTCAAGCGTCGCTATGCTTTCCTTACGCGAATGAAAGGTGGCAGGCTGGAGGAGCTTAGCAATATGAGGAGCAGCGGCTGAGTCACGGTCCAATCCGAACTTGTTAACTGCCGTCAGAAGCCGCAGTGCGACCGCACAATACATTTCCATATACCTCATCTCGTTGATTGCCTCCCACTTTGCGTAGGATTTGAGTTCCGATAGGATCGACTGCACTTCTTCCTTTCGCCCGGATTCGATGTATGTCTCCAGAGCATTCGCTCGTTTGTGGAACACCTCGATGAATCCTCGTACATCTTCCTCATCCTGCTTGGCCATAAACGGCAGATTTTTGTCCGTTATAATAATTTGTTTCGCATCATAATAACGGGACAAGAAGGCTTTGAGGATCGTGAACTGTTTTGATGTGTCGCCCCATTCTATGAACTTATCCGTAAGCGCAAACGAGAATGTGTGTCCCGTAGATTTCTCTGCCGTTTGCTGGATCGTTTCAATCGAGCCTTGCAGAAAGGTTATAAGCCGATCCTGCGTTTGAAAGGCGTTCTCGCGAGCCTGGATGAACAGCACATAATACTCCCGATTATAAATAACATCCGCATATACTACATAGGAGGACAGAAAACGTACACATATAGAGTAAAGAGCCGTGAACAATAGCTCCTTTTCGGGCAGCCTTATAGCAGCCGCGGCCAAATCCATCCTCGAAACCGCCATAATGAGCGGCCGATCGATAGCAAGTTTGATCCCGAGTTCCTCCAACGTTTGCGATGTGAGCTCGTCCTTGGGCTGCAATCCCTCCAGCAGGTCGGATAAGAACAGTGCGCGATGATAACCCGCTTGCTGCCGCTGGATCTCGCGTGCTTGCTTGATCAGCATCTCCATCTTCTGCTGCTCCTCGAGCTCCGCTATCGTCTTGCGAACCGCCTCAACTATCGCTTCGTCTCCCTCGGACTTCAGTATATAGTTTTCGGCGCCGTTCTTGATCGCATGATGTACATAATCAAATTCGTCGAAGCCCGTTAGAAAGATAAGCCTGCACTCCGGCCAGTTTTGCTTGACCCGGTCACCAAGCTCCAAGCCCGACATCTTGGGCATCTTTATATCAGACAGCAAGATGTCGATGCGCTTCTCTGACATAGCCCTGAGCGCTTCAAGCCCGCTGGATGCCTTGTACAACTCAAGCCGGTGGCCTTCATTTTCCTGAAATAGTTCGTGCAATCCGTCAAGCAGAAGCTTTTCGTCATCCACGATTAACATCCGATACATCTGCCATCGCACCTTTCCGCTCGATTATCAATTCTATTTTTATGCCTCCAAGCTCGCTTCTGCTGGCCCGCAATCCGCTTCCAGCACCGTAGCTGTATTGCAGTCTCTTATGCACGTTCAAAATCCCTGTAATCTCCTGAGCTTCCTGGTCTCCTAATAGAAGAGCATACAGCTTCGCCAAACCATTCTCACTGTCTTCACCATTATCCTCCACTACGACGACGGCTCTCTCTATTTCATCCAGAAAACTTACTCTGAGCATGCCTCCTTCGGTCACGTTTTCTAAACCGTGCACGAATGCATTTTCCACTAATGGTTGAATAATAAGACGGGGGACCGATAATGGCTTGAGACTGTCCGGCACTTCACCAAACTCGACGGACACTCTGTCCGAGAATCTTGCAAGCTGGAGCATTACGTAATTGCGAGCATGCGAGGCTTCATTCTCAAGCGGCACCGTATCTCTCTTACTGCGTGTGATGAATTGAAAATACTTGGCGAGTTGATTCGTGAACTGTATCGCTTCCTCGTCTTTCTGCATCTTAATAAGACGGATAATACTGAATAAACAATTATAGAGGAAATGCGGGTTGATCTGAGACTGGAGTTGCTTTAGCTCCGCATTTTGCCGATGAATCTGCTGATTGTACACCTCATCGATGGATACCTTCATATTGATAAGCATTTCATTGAATTGCTCATATAAATATCCGAATTCGTCATCCTTGTCATGGCGAATATTAAGCTCGAAATTGCCTTCCTCGACTCGCTTAAAGGCACGAACAAGCTTCACCATCGGTTTATTAATTACTCTGTTGACATAGTACAGATAAAGCGCAACCATCATAACAGTCGCCCCGAAGAATATCCAAAACCATTGAATATACTCTGATATCGTCCGAAACATCGTAGGCTTGTACAAATAATGATCGACATATAAATGGCTCTCCGTCAAAGCCGAGTGAACGAAGATATAGTCTTTACCCAAATCTGCGGGGGGCAGCTCGTTTGATGATTCTGACTCAACCTGTACGAGCTTTCTATAATGCTCCTTAATTGGTTGCTCTAGTTTATCATCCGCAACTGCAATTATATTATCGGCATTGCTGCCTAGTCCAAGAACGAGTGCACCTGTAAATTCTTTTTCTAATGCCGCTTCAACCCCCCGCTTCAGTTCGCTAGTTCGCAGTTCGATTTCAACGATAATTTCAGGAGTATCTTTATATTCACTCTCAAGGGGGTATGCGACGATAAGCAGACTATCGTTATATGAAATAATGTTATAGGGATCATTAAGCATCGCAGGAGTAATCACATTCTCCTTCATCAAGCCATATCCATCGACAGCCGAAATTTCTATTCCGATGTTTGACAGATATAGTCGTGTGTCTACGATTAAGTCGCTGCTATTCCGGATGGACACAAGCTTTGCCCGTAAAAAATGAATCAATTCGATTTTGCGATAGGGTTCAAGAATGTCGTACGCATTGACCAATTGGATCAGATACGTATCGTTCAGCATGTCATATTGGAGTGAATTAAAGCGGCCCAGTGTCCCGTTAAGCTCGCTTATATAGTTCTCGGACTGGGTTTCGGCAGAGTCCACGATATCTTTCCTGAGCAGGCCTGACGCCCAACTATATAATATCCCGGCAAGAATATAGATCGGAATCGTTGCTGCAATGAAGGCAATAAACAAACGTTTATAAATAGATGATTGCCATAAGCTATGTGTAAGCTTCATTTCCATCCCCTTTCATAGACACGTTGTTAATATTTTATTATACCCGTCTGCTGAATGGCATAACAATGGGACTAATCCGACTCTTCTTTCACTTTACCGATGCATTGGAAGGTACAATAAAGCAAGTATATCAAGAGTGCTTGCGCAAATAAGGATTCTATGAAACAAATTAGATTTCAAAGAAACAATATTCACAAACGCTGGATTCAACAAAACTAAAGGTCAGGTTCGTTCGAGATCGTCAGTTCCACCGTTTCAGCCGGCTGCTCACTTGGCTCAATTGTACTTTCCGCCGGTGCGGCCGTGCCCGCGTTTGTATTCGTATTTTGCGCAGCGCCACAGCCTGCAAAACTAACATCATTGCTAGAACCATAGATAAAACCATATAACCTTTAATCATCCTTAACATAAAACTCCCTCCATGGATATAATCAGTTATAACTAAATATATCTAAATTTAATTATATAGTTAAACACTTTTGTAAATGCCATTAACAAAAAGGACGATATTCCGGATCGTCAAATGACGTCGGATATCGTCCTTTTTATAGGAAACTATCGCTTACAGGTTGTCGGTAACGTTCAGCTGTTTAATGAACTTCCTCCACAAACCGATTCGTGAGCGAACCAAGCTTCTCGATTTCGATCGTAACCGTATCGCCTGGCTTCAGCCACACCCGCTTCTCCTCCGGGTAACCGAGTACGACTCCCTCGGGTGTTCCGGTAAGAATGATGTCGCCGGGGTATAAGGTCATATGCTGTGACACGTAGCTAACGATTTCATCACAGCGGAATACCATATCCGATGTATTCGACTGCTGGCGTACTTCACCATTGAGCGTGGTGCTGATTGACAGATTGTTAGGATCATCAATCTCGTCCCCAGTGACCAGATAAGGGCCGAGCGGACTGAACTTGTCCAGGGATTTGCCGAGCAGCCACTGCGGCGTGCGCATCTGCAGGTCCCGCGCAGACAAGTCGTTGACGCAGCAATAACCGAACACATGCTCAAGCGCCCGCTCTCTCTCTACGTACTTTGTTTCCTTGCCTATGACGATAACCAACTCGGCCTCGTAATCGACTTGGCCCGTTACCTTTGCCGGGAGAGGTATAGCTTCACCATGGGCAGCTAGGGTGTTATCAAATTTGTTGAACAGAATGGGATACTCCGGAATCGGTGCATTCGTTTCTAGCGCATGCTTGCGGTAGTTCAGCCCGACACAAATGATTTTTCGCGGAGCAGCAACGCACGGACCGAATGAAATATCTTCTTCACGATACAGGGCAGCGGAGAACTTTTCTGGCGAAGCGGCAGCTTCCTCAACGTACCGTCTCAACGCGAGCAGTGCATTCGCTCCTCCCTCGATGACTTCCATGACCTGCGTCGGTACACGGGGCTCATCCTTAATTTTCAGAGCCTCTAGGACATCCAGCACGCCTGTATCCAATTTGATTCCTAAACGATCGCCATCTTCTCTTTGAATCACCAAAAGCTTCATATATAACTTCCTTTCGTATATGGATTATCCAAACGGCCGGCGGGCTAGGCGTTCTTGCCGAAAACGACGCCTCCGTCGACATAAAGCGGTGAGCCCATCATGAAGCTCGACTCTTCCGATGCAAGGAACAGCGCCGCCTTTGCCACATCTTCGGGTCGGCCCAATTCATTGCTGAGCTGCCGTGTTTTTAAAGACGCGATTGCAGCCTCAGGATCTTCATACGAGGTGCGGAGATAGTTTTCTACGAACGGCGTCAGAATGGTTCCAGGTAGAAGTGCGTTTACGCGGATATTGTACGGCGCATAATCGACCTGCATCGATTTGGTAAGCGCCAATACCGCTCCCTTTGTAGCCGAGTAGGAAGCACGTTTCGCAAGTCCAATTTCCGCAATGCAGGAAGACATGTTAATAATCGATCCGCTCGTGCGTTCCATCATGTGGGGAAGCACATATTTGCTAGGCAGATATACCCCGCGAATATTGACCCGAATGACACGGTCCCAGTCTTCCGGCTCCACCTCGTGGAGCGCCCCCACGCCGCTGATGCCGGCATTATTGAATAGTACGTCGATACGGCTGTATGCCGCCAAAGTCTCGTTCACCATGGAGCGCACGGAATCCGGATCTGTAACGTCCGCATGTACAAACCAGGCCCGCCCCCCTTTCGACTTGATTTCTTCGACCGTTTCCCGGCCTTTGTCCGCATCCAGATCGTTGACGACGACAAACGCGCCTTCCCGCGCGAACAGAAGTGCCGAGCTCCTGCCGATGCCCGATCCGGAACCGGTTATGAGCGCCACTTTATTCGCTAATCTCATGTTTAAACGTCCTTTCTCCGATTGGATTCTATACTCCCAGCTGCCGTGAAGACGAATCGGCCATTCCTAAAGGCTGGGGCCGATACGATTAATACTGAATTCTTGATGACCCAACGTTTCCGATTTCGTCCATTTCCCATCCGCTACTTCCACAATCTCGCGCCATATCCGTTCGCCCGCAGTCTCCAAGCTTATCGTGCCGTCCAGCATCGCGCTGACGTCGACGTCCATGTTGTCCTCCATACGTTCGAACATCCGCTTGTTGCCCGTTATTTTGATGACCGGCACGACAGCCGCTCCCGTAGGCGTTCCCCTGCCTGTCGTGAAGCAAACGATGTGGACGCCTCCCGCCGCCATGCCCGAAACGCATTCGATATCGTTGCCCGGCGAGTCCATGAAGTAAAGTCCTCCCTCCGGTATTTGTTCCGCGTATTCGATAACTCCTTTGATTGGGGCTTTTCCGCATTTGCTGATGCAGCCGAGCGATTTCTCTTCGATGGTGGATAGTCCGCCTTGGATATTGCCGGGACTCGGATTGCCGCCTCGCATGTCAGTGCCCATCCTCTCCACCTCTCGTTCGAAACGGCTGACAATGTGGTAAAGCATCTCTGCTGTATCCGGTGTTGCACAGCGCTGTGCAAGCACATGCTCGGCACCGATGATCTCCGTCGTCTCGCCGATGACGACCGTTCCACCCGTTGCGATTAGCGAGTCAGCAGCTGCGCCAAGCGCCGGATTCGACGCCAAGCCGGAAGTCGCGTCAGAGCCGCCGCATTTCACGGCTACTTTCAGTTTGGAGAGCGGGATTGGCACTTTTGGTTGGCATTCAAGCTCCCCCATCATTCGTTTTGCTATTTCAGTTCCTTGCTGAATCGCTTTAACCGAGCCGCCGACCGATTGAATGTCAATCACTTCTACGGGCTTGCCGGTCTTTCGGATCTCGTCCGCAAGCGCATAAGGATCAACTACTTCGCAGCCCAGACTTATGACGATAACCCCGCCTACGTTCGGGTTTTTGCCCGTCCCTGCAAGCACCTCGAAAGTACGTTCTTTATCTGCACCGATTTGGCTGCATCCATGCTGATGCGGAATCGCCACGGTACCAGGAACAAGCTGCATGATCCGGCTGCAAACCTGATTGGAACAAATGACCGTTGGAATGATGAGCAAATGATTGCGGATCCCGATATCCCCGTTCGGCCTTCCATACCCCATAAATGTATTCATGCCCCCGCCTTTCCGGCCTTATCGCCTCTGCCCCGTATTCCTTCAATATTATGGACATGAACATGCTGCCCGACCATGATTGCGGAGCTGGAACGACCAATGATTTCCCCGTATTTCCGCACATCCTGTCCTGCGTCAATCGCATCAATCGCCAGCTTATGGCCAAACGGGATCGCATCAATCGCCGTTATTTCATGAATGCCTTGATCATCTCTGTAGCGGACCGTTTCTCCTGACGTGATATCACGCAGCAGCGTAGCAACATGATCCCGCTTATCCATGATCAATGCGTCGACGCCTTTTGCTATTTCTTGCATCATGCAGCATCCCCTTTGCTTTTATGATCGTTGACGATAAATCGCCTTATAAACAAGGTTTACAACAGTTAGGTTCATAATAATCGAGCTTCGAGGATATGAAAATAGCGAAAATACGCTTATGTGTACCTTATTTTGACTATTACTCTCCTAGCATTTACACTAAAACCAAACACGATATGTTTTCTCAGCTTGTCAATCAGGGAGGGTCCGCCATTTGAAACCTATTCGTAAGCAATTCGATGCTTCCGCTCCTTTCCCGCTCGAATTCAACTACCTTGCATTAAAGGATTCGCATAACGAGCTACCCAATCACTTGCACGATTGGCATGAAATCGTCTATGTCCATGCGGGAAAAGGTGTTTTTTTTATTGACGGGTCTTTCTATGCCATGGAGCGCGGCGATTTATTCCTTCTGCCCGGCAACACCGTCCATCGCGCATTGCCGGAGGAAGAAGCTCCTTTGACGGTGAGCGCCATTTATTTTCATGGTCGTATCGCGCAGTGGAACTCGTTCGGCGATACCTTTTCTTACGTCCAATGCTTCGAGCAGGCAAACAAATGGAAGTGTCATAAACTGAGTGTGGACACTGCCGACCGTGACTTTATTGAGACCATTCTGGTTAATATCAACAGAGAGCTGTCAGTCGATAGACCGGGGCACCGACATGCCGTTGTGCTCCACCTGCTCCAGTTGCTGCTTCTGCTTAATCGGCAAATCCCCGTTCCAACGGCAGAAGGGAAAAATACGGGAGCTCCGGAGTGGATGCGGACGACACTGCGTACAATCGACGAGCACCCATTCGACGACATCGGCTTGTCCACTCTGTCCGCCAAAGCGGCAGTGAATCCTTCCCATTTTACACGTGTCTTCAAATTACTTACGGGAATGACATTAACCGAATATGTCACGGCCAAACGAATTAGCCGCGCCAAGGAGCTTCTCCTATCTTCGGATGCGCCAGTATACGCAATCGCGAATGAGTGCGGCTTCGAGAGTCTGCCGCATTTTCATCGCACATTCAAAAAACTAACAGGCATGACGCCTGCCGGCTATAAACGAAGAAGCCAGGCGCCTGACATTCCTCACTTGTAATAAAAAGTTTTTTCTGCGCGAGCCCACGTATGTTAGTTTTATGCAAGTTTCACTTAGTTTCGTGTATGTCGTATTGGCTGCGCATCTCCTATAATCGGTGTAGAAATTCAAATCACCATTTTCCAGGAGGTTACCGATTATATGAGCAGCTCACCCATTTTACTGAATGACGAACAAATGAGACGATTTATTACGGAAGGTTTTCTAATTTTAAACACTGATTTCCCAGAAGCCTTTCACCGTGAATTGACCGATGAGCTCAATCGCGTATACAAGGAAGAGGGAAACCCGGGCAACAATTTACTGCCGCGCTTCCGCGAAATTCAACAAGTATTCGATCATCCCGTTATTACGGGCGCATTGACTAGCGTTCTTGGCCCGGACTATATGCTGCATGCTCACCGTCATGGTCATTACAATGCCCTGCCCTCTGCCGGCGGTTGGCATAAGGACAGCTACTGGGGCTATTCGAAAATGCGCAATCATCATCCATGGTGGGCGATGGTCATGTATTTTCCGCAGGATACCCCGCTTGAGCTAGGACCGACGGGCTTGATGCCTGGCACGCAAAATTATCAAACACGCACCTTTGCTGCAGACGAAACGCCAGGAGAAGCTTACGCTAGCGGGAAAGCCGGCACGTTCGCGCTCATCCATTACGATATTTGGCATCGCTCCACGCCTAATGTGCTCGGGAATGCCCGCTACATGCTGAAATTCGAGTTTATGCGTACTGCAGCTCCCACCGCGCCTTCTTGGAATAATGAAACTGCGGAATGGACGGAGCCAGCCAGTCTCAAGCTTCCGATCGGTCGTCACGAGACGATGTGGGAGGAAACGTGGAACTGGCTCTCCGGCAGCATCGGCAGCCTGGCCTATACGGCAGCTTCGGATGAAGAGCAAATCAGTCAGCTTGCCAAGGCATTAGAAGATACGTACGAGCCTAACGCGCTGAATGCGGTCTATGAACTAGCGAGGTATGGCGAGAAAGGGATCGAAGTGCTGTTGAAAGGACTCCATCATGAGCGTGTGGACGTATCACGCTTGTCCGCTTACGGCCTGGCTGCTGCGGGTGCCTCAGCAATTGATGGATTAAATGATGCGCTATTAAGCGAACGCGAGGAAACCGTCAAACATGCGGCGTTTGCGATCGGGGAGCTGCGTCACTTGGCTGAAAATTCGCTTCCGGCGCTTGGCCGTCTCTTATCTCACCCCTCCGCTTCGGTGCGAAGCACGGTGGCTGAAGCGTTTGGCATGATTGGCGGTTCTAACCAAGCAAGCGTCGATGGGTTGATTCGATGCTTGCAGGATGAGGATACTCAGGTTCGTTTTACAGCAGGCCTTTCATTATCACTCTTACGCTCCGCTGCCGCATCGGCCGTTCCCGCTCTAGCAGCTGCGCTTGATGATGAGAATCGCTACGTTAGGGCGCATGCGCTCGAAGCCCTCCGTTACATTGGCACGGAAGAAGCCAAGGACATTTTGATCAAGTCGTTGTTTAATGCCCGCTGGTGTTCGACCACCACGCCGGCTAACGCTTTCTATCCTTAAGCTAAAAGGTTATAGGCTATCCCACTTTTGGGATAGCCTATATTTTGTTAACGGCTGCTTCTTTTATAAGTTTAGGAGAGCCGCTTTTTCCGTGTATAATGTCGTTCATAGGCGGCGAGGTTATTCGTTCAAATACGCTTGCTCACCTCTTTCGCTGACTTTTGGCCGCTCATGAATGATTCGAATTCCTCACTGGCGATCGAGACGACCTTGAAATCGCTGTTTAGCTTTTTTCCAGCCCCGTCCAGAAGCTTTTGAATAGCCTGGGGGCTTTCTTCCACTGACTTAGCATCCGTCTTTCCTTTCGGCACCGGAAGCAAACCCTTCGTTATTTTTTGACCGACTTCCTTGAGATTTTTCTCTGTGATGCCTTTGTTTATTGGGAAGCCTAGCAATTCAGGGAACTTTGCATGTCCACGGACAACAAAAACTTAACGAACTCCCAAGCTTCCCGCTGTGCTTTGGACTTGCTGTTTATTCCGTGTATGAAAGGGTATATAAACTGGCCGCCAAGAAGATATCCACTGACTCAACTCAACCCCAAAGAGCTCCTGTCCGAAATCACCAATTACAACCTCCTTCTCACGGTCAACACATATATCTAGGTATAAATTTTCATTTTCTCAATCTTTAGCTTCAATTTATCGACGTAATGATCTATGAACTTTGCATAAATCACCTTACTAGGAATAACATCAGGTCTACTCATTCAGCATTGTATCCAATAACCATCTGGAACTGTTCCCAACTGGCCCAAGGAGCGCATGGGTCGTTGAAACGAGCACAATAGATTGAATTCTAGTCGTTTTCGCAAAATCACGGAACTAAACTAAACTAAACCAAACAAAACCAAACTAAACAAAAGCCACGTCACAAAGACGTGGCCATTGATTCTACGATAGCATTTCTAAAGACATATTAATTATGACATGTCATCTCTTCGCCTTATAAAACTCATGATAAAGCTTCATCAACGCCCTCTTCTCAATCCTTGAAACATAACTCCGCGAGATCCCCAGTTCCTTCGCTATCTCCCGCTGCGTCCGCTCATCCCCTCCATGCTCCAGCCCAAAGCGTCCAATAACAACTTCCTTCTCGCGGTCATCGAGTATGTCTAGATTCTTATAAATCTTCGATTTCTCAATCTTCAGCTGCACCTTATCCACGATATCATCTGCCTCTGTGCCGAGGATATCGATCAACGTAATTTCATTGCCTTCTTTGTCCGTGCCGATCGGGTCATGCAAAGACACGTCTTTCCGGGTCTTCTTCAAAGACCGCAGATGCATAAGTATTTCATTCTCGATACAACGAGCCGCAAACGTCGCGAGCTTCGTCCCTTTCCCGGTTTGGAAGCTCTCGATTGCCTTGATCAGACCGATTGTCCCGATCGAGATCAGATCCTCGAGATCCTCCCCAGTATTGTCGAATTTTTTCACTATGTGAGCGACTAAGCGGAGATTGTGCTCAATGAGCAGGTTTCGGGAACGTTGATTGCCCTCGGCCATCAGCTGCAGATGCTTGGTTTCTTCCTCCTCTTGGAGAGGCTGGGGAAACGCGTTGTTTTTGACATAAGAGACGAGCAATGAAAGCTGTTTAATGAATAGCGCTATCGCTGAGAATAATCCAGGCATTGAACCGTACACCCCCAAGTTGTATTTGCTTAGACAATAAGCTTAATTGAAGCCTATTCTAAGCAAACTGAAGTCTGTTCTATAGTGTATGTGGGTTACAGCCTATACGTGCATGTACGCTTGAATCAAGACAGAATTCACAGGGTTTTTAAACCATGACCTCCATCCCGTTCAAGCTTTCACCGCATTGGTTACGTTTATGTTACATAACATAACATTAAACTATTGATATGAGACGAAATGATCATGAATTGACGATGAAATTGACCCATCAGAAATTTTAATGTTAAGTTTATTGACATGAACGAAAAAGCAATTTATAGTAGCAATATAAGAATTCAACAGCTCAACGGCACAATGACGTGTCAGTTCCGGCGTTGCAGTCTATCCATACAATATCGTAGACGGGTAGGCTTTGTATTTTACATCGATTATTAATAAAGTCAGTCACGACGGTGTGGCTGCAATGGCAATGAGGCCGATTAACAGAATTCGCATAGGTGCGGTTCTGTCAGTCGGCCTCTTTTTGCCTAATGATACCGAGAATTGGAGGGAATACCGGGAAAAAGAGAGAGGTTGTTAAAAGAATTGATGACAGCACCAGCATCGAATGAACGTGAATGATCCCGGCCAAAGCTATCATTTAGCCGGAAAGAAAACCAAGGTTTATTAATTATAGGGGGAATGTAAAATGGAAGCACAAAGTTTTCGTAAGTCGGGCCACTTTCCAAGTTTGTTGTCATCTTTTCTCTATTTTGATGTAAGCTTTATGATTTGGGTATTTTGCGGGGCTTTAGCACTCTTCATTACCAAAGATTTTGGTTTGTCGGATACTCAGAAGGCTACCATGGTAGCAATCCCGATTTTGGGAGGTTCCATTTTCCGGATACCGATGGGGATATTGGCGGACCGAATTGGTGCTAAAAAAGCAGGCCTTATCGGGATGGGGCTTACCACTATTCCTCTTCTCTGGGGTTGGCTCGGCGGAACAAGCCTGATTCAAGTTCAGTCGATCGGGTTCTTGCTCGGTATCGCAGGTGCAAGCTTTGCTGTATCGCTTTCATTGGCCAGCCGCTGGTATCCTCCACAGTATCAAGGTCTGGCGATGGGAATTGCCGGAGCAGGCAACAGCGGTACTGCGCTAGCTACCTTTTTCGGACCTCAGATTGCGACAGCGTACGGCTGGCACACTGTTTTTGGATTGGCGCTTATCCCTTTGATCGCTATCATGATTATTTATGCAATAT
This sequence comes from Paenibacillus sp. LPE1-1-1.1, assembly GCF_040676435.1. Lineage (NCBI taxonomy): Bacteria > Bacillati > Bacillota > Bacilli > Caryophanales > Paenibacillaceae > Paenibacillus > Paenibacillus sp. LPE1-1-1.1. The sequence continues at coordinate 1,341,688 of NZ_JBEGHY010000001.1, forward strand.
TAGCCAAGGATGCTCCGAATGCTCCTGCGCCTAAAACTTTAAAGGATTACCTCAGTGTATTTAAATATGCGGATACATGGTGGTTCTCCCTATTCTACTCGGTAACTTTCGGCGGTTTTGTCGGGTTTGCCAGCTACTTCAGCATTTTCTTCTATGATGTGTATGGCGATGGCGTAAACCCTGGCGGCTTAACCAAAATACAAGTAGGATACTTGGTTACTCTTACAGTTATAGCGGGAAGCTTCTTCAGACCCGTTGGCGGTTGGATTGCGGATAAAGTTGGCGGAATGCGATTCTTGACCATTCTGTTTAGCGTAGTTACAATATGCGCGTTTGCGATTGCAACAATGCCTAATTCATTCCTTGTTATGCTTCTTTATACAAGTGTTATGATGGCTTGCCTCGGCATGGGGAACGGATCGGTGTTTCAGATTGTTCCGCAGCGTTTCTCCAAGGAAATCGGAGTTGTTACCGGGATCGTCGGAGCTGCCGGCGGTTTAGGAGGATTTTTGCTTCCTAAATATATTCTTGGTCCATTAAAAGAATCGACAGGCACTCACGTTACCGGTTTCCTTGTTATCGGATCGATCGTATTAGTGATGACGCTTGTTTTCTACGCAGTTTCGCGTTCTTGGAAAAAGTCTTGGGCGACAACGGAATCAGGGGTTAATTTCTAAACATTCCAGAACTGCGTATCGCACAAAGAACGGAATCAATACAATCAGTGTCATAATAGGAATAGAAAAAGGACAGTCCGAATTCATTCGGCTGTCCTTCTTTCGTTTAATATCAAGCTTACTTCTTCTCCACCTGAAGCAGCTTCACCGTCTTGGTGGCATAGGTGTCCTTCAGCTTTTCCTCTGTAATGACATTTAACTTAAGCAAGCTGGCGATTTTGGACGAATCGGGCTTCGATAGCAGCCGCCATAGCTCGGGGTCCGGCAGCGCTTCAAAAAGCTTGTTATCGTCGTATTCTTTGCGCTCCTGCACGACAATCTTTACTTTGTGGCTTCCGACTTCCAACTCATTCGCTTCCTGCTCGGTCAAATACGTCAAAATTTCATTGCGCAGCTCTGACAGCTCCTGCTCTATTTCTTTTTGCTTTTGTTTTTGCTGATAATATCTGCGAACAGCCTTGTCCATTAAATCACGCTCCTCTTCTACTCTATGCTTATGAGAAGCCGAAGCATTTTAGGACTTGGAAGCGGCTGGTAATCAGCTTAATAAATATCTTTTCTCATAAAAACGGTAAACGAAACGAGCAGCGAGCCCAGCATCCACGCTGCAAGCACGGAAAGCGAGAAGCCGAGCGTCATGCCCTCGATCGGGGGAGCCGCGCCGCTGACATAATCCATTAGGCCGAGATTGACCATAAACAAATATTTGGCGGAATCCCATGAGGACACCATGTTGCTTAGTATAGCTCCCGAAATCAAGCAGGCCAGCATCGTCCCCATGCCTGCCGCGCTGCTCCGCATCAGAATCGAGAGCATGAAGGACAAGGTGCCGACGACCACGGAAATAAACCATGCCAGCCCGAACTGCTGAATAATGTACTGCCACTGCGATACGAGGCGCACGCCCGATATATCAAGCTCTCCGCCTTGCGTAGAGAAGCCCGTCAATACCGGGGCCGACCAGCCTTGGTTTCCGAACATCATGGCGGAGACGATGTAGGAGAGGAAACCGAACAGGAAGATGACCACGGATACCGATAAAATAAGGGCGATGTATTTGCTCAGCAATATTTTGAACCGGCTCACCGGACGGGTCAGCAGGAGCTTTATCGTCCCCATGCTCCGCTCGGAGGAAACGATGTCCACCGCGATGATCATGACGAGCAGGGGAAGAAACAGCTCCGCGGAGTTTTGTACAAATCCCCTGATAAAGGTGGGAGCGCCTGGCTCCGACGGATTAACATCGTTTTCCAAATAATACTCCGATTGCTTGATTTGAATCTGCATTTGCTCGCGCCATTGTCCCGCGCTGCTCAGCCTGTTTTGCATATCGACGATTTGCTGCTGCAGCTCGGTACGCCAATCCACCGTACCCAGGCGTTCTTTGATCGCCTCCGATTCCTTCGCCTGCGCGTAGGTAAACATCGAGAGAAGAACGATAATAATAATGGAGATGACCATAAACCGGCGTTTGCCGATCAGCTTCGTCATTTCATTTTGAACGAGATTAATCAATCGATTCGCCCCCTGTCAGCTCAAGGAATAAGTCTTCAAGCGCCGGCAGCTTGCGGTTCATCTCCAGCACGGTTACGCCCGCTTCCACTAGCCTGCGGTTCCACTCACCAACGGCATGTTCCGTGTAAGGCGTCGTCACCGTTTCTTCCGTCTCGTTTAAAACGACCGTTAGGTCGCTTAGGATATTTTTGCCTAACGCTTGCGGCTTCAAACGCCACACCAGCCGCTCTTCGCTGGACAGCAGCTCATTGACCGAATCCACGCGGATGATCTCGCCCTTCGAAATAATCGCTACCCGGTCGCACATCAATTGGATTTCATGCAGCAAATGGCTGGATACGAGTACGGTTAATCCTTCTTCCTCTGCCAAAAACCGAATAAAAGCGCGCATTTCCCGAATTCCGGACGGGTCAAGCCCATTCGTCGGCTCATCCAGAATCAACACATCCGGCTTGCCGAGCAAAGCCTGCGCAATGCCAAGACGCTGCCGCATCCCAAGCGAATAGGTGCTCACTTTATCCTGCACCCTGTCCTGCATGCCGACCAGCCGAACGACCTCATCAATTCGCTCCTGCGTGATGCCGCTAATCATGACCGCAAAATGACGCAAATTTTCCATTCCGCTCAAAAAAGGATACAGCTCCGGATTTTCAACGATACAGCCCAAATGCCGCATCGCCTTCGTAAAATGCTTCGCAATATCCAGCCCGCATATATGAATCGTCCCGGAGGTAGGCTTTATCAACCCGACCAGCATCCGAATCGTCGTCGTTTTCCCTGCCCCGTTCGGACCTAAGAAACCAAATACCTCGCCGCGCTTCAGCTCGAAGCTTAAATCCTTAATAATGGTCCGCTTGCCGATCACCTTGCGAAGACCTTGAACCGATAGCGTAATCTCGCTCATGTTTGTCATTGTCCTCCTTCTCCGGCAATCAATGCGGCTACCCGCTCAGCCATCAGACGATACCCTTTTTCATTCGGATGAAAATGATCCGTAAACAAATAATCATTTATTTTCAGCTGGAACAGATCATAGGTCGGTACGAACACGGTATTAGCGTCCTGGGCCAGCAGCTCCGCCGCTTTGAAGTTCCAGCCTCTCACGAAGTCCGACAACAGCTCCCCATTTTCGAATTCGCTAAAAGGATTGTATAAACCGAGTAAATATACGGTCGCCTCCGTGTTCACTGCCCGAATATTGGCGATGATCGTCTTGAGGCTGGCGAGATAAGAATCCTCCAGCCCTTCAATGCTCGCTTCGGAAACATCCGAGAGGGTCTGTCCGCCTAGGAAGAGATCATTTCCCCCGATCGTCATCAGAATGACATCGGCTTGTCCAAGCTGACGAATGATTTCCTTTCCCTTCATTTGCTCCGCCAACTGAGGGGAAGTCAGCCCCTTAATGCCCAAATTGATTAAAGAGATCTCCTTGCCCGCTTCCTTAAGCCGATCGCTGACATAACCGACATAACCTTTGCCTTCAATATCGCCCGTTCCTCTCGTCAAGGAATCGCCTAGAGCCACAATTTTCAATGCACTCGTCGGTATGGCAGGCTCCTCCGCTTCGGAAGGCAAGGACGCCGTGCCCGATGCTCCGATTAAGTAATCCTTTAACGTCCAGCCTAAACCGAATAACCAAAGTAGACAGGCAAGTGCCGCGAAGGCAGTGATGAAGCGTACCTTTTTGCTGTGCATCGTAAATCATTCCTCGCTCTCTTGTTGCTTTTAACGGCTAAACCACTGATAGACCTGCTGCTGCATGTCCGCCCTATGCTGTTCAAACTGTTTTTTTCGGTGTCCGTTGGCGCCCGATGGATGCGGCATGTCGAATAAGCACCGTTCCTTGCTGAGCCATCCTTTTTCCGCGAATGCTTGTACAACTTCCGAGACTGCCTTGCCAAGCGGGATGACCAGCGCATCATTGACCGCCAGCAATTCCGGAAGTAGGATACGCTCCGCATAGCCCGAAAGCACGGGTGATTTCAAAATAGGAGGGCTGTGTCCCGTATAGTTTTTGCCATGCTGGAACACCGGGTACCTGACCGCAGAGGTCGTATGCAGCAAATCTCTGCGTTCCTCAAATAGGAGTCTGCTGCCTTCAATTCCGAGGACTGCAGGCAATCCGATTTGATCCAGCATTTCTATCAGGTTTTTACGCATCGAGCCCGCGAAGCTCGCCAACTTCTTCGCTCGTTGATCAATTTGATCGGCTGGCACTCCGCTCAACAGATCCTCGCGCGCGCAGCGAATCGCCAGTTCCATTTGGGTGAAGCCCGGCGTAATGCCTATAATCATCAATTTGGCCTGCGTATTCACATATTCGTAAGGAACGTAATATATCGACATATGCTGCTGCTCATAAAGAAGCAATTCATGGACGAACAGCTGCTCTTTGGATAAGCGGCCCGGCGGAAGCGACAGGATAAATGCTTTATATTTCTCAATCTGTGTCATGTGCTCCCGCTCCTTTGTTTGTGCAGCTGCTATAAATCAAGCTCAACCATATTGTGCGCGCGTGCAGGGAAATCCGTAATGATGCCATCGATTTCGAATTTGAGCACCTCTTTCAAATTACGTTCGCTGTTGACCGTCCACACCCATACCTCGCGGCCATCTTTATGCGCGCGCTCGACGAATGCCTCCGTCAGCATGACCTGCTCAATCGTATAAAAATCTACGTCCAGCAGCGAAAGATCCCCTACCGCAAAATAAAGGATTTGCCCGATTCTAATGTCGGGATTCAGCTGCCTGATCTGGTGCAGCGTCTGCCGGTCAAACGACTGAATATAACATTCCTGCACCATATCGAATTGTTCAATCAAAGCAACGACTTCATTGGCGAGTTCATCGCCCGGCCCGTACGGTTTAAGATCAACAATCAGCTTTGCTTTCCCCTGCACCTCGGCAAGAACCTCGGCCAGCATCGGAATTCGTTCGCTTTCACCGAACCCGCCGTCCCGTATGCCAATATTCAGCTGGGCAACCTCATCATAGGTCAGCTCATTTACGCGCTTTGGCACACCGGCCATCCGCTGCAAATTATAATCATGGTGAAGCACGACGACGCCGTCCTTCGTCAGCTGAACATCGATTTCAACCGCATCGATGCCCTGCTCCACCGAGCTTCGGACAGCCGCAAGCGAATTTTCCGGCGCTTCAAGAGAATCGCCGCGGTGAGCGGATAACAGCACGCTCCATTTGACATAAACCAAATTGTCATTCGCCGCATAGCTGACAGTAAGCGCCAGCGCCAAATATACGGCTGCTGCAGATACATATAATATCCGCGTGCGCGTTCTTCCCTCCACATAGGCGTAAAGACGCTTTTCTAGAGGACCGAACCAGCGGCTTTTGGACAATCGAAGCGTGTCATAAGGCTTTACGCCGGGACTCCGGTTGAAATGATAATAAAGCCTTGTCAGGTATATGATATTAACCGGCACGAGCAGCAGCGTGAACATGTAGGTAAGCACGGTCGATAACGTTAAGGAATATTGATCCGTGATTACTTTCAATAGATTATCGTCAAGCCAGGATGGCAAATAAGCGACGGTGGAAATCGTTATAAAACCTAGCGAAAACACAAATGCATTAAGCAAAAAAAGATTGATGAAGATCGATAGTCGCTTGCCCTTCGTCAGCACGAGGCTGCTTTTGATGGCCGCACGGATCGATTTGTCTTCGATCATAATGTAATGCAAAACAAAAATCCATCGCAATACGAGGTACAATCCCGCAAGCAGCAAAAGCCCGTATAAGGCAAGCATCGCAGCGGAAGAGCTCCATATGCGGCTGTTAAAAAAAATCGGAACGTTAAACTGCGCGAACAAGGATGAAGACAGCGGCGAATCGATAAACGGCACGAGAAACAACAGGAAGAACATCAGCTGGATGAATCCGAAGCCGAATAGCTTGGGTGTTTGGCGCAGCGTTGTCAGCACGGCATCTGAGATCAACACATTTTTCCCGAAATAATGCTGCTGAGCAATCGTGATAACCACGCCAAATTCGATAAACAGCACCAGCATCGCTACTAAACAAATCGCGATTAAACCGCCTACTCCCGCATAGCTGAGACCGATTTTGTAGAACTCGCCGTTCAAGACGGAGCCCGAACCGACTATGCGGATAATACGGTTGAAAATAAACGAGATAATCGGGATAATGACAAAGCTCGTCATCAGCATAAACAAATATTCGAAGATAAGATGTTTTTTGTATGTATCACGAAAGTCACGAATACTTCTACCCAATCGTTGAAGCATAAACATTCATCCTATTCTTTTTGTGATGAACAAATATGAAGCAGAAGCGTTACCAAAAGTCTCCACTACCCTATTATACGTATGACCCTACCCCCAAGTCGAATCGAAGCGCCGCAGAGCAAAAACATCCGCTCTCATCTAGAAAATTTATGTATCTTGAAAAAAAAACCACGCCGCAAAGCGGCGTGGTTTCCAATCCATTCTTATCCATTCTTATTCATTCGACATACTCATGAGCTTATGAATAATAACCGCTGCCTGAGCTCTTGTCGCTTGCGCTTTCGGCGCGAACACTCTGCCTCCCATGCCTTGAATAATTCCCGCTGCTTGCATCGCCTCTGCCGCTTCAACGGCATAGCCGTCGATAGCCGCTTGATCCGCAAATGCGCCGGACGATGCATGGCCGCTAAGTCCAAGCTTGAGATGCTGCGCGGCACGATAAGCCATGACCGCCATATCCTGCCTTGTAATCTCGTCGTTCACGCCGAAGCTGCCGTCGGCCTTGCCTTGTACGATACCCAGCTTATGGGCAGCGGCGACGGAGCTGTAATACCAGCTTCCCTCCTGCAAATCGCTAAGCTCGCTTTTGGCGCCCTCATCCGCAACATCGAAAGCGAACATGAGCATTTTCAGAAATTCTGCTCTCGTGACCTTCAGATCAGGCTTAAAGGTTTGATTGCCTACCCCATTCACGATGCCCCGTGCCGCAAGGGATTCGATGCTGTCCTTCGCCCAGCTCACGCGAGCGATGTCGGTAAAGCTTGTATTCACATGTGAAACTGCATACTTGCTGAAATGGTTTGGCTTAAACACGACTTTCCCCGTAGACGGCTGGTAGACTCCGTTTTTCACGAGATGAAGCTTGTTCTGCTCGTCTACATAATAAATGATAATCGCGTTTGGGTTTTCTCCGGCAGCCGGCGCATAATCGATCTCAACCTTTACGCTGCCGTCAAAAGCGCTAACCTTCTTGCCGTCTATAGTCAGGTTAAAGTCGAATACTGGATGCGTTCCAACCTTCTCTTTCACTTCAGCGGACAGTGCGGCTGCGTCTACTTTCTGAACAGACAGCTCTATCTTAGAGGATTCATTGGTTACGCTTGACGCAATCAGCGCCTTATCGATTGAAACGGTTGCTAGACCCAGCCGTACTTCAACGGTTTGAACCGCTTTGTCCATGGTTGTTTTTAGCGCCTGCGCGGGCAGCGCAGCTTGTACAGACGAAGCTGCTTTATCCGGCGTTAGTTCCAGCACAAGCGATTTACCTGCGGCGGTTTCCGCTGCTTTCGCAACATCGGCGGCTTTAAAGTCAGCTGCCGCATTGCCGGATGCATCGACCGCGACGGTTTGCTTAACGCTGCCGCTTCCAACCGTGACAGCAGGCTGCGGTGTTGTGCTTCCGCCTGGAGCTCCTGTTACCGCTGCTTTGATTGTAATGAAGGCTGATCCGACCACAGCGGAACCATCCTTGGCCGCTGCTTCCACTTTTACTTTGCCGACGGATGCCGCTGTCAAAAGCCCGCTTGCATTAATCGATGCCAGCGCCGTAGCGGAGCCATCCTCGTTATAGACCGACCAGCTTACCGATTGATCCGTTGTTGCAGCCGGCGTAAAAGCGGGATTTAGCTGGATTTGCTGTCCAACCGCGATTTCAGCCGTTGCAGGCGACACGCTTAAACCTGCTGCTTTCAATTCATTGGTGCGAATATTCGGCTGTGCCGGCGTTTCCATCCCCGTACCCAAGAAGAAGCTTGTATGCGGCGGCTGGTTATAACCCGTATTCTGCCAAGCGATACCGAGTCTATAGACCGGATCATGCATAAGCGTAGGAATGCGATGCTCCGTTGCATCGGTAGTCGTATAGATGCGAAGCGCGCTGCTGTCTTCGGTGCGCACGATCACCTCTTCACGCCAGTCCCCCAGCATATCTGCCTGCAATGCCGGATTCCCTTTTGTATCGTTATTCGAATACGTTCCCGTAAACGTCTCTAGATTGACGAGCTGATTCGTCCCGTAATCCCATTTATCGATTTTCGGAATGCCTACCCGGAGCGTATCTCCCTGCCATTGATGGTCGAGTAGCTCGCGGCTGAGATCTCCGTCCCACCAAACCGCAAAGTTGGAGCTTGGAATTTGATTGGCTATTTTCTCGCCTTGCGCGGTGAACAAACCTCCCGTTGGGCTATTCCAAGCACCGTCGATGGCCCAAGCTTCGGCTCCTTCATACCGCGGATCAATATCTGCCGACAAGCCCCTGCCGGTATCAATGCCGGTCTGCAGCTGCCCCCACAATACTCTGCCCGTCCGCGCATCCTTCACGTCTGCCGAATATTTAACCGACGTATCCTCCTGCACGGCAAACAATTCCAAGCCTAAGCGCGTAGGATCCAAGTCGCCGAGATGCATGGCATCGCCATGACCAAGCCGCGAGTTCCATAATCCTGTTCCGTTATCGTCAATCGCTGTCGCCCCCGTGATGATTTCATCCCTGCCGTCCGCGTCGACATCCGCTACGCTGAGCTGATGATTTCCTTGGCCCGCATAGCTTTCGTTCCCTGCGGTTTTGGAATCAAAGGTCCACAGCTTCGTCAGCTTGCCGTCTCTCCAGTTATAGGCAACCAGCACCATCCGCGTATAATAACCGCGCTGCATAATGATGCTCGGTCTCTCGCCGTCTAAATAAGCGATTGCTGCCAGAAAGCGGTCAACGCGGTTTCCGTACGCATCGCCCCAGTCCGCCACGTTTCCGCGTTCCGGCTCAAAGGTTTCCGTGGCAAGTTCTTTGCCGGTTGCCCCTTCAAAGACCGTATGGTATTCAGGCCCTGTCAAAATATACCCGCTTGCATTCCGGTAATCGGCTTCCGCATCACCGATAACCTGTCCTTCGCCGTCGATCGTGCCGTCCGCAGTCCGGAAGGTGACTTCCGCTTTGCCGTCGCCGTCGAGGTCATAGACCAACACATCCAAATAATGGGCTCCCGCCCGGATGTTTTTGCCCAGATCGATTCTCCAAAGCTGCGTTCCGTCCAGCTCGTAGGCGTCGACGTAGGTATTACCCGTGTAGCCGCTTTGGGAATTATCCTTGGCATTGCTTGGATCCCATTTCAATACGATTTCATATTGCCCGTCGCCGTCCAGGTCCGCGATCGAAGCGTCGTTCGCGCGGTAGGTGTAGGCTTCGCCGCTAGGCGTTACGCCGTCTGCCGGTTTTTGAATGGGAACATCCAGCGCATTCGTATCCCATACCTCGGCAGATTCCGATTGGCGCTGCTCGGTGCCGTCGATAACGGCCCGGACGAAGTAGACCGAATCGGCCTTGCCGCCGGCATCCTCAAAGTTCGTGCTGTTTGTAATTGGGCTAGCGTTGACTTTCGCGCCATCGCGGTAAAGATTAAAAGCAATGGCAGTCGGATCCGTACCGAGCATCCGCCAACCCACATACACATGGTCATCCTGCTTGACGGCTACCAAGCCGCGGTCCAAATTTTCCATTTGCCGCGCTGCGAGCTTAGTTGGCTCAGCGCTCACCGTTACGCCGGCTGATTCGGTTACTTCCTCGCCCTCATATGCAAATGCGCCTTTGATAACAAAGCTGTAAGACGTACCGTTCGTCAGACCGTTAATCGTCGAGATATACTTTCCTTTTGCCACCGTATCTACCAAAACCAGCGAATCATCATCGTTTTTCTTATAAATCCGTGCTTCTCGGTAAGCGGGATCCGAAGTCTCCTCCCAGCCGATCAGCACCTTGGAATCTCTTCCCTCCGCAACCGGATAATTAACATTCGGTGCCTTATCCAGCTTGTTCACCGTAACCGTATAGGTCTTGGATATATCGGTGTATTCCGTAGAGGTGACGGACACGCCAAAGCTGGTCGAGCTGCCGGTTAAGGCAACCGGCTTCGTGCCTCCGCTCTCTACGCCTGCTTCCCCAACCTTCAGCGAAACTTCGCCTGGATTGCTCGCTGCGGGATGAACCGCCAGCTCCGAAACGGAGTAAGGAACCTCCAGCGAATAGTTGTCCACCTTCGGGTCAAAAGGCGGAACGAGTGCCGCAGCATAGTCTCCTGCTTGAATATCCAGGCTGCTTAAAGCCAGATCAAGCGCCGTGACCCTGACATTGGCTAAATTAAAAGCCCCGCCGCCCGCATTCACGAAAAAACCGAAGCTGCTGATTCGCTCACGCGGGCTATAGAACGCATCCGGCCATACGACGGTCGTGTCCGTCGTCAAATCGGTTATGGAAACCGTGTATTTTTTTTTCGGCGTATTAAACACCATTTTGAAACGGTACCAATGGGTGGAATCGTAATTAATCTGATTCTCTGCAGCCGCATTATGACGTTTGATAACGCCTGCATCCAGCTGGTAACGAAGGGCTGCCGCATTGGTGGCATTCACCTTCCCATCCATGACCCAAAGCGTTCCGCCCTTGTTAGCAGGAAGATTCACATCGAATTCGATGATCGTCCCGCCATTTTGGGCAGCGAATCGTTGTCCGAAATAAGAGGACCCCGTCCCGTTATGTGTAATTTCCGCATATGTCGAGCCCGTCACTGTATTTTTTGAAAGTTTGACAGTGGGAGCAGTTCCTTCTTTTGTCCAGTTATTTCCTGCGCCGATCATGAATTCCCCGTTCTCATAGCTGCTAAAATCGTCGGCTACAAGAGTCGTGTCTGCCGCATGTACGGAAGCTAGATGAAGCGGCATAAGAAGTGACATGACCAGCATACAGCTTAGAAGCTTTGATAGAAGCAGCTTCCCGTTCCTAATTCCTGACTTTTGCATTTCGTTATTTACCTCCCTGAAAATCTGATTGTGAGTTCACGCTTCAAATTCGGTTGGTTCCTGACGAGCTGGCTATAGCCTCCCTCCTCTACGCATGTAAGCGATACCATTCCAATTATAGGGAATAGAATGAAACAAACCATTTAAAAACCAGACTAAAACGGTTAAAAACCAGTGAATTTTCTCCTATAGCGTATATTCGAACCTGAGCATAAAAAAAGCCCCGACGACAAATCGTCAGGGCTGCTACTTATAAACTGCAATTAATTGAGGCTGTTGCTTTTCATGGTATCATTTTTCTTTTGAAGCAGCTTAGCCGTATAAAGGGTGTTATTTTCTATGAGATACGCAGGCGCACCCGTGCCCGCGTATAACGTGGCGATGCCAATCGCGGCGATGTTCGTTCTGATCGTATTTCCCCTGATGACGGCTTTGAGAACATCATGCTTGTCATTTCGTTTCCAATAATCATTGATTCGGATAATCTCAGTCTTGTCTGAGGTCAGTTTCTCGGCCGTGATCTGGTTATTTTCCACCAGCACGTTTTGAGCCGACTGCACGCTAATGGCTTGCGCATTGCCCAGCAGCTTGAAAGTCGAATTTTTGACCGTCAAATCGAGCTTCGGATGGTCCCCCAGCAACAGCGTTTGCAGCGTCTCCGGAGATTGGAAGGAGCAGCCGTCAAACACGTATTTGCCCGCTAAGCTAAGATTGATCGAGCCAAATTTCCCGCTTCCCACCGCGCCCTCGAATACGCATTTGTTGTACGTGCCCGGAGGCAGCGACAGCCCGTAGTTCGTATTAAAGCCGATGACCTTCAGGTTATCGAAAATCGATCCTTCGGCGGCTCCGCCGGAAATCGCCCGCAGCTTGCTTTCGCCCTTAATCGTTACGTTCTTCAGATGGATCGGCTTGCCCCAGAGAGCTAAGCCCGAATCGGTTCCATTGGTGTTATTAATCGTAACGTTAGAGACACTCACGCCAAACGCCGTCTTGGAGCTGATCGAAAACATGGAATCCGTAAACTCCATTCCGTCGAATGTAATGTTAGGACCGCTAATCGTCGTATAAGCGTCATTCATCTTGTTGCCGATAAATGATGCATCATGCGCGGCTATGATTCGCGTGCCGTCAAAATGGTTGTTTTTTACCGTCGCTCCCTTGAACGGATCGGAAATGGCAAGGCCGATCACGCCTTTGGATGCGAAATGGTTGCCCTCAACGATTGCATCGCGTCCGTCATAAAGAATGACATCATAGGAGGCGTTGTTATAAAACTTGTTATTCCTAATGGTGACGTTGCTGTTGCGGTCCCCATTTTCGCCAAATCCGCCCTCCAGATCAATGCCTGCTTGAGGCATCGTTCCTTTCATATGGTGAAGGGTGTTATTCTCGATGAGCACCTTATCTGCTCCCCCGACAGTAATTCCCTGTCTTCGGTTATAGGCAAATTCGGAATTTTTGACAACGGCATTGGTGGTTACCGCCCGGTTCCAAAACTCCACATAAGCGCCTTTCTTAGCCGCTTGGTCGAATACAAGATGAAACTGTGTCGCGCCTTCCGGGATTTGAATGAGATCCCTAACCTTAACATTCGCAAGTTTTTTTATAAACGCGCCGTTCGCTTTATAGAAAAAAATATCGAAAGCTTTGGGCAGCTTAATGGCATTGGTTAGTTCGAATATTTTCTCTGTCTTAAAGATGGCGTTGGTGAAAGTAAGCGGCAGCTTCGTACGGATCTTCTTCGCATTCGAAACATTCTTCCCCTTATCGTCAATCGCACCCGAAATAAAATGATTCTCATACAAGTCCATGGCCATCGTACCGTGCGCGCCAAGCAAGAGACCGTCACCCGTGAAATTAACCGCTTTGATGCCGTCAATCGTTACATTCTTTGCGCCCTGCGAGATGATTCCGTATCCGCCTTCATGTGTTCCTGCGCTGTACTTGTGGTCTTTTTTAGAATAGTTATGTGTTTCCTTATCCCCCATGTAGGTGCCGCCCTTGAGCGTAACATCATGAATGCCATAACCTAAATACATGAGATGGTAGCTTTCTTTATCGTTTGTTTCCTTCTGCAGCACGGCATCCATCGGCAGGTCAAAGACCATGCTGCTGACCATATTAATGCGGCTGGCTTTATCGATCAAATAGGTGCCGGACGGCAGCGACGTCGTTGTTTTCCCGTTCTTGGCCGCCCATCGCAGCGCTTCGTTAATCCCTTTCGTCGTTTCCGCGGGATGCGTGCCGTCATTATGGATACCAAAGCGCGAAAGCTCTATCAAGTAATAATTTTGCGCATTACCGTTTGCGTTTCCCTCGCTTGCGGACGCAGACTGGCCTGGCTGCAGCGTCAGCTGCATACCGAGCAGCAGGGTTATAATTAACTTTAATATATTCAATGTAAGCCTCCTCGATTTTGTCGAAACACATCAGATCATTTTGGATGGACAGACCACCTTCCCGCCTATTAAATATACCACTCTCCCGATTCTTAATAAAGAACACTAACGGTAAAAATGTTTATTTAGGCAAAAATGGTTCGAATTTCCTAAGCACATAGTTATAGATGCTAAACGCAATAAAAAAGAACGAAAGAGACCATCGCTCTTTCGTTCCCGTTTCTTTCGATTACGCTGCAGGCAGCCGCAGCAGCTTATCCGCCACGACAGCCGCCATCTCCCTCGTGACGGCCGCCTTTGGATTGAAGCTTCCGTTAGAGCCCTGCATCAAACCGTTTGCATATACCGCGCTGACGTATGCTGTGGCGCTGACTTGGATGCTATTCGCATCGCGGAAAGGCAGCGGGTCTGAATTTCCTTTCAGCTCAAACGCTTTGGCAATCATAATCGCCGTCTCCTGCCTCGAGACCGCCTGATTCGGTTTAAACGTATCTGCCGTGATGCCTTGAATGATGCCAAGCTCCTTCGCGCGCATAATCGAGCCGTAATACCATGCGCCGGAACGGACATCCTTGAACGACTCGGCGGCATCCTTCATAGGAGCCTCCTCCAGCAGGTTGATGAGCAGGGTTGCAAACCCGGCTCTCGTCATCGGCTTCTTCGGATCGAAGCGAAGCTCCGTGCCGCTTACCCCTACCATGATTTTGGCCTCGAATACACGGTATACCGCATCATAGGCCCATGGCGAGATTAGCCCGTTATCCACGAACTGCTCCTTCAAGCCGGTTAAATCCGTATCCGCCGAAATGTCGAATAAAGCCGGCTCCAGTCCCGCAAACCGGTTATAAGCGACTAAAGCCAACAATGCCTGCTCCGTCGCCATTTCGTTTGAAGGCTGACCTACGGCATGGGAAAAGCCTCCATCTGCCTGACGAAAGCGCAGCAGGCTGGTCAGGAGACTCCCGTTCTTTTTCAAAAAGCTGGACTCGAGCGGGTTGATGCCCGCGGCCGACAAAGCGATAATGACCTGCGCGACGCTCTCGCTGTTCTCTTCGCCGAAGGCTTGAAACCCTCCGTCAACCTGCTGCTGGGAAGACAGCCATGATACGGCTTTGGCGACCGCGCTCTTTACGTTTGCTTGCTCTTGGTATGGAGCGAGCGCGCTTATGGCCATCGCCGTAATATCCAAATTATCCTCGCCTTGCTCCGATAGCGGGAACGCTCCGCCGGCGTTTTGCTGGTTAAGCAGCCAATCCACCAGCTTCGCGCGCGTCCATAATGCATTCACAGGCACGTCATAGCTCCCGCAGTCCAGAGCAATCAAAGCAAAAATCGGGCCATTGGTGCCTTGATTCGTCATCTTTGCATGATTATAAATGCTCTCAATAAGATTATAGCCTGCAAACGAAGCGGCATCCTCTCCGGCAGCCCGGACAGCAATCGCAATGCGCTCCGCATCGGTTACTTTGCGGAATTCTCCTTCGCTCTCCTTCAATTCATCTGTCAGCAGCTTCAAATAGCTTGCGGGCAGCGGCTTTCCCGAACGTGCCAAGCCTACTGCCTCCCAATCGCTGATCACGCCGCTGTTTAAAATCTGCTCTGCTGCTTGTTCGATTTCCGTGCTTACATTGTAATGATCAGCTGCCTTCGCTTGCTCCGGCAGCAGTAAGGCTGAACCGATATAGGATAGAAATACGATACCGCCCATGAAGAGCAGCAAGCATCGATACGACAAGCTTCTAGACAGCATTTGTTAGAAACACGCTCCTTTTATGAAAATAGCTGCCCCACGGCTAACGCTTAGCCATGAGGCAGCTTGGTGATTATTTCAATTCATGCAACCTGATAATGGTTACCGCCGCCATCTCTCTCGTTACAAGAGCTTGCGGGTTGAATAATCCGTTATCACCGGTCATCAAGCCTTTTTGGTAAGCCACGTTGACAAAAGGAACAGCCCATGCCGATACGGCATCGCGGTCCTTAATCGCAGCTTGAGGCGCATTCGCGTCGGCCAAGCCCTTAAGCCTAACGAGGACTGCAGCCATTTCTTGTCTAGTAATGGACTCGCTTGGAGCAAAGGAAGTGCCCGAAATGCCAGACATCAAGCCTTTTTCTTTTGCAGCCGCTACATAACCGTAATACCATGCCTGTTTATTTACATCCTTAAAGCCTGAATCAGCCTGCAGCGGTTCTTCTCCTGCATATTTAACGACTAATGCAGCAAACTCGGCGCGAGTCAGCTGACGCTTTGGCTCAAATTTCGGATGCTCTGCGCCCGTGCCGTGCATAAAGCCAAGCTCCGTCGCTTTCGTTACGGCAGCCAGTGCCCAGCTTGCAATCGCAGCTTCATCGGTATATTTCGGGGTAACAGCCGGATCTGGATTCTCACCAGGCAGCTGTTCGCCCGGCTCGCCCGGCTCAAGCGGTACGCCAAGATCCTTACCTAGATCTTTCGTATACTGCCAGCGTAATACATCGCCGTTTTTCAGCGTGTACGCTCCCGCGCTTGATTTTGGGAAAACGCCGTTTACGGAATACATCCAGCCGCTTTCCGTTCCATGGTCGAATTCGGCAAGACCGCCAATCGCCTGGACATAAACGCTCGAGCCTGTACCCGTATAATTCAGCGACACGCCCTTTTGTTCCAGTGCGCGTTTGAGAGCCGTGAACGCCGTATCCCCTTCGGACAATGTTACGGCATAAGGAGCAACGGCATCCCCCTCGTTTAATGAACGTTTTTCAACGGAAAGCGTGATCGTTTGAACTGCCGGAAGACCGCCGCCGCCTCCGCCAATCGTTAATGCCGATGCGGTATAAGCAAGAAACTCGGTGAAATGTTTCGTTTTAATAATCAAATCGCCGTTTAGGCTGTATGCGTAAACCTCGTCTGCCCGCACTGACGAATCGGAATATTTTTTTATTGGCGTAAATACACCCGATTGATCAATGAATCCTGCTTCCTTGTCGCCTTGGCCTTTTATGGTCAGGGTGACATGCTGGTTGAACTCGATTTTATCCGGACCGCCTGCTTGTATGCGAACGGCAATGGTATCCACCTTCTTGCTGCCGGAAGATAGCGCGGTGTTCAACTTGGCGTCCAATCCGCTTTCCGTCGTGCTAAGATTTTGCGGCAGCTGAAGCACTTTGTTCCATGCCGATGTGACGACCGTATTGACCGGAATCTCCAGCCATGCGTTACCTCGTTCTGCTGTTACCTTAGGCAAAGCAGCCGTCGCGAAGGTAAGGCTGACGTTATTCGTTAGCGGAGCCGCGCCTGCTTCTGTGATTAGAACGGATTTTTCATTCCCGTTAATCGCAATCGTTTGATCCGTTGAACCGCTTAGTACGCGAGGGACTACGACAGCTATTGCATCGCTGTCTGTATTGCCGACAAGCGCAGCGCCCAATGCTTTTAAGGTAATCGTTCCGCCTTTAGCTGTTCCTGTAAATGAAACCGTTGCTTTATTTCCATCTAGGCTGATCGCGTTTACCTGAAGCTCCGTGTTACCTGTTTGAATGGACCAATTGTTACTGCTCACCGCATCTTCCGTAAACTCATCTCCAATCAGCGCGACCTCGACTGACGGGTTTTCAGCTCCGTTTGCGATTTGCGCTGCCGTTGAAATCAACGGCCATCTGCTGTAGTAGAAGCGTACAACATCGGCTGATTTCAGTTCGTAGGCGTCTGCTCCTACGCTTGGCGCGATGCCGTTTACTTCATACATCCAGCCGTCCCAGCCGCCAAGGCTGCCCGCCGCTTGGCCATGAATAGAAGAGACATAGGATCCGAAGCTGCTGTCTACGACTTTGTAGCTGATTTTCGGATTCGCTAGATCAAGGGCTTGCTTCAGCAAATCCAATGCCGTTGCCGGTTTTTCCGTATTTTTAATCGTTACCTGTTGTTTGGCGTAAATCGGTCCGGAAATTCCGTCTACTTGCAGTTCTGCTGCTACCGGAACCGGCGGTTTGGCTTCAGCAAAACGATACCATACGCTTTGCAGCGATTGGATATCGGTGAGCGCAATCAGCGCTTGTTCGGTAGCCATGCCATTGCCTGCGGTGTCGCTTTCATTCCATTTGAAAGTGCCGTCCTGCAGCTGGTACAGCGCAAAAGAATCGAGAACGCTTTTGCCATTGGCCGTCCAAGGATCAGACAATACATCCTCGTTTATGGCAGCCAAACCCGAGACAACGGCGGACATGCTGTTTGAATTTTCCCCGTACATGACTTGCTCGTTGTTTAACTGCTTTGTTTTCAAAAATGCTTTTATTCTCTCAATCGACTGCTGCGCGGCGCTGTCATTCTGATAGTTTCCAAGCGCCAGCAGACCCATTCCCGTCATGTCAGACTCCGAAGTGCTCCCAAAAAATGCGAAACCGCCGTCGCTAAGCTGCTTGCCTAGCAGATAATCTAATGCTTTTTGTTTAGCGGCTGCGTTCCACCCGCCTACATCGCTGCCCAGCTTTGCGCCCGTATCGAGCGCAAGCATCGCCCACATATGTTTATTGGTTGAACCAAATGCACCCGTTGCAGGATTTTGCTGCGCGGCAAGCTCCGCGTATAGGTTACGGTTGGTCTCCCAAGCATGAGCCGGATCCTCGCCCATGGCGAGCAATGCAAAAATATACCGGATATACTCGGTTCCGGAAACCGTAGATTTCGGATCTATCGTCTTCCAGCTAGGCAGCTTCCAAGTGCCGTCCTGCAGATTTTCTCCGGCTCCCCACAGCGCGACAATCGCCCACCAGGATTCCAAGGTTTCATTTTTATTTTTATAATAATTGACCGTTTTCCCAATCATTTCATTTAAAGCAGCGTTTCCGGTATGGTCTGCGGCTTTACTGACTTGAGGCGCAAATAAACTAAAGATTAAAACAAAACTTAAAATGGCAGGCAAGCTTTTTCTTAGGAATGTTTTCAAGGCAAGCAATGTTTTCTCTCCTTTTGGTTCTTTTTTGGCAACAAAAAAACATCTTCCGCATGGAAAGATGTTGGGGCTGTTACGTGCGTAAGAAAGCATAGGAAATTACCTATCGCTGAAGCACGAATAAACATCTCCCTCCCATCCTCGTGAGAATTTTAGAGCACTTTTATGGCAGGTCTCCTGGCTTCGCTTCATCGCTCGACGATCTCCTTCCCGTCCTAACCGGACAGTGGATAAAATGATTGTCAGCTCTGCGATACAGTGGCGGGACCGCGTCGGACTTTGACCGAACTTCCCTATTAAGCTGCTTGCGAAGATTTGCTTCACGGCAGCACCATATTAGCTATTCTATGAAATTGTAAGTACTAGACTTGTGAATTGTATCAAAAAAAAACCGATTAGACAAAGGTTCCGTTTGTTTTTTTCCAAGCGCGCCGCTGCAGCCCTCAATCCCATGGATGAAGGGCCCCTAGAAGCGCTAACGCATATTGAGAAATCCCGTATTTTCGATAATCGCATTTACTTGAAGATCCAGCTTTAGCTTTGGGTAATACTCCGTACGCCAACTTTTCAACTGCACCCGCGGAATTTTATGCCGGAAATATTGCCCTGTACCCAAAATATCCGCGCCGCCCGCTTGGAGCTTGGCGAACATTTGATTGAACTTCTCCGTAAGCATAGCGTCAAGCTCCTGCTTGATCAATTCACTTGTCGGGTTCCCCTTTGTTTCCAAGATAACGACCTTCAATTTTAATTCACTTTTTAAAATAGGCTTACCGCCGCTCATCACGCTTTTTGTATCCATAGAGTTGCTTATGATAAGCACGCTCGCATGATCCAGCACCTCAATCTTCCCTTGCGTGCTCTCGCCTTTAAAAGCATTGAAGAGCAGCGTTTCATCCGAATTGATCTGCCCCACCATTTTTCCGTTTTTTATGACGGCCGAGCCAATATGCTGAACGGCGGTCGTTTTCCCCGACCGAATGATCGGAATGGCTACGTCTCGCGTATAAGAGTGAATGCTGCGATATACTTCCCAAACCCGGGTTAATGCAATTTGCGGATCCCAGCCAGCGTTTTTCTCGAAAAAATCATAAAGCGTCGTGCCTTCGGGCTCCATCATTTTTTTTACCGTTTTAAAAAAATAATCCATATCTTCATCGCATATCGTAACCAGCGTCTTAGGCGACACGTCACGGCCTCTCATAAAATCGGCAATGGTATCTTCGAGTCCCTCCTGCGCATATTTCTTGTCCATCAAAACAACCTTCACGTGTAGTAAATCCACGCGATTCTCCAAATTAGCACTGATCTTATCGACCGCATGATTGATCGTGTTCCCGCTTCCGGTCACGATTTTTATTTGCGTCGTATGTTGACCCGGCTCAGGAATTTGAAGATAGATCAAATATTCGCCGTTCTGCTTGGAAACGCCCATCACAACCGGCAATACACGGTGATTGATATCAATAGTATCCCAGCAGCCGCTAAGGGTTAAGACCATGCCTATGATAATAAATGTCTTAAGCACTTTCATCTTTGATCATCCTTCTGGAACGAACTCCAATAAACCATATTGAGCAGGGAATGATTAAAAAAACAAAAAACCGCAGCAGCGTATTCCACATCGCTAACTTCTCGATCGACTCCCAATTCTTAATGAGCAAGCAAGCCGAATAGATAAGGGCTGCTGTCATGATGATAAGATAGTTGGGCTTCACCTTTGGCAGGCTCCGATGCAGGATCCGGCTGATTTCCCACAGTACGATCGAAATAAACAGCATCGTGAAGGTGATGAGGCTCAGCAGCAAAAACATCGTAATCCGGTCAAACATCAACCAATTAATATGGATCGTGCTTACCAGCATAATGAATGGAAATTTAAAGGTTGAGGAGGTAGCCTGCCCGAAAGTAAGCAGCGGAATATAGACAGAAATAAAGAAAAATGGAACCAGTGCCGCTAAGGCTAACATCACTTTTTTGCGGCTGTAGGAGAAATAAGGTTGAACAAATCCTAGAAACAGGAAGCTCACGGCAAATGCAGAGAAGCTGTGCAAATAGGATGGCTTCGTTATAAATGAAAATTTCTGGTCAATCAACGGAAATAAGTAGCGGTAATCCACATTTTGAAAGGAAGTGACAATCGCGAAAAAAATGAATGGAAGAAATAGAATAGCGAGCAGAAAGCCCGTACGGAAAATAGCATCGACTCCATTCGTCGCAAGATAAGCCGATATCACAACAAGGAGCCCCATGATCGCCCAGATCGGTGTATTGGCAAGGAAAACAAGGGTTACGATTTCGGAAAAGGCTCGAATGGTGATGACATTGACGACAAGCAAATAAAATACAAGGGGCAGCAGAAAAAAGCCGGCTGCCCACTTTCCTATGCCCAGATAAATGCTTATAATATCCTGCTTAGGGAAAAAGCTGAGACCTTTCATGTATGTCCAAACCATTAGCATATTTAGCGCAAGTCCCAATATAATCGCAACCCAATGACCCTCTGTCGTGCTTGAGATGATGTCGCCCGAATAAAAGAAGAACACAAATCCCAGTTTGGTCAGGCTATACATTAATACGACATGCAGAGTTCTATCCATTTCCCGTCTCACCCTTTTTCATACTGAAATTCAAATAGGAAATGCCGAACGTATTAATGCTTGCAAGGTAACCGCTGAGTAACACCAACCCTGCGAGCAGTCCGAGAATTCCAAATATAGCGGACATCATGACGATTAAATATTTGAATAACCGAATGGAAAGCGAATTTTGGAATCCGACAATCGTCGAATTCGAAATCGTTGTGGCCGCAAGCACGATAATTAATAAATTGCTTACCAATCTTGCTGCTACGACGGCCTGCCCTAATATTATGCCTCCTACCATCGTTATGGTCGGACCGATGCTTTTGGGCAGCCTGGTGCTGGCTTCGATAATTAATTCCAAGACGACCAGCATCAAGAGGATTTCCACGATTGCCGGATAAGGCACGCCTTCACGGCTTTGCGCAATCGTTAAAGCAAGCTCGATTCGGAGAACCTCCGGATTTACGGCGACCAGAGCAACGTATAAGCCGGGTGCCAACAGCGTTATCAACAAGCCGATTACACGCAGAAGTCGTATGATAACCATTAACGGGAGCGGAAAGTTATGATCATTTTCGATCGAAAACATGTCCCAAATCAGGTTAGGAAGCACAAGCGCAAACGGCAGGCGGTCGAGGAACAGCACCACTCTCCCCTTCTTCAATGCACTCGCTACCTCTTGCGGCAATTCCGTCGTATTGAATTTGGGCACAGCCGACCAAGAGGATAAGCCCAGCGATTTCGATAAATTTTGCAGGTTATCGATTTCCTTGTCGCTGCTGCGCTCGAGCTGCTCCATGATTTTGCTTACTAACCCGGGATCGGCATGGCTGTCATCATAAATCAGAGAAAGCTTTTTCTGCTGCTCGATCCCTGCCACGAAAGATTTAACCTTGATATGCTGCGAGATGATTTGCTTTCTTACGATTCCGATATTCGTATCAATATCCTCGATAAATGAGCTCATCGGACCTTGCAGCACATTCTCGTTCGTAGGCGATTCAACGGCTCTGTTTAAGGCAATCGGGAACGGATCAACGATGACGCACCCTGCAGCGCTTTCAAAATAAACGATTAATTTGCCTCCCAAAAATAAAGAGATCGCTTCATTTAGGTCGATTTCCCTTATTTCGCCGATCGCAGCCATGACGGATTCAACAGATCCAGATTCCCGGCTGGCGTTTTCGGAATTTTTATGTATGGCAATTTTCGTCCTCGTTAAATCGATTAACGTGATGAAACCCATCAATACGACGCTCGCCCCGCCAATTTTGTCCGGCTGAATGAAGAAATCATCATTTGCGCCCAACCTGTCTTCTAATTCTTTCATCAAAGAATCCATAGTCCCGCTTCTCCTTGTTAACAAACAATTCCTCTTACGATTTTCTCCTACTCAAGTCTTTATATACTTAAAAGGAGTGCCCTGTGATCAGGACACTCCTTCTTTTTTATAGCAGCTTCAATAACGGCTCATATACCCCGTACAACAGTAGATAAAAAGCTGCGCCCAGCGCAGAGCCGATGTAGGCTCCGTTTAACCGGATGCGCTGCAGATCGGTTTCGACCTTGCTCTCGATAAAGTACACCAGCTTCTGCTCGGTAAAACTGTCCAATGTCTTCCGCACGATGATCCCGATAATCGTATGCTCCGTCTCAATCATCTTGCCCGCGAAGCTCTGCGCGTATTGCTCCAGCCAGCCCTTGGTTTCTTCGTTCCCTTTAAACCATTCCCAATACGATGCAACGAACTGATTGATCAGATTTTTGATATCGGATTGGTTGACCGTATGTTTCTCTTTTACCGCAAGCTGCATCCCGGGATCGGTAATCAGAAGATGCTTCAAATTGCCCATTACGGCTTCGATCGTCGGCAGCAATGAGACTTTCTCGATCAGCTCATCCCTCCACTCGTTAACTGCGGCAGACACATCCTCGCGGTTTTGCATATTGTCGGCAAGCTGATGGACCATGCTCTCCAGCAATACGCGAAGCTCATGCCGAGGATTTCGCAGATCATTAATCAACAGCTGCAAATCCTCATAAAGCACATTTGTCGCATCGTCGAGATTAAGCGCATTGGTCGACTCCGCGATTTCCACTGCCATTTTTTTGAGCCATTTGGAGAAAATACTGCCTTGGTTGACGAACTTCTCCTTTTCTTTCCCGAGCAGCTCGCGTATAACGAGCTTCGTTTTTTCATCTGCCGCACGTTCTGCAGCAAACTCTACGATCTGGCTGAGCCAGCTTTGGAAATTCCCGTTGTCCATGACCCATTTCAGCGCCTTGCCCGCATAAGGCGACAGGTTGACTTTCCCTATGCTTTTGCGTGCTTTCTCATCTAATTGAACGGAGAGTCCTTTAATGTCCAACTTAGCGAGCAGTCCCGCTGCCAGTCTCCAGCCTTGCTCGGCGAGCACGCCGCTTGGGCGCCGGTCAATCCAGGAAATTCCGATCTCTACCAGCGAGATTTGCTTTATCTTGTCCTTAAGCAAATCCTTGCTGAGCAATTGCTGCTCAACCATATTTGCGACACCTTCAATCAGCTTATCGCGGTTTTTGGGGATAATCGCCGTATGAGGGATCCATTTCCAGCCAAACGGATGACGGAACAGCACCGTTACCGCGAACAAATCGGCTAATGCGCCCACAAGCCCGGCTTCGGTCGTGTAGAGCAGCATCCGCGTCCACCACCGGTCAGGGAACACATACAAGCAGCAGGCGGCCATAACGAACAAGATCGCCAACAATATCAAGCTGCGGTTCGCTTTTTTCCTCATTGCCATTTATGCTTGCCCTCCTATCCAAAAGGTCGCTAGATGCAGCACGACGCCAATAAGCGCGCCGACTCCGATTCCGTTTATCCGGATGTACTGCAGATCCCGTCCCGCTTTCTCTTTCACGAGCTCGATAAGCTCCTCTTCGGAGAAGCTGTTCAGCTTGTCGGTAACGATTTTGCCGATGTACGAATGCTTCTGCTCCATCCATTTCAGCAGCGTGGTTTTCACGTAATGATCAAGCCGCGCGAGCAGCTCGTCATTTCCCTCCAGGTAAGCAACGCCTTCGCGCACCTTCTCTTTGATCCAAGGATAACGGGCAAGCTGCCCCTCCGCATTCTCCGCCGCGGCTTGGCGAAGCGACTCAAGGCCGCGCTGGATGTAGACGTCTAGCTTGAGATCCGCCTTCACTGCTGCCAGCAGCGTTTCTTTGCCTGCTTCGATCCGGTCGCGCAGCTGTTCGTCCGTGCGCAGTCTCGCAACAAAATTGGCGATGAATGCTTTAAGCTGCTTGCGCTGCGGATGATCCCCGGAATGGAATTTTTCCAGAAAGGATACCAGCCACTCCTGCAATCTTCCGCTTAGATTGGCTGCTTCCAGCCCCGCTGTAACATCAATCAATTTACGTCTGAATTTATCCCCTTCATAGGAGCGGATGGCCGAATTTATGATTTGATCGATAACGGAACCGAATGCGGCCGACTTTACGATTTTAATCAGCTCCGGGATCATGAATTCGATAATGCGGTCATCATAACCGTTCTTGATCGTCCAGTCGCCCGCATCCGCAGCAATATTCGCCACCGGAATCGCATCCGCATGCTCGAGCAGGAAGGTTTGTACGGTTCTGGACAGCTCCTGCAAATCGATGGTCGTAATGACGTCATTTGCCACCTGCTGCAAAATATCGTTAATGCCTTCTTCGCCGCCATGCTGCTTCAAATAAGTGACAAGCACATCGGCGATGTTGTATTCATCCAGCCGTTCCTTGATATTCGGGATGGTCAGCAGATCGTTCTGGACCATCTTAACGAGCTCGCCGATCAAGCGCTCCCGATTGCGGGAAATAATATTCGTTCCCATCCAGGCAGGCCATCTAATCCGCAATGGGTTGCCGAACAACGCGCTCACCGCAAAGGAATCGGCCAGCCCGCCAATCGTTGCGGCACTGAACAATGAAAAAAGCAGGCCTCCTGCAAACGTATCATGAAAGGGAAAAGCGACAAGTATTCCAATAGCCGAAAAGAGCAGCGCTAAATCCGCTTTCTTCTTAATGCTAAAATTGTTCATAGCTATGCTCCATTCTTGGTGATCTTTACCTTAGTAATTATCCCATAACTATGGGGTATGAAACAATGCAGCGCGCCTGTCTCACCATGATCAAACCCGATCCACTCTGAATTTATTCGCGACAATCGTAAAGCTTCCCGGAAGATGGGTATTCGGATCGTTTCTCGGCTCTTCGGCAAGCTGCTCCAATACAAGTCCAGAGGCAGCAACAGCCGTTACCATTTCTCCGAGGGTCCAATACCGCAGCAGGCAGTCTGGAAAGCTCGGAGTAATGCGCGGCGCACTGATGCAGCATGTCCAGGTTTGTCCGCTCGCGGCTTCTTACCAGCTGTTTCTCATTCAATCTCTCGTCGGTAATGCTCTTGATTGTATCAATCGCTAACTGAAATCGATTCTGTATGATGGCTTTCAGCTCCAATTGGCTCAGGAAGGTTTCCTTGAGCTCATTCTCACGGTCACGTACGATCTCTTCATGCAATACCTCTTAACAATGCGCTCCAGCATATTACCTTCAATATGCTTAATCAGCATGGATATACTGTGGCTCGTTTCGTCAGGCCGCCAATTCAATTGCTCATCATCAAGCTGATCCACGGCTTTTAGTATTCGTCTTCTGATTTCTTCAAACTTATGAATCAGCCACTCTCGATTAAATTGATAGTGCATGATACCATTCCCCCTCATAAAATCTCAAACTCTGAAAGCTATTGAAAAAATGAAAGTGTCTCAATCCTAGTAAAATAAATCCAGATTAATAGCAAATTTCGACTTAGATGATGACGTTGATTCAGGCATTTTCTAGATTCCCATTAGTAAAAAAAGGGGTAAGCTCGCTAGTGAGATAGCTCGCTAGGATCAGAAATGGATATTAACATGAAAAATGGCGGTACAGGGTTTTATTCCTGTAGCGCCATTTTTCTATTTTGATCTATTGTTTCATGTTTAAGCAGATTATGGGCAAGTGAAAGCCACCCGAACTCTAGGCTTACCTTTGGCAAGCCGCGAAGCAGGAAACGCTGGAATCCCCCGTTATTTTTTATTTGACCAAAAACACTTTCGGGTTCAATCAACCCGATAATGAATTGATTTTCGGTACAGGGCAGTCCCTGAGGTCATTTTAGACCTTTGGGACAGTCCCTTTTCATTCGCTTAGTGCTAATCCCGACCTATGAGCATCTGCTTAGCCGTGAGCCGGTCCGGTACAATGCAGTAACCAATCCGCTACAGTGCAGTTTCTACAGCAGAATGGCGGAATACGACTCTTTATTTTAGCTACAATGTATTTACTGCAGCAGAATGGACGCCACTCATTCCTATCCGTTCGGAAATACGCCCTCCCGTTGCAGAAACTACAATGTACGCCTCGATCCAACGTTTTTTTGGAGCATACACTGCAGAAACTACACTGTAGTACTCTACCCTAACTTTTATTACTCTTAGCCCAGCAATACCGGTCGTCCAAACTTTTCTAAGAACATTTAAATTGTGAATCCTATTTCACCTAATAGCAATCGTCCGCATTGCAGCAGCAATCGAAAATAGCAATCATCCGCGTTTCCGCAGCAATCCCATCATGCTTTAGCTTAAATCGCCACCTTTCGCATTCGTCTTGGCGGTACCTCCATTCAATCACCAAAGAACGGTTTGTCTTCATAAGAAAGGGGGTGTCTCACGGGTCTTCAGACCTTTTGAAACACCCCTTTCTCTCATTTATCCTATGCCGACAAAAAATCATTTAATTTTGAACGGTAAGCACATACTCGCTTCCGGAAGATGCCGTCCAAGCCGTCAGCCCATCCTTAGTGACTGCGCCCTGTACTTCTGCTCCATCACTCGTAATGACAAGCGCATAATCGGTCAATACGGAGCAGAGGTTTTCTGCGCTCGAACGAATGCGCGCTTCTTGCAGCTTCCCGCCGGACCAACGGATATCCACTTCGAAGCCGCCTCTAGCTCGAAGGCCGGATATTTCGCCTTCTGCCCATGCAGCAGGCAAAGCCGGCAGCAGATGAATTCCCCCTGCGTGACATTGAAGCAGCATCTCCGATATGCCCGCTGCACCGCCGAAGTTGCCGTCAATTTGGAAAGGCGGATGGTTATCGAACAGATTCGGGAGCGTCGAATGGCCCAGCAGCGCTTGTATGTTCTCGTACGCCTTTTCGCCGTCCTCAAGCCTTGCCCAGAAATTAATAATCCACGCTCGGCTCCAGCCCGTATGGCCGCCGCCGCTCGCCAATCTGCGTTCAAGCGTTACCCTGGCTGCCGCTGCCCATTCCGGTGTCTCTCTTACAGTGAACCGCTTACCGGGATGAAGCGCGAAGAGATGCGAGATATGGCGATGTCCAGGCTCCGCTTCCTCGTAATCCTCCATCCACTCTTGGATTTGACCGTGCCTGCCAATCGCGGGCTCCGGCAGGCGAGCCCTAAATTGCTCCCATTGCTGCTGCTCCGATGGCGCAATGCCGAGCACCTTTGCCGCCTCTGCGCAGGCCGTGAACAGCTCGTATAGAATCTGGCTGTCCATCGAGGCGCCAATGCAGAGCGTACCCGATTCACCCTTTGGCAATATATACGTATTCTCAGGTGACACGGAAGGATTTAACACCAGCAGGCCATCCTCTGTTTCCGTCAAAAACTCCACGAAAAACTGCGCCGATTCTTTCAAGGTCGGATAGATTCTCTCCAGAAAAGACCGGTCCAGCCCATACTCGTAATGCTCCCACAAATGAAGGCAAAGCCATGCCGCGCCTAGCGTCCAATAAGATGCCGGCAAATAAATATCCTGCGGCGCAGTGTCTCCCCAAATATCGGTATTGTGGTGAGCGACAAAACCTCCGCAATCATACATTGCTTTTGCGGTTACTCTCCCCGGCTCGCGCATCCGTTCGATCAGCTCGAACAACGGCTCATGGCATTCCGCCAAGTTGCCCGCTTCTGCCGGCCAATAATTCATTTGCGCATTAATATTAATGGTATATTTGCTATCCCAAGGCGGAAGCATTTTATCGTTCCATATGCCTTGAAGATTTGCGGCCAGCGAGCCCGGCCGGCTGCTCGATATGAGCAGATAACGGCCGAACTGATAATATAACGCCATCAGTCCCGCATCTTCCTTCCCCTCCTGAACAAGCTTTAACCGCTCATCCGTTGGAACAATAAGGCTTGGGAAGCTGTCGTCGCCTTTAATACGAAGCTGTACCCGCTCGGATAGCGCAGTGAAATCTTCGACATGACGCGTTCTTAAGGTTTCATAATTAGACATTGCCACATTTTTTCCCGTGCGAATAACGTAGGCTTCAGGGTCGACATGCCGGAACGATGTGGCTGCAGTTAATAGAAGCGTCACACGATCTGCGCCCTCTACTACGAGATGCTCGCCGATAATAGAGACAGAGCCGCCTTCGGCAACCGCGCGCAAAGCCATACGGAAGTCCGAGCCTCCCGAACCTCCGCATTCCCCGCGCATGAGAATCATGCTCTCGTCAACTTTTACCAATTCATCATAGTATCGATTACTTCCGCGCAGCAGCCTTGCCGTAAAGCTAATTTGGCCTGGCTTATCGGCTGTCAACCGTGTAACGAGCACCTCATCCGGAAAACTGGCGAACGTTTCACGGAAGTAAGTCGTCTCCCCTTTGCTATAAGTAACCGCCGCGATTCCGCTGCTTAGATCCAGATCGCGGCTGTACGCCTTAACCTCATGCTCCGCATCGTATCGAAATGACAGCTGCAAATCGCCAAGCGGCATATAATGGCGCTGGGTCTCGGGCACACCTGAGAGCGCCATCGCCGACAAATCATGAGCTTCCCGCAGCTGTCCCTCTCTCAGAAGCTTGCGAATACGCTCCAAATGACTAAGAGCATCCGGATTATTCCGGTCACGCGGTCCGCCGTACCAGACGCTGTCTTCATTCAGCGCAATTCGTTCGCGCTCCGTATCTCCGAACACCATGCCGCCCAGCTTGCCGTTACCTACGGGCAAAGCCTCCTCCCAAATGGAGGCAGGCTGTTTGTACCACAACCGATTTTCTGCATTCACAGTCATTCTCTAATCTCCTTTTCATCTATCAAACTTTTATTTGCTTCAGAAATCTATTACTATGGTAATATCCCTATTAAAACCACCGGATGGCGGTGCACGAGATGATTAGAAAAAGCGAACAACACGCGTTATCCGATTTGCTCCAATCGCTGCAGCTGCAGTTAATTATTGCGCATAAGACACAGGTATCCATGAGCTGGGGTGAAACCAATTCCACGCCCGAATACAATAAGCTGTATTACATTTGCGAAGGCGAGGGCTGGATTCGAATCGGCAATGACGATTATTATCCGAAGCCAGGTCAATTATTTTTGACGCCGGCCCACTCCCGGGTATCATTTTCTGCTTTAAATGAACGTCCTTACTTAAAATATTGGTGCCATTTCAGCATCCTTGCGGGTCCCTTCGACCTATTCCAATGGATTGGCGTACCTTTGTGCCTTAATATTGAGGATTCCGCTCACATGACCGCCTTGTTTGAGGAGCTGATCGGCTGGCATGAGCAGCACACGATTGTAGCCCGGCTTCGCGAGAAGGCGCTGCTTCTGGAAATCGCAAGCCGTTTCCTGGAATCCGTTCCCATTCAGGTGCTCCAGCACCGATCTGAGGAAATGAACCGCTTAAACATTATCCAGCAATATGTAGACAGCCGTCTTCATACGGGCATTAGCATCGACCAAATGGCGGAGTCCCTCCATCTGCATCCGAACTATTTTAGCGCCTATTTCAAAAAGCATTTCGGCATACCGCCGCTTAAATACGTCAGCCGCAAACGCACCGACCGCGCCAAGCAGCTTTTAACGTCCACTTCCCTCAGCATCAAAGAAATAGCAGATCAAACCGGATTTAAAGAAACGAATCATTTTACGAAGTTTTTTCGCAAGGAGACCAGTCTCACGCCTTCAGAATATCGCTCAGCTTATTCATAACAAGCCAAGTTCTACTATGATTATAAGAGCGCAGCTATTTGCTGACGATGGAAGAAACTAAGATATAGGGGTATAAATCTAAGATCCTTCGAAAATAAAAATAGGACAAAGCAGCCGTCTCAGCTGCCATGTCCTATTTTTCGTCGCGTTCTATTGATTAAAGGAGGAGATCAAGCTCCAATCCTCATCTGTAAGCTGATTGATCTGCCATAAGGCAACGCCCCGCAGCCCCATCTCTTTCGCTAAACGCAGCTTTGCTTGAATGCTTTGCGCGTTTTCGTACCAAAGCAAATGCGAGCCTCTTGCATCCGTAAAGGTCACCCGGTTCAAAAAGTACGGCAGCTGCATGACCGATGTCGTATCCGGATTCGCAATCCGGGTTTCTACCGCGGCAATGGAAGGAGAGCGGAAAAATTCCACGGTACCGTCCGCCTTCGTCGTCCATTGGTTAGCCTGCTTCGATATGCCGAGCAGAAGCTTATCAGCAGGAATATGCGACAGCGCATCCCGTACGGAATCTCCTACCAGCGTAAGCGGCGCAGACGGCAGCCCGCTTTCCGCATGGGTGAATTCATAAGCCATCAGCACGACCTCGTCAGCCAGCTCCCCGATTTGTTTGTAATCATAACCGGCATAGTAATAGGATGGCGGGACAGCAACGGTTAACTTGGTCTCGCTGCTTAATTCAGCCTTAATCTCACGGATCAAGCTAGTGAACGAATCTTTGGAGGAAGCAGGAACGAGACCCTCGAAATCGACGGCAACACGGTCAAATCCGTACACCGGATTTGCTAGAATCTCGCCGAGAGATGAAACAAAAGCTTTGCGGGCTTCCGCATCGACAACGAATTCGCCAAGCTTTTGAAGCGTCGTATTCCCGAAAACCATCAGTGTTTTTTCCGAACCGCTGGCCTCGGCCGCAGCAAGCGTCTGCTCCCAGCCGCTCGGCGGCGCAAAGGTGACGTTTGCCATGCCGTTTCCTTGGTAGTTCAGCTTTGCCCAATCGAAGATCAGCTCGTCCGTATCGGCAAAGCGCTCTTGTTTCTTGTATGGCCCTGCTTCCGCATAGAAAGCGGAAATTTCAAGCTGATGGCCCTCGCTGCGGAAGCCGATCAAGCGATCGACCATAACCGCGGCTTCGCGGCGCGTCAGCGCTTTTTTGGGAAGGAACAGCCCTTTATTGTCCCCTTTCATGATAGAATCCGAGTAAGCTCTCATGACATAAGGAGCCAACTTGGGATCGATCTGATCCCGATCTCCGTAAGCCGCTTGCTTGCCAGCCTCTACCCAGCCCGATTCCAGCCACTGCTGCTTCTCCTCGGCGGATTTGTCCTGCAGCAGCGCAAAGGCGGTCAATGCCGCTACTTCCTCCCGCTTTATGCTTTGGGTCGGATTAAACTTGCCATTCTGAACGAATAAATCCAACCATCCGGCGTCATAGGCTTGCTTAATCGTGCCGTAGGACCAGCGCTCCTTCGCTACGTCAGAAAGAGCGGACGTTTTCTCTTTCTCCACTGCCGGCTTAACGGATTCTACTAATAGCTTAACAAATGCCTCTCTCGTCAGTGCCGCATTGGGGCGATATGTACCGTCCTCGTATCCCGTTACGACACCCATTGCAACTAACCGATAGATCGATTCCGCTGCCCAATCCTTCTCCGGCACATCCCGATATAATTTCAACTGCGCATCATAAGCAAACGCCTGCAAAGAAGTCCCTATCATAAAAAACAGCAATATTCCAATAAGCGTAACCGTTTTTCCCCGAAGCCTCACGCTATCCCTCTCCCTATTAGAGCAAATCTATCACTCTATTAATTTGATCGATAGTATGATAGCCTATTTCCCAACGAAAGTCCAATGCATCCATCTTATGGGATTAACGAGAATAGGCTGTAACGATACTCATTCCATGCTACCGCCGAATCGATGTATTCCACCTTTAGCCGAATACTGCGCTTCCCTCTCGTGTAAGACGCTGGAATAATAAAGTCTTCGTCCCGCCAGTTATGAGTCCCATTGCCTCCTGCTTTGTACCATATCCCTACAAAATCATTATCGACATACACCGAAGCGGATTGGTTTTCTACGGTTTGATCAAAGCGTCTTCGCAGCAAGGCTCCCTCGTTCCCAGGCTGGAGATCGAGCGTGAATGAGCTGTAACCGGTATGCGCACGGCCGTTATCCGTGACCAGATCATTGTTTTGCGCTCCTTCATACTGATAAAGGCTTGAGCCTTGCCAATAAGTCTCCGTAATCTCATAGGCATGGCTTTGCTCGCTTTCTTCGTTCCCCACATCAAGCGTATCCGACAAGACCAATTGACTGCGCGGATTATGATAATAAAAGGCAAGCAGCCACACCTGTTCCGTAACGTCATTGAAGGCGCCATGCTCCAGCATGACTCGTATTCCATCGCGGAAAGGAATGGCGTCATGCGTAAGAAACCGGTACATCGTAGCAGAGTCTCTATTATTTTCGATTCGAAATGCAGTGTAGCCGGCCAAGGGCTGCGTAAACAATCCTTTATTGAAATACCAGCCTCCGTTATAAAAGTCCTCTGTCCCCGTGCCGTGTATAGCCGGACTTTGACTGCCATCGACATACACCTTCTCATCGCCTTCCAAATGCCAGCGATCAACCGGACCTTGATTCAATTCGGAGTTCAGTGACTGAACGACGCCAATAAACTTACCTGCTCCCTCTTCCTCGAGCACGGGCAGATCTTTACCGTCATAAGCTTCCGCTTGCTGCTCGGAAAATCGGGTTTTGAAATATCCCATCTGCCGGAAAGACCCTGAAAACGGCCGATGCCGGAGTTCGAACGAAACATCTTTGACCGACTCCGTCCCTGTATTAACGAGCTCCAACCGCGCTTCCTTCTCAAACGGCATCGGGAAATACGCGTACATCGTGCCCGTATCGTCCATACCAACCGGAAGTGCTTTTGTGCCGAATGCCCCGAATGGTCCCAGCGCAAAAAAAGATCCCAGCGGCGCATCAACGGCGGGAGTCTCTTCTCCGTCCCAATATAGGCGTAATCTGATCTCGTTCAGCACAGCCCCATTGCCCGTAGCCGGCGTTACGCCCGGAATATTCAGCTTTAGGGAGGAAATGGCGCGCTGACCTTCGATTCGCAGCAGGACCTGTTCTTTCCCCCCATCGATGTCGATAGATCCCGTCTCGGCTGTCGTCCCGTCCTCGCTGAAAGGATTCTTTCCGGCAGCGCTCCATATTCCGTTCACCTCAGCGCTGTCTTCCTTCCCGTCCCAGGTCATGACAGCGGTGTCTGGAGTGTAGGTATGGTAACCGATATTATAAAAGAAGCTGTCGCCTATTCCGTTAGTCGTTACTTTGACGGATTCGGAGAACGGCAGCGGCAAATAACAGACAAAGCCGCCGCTGGATGCCGTATCGTCGACAACTAGCGGAGAGAGAAAAGGCTCGTTCGTCCCCGATAGCAAATCGCGAAGCGGCATGTCCACACGAGGGTCAACTTCTCCGTCAAAATAAATTTTGATGGTGGCATCTACGGGATTAAATCCGGTAAACCACATTCGGTATATCGTACCCGGCCCCTTCAAATCGAGCATGACTTTATCGCCATGCTTATCCAGATAAAGAAAATTGCTTTCTCCGAAACCATCGAAGTTACCTTCGCTCCGATCGTAGCTGGACGCGCCTCCGGCAAGAGTGTACGGCTGCAAATAGGGAAGGCGTTCAAAGCTGCTCATCGCAGCTAATCCGTATGGCTCGCCTGCATGGCCTTGCCGAGACAGGATTCCGATTGTGATCATTACCGTAAGAGCCGCAATAATCCCGATTACAACGAATATCGCCAATCGTCTTCTTATTTGATTCACCATGAATCCTCCACTCCTTTAATCTTGGGCATTCGCTAAAAAAAACTGCTTCCAGCGTTATCCGCCGAAAGCAGGGCCTTGCTTCACTTTAAAGCTTGGGGTCATTCCGTTTACGGAGGGCCAGCCTTCCGTCCAAACGAGTTCATCGATCATTAACGGGCGCCGCGTCGCCCCGTGTCCGAACTTAGGATAATTCACGTCAATCGCATGGTAGACGATCCAGTCCGTACCGTCGTCATCGGTAATAACCGCATTGTGGCCCGGTCCGGCGAAGGGGTGATCCTGATCAGTCAGAAAATAACCCGCTAATATGGTGTCGCCTTCTGCGAATAAAATATCGTCCCCTGCACGATTCAAATACGGCCCTTTAAGCGATTCCGCTCGGGCAACTCCTACGCGATACGTGCTGTCGGCCCCTTCGCAGCAGGCACCCGCGGAGCCGAAGAAATAATAGTAGCCTTCTCTCTTGATAATATAGGGGGCTTCATAACCCGTACCGGAAATTTGAAATTTCTCTGAGGCTACCTCGAGCCCGTCATCGGATAGCTGCACGCCGAATATGCCCGATGTTATGCCACCGAAAAATAAATAGGGAGTACCCTCATCGAGAAAAAACGCCGCGTCGATGGAATAGGCGTCCATCTCCTCGCTTACGAACAGCTT
The DNA here is from genome assembly GCF_040676435.1 of Paenibacillus sp. LPE1-1-1.1. Classification (NCBI taxonomy): domain Bacteria; kingdom Bacillati; phylum Bacillota; class Bacilli; order Caryophanales; family Paenibacillaceae; genus Paenibacillus; species Paenibacillus sp. LPE1-1-1.1. Next base: position 1,376,409 of record NZ_JBEGHY010000001.1, read on the forward strand.
TCCCTTATCTTCGAATGGCCCTGCGGGAGAATCGGAGACCGCGACGCCGATGCCTGGATTCTGATCACCCCAAACCGATAACGTGTAGTACATATAATATTTATCTTTATATCGGACAACGTCAGGCGCCCAAACGCCGCCGTTCTTCCAGGCGGGCTTTATCCGGAAGGCTTCGCTGATATATTCCCATTTCGCCATATCCTTAGAACGAATGACAGGCACGACTCGCCCGCCCTCTCCGTCTCCCCAATCATCCTCGGTGCCGTAAGCATATACGTAGCCGTCATCGGCACGCAGTACGGAGGGGTCAGCAAGGACGGGCTCAAATACCGGGTTTTTATACATGACTGACTCAGTGGAAGCGGGCTGTACCCATCCATAGATGAAAAAGACAAGCACAGCCGCAGCGCAGATTATAATAGCGGCAGAGCTATAACGAACGTACTTTTTAGTCATCATGATCACCTAAAAACCCCTTTTTGCCAATTTAACCTTTCATGCCGGTCATCGTTATGCCTTCTACGAAATATTTCTGGGCGAAAAAAAACAGAATGACAGTCGGGATGAGCGCGAGGACCGACCCGGCCATAATCAGCGTCCACTCGGCGTTGTACGCGTCTTGAAACGTTGCCAGCACTAATTGAAGCGTATATTTCTCGGGAGAATTCAAATAAATAAGCGGTCCCATGTAATCGTTATAGCCGCCAAGAAAACCGAAGATGGCTTGAGTGGCGAGAGCCGGCTTCGAGAGCGGCACCATAATGCGAATAAAAATGCCAAATGGATTCAGGCCGTCAATTTTGGCCGCATCCTCCAGCTCGCTCGGAATCGTCTTCATAAATTGCCTGAGGAAGAAGACCGTCCCTGCTGCTCCGAACATGCCGGGAATGATTAGCGGCTTCCAGCTGTCGATCCAGCCTAAATATTTGTACAAAATAAAGGAAGGCACCATCAGCACAACGCCTGGAATCATCATCGTTGCGAGCAGAGCTATAAACAGCGCATTTTTCCCGGGGAAGTCCATTCGTCCGAATGCGTAAGCCGCAATAGCGCTTGCGAACAACCCGACGATCGTAGGCGGCAAGGTGACCGCCAACGTATTGATAAAGCCCCCGGGAAGATCGGACTCCGTTAATACCAGCTTGTAATTGTCCCAAATGACTTTAGTCGGAATCCATTTAGGAGGCATTTCGAATACAACGCCAGGCTCCTTTAGCGAGGTGGACAGCATCCATAGAAAAGGAATCGCCATCATGTGCGCTCCTGCAACAAGGAAGAGATAGGCCGCCGTTTTCTTGAAAGGATCACGATTCTTTCGTTTTTGATGCACCGGGCTTAGCGTACCAGCCGACATGGTATCCCTCCTCATTCATAATGCACCCAGCGCCGGGACAGGTAGAAGTTAAACAAGGTAATGATCATGATCACAATGCCGAGTACCCATGCCATCGCAGATGCGAATCCCATGTTCATATAACGGAAGGCGTTCTCGAACAAATAGTAAACGGCGGTCATGGTTGAGAAATTAGGTCCGCCGCCGGTCATGATCCGGAACCTTACGAAGTCCTGCAGCGCTCCGATGATCGACGTCACGATAATAAAGAAAGTGGTAGGAGATATTCCCGGAACCGTAATGTAACGAAATTTCTGAAAGCCGCCGGCGCCGTCCATTTCAGCCGCTTCATATAAAGTGGATGGCACTCCCTGCAGCGCGGCCAGATACAGCACCATATTGAAGCCGAGGCCTCCCCACACGCCCTGAATGATCATTGCCGGCATTGCCCATGCTTCCTCATTTAGCCAAGCAGGTCCATGGATGCCGACTAAAGCCAACAACTGGTTCAGAATGCCAAAATCTGAATTAAACACCCATTTCCATAACAGAGTCAAAGCGACGACTGAGCTGATGGCGGGCAGAAAGAACGCCGTTCGAAAAAAGTTGATTCCAGCGATTTTCTGATTCAAAGCCATCGCAATGCCGAGCGATAGAGCCATTCCGATCGGAATGCCTAGAGCCGCGTAGAACGTATTAATGGTCGTTTTCCGCATAAGAGGGTCTTCGAACAGCTGACGGTAATTGTCCATCCCGTTGAAATCCGGCGCCGAGAAGCCGTCAAACTTGGTGAAGCTGATATAAACCGAATAACAAATCGGGATGAAACCAAAGATCATAAAACCGATGATCGGCGCGGCAACAAATAAATAAGCCCAAAGGTATTCCTTCTTAAACCGGCGCTTGCCGTTAGCGGCAGCTCTTTGCTGTTCATGGACTTCCATGTAGCTGTTCATCATGAAGTTTCCCCTCTTTCTTCAAAGAGGAGAGGATCTCCCTCTCCCCTCGTCTGCGTTACTGGAACAATTCCGGATTCCCTTCGCGAAGCGCCTTTTCGACGTCCGGCTTGATCTGGTCCATTAATTCTTTCGCCGACTTCTTGCCTTCCCACATCTGGCCTAAATTTTGGTTAACGATGTCCCACCACTTGTTATTCGGTACGTAAGTCCAAGGTCCCGGCAGTTCATTCTCGACCGCCTTAAGAAAAACTTCCGCATGTTCCGGCTTCTCGCCAAGTGTCAAAAACACCTCTGAATTAGCCATCGTTTTGTATACCGGCATCGTTAAGCCTTGCTCGCTGCGGATCCGATTAGCTTCCTCGCCAGCCAAATAGGCAGTAAATTTAAATGCCTGATCGGGATATTTTGTCTTGCCGTAAACCGCATAGCCGGTTGATGCGCTCCATCCGCTCCATTTTCCGTTAGCCGGAATCGGAGCGACGTCCCAATCAAATTTCAATTGACGGAATACGGGAACGGACCATCTTCCTCCAATCATCATCGCAAGCTTGCCGGTTTCAAACATTTGTCCGTCATTCATTGCTTGCAGCGCCCGCGCATCCGGACTAATGCCATGCACATTTCGCATGTCAGCGGCAAATTGAAGCGCTTCGACTGCTTGATCTCCGTTTAGAACAAACTCCTTGCGATCATCGCTCAATATTTGTCCGCCGTTGCCCCACACAAAGCCTTCCCACCATGCAGGACCCATGCCGTACTGATCCGGCTTGCCGTCACCGTTCGTATCCTTGGTAAGCTTTTTGCCGACCTCGACCAGCTGGTCGAAAGTCATCGGCGATTCGGAGCTCGGGTAAGCAACGCCGGCTTCATCGAACAATTGTTTATTGTAATAAAGCACAGTGCCCGCCACATCCATTGGAAGCGCATACAAATCGCCGGTGCCCATTTTCATACCGTCGTACCGATACCGAGAAACAGCGGATTCGTACATGTCGCTCAAATCGAAGCTTGTATCGGTTACTTGCTGTTGAATGTTTTTGATTACGCCAAGCTTAATCCAGCGGGCAATGTCGCCGTCTCCTGCATAGAACACATCCGGCGCATTCCCGCCTGCCAAGACAGTATTCATTTTGCCAGCATAATCTGCTGGAATATGGATATATTGCACCTTAATATCCGGATTTTCGCTCTCGAAATTTTTGATTAGCTCTTCGTAAAGCTTTTTCTCATTCGGCTCGCCCCATCCGGAAAACTTGATCGTAACCTTTTCCTTCGCATCCGCTGCGCCATTTTCCGTCGCAGGGGTGTTTCCGCTTGTTTCCGCGGATTGATTCGTATTCCCATTGCTGCTCGAGCAGCCGGCAAACAAACTGATAACAAGGATAAGAAAAACAATCAATAGGACCCCATTATATTTGAACTTAATCCCCATATATTTATCCTCCTTCATATTTTCTCGGTCTTGCAGGACTATCAGCTTTTTGGCCTAAACGAGTCCCCCAATCGCAAGGTTAAATGACCTCCAAATGATTCTTCCCCGGAAGCGGCTGATACGGCGCATGAGGCTCCGCTTGGTACCAGTAAGCAACGGATGCGATATCGTCCTGCTGCGGCAAATATCTGCCTTCCGACCGCCACCCAAGCGCTTGAACCGTTATCCGCAAATCCTCCTCAAAGCGGATAGGATCCATAACATGCCACCTATACATACCGAACCGCTGCTGACTCCGATACAAGCCATCTGGCTTCGTGACTTGAGGCAGACCGAGAAACGCCGTGGAGAATGGATGATATTCCCCTTTCGGCTGTTCAAAGTTCCAAGCTCCTCCAAAATAGTCTTCGGTACCCGTTCCGCAGATCGTCGGGAATTGCTTGTCGCCGTCTAAATAAAATTTGAGTTCTCCTTCTCCCCACCAACCCGAATTATTTACCTGCCAAGCCAAATAGGTGCCGACATAATGCCCTTTTCCGCTGACACCGTCCAGAATGGTGTGAACATCCTTATACTTCACCGGATTGCTGCGATTCCACTGCGCATGGAAATAGGCGGCATCCTCCGGCACCTCCGTTAAGGTATAATCGATCTGATAATAGAGCACGACATCTTCGGCAGCTCGATTCTCCACCGTTACCTTGGCATGCTTGCGGAAGGGCATCACCCAGTAGCTGTTCATGCCGCCCGCCGGATTGACTGCTACCGGTATGGAGTTCACGTTCGTCCGCTCGCACCACCCGTTGCAGAAAAAGTCGCCAAAGGGTACCTCCACGGATGGAGCTTCTTCCTGATCCCAATAGAAGCGTAAAATTAGATTGCGCCACTGTGTCGGAAACGTTGTCATCCACATGTGCTGGATAGCTCCCGGCCCTGCGATGTCTGCCAGTGTAAAGACGCTTTCCTTCGGCAAAATAACAGAGGGCGATATTTTCCAGCCAAGGCCGAGATCACGTGCGCATAGCGCGCCTGTCCCTTCTGTCGCCATCGCTGCCTTTCCTTTCTCGCCAGTGAAATTTTCCGCGCTGATCGATCTTGTTTTTGCATCTGACAAACGCGGCAAGCTGCCCATCCCCATGTCCAATCCGTTAAAAGATACCATGATGTCCTCCTCCATTTTGAAAGCGCTGTATTGCTTTCTCTTAATTTCCCAAATCCTATATTTCATTCGGCCTATTACCGATTTTATAGAAATAAAAATGGGAATGACAGATCCATGCTGATCTATTTTTTAACCCAAATTGCTCTAATTATTAAGCGCCTTACCTCGTTGCTTGTATTATAATTATGGGAGGAGGGATTCACATGGATATGAATGCACTTTCGCCATATGTCCGCGTTGCCTGGGACAGTATTATCGATCCTCCCTTCGTCATTTCGGAGAGGGTTATTTACGATTATGAGCTGCTGTACGTCAAGGAAGGCGATATAAAAGTGACCGTAGAGGACCAGGTTTATTATGGGATACCCGGCGATATCTTTCTTTTTAAACCGATGCAAGCCCACTCGATCCAGCTTATGAACAACAGGCGCTTGCACCAGCCTCATATCCATTTCGATTTGTACTATCAGCCGGACAGCCCTACCGTCAAGGTGTCGTACAAGCCGCTAAAGGCAATGAACGAGAAGGAACGCGAATCGTTCCGCGAGGATATTACTCCGCTTATGGATTCCCCGCTTCCGAATCATATTCGGCTGAATCGGCCGATCGTCATCGAGAAGCTGATCTTTGACATCATCTTCGAACTGGAGAGAAAATTCCCTTATCACGAAATTGCTTCCAAAGGGCTGTTCGTCCAATTGTGGATACAATTGCTTCGGGAAATCCATTGGCAAAACAACGCGCATTTGTTGTCAAAATGGGAGCAGCTCGACCGCGTCAAAAACTATATCAGCCATCATACGGATTACGAAATCACGCTGGACGAGCTTTCCGATCTAGCAAACCTGAGCAAATATTACTTGTGCCGATTGTTCAAGAAAGCCTATGGCATGACGCCGATCCAGTACCATGTGGCCATTCGTCTTGAAAAAGCCAAGCAGATGATCCAGTTTACGAATCTTCCTTTATCCCATATTGCGGAAAAGCTTGGCTTTCAGAGCATTTATGCGTTCAGCAGAGCCTTTCGTAAGGTAGAGAACGTAGCGCCGTCCTTTTACCGGAAAAAGAGCTGACAAAAAAGCCATGCGGCTGGAACGTTATCGCTCCAGTCGCATGACTTTCCATCTTGCAGTATTTAGATTGTTCAAACATCCAGTCAATCGCGTCTTACTCCCTAAAAAGCGAAATTCCATTTTAATTAAATTTCGTTTCCTTCCCTGTTCCCATTAAGGTATGAGTATTAGAACAGGGTTGAAACAGACTACCGCCTACTTGTGATCGGAAGCGATTCGATATTCCTTAATGTACTGCTCACTGTCCCAACCGGATAGAAATTTGAGAGCTGCATCTTGCCCGGATTGAAAGAGCGAGTCCCGATCTTCTGCGTTCAGATCGAACTGAGTGGCAGACACTCGGCCTGTCGGGATAAAAACAGTCCGTTTTTTGGCGTGTTTGTCCACATGCCGTTGATCATGGGCTTTAAGCATGGTCTGGAACATGGCACGAAACATGGAGAAGGGACCGCGAATGTCATGAAATGGGATTTCCGTATGATCTCCTAATAACCGGAATCCAAACGTTGGCCAACGCGGAATCCCCTCCACATCAAAGAGCCAGATTGGATAATTGCTTAGAAGTCCGCCGTCCAGAATATAAAACGGTTTTCTTCTCATCTTCGTATGCAATCGGTACGGTTGAAAGAAATAGGGAATCGTTGTGCTCATCCTAACCGCGGCGGCAATCGGGAACTGGGAAGGAGAAATATCATAACGTGACAGGTCATCCGGCAGGACCAACATCTTTCCGCTGCTAATATCGGAAGCAATAATTTTCAGCTTTCCCTCGGGCAAATCAGCGAAGGTAGACACCCCTTTTTGGTTCAGCAAATAGGTTAACTTGTCTTCTAATGGTGTATTTAGGTAGATTCCTGACCGGAACAGAAGCGGAACCGCTTTACCGACAAAGGGTAAATAATGAAGCCATGTTTTTCCGAGCAATCGGGAGTAATCGAGCGTATTCATGATTTCTATTAATTCACGGGCGCTATACCCGCAGGCTAGAAGTGCAGCCACGACAGAGCCGGCGGATGTTCCAGCTAAACGCTCCCATTTATAGCCATTCGCCTCCATTACTTGAATAGCGCCAATAAAAGCAATCCCCCTTACGCCCCCGCCTTCAAACACGGCATCCACTTTCATAGACGTCTCTCCTTTCCGTCCTTCAGGAGTTATACGAGAGTACGATGGGTTATATATATATATAACTTTTCAATGGAATCATTCGTAATGAAACGTGCCGCTCGCGTTTATTCTTGATCGTAGTCTGGGTCAACATTTTTTGCGTCACGCTGGTAATGACAGGGCGATTCATTAGGGTCGGGCAGTATCTTTTCATTATCCATCACCAAAGCTCCTTTTTACTTTAAGGTCGCTGAACAGATGGGAAAAGCTCCAGCTATTTTTGTCCTGACATGCACCGTTAAGGCGCTTAACGGGAAAACCCGGCGTTAATTAAGGGGAGAATCGCTTATAGACCGTAAACCGGCCTAATTAGCGGGAGAATTTCCAGTAACACCCATCTCACATATGGATGAAGCCATTTTTGCGGGGCTTTTTCCACTTAGATCCGTCTTCGAACCACCTATTGTTTCTTGTATTGAAGTTAAGACGGGCTTGAACGATCAGAACGTTCGATGATGCTCTATTTCCGCAAGGTCTCTTTCCAAAAAAATCAGCCCCATGCAGATTGCTCTGCCTGGGGCTCCTTCGAGTGTCCAGGGTTTACTTGCAAATGAACATCTAAACATCTCCAGGCTTCAGTGGGATTGTAACCGCCAGTTTCTTCCCTGTCGTTCTTTCAACGGCAGAAACGCTTCTCCTTACCCGGTCCTCTGTAACGGTAATCTCAAGAGGAGCAGCGGCTGAGCGGCCTATTGAAACCGCGAAAAGGAAAGCAGCCGTGCGGATATGGTTAAAATCGAATATACGTTTCTCACCGGAATGAATAACAACATCTACGCACCACAGCTCATTTATCAATGCTGCAGTCCATTGCAGCGGTGTCGGTTCAAGCTCATTCGAATCCTGAAACATCCCGTACAGCAATCGTAACGAGGCTCGGACATTGCCGGCTGTTAGTTCTATTTGATCCGGCTGAACCAGCTTGCATTCCATATCATCCAGATGTCCGCCAACCTCAAAGCGTATGCGCAGATCTTCCGCTTCGATAATGCCGCCCTTCTTATCCAGTACGGGATGCGTATCGCCCCCGTTTGTAAAAAACTGCAGTCCGCCGATCACATCTCCCTCGTGCTGCGCACTTGTTAAAAGCGCAGAGCTGTAATCATAACCGTTTTTTAGGACGCGCAAGTGAATATAGGCCGCTCTTCCCCCGTTATCGAGGTAGGCGATCAGGCTTCGGCACTGGTTCCACATGATCTCCCTGGTGAAGGAACCTAGGGCATACTGCGGCACCATATAAGAATGAGCTGTTTTTTCGAAGCCTTTCTTATCATCGCGATAAAAGATTTCCCGCACTGTGTGAGTTTGCGTTTCCCGAAAATACGGCAGGTATGCTTCCGGGCATCGAATGCCGCTGCCGAACCACTCCGGGGAATACGAGAGCTGTTCCCAAGGCAGGAAGAAAGCCGTACCTTCCGTTACCAGCTGTAGGAATGAGGCCGTTTCAGGCTTCAGCAAGGTGCTGTAACTTCGGCTATGGGGCCCGCACCATTGCTGCAGCCCGGGATGATAGTGCTCGGCAACCATTTTCCAGCAAAGGCCGAGCATCTCGTCACTGATCGCCTTGACCTGCTGGCTGACGGACTCCGTACGCAGCTTGGATAGCTCAAGGATCGTGATGAGCGCGTAAGCCGGGCTGTTATATTCCTGAAAGGTTTGCAGGCGGTTCGTAAAATCACGAAACCATTCCAGCCGCTGTAGACCATATTCATAGTAATCAGCCCGATGATAATGCTCGCCTGCAATGGCCGTGACGAAAGCTCCCATTATCGCGATATTCGTATAAGAAGGTGCTACATTCCGTTTGATAATGGCATCGGAAGCGCGATAAACCGAATGACGGATATCTTCCTTCAGCGGCTCCGGCAGGCGTTTGCCATGACGCTTTTCAGCTTGAAGCAGCAGCTTTCCGCAAAAATCCGCCCAATTCCAGTCCGGCGGAGACATTTGCGACAAAGGCTCCTCCCAAAACCAAGGCCAGATGCCGTATGTATCCTTCTCAGGATCTGTTTCTTGAAGTGAAATGACCGTTCGAAGGATATCAAAGGCTCTCGCTTCGTAAGCGGCGATACCGCTGTCCAGCAGTGCAACGGCATACACAAGGCTCGGATAAGTGGAATGGACATAATCCTTGTTTTTTAAGGTGGTATGGTAGCCTGGACTGCTAAATGGCACCCGAAGAAGCCGAGCCGTAGGGTTATAGTCGGGCTCCCACCGTTCGATACGCTTCAACAGCAAGTTTCGGTGCAAGGTTTCATTCATTATGAATTCCCTCCCTCTCCTCTACTTTCTTTAAAAATGCCCCGCCCCGCAGCAGCTGCGGGACAGGGCGGTTGTCTGTTACTCGATGTTGATTGTGCCTTTGAAGACAGCATTGAGAAGCTCAAAGTCCGGTGCGGGGCCGTCCGCTTGACCTTTCCATAATTGAATGCTAACGCGGCCATTGTTTGTTCCCGTTTCCTGCGTCATTAAACGGATGGTGTACAATTCTCCGTTTATTTTCAGCAGACCTTGAATATATGCTTTTCCGCCTGTTGTCACCACCCAGCTCGATTGAACGTCGATCTTTTGGCTTGTGGAATTTGCTTTCAAGGTCCAATATTTTAAAATTCCGTTTTTGAATTCCACATCCCAATACAGCTTCACTTTCCAGATCGCACCAGGCCCAAACCCGGATGGCAGTTCAACGTCCCCTTTCACTATAAGCCGCTGAGGAGCTGGACCCGTCACGACAATGTTAGATGACGAGCTGGCAGATATAAAGTACGGATTGCCCGAAAGCACTGCACTCACTTCATATAATCCGGCAGGCAGCGTCGTCATGGAGGAAGCGAGCCCCGCAGCGTCGGTTAGAGCCTCGGCAGCATTCGGCGGAAGTACAACCGGTGTTTTTGATCCGTCCGGCTCGATCGCATATACCGCGAATGTAACCCGGAGTCCGCTTAGATTCCCTTGGTAGCCGTCAAAAGGCTCCGATACTTGCGCCGCAAGACAGATTGGTTGACCTGCCGATTCGAGACGGTCGCCCTGATAAGCAATCGAAGCTGTTTCAGGCGATACTATGAGCGACGACGATGAAGCCGAGCCACGAAAATAACGGCTCTCGCTTTGGGCATACCCGGCATCCACCGTGTACGTTCCTGCACCCTGCTGAACAGAATACATCAGGTCAGCTGTTCCTTGCTCATCGGTTACAGCATCCCCCGCCGATTGGCCGTTCACCAGGAAGGAGACGGTTTCCCCTGAGATTGGGATACCATTCCGGTCAGTCAATGTCGCTTCCAGCTTGGCCTGATCACTATACACACCGTTTGCTTGCGAGGCGGCAAGCTTCGTGGAGGCGTAAATCGCAAAGTGTATCTCCTGCAAAGTTTGATTGGATGCATTATCCTCCGCTTCTACTGTCAGCACATATGCCCCTGGTTGCGTTATTGCGGTACCGCTTGCCCAATCAACGCCGTTAAGCTTGATAGAGATATGCTTCACACCGCTTTCCGGGTCATCTACAGACACTTCCGGCATCGCTTGATCCGTATATTCACCGCCATGTTCTACTCCCGTTACGGTAACAACAGGATCGGTATGATCAACGGCAACGGCTTCTATCAGCTTAGCATTGCCCCAAAGTCCGCGATCGAGGTTGTTCCGGTTTGTGCCGTTCCATTCGTATTGCCGCTTCCTGGTGATTCCGTCTTCACTTTCATTAAAGCCGAAATCAAATAAAAATTCCCGGCCGATCTCCGGTTGCATCCGCACCGAATCCCAAGGGAGCGCAGCTTCAAGAATATAGCCCCCGCCGTCTTCCGTTGCTTCCACAATCATCTGAATCGGGCTTTGACGCCCTGTGTTAAACCATAGCCAAAAGTTTGTCTGATCTTCAATCCCCGGGCCCGCGCTAATAATGATCTGCCGGTCGTCGTATAAGAGCGGGCCGGCCATCATAAGCTCACTAGGGCCAAAGAACATCTCTACGCCGTCGCCCTTCCATACATTGGTGTTCGGATTATTATTCATCATCGGCGTCGGTTCGTTGATTTGGGCCGTCACATACAAGTGCTGTTCATCCCACGCAAAGGCATAATCTGCGGTAATGCTGTCTCCCCCGCTGCCCCCGACTCGATTCTCGACCGTTAATGTCGCCTTTCCCTCGGAACCTGCAGGGAAGCCGTTTATTTCCCCGTCGAGCGGAATCGGCTCCGACGTATAAGGGATGTTGATGATTTGATTTTTCCCAGTACCGCTGCCTGGCGGCTCTTCACCGAAATCGTGGTTAAACGACTCTTTCTTACCGAGCATGACATCGTAAATGTCATGATGCGTCTGCATCACGCCGTCCAGAAAGATTTTGTAGGGCCGGTCCGCCACGTTAATTAGTCCGGTGTTGTAGCGTTCTCCGGTCAAGCCTTCAAACCAGCGTCCTGTAGCAGCCTGGTCAACATAGTCAAACCAATGCGTACCGACGATATATCCGAGAGCAGCCGCTTGTTCGACATAATTGCGATAACGCCAAGCGCGTTCCTGTTCATTCGCGGCGGCTCCCGCCACAATCGGATTGAGTCCTTGCTCCGCCGTGCCGTAGCTCCATTCGCTTAACATAATCGGCTTGCCGCCCGACTTCGTATAAATCTCATCCAGCATCGTCACATCAAGGTTAGGCGCATAATGGTTAATGCTGATGACGTCCATATATTTACCGGCTTCTTCTGCCAGGATCCCCCGAATTTTCGTATTCATCATCGGCAAGGTTAGCCACCGGTCGCCGAGCAGCAGGTGGTTCGTATCGTATTTGGCAAAGAGGCGCTTGACCGTGCTGTAATAGGTGTCTAAATATAAATGGAAGAAGTCCTCGATATCCTTGCCGGCCGCCGCCGTATCGATATACAAAGACGCTTCGTTTAAATCCGCAAAGCTTGTATAACCGGTCTCCCAATTCGCATTAAAGGCGGCAATATCGACGTATCTTTCCTGAAGCATCTGGACCAGTCGTTTCTTAATTCCCGTTTGGCTTGCCTTCAGTTTTGGAACCGCGGTGAAAAACTTTTCATAATGGTATTCGTTATCGACAAAGTACCCGATCAGCAAAGGATCGTCCTTTAAGGCAGGCAGCGATGCAGAAAAGGCAGCATCAATCTTGGCTTCCGCATCGTCGGCAAAGATGTCGAATATTTTGATTTCGCTTGGCTTGCTCATGCTGTTGAGGGGAAGCACGAGGGTATACGGCATACCATTCTGCGCTGACAAAGCTCCCGAGCCCCACGCGCCGGCGCTGTTAAAGCCCCATTTTCTGAGCCGTTCGACCGCCTCCGCAAAGAACGCCTCACTCGTCGGAAACGATCCGGTTTTTTTGTACTTATTTGCCATGTAGAAAGAAAATACGTCCTGTGAGCCTTGAAAGGCATTCTGATATTCGCTGTTATAGGGCGGCACCCATTCAAACTTCGTCTCCTGGCCCTTGAGCAAGGTGAAGGTCTCATTATTCGTAATCCCGTTCATGCCTAAGCTGAAATAAGCCGCACCGCTCGGCGATACGAGAATCGGCTTGCCGTTCGCCTGTTGGATGTTGAAGAACCCTGTGGCTTCCAGCTGGAGCGCTTCCTTACTGCCCTTTAAACCGCCCAGCTCATCGAAATCGGATGGCGCCTCAAGACTGCCGTAATAGTCCTGATCCTTCGCAACGTCTGCCCGTAATTCCGCATCACTAAGCACTTTTGTTGGAAAATCGGCTGTTTTGACCTGACCGTACCGGTCAATCAGAATATCCGCTTCTGCGTAGTACTTATAGGTCTTGACCGGACTTGTTATGAATCCTTCCTTGGAAGCATACGTGTCCAGCGTAGTAAATCCGGTAAGCGACAACGGCTCCGTATACGGACTATACTCGATATCGTCATTCAGTTTATAGAATACGGCAGCTCCCGGCGTTGCCGAACTCAAAGCGACGGTAAGCGGCTGATCGCCGATCAGACCGTTCGGCGGATCCGCCATCACCGAACTAACATTTTGGTTAATGACCAGCTTGGATAACTGCGGTGTCCAAGCTTTCGCGTCTCCGATGAACTCAATCTTCAAATATCGCGTATCGGACGGAACCTGCGCGTCCTCGTAAATGACAAGCTGCCAGTTGGACACCGGCGCGCCGGAGCTGAATATCGACGGATTCACTTCGGTAAAGGCCGAGCCGTCGGCAGAAGCATAGAAGCGATGCCCGACCAGCGGCATGCCTGAGCCTATAAAGGAATAGCTGTAAGCCGTAAAGGTGTTGATCGGCATTTCGGTTTTGTAAAGCATATACCCGGTCGCCGTCGTATTTCGGACCATACGGCTGGCATCGTTGCCGAAATAGGATTGATCCGCTGTCTCTATACGGATATTCGAGCGTTGGAGCACTCGCGTAAAGTTGTTCATCTCATCCACAAACCCGTCCACTTCGGCATTAGCTGTAAGCCCCGGGAATACAAGGGTAGCAAAGAGCGACCATAAGCAGATTAAGGCGATAATTTTGCGTAGCTTCATGATGTTGACCTCCCACATGTTTGGTGCGCTTTCAGCCCCTTCATAATGAATTGGAAAGGGACACAGTTGCTGCTTGCTTACTGCATCCCTATCCGACTCCAGCCTTACTTTTGAGACTGCTGCTGCTCCATGACCTCATAAATATCCTTCGCTAAGAATGCATTGTTGCTGTCTTTTGCATACCACTCCTTGAACCAGTCCTCTATCAGTTTCCCATTCCCTTTATCCCAAGTATCCTTCGCATCTTTCGTTGCCTGTTCAGCCGTATACCCTTTGCCGCCCAAAATTCCTTTGATGAACATATCGTCAATCGGCTTCACCATCGGTGCGGAGACTGCTTCAACATCCTCGGGAAGCTGCGGCATATGCTCAGGGTGAGTGATTTCGACATACGGTTTATTTGGATCGGTGTATAATTCCATCGCTTTCTTGTACATGTCGAAGCCTTCCTTCTGCACCGGGTCACTCAGATTGAACCCTGTCTCGAGCTTGCCGCACTGCGTATCGAGAATGGTGCTGCTCATCATCTGGAAGTCACCGTTCCATGCCACCTCTTCCTTGCGCTTATCCATGCTTACCGGTTCCGGGCAGCCATTCGCTCCAGCCTTCCAATGCTCGCCCTCGATACCGTTTCTAAGTGTATTAGCTGTCTCTGGTTTCACCAGGAAGTCGATATATTTCATGACCGCATCCGGGTTTTTCGCGCTCGCATTGACTACGGCTGTCGCTTGAACCGGATTTGAGAAAGCAGGATTGAACTGGCCGGCAGGACTCTTCGGATAAGGAATCGGCGTCACGACGGCGTCCGGCACGTTCTTCTTCAGTGAAGCCAGTTCATTCTGGCTGAAGCTTACCCAGTTGATCTGAAGCGGATAAATACCGACCCTGCCGCCCACAAAATCCTGCTTTGCTTTCGCGCCATTCTTATCGTTCAAGAAATCTTTATCGATGATGCCTTCATCAAACAACCGCTTCTTAAAGTCCGTCACAGCCGTGAAGTTATCCCAGTTGCGGGTCACGGTCCCGTCCTTCACCACCCAGCGGGTCGCTTGAAAGATTTGGTCGATCACTTGACCTGATTGGAAGCTGACCGCGATACCGTAGGTATCCTTCTCTCCGTTGCCGTCAGGGTCGTTCTCGGCAAATGCTTTGGCTACCTGATATAGTTCCTCCGTCGTTTGGGGAATTTGTAAATTCAGCTTTTTCAGCCAGTCCTCACGGATCAGCAGGGCATGGATCGGATAGACCTCGGCCAGCCGTGCGAACTCGTAAATTTTACCGTCCGCCTTCGTACCGACCTTCTTCAGCGCCGGATATTGCTGCAGCATTTGCTTGTACGTCGTGCTGTATTTTTCGATGATATCATCGAGCGGCATAAGCAGTTTTTGATCGATCAACGGATTCTTAATATGAGGCGCATACTCGAATATCAAATCGGGAGCGCTCGAGGAAGCAAATAATACATTCAGCTTCTGCTGAGATTCAAATCGCGGAACCGCAACAAACTTTAGATTCGCCGGACCATTATCGTTCAACCATTTGGTCCAGCGGTTGTCCTCTATAGTTCCTTCTGCAGCCGGAACGGACCCCCTGTCGTAGACGGTTACGGAAATATCTTTTTTTGCTTCGGGTGTCTGTACGTCCGTCACAACCTCAGGTTCAGTCGATGCTGGCGTTTGGGAGCAGCCGGCGAGCAGCAAGCCTAAGATCAAGAGCAGCGCCGCACTTCTTGCAAACCATGGGTTAACCGTATTTTTCATCGCCATTCCCCTTTTCAATAGGATTGAAATCGTACTGTACTCATTACAGCTTCAAATCTTCTTATAATCTCATTCGCATCCCTCCTGCCCTAAGAACACTGAATACTTCACCCCTTCACCGAGCCCAGCAGAGCGCCTTTCACAAAATATTTCTGAACGAACGGATAAACGATGACCATCGGCGCCATTAAGGTGATAATGCCGGCGGCTTTTATCCCTTCCGGAGTAATCTGAGCGGTGTCGTCGGCCTGAATCATTTGTGAGGCGACGACCTCCTGAAGTACGGATTGGCTCTGAATCATGTTTTGCACGAGAACTGTTAGGTTGTATAGATGTGTATCGTTGATATAGATCAGAACGGCCAAGAATGAGTTCCAAAACCCGACCGCGTTAAACAGAGTTAATGTTGCCAGCACGGGCAGCGACAGCGGAAGAATGATGGAACCGAGCAGCCTCCACTCGCCGCAGCCGTCAATTCGGGCCGCATCCTCAATTTCTTCGGGCATCCCGACGAAGAACGTCCGCAGAATCAGGAGATTATACGTATTCACTAATGCCGGCAGCCAGAGCGCCCAATAGGTGTTGATAATCCCCAGAGACTTCATAATCAGATAATTAGGAATCGTGCCTCCGCCGAACATCATCGTGAACAGAAAGGCCAGCATGAAAAAGCGTCTCCCGATAAAATATTTCCTGGCCAGCGGGTAAGCGGTTAGTATCGTGACGATCATCGCAAGCGCTGTTCCTACGACCGTAATAATAATGCTATTTTTGAGCGAATCTAGTATACGCGTTCCTTGGAACAGAGATTGGAATGATTCCATCGTGAAGCCTATAGGCCGAAGTGACACGTTACCGGACATGATCGCATGCGCATCGCTCATGGATAAGGCCAGAATGTGCACTAAAGGCAGCAAGCAGCTTAATCCCAACAAGAGCAGGACGAAATAGTTAATGCCGTAAAACAACTTTTCTCCCAAGGTCGATTTCATCGGTGCACCTCCTTACCACAAGCCTTGATTGAATTTGCGAGCGAAATAATTCGCCGATAATATGAGAACGAGTCCGACGAGATTTTCAAATATACCCATCGCTGCCGTCAGGCTGTATTGTCCTCGAAGTATTCCGATTTGATAGATATAGAGGCTGATGACGTTTGCGACATCGGAAACGACGGCATTTTGCAAGTTATAAATTTGGTCGAAGCCTACATCCATCACTTTACCGACGGACAATATTAACAATAGGATGATTGTCGTGCTGATACCGGGAATCGTTATGTGCCGCATTTGCTGCCATTTATTCGCACCGTCAATACTGCCTGCTTCGTACAAGTGAGGGTCGATACCCGCCAAGGCCGCTAAGTAGATGATAGCCGCGAAGCCCATTTCCTTCCATATGCCTGAGCCCAAATAAATGATCAGCCATGAAACCTTTTCATACATGAAAGGGTATGGTTCTCCGAGAAAGCCTTCCAGCCAGCGGTTGATCGTTCCTGACTCTAAAGCGAACAATGAAAGGACGATGCCGCCGACGATAACCCATGATAGGAAATGCGGTAGATATACAAGCGTCTGTACGACGCGTTTAAACCACATTTTGCGAACCTCGTTTAACATAATGGCTAAAATGATCGGCACCGGAAAACCGACAACAATGCCAAGAATACTGATCATGAACGAATTGCGGATAATTTGGAGAGACTGCGCTTGGTTGAACAGCTGCATGAAATTGTCCATCCCGACCCAGGGACTTCCAAATATGCCGTCACGAAGATTAAAGTCCTTGAAGGCAATAATAATGCCGCCCATAGGCGCGTACTTAAAAATGATATAAAACAAAAGTCCCGGCAAAAACATAATCATGAGCGGAATGTTTTGCTTTATTAGTTTGACAGTGCTTGCTTTAAGCCGTTTGTTCGATTGGGGCCCCGAATCCGTCAGGCTTGACCGAATAACCAACTCCATCACCTCATCTGCGTATCGTTAGATTTATCATAGCGGTATTTTGTAAGCGCTGCCTTGAATTACAGGCTCAAAACCTGTAATTTTTTGAACTGCCCAATCAAGCGTAAACAGCTTCGCCGTCCTCTGGCGGCGAAGCTTCGTTTCGCGGAGAATTCTAAGCAAATATAAGTGTGAAACTTATAAATTCTTAGAATTTTAAAAATGCCGCTTCAAGGGTCCCCCTCAAAACGGCATATAAAAAACTATCGCTTAAACTGCTTGCGGTAATCGCTCGGCGACATCTTATGGAGCAGGCGGAACACGTTCGTAAAATAATTCGGGTCATCGTAGCCGACTGAGGCCGCGATCTCAAGCACCTTCATATCCGTATTCATTAGCAGCATCACGGCCTTTTGCATGCGAATTTGAGTCAAATAAGCACTGTAGTTATCGCCGGTCACTTTCTTGAATAATTTACTATAATACGTCGAGCTGACTTTAAACATCTCGGCCATTTCCGTTAGTGAACAGGTTTCCATGTAATGCTTGTCAAGGTAATCGAGAGAACGGCTGATAATGCTCTCGTTGTTGCGCAGCCTCCATCCTTCGAATCCCGTTATGAATTTCCCCGCTTCACCCCGGGCCCATTCTGCTGCGGCATGCTCCGATTGCAAGCTCTGCAGCCGCTCGATTTGCTTTGCAAAGCCCGGTGTCTCACCGGACTGCTCCAGCTGTTGCTTAGCCACACTATTCATCGCGAAGGCTAGAGCCAGTGCCTCCATCTTGGCATCCTCGGGCGAAAGCGTACCGATTTTAGACACAAGCTCGCTTATTTGGTCATCCAGCTTATCAGGCTGTCCGAGAAGTATGCCTCCGGTAAGCTGCGTTTGAAGCTCCTTCACACGCTGCCTGCTGGCTACCCCGCTGGACAAAAAGGCTGATTCCGACCCTTTTCGTTTCGAGGCAGAAGCTTCTTTCAAAATAAACGATTCGTACAGCGAAGGCGGCTCGTTCAAGCTTGTAACAGGAGGGGTCCAGCTTACCGTCAGACCGATGCCAAGATAGGATTGCACTGCTTCCTCCATTAAACGGCCGAGTGTATTCGCCTCCCTGCCATCCTCTACAATGAAACAAAACCGGTCGAATTCGAGTGAAATGAACGGTCCGGTTAGTTGATGCTGCTGCATCAACTCCGTCAAGATATTGAACAAGGCGAACTGCAGCAGACCCAAATCGTTCGGCCCATAATGCTTATTCACAGAAAAATAATCCTTCACTGCGACAAACAGCAGCCTATTCCCGACCACCCATGACTTCAACCGATGCTCCTCCCCGCGGGTACCGGGAAGCCGGAGAAGCAGCGCCCGCAGCAGCGCTTCCTCTTTCATCCGAAGATCCGCCTCCCGCTCCTCCCTTTTGCGCAAAACGGACTCCAGCCGCTCTTGGGCTTTATGTAGGACCTCCATCAACGTTCGATCATTGCACGGCTTCAGCAGAAAATCGATGACACCGAAGCGGATAGCCATCTGTGCATATTTGAAATCATCATAACCGGTCAAAATGACAACGTCTGTTTGCGCATGCTTGTTATAGATATGCTCCGCCAGCTCAATTCCATCCATTCCCGGCATTCGAATGTCCGTCAGCACCAGGTTCGGCTGTAAAGCTTCCAGAAGCTCAAGTGCTTCATGTCCGTTCTCAGCCTCCCCAACCACCGTCCAGCCTAAGGAATGATCCTCAATCATCTTGCGGAGCCCTTTTCTGAATAACGTTTGATCCTCGACAAGCAGCAGTTTTCCGGTCATTGCAATTCATCACCTCTTAGGGGTAAATATAAATGCACCGTTGTTCCTTGATCGGCGCTGCTTATGATCTCCAACCGATAGGGCAGCCCGTATACCAAATTAATTCGACGCAGGACGCTTTGTACACCAAGCGAATCTCGTTCTCCTGTAAAGTCAGGAGCGCAAATTTTTTCCACCCGTTCCTTGCTCATGCCGCAGCCGTTATCCTCAATTTCGATTTTCAAAAAATCATCGATCCGGTAGGCCCGAATCTCCAGAACCTTAGATGAAGTCCTATCCTTGAAGGCATGAACGAACGCATTTTCCACCAGCGGTTGAAGCAGCAGACGTTGAATTTCACAGTCATATACATCCTCATCCGCATGAATGCGGGCATCGAAACTATTTTCCAGAAAGGCCGCTTGGATACGCAAATAGTTTTCAACCTGCTCCAGCTCCTCGCGAAGCGTTGTTCTTTTTTTAATTCGTTCCAAGGAATACTTGAGCAGCTCAGATAATGAAAACACCAGATTGGCCGAATCCAAGTCGTTCTGTATGTACAGCTTCCAATAGAGTCCGTTTAAGGTGTTATACAGAAAATGAGGGTTTAACTGCGCCTGCAGCGCCTTCAGCTCCGCTTCCCTTTCGCTGATCTGGCTCATATATACCTTTTGAATCATGTCTTGGACGCTGGATGCCATGGAGTTAAAGCTCTCTCCCAAAAAACCAAGCTCATCGTGTGTGCGGGACCGGATCCGAATATTAAATTCACCTTCCCTCATCGTACGCATCGCCCGCACCAGCTCCTTAAGAGGTGACAGCAATCGGCTGCTCAATAAAACAATGAGCAGGCTGCTTAAGCAAATACTGAGGAGCCCAAGCCATAAGCTGATATTTA
Source organism: Paenibacillus sp. LPE1-1-1.1 (assembly GCF_040676435.1). Lineage (NCBI taxonomy): Bacteria > Bacillati > Bacillota > Bacilli > Caryophanales > Paenibacillaceae > Paenibacillus > Paenibacillus sp. LPE1-1-1.1. The sequence goes on from NZ_JBEGHY010000001.1 coordinate 1,396,436, forward strand.
AGATCAATTGGCTTTCTCGAAAAATATACGACAGCGAAACCCGGCTGATCAGCGTAAACAATATTTCTTTCGAATAGACAGAGGTATAAAAATAGGTAGTATCTCCCTGCTCTTTAATCTTACTGCTATTCCTGCCGCTTAATAACCGCTCGAGTCCCTCCGTATCTTCCTCGGGCCCATCGATATATAGGAGCTTGGCCTGCTGATCGTATAAATAGACGCGTCCATCGTCACCGCTTCCGATTTCACGGAACGAACGGGTCAAGAACTCTTCATTTATGACCATGACGAGCAGTCCGTAGTTCTCGCCTTGGTTACCCTTCATCCAGCGCGACGCGATAATGACGTCCCGGTACCCGCTTTGCTCTATATGACTGGGGATCGATCTTCGCATCCATACCAAGTCACCCTTAGAAGAAGCCAAGGTGCTGTACACATCATGAAAAGCGGCTTGGCTGAGCGGCTCGACCGTTTCTTTCAAAAGGCCGTAATAATAGTTCGTACCGGTTAAATCGTATAAATAAAGCGAGAGCAGCTGCGGAGCATCAAACTTGACCTGCCGAAGCTGCTCCGCGATTTGCTCCTGCTCAAAGTGGCGTTCCGCAATCGAAAGCTCCTCCCTGAAGGTGGACAGCTTCGTAATTATTTTCTCAATCGTCGGATTAAACACAATATAGTTCGAAATACGGTACATTTCCTGAATACGAAGCTCCAGCTGCATCATCGCCTGCTCGCTGGCCTTCACGTACTGTCCCGTCACCTCCTCCTCAAACAACCGAAGATGGGTTCGATAGGAGATTAGTCCGGTCAAGTTGACCGTAAAGAAAATAATGGCTGAAATCCCGAACAGCAGCTTGCTTTTAAAACTAATCTTCTTCCCCCAGCTGGTCCACACGAAGGCAGCCCTCTCTTTCTTATGACTTATCAGAGCAGGAATTGTCAGGAAGTATTTATGTATATTTCTATAAAATGGTTAAATATCCTCCACGAAGGGCACGTCTAGTAGATCGATCTGGAATTAACATTTATTTGTCCGGTCGCAAGTTGACTGCAAGGTATTGCAATTAGATCGGACGTACTATGGACTAATCTAACGCTACTTTAGGATCGCTCTACTAGTTTATGAAGCAACTTCATTAAATAGTGAAGCTGCATTCACTATTTTCGAGCCTCCCCGGAAGCCCCAGCAAAATAGTGAGTCTAACCTCACTAATTCCTCAGAAGTCCGATAAACCGCCTAATATAGGGAGATTCTCCTCACTGAATAATGAAGTTACCTCACAACCACCATCAGTCGGCGCCGTAACATTCATAGGTACAGGTCTCGAATGCGCCACAGCACTGAAATAGAGCTAGAAATTAGATCTATTTCTTCCAAAACTAAAAATTAGCTCTACCTTAAACGTGCTGCTCGACCTCAAGCAACTCTCACCCATCCGGTTAACTGCTAACTTGAGGAACGATTAATTGTAAAAAGCCCCGCTCCTAAGAGTGAGGCTGGATAAAATCGACTGTTCCCCTCGCCGCTAAAAAGGTACCCGCTACTCCCCGGTAAAACGGGGAGAGCGCTTCTCGCGGAACGCCTCCAGCGCCTCCAGCCGGTCTTTCTGGAGAATGGTCAGCGTTAATTCAGCAAGACTATCGAAGCATAGATATTGGACATTCCCTCTCTTCGCCGTCTCGATTGCAGGTAAATTGGAATCCCCATAAAATCCTTGTCCTGCCCCAATCCGTATCTTTTTCATCTCATCCCCCCTCGACTTTTTTCGGCAAATGGCTGCTTATACATGGTCTTCTCTGGCAATCGTTACTTAATAACCATTGTATGGAGCAGTTGAACACCCTATTCGACTTTCTCTTCCGCAAGGCGGCACGACAAAAACATAAAAAAACTCAAGCCTATTTCAGCTTTAGTCAGATTGTTTTTATTTATATGTGATCAACTATACGCAACCTTTTAAATTCATGAATTCTTTACTCAAATGTACATCAGAGATAATAATCATGCACTACTGTGAGGATATCATCACGGAAGAGGAGTGATCCCATGCGGATTGCCGAGTTCCCCTTTACCTGATAAAGAGCTGACAAAAAAGCCATGCGGCTGGAACGTTTTCGCTCCAGCCGCATGGCTTTCCATCTTGCAGGTTACTATTTAATTCCGCTCATCTTAATGCCTTCTACCAGATACTTTTGCGCGACGAAAAACAGAATGAAGGTCGGTATGGCGACGACGACGGCAGCTGCCAGCACGACGTTCCATGGCGTGAAATATCCTCCGCCCACCAAATGCGCGAGCCGCTGCTGGACAACCCATAGGCTCTCGTCCTGTGTAATGATTAACGGCCACATATAAGCATTCCAATTCGTCAGGAAGAAACCGATCGTAAGCGGCACAATGATCGGAACGGACAGCGGCAGCGCCAATCGGAAGAAGGTGCCCGACAAGCTGAGCCCCTCCATATAACCCGCTTCCTCCAGTTCTTTCGGAAAATCCATATAAAACTGACGGAACAGGAAAATACCGTATGCATTGAAAATAGACGGGATAATAAGGCCGGCATACGAGTTGGCCAGCCCTAAGTTTTTCGTAATCAGATAGAGCGGGATCATGATGACGGCGAACGGCACCATGAGCGTGCTTAACATCCAAGCGAACATGATCGCTTTCCCGGGAAAACGAAACCGCGCAAGCGCGTAGCCCGACATCGCATGAAAAATCATTGCAATGACGGTAACGGTGCCGGAAACGATTAAGGAATTGACGATCGAACGGGGCAGCCCCGAACCAATCCACGCTTCTGCGAAGTTGCTGAACTCAAACCCGGTCGGCAATAAGTTGAAATCGAATACGTTTGTTTCGGAACGCAAGGAGCTGATAACGAGCAAATAAATCGGGAAAATCATCACAAGACCTAATAAAACCGCGACAGACGGCAATAGGATTCGATTGTTAATTCTCAAGTTCTTCACCGCCTATTTCCTCAAAGAGAGGAGCTTTAACTGAATAATGGACAAGCAAAAGATAATCAGGAACAGAACAAAGGCGAGTGCGGAAGCATACCCCATGTTAAGAAGCTCAAAGCCCTGCTTAAAAATATAGAGAACGCTCACTTCCGTTGCGTTAGCCGGCCCGCCCTTGGTCATGACGACGATCTGGTCGAATGCCTGAAAGGAGCCGATCATGGTCACGATAAGGATGAAGGTGCTCGTTTCCGTAAGGAGCGGAAACGTGATCCAGCGAAATGCCTTCCAGCCCGTAGCGCCGTCGATTTGCGCCGCCTCATAATAATCTCGCGGTATTTCCTTCATAGCGGATAAGAAGATGATCATGTTATAGCCGACGTTGATCCACAATATAACCCCGACAATGCTAAGCATCGCCTGCGAGGTGGAGCCGAGAAACTGCTGCGGCCCTATGCCTAAGAAACCTAACAGATGATTAATGACGCCGTTTCGCGGATCGAGCATGTACATGCCGATAATGGCGGATATGATGGAGGTAATAGCGAACGGCATGAGAAACATCGTTCTTACCGGACCTACGATTCTCCCCTTCAACGCGTTCAGCAGAACGGCTGAGATCAGCGAGAGCATATAGAGAGACGGGACATATATCACGCTGAACAGCAGCGTCTTGAGCACGGAGTTCCACCATAAATCATCCTGCAGCAGCGCCTTATAGTTAGCAAAGCCGGAGAACACCTTCGGACTTAACGCATTCCAGTCGTGTAAGCTGACATAAAAGGCGTATACGATCGGAATAAATACAAAAGTAAGCAAACCTAATGTGTTAGGGAGCAAAAAAGCATACGCCGTGACCCACTCATTCCTCGTTCTGTCACTTATTCGTTTTGGAGTCACTGAACATCCTCCTTCAATTGGAGCGGTGCAGGCGGAGAACCGCAAACCCGGTCCTCCACCCCCCGCTTCCTTTTCGTTTGATTCATGGATTATTTATTCGCTGCTTGAATCGCTTCGTTGATTTTGCTGTCTACCTGCTGAGCTGCGCCCGCGCCGTCATATTTATCGAACATCACGTACTGCATGGCGTCACCGACAACATCCAGCACTTCAGACGGATAACGCGGCTCCGGAATGGCGGAATCGTAAATTTGCTCCGTGAATACTTTACGCATGCCTTTGCTGTATACTTCTTTCCCCTTCTCGACTACGGATTTACGAGGCGAGTATGCGAATTTAATTTCCGTGCACCATTCAAGCGCACGTTCCGGATCTTCAGCGAACGCCCACATAATGAATTTAGCCGCTTCATCTACATGCTTGCTTTTGCCGTTGACTGCGAACTTCCAGCCGCCCGCATCCGTTGCTGCCTTGCCGCCTTCCGGGATCGGCAGCGGCGCTACGTTAATCGGCACGTCGCCAAACACTTCCTCAGCGCGATTAATTGCCCAGGTACCGACGATTTGCATCGCAGCCGTTTTTTTGCCGAGGTGATCGATCTCCCATGGCCCCTGCTGCAGCTTTGTCGGCGAGATTCCCTCTTTGAAGAAGCGGCCCCAGAAGTCAAGCGCTTTTGCGGTTTCCGGCGTGTTGAAGGTAGACGCCGTCCCGTCCTCGTTCAAGACGTTGCCGCCTTGCTGCCATAGGAACGGATACCATATGAAGTTGAAATAAGGACCTTTATCCGGCGGTAAAATCAAACCTGCCACCTTGTCTGTCGTCAGCTTCTTCGATGCGGCGTACAGCTCATCCCATGTTTTCGGAACCTCGACGCCCGCGTCCTTCAGCATCTGTTCGTTATAATAAAGACCAAGAAGCTCAAGCTCGTACGGCAGAGCCAATATTTTGCCGTCTACAGTTACCGCATCCAGCGAGGCAGGCAGGAAATCCTCCTTTGCGCCTTCAGGGAAGTACGGTGACAAGTCAGCCATCAAACCGGATTTGGAAAATTTCATAAAATCGCCGGGACTGATCATGTAAATATCCGGGCCTTCGCCGGAAGCAAATCCGGTCGGAAGCTTCGTTGTCGTGTAATCCGTTTGGTTAAAAGTGGAATACTCAATGACGACGTTATCTTGAACCTTGTTGTACTCATCGACCAAGCCCTTGAAGAACTCCTCTTCTTTCTCTGAATGGAAGTCCCAAAATTTCAGCTTGACCTTTTCGCCCGCGTCCGCTGTTTTTCCTGTATTGGCTGTGTTATTGCTGGCAGGCTCCCCTCCATTGTTCGAATTTCCGCATGCAACCTGCAGCATAAGCAGCAGCGTCAATACGGCAAAACCAAGCCCTTTCCATCTTTTCCCCATTTGTTTGTAACCCCTTTCAATCAATATAGCCCAAGTGTAATCCACTTGGGCTAGGGCATATAACGGGAAATATTTACGGAGGGTGGACTATTTTCTTGCGTTCTCCAAATACTTTTTGATTCGCGTATCGGCTCGTTCTTGGATTTGCTGAGCGCTCTCGTCACCAAACAGCAATTGCTGCAACGAATCGGAAAATATCCGGTTTATTTCTTCCGGAAGCTGCGGCTCCTCCCGCTCCGTACCGAATATTTGATCGGTAAATACCGCTCTTAATCCTTGACGGTAATCATCCAGTCCCTCTTGCATGACTGATTTGCGCGGAGAATAAGCAAATTTGGTTTCATTGACCCACTTAAGAGGGATTGCGGGATCTCCGGCTAACGCCCACATAATAAATTTTGCGGCTTCCTCCGCATGTTCGCTTTGTTTGCTCGCGGCAAGCTTCCATCCACCCGCAATCGTCATCGGGTTTCCGCCTTTAGGAACAGGCAGCGGCACGACACCGATCGGCTCATCGGCAAATTCGGTCTCCAGCGTACGGATATTCCACGTACCGCTTACTTGCATCGCCGTCTCGCCGCTTGCGATAATGCCGATATCCGTTACCGGCCGGGAAGGTCTCATATTTAACAGCCCTTGATTAACCATATCCTTGAAGAACGAATACAGCTCCTTTGAAGCTTGTCCAGATAGAGCCGACCCCTTTCCGTCTTCCGTTAACAGGTCGCTGCCGGTCTGCCATAGAAACGGCAGCCAGGAAAAGTTTAAATATACCCCTTCAAAGGTTTCAACGGTCAATCCGCTCACCCGGCTTGTACTGAGCTCTTTGGCGGCTACCATCATTTCGTCCCAAGTCGCAGGAGGCTGAATGCCTTTTTTTCGAAACATTTCCTTATTGTAAAAAAGTCCGAGCAGCTCTGTCTCAATAGGGACAGCATAAATATCTCTGCCAACCGTCACCGATTCCAGCGCCGATGGATAAAAATCGTTTTTCATTTCCGGAGTGAAGGAATCCGTCAGCGGATACAAAATATTCGCCTTCACGAACCGCTCAATCGTCGCCGGAGACACAAAAAAAATGTCCGGCCCTTGCCCCGAAGCGAATGAGGAGAGCAAGCGCGTTCTAGAGAAATAATCATCGCTGGTTACGAATTCAACTTTGATCTTAATATTTTCATGCTCAGCTTCGTATTCTTTGGCCAGCCACTGCCAGAAATCATATTCGCGGGATTGGTGGAACGACCATAAACGAAGCTCGATTTTGTTCTTGTTCGGATCTACTGGCGACGATTCATTGAGCAGCTTGTCGATTGTCGTGCCATCTGACTCCACATAGCTGGCGCAGGCGGCCAGAAACAGAACAAGCATAGAACAAACAATGAGATGCGCGGCTTTCAAGCCATTCCCCATTCAACTAATCCTCCTTGCGGTAAAAAAACTGGCGATATTCCGCCGGCGTCACACCCACTACACGCTTAAACAGCCGGGAAAAATATTTGACGTCCTGATAGCCGACCAACTGGGCAATTTCATAGAGCCGCAGCTGCGCGTTCATCATCAGCGTCTTGGCTTTGTCGACGCGGATCCGGGTTAAATATTCAATGAACGTCTCCCCCGTTTCCTGCTTAAAAAAAGTACTGAGATAATTGCTGCTCATCTGCGCGTGAACGGCTACGTCATCCAGCGATATGTCCTTCGCATAATTTTTGCGGATGAACTCAACGACTTTCTCGATCGTCCGGTTCTGCTTTTGCTGGACGCTCCATTTCATTGAATCGATGACAAGGCTAATCAGCTCCGATAGAAAGCCGACGAATTCCTCCGCCGTAAAATCACGATGAAATAAATCCTGGGGCTGATTGATCTGTTTGAGGATCATTTCACTCAGCTTTTGTTCATAAACGATGCGGAAGACGGACGACAACAGCTGCAAGCAGAAGCGGCGGAACTGCCGAAAGGGAATGCTGCCTTCCTTTATCCGTTCCACAAAAACAGCCAAACCATCCAGCGCTTTCTCGCGCTCGCCTGACCTAACCGATCGAACGATCGCTTCGTCAATCTCGGCAGGATATCCAAGGTCCCGGCGGTTCAACAAGGCCACATCCTCGTATGCGCTGACGATTCCGTCGCCATATATCCATTTGTTTTGCAGCGCTTCCTTTGCCTGCCGAAAGCCGATCGGCAGCTCAGAGAAATCGTCCTGCCTTGCGCTGACGCCAATCGAAATCGAAATTTTCACCCATTTGCTCACTTCTTCCATCAAGCGCTTGGATTGCTCCAGCGTGCACAGGCCATCGGTGATCAAATAATAAAGCTGCGGTCCGTTCGCGAATAAGAAGGTTGAGCTTTCGGCACCAAGCTCCGGCAGCATCTCATGAACGACATTGCGGACCGCAAACAGAACAAGCTGCCTGTCTCCCCATTGATCGTCCATAATCAGATCGTCGTAACGGTCGATCTCAAGAGCCATGAGTTGATAGCTGGACACTTGTTTCGGTAATTGCTGACGCAGCTTTTCCATATACTCCTGCGCTTCCCCAGGTTCAGATGACAACCAGTCTTTCCACCATTTCGAGTAATTAACCGGACTTGGCAATATGGCGGCCACTGGTCCCTGCGCTTGCTTATGCGCCTTCACCCGCAGTAATACGCTTTTTATTTCTGCCGGTTTGACCGGCTTGAGCAAATAATCGAATGCGCCGAATTTCACAGCGGTTTGCGCGTATTCAAAATAACCGTAACCCGATAAAATAACGACATGAACCGGATACTCCTTCAAGGCGCTGAGCAAATCCAGCCCGTTCATAAGCGGCATTCGGATATCGGTAATGACCAAATCGGGACTTTCTTTTCTTACGAGCTCAAGTGCCTCAATACCATTGCATGCCGAGCCGGCTACAGTCCAATCGGGTTCCAGCTGCGGGATGAGCGACTGCAAACCTCTCCGTACCCTCGGCTCGTCATCGACGATAATTACTTTATACATGGGTTTCCTCCTGTGACTGTCATTTTTATCCGCTGCTCCCGTTCTCGATTGGATCACGAGGAAGAATAATCGTGACAACGGTGCCTTTACCCCATTCCGACCGCATGGTCACGCCGTACATGGAGCCATACTCCAGCTTCAGGCGGTCATCCAAATTATAAATGCCAATGCCGTGCGTCCGGCGAAGCAAAATGTTTTGGAGCTCGTCCTCCTTTATGCCGCTCCCGTTATCCACCAGCTGAGCGCGGATGCCGCCTGTCTCAAGATCAGGCATGACCGTGACGGATATCAAACCGCCCGCTTCGATATTTTCCATCCCGTGCAAAATTGAATTTTCCAAATACGGCTGCAAAAACAAACGCGGGACCTTTAACCGAAGCAGCGTCGGATCGACGTGGAAGGTGATATCGAACCGGTCCTCAAATCTCATTTTTTGCAAATACGCGTAATTTTCCGCCCATTTCATTTCTTCTTCGAGCGCGATGCTTGGCTCACCCGGACGGATCGCATAACGCATAATGTCGCTGAGCGCCGCGATCATCGAGCTAATATCATGCTGCTGCCGTTCAATCGCCATCCAATTGATCGTATCAAGCGAGTTATATACGAAATGCGGATTAATTTGTGCTTGAAGCGCACGCACCTCCGCCTCCTTTTCTTTCTCGGAAACGACCCGAACCTCATGGATCAACTCATTAATCCTTCTTCTCATACTGTTAAAAGCCGCATTCAGGAGACCGATTTCATCCTCGGATGCAACGGGCAGCAGAAAGTCGACATTTTCCTTATGGATCTGTTTCATGGCAACCGCCATCTGTCTAATCGGTTTCGTAATGAACCTGGACACCCATAAGGCAAGCAATATAAACGATGCGCCAAAGGCGAAGATGGTTACGATTAAAAATTGCCGAAGCTCCTTGGATTGCTCGGCTAAATCGGTATTAGGAATAAGCGATACATAATACCAGCCATTGTACGCGGATTTCATGTAGCTCATCTGATATAGCTGTCCGTTCATTTTGACCGTTGAGAACGGCTTCTGCCCCGTAAGCAGCTCTTCATAAAAAGGGATCTCTTTCAGCGAATCTCGATAAGCCTCGGAATTTCGATGCCAGATGACATGCCCTTCGCCGTCGGCTATGAGCAGAGTACCGCCAGGGCTGACCCGCACCTGATCTGCCAAACGGTCCAATGCCGTAATCTTTACGTTGATATAGATGGAACCGAGCGTCTGCATGACATCGGCAACGTTCTTCACCTGCATCCCGATCGAGAAATAATGGGAAGGCTCGAAGGTATACCGGTTGACAGGCAGCTCATAAGTCGGTATCCACACCGCTCTTCCGCCGGCATCCTTCACCGCTTGCTGCCAATGGGGATGATTTCGAAATTGCTCCTCATAATATTGCGATCCTTTAAAATCGGCAAAAAACATCTTTTCGCCGCTAAATAAGTAAATGGAGTCCAGGTCATCCTTCCCCCGAAGGAAATTTCGCAAATAACGGTTAATGGAATCGGCAGACAACTGAGCCTCTCCTCCGTCTGCTTGCCGGTTTATTTGGCTTAGCTGTAAAATGACGTTCTCGTTTTCGTATATCGATTTCAATTGCGCTTCATATTCATTCAACAGCCGATCGACGTTCTGGTTGACCAAATGCAGCAGCTGATTCGTTTCCTTTTCCGTACGGTCAGCAACGAATTGATTTGAGCTCTGATAAAATATATAACCAAACAAGGTAAGCGGAATGAAAATAGACAGAACGAGAAGCATCGTTATTTTCTTTTGAAGGTTCATGTGTCGAATCAGCTTCTGCTTCAGCATCGTGTGTGATCTCTCCGCTTCTATATATTCGAGTCGCTAGCCTGCCGCTTGCTCGATTGCCTGACGACCAGCTTTGGCATCATTTTCACTGCTCTATCGGAGATATCATTACCGTGCAGCCTATTCATCAAAATGCGTGCAGCCTGCTTACCGATCTCCTCCTGCATAAGGGAAACGGAGGTAAGCTTTGGGTGAACCCGCGATGAGATATCGAGATTATCCATTCCTACAACAGCCATATCGCGCGGGATCGACAACCCTGCCTCCTCGCATGCATGCATCACGCCGATTGCCATCAAGTCGTTTGCCGCAACGATGGCCTGCGGACGATTGTTCAGCAAGAGAAGCTGCTTTGCAGCCTCGTAACCGCCGGCTTCCGTATAATCGGACTCCTTGACCAGTTCATCCGCGTACGGCAATCCGCCCTCAAGCAAAGCTTCGCGATAACCGCCATACCTTTGAAGGCCCGTTTGCTCACGCAGGCTGCCTCCAATAAATGCAATCCTCTCCATTCCTTGCTGGATCAGATGCTCGGTCCCCTGTTTCGTACCCGCGAACGTATCCACGTACACATAATCAAATCGGTCTTCTCCTGCGGGCGATACGTATTGATTGGTTAGAACCACTGGAGCTGAAAGGTCGTTTATCGCTTGTATATTTTCCTCGCAAAAATGAAACGAAACCATGATCATGCCGTCTGCTGCCCTTTCCTTTACGTTCTGAATCGCCTTCAGTTCCTCCGACAATCGATGCTTGGTATAAAACAGAATCAGCAAGTAGCCGTATTCCTCAGCCACCTGGTTGATCCCGTTAATCATATCGAAGTAAAAGGGATTGCATATGTCGGGTACGGCAAAAATGATTTTATTCGTTTTTCGGGTTTTCAGCATTTTGGCAGCTTGGTCGGGCGCATAATTTAATGCTTTGGCTGCCTCCATAATTTTCAGTTTGGTTCTTTTCCCGCAATAGCCATTGCCAGAAAGCGCTCTCGAAACCGTTGAAGGAGATACGCCAACCTGCTCTGCGATTTGATAAATCGTGTTTTTACTCATCTATTCCTCCAGCTTCATAGCAGCCGTGCCGCTGCCGTTCTGCAATCGATTTCACATTTTACATTAGCATGTTTTTTTTCCGTCATCAATAAAAATAATCCCCTTCCGCTTATCCAGGATCTGCGGAAGGGGAAACATCCTTGCTTATTGCAATACGGCTGCATTGGATACAGGCTTTAGGTCTTTCAACGAGTTCGCGATAAATACTTTTAATGTATACCCGGCATTGTTCCCCGGCATTTTAAAGCCTCCGATAAAGGTTTCCTTTGCGCCCGAGGCAAGCGATTTCGTTACGCCGGCTACATTCTCGATTTCGCCTTTTTTATTATACAGGACCGCAACGAGCGTAACGTCTTTCGCTGCTCCCGTGTTGTTTCTCACGTCCGCGCTGGCGGTAACGAAGCCTTTTTTCGGAAGTTTCGAGATGACTTTTCCTTCGGCATCCGTGAAGGAAACGCCGCTTACGCTGTATGCCGCGCCCGTAACCTTCACCTCTCTTGTGACAGGAACGGCTGTATTGCCTTCCGAGTCCGTTACTTTGTAGGTCAAGGTATAAGTCCCGACAATCGTCCGGTCTACGCTGCCCTCTACGACAATTTTATGCGACAAATCGCCGTCCGCGCTATCGAAAGCCGAAGCTCCTTCGTCGGTAAAGGCGCCGCCTAGCCGCACTTCAATCGCCGCTTCGCCGCGCAGTGTGATAACAGGAGGCGTGGTATCAACAGGCAGCAGCGAATAATCGTCTGCTTGAATCCATGTGTCGCCGTTCGTGTGCATTCCCGTAAATATTTTCACCTGCGTGTTGCTTCCGGAATTGAAACGGACCGATAGTTTCGAATAATTGTCAAACCTTTCAAATTTCGTTTCCTTCAAAATACCGCCTGCGGAATCCCTAACGCCGAAATAGCCGGCATTATTGTTTTGCGAGGTCTTAACGAAGCCGGTAAGCCTATATTCCGTATTCGCTTCGACGTCCACTACTTGCGTGATCGCATTCCAGCCAGCCGTATTTCTCAGCCAAACGTTGTTGCTGCCCGCTCTCGACAACGTCGCATGGTCGATGCCGCCCTTTCCTGCTTCAAGCGTCCACGGGGCAGAGATCGTTTCCGAGTCCTGCTTCTCGAAGGAAGGGTCTGCAATAAGATTATGCGCCGGCGTGCCGATGTCCAGCTTGGCATGCATCAGGAACACATTATAAGGCCCCCATTCCGACATCAGCATATACAAATCTTGGCCGTCATTTGTCCAGGGATGAATGAACCCGCCGTACAATCCCGGATATTCCTCTCCTGTTGCGATTTCGGTCTCGGCGGACCAGCCTTCCGTCAAGCTTGTGGAGCTCCGCATGACGATTGCATAGCGGTTCTCATTCAAATAAGTCATGATCCACTTATCGTAATAAGAATTATACGCAACGGATAATTCGCTGACCGGAGCGTCCACGACCGCGACTGCCGCCGCTTCGTTATTTTTAGACCAGCCCGAGCCGTTCCAATATTCGTATTGCTCCTTCAGGAGCATGTCGCCTTCAGCCGCTCTTGCCAAGTAAGCGCTGTCGAACCGGCCGGCAGACGTTCCGAACATATAGACGTAGCCGCCGTCTTTCACGTAGGCTGCTTGGGCAAATTTGCTCGTACCGCTCCATTTCGTGCCGGATTTCGTCCAGTTCTGACCCTCGTCGTCCGAATATGCGATTTCGGAGAAGTTCGTGTTCCAGCGGCCGTTAGCGCCCCAATTCTTAATCTGCATATAATGGATATAATGCCTTGTGCCAACCGTTATTCCCGCAGTCGGAATCGCGGTGAAATCGCCGCTTCCGGATGTATCGTGGACAGAGCCGATGATTTCTTTGGAATAGCCGGCTTTATTCTCATCCATAATCATCGAAGAGAAGGACAAGCCGTCCGAGAGTACCGCATCCTCCGACACCGCAAGTAAATTGCTTCTCCAACCCGCGCCGCTGCCGCCGCCTCCGAAGCCGCCCCAACCATCGTCATAGGAATCGCCGAATGCGACCATTACTTTTTTGCTGCCATTGTCCGTAGTCGCATCCCACATGATACCCAAATCAGTAGCCGTCAAGGCGTAATTTGTATGAGTCTGATTTGGATTCGGTACGGTTTCTCCCTCGCGGGTAGCACCTGTCACTCTTGATATCTTTGTCGCTTTGCTTGCCGTCAGTTCAAAGGCAGCCGTATCCTCCGGCGCCGGTAGCCCGTCGGCGAAAGAGGGCAATGCTATCGTAAGCATAAGCGTCGTTGCAAGTATGCTGGAACCGATCGCCTTCAAATTGATTCGTTTCATTTCATGTTTCCTCCTTGTCTGTCTGAATGACCAATACCCCGTAGCACTTCATTTCCACTGCCTCTTATAATGCAATCCAAGTACCGCAAGCCTCTACCCTGACCCCGCTCATGTCGCCAGACAGAACATCAACCTGAAACGTGAATTCACCCGTGTCCGGGTTCTTCGTTTGCCTGTAGATGCCCCAGCCTTTCCCCGTGCTCCAAAATGTCGAGTAAACGTCTTGTTTCAGTACCGGATTGAACCTCATTACGCCTTTGGCCATATCAAACTCGAAACCGCTTAAGGCGACGAGCAAGCCCCAGCTGGCCATCGACCGCGCGTAATGATGGCCGCATTCCACTTCATTCCATGGATTGCGCCGGAATCCGTCATGCCTGTCGCGCACCGCTTTAACGACAGTAAGGCCCTCGTCGACATAACCTTCGTAAATCAAGGTCGTCGCAACATGATATTCAACACCCGTCCATACCTCATCGGAGTAGACAAACGGAAGCTTCGGTCTTCCTCCATTCGGCCAAGAGCACATCAGCAGCCCCCCTTCGTCATGGAGCACGTAAGCACGCTGACAATTGGCATGATTCTCGAAGCTGCTTTTGAAATTGTGGCGGTAGACGGCCTGAATGCCGCTTTTTACCTGCTCCTCATCCGCCAAATAGCCGAGACCGTACAGATGGGCCAGCTGCTGTCCGAACAACTGATCCGACAAGCAGCCCGGGCCGTGCTGATACTTGTGCGCATTGACGTCATCGAGACGCTGAACGAAGTACTCTCCGTTCCACGTCAGTTGACAGAGACGCGCGGCGCTTTGTTGATAAAGCTGCTCGTACCGCTCCGCTGCTTCGCCGTCTTCTATCCCTGCCGCCATAGCCGACGCTGCCTTAAGAGCTCCGAGCAGCATAAAGCCGGTTAACGGATTCGGACCGTAAAACTCTATATCGTAAGTATTGTGCTGCTTGCCTTCCAGTACCGCATCCCCGTCGAGATCCCAATGCGCAAATGAAAAATCAAGCGCCCGCTTCACATGCGGCCACAGCTCGGCGAGAAAAGCAGAATCGCCTGACAGCTTCCATTCGCGGCACACCCGCATAACCGAGCCAAGCTGACCGTCTGCTGCGGCTGGCGCCTTTCTTCCTTCCCAGTGCCACTCGCAATCGAACATCCTCATCGCCCGGAACGCCATCATCCCATTCTCGTCGAGCTCTTCCAGAAACTCGATCCGGCGCATGCTTTGCTCGAGCGTCGGATAAAGAAACGCTAAAGTCTGCGCATAATTCCACACATGCGTGCATGTGCCTTCACATGACCCTAGATCATCGAAGGTTCCTTCATAACCAAAGAACCTTCCGTCTTCCAGCCAAAAACAGGTCGTGCTGCGCAGCACCGGCAAGTTGCCTGACAGAGCTTCGAGCACATAGCCTGGCAGAGTGCTTCCGTGAAGGGCGTCACGGAAAGCCAAAGTGCCGCCATAGAGCCGATCAAAATGGCGAACGGTATATAGACCGGCTTCCCAGGAGTCGGCGAACCGGGCCGCGTACCGGTTGCGAACCGTCTCCTTGCCGGGACGTTTATCACGAACATGCTCGTACCAGCCGTTCATCCGATTCGGAAAGCTCCATGACAGGATGAAGCGGAATTCCCTCGTCTCTCCGGGCTCCAGCGATTCGATTACGCCAAGCGATCCCGTGTCCGTTCGATGCTCCGCAGAGGAGGTGTCATATCCTAGGTCATTCAATCGACCGTCTTCCGTGAAATCATCCCAAAACTCCTGCAAAAAGTCATACCAGGCCCCCCGCAGCCATACCCGTTTAAAGGTTGCATTTCGGTTAGTCGTCATCAGTGACAGATTGCCGTATTGCAAATCACCGGCTTGCCACTTCTTCGAATACAGATACAAACCTGACGCATCCTCCGTCTCCCTGAATTCGTTCACGTTTTCACCACATGTCATATCCGGGTGCAGGTTTCCAAAGCGATCGTAGGAAAGCCCTCCTACCGGATTAATGAGCGAACCTGCAATGACCGCTTCGACAGGCTTGTCGCCCGTATTCGTTACCCGGTAGGTTAGAATGGCAGCCGGGATGCCCGAATCGTCCGGCTCAAGCGGAATCATTGGCGTAAACGCCTCCAGCTCCACACGGACTGGCAGCTTGGCATCCTCGAATGCGATCTGGGCAACCGGATACGTTCCTGTCAGTTCTGACCGATCCAGCCGGGGCAGTCCGCCCGCCGTCAGCGGATGATAGCCGTGAGACAGCGAATGCGGCGGCTGCAGCTTCGACTCCAGCACTCTGGCAACCGGCTCTCCCCCTTCAGGCTTCACTCGAATCGCAAAAAAGGTGTTCGGCAGCGAGCTGCCTTTCGCCGGGTTATTGAAAATTTCAAAATCCCGCAGCTCTCCCCGGCTGCCGAGCGATATATTGCCTGTTCCGATCCCGCCAAGCAGAAAAGCTGCTTCCTTCGCTTCACCGGGATAAGTGCGCTGCGTGTTATCGACATACAGCTGCTCTTTCGTATACATCTTAGAAAACTCCTTTCCCATTAAAGCTTGATCTGCACTTTCAACAGCTCGGGATCCTTTGGCTTTGCAAGAAATTCGGCTGTTTCCTCTAATGAAATAACTTTAGACACAAGAGGCTCCAGCTGGATTCTCCCCTCCTTCACCCATTCGAACGCGGGCAGGAACGTATAATTGATAGCCATCGAGCCTAAAATCGTCCAATCCTTATGATAAAGATCGAAGGGATTGATGCGGATCTGGGCATCCTTCGGCGTCACGCCGAACTGCAAATAAGTCGCCGTCTTGCCCAAATAGGAGAAGGCATCCTCGATAACGGCAGGAATGCCGGTCGCGTCAACGACGACGTCGAACTTCACACCGGCAAGAGGGGATTTATCCCGCACGTTGACCGTTTCCGTAGCGCCAAGCGACCTTGCGAGCGCAAGCTTGGTCTCCGATACGTCAACGACCGTAAGCCGCGATGCGCCGGACCGGGATAAAGTCTGCACAAGCTGCTGACCCATCGCCCCTGCGCCAAGCAGCAGTACGGAATTGCCGGCTTTTAGCCGAAGCCTGTTCATCGCATGCACCACGCAGGCGATCGGCTCGATGAACGCAGCTGTCTCGAAGGACATCGAGTCCGGTATGCGGATAACGTTCCGCGCCGGCACGGCCACGAACTCCGCCATGCTTCCGTTCACGGTATTGCCGAGCGCTCCCCAGTTCTCGCATTGGTTGCCCCTGTTCGTGATGCAGTAGACGCAGCGTCCGCAGAACAGGGAAGGATCGGCGGTTACCCGCTCGCCGATCCGAAATCCCTCCACTCCCTCGCCGCATTCATGGATTGTTCCCGAAAACTCATGACCGGGAATAATCGGATAAGGGGACAGAAACTCCCCTTCGAAGATATGAAAGTCGGTCCCGCAAATACCGACCCTCTCCACGCGAATGACAACCTCGTCCCGTCCAGGCGACGGGTAAGGCACCTCCTGCACGGAAGCATGATGCGGTCTGTCAATTACAAGCGCTTTCATGAGTCTGCTCCTCTCGCTGTCAATTTTTGGTCAGGCTGAAGTCGTCGACCTGTATCCAGGTATCGCCGCCGTTCGCCCACATCCCCGCATAGATTTCCACGCTGTGCGCATTGCCGGAATTAAACTGCACGGTATGCTTCGTATAACCCGGCAAGCTGGCGAACGGCGTCTCATTCAGGATCGTGCCTCCGTTTAAAAGTCTCGCGCCAAAATAGCCGTCGTTATTGTTCGCGGATGTGCGGATCCACGCGGACAGCGTATAATTCGTATTTCTTTCGACGAACACTTCCTGCTTCACCGCGTTCCAGCCGGTTCCGTATCTCGCGAACGCATTATTGAGTCCCGTATGGGCGAATCCTGCATTCCGGTCAATGCCTCCGTTGCCATTCAAATACCAAGGCGAGCTAACCGCAGACGCTGGCTGCGATTCGAATCCGGCGTGCCCGACAAGGTTCGTTTCTCTGACCAGGCTCACATCGTCTACCTGAACCCAAGTATCCCCGTTTGCCCACATGCCCGTGTACAGCTCGACAAAATTATTCGCCCCGGAGTTGAATGGCACCGTTAGCTCGGTATAATTCGCGTAGGAATCAAACGGAACCTCGCCGAGAACAATGCCGTCATTAGGCACACGCGCTCCAAAATACCCGTCGTTGTTATTGCCCGACGTTCTAACCCATCCCTTTAAGGTGTAGTTCGTGAACGGTTGAACGACGACACGCTGCTTTATCGCATTCCAGCCGCTGCCGTTTCGGACGTAGCCATTATCCTCTCCCGTGCGGGCTTGACCTAGATTTCGATCAATTCCACCTTCGCCAACCACATGCCACGGCGCCATGACCGGTGTCTGCGTCTGCGTTTCGAAGCCGGGCTCGGTCACGATATTGTCGCCGAACATGTCGGCGGAAAGCGTCGCTTTCATCAGATGCGTATTATAATCCGGGTACCAAGTCGACATGATGAAATAAAGCGTGGCGCTGTTGTTAGACAAGGGGTGCATAAAGGCGTTATATTGCCCCAATCCCGTGAAGTTGCCAGGAACCAATATTTTTTCTCCGCTCCAAGGCCCGACAGGAGTCGGCGCATCCCTCATGACGATGGCTTGGCGATGCTCGTTCAGGTAGGTCATCATATAACGTTTGAAATGGGAGTTGTAAGCGACGGACAGCTCTCCGGCCACGCCGTTAGCGATTGCATACGCGGACGATTGGCTTGTTGACCAGCCGTTGCCGTCCCAGTAACGGTAAGCGTTAATATCGAGCAGGCTGTTCTCGGGTACGCGGGCCAGATATACATCCCCGAAACGTCCGTTCGGCGTGGTGTACATGTAGACGAAGCCGTTGTCCTTAACCATAGCTGCCATTTGGAATTTGTTATCCCATGTGGTTGTATTGTTGTACCATCTGGCCGTCGCATGCTTTGTCCACGTCGCGCCGTTGTTGTCTGAGTAAGCGATGCCGGAATAATTGGTATACCAGAGCCCTGCATCCCCCCAATGGTTGACGGACATATAGTGGATATAATGACGGTTGCCCACGGTGATTCCCGCGGTTGGAATAACGGTCTGTTCATCGAAATTGATTTTTTTGGAAGGCAAAATCTCTTTGGCATGCCCCGGCGTATCCTGAATCATCGTGTCGAAGGACAAGCCGTCGGCCAGATTCGTATCCGATGATATGGCTAGCGTATTGCTGCGCCAGTCGTTAGGACCAAAGCCGTTCGTATCGCCGAAGAGGACGAAATATTGTCCGCCTCCTTTATCCCATACGATACCCAGATCCGTCCCGGTAATTTGGTAATTCACATCCGTCTGATTCGGATTAGGCATCGTCTCTCCTGCCGGTTTAACCCCTGTTACGCGCGCAACCATCTCTAAGCTGGTCGGTGTGACCGCCTCGGCCGTTGCGATGAGCAGGGAGCAGAACACCAATTGGAATACCAATAATGACAAAAGCAATTTTCTTCTCATTCTTCTTGCACCATCCTTCTCCACATGTTTATGGTTCATGTCGGACTGACCGGATGCTTTCCTTGCAAGACGTTAAGCCTTTGCATAATCATTAATGAATTTCAAGCAGGACGACGCTTCTAGCCGGAATATCCAGCTCGAAGGAGCCGTCTCCCAGAGGCGTAAGTACGGTGGTTTCCCCGCCGGCCCCGCCCGTATGCAGAACATACTGGAACGAAGAGCCGGCAAGTCCGTAACGAATCGGCTCGGCAGATGCTTTCACCCGGCGGCTTTCGCCGCTTACGTTAGCGAAGAACAAACCTACGCTCTCCTCTTTGTAGCGCCAGGCGGAATGGACGACCGCATCGACCTCCAGCTCGCCGGAATCGTTGTATTCTTTTGTTTCCTTACCGTGATTGTAGTGGAACCAATCCGCGCTAATGCGGCCGCGCTCAAAGTGAAGCGGAGGCAGCATCATGCCGTAGGCCAAATATTTGTTGCCAGCTCCCGTGCGCAGATCAGCGAACTGAGCCAAGTAATCGGCTCGAACGGCGGAGAAGGCATATCCTCTCGGCTCGAATGGATAGTAGTGCTCTTCCGGCGTATTTTCACGCCCGTCCAGCGCTTCCATCGGGCTGTATTCATAGTTCAGCTCATACAAGCCGCCCCATAAATACGTACGCGCAACCGTAAAATAGTAAAGCGAACCGATTTCCTCGACCAGCTTGCCCCAGCCGTCCAGACGCACCGCACCGTATTCGTGATACACGTAAGCGAACATCGGGATAAGCTCGGCTTCGCCGGTTTTGAGCAAATCGCGCAGCGGATAGCCTTCGAGCGGCGCTGCCGGCTGTCCGCCCGCGCGGGCCTGGTAATAATCGAGCACGTCCAGAAGCGTCTCGTTCATCATCTCCGTGCCCATCGGCACATAACGGCCGGCTGCCTCGATCATCGCCGCTTTCGTCCGGATATAATTTTGCCGGTACGCTTCGTTGATCGCCCTGCCGGCGCCAACCGGATGCCCATGAGAATCGTCTAAACATATCTTCATAATGTTATTGGCCGATATGTCGTAGTAGATAGAATCCACATCATCATTCCGCTGAAGCGCCTCATCACGGTCTACATGAAATTGCTGCGTATAATCGGCTGCCGGACAAATAAACGGGAACCGGTAGGCATCGATTGATTTCAGTTTCTCTTTCTCCGGAAATTTTTGCGCTGCTTCCTTCCCGCGTTCTCCGTCGGCTCCTTCCATATGGAACAGGTAATCGAACTCGAATGGAGCGTATTTATCGCCATAGCCCTTCATCGCCTCAATATTTTCCCGGTTGAAGCGTGTCGGGAACCAATCGTCAAACCCGCCAGGAACGCCCTTATAGAACGTTTGCGGCGCGTTCGACCAGTCCGGCCCTAGAATGTGGAACATTGGCGTACGGATATGCTCATGGTATTTGCGCAGCCACTCGGTTCGATCGGAGCCGGCGTTAATGCCGAAGGTGGCAGCACCCATCGTCTCATGCAGCCACTTGCAGCTGTCCTCATCCTTACGATCGATTAGCTTTCCTTTCGAGCACCAGCTTTGCCGCTCAGCCCATGCCTTGTAAAGATCGGCGGCCTCGTACCAGTCGCGTCCTTCGAGCGGCTTCACAACGATCGGATAATCTGTGCGAATGCCTTTGCCGGCTCCCATATCCTCGCAGCCGTGAATAAAGGACGCTTCGAGCAACCCGCCGTCGTTCTTGTAGAAATTCAGCCATTTGGCATAACCTTCTCCGTCCAGCGCCGCAAAGTAGAGACCGCCCTCATTTAAGCCGTAATAGGTAAAGAACTGCATCGAAGCGCCGGAGAAGCTTTCCGGATAAGGCATGAACCGCAAGCCCGCGCCGTCCTTCTCGAAATGCTTCAAAGGATTGCGTACTTTGAACCCCGTCGCGAAGCTGTGCGCTGCGTAATCATTTTCACCTCCCTCCGTGATGGCGCCAATACCGCCGATAATCGGGTATTCCAGGCTGACGATCCGATCGTTTGTTTCGTTCATCGCCTCGCAGCGGAATTCGATCTCATCGCATCCTTCGGAAATGCTGATTACCGCTTTTACCGTCAGGCCTTCCGATACGCGCCACGTTAGGCTCGCCTCTTGCTTCCCGGCTGTCTGCCGCTCCTCGCACGAAAATTGCTCAAAAGCACTCCGTATTCCGCCGTCGGTTTCAAGACGGAACGGCTCTCCAGCTCCATCGGCTGCAACATATTCCTTATTGCTGCGTTGGTCAAACAAACTTTGGATCGATCCGTCCGTCCCACTAATGCCGATGCGAATACAGCCATTCGCCAGTTCTATCATGAAGAGACGCCTCCCTTTACTTTAAGCCTGAAATTTTGATGCCTTTAATAATGTACTTTTGGAAAATGAGGAACAAGATGATCGTCGGAATCGCCGCAAGCGTAGAGCCGGCCATCAACAGACCCATCTCCGTCGAACGCTCGGAGCGGAATGTGTTCAGGAACTGCATGATTTGGAACAATTCAGGATTCGTAATCGTCATCGTCGGCCATATGAAGGAGTTCCAATAGCCGAGATAGGAGCCGATCCCGACGATAACGAATACCGGGTAGGACATTGGAAAGAAGATGCTTGTGAAAATTCTCCACCTGTTAGCGCCATCGATAAGCGCAGCTTCCTCGAGCGCCAGCGGAATGTTTAAATAAAACTGGCGGATAAAGAACATATGTCCGGCCGAGGCTGCGCCAGGCAATATAAGAACGGCCATCGTGTCCAGCATTTTCATCTCGGTCACTACGATAAAGGAAGTGAGGAGAATGGCCATGCCGGGGATGAACATCGTACAGATGACGAACACCCATAATGTGCGCTTAAAGCGGAATTCGAGCCTGGCGAACACATAAGCCGCCATGGAATTAATCAATAAGCTTAACGCGGCAAAGAGAACCGCGCCGGTGAATGTAACACCCATCGATTTAAGAAACATCGGATCTGACAATATGGTGCCGTAATTCGAAAACAGCCACTTTTCCGGAAAAAACCGGAACGGCGTCGACAGCACCTCGGTCTTGCCCTTGAAGCCGGCGATCACCATCCATACGAGCGGAAACAATGCCACAACCGCTATCAGGATGCCGATTACGTACATGATCGTTTTTACGGTTTGCTCCTGTAATTTCATCGCTTTCTCTCCTCCATTCGCATGCTCGCTTAACCGTCAACCGCTTTTTCCGAATTAAGCACTTTAAAAATAATGGCCGAGATGCTTCCGAGCACAACGAACAAAAGAAGTGCCGAAGCGATCGAATGGCCGACAAGGACGTCGTTCCGGAAATGGTTGAAGATATACAAATTCGGCGTCGTCGTTTCGTCAAGCGGTCCCCCGCCCGTCATAACCAGCGAGAGCTCGAACTGCTGAATGGCGCCCGTAAAGCCGGTAATCAGCAAGAACAATACGATGTTTTTGAGCAAAGGAATCGTAATATGGATCATCTTTGTCCATGAACCGGCTCCTTCAAGATCTGCGGCCTCATAATAGCTTTCAGGAATATCAAGCAATCCGGCGAGCATAATCAGCGTCGTAATCCCGAAGCCAAGCCATATCGCAGGCAGCGCGATGCTTCCAAGCGCCGTCTTCACATCGGCAAGCCAAGCCTGGTTTTCCACGCCGAACTGATTAACGAAAACGTTGGCAAGACCGGCGTTGTAATCGAAAATAAACACGAAAATAATCGAAGCGACAATACCCGATATAATCGTCGGAATATAAATCAATGTTTTTACGAATCCGGAAAGCTTCGTACCCATCGATCGAATGACATGCGCGAACAAAAAAGCGAGAATCATTTGAGCAGGAACAACAAACAAAGCAAATTTCAAGCCGGTTACGATGGCTTTCATAAACAGCGGATCGTTAAGCACATTGATGAAATTTCGCCAGCCGACAAACTGGGATTCCTGATAAAAGCTCCAGTCGTAGAAACTGACATAGAGGGCGTAAACAAACGGGATGACGACAAAAATAGTCAGCAGCACCACGATAGGTATAAGCATGGTATAAGCAGTCATATTGTCGAGCCGTGTTTTATTCTTCTTCATTCGCATTCACCACCGTCGTATAAAAGTACGGGGATCATCCATCCGGAGCATCTGCCCCCGGACGGTTCTCCCCGGTTGTTTGTTATTGCGGATTCGTACCCGCTAATTTTGATTTTGCAATATAATCGTTAATCGTTTTTTCCGCTTTTTCTAATGCTTTCGTTACATCCTCGCCCTTCATAGCGGACTCGATTGCCGTTGAAAAGGCGATACTGATATCCCAAGGGTAAACTGGCTCTGCTTTTGCATAGGGAATGACTTTCTCGGCAATCAGCTTGCGCCATTCGTCTGCGGATGCCGCAGGGTCTTGATTCATTGCTTCATCTACCGATTTACGCGGCGAGAATTTGGAAAATTGGCTTGTTTTGAAGAAGTCAATCATAATGGCCGGGTCGCCGGCAAGCAGATACTGAATGTATTGCGCAGCCGCTTCCGGATTTTTCGACTTGCCGTCAACTACCAGCGTCCAGCCCCCCAGAGTCGCAGTCGGCTTTGTTTGGTCACCGTCGATGGAAGGCATCGGTGCTACGCCGATTTTGTCCAGCATGTTTTTATAGTCGTTGCGGAACAATCCCATCGCCCAAGATCCGCTAACCGTCATGGCCAGTTTACCTTGACCAAACGGTGCTGCGTCTGCATATGCGGAAAGCTGCTGCTTCGGTATAATACCTTCTTGGTACAGCGTTTTGTAGAAGCTAAGCAGTTCTTTGTAACCTTCGTCCATCAGGTCTGCTTTGGACCAGTCAGCCGTAATTGGAAGATGTCCCGCAGCGTTGTATTGCAAGCCCCAGCTCGACCAGCCAAGATCAGGAGCGGTTTGCGCAATGGAAGCGCCAAAAATGCCTTTTTGAGTCAGTTTCTTGCCGTATTCGATGAACTCTGCCCAAGTAACCGGCGGCTTCGCAGGGTCAAGACCAGCCGCTTCGAATAAGTCCTTGCGGTAGTAGAGTACTGCAGAAGGCTCTACCAGCTTCGGATAAGCATAATATTTACCGTCGACTGTAACGAACTCTTTCACATTATCGTACAGATCGTCGAACACAGCCGGGTCCATCAAGTCGTTAAGCGGCTTGATTTCGCCGTTCTTGGCAGCTGGAGCAATACCCGAATAGCTCTTCGTCATGATATCCGGCGCTTTTCCTGCTGCTTGCGCCGCTTTCAGCTTCTGCGCCCACGCATCGCCTGGAACGATTGTCAGCTTAATCTGAATATTCTCATGCGTTTTGTTGAACTCATCGGTCCATTTCTTGAACCAGGCATCCGTCGTGTCTTCAAACTTATTCGCCCAAAATTCAACCGTTACTTTCTCTGCGGGTTTTTCGTCCGTTTTCCCGTTGTTTGCCGTTTCATTTGTGCTGCCTTGATTGCCTTGATTGCCCGTATTGCCCCCATTGCCTTCGTTTGTACCGGAATTGCCGCAGCCTGACAATACGAATGTCAGCATGAGAAACGCCGCTAATATGCCCGTCAAAACCTTTCCACGATAAGCCTGCATGTGTGAATCCTCCCTTTTTTTAAAAAAAGATTGTTTTATTTAAACGCCGAAGCGTTCAAACCGGAATCAAAAGTGACCACATTAACTTTTTGAAGCGCTTTCATTTGTTCAGCGCCGCTTTAAACCAAAATACGTTATAAGGCTCCCACAGCGATAAAGCGAAATAAATCGTCTTGCCGTCGTCTGCCATATATTGAGGATTCATATAAGGACCGTAAAGGCCCGGATATTCTGTTGATGATACCAACTCGATTGGATCGCTCCATGGCCCCCAAGGCGTCTGGCCTTCTCGAATGACCACGCCCTGACCTTCCTTCAGATAGGTCATGATCCAGTTTTCGAGATATGGATTCCAAATGACGGACAGCTCGCCTGCCGTATCGTCCACTACAAGCTCGGAATCGGCGGGATCTTTGCTCCAGATCGGCTCGCCTTCTTTATCCACTCCTGCGAAATAATCGTATTCGCTCATTTTTTCAATGGATGCTTCATTTACCTTCATCAATTTCACGCCACCGAACCGGCCTGACGGAATACACCAGAAGTAGATATCCGATCCGCCCTCGCCGTTTGGAACCTTGTAAGGGCTTACTTGAATGAAATCGCTGTCCCCCGGCCATTTCAACCCATCCATTAACGTCCAATTTTGCCCGTCGTCTGTTGACTTTGCTACGCTTCCATAATTAGCGTCCCATTGTCCGGGATCACCCCAATGGTTGACTGACATGTAGTATAAATACAAGCTGCCATTCGCATATACACCGTGTGTTGGAATCTTCGTCATTTCGTCAAAATCGATTTTCTTGGAGGGCAGCAGCTCTTTCGCGAGCCCGATCTCATCCGTAATCATCCCGTCGAACGTGATGCCGTCCGACGGGTCTTTATCGGTTGAGTAAGCCATCGTATTGGATCGCCAGTAACTGCCTCCGGCGCCGGTCGAACCGTCCGAACGTTCGCCGAAAGTATCTCCGAAGACGAAATAGTTTTTGTCATCCGCTTGAATCATCGATCCGAGATCCGTACCGAATACCGCGTATTGGTCAGTCCCGTTTATCGAGTCTTTTCCCGTTAATTGCGCGACCTTCTGAAGCTCGGTTACGCTTTTCAGCAGGAACTTTTGATCGCTGCCGTCCAGCATTCCCTTCGCGCTTTGATCTTCGCCGGCACGGCAAGCGGATAAAAGCAAACTTAAGACTAATAAACAACCCGTCATCGTTTTACGCAGCTTCATCATCTCCTTTAAGAGGCGCATCCGAAGCGCGATTATGGGTTAGGGTGCTTGAAAATTTCTTTTAGGCTTTGGTCATTAAAAGGCTTGGTGTCCGGCAGCGGAAGACGTCCCGTTACCTTCGGCAGCGGCTTGAATGATTGATGCGGCTCCGACTGGTACCAATAAGCTGTTGACGATATATCGTCGCTGCGATGGTTGTTATGGCCGTGCTCAATCGTCACTTTAATGCTTTGGTCGAACATGATCGGATCAAGGATATGGTAGCGGTAAGTGGAAATTTTGCCGCTCCAGTTCGGTCCTCCGCCAAGGATGATGCCGTGATACGGCGTGCATACTTCCTGCTGCGGACACCATGCCGTATTGAAGTAGTCTTCCATCCCCGTACCGTGAAGCGTTGGCGGCCACGGCTCTCCGTCGATGAAGATCATGTCATCGCCTTCGCCGTACCAGTTCCACTCTCTCGTTTCCCGCAGGTTATGAATATTGAAATTTACGCCAACGTAATGTCCCTTGCCCTTCGCTTCAAGAATGACGTAGTTGCCGTCGCCCGTCGTATTTTTGCCGCCGAATTCGAAGTAAGCGTTATCTACGCTCGTGTCGTCAATTCCATCCGTCGGGCATTCACGGTTCCACTGGGCATGAAAGCGCAGCTCGTTTTCCGGCAGCTTATCGTAAGCTTCGTAATCGATGTAGAAATAAAATTTGATCGGCTGCTCCGCTTCGCTCTCGATTTCAATTCTGGCATCGATTGCATACGGCATACGGAAAAAGCTGTTGAGCGCTTTGCCGTCTTCCGGGCTCATCATAAGGCAAGCCGATTCATAATTTTTTGTCATCCCGTGTCCAAGACCGAAGAAATCGCCGATCGGCGCCTCCACGCTTGGCTCGGTCTCTCCGTCCCAGTACATGCGAAGCACGATCTTTCTCGGAAGCAGTGCTTCTTCCTGTGGGCCGTCCGTCGCCATGGTCATCCAAATATGGGTAATAGCCCCCGCTCCTTGGATTCGGCAAATATCCGTTTTGTCACCAGGTTTAATCGTATAGTAGTCTTTGTTGCCGCCCGTACGGTCGTAACTGGACTCTCTTTTCCGTTTTCCCGGCCTCATTTGGCTTAGCGATTGAATCGATTGTTGAATTTCCATTGTTGTACCACCTTTTCTGCGATGAATTGTGAGATCGATTGCACATTTTGCAATAAAACTTCGAATACTTAGATGGAGCTGCGTTTCATGGCCTTCAGTCTCTTCATAACGTCGTTGCCGCCCCGGCCGAAATAATCATGCAGCCTGAGGTAGTACTGATAAAGCTCCTCGTATACGGCAGCGTGCTCAGGAATCGGCTTGAATGTTTCTTTTCTTACCCGAGCCATTTTTTCCGCTGCATCGACGATATTCGCATAGCCCCCAGCCTCGGCTCCCGCTGCTACCGCCGCGAACATGGCTGCGCCAAGCGCTGCCGTTTGCGTCGAATCCGCGATTTTAATTTCCCGTCCCGTTACGTCCGCATAAATTTGCATGAGCAGCCGGTTTCGCTGCGGCAGTCCTCCGCAGGCGTATAACTCGTTAACCTCGACGCCGTTCTGATGGAATGCTTCAATAATCCGTCTCGTTCCGAATGCGGTTGATTCGAGCAGCGCCCTATAGATTTCTTCCGGCTTCGTCTGCAGTGTCAGACCGACGAGCAAGCCTGACAAATCCGCATCAACAAGCACCGAACGGTTACCGTTCCACCAATCCAAAGCAAGCAGCCCGGTTTCTCCCGGATTGGATTCAGCCGCCTTTCGCTCCAACCATTGATGAACGCCTTCGCCATCCTCCTGCGCGCATTTCCGCACATATTCAGGCACCGCTTCGTCAACGTACCAGGCAAAAATATCACCCACCGCGGATTGACCGGCTTCATAGCCGTAATACCCGGCCACAATGCCATCCTCTACGACGCCGCACATGCCCTCTACATTAACTTCCTTGTCGCTAAGCAGCAGGTGGCATATGGATGTCCCCATCGCCATAACCAGCTTGCCCGGCGTCACGACGCCAACCGCAGGTACTGCCGCGTGCGCATCGACATTGCCTACCGCAACCGCGATTCCTGGACTAAGGCCCATGGCCTCTGCCATAGCTGCATTCAATTCTCCCGCTTTCGAACCCAGCGCGGCGATGCTGCCGCGAAGCTTGGTTTCGGTAAACGGTTCGAGCCTTGGATCAAGCGCTGCGAAAAATTCGTTCGACGGATAGCCCTTTTCCTTATGCCACACGGCCTTATAGCCCGCGGTGCAGCTGTTTCTTACGAGGCTGCCCGTCATCTGCATGACGACCCAGTCCGCCGCTTCCATAAACAGGTTCGATTGATCGTAAATCTCCGGCGCTTCATTTAAGATTTGCCATACTTTAGCGATCATCCATTCCGAGGATAGCTTGCCGCCGTAACGGTGGAGAAAAGTCTCTCCGCGTTCCTCGGCTATCGCATTCAACCGGTTAGCTTCTTCCTGAGCCGCGTGATGCTTCCATAGCTTCACCCAGCTGTGCGGGTTTCCGCTCCACTCGGGCTTCAGGCACAGCGGCGAGCCTTGTTCGTCCAGCGGCATCATCGTGCAGGCCGTAAAGTCAATTCCGATTCCGATGACGTCTTCGGGATTAACGCCCGGCTCGCGCAGCACCTCCGGTACGGACCGTCTCAGCACCTCCATATAATCATCCGGATGCTGGAGCGCCCAATCGGGACCGAGCAGAGTCCCATCCGGCAGTCTCTCGTCCATTACGCCGTGAGGATAGGGAGTGACATGAGTAGCGATCTCTGCTCCATTCGCAATATCAACGAGCAAAGCCCTTCCTGATTCGGTGCCGTAATCGACTCCAATTGCATATTTGGCACACATCGGTTATTGCTCCTTTCCGTTATCGATAAAGCGGTCCAAAGTTTTGGCATGCCCGGTAATCGGCGCCTACAGGCTCCATTTCGCCAAATGCCGCCCATGCGCTCGGTCTGAACACTCTTTCCTCCGGCACATTATGCATGGAGACCGGAATGCGAAGCATCGATGCCAGCGTAATCAAGTCGCCGCCAATGTGGCCATAGCTTATGGCGCCGTGATTCGAGCCCCATTTGTTCATCACTGTATAGACATCCTTGAATAGTCCCTCGCCCGTCAAGTTTGGAGCAAACCAGGTAGTCGGCCATGTCTGATTGCTGCGTTCGTCAAGCTTATCGTGCACGTCATCCGGAAGTTCGACCGTATAGCCTTCGGCCAGCTGAAGCACGGGACCGAGTCCGGCGATCAGGTTAATGCGAGCCATCGTTACCGGCATGCCAGCACGTGTCGTGAAGTCCGTCGAGAAGCCGCCGCCGCGGAAGAAGTCTACCGCAGGGCACCATTCGGTCGCTTCCAAGCAGCTCTTCGCCTCGTCCTCGGTAATTTCCCAGAATGGCTTCATAACCGGCTCGCCGTTATGGGTTTGACGGCCAGTTCCGTCCAGCGCAGCAGGTCCGGAATTGATCAGATGAATGATGCCGTTCGCCGCTCTGCCGGTCAATTCATGGCCGGTCACGCGCTTTACCGCCTCCGGGCTCCAATACGTGCGAACATCTGCGAAAATTTGTGCGGCATTCGTGAGCAAATGGCCAAACAGCATCGTCACTCCGTTAAGCGTATCGTTCTCGGTCGCCAGCATAAACGGCTCGCGGATGCCGTTCCAATCGAAGGAGGACGTCAGCATCGCCTCCATGAAATCGCCGTTAGGAAAGTAGTCCGTCCATGCCCGCTGTCCTTGGAAGCCGGCTGCGATCGCGTTATGCCCAAGCGCTTCTTCACCGTATCCGAGCCCATCGAGCTTCGGATTCCCGATCATCAGATCGCGTGCGATCAGCGTCATTTTGACAACCGTTTGCCAGTCCTGCTCCTTCTGCTCCGCAGTCCGTTTCAGGTGCTCGGGATTTACTTCCTTGCCTTCCCTGCAGTTTTCTCTCGTCCATGCCAAGGCGCGCTCATATTCCTCGTGGTCGTAAATACCCAGCCCCATCCGTCTTACGAACTCCGTCATATCGACATACTCGTTGCGGATGCCTAAATACTTCTGGAAGAATGACTCATCCACGATACAGCCGGCGATGCCCATTGACACGGAACCCATCGACAAGTACGATTTTCCCCGCATCGTCGCAACGGCAAGCCCTGCCCGCGCGAACTGCAGCAGCTTCTCCTGAACATCCGGCGTAATGGTCGTATCGCCGATATCCTGTACATCGCGTCCGTAAATGCTGAATGCGGGAAGCCCTTTTTGGTTGTGCGCGGAAAGTGCCGCAGCCAAATAGACTGCTCCCGGTCTTTCGGTTCCGTTAAAGCCCCAAATCGCTTTCGGCCTCGTCGGATCGGTATCCATCGTTTCTGTCGGGTAGCACCAAGACGGTGTAACGGAAATCGTCAGCCCCACGTCCGCGTTAGAGAACTTTTGCTCTGCGCGGGCCGCTTCGGCCACTCCTCCGATACAAGTATCCGCAATGACGCATTCAACCGGCAGACCGCAGCTGTGCGTCAGATTTTCCGATAAGAAGGCTGCCGCCGCTCTCGCCATGTCCATCGTAACTTCTTCCAGCGATTCGCGGATTCCGCCCCGCCTTCCGTCAATGACGGGACGGATGCCGATTTTCGGCAAATTACCCTGCAATCGGTTTACGGCTTGTAAGTTTGACATCGAAGTCACCTCTCCTAGTTCATCTCATTTGATAAATGATAACGGTTATGGAATGCATTTGATTTGATGGCTGAATAGTTCCAAATGAGGGAAGACGCCGTCGTCCTGTTTGTTCATCCGACTGAGCAGAAGCTCTCCGGCCCTCTTCCCCATGTCGTACGGCTGCTGATCAATATAATAAAGCCTTGGTTTCTTGAGCAGCCTTCCTGCTTCAACCTCGCCAAAGGAGGCAATGGCCACATCGCTTGGAATGCGGAGGCCGCTGCGTATAAGCTCAAGCAGGACGCCGAAGGTCATCCGGTTGTTAAGCGATACGATCGCCGTCGGCTTGTGATCGGCCTGCCAAAACCGCCGTACCGCCCGGATCCCTCCTTCGACCGAGAAATCGCCATTGTACACATGCAGCGGGCGTTCAATGCCCCGTTCCCGCATGGCCCGCAGCACGCCTTCATGGCGTTCGCGTCCGGTACTTACCGAGGATGGACCGTTCACCACGCCCAGCGCAGTGTGCCCATCCTCCAGCAGCCGCTTGGTTAACCTAAAAGCGCCTTCCGCATTATTCTCGGCAATCAGATCCAGCTTCTTCAAATCCTCCCGCCCCTCCAGACTCCGGTCGATCAATACGACCGGAAGCCCGGAGCGAGACATACTCTCGATTTTGTTTCCGTTGCCTCCTGCGGTGGCAATGACGATTGCATCTACCCGCTTCTCGTTAAGATGCTGCAGCAGCCTGCTTTCTTTTTCCGTATTTTCATTGGAGCTGCAGAACATTAGCTGAAAGCCGCGCTGCCCGACCGTATCCTCGATGCCCTTCGATATTTCCATAAAATACGGGTTCGTAATGTCGGGAACGATGATGCCGATCATATACGTTTTATCCTGCTTCAAGCTTCTTGCAATGGCGCTGGGCTCATAGTGCAGCTTCGCGATTGCTTCGGTGACGCGGCGCTTCGCCTCGTCGCTTACTTTGAGACTGCTATTCAAAACACGGGATACGGTTGCCGTGGAGACCTCCGCTTCGGCAGCGACTTGTTTTATTGTTGCTTTAAACAAAGCCCTTTCACCTCAAAGCCATATTGAAAAATCAGACAGCATGCAAGCGTCAAATCACTTCCCGCCCATCATTATCCGGTAAGGAAGGAAAAGGAGCATGCGGCTCAAGCTGGTACCAGAATGCCGTTGAAGCGATATCGCTTTGCTGCGGCAAATACCTTCCTCCGGACCGCCAGCCAAGATCCTGGATCGTTACTTTTAAATCGCTCTGGAACCGAATCGGATCCATGATATGCCACCGGTACATCCCGAACCGCTGCTGGCTGCGATATAATCCGTCCGGCTTGATCGCTTGATGCATCCCGAGATACGCGGTCGAATAAGTGGAGTACTTCCCGATCGGCTGCTCCCAGTTCCAAGCTCCGCCAAAATAATCCTCGGTGCCCGTTCCGCATATCGTCGGAAATTGCTTATCCCCGTCCATGTAAAACTTAATTTCGCCTTCGCCCCACCAGCCTGTATTATTCACCTGCCAGGCCAGATACGTTCCGATGTAATGTCCTCTACCGTTTACGCCGTCCAGTATCGTATGGACTTCGCCGTATGGTACGGGATTGGATCTTCTCCACTGGGCATGGAAATAAGCCATGTCATCCGGTACATCCGTCAAGGTGTAATCGACCTGATAATAAAGCACGACCTTATTTGACTCTTTGTTCT
This sequence comes from Paenibacillus sp. LPE1-1-1.1, assembly GCF_040676435.1. Taxonomy (NCBI): domain Bacteria; kingdom Bacillati; phylum Bacillota; class Bacilli; order Caryophanales; family Paenibacillaceae; genus Paenibacillus; species Paenibacillus sp. LPE1-1-1.1. The sequence goes on from NZ_JBEGHY010000001.1 coordinate 1,428,584, forward strand.
CAACGGTCATTTTGGCATGCTTCCGGAACGGCATCAGCCAGTAGCTGTTCATTCCGCCCGCCGGGTTCACGGCGATGGGCTGCGAATTCACGTCGCAGCGTTCCTGCCATCCGTTGCAGAAGAAGTCGCCAAGCGGCACTTCGACGGAAGGCTGCTCCTCTTCGTCCCAATAGATGCGAAGGATCATATTCCTCCAATGCGTCGGAAAGCATGTCAACCATATATGCTGAATCGCTCCCGGACCGTCAATTTCAGCCATGGTGAAGGTCGCTCCAGCCTCAATTTCCACCGAAGGAGATACCTTCCAGCCGATTCCTAGATCCCGAGCGCAATTGGCACCGGTTCCTTCCGCTGCCATTCCGCCCTTGCCCTTTTCCCCGTTAAAATTTTCAGCGCTTATCGACCGGGTCTGTGCATCAGAAACTCTAGCCAAACTGCCGATTCCCATTTCTAGACCGTTAAATTTATTCATGGTTTTTATGCTCCTTTCCAGATAAGTACAGCTTTTCAAATAAAGACGGACAACCCTCGGTTGATGTAATAACCGAGCCATAATATAATAGAAGATGCTTTCTATTATTCGGTCATTCAAATCGTGTTATCGTTTACATTGCTTATGTTATCATAGTTTTTTCGGAACTTCTTTAGTTCAACTTGTTATTATTTGTCCAATCTTGCTATTTTGGAGTGATGAAATGGAAGCGTTTTCCGATTCTAAGAAAACATTGATGATGCAGCTCTCGCCTAATGTTCGCAGAGCATGGAATCATCGTGAATCAGGCATGCGTTTAAAAACGCGCATTATATTCGATTATGAGCTGCTTTACTTGGAGAAGGGGGAGCTTACGTTAAGGATCAGCGATACCGTTCATAACCTCCTACCTGGGGACATCGTTTTATTTAAGCCCGGCAAGGAGCATGAGTTTTTGGAATCCGTCGGCGAATGCTGGATGCCGCATATTCACTTTGACGCGCTTTACGCAGATAATCTGGAGGAAGTGCCCATCAGCTACAAAAGCTTAGCGGATTGCAGCGAGCAAGAAAAAAGCTGGATTCGCGAAGACGTTCTGGAATCCGTCCTGCAAATACCGGATGTCATTCGGGTCGATAATCACGGGGAAATATTAAAAACGCTGCAGCAGCTCATCCATGCTTATGAACGGCGGGATCTGGATTTTTTCATTTTGCAGAAATCACTCGTTTTAAAGCTGATTTATCTAATCATGAAAGGCTTGGAAAATAGCGATCTTTCTCGTCGCCGGGTCCATCATAAATCGCTTGACGCGGCAGCCACGCTCATCATGGAACGATTCGACCAAACGATCCTTCTGGAGGAGCTTTCCAAGACAGCCACGCTCAGCGTCTTCCATTTCTCAAGGCTGTTTAAACAAAAATACGGCCTTACGCCGCATCAATTCCAGATGCGCTATCGCATCGAAAAAGCAAAACATCTTATGATCTATACGCCGCTTTCGATCACAACCATCGCGGAGAAAGTCGGCTACGGCAGCGTCTACGCATTTAGCAAAGCCTTTAAGCAAATCGAAGCGGTATCTCCACGAAAATTCATCCAAGGCTTTACCGGTTCGAACGAAATCTAACAAGCGTAAACGGCTTTCGCCGTCCTCTGGCGGCACAAGCTCGTTTCGCGGTGAAATATAGGCTAAGTATAAGTTTCAAACTTATACTTTCCTATATTTTAAAAAAGAAGAAGTCCCCGCCTAACAGCATGATGCCGTTAAGCGGGGACTTCTCTTAATCCATGTGTCTCAGCAGCTCAGCGGCTTCCAGCAGCATGACGCCGCTAAGCTGAACGCTTAACTGGACAGGGAGCGATGGACGGCTCTCCCAAGATGGACCGCATAGACCGCTTTCCATATCCAGCCCTTGCTTCGTCAAGATCGCAGCGTTCGCCTTAATAACCTCCCTAACCTCATTCATTTCCGGAGCGACCCGCAGCAGCTGAGCCAAGTAGCGGACTAGGATGCCTTTAAACAGACCTGTATCGTCAATGCCTTCATCGGGCAAGACTAGCGTTTCCGGGCTGCATAACCTCTCGATGCAGGCATGCGCGGTCCGTTTCGCGTCATCCAGAAAAGCCGAATCATTGGTGCAGCGATATAGCTCGACGCCTGCGCCGATAAAAACCCCTTGGCAGTACGTAAAAGCCCAATCATAATCGATCTGCATATCGCCATTCCGGTTGATTCCGTCCCAGACAAAGCCGGTAGCAGGATCAACCAAATGGTCCTTATTCCATCTATAGATGTTCAAAGCCCAGTCCAGATCGGACTTGTCTCCGAAGCATTGATGCAAACGGGCGGCAAGTATGGCGGCAGGCGCATTGGCTGGCGTATTTTTATAATCCAATTGCCCTTTGTTCCACGCCATGCCGCCGCCTAGCTGTTCGCTCCATGCGGTCTGAATGTCGGCCCACAATTCTAGTACGCTCTGCTTGTACTTTTCATCCCAGGTGGTTTGATACGCCCTGAGCAAAGCTAAAGCGAGCCATTCCATATCATCATAATAATGGTGGAGAAAAGTACCGCCGTTGCTTTGAAGGATGCCATCGTAAATCGCCTCGATGCGTTCCTTGTACCGTGCGTCGCTTGTCCGGTTCCATCCGTCCACAAAAACATCGATCACATGTGCCTGCCACCAGTAATAATAGTTCTCTCCCGGCGGGTTTGCCTCCCGCGGATACCATTGGTTCATGATCGAGGCGCTCTCGTTCCAATAATTCCGGACCAAAGCGTTCTGTACGAAATTGACCTCTTTGCCATGGCTCATTCGCGTTGCTCCGCCATTTTCTCCAGCAGCATGACCCCGCTGAGCTGTACGCTTAGCGATACGGTTTCCCCCGGCTTGGCCGTCCAATCATGATTGAACAACGCTTGGCCGTCCGCTTTGCCGTTCAGCCACAGCTGCTCGGCATTCAAGAGCAGCAGCTGTCCCGCGCGGGCCCCGCCCTCTTCCTTTGCAAGCTCGGCTGCGTACCGGATTAGGATTCCTTTGAACAAACCGCCATCGCCCGTCTCCTCATCCGGCAGCACCCCCGTCACGGGATCGGCCAGCTCCGCTGCAGCGGCGTCAAATGAGCGAATCGCATCCTCCAAATAGGATTGCTCGCCGCTTGCTCTGAATAATTCAACCGCGGCGCCGATAAAAACGCCCTGACAGTAGGTGAATTTCCAATCTTTATCGATGGCCCCGTCGCCCGTTCGGTTCATGCCGTCCCAGACGAAGCCGCTGGCCGGATCGACTAGGTTTTCCTTTTGCCATTTGTAAATTTTTTTCGCCCATTCCAGATCGCTGCCGTCTTTAAAGACCAGGTACAAGCGCACAGCCAAGATAGCAGCTGGCGCGTTAGCGGGAGTATTCTTGTAATCGAGCTGGCTTTTCTGCCACGCGATCCCGCCTCCCATATGCTCATTCCAGCCGGTCTTAATATCTTCCCATAACACCAAGGCTGCTTGCTTATAAGTCTCTTCTCCCGTTGCCGCATAAGCGCGCAGCCAAGCGAGCGCCATCCACTCCATGTCATCATAGAGCTCATTTGGCAGCGAACCGCCGTTTCTCTCCAAGATCCCCTCATAGAAAATACGCAGCCTTTCCGCATACCGCGGCTCACCTGTTCTTAGCCATCCGTCAACCAGCACGTCAACCGCATGCGCCATCCACCAGTAATGAAATATCGTATTGCAGCTGCCGTTCGGACAAGGCGTCTCTATGTTGTACATCTTAATTTCATCATTCCAGAAAAAATGCTCAAGCGCCGCTTGCGCCTCGTCAGCCCGCTTCTCCCATACACCGATTGCCGTTTTGTTCATCTGCCGTCTCCCCCTAGGTCATGATATGAAATGTAACGTCTGCGCTATCCGCTATCCTTTAATTCCGCTGAAAGCAATGCCCTGTACAAAGTAACGCTGCAGCAGCAGGAACAAGATCAAGATCGGTAAAATGGCAACCAAAGCCCCTGCCATCATCGGGCCAAAATCCGTCTGGAAATTGTACGAGAATGCCTGCAGCCCCATTTGGACCGTAGCTTTCGTTGGATCGTTAAGCACGATCATCGGCCAGAGAAAGCTGTTCCAGCCCGCTTGGAACGTAAAGATTCCCAATGTTGCGAGCGCCGGCTTCGTTAACGGAAGATAGATTTTCCAAAAGATATTAAATTCTCCGCAGCCCTCAATCCGCGCCATCTCCAGCATATCGGTAGGAAGCGTCAAGAAAAATTGCCGCATGAAGAAGACCGCGAACGTGCCGGAAGCGCCGGGCAAAATAATGCCCCAAAAGGAGTTCATGAGACCATGCCCTCCCGAACCGAGCAGATCGTTCCCGCCAAAAAACGGGAGATGCTGCAGTACGTAAACGCTCGGGATCATCGTTACGATGCCGGGTATCATCATCGCCGCCAATAAAACACGAAACAATGGCTGGCTAAGCTTGAATTTGAGCTTTGCGAACGCGTATCCCGCCAATGAGCCTAAAAAGAGATTAAATAATACCCCTGCGGCTGCCAGCACGAAAGAGTTCCAGAAATACAAGCCAAAAGGAACAGTGGTAAACGCTTTTTTGTAATGCTCGAACGTAATGTCCGTTGGCAGCCATTTGATCGGCATCGCGAAAATTTGATCATCCGGTTTTATCGAGGTCAAAACGCTCCAGTAAAAGGGCAAAAACATGACGATTGCGATCAAGGCGCAAACGACATAATAGATCGTTTTCTTCAAACCCTTGCGCAGAGGAGTGTCTCCGATCGTTTCCATTAGCTGCTCGCCTCCTATATCACAGACTCTTCCGCTTTTGTTATTCTCATATTAATGATGGAGAAAATAAGGATCGCCACAGCCAGAACGAAGGCCTGCGCCGATGCATAGCCCATTTGCAATTGATTGAAGCCTTGCTGGTAAATTAAATAGACGGGTGTTTTCGTGACATTGGCAGGTCCCCCCTGCGTAAGCACAAATGCCTGATCAAATAGCTGAAGCGCGCCGATTATGGATAACGTACTGACCAGAAAGGTCGTCGGCCTAAGCTGCGGCCATGTAATAAACCGGAAGCAATCGAGCTTAGTCGCGCCGTCCAGCCGTGCCGATTCATATAAATAATCCGGAACGCCTTGTAAACCGGCCAAATAAATGATCATATTAGACCCAACGGATTGCCACAGCGTAACAAGAATGATCGAAAGCATCGCCGTTTCCGTCTGTGCTACCCATGCCGGCCCGGTTATGCCAATGTAGGATAACATTCCGTTTACCAATCCGTACTCGGGGTGGAGCAACCAAATCCAAACGGTAGCCGCGGCTACCGACGATGTCAAGGTCGGCAAATAATTCAAGGTACGGAACAGCTTAATGCCGCGCCAAGCCCGGTTCATGAGAATCCCTAAGGCTAATGAAATGATAATGTTAAAAGGTACGAAAATCACGGCGTACAAAAATACGTTTTTGAACGTTACCCACAATAAATCATCGTCCAGCAGCCGGCGGTAATTATCGAAGCCGACCCAGTCCTTGCGGCTCAGCACATCATAATTGGTGAAGCTTAAATAAAGCGCCATAAATACCGGGATGACCGTAAACACAAGAAACAAAAGCATGGTCGGCGTAATAAACAAATACGCGGTCCTCGCCTGATGACGCTCCAGCTTTCTAACGGAAGCCATAGGAACTCCCCCTCAATTGGAGAAAGGGAGGTTTTCCTCCCTTTCTGTTTTTCACGAATATTGCTTATTTTACTTCGCGGTTATCCTCGAGCAGCTTATCCCCTTGCTCCTGCGCCTTCTTCAGCGTATCATCTATGCTTTGCTTGTTCTGCTGAAACAGCTGGAGATTAGGTATCAAAGCATCACCCTCCATGACGGAGTAGCCCGGATGATTCGGCCGCACCTTCGCAAATTCAAGCGTTTCCATAAATGGCTGCCAGAACGGATCATCTTTGAAAAACGGATCTTCGAGCGCCGGCTTGTAGCCCGGAATGTTCAAGCTTGTTTTCGCCCAAAGCAGCGCATTGTCTTTGTTCGCTAGCCACCATTTAATAAATTCCCATGATTCCTCTTTATGCTTCGCGCCCTCCGGAATAACTAAGCCAAAGCCGCCCATGACGCTTGCTTTATCGCCATTTGGTCCCGCTGGCGGCGGTACGATTCCGAAATCCAGGTCCTTGCCGTATTTTTTATAAGTGCTGAGCATCCACGGACCCGTATACTGCATGGCAAGTTTGCCGGTCACGAATGCGTCCTGCCCTTCGCCCAGTCCTTGCTCGAAGCCGACTTTGTAAACTTTGTCTTGGTTCAACAAGCGGTCCCAGTATTGCAGCACCTGTTTCCCCTGCTCGTTATTGAAATTCGTTTTGCCGTCTTCCGTAAGCATTTGAGCGCCCGCTTGCTGCAAATACATATTGAACAATCCAACATCGCCGAGCGAGAAGCCGGCTACTTCAAGCTTGTTTCCGTTCCACTTCGTCAGCTTGGCTGCGGCATCCGCAAGCTCATCCCATGTTTTCGGCGGCTCGATGCCTGCTTCGGCAAGAAGCTTTTTATTATAGAAAAGCGCGCGCGCATCTACTGTCAGCGGCAGGCCGTAGAGCTTATCGTTCAAGGAGAGCTCTTTAAGCGACTCCTCGAAATAATCATCGCGGGAAATGCCGTCGCGCTCTAAATATTCATCAATGGGATGCAGCACGTTTTTGGGCGCATACAGCGATGTTCTCCAGCGGTCCCAAAAAAGGATATCCGGTGAACCGCCCGAGGTAGCCGCCGTCAAAAACTTGGTGATCATATCCTGCTGCAGCACATACTTCACATGTATTTTGCTTTGCGACTTATTGAAGGCATCGACCATGGTCTCGAACTGCGCTTGGCCTTCGCCGCCCCAATCGCCCCAGAAGGTTAATTCTACTGCTTTCGCGTTTTTTGCATTTCCGTCTCCCGCATTCGTAGAACCGTTCGTATTATTCTGGTTTGCGTTGTTGCCCGAGCATCCTGCGATAAGCCCGATGACGAGCAGCATTGCCGTCCCTTTCATAAACCATTTTTTCAATTTCATTGCCATGCCTCCCTTTTCGTATTTATCTTGGCTAGGGTAAAGAAGCTTCCCTTCCATAACCGTAACCGCTTTCATAAAATGAGTATATTGGTATATGGTGTGTATGTCAATATGAATTTATTTCGACATTTTACAAGCTAATATATCATTATTATTGATATACCATTTCAAAAAAAAAAGCACCCCTGAAGGTCAGGGGCGTTACCGGCGTACCTTATCGGTTGAATCACCGATGATTAAATCCGCTTCTAGCATGACTTTATTAGGGACCGCCTGCCCCTGCATGATTTGCAGAACATGGCCGACGGCCAAACGTCCCATTTCCTCTTCATTTTGCCTGATGTGGGTGAAGGCATATCCGCCGCCGAGTCCCGTAGGCGGACTATCGAAGCAAATAATAGAGATATCCTGCGGGATCCGGAGTCCGATTCTTTCCACGGCTGCTTTGGCAAGCAAAGCAATGTTATATTCAATCGCGAACAAGGCCGTGATCTCTGGACGGCTCTTCAAATGCGCCATTAACTTGTCGATATCCTGCTCGATATTGTTCCCGCTGAATGAATTCGGCAGCGTGGAGGTAAGATCATTTACCCACAGCCCCCGATCCACCGCAATCCCATGCTCGGCATGCGCTTGAATAAAGCCTTCAATCCGTTCCTCGACAGCCGTCGTATCCGTTGGCGGAGGCGACAGAAATGAAATATGGCGATGACCGAGTTCAAATAAGTGGGCTGTCGCTTTTCTTGCCGCCGCGGCATTATCCGTGCTGATTGAGGCTGCGGATACTCCCTTTAAATGACGGTCAATCAATACTAAAGGAAACCGGCCGATAACCAGCTTCAAAATTTCCTCATTGAAGTATTCGCCTTGGGCCGGGAATACGATTAACCCGTCTACGCCCAAATGAAGGAGCTTCTGAATCGACAGCTCTTCATTAGCGGGAACGCCAAAGGATCGGCGAAGGACGAGAAAACAATCATGTTCCCTGGACGCTTCTTCCATGCCATAGATCAAGCCCGTTCCGTAGCTGTTGCCAAAATCGGTAATGACGAGCCCTATCGTTGTCATTTCCGTGGAAAAAGCAGCAACAGGCGCCCCAGAAGAGGCTGCCACTGTCCCAAAATCGGTGTCAGGATCGGCTACAAATGACCCTCTGCCCGGCTTTCTTACAATTAAGCGTTCGTTCGTAAGCAGCTCAAGCGCTTTTTTGCTCGTAATACGGCTGACGCTGTAAGCTTCTGCCAGTTCCTTCTCCGAAGGGATTCGTTCTCCGACCCCATAGACCTTCGTTAAGATTTGGTTTTTTACCGATTCAAATATTTTTTCGTACATCGGTTTAGATGATGTTTCATTCAAAGCGAGCCCCTCCCTTCCATTCCAGCCTATCTGCACAACCTAATAATATATCATGATATATCATTCAAAGTTGTTTTGCAATGGATTTTCAACCGCATCAAACCAATAGGCCAATCCGACATGCTGATTGGCCTAACAAATTGAATCCGTGCTTATTCCGTTGTTTTTTTCGTATCCTGCCGATATTCGATTGGCAGCTTGCCGTACATTTTTTTGAACATATCGCTAAAATGCCGGGCATTGTTGTAGCCAACCTTGTCCGCGATCTCATAGACCATCAAATCGGTCAGGCAGAGCATGTCTGCCGCATGGCGCATGCGAACCTCCGTCACGTACTGTTTAAAGTTTTGTTTCGTATGCTTCTTGAAGAAGCTGCTGAAATAATAAGGGTTCATGAAAGCCATGCTTGCCATCGACTCCAGCGTGATCTCCTCGCTGTAATGCTCATCGATGTATTGCTTGATTTTAGCCAGCACGATTTTGTCCTTATTGCCGGAATCGCTGTCCATTTCACTGTAGGTTTTCTCAAACAAACCGATAATTTCGGTGCTCATCCAATCAAAGGTCTCGAAGGAAGCGAGCAGCTGCTGCAGCTCCCGTTTGTCCAAGGCGCGTTCTGACAATCGCACGCCTGATTTGGACAGCTCCTGGATAATAAACGACATCGAGGAAAAGCAGGTGGATACGGCAAGAGAACGATTGCCATACGTTTCGTTTTTTATCGTATCCAGCCATCCGGCCAGCGCAGCCTGTACCTCGGGCCATGCCTTTGCCGTCATCCCGCGGATGATCTCCCATTGCATTTCATACAGTTCCTTATCGAAGGGATGCTGCTGCCCCTGCGGAACAAAGCCCAACACGCGGTTCAAGCCCACAAAATATTTCATTTCCATCGCTTGCTCCGCTTCGCGGTAAGCAACTGCCAGCCTCATCAGCCCGCTCGCCGGCCGGCTGAGGGATGCCGAAACCTTCAGCTTCAGAAAGGTTTCTATTTTCTTTTGCATGTCTTCGGCCAGCATAAACGGCTCTTCCGGCTCGCCGTGGCTGAGAACGCAAACATGCCGATCCCGCTTCATAAAAACATAACCGATACCGGTATCGGTTATGACCTCCTGCAGCATGTTGCCAATAGCGAATTCGATCAGCTTCTTTTCCTTTTCCGTCCAGCGGGCCGTCTCTTCTTTCAAACGCTCAACCTCGACGATCATAACCGAATAGCGGGGTCCTTGAAGCTGGGTATCCGTTTCTTGAAAAGATTTCGTATTAGGCGACAAGTTGCCGTCCGTTAATTGAATGAGGGCATCCTGCATTTCCTCATGCCGGCTTTTCCGCTCCAGCAGCTGCAGCTTTCCTTTTCGCTTCTGCTCCTCGTTATGCTCCGTTATTAATGAAATGGCTTTGCCCAGCACGCTCTCCAGCTGCTGCTTCACGACCGGCTTCACCAAATAGTCGACCGCCCCAAACGCAACCGCGTCTCTTGCATAGGAAAACTCCTGATACGCGCTAATAAAAATCACTTTTACCGGCAATCCTCTTTGCTTGATCTCTTTTATGATTTCGATGCCAGACCGATGCGGCATGCTAATATCGCTAATAACCAGATCGGGATTCAAGTCTTCGATAAGCTGCATGAGCTCGTTGCCGTCGTAGGCATGACCGACGATTTCCATGCCGAACGACTCCCAATCCATCAGCTTCCGCAATCCTTTTATGATAATCGGTTCATCATCTGCCAGAATGAGTCGTATCATGCGTCAGTTCCTCCTTCACCGGAAATAGCATCAGCACCGAGGTGCCGACATGCTTGCGGCTGCTTACCGATACGCCGTAGCCTTCTCCGCAAACCGATTTTATTCGTTCATGCACATTTTTCACGCCGACATTTTTAGAAGGAGCCGCTGCATCCCCAAGCATCGCGTTAAGGCGATCTAGCTCCGCCTTATCCATGCCTACGCCGTCATCGTAAACGGTAACGGCAAGCTTATTCTCCCAAAGCTCGATCGATATTTTCACAATGCCCTTTCCTTTGAGCCGGAGCCCGTGCTGAATCGCATTCTCGACGATCGGCTGCAGGGAAAGCTTTAGGATCGGCCATTCCATATTTACCTCTTCCGAAATATCGCATCTGAGCTCGAATCTGTTTTCAAATCTTACCTGGATGATATAAAAATAATCGTTGAGATGCTCCAGCTCCCGCTGGATGGTCACCCAATCCTCGCCGTAATCGATCACGTATTTCAACTGATTCGAGAGCGACAGAATCATATCCGCTACTTCGTCCGCATCGCTGTGAACGGCATTCATCCGAATGACCTCCAGCGTATTATATAAATAATGAGGCCTAATTTGGCTCTTCAGCGCATTCAGCTCGGTTTGCTTATGCTTAATCTCGGCTACATAAGCCTCATTGATGAAGGCCTGCAGCCGATCAACCATCCGGTTGAAGCCATGGGCTAATCTTCCCATCTCATCGTTGCTTTTCACTTCAACCTGGATCTCCAGATTCCCCGATTCCACCTTGGCCATCTGTCTGATTAACCCCCGAATCGGGGCTGCCAATCGGCGGGAAAACCAGGTGCCCATAAAGATAAGCACGAGCGAGCAAATGCCGATCGCGATATAAACCGCTGAACTGGTCGTACCTAGCTGCTTGTATATCTCCTCGTTCTCTAATTTAACCAGCAGCTGGCCTTTAATAAACGGAATCTCCTCGCTTAAAATAAGCTTTCTGTTGTCGTTTTCCGAGGAGATAGGGATTTGGATGGCAGCCAGCTCCTTATTGCTGAAGTATGGCCGCTCTTTATCGTCTAGCACATACAGCTCGTCCTTTTCTCCCAAATTGAGCTCGCGCAAAAACTGGTCCGCGATTTTGGCGTCGACATCAAAAAATAAAGTGCCTACGATTTTGGGCTCCCGCGTGAGGGTACCGGATGTATCGATCAGGTTCCTGCCGATCGTAATGACGTTGTCCTGGGAATTAAAAATATAATAATCCTCATGCGTCGGATAAATCATCAGTCCGGTAGGGTCATCCTTCATCGTGCTTAGCCATTCCTCTATGGGCAGCTTTTCCGGAATGATCACTTTATTTTCTTTCGTCTGATAATAAAGCTTGCTGTCCTTCGTCCGGACAAAATATGCGCTCGTGATGTACCGGTCGCTGTACATGATCATTTTGAGAAAAGCATCGATTGGAACGGAATTGATTTGCTGCAGCTCATTTACGTTGCGGGTCTGATTGTCCGAGAAGCTGTCCTGCAGGCCGTCATATCGCCCCGTGTACATCAGCATGGAGATTTCGTTATAGTTATTGAACGCCGAATTCAAGTTATAGCTGATATAAAGAACCATCTGGCGCAAATTATCGTTAGTGTACCGCTCGACATGTCCCGTAAAAGTCTGTACGGAGAAATAACTGAGCGCAAACAAAGGAATAAGTCCGACTAATATAAATGCCGCCGAAAATTTCACGAATACGCTGTTCCATCTTTGCCCCCACGATTTCATCGATATGCTCCTCCTATGCAAACGCCGCCCCATGATATGTGTTCTAATCATAACATGAAACAGCCGTCCCCTTAATCCTGCCCGGCAAGCAACAGGCACAGCCGGAAATTCCTCAAGAGGAGTTTCCGGCTGTGCGGCAGATGCGGATGTTTATTTTCGAGCTTACCCTTTGATTGCGCCGGACGAGACGCCTTTGACGAAATACTTCTGCAAGGAAAGGAATGCGATGAGTACCGGGACAAGCGACATCGTCGTACCCGCGAAGATCATGTCCCAACGGGATGAGAATTCGCCGACGTAATAGAACAGCTCGACGATCATCGTTTTGGCGTGGCCGGATGGCAGCACCATCATCGGCATCAGGAAATCGTTCCAAATCCCGAGACCCTGCAAAACTACCATGCTAGCCGTTACCGGCCCTAGCAATGGGAATACGATTTTCCAAAATATCCCTGTTCTTGTGCAGCCGTCTATCTCCGCCGATTCCTCGATTTCCCGAGGGATACCCTTGAGAAAGCTTGTATAAAGCAGGATGCCGAAGCCGACGGACCCGGAAATATACACAAGGATAGGCCCCGTTAGAGTTCCGAATAGGCCGATCATCTTCAACTGCTTGAACAACGGAATCATGTATACCTGGAAAGGAATCATCATGCCGAAAAGGAAGTACGTGAACACGCCATTCGTCCACTTCGAATTCGTTCTCTCGATCGCATAGGCAGCCATCGGAATGACGAGCACCATGGCAATAATGGAGACAAAGGTTAATATCGCGCTGTTAAGCATCGCTGCCGGATACTGGGTCTCCGTCAAAAGATACTTAAAGCTATCTAGATAAAGCCCTTTCGGGAAAGCGATCGCGTCGCGCATGATTTCGCCGTTGCTCTTGAAGGCGGACATGATATTAAAGTAAATCGGAAAAGCAAACACGGCAGCGATAACAAACGTAACGGCGAAAACGACGACTTCGTTGGCCTTAATCTTTTTTTTCATCCTACATTTGCACCTCTCTTTTCCGAAGAACCTTCATTTGAATCAAGGAGATCGCAAGCGTCAGCAGGAACAGCACCATCGAAAGCGCCGTACCAAAGCCCTGCCTCAATTCGCCGAAGCCGACTTTATAAATGATATACGTCAACGTTTCGGTTGCGAATCCCGGACCGCCGTCGGTCATGACCGCGATTTGATCGAAGATTTTGAGTGAGCCGATCATGGAGAGCATCAAGCATACCGTCATCGCCCCTGCGAGCAAAGGGAAAGTAATGCTTCGGAATTGCTGCCAGCGGTTAGCGCCGTCAATGCTCGCCGCTTCATGCAATTCCTGCGGGATGCCTTGGAGCCCTGCCAAATAAATGACCATATAGTAACCGGCTGCCTTCCACACGGTTGAGAGAATAATCGCGATTAAAGCGAAATCGGGATTTCCCAACCAGTCTGCCTTCAGGAAACCGAGGCCTGTCATATCCAACAATTGATTTAAAACGCCAAAGTTGTAATTCATAATGATCATCCAAATAAAGCCCATAATAATACCGCTCATTAATACCGGAAAATAGAAGATGCTGCGGAAAAAGTTTCGGAACCAACGCACCTGATCTACTAAAATGGCAAGCAGCAAGGCTAGCGCATTTTCCAAAATCACGAGTGAGAACGCGAAGATCAGCGTATTTTTCAAAGCATTGTGAACCCTTGGGCTGCTTAGGATTTCCTTGAAATTATCAAGTCCGATGTACCGGATATTGCTGCTTAGCCCATCCCATGAGGTAAAGCTTAAATATACGCTGCTCAGCGTCGGGACGATGACGAAAGCCGTATATAGTAGAAATGCGGGCAATATAAACCAAATGGCATAATTTGTCCATTTCTTTTTCTTTAGCTGGGCAATCATGGCTCTCCTACCTCCTAAGTTCTTGATAAAAAGAGAACCTCCGCGTAAGCAGAGGCTGCTCTTTTTGACCTTCTTTCCTTACGGCGCAAGTCTTATTGCTGATTGGCTTTTACATTGCTGTCGTATTCTGCGTCAGCTTTTTTCATGTATTCCGTTACGTCGCCGTTTTTCAATACGAGCTCCTGAAGAAGCTTGTAATACCAGTTGCGGAATTGCGGAGGAATCGCATTATCGCCGTACCAGTTCGCCAGGCCTAACGATTTGTTCACCGCGGAATCGCCAACCAGTCTCATGACTTCTTGCATTTGCTCGCCTGTTTCATAAGTCACTTCAGCCGATGTCGTCGGAATGCCGTTTACGGTAGCTAGGTATGGTCCGTATTGCTCCGGCTCAAAGAAGAATTTGATGAACGCTTTGATCGCTTCCGCTTTATCCGGGTCTTTGGCTCCCTGAGCCGATAGCGACCAGCCAGCAAGGTTAGGCAGTTGGTTAATATTCACTTTGCCGCTGCGGTCAGGGATGGCGTAGAAGCCAAACTCGAAGCTTGGATCGGCTTCCGCGATTTGTCCGAACATCCAAGGACCGGAGAACAACTGAGCCGCTTTGCCGCTCACTAGAATGGAAGCTGTTTGGTTGTCAGCCGTGCTGAGCCAGCCTTTATCCACGTATTTGCTGAATAGCTCTTTATAGTCGGTTACCGCTTGAACCATGCCGGCATCCGTAAAGCTTGCCGTTTGTGCCGTGCGCTTCGAGTTCCAGTCCGGATCCTTGGAATAAACCTCGTTGATGAAGAAGAAGTTTGTCCAGAAGCCCATGTGGAAAATATCTTTGCCGCCGACTACGATTGGCGAAATGCCGGTAGCCGCAAGCTTTTCTTGGATCGCTAAAAACTCATCGTACGTTTTTGGAAGCTCGGTTACGCCTGCATCCGCATAGGCTTTCTTGCTGTAAATAATCCCCTGCGGCGCTGTGCCCGTAAGAGGAGCATTGTATATTTTGCCATCATATTCCGGCAGGATCGAGAACAAGCTGCGGAGATCTTCCGGAAGCTCTACGATTTTTCCTGCGTCAACGAATACTTTGGTGTCGCGCATTTCTACGAGATCAGGGAATTGGCCTACCGCATCTTTGGTTTTAAGCCAATCTAGATAAGAAGCCGAAGTCGTTTCGCTATAGTTAACAATTTTGATATGAGAATTTTTTGCCGTAAAGGCATCAATCGTCGTTTCAATTGCTTTTTTCGTTGCCGGGTCACCTGTTGCGTAAGCCAGCGTGAAGCTTACTTCTTTCTGCGGCGCGTCTGTCGGATTCTCCGATGTGCCTGCATTATTGCTTGGCGAAGCCGTATTATTGCCGCCGCATGCGGTCAAGATCACGGTCAATGCCAACATTAGAGTTACCAATTTCAAAAATGATTTTTTAGCCATATTCATTTGACCTCCCTTTAATTTCCGCTGTTTAAGAGGAATTGTCATGTAAGATGTGCGCATCATCTTGTGCAATCCCGTTTCCTTGATCTAAGATTATCATCAAATTCCGACAGCTTAAATGAAGTTTTTTAAGGACGGTATGCCGTTAATTTAAGATCATTGCTGCGCCGAAGAGCAAGCTAAGCCAAACGGCTGGTTATTTAGTCTTATTATTCAACTTCCGTTACATAGCTCAAATAATCAAAATCCGCATGCTTCTTTGTTCCGTTGATGTCCTGTGCGCATAAGCCGATCATCGTGCCGGTAAAACCCAGCTTCCCTCCGAACTCGTCGGACAAAACGCCTGTATCCTGCACTTCTCCAACCTGCTGCCAGGTCTTACCGTCTTCAGCGCCGTAGAAGCGCAGCGACCTCTCGTGAACAACCGCCTTTAAATAATAAGCATCCCAACCATCGACAGAGAGCTCATGCTCTCTATTTTCGCTGTATTTTCCTTGAATGCTTGTGATCAAACCAAGTTTCCGTCCGTTTTCTCCGTCCTGCGTAACGCGTAAATAAAAATAGTCCAGCTCGTCATAATAAAAGACAAGCCCCGCCATTTGCATGAAATGCTCAGGCTCGTATTCCATACGCGTTTCTACCGTACAGTTGAAATGCTGCAATCTCCGCGCAACCATGCTCTGCTGATGCCAGGAATGCAGCGATTCCCTGCCGCGGAGCCTTAAGTATCCAGGCCTCTCCGTCAGGCTGAGCCACGTGTCTTCGGCCGGAGCGCGCAGCGTTTGATAGTGATAGCCTAGACTAGGCAGATCGAAGTCATCCTTCGCATGCTGAATGGGAAACGGATGCGGCGCAAGCTGCGGAGCAGGTACCGTGAGTGCAGGCAATTTCCCCTCATGCTCCAGGCGGAGCCAGCCATCCTCTGTCCAGCAGCAGCGCTGAATCGACGTTTCCCTGCCGAGCGGGTTAAGCTTTGTGCCTGCAAAGGGGCGGCTGCAAATATGCGTCATATACCATTCGCCGGTTTGTGTTTCTACTACCATGCCGTGGCCTGCATTTTGCAGCGGATAATCAGGAGCACCTTGGGTTGTCAATATCGGATAGGACGGGTCTGTTTCGTAAGGACCTTCCAATTGACGCGAGCGGGCTAACGTAGCGGCATGGTTAATCCCTGTGCCTCCCTCTGCAACCAACAAATAATAATAACCGTTCCGTTTAAACACTTGGGGTCCCTCGGTCACGCCTAGATCCGTGCCCTCGTATATTTTCTTCACAGGTCCGACAAGCCGCTGCTCTATGGGATCGTACTGCTGAAGCAGAATACCGCCAAACCGGGAATGGCCGTCCCGGAAATCCCACTGCATATTCAGCAGCCACTTGGTCCCGTCCGTATCATGGAATAAATAAGGATCAAAACCGCTGCCGTTCAAATAAACCGGCTCGGACCATGGTCCGCTCATGCTCTCTGACGTTACCAAATAATTATGCAAATCCTTATAGACGCCCTTGCGGCCCTTTACATCCGTAAACAATAAATAAAAAAGACCGATATCATAAGAAAGCGCCGGTGCCCAAATGCCGCCTGAGCTTGGATTGCCTCTCAGGTCTAATTGCGAAGTGCGGGTCAGCGCATGAGGCAGCAGCTCCCAGTTCGCCAAATCCTTGGAATGGTAAAGCTGAACACCCGGAAACCATTCAAAGGTAGACGTTGCAATATAATAGTCTTCCTCCACGCGCAGGAAGGATGCATCCGGGTTAAAGCCGGGCAAGATCGGATTGTGTATGACCACTTACTTTGCCTCCTTATTTGTTTGTCCTGTACCCTTATCATTCATGATGCTGCATAGGCTTGCGCAGTAAACGTACAGATAACCAGCGTAGCATGGCCATAAAAAAGGCGTATGTATGTTTTTTTAGCTTGAAGCGCATTATTTTAATCATTTTGGAAATGGGACAACGACGATTACCCGCAAAATAAAAAAGGGCCTCTCCGCAAGAGGTCCCTTTCTTCCATGCTGGTAAGGCCTGATTATTTTACACTTGTACCTTAAACTATGGTTTTACCGCTTTGATCACGGCCGAAACAATGTATTGCTCAGCTTTTGATCCCGGGACCCAGTCTTTGATAAAACTCTTCGATTCATCCTTCGGTTCCACGACCACATCTGTAAATCCGCTTTGAATTAACATTGCCTTCACTTCGTCAACCGATGAAGCCCCGGAAATGCACCCGGAATACAACGCGTCCATATCATTCTTAATTTCCGCAGGAAGCTCCGCCGTCGTGACGATATCCGAAATCGCAAGGCGGCCGCCGGAACGCAGTACTCGGAAAGATTCATCGAACACCTGCTGCTTATCCGGGGATAGATTAATGACGCAGTTCGAAATAATAACATCCACCGCCTGATCCGATACAGGCAAATGTTCAATTTCCCCTAATCGGAACTCCGTGTTCGAAAAATCGCTGCTTTTGGCAGCATTCGCTCGGGCTCGGCTCACCATTTCTGGCGTCATGTCTACGCCGATCACTCTACCGGTCTCTCCTACCTGACGCGAAGCGAGGAAGCAGTCGAAGCCGCCGCCGCTGCCAAGGTCGAGTACGGCTTCCCCTGGTTGAAGTTCCGCAATCGCTTGTGGATTGCCGCAGCCAAGGCCAAGATTTGCTCCGCCTGGGACATCGCTTAATTCCTCGTTTGAATAACCGAGTTTGGCAGAAACATCACCATAATTAGCAGGCGAAACGCTGCAGCTGGAACTTGGCGCACAACAGGATTCGATTTCCGCCGGCTGCAAAGCAATTTCTTTGTAACGGGTACGGACGTTTTGACGAATTTGATCTTTACTGATTTGATTCATGAACATTCACTCCTCATCGAAATCATTTATCATTCACATCAGCAAGCTGACGGTGTTGCCCTGCACGGCATTCATTTCTTTAAATATGGAAACAATGATCTTCTATTATTATTTGCAATTTGCAAGTATTATGCAAAAGAAATCACCCGATTGGGGTGGTACAACATTGGCTAGATTTGCTCATGGCATCATTCAACAACTTGATGGAACGAATGACCGTTTCTTTTTCAAAATCATTCATGTGAGAGAAGACTTCATCCAAATAAGCGTTCATTTGCTGGTCAATCGTCGCCGCCACATACTTGCCTTCCGTCGTTAATGAAAGAACGTACACTCTGCGGTCGTCCAGATCAGGCGCTTTTTTCACCAAACCCATTTTTATTAAGGATTGGACTTGCCGACTGAACGTAGTAATATCGGTGCCCAACGCCTCAGCGACCTGCTGGATGGATGGTTTATGCTGATGGTCGATTTCGTAAAGAATATGGCTTTGGACCAAGGAAATATCGCACCCTCCAGCGGAACAGCAATTTTTGTTAAGAAATCCAAAGCGGCGTGTCATAATTTGAACTAGCTCGCGAATATTTTCCACATTCATTCACCTCATACGAGAATCATAATATATATACTTGCATACTGCAAATAATTTTCTTTTCTCTTTTTATATAAGTTTATACTCATATAACACTTTACTTATATAATCAGCTATGTATAATATACTTTGGAAGACGTGATCCTATGTAAAGTCAACAAGCGGAATCTTTTTCACAATACATAGCTTTGAAGGAGTGATTGCATGGTTCAATCAATAGACGCTCTGGCTGAGACATTGAAGCTTTTGTCTGACAAGACTCGCCTTACGATACTTGCCCTGCTAAAGGAGCAAGAAATGTGCGTGTGCGATATCGTATCGATTCTTGAAACAACGCAGCCTAATGTAAGCCAACATTTGAGGAAGCTGAAAGTCGGCGGTCTGGTTAATGAGACGAGACGAGCACAATGGATTTATTATTCTCTAAGCGTTGACGATAAACCTTATCTGCATGGCATCTTAGATGTACTGCCTTCAATGAAGGAACAGTTAAAAAAATCGAGTCCCGACTGCTGCATTTAATTTAGGAGGAATTATGTTAGTTATCGCATCCCTTATCTTTTTTATTACACTGTTATTCGTCATTTGGCAGCCAAAAGGCTTGAATATCGGCTATTCTGCCGTTGGCGGCGCTTTACTTGCCCTGGTGTTTGGCGTTGTTGATTTTAACGACGTGTGGGACGTAACCGGTATTGTCTGGAACGCGACTTTAGCATTTGTCGCTGTTATCCTTATTTCTCTTATCTTGGACGAGATTGGTTTTTTCGAATGGTCGGCACTGCATATGGCCCGTTTTGCCAAAGGCAATGGTTTCCTTATGTTTTCCTATGTCGTAATGCTTGGCGCAGCCGTCGCCGCCTTTTTTGCCAATGACGGCGCTGCGCTCATACTCACGCCAATAGTCCTTGCCATGGTTAGAGCTTTAAAATTCGACGACCGCATGATTCTGCCTTTTATTATGGCAAGCGGATTTATTTCGGATACGGCTTCCTTGCCGCTCGTGGTCAGTAATTTGGTCAATATTGTTTCCTCTGACTTCTTTGGCATTGGATTTGCCGAATACGCGAGCCGGATGATGTTTCCAAACCTCTTCGCAGTCGGTGCGAGCTTGCTGGTTTTATTCCTATTTTTCAGGAAAAGCATCCCCAAGAGCTATGATCTTAACCAGCTGAAAAAGCCTCGTGAAGCAATAAAAGATATGCGTATGTTTAAGCTGTCATGGGTTGTGCTATCCGTTTTATTGATTGCATACCTCGTAAGCGAGTTTATCCATATTCCCGTATCGATTGTTGCAGGCGCAGCAGCCATCGTATTTATTATTGCTGCACGGAAAAGCCCGGCTATTCATACAGGAGCCGTCATCAAGGGCGCACCTTGGTCGGTTGTCGTATTTTCAATCGGGATGTATGTCGTCGTTTACGGATTACGGAATGTCGGCCTCACGGATCAGCTTGGCAAAGTGTTTCAATGGACAGCGGATCAAGGCTTATTTATGGCTGCGGTCGGCACTGGCTTCATTGCTGCTATCCTCTCTTCGATAATGAACAACATGCCTACCGTAATGATTGATGCTTTGGCTATTCAAAACACAAATACAAATGGCGTGTTACGGGAGGCTCTTATCTATGCGAATGTCATCGGTTCTGATCTAGGGCCCAAAATCACGCCTATTGGATCGTTAGCCACCCTGCTATGGCTGCATGTACTGTCCAAAAAAGGCGTGAAGATAACATGGGGCTATTACTTTAAGATCGGAATCGTACTAACGCTTCCCGTTCTGTTTATTACATTAGCAGGCCTTTACTTATGGCTCAGCATCATCCACTAAATGATTTCAAAGGAGATAGGAAAAATGGAAAAGAAACTGGTTTATTTTTTATGTACGGGTAACTCTTGCCGGAGCCAAATGGCGGACGGCTTTCTCCGTGCCCTTGGCAGCGAACAATACGAAGTGAAAAGCGCAGGCCTCGAAGCTCACGGTTTGAATCCCAGAGCCGTTCAAGTGATGCATGAAGCAGGTGTTGATATTAGCCAAAATTCTTCTAATGTGATCGATCCGGAAATCTTGAACCGCGCTCATTTTGTAATCACGCTTTGCGGTCACGCTGACGAACACTGCCCTGTTATTTCCAATCCGAATGTGGTGAAATGGCATTGGGGCTTCGAAGATCCGGCGAAAGCAACCGGCACCGAAGATGAAATCATGGATCAGTTCCGTAACGTTCGCAACGCCATTAAGGCTCGAATCGAGAAGTTTGTGAAAGAAGGACAATAACAAGTTACGCATATTAATTCTGAGGAGAGTTCTACTATGAATAAAGCTTATCATGAACTAATCCCTGGCCGTATATATATGGGCGGTGCCCAAGACGTTCAAACCATGGTGGATAATGAAGGGGTTGAAGTCGTCGTCGATTTGCGCGAAGAATCAGAACAGTGCGCTGCGGTTGGCGAAGATTTGAAATGGATCAAGGTACCGCTCGGAGATGAGGCTAACGTTCCGCAAGAAGAATTACTTCACTCCGCCATCAAGGCAGTAGCAGCGTCCTACAAAGAAGGTAAAAAGGTTGCGTTTCATTGCGGAGGCGGCAAGGGCCGTACGGGAATGGTTGCTTACGGGACTCTACTCGAGCTAGGCTTAGCCCAATCCATTGAAGATGCTGAGCGTCAGGCCCAAAGTATCCGCTCGATTTTGAATATTAAACCTGCCCAAAGAAAATCTTTAGAAGCTATTTATTCATAATAATAAGGAACGTTTGCATGTCAGATTGCCGGTGAACGTTCCTTTTTTAATAAAGTTTTCCACCTAAACGAATGGTCATTTATTCATCTAATCGGAATCAAAAAGAAAGAGGGAGCCGGATAATAATCCGCTCCCCTTTTTATCGCATGATAAATCTACTGTTGGCTGCCGTTCGGTGCTTGATTCTCGGATTGATTGCCACCCTTACCAGGGTTGCCCGAGTTACCGCCATTCGGTGCTTGATTCTCTGATTGCCCGCCGCCTAGATTTCCATTGCCGCCTTCGCCGCCGCCAATTCCGCCTGACTTACCTTGGTTGCCGCCTTGGCCGCCGCCGATTCCGCCAGATTTACCTTGGTTCTCGCCTTTACCGCCGCCGATTCCGCCAGATTTGCCTTGGTTCTCGCCTTGGCCACCGCCAATGCCGCCAGCTCCGCCTCCTGCGCCACCGCCAGCTCCGCCTCCTGCGCCACCACCAGCTCCGCCGCCTGCGCCACCGCCAGTTCCGCCACCTGCGCCACCGCCAGCTCCGCCTCCTGCGCCACCGCCAGCTCCGCCGCCTGCGCCTTCACCAGCACCACCGCCAGTTCCGCCTCCTGCGCCACCGCCAGTTCCACCGCCTGCGCCACCACCAGCTCCGCCTCCTGCGCCACCGCCAGCTCCGCCTCCTGCGCCTTCACCAGCACCACCGCCAGTTCCGCCTCCTGCGCCACCGCCAGTTCCACCGCCTGCGCCACCGCCAGCTCCGCCTCCTGCGCCACCGCCAGCTCCGCCTCCTGCGCCACCGCCAGCTCCGCCTCCTGCGCCACCGCCAGCTCCGCCTCCTGCGCCGCCGTTTCCGATCGCTTTCGCTTTTCCTTTCCATTTCGCTTTACTTTTTGCCTTCATCGATGTTTTCATTTCTGTATACGAATAGGTAATCGATTTAAGTGTTTTTATATCCACGGCGCCTGTTGCCTTAAGCCCATGCTTTTTCTGAAAATATTTAACGCCGCGCACGGTCGAGGCTCCATAGTAACCATCAATCGGTCCCGAATAGCTTCCTATCGATTTCAACATGCCTTGAATGACATACACATCCGGTCCCTTGGCATGCTTTCCAATCGCATGGCCTGTGTAAGGCATGCTGACCATCAACGCAATCGACAATAATGCCGCAACTATGTACCTTGCTGCAAGCCTTCCGATCTTATTGCCGGTTTCACTTGATGCTAATCCCTTTTTGTTTTGTTGCATGCAAAATACACCATCCTTTTCTTTTCTTTTCTTTTCTTTTCTTTTATCAAACACCACTTTAATATCCCCAATTTTTTGTTTTCATTCCTTTTACATCCACATGATTATAAACCCTATTTTTTCCAACTATCGACTTAAAGTTTGCTGAATTTGCAGGTAAACAGGTGCATCTTTTCTTCAAAAAGCCGATAATAGATGGGTATCTAAGTGAAAGGGGATTACACATGACGTCCTTCAAAGGAATTAAAATATTGCTCGTGGATGACGAGCCGAATATCGTACAGTTTTTGGAGCTGGGTCTTATCAATGAAGGCTTTGACATTCGCGTCGCCTATGACGGAGAGTCCGCGCTGCAGGAAGCGAGCGTTTTTCAGCCCCATGTCGTTATTTTGGATGTTATGATGCCAGGCATGAACGGTTTTGAGGTATGCGCGGCGCTTCGGGCAACCGGAGATAACATCGCGGTTATTATGCTTACGGCCAAGGATGAAGTCGAGGATCGCGTGAAAGGATTAACGCTCGGGGCAGATGATTATTTGGTTAAGCCCTTTAGCTTCAGCGAACTGCTCGCGCGCATCGGGGCGAGGCTCCGCAATCAATTTCCCAATCTCCTGGGCGAGGTCGTTTATGGACCGTTCCGCCTGGATGACCGTCGCAAAGAGCTCATCTATATGGAACAGATTCTTGAGCTGTCGCCAACGGAATACGAGCTGCTTCGGTTTATTATTTTGAATAACGGGGTCGTGCTTAGCAAATCCCTCATCTTAGACAAGGTCTGGGGGTATCAATTTGGAGGAGAAGAGAACATCGTTGAGGTGTACATCCGTTCCTTGCGGGATAAATTGAACGACAAGGAGCATCGGCTTATCCGTACGCTGCGAGGCGCCGGTTATCGGATGGATCTGCCATGAGCCGCCGAACTCCGCATGCCGTCGCGAGGTTTTTTGCCCCTCGCTCGCTCAAATACCAGCTCTTATCCCGATCTTTGCTTATTTTAGCCGCACTGCTTTTGTTGATCGGCGTTCTTCAGTACATTATTATGAAGGACTTCATCATTAAAAATAAAGCCGATTCGTTAAATACCCAAATCATGGCCATGCCGATGGATTGGTTCACGAAAGGCGAAATGGATACCGGCCATCCTGAGCCAGATAATAAGGATAGCGATGAAGTCATAGCGGATCGCCCCCAAAGAGAGCGGCGGGACTCGCCACTGTTTTACCAGCCTGGCTTGTCGATCGTCTTCATTGATTCAGACGGTTCGGTCACCGATGTCTCCAAGGATACCGGGGCGAGCGCCCCGCTCCTGTCAGCGGAGGAATACGCCCAAATTTCGAACCAGCTCCAAGAACGCCAGCAGATTAATTACAAAATTTTAGACAATGCCGAAGGAATCGAGCAGCTTGTCGTCTTCCGGAATGCCGGACCTCCAAACAAAGCTGCGGGGATTATACAAGTAAGCACGGAAACCGATTCGCTAAAACAGCTGCTTATGACCCAGCTTGCTATCTTCACAGGGCTTTCCGTTCTAGCGCTTGCGGCTGGGCTCGCACTTTATTTACCGCTGCTTCGACGTACGTTAAATCCGTTATCCCGCGTCGTGCTTGCCGCGCAGCAAACCGATGCCGGCAGCCTGACCAAACGCTTACCGGCAAGCCAAGGGCAGGAAGAAATCGATCGCTTGTCAGATGCATTTAACGGAATGCTTGAGCGGTTGGATGCCTCCTTCGAAACCGAGAGGAAAACCACCGAAAAAATGCGCCGGTTCGTTGCCGATGCTTCGCATGAGCTGAGAACGCCACTGACTTCGATCCATGGGTTTCTTGAAGTGCTGCTGCGCGGGGCTGCCGCCAATCCTGATCAGCTCCATCGCGCGCTGAACAGCATGCAGCTGGAATCCAAACGCATCAACAGGCTCGTGGAGGATTTGCTCGCGCTTGCGAAACTTGATCAAGCCCCGCAACTCCAGTTGTCAACGGCCAGGCTCGATGAGATGCTATTAGAAATGGAACCGCAATTGCAGCTGCTTGCCGGAAACCGCAAATTAGAATTTGAAATTGCCTCCGCCATAAGCGGCCAATTTCATTCCGATCAGATCAAGCAGGTGCTTTTAAACTTATTTCTTAACGCGGTTCAACATACCGATGCAGAAGCCGGCGCAATTAAATTAAAGCTTGAACGCCGGGAAAATCAGGCGATCATCAGCATCACGGACAATGGAACCGGTATTGCAGCCGCCCATTTGCCCCATTTGTTTGAGCGCTTCTATCGCAGC
This sequence comes from Paenibacillus sp. LPE1-1-1.1, assembly GCF_040676435.1. Lineage (NCBI taxonomy): Bacteria > Bacillati > Bacillota > Bacilli > Caryophanales > Paenibacillaceae > Paenibacillus > Paenibacillus sp. LPE1-1-1.1. The sequence continues at coordinate 1,453,521 of NZ_JBEGHY010000001.1, forward strand.
GAATCGTCACGAACGCGGAAAAACGGTGGAGCCGGCTTAGGCCTTGCCATAACCAAATCGATCGTGGATGCCCATGGCGGAACCATTGAGGTAATCAGCAAGCCCGGCGAGGGTACGGCTTTCCGGATTTCACTTCCGCTTCACCCGCAATAATATTCACTTCTTCTAAGCACAAGGGCAGCCCTGCAAATGCTGGGCTGCCCTTGTTGTCATTTTCGTCCCCAAAAACAAAGAAATTTCTTAATACGCCCTCTTATAAGTGTTAAGAGCTGCATGATGCTGCCCCTAGGCGTGATTTTAGTGCTCCAGCACGAACTCATCCCGCTTCTTGCCATCCACATCATAAGCCTGATAAGTCAGCGTTTTTCCATTGATCACGATGCCCGCGAACATTTGCTTCTCGTTCTGAAAATGCACCTTATGGTAAAATTTATCTTCTTTCTTCTCATTAAACTTTTGCCCTGCCGTATTCGTCACCACATAAACCGTACCTTCGCGGTTTTGCACGGCCGCTTCGCCGTCTCTGACGATTTTCCCGTTACGCAGCGGATAGGATCTCGAATACTCATGGTTATGCCCTTGCAGCACCAAATCCACCTCGAACTCATCGAAAAGCTCCGTCCAGTCTTTCACCTTCTTATAGGTATTACCGCCGTATGGGCCTTGATGCATTGCGACGATTTTCCAAGTCTTATCCGTATTCTCAAGATCGCTGCGCAGCCACTCCGTTTGCTCCTTAATGTTCGATTCCGAATTAAGAAAAACAAAGTGTACGGGACCGTAATCATAGGAGTAGTTTGTTCCCGGAATCGAGCCCTCCGCGCCATTGTTCGGCAGGTTGAAATGAGAAACGAACGGCTCCGCATTGCCGTCAACCTCATCATGATTGCCCGTAACCGGCATAAACGGAACCTTCGTTACCCACTTGCTTGCTTTTTCAAATAAATAAGACCATGCTTGTTCATCTGACGGCTCCTCCGTCAAATCGCCGTTATGAACGATGAACGCAGCTTCGGGAAAGGCCGCAAAGGCTTTATCCAGCGTATTTCCCCAAAGCGAGAAATCCTGCTCCGTGACGCCCTGCGAATCCGTTACGTTAATGAAAGTTACGTTTTCCAAGTCAGCTTCCTCTGTCTGAAATACAGCGGCATCGCTCCAGCTCTTCTCTTCCCCGCTCCCTACTCTATAGGAATAGGTCGTTCCCGGTTCAAGCCCGGTAGCTTCTGCTTTATGAACGGCTTGTTCCAAACTCGCGTCTTCGGCAATAACCGGTGCCGTCATGCCTTTAAAGGTCAAGACCTGTTCACTTTCCCAATCATTCGCTGCATCGCCTTTCACGACTTGCACGATCGCGTCAGCCTCCGAATTCGAGCTATACCAAGTAAAAGCACGGCTTGTCATCGGATCCCCCTTAAACGTGGTCACAACCGCTGTCGGTTTTTTTGCATGATCCGTCCGAAGCCACTCCATTCCTACTGCGCCTACGATTAACAGTACGCAGCAAGCCAGCACGATTAGCACGTCTTTACGCATTTTCAAACTATCCACTCCTATATCTCTCTTATTCTTCATTATATCTTAACAATAAACCTGCATTTCGCGCATTCAGCAATCTTTCAGCCGACATTAAGTTAAGAATAAGTAAAGGCCAGTAGAATTGCATTTGTAAGCAATCAGGGGCGCTGAACATGTAAAGAGGTGTGAAATGAACAAAGATTTAAACTATCGCAACGAATTGAAATTTTTCATTAATTATCATCAATACTTTATTATCCGCCAGAGGCTGAAGGATTTGATGGACCCCGACAAGCATGTCGGTCCGACCGGCGAATACCATATCCGAAGCTTGTACTTTGACGATATCAACAACAAAGCCCTGCATGAGAAGCTGGGTGGCGTCCGGGACCGGGAGAAGTACCGCATCCGGATCTATAACGGCCAAGACCATGTCATTCATTTCGAGAAAAAAATCAAGTTCAAAGACTATATCGCCAAGGTGAAGGAGCCGCTTACTAGAGAGATGTACGACAGGCTCATGGCCGGTGACCATGATGTGCTGAAAGAGCCGGACAAGCCGCTTTTGAACGAAATCCATAATGAAATGAAGCATCACTTACTGAGGCCGAAGGTTATCGTTGATTACGTCCGCGAGCCTTATGTCTGCTACAACGGCAATGTACGGATCACCTTTGACAAGGAGCTGCGAACCGGCCTGCATGCCGTCGATATTTTTGATAAAAGCCTGGAGCCTATCCGTGCCCTCGACAATGATCTTATCATTCTAGAGGTAAAATACGATGCTTATATTCCTGCTTATATCAAAATAGCTTTGCAGCTCGAAGGCCTTAACCGGCAATCCGCTTCAAAATATGTGATCTGCCGAAAACATCTGAAATTCAACACTTGGGAGGATTATTAAAATGGAAACCGCAACAACTGCTGCCGCAACAACGGATACAGCCACAAGCTTTGCCGACGTTATTAAAAAATCAGTGATCGAAAACTTTTCTTCCGACATCAGCCTGTCCAAAATATTGATTACGCTTGGTGTCGCTTTCCTGCTTGGCTTCTTCATATTCCTGCTGTACAAAAGAATTTTCAGCGGCGTGCTTTACTCGAAGAGCTTTAATGTGTCGCTAATCGGCATGACCATGATTACGTCCGTCGTCATTATTGCGATTAATTCCAACCTCGTGCTCTCGCTCGGGATGGTCGGCGCGCTGTCCATCGTTCGTTTCAGAACGCCGATCAAGGATCCAACCGATCTTATCTTCTTGTTCTGGGCTGCGGTAGCAGGTATTGTAACAGGCGCAGGCTTCTTTACGCTAGCGGTCATCGGTTCTGTCGTTGTTGGTCTCATTCTGTTCTTCTTCGTCAAAGGCGGATCCGTCGAATCGCCATACCTGCTCGTCGTAAACTGTGACAGCGATGCTACGGAACAGCTCGTGCATGAGCAAATCGGTTCACTTGTGAAACGTTACAACGTCAAACAAAAATCAGTGACGCAGGGCAATATCGAAATGACGCTTGAGGTTCGTCTTCGCGACGAAACCGGCCGCTTTATTAACCAATTAACGGAGCTTTCAGGCGTACGTAACGCCGTACTCATCAGTTACAGCGGTGATTATGTTTCATAATATTTTGGAGGTGCTCCAATGAAAGCAAAGGCTCAATTCTTCTTATTGGGCTTTTGCTCTATTCTCCTGGTTATCGGTTTGACCGGATGTTCCTTTGGCGGGACATCCTTCAACCTCTCGGGCGCGAGCACGAACGCGAGCGAAAATGAGCAATCAGCAGATGAGCAAAAGCTTGATGAGACTGTTTTTCCGAAGGATAAAGTAGTAGATGTCAAAATCACGATCGATGAAACGGAATTTCAAAGCATGCTGGACAATGCCAGCGCCGAGGAATATAAAGAAGCGACTGTCGAATACAACGGTCAAAAGCTTGAAAACGTCGGCATACGCACCAAAGGAAATCTCAGCTTGAACAGCGTAGTCAGGATGACCGATTCCGACCGGTACAGCTTTAAAATTTCCTTTGACGAGTACGTCAACCAGACTCTTCAGGGAATAAGCAAAATCAACTTAAACAACAACTATAGCGATGCCTCTTATATGCGTGAATTTTTGTCGTATGAGCTGGCTGAGCAAATGGGGCTGCCGACGCCTAAATATTCCTATGTGAATGTTTACGTCAACGGCGAGCTTTGGGGCTTTTATTTGGCGGTGGAGCAAATTGGTGACGCCTACCTTGAACGCAACTTCGGCAATGCCTACGGCGCGCTTTACAAAGCAAACGGCGGAAGCGGCAGCGAGCTGAACTGGCTCGAGACCATCGATGCCTATACCGGGCTTGATTTGAAGTCGGAGAAATCCAACGGGGATATTTTGCTGGATATGCTCGATCAGCTTAACAACGGCACAAATTACGAAAGCGTATTGGACGTAGACGAGGCCTTAAAATTCATCGCACTGAATGCGGTAGCCGGAAACTTTGACAGCTATTTGTCCGAGAAAAAGCATAACTATTACCTTTATGAGGATGACGGGTTATTCAATATTTTGCCTTGGGATTATAATATGTCCTTCGGCGGCTTCGGCGGCTCCGCCGTCCTGATTGATGAGCCTACTACTGGAACGGTAGCGGATCGCCCGCTCGTAGATAAGCTGCTGAAGGTTGAAGCTTACAAGGAAAAATATCATGAAATCATACAAAGCATGCTGAATGGCTATTTAGCAGAGGAGACCTTCCAAGCAAGAATCGCTGAGATTAAAGCGATGATATCCAGCTATGTCGAGGCCGACCCTTCCTCCTTTTACACGTATGAGCAATACGAGCAGGGCATCACCCAGGTCATCTCCTTTAATAAGACGCAAACTAGCTCTGTCGCTCAACAGCTTGCCGGCACGATTCCTTCTTCCGGAGACGGATCGGGCAGCGGAAACAGCGGCATGGGCGGCGGCTTTGGCGGCCAAGGTCAACGGCCAAATTTACAACAGAACGGAGCACAGCCCAATGCAGCCGGCGCCGATGCGGAAGCACCTGCCTTTGCGCCAGGCGCCGATGGACAAGCTCCACCCGGAGGCGAAGGCATGGCTCCGGGTGGCGGTATGATGCCTGACCAGCAAGGCGGCATGCAAGGCGGCTTTGGCGGCCAGCGGCCTGATGGGCTAGGAGGCATGGGCGGCGGCTTCGGCGGTCCAGGCACGCAGCAGACCCTGGCACAGGCTGAAGGCAGTCCAAAGGAAGCGGCAGCAACGGGCATCGCGCTGATCCTCCTGCTTCTCTCCTGTGCAATCATTGTCTTTTACAAACGTAAACGGCTATAGCTACTACTCAACCATTCAAAAAGATCGCAGCTTTTTGCCCCCGGGCAATCGGCTTGCGATCTTTTTGGTTAACTTACTATTGCTTATTACTTCACTACAACTGGTTTATCCTGCGATACGGCAATCTGATAAGGATACAAATTCGTACCATCGCCAATGGCATAATTGAGTATCCGTTTGTTAACCGGAACGATCACGGCGCGGTACAAGGTTGGGAATACCGGAACATCTTCTACCATGAGCTGCTGCCATTCCTTGTAAATGCCTTGACGAACCTTCACATCAAAGGCTTCTGCTGATACGCCTGCTTTAAGCAGACGATCCTGTTCTTCGCTCGCATACCGCGAGAAATTATAGATGGCGTCCCGTCCATACAAGCCTGCAGGGTCAACGTCTATGCCTACGCCCCATGCGCCTTGGTAAACATCCACCTTAGGATCATCCTCGCCGTTAGAGCCGACACGGTCATAGAAAGTATTGAATTCAAGCATTTCCAGCTGAACGTTTAATCCGATCGCCTGCCAGGACTGAACGTAGTATTGGGCAAGCGGCTGAGCAATATCCCCGCCGGTCATGGAAATAAAGTTAATGACTAATTCGCTTCCGTCCGGATTGGTACGGTATTTTCCGTCCAGCTTATATCCGGCGTCATCCAAAATCTTCTTCGCTAATTCCGGATCATAGGCAAGCCCCGGATTCGTGGCATCATGGTATTCCGGATGGGACGGCGGGATCAGTGTCGTCGCGTTCCAGCGCAACCCGTGATAGAATTTTTTGCCGACCTGATCATTATCGACTGCATGCGCCATCGCTTTCCGTAAATTCACATCGCCCATTTTAGCTTTTGCATCAGGAGCTACCTTTTTAGCCGTCGCATCCCATTTCCCTAGTTTAAAGCCGATATACGTATAGGCACGGTCAATTGCGCCCAGGTATTCAACGTTCGCCATCTCCGCGTTATCCGGGTATTGGTCAACCGGGAATGAATCTACAAGATCGACCCCTCCGCTTTCGAGCTGCTGAACGATGGTCGTTGGGTTAATAACCTTCAGAATAACCTCATCCAAGGCAGGCTCTCCCCGCCAGTAATCCGGATTTTTCTCATAGACGACCGACTCGCCGGGAACGATGCTTTTCACTTTAAAAGGCCCGAAGCCGATCGGCTTCTCGCGCACCTCCGGCGAAGAAGACATTTTCGCAACATCCATATTGCCGAAAATATGCTTTGCTAACGGATAAGACCACACGCCGCCGGTCAACAAGGACGGCGTTGATTCAATGTAGGTAATTTTTAGCTTTTTATCGCTAAGCACCTCAATGCCTGAGATGGTTTTCGCTTTACCTTCATGATATTCGTTCATCCCTACGATATTGGTAAAATTGGAGTCATAACGAGGCCCGTCATATTTCGGATTTCCGATGACTTCATGGGCAAACAGCCAGTCCTCGGCAGTTACCGGCTTGCCATCCTGCCAGTTGACATTATCACGGATCGTGAACGTAAACGTTTTGCCGTCTTCCGACACCTCATACGTTGCAGCGCCGTCATTCGTATACACGTAGTTTTTATCCCATGTCAGCAGCCCTTCATCAAACCAGGCCAGCACCTGAGAATCCGGGTCGCCGGAATAAAAGTTGAAGTTCAGCGTTCCTTCGAATGGCGTATCCGATACAAGACCGAAGGTGATGGAGCCGCCTTTTATCGCTTCGCCCTCATTTTTCTTCACATTGCTGAAATCATCAATGGAATAGAGGCCATCTTCTACGGCAGGCTTCTCGCTCTCGGTCGGAGCCGGCTTATCCCCTCCGTCGGTCGGTGACGGATTGCCCGCTTCGTTCCCATTGCCGGATGTACAAGCCGCAAGAAAGACGAGAAGCGCCAGCATGAACGGTAAGATTAATGACCTTGAAAAAACAGATTTCTTCTTCACCATCGTTTTCCTCCTTTATTATCCTTTTCTTTGTCTTGCATCCGTCGCACGCTTTAACGCTTGACCGACATTGTTTATACTCAACATCAATACCAAAATCAGTAACGATGCAGGTAACCAAATCCACCATCTAGACTCCAGCGTTTGCGGATCCCTAGCGTAGCTGACTAATGTGCCCAGGCTGGGCGTGCTCTCCGGAAAGCCGAATCCCAGAAAGGAAAGACCGGATTCCAAACCGATATTTGCCGCTAAATTTAAGGTCATCGTGACAATAATAATAGAGCTTAAATTCGGCAGCACTTGCGACAGCATAATTTTCAGGTGGGACGAACCTACTGTCTTCGATGCTTGAACATAATCCAGCTCCTTCTCCTGCAGCGCTTTGGAGCGGATCAGCCTTGCGATCCCCATCCATAGAAAGGCCGTCATAATAAGCGAGAAGGATACGATGCTATACTTGGGCACCGCCGTGACAAATGCGATCACGATCATTAAAGTCGGCAATATCATAAAGAAATCGACAAATCGCATAAAGACATTATCCACCGTCCCCCCGAAATAACCGGAGATGAGTCCTACTACAACGCCAATTATCCCTGTAAGGAAAGTAACGATAATACCGATAGACAAAGAATTGCGGGTTCCGATAATTAATTGTCCAAAAACATCGCGTCCGCCATAATCGGTGCCAAGCCAGTATTTCGAAGAAGGCGGCTGCTTCAGCTCGAATAAATCTATCGTTACGATTTGTTCCTGGTCCAGCACAAGGGATATGCCATACACGGATAGGATGACTAAACCCAGAAAAACCAACGATAGCAAGGCGACCTTGTCCCGTACGATTTCACGCCAGATAATGCTCCAGCTTGAAGGACTTTTGTCCAGCTGCGTATGCGCACCTATGGGGGCGGTTGTCTTCCTCATTTCATTCACCTCAAAATCTCGGAATCTTATTTAATTCGAATACGAGGATCAACGATGCTTAAAATCATGTCGGAAATTAACGCTCCGAGAATGGACGCCACTCCATATAAGAGAACCAAAGCCGTAACGACGCTGAAATCCCGCAGTGAAATCGAGCTCAAGAACAGCTCGCCCATTCCCGGATAACTGAAGATACTCTCAATGAACACCGTACCGCCGATAAGCCCCGTAATTTCATAGCCAAAGAACGCAGCAATCGGCAATAATGAATTCCGTAAAATATGGCGATGATACACGCGGGATTCAGAGGCGCCCTTTGCTCTTGCCGTTATGATGAAGTCCTTCTGCTTCGTGTCGATAATCTCGCTCCGCAGCAGTTGCACGGTTGTTACCGTTGTAATTAATGCCATGGATAATGCAGGCAGCAGCAAATGATAAAATTTGCTTATGACGTAATGCAGAGTACCGCTTTCCACTCCCGGAGCGATGCTTCCGCCTGTCGGAAACCAGCCAAAATGAAAGCCGAACACCCATAACATCAATAAAGCAAAAATAAACAACGGAGCCGCAAAGCCCAAGTACGTATAACCCGTTATCAATCGATCCGCCCACGTGTCATGATAGCGCCCGCTCGTAATGCCAAGCGGTATCGCGATGAGGTAGGTAAGGATTAATGTCGCTAAGGACAGCCAAACCGTATTCATCATCCGCTGTCCGATCAGGTCGGACACCGGCATTTTAAAGCGGAACGATTGACCGAAATCGCCTTGAACGGCCTTCGTGATCCAATCCCAATACTGCACATACCAAGGATTATTAAGCCCCAGCTTCTCGCGCTGGGCATCCAGCGCAGCCGGATCGATGCTCGGATCGAGCAGCCCGGTCAGCGCATCGCCCGGCATTGCCTTTGCCATCAGAAAAACAAGAATGCTTAATAATATAATTTGAGGCACCATTATGATCATTCTTCGGGCAACTGTCCTCCACATCGTCCTCAACCTCTCTCAGGCAAAGCCACGAAATGTGTCTCTGATATTGGTTTCAATGGATAAGCCAAGCCATCCTCGTCAAAGTATTTCGCATAGGCTTGTTCATATTCCGCCTTCACCGCTTCCCGGAAGCTATACTTTTCCTCGCGTTTTGCCGGATCAATATCAGGTATGGCCGATAAAAGACGTTTCGTATAAATATGCTGGGGGTTATCGAAAATATCCGCTGTCGTCCCCTGCTCCACGTAACGGCCTTTATACATAATTCCAATCTGATCACACATATGCCGAATGATGCCGAGATCATGACTGATCAATAAATAAGTAAGGTTTAATTCCTTTTGGATGTCCTGCATAAAGTTCAGGACCTGGGCTTGTACGGACACGTCAAGCGCTGACACCGGTTCATCGGCGATAATCAGCTTAGGCTTTAGCGCAATTGCTCTTGCAATGCCGATCCGCTGCCGTTGGCCTCCCGAAAATTCATGCGGGTATTTATAAATCGATTCCGGGCTTAAGCCAACCTTCTCCAACAGCTGCTGCACATGGCGCTTCTCTTCGCTTGCGGACAGCTTCTCGAAATTCCGCAACGGCTCAGAGATAATATCCAATACTCGTTTCTTCGGGTTTAATGAGGAATAGGGGTCTTGAAATATCATTTGAATGTCTCTGCGGAATGCGGGATGTCTCTGCAAACCGCCTGCAGCAAGCTTTTCGCCCTCAAATAGAATGCTGCCCGATGTAATCGTGTTTAAGCCGATGATCGCCCGTCCTGCCGTGGTCTTGCCGGATCCCGATTCGCCTACAAGTCCATAAGTCTGTCCTTGCTCCATGGAGAAATGAATACCGTCTACCGCCTTGACCGGCTGGCTCTTTCTGCTAAAGATGCCGCCGCGGTTTGGAAAATGCACCTTCAGATCGCTAACCTCAAGAAATGACATGATGAGAATCCTCCTCCTTTGGATCAAAGAAGCGGAAATGCTTGTAACAGCTGCATCTCACAAAGTGCCCTGGCGAGATCTCATGCATAACCGGCTCTGCTTCATGCGCGGATTCATCGATCCAGGGAATCCGCGACCTAAAGCGGCAGCCCTGACGGGGAAGATTTTGCAGAGACGGTACGATTCCTTGAATCACATGGAGCCTCGACTTCGCTTCATTTGCAGTCGGAATGGATTGCAGTAAGGATCTTGTATAGGGATGCCTTGCATTCGAAATAAGCGTATAAATATCGGCGATCTCAACGATTTGGCCGGCATACATCACCGCCACGCGGTCTGCCATTTCGGCTACGACGCCCAGGTCATGCGTAATCAAGACGATTCCTGCCTTGCTTTGCTCCTTCAGCTTCCTAAGCAATTCAAGAATTTGCAGCTGTATCGTTACATCGAGCGCCGTAGTCGGTTCATCTGCGATTAGCAGCTTGGGCTCATTGGCGATCGCAATTGCAATAACGACCCGTTGTCTCATTCCGCCTGATAATTCATGGGGGTATCGCCCATAGGTATGATCGGGACGAGGTATCCCTACTTTCGCTAACAACTCGATCGCCTTATTGGTCCTCTCCTTCTTCGAAAGCTTAGGCTTATGAAGGAGAATGGCCTCTTCAATTTGAGAGCCGATTAACATCAACGGATTTAATGCCGACAAGGGATCTTGAAAAATCATTCCTAAATCGTTTCCTCTTAGCTTATTGAGCCTCGAAGGAGAAAGATGGGCAATATCCTGACCGTTAAAATAAATATTCCCCTCTATTTTCGCTCTCGTATGCAGGCCCATAATCGAATAGGCCAGCGCACTCTTGCCTGATCCGGACTCTCCGACAATGGCAAGCACCTCATTTTCCCTCAGCGTTAGCGTTACATCATCCACTGCCGCATAATAATGGTCCGCGATACGAAAAGAGGTCGTTAAATGCTCGATTTTCAGCAGCTCTTCATTCAAAGGAATCCCCCTAACCGTCATACTAAAGTCTTAATTATCATAATATTCAGACAATTTTAGACATAAATAAACTATGACTTTTGAACGAAAAAATAAAGCAATACGACTAAAGTAATACTATTTTCCATATTTATTTTCTTAATTTTGGTTAACAATCCTTATTTTCTCCATATACTAATGTTAATTTTGTGTGATGTCAAGTGTTTATGCGGGGAAATCCACACTAATATTATTGTTAATATTTTATTCAATAATATTCCATTTTAAATTTTAATTGGATGTGAATTCGCAATCCTCTGTAGCAAATCAGCTGCAATTTTTTCCAAAACCCATTGTATAAAAATACTATTTGATGCATAATTATAATTGTTTTAAGCTTAAGCTTCCTTAAGGTGCTTATAGAAACGATTGAGGTGAAATGGAGTGGAATTGATCGCCGAATCCAATAGCTTTGCAGATTATTTGGCAGCAACAGAGGAAATCGATTATGAGCATCTGTCGATAAGAGAAAAAGCGGATGAACTCTTTAAGTCGTCTTCCAATGAAATCGAATTTGTAAAAACGTCATTTGAATTCGTCCGTGACCAAATCGCACACTCATGGGATATTCAGAGTATGCGAATTACCTGCAAAGCATCAGAAGTTCTTTATTTTAAAGAAGGCATTTGTTATGCAAAATCCAATCTGCTAAGCGCTATTTTAAGAAGCAAAGGGATTCCTAACGGCTTTTGCTACCAAAGATTAACCTTAGGAGACACACCTAGTACAGGTTACTGTATTCATGCATTAAATGCTTCATACCTTGCATCGTTAGGCCCGATGGATAAGAATGGATGCCCGTGGAAACAAAATTGGTGTAAATGCGGAGTTTTCAGCAAAAAAAGAACAGTTGGCTTTTCCTATTCGTGAAGCATATGATGAAATTGACTATCCAACGGTATACGTCAATCCCCTTTTCCAAACGATAACTGCTTTGAAACAAAATACGGATTGTTTAACGTTGTGTCTTCACTCTCTGCCAACTGAAATAGAGGCATCAGGGTGACTCCAGCCGCACCTGATCACCGGCATGGATCACTCCCGTTTTCTCGACGGATGCATACACCCCGAAGTTTAAATTCATCTCTTCGTTAATTTTTCTCAATAAGGAGCCATCGCGTTCCAGGGTATCCGGGTCCAGCGTAACCATCGAGCAGCGGTCACAGTACTTATCCACATACAGTTGGGCGCTGCCAATGGAAAGCCGTTTCCCAATCCAATCCTTTTCACTATAACCGCTTCCCTCTGCTTTCACGACAATATTGGCGCGAAAGCGGCGCTCATCCAGCTGCTTGCCCCATATCTCTTCAAGCAAACGCAAGCTCGTATCGGTGATGATAAGGATGCTTCCTTCATCCACGGCTTTAAGATCCGGGTTTTGTGTTTGATAGCTTCGCATCAGCATCTTTTTCTTGGAATTCCTCTGCATTTCGGTTAGCAAATCATCGTCCCAGCCAAAATCCCTGCCCTCCGGAGAGGTGATTTTTAGCCGCGGAATACCTGATCCCGTAAAATCGCCGATGTATTTCGCTTTGTAAGAAAGCATGTCCGGAATATCCCTTGCGGTAAAGAAGCTATCCCAGCCTTCCTTTGTTTCGTCAAAAAAAGCATGGCAGCGGTCGCCTTCTAATCCGTATGTATCTATTTTGCATGCATCCAGGCTCTCCCCGGCAAATGATTTCACCGGATACCGGTTTATTGCGCTAATTACGCCGATCCGCAGCAATATGAATACCTCCTCATGATCTAACCTCAATAGGGCAGTTTGGTGCCTTCGATAAACGCTTTTAGGTTCTCCAGCGACATGGCATAACCTTCCTTAGTCGGCTTAGCCTGTTCCTCTGACTCATAACCCGTTTCGGTGATGGTCGCTTGCGTACCGTCATTCTCGGCTTTTACGATAAACGTCGTTACCATGACCGGATCCGATGCGCCAAGATCCCAACGCAAAGCAAAAATCCGATGGGTATCGACGGTCTCGATGACAGCCCGCATGGTCACAACCTCTGAACCTTCATGATACTTATTCGGTGAATGATGAAAGTAAACCGTCTCACCCGCCTTCAGCTCTGTGATCTCCCAAGGCGAGCCCGGGGAATACCAACGGGAGAGCTGCTCCCCTTCCGTTACTGCCTGCCACACCCGCTCCGGCAGAGCGGGTATCCAAATGTGCTGCATACTACCGTTACCATCTCCATAGACAGCTCCTTTTTTCCATTTATTAGCTGCTATTATTATAATATAAATGCGAATATCAAGCGATACAAGCCGAACCCCGCTTGCCGGACTGTTTATTCTGCTTATTCGCTTAGAATGACTGTGGTTCGTTTTTGTTTTACCGCATCCGGCGCCGACAAGCAAAGAGCCCTTGTCCCAACCAATATTGCATTGGCCGTGATCAAGAGCTCTTATGATTTAAATATACGATATCTGCTTCAGCAGGTTATGAATGATGGTTGCCGCTTGGGCTCTCGAAAGGGACTGCTTAGGCAGAATCTGCTTACTTGCATCGCCTTTAACAATGCCGGCCTTAATCAAGTAGGCTATGGATGGCCGCGCCCAAGCAGAAGCCGCTTCGCCGTCGCCATAGTGCTTTAATATTTCAGCTTCCTCGGCGGGAGTCAAAGCAATGAACGAATCCCCTAAAATATGCTTAATCGCATTCGCAAGCATGACCATGCCCTGCTCCCTCGTCAAACTTGCGCTTCCGTGAAAGTTCCCGTCATCATAGCCGCTAATCAATCCCTTCTCCGCGGCAATGAAGACAGCGTCATGCTCCCACATGCCGTCCTTCACATCCAAGAACGGGCTTTCTCCTGCTGCGGCAGGCTTCATGAATCCAAGCGACCGGACAAGAACCGCGGCAAATTCGGAGCGAGTGACATCGCGTTTAGGCGAGAACAATTGCTCTCCCGTCCCCGTAAGAATAAGGCGCGAAGAAAGGCTGTCGATGGCTTCCTTTGCCCAGTGGCTGTCCGTATCCAAAAACGTTTGCCCGTTAGCAACCAGCGTAAACATCGAGTTATTGTTCCAATCGATTACTCTCGCATAATCGGTTTGGCCGACGCGTTCGATTACCGTCGGCAAAGGGGAGATGGAACCGTCTGCATACACGGCTGCCGCCGTTGCCGGCTTGGCCGGATCCATTTGATCGGGCAGCGCCAAATAGATAACGGTTTTCCCCTCGCTGGACATCTCCACGCTCAAATCGCCGTAGCTGAGCGATACCTCCGCAAGAATAGGGTCGGCCAGTAATACATAGCTGCCTTTGGCCGCGGTTGCTTTCGAAAGCTTCAAAACTTGCTCAGAGGCTTTGCCAAACCTTCCGCTGACTTTAATGTCCTCGCTAGAAACCGTGCTCCCGAAAGAGGCTAGGTTTTTCTTCCAGTCCTTGCTTGCTTCAAGAGGAAATATACCATATGCCGTATGAATGGTTAGCGTAGATCCGCTGCCGCTAAGCAAATCTATTTCCGCCGCGGTCAAGCCTTCTAAGCGTACCTCTTCCGCTGCTCGGGCATGTATAGCCAGGCTATGGTTTTTTCCAGTCCCAAGCAATCGCTTTAATTCATCCGCATCTAATACAATCGTTGTCAGGCTGCCTTCTGCCGTTTGTTCGGTTTTAGCCGCGGCAAAGGACACGGCTTGCCCATCCATCAGCGTCGTTATTAATCCGCTGCCGATAACGCCCGAATCAGTCGAAACTGTTCCATTGCCGGGGGTTCCTTCATCTGGGTCGCCGCTTCCTTCATCCGGATTGCCGCTTTCTCCGCCCCCTGAGCCATCGCCTTCATCCCCGCCGACGCTGCCGTCACCGCCTGCTTGCGAAACAAGTTCGACCAGCGTCCATTTTTGCGCTGCAAAATCGTTCCGCTCCCAGAGCTGCACAGCCGTACCTGCTTCGGTGCGTCCGCTGTCCACATCCAACCCCTTCCCGCTGTTCACGGCTACGATGCCGATCGTGCCATCCTCATTGTCCGGCAGGGTAAAGCGCTGGTTGCCGAAGCCGAAATTCCGCCAGATTTGCATAGGTGAACCGTTGTCTGAACCCGATGCGTCAAGCGCTTTCCCGCTTAAGGCTCCGCGTATCGTAAAGGTGCCGTCAACTGCCTCTTCCACATACCACTTCTGGCTTTCGGCGCCCGAATCCGTTTGAATCCTCACGTGTGCGCCGTTCGTCCCGTTGTCAGCCTCGAGCACCTTGCCGCTGTTCGGGTTTACGATTTTATAGACCTTCTCCTGCAATGGCTCCGCCGCTGCAGCAATCACGTTCTGATAGGATACTTTCCCGCCGAAAACGTTTAAGCCAAAATAGCCCCTGGCAAAGGTCACGTCGTTTACGTCTATAATCGGCTCGCTGCCGCCGTCAAAATAAATTTTGATATTCGATCCGCTCGCAACGATTCTAATGCGGTAGGTTTTTCCGGTCGAAATGAAGGCTGGCACCTTCGCTACCAGCTGATCGTCCTGAAACGCCCCGTTATCCTTATAAAACAGACGCAATGCCTTCATATTGGGGTCGATGTTGAAATAATAGCCGCTTGATCCGTCCGCATTGGCGCGGAACAGCATGGAGGCTGCGCCGCCGGCGGAATCAAGCTTCAAATCAGCTTCGTATGTGAAATTGCGCGCGCTGACCGCCGACATATAACTCGAATCCTTATCAAACCTGCCGGAAATCCCGTCCAATGTCGTTAACCACTCTCCTTTAGTTGCAGCATGCCAGCCTGTAAGATTGGTTTGCAGCTTGCCTACGGTTACAACCGTTTGGCTTACTACGCCTCCAGCCTGCGTCGATGCCGTTAGAACCGCTCTGCCTTCGCCCGCCGCCGTTACTTGAACGCTTCGTGAATCGGTACCGGAAACGCCGGCGACGGCAGCATTGCTCGTGCTCCATGTTAATGCTTTATCGGCTGCGGAATGCGGAAGCACCGAAGCATAGAGGCGATGCGCCTGGCCGACTGACAGCTCCAGCGTGCCGGCGTCCATTACAATTTTGCCGGCCGTTTCGCCAGCGCCAGCTTCCTCACTCCAAATGGATTTCAGCGGATATACATCCATTGAGACTACTTTTACGTTACCTCCTTTGGCGTAAAAGCTCATGCCGTCCCTTGCAGCACCCGGGAAAATCAAACTTGAAATAACAGCCGATCCGTCTTGGCCGAATACTTCAACCGAGGACTCGTCAACGAATATCCGCAATTGGATATGCCGGTTTGCATCGGGAGAAAGATTCGCTTCCTGTACGGGACGAAACAGCTCCGTAAAATCATTCTTACCTGCCGCCGTCCGATCAACGAACAGGGTATTAGAGCCGGTTTGATAGCCGATTACGGTCTTTTCTCCGCCAAGCTCCCGGACACCAAAGCCAAATTCCGCTGCCGCCTGTTCGACTGGCAGCTCCAGCTCTGCCACGATTTCATAGGCTGATCCCGTTACGCCTGCAAGCAAATTGCCGCTTTCCGGGGTGATCACTTCATTGCTCCAAGACATTGCATCCCCTCGCAGCGTTTCGAGCTCCCCGATGGGCTTCTGTACGAGATGGATGCCTCCATTTTCATTTTGTTTAAGCATCAGCTCGCGGGGAACGGACATTTGTCCTTTCCATGGCGAGGTCGGAAAAGCAAAAGGATAATCCCAGTTCGACATCCAGCCGAGCTCTACCCGGCGTCCATCAGGCATATTGGCGAAGGTCATGGCAGCATACATGTCTCTGCCGCTTTCATGGCGCAATACCGTCTCCGGAGGATTGTCGCTGGTAAAGCGTTGTCCGTCAAAGCTGCCGATAAAATATTCCGCATCCGACCCGTTCGTTTCGGCCCGTGCGCCCGTGCTGATCATCAGCACCCATTTCTTCACGCCGTCAACGACTAACGGGAAAAAGTCAGGGCATTCCCATACGCCGCCGTTGTGCACGTATGCTCCGTAGCCGAATGAATCGACGGCGGTCCAATCGAGCAAGTTCACGGAGGTGAAAAAGCGAATATGATCGCCGCCCGATACGACCATTACCCATTGATTATGCTCTTCGTCCCATACGACCTTTGGATCGCGGAAATCCCATCCCGCTCCAGCGCCGCCAATATTTTCGATAACCGGGTTGCCCTCATAGAAGGACCATGTGCGGCCTTTGTCGCTGCTGTAGGCCACCCCGATTTTCTGATTGCCGTTCCATTTATCCGGGTTAAATGACGTATAATAAGCGATTAATCCGCCTCCTGTCACACCGTTAAACAAACCGGATTTGTTTTCGGTATCCGCAACGGCCGAGCCGGACCATGCATGTCCCATCTCATTCCATTCGATTGCAATCGGAAGCAGCTTCCAATGAACGAGATCCGTGCTGACCGCATGCGCCCATTGCCCGCCGTCCTGATGGAAGAGATGATATTCCCCTTGGAAAAAGACGAGTCCGTTCGGATCGCTCGCCCACCTTCTTGGCTGCGTAAAATGATACTGCGGACGATATTGCTCGGTCTGATAATCCGCTTTGTCCATCAAATAAATATTTTGGAAATAAGCCGTTCCATCCGTCACCTCCAAACCGGTCAGGCCGCCAGGAAATTCATTATTTTGTACGGATATTGCTGGCTCAGCATAGGCCTCCAAATAAATCTTAATGTCAGCACCGTTCACGGCTGCTTCAAGATGGTAGCTTTTGCCGATTTGTACAGTCAGCGGCGAGCTCGCGATGACGCTTCTGTCGCCTGCCCGCAGCAAACGGATTTGGTTCGCTGCCGCATTGATCTCCGCCACGTAACCGGAATTCCCGTTTGCATTCGAACGAAAGAGAAGACCTGCGGCGCCGGCGGCACTAGCTACCGTTACGTCGCCTTCGAGCACCAGATCCGAAGCTGCGCTTGCAGACATGCGCGACGATGTCCCTGTCCCCGTGCTGACACCCTTCAGTCCCTCCAAGTGAGGCGTCCAAGCTCCGGTATCCGCGGACCATCCTCCCATATTCGTTCTAAAAACGCTGACCGTCATATTCTGAAATACGGCAGCTCCATTATAGAGCTGTAACCCCACCTGACCGGCCGGATAAGCATGGTCCGTAACCGTTATTTTCGGAGCATATCCGCTGCCAAAATAAACCTCCAGCTTCGACTGCTCGGCCTTAATCCGAACACGGTAAACTTCCCCGACCTCAAGCTCCGTAGTAAATACGCCGAGCTCCCGATCACCGTTCGTATCGATCAGGCGTATCCGTCCGGCGTTCGGGTCGACCTGCAGCGCATAGGCCTGCGAGCCGCTCGCGTTCGAGCGAAGCAGCATCGCTGCTACGGCGTAACGGTCACGAATGAGAATGTCCGCCTCATAGGTTAGATCATCCCCGTAGGTCGAAGCTATCGCGTAAGCGTTCTCATTTTCAGAAGCAGATGCTGCCAAGCCTTGTGACGACAACGTCCACTGTCCGCTGCTGGTGTTCCAGCCGGTGATATTCGTATTGATTTCACGGGTGCTGACCTCCGTAAAATGTACTTTTCCATTGTAAATATGCAGGCCGACGTTTCCGCTCGAATAAAAGGCACTTTGCACATCCTGCGCCATTTGTTCATCTACGTATACGCGAAGGCTCGAGCCATCCCCGCTGACTTTGACATGGTAAGGCTTACCCGGCTCCAGTGCCAGCGCATAGGGCTGGCCTACGTCTTGATTTGTCGCCCAATCGAACAATCTAACTTTGTCCATATTAGGGTCCAAGCTAACGACATAACCTTTGCTGCCGTCCGCATTCGATCTGAACACAAGCGAACCCACGCCATAAGGCGTATTTTCATCCACCGTGATGGTTGCTTCGTATTCGAAATACGAGCCGACCCCGGTCGATGACATGAAAAATGCATTGGCATCAGGTCCGCTGCTCCCGCTAACCGCCGCATTCCCTTCGGTAACCCAGCTTCCGGAAATAGGCGTGTAACCCTGCATCTTTTTCATCACCGGTGCAGGATCCGCGGCATGTACATGCTCGGCGGATTGCATCGGAAGAAGCAATGACCATATCAGCGAAACTGTTAATAGCAACGCACCTATTCTATTAATACGCATCTATGAACCTCCTACTGTTTATGAAACAATTTAATTGCCATTTATTTACACCTGCCGAATTGTTGCTGCCGCGCTCTTGTGGACTGCTTATGCTGACTGCTCATGTAGGCTGCTCATTCTGACTTCTCATACGGATGCAATTGCAGATTGCTTTTGTGTATAGATCTTGTGTGTTGTTTGCTCTTGCGTGTTGCTCTTGTGCTTTTTCTTGTGAGTTCTCTTGTGAGTTCTCTTGTGTATTGCTCTTTGTACGTTCTCTTTTGTGTTGCTCTTTGTACGTTCTCTTTTGTGTTGCTTTTATTCGCTTTCTAGTGTGTGCTGCTCTTGGTGCTGCTCTTGTGCGTTCTCTTGTGCGTTCACTTGTGTGTTGCTCTTGTGTGTTGCTCTTGTGTGTTGCTCTTGTGTGTTGCTTTTGTGTGTTGCTCTTGTCTGTTGCTATTGTGTGTTGCGCATTCGGACTACTAATGCGGACTGCATTTGCAGATTGCTCAGGAGAGTTGATCAGGTTGGCCGCTCTTGTGGGGCGATCTTGTGGGTTGCTCACGAGGACTGCTCTTACCGAGCTCCAGCGGACTCATTTGAAAATTTCATATGCGGAATGTCTTGCGTGTTGCTCTTGCAGATTGCTCTTGCATCGGATTCTCCCAGCCACCCTTTGATAAATAAAATTAACTGTAATATCTCCTGCTAATTCTGCCTATTAGGTTTGAAAACGGCATTTACATGGAAAAAATCCCGTTAATTTCGAGCAAACAGCTACTTTTCAGGAGATCAATTGGAATTAACGGGAGAAAATCCCGCTAATTGAACCAACGTCGCTAGCACGGATCAATTAACTGGAGTAATTCCCGTTAATTAATAGGAGTAAGTCCTTTTATTTCAACTGAATATAAAAAAGCATGCTTCGGACCGATCCGTTATAGCCGCAGCTCCTGCGGACTGCTTAGGCGGATTGCTGACACGGTCTGCTGATACGGTCTGCTGATACGGTCTGCTGATGCGGACTGCATTAGCAGACTCATTTGCAGATTGCCATGCGAACTGCTCTTGCAGATTGCTCTTGCATCGGATTCTCCCAGCCATCCCTTTGATAAATAAAATTAACTGTAAAATCTCCAGCTAATTCTGCCGATTAAGTTTGAAAACGGCATTTACATGGAAAAAATCCCGTTAATTTCGAGCAAACAGTTACATTTCAGGAGATCGATTGGAATTAACGGGAGAAAATCCCGTTAATTGAAACAACGTCGCCAGCTCTGATGAATTAACTGGAGTAATTCCTGTTAATTCATCCGAATAAAGAAAACAGCACGCCTCCAGCCGAAAGGTAAGCGCTTTCTAAATAGAGTGAAAAATCATAGCATTCCCGCTCGCTAACGCTCGATGAAGAGCAATAAGCGCGACATCGCTCTTATTGCCGTTCATCTGAGTTTTCCTTATTCAAGCGCAAATGCACCCGCGATAGTCGTAATCGCTCCAAGCGTTGGCATCGACGGGATAGCTCCCTTGCCGGTCGCGGCGAGCGCGCCCATTGCGTTAGCGAACGCGAGCATCGATTCCAGCTGCGGCTGAGTCCAACCATTTTGAGCAGCAGCCTCACGTTCGGCCAGCAGGGAATAAAGAATGCCTGCGAAGAAGGCATCACCCGCCCCTGTCGTATCCAGCACGTCTACCTTATAGCCCGCATGCGAAGCGGTTGCCTCGCCTGCCCGGCAATAGCTTCCGTCTGCGCCCAGCGTAACCAGCAGCATAAATAGGGATGGGAATTGCTCTGCCAGCTGCTTGGTTCCCGTCTCGAGATCACGGGTTCCCGTTAAGAACAGAAGCTCCTCCTCCGACAGCTTTACCACATTCGCATACTGAAGCCCTTCCAATATGCGATCCTTCGCCGCGACTTCATTATCCCATAGCGACAAGCGCAAATTCGGATCATAGGAGATGAGCAGCCCTTTGCTTCTAGCATAAGCGGCCGTGCTCAGGGTAGCTGTCCGAGAGGGCTCGTGCGTCATTGAGATCGAGCCGTAATGAAAGATTTTGGCCGAATCGATCAGTTTGCGGTTGATATCATCCTCATGCAGCATATGGTCAGCGCCCGGCTGACGGAAGAAGGAGAAGGAACGGTCGCCGTCTGCGTCCAGATGGACGAACGCAAGCGTCGTTTTGGCCTCCGACGTGAGCAGCAGCCCCTCCGTGCCGATGCCGCATTGCTCCAGCACATCCTTCAAATAACAGCCGAACGCATCCTCGCCTACCGCTCCGATAAACGAAGTCGCGAGGCCCAGCTTGGCTAAAGCAGCCAGCACGTTCGCAGGCGCACCGCCCGGATTTTGTTCGAATAGCGGCTGCCCCTGCTCGGATACGCCATGCGGCGTGAAGTCGATCAGAAGCTCGCCAAGCGCAACAACATCCAACCCTTGATCAGTCCTAGCATTATCCTTTGTTACCAAACCGAGCTCAACTCCCATGCATCCAACGTGTCGAGCTTCGCCGTTCCGCCGCGGGCGAAAAAGGAAATTCCTGTGTCCTTCGGATTTGGATAAACCCGATTGGTTATAGCGATTCGCCCCTCGCCGGCAAACAATTCGATCGAGGAACGATCGAGAAACAGCCGTATCCGAAGCCGTCCGTCCGCTTGCACCGGCAGCGGCGCTTCACTGACTCCGCCGTCACCCTCGCCGCCTAGATTGCGGTCCATATAAATCTTCTGCTCCGTAATGGAATATCGAATTTCCGTATAGCCAGAACCATCCTCCGAGCAGCGGACACGGACGCCTACCTCTGACGCATCAGTGACGGCCAGATCATAAACAATATCCAATTCGAGCGAATCACCTCGAACGCCGTCTATCGTTACAAACTCATTGTCCGTCAGAGCGACATCGGCAGCAGCAGTATGCAATCCGCGCAGCGCAGCGAGCTCCGGTACCGGATGGCTGCGCAGCGTGCCGTCTTCCGCAAGCGTAAGCTCGCGAGGCAATGTCATGCCGCCAAGCCAGCCATGGGCTTGCTCCGGCATCGTTGCTCCCCAAATGTTCATCCAAGCGATCATAATTCTTCTGCCTTTATCGTCAAGCAGCGTTTGCGGAGCATAGAAATCGAAGCCGTAATCGATTTGCGCCGCATGCTTTTGCTCAAAACGGCAGCTGTCATAATCAAAATTTCCGGCAAGATACAAGTTTTTGACCGGCGCGATGTTCATTGGGGAGATAAGCAGCACATGCTGATGATCCGTTCCGAGCGGAAATAGATCCGGGCATTCCCACATATCGCCCATCGTGCCGTCGCTCTCGGCCGCAGCTCCTTGATAGTCCCAACTGAGCAGATCGGACGAAGTGTAAATAATGCCTTTACCGATCCCGTCTTTGCCATAACCGACGATCATGTACCACTTCTCTCCGTGCTTCCATACCTTCGGGTCGCGGAAACCGAAGCGCTCGGCATCCGGCGAATCGCCGATTACCGGATTAGCGGTATGCTTATGGAAAGTCACGCCGTCCGTACTGGCCGCAAGACACTGCACCTCTTCCGGCGTTTTACCGTCAACATGGCCCGTATAAATGAGCGTCAATACGCCGTTGTTGTCTACCGCGCTTCCAGACCAGCAGCCCTGTCCGGCATTCCCGCCCATGTCGTATTCCCCGGACGGCGCAAGCGCAACCGGCAAATGCTCCCAGTGGACCAGATCCTTGCTTCTGGCATGCCCCCAGTGCATCGGTCCTTGCTTCGCTTGATAAGGATCATGCTGATAGAACAAATGATAATGGCCGTCAAAATAAATCATCCCATTCGGGTCATTCATCCAGCCCGCCGGCGGCATCATATGATAATGGAGCCGATATGTTTCATCCAGCTTTTTCGAATTCTCTCTCCAGGCTTTTTCGGCTTGCGCAATAAAAGCCTGATGTCCATCCTGCTTGCTTACCGTATTTTTCATCCCACTCACCTATCCTTGCTTGCTATTTTTATTTATGCCAAATCGATTGCAACCGGTACACGTCAACGCTCCGGAATACGGCAGCGCCGCCGCTTGCGAATAATTCGAGGCCATGGCTGCCGGGCGCCGGGTATACCAAAACCGTAAAAACCTTCTCCCCGTTGTCGATAAACAGCTCAATCACCGATTCATCGACAAAAGCATGGAAAGTGATTCGATTATTCGCTGCCTTGTAAGGGGCGGTAAACCGTTTGCCAAAATCAAACGGCTCGCCTTCGCGGTTGATAAAAT
Source organism: Paenibacillus sp. LPE1-1-1.1 (assembly GCF_040676435.1). Lineage (NCBI taxonomy): Bacteria > Bacillati > Bacillota > Bacilli > Caryophanales > Paenibacillaceae > Paenibacillus > Paenibacillus sp. LPE1-1-1.1. Next base: position 1,476,451 of record NZ_JBEGHY010000001.1, read on the forward strand.
CATTCCGCCCGGCATGCATCCGGTCCACAAAAACGGCCTGCTCCTCCGTGTCATACCCGAAAGCCGCTGATTCGGCGCCTGACTGCGAGCAGAGCACGCGGAGCCCGAAGGACTGGGCTTCCTTCCACTCGATATCCGCGACCAGCTCGAAAGAAGTGCCTTGAAAGTCAAGCTTCACCATTTGATCATCCGCTTCGACGAACGCAAACCGCAGCGCGTCGGTTCGTAACCGCTTAAGCTCGTCAATCGGCTTCTGGCAAAGCCCAATCACATCTTCGGCATCTGTTCGAAGCTCAAGCGTGCGCGGCACCGACATTCCTCCCTTCCACGGCTCCGTCGGTCCGGCAAACGGATATTTCCAGTTTGACGTCCAGCCCAGCCAAACACTGCGCCCGTCCTCCACCGGAAGATCGGAATAAGTTACCGCCGCATAAAAATCTTGGCCATAATCGGTCCAGCGGATATGCCCTCCTGACGCGTCATCGCTTGTGAAGCGCTGCCCATCGAACTGCCCAATAAAATATTGCGCGGTCGAGCCGTCGGTTTCTTTGTTATCGCCAATGCTGACATGCAGCACCCATTTCAAGCGGCCGGCATCCCCGTCTACGGGAAGGCAAAACAGGTCGGGGCATTCCCACACCGCCGCTTGGGAGCCCTGCCCTTCGCCGAACTCGCTCTCGAAGCGCCACGCCGTCAGATTGCTTGACGAATAAAAATGGACTCTTTTGTCAACGGAAACGACCATCACCCATTTGCCGCTCGGCTCATGCCAGAGCACCTTCGGGTCGCGGAAATCGCGGACGCCTGGATTTGCAATAACCGGATTGCCGGCATATTTGGTCCAGCTCATTCCGGAATCAGAGCTGTAAGCAAGGCTTTGGGACTGCAAGCCGTCCTTGTAATGGGTGAACAGGGCAACCAGCCCGGCTTCTCCTCCGAATAATCCGCTCGTATCTTGTTTGTCTACGACACAGCAGCCAGACCATATATCGCCAAGCTCATCGGAAACAAGCGCAAGCGGCAAATGCTCCCAGTGGATAAGGTCACGGCTGACCGCATGCCCCCATCTTCCAGTAAACTGGTAAAACTGATGATAGATGCCTTCAAAAAATACCATGCCATTCGGATCGCTCATCGGTCCGTTTGGCGGTGTGAGATGGAATTGCGGCCGAAACCGCTCCTTGTATAGATCCGTCACGCTTTTCCCTCCAAATATACTGTCTTAATCCGCTCGAACGGATACGGCAAGCTTCGTCAGCGACGTTTTTCCGCCTCGCGAATACCAGCCCCATTCTTGCCCCGGCATTTTATAAATTCTCGTCGTTAATGCGGAATCCCCGATATAAAAGACGGCTACATCATTCTCGATTACAATCGTAAACGGATAATCGACGTTTGGCTCGAACGCAACCGGCACCTGCACATCAGGCTCTAACGAGGATAACGTCTCCCCTCCGGCCGCGTCATAGCGAATGCGATCCTTGCCCGGCTCCAGTTGGATGCCGTAAGCCTTCTCCGGCTCCTCGCCAACACCTGTTACGAGTCCGCTGTAAGTTACCTTTTCATCAAAACGCACGCTGCCCGTAATTTTTGCCGTCTGCGGCATTTGACCGAAAATAATGCCGCTGACGCCCGCAGCGCCGTCCAGCCCATACTCATTATCCTTATTCGTTACCGGCCCAAGCTGCCTTGCTTCATCTAATGGAGAAGGCTTAGACAATAAGCGATCGACCTCATCCGGCACCTTAACCCCGAGTGCGCCGCCCTCGCCGATAATCATTTCATGCGCAACCATATTGCCTGCCCAGCCCCATTTCATATAGTCCTTCTCCAGCTGGCGCGTCGGCACCCAGCCGAACAGGAATCGGCGCTCGCCCAAGTTGCCTGTTTTGGCTGCATAAAAAGCTCTGCCGTCAAATACATCCTTCTCGGGTTTGACCCATGGTCCGTTCAACGAATCGCTTATCCGGTAATGGGTCGATTTCTTGTCGCTGAACTCCGAGAACACGAGTACCCATTTCCCGTTCATCCGGAAAACATCCGGACATTCCAGCATGAAGAAAGAGGATGCAGCCTCGACCGATAACGGCTCGCGAACCTCCCATTTGCTCAGGTCCTTGGAAGCAAACAAAGCAATGACGCCGCCCGTGCCTTCCTTCCTTGCGCTGAGCAGCAGCCAATATTCGCCTTGCTCCTCGTTATACAATACGAAGGGATCTCTAAAATCATCCTTCTCATAGCCCTCCGGCGCATAAAAGGTATCCTCCGGAACCTTCGTCCAGCTTTTCAAATCATTGCTGACCGCATGCATTACCGCTTCCTTCGGCTTTCCCTGATCGGGAAACTTCCAATTATGGCCGGTATAAAATGCATGGTACGTATCGCCCGCTTTTATCACGCTGCCCGTGCCAATCGCCAAGTCCTGGTCTGCTTCTTGGCCAAACGGGATCGACTCCCCTGCGTAGTCATAGTCAGTCAAATTAGCGGTCGAAGCCTGATGCCAAGGATGGAAGCCGGGAGCGCCGTCGCGCCAATCCTGCAAATAAAACAAATGGATTCGGCCATTATCGCTAAATGGCATGACATCGCCTACCCAGCCCTCGGCCGGTTTCCAGAACAGCCGATCCTCAGCCTGCTTCACCTCTTCCGAGGGCGCAGCCGTTACGGCAGGATCGGCTGCGGCTGTCGCGCTTGGCGCCAATGTTTCACCAGGATTAGCCGTATTCCCGTTGCTGCATGCACCCGCCAGCACTGCGGCTGCTAGACCGATTGCGGCCAGCCGCACCGTTCTTGAAAGCTTATTATGAATACGATTCTCCTCCTTGCTAAGAGCCTATAACTATACCCGCCGCCATGCATGCATGACGGCGGATAGTTGCAGGGCTATTTATTGGGTCAGCGTGATTTTGATGCCTTCCTCCAGCATGGCTTTGGCCATAGCGGCAAATGTGCCTACCGGCGTGCCGTCCTTGATGCCTGTCAATGCAGCCGTGTTAGCATCCCAATACTTCTCGACGCCGATTGGCGCAAATAGGATTTTTGTGCCAAGCTCGTTCATTTGATCGACTTTTTCTTGGCCAAATTGCTTCACGTTGTTTTCAGTTGCTACCTTAAGCTCGTTCTCGGACATCATTTTGATAAATACGGCAGCGCCCTGCGGGTTCTTGGAAACCGTCGGAATGGACCAGCCGGACATGCCGCCAGGACCAACATCCTTTGTGCCTTTAGGTCCGGTTGGAACCGGTACGAAATCAAGCTCGTAATCGCTTTTGAATACCGTAAAACCGCCGAAGCCGTATTCAGCCGTCATAGCCAGTTTGCCGTTTTTGAACTCTGCGTTAAAATAGTCGCCTTCTTTGTCTTTATCGATGAATTTGTCTTTCAGGAGAGCATCCTGCGTGAATTGCATCGCTTCCTTCATGTTATCGGAATCATAATTCGTAGTGATCGATCCGTCATCATTATAAGAAAGATTGGTTACGCCGTTCGATGCCACCATAAGCGGGTAGCCGGCATCCCACCAGCCGAAGCCGTATTGGTCGCTTTTGCCGTCGCCGTCTGTATCCTGCGTAAGCTCAAGCGCAGTAGATCGGAAAGTATCCCAAGTCCAGTTGCCCTCTTGGTATAGCTCGCCCGGCGTTTTTACGCCATTGTCGTCAAACAGCGTTTTGTTGTAGTAAATGACGATAGGAGCAGCGCCGACGCCAGCCGCATAAGGCTTGCCGCCGAAAGAGAATGCTTTCGTTACGGAAGCGTTCCAGAATGGATCCGACAGATCCATGTATTGATCAAGCGGCTGAACGATCTTTTTCAAAGGATACACCGGGAAGTTTTGATCGTTCGCCTGCGCGACATCCACTTGGTCCCCTGCGTTAACCATCGAGATCAGCGTGGACTTTTGGTCGCCCCATGGCACCGCGATAACATTAACTTTGCCGCCGTAAGCTTGTTCAAACTGTGCAACCGTTTCCCATACAGCGTCAAAGGCAGCAGGGTTTGCCGCTTTGTTCTCGTCATATTGCTCTTTGGAAGTATGATATAGGATCGTAATATTGCCGTTTTCAAGCTTCGGCGCTTCTTCCTTCGCCTCTTCCGTTGCTTCCGGGCTGTTGCCGCCGCTGTTCGCCGCGCCTTCGTTTGCTTTGTTATTGCCGCTGTTATTGCCCGAGCAGCCAGCCAGTACGGTAACGAGCATTACGACGGCAGCGAGCATCATCGCGAATGTTTTCATATTTTTGACCATTTAAAAAAGCCTCCCCTAATTTAAGTTCATTTGTGTACCTGCATGACACCCTTATGAATCGTTCATTCCTCAAAAAATTGACTCAGAAACCCGGGCCTCGCCTCCCTTCATAATGAACTGTCCGATCGTTCATCCATTATTTAATCGCGACATGCTCGATACTGTCCGTGAAGTAGCGCTGCGTTACCAAATAAAGAATAAACAGCGGCAATATCGCGAGCAGCGCGCCTGCTTGAATCCGCGTCACCACGACAAGCGGGTCGCTGATCGTCTGCACATTGACCACGGCTTGAAGATCTACCCGCAGGGATGAGAGCGCGATCGCGAAGTTTTTCTTTAAGTTGCCAAGCAGCAGATTGGACATATAGAATTCGTTCCAATGCCATACGAAGGAAAATAAGAATACCGTGATTATGGCATTTTTTGCATTGGGAAGCATGACGGTAAAAAAGGTTTTGAATGGCCCGCAGCCATCCATGTAGGCCGCATCCTCAAGCTCATTCGGCATGCCTTTGAAAAACTGCCTGAAAATAAAGATGTACAGGCCTGAGCGAAGACCCATTCCAAGCAATGAAGGCAGGAAGAATGCCCAGTAACTGCCCACGAGACTGATGGAATCCGGTCCGCCTGTCACCATCGACGTCAGCTTCATCAAGCCAAAAGCATCAAAGTATTTCATGTCGGCATACAGCGGTAAAATAATGGTTTGCACCGGCACGACGAGCGTCAATATAACGAGCGTGAACAGGGTTCCCGAGAAAGGAAACTTGAATCTCGCAAAGCCGTACGCGACGAAGGCGCAGGACAGCACGTCCAGCAGTCCGCAGCCGATCCCGATAATCAAGCTGTTTTGGAGCGCATCCCAGAAGTCCATGACCCGCAGCGCATCGGTAAAGTTGCTCAGCGTAAACGTCTTCGGCACCCAGATCACGCTGGGATCCATCGCCTCCTCCGGACGGCGGAGCGCCATGCTGAGCATATACAAGAGCGGATAAAGCAGCTGATACGCCAGCGCCGCAAGAAGTGAGAAACGTAGGATGGAAGATAAGGTTTTCCTTGCCCGTTTCAGCTGTTTTTTCTGAATGATTGCATTCAAGTCGAGTTCCCCGCTTTCCGTTTAATCCTGCATGTAGACGATGCGTTTCTTGAGGAGCAAGTAGACAGCGCCTAGGAATACGGCGATTAATACGCAATACAGCCAAGCCAGCGCACTGCTGTAACCGAATCTAACCTGCGAGAAAGCCGTATTGTATATCATTAGAATGACGCTGTTTCCGTAATCCGTGAACGTATCGATAATGGTATACACGATGTTCAGCAGCATCATCGGCGTAAGCATCGGCAGCGTTATTTTCCAAAACTGCTCCCAAGGCCTTGCGCCTTCAATGGAGGAAGCCTCGTACAAAAAGCCGGGTATGGCATGGAGACCGGCAAGGAAGAGCAGCACCTGTACGCCCGACCGCCAGGTGAGGTCAAAGATTCGGGCGATGACGTTATTGAAAATTTCAATCAGCTGCGCCCCGAGTCCGAGCTCCTGCAGAATACCGTTAATGCCGGCTCCCGTGAACAAATAAACGCTTTCCGCTCCGCCGCGCATGCCCTGGGAGAATACATCCTCCTTCAAAATTTGCATCAGCACGCCTGAGGCGATAATGACCGGAAGGAAAGATACCGCCCGCATGAACCCCCTGCCCCGAAACTTATGTTTGAGGAGCACGGCTACGAATAGGCTGTAAACCAAAATCAACGGAACGCCGTATAGCATGTTGATAAAGGAATTGACGGCTTCTCTAATGAAGGCCGGGTCTTTAAATAAGGCGTACTCGAAATTGTCCCAGCCGATGAATACGCCGCGCAGTCCCTCGGGCGTCATCTCCATGTTTTGAAACGAGAAGACGAGCGACGTGAACAGCGGTTTGGCGAAAAACAAGATAAATCCTAAAATCCAAGGCAGTACGAATAAAAAACCGTACAGCTCCTTTTTCTTCGTATAAGGCAAAGCCCGTAGTTGTCTAAACATGCGTTCACCCCCTAACGGATGAGGTAGCCTAGCGCCGGAATGCTCTCAGCGCCAACGGCAGCCATCTCATTGTTGTAATTGACGACGGCTGTCTTGCCGTTCTCGAACGTTGTGCGGTATACGCCTTCTTGCAGCTTCTCATGGTCTGTAATCGCAAGACCAGCCAGTCCGCCAAGCGCTTCGTTCAAACGATCGTATTGCTCCTTCATATCCTCGTAAAGCAAATTAAAATCAGCGCTGTAAAGCGAATCATATTCGGTATGGCTTAGCAGCGAGGAATCCCTTGCAATAAACTTATAGGCCGGAAAAGTTCCGGTTTCTATTAATTTCAGCAAATACTTCTGCGGCATGCTCGAGAGATTAACAGGTTCGCTGTAAGCAGGCAGAATTCCGCTCACCGCGATGCTGTAGAACGGTACTTCCTCATCTTCTGTGTCAAAGCCGCTTGCGAATAAAGGGACATCCGACAAGCTTTGCGCATATGGGAACGTGTAGGCATTCGGCTGATCGAACATGAGGCCGCCGAGATTGCTTTGCCCCTTCTGGAGGCCGCTTTCCCAGGTTGTGCCCGTCACGTTCTTCGGCTGGCTGCCGCGCCGGAAATCCGAGTAAATAAACGATCCGACCGATTGAAAGGATACATGCTTCAGGCCTGCCTTTGCCGCGGCTGCGGTAAAGCGGTCAATGGCCTCATTAACCGAAGTTGGCTTCAGCAAGTACCAACGCTTTAAATCCTTGTTTTTCATCTGGTCGCTCATGCGGTAATCGTATTTCAGTGCCGGCGCCCGGCTGATTCCCTTTGCGGTATCCGAGAACCTGCTGAAGCCGTTTCCGCCTTCATACAATTTGACGGGATCGGCAGCCGGATAAAAAGCTACGCCCTTCGACTCCAGCTCCTTCGCCAGCTTCTTGAAGGCCTTGTTTCCGCCAAGCCTTCCATCCGCGTTAAGCGAGACGGGAACCTCGCCTTTTGCTCCCCCTGCCGTCCAGCCTTCAAGCCGCAGCGCCAAGTTTGCAATCCCGTCATCGAGTAGGCGATTTGCGGCCTGGCCGGCATCCTTAAAGGAGGTTAGCACTTCTACTGTGTTGTAGGGAATGCCGAGAAAGGTCGCTTTTTTCTTCACGCCGCCGACAAAGTCAACAAGCAAAGGAAGTGATTTACCGTCTGCTGCAGTCTTGGATTCCGCTGGCTTTACGCCTTGCTCATCCTGCAAATAATGGCGGTACCTGCTTGCCATTCCTGCGTAATCGGCATCTGCGCCATGCAGGAAAAAGTATTTCACCTCGTAATCCATGCCGCCTGTCATCGACTGCGAAGCGCGCGTGACCTGTTTCTCGTTTAAGGTTCCTTCAAGGAGCAGATTCGTTTCGAACTCAATCAGGTTCAAATAGCTGAAAATGTTGTTATACGTATTGTTCTTGCCGCTTACTTCGGCGGTAATGCCCGCTTGGTAAGCCCCCTGATGAATAACGGCGATAAAAGCCGACGCGTCCTTCTTCATCCCGAACACGGGCAGGCGAATCGCTTCCTTCTGATCGGCTTTGCTCGGATAATCGAGCGCCTGATCCCCGCCGTACACTCTTTCGTTGTAGCTTTTGTAGCTGCTTTTGCTGTTGTTGAAGTTGATCAGCGCGCCGCTGCCGTCTGGCACGAACATATAGCCTTCGTCCGTGCTGCCCGCCGCCCCGAAGAACGGCAGCAGGCTGATGTTAACCAGCTTGAATTTATCCTGCTGCTTAATGCCGCCAGTCATTATCGCTGCCGTTAAGCCATCGCCCGAAAGCGTGTAACGGACCGGTACGGTAAAGCCTGCTTTCGGAAATTCATAAATGACCTCAATGCCGCCTTGCACCTTGCTCCAACTCGGCTGTTTTTCCTTGACGCTACCCGTAAAGCTGTTTAGCTGAAACGGCTTGTTCAGGTCATCCACGTAATCAAGCAGCAGCTGAGCGGATAAATCCATCTTTTTGGCGCCCTTGGCGAGCTTATCCGAGTCCCGGTCAACCGGGTTGCTCTGCCAAAGCGCACCTGACTCCTTATCCGTCACCCTAATTTCAGCCGTGTTCGGATTATAATCAAGCGTGAGTCTGCCGCTGTCCGCAACACGCTGGAAGTCACCGGTTTGTGCTGCTTTTACTGCCGTGCCCGCTGCGGAATGAACCTTAATTCCGCTCGTTGAAGCGATAATAAGCAGCATTGCCGTCATGAAGGCTGTCCATATTCGTAATCTCAAGCTGCCCTCCCCTTTCCGATCAATGTTCTGCCTCATAAGCGGAACAGCATTTCGTTATAAATCGTATAAATGAACACATACACCTGCTGGAACAGCGTATAAAACAATACCGCCAGAAAGATCACAATGCCCATCGCGGCAAATGTCAGCGCCACGGATTGCAGCGTCTTGACCGCGCCATAGTCATGAATGGTCAGCAAGCCGATATACATGAGCACCGCGCTCCATATCATCGCAATCGTTGTCATATAGCCAAGAAACATGCCTTCTTCCTGAACGAGCACCCTGCTTAGCAGCGTCGAGAAGATGACCGCCGCAACATAAGGAATACTTGCATAGGCGCTGACGATCGCAATTTGCTTGGCTTTTCCCTCGCCGTCCATCCAAGTGGCAACCGCCCAATTTCCGGCCACCCATAAGGCATAAAGCACGATCGTTTTTGCCGCGATCAACCAAACGTTCAGCGCGCTGAGATCTGCATAGTTGAACGTATAACCTGTGCTTTGCCTCTTGAAGATCGTAGCGATGAAGAAAACAAGAACAATAAAAGCCGAAACAAGCAGCGAGCCCTTGCCTTCCTCCTTGATCGCATAAAAGCTGTCAAACGGATGAAGCAATGAGCTGAAAGGATTTAGTCTCTTCGGTGTTTGAGTTGCCGCCGATGCGCTCACCTTGTAACCTCCTTCCGTCTCTTGTTCCTTGCTGCCGCAATGGCTTTATAGCCGTAATAACCTGCTATTGCGAGGATGAAGACCGTCATGATAACCGGTAAATTGCTGCGTACGGTTTGCATCCGGATTAGGCCAAAGGTGTCCGAGTAGCCCGATCGATCCGTTCCTTGACGGTAATAGGCAAGCGCCTCGTCGTAGCTGCCTTCCTTCTCCAGCGCCTTGGCTATGCCCACGTAAGCAATGCTGTTATTGGCATTTCTCTTCGCAACCGATTTCCAAATCACGGCTGCTTCCTCGTATAAGCCTTGGTTGTACAGCACCGTGGCTTGGCGCACTAGGCCTCCGTATTCGGAGAGCGCAAACCTTGTGATATTGCGCTTCGCTGTATCCAGCACCAGCACCTCGCCGTTCCAATAAGACACGGCGGAAGGCTGAAGGAAGGTCCCCTTTTGATTGCCCAGCGATCCGAATACCGCAATCGGATTGCCCTCCGAATCGTATTCGAAGATACGTCCTCTCGTCCGGTCCAGTCCTGCGATGAAGCCTTCCGCATCGATGCTTAAATCAACGAAAGAGGTATCCTGCTTCACGCCCTGCTTGAAGGAAAACTCCTTATCGCCAAAATCGGCTCCGCCCTCCTGTCCCATCAGCACATTGTTGCCGAGCGGATTCAGTTTTTTGATTTCTTCCCGCGAGTTTTTGGAAATGATCGTTGTGGTGTAGACAAAGTTGTCGGCACCCACGTCAAGGTTCGAATATTCGATTGGAAGCAGCTTCATCATTGCCGAACGCTGTTCCTTCGACAGCAGGTTTTTCCAGAAGGTCTCCAGCACGACGGCCGGCGTGACCTCTACCCGGTTGCTGCCGAAATAACCCGTAAATTGACCTTTGCTGTTAAACTGCATCAGACCGTAAAACTGTCCTTCCGACAGCACATAGATGCGTCCCGCGTTATCCACCGCCACTTTCGTCGGCTTGAATTGGAAGCCTTCGGGAATAAGCGGATCGGTTGGCTTCTCGATGACCAGCTCAACTTTGTTATCCGCGCCGGCCCGAATAATACGGCCGTTATCCTTGTCCGCAATATACAACGTGCCTTCATCGGTAACGAACAGTCCCGTTGGGGCTGCCAGCGTCATTTCTTTGCCGTTATCATTCAGCTTGTCGATGATCGCGTCCATCTCAAAACGTTCATTCAGCTTTACGATTCGTTTGTTGCCAGTGTCCGCGATATAGACGGCACTGCTCTTATCCACGAACAGATCCTGGGGATCGCTGAAGGCTCCCGCTCCAAGCTGATTTCCCGTGTAGGTGCGTTCCGGCAAATAGCTCGCCGGGGCCGCTTTCGATTGATCCCATTCGTTGTACACATAAGACTGGTAAGGCGCTTCCGCCGCGACCGTCAGCGGTGCTGCGGCCAAAAGGGGGAGAAGCAGCACGGCAGCCAGCATCCATTTCATTTTCATGACTCCACCTCTAACCTCCATCATTTGATCCCCGCAAAGGTCATTGTTTCTACAACCTTCCGCTGCAGCAAAACAAATACGATAATCGGCGGGATCATGAGAATGACGGCAGCCGCGGATCCTGCCCCCATCCTTGCTATAGGGTCGCCGGCCACGATCTGCTCGAGCGCCATCCGGAACACCTTGAGCGATTCCCCAAAAATAAGCTCCTTCGGCGCGTAGTTCCACAGATTAATAAATTGAAAGATCACGACCGTCATAATGGCAGGCGTCGAGTTAGGCCAAATAATCGAGAAAAAGGTTTTATACTCGCTTGCGCCGTCAATCCGCGCCGCCTCCAAGATAGCGTCAGGCAGCTGTTCGATAAACTGTTTCATTAAGAAAAGCCCAAGCGAAGCGCCGATCCAAGGCAGAATCAATGCCGCGTACGTGTTCACGATATTCATTTCGGACATGAGAACGAACTGCGGGATGAACGTCACCTGTGGCACGAACATAAGCGCCATCACGATGATCGAGAACAATAGATTTTTGCCTGGAAACTTATGCTTCGCAAGCGGATATGCCGCCATCGCCGCGAACAGCACATGCAGTACAGTGCCCACGATGGAAATAAGCGCCGTGTTGAAAATGTACCGGGACAGCGGAACCCACATATTGGAGGCCAGCTGGAACAAATCCGTAAAGTTATTGAGTGTAGGCCTCATGACAATCAAGCGAGGCGGAAATTGAAGCAGCTCGTCAATCGGCTTCAGTGATGTAATGATCGCGAAGATAAACGGAAACGCTGAGAATAGACCGAGAAGCGCCACGAATCCGAATATCGCGATGTTGCCGGCAAGCGAGCGTCTTGCTTTTATGCCGGATTTTTTGGTAGTTATCGTGAACATGGATGTCCTCCTGCGATCAAATTCCGACCTTCTGCAATATTTTCGTCACGAGCCGGTTCGTGAACACCATCATGAAGAACAAGACGACCGCCATCGCGGATGCATAACCCATCTCGTAACGGATGCTGCCGTAATCCATGATGTGGGTAACCATCGTTTCCCCGGCATATTCCGTGCTCGGGAAGCCGGCCAGCTGAATGGAAACGTCTGCTACGCTGAAAGAAATGACAATTTGCATGACGGCTCCAAAAATCAGTTGCGGAATCATGGATGGCAATGTGATATACCACAGCTCTTGGAACCTGTTTTTGATCCCGTCCATAACGCCCGCTTCATATAAGCTGCGATCCACGGTTTGCAGCCCTGCGACAAAGGCCAGAAAGCTGATGCCAAGGCTCATCCAAAGCTGCACGACGATCAGAATAAGCAAAATGTACTCTTTATCCAGCAGCCATGCGACCGGATCGCTTATGATTCCGAGTCCCATGAGCATGCCGTTCAAATAACCGTAAGCGTCCGGGCTGAAAATAAGCCGCCACATCGGGAATACGGAGATGCCGATGATGGTCGGGATGTAGAACACCGTTGTTGCAATGGAGCGCAAAGTCTTGGACAGGTCATTAATCATCCAAGCGACCAAAAAGCTGAGCATGTAGCTCACGGGTCCGGTGACAAAAGCAAAGAACAGCGTATTTTTGACCGCGACAATAAAGATATCATCATCCAGGAAAAGCCGGATATAGTTGTACCAGCCAATAAAGCGCGGCGGCTCGATCATGTTGTAATAAGTAAAACCAAGCACAATCGACAGCACGACGGGAAGGATGGTAAAGAGCAAAAAGAAAATCATGTACGGCGTCATCAGCAAGTAGCTTTCCTTATGTCTGCCGATCGTTTGGGTTATCGATTTTTTCATTGCTCCACCCCGAATTCATACCTTTTTCGTTTAATTTCTTCGTTAATGTCTTTGTTCCAATAGAAGAGGCTTTCTCTGGCGTTGCCCATTTGGAATACAACCTCACGGAACGCGTTATCGATGTTTCGTGACGTATAGTAGCCGCCCGGCAGCTCAGGAATTTCATGAACCTGTTTCCATTGCTCGGTCAGCATCGCTTGCTCGGCCCGGCTCCAATTCGTTGATTCGAACGAGATGAGATTCGCCGGCACCCTTCTTCCAAGCACGCCCATTTCATTTTCCAGCTCGCTGACGAACTGGCTTTGGATTTCCGGTCGATTGAACCATTGCAGGAAAGCCCAAGCATCGTCTTTGTTTTTGGCATCCTTCAAAATAATCGATGCCGTTCCGGTTGCGCCTGTCGAGCGGTCAATCGTTCCATCCTTGCGCTGCTTGCCTGGGATCGGAACCATGTCCCATGTGCCCGTAATTTCAGGCGCTGCCGCGGCTAAACGGGTGTACAGCTTATAGGTTGAGACAACAATCGGCATCTCTCCGGTACGGAAACGGTTGAAATCATCCTTATAAAGCGGATAATCATAGAGGTTGTAGAAATCCGTCCATTGCTTGAAGGCGTTATAGGCCTTAGGCTCGTCGAAGCGAGTACCATCTTCCTTCGCGTTGTAGATGCCGCTGCCGTTTTGCATGAGAAGCGTCGGGAACAGGTTGAGCGCTCCGATTCCCTTTGTCAGCAGTTGAAAGGCATCAAGGTTCTCGTAAGGCAAGCCAATCTGCATGTTATTGTTCTGCAATACCGGCGCAATCTTCAGCAGCTCCTCCCATGTTTGCGGGGGCTCGATGCCAAGCTCCTGTAAAACATCCTTCCGGTAAAACAGCATGAAAAACTCCTGATCATCCGGAATGGCGAAGGTGCTTCCTTTGTACTGATAAGGAATGAATGCCGTGTCCATATATTCCTGCTTCATGGCTGCGAACTCATCGTACTGGTCGAGCGGCGTTAACGCGCCGCGAACAGCTAGATTCATCGTATCGCCGCGACTCGTAAAGAGATTGACGTCCGGCCCTTCACCCGCCATGACCGCGGTCACGAGCGAAGTGCCCACCAGATTCAAATTGACGCTAATTCCGCTTTCGGGAATAAACGACTCATCGATTAAGCGCTTGAGCACATAGGCTTGGTCACGGCCGAGTCCGGTCCATACCTGTATGGAGCGATCCGCCTGCTCGTTGCCTTCCATGGAATCGTAATTTTGAAAAAATGATCCCGCAAACGCTCTGATTTCATGAACGCCCTGTGCGAACAAACCAGCCTCTGCTATTGGCTGTTCATGATTTAAGGAAGCCAGATACAAATAATCAAGCTCTAGCGGCTGCTTCATTGCGCTGAGCATCCAATCTGCCAACGCAGTGATGTTTGTTTTGTAATTTTCCAACCGCTTCGGTATTTGGTCCGGCCGATCGATAAATCCGTTAAGCTGAAGCGCCAGCAATTTCAACGTTCTGGATCCAGCGTTAGCCTGGCCCGACATTTCATTCAGCTTGCCGGCTTCCTCCGTCATTTGAGCGGAAAGCTTTTGGAACTGCCCGATAAGCCCCGGCACGCTTTTCTCAATTTCGTAATCGCGATAGACATCAGGGTTAACGCCTGTAACCATCACGATCTTGCGGTAAATTTGATTGAGGTCATAGACCATTTGCTGAACGCTTTGCACGGCTGGCGCAACATCGCCAAGCGTAACCTCCAGCTTCAGCTCGTGCTCGCCCTTCGTGAGGTAGAATTGATACGGCTCCCCCGATTCTTCTCCCAGCTCCAAAATGTCCCATTTTAGAGCATAAGGAAAACGAACTGCGTTCATTTCCTGAAAAGGCACTTGGCCATCGAGCGCAAGCTTCCTAGAAACGAAGGAACCCTTCACTTCATTCTGATGGTAACGGGCGCCTATTTTATACCACCCGTCCGCCGGTACCTCGAACTTATAGCTGATCCACTGGCCCGGAACATCCCAGTTGCTGCCGCCGATGGTATTGATTCGAAGCAGGGTCGGGCTGTAAGGCGTCGTAAGCGGCGATGTCCGATCCGTCGTCGGGAATAAACCGGAATCCGATTTGGCATAGGCGTGCTCCGCTTGAATCGTGATGAACGCCTCCTCGCTGCCTTTGGAAGCCTCTGCAGCCTGCGATGCTTTATAGGTTTCATAAGTTTTCGCCGTCACTGCTTTGTCCAGGCTGATGTAATCGACGGCTGCGCTTTCCCTTACATTCTCAAGCCTTATGACATGTTTGCCCTTTGTAAGCGGGAGCTGCAGCGGGCCGTCCTCCATCTCGCCTGCTGCCGCCACTTTCGTATCGAGCCAAACCTCTCCTTCCAGCTGCTTCGGACGCAGCTCGTTCCCGCCGCTCCGCTTGAGCTTGCCCGGCTCGTCGTAGTACAGGCGATTAAGCTCGAAGGGCGCGTAAGGATCGGATATCGCTTTTCCGTCCACGTAAAGCAAAAATTCGATCGGCTGCCCGTTTCCTTTCAGCGGATAATAGCCGATAGACAGCTCATAGTCGGCTTGCTCGGTAACATCGACGGACCATTCAAGCGCCTCGCCTTCCTTCCACTCCGCAATTTGCTTCCGCCCTTTCCATTCGGGAAGAAGATTTGCGTTCGTTGCACCCGCATTCATGCCATCGGCGCTTAAAAGGATGCCGCCAACCCGCCGCTCCGCATCTGCAAGCTTGTATGATACCGCATCAGCGGTTTCTTCCTCGGAATAAGAGAACACTGCCGCCGCGCCTGTCGTTACAATGAGAAGCAAGAACATCACGGTGTAAAAGATCCAATTTTTATTCACGGCCAACCCCCGAATTCGTTTTTTCTGCTCTCCCGCCCTAGCTTAAGCTAGTTGAAAGCACTCTGAATTGCTGCTGCATGAACAATATATCAAAAAGAAATCCGCACTTATTTCACTATGCTCGGGTTCGGACTTTCAAAGTTTTTGGTACTCTTCCTAGGGAAGAGGCGAAGGTCGAGGCGGAAAACGGGCATAAAAAAAGACGACCCCATGGATTGGAGTCGTCTTTGTTGAGATGGACCTTACGATAGATCATCTTTCATTTTTGTTCACGATTTTGTATTCCACATAATTGTCTTCCTTGCGAATGAACTTCACAAGCAGCGAAATTCGGTTATCCTTATTTAAGTTATTCCAGTAGAAATTCGCGGTTTCTTCCATAGAATCAAAGATCGGCACTTCCAAAGGCTCACCGGCGAATGGCCGCAGAATGCCGTCCTCCTCGCCTTGATAGGTGTGAATGCAATGACCTACCCCCTTGATGCAGCCATCATAGTGATAGAAATTTCTTATGCATACCGAGGGATCATTGTTTCTCGTCTTCAAAATGGATAAACCGTACATGCCCGAGCCCGTATCCGTTATACCAGTAATGCGTGGCGTAAAATGAGGGGCATCGGGCTCGAACGCTCTGCTTTTCAATGCCTCTTCGAACGAATCGCCTTGCCGCAATCCAGCGTATAGGGTTTCCGTCTGATCCCCGTTCGAAATGATGTGAAATCCATTGGTATCCTTTATCGGATAATAGATAATCAAGGAAGGATCCTCCATCTTCGATGGATCAAACGCTGTGTTTCTGACAAAGGATTGGTCCCGCTCAAAAATCCGGTTGCGGCTGTTCAAGCTTCTTCCCATAATCCAATAGACTTGTACGTAATGATTACCGGATGGATTCATGCCGATTATTAACGTTCTTCCCGGGTACGGCTGGTTAAACAGCTGCTCTTCAAACCTTTTCATTGTACTCACCTCAGCATCGGATTTTGTTCTTCTGACAAACAAAAAAAGCACTTGATCACAGATCAAATACTTTGCCCAGGCGTACGGCTTATACATATGTGCTCCCTCGTGGTACTCCACGCTGCGCCAGTCACACATACCAAATATTTACTATATTATATACAGCATTTTAGCTTGCAGACAAGTGTTCATTCAGCGTTTTCGAGTTTTCTTCTACAATAAAACCAAATGTACTTCCAATTTCTTCGGATTCACAGCCAATTAAGCGATACCAAGTCTCGTGTTCCGATTCCTCCTTTTTTTCCATTCCAATACTTTGAGAGCGTGATGTCCGTTTGCCGTTTCCTTGTCCGCCGAAAACATCCATAGAATTATCATATCGCATCTGCGGGATTCCCCGAAATTGTACGCCTCTATTCAACTTGTTTTTATCCTTACATTGCAGAAACTATACTGTAGTACTCAGCACGAACTTATATTGATCTTAGCCTCACAAGACTAGAGCATCCTTTAGCCGTCAGCCATTCCGGTATACTGCAGTTACTACAGCAGAATGGCTGATTACGCTTCTTTGTTTTAGCTACAATGCATTTGCTACAACAGAATGGGTGCCAATCGTTACTAACCATTCAAAAATAGTCGCTCCATTGCAGAAACTGCATTGTACGCTCCGGTTCAACTATTTTCATAACCATACAATGCAGAAACTACATCGTAGAACTCTGCCCGATCTTTTATTTACAGATCTCAACGCCAGAACAAATATTATTCGAATCTTGCTGGCCAAATACACGGAATACATGACCATGACGGTGACTGGCGATTTCTCTGCTGTATACAACTTTTTAGGTATATGATCCTCCCACACCGTTCATTTGGCTGTTTACAGCAACCTTTGGTCCTCAGAGACCGTTGATATGGATAATGCTTGTTTAAAATGGGGGTAATGACATGCTGCGCAAATCCATTTTCATCGCCATTTCTGCTGTATTGCTGTTAACGGCATGCGGACAGCCTGAGAAAAAGACGGTTACCGTGCCGGAACGAGCTCGCCTTGCCGAGAAGATTGATTCGCAAATGGTAAAGGCAACGAATACGTTTGGGCTTGAGCTGGCGGAAAAAATGATCAATGAAACACAAGGAGAAAACGTCATTGTCTCCCCTGTCAGCATCGTACAGGCGCTGTCGATGACGCTGAACGGGGCAGCGGGCCAGACACGCGAACAGATCGCGAAGACATTGCATCTGGAAGGATTGTCGGTGGAGATGCTGAATGAGGAACAGCAGAAGCTGAGAGAGCTTCTGCTGCAACCGGGACCCGGCATCAAGCTGTCCATGGCCAACTCTCTCTGGCTGCAAAAGGGCTGGCCGTTCCAAAAGGATTATCTCGACCGTGTAATAGCTGCCTACGACGCCCAATTAAACGAACGTAAGCTAGACGACCCAGCCGTGCTGAAGGAAATGAACAAATGGGTTAATAAGCAGACAAACGGTCTCATTCCAACGATTCTGGATGAACCTATATCCGAGATGACGAAATTCATGCTGTTAAACGCCCTATATTTTGACGGGACTTGGAAGAGACCGTTTGAGCCAGACGCTACGATAGAAGATGAATTTACGAAATCGGACGGTGAAATACGACGCATCCCCTTTATGAATCAGGGAGGCAGCTACGAATATGACGAAACGGATGCTTACCAAGCCATCCGCTTGCCATACGGCGATGGTCAAATGGGGATGCTCATCGTCCTCCCAAGCCAGCATATGGACCAAAAGGAACTCACCGCGAAACTGCTCGCGGATACCGAATTCTGGACTAAACCTTTTACCCCGGCGAATGGCCGACTAGCGCTGCCGAAATTCCGAGTAGAGGGTAAGCGTGAGCTCATCGACACCTTAAGTGCAATGGGGATGCGTCTGCCATTCGATCCAAGCCAAGCGGACTTCAGCGAATTAGCTGACAACAACGGCGATCAGCGGCTTTATATCAGCCGTATTTTGCATAAGACCGTTGTCGATGTATCCGAGCAAGGCACGGAAGCAGCCGCTGTAACCTTGATTGGCATGGATGCGGGCAGCGCCCCGCCGAGCAGCAGCTTCGAAATGAAGGTCAACCGGCCGTTTCTTTTCGCCATCCAAGACCTGCAAAGCGGTGTGCTGCTGTTTGTCGGGCTGGTGGAAACACCCTAAATGCGTGAGCTTTAAGCAGACACTTTATTGGCCGGTTAACGAAAAAAAAGGGTGCTGATGATAGAATCAGCCCCTTTTTTTGAACCATATTTATTTTAATGAGGCAGCTGCCCTTCTAATGCCCTAGCCGATGGGTTGCTTCATCTAAATTCTGTAAAACGCCGACCACAACGAGAAAGATTGCCATCATGATGAGTGAATAACCTAGTCCGCGATAATAAAAACGGCGTTCAGATATTTTCGAGCGGACGATGAACAGCAAACCGAGGCCTAAGACAACGAAGATGACGATTCCCGCTTGTAAATGGTCTGCCAAAAAGTTGTCCGGCATTACTCGTAACCACCCTCTGATTCAGGCAATTTTTTATATTCCTCTTTGGTCTTTACGATCTGCTCCACGAAATTCCGCAGTTCCAACAGCTGCTCCATATCACTGGTCTGAGCGCAATATCGATCTGTCCACGTTAATGTTTTTGTTTCGCCGTTTATATTGACTTCCCATATATCTTCGCCATAAGGAACGCGTTCACAGGTTTGATTGGCTGCCCCCAGCTCTTTCTCGCCCATGATGTTTATATCTCTCATTTTGCCATAAATGCTTCGCATTTCTTCTTTGGTCAACGTGATTTGCGCCGTTGCCGTCCCGTTCATGATCAAATCTTTGGTTACCGTGTCTTGAAAAGTATTGATTTCATTTTTATTAACCGTTCCATAGCCGAAGCGCACCATAAAATCGAAGGTGCCGGGCATTTCCTTAGGCATTTTGTTCTGCTGCCTGGCGGATTCCTGCTCGATTGAGGTAACAGCGTTCATTTCCGGTTCCTTGCCGCATCCGACTATGATAATAAGAATTACGAATAATAATGAGCCTATTCGTTTCATTCTATGGCCTCCCAAATATTTCTTCGTCAAAATAAAGACGCAATTGGGAGGAAGAAGTTGCATTATAGAAGGTTCTTCAGCCCAGCAATGAGACGGATCGGGTCCGCGCGGCGCCGTTGCGGCCATTGTGCTTAGCATCATACAGAGCTTTATCGCATAACTTGTAAAGCGTCTCCAGCCTTGTTTGCTCGGTTGGAATAAGCGTAACGACGCCAAGACTAATAGACAGCGAACTGGCCATATCAGGAATGAGAATCTGCGTGGTCGACTGCCTAAAAGCTTCTACCATTCGATCAGCTTCGCTTTCGTCTGCTCCAGGCAGCAATATGGCAAACTCGTCGCCGCCATAGCGGCTGAAGGAATCGGTTCCTCTTAGCATTGAGCGGATACGCTTGGCCAGCTGCTGCAGGGCGCGGTCTCCGATATGATGTCCGTAGGTGTCATTGATTTTTTTGAAATGATCGATGTCAAACAGCACCAAGGAAAGAGGCTCTCTTTTTTTCGCATACTCGGCTATCATTTGCTTGGACAGCGACACGAATGTTCTCCTGTTAAAAATACCTGTCAAATCATCGTAGTTCGCCAGCCGTATCAATTCTTGATCGGCCTGCTCCTTCAACAGCAGCACAAAACCGATATTGCCGATAAACATGATCAAAAAGAGCGCTAAGAAGGTGAACGTCTGATAAATGCCAGGCGTAAACATGCCGATGGTTTGATCGGAGACCAAGGCGACTATCGCTCTTCCAATAAGAGAAACGATCGTAAAGATATACAATAAACCGATAAGCTTCATAATATAGGATGCTGCTTTGGATAGTATCATAAAATAGGCCGGCACAACCATAAAAAGCGCTGTTCCTATCGATGCCTCGGCGATTCTAATATTTTCGTGATTATTAAAAACAATAACAAGAAGGTAACCGACGATTGCACCAAGGGTCAAGACAATGTAAAGCACTTTCGCAGAACGGTTGAATGCCTGCATCAGTCTCAGCATCGCGACCGTTTCTAGCGCAAATCCGATAAACAGCAGGGAATTGGCTATCGACATCGTATACACATCCGGAATGCCATTGCGTACTACGATCAGCATCCAAGCAAAGCCTTGCGTAAGTTTCGCCAGTAAAAACTTGCTCAAGATTTGATCTTTGGTATGCGTGCGCCAGTAAGCGCTAATAAGCAGGAGTGAAAATAGATGGCCTAATACGATTAAAATCATTACCGTCTTCATGTCTAGAAGCACCGTCATGCAGAGCACCAACTTATGCATAAAAATAACTAATTGCTTTGATTATACAAGATCATCATTTATTTTTCATTTATTTTATTGCATTAACTAATCGGAATGCTAGTTCCGTTACTGCATCTCAACGACGGCAGTACCGCTGGAGGCATCCCATGACACCTTTGCTCCGTACGCTTCAGCGATAAAGCGAAGAGGAATATAGGTTTTCCCGTTATAATAGGTTACCGCTTCAGTAAGCTTCTTTTTTATGCCATTCAGCTCTGCCTCATACCGATAAACCTCCAGCTTGATGATCAAATCGCCCCTTGCAACGGTAATATTTCCATTCTCATAATCAACCTTTGCGCCAAGCGCTTCAAACAAATCCCTCATTGGCACTAATGTGGTCCCATTTAGGATGACAGGGCCTGCCGCAAGCTTCATTGCTTTGCCATTCAGAATAACGGTAAAGCGCCGCTGAACCTTGGCCGGCTTGATTGCTGCTTTAAACGGCAGCAAAGCATGATCATCATATCGCGTTTCTCCGGTCCCCCACTGATACACCACGCCTTGCTTAGCGAGCGCGATACCGGAGTTCGTTGATCTTGCTTTCACCCGGGTAATTCCTTTCAAGCCTTCGAGCTGCATCATCGGAGCCGGCTTATCCATGTGGCCCGACCACACCGTTCCATCTTGATGGACTGCAAGATACGGAATACTGTTATTGAAAACCGCGCTTATATCAACGAAACCTTTCTGCTTACTCAGTTTTGTTTGGTAGGTTCCCCAGAGGTATCCATTTTTATCTATTCCGATCGCCACATACCGGCCCTCTGAGACGGCAGCCACTTTCATGATGTTATTCATCATCAGATCCTCTTCACCCATATGAACATTGTCCCAAACCCCGATATGATAGATATGACCCTTTTTAGTTGCTAACATGACGCCTGTCTCAATGTCCATATCGGCAATATCAGATACCACCTTTGCTGGAATCGATGTAAATAGCGGCGCTGTGAACCTGGTGGCGTCCGAGGGATCGTTGCTTAAATGGTAACAGGCCTCCGGTTTTACGTCCTCGCGAAGCAGCCAAGCCATACATCCGTCTTCTCCCCAGTACCAGACCTCCCCCCGCTCATCCAGCGCCAAATGTCCTATAGAGCCGGATTCAATTTTCTTTATTCCTTTTAGCTCTACAATCTGGATAGGCTCATTAATCTTTGCGGTGATTCCCTTTGCTTTAAAATATGGATTCCCCGCACCGCTATCCCAGGTCCAAACGGTTCCATCTTTTTTCAAGCCGATATTTCGGGTCGTAATTTGAACCGCGTTCGGCAAAACCGCGCCTTTCGCTGCCGGTTCATTTCCTTTCCATGTCCATATTGCGCCATTATTTTGGAGCGCTGTGCTCGTACCGGTGCTATGGTCAATAGCAATGATTCCCGTTAAATCCGATGACATCTGAACATTGCGTTTATCTGCGCTGTAAGCCGCATCGTTCGTGAACAATCCTCCAATGAAGAAAATCAGAATAGCAATGGTAATTGGCTTCATTCGTACCTCCGTATGGGTTTTTTGCGCTTCCCATTTTTAGACGCAAATTTTACCAATTAGTTACACTTTTGTGAATTTCATTCACAAAGAAAGAAGATGGCTTTACGCGTTAGGAGAGTCAGTCCGCAAACGTTTGTCCCCTCTCGGCCAGAGCGGTTCGCAGCTGTTCAAGAGCTTTGGGCCCCATCCCATGCAGCTTCATGACCTCAGTTTCCTTCAGCACAGTAAGCTGTTCGAGCCGGATATACCCTGCCTGTGTCAATGCGCGCCATGCCGGCTTAGCCAGCTTTGCCGGAAGATCGCTTTCTTGCGGATGGTTAGAATTGCTCATTTCATCACTCCTTTTCTAAGTTGGCATGCGATGCTTTTATCTTTCATTCTCATACATCAAAAACATGGCTTTCATTTTTTGTTTGATCTGCGTAACTGCCTCGGCCGGCCCAATAACTTTCACATTCTCCCCGAACGCCCAAATCAGCTCCACATAAAAATTCAGATCCTCCGCGGCGATTGGAACAGCTGCCGTCCCCGTGCCGTCCTCATTACGTTTTATATAAGGCGCAAACCGTGCATGGGTATCCAACTGCCATATTCCTCTTTCCGTTAATTTCAGCAGGAGCACGGTTTGCTCTAGCTGACTCTTTTCAGGCTTATCGAGCAGCGTCTGCCGTTCGATATCCTCCCGGCTTTCCATCGTAGGATTCATGACCGCCGAAAGCATCCGATCAGCCCTGAACTGTCTCATTTCCTTCCGCAAAAAACAGTACGCCGGACAATACCAGTAGCCGGAGCTTGCGTAAAGCCCGACGGGTTGAATATTTCGCTCCTGTATGCCTTTGCTCGAGCGATATCCGATCGTCACAATGCCGCTTTCCATTATCGCATGAAGAAGCGTCTGGAGAATGCCAGGCGACATCTGGCGGTACGGGCTGTAAATAGCAACCTTATTTTTCAACCGTTCGATTCGGCCTTTCACATCGGCGGGCAGGTAGTGAAAAAACTTATGAAGCGCAGAGCTGGCTCCCTCTCCAAACGGCAAAGAGCTGAAATACTCCAAGGATTGGCACGCAAAAAAAATCGCGACCGCCTCGCCTTCCGTAAAGCTTATCGGCGGGAGCATTCTCTCCTGCAGCAGCCTATAGCCGCCGCCTCTGCCTTGAACCGAATAAACGGGAACGCCGAGCTCGCTGAGCTCTTGCAAATCCCTAGTGATCGTACGGCTGGATATGCCGAATTCATCGGCAAGCTCCTGCACGGTAAAAGCTTTTCTCGCATTGATTATCATCATTAATTGGATCAAGCGCTGTGATTTTTGCAAGAGCATCACCTCTCTCTGTAGCTTTATTTTAGCTTATCTTTTAAATAAGACAAATTCTGTCTTATTTGAATGATAAGCTAAAACTGTAATCCAATGAGGAATAATTAGTTTTGGGGGAGAAAACATGAACAATCATGCCTATGCGCAAGAAAAACCGGGTTTTGTATTTATCCATGGGGCAGGCTTGAACAGCGAAATCTGGAGCAAAGTGCTGGAGGGTCTCGGGCATCCTTATTTATTGATTGATTTTCCGAATCGCGGCATACAGAAGGGAGTGGACAAGGAGCTGGCTTTGGCGGATTACGTTATGCATATAAAAAAACAAATCGATGAATGGGATATACGGAGGGTTATCATCGTGGCCCATTCCTTAGGCGGCGTACTTTCGCTTAAGCTGGCAGCCGGGCTGCACGGCCGTTTGGCTGGCTTTGTCGCCGTTGGTGCGGTCATCCCCAAAAAAGGCGGCTCCTTCTTATCTGTTCTCCCTCTGCCCAAGCGAATCCTGATGTCTCTGATTCTGCGCAAAATGGGAACGAGACCACCCGAGGCTGCCATTCGAGCCGGACTATGCAATGGCCTCACAGAGGAGCAGGCAGCCATGATCATAAAAAAATTCACCCCCGAATCCGTTCGCGTTTATACGGATCGGGCTGTTGCGCCTGCTCCAGCCGTGCCGAAGCTGTATGTGAAGCTGAGCAAGGATAAAGAACTAAGTCCCTCTATGCAAGATAAAATGATTTCGCATTTTGCTCCGCATGCGGTGGAAAGCCTGGAAACCGGACATTTGCCGATGCTTAGCGATCCGGACGGGGTGCGCCGTTTGCTGCAAAACTTCATCGCACGCGTTGAAAGCACATAGTGACCTGCTATTCATGCACATGCAAAAAAACTTCTTACCCGGCCAGTTTCAGGCTTTGGCATGATGACGTTCCCGGTATTCTTTAGGGCTGAGGCCATAATACTTTTTGAAGGAAGTGCTGAAATAGCTGGAGCTTGAAATACCGACGAGCATGGCAATATCCGTCAGCTTCAGCTCGCTTTGCGCGAGCAGTTCACCTGCTTTTTTCATGCGCAAGCTTGTCAAATACTCACTGAACGTCACGCCGACATGCAGCTTGAACAGCCCGGACAAATACGTTTCATTGAGGTGGAACATCCCTGCGAGCGATGCCAATGTAAGCTCATAGGCAAAATTGTCGTCTACGTATTTCTGAATGGTCTTCACGATAGACTGGCCGCTGGAGCTTCGGGTCTTCATCGCTTCATCCATAACGAGCCGAGCCAGCTCCTCAAGCTGCTCCAATATTTGCTCCCGCGAATGGAAATCGCCGATTGTCATCTGGCAATCCCATAGCCGCTTTTGAAGCACAGCTTCGCCTGCCTCATATTTTTTCGCAATCGAATGAAAGAGAAGCAAAATGCGCGATGCGATAAAAGTAAAAGAGAACATCGGGAAATCGATCCCGCGCGGAACAATACGCTCGATCAGTGCCGAATAGCCTTTAAAATCACCGTTCTCGATGGATACGACCAGCTGTCTTTCCAGTTCCGGCGAGAATGCCGCAATCAAATCCTGGACCTGCAGATTGCCCGCCCAGTTCGTGCCATGAATGGTACTTTGGCTCCATGAGAGCATGCTTGAAGAATATCCGTTTTTAAATTGACGGATGCCGTTAACCGTTTCCCCTACACCGATAACAGAGTCGAGCCTCAAATACTTTTGGATATTCGTTCTGATTTGGCGAACCAGCCGATCCGTAATATCCGATCCTTCCATGCCGCGCGAGGGAGCAGCCACCAGAAAATGCATCATGGAAGGATGGCTCGCATCGTAGAAAGGATAAATGTCCGAATGCATGCCCGCGGTTTCCCGGCACAGCATTTGGAAAGCCATATAAAGCAAATCGATGTGGCTGCGTTCCTCGCCCAGCCTGCCGGGCGGCACCCGCATCTCAACCGCAACAAACCGTACATGCAGCCGCTCATCGATAAATGCCGACAGCTGCAGCTGCTCCAGCCGTTCTTTTATAACCAGCAGGCTGTAGTACTCCTCTTTAACCATCCGAAGCAGCATTTGCTCCTGCAAAGCAAGCAGCTGTTCTTTTCTCTCGCGCTGCTCGGTTTGCTGAAGCTGCACGTCGGTTTGCTCAGCGGCAATTTCATTAGAGAGCTTCTCAAGCAGAGCAACCAGCTCTCTGCGGCCTACTGGCTTAAGCAAATAGTCCTTTACGCCGGCCTGTATCGCTGCTTGCATATAGGTGTAATCTGAATAACCGGATAAAACGACGATTTTGAGAGACGGATATAACAGCTTGCAAGCATTAATGAGTCCGATACCATCCATCTGCGGCATCCTTATATCAGTGAGGAGCACATCAGGAAGACTTCTTTCCTGTAAGAGGCTCAGTGCCTCCTCCCCGTTCGACGCTTCAGCTGCGATATGGAATCCTGATGCCTGCCAATCGATTTTTGCTTTTATGCTGTTCCTTACGCCTGCTTCATCATCAACGATCATTATGCTGTACACGTCTCTCACCCCTTTACGGCAGGTATGCTGATTCGAATCTCCGTTCCTTCTCCGCGTTTTGAATCAATGCTGACCCTAAGCTGTTCCCCATAATACAATCTACAGCGCGATAAGACATTCCTTAGTCCGATGCTGTCCCCGCCGCTGTTCAAAATGTCTACGGAATCAGTGCCGCTGACCTCCTTCAATAGGTGGTCGACTAATTCAGCATCCATTCCTATCCCGTTGTCTGCCACTACCATGTGGAGCCTATCTTCAGCGGTCTTGACCCGAAGGGAAATTTTTGCAACGCCGCTTTCCTCCAAGCTGTATTTAACGGCATTCTCCACAATCGGCTGTAAAATAAATTTTGCGATAAGCAGCGTATTGGAAGCCATATCTTCTTCGATCTCTACCTGGAGCCTTTCCTCGTAACGCAGCTGGAGGATAAACAGATAATCTCGGATATAGTTCATCTCTTCTTTTACTTTCACCAAATCACTGTTTAAATTTAAGGAGTAGCGCATCATTTGGCCGAGAGCTTCCGTCGCATCCATCAATACATCATTTTTTTTCATTGCGGCAAGCCCGCTAATAATTTCTAAAGTGTTATTAAAAAAATGCGGATTGATTTGCAGGAGCAGCGCTTTGTATTCCGCGTTTTTGCGCCGGAGATTCGTCTCGAACTCCGTCTCGATCAAGAATCGAAGCCGGGTCGTCATATTCTCGAAAACCCTCGTTACATAACCAACCTCGCTGTGCCCTGTCCGGACAGCGGGCATCATACTGAAGGCCTGCGCGAATTCACCGCGCTCGACATGCTTCATGGCTCTAGCCATCGACGTAAGCGGCCGCGTAATTCCCGATGACAGCCAGTAGGCGGCAAGAATAATGAGCAGCAGCAGAATCAGGCTAATAAAGAGCATGGTACGGCGAATTTGTTCGATCTTCACGAACAGCTCTTTCTCGGGAACCTCTCCGATGACATACCAATCCTGCTCCTCGAAATAACGGTAAAATAACAAATAAGTTTCTGCATCTCTTTTAATCGGAAACACGCCGCTCGTATCATAGCCCTTTGCTGCTCTAATCTCCGCAAGCCCCGACGATAATACCATCAGGCTATCCTCCGGCAGCTGCTGATCCAGTACGCTGCTGCCATCGGAGGTGAGTAAAAAAGCGCGGCCCGTTTTCCCAAACCTAATTTTCTCGATCGCATCCCGCAGTACCGAGGTCGGATAATTGATTTTTACAAACCCTGATTTCGTAAAGGATTGAAGCTGCACCAATGGAAGCATATAGCTGTTCACCAATCTGGCTTTCATAATGGTATCCGCTTGATCAGGATCGGAATGCGCTTCCGTCCAGCGCTTGTCCTCCTCCAGAAACCGCGCATACCATTCCTGTTCCAAATACGTTCGATCCTGCGTCCATACGCCCCCTCCGAAATCGGAGAAAACGCCTATCGATATGCCGCTGGAATTGTTTATCGAATAAGAAGATACATATTCCATGAGCCCCTGTTTCGCGAGAAGACGCTCCTCTACGCTGCTGTCCGGACTCATTTGAGCCGTAATCCAATCCTGCGTGACGCGGTTGCTCATGACTTGATTGCCGATTTCCTCAACCTGTGTCATCGAGGTGTTGACATGCGAACCGAACTGTTCGATCGTCTGCGACGTCGAGGTTTCAATCGACTGCTTGATAAGCTTGGTCGACTCTTCACTAAGAACAAATACTAGCGTTATAAACGGAACAATAAGAAGCAAGGAGAAAGCCGCCATCAGCCGGCTTCTAAGCGAGAAAAACATGGGCAGCCCCCTCTATTTACCGGCATCGTTATTTGGATAGCGCTTTGGAATCGGCATACGCCTTATCAATCGTGTCGATCGCATCTTGGATCGCTTCATCCAGGTCACGTTTCTCGAGCGTTATCTGCTCGAATAGGTTTTTGACAGCCTCCGAAACCTGCGGAAACACCGGCGTAATGGGGCGCGGCCTGCCGTACTTTTGGTTTTGGATGACAAAAATATTTTTCGGATATTCGTTCAGCTCCGTAAACTCTTTGGCAACGGAATACCTTGCCGGTATATCCCGCGTAATGCTGGTGTACAGCTTTAAGCCCTCATAGCTTGTCAACCAATTCACAAACATCCACGCTTCCTCTGGATATTTGCTTTTCGTTGAAATCCCGAGTCCCCAGCTGCCATTGGCCACGGCTTGTCTCGTTCCCTTCGGAAGCGGGGCTACATCATAGTCTACGCCTAGTTTAAAGTCCGGAAAATTTTCCGCTAAATGTGCGAGCGACCATGTTCCGTCAATGGTAATGCCAAGCTTACGGTTGGGAAAAGCATCAACGGGGTATTCAAAGGAAGCCACCTTGGATGTGGTGAACAGCTCCGTATAAAACCGCAGTGCCTGCTTGGTTTCCGGAGAATCCAGATAACCTTTCGCCGTACTCCCTTCCGCATTCATTACCTCACCGCCAAATTGCCATATGATCGGATATTTGAAATAAGCGGTTGCTCCCGCATTTTGAAAGCCCTGAGCAGGGTCAATGCCATAAATACCGCGGCCTGGATCATTGATTTTTTTGGCGGCGCTGAGCACCTGCTCCCAGGTCCATGCCTCGTCCGGGTTACGCGAGGGCAGCGGGATGCCGGCAGCCTCGAACATTTTTTTATTATAAAACATCGCGATCGATGATTCTGTCATGGGTGCCAAATAAATATTTTGCCGATAGATGTAGCCGTCAATCGTCGTTTGCGGGATATCCTCGATATGCCCGTCGCGCTGAAAATGATTGGTCAACGGCAGCAAAGCGCCAGCCTCGGCATAAGAAGCGAGGTTTGGAGCGTCAATAGCCATAATGTCCGGCGGGTTGCCGGCCGCTACCGAGGTTCGAAGCTTCGTATCATAATCGCTGTAAGGGAACGGCATCATTTGTATGCGAATCGATGGATGCTTCTCCATGAACCCTGCAATCAATTGGTCATAAGCGGCATTTTCCGCCTTATTTCCCGAATTTCTCCAAAAAGTAAGCGTTACCGTTTTTGCAATGGCATGGTCAGGTAATCCGTCAGGAGTTGAAGGGGCTTCTTCGCCTCTCATACAGCCAGTCATTAGCAGCATTCCCAGCGTAATCATGCAATAAATGGTATGGTATTTCCTCCGCACGGATAAACTCCCCTTTTCTTTTTTAAATCGACCGCCATTATTCATCCATTCAGAATAACAGATTTATCGGCATGAATACTTATAATTTTTTCTGTATTTCATTTTAAATATTCTCTGGTCTCTTGTTACAAAAACAAAAAAAAGCCCCAGCCCTTTTCTTTAAGGCTGAGGTTAAAGGATTATGCTCTTATTGTTCTTGCTCCGCACTCTGCTTCTCCTTGATTAAAAGCACCGATATATATTGCAGCACGGCCATGCTGAAAAGGACAATCGGCATCCAGACCGATTCCAAATCCTTTGCGAGAAAGATAAGCAGGCTGATCGAAAGCACCCTGCCCGCATTAAGAAAAAGCTCGCGCATGACAACCGATTCTACCCGCAGCTGGCCTTTAAGCGGCAGCGTGCCGATTAACCGGTAATAATAAGACGTCAGCGTATTAACAGCAAGGGGATTACATATCGAGAACAAAATCATAAATAAAGCAACCGACCAGAACTCTACCCGGATAAGAAGCAGCGCCGAGCCTATGGCGACGCCCGTTGTAGAAAGCAGCACGTATTTGCGAACCTGCTCCTTCTGTGCTTTCCTTGAGATGACATAGCCGGTAGCGACGGTAAGGGAGGAGAAGAACACGCCTAAATATCCGACCCAATCCTCGCGGCCAACCGTTTGGTACAGCATGATATTAGGCAAAAACAGCATGATGCCCTGGAAAAGCCCGAGCACAAAAAAGCTGTATAACGCCTTCAACCACCGCCGGTTCTTGTTCATGACAAGTCCCATGAATTTCAAATAATACGCCTTGTGATGTGACGGAATCATCGGTATGCGGAAGCTGACAATCGCGGCAATTAGAAACATAATAAATGCCAGCATGAAAATGAATATGTAGCCCGTCAGACCCTCGCTGCGCTGAATGATAAACCCGGCAAGAGCCGGCCCGGCAAGCCCCGACGCGTTAAACACGATCATGTTGATTGCAAGGAAACGGATCCGGTTCGCCTCGGTCGAGACATCGTATTGAATAACTAAGTAGCCGGTCCAATACAGCCCTGCGGCAATCCCGTTAAAAATAGCAAACAGTATGTAATATTGCGCGACATGCTCCTGGGCAATAACGACCATTAAATAAAAGACGGCAATCATTACGATGCCAAGCCGATAGGTCACCATTCGGTCTCGGCGTTTGGCGATCCACCCTCCCAGCGCGAAAGCAGGAGGCGTCAGCAGAAACACGATAATGTTATAAATCCCGTTGACCGTTAAATCCTGCGTTAACCGCCATAAATACAAATTAAGAAACAAGCCTGACATGGATGCCCCGAACTGAAAGCAGCAATGGATGACCAATGCCGTTACGGCATCCTTGCCGAGTCTGCTTTCAGGTGATAGCGGCGCACCTTTAAAAAGGTTCAATCTAGTCCACAATCTTGTCCCATCCCGCATTTGCTGCATCCCCCGATGAATCATTTGGATAACGCTTTCTTTTCACTCATTTTATCACATCGGTCCTTTATTCCTCCCAAGCAGGAAAGCGTTCTCTTGCTCAAAATAGTCACTAGCCTTGCATATGGGAAGCTCTAGGAAACCTATTCTTTGTTTTAGTTCATTGTTCTCGCGATTAAGGTAACAGCCTTGACTTGAAAATACTGGACGGGACGATTTCCAACGATTAAACTCACATATATTTACAGACAGGATAATGCCCGTAAAAACAAAAGAAGCATAATCACAGAGCCGGGCTCCAGATTAATGCTTCTTCCTTGACAACTTTCTGCCTTATATTTTTTTTGGAAACGGATATGGCGTACGTGGTCAAGGAGGCAAGAAGGAGGATAATGCACATAAACCCCGAAACCAGCTGTTGGAATAAAGAGTTTGATTTCGATCCGCAGCGGCTGTATCATCCTCATGCCCTCCTTCTTTGTGTCAGGTTACCGGGTAAGCACTGCTCATCCAGGTGAGGTAACTTCCCGAATAAGGCAGTTTAATCTATAATAGTGCTTCTAATCTGTTGCAGAACAATTCTTCTGTCTCCAATCCCGACCAATACGTCAGAGCTTCGTTGAAAAATGTTCTCCATTCGCTTTCCGTTAGGCCAAGCTCACTGTTATAACGAAAAGCAGGAATGATTTCACGATACATTGTAAAACGGGAGGGTCTGTATCCACTCTCTTTGCCGGACCATTCCGCCGCCGTTTTTAAGCTAGGCAAGCTCAATGTCTTCTGCCGGATCAATAACTGCGCCTTATAGTTGGTTAGAAAATCAACTAGAATACGCGCAGCCTCCAAATGCTGTGACTGTTTGTTCACCGATAGTCCAATTGAGATCAGATGAGTCGTTGGAACTTTAAGATGTGGCAGATGCGCTACGTCATAATGAATTTCCGAATTGCGAATGTGGTTTAGACTCAGGTAAGTCGTAATAATCATCGAAACCTTCCCCTGTGCGAAGAGGTCCTCGGCACGGAAATTCGCATCCTGCTTTGATAGGAGCGTTGTCATTCGGTTAGAAATAATATCCTTATAATTACGGATGCCCTCCATCATCGCTGTACCGCAAAGTTTAACGCTGCCATTGGAGTTCTTCTCGAAGACCGCCCCGTTCTGAAGCAAAAATACGGCACAACGGTTTCGTTGAGACGCTGAAAAATGGAACCCGATTCGTTCATTTTCTATATCCAGCTTATTAGCAGCTTCGAATAAATCATCCCAGCTCCAGCTGCTATCGGGCTCTAATAAACCTCTTTCAGTAAAATGGTCACGATTGTAGCATAGAATTGCCGGACTAAAAATAAAAGGCTGAGCCAGCAGCTCCCCGTTTACCATAAAAGCTTTAGTTAGAAAGGGATAGATTTCCGGCTTCTCCTCCAGCGGTGCTAGATAATCCTGGCTTCCCGTCTCAACAAAATCTTGAAATTCGGAATCGTTCAGCGTCATTACATCAATCATGCCATAATCCATGTAGGGCTTCATTGCGTCTGGGCTATTACCCGGAAGCGTTACATCCTGTACTTGAATATAGGGATATTCCTTATGAAAGGCAGCCAGCAGATCACTTAGCTCCGTTTCATTTAATGTGGAGCCATGATGGCCCAGCTTTAAGGTAATTATCTTCTGATCCGTCAGATTCACAACGATGTTGCCTATCCTAGGCTTCTTCTCGATTAATTGCTCATTTACTAGTATATCCAGCACGGTACGCACGGTTTTATTACTTAAGCCATACTGATCGGAAAGCGCCTTCTCAGAAGGCAGATATTCTCCCTTCGCTCTCTTACCCGTTATAATCTCGTTTCTTAGCTGCTGCAGCATATCATCCTGCCGCAAACGAAACGTCTTACGGCTGTGTTTAGTTTTCATCATTTTCTCCCTGAATGAATATTCTAGCTGCCGCAGGCAGCGGTTGTTATGCCATCGAATGGAGATTGGATAAATTGACTTCTCCACGCAGCTGTTTTCCTTGTACAAACAACTCTACTTCACCTATGAGATAATTTGCAACCCTGAAAAGACCATTGTTTATAGCTCCTGCAATATGGGGGATCAAGGTCACATTGGGCAATGTCCGGAATGGATGGTTCACATCCGGCGGCTCGGGCTGAGTCACATCAAGACAAGCCCACAATCGCCCTTTCCGTAATTCAGTCACAAGCGCCTCTTCATCAATTAGCGATCCCCTTGCGGTATTAATCAGAATCGCATTATCTTTCATGAGTTTTAGAGTCCGTTCATTCATTAGGTTATTGGTTTCCGTTATTGACGGCGCGTGGATGGAGACAACATCCGACTCCATAAGCAGCTGATCCAATTCAACTTTCACAGCCCCCATCTTACTAATCTTTTCTTCCGTTAGAAAAGGATCATAAACCATAACCTTTACATCAAATTGCTTCAGCAAACGAATGAAATGAGCCCCGGACAACCCTGCACCAATGACCCCAATAGTCACCTCATAGAGTTCACGAACGAGATCACGCTGCTTTTCCCACTCGCCCTCCCGTGTGTTACGGGCAAGCTGCCATATATTTTTAAGCGATACAATGGTTAAACCAAGCGTCGTCTCCGCCACTCCCTGCGCTAAAGCATCATTCGCACTGCATACGCGTATTCCCCGTGAGAGGACATCAGGGCTAAGTATCGGTTTGACCGTACCGGCCGCATGAGCGATCAATTTTAAATCCGGGCAGCCAGCAAGAATAGTTGCATCTAATGAAGGGCAACCCCAAGAAGTAATCACAATATCCGCATCTTTAACGAGCTCAGCAGCCTCTTCTACGGATGGACTCCCTGCTCTAGGGTTAATACGCAAGTTGCCGATCTGTTTGAGCTTTTCCAACTGGCTTGGCTTGAATATTCGCTCTGTATAATCTGAACCTTGCAGCATCACAATGTCCGGTTTCTTCATGTTTATCCCTCCTCGAATTAATACTCCGACTCATTTTCCCGATCATTTCTCAACCAGCGATCCAAAAATAAATAGGCCAGCATGCGTATCTCCTCTGGGAAATCATGCCCGCCTGCTCCGATCCATGACTGGAAACGGCTTTCTTTGCCTAACCAGCGATAAAGCTTCTTAAGCTCCAGCATGCCTTCCCCAATGGATTTCCAATGAGGGAAAATATGATCTTCCTGTCCTGCATAGCTAAAGAAAGGCACAGGTGCGCTTAAAGCCACAATTTCATGAAAATCAAATGGAATCTGATCCTGCGCTAAATCCGCCGAGATTTTGGGAATATGGGTATAGGGGTAACTCCGGAATGTCCAATGCTCCGGGTGCGGATCCCCGGTAAAAGGGCTAAAACCCCAGCTGGACACGACGGCCTTGATCCGGCTATCTATCCCTACCAGAAAATAAGCATTGTATGCCCCGAATGAATGACCGATTGCTCCTATAGCAAGCGGATTCACGTAATCCAGGGAGCATAGCACGTCAACGCCTTGAATATGGTCTGTTATATTTTTGGATACGGTAGACCATGCTGGATGCTGTTCATAAAATGGTTCACTATTGAATGCCGCCTTGCCTGGATAGACCCGCTCGACAGCTGTCAGCGCATCCGGCACAAGCACCACATATCCGCGCTGGACCAGCTCGTTTGCATACATGCGATTCTTCCTCCCTGTGGACAGCGCAATGTCATCCTTTCCTTGCTCTATGGTAGGATGCATGGCAATAACAGCGGGATATCGCTATTTAACCGGA
Source organism: Paenibacillus sp. LPE1-1-1.1 (assembly GCF_040676435.1). Lineage (NCBI taxonomy): Bacteria > Bacillati > Bacillota > Bacilli > Caryophanales > Paenibacillaceae > Paenibacillus > Paenibacillus sp. LPE1-1-1.1. Next base: position 1,510,756 of record NZ_JBEGHY010000001.1, read on the forward strand.
GTATTGGAATCGCTTACATTCGGAACGAGCACGTAAGCGATAATCCGATCCCCGTAGACCGTGTCGTATTCGACTTGAAGCCGGGTATAACCAGGCTCCTTGCTCTCAGAGATCAATTGCAATCGCACCGGTACGTTAGCAGGCACCTCGCCAATGTAATTCAGCCAGACTTTCCGAATTTCCGTGATCTTCTCTCTCCACTGTTCATCATTCTTCATTCCTTTTAAGAGCGGCGGAATACCCGTTCTGTTCATTTGTGATAATTTATACGCTATGATTGCTTCCCCCTAATTTACTCCTAAGAGTACGGTCAGTCCATACTGACTCACATCTGGTTTATACACGCGATTATATCCCCTCAGCACCGGAACGTCAATACATTAGATATAAGTCAGACAGTGAACATCCAGCATCATAAGATATTGCACATCCTCCGGTACATCCTCGGTGAAACCCCTTGCCACTTCTTGAATACAAGACTGAATTGATGCAGGTCTTTATACCCCACGGCTTGCCAATATGCTCTATCTTCAAATCTGTCTCTCGCAAATATTTTGTGGCTTCATGGTGGCGGATGCGCTGTAAAAACTGGTGCGGTGTTGTCCCGATACCGGGATGCATGTGTCCTATTCGCAAAATTTCTTCGCCCGACGTGCCGCAGGAAAACGCGGTGCGTGTTTACTCGGCTACAAAGACACATTGGAATTTGATTGGTACACAAGCGAATTGAAGGTGTTCATGCATCATGAAGCCCGAGTGGAAACCCATCAGCTTGACGCTAACGCCTACGATGGGCATGGCGGGGGGGACACGAAGCTGCTCCTTAATTTCACCAGGGTCCTGCACGGGCTTGAGGAATCCGCAACGCCGCTTGAAGACGGATTACTTAGCGCATTATTATGTTTGAAAGCTAATGAATCGGCGAATACGAATACGTTCCGTACCATTGATTGGAACAAGTAATTCGGCTTTTTTTGCTAACTCACTCCTAACCCAGCCATCCTCTATTTCTAAACCTTTGCAGAATTCATTAAACCCATACATTTTGCTCCGGACTTAAGACCACCCAATACATTACCTGCATGAAAAGCCGCCACTCCGCCAATCCTATAAAGCGTTGTCTTCCTAATACTTGAATACGGAGAGGAGTTCACCGAAATGAAAGAAGGACTAATCCCTACCGTTCTCGGTACGGCCGTTACGGCGACTGGAGCTTCGCTGCTTGGACGAAACCGTCAGCTAGGCGTAGCATTAATAGGTTTTGGCGCTGCTCACATTGTTCTCGGCGCGATCGATCTTATCGAACATCGAAAGCAGAACTGGATGTAAACAGGATCAAATACTACGGTGAAAAATCCCATTTGCGGATTGGCAGGATTTTCACCGGCCTTCTCCTCTTTTGTTCGAATAGCAACCGATTCATTAATCACAAACTACAGCTATCGTAATGTAAAGGAGGGACTCCACAATGGCAAAGCAACAAGGTCATGCAACAAAAAACACGACGACAAAAACATCCGATAAAAAAGGCAACGCTTCAGGCAACAACCACTAACGTCACGGTTTCAGCATGTGTCCATTCCTTTAAAATATGCAAAAAAGAGACTGGCACAAGAAAAGGCTTATGGCCTTTTCTTGTGCCAGTCTCTTGTTTCATGTGTGAAATAAAAGGTTATTCATCACTTTAAGCGAATAATAAGCATATAGAACTTTACCTTATTACTAGAAAAAGTGGTGAAACAGCTATGACAACACAATCTTATACGGTCATCGATTTTGAAACGAGCGGTCTTGATCCAAAGAAAGACCGTGTCATAGAAATGGCGGCTATCCGCTGCGTGAACGGCGAAATTGCAAGCGAATTCAGCACCCTGGTCCGATATGACGGCAAGCTTTCGGCCAAAATTACCGAGCTGACCGGCATTACCGATGAAATGACGGCAACCGGCATGGATGAGGATACCGCATTTCGAATCTTGAACCGAATGCTCGGGGACAACGTGCTGATCGCCCACAATGCCGCCTTCGATCTCGGTTTCCTGCATCATTCCCTGTTTCGCATCGCGGGCAGGTCTTTTTCGAACAGCTTCATCGATACGTTGACCATCAGCCGCGCACGCCATGTTTATCCGCATACCCTCAAGGATATGTCGGATCGATACGGCATCCCGCTCATCGGCGGCCATAGGGCCTTAAACGACGTCATCGCCTGCTGGGAAATATTCCGTAAGATGGACGAAGAGCAGCCTGTGGGAGACTACCTGAACACGCTGGGCTACCTCAAAAAGTTTGGCCCTCCGGCATGGAGTCCGCCCGGCGCCGTCCTCGAACCGATTGAACTGAAGTACGCGCCGCGTTAGACGCGCTCCTTCCCTTTATCCGATTCGCCTGCATTCTTGTTCGCAGCCTCCCGGTCCTGCTTCATCTCCTCAACCGTTTTTACCTTCACGCGCGCTGCGCCTTCGTAATTACGCGTTGGAAGCAGCGGGCCTTCCGTTAGACGCTTCTTTGCTGCCGCGACTGCATCCGTATATTGTGGCAGCCACTGCTCCTGCGCCACAAGCATTTCATCGACCATTTGCCAAATTTCCTTCGGATTGCAGACAGCACCGACAAGCGGATCCATCATGAAAGCTTGTCGCAGAAGCTTGTCGTCGCCGTGAATGGCCGCTTCAACCGCAAGGCGCTGAACGGATATGCTAACATTGCATACTGCCGCAGCGCCAAGCGGGAGCTCGCCTACCGTCGGCATGGAGATCCCGTTGCGATCCACGTAGCCTGGCGCCTCAATGATAGCATCGTTAGGAAGGTTAGCGATGACTCCTTGGTTCTCGACGTTAAAATGACCGCGGTACACTCGTCCCGTTTCCAAGCCTTCGATGATATAGGAGCCATGCTCATGACTGCGAAGCTCGCTTTTGAATTCATTTGCCGGATCCTTCATCCAGTTAGGAAAATCCGTCTCGAACCAATTCCGTCCTTCCGTGCATACGCGCAAATATCCGCCAGTCTCGCCGTTAATCCACGAGCTCATATCGATCCATTCGTTAATCTCTTCCGGGCGCTTGCGGTACCAAGGCACATATTCGCTCAAATGGCCGTTTGATTCGGTGCTGTAATAGCCGAAGCGGCGAAGCATATCGATCCGTACCTTCTCCGTACGGCTAAAGTCCGGATGCTTCTCGAATGCTTCCAACAGCTTGCCTGTTAAATCCTCGCCATTGTGTTTGATTTGGATATACCAGGTTTGGTGGTTGATACCCGCGCAAATAATATCGACTTCTTCCTGCTTAAGGCCAAAAGCCTCGGCAATTTGCCAATGCCCGCCCTGTACCCCGTGGCATAAACCGATGGTACGCACGCCGCCGTATTTATTGCAGGCCCACGTCATCATCGCCATCGGGTTTGCGTAGTTGAGCAGCAGCACGTCCGCCGCAGCTACCTCGCGAATATCGCGGCAGATGTTCATCATCTCGGCAATGCCCCGCTGGCCGTACATGATGCCGCCGGCGCTCAGCGTATCGCCTACGCACTGGTCAACGCCGTATTTGAGGGGAATATCCACGTCTGTCGCAAAAGCCTCAAGACCCCCGACGCGGATTGTACAAATTACGTACTTCGCATCCTTCAATGCCTCGCGGCGGTCCGTCGTCGATTGAATCGCGATCGAAAGACCGTTCTCGTGGATATCGCGCTGGCAAAGCGCCGTAACCATTTCAAGGTTATGCGCATTGATATCGGTAAACGCGACCTCGATGTTTTGGAATTCAGGTACGGCAAGCAGATCCCGCAGCAAGCCGCGCGTGAATCCAATCGAGCCCGCGCCTATAAATGTAATTTTAAAAGCAGACATGCCAATCAGCCTCCAATTATCGTCTAATAGATTCGTTTAATCTCCTCTATATTTTAGCAACGATATTTCGGAAGCGTTATCAAAATAGTGACCAAGTGTCTTTGCAAGTGTCAGAAATCATCACTTTTGCAGCAAAGCAGGCTGACAGCTAATAACTATTTTACGAGTAGTTATGGGTATCCATCGAATTCCGGTAAGCAATCGGCGTCAGGCTCGTATATTTTTTGAACATCGCATGGAAGTACTGCCTGCTCCCTACACCTACGTAATCACAGATATCCGCAATCGCGATATCCGTCTCCATCAGCAGCATTTTCGCTTTTTCCATCCGCAGCTCCGTCAAATAACTTGTGAGCGTTTTGCCCAGCTGCGTCCGAAAAACACGGTGCAAATACCCGGGATGCAGGCTGACAGCCGCCGCAATATCCTTCACTTGAATATCGCGGTCATAGTTGTGGTGCATATATTCAATGGCTTGCTTTACATAGAGATCCGCAGGGTTAACCCCCTTCGTTCCTGACTCCTTATGCAGTCTTGCAATGGCAAGCAGAAGTTGAGCGAACAAAAGCTCCGCTTTCATATTGATGCGTTTGCCCATGCTGTCCAGCTCCAGCACCAAGCTCTTCAGTACTTGGTACACCTCGCTTGCATCGCGCAAAAACAAATAAGAGGACGGCGCTGTGAACAAATAAGCCACATCCTCGTCCTCCAAAGCAAGCTGACGCATAGAGGGAAACGCCGCATGGCGCATCCGGAAGTCAAATTCAACGTTAAGCATACGGCATGGACCGCGCTCGTCGACGATGAGCCGGTGCGGAACATTCGCGTCTAATATAACGAAGTCACCTTTTTTGAGCATCATATCGCAAGCTTCCGCCGCTTCAGCCGCTTCAAGCTCGATGACGCACGCCCCGGAGATGACATACATAATTTCGATAGCGTCATGCGTGTGAAAAGTCATCGAGTAATCAGACCACTGCTTAAAATAATAAGCAGACACATGCGGATGCAAATCGCCATCCAGCCACTCGCGTTTAAACAATGTTCTGCCCACGAGACGTTTCCTCCTTGCCCAGCAACAAGTTTTTTATACGGCCGCAAGCTTGGCAACAGCCCGCAGCGCCGTTTCGATCTCCCGTTCCACTGCTTTCGCTACGGTATCCGTATGCGGATCATATTCGCCGGCCAAATCGGAATCCGCGTATCCGTCCAATGCCAGGATCGCACCCGCACGCGCACCGCGAAGCGTTGCAATGACATACAACGCAGCAATTTCCATCTCAACGGCAATGGCTCCAGCTTGCTTGTATTGACGATGGGGAATGTCCACAACGCCGGAGAAGAACACGTCGAGCGTAACGGTAATGCCTTTCTTTACAATCCCTTCGCTCTCCAGCGCTGACGCATAGAGCGCTTCTGTCACCTCGCTGTCGGCGACCGCAGGGAAACCGGCCGGCACCAGCTGATGCGTTAGGCCCTCAGCCCGCACGGCAGCCGTGCTTACGACCAGACTGCCTGCAGGATGCTCCGCCGAATACGATCCTGCCGTACCGACGCGTATAAGAGTTTTTACGCCGCCGCGAATCAGCTCCTCGAAGCAGACCGCTGCTCCCGGCGAGCCTACGCCATGGCTTACGACAGCAAGCCGTACGCCTTTGTAATCCCCTACGAAAGTGCGGTATTCCCGCGCAAACGCAAGTTCCTTTACATTTTCCAGCTTCTGCGAAATAAGCTCCGCACGCCGCGGATCTCCGCATACGACAGCGTATTCCGGCAAATCCTCGGGATTGACTTGTAGTATAGGTAGCATCTGCTTAATCAAACTCCTTTTTCATCCATTCATCCTCAGGCATTTCGTTCTCATCGCTGCTAAAGCGCTGTTCCTGGAACGGATCTGCATAGTTGTGGAAGCCGTTGCGCTCCCAGAAGCCCTCGCGGTCCTCTTTCATAAATTCAATTCCCGTGATCCATTTTGCGCTTTTCCAGAAATACAAATGAGGAACAAGCAAGCGCATCGGCCAGCCATGCTTATCGGTCAGAGGCTCGCCGTCAAAGCGGTGGGCGAGCAAAACGTTATCGTGAAGCAAATCCTCTAGCGGTAAATTCGTATCATAATCCTCGTCTGCATGGATCATGACGTATTTCGCATCCGCCTTCACGCCAAGCAGGGGCAGCAAATCCTTAAACGTAATGCCTTCCCATTCCGTATCCAGCTTCGACCATCTGGTTACGCAGTGAATATCGCATAAGACCTTCGTTTGCGGAAGCGCAAGCAGCTCCTCGAAGCTGAAAGTGCGCTCCTCTTCTACCTCGCCAAATACACGAAGCGACCAGCTGTTCAAATCATAGTCAGGCACGTCCCCTTCATGCAGGATAGGAAACCGTTCCGTGACCGTTTGGCCTGGGGGCACGCGGTGGGCAATCTCCGGCGCAACCTCTGCTTGTCTGATGGCCTTCACATTTTTGAGACGATCGGCTTTTTTATGCATCGTTTTACCTCCGTTCAATTTGCAATGTATTTGTATGACGAATAAGCAGTCCCCCTCTACCGGGAGCTTTCATTCGATTTGCGCGCTTCCTGCATGTAACCTTTGTCCTTAAAGAATAACATAGCAACGATCGTGACGATATACGGCAGCATCATCGTAAAATGCGTCGGCATGGCAAAGCCCTGCAGCCTGATGCTAAGCGCATCCATAAAGCCAAACAGCAGGCTCGATGCGGCTACGCCGATTGGATTCGATTGGCCCAGCATCGTTGCAACGAGCGCGATGAAACCCCGTCCGGATGTCATGCCTTCCGTAAACATCGTAACGTTCCCGAGCGACAGCTGGGCCCCAGCAAGCCCGCACAATACGCCGCACATCAGCACCGCCCCGTATTGGATCCGCGTGACTTTGATGCCCAGGCTCTTGGCGGCAGTCGGATTCTCGCCTGCGGCTAGCAATCGAAAGCCCGTTACCGTCTTGAATAAGAACAGCTGCAGGACAATTACAAGCAATACCGATAAATATACGAGGGGTGAGTGGCCGGACAATACGTCGCCGAGCCATGGAATATCCTTCAGAACCGGAATATCCCATTTGGGCAGGCCCACCATATCCTTATTGTAGTAAGCGCCTTTCACATCAAAGATGGCGCGCAAGGAGAAAGTCGTCAGTCCTAAAGCCAAAAAGTTAAGAGCTATCCCGACAACTATGACATTTGCCTTCAGTTGTATGCTCATATACCCAAACAATACCGAAAATAAAAGCGAGCATAACACCGCAAACAGTACCGCCGCAAATACGTTCCCCGTAAAGTGGTTGCCCACGATCGCCGAAAAAGCTCCAATCAGCACTAGGCCTTCGAGACCCACGTTAAACAAACCGACACGCGCGCATATTGCGCCGCCGAGTGCCGCTAGCAGGATTGGCGTTACCATGCGAAGCGTCGAGGCAAACAAGGAGGCATCTAATAAAAAATCCATATTATGACCTCGCCTTCTTGCGTTTTATAAACGAATAAGTGAATTTGGCAGATACGAATAAGATGAGCACCGCTTGAATGATGCTGGATACCTCGAGAGGCACCTCCGTGTTACGCTCCATTCCCATGCCGCCTGTCTGCAGCGCGGCAAGCAATATCGCGGCAAGGGCAGTGCCGAGCGGATGGGATCCAGCAAGCAGCGTGGCCATTATCCCGGACCAGGCATATCCAGGCGTGGTTAACGCCCCGTCCAAATAACGGTACTGCGTGCCCAACACCTCAACGGAGCCCGCCAGGCCGGCAAAGCCACCGCTGACAAACATGCTGATCAACATCATTTTCCCGCGCTGAACGCCGCCATAGCTCGCAAACAGCGGATTGCCGCCCAGCATGCGTATTTCATAACCTTTGACTGTATAACGCATAAATAAGAACAGCAAGATCGCTCCGAGTGCAGCAATAATGAAGCCGGCATGCAAACTCATTCCTTTAAAAAGCTTTGGCAGCCATACGCTCTGATCGAGCATTACGGTCTGGGCCATCGCGGCCGAACCAGTGCGATCCTTCAATGGATAAGATACGATGTAGCCTGCAAATAAAGTCGCGATATAATTAAGCAATAACGTAGTTATCAACAGATTCATTCGGAATCTGGCATCCAGCCAGCCTGCGAATGCCGACCATATTCCCCCGGAAATAATCCCGGCCGCAATTGCAGCGATAAGCCTGAGCCAGCCGGGTCCCGGCAAGTAGATGGCCGTTACCGCTGCGCTTAGCGCGCCCAGCACCATCTGTCCTTCCGAGCCCATATTAAAAAATCCGGCCCGGAAGGCAAGCGCAACGCCAAGCCCAATCAATATGATCGGCGTTGCGCGGCTTAGCGTATTGGTAAAAAAATAAAAACTGCCGAATGCGCCCTTCCACATTTCAGCGTATGTTTCCGTAACGGAGCCTCCGACAATGACGATGGCAATGGCGCCGGCTGCCAAGCCGACAAGAACCGCCAAAAGTGGCTGCAGCAGCGAGCGTCCGATTTGTACCAGCTTATCCAACTGCTTTTCCTCCTGCCATTAACAAACTAATTTGCTCCTCGGTAGCCGAATCCGCATCAAGCTCACCTACGATTTGCCCCTCATACATCACCAAAATCCGATCAGAAAGCTTTAATATTTCGGTTAATTCGGAGGAAATGAGCAGGATTGCTCCTCTCTCATCGCGCTTTTTGAGAAGCTCTCCATGGATGATTTCCATTGCGCCGACATCGACGCCGCGCGTAGGCTCGGCCGCAATCAAAAATGGCGTTTTCTGGGCAAGCTCCCTTGCAACGATAAGCTTTTGAAGGTTGCCTCCGGACAAAAACTGCGCTTTGGTAGCTAACGAGCCTGTTTTTATGCCGAAGCGCGAAACCCATTCACTCACCATCTGACGAATACCGGTACCGTCTAAAATGCCGTATTTCTGATGCTTGCCTGTATGGCCCATTAAGCCGTTTTCCGTTACGGTTGCATCCTTTGCAACGCCCCATTGGTAACGGTCCTCCGGAATATGAGCAAGCCCCCGTTCACGGATAGCGCCAACCGGCGCACCGGTCATGTCCTGCCCGAGCAGCTTTATTGCGCCGCCATCCGGTCTCATGAGGCCGGCTATCGTTTGAATGAGCTCCGATTGGCCGTTGCCTGAAATACCCGCGATGCCGACAATCTCGCCTTCATCTACATGCAGGCTCACATTGCTCAGCAGCGGCTTTGTTTTCAAACCATTCATTGAAACGTTCATAACCTCCAGCACCTTCTTGCCCCTGCTGGCCTCATTGCGCGATATATGTATCAAATCCCGGCCAACCATCAGCCGTGACAGCTCTTCCGCGTTTGTATTTTTAGCGTCGACCGTTCCGGTAACCTTGCCGTCCCGCAGAACGGTAACCCGGTCGGCAACCTCCATGATTTCCTGCAGCTTGTGGCTGATCAGAATAAAGCTTTTCCCCTGGGCGGCTAATCCTTTTATCGCAATGAGCAGCTCCTTTACTTCAAGTGGGGTCAAAACGCCGGTCGGCTCGTCCAAAATAATGACTTCCGCGCCTTGGTAAAGCACCTTCAAGATCTCTACGCGCTGCTGCATGCCAAGCGAGCAATCCGCAACCTTCTTCCACGGATCTACCGGCATGCCGTAAAGCCTGCCTATCCGATCCGTTTCAGCGGCAGCCGCCTTTCGGTCAAATCCTACTCCCTTGGAGGGCTCGCGGCCAATGACTATGTTTTCGGCAATCGTAAATGTCGGAAACAGCATGAAATGCTGGTGGACCATGCCTATTTTATGCTTGATCGCATCAGCTGGACTGGCAAACGAAACCGGTTTTCCATCCAATAGGATTTCACCGCTTGTCGGACTTTCCATTCCGTACAATATGCGCATCAGAGTTGTTTTTCCAGCACCGTTTTCACCGACCAAAGCATGAATTTCTCCTCTTTGCAGCGAAAACTGAACATTGCTATTTGCGGTTACGCTCCCATATGATTTCGTTATGCTGTCCATTTGCAGCAACATACTAATGCTCCTCCCCGTTCCATGCCGTACCGTATAAACAAAAAAAACCACTTCCTCCTTAAAGGAGGAAGCTTCTAAGCAACAAGCAAACCGGCTGCATGGGTAGCAGCCGGCTTGTTATTCTATTGAGCTAACGGGTTAACTACTACGATTTTACCAGATTTAATATCTTCGGCAATCACTTTTACTTTATCTACGTTTTCTTGGCCGATGAACGGGCTCAGCGCAGATTTGCTATCTCTTGTTACGAATGTAAGGCCTACGCCGTCTTCTTTCAAGCCGTAGTCCGCAACGCCGTATGCGAAGCTTCCTTCTACGAAGCTTTTTACCGTTTCGTAAGCTACAGCGTCCGTACCCTTCAATTGCGAGAGAACGATATGCTCTGGATCTTCTTCGGTACGGTCTGTATCTTGGCCAGAAGTAAAGAAGCCTTTTTCTTTCGCTGCTTCGAATACGCCGTTGTCGCCAACTGCCGCCATGCCTGCGATATAGTCAGCGCCTTTGGACTGTTGAAGCAAAGCAAGCTCTTTACCTTTAACAGGATCCGCGAAGCTGCCTACGTAGTTAACTAGGAATTGCGCATCTGGATTCGTGCTTTTCAAGCCTTGCTCAAAGCCCGAAGTATATTTGCTAAGCAGCGGCGCGTCAACTGCAACAACAGCGCCTACGATATTCGTTTTAGTGGAAAGACCGGCAAGCGCGCCCATCAGATAAGCAGCTTCATGCTCGCGGAAGTTAACGCTGCGCACGTTGGGAAGATCTACGACGGTATCAATGACTGCGAATGGCTTGTCCGGGTTTTCAGCGGCAACCTTCTTCAGTGCATCCTCTGCTTGGAATGTTGCGGTAATGATCAGATCATAATCTTCGGCAACGGTTGCGCGAAGGTTCTGTTCGAAACCGGCAGGGTCAGTAGATTCGATTGTTTTTACTTCAGCGCCGAATTCTTCGCCCGCTTTTTTGAAGCCTTCATCCATCAATACGAAAAACTTGTTTACGCCGATTTTTTCAGGCAGCACAAGCGCGATTTTTTTCTTCTCCGCTTTGTCGCCAGCTGTGTTATTCGTCACTGCGCCGTTATTCGCCGCGTCTCCTGCATCATTTTTGTTTGATCCGCAAGCCGCAACAATCGCAACCATTAGAAACAACGAAACCGCCAATGCTAAAGCCTTTTTCATCGTAATCTCCCCTAAACAATTGAATGTATTAATTCCTTTTAATCCTAGTTGTTTTATCGGAATTTGTCAACCTATTTCATTTCGACAAATTTCTATTTTATTCTACACCAATCTACCTTGTAATAATAATGAAATATGTAAATAGTCACGAATTTGTAACATCCGATTCCATATTCCTGCTCATATGTTCAAAAAGCTGAAGCCCCTGCTCCATGTCCTGTTCCGACATGCCATCAAAGAGCTTATGCATCAATTTTGAGCGGACGGTTTCGATCAGGTTGACGATTTTCAAGCCTTCCTCCGTGAGGTCAAGCATGACCACGCGGCGATCCTTCTCGCCCCGCTCCCGCTTCACATAACCCAGCTCAATCAATCGGTCCGCGATCCCCGTTACTCCCCCGCTCGTAATCATTAGCTGCTCCGCTAACGCAGATGCCTTCATCGCGCCTGACTGCGACAAGATGATGAGCATTCTGCCGTGGGTCAACCCAAGTCCATGTACATTATAGCTATTCCATTCCGCATTGATCTGCCTGCGGACTTGACGAAAGGATTCGTCCAGTTTTCTCATTAATTCCAGCTTTCCTGCACTTGAAGCTTCCAAACGATCACCAACCTATCCTCTATTTCAAAAAAAGCAACCAGTTGATCATATTATAACGTTCATTTATGAGATTAACTAATTATCTTTTCAGAAAAACAGGATTTTTCCCGGCTGAAGCCAAAAAAAACCAACCGGCGGAAAAGCCGGCTGGCCTTATGGCTGGCCTAGATTGTATTTCGGCAGCTGGTTAAGACGATCATCCTTGCAACAAACGCAGCGGAGGCTTATCAAGCAAGCCTTTGCGCGCTGTCTTCCACAACTCCTTCATGAGCTGCTGCAGAGGCCAAGCCGCTGTCGAAACGGCGGATACCGCTACCCCGAACCGATAAGTCAGGGAAGATCCTGCAATGACCCGATGGCCCTCAGGCGAAGCAAAGCTGTCCAGCGTCTCCTGCAATTGCTCTAGATGCGTGCCGTTCACGCGGTCAGAGAACAGATAAAAGGTTGCCGAGTGGGTCATATCATCCCAGCATCCGGGAGCCGACAGGGCTTGCTGCGCCGGCTCGATCCGCTGTCGCTGCGTGAAAATGAGCTCTTCCTCTGTTCCGTAATAAACGGAAAGCGAATTGTGATAGGAGCGGTAATCGAACCGCTCGCCCCGCAGGGAGCGTCCGGGACAAAGTACATCCGCCTGCAGCCAAGCCGCTCCCTCCTTCAGCTTAACCTTCGTCTCGTTCCGAAACGCCGCATCCTTGTAAAGCATAATAGGCTCGGGCATATGCTCAACGACGGCATTCTCCTCAAGGGCGAACGCCTGACGCATCGAAGAGACGGCGTCAGGCTCGCTCGGATGCACCTTCGTGTAGGATTGATTGGTAATCATGACATGGGAATCCTGTCCCGCAGACCAAGCCAGCTCATAGCTGTCGCCGCTGAGCAGACCGGGCGACACATCCATGACGATAACGCCAAGCTGGCCGTCCAGCGGAAATGCTTTCGCGATTTTTATAGGCGCGGTATGAAACTTACTTTCGACATAGGTTTGTCCTTGCCGGCTTGCGAAGGCTGCACGCAGCACAGACGTCCGGATGCGCGGCTCGTTCTCTGCGCCGCCTTGCTTCCCCGAATGATTGGCAGGTTCCATTTAAGAAGCAGTATGCGGGTGCCCAGAAGATAAGTCGGTCAGCTGGATCACATGGGAATGCTCCGTCCCCCGCGCATGGGCGACTTCATGCGTCAGCCAGCTCACGATCTCGTCAACGCCGTCGCCGCCGAACAAGTTCGAGAACACGAACGGACGATCACCGCGCATTTTCACCGTATCGGCTTCCATGACCTCAAGACTTGCGCCTACATAAGGCGCCAAATCGATTTTGTTAATGACAAGCAAATCGGAGCGCATAATGCCGGGGCCGCCTTTGCGAGGAATTTTTTCTCCTTGGGCCACGTCGATAATATAGATAAAACGATCAACCAGCTCGGGGCTAAACGCCGCAGCCAGATTGTCTCCGCCGCTCTCGATAAAGATAAGATCCAAATGCTCAAAACGTCGCTCCAGCTCTTCAATCGCTTCAAAATTCATCGAAGCATCCTCACGGATGGCTGTATGCGGACAGCCTCCGGTTTCCACCCCAATAATCCGTTCCTCAGGCAGAACGCCCGTATTGAACAGGAATCTGGCATCTTCCTTTGTATAAATATCATTTGTAATCACGGCTACGCTGTATTTCGTATGAAGCTCGCGCGTCAGCCTCTCCACAAGCGCCGTCTTACCGGACCCAACCGGCCCGCCGATGCCGATGCGAATCGGTCTTGAGCTGTCGATTGCCGGGCTCTCCCATTCTTGATGCGTATGTCCTTGTCCTTGGCACATATTTTATTCCTCCATTTTCGTATAGATTTGTCGTTATGACATAAATAATCGTGAATATAAGCGTTCATGCCTCATCATCGCCATCTCCGCCATTGGCATATTGGAATACGCCTCTTCCGGCTCGAGCTCCCTTGTTACCGTCATTGCCTGCTCGGTTAATGGAGTCAGCCTCGCAATCAAAAACTGACCCTCGGTCTGCCCCATCGACATGAGACGCAGCGCGCTGTTGACGCAGGTTACGATGCAGCTGTAGAAATAACCTTGTATCGCCCGCTCCTCCGACACGCCGAGCTGCCAGCAAGCATAGCCATGCGAAAGCGGATGGGAGGCAAAGCACTTGCCCGCCCGCATTGCCTCGGAAAGCGGAGCCCAGTCCAGCTGCGGATGGATCGCCGCAGCAAGCTGGAGCAGCCGCCGGCCCATTTTTTCCACGCCGCTGCGTGTCTCCGATGCGGCCCGCTGCAAATGCACGAGCCTCTCGACCGACCACAGACGTTCCCACTCCGCTTGCGGCGCATCGCGGTACACCGCTTTGATGACCATGGCATCTGAGCATGCCCAGCTTTGCAGCAGCATTGCAGCTGCATAGGCATAAAGCTGATTGGACCGATTCATCCTGCCGTCCTGCACCATGGACTCCAAACCGAACGAATGCGAGAAACCGCCGATCGGCAGGGCCGAATCCAGCAGCTGCTGCATGGCCAGCCATTTAACGCTCTCATTCAATATTGCTTGCCTCCTTCCAGCCTCTGAGGCACTTTTTATCCCTTAGAACAAGAAATAACGCTGCGCCATCGGAAGCACCTCTGCCGGCTCGCACGTAACATGCTCGCCATCTACCAGAACGTGGTAGGTCTCCGCATCCACTTCCAGCTTCGGTGTCGCATCATTATGGATCATGTCCTTCTTCGTTACCGTTCGGCAGCCTTTCACCGGTTCGATCCGCTTCTGAAGGCCAAGCTCCTCTGCTATGCCCCGGTCATAAGCGGCCTGCGATACAAAAGTGATTGAGCTGCTGAATACCAGCTTGCCGAAGGATGCAAACATCGGCCTCCCGAATACCGGCTGCGGCGTCGGAATCGAGGCGTTGGGATCGCCCATTTGCGCGAATGCGATGCTTCCGCCTTTTAGCACAAGATCCGGTTTAACCCCAAAGAACATCGGATTCCAAATGACGAGGTCAGCGAATTTCCCCGCTTCCAGCGATCCGACCAAATGCGAGACGCCATGCGTAATCGCTGGATTGATCGTATACTTCGCAATATAGCGCTTGATACGGAAGTTATCGTTCTGCTCGTTATCCGGCAGCAGGGGACCACGCTGTTTTTTCATTTTGTCAGCCGTTTGCCAGGTGCGAATGATAACCTCTCCAACCCGGCCCATCGCCTGCGAATCGGAGCTGATCATGCTGAATACGCCCATATCATGCAAAATATCCTCGGCGGCGATCGTCTCCGGCCTGATCCGCGAATCCGCGAACGCTACATCCTCCGGAATGCTGCTGTCGAGATGATGGCAAACCATCAGCATGTCCAGATGCTCTTCTATCGTATTAATCGTAAAAGGGCGAGTCGGATTCGTAGAAGACGGCAATACGTTGAGCTCGCCTGCCGCGATAATGATATCAGGCGCATGACCGCCTCCCGCGCCTTCCGTATGATACGTGTGGATCGTCCGGCCGCCGATAGCCGCCAGAGTATCCTCGACAAAGCCCGCTTCATTTAAAGTATCGCTGTGGATAGCGACCTGCACGTCATACTGGTCCGCGGCCAGCAGGCAGGCATCGATCGCCGCCGGCGTCGTGCCCCAATCCTCATGCAGCTTCAGCCCGATTGCGCCTGCTTCGATTTGCTCGATGAGCGGAGCAGTAAACGAGGCGTTGCCCTTTCCCGTATAACCGATATTCATCGGAAAATGCTCCGCTGCCTCCAGCATCCGGCGCATATGCCACGCGCCCGGCGTAACCGTCGTCGCGTTGGTGCCTGTCGCAGGGCCCGTTCCTCCGCCGATCATCGTCGTGACGCCTGAGGATAACGCCGTCTCAATCTGCTGCGGACATATAAAATGGATATGCGAATCGATGGCTCCGGCCGTTACGATTTTCCCTTCTGCCGCGATCACCTCGGTACTCGCTCCGACGATCATATTCGGATGGACGCCGTCCATAATATCCGGATTGCCCGCTTTTCCGATTCCGACGATAAAGCCGTCTTTGATGCCGATGTCCGCTTTCACGATTCCGGAATGATCGATGATGACCGCATTCGTTATCAGCGTATCGAGCACGCCCTCATCACGCAGCGCGCCGCTCGATTGTCCCATGCCGTCTCGTATAACCTTGCCGCCTCCGAACTTGCATTCATCTCCGTATACTGTATAATCATGCTCGATTTCAGCCCAAAGCTCCGTATCCGCAAGCCTTACCGCATCGCCGGTTGTCGGTCCGAACATGGCCGCATAGCTGCGGCGATCCATCTTCGTCATGCTCCGCCGCCCTCCCACGCTTTTAGCCGTTCCCTCACGGCCTCAGGCATAGTTCCCGCTTCTGCTTTTCCTTGGCTGAGGCCATTCAATCCATAGGAAAGCTTCGCTCCTCCAAGCTCTACGACCGTAACCGGTTTTTCCTCTCCCGGCTCAAAACGGACCGCCGTTCCCGCGGCAATATGAAGCCGCATGCCAAACGCTGCCTCACGGTCGAACTTTAAAGCGCGGTTTACTTCGAAAAAATGAAAATGAGAGCCTACTTGAACAGGCCGGTCTCCTGTATTCACAACGATAAGCTGCTTCGTTTGGCGTCCGGCATTTAACGCAATTTCGCCTAAAGCCGTCCGGTATTCCCCAGGAATCATATGGCAAAGCTCCCCTCTCCGTATGTATCTATCGCTTAATGCGTAATCGGATCATGTATCGTAACGAGCTTCGTCCCGTCAGGAAAAGTAGCTTCCACCTGAACCTCATGTATCATTTGCGGAATGCCGGGCATGACCTGCTCCGCCTTCAAGATTTGCGTTCCAAATTCCATTAGCTGCGCAACCGTCATCCCATCTCGCGCGCCTTCCATAATTTCAGAGGTAATAAGCGCTACGCTCTCAGGATAATTAAGCTTCACGCCGCGATTCATTCGCCGCCTTGCCAAATCAGCTGCGATCGTAATAAGCAGCTTCTCTTTTTCACGTTCCGTCAACTGCATGTTTTCACCTCTTCATCCGTAATAATTCCATTATAGACAGCAAATTATGGATAGTAAATCTCATTGCGTTAGATTTTGTGACATTAAAACAAAAGATCTAGAAAAAGCGGACTTCGCTCTCTCTAGATCTCACATGATTATTACACTATTATTCCCCTAGGTATAATTGATATTGTTCGGCGTCATTCCGTATCGACCGAAGCCAGAAACATTCTTATCATTATCCCGTCTAGATACCCAGCTTGCTTTGAATATGCCCGATCAAACTCGTCAAACCGTCCGTCTGAAAGCCGTAATCAAACAGCAGCCCGGTTTCAATAAAGCGCTGCTCCGGCGTATGTGCACCCATAACAACGGATACCAGCCGTCGTCCGTCTTTCCTCGCTGTCCCCGTAAAGCAATAGCCTGCTTGCACCGTATATCCCGTCTTCAAGCCATCATTGCCAGGAAAGGCATAAGGCATGCCGTTTAGCATGAGATTCGTCGTACGCAGCTTCTGCGACGTGCTGGCAAGCCTTACGCTGCTGCGGCTCGATACCTCCAGCACCTCAGGATATTTCTTCAATAAATAAGCGGCAAGCGATGCCGTATCCTTGGCCGTCATCACCGTATCCGCATTTGCAGACGCTTCTGCATACGGAAGCAAATCTTCGGAGCTTAACCCGGTCGCATTCGCAAATACGGTTTGGCTGGACAAGCCCAGCTTCAAGGCGCGGCTGTTCATTAAGGCTGCAAATTCCGTCTCGCTACCGCTGACATGCTCCGCCAGCGCCACTGCGGCATCGTTTGCGGAATGGACGGCCATCGCTTCAAACAGCTCTCTGACGGTATAGGCATCCCCCGCATCAAAACCGATTTGAGCGCCTGGCACCAAGGATGCATAGGAGCTTGCTGTGACGAGGTCTCCCCAGCCCAGCTTTCCTTCACTGGCCATGTCCAGAACGATCAGCTCCGTCATCAGCTTTGACATGCTCGCGGGCGGCAGCGCTTCATCGGCATTTTTCTCATACAGCACCTCGCCTGTTTGAAGGTCCAACAGAACGGCCGAGCCGGATTCAAGCTGAAGCCCGGAAACAGACGGTTTCCCCTTTAATGACATCAGATACAGGATGCAGGCTGCTGCGCAAACCGCAATGATCAATATAATGACCGCCGAATTAAATCTTCTTTTATATGTTCTCTCCATCAGCATGGTGTTGTCTCCCTTTCGCTATCGCTTCTATACAACCAAGTATAGGGACCGGAGCTTAAGGAGACCGTAATCAAACCATAAGAAAAGCTTAATATTTAATGATTAATGGGCAGCGTTACCTTAAAAGAGGTTTGCTCCAAATCGCTGGACACCGTAATGGAACCGCCGTGCTTTTGTATGATGCCTTTTGCTATCGCAAGCCCTAGCCCCGACCCTCCAGCCCACTGCGTGCGTGATTTATCCACCCGATAGAAACGATCGAATATATAAGGGAGATCCGCTGAGGGGATAGGGTCTCCGAAATTGATAATTTCGACTACCGCAGCGCCCTCCTCAACCTGTGTGGTTACGATCACCTGCTTCCCTTCCCTGCCGTAATTCATGGCATTCGCGATCAAATTTTCAAATACGCGCACAAGCTTCGCTGCGTCGCCTTTCACCGTCACTATCGTTTTGTCGGTCACGAGCTTGCTCAGCATGCCCGCTTCCTGAAGAGGCAGCCGAAACTGCACCAGCAGCTGCCCCAGCATTTCAATTAAGTTGAAACTTGTCACTTTCAGCCCTGCCGTATCGTGTCGCATTCTCGTATATTCAAACAAATCGTTGATGAGAACATTCAGCCGCTGCGATTTATCGTAAGCGATTTGAACGTAATGCCTTAGCTCCACCTCATCGCGGTACCGGTCCTGCTCAATCAAGCCCAAATACCCGAGAACCGAAGTCAGCGGCGTTCTCAGATCATGGGAAACGTTTGTAATCAGTTCATTTTTTGTTTGCTCCGCCTTCCGTTCGTCATCAAGCGCATGATGCAAGCGTCCGACCAGATTATTTATATTGGCAGCCATGGGGCTAAAAAGATGCCGTTTGCGCACTTCAATTTTGTAATCCATTTCATAGATGCCTTCCGCTATGCTGCGGACAGTCAAGTTTATCTGGCCCAAATAATGAAACAACCGCCACTGCAAAATAAAAAAATACAAAAAGAACAGCACGATGCCTGTTCCTCCTAATATGAAAGCCTCTCCGAACAAATCGGCAAAACTTCTGGCTATATTTTCGAGGGGCTCTAATCGGCGAACGAGGTACATTCCTGAAAAAAGAAAGAAAAATACCGTAACGAAAGCTAATCCAGCACTAATGATCAAATGAAGCAGGGTGCGGAAAACTAATTTCAAAGCCATGTTATCCTTCAATTTTATAGCCAACCCCCCATACGGTAACGATCATTTTGTCGCCAAGCTCCTTTTCCAGCTTATCCCGAAGTTTGCTGATATGAACCATCACCGTATTATTGGAATCAAAATATTTTTCTTTCCATACCTGCTGAAAAATATCCTCCGCGCTGAATACCCGGCCCGGCTGGCTAGCGAGCAAGTGTAAAATCCCGAATTCCGTAGAAGTTAGGTGAAGCGGTTTGCCATCGACCTCGGCGGCATGGCTCAGCTTATCGATGCGCAGCGGCCCCAGCCGCAGCTCCTTATCCGAACGCGTATCGCCGTTTCCATCCGCCTGGCTGCCATACTGATATGAACGCCTAATCAAAGATCGGACGCGCGCTATGAGCTCAAGCGGATTAAACGGTTTGATCATGTAATCATCCGCTCCGGTCATCAGCCCCATGATCTTATCCATATCTTCGGCCTTTGCGCTCAGCATAAGGATAGGCACGGATTGATCGCGCCTTAAGCGGCGAGTCGTCTCCAGTCCGTCCATATTAGGCATCATAATATCCAAAATAACCAGATCAAACGGCTTTTTTCCGTAAGCCAGCAATGCCTGCTCGCCGTCATATGCCTTTTCCGTGGCGAACCCTTCGTTTTTCAAATAAATTTCTATAAGTTCAGCGATTTCCCGCTCATCGTCTACGATTAATACCCGTCTTTCCATAAAGAAGCACACTCCCCCTGGCCCTTGATTGTTTTTCACATTGTGTCCTTTGAGCATACTATACATGAATATCCTCGGGCATGTCCTGACGTTTGGCGCAATATCACAATGTTTAAGCAATTTTTAATGGTTTCTTAATAATTGCCATAATTCCGCAACTGTCTGACGTTATAGCCAACGCTTGTCCGTTGTGATAAAATCGAGAGTATTATATTTTATTATGCACATAGGGGGCACTTACATGGCGGCCAAAAGAATGCGTTCAGACATGATCAAAAAAGGTTTCGACCGCGCACCGCATCGCAGCTTGCTGCGTGCCGCAGGCGTAAAAGAGGAAGATTTCGACAAACCGTTTATCGCGGTTTGCAACTCGTATATTGATATTATTCCTGGTCATGTTCATTTGCAGGAGTTCGGTAAGCTTGTAAAGGAAGCTATTCGCGAAGCTGGCGGCGTTCCTTTCGAATTTAACACCATCGGCGTAGATGACGGTATCGCGATGGGACACATCGGCATGCGTTATTCCCTTGCCAGCCGTGAGATTATTGCCGATTCGATCGAAACGGTAGTTAATGCCCACTGGTTTGACGGCATGGTCTGCATACCAAACTGCGACAAAATTACGCCGGGTATGATTATGGGCGCGCTTCGCGTCAACATCCCGACGATGCTTGTCAGCGGCGGACCCATGAAAGCGGGTAAAACTTCCGATGGCCGTTCAATCTCCCTTTCCAGCGTATTTGAAGGCGTTGGCGCTCACCAAGCCGGTAAAATTAATGACGATCAGCTAATGGAGCTTGAACAATTCGGCTGTCCGACTTGCGGCTCATGTTCCGGCATGTTCACAGCTAACTCGATGAACTGTTTGGCAGAAGGCATGGGACTTGCTATGCCAGGCAACGGTACGATTCTTGCCGTTTCTCCGGAACGCAAAGAATTCGTTAAAGACGCGGCTCGCCAGCTTATGAAGATCATTGAGCTTGGCATTAAACCGCGTGATATCGTTACAAAAGATACAATCGACAATGCATTCGCGCTTGATATGGCAATGGGCGGCTCCACAAATACGGTTCTTCATACGCTTGCTATCGCGCATGAAGCAGGTATCGAGTACCCGATTGAACGTATCAACGAAGTGGCTGAGCGCGTTCCGCATCTTGCGAAAATCGCTCCGGCTTCCGATTATCACATCGAAGACGTTCACAATGCAGGCGGCGTAAGTGCGGTTCTAAACGAGCTGTTTAAGAAGGAAGGCGCTTTGAATGGCGACTGCATTACCGTTACAGGCAAAACTCTTCGCGAAAATGTATTGGGCTGCGAAATTCAAGATACGGATATTATCCGCACCATTGATAACCCGCATACCGAACGCGGCGGTCTAGCGGTATTGTTCGGTAATCTGGCTCCAAACGGCGCAATTATCAAAACAGGCGCGGTGGACAAGTCGGTTGGCGGCTACCACAAAGGTCCTGCGATCTGCTTCGATTCCCAGGATGATGCGCTTCACGGCATCGCTAACGGAAAAATTAAAGAAGGCCATGTCGTTGTTATCCGTTATGAAGGACCGCGCGGCGGCCCAGGCATGCCGGAAATGTTGGCTCCAACCTCCCAAATCGTTGGGATGGGACTTGGCGCCAAGGTAGCCCTTATCACTGACGGACGTTTCTCTGGCGCATCTCGCGGCATCAGTATCGGCCATGCTTCACCGGAAGCAGCCGAAGGCGGACCAATCGCATTTGTCCAAGACGGCGATATCATCGAGATCGACATGAACAACCGTACGATGGATCTTCTGATCAGCGACGAAGAATTCGCAAAACGCCGCTCCGAATGGAAAGGCTTCGAACTCAAAATCAAACGCGGCTACTTGGCCCGTTATGCTCATCTTGTTACTTCCGCCAGCACAGGCGGCGTAATGAAAATGTAGTTTTATAATTAAAAAGGAATGCAGGCTGGAAACAGCCTGCATTCCTTTTTTTTCGTTATTTGCAATGCTTCCTTGTTAGCCGCTAACCAGCTTCCCTGCAAGCACGATCTCTCCGCGAGGCTGAAGACCTTTGGTATCCGGCTCATGCGTAATGGCAATTTGATCATATTGATCCGGAGCGAAGGTGTAATAAAGCGCCCCCGTACCGTCATTCGTAAGAAATGTGTCTGCATTTACGGGTTTGCCTTCCTTCAACAGCCATACCTGGAATGCTTCATCATTCGTAAGCTTCGGCAAATTTTCCGCTTGCACGATTAAATGCATGCCTTTGGCATCAATGACGATTGTCGCAAGTCCTTGGGCAACGATATCCGGAATGGCCGGCGTCAAAGCAACCACGCTGTTGACCTGAATGCCGGTAGGCGGCTGTTCGACAGCCTCCAGCTGCTGCTGCAGTTCCTGAACCTGAACCGCGAGCTTATTAGACTCGCCGTTTAATTGATTAACCTGCTGATATAAAGCAGCTGATACGATCAACAGTGCCGCTGCAGCTGCGGCTAACGTCGGCGTCGTCCAGCTTTTCGCTTTATTTTTATCTTTCTTTTGCGCCGAAACGATTTCAACAACCGGTTTTACCGGGACCGTTTGAACCTGCGTCAATGCTTCAGCACCCGTCTTCGATTCCTCTGCACTTGCCCGATCTGCCTCAGCAACCGCCGCAAGTATTCGCGCCTTCATTCCTGAAGGGGGTTGTACCGGCTGGACGGTTAACGGCATGATGCCTAATCGGAAAGCTCCTTCAGCTTCAGCCGGCAATCTTTGCAGCCTAACAAATGTGCTTCAAATGCAAGCTTGTCCTCTTCATCCAATCCGTCAAGCAAATACATTTCTACATCTTCACAACTGATACTATGCTGATTATTCACGGCCTCGCCCCCTCCTTCATTCCTGATTCAAATTTCTTTCGCAGCTGGGACAGCGCCAGCCTGACCCTGCTCTTTACCGTCCCAAGCGGTATATTGTGGTTTTGGCTGACTTCCTGCTGCGTATAGCCCATAAAATAAATAAGTTCAACGACCTGCTTCTGGTCCTCGTTCAGCTCTCCGAGCGCTTCTTTCATTTGCTCGCCTAGCAGTTTATGTTCAACCTCTTGCTCTATTGTTTGAGGCGCTGCCTCTCTTTCAAGCGCGCCTTCTTCACGGGCTTCCAAGGGTTTTCGTCCTTGCTTTCTGAGCCAATCCACGGATAAATTGCGCGCTATCGTAAACATCCAGCTGCTGATCTTCCCTGCCGATTCGTCCGTCCGCAGAATTCCATACCCGTATGAACAATTCCTGTACGACCTCTTCGGCCGCCATCGCGTCCTTCACGATCCGAAATACAAAGGAATACACCTGACGCTCACTATTCCAGATAGATAATGAACGATGCTGAATTTCTAAATAATCTTAAGCATACAAGCGCATACTAAAAAACAGCTGTCAAGGAATCCTGAGCAGCTGTTTTATTGCGGGAACTTATCCCTCATCCACGTTATATTGCTGTTGTTTTCGTACCCAGTTGCGCAGCTTCGTCGGCCGCCGCGCTTAATGTTCGTTCTACCGCATCAGTTATATCCTGCATCATGTTCAGCTGCGTCGTTGCATAACGCCTAATGGTTGCAACGGGCATTAGCAGCATGCGCGGCGAAATCATGTCTCTTTTCTTTCTATCTTTTCCCGTCTTCTGCGTGTTGGTCAGCACCTTGATCAACATACGCAGGTAGATGCGGGTCGACTTTGCGAATAAACCCTCAGGCAGCTGGAAAATTTCAAAACCCAAGCGATCTGCTCCGCGGTGGATCATGGTAACCCCGTACACGGCTTTGATGTCGTTAGCCTCGGAGTCGGCAGCAAGCTGATTAGCAAGCAGCGGAAGCGCCTGCTCAACCTCTCGAAGCATGCGAATGCCAGTCGCAACCGGAGACTTAGAGGTCGCAGCAATGGATGACAATTTTTTGTTGTCAAAATGCAGCTCTGCGACTCGGTCGCCCTTGACCACGCGGCCGCCTTCGGCAAATTCGACGTCTTCGCCCGTATACCGGATTACCCGGTAGTGGAATGCGGCATCCTCAGCATTGCCAACCGTTTTTAAACGGAAGACGACATGGAACAGCTTCTCCCATAAGAGCCACAGCGAAATTATCGCTTTTTTCCAAATGGAAACATGGATCGACCTCGCAGCTTCCGTCAGCTTCATCATTTCCTCGATGCCTACAAACCGGTAGCCCTGCTTGGCGCCTTCCTCCAAATAAGCCTCCAAAGCAATCAGCATATTTCTCGGCGCATCCTTATCCGCACCGAACGTCATGCCGCAATCATGCAGCAGCAATACTTCGCCCGGTTTAAGCTTCTCAAGCATCCGCTTCTTCAGCCGCTCCGAACCAAGCCGAATACGCCAATCTCCGAACATTGCCGACCATAAAATAATTTGCAAATGCCCCAGCTTCGCGTAATCAAATACGTTTACGATTCCCCATGGCGGACGATAATAAGCCGAACGCGACCCTGTTGCGTTCTCTATAATATCAAGGGTTCGCTCAATTTGGCGCTTAACCGTTCGGGGCCGCATAAGCCAATTTGATTTATGGACATAATTATGAACGCCGATATTGTGTCCTTCATCCTTCATGCGCCGCAGCAGCTTTTCTTGCCCCTCGGCATGCGAGCCCACGACAAAAAACGTCGCCTTCGCATTGTAGCGGGCAAGCAAATCAAGCAGCTCGGGTGTATAAATCTCATCTGGCCCGTCATCAAACGTCAATGATATCTCTTTTTCTACACGGCCCTTCTTAAAAACACGAAAGCCAAATGTGCGGCTAATTAGTCCTGGAAGAAACGCATAGAAGGAAGCAACGTATAATCCCCATAACAGCAAATTTTCCATTTTGTTTTCCCCACCGTTATATGATTTAGTCGACGAATGAATAGCGGTACAAAACAACAACAGTAGCTTTAATTGTAGCATAACGCGATAAAAAATAGGCGCTTTTTTAAAAACTATAGTACAATCTTTATGGAAATATGATTATAGAAAAAGAAGGAGTACCCGTATGCTGCCCTTTTACAAAAAGTACTGGCGAACCGCCTTTGACATCGCCCTCATTGCTCTCACTGTCTATTTAATTATGTATTCATTCAGTTATTTGTACCGAATCGCAACGCCCATATTTTTTTCTTTTGTCATCTTCTTATGTATTGAACCGCTCGCAAAACGCCTGAACAGGCTGGGCATGAAAAAATCGATCGCTTCAGGTATCTCGGTCCTCCTCTTTACGTTGATTATCCTTGCCGCTTTCTCCGGG
This sequence comes from Paenibacillus sp. LPE1-1-1.1, assembly GCF_040676435.1. Classification (NCBI taxonomy): domain Bacteria; kingdom Bacillati; phylum Bacillota; class Bacilli; order Caryophanales; family Paenibacillaceae; genus Paenibacillus; species Paenibacillus sp. LPE1-1-1.1. Next base: position 1,535,755 of record NZ_JBEGHY010000001.1, read on the forward strand.
GCAGCCTACCTGGTTACGAAACAAGGCACGGAATTAGTCGAGAATTTTCCAAAATACCAAAAAATACTCGCTGCCCAAATCGCTAATATTACCGAGGAGATCCAAAAGAGGTTCAGCTCGGCTCCGGCTGACTTGGATCTTGTCCAGCGCTCCAAGGATTTAATTGAAGGCGCTTCTGCTACGCTTGCCAATTTCGGTAAAACCGTGATGCTCAATATGATCAGCTATGTCTCTTCCTTCTCGACCTTTATCTTCAACTTCGTGATCGGGATTATATTAGCTTATTTCTTAAGCATAGAAATTACGACATGGAAGCAAACAGCTGAGAATAAAACACCAAATACGTTTAAGGCCGCATTTTTTTTCCTTCGGGATAACGTGCTCAAGGGTATCGCTCTCTACTTAAAAGCGCAGGCAAAAATGATCGGCATTACATTTATCGTGATCTTGATCGCTCTCCTGCTGCTCGGCGTGGACAATGCGTTCGTCATCGCGGTCGTATCCGCGATATTCGATATCTTGCCGCTGCTCGGAGTAGGAACTATTTTTATCCCTTGGATTATTTACTTAATTATCGTAGGCAAAATATCGCTGGCGATTTGGCTTTCGGCTCTTTTTCTAGTCGTCGTGCTTACTCGTCAAATACTCGAGCCTAAAATTACCGGCGATTCCCTTGGCGTATCCGCCTTTACCATGACCGCATTCATGATTGTATCGCTGTCCTTGTTTGGTGTAGCCGGCGTTATCCTTGCCCCGATTCTGATGATTTTAATAAAATCATTGTACGATCAAGGTTATTTCCACCGCTGGATTCGTACGCCGGCCGGAGAATACGATGCGGCGCCAAGCGCGCCCCATAAGGAAACGATAATAAAACCCGAAGATCAAACAAAAAAAGACTAGTTTGCTTTGATATCGTTGAAGTCAAGCCTTGCCAGAGCGATTGCGATGCCGCTGGCGGCTTGGCTTCATTTTTTATTTCCATGCAGCATCAACTAACCCTATCGGAGGAATGGCTTATGAACGGAATGGCAAAAACGCCTGCTCCGCCTTACTATGCGGTTATTTTCGCCTCGCAGCGAACAGAAGGCGATAACGGTTACGGAAACATGGCGGACAAAATGACGGAGATTGCTTCGCAGCAAAACGGTTTTTTGGGAATAGAGTCCGCGCGCGACGCCGGATTAGGCATTACCGTGTCCTATTGGGATTCGTTAGATGCCATTCAAGCTTGGAAGGAGAACGCCGCTCATCAGGTAGCGCAGCAGCGAGGAAAAAGCGAATGGTACCAAAGCTTCGTTCTGAGGGTTTGTAAGGTGGAGAGGGATTATTTTTTCGAGATGTAGGTGTGGAGGTGTATGTGGAGATGTAGATTTGCCCGATCGTCGTTAGACGGTGGGCGTTTATAACTAAGGTTCGCTAGAGATCACGAATGATCCTGTGTCTCCAATAGTTTCTAGGTCATCATTAGTTCTTAAACATTAGTTCCTGGACCACCAACTTTACTTAAACAATCATCAGTTCCTGGACCACTACTAGTTCGTAGTCCACTAATGGTACGTAGACCACTAATTATTCACAGACCCCAATAGTTCCTAGGGAATTAACTGTTTATAAAAAATTAGCAGTTCCATGTCAATTCACATTTCCATTCCTAAGCTACTAATGCTTCCTAGACCATCAATAGTTCGTGGACACTTATAGTTCCTATACACTAAGATTTCTATACGATTTCCTAGACCACCAACAGTACCTTGGCAACTCACGTTGCTAACAATTATCAGACCACCAACAGTACCTAGGCAACTCACGTTGCTAACAATTATCAGTTCCTATACCACTTATATTTCCGTTCTAAGGCACGCTAACAGTTCCAATAGGCATTACTTCGATATACACAACACCTTCGATATACTCAACACTGAAGGATACAATGTACTTTGTACAATGTATCCTTCACATGAGTGTCCCCGCTCAATCTACAATGCAATAGAATACACTAGAAGCTAAGCGTGAGAATCCAATTGATTGATTTCTGTTGCACAAACTGCAACGTATGAAATCATAAACGCAATTTGAGCTCATTCTACTGCACAAACTACACTGTAGCATCCGTTTCACTAGCAATGACAGCTCGGTGGCAGCAGCATCAGTTTCTATAGCACCGACAATACTTGTAGCATCAGCATCAGTTTCTATAGCACCAACAGCACTTGTAGCATCAGCATCAGTTTCACCAGCACCGACAGCATTGTAGCAGTACCATCAGTTTCTCTATCACCGACAACACTGTGGCAGCAGCATCAGTTTCTATTGCACCAACAGCACTTGTAGCATCAGCATCAGTTTCACCAGTACCGACAGCACTGTGGAAGCAGCATCCGTTTCACTAGAACCAACTGCACTGCAGCATCATTCCATTATCACAAACTACAATGCTGCACCAGTATCTCTATCACCAACGACACAGTAAGGCCGTTAGTGTTTAGCTTGAAGTTCTTCTGGCATTAAGATGTCTGCGACTAACATATAGATTCACTTATACAATGGATACAGCTTTTTCGGAGCTGCCTGTGCGAAAAAAAGGAGCTGACTACTAACGGTCAGCTCCTTCAGCCAAGCCTGCGGCGATATCCATAACGCCGCGAAAGATTTTGGTCGCCTGGTTCGGGCTTCCAGGCGGCTGGTTTTCCACGAGCACGGCGATCGCGTAGCGAGGCTTCTTGATCGGGCCGTAGCCCGCAAACCACTGGTGGTTGCGGTCGATTCCGGCCCGCTTCGTTTCGGCGGTGCCCGATTTGCCGGCAACCGCCCACCGCCCTTGGCGGATCGTCCGACCCGTTCCGTGGTCGACGACCGCTGCCATGCCGCGCAGCAGCGCATGCGCCGTGGCCGGTTTAATCCGGCCGCGAATGGCTTGCGCACGCTGTGCGGGAAGCTTCACCATCCGCTGGCCGTTGGCATAGCGGATTTCACTCACCAGGCGCGGCTCCATTACGCGCCCCTCATTCAGCAGCGTTACAATTAGATTTGCCGCCTGAAGCGGCGTCATCCGTACATCACGCTGCCCAAACCCGCTTTGCGCGAGCGTACCGCCATCTACGGCTGCGAGCATCGCTGCTTCTTCGCCAGCCTCCAGCAGCACGCCAAGCCTGTCAGCACCAGCATCTCCTCCCGCCTCTACGACGCTCTCCCGCTGATCTGACACCGCAATCTCACCTGACCCCAGCTTTTGCTTATCTGCTCCTAGCCGCTCACCTGACCCCAGCTTTTGCTGATCGACTCCTAGACGCTCGTCTCCGCCAAGCCCCGCAGGCGCACTGGACGCCTGAACCGAGACGGGCGCAAACAGTTGACCGCACTCCTCTTCCTCAAGCAGGCGCAGCGGCTCTGCGAACGGGCCAAAAGCCTTTTCCCGATGCCAGCCCACCTGCAGGCCTATCCCTAGCGAATCTGCCGTACGTTTCAGCTCTTTTGCAGTAAGCCGCTCCGCGATGGTGGCAAAAACAATATTACAGGATTGCGCCAGGCCCTCTTTTAGCGTCAAGTTCCCGTGTCCTCCTTCTTTCCAGCATGATAAGCCGTATTTCCCGTATTCGCCGCTGCAATCAAACGATTCGTTCGGATCGACTACCCCAGCCTCCAGTGCGGCAGCTTCTGTTACAAGCTTAAATACCGAGCCCGGAGCTACGGCCTTCAATGCGTGATTGGACCATTCCGTACCATCGGAGCTATGGAATTGTCCTGGCTTCAGCTGAGGCCTCGACACCATCGCGACAATGTCCGCATTGCGGGCATCCAGCACGACAACCGCCCCTTCCTTCATACCATGGGCATCCACGTAGTCCTCAATCTCATTTTGCAGCTGCAAATCGATCGTTGTCATCGCCTGGAGCGGATAATATCGGTTATTAGGCTGCGTTATTCGGAAATCAAGGCCATGCATCGGGGCATTGCGTCCATCCATAAAATAAGACACGGAAGTAACCCCGACCCCATGCATCAGCTTGTCTAACGACTTCTCGAGACCGGAGCCGCCAACCTGGTCGGCCAGCTTTCTTTTGCCGCGGGCCAAATCCTCCGCCTGTTCAGCCTGCAGCCACTCCGGATGCTGGCTTGTGAAGCCGATGAGATGCTTTGCCTCAAAGCCCGCCAAATAGCGATTCCGATAAGGAAGCACGCGTATGCCGTTTAGAGCCAGCTTCTTTATCCGCATCGTTTGAGCTTCTGTAAGCCGCATCGGGAGCATTTGATCATCAGACTTCCAAAATACGGGCTCACGCACTGCATCCCACTTTTGCTGAAGCTGCTCCACGGATACCCCTAAAATGCCGCTAAGCACGGATATATCCTTCTCTTGTCCCCTGACATCCCGTCGAACGGGGAATAATGCGACTGCTGAATACGTTTCTCCCGTAATCGCTATTCCATTCCGATCGTAGAAATCTCCTCGTCCGGTATCAAGCACCAGATTACGCTGACGCTGCTGAACCGAAAGCCTTTGCCAGCCGCCTCGGCTGGTTTCGGTGCTAAGCACGGCTGCCGAAGCGCTGCCGGGCATCAATTGCAGCCACGCTAATCGGCCGATATAGATGAACATAACAAGACTAATCAACCAAGCAGCCGCTGTTAAGCGTCTCAATCTTTGCTTCACCATGATGCTAAACTCCTTTATAACGCTTTCGCCCCATCACCTGGCGTGAAATAAATCCGATATCCCCATTATTTCCTTGCATCGCATCCCTTCAAACGTCACCCTAGATATGAATAACAAAAAGAGCCTTTCAGCAATTTTTGCTGAAAAGCCCTTCTTCTCTAGCTATGATATTCTATGGATAAAACCGATCCTTAATCAATCTTAAATTTGGAAAGGGAATCCTTCAGCTCACGCGATACGGTATCCAGCTTCTCCGAAAGACGAACCATGCCGTCACTGATGCTAAGCTGCTCGGAGCTTAGCGATGCAACTTCCTCGGATGTTGCGGAAGATTCCTCTGCTACAGCGCTAACGTTGGTCATCGCATCCGCCAATACGGCCTGCGATTCGTCCAGATGGCCGATCGCGTCCGTAACGAGGTCGAGCCTTTGCGCAAGCTGGCCCATTTGACCCGATACGGTCAAGAAAATTTGATTTGCTTCCTTAACGGAACCGATTTGTTCTTGGAACAACGGATAAGCGTCTGACAAAACATGAACCGTTTCGTCGATCTCGCCTCTAATCTTCTCGGTAATTTGTCCAACCACGTCGATGGACTGGCGGCTCTGGTCAGCAAGCTTGCGAATCTCGTCCGCAACGACCATAAAGCCTTTACCTGCGGCTCCAGCGCGAGCGGCTTCGATCGTAGCATTAAGCGATAGAATATTCGTTTGTTTGGTCAGATTGTTCAGCACGTCCAAAATTTTAACGATGGAGCCTGTGCTTTCCTTGAGCGCGTCAACCTTCTCTACCATGGAGCGCGTCATTTCTTCGGTCATGCCGGTTTTTTGAATAAGCACTCCCATGTAAGTCGTTCCTTGCTCACTCGCTTTCTCTACCTCTTGCGCAGAGCGTACCATTTGCTCGTTAGCATCAATTACTTTTCTCATTTGAGCATCAATGTTGCTAGTTAAATCGGTGCCTTTTTCCGCTTCTACGGCCAAGCTTGTCGCTCCTCCGGCGATCTCTTCCGTTGCAACGGCGATTTCCTTGGCGGATAGGGCCGTTTTTCTTGAAGCATCACTGAGCTCGGTTGCCGTATTGAGAACTTCCTCAGCAGAACGCGTCGTTTGAACAGCCAATGCTGTAATCTGCGTCATCATGAGGTTAAAGCTTTCACTCAGCTCGCCGATCTCGTCTTGGCGTTTTTTCATAACAGAGCGAACGGTAAGGTTGCCTCTTGCACCTTCATTCATCAAATTCCGAAGCTTAACCAGCGGCTGAGCAATGGTCATGATCACGAGCATTCCGATCGCAACCGCAATGACCGCTGCAAGCAGCACGGTAAGCCAAGTCATATTTTGAATGGCTTTGGCATCCTTCACCAGCTCTTTCACCGGGACGGTTCCTACCAGCTTCCAGTCCATCGCCGTAAATGTTTTGTAGGCAGCAAGAACTTCGTCTTCATTTTTCGTTTTCATTTTAACCGAGTCCTGCAGCGCCTTTTCACCTTCAGTAGGAAGAGTAATATTAGCTGCTTTGCCGATCATCCCTGGATCTGCATTCGTGATGTAATTGCTGTTCGCGTCAACAATCGCGATTTGGCTGCCATCGCCTAGATTAACGTCTTTGTATCGCTCTGCAATGGAATCTACCGACACTTCTATCAGCAAAACATAGGATGACTCGCTTGATGTCGTATCCTTAATGAGACGGCTAATTCCGACCGTCGTCACACTGTTCGAATTCGCTAGACCTTCCGGTTGAGGCGGAATCCAATTGGTTTTACCCGCTCTATCTACGGTTTCCATAAACCAGGCTGTTTTCATTAATCTTTCGGCTGTGCTGCTCGTAGCGGAACCGGCAGAGACTACCTCCAGTTTCGGATTTACCGGCAATAGCATCAAGGAAACAATCGTATTGTTGCCCATCACATAGGATTGCATTTTTTCGCTTAAATTACGCGATGCTTCGAACTTTCCGTAATCGTCCGCGCTGTCCAGCATCTTCCTTACGATTTCATGAAAGTCCTTATCGATTAAGATTTGCAATGATAAATCCTCGTAAGTCTTGTAAATAACATCCAAGTTATTCGCAACTTGCTTAATCGTTTCAAAACTGGCTTCCGAAACCTTATTTTCAATAATGGATTTCGATTTCGAGTACGCCAAAAGACCTACGGTCAATACGCACGCGATAATGCCGCAAAAAATGATTGTAAATAACTTCGTGCCTACCGATTTTAACGGATTAGACAGCTTCGTTGCTTTTACGGATACCGTTGCCGCCTTCGCCGCCTTAGAAAACGCCTTCATTCCTGATTGCGCTTTCATACTTAGCTCTGATTTCGAGCTGTTAGCGCCATTCTCTCCTGACCCCTGCTTCTGTTTCTTCGAATTCTTTGCTTTTTGTTCTTCTTGGTTTTCCATTGGGAAAGACACCGCCTTCAAAATTGTAAGTCTGAATTAGTTCGTATGCTTCTAGCGAATCTTGCCGGAATATGTATTACCATCTATTATTTTATATCGACACATTCTTGTCAATTCATTATAAGAAATCAAAAAAAAAGAGCCTTATTTTTTTGGGAAAATAAGACTCCGGTCATACTTTTTTATTTTCACTTGTTCCCGATTTTTTTTCTCATCATATCCATTGGTTTAACCGGCTTTAGCGTGCGAATTCGGATATGCTGCAAAGGATGCCTTGCCGCTTCGATTTCTAAGCCATCAATGTCCGTCATTTCGGTTATCGTTTGCTTGAAGAACATGCCTTCCGGACCAACGAACTCGATTTCTTGGCCCTTTTTAAAATGATTGCGCTGCTGAACCGTGGCAAAACCTGTTTTTGCATCGTAATCAACGACTATTCCTGCAAAATCATAAGGAGCCGCTTTTTCCTCCGGCTCATAAATATGATCCTCTGCCCCAGGCGTATCCAGAAAAAACCCTGTATTCAGCGGGCGGTTCGCGGCTTTATTGATCTCCTCGACCCATTCCTGCTTCAGTTCGAAATGCTCCGGATCCGCAAAATAAGCATCGATCGCTTGACGGTATACGTTAACGACCGTAGCGACATAGTGAATGCTCTTCATTCTTCCTTCGATTTTGAAGCTGTCCACGCCAACCTCAATGAGCTCAGGCAAATATTCGATCATGCACAAGTCTTTGGAGCCCATCGTAAATTTGTCATCCTCTTCGGCATACATCGGCATGTCGTCAACGAATAAATCATATTTCCAGCGGCATGATTGGCAGCAGCCGCCGCGGTTTGAATCACGGTCGGTGAAATGGTTAGACAGCACGCAGCGCCCCGAGAACGAAGAGCACATCGCGCCATGTATGAAAGCTTCAATCTCGATATCGACATGCTTCTTTATTTCTGCAATGTCTTTAAAGCTCGTTTCGCGGGCCAGCACGACCCGAGGCAGACCCTCGTCCTTCCAAAATTGCACAGCCTGCCAATTTAGCGTGGATTGCTGCGTGCTCAAATGCACCTCCAGCTTTGGAGCTACTCGCTGCGCGGTTTCGATAATAATCGGATCAGCTGCGATGATTGCTGCTATTCCGGCGTTCTCCAAAGCGCGTAAATAATCCTCGAGGCCGTCTACATCCTCGTTATGCGCATAAATATTAGTCGCGACGAATACCTTTGCCCCATAACGAGCAGCAAACTCAACGCCTTCCTTCATTTCCTCAAAGCTAAAGTTATCGGCGTTCGAACGTAAGCCGTATTTTTGACCGCCTATATAAACGGCGTCTGCACCGTAATGGACAGCGAACTTAAGCTTCTCCAAATTTCCTGCCGGAGCGAGAAGCTCTGGTTTATCGAGCCGGTGACGTTTGCCTTGATAGCGCGGAGTCGTTTTCTCTAATGTCGTCAATGATGTGCACCTCCTAAAGTTTTGCGAAGCAAAACTCACTTCGTAAGCATTTTCCCAAAGTTTTGCGAACCAAACCCGCTTCGCACTAATAAAAAATCAATATACCTGCTCTTTATAAAAGAATCCGTAGCTCAGCTCGCGATTCGGATCCTGTACCTGCTGAATTGCTTCCAGCCAGTCCTCATTGAAGGAATAGTCCGATGGGTCTGCCAAATAAGAATCGATGGCCTGCCGATAAGAACGAACAACGATTTCATTATACTCGATTGATTTCATTATTCCTTCAATCTTCAGGCTTCCGATGCCTGCTTCCAACAGCTCATGAAGATTCTCAACCATGCAGATGTCGTCAGAGCTCATAATATGCGTTCCGTTAGCATCCTCGTAAATCGGATAGCGCTCATCCTGCCGCTCCGCCTCCATAACGTACAAACCGCGGTCTTTATTCTTTTGCAGCAAACGGTCAGGCTCCGATTGATGCTCTAAATAGCTCTCCACCAGCGAACGCTTGGAATGATAAATATTGGTCATGCCATGCACCTGCACTTGAACCTCAAGGTCGGTGCCGTTGATCGCATCGATGACCTGCTCCATGTTCAGCTCGCGTGCGAGCACAAACCGCGTTGCACCTCTTCTGCCCCAATAATTCGCTGTTTCAAAGTTGGTGGATGTCATCTCCGCATTCCAGTGCAGCGCCATCCCGGGAGCATGTACTCTTGCAGCCATGAGGACGGCAGGATCACCAAACACAAAGGCATCTACGCCCGCTTCGGCCAGCGCTGAAACGTACTCGCTCAATGATTCCGCCGCTTCGTTATCCATTAGGTTATTAAGAGCCGCATAGATTTTCACGCCTTTTGGTTTGGCGATCTTCACAGCCATTTCAATCATTTCTTTACTAAATTCTCCTGCTAAACGCGTACCGTAGCGTGCTTCGCCGATGACAAAAGCATCCGCACCTGCTGCAATGAGCCTCTCAAGCTCTTCTATCGATGCGGCGGTAGCTAACAGTTCGGGCTTGTACGCCATGCTTGCTCCTCCTAAAAAGCTTCGAGCGAACGCGCTTATCAATCTAGCTGCGTCCTATCCAGCTGTTTGGTTACTCTTCTCGATGTTTCTTAAATGTTCTTTATAGGTTTTCGCGAATAAGTGGGATTGGCTGCCGTCCTTTTTGGTCACGTAAAAGAAAAACTCGGATTTTTCCGGATACAAAGCAGCTTCAATCGATTTCAAGCTCGGGCTTGCGATGGGTCCCGGCGGCAAACCTTCGACTTTATACGTATTATAAGGGCTGTCGACTAGCAGATCTTTCTCGTACAGCCGTTCCTTTGGTTTATCCAGCGAATACTGCACGGTTGCATCGATTTGCAGCTTCATGCCATCGGCAATCCGGTTGTAAATGACGCCTGCTACCATCGCTCTCTCTTCATCGACTACGACTTCCCTCTCAACGAGCGATGCAATGGTTATAAGGTCATGGAAAGAGATTTTTCTCTCCTCCAGCACATCCATCCAGCCCTCGGGCAGCTCGGCAAGCTTTCGGTCAAGCTCCGATACCATACGTTTGATGATGTCTTCTTCCGTGCTTTCCTTTTTCATTTCATAGGTTTCCGGGAAAAGATATCCTTCCAAACGCACATGCAGTTTATCGCTATCTGGAATGGAGCGAACGGCCTCCGCATCGCCCCATGTTTTTTGCGACGCAATTAGTCCTATAAATTTTTCTCTGTCGATCAGCTTCTCCGCGGCAAGCTTATCTGCTATTTGCAGGACAGTGAAGCCCTCAGGAATGGTAAAGCGAATCGTTTCGGCTGCAACCGTGTCGCCGGCGTTCAATTTCGCTATTATCGCATCATTTTCCATACCCGGGCTAAGCTCGTATATACCCGCTTGGAATTGGCCGCCTTGATCCTTCAGCTTCAAGTAATACTTAAAAACAAATGAGTTTTTGATGATGCCGTGCTGTTCCAGTAAGTCAGCAACCTCATTCGCTGAAGTTCCTTTAGGTATGTCAAGCTTTTGCACTTCTCCTGCGGCGGTTGGCCGCAAGCTGTTCCATACGTAAAAGGCTGCGCTGCCGGCAACGATAATCATAATGCCCAGCAGGCTCAATATCACCCATAATGTTATGCGGCTGCGTTTCGGACCGGATGATGTATACTGGTCCTGTGATGGCATGTCCAATTTTAGACCCCCTCTATCTGCTTCCTTATATGTCTCTTTGCCGATATGCGCAGGCGAAATGGCTGAGACCATAGCTTAGCGGCTCAGCTGATCCTGCATCAAAATCGGTAAATCAACGGCTGTTTCCATAAGCTTTGGAGTAATTGCCCCATAACATGGAACAAAAGAGCGGTTATTAACCGCTCTTTCGTTAAGTACATATACGCTTGAAGCCGTTACGGGCGCTCGTCAGTCGCGAACAACAAATCATCGTAAGCTTCCGACGCTGCTTCCCACTCTTCATCGTCTTCGATGTTTTCCAGCTGCGGTTCCCCGCCAACTTGAATGACACGGAAGAGTTCAACGTCTTCCTCGCCGCGCATCGGATCCGATTGAAGAGCTGCATAAATACGATCACCAAGCTGAAATTCAGCTTTGATATCGTAAACCTCTACGCTGCCGTCATCCGCTTCAAGTTCGATTTCATTGCCGAAAGCGGTTCTTAGGCTGTTCAGCTTCTTAGGAGCCTCATGCTCTGTGCCAGACATTAGTTTTCTTCCTCCATCTCGCCAAGGAGCGTATTAAATGTCTCCTCAACCATGTTCCATTCTTCTTCATCTTCAATCGTATACAGCTTCAGATCGTCGCCTTCTTCTTCATAACGGAAAGCGTATACTTCATCTTCCTCGTCATTTTCGCCAGTAAGCGGAACGACCATCATATATTTCTGATCGGAACCATCAACCTCAAATTTCATGATGACTTCGAATTCTTCTTCATTGCCTTCTTCATCCGGGATATAAATAATTTCCGGCTCTTCGAATTCCAGATCTTCTTTTGTCATGTTTACCCTCACCTTTTCGCTTTAGAATCGAGATAATTTTGCAAAATAAGCGTTGCCGCCATTTTGTCTATTACGAGCTTTCGCTTCTTCCGGCTGACGTCCGCTTCGATGAGCGTTCGTTCGGCAGCTACCGTTGTCAGCCTTTCATCCCAAAGGTGAACAGGTATGTTTAGTTTCTGCTTAATCTGTTCCGCGAATTCCATGCAAATTTCTCCTCGCGGACCGATGGTACCGTTCATATTTTTCGGCAGGCCGACTACGATTTCACTAACCTCATGCTCTTTAACCAAATCGGCTATGCGGTCAAATTCGCTTCCGTCACGTCTGCGTTCAATAACCCCGGTCCCTTGTGCGGTCCAACGAAAAGCATCGCTGACCGCAACGCCAATGTTGCGGTCGCCATAATCCAATCCCATCAATCTCATGTCTTGTCCGGCTCCTGCCTCAATAGTTATTGTTTCTTATGGTTTAGGTAAAACCGGACAAGCTCTTCAATTAATTCGTCTCGTTCTTTCTTGCGAATTAAACTTCTGGCGTTGTTATGCCGCGGAATATACGCGGGATCTCCGGACAGCAAATACCCAACGATCTGGTTAATCGGATTATACTCTTTCTCGAGAAGCGCTTCGTGTACCGATAGCAGAATGTCTTGAGAAGATTCAACCCCCTCCGCCTTCACGTTAAATTTCATTGTTTTGTCCATGGAACTCATCGCCAGCACCTCGCTTTCCAAACCGCTTTTCAATGAGATATACATTTATATCATATCACATTTGTTTGATTAAGAACTAGTTCTTCCGCAAGTTTCAAAGCTTCATCCAGCTTGGATGTATCTTTTCCGCCTGCTTGCGCCATATCCGGGCGTCCGCCGCCGCTTCCGCCGCAGTGCACAGCTGCCTCTTTTACGATCTTCCCGGCATGGAAACCCTTTTTAATCAGGTCAGCCGAAACTGCCGCTGCCAAGTTGACCTTATCGTCTGCGATGGCTCCCAGCACGATCACGCTCGATTCCAGCTTCAGCTTGAGCTCGTCGACAATACCGCGCAGCGCATCCATGGAAGGCGCATTGACTTTCGCGCACAGCACCGTGATTCCGTCAACGGTTTTAGCATTTTGCTCCAGAGAACCCGCCTCTATGCGGCTTAGCTTCGCTTGCAGCGATTCATTGTCGCGGGAGAGCTCCTTCACTTGTCCAAATAAGGCTTCGATCCGCTTTGGCACGTCGTTTGTGTTCGATTTCAGCAGGCTGGCCGATTGCTTAAGCAGCTCGAGCTGGCTCTCCAGGAAATTATAAGCATACTTGCCTGTTACCGCTTCAATTCTCCGTACGCCCGAGCCGATTCCGCTCTCGCTTAATAGCTTGAACAGACCGATTTGCGAAGTGTTTCTAACGTGACAGCCTCCGCAAAGCTCCAAGCTGTAGCTGCCCACCTGAACTACGCGAACCTCATCGCCGTATTTTTCGCCAAACAACGCCATAGCACCCATTGCTTTCGCTTCGTTCAACGACTTGATGTCGATAGATACAGCCGTACCGAGCCAAATTTGCTCATTTACGCGGCGTTCGATATCAACGAGCTCCTCAGCTGTAATGCTGCCAAAATGCGAAAAATCGAAGCGAAGACGCTCAGCCTCTACTAAAGATCCTGCTTGGTTGACATGATCGCCAAGCACCTCTTTAAGCGCTTTGTGAAGCAAATGCGTTGCTGTGTGATTCTTAATCACATCATCGCGTACAGCTCTTGCAACAGATGCCACTACAGTATCCCCGGTACGAGCGGTTCCTGCCGCCACAACGGCATGATGCACGCTTTGCCCGTGCGGCGCTTTCGTTACGTCTTCGATCTGAAGCGTGAAGCCGTCGCCTGTAATCGTTCCTTTATCGCCGATTTGTCCGCCGCTTTCCGCGTAGAAAGGGGTACGGTCCAGTATCACAACGACTTTACTGCCTTCATCCGCTTGCTCAACCAGCAAATCGTTTTGAACGATTGCAATAATCTTGGATTCTGTTACCAGTTCATTATAGCCAACAAACTCGCTTTTAACCGTAAATTCGCCAAGCGGGCCGCCTTGAACCTTCATGCTACCCGTATCCTGGCGCGCTGCGCGGGCACGTTCGCGCTGCGCTTCCATCGCCGCATCGAACCCGGCGCGGTCGACCGTCATGCCATTCTCGGACGCGAAGTCTTCGGTCAAATCAAAAGGGAAGCCGTAAGTGTCGTACAAGCGGAATGCGTCATCGCCGTTAATCTCTTTATTGCCGGCTTTCGTCGCCGACGCTACAAGTTCAGACAGCATAGATAGTCCATCGGATAAGGTTTCGTGGAAACGTTCTTCCTCCGTACGGATGACTCGCTCGATAAACTCGCGTTTTTCCACGACCTCCGGGTAGTAAACGCCCATTACCTCGCCAACGACCGCAGTGAGCTCATGCAGGAACGGACGGTCGATGCCGATGGTCTTTCCGTAACGAACAGCACGGCGGAGCAAACGGCGGATAATGTAGCCTCGGCCTTCATTTGAAGGCATAACGCCGTCGCCGACTGCGAAAGCAACCGTACGGATATGATCGGCAATGACTTTAAGAGCAACGTCATGCTCTTCGTTTGTTTTATAGGTTACCTTTGCGATTGCACAGGTGCGGTCAATAATAGGCCGGAACAAATCCGTATCGAAGTTCGAATCCACGTCCTGCAGGATGGAAGCAAAACGCTCGAGTCCTGCGCCCGTATCAATATTTTTGATCGGAAGCGGCGTGTAGCTGCCGTCTTTGTTATGGTTGAATTGCGAAAATACAACGTTCCAAACCTCAAGGAAACGTTCATTTTCCCCGCCCGGCCAGCATTCCGGGTCCGAAAAGTCGCCATATTTGTCGCCGCGGTCATAGAAAATTTCCGTACAAGGTCCGCAAGGGCCCTCGCCGATATCCCAGAAGTTCTCTTCCAGCTTATAGATGCGCTCTTCAGGCAGGCCGATTTTCTTATTCCAGAAAGCGAATGCCTCTTCGTCCTCGGGATAGACCGTAACGGATAAGCGATTCGGATCAAAGCCGATCCATTGCGGCTCGGTCAGAAACTCCCATGCCCAAGTGATGGCTTCTTCTTTGAAGTAGTCGCCAATCGAGAAGTTGCCCAGCATCTCAAAAAACGTGTGATGGCGGCGCGTTTTGCCCACATTCTCGATATCGTTGGTGCGGATGCATTTTTGCGAATTCGTAATCCGCGGATTTTCGGGAACGATGCGCCCGTCGAAATAAGCTTTAAGCGGCGCCATACCTGCATTAATCCATAAAAGCGACGGATCGTTATGCGGTACGAGCGATGCGCTCGGTTCAATTTTGTGGCCTTTGCTTTCAAAAAACGCCAGCCATTTTGCACGGATTTCACTAGCCTTCATTAGTAGGAGCCCCCTTATCATAATAAAACACAAAAAACGCCCCTGTCATAGACAGGGACGAATAAATTCGCGGTACCACCCTGGTTATTGCTCGCTGCAAACAGCCTGCGCAATCGCCTTCATTAGACGTTAACGGGTCCAACCGGTGAAGTTCATTCACACTCCGAATAGAGCTTTCGGCCACTCTTCGTCATAAAAGCTCTCTCAACCGACGCAAAATGCTGATTAACAGCCATGTGCGAAGAAGCTTTCTCTCTGGCTAACGGGCATTGGCTTACTTCAATTCGTCAACGCTTTATCACCTTATATTTGACACTTGATTATTTTAAAATTATAGCTACACCCTCTCTGCCTGTCAAATAATCTTTCTCCTCACGTAATAGGCAAACATGTGCTGGATGATCACCTTGCAGGCCGCAAAAATAGGCACTGCCAGTATCATGCCGACAATCCCTGCAATCTCGCCTCCAACCAATAAGGCAAAAATGATCGATAAGGGATGCATATGGAGCGTCCGGCCCACGACCTGCGGAGAAACGACGTTTCCCTCGAGGATTTGGCAAAGGGTGTTGACCACGGCCACAAGAATGACCATTTTCAACGAAACGGTTGATGCCATCAGTATCGCCGGCGCCGCTCCAAAGAAAGGCCCGAGATAAGGAATCACATTGGTAATGGCAACGATCCCCGCCAGAAGAAGCGCATACGGCATGCCGATAAGCAAATATCCGAAGTAAGCGAGAACGCCTACGATGATACATACCAAAAACTGACCGCGTATATAGCTGCCAAGCGCCGTATCGATATCCTTGAGCAATCGTACCGTATTTTTGCGATGGGATTTTGGAACGTACGTAATAACCGTCCGCTCAAATACATCAAAATCCTTCAATATGTAGAAGGCAAGGAAAGGAATAATGAATGCGATGAACACGGCATTCACCATCGATCCGATATTGTTCACAAAATCAAACAAGCTCTCGGACAGCTTTTTCTCCATATGCACAAGTGATTTATTTAATCCGCTGCGGATGCTTTCCGGCAAAAACGAAGTATTGTTTATATCCGTCACAATATTTTGGGCCCGTATGGACAGCTCCGGCACATGATGGTTCAATTCCTGCACCTGTTCAATGAACATTGGAATCAGGTTCACAAGCAGGACGGCAATCGCTGCGCAAAATACCGCGTATATGAGAAGCACGGCAATCGTCCGCGGAACCTTCCGCTCATGCAGCATGGTGACGATCGGATTTAACACATAGGAAATGATCATCGCGATAATAAATGGAGCGAGCACAGCCTTAACGAATACATATATACTTACGATCAACGGCTTTATCAACAGCAAGAGATAAATGGCGAGCAAGCCTAATATAAAATAAACAAGCCATACGAACAGACGGTTCTTCGTAAACCGATCCACCGTCCCCACCCCCGAACCTTCTTTTTCCGGCTTATCTTAGACGAGACAAGCGGAACTAGTTCAGTATATGTACAAGCGGTAAAAATCATCCGTGAACAGCAAAAAAAAGACGGTCAGCGACCGTCCTTTGGCTTTCAACTTTATAGCAAAGCACGTCAATTAACGTGAACTTGCGTTATTTCCTCTTCGAAGAACAAGTCGTCAAGCGAGCTTAACGTGCCATCTTCTTCAACCTGATAAACGGACATTTTCTCACCGTTAACCGTCAATTCAATGAAGCAGCCCCAGCAGTAAAACTGGTGTGAACCGATCTTTCCGATATCTTTCGAATTGCAATTCGGACATCTCATCATATTTAATTTCTCCCTATCCTCTGAAATTGGAAGCTGCGACAGGCTCCAATTCCGCTTCACAGACAGCAGGAACAATAATCGCGTCTTCCCCGAGCAATACGCTTTCCGGATCGCTTGGCGCTCTCAGCCATTTGCGCCCTTCCATCAAATCCGAAACAAAACCGTCCGTAAGCTCGTAGCCTACTATTTGTGTACCCTCATTTGGGTAAAAATAAACATCCGACACACGGCCAAGCTGAATGCCTTGCACCGTTACGACGGGCAAATCCTTTAATTTAATCAATCCTGTCTCTAAGGAACGCAGCAATTGCTTCGACTTCTTCCGAATGACCGCTGCTTCATTTGCTATAATAACGGTGTCCTCGCCGCAAGACAGAACGTGGGACCACTCCACTATTTTCACAGTTGAAGCAAACCATTTGGCACAATCGAGTATCAGGCCTTTTAGCTGCCAATGCTCATCGAACCAGGCATCCTTAACGGTTCCGACTAGCTTTCCGGAATGGATGACGATTACGGGAAGTCCAATAAGCCGTTGAAGTTTAATCACGCTTAATCGGAGCCCTCCTAGTAGTTATTACGAATACGCCTCACGATTGTTCCAACTTTTTGTGCGGCATCTTCTAATTCCTCTAAAGTATTCCCCAATCCGAAGCTAAATCTTACAGCGGATAGAATTTGCTCTTCAGGCAGCTGCATCGCCCTCAGCACATGAGATCTCTCAAGGGCGCCCGAGGTGCAGGCCGAGCCGCTAGCAGCCGCTATACCCTCCATGTCTAAATTCATCAGCATCGTTTCCGTATCGACGCCGATAAAGCTGACATTTACGATATGTGGCAAATGCTTCTGCTCGCTGCCGTTAATAACGACGGGTACCCTGACATGTTCATGAAGCAATTCTATCCATCTCTTACGAAGCTCGTCCATATAAGGTTGCTTCTTTTTGCGTTCGTTCACACAAATGTCAACAGCGGCGGCAAACCCAACGATTCCTGCTATATTCTCAGTACCGGCACGGCGCTTTCTTTCCTGGGACCCGCCGTGCTGGAGAGGTTCAAGAGAAGTGCCCGCAGCAATATAAAGCGCGCCGACACCCTGCGGACCGTTGATCTTGTGCGAAGAGAAGCTCATTAAATCTACCGGCATTTCGCTGAGCCGGTATTCGAACCAACCTAAGGTTTGAACGGCATCCACATGAAAAATCACGCCGTTTTCCTTAGCGATCCGACCGATTTCTTCTATAGGCTGAATCGTGCCTACTTCGTTATTCCCATGCATGATGCTAATGAGACCCGTTTCGGGCCTGATTGCTGCCCGTACCTGTTCTGGCGACGTAAAGCCATCCTTGTCAACAGACAGCACCGTCAACGTGAAGCCTTCTTCTTTGGCCAGCCATTCACAAGTATGCAAAACGGCATGATGCTCGCCCGCCGAAGTAATGATATGCGTTTTCCCGCGTTTTCGCTGCGCTCTGGCAGCACCGATCAATGCCGCGTTATCGCTTTCGGTTCCGCCTGAAGTAAACAACAGTTCTGCCGGCTTGCAGCCGACCGCAGCGGAAATCAAGTCGCGGGATTGATTTAACCTCTGCTTGGCAGCTCTTCCGAAAGCATGCATGCTCGACGAATTGCCGCCTGGTCCCTGCATCACCTCGAGCATCGCTTTGGCGACGTCTTGATGCATGGGCGTAGTGGCGGCATGGTCAAAATAATGTATTTTCATAGGTCAGCTTCCTTTAGATGTAGAACATATAGCTATCTGGTTTGCCCTCATCTTCAAAATTGATAAGATCAGCAAGCGTCGTCGAATCGAGAACCTCCGCAATGCTGTCGCGAATTCTAAGCCATAGCTGACGTTTAGCCGGGTCGTCTTCTTCCGTAAAGTCAACTGGCGAGATAGGTCCTTCTAGAATGCGAATGATATCGCCGGATGTGATGGTTTCCGGATCCTTCGATAAAATATAACCGCCGTAAGCTCCTCGGATGCTTTTTACGAGTCCCGCATTTCGAAGCGGTGCGACTAATTGCTCCAAATAGTGTTCGGAAAGCTGATTCCGCTCCGCAATGCTTTTGAGAGAAGTCGGGCCTTCGCCAAATTTAGCCGCAAGCTCCATCATAATGGTTAAGCCGTAACGGCCCTTCGTCGATATTTTCAAAGTGGCACCTCTTTTATTTGTTTTTATAGTGGTTCATTCATCATTCGGACTGCTATGCTGTTAATTCTCTGTATTCCCATTTCACTTATATGTTAACATATCACGCAAGCGCCGTGTGCAAAAAGCTTGACTACTTCATGAAAAATATTGCTTCCTATGATACAATGATAGTTGTTTGATTCGAGCAAGGTGGTGTTTACAATGGAAAAACCGAAAGCTTCGACAAGAGTTGTCGTCGGCATGTCAGGCGGCGTCGATTCCTCCGTTACGGCGCTGCTGCTCAAGCAGCAAGGCTATGACGTTGTCGGCATTTTTATGAAAAACTGGGATGATACCGATGAATTCGGTCATTGCACGGCGGAAGAGGACTCGGAAGACGTTCGCCGCGTATGTGAGCAAATCGGCATCCCCTACTATACCGTTAATTTTGAACGGCAATATTTTGACAAGGTATTCACTTATTTCTTGGATGAATACAAACGCGGACGCACGCCTAACCCTGATGTAATGTGCAACCGCGAAATTAAATTCGGCGACTTCTTGCAGCGGGCGATGGAGCTTGGCGCCGACTACCTGGCGACTGGGCACTATGCACAGGTCGAGCGGACGGAGGACGGAGTGACGAGGCTGCTGCGCGGCGTCGATTCCAATAAGGACCAAACCTATTTCCTCAGCGCTCTGAACCAGAAGCAGCTTGCGAAAGCGATGTTTCCGATCGGGCATCTTCCGAAGCCCGAGGTGCGCCGCATTGCGGAGGAAGCCGGTTTGTATACGGCTAAGAAGAAAGACAGCACCGGCGTTTGCTTTATTGGAGAGCGAAACTTCAAAACATTCCTTAGCGGTTATTTGCCGGCACAAGCGGGCGACATGATCGACATTCAAAGCGGCGAGAAAAAAGGCCGCCACGACGGTCTGATGTATTATACGCTCGGACAACGGCAAGGACTCGGCATCGGCGGCTCGGGCTCAGGCGAGCCATGGTTCGTGGCCGACAAGGATTTGGAGCGCAATATTTTGTATGTCGTACAGGGCGAGCATCATCCAAGCCTCTACTCCGTGAGCTTAACGGCCAGTGGAATGAACTGGATCGTTCCGGCCGATCACGGCAATAAGCCCCTCCGCTGCACGGCCAAATTCCGTTACCGCCAGCCCGATCAAGGCGTAACCGTAACGGCCTTTGAGGATGGGACGGCGCATATCGTTTTTGACAAACCGCAGAAAGCCATTACGCCGGGACAAGCTGTCGTGCTCTATGACGGAGCGGTTTGCCTTGGCGGCGGTACGATCGAAACGGTACAAAAAATCGATTCCGCCTCGGCGCTTGCCACGCAAGCGTAACAGCATCAGCGCCAAATAAGGCTGCCAGCACATTCTACAGTGTGCTTGGCAGCCTTTTCTTTTCCCTATGCTCCTTCATCACCCGAAATGCTGATCCTCCCGTTCTGCTTTGCGTCCATCGATCCTGCGAATAAGAAGGCGGGAAATCCGAAGATGATCCGTTTCCTCAATAATGAATTCGAACGTGCCGCCGTAATTGACCCGTTGGTTATTAACCGGAGGGATTTCGATTTTCGAATAGATCCAGCCGCCGATCGTATCGTAATCATCCGTCTCGATATCGAGGCCAAAAAAGCTGTTTACTTCCTCAATCAGCATCAAGCCACTGACGGAGAAGGTATCGTCATCCCTGCGTTCAAGCGGCTCCCGTTCCTCGTCAAACTCGTCTTGGATTTCGCCAACGATTTCCTCCATGATGTCCTCCAATGTGACCAAGCCGGAGGTCCCCCCGTATTCATCGATCAAGATCGCAATTTGCGATCGTCGTTTCTGCATCAGCTTGAGCAGCGTGCTGATTTGCATGGATTCGGGCACAGTCGTTATAGGTCTCGTAATTTGCCTTATATCTTGCAGGCTCTGCAGCGTATCCTTCAGCAAATCCTTGATATGCACGAAGCCGATAATATTATCCTTGTCGTTCTCGCATACCGGATAACGCGTCAGCATTTGCTCCAGCGCGAGCTTTTTATTTTCCTCTAACGAATGGTTGGTATTTAGGCATACCATCTCGGTACGGGGAATCATAATTTCACGTGCAGTCGTTTCCGCAAAATCGAATATATTATCGACGAGTGTAAGCTCGGTATTGTCGATTAGCCCGTTCTTATGGCTCTCCTTCATCAAAATGCGAATTTCATCCTCCGTGTGCGCGGAATCCTTTTCGGTCGCCGGCTCAACCCCAAGCCTTCGGAGCAATTGATTGGCCATCCCGTTCAACACCCAGATGAAAGGATACATCAACTTGTAAAAGAATATAAGCGGCGTTGCGGTTAACAGCGTAACCGATTCCGACTTGCGGATTGCGACCGTTTTTGGAGCCAGCTCCCCGAGCACGATATGAAGCACCGTTATAAAGGTAAACGCAAGTATAAAAGATAAAGTATGGATGATCACTTCGCTGCGTATGCCGAGATATCCAAAAAAAGGCTCGATCACTCTTGCGATAGCCGGCTCTCCGATCCATCCAAGCCCAAGCGAGGCAAGCGTTATGCCTAGCTGGCATGCTGACAAATAAGCGTCCAAATTTCCAGTCAAATGAGCTGCCAGCCTTGCGCGGGAATGCCCCTCGGAGGCAAGCGTATCGATGCGGCTTCCCCTGACCTTTACCATTGCAAACTCGGCAGCAACAAAAAAACCGTTCATAAAGACGAACAAAAAAATAAGCAGCAGGGACAAACCAATCGGCATGGGGTCATTCAACGAATTCCTGCCCTTCGCAATAGGACTGACAAATTGCGATGGCAGGCGCACCTCCTTTTGGAACAAAGATACGGCGATCTTTGTGTAATGTGGGATCTCTCCAAGATGCCGAGCCGCCGCTTCAAACGGTAAAGCCCCAGGGTAAGCCTTTTGTAAAGACTGTAGTTATGTGTATTCGTCACTGGTTATCCATAATACATTGATTTTCCGTGCGCTTTTTGCAATTCTGATGCAGCCGCGGGAGTGCGCTACAACAAATGTTCATAAAGCCGCAACGAATTGATCATTTAATGTAAAGCAACCGCTTCGCGGAATCTGTTATAATGCAATCAGCTTGAGTTGCAAACTCTTCACTAAACGATGCAGGAGGTTTACGAATGAAACGAATATTATTGATCTGCCTTGCCGCGCTGTGGCTGTTGCCAAGCGTCGCTTTAGCCCATTCCAAACTGGAAAATGCCGTACCCGGACAGGATGCGACGATTACCGTCTCGCCTGAGCGAATAGAACTGACCTTTAACACCAAGATCGAGAATCTGAGCAATTTCAAAATCGTGAATGCCGCCGGCGAGGAAATGGAAAAGGAAAAAGTCGAAGTCGAGGGAATGACGATGAGCGGCGCCGTACCCGCTCCCCTGACTAACGGCATCTATACGGTTAAATGGGCCATTATCGGTGCGGACGGCCATTCTGTGGAAGGCGATTATTCCTTTACCGTGGAAGCGCCTGCCGCAACGGAGACGCCGACTCAAGAGCCAGAAGCTGCAACAGAACCTCCTGCTGATACTGCTTCACCTTCGCCAACGACTGATACGAATACAAACGCCGGAGATGGAAGTATCGCTTCCGAGCCAAGCAGTGACAGCACGAACTATACCCCCGCTATCATCGTAGGGGCAATTATTGCCGCAGCAGCAATCGTTTTGTTTATGCGGAGGCGTAAATAATGATTTACATCAGCGAAGGCCTTTTATACATTTGCTTCGCAATTTTAACGGGCTCCTTGCTGCTGCGCCTCGTGCCGGAGGATAGAAGGCCCGCGATTCATGTGCCGAACGGCTTGCTGCTGGCATGCGCAGTAGCGATACCGATTCTGTCGTATGTACCGATCCATAAGTTAGCCCTTGTCTTTGGCAAGGACTTCGACATGAGTTACGGCTCCATCCTAAAAAGCATATTACTCGATATCAATACGGGAAAAGCCTGGCTGTGGACGGCGATCGGTTCGGCAGGCCTCGCATTTTTACTAGGGCTTAAAGCGTTCCGGGGCGACAAGCATATGCCAAAAGTAGCGTTGTTTGTTACTTTTTTGCTAATTGTATGGTTAGGCTATGCGGGACATGCTTCATCGCTTTACGGTTATAGGGGGCTGCTCACGCATGCGACCCATTTTCTCGCGGTTAGCGTCTGGATCGGGATATTGTTCGTAACGAGCTGGTTTGCCAAGGATGACGCTAACTGGCATGCGTTTCTGCGCTGGTTTTCGCCTGTTGCGATCATTTCCGTCATCATGACGCTGTTAGCAGGCATTATCCTCATGTCGTTCACGACGCCTGAATACGTGAACGCCTGGATGCTGCCCTACGGCCAGATGCTGCTGATTAAGCATTTATTAATCCTGCCTTTGCTTTTATTTGCGTACTCCAATGGCTTCGGCTACAAAAAAGCAGCAATAAGCAATCCATCCTTCAATCCTAGACGCTGGCTGAAGGCGGAGAGCGTCATTGCAATGCTCGTGCTGGCCGCAACCGGCGTGCTTGGACAGCAGACACCGCCGCATACGGTAAAGGAAACACTGCAAACCGTTTCTCCGTCGCCTTTGTTCACAACCGTTTACAAAGGCAGCTTCAGCCCAGATATCACGCTGAATTTCACGCTTCACTTGGAGAGCTTGCTTATGTTTGCCGCCGCGCTTCTTATGGCTGCCGGCCTGCTCTGGATGTATCGTGCCAATAAGCTGATCCCTGCCTTCCTAATGGGGATATTAACGGCGGTTTTCGGTTATTACGGCCTTATGTTTTCTATCGCTTAATCTGTTTTTTGAGCCCATGCCAAAAAGGCTGCCCGCGAGGAATCCTCGTCTAGGGCAGCCTTTTCGTTTATATTGCCGAGCTGTTATTTCCGTTTCTGCTGGTTTTGCTTGATTTTATCCTCCATGCCCTGCTCGGTGGCCTTGTAGAACGTCATGTTCCCGAGCGAGTTAGGCAAATATTGCTGCTTCACATAATGGTTAGGAAAGTTATGCGGATACTGGTACCCCTCATGCCCAAGCTGGGTCGCGCCCTTGTAGTGGGTATCCCGCAGATGCAGCGGCACCTCCGCACTTCCCGCGCGTTCAATTGCCGCCTCGGCATTGCCTATGGCGATTGCTGTCGCGTTCGATTTCGGACTTTCCACCGCAAATAAAATCGCCTGCGAGATGTTGTACTTCGCTTCCGGCCAGCCGATCTTGTGATAAGCATCCATGGCCGTAACTGCCTGAATCATCGCCTGGGGATTGGCTAGGCCGATATCCTCGCTGCATGCCACGATCAGCCTCCTGATGAAGGTCATCGGGTCCATGCCGAGTTTCTCGACCGCGTACAAAAACCAGAATAGCGCGGCATCGCTCGAGCCGCGAACGCTTTTGTGAAAGGCCGATAACACGTCATATTGCGTCGATAGGTCTGCTCGGATCGATGGCTTACGTATGGATTCCTGCGCAACCTCCAGCGTTAACCGCACAGAGCCGTCCATCTCCGAGGGCGTTGTGACCGCGGCCAGCTCAAGCGCGTTAAGCGCCCTGCGTATGTCCCCGCCCGCCATCGATGCAATATGCCGCAGCGCGTCTTCATCTGCCTGCAAATCCATAAAGCCTAAACCGCGCTCCCGATCGGCCAGCGCCCGTCTCATCGCTTCGTAGGCATGCCCCTCGCCAAGCGCCTCCAGCTGAAACAAAGTCGAACGCGACAAAAGCGCCCCGTTCACATGGTGAAAGGGATTTTCCGTCGTTGCCCCGATAAAAATAATAATGCCCTGCTCAACGGCTGGAAGCAGCGCATCCTGCCTCGCCGTATTAAAACGATGCACCTCATCTAAGAATAGGATGGTCTTCTTGCCGTACATCGCTTTATTCGTACGGGCTTGATCAATGACCTCCCGCACGTCCTTAACCGAAGCATCCACCGCGTTCAGCTTCACGAAATTGCCGGCCGTCCGCAAGGAAATGATATGGGCAAGCGTCGTTTTGCCGCAGCCTGGCGGCCCGTATAACAAAATGGAGGACACCTGATCGCCTTCTATGGCTCTGCGCAGCAGCTTGCCTGCTCCTACTATATGTTCTTGCCCGATATATTCGTCTAATGTCTGCGGCCGCATACGATCCGCAAGCAGCCTGGCACGCGGCAATTCTTCTTCTTGATAAGAAAATAAGTCCATCCTGCTCCCCAACCTTCTGCCATCTGTTATACCGATCATAGCATACAAGCACATTTGTTCGCCAGATTTGCGGCTTAAACGCTGACGGCTTCCCATGAAAAAAGCCGAATCGCGGGAAAAAGCTGGATCAGCTTTAACCGCGAAACGGCTATATCTCATTACCTATTTATCAAATGGAGATTTAAGGCCTCTCTCCAGCTTATCAACGGAGGCTGCAACGCGGTTCGCACGTGTTTCTGCACGTTTCGCATCGGTGATCCATTTTACAAAATCTCGTCTTTTCGCTGTCGTTAGACTTCCGCGAAAAAACTGCTCAGCTGCGTTTGAGGCCTGCAGGGCTGCTGCGAAGTCTTCCGGCAGCACCGCCTCCTCTTCCGATTGCGAAGACGTGGATACCCTGCCTATCGACAAGCTTTCCAATGCGGCATAAGCTGTCCGGCGGCCTGTACCGCTTTTGGCAGCACATGCCGGACGGTAGCGCATCGAAGACCAGATATCGTCCATGGCAATCATGGCGACGCCCTCTACGTGAAAGGTAAGCATGAGCCTCCACCCCGTATCCCGGTTAATATCCGTCTTGATCTTGGAGGAACTCTTCGGATAAGTGATCCACAACAATCCATCCGGCTTGACCGCCTGAATAGCTGCAGGCGCATGCTCTTCCAGCTCAGCCAAATTCAAAACGAACAAAAGCACAAAATCATATTGCCCTTCCGCATCTGCGACGCTTGCTTCTTTGCTTAAACCCAGCTCGGTCAAATAATGCTCAGATGGCGGATTCAGCACCAGCGCCTTCATCTCCGGCGCCAGTCTCAGCTTCTTCGCCAGCGCTTCGTTCATAGCTCGATCCCGCCTGCTGCCAGCAAGTCATTCACAACGACGCTGACCATAATGAGACCGGCAACCGGCGGAACAAAGGCGTTGCTTGCCGGAGGCTGCTTGGCTTTCCGAATCTCCGGCGCATTTTCCGGAACGATTTTTTTCGTGACATCCTCGCGCGGCTTCATTGGTAGCTCGGTCGAGAATACGACCTTCACGCCGCGCTTGATGCCTTCCTTGCGCAGCTTCGTACGAATGACCCGCGCTAAAGGATCGGTATGCGTCTTGGAAATATCGACGACCTGAAACTTGGTCGGGTCCATCTTATTGGCTGCGCCCATGCTTGAGATGATCGGTATTTTCCGCTCCAAGCATTGTTTAATGAGATGAATCTTATACGAAATCGTATCCGAGGCATCCACAACGTAATCGAGAGGATACTCGAAAAACTGCTCGTAGGTTTCTTCCGTATAGAACATACGGAGCGCAACGACATCACACTCCGGATTAATAAGCTTAATCCGGTCGAGCATAAGCTCAGCCTTAGGCTGGCCGACCGTCGTTGTCAGCGCGTGGATCTGCCGGTTAACGTTCGTAATATCGACTACATCCTTGTCGACAAGGATAATTCGTCCAACGCCTGTGCGCGCGAGCGCTTCAGCGGCAATGCCGCCAACGCCTCCGATGCCGAGCACGGCAACCGTGCTCCCCTTCATTAGCGCAAGCCCTTCTGGCCCAATCGCCAGCTCCGTACGTGAAAATTGGTGAAGCATCAGGCTGCCGCCTCCTTAGCATTGAATGCTTATTTTTCGTTTGTTTCCCCAGCAGGTGCTGCGGCTGCTGCCGCTACAGGCTGCTTAGGCTTAATCACAGTGCGAATATGCAATTGCTCAAGCTGCGAAAGCTCGACCTCGGAAGGCGCATCGCAAAGCAGATCCGTCGCGCTTGCCGTTTTTGGGAACGCAATCGTTTCGCGCAGGTTCGTACGACCAGTAAGAAGCATAACCAGACGGTCGAAGCCGAAAGCGATACCGCCGTGTGGAGGCGTGCCGTATTCGAATGCATCCAGCAGGAAGCCGAATTTTTCTTGCGCTTCTTCCATGCTGAAGCCCAGCGCTTTGAACATTTGCTCTTGAACTTCACGTTTATAAATACGCATCGAACCGCCGCCGACTTCATAGCCGTTCAGAACAAGATCGTAGGCTTGCGCGCGGATTTGGCCCGGATCCGTATCGAAGAAATGAAGGTCTTCTTCATTCGGACGCGTGAACGGATGATGCTCGGCTACATAACGCTTCGCATCCTCATCCCATCCAAGCAATGGGAAATCTACAACCCAAGCGAATTTGAATTTAGATTCGTCGATCAAGCCGAGGTCTTTGCCTAGCTTCGAACGAAGGTTGCCAAGAACATCCGAAACGACTTTCTTCTTATCCGCAGAGAAAGTAAGCAAATCGCCGTCTTCTACTTGCAGGCGCTCGGTTAGGGCAGCAATTTCTTCCGGCTTAAGGAATTTCACGATCGGACCGCGCCATTCTCCGTCTTTCACCGTAATCCAAGCAAGGCCTTTACCGCCGTAACGGGCAGCGAACGGCTGCAGGTCGTCTAGCTCCTTGCGGCTCCAGCTTGCGCAGCCCTTGGCATTCAGTGCTTTGACAACACCGCCGCCTGCCGCTACGCTTGCGAATACTTTCACTTCGCTGCCGGATACGATATCCGTAATATCTTCAATTTCAAGGCCAAAACGAAGGTCAGGCTTATCAGAACCGTATTTATTCATCGCATCCGCATACGTAATACGTTGGAATGGAAGCTCAAGCTCTACTCCGACCGTTTCTTTCAGAAGCTTAGCTGTCAGTTCTTCCATCATTGCAAGCAATTGATCCTGCGAAAGGAAGGAGGTCTCGATGTCGACTTGCGTGAATTCCGGTTGACGGTCCGCACGAAGATCCTCATCGCGGAAACAGCGGGCGATTTGATAATAACGCTCAATGCCGCCTACCATGAGAAGCTGCTTGAAAATTTGCGGCGATTGCGGCAGGGCAAAAAATTCGCCTTCATGCACGCGGCTTGGCACCAAGTAATCACGGGCGCCTTCCGGCGTGCTTTTCGTCAAAATTGGCGTTTCCACATCGATAAAGCCTTCTCCGTCTAGGAAATCGCGGAATACCTTAGCTGCTTTGGAGCGCAGGAACAGCGTTTTTTGCATTTCCGGGCGACGAAGGTCCAGGTAACGGTATTTCAAGCGAAGCGATTCATCCACCTCTACGCCGTCTTCGATAGGGAACGGAGGCGTTTTTGCGGCATTCATGACTTCGATTTTCGTAACGCGCACTTCAATTTCACCTGTAGCCAGGTTTGCGTTGTACGTTTCTGCATCACGCTCAACGACCGTACCTTGAATCGCAAGCACGAACTCGTTCCGCGCGCGGTCAGCAATTGCCAGGGCATCGCCGGAAAAATCAGGGTTAAATACCGTTTGTACAATGCCCGAACGGTCACGCAAATCAATAAATAGCACGCCGCCAAGGTCGCGGCGACGCTGTACCCAGCCGTTTAGAATAACCGTTTGACCAACGTCCGCTTTCGTTAAGCGTCCGCAATGATGTGTTTTCAACAACATAGTTTTCATGCTCCTCGTTTAGTTAGAATATTTATGGATAGATCATTAACCATTGATGTCATCAGCGAGTTTATCCAGGGCTACGACGCGCTGCTCGCCTTTCGCCATATCCTTCAGCGAAATTTCGCCGCGCGCAAGCTCATCATCGCCAAGTATAGCGGTATAGCGGGCTTGCAAACGGTCTGCCGACTTCATCTGAGCCTTCATCTTGCGTCCGAGATAATCGCGCTCTGCCCGAATTCCCCGCTGCCTAAGCTGGTAAACAAGCTTCGTAACCTCGCGCTCCGCCGCCTCGCCGAGAGCAACCACATAAACGTCAACCTGGTTAAAAGCAGGCAATTCCGTTTCTTGATGCTGCAGCAGCAAAATCGTTCTTTCGAGCCCAAGCCCCAGACCGACACCCGGCTGATCTGGTCCGCCGATTTCTGAGACCAAGCCGTTATAGCGGCCTCCGCCTCCGACGGTATCAATCGTACCGATGCCTTCTGCCTTATATTCAAAGGCCGTATGCGTGTAATAATCGAGACCGCGCACGAGCCGGTGATTGATTTCATAAGGAATGCCCATATCGGTAAGGTACATTTTCACTTTATCAAAATGAATCTGGCATTCCTCGTCCAAGCTGTCCAAAATGGATGGCGCGTCCGTAAAATGCTCTTGATCAACCTTGCAATCGAGAACGCGAAGCGGATTCCGGTCGATTCTCGACTGGCAATCCTTGCAAAGCAGCTCCCGCTTCGGTTCAAGAAAAGCTAGCAGGCGCTCGCGGAAAACAGCGCGGACTGCCGGAGTCCCGACGGAGTTGATCTCAACTCGTACTCCCTTGAGGCCTACCTCCGTATAGAAGGTATAACCAAGCGCGATAACCTCTGCGTCGATGGCCGGATCAACGGAACCTAAAGCCTCGACCCCAAATTGATGCAGCTGGCGGTAACGTCCAGCCTGCGGCCGTTCATACCGGAACATCGGTCCGATATAGTACAGCTTAGACACGTCCGGTTCCCCGTACAGCTTATTCTCCACATAAGATCTCACAACGCCGGCCGTTCCTTCCGGTCGCAGCGTCAGGCTGCGATTGCCACGGTCCGTAAAGGTATACATTTCTTTCTCAACGATGTCGGTCGTTTCACCGACCCCCCGCTGAAAGAGCTCCGTGGATTCAAAGATCGGCGTGCGAATTTCACGGAAGTTGTAGCGCTGGCAAATATCGCGCGCTTTCTGCTCCACATACTGCCATCTCTCTACCGCGCCAGGCAAAATATCCTGCGTGCCCGGCATTTTCTGAAATGCCATTGTAATATCCCTCCTGCCCCCGTAATCAATGTTTTAAAGTTCGGAAAACGCAAAAAACTCCCGTTCCTAACAGCTTGCGCCATAAGGGACGAGAGTGAATCTCCCGTGGTACCACCCACATTTCGAGCCTGCATCCTATGCAACAGCCCGCTCAAAGACGGTTAACGTCCGTCATCCGCAGTCCAGCTACTATGCGTCAGTCGCGAAGCCTGTTGCTTGCGCCTTGCCGCCGTTCACCGTCTGTTCTCCGGGAAGTCTGTTCATTCTGCCGATATAAGGACGCTTGCAGCCTAGTGGCATCCCTCTCTGGATATAGCGTGAAGAATTACTTTGTCCCATCAATGAATCGATATCTATACTGAGGATTAATTTTACCTCTGCAAAAGGTTAAAGTCAAGATCGTTCTGCCTTGTCATAAACATCCCCGTTCAGTGGGCAGAAAAAAACCTACAAAACATGTTTGTAGGTCCAAAAGTAAAATATATTTTTAAAAAGGGGGTCGAGTTCTATTATAGGTTAATGATGTTAAAGGAAAGTTAGAGATTGATTACAGTAATGTTACAATTTCGAAAGCGTTTTTACGGCGATTGCCTGCTTATTGCGTACTCAGGCAAGGCTGCTTGCCCTAAATGCGCAATACCGCCCGAGCTGTTCACTCGGACGGCGATTAATCCACCTATAAATGACTCGGATGATCCCGCCGCGGGTGCTGCGGAAAGCCTGCCCATTCTTCAGCCGCTTCAATATCATCCTCAAGCTCAGCAAAGACTTTCGCTTCTCTGCGGTCGGGATGAAGCAATCTTCGAGATACCCGTTCGATGCCTTGCTCTTTGCGTGATTGATGCATGCGCGGTATTCCTCCAATATCACATTAAGCTTGCGCAAATTTCTTAATCTGCCTGCAAAGCTTATTGTCTATTGTTTCCCGCAACGGCCTTCTTACATACCGCTTTCCAAAATTAACGTCACCGGTCCC
This sequence comes from Paenibacillus sp. LPE1-1-1.1, assembly GCF_040676435.1. Classification (NCBI taxonomy): domain Bacteria; kingdom Bacillati; phylum Bacillota; class Bacilli; order Caryophanales; family Paenibacillaceae; genus Paenibacillus; species Paenibacillus sp. LPE1-1-1.1. Next base: position 1,566,493 of record NZ_JBEGHY010000001.1, read on the forward strand.
GAGTTAACGAGCTCTACTTCCATCATCGCGCCAAAACGCCCCGTTGCCACGACTAACCCCATGGAACGAAGGATACCGTTAAAGCTGTCGTAAAGCTTCTCTGCCTGCTCCGGCCTTGCAGCTGCCATAAAGTTGGGCCTTCTGCCTTTACGGCAGTCGCCATAAAGCGTAAACTGCGATACGGAAAGCAGCTGTCCTCCGGTATCGGCGACGGAATGATTCATTTTTCCTGATTCGTCTTCAAAAATCCGCAGGTTCACTACTTTCTCCGCCATCCACTTTACGTCTGCTTCCGTATCCTCGTGCGTGATGCCGACCAGCAGCACGAGACCTGAATCTATGGAACCAACGATTTCTCCGTCAATGACGACCTTTGCCTGTTTACTCCGTTGAACGACAACCTTCACAGCCTTCAGAACCTCCGATATGCGCTTCCGCTTGCCTTATTACCCATGCCAATCGTTTATTGCATAATCCGTTGGACGGAATAAATATCCTGTACGCGTTTTATTTTTTCCACCACTGAGGTAAGATGCTCGATGTTGCGGATAAGCACCGTGATATGAATGAGCGACATGTTCTTAACCGAGCGTCCGGTTACAGCCGAAATATTCGTTTTGCTTTCCGAAACGGCCTGCAGCACCTCGTTCAAAAGGCCTCTGCGGTCATTGCCCGTTATCTCGATATCTACGCTGTAATTCGCGTCGATCGAATTTTCCCATTCCACTTCGATGACGCGTTCGCCCTCTTCGCCCTGATCGCCAAAAGGAATGTTCTGGCAATCCATCCGGTGGACGGAAACGCCGCGGCCGCGCGTGATGTAACCAACTATGGAATCGCCAGGCACGGGGTTGCAGCAGCGGGCAAAGCGAACGAGCAAATTATCGATGCCCTTTACCGTAACGCCTTGATTCGGTCTTGGCTTCCGGTTGCCCGGTGATTTGATTTCCTTCACTTCGCTCGTCAGCTCAAGCTGGTTGGCCAGCTCCGCCTCTCTGCGCATCTTCTCCGTAAGCTTGGTACAGATTTGCGCAGCCGTAATCCCGCCGAATCCGATGGCAGACATCATGTCTTCGATATCATTGAAAGCAAACTTCGACGCAGCCTCCTGCAGCTTGTCGTCCTGCAGCCAAGCCGAGGGCTCAAGTCCGAGACGCTTCAGCTCGCGCTCCAGCAAGTCCTTGCCCTTCGATACGTTCTCCTCGCGCCGCTCTTTCTTGAACCACTGCCGGATTTTGCTCCGCGCATGCGAGGACTGGGCGATTTTGACCCAATCCTGACTTGGGCCGTAGGAATGCTTCGACGTCAGGATCTCGACGATATCCCCTGTTTTCAGCTTATGGTCAAGCGGGACGATCCGGCCGTTCAGCTTCGCGCCGATTGTGCGGTTGCCTACCTCCGTATGGATTCGATAGGCAAAATCGAGCGGCACGGAGCCCGCAGGAAGCTCAATGACTTCCCCGCTCGGCGTAAACACGAATACGAGATCGGCAAAAAAGTCCATTTTGAGCGATTCCATAAACTCGGAGGCATCGCGCGCCTCATGCTGCAGCTCCAAAATTTCACGGAACCATGACATTTTATCCTCGAAATTGCCGCCTGGTACAAGCGTTCCCTCTTTGTAAGCCCAATGGGCAGCGATACCGTATTCGGATGTACGATGCATTTCCCAGGTTCGGATCTGCACCTCCGTAGGCTCGCCATTAGGCCCGATAACCGTCGTATGCAGCGATTGGTACATATTCGCCTTCGGCATCGCGATATAGTCTTTGAAGCGGCCTGGCATCGGTTTCCAAAGCGTATGGATAATACCCAGCGTCGCATAACAATCTTTGATATTATCTACGATAATCCGAATCGCAAGCAGGTCGTAAATCTCGGTAAACTGCTTGTTGCGATCGGTCATTTTCTTATAAATGCTGTAAAGATGCTTCGGACGACCGGAAATATCGCCTTCAATGCCCATTTCCTCAAGCTTCTCCGTGATCCTTCCGATGACATCCTCAATAAACTGTTCACGCTCCGCGCGTTTTTTCTTCATAAGATTGGCAATACGGTAATATTGCTGCGGATTTAAATAGCGGAGCGCAATATCTTCCATTTCCCATTTGATCGCTGAAATACCCAAGCGATGGGCAATGGGGCAAAAAATTTCCAACGTTTCATATGCAATGCGCCGCTGCGCTTCTTCCGACTGGAATTTAAGCGTACGCATATTGTGCAGCCGATCGGCCAATTTGATAAGAATGACACGGATGTCCTGAGCCATCGCGACAAACATTTTACGGTAATTTTCGTTCTGCTGCTCTTCTTTTGAACGAAATTGAATTTTTTCGAGCTTGGTTAGACCGTCTACCAGCATTGCGCAGGTTTCGCCAAATTTCGCACGAACCGTCTGCAAATCTACGGTCGTATCCTCAACGACATCATGAAGCAATGCCGCGATAATCGACAGCACGTCCATCTGCATATCAACAAGAATATCCGCAACCGCTACGGGATGCAGAATATACGGCTCTCCCGATTTCCGCACTTGGCCGTGATGGGCTTGCTCCGCAAAGTCATAGGCTTCCTGGATGCGTATAAGGTCCTGCTCTTTCATATAGGCGGATGCCTTCTCGAGTAAATGCTCAATGCCCATGAAACGTCCCTTTCTGATTACACTCCTGGCGGATCCCATTCATGCGTTTTCCGAGTTTTTATAATATTATGCCTGTAATACCAGTACCGCGTCAACTACCGGAGACCTACCTTAATAAAATAAAACCGCCTGGCCTCCCCGCATTATGCGATGGAAGTAACAGGCGGTGCAGGTGCGTGCAGTCGATACCGCGTAATTTATTCGTATGTCATTAAGGAGAAAACTTCGATACCGTCAAGCTTTTCACGGCCTGTTAAGTATGCAAGCTCAATTAGGAAAGCGGCGCCGACCACTTCTCCGCCAAGCTGGCGGACCAAATTCATCGATGTTGCAATCGTTCCGCCCGTTGCCAGCAAATCATCGGCAATGAGAACGCGCTGTCCGGGTGAAATCGCATCCTTGTGCATCGCAAGCTGATCATTGCCATACTCCAGATCATAGCTGGCCGTAATGGTTTCGCCTGGAAGCTTGCCGCTTTTGCGAATCGGAGCAAAGCCGACGCCCAATGCCAACGCAAGCGGTGCGCCAACAACGAAGCCGCGTGCTTCCGGTCCTGCAATAATATCGATTTTCATGTGCTGAACCGCGGCACGCATTGCTTCAATAACGGCGCGATAAGCCCCTCCGTCTTTCAAAAGCGTAGTAATGTCTTTGAAACGGATGCCTGGCTGCGGGAAATCAGGAATTACCCGGATGTAATCTTTAAAGTTGTATTGTGTATTGGACACGTGAAGTCAACCCTTTCCATTTCTAACTATTCATTATGATCTATGACTGGCAAACGACATCTGTGAAGCTTCAAACTGTTCTTTTGCATGACGATAACGTTCCGAGCTTGCTAAATCCCTTTTTTGAGGCGTTGGTGCCGCGCTCATCAGCCCGTTGCTGCGCGCAATAAACTGCAGCTCCTCAAATACGTCCAGCATGAGCTCTACCGTCGCCAAGGATAAACCGCTTTGCTTGGATAATTGAACGGTTAATCCATCAAGCGGCGCTTGGCTGAGCTGCTTGAGATGCTGATATACTTTGCCGAAATCCTCGCGTTCCGGAAAAGGTTCCGCCGCGGGATCAAAATGCATGTCATGCAGTTGAAGCTGCGGTTTCCGCTGCCCGTTCCATTCATTTACGGATAATTCGCCGATCACGTCGATCTTGCTGCCGGGCTTGAGCCCCTCCGCCAGCATTCCCATGCTGAAGCCGATTCCGTCTAATAAACGGCGCCCGCTTCCGAGTGACAGCTTCAGATGCTTTGATTCCTTGCCGATCGTCCGGCGGTCTGCCAGCTCCGTACGCGGAAAGAGCAGTCTTGGCGATGGATTACCCATCCCGAAAGGCTCGAGCTGCGAAAGCTCGGTAATGGTATCCAGCGTAGCTTCGCTTACGGAACATACAAGGTCTACGGCTGTCTTTGGAATCCAATCGTCGGCGCTCAGCCATGCATCAGCCAATTCCCCGAGACGCTGCTCGAGAGCAGGCAACCGGTCACGATGCAGGCTCATGCCGGCAGCGGCCTGGTGTCCGCCGTAATGGTCGAGCAGCTCCTCGCATGCCGTAAGCGCCGCATGCAGATCAAAGCCTTCTATCGAGCGCGCAGAGCCCTTACACATCCCAGTCTGCTCGTCAATTCCGAGAATAATAACAGGCTTATAATTCCGTTCAAGCAGCTTGGAGGCTACAATGCCGATGACGCCGACGTTCCAGCCTTCGCCTGCAAGGACAATGACCGGCGGGGACGCTGTGCCTGACGCCTCAGCCGACGCCATTTTGGCCTGCCACTGCTGCTCGGCTTCCTTTACGATACTCTCCACCACGCGCTGCCGTTCCTTATTCAAGCTGTCCAGACCGATTGCGGCCAAAATCGCATTATCGTAATCTTCGGTAGTTAGCAGCTCTACCGCCCGCTTCGCATGGTCCAGCCTGCCGGCTGCATTCACGCGGGGAGCCATTCCAAATGCAACCCCTGTAGCCGTAATGGTATCCAGCTCTATGCCGCCTGCCTCCGCCAATGCCCGAAAGCCGACCCCTGCATGACTGCGCAGCCGTTCTAATCCATAACGGACCAGTATCCGATTCTCATCCTTCAGCGGCATCAAATCGGCTATCGTGCCCAAACTGACAATATCTGCCCATTCGAGCGGCGGCCGCTCCAGCAAAGCATGCGCCAGCTTAAATGCGACGCCGACGCCTGCTAATCCTTTGAACGGATAACCGCAGTTTTCCTGCTTCGGGTTCACCACAGCGCAGGCATCGGGCGTATGCTCTGGGGGCTCGTGATGATCGGTTACAACGACGTCAATGCCCAGCTGCCTTGCATAGGCAATCTCATGCACGGCGCTGATGCCAGTATCCACCGTCACAATGAGTTTGATGCCCTCTTTGGCCGCAAGCTCGATTGCTTTGTTGTTTAATCCATACCCTTCCAAAGCGCGGTGAGGGATATAATAATCAAAATTATAATTTAAAGAGCGAAAGACATGCACAAGCAGCGAAGTGCTTGATACGCCGTCGGCATCGTAATCCCCATAAATCCGTATTTTCTCGTTGGCCGAGGCTGCCTGCTTGATCCGCTCAACCGCTTCTTTCATTCCAAGCAATAAGTAAGGATCATGAAAATGCTCCATGCCGCCGCGCAAAAAACGCTCTGCTGTTTCAGGTTCATCGAAGCCGCGCTGCACAAGCAGCTTTGCCACCAGAGGCGGCAAGCCCAGCTTGGATGCCAGAACCTTCGCTTTATCTTCGTCGGTAAGTGACCATGGCGCTAAAGCCCACCTTGTTTTCCTTTGAATCACGCTGCTTTCCCCCTCTTCTGCTGTGTGGCTGTTCTTATTGCAGCAGTGTCGGCATCTGCTCCTGATTCGGATCATGATTGGACTTATACGGATAACCAGGATCATAAGGCTCAACGTAAATCGATACATCCGTGACATGAATGAAACGTTTCATAACGAGCTGTTTTACCCTTTTCGCTATCTCTTGGCCCTCAAGGACTGAAATACGCGGATTAACGCTAATAACCATTTCTGCTATGACATAATGCCCATGCTCCTTAGCTCTCATGGACTGCACGGTAATGACGCCTTCAACCCGTTGAACGAGCTGCATCAGCTCATCCGGTTTCTCTTCGTCGGTTGTCAAATGGCCGTCCTTACGAATGAATCCGGAAGCCATTCTGCAGCCGTTCATGATAACAATTACTGCAATCACGATCGCTGCGGCCGGATCAAAATAATAAAGTGCCGGCATAGCCAGCATTTTGCCAATAATCGCGCCGCTTGCTCCAACTAACGCTGCAGCCGAGCAATAGAGTCCGGTCAACCGGTCCTTCTCCGGAAAAAATAGCTGTTGAACGATTAAAGAGATGACGATGGCAGCTGCCGAGCTCCAATGCGGAGCACCCGCCACGCCGTCCGATATATCCCGAATCGCAGAAATTCCGATTTCAAGCCCAATGATGAGAAGGACGACTGACAACATAATCGTTGCCGCCGCCTCTCCTCTTAAATCCCCGGTTTCCGCGGCGCCTGATTGATCCGTTTTCCGCCGGCGGCTTGCCCGTAGTCCAGATATTGCAGCAACACCCGCAGCGACCTCAGCTGCCGTCCGAAATGCATCCGCGAGCAATGCCTTGCTTCCTGACAACCAACCTATTACGCCTTTAAAAAGAGCCAGCAGCATGTTTCCCCATAAGCCGGCCCAGCTTGCGGACTCCGCTTTCGCATATCGCTGTGTGGTTGACATTTTTACCTCCTACAAGGTTTTGCGAAAGCAAAACCTACTTCGTAAGCCTATGCTTAGGTTTTGCGAAAGCAAAACCTACTTCGTAACCGTAAGCTATGCCGTTGTTTTAACGACAGCTTTCGGCTTTTGTTTCCCTTTAAGCAGAAGCCACAGCGGACTTGCAATACAGATCGAAGAGTAAGCGCCGCTGGAGAGGCCGATAATTTTTGCCAATGCGAACAGCTTGATGGACTCGCTTCCGAAAATAAACAAACATACAGCTACGATTAGCACGGCTAATACGGTATACACGTTTCTAGCCATCGTCTGCCAAATGCTCGCATTAACCATTTCCGCAAGCTGCTCGCGGTTTTTGAATTGGCCAAAACGTAAATTTTCACGGATCCGGTCAAAAATTACGATCTTATCGTTAATCGAGTAACCGATCGTAGTCAATACCGCCGCAATGAAAGGCAGATCCACTTCTAGGCGGAATATCGAGAACAAGGCAACCACGACAAACGCATCATACAGGATTGCGATATTCGCAGCCAGCGCAAAGCGCCATTCAAACCGGAACATAACGTAGATCATGATTGCGACGCTGGCGATTAAGATCGCCCAGATCGTTTTGATGCCTAGCTCCTGTGCCATATCCGGGGATACAACGTTGACTTCTGACGATACTTGATCGCCGTATTTTGCTTTGAAACCCTCTTGGATTTCAACGATTTTGGCCTGCGTGAGCACCTCGTCAAAACGGGCAGAAATACGTTCATTGCCCGTACCGCCCACCGTTGGCGTAATGCCTTCAATGCCTGCTTTTTCGAGGATCGCTTTGGCATCCTGCTGTGTAGCGGCCTTGCCCACCAAAATATCCATATTGGTTCCTGCTTTGAAATCGACGCCGAAATTCAGGCTAAAGAAAAGCAAAGATAGGATTCCTACTATAGTTAACGTAATTGAGAACAGAAAGAACTTGTTGCGGTTCCCAATAAAATCATAACGGATTTTTGTATTAAAGTTCACGGATTTCTGCCTCCTTCACGCCGTAATAGCTTGGTTTAGTAAATAGATTGCTCTTGATTAGCAGCATGATCAAGAAACGGGACAAGAAAATGTTAGTCAGCATACTTACGAGAATACTGAAGATCATCGTCAACGCAAAACCGCGAATCGCGCCGTTGCCGATATAGTACAGCACCGCACTTGCGATAATGTTCGTAATGTTCGCATCCATAATCGTACGGAACGAGTTTTTCGAACCGGCTTTCAAGGAAGACAGCAGGCTCTTGCCGCTGCGAATCTCTTCTTTGATCCGCTCGTACATGATGATATTGGCATCGACCGCCATACCGATACCGAGCACGAAGGCTGCAATACCCGGCAAGGTTAAGGTCGCGTTCATTAAATTGAAAACAACGATCAACAGCCACGTATAAGTAACAACGGTAATGCCTGCAACAACGCCCGGAATACGGAACAAGATAATGAGGAATACCAATATAATAACGGTTCCGATAATCCCCGCTTCAACCGTATCCTTCAAGGAAGCTAGTCCAAGCTTTGCTCCAACGCTTTGCGTATACTTTTCAGTCAGTTTGAGCGGCAGTGCTCCAAGATTGATCATATCTGCCAGTTCGTTTGCTTCATCTACCGTGTATTCGCCCGAAATCTGAGCGGATCCGCCGGAAATAGGAAAGTTAACAGACGGTCTCGAAAGCTCTTTATCATCCAGATAAATTGCTAAATATTGGCCTGTTAAACGCGTCGTAATTTCTTCGAATTTTTTTCCGTCTTTGAGTTCGATCGTAACGAAGGGCTTGCTCAAATTATCGTATCCAATCCCTGCGCCGTTCGGTTTAAAATCGCTGCCGTCGAGCTCGATTTTTCCGTCTGGACCGCGGAATGTTAGATTGATTGGCTTGGCAAGAATCTCTCTTACTTGATTCTCGTCTTCTACCCCGGCTAAACGCAGCCGAATCCGGTTCGTGCCTTCTGTCGTGATCTCTGGCTCCACAATTCCGAGCTCATCGACCCTTTTCTCCAAGCTTCTAGCCGTTTCTTTCAGTGACTCCGGCGTAACCGCCTCTCCGCCCTCAAGCGGCGATGCTTCGTACAAAACCTCGAATCCGCCTTTTAAATCAAGGCCTAGCCTCACATCTTTTACCAGCGATGGGCTTGTCCAAGCGATAACGCCAAACATAATGACTACGATCGCAAGGAAGGCAATTATTCTCTTCCCGAACATACGTCTAAATCCCCCTTATGATCTCAATATTCCTATTATACAGACGCGGTAAAAACGAGTCAAAAAAAAAGAAACCCAGTTTTTTAGAACGAGGTTCCTTTATATGCGCTTATCGTCACGAAATTCATGAATTTCATAACCTTCAGAGATAATATATCGTTCACTAATTCGTGAAGCTCGGGCAGGCCCGTCTTCTTGTATTTCTCGCTTACGCATTCCCATACCTCTTGGCCCGTTACATGTTCATAGCCAATGAGATGAAATTCCTCTGCTTTGCTGATGCATAGCTCTTCGATCATGCGACTTAATTCTTCGTCTTCCATGCTGCGCCTCCTACAACCTTGTGACATAAAACATCATCCATATTCGTTAGGATCAACTGCATGCTTTTGTCCGTTCTATAACCAAACACAGAACGCGCCGACGCTTGGTCTGATTCAGCCGTTTTAACTTTTCTAATGAAACTATTCGCTGTGTCCCCGCCAAATTCCTGCCCGCCTAACCGTAATCTGCAAAATGAATGACATGGAATCGGACATGCTGAGCATAAAGATGATAGTACCGGCCTGTCTCACAGCTTCGTCTGATTGCTCAGGCAGGAGCAGACCAGCTATTCCATGATAGAGAAGAGGGTTTTTAAAATGGCGAAGCAAAAAAATCCAACCAAACAAACATTTATAAAAGGCGCTATGATATTGCTTGCTGCAGGCATCATAAACAGACTGCTGGGCTTCGTGCCTCGTATCGCTTTACCGCGAATCATTGGGGCTGAGGGGGTAGGACTATACCAGCTTAGCTATCCCTTTCTTACGGTGTTACTCACCTTGATTACCGGAGGCATACCGCTTGCGGTTGCCAAATGGATTGCGGAGGCTGAATCGCAAGGCGATACCACCCGGGTAAAGTACATCTTCAGGACAGCTATGGGACTTGTCGCTCTGCTCGGCTTGATCATGACCGGAGTGATGCTTCTTGGCGCGAAATGGATTACGACGCATATCCTTCCTGATGCCCGCGTTTACCAAACCTTTCTGGTGATGACGCCTATGCTCATCATTATCGGTTTGTCCTCGGTCTACCGGGGATACTTCCAAGGAAAACAGAATATGATCCCGACGGCTGTCTCTCAAATCGTCGAAACGGTGCTTCGGATCATCGCATCGCTTTCATTTTCGTTTATGTTCCTGCCATATGGTCTGGAGTGGGCCGCTGCCGGCGCCATGCTTGGCGCTGTCGTTGGCGAGATTGGCGGTCTTGCGGTGCTGCTTTGGAAATATTATCGCGATAAGGCCCGTACAAAACAAGAAGAATCGAATCAAGATGATCACGCTAAAATGCCGGCCAAAAAAGAGCCCGTCCTGCGGAGACTGCTCGGCCTTTCAATCCCTGTAACCGGCAGCCGGTTGGTTGGTTCCTTCTCCTACCTGCTGGAATCTATTCTCACTGCCCGCAGTCTTGCAGCCGCCGGTATTGCAACAGGCATAGCTACCGCGCAATATGGCGCGCTTCAGGGGATGATCGTTCCGCTTCTGCTTCTGCCGACGGCCTTAACGTACTCGCTAGCCGTATCCTTGGTGCCTTCTTTATCTGAAGCAGCTGCCCGGGGAGACCACTCCTTAATTCATAAAAGGCTTCATCAATCCATGAGGCTCGCACTGGTTTCCGGCGCACCTTTCGTCGTTATCATGACTCTTTTCGCGGAACCGATTTGCCGGATTCTTTATAACCATGCGGATATAGCGCCGATGCTTCAGCTCATTGCTCCCGTTGGCATATTCATTTATTTGCAAGCGCCGCTGCAAGCTGCCCTTCAAGCGCTTAATAAACCAGGAACAGCACTCATCAATACATTAATCGGAGCGGTCGTTAAGCTCTTTCTAATCGTACAGCTCGCATCGGATCCTGATTACGGCATATATGGTGCCCTTATTGCCATAAACGTAAATATCGTGCTCGTTACCGTCTTGCATGCCATAAGCGTATTACGATTTATCGGCTTCCACATGAAGCTCCTCGATTTCGCTAAAGTAGGCGCAGCGATGATTATAATGGGTGCAGCCGCTCGCTTCACCATGAATCAACAACCGCTGACCATGGAATGGATTAATCTGCTTTTGGCCTGTGCGGCGAGTGCGATCGTCTACTTAATGCTAATGGTCGTCATGAAAATTATTGACCGCCATGACATGGTGCGCATCCCGTTATTCGGAAATTGGTTTAAATAATTGTACAGCCCTTCAAACAACAAAACAGCGATAGGAAAGGGAATTGAATCCCCCTTCTTTATCGCTGTTTTTTGTCATGCGTGTCTACGAATAGCTTTCCTTTATGGTCAATCGTGCAAAAAAATACGTCTTTGAAATCGGTAACGCCTTTTTCCTGCAGTACATTTTTAAGCCAAAACCTCGTTTTCTCAAGCTTTTCCAAGCTTTCATCCTGTACCTTGCCATCCATGATCAATGGGATTGGCAAAATCTCGAAACGATATTTCGAAGGAATAATTTTAGTTTGGTTGAACTGTTTTAGCTTATGTTCCGAATCTGCGCCTTCCGATTCGCGGCCTTCGACGCCGTGCCCATCCATTCCATTATTCTCAGAAGCATTGAAGCTCTCCTTCGGTATGATGGAAAGCTTACCGCTTGTTTCTAATATTGCAAACTCTACATCAGATACGGCGCTAATTTTATTCTCCCTCAGCTGCAGCATCAAGTCGTCTAAATTGTAACGCTGCTTTCGCATAACATCGCTATTCAGCTTGCCCTTGTCAATAATAACACTCGGTTTGCCGTCAAAAAGCAGCCTTAGCTTTCGACTTTTCATCGTCATGAAAGCACTGCCCACTTGAATAATAAGCAAGACGGCCATCGGCAAAATACCGCTCCATAAGGAGCGATCCATATCCTCGATAACAATCACTGCAATTTCTGCAATCATGACCGAAATCACGAGATCGAATACGGATAGCTTACCGATTTCTCGTTTTCCCATAAATCTCATGATCAGAAACACCACGAAATAAATGATCACCGTCCGGATCAACAGGCTCCAGAATTCCAAGCGGAAACCGCCTCCTCGACTTTTGTCTGAGAGCTGATGTCAGCTCCGTCTGTCCGTAAAGGTATCATGACCAGCGCTGGATAACATCATACTCCGATTCATTACACGAATATATGGCAATGCCACAAGCCTGCCAATAATTACTTTGAAGACATGCTGAGAGTTGTACTATTCTGACCGGCTTGACCATATGGATAAGTAATACATACCAATCGCTGGGGGGAATTGGATGAGCTCGGTTAAACAAGCTGCTAAACCGCCATTAATTGCTTCGCCTTTGCTTGCTGGAGTGCTTTTTTCAATCATTTGGCTGGCAGTAGGCGCCTTGCTGCTCTCGCTGCTTTTGCATTTTACAGGAATGAAAGAAAGCAGCTTATCCACGAACGCATTGCTTGTCCACGGATTTGCCTCGCTTGCAGGCGGCTTTACATCTGGCCGCCGCTCTGAAAGCAAGGGCTGGTATAACGGTGCGCTGCTCGGGTTAATTTATGGCGCGATCGTGATTATTATTAGTTTTCTGGCTTCGAACGCTTCCCTGTCGCTGCACAGTGCCATGCTGCTCGGCGCGTCTCTCCTGACAGGCGCTTTTGGCGGCATGATCGGCGTCAATTTAAAAAAATGAGTATGCAAAAGAAAACGGCTGACATGCAAGCATGTCAGCCGTTTTCTTTCGTTTATTCCTTATTCATTTACTGCTGGTGCAGAGTTAATAATAGTGTTGATGGCACTGCGCTCAAACGTCATTTTTGTTGTATCGTTTACACGAAGTACAACGGTATCGTCGCTAAGCTCAACTACCGTTCCATGCAAACCACCAATTGTTGAAATTTTATCGCCTTTTTTCAATTGGTTAAGCATCGAACTACGTTGTTTTTGTTTCTTCTGCTGCGGACGAATAAGTAAGAAATAGAACACCGCGAACATAAGCACAAACGGCCAAATCATACCTATGATATTGCTTTGACCTGCTTCACCTGCTGCTTGCCACATCGAAATCCCCCCTTTCAAAACCCTTTCTCATTATCGAACAGGCCGTAGCTTGTGAAAAAGGAATCCCGGAAATCGAGCAACCGGTCCTCCATGATCGCTTGCCGAACGTCCCGCATGAGTTGAAGCAAGAAATGCAAATTGTGATAAGTCGTCAGTCTCATGCCAAACGTCTCATCCGCTTTTATTAAATGCCGGATATAAGCTCTTGAATAGTTCGTGCATGTGTAGCATGAGCACTCTGGGTCCAGCGGACCAAAATCCTCTGCGTACTTCGCATTGCGGATAACAAGTCTGCCTTGGCTTGTCATCGTTGTCCCATTGCGTGCAATACGTGTTGGAAGCACGCAATCAAACATATCAATACCTCGGATAGACCCTTCAATCAGCGCATCCGGAGATCCGACTCCCATAAGGTAACGCGGTTTATTCGCTGGTAAAATGGGAACCGTATAATCAAGAACATCATACATTAAATGCTTTGGTTCACCTACACTCAGTCCACCAATAGCATACCCCGGGAAATCCATGGAAGTCAAATCATTTGCGCTTTGAATGCGCAAATCCTTGTACATTCCCCCTTGTACAATGGCAAAGAGTCCTTGATCATCAGGCCTAGCATGTGCTTTAAGGCAGCGCTCTGCCCATCTTGTTGTCCGCTCCAGCGATTTCTTCACATACTCATGCTCCGCTGGAAATGGCGGACATTCATCGAAAGCCATCATAATATCGGAGCCAAGCGCATTTTGTATTTCCATTGCGACCTCAGGAGAAAGAAACTTCTTATCTCCGTTGAGATGGGAACGGAAGTGCACGCCCTCTTCCGTGATTTTGCGCATCTCGCTTAGGCTGAACACTTGGAAGCCGCCACTATCGGTTAAGATCGGCCGATCCCAGTTCATGAACTTATGGAGTCCGCCGGCATTTCTTACAATCTCATGTCCCGGTCTCAGAAAAAGATGATACGTGTTGCTCAAAATAATATGGGCGTCCATCGTTTTCAGCTCTTCTGGACTCATCGTCTTCACCGTAGCCTGCGTGCCTACCGGCATAAAGGCCGGTGTTTCGATAACGCCATGCGGAGTGTGTACGCGTCCCAGACGCGCCCCCGATTGTTTGCATTGTTTAATTAATTCATATTTTACAGCCACAATTCACGCTTCCTATTCCTAGTTAGTAAATAAACATCGCGTCGCCAAAACTGAAGAAGCGATACTCATGGGCAATCGCATCTTCATAAGCCCGCATGACTGCATCGCGCCCGGCCAGCGCACTGACAAGCATAACCAGCGTTGACTTCGGCAAATGAAAATTGGTGAGAAGAGCATTAACGAGCTTAAACTCGTAGCCCGGGAAAATAAAGATGGAAGTCCAGCCGCTGCAAGCCTCTAGATCATTCCCTTCGAAGCGTGCCGCCAAGGTCTCCAGTGTCCTGGATGAAGTTGTCCCTACAGCAATTATACGCGCACCGTTCCGTTTGGCTTCATTTATTATGGCCGCATTCTGTTCGTTCAGCTCATAATACTCAGCATGCATTTCATGATCCTCCACCAAATCGACAGACATCGGGCGAAAGGTTCCCAGTCCGACATGGAGCGTCACGTAAGCCAGCTGGACTCCCTTTGCCTGCAATCTCGCAAGAAACTCATCGGTAAAATGAAGGCCAGCCGTTGGCGCAGCCGCAGAACCCGCATGCTTCGAGTAAACGGTCTGATATCTTTCCCGTTCTTCCAGCCTCTCCTTGATGTAAGGCGGAAGCGGCATTTCTCCGAGTCTATCCAGCAGCTCTTGAAAGATCCCTTCGTATTGGAAACGGATCGTTCTTCCGCCCATTTCCCCCTCCTGTTCAATCACTGCCCGCAGCAGGGGGTTGCCATATCCATCATCGCCAAAAGACAGCGCCGTACCAATTTTCAGCCGCTTAGCCGGCTTTCCAAGCGCCTCCCAGCTGTCTCCTTCGAGCTGCTTTAGAAGCAGCAGCTCGATTTTGGCACCGGTGTCGCTTTTCACTCCCGTTAATCGTGCCGGAATAACTCTCGTATCATTTAAAACAAGCACGTCCCCTGCCCCGACATACTGCTCTAAATCCGTAAACTTGTTATGCGAAATCTCGCCGGTTTGCTTATTGAGGGCAAGCAGCTTGGAGCCTGTCCGATCCAACAGTGGTGTCTGAGCGATTAGACGCTCGGGCAAATCGAAATCAAACCATTCTACATTCATATCGATTCAATCATTCCTTAGCGATGGTTACATCTTTGTAGTAGTATTTCAAAATATATTGATAGTCATACCCCTGCTGAGCAAGGCTTAAGGCACCGTATTGCGATAACCCGACCCCATGACCGTTTCCTGTGCCTATAAACCGGAAGGAAGGCTCTTTCGTTGCCGCTCGCAGCTGCTTGCCGCCATCCAGAATAAATAGATTATCCTGATTAACTTCCGCAACCTTGCCCCCTGCACCGATCATATAAACCGGTGCCGAATCTGCTGGTTTAGCCCGAGTTGCTGAACCCGCTCCGAGCATAGCTACCTTTGCTGTTTCCTCGATTTGAAACAAAGTGCTAGGCAGCGAGCTTTGAACGCCTAATGTACTGCGGAACATATCCGGATAGCTCACGCTGAGTTTTTCACCGTTAGCCAAAATCTCGGTTGCGCGCCCCGAAGCCCCGCTTTTGCTAATTTCCAAGGTACGCAGCGGTCCGCTCATTTTTGTTTTTACTTTCGAGTTGATAACCGTAAGCATTTCCTGCGGCGTATAAGGTCCTCTCACCCAAGACATAGAACCCGATTCCACTCTTTTCTCCAGCACGACTACCTGCGTTCCGCTGTCCGCCTGTGCTACCACCGGGATTGTATCCTGGATTTGCGGATGCTTGCGCACCTTCGTTCCATTCGTATTGACTTGCATGATGGAGCTTCCTGCTGCAGTAGTTTGACCGGTCTCATCAAGCAGGTCATCGCGGACATAGCCGATGGCTCCACTTGGGAGGACAACACGGTACCAGCTGTGCAATCCAACCTCGGATGAAGTGTCCGGACTCTTTACCACCTGTAAATAAGGGACGGCATTGCCCCATATTTCCTTGGCATCGGCTGTCATTCCTCCGCTGCTTGCCGCAAACAAAGCCTCAATGACCTTGCCGTTATACATAGCGACTTCTCCAGCCGTTGCCTCTACAGCCGCAATGGTAGACTCGCGTTCCGAGCCGACGCCGTAATAGGCTTGGCTAAGGGTCGTATCCACAACATGAGCGATTTGAAAACCGAAGCCTTTATTCAACGCATAGGACCTGGCCGCAACGGCTTGCGCTTTCAGTGCCTCAGCCGGCCATGACGGGTACATTTCTACTCCTACGACAGAATAGAGATATTGCTCAAAAGGAAGCTCATTGATGACGGCCATCTTTCCGTTAAGCACGCTGAGCTCGAAAATTCCGCGATAGCTGCGATTGCTGCGTTCCGTCAACTTAATCGGCTCCGCGCTAATCGGTGATACCGAGATTTCCGCTCCGCTGCCTGCGAACATATATAGCTCCGAGCTGCTCTCCGCTTTCGCGCTTACGGTGTGGTCATTCCGCAACAATAGATAAGCTTGGCTCGAATCACTATCCATCAGCGCGCTCCCGCCCGCTGCCTTGGCTGCCGCAGCACGAACGATTTGAAGTTCTGCCTCTGTCACTGCTGCGCCCACCATTACTGAATAATTGGCTGTTCCGCTTTGCGTCGAACGTATGGCAACGAAAGCATCCAGACCAACGGCGCCAAAGCTGCTCGCAGCCGCGATAGCTTCCGCTTTATTCGGTAACGCTGCGCTCTCCAAATGAAGCGGTCCTTGCAGCACGGATTTAAAACCGCCAACCAGCTTAGTCAATTCGCTATCGCCCGTCCATTTGGTTTGAGCGGCTGCTGCTTCCGCCGCTGTTTTGTATGTACCTTCAATGACTTGATAAACGATTGCGCCATTCTTGGAAAGCGAGGTTAGAAACGCCGATCCCTTCAATGCCTGCAGCCTCTTTTGAACCGCTAGCGCTGAAGCAAAGGTTGATGATTCGTAAACCTTTACCTTGAAGCTGTCTAAAGCAAAACGAGCCGCAGCGCCTCCCTCGACGTTGAACCAAGGATGCACGCCATCCGGCCGCCGTTCGCCAATGCTCATGCCGCCAGCAGACGAAAAAGTTGCCGCAGCCGTCGTAACATCATATTTCCCAGGCAATTGCATAAACAAAGCCACGCGAATATTTTCCAGCTTAGGCACAGCAGCTTGCGAAGGAGAACCTGTCCAAGCCGTTGCGAGCAAAATAATCGTTATGAACATGATCGTATATTGCTTAATTGACCGTTTAATTGCCAAGCTTGTTTCTCTCCCCTCTGTCCTGCGGCAAATCGCAGCCGTCAATGGAACAGCTTTGCTCGGTAGAGCCAAACCATTCGTATCTTCTATTCGCAATAAATCGATAAATACGGTCAGCTATCCGGTTCATGCCCGGAATACGGTAGAAAGCGGATAACCACCGAAAACCTCGGACCGTCCTTAAAATGCGCACGACTCCATCAGCTCCCGCAAAAAGCTGTCCGCGTTCATCGGCAACATGCATTTTCTCATACAGCGCGCCAAAATCAAACCGATCTATATGGGGAATGAGCCGGGCAGTATCCTTTACCGCTTCTAATTGCTGAATCTGGATGAACTGCAAATCCGCCTTGGAATGGAGCTCCCGCAGCCTGGCCACGGAAGCAAGACATAGATTGCAATGTCCGTCATAGATGACATACAGCTTCTCAGAAGCTTGATTCCCTTTTAAGCTCATGGCCCGCTACCTCCCTGGAATCGGAAGACCTAAATGCCGATAGGCTTGATCCGTAGCGATTCGTCCGCGCGGCGTGCGTTGCAGAAACCCGATTTGCATCAAGTAAGGTTCATATACATCCTCAATCGTTTGGCTTTCTTCCCCGATTGTCGCGGCAATTGTATCCAGGCCAACAGGTCTGCCGGCAAAAGTTGTCATCATTGCTTGCAGCATCTTGAAATCGATCATATCAAGTCCCATCGGATCGACCTGCAGCAGTTCAAGCGCTGACTGGGCAATATCATGCGTAATAACCCCATCGCCGCGAACCTGCGCAAAATCACGTACGCGCTTTAGCAGCCGATTCGCGATACGCGGGGTTCCTCGGGAACGCATGGCAATCTCAGAAGCTGCCTCACCCACAATGCTGACATTCAAGATCTCGGCGGTTCTTGCAACGATGAAAGCTAGTTCGTCTATCGTATAGAACTCAAGCCGGCTCACGACACCGAAACGGTCGCGAAGTGGCGCCGATAGAAGGCCTGCCCTCGTAGTCGCGCCAATTAAGGTGAACGGCGGCAAGTCCAATCGAACGGATCTGGCGCTTGGGCCTTTGCCGATCATAATATCAAGCGCGAAGTCTTCCATCGCCGGATACAGGACCTCTTCTACGGTCCGGTGTAAGCGATGGATTTCATCGATAAAGAGAACGTCACCCTCCTGCAAATTCGTCAGCAGCGCTGCGAGATCGCCAGGACGCTCAATGGCCGGACCGGAAGTCGTCCGCAGATTAACTCCCAGCTCGTTGGCAATGATGTTCGACAGCGTTGTTTTGCCGAGGCCTGGCGGACCGTAAAGCAGCACGTGATCCAGCGCTTCCTTGCGCAGTTTCGCTGCTTCAATATATACCTTCAAATTTTCCTTTGCCTTTGATTGCCCGATGTATTCGGCTAAATAGCGGGGACGCAAGCTGAGCTCAACCGCCTGATCTTCCATCATCAGGTTGGCGGAAATGATTCTGTCATCCATCTGCCTTCATCTCCCTCCCTTACCCTTTAAACAACTGCTGCAGCGCCCGTTTCATCAAAGAATCGACAGACTCTTCTGCCGTTACGCTGTGCTGCAACCCATTCCATGCCTTATCCAGCTCCACGGCAGTGTATCCGAGTGCCGCAAGGCCCTCTCTTGCCTCCTGCCATGCGGTTCCCGCTCCCTGGCCCGAATGCCTGCTCGAAGTAAGATCGAGCGCTACGCCTGCTGCTGTCAGCAGACCGCCGTCAAGCCCTGCTCCGATCAGCTTGTCCTTGAGGTCGAGAATCATCCGCTGCGCCGTTTTTTTGCCAATGCCGGGAAGCTTCGTTAGAAACGCAAGGTTTTCCTGCTGAATGGCGGCAATAACGGCGTCAGGCCTGCCTCCTGACAAAATACCCAGCGCTACGCGCGGTCCGATGCCCGATACCTCGAGCAGCTTGCGGAACAGCGTTTGCTCTTCCCTGGTCTCAAATCCAAACAGCAATACGGCATCCTCGCGAACGTTATGATGGATAAAGACGGTTACGGGTTCTTCTTTTTTGGCAAACGCATATGGATTAGGGGTAAATACGCGATAGCCTGTGTCTCTTACGTCCAGAACGATATATTCAGATTCCAGATGGACAACATTGCCTCTCAAAAAATCGATCACTAGCGTTTCACCTCATTTATTTTCTGGTTCAGGACTACGGAATGCGCATGGCAAATCGCTACTGCAAGCGCATCGGCCACGTCGTCCGGCTTCGGTACTGCCGAAAGCTTCAAGAATACTTTCACCATTTCCTGCACCTGTTTTTTCTCGGCCTTTCCATATCCTACCACGGCCTGTTTTACCTGAAGCGGCGTATATTCGCCGATTGGCAAGCCCCGCTGCGCAGCCGCCAAAATAATGGCGCCTCTCGCCTGTGCCACATCAAAGGCGGTTGTCACATTCCGGTTAAAGAACAATTTCTCTACGCCGACCGTATCCGGCTTATATTTATCCATTAAAGCGCCCGCAGACTCGTAAACCTGCAGCAGCCGCTGCTCCGGGGGCGTGTGGGCTTCCGTCTGAATCGCACCGTATTGCACGGGCGTAAGCTTATGTCCGATTTTATCTATGAAACCAAATCCAACGATTGCATAACCGGGGTCAATACCAAGAACGCGCAAAAGGCCATCTCCTCAAAAAAACTTGCTAACTCAGCGTACTCATTGAAAGTTGCTTCAACCATTATAGCAAAAGATGAAGGGAATGAGAACGCGCGTTTGATATTTCGGCTAATCGGCATAAATAAAGAAGGCCGCGCAGCGAAGCGCGGCCTTCTTTGAGTTCTGCCGCCGGTCAGTAAGCCGGCTTCATCACTTTTTGATTTTTGGTTGCGGCATAATCGCTGTAGGTAGAAAGCACGCTGTTATACTCTTCCATGTCGCTTATCCGGATCCCTTTGGTTAACTGGTCCAGTTTATCCTGCGGCAGGCTGCTTTCCATGTATCGCACGTCCAGTTGAAAGAAGGTGCGTACGACCTTTTCCTTTTTCGGCACGCCGTCATACAAATTCAGATTCCCCTGCTTGTCTACTCCCATATAAGCATTAGCCTTGCAATGCTCTGAAAGGTCTTCTACGCGCTGTTCGACATAAACGATGCTTTGCGCTTGCACGAACTTCGCCTTCCACTCCGGATGTTTATTCAGAAGCTGGACGACCTGTTTACTCATCATGCGTCCTAGCGGCTTAGATTCTTCCCCGCATACGTAAATACGATGCACCTCCACCGTAAGCGGTCCATCCTCTCTTTCAAGCTTCTGTATGATACTCTGCATCTCAGATTGATCCGGTGCGGCAAAAACATACTCTTCCTGAGGAAGAACGAGCCAGCAAGCAAGCAGGAATGGCACAAAAGCTCCTAAAGACCATGTCGGTCTGCGCTTTCTTCGAAGCTGCTTCTTTAAGTTTTTCCAAAGGCTGAATTCCATCATTGGGAAGACCCCTTCATTATATT
This sequence comes from Paenibacillus sp. LPE1-1-1.1, assembly GCF_040676435.1. Taxonomy (NCBI): domain Bacteria; kingdom Bacillati; phylum Bacillota; class Bacilli; order Caryophanales; family Paenibacillaceae; genus Paenibacillus; species Paenibacillus sp. LPE1-1-1.1. Next base: position 1,586,948 of record NZ_JBEGHY010000001.1, read on the forward strand.
TTTTGATAGTATGCGCCAGTATTTCATAAATATTCAAAATGATTTAGTTGCTTATAAAAAGAAGGCAGCCCCAATAGATGCATTGGGGCTGCCTTCAATGGCTGTTAGCGATTAATCCACGGCTGATTGCCACGGTTTTTCGTTTTGTTTGAACGGGTAGCTACCGTGCGAATAACCGCTTTTTTCGCATTTTTCCGCTGTACGACCGTCTTAGTCGGTTTTTCGATTTCAACGTCGGCTAACTTCGCGGAGACTTGATCCGATCGGTTTCCTTTGCAGCCGCAATCATCTTGGTTTCCTTGACCTGCACCGGCCGTTTGCGGCCAGCCTGGGTAAGGCGGATAAGCTGGATAGCCGTACCCATAGCCTCCGTCATGCTGCGCTTGCGCTGGCATTACCATTCCATGACCGCCATGTCCATAGCCATAACCGTAGCCGTAGTCAGGCTCCATGCCAGCCGGCGATACCATTCCTTGGTTCGGCTGCGCCATGAACGGCGACACCATCCCTTGGTTCGGCTGCGCCATCAGCGGCGACACCATTCCTTGATTCGGCTGCGCCATAAGCGGCGATACTATTCCTTGGTTTGGCTGCGCCATAAGCGGCGATACCATTCCTTGGTTCGGCTGCGCCATCAGCGGCGACACCATTCCTTGGTTCGGCTGCGCCATAAGCGGCGACACCATTCCTTGGTTTGGCTGCGCCATTAGCGGCGACACCATTCCTTGGTTCGGCTGCGCCATCAGCGGCGACACCATTCCTTGGTTCGGCTGCGCCATAAGCGGCGACACCATTCCTTGGTTTGGCTGCGCCATTAGCGGCGACACCATTCCTTGGTTCGGCTGCGCCAAAGCTCCGGCAACCATATGATTGTTTTCATTCATGTCATGCTGGAGAGGATTAATGCCGGGATGACCATAACCCCAATCCGGCCCCGCACCCAATGGCATCGTTGAAGGCGAAGGATAGCTTCCGACAAACACCGTTCCCGGAGGACAATCAAACGGCGCTTCGTTCCCTTCTCCAAACGGGCTTACCGTACTTCCGAATGGAACCGGCTGCTGCCAGCTGCCATATCCGTAGCCGTGGTCCATTTGAGCTGGCAGCGTCATCGGCTGGCCATATCCGTGTCCCGTTTGAGCCGGCAGCGTCATTGGCTGGCCATAACCGTATCCGCCGTATGCAGGCTGCTGCGCAGCCGGAGATACGGCTTCGGGAGCTTTTGGCAAATCATACAAGGATAAAGCCTCCGTTGCAGGTATGCCGTATTGTTTGAACAAATCAACATTGGGCTTATACTCCGAATGAATCGGTTTAAGCTTTTTCTCCACCGGTTTCTCGATAGGCAGCGCTTTTTTCGCCGGTTCAACGGCCGCAGCTTTAGGCGCAGGAAGCGGCGCTGGCGCTGCAGGTTTTACGATAGGAGCCGTCGGTTTATTCTCTTGAACGGGAGCCGTTGGCTTTTTCTCCTGTACGGGAGCCGTCGGCTTTTTCTCTTGAACGGGAGCCACGGGTGCAGGCTCTACCGGTGCGACCGGCGTTGGCGCAATTGGAGCCGTCGGCGTCTTGCCCGCAATGGGACCAGTAGGTGTTTTCCCGATGATAGGAGCTGTTGAAAGCTTTCCGACCCAGCCCTGAACGCCTTGCATAATGGATGTAGGATGAAGCATATGTGCACCGCCGCCGGTACCCTGTGCCGTGCCGTGCCCGGTACCATTTCCGGCACTGTGTCCGGCATCATGTCCGCCTGCATCGTCATCCATAGCGTTTACCTTTGGTATGTTTACAACTTCACCTGTAAGAAGCACATTCGGGTTTTTGAGCTGCGGATTCGCTTTAATCATGGATGCAAGCGGCACGCCCCAAGCCTTCGACAGCTTCCAAAGCGTATCCCCTTGCTTCACGATATGCTGATGCATAATGTCCATACCGCCTCCCGATCCTCCCGTATGGCCGGACGGAATTTTCAGCTTCATGCCCACCTCAATGGCATCCGGGTTCGTAATGCCCGGGTTCAGCTTCAAAATCTCTTCGAGCGAAACGTTATACTTTTGACCGATCAAGTATAAGCTGTCGCCTTTTTTCACAATATGGATTCTCACTCGCTGTTAACCTCCTGTCACGTTCTAAATAACCAGGCACTGCTAATGCCTATTATCAATCCTTACATCCTATGCACAATATGGGCAGGTGTCTCCACTTTCACAAAAAAAATAGTAAAAAAGCCGAGCCCACCCCTTGGAGTGAACTCGGCTTGCATGTCGGAAATCAGAAATTCTAGCGCATAATGCCTTTGATTTCCTTATTTTTTGTATTCGGTGAAGCTTGGATAGCTGCCTAACACGCGAACCTGGCAGCCGATCGCCTCAATTTCTTGAATAGCAGAAGGCAGAAGCACCGTATCCAGCGCCATGTCGATGTCGATATAGAAATAATAATTGCCGAGCTTTTTCTTTGTCGGACGCGACTCAATGCGGGATAAGTTGATTTTGCGCCATGCAAAAGCAGCAAGCACCTGATGGAGCGCACCCGGGTAATCCTCGGGCAGTGTTATCAATATGCTCGTTTTTATCTGATCGGATTGCCGAGCCGTATATGGCTCCGAACCAACCAGCAGAAAACGCGTGTAATTGTTGTCATGGTCCGTTATTTCGCTTGCGAGAACATCAAGCTTCTCGTTCGCCGCAGCGGTCTTTGTGCCAATCGCAGCCCAACCGGTATTCGGGTTGTTTTGCACGATTCTAACGCCTTCTGCCGTGCTGCTTACATGCTCTGTCGCTGCGTGCGGCAGCTGCGTGCGCAAAAATTGCAAGCACTGTGCGATCGCAACGGGATGGCTGATTACTTTGGTGATCCGCGACCAATTGATGGCTCCGGTCTCGTCCAGCAGCTCGGACTGGCGTCCAATCAAATTCTGGATAGACGGGTAAACCCATTCCGCTTGAATCGGAAGATCTACCTCATGCACGAGCCAGTCCATATGTAAACTTACAGAGCCCTCGATCGTATTCTCGATCGGAATGATGCTGTAATCGCTTATCCCATTGACCGTGGATAAGAACACATCCGAGATCAGCCTGTGATGCTTCCAATTAATTTCTTCGCCGTAAAAAAAATGCCTGGCCGCTTCGTCTGACACGGAGCCGGCAGGTAAAACCGCTATCGTCTTCATCGCTACACTGCTCCTTTAATTCTGTCCGGAAGAGGAATGGCAGGCTGCTCCGTTATATCCTCAACGGTAATTTGGGGACCATGAACGCATGGCGACAGCCACAGCGTTTTCGCTTCGATGCCCTCTTGCTTCAGCGTATCAAGCAGGAATTGTTCCAATGTCTCTTCCGTTTCCGCCTTATCCTCGGCAAAGGCAATGAGCGTCGGTCCTGCTCCGCTAAGCGCAACGCCCAGCGCGCCATATTCCACCGCGCGCTCCAAAATTGTCGCCATCCCGGGGATCAGCGCTGCACGGTAAGGTTGATGCAGCCGGTCTTTCATGGCATGGCGGATCATACCGAGATCGCCGCCGGCAAGCGCCGCGACAAGCAAGGAGCTCCGCCCCACGTTGAATACAGCGTCTGCCATACTGATTTGTGACGGAAGCGCATGACGCGCTTTCTCCGTCGACAGCTGAAAGGCAGGGATCGCTACGAGCGTCTTGAGCCTGCGGTCCGGTTCAATACGGATATAATCCGCCCGTTCCCCGTCCCAAGCAGCGACCACGATGCCTCCGAATAAGGATGCGCCGACATTGTCAGGATGACCTTCTAAGGCTGTCGCGATTTGGAACAGCTTATCGTCTGAGAGCGGCCCCCCGATTAATGCATTCGCCGCTGCGAGTGCCCCGACGATCGCCGATGCGCTGCTTCCTAGTCCGCGCGTGAGCGGAATATCGCTGTGCATCGAGATCGAAAGCTCAGGTACGCTGATGCCCGCTTCTTTGAATACCAGCTGTGCTACCTTATAGATCAAATTGGATTTGTCTTTCGGCAAACCTTTCATTTGATCACCGTAAAAATGAAATTCCGTTTGCTCGCTGACGCGCAGCTCAATCCACGCATATAACGAAAGCGCCATTCCCAGCGTGTCAAAGCCGGGGCCCAAATTGGCCGTGCTTGCCGGTATCTTAACAATAACTCTGCGATTATTCATGAGGCTTACCCTTCTACGCGGTATACGCTCTTCACTTTATGAACCACATCCAGCGATTCGAACGTCGCGAGTACCTTTTGGATTGCTGCTTTGTTAGCATCATGAGTGATGACAATAATTTCGGCTTCCGGATTTGACGGCGTTGGCTGCTGCAGCACGGACTCCAAGCTAACCTCGAAGTCGGCGAATACCTGCGTGATGCGAGCCAAAACGCCGGCGCGGTCTGCTACTTTAAGCAGCAGGAAATATTTCGATGAAATTTGATCATCCGTTTTGAGTTTCTTCTCTTTGTAAGCAAGGCTTCCCTGCATTCCGTTTACGCCTAGCTTCAGGTTTTTCACGACGGCAACCAAATCGGAGACGATTGAGGTTGCTGTCGGCAGCTCGCCTGCGCCTGCACCGTAAAACATCGTTTCGCCAACGGCTTCGCCATATACGTAAACCGCATTGAATACGCCGTTAACCGAAGCAATCGGATGCGATTGTTTTACCATCGTCGGTTGCACGCTGATGCTGATCAGATCATCCTGGCGCTCAGCGATCCCAAGCAGCTTCACTTCATAACCAAGGCGCTTCGCATACAAAATATCTTCTTTCGATACAGAAGAGATCCCTTGAACCGAAACATCCTCAAGCGCTACGTTCGCACGGAAGCCGATTGTTGCAAGAATCGTCATTTTGCGAGCCGCATCAAGTCCCTCGACATCCGATGTCGGATCAGACTCCGCATAACCAAGCTCTTGGGCTTCTTTGAGAACGTCTAAGTAGGATGCGCCTTCTTGGCTCATTTTGGTTAAAATAAAATTCGTTGTCCCGTTCACGATTCCCATAATTTTGTTGATGCGGTCGGAAGAAAACCCTTCAACGAGCGTACGGATAATCGGAATACCGCCGGCTACGCTTGCTTCGTACATAACGTCGCAGCGATTCTCCTGCGCTTTCGCCAAAATTTCCGGACCATGCAGCGCCATTAAATCTTTGTTTGCCGTTACCACATGCTTGCCGCGCGAAAGTGCTTCCAGTATATATTCCTTCGTAAGGCCAATTCCGCCCATGACCTCAACAATCACGTCAATATCAGGATGACGGATAATATCCCACGGATCCTCGGTGAGTTTATCGGCATCAATCGCGATGTTACGCGCTTTGCTCTTATTCTGAACAAGCACCTTTTCAATCACGATCGGCGAACCGACTTGACTGGCAAGGTCCTCTTGATGGCCTTCAACAATGCGAACGACGCCCGTACCTACAGTACCTAGACCTAATAATCCTACTTTTACCGGCTTCATATATACCCTCCATTATCTATCCTGTTATCCTTGTCCGATGACCGAAGCTTTGCGTACGCCAGGCTGGCTGCGAAGCATTTCGACCAACGATGACAGTTCCCCGGAAAGCTGCGAAATATCGACTGAAATAACGACGTTGGCAAAGCCCTGAAGCGGAATGGTCTGATTCATCGTCAGGACATTCCCTTCCAGACCGGCCACCATGCTGAGCACGTTCGAGAGCACGCCTGAGCGATGCTCCAAATCCATCGAGATCGTCGCAATCCGTTCCCGTTCGAGCTCATTCAGCGCATAGACGCCGTCTTTATACTTATAAAAAGCGCTTCGGCTTAGACCCACGCGTTCAACTGCTTCATGAACGGTTGCCGCGTCACCCCGGTTAAGCATCTCTTTTACTTGTATCGTCTTCATAATCGCTTCCGGTAAAATGTCCTCCCGAACGACATAATAGCGTTTAGTCACTATTCGTCCTCCTCAAAAAGACAATTGTTCACCTATAGTGGACATTATATCGAAAGATGCGCCTTGGAGCAATAGGTAAATAAGAAAAGACGGCTTACGCCGTCTCTGTTATTGCTTATTCGGTTATTATTCAACTAACCATTCGGGTTATAATCGCTGCCCTCGAAGAATTCAAAGGCAAAATCACCGATTTGAACCATATCGCCGTCTTTGGCACCCATTTTGCGAAGCTCGGCATCGACGCCCATTTTGCGCATCGTACGAGCAAAGCGCATAACCGCATCATAGGATGTCAAATTCATCCGCTTCATGTATTTATCAATGCCTTCACTTACGATCACATATACTTCATCTTCCTTGTGGATGGTGAATGTCGTTTCTTCGCGTTTCTCGTAAGTGTAGACCTTCCGCTCGGCGACATCCTTCACGTCTTCGATCTCTACCTGCTCGGATACCGTATCGAGCACGTCAGCCGCTTTATACAGCAGCTCCTGTATCCCTTGCTTTGTTAGCGAGGAAATAGGCAAAATCTCATAATGCCGGTCACCGCTGGCTTCCGCAAGCTGCTGCTTGAACAATTCAAGCTGCTCCGCGGCGTCCGGCATGTCCATTTTGTTGGCTGCAATAATTTGCGGCCGGTCTGCGAGCTTCTCGTTGTAGAGCACGAGCTCTTCGTTGATTTTCACCCAGTCCTCAAAAGGATCCCGTCCTTCGGAAGCGGACATATCGATGACGTGAATAATCACCCGTGTCCGTTCGACGTGGCGGAGAAACTCATGGCCAAGACCAACGCCCTCATGCGCGCCTTCGATCAATCCAGGCAAATCAGCCATGACGAAGCTGCGGCTGTCACCAACGTCAACAACGCCGAGATTAGGCGTAATCGTCGTAAAATGATAAGCGCCAATCTTAGGTTTTGCACCCGAAACGACGGAAAGCAAAGTCGATTTCCCTACGCTTGGGAAGCCGACTAGCCCAACGTCTGCCATAACCTTAAGCTCAAGCACGACCCAGCGCTCTTGCCCTTCTTCGCCGTTTTCCGAAATGTACGGAGCCGGGTTATTTTGCGTAGCAAAACGGATGTTGCCGCGACCGCCGCGACCGCCCTTTGCAATGACGATTTGCTGGCCGTGACGCGTCATATCCGCAATGATCTCCTGCGTATCGTCATCGACGATGACAGTGCCCGGCGGGATACGAACGATCGTATCTTCAGCACCCGCTCCGTGCATGCTTTTTACTTTTCCGCGTTCTCCGCGATTTGCTTTGAAATGCTTCTGATAGCGGAAATCCATCAGCGTGCGAAGTCCTTCGTCAACCTGAAAAATCAAGTCTCCGCCGCGGCCTCCGTCCCCGCCGGCAGGTCCGCCCTGCTCGACATACTTCTCTCGGCGAAACGATACGATACCATCGCCACCGTCGCCGCCTTTTACAAATATCTTCGCTTTATCGACAAACATGTTGTGCCCCCGTTCATGCGCGCATTTCCGCCCTCAGCAGCACCTTTGCATATGGCTGCTCGAAGTTGACCGGCTGCATTGGCGCGCCTTCCAACTGCTGTTGTATTTTTTGCTTCCATTGCTGTTCGTTCATTAGTTCGCCATCATAGTAGAAGGTAGCATTTAGCGCATCCTCATCCAGCGATAGTTCCAGCGTAAGAACAGCAGCATTACCATAGCCAGGCTTCGCCGCAAACCGATATGCGTTAATCGTATGAATGAGCGTTTCGGCTATTTGATCGGCATCTGCCGTTAATTCGTTTAAATGAATATCGCCTTTAATGACGAGCTGAAGCTCCAGCGAATTCGAAATCGTACGAAACGATTGAATGTAACTAACCAGTGACGGAACGCCAAGCTTGGAGATACTGCTCTCCACGGCCATCCGCTCACTTATTTTCTCCACATACTCGGCGGCTTTATCCAGCTTTTTGAGCCTAATATAGCCAAATACCACTTGCAGGTCATTCATCCAGTCATGGCGGTGATGATTGAGAGTTCGAATGGCGGAATTTTGCAGCGATTGTATCGTTCGCGTAGTCCGCTCCACATGCTCTTTCCGTTCCGTTCGTATCCAGTAAGTCGCAACAGCTATAAGCCAAACAAGAAAGACAGCAGTTAACCACACTTTAGTGGGCCAAATAAGTACGGCAGCGCAGGGCAACAAAATCGTACCCGCCGCGTAATATTTCGCCGTTGTTAAGCGTTCCATCGATTAAACCTACTTTCTTCGTATTTCCTAGCTTATCCAGTATATCATGCGGCCGTCCTACGGTCATCAGCCTTGAAATAAAAAAACCCCGGCCAAGCGATGCAGGCCGGGTCTTGGTGCATATATAAGGTTGTATTAAGCTTCTACTGCTGCAGCTACCGGAGCTTGAACTGCCGGATACACGCTCACTTTTTTGCGGTCGCGTCCCCAACGTTCGAACTTCACTACGCCTTCTACTTTTGCATAAAGCGTATCGTCTTTCCCGATGCCTACGTTAGTTCCTGGGTGAATTTTTGTTCCGCGTTGGCGAAACAAAATGCTTCCAGCAGATACGGTTTGACCGTCAGCACGTTTAGCGCCAAGGCGCTTCGACTGCGAGTCACGTCCGTTCTTCGTGGAACCTACACCTTTCTTCGAAGCGAAAAGCTGAAGATTCAGTTTCAACATAGTTATTCCCTCCTTCTTAAAGGTTTGTGGAGCAAACCTACTTCGGAAGCATGAACATTAAGGTCTGCCAGGCAAACCTACTTCAAAAGCTTACGCATTAAGAAGTTCATGAATGACGACATGCTTGCCGTATGATTTTGCGATAGTGTCAAGCATAACCGCCATCGATTCCAGCAGCAGCTGCATCCGGCCGTCAGAAGCTTCGTCCGCCAGCGTCGGAATATCCGACGAAAGCCAGCCGTTCTTCATCTTGGCAGGCAGCTCTTCTCCTGCTAAAGCTTCGATCGCGTTAACGGTACCAACCGATATGGCCGATACACCCGCGCAAACGATATCTTTGCCGGGGTTCGCATATTTAGCATGTCCTTCGACTGCAAAAGATACGATCCGTCTGTCAGCGGCTCTTCGTACAAAAGTAACGGTTATCATAGAAATCCCTCTTACGCTTGGATTTTCTCGATTGTTACTTTTGTGAACGGTTGACGATGACCTTGCTTACGACGGTAGTTCTTTTTGGCTTTGTATTTGTAAACGATGATTTTTTGGCCTTTGCCTTGTTTCTCGACTTTGCCTGTTACTGTAGCGCCGGAAACAACCGGAGTTCCAGTTACAAGACCGTCACCTTTAGAAACCGCCAAAACACGATCAAACGTTACGCTCTCGCCTGCTTCAGAATCCAGTTTTTCGATGTAGATAACATCGCCTTCCTGAACTTTGTATTGCTTTCCGCCTGTTACGATGATTGCGAACATTGTTGGTGCACCTCCTTATTTTCGAAGACTCGCCTAATTCAGGTGGTCCGCAGCTTGCGCCGCATACGCTTATTTACCCAATCGGAGCGGTACTTGTACATCTCATTCCTTACGAGGTACGAGACACACACCCAAAGAGTGTACCATACTATGCAAGCTATATCAATTGATCCGCTAAGAAAAATACGATTATTTATATGAATCATTCCGTTTGGTTGAATGAGCGCCGCAGGCAGGGCAGCGCTCCGTAAGCTGATGAACCGCATTTTCACGCGCTTTTTTTCTCGTCATTTCGATCAAGCCAAGCTTGGTCCAGCCCAAAATCGTACATTTCGTTTGATCATTGCGGGATTTCTCGACCAAGCGCTGCATCACCTGCTCGCGATGCTTGTCCTGCTCCATATCGATAAAATCAATAATGATGATTCCGCCTACGTCTCTTACTCTAAGCAATCTGGCAATTTCCTCGGCCGCTTCCATATTGGTGCGAAAAACGGTGTCTTCCAAACCCGAGGAGCCCGTAAATTTCCCCGTGTTCACATCGATAACCGTCAGCGCTTCCGTCTCTTCCCAGATGAGATGCCCCCCGCATGTAAGCGGGATTTTGCGCTCGAAAGCCTTCGTCACCTGCTCCGTCACCCGATACGCATCAAATAGGGATAAGCCTTGCTTAGGCTCGTAGCGCTTCAGACGCCCGCGCAGCTGAGGAGTCATTTCCTCCAGCAGGGCCGACGCTTCCTCAAATCTGACGGCATGGTCAATCCAAATCTCATCCATATCGGTTGTTAAGGTATCGCGCACGGCACGGCGCATTAATCCCGCTTCCCTATGCAGCTCGCTGGGCGGCTTCGCATCCAGACTCCTCTGTACGATGCTATGCCAAATTTCCCTTAGCTGCACGACATCCGTCTGCAAGGACAGCTCGCTCTCGGACGCAGCGGCGGTTCGAAGAATGATTCCTTCTTCTTGTTCCCGCAGCTTCTCCCCGATGTACCGCAAGCGGGCACGCTCGCCCTCGGTGCCGATTTTCTTCGAGACGCCGACATAATCAGCGTTCGGCATATAGACAAGCCAGCGGCCGGGCAGCGTAAAATGCGTCGTCACGCGTGCCCCCTTACCGCCAAGCGGCTCTTTCATCACTTGAACGAGCAGCTCCTGACCCGGCTTCACCAGGTCTTGTATGAGCGGCTTTTGCTGAGGCTGCTTCTCCAAATGCGGGTGGAGCAGTTCATCAATATACAAAAAAGCATTTTTGGCTAGTCCCACATCAACGAATGCCGACTGCATGCCTGGCAGAACGTTTACGACACGACCTTTGTAGACATTGCCGACCAAACTGCTTGCTTTAGATTTTTCCATGAAAAATTCGACTAGGCGGCCATTCTCCAGCACTGCGGTTTGCAGCATCTCTCCATGGACGTGCATCAACATTTGCTTCATTCCCGACTATCACCTGCCAGTATGCTTTTCATCTATTTTAACTGAAAAGCTCCGACACTGCACGGTTGGGATTATTTTCGGACAGGCAGCCCTCGACGATCTTCTGCTCCGGCAGCACCTTCACTTCCTTGCTGTGCGCCTCCACCATATAAATCAAATGGTATCTTTCCCTTTGAAACAAACGCGCTACCGAGATAATCGACTGTTTTCCGTTCACGATGATCGGACTTGCGATATGCCCCATCGTGAGGGCTTGCAAGGAAATGCGCTCGCGGTACATCAAAAAACGGTAAAATAAAAAGGGAACGCTGCGATAATACGTCCAATTCGTCATGACAAGAAAAATACCGACAATCAACAAATTGAGCTGGATGCCATCCTTGGACATCAGCCACGGAAGCAGCGCGGCTATGATCATCAACGCGCTGAACACCATGCTGATGCGGGCTGACCACAGCAGCATTTTATAGTAATTAACCGTATAGCTTAAGGCTGCCTGCAGCAGCTTCCCGCCATCAAGGGGATGTATCGGCAATAGATTAAATAAACCAATCATCAAATTCGCCTTCCAAACATAGGCCGCCCATTCCGGGTCCCACAAGCCCAGCTGTCCGCAGCCCCAAGCCGCAAGCCCCATCCACACATTTTGCAGCGGACCTGCAATAGCTACTACCGCTTCCTCTTTTGCGGGCAGGCCTCCGGCTTCCTCTACCTCCACAACGCCTCCGAAAGGCAGCAGCTTTACTTCGCGCACCGTCCAGCCGAAGCCTAAGGCTACGAATACATGGCCAAGCTCATGCACCAGCACGAGTAAAAACAACGTAATGAGCTCGGCAAAATATCCGGTCATGACCGATCCAAGCATAATGATGACAAACAACGGATGGACCGACCATAAAATCCCTTTCCATTTAATCAATCGGTATCACACCCACCGGATCGATGTACAGGTCGTTTTGCTTCACGGCAAAATAGAGCAAACTCGGCTGCGTTCCCTCTGCCTTTAACAAATTGCCGATAGGATCTCCCGCTTCAACCCAGTCGTTCACGCTTACCTTTGTTGCGCCGAGCAGCCCGTATACCGTTACGCGCTGGTTGGCATGCTGAATGACGATCGTAGATCCTTTCTCGTCTTGTTCGGTCAATAACAGCACGCGCCCCGTCTCGGCAGCCACAACCTGCCCCTCAGACTTTCCAGCCAGCTCGATGCCGCTCAGAAGCTCCGCGAAGGTCCTCACAAGCGAACCCCCCTCCAGTGGAGAGACAATCGGCAGCTTAACCGTCCCGTCCGCGCCTACTGCGGCTCCGCCGTTATCCTTAAAGATAGGAATAAAGGAAGGCGCGCCCGCAAACGTTTCATTATACCAAGCCGCAGCTGCCGCAAAATCGATTTCATCGGCAAGCGCCTGTTTAACGAGCGCTTGTCCTTTAAGCGTGTATTCATTGTCATAACGGAACATGGCCCATACGGCTGCAAAAAGCAGCATCGCGATCGCCAGCTTCCATTTCAGCTCCTTGCGGAAGGTATGCTTGCCCGGCCCATGCCCCGGATCCTTTTTGCCCGTGAGATCGGGCGGTTTGACAAAGGTCTTTTTATCCATAAAGCCATTTTCGTCTCCCCAGCTGGCCCAAGGATTCGGATTTGTTTTCCAGACCACCTCCGGATCGAGCTCTTCCCGCTCATCCCCCTCAAAATATTCATGCTTGTAGGGAACGGTTGAATTTGCGTACAGGTCCTCGGTTTGCGCATCTCGTGACGATCGATCCGATACGTTCTTGCCTTTCTGCTGCCCCCGCTGCTTTCCGCTTTCCTTCATCGGCATTTCGTTTTCCTCCCCGCTTCCATCGTCATTGCGACAGCTTGTTTCTTTATACATGGATATGTGGGGAGTGAGACAAGTATGCGGACGCGGCAACGACAAAAAAAGCCGTCCCCGATACGGATGAGATCCGTTCAGGAGCAGCTTTGTCTGCAGGATGGCCTTAATCGGCCAGCTCATATTTTTCTTGATGCGCTTTGATGCTGAAAACGAGTCCGATTGACAGCATGTTAAGCAGGAGAGAAGTTCCTCCGTAGCTTACAAAGGGAAGCGTAATTCCCGTAATCGGCATAATGCCAATCATCATCCCGATGTTCTGGAACACCTGGAAGACATACATGGACACGATCCCGATGACGATAAAGGAGGCTCGCAAATCATAACATTTGAAGGCTATGATGATCATGCGATAAATGAGAAGGAAATAAAGGAGCAGGAGTATGGCTGAGCCTTGGAAACCAAATTCCTCCCCGATTACGACAAATATCGAATCCGAATACGGATAAGGCACGAAGCCGCCGTTTTTCATATCCCCTTGCAAATAGCCGTCACCGCTTAAACCGCCGGAGCCGATGGCAATTTGCGCATTTTCCGATTGATGCTTGTCATTGGCCGTAGCGGTCTCCGGATTGATAAACGTATTGATCCGCTTATGCCAGTGTCCCATTTCCCTATCATCCAAGTAATTAAAAATTTCCTGGTTAAACATATTGAAAAGCGTGACAAACAAAACTAATCCCGCAACAACGACAGCAAGCCCTGCAACAACATGCGTATATTTTACGTTTCCGATCCACAGCATGCCAAGCACGATAACCAGATATATAATCGCATTGCCTAAATCAGGCTGAATCATGACGAGCATAAACGGTAAAAAAGCGAATGCCGCTATCGGAAGCAAATCATGCATTACCGTCAGCCGGTCTCCCTGCCTGCGTCCCATCAGATAGGCGATACCGATAATAAGCACAATCTTGACGATTTCCGCGGGCTGGAAGGATTGGCCCGCTATGACGAACCAGCCTCTTGCGCCGTTGATGACCGCACCGAAAAAATATACGAGAATCAACATCGTCACGCCTATGCCGTAAAGAATATACCAGTTTTTCAGCACGATTCGGTAATCAAACAGCGTTGCCGCGATTGCGACAAAAAAACCTAACGCGTAATAACCAAGCTGTCTCGTATCTGAACCCGCATATTTAGGAAAATTTGCGGTAGCGCTATGGATAACAACCGTACTGATAATCATGAGGAACACTAAAATAATCAGAATTCCCCAGTCCAGCTTTTTTAGTTTGTTAAGCAATTCGTAATCATCCTATTCCAAGAAACTTACGGAAACGTTTGAACGCTCCCGCTTTCTCATCAAGCAGCATGAGCGGAACCATATCGCCGAGGATACGGCGCGCAATGTTCCGATAGGCAATAGCTGCGCGAGAAGCCGGATTCATAACGGTCGGCTCTCCGCTGTTTGCCGCGGAAATCACCTTCTCGTCATCAGGCACGATGCCAACAAGATCGACAGCCAGAACTTGACAAATTTCATCGATATCAAGCATTTCGCCGGATTTCATCATATTTTGACGAATACGGTTGATGATAAGCTTACTAGGTATTTTTTCCTGCTCAAGCAAACCGATTACCCGGTCAGCATCACGGACGGCTGCGTTTTCCGGCGTCGTAATGACGATTGCCCGGTCTGCACCTGCGATCGCATTCCGAAAGCCATGTTCAATGCCTGCGGGGCAATCGATGATGACGTAATCATGCTCTTTCTTGAGCTCTAAAATCATATTGCGAACCTGCTCAGGCGTAACGGAATCCTTATCCTTCGTCTGAGCGGCAGGCAGCATGTAAAGCTCGTCAAAGCGTTTGTCCTTCACAAGTGCCTGATTTAAACGGCAGCGGCCTTCGGCAACGTCAACCAAATCATAAATGATCCGATTCTCCAGTCCCATGACCACATCTAGGTTACGAAGTCCAATATCGGTATCAACCATACATACTTTTTTGCCAAGCAAAGCTAGCGCGGTACCCAGGTTGGCCGAGGTGGTCGTCTTCCCAACGCCGCCTTTACCTGATGTTACAACAATCGCTTCTCCCATATTCTACACTCCTTTAAACATTATAGGATTATGCCGTATGCGGAATAATTGCGCTAGCTTATCGATTTGCATTCGGCCTTCGCTCAGGAAGGCGAACTCCATTGAAGCATCGCCGGTCATCCATTCCTCGGGCGGTCTGCTGATTACATCTGCAATGCGGAGCTGGGTAGGGCGCATGAGCGATGTTGCGATGATCACATCGGTTCGTCCGCCAATCCCCGCATGCGCTGTGCCGCGCAATGCTCCAAGCACATAAATGTCGCCTGTGCACATAAGGGTGCCGCCTGGATTCAAATCGCCGATTAAAAGTAAATCCCCATCATGCTCATAGGTTTGGCCGGAGCGTATGATAGACGTTAGCACTTGTAGGTTAGGCTGCAGTCCTGACTGAGAATCCGCCTTAGGAGCGTCGGACTCGACGGATTGTACCATTAGGTTACCTTGAGACCGAATCACATTTTTGATTCGGTCCTTGTCGTCATCTGTGACCTGCCTAGCGCCAAGCTTCACGTGTACGTGTACGAGCGGGCCAGTGAGCAGCTGCTGATGCGTTTTCTCCAGCTTGTACTGCAGTTCATCCAGGAGCGTCGCGAATTCACATTTATCGTCGAGAAGGAAGACGAGACCTTCTTTTACACCTTTTATAATAATATGCTGCCTATCGGTCACGTTCGTCCCTCCCCAACCTAATGGATTCTTGATGAGACTAGTAAAATCCTGCCTGAACGATTATATTATTCCTCATCTTTTTCCGCGTTCGCTTTCGTTTGTCCTTCAAACAATCTTCTCGCCGGCACGTAACAAGCAAGCGCAAAAGCCAGCTGCAAGAACAAGCTCGGAAGAATATGGTCAATGAGTGCCCAAGCATAGCTTTCATTCGTAATCCGAAAAACGCTGTAAATAAAGTATATGACACTGTCATACAAGATACAGGCAAAACCAATAACGGAGATAGCCATCATGATCGTTGAACGGCGGCGCTCAAGAAGCACGCCCGTATAATAGCCCATTAACCCCATAACAAAAGCATTAATCCCAAGCAAATGTCCAAAATAAACAACATCCTGAAGCATGCCGAAGCTGGCGCCCAGCAGCAAGGCCAGATGGCGTTTGCTGTACAGCCCCGAGAAAATAACCATCACGAAAACAAAGTGAGGAATGATCCGGTGGCCGAAGCCGGCAGGAATAATCCATGGCATCACAGCTCCCTCGACGATGAAAAGGAGAACCATCAGCAGGATAATTCGGTTCATGCTCATTTGTCGGCAGCCTCCAATTCAGGAACCTGAACGACAAACACCTCAGTCAAGTGATCGAAGCTGGCTGCCAGCTTTACCGAAGCCGTGTAAGTAAGCCCGAAATCGCCGAGCTGCAAGGACTCCACAGTCCCAACGACAAGCCCTCTAGGATACACGTTTCCAAGCCCCGATGTGATGACGGTATCCGTAATCTGCATTTTATCGGTTTCCGCGATTTTCGTCATGACGATTCTGGATGTTTCCTTATTGTAGCTGCTCAAAATACCAAAGGAATCATCCTCGCGTCCCATGATCGTTACCGCGATGGAATTGAACGTTGGCGATGCTTCATCCAGCTCGGTAATTGGCGTTACGGCCGCCGTAAACGGCGTTACCGAGCTGACCAATCCGATCAAGCCGTCAATGGTCGTTACGGCCATATTCGGTTTAATGCCGTTTTTGGAGCCTAAATTAATCGTCATTGTCCGATTGTTCGCTTCATTGCTCACGGAAATGACCTGTGCGATCAAATATTTATAATTATACATTTCCTTCTGCCGATCTGTGAACGATAGTGCCTCTTGCAGACGTTTATTCTCTTTCTCTACGAAGTTGTAATTTATCTTATCGCGAGAGTAAGCGGCAGCCGTAATGCGCAGCTGCTCGTTTTCTTCATAGATTGTGCGCAAATTGCTGATATCCTCAAAGAAGCCCGCTATATAACCAGCGGGCTTGTAAAACCATTGCTGCACGTATGCTGCCGAGTCCTTTAGAAATTTCTCCGGCCATGATAATTCCTTGCGATCGCTTAGCGAGAAGCCGATGACCGCTATGCACAAAATAAACCCGATCATAAGCATAAACATACGCTTATTTCGCATTAGCTTAAACAGCTCGATCACCTGCCCATTTCATATCCGTTTCCCCTGTGGACCGTATTTAGCGTCTCGAACGAGATGCTGAGCTTCTAGCTTTAAATAAATGAATATTATCAAGCGAACGGCCAGTGCCGATCGCCACGCAGTCCAGCGGATTATCCGCAACGATAACCGGCATGCCCGTTTCACGCTGCAGGAGCTTGTCCAAATTGCGCAGCAAAGCGCCGCCGCCCGTAAGTACGATTCCCCGATCCATAATATCGGCAGAAAGCTCCGGAGGACATTTTTCAAGCGTTACCTTAACCGCATCTACAATCGCGTTGACCGTATCGGCTAATGCTTCCGTAATTTCGTCGGATGTAATGGCTAGCGTCTTAGGCAAGCCGGATACAAGATCGCGTCCGCGGATTTCGATCTTTTCGGGACGGTCAAACGGCAGCGCTGAACCAATCTCCATCTTCAGCTGTTCAGCGGTACGTTCACCGATCATCAAATTGTATTGTCTCTTAATGTATTGCGTAACGGCCTCATCCATCTCGTCGCCCGCTACGCGAATGGAACGCGCCGTAACGATACCGCCCAATGAAATCACGGCTACCTCCGTCGTGCCACCGCCGATATCGACAACCATGCTGCCTGTTGGCTCCCACACGGGCAGGTCAGCGCCAATTGCTGCGGCAAACGGCTCTTCAATCGTATAAGCCTCGCGTGCCCCAGCTTGCTTGGTAGCATCCTCTACGGCACGCTTCTCTACCGCCGTGATACCCGACGGAACGCATACCATGACGTTTGGATGGCGGGGAAATAAAGAACGCTGCTTCTGGGCTTGACGAATAAAATATTTTATCATCGTTGCCGTCGTCTCGAAATCGGCGATAACGCCGTCTTTCATAGGGCGAACGGCGCGAATGTTGCCAGGCGTTCTTCCGATCATTTTTTTGGCTTGCTCGCCTACGGCCTCGATTGTTTTTGTATCAGTACGAAGGGCCACCACTGACGGCTCCCTTACCACGATTCCTTTGCCCTTAACGAATACCAGCGTATTAGCTGTCCCTAAATCAATACCTAAATCTTTCGAAAAACCACCAAACATGTTGTTGCTCCCTTCTAATTGCCACATCGCTTTATTATATTACATATGGCCTTGTTCCTTCAAACTTACGAATCTACCGTCTCCGACAACTAAATGGTCAAGCACTTCTATTCCGAGGAGCTGTCCGGCCTCTACTAGGCGTTTGGTTAACGAAATGTCTTCCGGGCTTGGCGTTGGATCGCCGCTTGGGTGATTATGAACACAGATAATAGACGCGCTGCTGCGCGAAATGGCTGCACGGAATACTTCGCGAGGATGAACAAGCGATGCGTTAAGCGTACCGACCGACAAGGTCTCGCGGGCTATAATATGATTTTTGGTGTTCAAAAACAAACATACGAAGTGCTCCTTTTTCAAATAGCGGAGCTCTTCCATCACATAGTCCGCCGCATCCTGCGGCTTCCGTACGATAACCGCCTCGCCGATCTGACTGCGCGAAATCCTTCTTCCCAGTTCTATGCCCGCTCGAAGCTGAATCGCTTTGGCAGGGCCAATTCCCCGAATGGCTGTCATTTCTTCCATGCTCATATCCATCAGGTTACGCAAGCTGCCGCATTGCTTTAATATCGCGCCCGCCAAATGTACGGCAGATTGACGCTGCGTGCCCGTACGCAATAAGATTGCAAGCAATTCGGTATGGCTAAGTGCTTCTGCCCCATATTTCATCATGCGCTCTCTTGGACGTTCTTCATGGGGGACATCACGCAAAATCATTGGTTGCGGCAACATGTCCCAATCCCGCCTTTTCAAAGAATCGTTTATTCATATCCTGCCTAATTCTTGAAAAAAAATCCGATCGAAATCATAAAAGCTTAGGTCCAAACGTAACCGGCTAATGGCTTCCTCCGCGGCAAAAACAATCGTTTCGCGGAGATATATAAGCAGAATTGCTAGTGCAAGCTTATCCAATGTTACACATCAAAAAACAGCAATGTCATAGGTCGCCAGCATATCAGACAACAGCGATAACGGCAGGCCGACGACATTAAAATAACAGCCGTCGATCCGCTCCACAATGGTTGACCCTAAGCCTTGTATGCCGTAAGAGCCTGCCTTGTCGCGAGGTTCCCCGGTAGCTGCGTATCTGGCAATCTGGTTCTCGCTGAGAGGTTTCATCATCACTCTGGTCATGCGGTGCGCAACCTTCGCTTCGCCAGTGGCGGAGTTCACGCAAGCGACGCCGGAGTACACTTCATGCCAGCGTCCCTGGAGACGCGTAAGCATGGATTTCGCCTCTTCATCATCCGCAGGCTTGCCTAGCACATCGCCGTCTAGCACGACAATTGTGTCCGCGCCAATGATTATTGACGCTCCATCCTCCTGCTTTTGTTGTAGCAGCGGTATGGCCGCATTCGCTTTTCTTAAGCTGAGCTGCTCGACGACTTGTGCCGGCGACCAGCCTGCTTCGATCGTTTCATCCGTGTCAGTAGACAAAATATAAACCGGCAAAGAAAGGTCCAGCGATGCGACCAGTTCCTTCCGGCGCGGTGACGAAGAGGCCAGTACTAGCTGACTGATCGCTTCGTTGCGTGATTGGTTATATGCCATAAAATTATTGCTGCGCTCCTTCGTGCTTTCCTCTAGCGGCCAATAGCCGCTGCTCTACATTTTGCGGTACAACCATATTGCAAGGCAAGCTCCGATGATGCTGAACAGGCTGAGCTGCAAATGAAGCGTCAGGTTGAAACTGAGTACATAGAGATCAATAGCGGGAGACCATGTCGTTTCGATTGGTTTCGTTAAAAAAGAGATGCCTGAAACGGGGGCCAGCCACTGCGCTACCAAAGCGCCGGCAATTAAGCCAAGTATGATAAAAATGAGAAGTATCCAGCCGTTTTTCTTCATCTTTCAACGCCTCTCGCCATGAAATGACACCTAAGACCATTATACGCATGAAGCTATTCGTTTACAATGCGCTGATGGTCGCAAACCATTCTTTTTGCGCAATGACCGCATTCATAACCGCTTTTTGCGTTGACCATAAATGGGCTTGAGATGGCTTTTTATCATAAGCTTCCATCGATTTGGCAGCTGAATTTATAGCTTGTATGATTTGATCAAGATAGGCTTTTCCATCCGCGTCTAGTATACCTATTCGCATCGCTGCGGCATTTTCTGTCCATTGCTGATGCTCGGCTTGCCACGCGGCTGCCGCTGCCGTGCTCAGGGGAGACAAAGCTGGCTGCTCCAGCTGCGCTAATGTTAAATCATCCAACATTTGGACGATTGCTCCTGTCCGTTCAAAGAAGCTTTGCGCGGCTTCTGATTCGCCCGTGAACGGAATTTTCGCAGGGTAGTTGAGGCTAACTTCTTTAATGAATAGATCAATATCCGGCAGCAATCCCCGGATCGCCTGCGCTTTGCTACGGTCGCTTCCCATGCCCGCATAAACGCGATAATCGGCTGCGCTGTTTATTGCTGCTCCTGCAAGACCTTTCTGCCCCAGCTGTTCGAGCGCAGCGTCCCTGCCCGCCGTATTGCTGAATACACCGAACTGCAGTAAATAATAGGTCTGATCCAGGCCCTTAAGGCTGGCCATCGCCGTATTTGCATCGGGATTGGGATCCGTTGTATCGCCCGCTGCCTGCTCTCCGGTGTTTTCCGTATCACCAACGACTGTATTAGCGCCAGTCTCATCGTTCGAAATATTGCCTGTAACCGCCTCGGAATCGGGCTTGTTTCCTGTTCCGCTCGGGAAGATGCTCCCCCCCGTAAACAAAGACAACAGCAAATAGCCAAACAACGCGCCTGTAGCCAGCGCGGCCGCCACCGATAAGAACACGTTAAACCAAGAAGGCGCTCCAGCCTTGCTTTTCATTCTAGAATATTGACGCTTATTGCTTGTTGATTCTGCGTATAGAAGCTCCTCCTCATAAGGAGGGGGAACCTGACGACCATCATTTGCAAAATAAAAGCTTTCATCTCCAGCAGCCTGATTATAGTCCGGCCCATCGTCTGCCTCGAATGCGGCTTGCTTTTCTATTGGCTTAACGATTGGCTTAACGATTGGCTTCGCGGTCGGTAATGCGTTTGGCATTGCCTTTGGCATATCGGCAGGCTTTACGGCAGATGTCTTTTCCTTTGGCGGAATCGCCGGTTTCGGCTGTGCTGGTTCCGGCTTTGCATCCGAATTTCGGATCAGCTGCTCCAATGCGGCAATGTCCTCTTGAAACGGACTGTTCCAAGGGCTAACTTCGCTAATCGCATGCTGATCCGTAGAAGGATATAGTGGAATGACATTCATTTTAGCTGGTTTATTCGGAATCGTATTCGTATTCGGTGCCATGCTGGCCGTGGCAGCTGCATTGCTCTCAAGGCCCTCCTGCTGTTTATCCATGCGGTGCCCTTCTCCGCCAACGGTTTGCCCGTTCCGATCGAAACGGTAAGTAATCCGGTTTTTTTGCGTCACGATAACCACTCCTTGTCCCTTTCTTCTAGTATTAATCTATGAGACTTTTAAGAGATTTAGACCGAAGACGGCAGGTCTTCCGCTTTTTTTGGAGCTGCTTCGATTATCGTGTCCGTATGGGGGCATGGCTGATCATAGAGGGCACGTTGCGCATGTGGGCACGGCTGCGTGGAGGGCATCTTGCTCATGGGGAGCACGGCTGCTTTTGAGGGGGAATGTTGCACATGAGGAGCACAGCTGCACGTGAGGGGGATGTTGCACATGGGGAGCACAAGCTTCACGTGAGGGACACGGCTGCGTATGGGGAGCATGGCTGCTCGTGGGGAGCGACTGTGTATGGGGAGCACAACTGCACGTGAGGGACATCGCTTCGTATGGGGACAGCAGAAGAACAGAAGATGAAGAAGCCTTTGTCATTGCGAGACACGCATTGCTTTGATGGGCGGCGAACTTAATTGCGCAACCTATGTATCCGTATCGTTTCTAGGTGAGCTGGACTTAATCAGCATGTACCGACACGACGCCGATCACATTTAACTGGAAAAACCCCTGCTAATTCTTTTCCATTATCGGTTTTAGATCATTTAACTGGAATGACTCCTGCTAATATGCTGATCATGCCTCATATAGCCATTCAGCCATAAAATTAGATGGAGATATTCCCGTTAAATCAATCTTCTATGCCTCATAGAACGATTAACGGGAATTTTTCCTGTTATTTGCTTCTGCCGGCGAACATGATTTGCGCAACCTACACCTCCGTTTCGTTTCTATGTGAGCTGGACTTAATCAGCATGTACCGACACGACACCGATCACATTTAACTGGGAAAACCCCTGCTAATTCTTTTCCATTATCGGTTTTAGATCATTTAACTGGAATAACTCCTGCTAATATGCTGATCATGCCTCATTTAGCCATTCAGCCTCGAATCTAGATGGATAATTTCCCGTTAAATCAAACCTCTATGCCTTCATAGAACGATTAACGGGAATTTTTCCTGTTATTTGCTTCTGCCGGCTAATATGGTTTGGCAACCTATGTTTCCGTTTCGTAGGCTCCCCATTTTCGCGTGGCCCCTAGCTTGCAAAGGAAAAGAAATTAGCAATTGGAAACCTGAAAATCCAGCTAATAGATTGAACAAAAAGCAAGCGAATAGGTTAAAGTCAAAGTGCTGAATGGTGCTGGTGAGCAACGTCCATAAAGGACAGTGTGGAAGCATATCCTCTTTTTCGGGAAAAGAGAATAATATTGGAATAATTACTCGATGAGATTATGCAGAAAAGATGAGGAACTTTTGCGGTTAGTCATTTGCTAAAATATTGGTGCTTACTCTTTTTTGCGATAAAGCCCTTTTATATCCCCTTCCTATCCCACAACGTCCCCCAAATCAAACTGTCTGCTCGACTTGATTCCGATAAGACTTGACTAGCCTTTTCATATAAGCCGCGCTTGATTTTTCTGTCCTTTTCGCCCAGCTGAGGCTCCGAAAATACGCTCAACCCTTCTCTTGTCGCTGCCTTCCTCTCTAAAATATAATCCAAAGTCGAATACGCTCTCATACTCAGCAGGCTCAGTACATCTTCCGAATTTAATATGAAGCCTGCCTTGACTGCCTCTCTATATCTAAAAGCTGTCGCTTCTTTCATAAATGTCTTATCTTCGATTATTTTTCCGGCTTGTTCAAGCTGCCTGAGCGAGAGACGATCTCGTTTTATCGCAGCTATTACTAGACTGACAAGAGCCAAATATCCTGTCGCAGCAAATGCATGGAGCAACTCCTCCAGAAGGCTGTCACCCAGCCGGAGTTATTTCTCGATTCTTCCAGCAAAATATGAATACGCGATATGCTCCTTAGCGGCCGGTATAAGGACAATCTGGTTCATTGCATGGTATAGTCTACTGTTTGCTTTAGACGTCAGTTCTCCGCTCAATCCCAGTTGTCTGCTAATATTCATTTCCGAAATTAAGGAATTTATTTTAGAAAGTTCATCCACCTGAAGTTCCGTTCCGCTTGATTCAAGAATGTCAATTAATGCGTCTATTTCAGTCAAATCCGACCACATCCTTTATGTTTCTGACAAACCTGCACCTGTCTGCACGCCGACCTAACACACTCTAGCAAAATCCAGCTACCGATTTGCCTTACACTATTGAAATTCCCCTCTACAACTTTCGGAAAAATTCAATACCTTTAGAACTTCATCATCCTCTAAGCCCGCATTACGCCTCCATTGCTACACTGCATTCTATACAACAGAATGCGACGCAGCCCAGCAACCTTCAACCTACAATGTAGAATATGCAATAGAATACTTAGTTTCGATTGATTTTCATCCTTTGGGAGTGCTTTCTGTTGCATTTTCTGCATCGTAGCCGGTTGAAGGAGTGCGATGTTAGATTTACAATGCAGTTTATGCAGCGTAAGAACCTCTTCTGAAAATAGTGCTAATCTAATTATTCGCCATCATTTTTCATTCATTGCCATCAATTTCCGCCCACTGCATACCGGCACGCAAGGATATGTCTAAGATAACCCGCGCTCCCGTTATCCTCTTTGCACGCGCGCATGCTCTGACTCGCACTGGTGCTCATTCATTCTTGTGCGTACGCTCCCGCTTAATCCCGTGCTTCAAACATTGCGATTCCCCCAATTATCGCTAAAAACACAAAATGCCCGATGATTCCAAAAAGGAACCGCCGGGCATTAATTGTTTAATGGTTTGATTTCAACGATTTGGCCAGCGAATCCGCTACCTTCCAAATGTCGCCTGCTCCCATTGTGATGACCAGATCGCCTGGCGCGACCCGTCCTGACAAATAGTCGAACACTTCTTCCTTGGTTGGAAGATAAACCGTATTGGCATTGCTGTTGCTCTTAATCAGCTCTACCAGCTTAAGCGAGGTCACGCCCTCAATTTGAAGCTCTCCCGCAGGAGAGTAAATATCGGTAATGATGACTTCGTCCGCCTCAGGAAATGCACGGCTGAATTGCTCGAACAGGAAAAAAGTACGCGTATAGCGCTGCGGCTGAAATACCGCAATAATGCGTTTGCCTGTCGCCTTAGCCGCGCTGATCGTCGCTCTGATCTCTGTCGGGTGGTGGGCATAATCGTCAATGACCAAAATATCGTTGACTTCGCCCAGCACCTGAAAGCGTCGCTTAGCGCCTCTAAACGCTTGAATCGCAACCGCGATTTTGTCAAAGTGCAGGCCTGATTCAAGACAAGTAATAATCGTAGCCATCGCGTTATACACATTATGGAGACCTGGAACCGAAAGCTCCACTTCTCCCAGGGTTGCTCCGTTATGCGTCATCGTAAAGGATACCTTGCGGTCTCCAAGCACGATATTTTGCGCCTTATAGTCTGCATCGTTATCAATACTGTAGGTGATCAGCTGCGATTTATCGATATTCCCTTTATACACTTGCGGTATCAGTTCGTTAACCGTCTCGTCATCCGCGCATACAATCGCCTTGCCGTCCGATTTCACCTGCTGCAAAAATTGTACATAAGCGGCTTTCAGCTTACCGAAATCGCCGTCATAATTTTCAAGATGATCCGGCTCAATATTCGTCACGATAGCCAGTGTCGGATGGTAATGAAGGAACGAGCCATCACTTTCATCCGCTTCGGCCACGACATACTCGCCTTTGCCTGCTTTAGCGTTGGTTCCTACATTAACGATTTCTCCGCCGATAATATAGGTAGGATCCGCATCGCAATTTTCCATGACAAGCGCGATCATCGAAGACGTGGTCGTCTTCCCATGCGCGCCGGCTACCGCGATGCCTTTGCCTGCGTTCATTAATCTAGCGAGCATTTGCGATCGGTGCAGCACTGGAATGTTCAGCTCCTCCGCTGCCACCCGTTCAACGTTATCCTTGGAGAGCGCTGTCGAGTAAACGACCAGGTCCGCGCCCTTCACATGCTCCGGCTGATGACCGATAAAAATGCTGGCACCATTTGCTGCAAGCTTCTCTGTTAATTCTTGACGCGCGACATCGGACCCAGTCACTTTATAGCCCATTTCCAGCATAACGCGGGCAATGGCACTCATTCCGTAACCGCCGATTCCGATGAAATGAACGTGTTCTGCCGTATTCAAAGACGGTTCACCAACCTTTTTCAGAATCCGAGTCATACAAAATGCGGGAGCGAACGTCAGCAATTAAATAAAGCGTGCCTGTTACGACCCCGAGGTCTGTTTCCCCGGTTAACTGTTGTAGTTTTTGTAATGCTGTATGCCAATTTTGTTCTACTACAAGCTCAAAAGCATACTTATCCGGCTGCTGCTGCCGCATTTCATGTACCAATTCAGCCAATGCAGAGGCTTCTTTTTTCATTCGAAAATCAGGCTCGGTCACAATAAGCGTATCCACTATTGGTAGTATATGCTTAAGTACTTCCTGATGATTCTTATTCTCCAGCATCCCCATCATGAGATGTAAACGGTCATACTTATATGTGTTGGTCAGCGCATCCGCAAGCGATTCCGCGCCTTCAGGATTATGTGCGCCGTCGATAAGAATGCGGGGCTGCTGTGATACCATTTCCAGGCGTCCAGGCCATGCCGCTGCTTTCAGTCCTTCTGCCAAAATATCATCTTCGACTACTAACGCATTGTATTGGCGCAGCACCTCAAGGGTCATAACCGCAACAGCTGCATTGGTCCGTTGATGCGCGCCGTTTAGCGTGATCGTTAACGGCTCGATGCTCCGGAATAAATTATCAAAGCGGAAGGTTTGCTCATTTTCGCGAACCGAAAGCGCCGTTTCATGGAATTGCTCCCCGAGCAGGTAAAGCGTGCTTTTCTTCTCCGCTGCGACACGCTTGATGACATCAACCGCCTCAGGCTGAGCTACCGCGCTAATGACCGGAATCCCGGCTTTGATGATGCCGGCCTTCTCGCTCGCCACAGCTTCGATGGTATCGCCGAGCCGGTCCATATGGTCATGTCCGATATTCGTAATCACCGTTACGACAGGCTGCACAATATTCGTCACGTCAAGACGTCCGCCAAGGCCAGTCTCCCATACGACATAATCGGGATAAGTAACCTTCGCGTAAAAAAGAATGGCAAGCGCGGTCGATACTTCAAACATCGTTGGTGAGCCAAGCTCCGTTTCGGCAAGCGCCTCAACATGTGGCTTCAGCTCATTCGCCAGCCTAAGCAGCGTTTCTTCTTCTATATCGATGCCGTTATATTGAAAACGGTTTGTGAACTTCGTAATATACGGCGATGTAAACGTTCCTACGTCATATCCGCCGCGCAGCAAAACGCTGGTCAGATACGCGCAAGTCGAGCCTTTGCCGTTCGTTCCTGCAATGTGAATAAATTTTAGTCTGCGATGCGGATTTTCTAACAGCTCCATCAGCTTTTCAATCCGTTCAAGCCCCGGACGAATACCGAATGGAATAAGCCCGTTGATCCAATCCACCGCTTCCCGGTAGGATTGCAGCGGCCCTTTTGGCCGCTGCTCTATCTGTTGATTCGTCATCTTAATCGTACCTTCTTCCGTTTTGCAGCGTTATCCGCGCAATTCCGCAATTCTAGCAAGTACCTTGTCGCGTTTGTCTGCATAATCGTTCATTTTGGCGCGCTCTTCGTCAATGACTTTAGCCGGTGCCTTCGCTACGAAGCCCTCATTGCCAAGCTTCTTCTCGACCCGCTCCACCTCAGCGTTTAAATGCTGGTGCTCCTTCTCAAGACGGGCGATTTCCTGCTCGATATCGATCAAGCCTGCAAGCGGCAAATAGAGCTCTGCTCCGGTTAGGATAGCCGTCATTGCTTTGTCCGGCGCGTTGACATGCAGGCCGGTCTCCAAGCTTGAAGTACCGCAGAAACGTTTAATGAACTCTTCATTGCGGGACATGATCGCCGCTTCCGCCTCGCTGGACGGCTTGATCAGCATTTCAATCTTTTTGCTCATCGGCACGTTCACTTCCGCACGGATGTTCCGTACCGCGCGGATCATTTCCATCAACAGCTCCATCTCTTTAACGGCATCCGGCGCCTCAAGCGCCTTGTCATATACCGGCCATTCAGCCAATGTGATCGTGTCGCCTTGATGAGGCAAATGCTGCCAAATCTCTTCGCTGATATACGGCATGAACGGGTGAATCAGACGCTGCGTGCGGTCAAGCACGTACGCGAGCACCGATTGCGTTGCTTTTTTGGCCGCTTCGTCCGTGCCATAAAGGCTAAGCTTAGCGAATTCAATGTACCAGTCGCAAAGATCATCCCATATGAAGTTGTACAGGATCCGTCCGGTTTCGCCAAATTCATAGCTCTCGATTAGACGGGTCACGTCACGAACGGTTTCATTCAAGCGATGCAAAATCCAACGGTCTGCCGTGCCTAGGTTAACCGTAATATCAATATCCCCGGCTTCAACGCCTTCTAGATTCATCAGCGCAAAGCGCGAGGCATTCCATATCTTGTTCGCAAAGTTGCGCGCTTGCTCAACCTTCTCCCAGCGGAAACGCAAATCCTGTCCCGGCGTGCTGCTTGTCGAAATCATATAGCGCATCGCATCCGCGCCGTATTTCTCAATAACCTCGAGCGGATCAACGCCGTTGCCCTTTGACTTCGACATCTTCTGACCTTCGGAGTCGCGAACGAGACCGTGAATCAGCACATCCTTGAACGGAGACTGCTCCGTAAACTCAAGCGCCGTAAAGATCATCCGCGCCACCCAGAAATAGATGATGTCATAGCCTGTTACAAGTACATCCGTCGGGTAAAAACGTTTCAGATCCTCTGTTTGATCCGGCCAGCCCAGCGTCGAGAACGGCCACAGCGCGGAGCTGAACCAAGTATCGAGCACGTCGTTGTCCTGGCTAAGATGATCTCCTGCCATGTCCTCTCGGGAAACATGCATCTCGCCGGTCGCTTCGTCATACCAAGCCGGAATTCGGTGGCCCCACCACAGCTGCCTGGAAATACACCAGTCGCGTACGTTTTCGATCCAATGCAAATAAATTTTCTCGAATCTCTCCGGTACGAAATTGACGCCCTTACCAGCCTTCTGGGCCGCGATTGCTGCTTCGGCAAGAGGCTTCATGGCTACGAACCATTGCGTGGAAAGGTACGGCTCTACTACTGCGCCGCTGCGCTCGCTGTGTCCAACCTGGTGCACATGATCTTCGATTTCGACGCATACTCCCTGCTCCTGCAAATCCTTGACAAGCTGCTTGCGGCATTCCGCGCGGTCAAGGCCCTGATACGGACCCGCTTCCGCATTCATCGTGCCCGTCTCGTCCATGACAATAATCTGCGGCAGTCCGTGGCGTTCGCCTACCTCAAAATCATTCGGATCATGGGCCGGCGTTATTTTCACCGCGCCTGAACCGAATTCTTTATCCACATACTCGTCGGCGATAATCGGAATCTCGCGCCCAACAACCGGAAGCACGATCATCTGGCCGATCAGATGCTTATAGCGGTCATCTTCGGGATGGACGGCAACCGCCGAGTCGCCGAGCATCGTTTCCGGACGTGTCGTTGCAACGGTAATAAAGCCTGATCCGTCTTTAAGCGGATATTTGAGATGATACAAATGCCCGTTAATCTCTTTATGCTCAACCTCGATATCGGACAGAGCCGTGCGAGCGGCAGGATCCCAGTTAATGATTTTTTTGCCGCGGTAAATCAAGCCCTTCTCGTAGAGACGGACAAACACCTCGCGGACAGCCTTCGAGAGACCTTCGTCAAGCGTAAACCGTTCTCTTGAATAGTCGAGGGAAAGGCCCATTTTCGCCCATTGGTCGCGAATCGTATTCGCATACTCATCCTTCCATTCCCACACCTTCTCGAGGAAGGCTTCACGGCCAAGATCGTAACGGGAGATCCCTTGCTCCCGCAGCTTTTGCTCCACTCTTGTTTGAGTCGCTATCCCTGCATGGTCTGTTCCCGGCAGCCAAAGCGCATCATACCCCTGCATCCGCTTTGTTCGGATCAAAATATCCTGCAGCGTAAAATCTAGCGCATGACCGATATGCAGCATTCCGGTAACGTTAGGCGGCGGTATAACAATCGTATAGGTTTCCGCATCCGGGCGTTTGCCTGCCTCGAAAAATTTTCCCTGCATCCAGTAATCGTACCATTTCTGCTCGGCTGCCTTCGGATCATAGGTTGTCGGCATTGCAGTTGTCATTTGATTTTCTGACATTCGTTCCATCCTCCATAAATCGATCTACAAAAACAAAAAAAACCTATCGCCCTTATCATAAAGGACGAAAGGTTTAGCTTCCGTGGTACCACCTTTGTTCCACGCGAACAAGATCCGCATGACACTCAAACAGATAACGGCTGCGGCCGGCCTGACTTCGGTAGAGCACAGGTTGCTCGTACTTGGCTCAGGCAACTCCGGGGCGACTCGTAGCAGTCACTTCCTGCGGAACCTCTCAGCGTAACGGTTCCACTCTCTGAAGGCTTTGCTGCATACTATTCCCCTTCAACGTCGTTATAACGCATATATATCTTTAATCATACCTTTGTTACACGGCTGAGTCAACCAAACACACGCAAGAAATGCCCCTATCGCTCAACTTTTTGAGCAATAAGGGCATTTTCGCCAATCTTAACCTTTATGGAATGTATAATAGCTGTCCTTCCGACACGCCAGAATCATCCAAACGGTTATAAATTTGAATTTCTCTCGGATTTAAGCTGTATCGCGAGGCGATGACTTCCAGTGTCTCATCCCGCTGAACGATACACATTCTGATTTTTCGGAATTCCGTATCCTCGGAGCGTTTGCCAAGAAATAAGTTTTTCCATTCAATCTCGTCACCCGATGCTTGAACCCGCGCTTGCTCATCAGCCCGCTGCTGAGCGATTACCTGCTCGGCAGCCTCGCGGACCGCCTGCTCGCGCCTGCTCGTTTGGAGCAGCGTGAGTATGCCGACATCGGCAGGCAAGCCTGTTCCGTCTTGAGGCTGCTTCCCTGAAAAAGCAATCCGCAGCTCTTGTTTTTCCGGTTCAGGCTCCGGCCTCTGAAGCGGCGATGCATCCGCAAAAGGCGATGGAGGAGGCTCGGTCGCTTCCAACTCAAGCTCCTGCCGCTCCTGCTCAAACGCTGCCTGCGATGCGGAGGCTTCGGTTTCGTCCTGCTCTTGCTCCGCATCCTGAGCGGCCTCCGCATCCTGAGCGGCCTCCGCAAACGTCGAGGACGTTGCAAGCCAGCCATCATGGCTGGTTTGCTGCGAGGCTAAAGTGATTTCCCGCTCGGCAGCTCGTTCAGCTTCCTCTTCTTCCGGCTGCTGCTCAGGGGCTGCGAACAACTGGGACGACGACCAGCCTGATTCGGATGCTATGGACGAAATCGTCACGGTGGCTTCCGGCTCATCCGACAGTTCCGGCTGCTGCTGGTATGGAATTTCCTCTTGCGCAGCAAATGGATTCTCTTCCGCTATGTACGGCTGTTCGTTAGCGGCATTCTGATTAAATATAAACTCCGATGGGCTCTCGTCAAATACTTCCCTCTGATGTACGACTGTGAACGGTTCTTCCCGCCATATTTCTTCCTGTTCTTGAACCGGCTGGGCAGAAATCCCGCGCAGGGATAAAACGCCCGTAATGTTCAAGGTGCGAGCGGACAATAGGTCGACGTCAAAATTATCGATTTCAATCGAAATATCGTCCAGTCGTGATATACGGTTCATCGGCAGCGTAATTTCGACCGGAATCCAATGCTCCAGCGTCAACGAGTTTTCGGAATCATTTTGACTCCTATATACTCCGCTCAGAAGAAGCTGCCCTCTAAGGACGGCATGATCCCCCTGGTCGATCACCTGAATACGGGGAACAAGCTCAATTTCCTCCAGCTCGTCAATTGCCGCAACATCATCGGGCAAATGGACGCGCTCATACACGTCAAAGCGTAATCCGTTCGTTTGATCCGACACGCCTCAGTCCTCCCCTCTCATACTGAATGCTTGGTCTAACGTTACATTCACTACTTATCTATATGGTAGGATGGGCAGGAGCATGACTATCATTTTGAACGATAATGTATCTTTTCTGAAAGCTCTGCCAGCCACTGCGGCCAAGGAGAAACAACTTCCTTATGCAAATCCGTCAAAGGATGCGGAAAAACCAGCTTCTCCCCATGCAGCGCCTGATGGTTCAGCAGCCGGGTATCGCCTCCGTACAAACCGTCACCGACCAGCGGATGGCCGATATGGCTGAGATGGACCCGTATTTGATGCGTGCGTCCGGTCTCCAGTTTTACTCGTATGAGCGACATCCGGGCATTTGAAGCAACTACCTCGTAATGGCTGATTGCTTGATCCCCGTTCTCGGAAACCCGCCGTCTTGCGCGATGGTGGCGATCCTTCCCAATCGGCGCATCAATCGTGCCTGCTGCCTTGGACAACTGCCCCTGCACCACGGCGATATAATGCCTATCGACAGCCTTTGCTCTCATCGCCTCGTCAAGCTTCCACTGGGCCAGGTCATTTTTGGCGTACAAAACAGGACCGGACGTATCATCGTCCAGCCGATGGATATGCCGTGCATTTTGCGGATCGCCTTGGCTGAGAAGATGCCTTGCAGCCGCCTCATCCAAGGTACCGCTTTGGCCCGGAGCCGATCCGTGCACGGCCATTCCGGCCGGCTTGTCGAGCACGATGCAGAAATCATCTTCATAAAGCACGGGCGGCATTTCCGCCTGCGCGTGCGGGCGAATATTTCGGTATGCAGCGTCTATGCGCGGATCGACCGATGGGAATGCGAGCAGCTGAAGCATGTCGCCGTTCCACTGAATGCCCCCGATCGAAAATAAACGATTAATCCACTTCTGCGGAAAAAAGGAACGGGCCAGCAGCCACTGCCGCACTAAATGCGGATGGCTGCCAGCCCGCGGCTGCGCAAGCTCCGGCAAAGCTGCCGGTTCCTTTTCCGAAATGGGATCCATGGCTGCAGAGGCGGAAATGGCCGGCAAAGCTGTCAAGTCAAGCTCCAGCCATTGTCCGTTCCTCTTCATATGACCATCAAGCATGTCATTTCCTCCCAAACGTAAATACTGCGGCGGATGCTCCGCTTCTATTACGAGCCTTATCCCTAACGGTTAACGCGGTTCGTCTTACAGACGGCCAAATGCGATATCATGCGCTTCGATCGTAGCATCAATATCTTCATCCGTGTGAACCGCGGAGACAAACATGCCTTCAAACTGGGAAGGAGCCACGCTTACACCCAAATCGAGCATCGAGGCAAAATAGGCCTTGAATCTCTCGAGGTCGGACGTTTTCGCCGATTCAAAGTTAATAACGGTCGAATCCGTGAAGAACGGGCATACCATTGAGCCGACGCGATTGATCGTGTTCGGGATGCCGTGTTTGCGCGCATTCGCTTCAAAACCAAGCTGCAGTCTCACCGCTTGACGTTCCAGCTGCTCATAAACTTTAGGCGTAAGCAGGCTCAGCGTCGCATAGCCGGCTGCCATCGCGAGCGGATTACCGGATAATGTACCCGCTTGATAAATAGGACCGCTAGGCGCGATCAGCTCCATCAGCTCACGCTTGCCGCCGTATGCGCCGACGGGCAATCCGCCGCCGATTACTTTGCCGAAGCAGGTGAGATCCGGCTTGATGTCATACAGTCCCTGCGCGCAGCTGTAGCCCACGCGGAAACCTGTCATGACTTCGTCAAAAATAAGAACGCTGCCGTACTTTGACGTTACATCCCGCAAGCCCTCCAGAAAACCAGGCAATGGCGGAACGACGCCCATATTGCCGGCAACCGGCTCAACGATAACGCAGGCAATTTCTTCGCCAAACTTCTCGAAGGCGAGCTTTACCGATTCAATATCGTTGTAAGGGACCGTAATCGTATGTGAAGCAACGTGTTCAGGGACACCCGGGCTGTCTGGCAGTCCAAGCGTCGCAACACCTGAGCCTGCTTTGATCAGCAAGCTGTCCGCATGACCGTGATAAGAGCCTTCGAATTTCAAAATTTTGCTGCGCTTCGTGTAACCGCGCGCGAGCCTTAACGCGCTCATGGTCGCTTCCGTTCCCGAGTTAACCATGCGGACAATATCCACCGAAGGTACGCGCTCGCAAACGAGCTCGGCCATTACCGTTTCCAGCTCGGTAGGGGCGCCGAAGCTTGTCCCTTTCTCGGCCGTCCGTTTAATGGCATCGACTACCTCCGGGTGGGCATGACCCATAATGAGCGGTCCCCATGAAGCCACATAGTCAATGTAGCTGTTGCCATCGATATCATAGATGCGGCTCCCTTGCCCCCGCTCCATGTAGACCGGGTTTAAACCAACCGATTTGAAAGCTCTGACGGGGCTGTTCACGCCGCCGGGAATCACCTTCTTCGCTCTTGCGAAAGCAGCAACCGACCGCTCGTCATTTCTAAGGTTCGACTTTTCACTCATTGCTTACACCTCTCCCTTTAACCAGCGTGCCGCATCCTTTGCATGATACGTGATGATGAGGTCGGCGCCGGCGCGTTTCATGCCGAGCAGGGTTTCCAAGACGATCGATTTCTCGTCAATCCAGCCATTTGCGGCCGCAGCCTTCACCATCGAATACTCAGCGCTAACGTTATAAGCGACAACCGGCAAATTGTATTTATCCTTCAGCAGTCTCAAAATATCCAAATAGGAAAGTGCGGGCTTTACCATAAGCATGTCTGCGCCCTCTGCGATATCCGTCTCCGCTTCACGGAGCGCCTCGCGTACGTTCGCCGGATCCATTTGATACGTTTTGCGGTCGCCGAATTGCGGCGCGGAATGGGCGGCGTCCCGGAAAGGACCATAGTAAGCCGATGCGAATTTTACCGAATATGACATGATCGGAACATCGCTGAAGCCTGCATCGTCAAGTCCTTGGCGAATCGCAAGCACGAAGCCGTCCATCATATTCGAAGGCGCGATAATATCCGCGCCGGCTTCCGCTTGCGACACTGCAGTCTGGACAAGCAAATCCAAGGAAGAGTCGTTATCCACCTCGGCTATCCCTGATTCCTCATGCAAATGAACGATGCCGCAGTGGCCGTGATCGGTAAATTGGCATAAGCAGGTATCCGCTACGACCACTAGCTCCGGCGCCCACGCTTTCACCGCGCGGATAGCCTGTTGTACAATGCCGTCCGAAGCATATGCCGAGGTGCCAAGAGCATCCTTGTGCTCGGGAAGGCCAAACAGCAGCACGGATTGGATGCCTGCCTCAACGACATCGCGGATCTCTTGCTCCAAAAGATCCATCGAAAGATGATAGACGCCCGGCATCGATGGAATTTCTTCTTTAATATTATGGCCATGCGTAACGAAAATCGGATAAATAAAATCATTTACGCTCAGCACCGTTTCCCTTACAAGGTTTCGAAGTGCGGCGGTTTTGCGCAGCCTGCGGTTTCTTACTGTCGGAAAACTCATCATTTATTATTCCTCCCTTACCGTCATGGCAAGTTGTTTTTGCTGATAATCCACGATCGCCTGAAGCAGGCCGTCCAGCGTCGCATCCTCAGGCTCAATGGTTACCTCTAGTCCTGCCGCGACTGCGGTCTTGGTCGTGATGGGACCCATGCTGGCAATCGGTATTCCCGCAAGAAACTCCACCGGATCCGTGATCCCTTTGCGTCTCAATACTTCAAGCAGATTGGTTACGGTGGAAGAGCTCGTGAATGTGATCATATGTATCTCTTTTTCAAGAATCCATTCGAGCGCGAGCTCATCCTGCTGCTCTGCAAGCACCGTTTCGTATACATCTATCTCGGTCGCAAGAAGGCCCATGGCGTTCAGCTCGCGCGGCAATACTTCGCGGGCAAGATCGCCTCGCGGCAGCAGTACCCGCTCTCCCGCTTTGAGCTGCGGACTAAGCTGCTCAAGCAATCCTTCCGCATGGAACTTCATCGGAAGCTCCTCGGCAATCAAGCCGCGGGCTGCCAGCGCTGCCGCTGTCTTAGGGCCTACCGCCGCAATTTTGACGCCAAAAAACCTTCTGATATCGATTTGGAATTTACGAAGCCAGCCAAAGAAATATTCTACGCCATTTACGCTGGTGAACATCAACCAGTGATATTGCTCTGCCAGCTCAAGTTTCTCGCGAAGGGCTTCAACCGCTTCCGGTGCCGAAGGCTCGATCGTCTCAATGACGGGAAACTCGCAGGGTTCTCCGCCCAGCGTTTCGATTTGGTCCGCGAGCTCGCTCGCCTGCGCTCTAGCTCTCGTCACAAGCAAGCGCAGGCCGAATAACGGCTTGTTCTCGTACCATTTCAGCTTCTCGCGTTGAAGTACAACCTCGCCCACGACAATGACGGCCGGAGGCTGAAAATTCGCCGCTTTAACGATTTCCTCGATCGTCTCTAGCGTTCCCACAATGGTACGCTGCTCAACCCGCGTACCCCAGCGCACAAGCGCAACAGGCGTTTGCGGCTGCTTGCCGTGCTTCATCAGCTGATCGGCAATATATCCTATTTTGGCAACGCCCATCAGGAAAATAAGCGTTCCCGTTGCATTCGTAACTTTATCCCAATGTATGGAACGATCAAGCTTGTCCGGGCTCTCATGCCCCGTAATAATAGACAACGATGAAGCAAAATCGCGGTGCGTGACCGGAATGCCCGCATAAGCAGGTACGGCAATCGCAGAGGTAATGCCGGGTACGATCTCAAACTCGATTCCGTTATCATAAAGCAGCTCAGCTTCTTCACCGACGCGTCCGAATATCGTTGGATCGCCGCCCTTGAGGCGCGTGACAATCTTGCCCTGCAGCGCCAGGTCCACAAGAAGCTGGTTGATATCCACCTGCTTCATCGTATGGCGGTCCGGCAGCTTTCCGACATAGATCCGCTCCGTCCCCGGCTTTACATAACGAAGCAATCTAGGGCTCGCTAACCGGTCATATACGACAACGTCGCATTCCTCCAGGCATTGCAGTCCTCGAACCGTGATCAGCTTTGGATCTCCCGGTCCAGCGCCAACCAAGTATACCTTCCCCTTGTCCAAGCTTGTCATCCCCCAATTTCAGCTAAAATACGGTCCGCGCCGCGTGCGACGAGTGCTGCTGCAACATCCTTGCCCAGCTGCTCAGGATCAGTCCCCTGCATGACTTCCTTCAACAGCGTTGCTCCGTCAGGCGAGCCGACCATTCCTGTCATCGTCAGATTGCGTTTGCCGTTTTGGCCTTCAACCTCTTCGCCCATGATGCAATATGCGCCAATCGGAACCTGGCAGCCGCCGTTCAGGGACCCTAAGAAGCTGCGTTCCGCGCGAACGGTAAGCTCGGTTTCCTTATCGTTGAATAAAGCAAGCAGCTCCCGGATCTGCTTGTCGTTCTCGCGGCATTCTATGCCAAGCGCGCCTTGCCCGACAGCGGGCAAACATACGTCTACGGGGATATTAGCGGATATCCTGTCCTGCCAGCCCATGCGCGTTAGACCCGCAGATGCAAGCACGACCGCATCGAAGCCTTCGGTTTCCAGCTTACGGATACGGGAATCGATGTTCCCGCGAATGGATTCCAACTGCAGATCCGGTCTCGCGTTTTTGAGCTGGCAGGAACGGCGAAGACTGCTCGTCCCGACTCTCGCGCCTTGAGGCAGATCATCGAGTCCGCCGCCATGGCGGGTAACCAGGCAGTCTCTCGGATCAACGCGCTTCGGAATCGCTCCGTTCATTAATCCTTCCGGCAGCTCGTAAGGCATGTCTTTCATGCTATGAACCGCCAAATCGATATCGCCGTCCATAAGCGCTTGTTCGATTTCCTTTACAAACAAGCCTTTCCCGCCAACCTTGGACAACGTGACATCCAGGATCCGGTCTCCTTTGGTTACGATCTTTTTCACTTCGAACGCGTAATCAAAGCCATGCTTCTCGCTAATCCTTTTCAGCTCGTCGATCACTTGCCCGGTCTGCGTCAATGCGAGCGCGCTTTGCCTTGTCCCTACAACGATGACGCGTTTTCCTTGATTATTATCCATTATGTAAGCCCCCTGTCTATCCGATGAAGCAGGCTCTGCAGCCACTCCTCGATGTCCATATTATACCGTTTATGCTGCATGCCTTCTTCAGCCGCGAGCTTCAGTACGGACTGACGCTGCCGCTCATCCAAGCCTCTGCTAAATACCGCTTCGCGCAAGCGGCGGAGCTGCGCGGTTATTTCTTCGTATTCCGGGCCATATTGCGCCGCAAGCTCCTTCTTAATCCGCTGGGATAAAGCCGGGCTTGCTCCTGAAGCGGTAACAGAAAGCAGCAAATCCCCTCTTCGCAAGGTCGAGGGGGAAATAAACGAGCCGTTGCCCGCCTCATCCGCCGTATTGACCAAAATGCCAAGCCGCTCCGCTGCGACAGCGATAACGGCGTTTACGCGTTTATCATTTGTTGCCGCAAAAACCAGCCGCGCTCCGCTTAGGTCGCCTTCCTCATACTCTCTCTGGCAGCTGTTAATCTTCCCCTCGGCCGCTAAGTCTGCCATTTTTGGGGTTAACAACGGGCTGATCACCCACACGTCATCTGCTCCGGCATCCAGCAGACCAAGCAGCTTCCGCTCTGCGATGGCGCCGCCGCCGATAACAACGCAGCGTCTGCCTCTAAGCTGCATAAACACCGGATAAAAACCATTCATCGGAGCATTGCCTCCCATGCTTCGTTCGATTGTCCGTTAATGGAATGAGGAAAAATAATTCGAAAATAAATTCAGGAGCAGCAATCCGAACGAGAATATGTACAGCCGCGCCAGCTGGAGTCCAGGCCGCTTCAGCATGGCTCTCTGATACACGTAGATGATATATACGATCAAAGTCCCAAAGGATGAAAGCACCTTCCAGTCCAGCAGCAGAGCGGGCCGTCCCTCGACGAGCAATGAGGTCACTGCGATAGCAAGCGACATGGCTAGCAAAGGAACACCGATTATGACAGCCCGGTCGCCGTAGCGTTCAATCATGTCCAAACTTGGCAGCCTGCGAACAAAGTTGGTCCATCGCTTTCGTTTCAACTGATTGTGCAAGAACAAATACATGCCAGCGAACAAGGCTCCGACCGTCAATGCTGCGTAAGCGCATAGCACTAGACTGATATGGATGTATAACAGCTCTCTTGTTGTCTTCCAAACCCCCAGTGACTCGCCGTTGCCGGGATTGCTGTAAAGATTCAGCGCCAACACGGCAAAACCGACGACATTAACGAAAAACACGATAAAATCAATTTTGATAAACCGGCTGATGACTAACGATATCGTAACTAAAAGCCATGAAAATCCTAACCAATATTCGAATGCCGTTACGGCGGTCATTTGCAAATGCGACACGATGCGGGAAACTAAATAACCAGTCTGTAATACCCAAACAAAAATAAGCAGCCCTGTACCCATCCGTTTCGCTCTCCGACTTGCATTCATAAAGTCGGAGAAGTAAAACAGCAGGCTCAGGGCGTAAATATAAAGTATCGCATCATATAAAAAGTTTTGCGTCACCATAGCTCCTCCACCTTGCAGCCCTCTATCTTGTAATAGGTGCTAATACCGCCGCAGCTGCATGGGGTTGAACATTTTTCTTTTTTGCTGCAGCGACAGTATCTGTTGCCGCTTCAAGCTCCGCTTGACGCGTTTTAGCAAGCTCATCCTCCAGTGCAAACAGCTTAACGAACATGTCCATCGCTTCGTCCGCCCGTTTCTCACCGGCCATTTCTTTGATACGCAAAATCGGGTCCTGCATCATTTGGTTCACAATGCTCTTCGTAAGCTTGCGGATGACCTTCAGCTCATGCTCGCCAAGATCAGGCAGCTTGTTCGTCAAGCTGTTCATCGTCTCCTCATGAATGCCGGCAGCTTTGGTTTGCAGCGAACGGATAAGCGGAACTACGCCTAACGTTTTGTACCACTGCTCAAACAATTCCATTTCCTCCGCAATCATAGCTTCGATCTTGGCAGCCTCCTGACGGCGATGCTCCAAGTTGCTCTCCACTATGCCTTCCAAATCGTCGATATCGTACAGGAAGACGTTCTCGACTGCTGCGATCGACGGATCCAGATCGCGCGGAACCGCGATATCGATCATAAAGAGCGGCTTCGCTTTTCTGCGCTGCATGGCAGACGCAACCTGTTGGCGCGTTAGCACGTAGCCATCCGAGCCTGTCGAACTGATAATAATATCCGCTTCATGCAGTTTCTCTCCCGCTTCTTCCATGGACCAGGCAACACCGTTAAACTTGTCAGCCAGCTGAGTCGCCCGTTCATACGTCCGGTTAACGACGACGACACGGTCCGCGCCGTTCGCGTACAAATGCTTTGCGGTAAGCTCGCCTGTCTCGCCAGCGCCGATAACCATGACGGTTTTTTTATTGAATTGTCCAAAAATCCGTTTGCCAAGCTCGACTGCGGCATAGCTGACGGAAACCGCCGATTCGCCGATCGACGTTTCGGAATGGGCACGCTTAGCTAACGTAACGGCTTGTTTAAACAGCATATTAAAAACAGTGCCAGTGGTCTTCTGCTGCTGCGCGAGCAGGAAGGCGTTTTTCACTTGGCCCAAAATTTGCGTTTCGCCAATGACCATCGAATCAAGCCCGCTGGTAACCCGGAACAAATGATCGATCGCCTTCTCGTCCTCATACATATATAAATGGTTAGTGAAATGCTCTCTTGGCAGCTTGAACCATTTTTCCATAAAGCTGCGAATGTAATGCCCGCATAGATGGTGCCTGTCTACTACCGCATAAAGCTCCGTACGATTGCAGGTCGCTACTATGACACATTCCATTATGCTTTGTGTCTGAATGAGCTGGATCAATGCCTCCGGCAAATCCCTTTCCGCGAACGCAAATTGTTCTCTTACTTCTACGGGAGCCGTTCGATAATTCAGTCCTACTGCGATAATGTGCATGCGCGGTCACCTGCCTCCTTCTCCTATGCTCATAAGCCATTGATGTTATCGATTATTATAGCATAGTTAGTTCTTCAGATAATGTTCATTTATGAATAATATTTGAAAAGTACAGACTCATTATTCCCTATTCATGCAAAGAAATAACCATGGATATCATCCATGGTTATTTCGCTATGAGTAATAAGTTTTAAAGCTCCTATACGAGCTCAGTTTGTTTCATCTTTGGTTCTTCCACTTGCAGTTCGCCCATACCGCGTACAAGCTTCTTCGCATAAGTTGCCTTTGGCTTCAATACAGCGAGCATGTAGTCGATCGCAAGCTGAGGATCTACAGTTTCACCGCAGGTATAACAGTCTAGCGCAGCAAAGCCTCTCTCTGGATACGTATGAATCGAGAGGTGACTCTCCGACAGCAGCACGAGCACAGTTGCGCCTTGAGGATCGAATTGTTTTGCTTGAACCGACAATACAGTAGCACCACATGCTTCAGCAGCCTCTACCATGTGTGATTGCAAAAATTCAGCGCTGTTCAGTAGATCAAAGTCTACACCCCAAGTATCAACAGCAACGTGTCTTCCGAAAGTTGAGTATTCCATCTTCCGGTTCCCCCTTCCTAGGAATAAAATGTTTGAAAAATTTCATCCGCTAGGACCTACGTCATTCACTTCTCGAGGGATTAATCTCTCGCAACATAACTATGTCCTGAGTGAATCCTGGTTCCTATTATTTTCATCAACAATGTTTTCAACGAGAATAAAAATAACATCTATCCGCGATAATTGCAATAGTTTTTTTTCAAAGACCGGAATTTACTTTTTCGCGCCAGCCCCGTTTTCAATGTATGACGCAATAGCTTATCCCGCAACGGGACCTTTGTTACCCTGCCATATTATTTTTCGCATCTTCAGGGCTATATACGGAAATATGGTCCACCTGTCCCGTCGACACGGGAATTGCGAATTTCAGCAGAAACCGTTCGTTGACCTCGTAAGAATAAATGGTATCCGAGCCGCTGACCGTCTGTTCATCAGCCGTGCCGAGGGCAATCTCCAGATCCTTCAACGTAATCGCATGAAGGCTGTCTGCATAAGACCTTACATCAAACACGACCATGCCTTTGTTGTAACCAAAAGTAATGCCTTTGTCCGCGTAAGTTGCGTACATCCCCTTACCGGCGGATTCATTGGTATCGGCTTTGCCCCATTTTTTCTCGATTTCATCATAAAGAGAAAAATGGGCGGCATATTCGCTCCCGGGAACCTTGCCTTCCTTCGCAAGGTCGTAAATCGATCCGAGCAGCACGCCGGTCTCAGACACGCCAGTCTCGTCTTTGCCATCATTGCTGTCCGAAGGCTCGACTGGCTTCCCGGACGGCTCAGCGCTCGGCTGAGACGTCGTATCCGGCTGCTCGCTCGGCATCTCCGTTGCCGGCAGCGGCGTTGGATCCACATTCGCATCCTCTCCGCTGCATGCCGTCAAGGATAATGCAATCGCAAAGGTTATGCCGATTGCAAACTGTTTAAAGCGTTTGGTTTGATTCATAATGGTCATCTCCTGTTTGAGGATCTAAGATAGTTTCGTTACCCTGCTACTAACTGCTAAAACATAAAAAAGGTTGCACCACGCCCAGTTGAAAAATAATAGAAATAAAAAAAGAAGCCGCGGCAGCGGCTTCTCTATTCGACTTATTCCTAATGCTTATGCTTCCAAAATGAAGAGTTTTCTCGTCAGATCGCTTAGACGAGCATCAATTTTACCGATTTCATCCGCTTCCTTCGTTTGGTTGCGGAGATCGAGCAGTTCATTGACCGCGCTGCTGATCAAACCGATTTCACGCTCGATCAAACGGCTGCGGAACACTCTCTCCAGCTGCCCCAGCGTGTCCTTGAATTCGAACACGACCCGGTCACCCGTTTTAGAGCTTTCGACAATTTGGTGAACGGAACCATTCTTATAATGATAGATCATCGTATAATGACTGTAGATTCGGTTGACGATCGCGTTGCCGCGGAAAGCCGAAAGCGCTTTTCGCATGGCATTGGTCAGCCTCGGTTGAACAAGACGGCAAGATAATACGCATACATAATAGTCTTGTTGACGTTCAAAGGTCAGTCGGACTTCTTCCCTCCCTGCTACATCTTCGAGAACGAGCTCCTGATTCCCATTGTCGAGCACCAACACCTGAAGGTGAATTTGCTGCTCTTCGAATAAACGGATAAATTCAGCCATCTCTTCATTCGTCAATTGCAGTTTGGCATTTACATACTCTGTGGCTAGCCGCTTAGCCATAAAAATCTCCTCAATTCTTTGAACTTGCACGCTTTGGTCTTGTAACACTGGTCTTGTTGCTTAAGTATATTATACGTGATCCGAACATTTTATTCCTGCCGTTCATCCCCGATATTCTCGCATATTCCACAGAATAACGGTAGAATTCACGAGGAAAGCCGACTTTTTCACTGTATCCTCTGCTTTATATAAGAACTTGCTGCACTTGCTACCTCATGTAGCAATCGCCTCGGTAATGATCTCCCAAAGCTGCTCTCTTCCAATACCCAATTCCGAAGAAAATAAAACAACCGAATCGCGTGGATCTGCTTCAAGCGTCTTTTTGATCATCTTGATATGCTTGTCCCATTTCGACTTCGGAATCTTATCTGCCTTCGTTGCGACGATACAGGTTGGAATCTCATAGTGCTTCAGCCACTTATACATTTGCTGGTCCTGCTGCGAAGGCTCATGACGTATGTCGATGACAAGCAGCTGCAGCTTAAGCGGCTCGCGGTCGCGAATGTACCGCTCGATCATTTCCCCGAATTGCACGCGCTGCGTCTTCGACACCTTGGCATAACCATAGCCCGGAAAGTCGACCAAATAAATCAGGTCATTTACCCGGTAATAATTTAGCTGCTGCGTTTTCCCCGGCTGCGAACTGGTTCTTGCTAAGTTTTTGCGTAAAATAAGCTTATTAATCAATGAAGATTTTCCTACATTCGAACGCCCTGCCAGAGCAATCTCTGGCAAGGCGTCCTCTGGGTATTGATGTGGTTTTACTGCGCTGATGACGAACTGGGCTTGTGTAATTTTCATAAAATCGTTGTACCTGCCTTCTCCTCCGTTTGAACCGGAAGCAACGCATGCTGCAGCACTTCATCCATATGACTGACAGGAAAAAATTGCATATCATGACGTACGCTATCGGGAATATCCCCTAAATCCCGTTCATTTTCTTTCGGCAACACAATCGTGCGAATGCCTGCACGATGCGCTGCGAGCGATTTTTCTTTCAAACCGCCGATCGGCAGCACCCGTCCTCTTAGCGTGATTTCGCCTGTCATCGCCACTTCCTTGTTTACAAAGCGGTTAGTAAGAGCCGAAATAAGCGCTGTCGCGATTGTAAT
The DNA here is from genome assembly GCF_040676435.1 of Paenibacillus sp. LPE1-1-1.1. NCBI lineage: Bacteria > Bacillati > Bacillota > Bacilli > Caryophanales > Paenibacillaceae > Paenibacillus > Paenibacillus sp. LPE1-1-1.1. The sequence continues at coordinate 1,630,487 of NZ_JBEGHY010000001.1, forward strand.
GCCTGCCGATGGCCCATCCTTCGGAATGGCCCCTTCGGGAATATGAATATGAATATCGTTTTTCTCATGGAAGCTCGGATCAATGCCAAGCTCGACCGCTTTCGAGCGCGTATAGCTGAATGCCGCCTGAGCCGATTCCTTCATGACATCACCTAGTTTACCAGTTAACGTTAGCTTTCCGCTACCCGGCATGACGGTAACTTCAATAACAAGCGTGTCTCCGCCTACCTCGGTCCATGCCAGACCGGTTACCGCGCCGATCTGATTTTCACTTTCGGCAAGCCCATAGCGGAACTTCGAAGGCCCGAGCCACTCTTTCAGCAGCTCGCTTGTAAGCTCAAGCGGCTCGACGGCTTCCGCTTGTTCTTTGGATACGAAATACTTTGCCGCTTTGCGGCATACCGCGGCAATCTGCTGCTCCAAATTACGTACGCCGGACTCGCGGGTATATTCCCTAACCAGCTGCAGAAGCACCTGTTCGGTCACAAGGAGCTGCTCCTCTGTTAAGCCGTGCTCCTTCTTCTGCTTAGGCAGCAGGTAACGCGTGCCGATCTGCAGTTTCTCAAGCTCCGTATAGCCGGGAATATACAAGACCTCCATCCGGTCAAGAAGCGGACGGGGAATATTGTGCAGCGCATTGGCCGTCGTCACGAACATGACATTCGATAAATCGAAGGGCACTTCAACAAAATGGTCGCTGAACGTATTGTTTTGTTCCGGATCAAGCACCTCAAGCAGTGCCGAAGCCGGATCTCCGCGGAAATCCATCGCCATTTTGTCGATCTCATCGAGCAGAAACACCGGATTCGACGAGCCAGCCGTCTTCATCCCCTGGATGATCCTGCCCGGCATCGCGCCTACATAGGTGCGGCGGTGGCCGCGAATCTCGGCTTCGTCGCGCACGCCGCCAAGCGAGATCCGAACAAACTTGCGGCCCAGCGATTTAGCGATAGAGCGTGCCAACGAAGTTTTACCGACGCCCGGCGGCCCTACCAAGCAAAGAATCGGCCCTTTGAGCTGTTTGACCAGCTGTTGAACGGCTAAATATTCGAGCACCCGCTCCTTCGGCTTCTCCAGACCATAATGGTCATCGTTAAGAATCGCTTCTGCTTTGCTTAAGCTTAAATCATCATCCGTCGTCTTGTTCCACGGCAAGGAAAGAAGCCAATCAATATAATTGCGGATGACGCCGCCCTCAGCCGATGTCGAAGGCATCTTCTCGAGCCGGTCGATTTCCTTCTCGATTTTCTCCTTCACCAGCTCGGGAACGCCAGACTCGGCGAGCTGCGAACGCAGCTCCTCGACTTCGCCTGCACGGCCTTCCTTCTCGCCAAGCTCCTTTTGGATCGCCTTCATTTGCTCGCGCAAATAATATTCCTTCTGCGTTTTTTCCATTTGCTTCTTGACGCGTTGGTTAATTTTGCGTTCGAGCTCCAGCACCTCGCGCTCGTTGTTGAGAATATCGAGCAGCTTCTCCAGGCGCTCCCCGACATCAACCGTTTCAAGGATATCCTGCTTATCCTTGATTTTGAGCGACAAGTGGCTCGTAATCACATCCGCGAGCCTGCCCGGCTCATCGATGTCAGATACAGCCGCATACGTTTCGGGCGTAACCTTCTTCGACAATGAAATATAATGCTCGAATTGGTTTAAGACGGAGCGCATCAAGGCATCCACCTCAGGATCATCCGTCTCCTGCTCAGGCAATTCTTTTACGGATACCTCATAAAACTCGTCGTTCGGCAAATAATCCAAAATCTCCGCGCGGGAGACGCCCTCCACCAAAACGCGGATCGTGCCGTTAGGCAGCTTCAGCATTTGCCTTACTTTCGCAATCGTGCCGACTTTATATATATCTTCCTCCGTCGGCTCCTCAATGTTCACTTCAGACTGTGAACAAAGCAATATCATATGATCTTCGACCATCGAGCGTTCTAGAGCCCGAACCGATTTGTCCCTACCCACATCAAGGTGGAGCACCATGCTGGGATAAACGAGTAGCCCTCTTAGCGGAAGCAAGGGCAGCCGACGACCTTTCGATTTACTAGGTCCCACACCAGCACCTCCAATTGTTAACGTCTACCCTAGTTTATCATTCTACGGAATCAGCCTGCAAATACGGAACGGCAGAAGCGATAAAAAGATCGGTTCCAAACGGCGCTTCCACCCGCACGGAGGAACTCTCGGCGCCGGGAAACACGTATTTGAACACTTCCTCGACCTTTTCGACTGGAATAACCTTCAACCCTTCCAGGTCTGCAAAAATCGCCTGCCAGTTCTCTCTCGGAATAATAACCGTATTCGCGCCGGCTTGGAAAGCTGCCTCAACCTTAGCTAATACGCCGCCGACGGGCTTTACGTTTCCATGAATGCCAACTTCGCCGGTCATGGCCAGCTTGTTGTCGATCGGAATACCCTTAATCGCGGACGTAATCGCCGTTGCCATTGCGATGCCGGCAGACGGTCCGTCGATTGGCGTGCCTCCTGGGAAATTGATATGCAAATCAAAATCCTGCGGATTCAGCCCAATTCGCCTTAATACGGTCAGCACGTTTTCAACGGAGCCCTTTGCCATGCTTTTTCTTCTAAGCGTCCGCGAGCCGCCGCCGAGCTCTTCTTCGTCCACAACGCCCGTAATCGTAAATTGTCCCTTGCCGGCAGCCGAAGGTATCGCGCTCACTTCAATCTCGAGCAGCGTTCCCATGTTCGGTCCGTACACCGCAAGGCCGTTCACGAAGCCGACTTGCGGCGCTTCGGGCACCTTGCGGTCAGGACGCGGCGGTATTTGGCTGCTGTTCACGACCCACTCGATATCGCCGGCAGCGATGCTGTCCCTCTTCTCAGAGAGCGCTACGCCTGCTGCAAGCTGGATGACGTTTACTGCTTCGCGTCCGTTTGTCGCATAACGTTTGACGACATCGATTGCTTCCGGACATGGCGCGAAGCCGATTTTCTTCACCGCATTTTCCGCGACCAATCCGATTTCCTCAGCGAGGAGCGGACGGAAAAACACTTCCATGCAGCGGGAACGGATCGCCGGCGGGATCTCCTGCGGAGAACGCGTTGTCGCGCCCACGAGCCGGAAATCCGCCGGAAGACCGTTTTGGAAAATATCGTGAATATATACCGGAATGTTCGAATCCTCCGAATTATAATAGGCGCTCTCCAGGAACACCTTGCGGTCTTCCAGTACTTTTAACAACTTATTCATTTGAACCGGATGCAATTCACCTATTTCATCAATAAACAATATCCCGCCATGCGCTTTCGTAACCGCGCCCGGCTTTGGCTGCGGGATGCCTGCTACCCCCATCGCGCCGGCGCCTTGATAAATAGGGTCGTGAACCGAACCGATTAACGGATCGGCAATGCCTCGTTCATCAAAGCGGGCCGTAGTCGCATCGATCTCCGTAAACTTCGCTTCCGGCAAAAATGGCGACGAAGGATTCTTCTTCGCTTCTTCCAATACGACGCGCGCCGCTGCGGTCTTCCCGACGCCCGGCGGACCGTAGATGATAACATGCTGCGGGTTAGCGCTGCACAGCGCCGCCTTCAAGGCACGCAGGCCGTCACGCTGCCCTACGATGTCCTGCATAGCCTGCGGCCTTGTTTTCTCGGCAAGCGGCTTTGTAAGAGAGACGCTTCTCAGCTTACGAAGCTTGTCCATCTCCTTGCGCGATTCTCGGTCAACCGCAGAGCGGTTCGTCTTCTGATTGCGCAGCAAATTCCAGAAATACAAGCCGATAACGACTGCAAAAAACACTTGGATCAACATCAATACAACACTTAAACTCATTAGTAATCCGCTCCTTTCAAGCGTAAACGGCCTAATCCGTCATAAATAGTAAAAGCTCGTTGAGCTCAGAAATACAACCCTTCCGTATTAAACATGCGTAATTGATAGTATTGCCCCTGAGAAGTGGTAATAACCGTTATCGCTGTTATTTTTCGCAAGCCCTTTCGTCTAACCCATCCAACTCATGATGCTCAAAAAACGCTTGATCGGTGCAAGCACGAAGGTCAGCCCCGTAATGATTGTAAATGGCGGCCAATCGTAACGCTGGGAAGCAAATAAATAGACGGACCACAGCATCATGACTGCATAAAACGCAAAATCTCGGTATAGCCCCCGTTTTAAAAGCGGTTTGATACCTGCCCACAAAACGGCGATAATCGCCAGAGACATTATAATAGTGACAAAGGTTATGACACGCCCCCCTTTTTACTTTTTGCCCTCACGTAAATTATTGACATTTAGCGGCTGATTGCTTAGTCCCACATTGAGCAGCGTAACATCGGCAGCCACTTTGATTTCGATTCCGGAGAAAACGCTGTCCCAGTCCTTCTTCCATGTCCGCCACTGCTTTCGGTACTTGCGGTGCGCCATATCCGCGAAGCCCACGGCATCCGTCTTCAACCGTTGCGAGGCCTTCCAGCCGGCATCCGTATAACGAAGAATTTCCTGTTCTGCTGCATTCTCAAGCTCGGCTACAATTTCCGGTTTATATAAATCCATCGAGCTGCAGTCTGATTGCGTCAGAACCGCTTTGCCTTTTATGTCCACCTTCACATTCAATTTGCCATCCGTTAATGAAGGCTTCAGTTTCGTTTCTGATGTTCCCAATTGAATCGTTAAATGCTTATTTTTTTCCTCTGGGCATGCAAAAGTCAATAAAGTTTTTTTAATGTCGTTACGCAAAAAAGCTACGCCGAGCGCCTCTTTCCGGGACAACCAGCCAACCATCTTGTCCTTCTTGATCACTGCGGCTCTGCCCAGCTTGATTTTTGCCGGCAATGTCGTGCTTTCGAACACTTGGAGCGAAGATACATCCGACTTGCCTGACAAGAATACCTCTGGCAGCACAGCGCTCCCTGAATCGCTGGACAGATTCATGGCCAGCTGGAACAGCTTCACTTCCGGCAGAACGGAGGTGTACATGGATTCCAGGTGATTGATCTCCCGAATGCCATCGCCGGAAATTTTCTGAATTTGCATCATTTGCTCCAAAATTTTGCGGGCGCTGCCGGAAGTAACCAATACGTCGACCGTTTCCCGGGCATCGGTATTTCTCAAATAGACATCCAATATGGGATTTATGCCGCGACGCGCCGTCTCCTCGCTAATGACGATGACACGGTTATGCGCAAAATACAGCTTGCGGGGGCTCTCAAAAAAACTGCGCGAGTTCGCTTCCCTTATCGTTTTCCCAACTGTCGAATAAACGTTAACCGGAGCGCCGCCGCCGCCGCCCATAATCCCGATCCCGGAAGAGATGGCGGAAGGAATAAGCACTTGGAAGGAAACCAGCCATTCCTCGCCCTTCCTGTCGATTGAGGTAGCTGACGTAATGGCCAGCTCATTTAATTCAATCCTGCTCCAGCAGCCTGAGAGCATCAGCATGCACAGCGTTATCGTAAGCGGCAAACCAAACCTGCGCGCAATTCTCATACCCTTCCCTCGCTCGGCCTTGCCTTATGCCGCGTCCAACGGAGACCGCACCAGATCAGCAAGCAAATCGCATAATTGTTTAACAAGAAATAAATGGTCAGCGTCGTATAGCTGAATTCGGTTACGACGAGACTGTTAGGCCAGGCAAACAGCGCCGTTGCAAGTATACCTATGCCGCCGGCTGCGTAATGGCTGAAATGGGCCGTTAGCTTGAAGGTTTGAAAAGCCAGCTGGAAGAAGCCATACATAAAAATCGAAACCTGCGCGAACATGGAGGCCGTCCAAGCGGATACCAGCAATACGTCGATTCTTTCGATAAATTGCCCGATTTCAACCGTACCGATAGCCGCAAATGCAGGATAGGACATAGCGCTGATAATTTCGGTCCCAAAAACCGCTATCGTAACCGCCGTTACCAGGGTAAAGAACAAGCCGGATATCACGGTTCCCCAGACTGCAACCTTTACCGCGGATGCGGTATTCTCCAGAAACGGCAAAAACAACAAAAGCACGGCCGTTCCGGAAAGGCAGCCTAGGGGCATGAAGCCCGAGGCGATATACTGATTGGCCGAGCTCTCTATAATCGGAAGAAATTGCTGGAAATCAAACTGCCACCATATGAGAAATACATTTACTCCCAAAAAAAATATAAAAACCAAGAACACAACAAAAATCACGCGGGCCAGCGTTTCCTGCCCTTGCGACGCGGTAAATCCCGAAACAAGCACAATAATCGCCGCCAACATAAAAATAGGTGTAGTCTGCAATGTTTGTTCGGACATGAAATTGGAAAATTGTCTTACGACAACGGCCGCCGTAACGAAATAATAGCAGCATAAAACAAGCCCGATAACCGTTGCAATGACTTTTCCAAACCGGCTTTGAAGCCACTCCAGCAGCGGCCTTCTTTCACCTTCCCGGCATATATATCCAATCACGCACGACAGCAGAAGCGAGACCGCCATCGTGAGCAGCACGGATATCCAGCCATCCTGCTTAGAGATTTGAATGACAAAGCTGGGAACATAGAGCAAGGAGCTGGGGACGATCGCAAATACAACGATTGCGATGGCCTGTAAATTTGTTATCCGCTGCGTCATTGCCCCTCACCGCCTTTCTGGGATCGTTCACCCGCATGGTCTGATATGCTGCTTGGCGTTCCCTGCCGTACTGTTCCCGCTTTATTATCTAAGCTTGGGCGTTTCTTCATGGCCCACCATGGAACGCGTATGAAAACATCCTTTAAATTATTGGTCTTGAGCGGCGAGATCGGCGTCAAATAAGGAACCCCAAAGGAGCGAAGCGACGATAAATGGGTCAGAATCATCATCAGCCCTGCTAAAATTCCAAATACGCCGAAGGAGCCAGCAAGAATCATCAATAAAAAACGAATGAGCCGGGCAGCCGTGCCCATATTGATGGATGGGATAACGAAGCTGGCAATGGCAGTGAACGAAACGACGATAACCATCGCTGCGGAAATAAGTCCGGCCTGCACCGCGGATTGACCGAGCACGAGCGCGCCGACGATCGAAATGGCCGGACCGATGATCCGCGGCATCCGTACGCCGGCCTCGCGTAAAATTTCAAAAGTAATCTCCATGATCATCGCTTCGACTAAAGCGGGAAACGGTACGCCCTCCCGCTGCGCGGCGATGCTGATTAACAGCTGGGTCGGCAGCATTTCCTGATGGAAGGTCGTGATCGCAATATAAATCGATGGCAGAAGCATCGAGGCTAAAAAAGAAAAAAAACGAATGATTCTCAAAAAGGTTGAGATATCATAACGCTGGTAATAATCCTCGCTGGATTGAAAAAACTTAACAAACGTAACGGGAGCGAGCAGAACGAACGGCGTACCATCTACCACGATGGCAAACTGCCCCTCAAGCAAGCCGGCGGCAATCGCATCTGGCCGCTCGGAATTTTGAAGCAGCGGAAACGGGGTGAAGGTTTTGTCTTGAATAAATTCTTCAATATATCCGCTCTCTAAAATACTGTCCGTGTCGATTAAATCCAGTCTCCTGCGCACTTCCTCCAATACTTTTTCATCAGCGATTCCTTTCATGAAAACCAGGGCAATGGTCGTTCGGGTTTGATGCCCGATAATTCTGTACTCCATACGAAGATTAGTCGACTTTATTTTATTGCGAATAAGCGCCGTGTTGATGTGGAGCGTCTCCGTGAAGCCTTCCTTCGGTCCGCGAACAACGGTTTGCGTGCTTGGCTCTTCGACTGACCGTTTTTCCACGCCGCATGTAAAAGCAGCAATCGCTTCGTTAGAGCCATCAAGCAGCACAACCGTATTGCCTTCTAGCATAGCAAGCAATACTTCATCTAAACGATCGATCTTTCGGATACCGCCAATTGCGAGAGATCGGTATAGTAAGCTCTGAAAAGGAGATTCCTCCATTCCGTCGCCGTCGCCGCTTCCGAGCGGAGGCTCGGTAATCATGCTCATTACCAGCAAATTAACCGCGCTTGCATCCGTCATGCCTGCAATATATAAGAGCGCAGCTTTACTGCTTTTAAACATATGTAAATGTCTAATAATGATATCCGGCTCTGTGCCGAGCTCATCGGTTACCATTTTAATATTCATTTCCAAATCCGCGGACAAACGCTTCCGGTCTTTGTCATCGGTATCCATTCCCGTTTTTATTTCTTCATTCATTCTATTCGCACCTTTTCACTCCATCTCTTTTTGATCATTGCCAGCGCGAGCAGCAGCATGGGCACCAAAATCTGAAAGATCGGGAAATGGTATTTTACATTGTATTGAAAGCCGAACCACACCTGCTCCATGTAATTTCTAAACATAAACGATCCCCAAAAAATAATCGCCCCGACGAATACGATAATGTATTTGCTCTGCCGTTTCATGATTTGCGACAAAGCCAGCACCGCGCCAAAATAATAGGCGGTTAGCTTAAAAAACACTCCCGTAAAGAGAAGCAACGCGACCAGCGGATCTATTCGTTCCAAAAATCGGGCGAACTCCATATGATTCGTCATCTGCATCAAGGGAATCGTAACCGTCCCCGCAAGACTCCCTAAGCCTGCCAATATGAACATATTGGTGAAGGTAATGAACAAACCCGAAAATAAGAAACATTTTACGGTAAAGCTCACTATGCCGCCTGTAGGCTCCGAATATTTCCAAAACATTAAAAACAAAATAATCTCGCCGAAAGGGAAAGAAATCAGCTCCGGAAACGCTGCATCCCACACGGGCTTGAAGCCATTTTCGAGTATGGGCGTTAAATTCTCGAAATGCAGCAAACCCGAGCCTGTCAAAAGCAGAAAGAGAATAAGGTAAATAATTATTACGAGAGGCAGTATGGCCTCCGCCATTCGAAATAGAACATCAACGCCGTGAAAAACGGTATAGGCGGACAATAAGCAGACAAAGATAATCAGCACTGTCAAGGGAGTCTGCGGAAGCAAAAACATGATCATTAAATCGCCGAACTCTCTAACATTCCGAATCGATTTGTAGCAGAAATACAACACATAAGCGATAGATACGATATAGCCAAGGGGTCTTCCCAGCAATTCGAAAATAATCTCAATAAGATTCCTTTGCGGCATCAAGCGGTACAAAGCTAAATTCACCCCCCAAAGCAGGAGTAAACCGCATAGCATGCCCACAATAACGGCCAGCCAAGCATCCCTGGAAGCGTCGCTCGCCAGATAAAACAACGAGGAACTGCCGATTAAAAACAATACAATCAAGGATCCAAGCTGATTTAGACTGATACGCTCCAAATTCACCCCCGCCTCTGCTCCCGAATCGTGTAACCAATATTTTTCCTTATTTCCCGAAAATTATGCACCTTCTGGAAACATGGCCGCTAGCCCATCAAATTTGCAATAAAAAAAGGCTTATTCACGTCAATAACTGACGTAAATAAGCCTTTTTATCGGTTAAGCAGGCGTATGATGCTTCCGGCCCGGAATTTCTCCCGTCGCTTCAAACACGCGTACGATTTCATCTATTTCTTTCTTTAACTCATCCAGCAATTCAGCCTCAGGCACCTTACGAATGAGCTCTCCGTAACGGAAAAGCATTCCTTCGCCTCTGGCTCCAGCAATTCCGATATCGGCTTCCCGAGCCTCGCCGGGACCGTTAACCGCGCAGCCAAGGACAGATACCTTAATCGGCACCTTGATTTTTGAAATGTAATCCTCTACCTCGTTAGCGATGGAGAACAAATCGATGTCCAGACGGCCGCAGGTAGGACAGGATACGAGCGTTGCCGCATTCGTGATCAGTCCAAACGTTTTGAGCAGCTCGCGAGCTACTTTAACCTCTTCAACCGTATCGGCACTCAGGCTGATCCGCAGCGTGTTACCGATACCGAGTGCTAGCAATGCACCGATTCCCGCCGAGCTCTTGATCGTGCCCGTATGCAGCGTGCCAGCCTCCGTGATGCCTAGGTGAAGTGGATACTTGATAACCTTAGCCGCCATCGAGTAAGCCGCGATGGCCATCGGAACATCAGACGCTTTGAGCGAAACGATGATATCGTGGAAATCCAGCTCCTCCAATATCCCAATATGGAAAAGCGCGCTCTCAACCATTGCCTCCGGCGTTGGATAGCCGTATTTCTCAAGCAGATGATTTTCCAAAGAGCCTGCATTGACGCCGATACGAATAGGGATGCCTTTTTCCTTACAGGCCTTTACGACCGCTTCCACCCGTTCGCGGCGGCCGATATTGCCCGGATTAATCCGAACCTTATCTATGCCGTTCTCGATGGCAAGCAGCGCCAACCGGTAATCAAAATGGATATCTGCTACAAGTGGAATATGAATGCGTTTTTTAATCTCTTTGATGGCTTCGGCTGCTTCCTTGTTATTGACCGTAACCCGGACAAGCTGGCAGCCCGCTTCCTCTAGTCCTAAGATTTCTGCTACGGTCGCTTCCACGTCAGCTGTCTTTGTCGTACACATACTTTGAATAATGACTTCGTTACTGCCGCCAATCGTTAGATTACCGACTTTAACCGCCACTGTATCTTGACGCAAGTACATAAGCTTATCTCTCCCATGAACGTCAAAGTCCACCCTTTGACTGGCGGCAATACAGCCGCTCGGCTGGGTGGAGACAATGACGGTAGTCAAGCGTAAACGGCAAAGCCGTCATTGGCGACAAAAGCTCGTTACGCGGAAGGCTATAAGCTAAGCGTAACGCTTAGGCTCATAGCCTTTCTATTTTGAACGCTAGCTTACGCGCTCTCTTCTTTTTTCTTGCTCTTCTTAGCAGTCAGCTCAGGCATGATTTTCTCTTGAACCGTTTGCTCCGTAATCAGACAAGTACTTAGATCATCGCGTGATGGCACCTCGTACATGACTTCAAGCATAATGCTTTCGATGATCGCGCGTAAGCCGCGGGCGCCGGTGTTGCGCTTAATCGCTTCTTTCGCAATGGCATCGAGTGCAGCCGGTTCGAAATCAAGCTTCACGTTGTCCATTTCAAGCAGCTTTTGATACTGCTTCACAAGCGCGTTCTTCGGTTCGGACAAAATCCGAACAAGTGCCGGCTCATCAAGCGGCTCAAGCGTCGAGATAATAGGCAAACGTCCGACAAACTCCGGAATGAGTCCGAATTTCAGCAAATCCTCCGGCAATACCATCGTGAGGTATTCGCCAGCTTTCAGATCCTTCTGCAATTCGCCTGTGGAGCTAAAGCCGATGACCTTCTTACCGATACGACGTTTGATCAAAGACTCCAGCCCGTCGAACGCGCCGCCGCAAATGAACAAAATGTTCGTTGTATCGATTTGGATAAACTCTTGGTGAGGATGCTTGCGTCCGCCTTGCGGTGGAACGGAAGCCACAGTGCCCTCCAATATTTTCAGAAGCGCTTGTTGAACGCCCTCGCCTGATACATCGCGCGTAATAGACGGGTTTTCCGATTTGCGGGCTACTTTATCGATTTCATCGATATAGATAATGCCGCGCTCTGCTTTTTCCACATCGTAGTCAGCAGCTTGAATGAGCTTGAGCAAGATATTCTCAACGTCCTCACCGACATAACCTGCTTCTGTAAGCGAGGTTGCATCCGCAATTGCGAAAGGAACATTCAAAATCTTTGCCATCGTTTGCGCAAGCAGGGTTTTGCCTGATCCTGTAGGACCTAACAGCAAAATATTACTTTTTTGCAGTTCGACGTCTTCGATTTTGCTTCCGGAATTAATCCGTTTGTAATGGTTATATACCGCTACAGACAGCGATTTTTTCGCGAATTCTTGACCGATGACATAAGAATCCAGGATGGCCCGGATATCTTTCGGTTTCGGAATATCCTTAAGATCAAGCTCTTCCTCATTGCCGAGTTCTTCCTCAACAATTTCAGTGCACAGCTCAATACATTCATCGCATATATAGACGCCGGGACCGGCAACCAATTTACGTACTTGATCCTGCGATTTGCCGCAGAACGAACACTTTAACTGGCCTTTTTCGTCGTTGAATTTAAACATGTAATCACCCCTTCGATTAAATCGTCGATACCGGTGCTGTAATCACCTTGTCAATCAAACCGTAGGCAAGAGCCTCTTCCGCGCTCATGAAATTGTCACGGTCGGTATCGCGGTCGATTTTGTCATAAGGCTGTCCGGTGCGATCTACGTAAATTTGGTTTAGCTTTTGTTTCGTTTTCAAAATCCAATCCGCATGGATCTTGATATCGGATGCCTGGCCGCGTACGCCGCCGAGCGGTTGATGGATCATAACCTCTGCGTTAGGAAGCGCAAAACGCTTGCCCTTCGCGCCCGCTGTCAAGAGAAGCGAGCCCATGCTTGCTGCCATGCCCATGCAAATCGTGGACACCTCAGGCTTAATATATTGCATCGTATCAAAAATACCCATTCCCGCAGTCACGGAGCCGCCGGGAGAGTTAATGTACAGATGTATGTCTTTCTCTGGGTCGTCGGCCGCCAGAAACAGCAGCTGTGCAATGATGGAGTTTGCAACGTCATCATCGATTGCGCTCCCAAGGAAAATAATGCGGTCCTTCAGTAGACGGGAGTAGATATCGTAAGAACGCTCCCCGCGATTCGTTTGTTCGACTACGATAGGTACTAGATTCATGCGACCAACCTCTTTTCGTTTATGACTTTGGTTACTTACTTATTGTAACACGTCATCGTATTGATGTCATTTTTCCAATAATACATTATACGGCGACGGCCGTTCGATATGTACGGAGATTAGCCTCCAAAACAAGCACAATTTCATATGTAGGGTCAAAATAAGGCACGTACCAATGACGTGCCTTATCCTGGGTCTTGCTATTATTAAATTTTTTCTTATGTGGCTTATTAAACAGTTTTGCTGTTATCAAGCAAGAACTTAATTGTTTTACGAAGTGCAATATCTTCTTGCAGGCTGTTAAGGTTACCGTTTTTCGTGAAAATTTCACGAAGCTCCTCGGAAGGACGGTTGTACGATTTGGACAGCTTCTCAAGCTCTTCGTTCAGATCCTCGTCATTCGCGGCAATACCTTCAGCTTTTGCAATGGCATCAAGCACAAGGTTGTTAAGAACGCGTTTTTGAGCGTCTGTACGCATTTGCTCGCGAAGAACCGTTTCGTTTTGGCCGGAGAACTGGAAGTATAGATCCATGTTCATGCCTTGCATTTTTAGGCGGTTCTCAAAATCCTTGATCATGTAGTCCGTTTCGGAAACGATCATCGGCTCAGGAATTTCAACGTCTGCCGCTGCAGTAGCTTTGTCCACAACCGCGATTTCGCGAGCTTGCTCGCCCTCTTGGTTTTTGCGCTCTTGCAATTTGGCTACAAGATCCTGCTTGTACTCTTCAAGAGTATCGAATTCGCTAACGTCTTTTGCAAACTCATCATCAAGAGCTGGCAGGTTTTTGCGTTTGATTTCATGCAGCTTCACTTTGAATACAGCAGGTTTGCCTGCAAGGTGCTCAGCGTGGTAGCTCTCAGGGAACGTTACTTCGATGTCCTTGAAATCGCCGATTTGCATGCCGGCTACTTGCTCTTCAAAGCCTGGGATAAAGGAGTTGGAACCAAGCTCCAGCGAATAACGCTCGCTTGCTCCGCCTTCGAATGGTTCGCCGTCTACATAGCCGTCGAAATCGATAACAGTGATGTCGCCGTTTTGCGCAGCGCCTTCTTCAACTACGGAAAGCTCAGCATGACGCTGTTGCAAACGCTCAAGTTCAGCTGCGATTTCCTCTTCCGTAACTTCTGCTACAACGGATTCAACTTCCAAGCCTTTGTATTCGCCAAGCGTAACTTCCGGCTTAACGATAACTTTTGCTTTGAATTTGAATGTTTCGCCTTTTGAGAATTGCTCAACATCGATCTCAGGACGGTCAACCGGCTCAAGATTGTGCTCGTTAACAGCTTCGGTATAAGCGTCAGGCAGCAGAATGTCAATTGCATCCTGGTACAGGCTCTCGATACCAAAACGGGATTCGAAAATGCCGCGCGGCACTTTACCTTTACGGAATCCAGGTACGTTTACTTTTTGAACGACTTTCTTAAATGCTTGATCAAGAGCATCAGCGACTTTCTCCGCCCCTACCTCCACGTCGATCGACACGATGTTCTTGTCTATTTTTTCCCAAGTTGCTTTCATTTTATGCCTTCCCCTCCGAAAATGCTCATGCATCAGTAGTATTCACGTTTCATAAACCATTCTATTATAAACAAGCTGGGCCAGATTATCAAGACTCTGGATCGTCTTCTCTGGATTGCTGCAGGACAGCAACCTGCCTCAACGCCTTGCATGCTTGCTCATAACGGAATCTTAAACCTTCGGTAATGCCGTATGTATCACGAATATCGTCATCGTTCGCCGAGCCGTAAACGGTAAGAAGCAGCGTTAAATGTAGCGCAGCCGCAAAATAATCGACCGTATCTTCGTCTTCTCTCAGCATCCAATGATAAGCAGCCGTCCCATACAAAAACTGTAAACTTTCTTTCCATAACTCTCTTGCAAAATGCGGCAATGTTGGATCATCGACCTCCGCCACCTGCTCCGTTCGCTCTAAAATCCGAATAACCGGAGTCGGAAATTCATCCATGGATAGAGGCGTATCTTCCAGCTCGAGTTCAGCGGTTTCCCCTAACCTCTCCAGTGTAATCGTTCCGGAAGCGCCCCGTTTGCGCAGGCATTGCAGGGCCTTGAACTGCACGACTGGATGAACCTGCTGGGTAACCAGCCAATTCTTGATGGTCTCGTCCAAATCCGGAGATTGAATATAGGCGGCGCGTTCAAGAGCCAGTATTTGCTGGTCGATCATCGGATGGTTCTGCATGATGTAGAGCACTTGGTTCACGTAAGCCTCATCCTGGTCAGGAGGATTAAGAAGCTGCTCGCGCAAGGTCGCCTCGTCCTCTTCCTTATCCTGATTAGCCATGATGAATCCAGCGCCGTCACCGTTTCCATCCTCAGGGAAAGCCATGTCGAGCCATGTCAGAAGGCTGTCCCATTCTTCGTAATGGCGAGCATCCTCACCCTGGCATTGCAGCAAAAAGCGCAGCAACTCCTTGGCCTCCCCATATTGCTCCGCTTCTAGCATACGGGTTAACTGTACCTGATAATGGTCCAGCATGCTAGGGAACAAATAAACGTTGTCCTTGTTGTCGCCTTGTGTGTCATTGGGAGTTGTAATGATAACACCGCCTTATGGTCACGCCGTTTGTTCATACTTACAATCTTGCGTTCGATTATACCATGTACAGTCAAAAGAAAAAACTAATGTCGTTTACTGGCCGTTTTAAAATGTTTTTTTATTGTTTTTTATAGAAAAAGAAGATAATTTCGAAATTAGGCTTGCAATAAAATATTCGCATGTGCTATATTATTTCTTGTGTCCCGGTAGCTCAGCTGGATAGAGCAACGCCCTTCTAAGGCGTCGGTCGGGAGTTCGAATCTCTTCCGGGACGCCATTAAATCGAAACAAGCATTTTTTTACATAAACCCGCTAAGCCCTTGATTTAAAGGGATCTAGCGGGTTTTTCTCTTTAACCCGGTTATAATGCTTTTATCCGATGAATATTTCCATCTTTAGGAGCAAAAAGAGCCTATCCCGCGATAGGCTCTTTCTTCTTAATATTGATCATAAAAATCAACGACGTCTTCGGGACGATAGTGTGAAATATCGCCATGCTCCCCTGCTGCCTCTATAACCTCCACATGCCCGCCGATCTCATTTATTTTCTTTTGAAATGCTTCCGTATGGTACCGGTGCTCAATTACCGTATCCGCCGAAGCGGAGTAATTTATGTTGCAATTTCTTTGCTTCTTTGTATCACGGCATCATTCGGCGGACCGGAATCATTAAGGGTTTTTACGTCTTTGATTTCATTTGCCCGTAATACAAATGATTTTATGCCGGAATTGCTGTCGATTTCCGGTATGAAAATTCTCCCGTCAAAATAGCTCATGTAATAGGGTGTCCCCTTGAATCCGATGACGTCATAGATATTTTCTGCCTTATTAAAATCCGACAAGTCTTTTAATCTTACGATTTTCTTAGGATAAACGGTTATGTAATAAAAATCGCCCAGCTTCTTTATATCATTCATGGCGGCGTATTCATCCGGAACACGGTACTGCTTTATAACTTCGAAGCTGTCGTCTTTGTAATTCACGACTGAAACTTTTCCAGGACCGCTGACGAAGTACATCTCTCCGTTGATAATCGAAAATGAACGCGTATATGTATTTTCTTGGAAATCTAACTTCAACTTCCGCTCGACCGATATGACTCCCTTATCGTTTTTCAATACATACATTGTCTGGGAATTAGCAGACAACGTATAAAACTTCATATTGGACGGGTCATAGATTGTCCGATGCGGGCGAATTGCAATGCCGTCTATTATCTGCGTCTTTTTAAAACCTTTTGGCGTTAACGTATAAACAAACAGGCGATTTCTTCCCGTATCCTCGGCAATAAAAGTAGTTCCGTTACCGGCAATGGAATGCGGGCCCGCGATGTCGTCGTCTAACGTTTTCCATTTTGATATCGGTTCGTTCATATTACGGCTGTAGATGATTCTGTGGTTCCAGCAATCCACGATAAAATAAATGCCCGATATCTTTGTAATAAAAGTAGGCGTGTACAGCCTGCTTGAGTACTGGGCCTCCTCGGCATAAGCCTTGCTCGAGGACAGCAAAAACAATGCGGCGATTACAATGGTACCCAGCCGATAAATACTTTTTTTAATATACAGCAGCGATCTCACCTCTGGTAATGGTTAAAATGAATTATTTCATAGTCTCAATTACCTATATTAGCATGTTTTCGATCACAGGTATGCGATTTGGCCTAGTTTCTTTCAGTTTGCTTCACCGCCGCCCCTTTAGCTGCCAGCAGCCTGCGATAAACGTAGGCAGCGCCTGCAATGATTATGGCTCCAAGCAGGACAGGCGCAATTAGAAACGGCCAACCCGCTCCGCTCAGCATGACGACGAGCGGATCTGCGCCCGCCGGCGGATGAACGGTACGCGTCCACTGCATCAGCAGAATGGAAAAACCGACGGAAAGCGCGATTGACCAATGATGCGTCCCGAATAGTTCAAGCATGGCAAGCCCTACGCCCGCGCTTATCATATGTCCGCCAATGATGCTTCTAGGTTTTGCGAGCGGGCTCTCCGGCAGCACGAAAGCAATGACGCAGCTTGCTCCGAACGGGGCCATTAACAGCGATATCGATGCAGCGTCGCCTACCAGCAGCAAAAGTGCTATCGCCATTGTCCCGCCAATGGCTGCCGCAAGCGGCTTCAGATTCTTTATATTCCCCATAGACAATACCTCGTTTCCCTTAATGTGATCTCATGCTAACATAGAGGTATCCATTTGAATATTGAATGTTTGCAATGATATGTATTTCAATATCCGATACCAGAGAGGTGAAACTAGTTGCTGGAGTCTTGGGAAGGAAGATTTTTTATTACGTTTACCGCCGTGTTGGAAGAAAAGAGCTTCAGCCGGGCAGCGGACCGGTTAGGCTACGTTCAATCGACCGTAACCTCACATATCCGTCATCTAGAAACAACAAGCGGGAAAAAGCTGTTTCACCGGTTGCCGCGCGGCGTCGAACCCACGGAAGCAGGGATGCAGCTTGCCCCGTTTGCCTACCAATTCATCAGCCTCGGGCAATCGCTTCAGGATGCGCTGGCAGACACGGATTCGCCTTCGGGCATCGTAAGGATAGGAGCCTTAGAGTCGTTTGCCGTATCGCATCTTCCTCATTTCCTAAACGGCTTTCTCAAACGGTTCACAAAGGTCAAGCTCCACATGGCACCAGGGCTTCATAACGATATCACCGACCTGGTCGCGAATCACCGGGCTGATCTAGGAATCGTGCCGAAGCCGCCTGAGCGCGATGACCTTTTATTCAGCCCCTTAGTCGAAGAAAAGCTGGTGCTGGTCTGTGCTCCCGCCTTGAAAGAAGGTTTTGAGCAGCAGGGCTGGCGTTCATTAGACGATTCCGCGTTCATCAGCTTTGGCGATCAGTGCATTTACCATGTCAAAGGCCGCGATCTGCTGCGGAATATGGAGATTGGAATCGCCGAGCAGCTGTCCTTCCCAAGCACCGAGCTGATCAAGCAAACCGTAAGCTGCGGGATGGGCATCGCTTTTTTGCCCGAATCGAACGTCGAGTCGGAAGTAGCCGCAGGCAAGCTGCTGCCCCTGCCTCTTGCGCATGAGATGACGTTCATACACGGCATGATTACGCATAAATCACGTGAATTGAACACTGCTGCAAAAGCTTTCCGCCAACAGCTTACGGCCTATTTTGAATCCGTATAGCCGAAATCTTGCTCTGTTCCCGTTTGGAGCACAAAAAAGGGCTGCTCCTTGAGATGTGTCTGACACCTCTTGGAACAGCCCTCTTGCATGGCCATCTATATGATTGCCGGGTTACACCGGCATTGTCGCCTGCTTCTCTTGCACGAATTCGTATAATTGCTCCGACTTCTCTTCCGTAAGCTCACCGCTATTATCAAATATCAAAATCGAGGAGCCGGGAATGTCCCAGTTGATCTGAGGCACGAATTCAACGCGCTTCTCAAAATCGCCCCAGTTATCCAGCTTCCATTGATCGCGTTCCGTTTGACGGCCGACGATACGGTTTTTTTGAAGCTCGAAGTCCTGCAGCGTGACGACAACGACTTTGATGTCAACCGCATGCATCGACAAACCGGCTGCGCCGACAACCTCTTCAATCCACCGCTTATTTTTCAACTCTGCCGTGAATGGCGAAATCATAAACACGTTTTGTCCTGCTGCCAGATTTTCAATACATACGTCCTTCGCCGTATCGTACTCCAAATCACGCAAATGTTTTTTATAATATTCAGAATCCCGGTCTCTCTTGTCCAGCCCGTTCAGCTCCAAGATAGTCTCTACAAATCTGCCGCCAATCGTATCGCGGTCAAGAAATGCAGCGGGGATACGTTCTGATAGCTTCCTAGCTACGGTTGTTTTGCCTGTGCCTGCTACTCCGACGAAAAAAACTAACTTTTGCAAAAAAATGAACCTCCACTATTTTTTGTAGAAGTATATCATTTTTTTTTTCGATTTAATAGAAGAGAATAGGACTTATCCTATTCGCCGCTCCAACGCGTACAAGCAAAAGGGGCAAACTGCTATCAGGCGGCTGCTGCCCCTCTTCTATGTCTAAAGCAGCTGCATCGACTCGATATGCCGCTTTGTCGTGTCCGTGCCATACTCGTAAAGCTGTTTGTAGATTCGTTGGATGAGCTCGTCGTAGCCTGCATTCATTTCGGCGTTGCTCGCCGTTCCGTAAGGATGGTGGGTAAAATGAAACATTTCGGCCTCATCCATGCTGGACAGCTCGTCAAACATCTCCCTCAGCTTGATATGCTCCTGCTCATTCATGCTTATTTCAAGCTCATAGGCCGCAGCCTGCGGATCCTCTAATATTTGCCCTGCCTGGACGGATACGTAATATCGTTTGCGATCCTCCCCGCCAGCTTCCCTATCCACCATAAATCGCTTGCTCCTTCCTGGTCTTTAACTTTTTACAGACATCCCTAGCATCCCCCGTCGGACAGACATTTTATCCCTTTTTTCTGCATATAACGGTATTATCGCTACTTTGAGACCAGCAAAAGAGAGGAATGAGACCGATGTGTGGAATTACGGGCTGGATCGACTGGAACCGTGATCTGACTAAGCAAAGCGAAAGCTTAGAGAAGATGACTGACACCCTGGCACCGCGCGGTCCCGACGCTTCCGGTACGTGGATATCAGCGCATTGCGCTTTAGGCCATCGACGTTTATCCGTCATTGACCCTGAAAACGGAGCACAGCCGATGATACGCCATACCGGCGATGACAAATACGTTGTTGTCTATAACGGGGAATTGTATAACGCGCCGGAGCTCCGCAAGGAGCTGGAAAGCAAAGGCAGAGCTTTCACGACAAATTGCGACACGGAAGTGCTGCTGGTCGCTTTTATGGAATGGGGCAAGGCCTGCGTGGAGCGGTTTAACGGAATATTCGCGTTTGCGATATGGAACGTGGCCGAGCAGGAGCTGTTCCTTGCGCGTGACCGGCTTGGCGTGAAGCCATTATTTTATAGCGAGCAGGACGGCTTGTTTATTTTTGGATCGGAGCAAAAATGTATATTGGCGCATCCAGCCGTGAAGCCGGAGGTCGGCGCAGAAGGACTAGCGGAAATCTTCATTCTCGGTCCCGCGCGCACGCCAGGCCATGGCGTATACAAACAAATCAGCGAGCTTCGGCCCGGTCGCTGCATGACGGTCAACCACTCGGGCGTCAAGACCGTGACGTACTGGCAGCTGGAAAGCCGCCCGCATGGGCAAAACGTCGAAGAAACCGCTGAACATGTCCGCGAGCTGCTCAAGGATACCGTTGAACGCCAGCTTGTATCTGACGTTCCCGTATGCACCCTTTTGTCCGGGGGACTCGATTCCAGCGCGCTAACAACCCTTGCGGTCAACTATTACAATGAAAACGGGCAAGGAAACGTCCATACCTATTCCGTCGATTACATCGATAACGACAAGCATTTTCAAGCGCATGCCTTCCAGCCGAACAGCGATGCGCCATGGATCGAAAGAATGACCACGCACCTAGGTACCATTCATCATCCGATCCAGTTCGATACGCCTGAGCTTGCCGGCGCCTTGAAAGCAGCTACCTTCGCGCGCGATCTCCCCGGCATGGCCGATGTTGATGCCTCGCTGCTGCTGTTCTGCCATGAAATCAAGAAAGATGCCACGGTCGCAATTTCCGGCGAGGCTGCCGACGAAATCTTTGGCGGTTATCCATGGTTCCACCGCGAAGAGGCGCTAAGCGCAAATACATTCCCTTGGTCGCTGGCTTCGGCCATGCGCGCTGATCTGCTTGCCCCTGACGTGGCGGCTTGGATCAAGCCTCTTGATTACATCGGAGACCGTTACGCGCAGGCGGTTAACGAGGTGCCTCATCTGGACGGCGAAAGCGAGCAGCTCCGCAAAATGCGTCAAATGTCTTACTTGAATATTACCCGCTTCATGCCGACGCTGCTGGACCGTAAGGACCGCATGAGCATGGCAGCCGGTTTAGAGGTACGCGTTCCTTTCTGCGATCACCGGCTGGTCGAATACGTCTGGAATATCCCATGGGAAATCAAGACCTCAGGCGACAGGGAAAAAGGCATCTTGCGCAAAGCGCTGCGCGGCGTTCTCCCGGAAGACGTCCTAACCCGCAAAAAGAGTCCCTACCCTAAAACGCATAATCCGAATTATTTGGCCGCGGTCAAAGGACTGCTGCTGGACGTGCTGAACGATCCCAGCTCCCCTCTGCTTCCGTTAATCAACGTGAATAAGGTCAGGGAACTCGCAGAATCGGATTCCGCGAAATCCAATATTCCGTGGTTCGGCCAGCTTATGTCCGGCCCGCAGCTGTTCGCCTACTTATATCAAGTGAATTTGTGGCTGAAGCAGTATAAAGTCGTTATTGGCTAATATGAAATAAAATAAAGCAACCCCATCTGCATGAGGCCGATCGACCGGCAAAATGCGGATGGGGTTGCTTTATGCTTTCACCGGCTTACGCTTGCTCAAGCAGCGGAAGCAGCTTTCTAAGCGCTTCACCGCGATGGCTGATCTGCTGCTTCTCTTCCTTTGTCAGCTCGGCCATCCCCCGGTTCAAGCTTGGCAGCCAAAACAACGGGTCATAGCCGAACCCGCCGGTACCATGCGGATTTTCCGTAATAACGCCGTCCACCGAGCCTTCCGCCTCAACGAATAAGCCGGTTGCAGGATCATATAACGCCAACGCGCACACGAATTGCGCCTTGCTCAGCAGCAGCGAGCCGTCAGTCAGCCGGCCCAACTCCTCCAACTTCTGATTCTCATGCATGCGCTTAAGCTCGCGAATCAGTTTTGCATTATTTGCTTCGTCCGTCGCGTCCTCGCCTGCATAACGCGCGGAGTAGACGCCCGGCTCTCCGCCAAGCGCAGCAACGCGCAGCCCCGAATCATCGGCGAGTACGGGGACGCCAAGCGCGTCACCCGTCGTTTTTGCTTTAATGCGTGCATTTGCCGCAAAGGTCTCGCCATCCTCGACGATGTTTGGAATTTGCGGATAATCCAACAGACTCGCGGTTTCTTTGCCTAGCTTTTGGAGCGCATGCGCAAACTCCTTCACTTTGCCGGCATTTTTGGTAGCCACGACGATAATCTCATGAGAGAGCACGGAATGCTTTGTCACGGATGTTAACCTCCAATGCGGGCTGCCAAAGGCCCGAGCACATCGCGCTGCTTGCTGATCAGCTCCGAGATGCCCTCTTCTCCCAGCGCAAGCAGTTGATTAAGCTCATCCCGTGAAAACGGCGCATCCTCGCCCGTTCCCTGCACCTCGACGAACTTTCCGTTTCCGGTCATAACGACATTCATATCGACCTTTGCCTTCGAGTCCTCTTCGTAATTCAGATCCAGCAGCGCTTTCTCCTGAATGACGCCTACGCTTACCGAGGCTAGAAAATCAGTAATGGGGTATTTCGCGAAAGTGACCTTCTCCGAGATTTTGTTGATGGCAATGGAAAGCGCGATGAAAGCGCCCGTAATCGATGTCGTGCGCGTGCCTCCATCCGCTTGAATGACGTCGCAATCAAGCGTAATCGTCCGCTCGCCGAGCGCTTGCAGATCGACGACCGAGCGCAAAGCGCGCCCAATAAGCCGCTGTATTTCCATCGTCCGGCCGGTCAGCTTGCCCTTGGCCGCTTCGCGGATGTTGCGCGAATGCGTTGCCCGCGGAAGCATGGCATACTCAGCGGTGATCCAGCCTTTGCCCTGCCCCTTCATAAAGGGAGGAACTCTGTCTTCCACGCTAGCGGTGCAGATTACCTTCGTCTCCCCAACCTCGATCAGGACTGAACCCTCTGCGTATTTGTTGACACCTGTCGTTATGGTTACCGGCCGAAGCTGGTTCGGTTGCCGACCGTCGTTTCTCATGCTAATTTCCTCCTGAGCACTGCTTCATATTATTTAGAAAACAATTTGATCCATTCTACAATCTTTCCTATTTTAACAAAGTAGCCTGTGAATTGCATCCGCAGCGCCCGAAAAAGAAAACACTGCTGCTGCAGGCCGTTTAACTCACAGTCGCCCATACCCGCGCGAAGCACAAAAGAGGCTGTTCATCAGCATTCGCTTTTGAACAGCCTCTTTATTCGGGTTTATGTCATTTCATTAAGATTTGATGGCATTGACGTGATGCGGACGGCCAACCGGCTCGCTATAGGATTGGTTCGCCTCGTCGACTACATTCGCTTCCCCGTTCAATTTGATTTGAACGGTCGATGCGCCCGTATTTTCCGTCACGGACAAAACAAGCGCCTGCAGCATCTCAGTCGGAAGCTTCTGCCCTTCCTGATAAGCCTCGTCCTGCAAATCTACCGTCACAACATCGCCTTCCTGCACGATGTTCTTCACTTGCACATCCGGGAGAATAACGCTGGTCAGCTCTTTTTTGTTAAGCGGACCCGAGATAAGCTGTTCAAGCGCCGCTTGCGCTGGAGAGGACGAACGCTCGACAAGTCTTGTTACCGGTACGTAGTACTGCTCGTCATTTAACGTTTGTGCAGAGAAATAAAGAGTAACCGGCGTTGATTGCGCATAATTCACGCCTTCTGCTGCTTCGATATTAATGCCTACCGCGCGTGTCAGCGTTTCATCCAACGGATAACCGTCAACCGGCATTTCCGGCAGCTTGGCGCCTTCGTACCAGATTTCAACGCCTTCAATGCCGGTCATGGCTGTCAGCGTCCAAGTGATGGCCTCAACGATCGTACGCTCGTCCTGCACGTTGTAATCTTTAAACGGCTCCGAGAATTCGACCGTTGCAAGCTTTTGTTCCTTATCGATCTTATAGGATTTAATCTGCGTGCCCTGCGGTATGACCGCGCGGAAATCCTCGGGAAGCAGGTTGGCATACGCACCGTTTTCCACCATCATTTCGAGCGCCTTCTGCCCGGCTTGTTCATTGGCCCCCAGCACCGTTGGTATTGAGATCGGAGCCAAGTAACCGTTGCGGTCTTCAAGGTACACGGTCATTTGATTTTCTTCCCCGACTACGGCCTGTCCGGTTTCGGCTCCTTCTGCCCCATCCTTTACCTCGATCTGAGGCGGATCGATGGATTGGCTTGTCTCCTGCGAGAACAAACCGCATCCTGAAGTAAGAATCGGCAAAACGAGAACCCCTGAAAGAACTGCACCCCTAATCCATCTTTTTTGAATCATATTGACCTTTCCTCCCTAATCGAGTTTTGCCTGACGGCTTTGTACAACTCCTTATTTGTAGTACTATGTATACGAGCCCTTCCCTGTTTTAGACCAGTTTTGTCCATAAAATCCTAAGGGGGAACAAAAACATGTCCAATCCCGAAATTTACACCCTCAATAGCCGCAAAGTGGCTGAGGCTACAGATGAATGGCTCATCAAACGCGGAGTAACGAAAATGGCCATCGCCGAGCTCGTGCATTTTTTGCAAAAGGATTATTTTCCTGACTTGACGCCTGAGGATTGTATTGTTCATGTGAATGCCGTTCTGTCCAAGCGCGAGGTTCAAAATGCCGTTCTGACTGGCATTCAGCTTGATATTCTCGCCGAGGAAGGCAAGCTGATGCCCCCGCTGCAGGATATGATCAAGCATGACGAAAGTCTTTATGGCTGCGACGAAATTTTGGCTCTGTCGATTGTCAACGTCTACGGAAGCATCGGCTTTACGAATTTCGGATACATCGATAAGCTGAAGCCGGGAATTCTGGTGAAGCTGAACGATAAAAGCGACGGGGAAATCCATACGTTTCTGGATGATATCGTCGGGGCGATCGCGGCATCGGCCGCAAGCCGGATCGCTCACCGCAGACAAGCGGAACGGGAAGGCGTTACGCAGCCTCCGCTTGATTAAACGGGGCTTACGAAGCAGGATTTTGCATTCGCAAAACCTTTAAGCCTATCCTTACGAAGCAGGATTTTGCATTCGCAAAACCTTTAGGAGGTTCATTCATGAATTACGATATTTTTTATAAAGGCGCTTTTGCCATGCTGAAGGTGAAGCTGAATCCGGGGGAAAGCGTTAAAGCCGAAATGGGCGCCATGGTCTCCATGTCGCCGAGCATCGACCTGAAGGGCACAGCCGACGGCGGAATTATGCGCGGACTCGGAAGAATGCTGAGCGGAGAAACCTTCTTTTTTCAAGAGATGAAAGCGGTTCGGGGTCAAGGTGAGGTTCACCTTGCTCCCCCCTCTCTCGGGGATATCGAGGCTATAGAGCTGGACGGCTCGTACAAGCTTTACGTCCAAAAGGACGGTTTCTTGGCTGGCACAAGCGGCATAGAAGTCAATACCAAAATGCAAAACCTGGGCAGGGGACTCCTGTCCGGCGAAGGCTTCTTTATTGTGGAAATCAGCGGACGGGGCACCGTATTCCTCTCCTCCTATGGCGCGATTCATGCGCTGAACCTGAGCGCCGGCGAAGAAGTCATCATCGATAACGGACATTTGGTTGCATGGCCGGGCTATATGAATTATACGATCGAGAAAGCCTCGAAGGGCTGGCTGTCCAGCATCACAAGCGGTGAAGGTCTTGTCTGCCGCTTCCGCGGCGAAGGCGTTGTTCTGATCCAAAGCCGCAATCCGGCAAGCTTCGGCACTTGGCTGAAAAAGTTCATACCTGGCGGCAATTAGCCGTCTTCAGCCGGATACGATTCTTTTTTCACACCCTGAACTCATTCCATATACCAGCTTGTCTCCGTGACAGGCTGGTCTTTTTTCCATTCTACAGAAGCTTTTTACGCCCAGGCGCTTGCGCTGATGGCACAAGCGCTTCAGGAAACAGCCATGAAATTCACCGTGAAGTCACTGCAATAAAAGAAGGGCTGCCCCCAAACGGTCATTGCGACCTTTAGGAACAGCCCTGTTTCTTTAGTTACTGCCGTTTAGAAAAGACTTGTTCGGCAAATAGTGCAAAGCGCGCACGAAACGCACGGTTTTGGTCTTGGCCCGCATCACGATGGAATGCGTCTCTGCCCGCTGGTCCGGAAAATACTGCACCCCGCCCAAAAACTCGCCCGGCGTGACGCCGGTTGCCGCAAAGTAAACGTCGCCCGTGCCAATCATGTCCTCCATCGTAAGGACGCGGTAGGGATCTTCAATTCCCATTTGAACGCAGCGATTGTACTCGTTGCCGTCGGCCGGCATCAACCGCGCTTGCAGCTCGCCGCCCAGACATTTAAGCGCTGCTGCGGCAATTACGCCCTCCGGGGCGCCGCCTGAGCCTACGTACAAGTCGATTCCCGCTTCCGGGAAAGCCGGAGCCATCGCGCCGGCAACGTCGCCATCGGACAAAAACTTGATGCGTACGCCTACCTTGCGCAGCACTTTAACGATAGATTCATGACGCGTCCGGTCCAAAATCATAACCGTTAAATCCGATACTTTTTTATTTAGCCCATCCGCTGCTTTACGAAGCGTCACATCCATCGGATCCGTTATGGAAAGCTTGCCTACGAGAGCAGGTCCGAATGCCAGCTTCTCCATGTACATATCCGGCGCGTGGAGAAGCTGGCCTTTGCCGGCCACAGCAAGTACGGACATCGCATTATTTAGCCCCTTCGCAACGATTTCCGTGCCTTCAAGCGGATCAACAGCCACGTCGACCTCCGGCCCGTTCAAGCTGCCTACCTCCTCGCCTATGTAAAGCATAGGAGCTTCATCCATTTCCCCTTCGCCAATAACGACCGTTCCGCGAATCGATACGGAATCAAACATCGAACGCATGGCAGACGTTGCCGCTCCGTCAGCGCTATTCTTATCGCCTCTTCCCATCCACGGCGCGGATGCGAGTGCCGCTAATTCCGTAACCCTTACAAGCTCTAATGCCAATTCTCTCTCCATAATCCAGTCTCCCTCTGCTCTGTTATGACGGAATAGATCATTAGCACACATGTTGAAGTCATTTCCGTTATTTAATATGTATCATATATTTATATATGTCGCAATATATATTTGGAATCTTCATTAAATCATCATTATTAGAACAAAAACTTCATAATGAGCAATACCTATTCCTAAAGAATAACAAGAGAGCGTCTCACCTGCAGGAAATACTGCCGGGATACGCTCTCTTGTTTATTTATTGCTTTCCAAAACGATACAAAGAAACAGCAGCTATTCGTAAATCTCGATTTCATAAAGCGAAGGGCCGCTCCACTTCGGAAAAAATTTACGAAATAGCCGCCAAGGTCGGCTATTTGAAAACGAGCTATTTTATCAAAGTGTTCAAGGACCGCTACGGTATTACGCCGCAGGAATTCCGTGACCGTTAGCCTTTGACGGCGGAAAAATAACAGATGCCCGCATGATCAGACGATGCAATACGAGCCTTTCGTTCCAGATAAACCAAGTGCGCGAGCGTCTCCGACATCGCAAATCTTAACTGGTGGGCATTGCCGTTCAACCGGCTTCCGAATAGAGCCTCGCACATGCCATAGGCGGTGCGGGGCTCTTCTGCGAGCATCGCCGCCATTTTGTCGAGTCGGCGGGCATGATGCTGCTGAAGCTCCGCGATTCTTTCATTAAAGCCTGCAAAGGGATCGCGATGCCCCGGGAAGGCGAGCATAACCTCGAACTTATTGAGCGCATCCAGGCTATGGAGAAATTGCTCGAGCGGATCGCCGTCTTCACCGGGTACGATACTTACATTTGGCGTAATATGCGGCAGCACCTGATCACCGCAAAGCATCCATTTGCGTTCCGGCTGATAGAAGCACAGCTGTCCGGCGGCATGGCCGGGCGCATCGATTAAGAGCCAGCTTAATCCCCCCATCCGAAATGGCTCACCCGCTTCGAAATAGGTGACCGCCGGCTGAGGAGATACCATGTCCACAAACGTCTCCAAATTTTCCGCAATTGCCTTTCTTTCTTCGATCGGCATGCCATGCTTCTCATAAAGCGCCTGCAGCTGCCAAGAGAAATCGCTTCCGTCTCCCCAAAGCCTAACCGCATAAGCATGCGCCTTGCGGGTCATATAGACCGGTGCTCCGCTTTTCTCCTGCACATATCCCGCGAGCCCGTAATGATCAGGATGCTGGTGCGTCAGAACGATCCTTCTAATGTTACTCCACTGCAAGCCCTGCCGCTTCATGACGGCATCCCATACCTTGATTGCGTTGTCCGTTCTTAGTCCAGGATCAACTAGCGTATAGCCGTCAACTTCCGGAATTAGATAGCTGTTTACCCATTTCAATGAGAAAGGCACGGGGACCTTGACTTGAAGCCAGCCCTCCTGCAAGGCTGTGAGATACAAAGAAGCATCCACTTCTTTTTCCGGCAAATGTATTTCTTTCCTTTGATCAGCCATCTTTATACCGCCCTTCCCGCCATGATCATGCGTGGAGATTTTGCTGCCTCGTAGGGGGAAGCATCATAATTGCCATACAGCTGCTCCAAAGACAGCCCGCAGTCGGCAAGCCGCGATTCAAACCACTCCAGCTTGTACAATTTTACCCGTTCCAAATACTCCCTTGGCGCTTCTTTGCTCTGCGGATGGAAAACGGTAATTTCCTTCTGCACCCAGCCGTCTGCAATAGACCGAAGCTCTTGGATCACTAGCCCTGTATCTTCATCCCTTCGTTCCGATCGGGGCACTAGGGTTTGTTCCACATAAACGGGATTAAGGAAATCGATAAGAAACGAACCGTCCGGCCGCAATACTCTGCGTATATTCCGAAGTACTTTTACATTGTCGTCTTCATTCGAGAAATAGCCGAATGAGGTAAAAAAATTGACGGTCGCATCGAAGGCGCACGCATCAAAAGGCAGCTCGCGCATATCGCCGAGCTCCCATTTCACGGCACCCTGCAGGTCATGGCGGCGGGCTTCCTCCAGTAAGCTTGGCGATAAATCGATACCGGTTACCGAATAGCCGAAGCTTGAGAGCGCTAACGCATGACGCCCCATCCCGCACCCGATGTCGAGCACCCGCGCTTCTTCGGAGAGATGCAGCAAGGAGATCATTTGGTGAACCTCTTTCGCGGCGTTTTCCCAATCGCGATGTTTATAGACCAGCATATAGTCGGAGCCGAAGCTCTGTTCGTACCATGGTTTCATTTTCGTGCTCTCCTTCATTATGAACCTAAGCCAAAAAAATCAATTCGATTGCTTCATTGTACTTGAATTCCAATATACTCGCAAAACAGTTTCCACCAGGCATAATTTTTGGGTTTTGACACAAACTATGGAAGCTTATCCAATAAGTCCATTGTATGATTCACAAATGAATGAAAGGGGGAAAACGGAATGAATGAGCGTATTCGCTTGTTGTTTGCAGAAGCCGTCGATATTAAATTGGAAATCTTGCATAACAGCGAAATGACGATCGAAGTCGCTTATATCGCACCTCTATGCGAAGAAAACAAAATAAACGATTTCATTATCGTCCCGTTTACGAAAGATTTCTACCCCTTTGAGAGCCAGCTGAAAACGAATCCTGAATATCGCGTAGTCGATGATCCCGCCAAATGGCAGGAGCTCATGCTAAGAGGCAATGTGCTGATTGAATCAAATGAAATCATTTACTCCTTCGATGCCTCTCGCATCATAAGCATTGAGAATCCGCAAACGCAGGTAGAGAGCGCCATTCAGGGGCCTCAGCTTGCTTTAAGCGAAGATCTAAACATTTCTCTTAACCTGATTCGCAGCATGTATCCCTCTCCGGACCTATCCGTTGAAGAGCATACCATCGGTTCATTATCCAAAACGCCTGTTTTTGCTTTGTTTGACCAACGGCGCGTCGATCCTACCGTGCTCGATAACGTCCGTTCGAAATTAATGACGATCAATGTTGAAATGCTGCATGCCGCTGGCGAGCTCGAGAAGCTGTTAATCGGTAAACGCAAGCATTTGTTTCCGACTGTCTTGATTACAGAGCGGCCCGATCGAATAACCAAAGCGATCTCCCAAGGTAAAATTATCGTTCTCTTGAAAGGCAATATGTTTGCTATTATTTTGCCTGCTACCTTCTTCGATTTCATGCATGCGGTGGAGGATGATTATGAAGCGTATTGGATGACCCGTTTTCTTATCTTTCTGCGGTACACATCCATCGTGCTTACGATTACCCTGCCTGCTCTCTATATTTCAGTTGTTTCCTATAACCCAGAGCTGTTCCGCGTGCAGCTCGCCTTCTCGATCGCGGGAAGCCGCTCCGCTGTTCCTTACCCGTCGTTCATCGAAGTATTTATCATGCTCTTTATGATCGAGACGCTAATTGAAGCGAGCATTCGCTTGCCCCGTTACATAGGATCTACAGCAACAACCGTAGGGGGGCTTATCCTCGGACAAGCTGCCCAGCAAGCAGGGCTTGTAAGCAGCATTATGATCATCGTTACTTCCGTTGTGGCGATATCGAATTTTGTTATTCCTGTTAACTCGCTTTCCTTTGCGGTCCGTTTTTTGAAATATCCGCTTATCGGCATTTCGATTTTCTTCGGTATCTCCGGTGTCGCGGTTGGCTTGTTTATTTACATCACCTATCTTTGCAACCTTAGAAGCTTTGGTAAACCGTATATGCGGATTTTCGGAAAATTAAGGCCATTAGAAGGCGATGTAGGGCAGGTGAAAATCAAGTGAACCGCTATGTTTTCTATAATTTCATCCTCGTCAGCTTCATCAACCTAATGCTCTATGTTCCGCATATTTTAATCAAATTTCGATATAAAGGCGCTGTATCGTCCATGCTTATCGGCATTTTCATAGGCACGGTACTTGTGTACATGTATACTAGCGCAATGGCCCGTTTTCCCGGCAAGGGTTTGCCTGAAATTTTAAAGCTCTATTGTCCGAAATGGCTTGTATCGATCAACATGATCTTTTTTGGAATTATGTGGTGGTTCGCGACGACGATTGTTGTAGTTGCCTACGCCGTGCTCATCAATCGTTTCTTTAATCCCGATGCGAACTCGATCATCATCTTATTGATGCTTGTCCTCGCCTGCGGATACGCAGCCACACGCTCGACGTTGTCGGTCATGTTCGTCGTGGAGATTGGCCTGATCGTCAATGCGCCAATAATTTTGTTTGTATTGTTTAAGGCGGCTCGAAGCAAACAGCTCAATTGGGATGCCATTCATGTCGTGGCCAATTATGTAACCGCGATGCCTACGCTAACCTGCATTGCGGCAGCATCTTTTGTTTTCACAGGTTATATCAATCTCTCGTTATTCAATCGGCTGTTCCCGCCGAATTTTCGTTTCAAATTCCGTTTTATATACCCGCTTTTCGGAGCGATGATTATGCTGATTACGTTTTTTGTCCCCATCGGTTTACATGGAACAGAGGGCGTCAGTCAATATATATACGTATGGAGTTTAACCGCTGATTCCCTGCTCATGCAGTATGGGTTCATTGAACGCGTATTGTTTCTTTTTTTAATCGTTTATTTGAATTTAACCCTCGTCTATACGATGTCCGGATGGCATCAGGCGATGGAGTTTATCAAGAGCTGTTTTCCCAGCAGCAAGCCGGAAATCGACAGTCCGAAAACACCGCTATCCAACTATGTCATTGTCGGCATTTTCGCATTGCTGACGATAGCTTACCTCATTATGACAAATGAGAAAATGAACATGTACATTACTTCATATTGGCTTGTTGTTCGGTTGTTCGTTGAGTTTTATGTGGTCGTATGGGTATTTGTGTTAAGCAGGAGGAGGTCGAAAGCCGCATGAGACTCATCATCCGGATCTTTCTGACGATCACGGCCATCGGCATGCTGGGCGGCTGCGGCTTCAAGGATATCGATAAGCGATTCTTTGTCGTTGCATTAGGGATAGACTTGTCGGATAACGAGAAAAAACCTTATCGGCTTACGCTCCAGCTTGCCGTGCCTTCTCCAAAGATCGAGCCGGGCGCATCCAAAGTGCAAATTGAAACGATTGATACCGCAAGCGTTGCCGAAGGCGTCCGCATGCTGAAGGCCTATGTCGACAAAGAGCTTGATTTCGGGCATTGCAAGGTTTTTTTAATCGGAGAGAAGCTGGCGCGCCAAGACTATCAAAATTTACTGCAATGGATGTCAAGAAGAAGAGATATTCAAAGCGTAGCCGATATCGCGATTGGGAAGCCTGATGCCGAGACCCTGCTTCAGGTGATGCCCGTCTCCGAGCGTTACCCGGGCAACACGCTGTTTCTAAGCTTCGGAGCGGACGGAACCGAATCATCCTATACCTATGTGGAATCCTTATCCGACTTTGCAAGGAGAGCTTCAGAAAAAGGACTAGATCCTTTGATGCCCGTTATTCAGAAGGACAGCAAGGAGAGCTACATTATCAATCGTACGGCTCTGCTCAGTAAAAAACGAATGAAGCTCGTTTTATCCCCTTCGGAATCCCAGCTGTACAACCAGCTTGCCAAGGATTTCACCAAATCCTCCATGCATGGGATGTTCGAAGGAATGGATCTTGTCGTCGCGATTACCGAATTGCATTCTAAATTTCAAATTGGCAAGGTGGACGGAGAAGATACGGTTACGATGCATGTCAAGATGACGGTTGTTTTTGAGGAAGCGCCAAGAGGACTGTACGAGACAGACTGGGCTTCCATTGAACGAGCTTTAAATCAGGAATATGCTAAAACCTGCGTTGCCCTGCTAAAGAAAATTCAGAAGGCCAAAGTTGATCCAATCGGTTTTGGACTGCGTTACCGCGCTACCCATCCGGGAAACGGCGCTTGGAAGCAGTGGCAGTCCATGTATCCCGCAATTAAATTCAAAGTCCTTGCCGACATCAAAATTGAAGGTACCGGGCTTATCAAGTAAACCGCGCAGCAGAAAAAGGTGCATCAGAAGAGATATGGCTTCTGATACACCTCTTTTTTTGCTTTGCCTGCTCTTATTTAAGCAGCAGCCGATTCGTTTGTCTTAGTTCACTTACGGAGCCCGCTCCAATGCCGAACATCGCTGTGCGCAGCTCGAACTCAATCCGTTCGAATTGCTGCAGCAATTGCTCCTGCGATATGGCACTGTTCCCTCCCGCTGCCTGCGGAAGCAGAACACGCCCAAAGCCGGCCAGATTCGCGCCTAGCGCAATGGCTTTCGCTGCGTCAACGCCCGTACGCAAGCCGCCGCTCGCTATAATATTCGCTTGCGGAAGCCGCTCGCGAATTTCCACGACGCTCTCCGCAGTCGGTATTCCCCAATCGGCGAATGATTCGGCTGCCTGTCGCCGCATTTCGTCACTGGATCGGAATTTCTCTACCTGGCTCCATGAGGTACCGCCAGCGCCAGCCGCATCGATAAAGGACACGCCAACGCCGGCAAGCGCTGCTGCCGTATCCGCATCGATCCCCCAGCCAACCTCTTTTACGCCAACCGGTACGTTTAAGACCTTGCAAACTTGTTCGATCGCGGAAAGCAGATGACGGAAATCCGTATCTCCCTCCGGCTGGAACACTTCCTGCATGCTGTTCAAATGCAGCACGAGCGCATCCGCTTCCGCAATTTCTACCGCTCTGCGGCAGGATTCCGTCCCGAATCCGTAATTAAATTGCACCGCTCCGATATTAGCAATGACCGGAACGGTCGGTGCATCTCTGCGGATGGAGAAAGAGCCGGCAAGCTCTTCATTTTCTATGGCGGCCCGCATCGAGCCTAAACCTATCGCCCAACCCCGCTCTTCCGCAACCACGGCCAAGCGGCGGTTAATGGCGCCCGCCTCGTCCGTCCCGCCCGTCATGGAGCTCACCAGCAGCGGCGCGCCAAGCTTTTTGCCAAACCATTCGGTATCCAGTCTAACCTCGCTAAAAGAAAGCTCAGGCAGCGCATTATGCTTAAAGCGATAGCGCTCCAACCCCGTTTCGATGCCCACGCTGTTCACCTGCTCCTGCAGGCAAATCCGAATATGCTCCCCCTTGCGCTTCGCTGTTGCTGCTTGTTGATCCACTGACATGCTCGTACCTCCCAAGCCTAAACGGGCAGCGCCTTCCCTGGCGACGCAAGCCGCGTTTCGCACCTCTATCATGTTATATCTTATCCGGTTTGATATGCTCCTCAACTGCAAGCCGGCTTGTTCCCAGAAATCGATACCAAATCCGGCAAAATGACTATGTTCTAGCATAGCATAATTTTTTGTTTCTCGCTCCCGGCTTCATGACTTTGACAAATATCAAGCGTTAATAAACATAAAAAACACGGGTTGCCCCTTCTTCAGCAATATCATCTTCGATCAAGCCCGCTCCTCTAGCAAATGGTTCACCAGCATTTTTGCTCCCTGCATCACGAGCGGCACGCCGCTGCCCGGATGCATAGAAGCGCCTACGCTGTATAATCCTTTTATGTTATAAGGCGCATACTGCGGCCGAAACGCCCCCGACTGCGACCAAGTCGGCGCAATCCCGAAGCTCCCCCCTCTATACCAGCCTTCTCCCAAGCCATCTTGAGGCGTTCTTATCTTTTTCCATACGATAGCATCCCTTAAGCCGGGGAATAATTTCTCTTCTGCGTCCGCGAGCACCCGGTCTGCCAGCAGGCTGCTTTCCTTCTTCCAATCATAAGAAGAGTGAAGATCAACCGGTATCGGCGCCGGAATTAGAAAATAAAGCACCGTTTCCCCCGGAGGAGCAGCTTCATCGTCGATTTCACAAGGGTTAAACAGGTAATAAGCGGGCAATGGCTCCGATTCTCCAGGGAGCTTTTGCTTCGCCGCGATAACGCGGAGACTATCCTGCAAAGATTCCGGCATGACAAATTGATGCGTCGTCCTTCCAGCTCCTTTTTCCCAACGCTTATTCATGCCGGCATACACCAGCACGCAGCCGGAGGATGGAACAAATTCACGCTGTTTGATCGGTTCAGCTTCCCCTTGAAGCATTCCTGCCAAGTGCGGAAAATCCCCGTTATAAATGATGTTCTCATACGAATGCCTTGTACCGTCCGCCAGCAGCAAACCTTTTACTTCGCCATTTGCGGTTACGATTTGCCTTACCGCGCCCTGAGCGCCCATGTAAACCTTAATATTTTCGCGGTACAGCGCTCGCTCCAGCACAGCCGCAAAGCTTGCAAAGCCGCCTTTCATATACCAAATGCCGAAGGCATGCTCCGCATAGGGAATAAATGTATACAAGGAAGGAGAACCTGACGGTAATCCGCCGGCATACAGCGCCTGCAAGGAAAATGCGTCGATCACTCTCTTGTCTCCAAAATAACTTTCTGCCATTTGCCGCATGCTCAAATAAGAGCGCAGCTTCGCGAAAAGCTTCATATTCCGCCAAGAGAGGTACGTATGACGCTGCAGGAACGTTTTCTCTAGAAAATGCTCTTTCGCTTCTTGGAAGAGCGGATCCATATCCCGCATATAGCGGCGGAAAGCACTGCTGTCCTTGGCTGAGAGCGAGTTCAGCTCCTCCGACATGCGGTCCGTATCGGTCCATTTGGTTAAGCTCGATCCGTCGGAAAAATGAATCCGATACATCGGATCACAGCGAATAAGCTCATATTCATCATCGCCGATGCCTGCTTCCCTAGCTATGGAGCGAAGCATTTCCGGCAGTAGTACGATGGTTGGTCCGCGGTCGATCCGATAGCGCTGATCCTGCTCGAATGCCAGTCTTCCCCCCAAGCGTTCCTGCCGTTCAAATAAAGTGACCTTTGATCCTGCTCTTGCCAGCAAAAGCGCACTGACCATACCGCCGATGCCGCCGCCTATGATTGCTGCTTCCATGCCGCTGCCTCCTTGCGCTGTACTCGTTTTGCCGGCTCGCGGGCGGACAACGAACGTCCATCCAACTTAGGCAGCAGCTTATTCCTGTCCAAAGAGCTTCACCCCATGTATGCAAAATTGTACATAATTTACTGTTCGCTATTCTGTGAAGTGGAAGTCGAGCCCATCCATAAAATGATCTTATCTTTTATCCTATTAGCGATGGAGCAAGAATTTGTCCAATGTCAAAATGATTTTTACAATCAATTAATTGATTTTTACAATCATTTTATATTGTTATTCCGTCGAAACTCATATAAACTAAAGCTAACGAATCCATCAAGGAGGCCTACACATGGAAATGCTCATGTTTGACACGCAGCAAGAACTGGACGCTTATGCCGCACAGCTATTTATAAATACGGTCAAAGAAAAACCAAACGCGGTGCTTGGCCTTGCCACGGGATCGACACCCATTGGAATTTATGACAAAATAGTAGAGTCGTACAAGGAAAATAAAGTTAGCTTTAAAGAGGTTACGACGTTTAATTTGGATGAGTATGTCGGCATCACGCCTGAAAATGACCAAAGCTATGCTTATTATATGAACAAGCATTTGTTTTCACATATCGATATCCCTGCTGCGCAAACACATCTGCCTAACGGAATGGCTCCCGACATGGAAGGAGAATCCGCCCGGTACAATGCCATGCTGGAATCACAGCCCGTCGATATCCAGCTGCTTGGTCTCGGCCACAACGGCCATATCGGCTTTAATGAGCCGGATGTCAATTTATCCGGCGGCACTCACGCGGTAAAGCTAAAAAAAGAAACGCGCGAGGCGAATGCACGGTTTTTCGCTTCGATGGATGAAGTGCCAGAATACGCCATTACGATGGGCGTCGGGTCGATTTTGAAAGCAAACACCATCGTATTGGTCGTCCGCGGCTCTGACAAGGCGGAGATTGTAAAGGAAGCTTTGACGGGTCCGATTACCACAAGCGTGCCTGCTTCGCTGCTTCAAACACATGCTCGCGTTATCGTTCTGCTTGATCGCGAGGCTGGAAGGATGTTAGTTTAAATGACTGCAAACTCTGCAAACTGGATTATTCGAAATATCAATATTGTACTGGAAGACCGGGTCGCAACCGGCAGCGTTATCGTCCAGAACGGTAAAATAGCACAGATTATTTCTGGCGAGGCTAACGGCTCCGCTGCTGCTGCAGAGGAGCTTCCCCTCATTGACGGTCAAGGCGGCTTTCTGTTTCCCGGCTTTATTGATGTTCATGTGCACGGCGGCTACGGATCTGATTTTATGGATGCCTCCCAAGAAAGCTATCATACGATTACGAAATTCCATGCCTCGCAGGGCACGACGGGAATGCTGGCTACCACGATGACGGCCTCTAAGGAAGAGATAGAAGCCGTGCTTCATGCCGTCTCCGAGTACCGAAGCAATGATATGCCGTATGCTGCTTTGCTCGGCGTGCATTTGGAAGGTCCTTTCATCAGCGAGAAATGGCCCGGCGCCCAAAATCCGGCTTATATCAAAACGCCTCAGCTGGAATGGATGCAGGAGTGGCATTCGAAATGGCCAGAGCTTATTCGCCAGCTTACGCTTGCACCCGAGAAAAGCGGCTCAATCGAGACGATAGCTTGGCTGGCGGAGCGAGGCATCAACACCGCATGCGGACATACCGATGCGGTTTACGAGGAAGTCATTGCCGCTGCCGATGCGGGTTTAACGCAGGCGGTTCATACGTATAACGCGATGCGGGGGCTGCATCACCGCGAGCCGGGTACGCTCGGCGCGGTGCTGACCGATGACCGTATTGCCGCGGAGCTTATTGCCGACGGCATCCATGTTCATCCCGCCGCGATCCGGCTGGTGCTTGCCGCGAAGCCCTTGGACAAAGTCATTCTGATCACAGACGCAATGGCTGCTGCCGGCATGCCCGATGGCGAGTACAGCCTAGGCGGCTTAGCCGTTATCGTAAACGAAGGCGAAGCACGCTTGCGCGAAGGAAATGCCTTGGCGGGCAGTTGTTTAACGATGATCGGCGCGATTCGCTACATGCATGAGCACACAAACTTGCCCCTTGAGCAGCTCAGCCGGTTAGCAAGCGGCAACGCAGCGAAGCAGCTTGGCATTAGCGACCGAACAGGGTCCATCGCATGCGGCAAGCAAGCCGATCTGGTATGGACCGATGCGCAGCTCCAAGTCAAACAAACTTGGGTTCAAGGCCGTTCTGTTTTTGAAGCCAGCCTATAGGAAATAATCCATAATAGAAAGCACGGGAAGCAAATCTAAGCTCCCGTGCTTTCTTTTTATTATCCAGATAGAAGGTCACGCAACATATTATTTTCGTAAATGGCGATACGAATGATACTGTAGGCTCGATTAATAAAATGTAATGACCCGCATGGGCAGGCGTAAGCACTGGCTTTGATATAGAAAAAAAGACGGCATCTCCCGACTCGGGAAATACCGTCTTTTTTAGCAAAAGCAAGGAAGTGATCAGCCCGTTACATATACCGAAATCCCCTGCTGCTTCATCACTTCCGCCAGCTCCTCGGTAAGCGGGAGATCTGTAATAACACCGCGCAGCTCGGCAAGGGAAGCAATGGAGAACAACGAAGCGCGATCTGTTTTGGTATGATCGAAAACGGCGTAGGCCGCTTGCGAACGCTTAATTAGTGCTTTAGCAATTTGCGCTTCTTGCTCCGAATAAGTCGTAATGCCGCTTGCGGCAGAAATACCGTCAACGCCGATAAACATTTTGCCGATATGCAAATGGGCTACCATGCCCTCGCCAAGCGGGCCGCACAGCTCGAAGCTGTTGTGGCGCATAATGCCACCGGTTACGACGACTTGAATATCGCTTCCCGCGAGCTCCATGGCGATATTAACCGCATTCGTTACGACCGTTATGCCCTTCCGGGACTTTAATGTCTTGGCGATGAGAAAATTGGTCGTGCCTCCCGACAAGCCGATCACGTCGCCTTCCACGATCAAAGAAGCTGCAAGCTCGGCTACACGTTCCTTCTCCAGAATCGATAAGCCTTCCTTCTCCGCAAACGGCAAATCCCTCACCGAATTCATGCCATCGTACATCGCTCCGCCGATCGTGCGGATAACGGGATATTCGGCTTCCATCTGTTCCAAATCCCGGCGGGCCGTTGCTTCCGAACAGCCAAAGCGTTCAACCATTTCAGGAATCGTAACTCTTCCCTGCTGTTTTAATAGCTGCAGAACAGCCTCGCGGCGGCGCTGCCCCTTGTTTCCTATTGCATCAGCCATTTTTAGCGCTCCACCCAGGCTTTGGCGGACATCCGCTGCTCAACGACGCTCCACTCCGGCAAAGCTTCCCAGTCACCGCGCATCTGCACGACTAATGAACCGTTAATGCTGGCAAGGCGTACCGCCTCCACGGGAGATAAGCCTTTCATGATGCCTGCCAAAAAGCCCGCGCAAAAGCCGTCTCCCGCACCGACCGTATCCACGACCTGTTCGGCTGGGTAAAACGGCAAGCTCTCCTCTTGCCCGTTGTTCAGTACGACCGTTGTATCGCCTCTGCCTTTAATAATAGACACAGCTTTCAGCTGCGTCAGCTGACCTTTGATATGTTCATAGTCATCCGTATCATACAAGAGCTTAAGCTCGTCCCAGCCAGGCAAAAAGTAATCCGCGTCTGCGGCAAACGGCAAAAGAATCTCCCTCGCCTGCTCAATCGGCCACAGCTTTAGACGCAGGTTGGGATCAAAGCTGACGAGAACGCCTGCTTCCTTCGCGATATCAACCGCGCGGCGCAGTGTCTTCCGGCAATCCTCGCTTAGCGCAGCCGTGATACCGGTTACATGAAGCAGCTTAGCGCCTCGAATATAATTCTCGTCCAAGTCCTCAGGCAGCATCCGACTTGCCGCCGAATGCTTTCTGAAATAATGGACAGCCAATCTGCCCGCCACATGCTCACGGAACATCATGCCTGTCGGCGCTTCTGTGCTGAGCTGCGCGCGCGATACGTCAACGCCTTCACCGCGCAGCGTCTTCAAAATAATCTTGCCGAACGGGTCATCGCCCAGCGCGCCGAACCAGCCCACGGAGGTACCTAGACGTGCAAGTCCAATTGCGACATTGCTTTCCGCTCCGCCGAAGCTTTGTTCAAGCGTCGCGGCACGTTCAATCGACTTATGCTCCTGCGGCATAAATAGAGCCATGGATTCGCCAAACGTTACAATTTGCGGTGATGATTCATGCACGTTAAAATCCCCCTACAACGTTTTATAATCAAAAAACGAATTAAACTTCAGCCATTGGAAACATCATGAAGTAAATGATCGCAATATACAGTACCAACACGATGATGCTCAAGACACGAGCTTTGCCGATGTGCGTAGTTGCGCTCTTGCCATCTTGAATAGATGCTACGACCAGCTTAAGCGGCTTCGAAATAATTCCGCCCAGCGCGGCTATGCCGAGGAAAAGCAGGATGATAATCACCATCCAAACTACGCTGTAATCGGCTTGCGACATCAAGTAGCCGCCCGTTAGCAGCTGTAGAATTAGAAAATACTGAGCGATGCGATTTGCCGAAAGCAAACCTTCCGCCAGACCTCCTTGTCCAAGTCCGGCCAGCTTAGAGGCTCTGCCGATCATGATAGGCAGCACGATATAAAACCCCATGCCAACTGCACCTAATACATGCAAAAATAACATTGCATTATCCATTTTTACTCCTCCTGTTTTGGTAAAGCGTAATCAACGACGATCCACTCCTGCCAAAATTGTGTATATCGATTAGTTTATCAGAAACGAGATTTTTTTCAAATGACTACGCTCCCAATCCGGGCTTTTATACATGCGAATGCACAACTAATTCTGAATCGTTCCCGAAATTTTCACACCTTGCGGCAAATGACTTCAATAATCTAGATGAACTCCCTTTTTATCCTTTGAAACCGTATTTGCTCATAACCCCATGGATTGCAAAATAAGTAACTTCCTCGGGCAAAGCATCCTTGATCGGCCGCAGCTTCTCCGTGCCTTGCTCGCCAATGGCTTCTACGATCAATTGCTCATATTCCTCTGGGATAATCCGGCTCCAGTCCACGTCCTCGCCTTCATCCGCACAGCGAATAATATGGCCCTCTACCGTCACTTTGCTTAAACCGCGTTCTTTTGCGATCTCATCCGGTTCCTGTCCCGCCGAAAAAAGCGCAAGCGTCGCCAAATGGCTCGGCTGCTCATCGCCGTCCGAACTTTTATTTAATGCCGATGCATCCCGCGGGACGTTCAAAATTTTCGCGGCCGTCTTACCTTCGCCTTCAAAAGATCGTATGATTGCGAGCAAATCCTCACCGTATTTCTCCGCTTTTGCCGCGCCGATTCCCTTCACGCTTAACAGCTGGTCAACCGATTGCGGCTGAGCATTGGCAATTTCCCGAAGCGTAGCGTCGAAGAAAAGCATAAATGGCGGTACGCCTTCCGCCGCTGCTTTTTCTTTGCGCCACTGCTTTAGCGCATCGAACAATGGAGACGCGTTCGCGCTGTCGCCAGATACGGCTTGCCTTACGGTAGCCCTTACTCTCTGCATGATCGATTCGCGGCCTTCCAGCACCGGAAGCGCGTTCGCGGTTAAAGAAACGACCGGGTATTGCCCGTCGCTCAGCTTTAAATAACCTTCTGATACGAGCCAATAAAGCCAATCCGCGATTTCTTTCTCGGGCAAATGGCGCATCAAGCCGTAGGTGGACAACCGGTCCAGCCCAAACTCAAGCAGACGCTTGTCTCTCGAACCCTTCAGGACTTTAGCTGCCATCGTTACCCCGAAGCGGCCTTTCATCCGGCCAACGCAAGAGAGCGCCATCTTCGCTTCCTCTGTCCGATTGACAGGCTCGCTCTTATCAAGGCAGCTGCTGCATTTGCCGCAAGCTTCAACGCCTGTTTCACCAAAATAATCGACGATAAATTGCTGTAAGCAGCGCTGGGTACGGCTGAAATTCATCATCGTATTCAGCTTAGAGAGTTGAATAGACTTTCGGTCCGAATCTCCTGTGCCCTGTTCGATCAGAAAGCGCTGCACCTGCATATCAGCAGGCTCGAACAAAAGAATGCATTCACTCTCTTCGCCGTCGCGGCCCGCACGTCCCGCTTCTTGATAGTAGGATTCGATGTCGCTGGTCATTTGCCAATGCAGCACGTACCGAACATTCGGCTTATCGATTCCCATGCCGAACGCATTCGTGGCGACCATGACGCGAATGTCATCAAACCGGAATTTCTCCTGCGTATCGGCCCGTTCCGCATCGGACAAGCCGCCATGGTATTTGCCGGCTTGAATGCCGCGCCGCGTCAGCTGCTCATAAACATTCTCGACTTCTTTGCGGGTTGCCGCATAGATGATGCCGGATTGTTCCTTGCGTCCGGCCACATAGCTCTCAAGAAACTTCTTCTTTTCCACGCCCGTAACCACGGATAACGAAAGGTTGGGTCTGGCAAACCCCGTTACAAATACGCTCGGGTCACGAAGCTTCAGCATGTCTGAAATGTCTGCCGCAACCTCGGTCGTTGCCGTAGCCGTAAACGCAGCTACAAGCGGCCGGTCCTTCATCCGCGCTATCCAGCCTGCAAGCTGTCGGTAGCTTGGCCTAAAATCATGCCCCCACTGCGAGACGCAGTGAGCCTCGTCGATCGCGATTAGCGGGATGGAAAGCTGCTCTGACAACGATTGGAACATCGGCGCGTCAAGTCGTTCCGGTGCGACGTATAACAGCTTATATTCGCCCTGCATGGCATTTCGCATGACATCGCGATATTCCGCAGCTCCCAAAGAGCTGTTAAGAAACGCCGCGGACACGCCTACCCGCCGCAAGGCATCCACCTGATCCTTCATCAACGAAATTAGCGGCGATATCACAAGTGACGTGCCCGGCATCAGCATCGATGGAATTTGATAGCAAATCGATTTCCCTCCGCCGGTTGGCAGAATGGCTAACGTGTCGCGCCCTTGCAAAATCCCCGAAATAATATCCTCTTGCCCTTTACGGAAGGAATCGTAGCCGTATACCCGTTTCAATGCTTCTCTCGCTTGTTCGATCAACCTGAACCCTCCTTCTAAACCATGACTTTTACGCTTTGAAAAATAAACAAGAGGACCCTGGCAGCATTCTGTCAGGGTCCTCCCAAACGCATTCATTTATTTTATCTGCGCGCAGCTTGTTAATTAGCCAGTTACGACTTGGATAACATTGCGAACGGATTGCGCTGATTTATCAAGCGCCGCTTTTTCCTCAGCAGTCAAATCAAGCTCTAGCACTTTCTCGATGCCGTCGCCGCCAATGATTGTCGGAACGCCCATGAACAGATTATCATAACCGTATTCGCCTTCAAGCAAAGCGATTACCGGTATAATGCGTTTTTTGTCTTTAAGGATGGCTTCCGTCATTTGCACAAGGGAAGCTGCAGGCGCATAGTATGCACTGCCGTTGCCAAGCAAATTAACGATTTCGCCGCCGCCGACGCGTGCGCGTTGTACGATAGCTTCAATACGATCCGCTGGAATCAGTTTTTCGATTGGAATACCGCCAACGTTCGAGTAACGGACGAGAGGAACCATATCATCGCCGTGTCCGCCAAGCACGAAGCCGCGAACATCTTCAACGGACACATTCAGCTCTTGCGCAATAAATGTGCAGTAGCGTGCCGTATCAAGTACGCCGGATTGACCGATTACGCGGTTTTTGGGAAATCCAAGCGTTTGGAATGCCGCATAAGTCATCGCATCAACCGGGTTGCTTAGGATGATAACGTAAGCGTTAGGGCTTGTAGCTTTGATGTTTTCGCAAACCGATTTCACGATGCCCGCGTTTGTGTTGACAAGATCATCGCGGCTCATGCCTGGTTTGCGGGCGATACCCGCGGTAATGATGACAACATCAGAATCCTTCGCGTCATCGTAGTTAGACGTACCGATGATGTTAGCGTCTACACCTAGTACCGGAGTAGCTTCAAGCATATCAAGCGCCTTACCCTTAGTCGGGTTCTCAAGTTGTGCGATATCGACAAGAACAACATCACCTAGTTCTTTTTGAGCCAGCATTAGTGCAGTTGTAGCGCCTGTGAAGCCAGCTCCTACGACTGTGATTTTTTTACGGGTTATAGCCATCTTGTGTAAATCCTCCTATCATTATTTTAAAGGGGAGACCCCTTTGACCCCCATTTTTCATTTGGAATCCTTAAGTGCTTTTCGAACCCACCTAAATCCTCCCTTCCAAGGGAGGACCCCGAGGCGCTGCGCCCTCTGGACACCTGCCAATTGGACGAACGTGGGAGTTTGACCGGCGCATCTTTGCTACTGTTGAGCAT
Organism: Paenibacillus sp. LPE1-1-1.1; assembly: GCF_040676435.1. Classification (NCBI taxonomy): domain Bacteria; kingdom Bacillati; phylum Bacillota; class Bacilli; order Caryophanales; family Paenibacillaceae; genus Paenibacillus; species Paenibacillus sp. LPE1-1-1.1. Next base: position 1,674,531 of record NZ_JBEGHY010000001.1, read on the forward strand.
TACTCGCTTTCGTCCCTGCGGGACACGCTTTACGCTTCTGGCAGGGAATTGTCCCTTGCGGGACGCCATTCCCCACTTGCAAGAGCAGGAACGGGATTTGTCCCTTACGGGACGCCATTCCCCACTTGCGAGAGCAGGAACGGGAATTGTCCTGCGGGACGCCATTCCTAGAGAGAAGAACAGGAATGTGTCCCTTGCGGGACCTCATTCCTGGTTAGTTAGAAAAGATTAGGGATGCAATTGAAAAGTTGTGGGGGGACTCCCCTTTAATAAGATAAGGAACGAACTACATGTTTTTGATGATTTCGTCTGCGAATGCGGAACATTTTACTTCTGTTGCGCCTTCCATCAAACGTGCGAAGTCGTAAGTTACTGTTTTGTTGTGGATGGAAGCTTCCATACCTTTATAGATAAGGTCAGCCGCTTCCTGCCAGCCTAGGTGCTCAAGAAGCATTACGCCGGAAAGGATAACGGAACCTGGGTTTACTACGTCAAGGTCAGCGTATTTAGGAGCTGTACCGTGAGTTGCTTCGAAGATCGCGTGTCCAGTCAAGTAGTTGATGTTCGCGCCTGGAGCGATACCGATACCGCCGACTTGGGCAGCAAGAGCATCAGACAGGTAGTCGCCGTTAAGGTTCAATGTTGCGATAACATCGAAATCTGTAGGACGAGTCAGAACTTGCTGCAAAGCGATGTCCGCGATTGCGTCTTTAACAATTAGCTTGCCAGCAGCTTCTGCTTCTTTTTGTGCTTTGTTAGCAGCGTCAGTGCCTTCTGCTTCTTTAATGCGGTCGTACTCGCCCCATGTGAAAGTTTCGTTAGCGAATTCTTGCTCAGCCACTTCGTAGCCCCAGTTTTTGAACGCGCCTTCTGTATATTTCATGATGTTGCCTTTGTGTACTAGCGTTACGGATTTTTTGCCGTGCTTGATCGCATACTCGATCGCTGCGCGAACAAGACGTTGTGAACCTTCTTTTGATACTGGCTTGATGCCGATACCGGAAGTTTCAGGGAAGCGGATTTTGTTTGCTCCCATTTCGTTTTGCAGGAACTCGATTACTTTTTTCACTTCTGCGGAACCTTCTTGGTACTCGATACCTGCGTAAATGTCCTCTGTGTTTTCACGGAAGATAACCATGTCAACAAGCTCCGGACGTTTTACTGGGGATGGTACGCCTGTGAAGTAACGAACCGGACGCAAGCAAGTGTAAAGATCAAGCTCTTGGCGAAGAGCAACGTTCAAAGAACGGATACCGCCGCCGATAGGCGTTGTCAAAGGTCCTTTAATAGCTACGATATATTCGCGGATAGCTGTAAGCGTATCAGCTGGAAGCCACTCGCCGTACTCGTTGAATGCTTTTTCGCCGGCGAATACTTCGTACCAAGCGATTTTTTTCTCGCCGTTGTATGCTTTTTCTACCGCTGCATCAAGTGCGCGTTTCGAAGCCTTCCAAATGTCGCGGCCTGTGCCGTCGCCTTCGATGAAAGGGATAATCGGATTGTTAGGTACTTGAAGAACACCGTTGTCAATTGTAATTTGCTCGCCTTCTGTTGGAAGCGCGAATTTTTCGAACTGTGGCATGAATGAAATCCTCCTTGGAATGGTACCTGCCTCTAAGGCAGATAAAAGTTAATATTAGTTCATGTGGGAATATAATCTTTTATATGTATCGCCTATAAACGATTATATTTTGAATGAGAGGACGAACGGCCTGTTCGCTCTCTCGTTCAATTATATCATAATTTACGATTAGCGCTGCTCGATCGGAATGTACTTCGCATTAACCGGTCCAACGTAGTCTGCGCGTGGACGAATCAAACGGTTATCTTGGTATTGCTCAAGGATATGAGCGCTCCAACCGGATACACGGCTGATTGCGAATATTGGCGTGAACAGGTCGCGCGGAATTTCAAGCGTAGTGTATACGGAAGCGGAGTAGAAGTCAACATTTGGCTTCAAGCCCTTTTGTCCCGTTACAAGCTCTTCAATCTTAACAGACATTTCGTAAAGCTCCATGTTGCCTGTCAGCTTGCCAAGCTCGCGCGACATTTTTTGCAAATGTTTCGCGCGCGGATCGCCGTTTTTGTAAACGCGGTGACCAAAGCCCATGATTTTATGTTTGTTTGCAAGCGCGTTGTTGATAAAGCTTTCAACGTTAGCTGCCGAACCGATTTCTTCCAGCATCACCATAACGGCTTCGTTTGCGCCGCCGTGAAGAGGACCCTTCAAGGCGCCGATTGCGGATGTTACGCCCGAATAGATGTCAGACAATGTCGCGACCGTAACGCGAGCCGCGAACGTCGAAGCGTTCAACTCGTGGTCAGCATGAAGAACGAGTGCTTGGTCAAGCGCCTTAACGGCAACTTCAGCTGGCTCGTTTCCAGTAAGCATATAGAGGAAGTTATAAGCGACGGAGACGCCTTGTTTAGGAGCTACCGGTTCTTGTCCTTGACGGATGCGGGCAAAAGCAGCAATAATCGTCGGCAGTTGTGCCTGCAACTTAATTGCTTTCAATTGGTTCGCTTCCGGGGACATATCGTTAGCGGAGCTATCATACAGCGCTAGGCTGGATACCGCTGTCCGAAGAGCAGCCATCGAATTTGTATCTTTAGGATATAGCTTAATTTGATCAATTACGCCTTGCGGAATAGCTGCATATTGATCCAACTGCTTTTGCAGTCCATCAAGTTCAGAACGAGTTGGTAATTTTCCGTACCAAAGCAGATATGCGACCTCTTCAAATGTAGCGTTTTCAGCGAGATCATCAATATCGATACCACGGTATGTCAGTACGCCATCAATAATCGAGCTGATGGAGGACGCCGCTGCGACAATGCCTTCTAATCCTTTAGTTGCTGTCATCGTTCTCTCTCCTTTAACTTGGGTATCGTAAACAATAAAAGGTTCGTTTTTTGTACCGTCGCCTTTAATCATAAATGATTTCGGCACTGAAGTGAACAAATACGGACATAAAAATGCTTTATCGGCATCATTAATATTTTTTTCGCTTATTATTTCACCACGTCGTGTCGTATGCTCCAGCAGCATTTTTCCCTATTCGCTCCAATTTTAGCCGTATCATAAACTATTTTTACTGAATCGAATATAGTGGTAAAATGTCAAATAGAGAACATAACGAGCAAAATTCGCTGTATTGGAGGCGCTATATGACAGGACAACGCATTGGAATTATTGACATAGGCTCCAACTCAGTCCGGCTCGTCGTATACGAGAGGACAGCAAATGGTGCTCATCGAGTGGCGGATAGTAGCAAACGGCCTGCCAGATTAAGCGAACGTATTGATGAAAAAGGCTGTCTTCCGGGTACAGCGATCGACGAGCTTATTGACACGCTGACTCATTTTACCATGATTTGCACCCATAATCATACAAGCAATATTCGAGCTGTCGCTACGGCAGCCATTCGAAATGCCAATAACCGCTCTGAAATCCTTGGGCGCATCAAAGCCGAAACAGGCTTGGAGATAGAACTGCTCTCCGGCGAGGATGAGGCCTCGTACGGTTTTCTGGGGATGATCAACTCGCTGAATATCCGGGACGGGCTGCTTATCGATATCGGAGGCGGCAGCACCGAGCTTTCTTTGTTCCGTAACCGCTCACTCGTTCGTTCCGTTTCTTTTCCGTTTGGCTGCGTTAGTCTTAATAAACGGTTCGGAATGAAAGGCATGCTGTCTGACGATGAACTCAAGGCGCTTGAAACCCTTGTCCAAGAGGCAGCCCGTACCGAGTCTTGGATCGGCGAGACCGCGGGATTGCCTCTGGTAGGCGTGGGCGGCACCGTGCGCGCATTAGGGAAAATGCATCAAGCCGCGTATAAATATCCCTTCCCGCAAACGCATAACTATCCGGTTACAAGCGTGCAGGTCGATGAGCTGTTCCATCAAATGCGCAAGCTCCCGCTCGACAAAAGGCGCAAGCTTCCGGGCTTGTCCAAAGACCGCGCGGATGTTGTCGTGCCGGGCGTAGCTATTCTGAGAGTGCTTTTCCGAGCCGCCAAAGCATCCTATTACCGTATTTGCGGGGCCGGGCTTCGTGACGGCTTATTCCATGCGACACGTTTTCCCAATCGTCCCAAGCTCGAAGATGTGTTGAAATACAGCCTCACTAATTTAAGCGCCTTGCACCCGGAAGCGCCAAAGCAGCATGTGCTTCAGGTCAACCGGATCTCGCTTGAGATTTATGATGTGCTTAATTATAACCATCCGCTGCCGACGCAAACCAGAGTACTGCTTGATACGGCATCTCAGCTGTTCCGAATTGGCGCATCCATCGATTATTACGAATATGCGCGGCATTCTTTCTATCTCATTATTAACTCCCAGCTAAACGGGCTTACCCACCGGGAGATGATCATGACAGCAGCCATTGCCTCTTACAAAAGCAAAAGCCGGGCCCGTCAGCACATTTCCGAGTATAAAGAGATGCTCAACGAATCCGACCTTGATGTCATTTATAAGCTTGGCGCGCTGCTGCAGCTGTCGGCTGCGCTTGACCGCGGAGAAACGCAGGCCATCGCGCAGCTCAATGTCCACTTGTCAGGCAATCAGCTGCTGCTTCGCCCGATACAGCCGCGAGGTACGCTGGCCGTCGAGCGGCGCGAGGTTGAAGAGCTTGGAGCCGAATTCAAAAAGCTATGGGGCGTATCGCCGAGCCTTGACTATACGGCTACGCACGTCCCTTCCACGACGATATAACCTTCGCTTCGAACTGACTTCGGAACGGCTCCTTATCAACACTTGAAATATGTTCATAGGTGCCGTTCGGCTGCAGCTCGCGAGCCTTCACATTGTCATTAATGTTAAGATGAAGCATTTTGATCAAAATCTGCCTGAGCGTAGAATCAAACACAGGGCACATAAGCTCGATCCGCCTTGTCAGGTTACGGGTCATCCAATCCGCGCTCGACAAATAGACCTCTTCTTCCCCGCCATTATAAAAATACATGATTCTTGCATGCTCAAGGAATCGGTCAACGATACTGATGACCTGAATGTTCTCGCTGCGTCCCGGCACGCCAGGCCGCAAGCAGCAAACCCCGCGGACGATCAGCACGATTTTTACGCCGGCTTGAGAAGCGTCATACAGCTTATCAATCATCTCCTGATTGGAGAGCGAGTTCATTTTTGCGATAATGCGCGCCGGCTTACCGGCTATCGCGTTCAATCTTTCCCGGTCAATCAGACGGTATAGCTTTTCTTTCAAATCCGACGGCGCTACGCCGAAGGCTTTCCACTCATAGGGAGAAGAGTAGCCAGTCACCTCATTAAACAGGGCTGAAGCGTCTCCGCCGATAATCGGATGCGATGTGAAAAGTCCGATGTCCGTATACAAAGTAGCCGTACTATCATTATAATTGCCGGTGCCTACATGGACATAACGGCGAAGAGTGCCGTGCTCCCGCCTAACGACTAGCAATATTTTCGCATGCGTTTTTAATCCGACCAGGCCATACACGACATGACAGCCCGCCTTCTCCAACTGACGCGCCCAGGCAATGTTCCGTTCCTCATCAAACCTTGCTTTTAGCTCTACAACAACCGTTACCTGTTTCCCGGCTTCGCCAGCCTTTGCAAGCGCTTGAACGAGCGCAGATTGGCCGCTGACTCGGTATAAGGTCATTTTTATCGCCAATACGTTCGGGTCATAAGCGGCTTGCATGACAAAATCATTCACCGCATCGAACGACTCGTAGGGATGGTACATGAGCACGTCACGCTGGCGGATGACTTCAAACATATCGTCCGTATCATCGAACTCCCTTGGATAGACAGGCTCCAGCTTCTCGTACCTTAAATTATCGTTGCCCGGAACAGCGCCCGCGAATTTCATCAAAAAACTTAAATCAAGCGGTCCGTCGATTTCGAATAAATTATCTTCGATTTCCAGCTCTTCCGTAAGCATCTCGAGCGCATAAGGATGCGTGCCCTTGGCTACCTCCAGCCTTACCGGAATACCCCAGCGGCGGCGGCGAAGCTCCTTCTCGATCTCCTCGAGAAGATCCTCCGCATCCTCTTCGTTCAGCGTAATATCCGCATCCCTAGTGAGACGGAATGCATTAACGGAGAAAGGGATATAACCGTTGAATAACGTATCGATGAATTGTTCGATTAAATCTTCAAGCAGCACGAATTCGGTCTTCTTGCTGTTGATTCTTCCGGGTACGGGTACAAACCTAGGCAGGATGGACGGCACCTGAACAATCGCAAACAGGGGCTCCTCCTCGGACGGATCTCCTTCTTGCCTCAAGAGCACGGCCAAGTACAACTCTTTGGTATGAACCAGCGGAAACGGCCTGCTTTGGTCGACGGCCATCGGGGTTAGGACAGGAAATACGATTTCATGAAAATAGTCCGAGACCGCCTTCGTCTGCGAAACGTTGAGCTCCTCGAACGAACGGATAAATATCCCTTCGCGGCTCAAGCCGCGAAATACTTCTCTATATGTACGGTATTGTTCATGAATCATTTGCGTCGTACGTTTAATGAGCCTTTTCCAAAGACCGGACGGCGTATAGCCCGTGAAATCCATTTTGGACAAGCCGGCTCTCATCTGCATTTGTATGCCTGCAACTCTTACACTCATGAATTCATCTAAGTTGCTCGTAACGATTGCCAAAAACTTAGCTCTCTCGAGCAAAGGATTGCCGGGATCCTGAGCTTCTTGGAGAACTCTTCGGTTGAATTCGATCCAACTTAGATCTCGATTTACATAGTTGGACAAAAGCTTGGTCATTTCTCACGCCTCCTGAGTAATTTTGCGGAATCAACCTGCTTCTTAAGCATACGCTCCAACATGCATTTCAAGAATGCTGCGGCAGGAAACGACACCTATCTATCTCATTATGAGGGATAACTATTATTTCCATGTTAACCTTTTGTAAATGCGGCGTAAACATTAGAACCTTCCGATCTTAAAATTGCCGTTTCGCATCCTTTTTTCGAGCCATTGCAGCATAAGCTGCCTATAGAAAACTCGCGTAACGGGGAATAGAAGGGTAATGCCCGCGATATCCGACAAAAATCCTGGCATTAACAGCAATAAGCCCCCTGCAAGCACGCAAAGTCCATCCAGCATCGTTTGTCCGGGTATTTGTCCTGCTTGCATTTGACGCTGCGCCTCAACCCAAACCCTGCGGCCTTCCGCACGCGCTAAATAGGCTCCGGCCAACCCCATTGCGATTAGAATAAAAAATGTATTCCAACCGCCGATCCAGCTGCCCATTTGATAAATGCCCCACAGCTCGATTACGGGAACAACAATAAAAAAACCCAACAGCCATTTGTACATGGTTGGACCTCCTTCAAAGTTTGCGAAGCAAACTTACTTCGTAAGCATAGGCTTTGTTTGCGAAGCAATCTACTTTGTAAGCAAATGGTATAAATCCGGCATTACTTTGTTTAATCGTGCGGGCTGCCATTCGGCGTTGACCCATACATGCTTGGTACCGCCCTCGACTAGCAGCTCTCCAGGCAGCTGCTCGCCAGCCGCGATTTCCGCTGCTTGAAAGTCTGATGCCTCTACCCTTCTTACCTGTGATTCAAACGTAACGCGTACGGGCGTGCAGGCTGCTATTCGCGTGCAAACCAGTATCGTATCATCGTAACGTGCAGGAAGAACATAGCGGCATTGCAAATCGACAACCGGAAGCAGTAAGCCCCGTTCTTCTATATCTTTATAATTATAACCTGCGTTTCTTATCCATTCTGTACGTCCAATTTCGAACCAAGTTACATAATTCCCATGGAACACGACTCCCATTTGATCGGTTTCTTGATATCGGACGCGAAGCGGATGCGTGAACCAGCTGGAAGCGGCTAGCATATTTGTACCTCCCCGAGATTGGATTTTTTCATTTATGTACGGTTAGATTAACAAAAAGCGACGGTGAGATCACCATCGCTTTTGTTTCATTCTTATATGTTTGTTATAAAAGTACCCTTGTAATTAAAGTACCTTCGATTGGCCGTGATAGATTACGCCTGTTTCGCCGTAGATGGTTACTTCCATACCGTCTTGCAGCAACTCCGTTGCATTTGCGATGCCTAGAATAACCGGGATCCCAAGGTTCAGACCGACTACTGCAGCATGGCTTGTAATTCCGCCTTGCTCCGTAATAACCGCGCCAGCTTTCTCAAATGCAGGCATATATTCTTTGTCCGTCGATACCGTAACCAAGATGGAGCCTTGAGTCGTTTTTGCGATCGCTTCCTCCGGTGTACGGGCAACAACGATCTTACCGATGGCTGTTTGGCTTCCGATACCTTGTCCTTGTGCCAAAAGTTCGCCAATGTGGTGAATTTTGATAAGGTTTGTCGTACCTGCGCGGCCAACAGGAACGCCGGCTGTAATAACGACAGTATCACCAAGGTTAAGGAAACCTGTGCTCATGCCGCCTTTTACTGCATTTTCAAACATTTCGTCTGTAGTATCCGCATCAGGACCCAGTACCGCGAATACGCCCCAAATGAGAGATAGACGGCGCAATACTTTCTCATCTGTCGTTACTGCAATGATCGGAGCTTTAGGCTTGTACTTCGATACCATACGGGCAGTAAAGCCGCTTTGCGTCGATGTAATGATCGCTTTTGCTCTTAGGTCAAGCGCAGAGTTAGCAACGGCTTGAGAAATAGCCTCAGTAACCGATGTTTGCTGTGCATTTGCTTGCTTTGTGAACATTTCACGGTATTCCAAAGCCGCTTCCGCGCGCTCAGCAATACGTGCCATAGTTTGTACGGATTCAGTCGGGTAACGCCCCGCAGCTGTTTCGCCGGACAACATAATCGCATCTGTGCCGTCAAAAATCGCATTTGCTACGTCACTCGCCTCAGCGCGGGTAGGACGCGGGTTGCGCTGCATGGAATCCAGCATTTGTGTAGCCGTGATAACCGGTTTACCAACGCGGTTACCTTTTTTGATCATGTTTTTTTGCACGAGCGGTACTTCTTCGGCAGGGATTTCAACGCCGAGATCGCCGCGCGCAACCATTAAGCCGTCGGAAACCTCAAGAATCTCATCGAGATTGTCCACGCCTTCTTGGTTTTCGATTTTGGAGATGATTTGAATATGTCCCGCATTATGGCGCTCAAGAAGCTCGCGGATTTCAAGCACGTCGCTTGCTTTACGCACGAAAGAAGCTGCAATGAAATCTACGCCTTGCTCGATTCCGAATACGATATCATTCGCATCCTTCTCGGTAATACCAGGCAAAGAGATCTTCACTCCAGGTACGTTAACGCCTTTTTTGCTTTTAATCGGACCGCTGTTAACGATACGGCACACGATTTCAGTTCCTTGAACTTCTTCTACCGTCAAACCGATCAAGCCGTCGTCAATCAAAATAGTCGAGCCGATGGTTACGTCGTTAGGCAGGTTGTTGTAAGTAATAGGCACACGATTGCGGTCACCCAGAATTTCTTCTGTCGTAAGCGTAATAGTTTCGCCTTGGTTTAATTCAATAGGCTCTTCCTTCAGCTTGCCAAGACGGATCTCTGGACCCTTTGTGTCAAGCAAAACCGCTACCGATGTACCAAGTTCAGCGTTCGCAAGGCGGATATTTTTGATACGGTTGCCGTGCTCTTCGAAATCTCCGTGGGAGAAGTTAAGACGGGCCACGTTCATGCCTGCTTTGATAAGTTTCTTCGTGTTTTCCAGTGATTCGCTGGATGGACCGATTGTACAAACGATTTTTGTTTTGCGCATGTTAAGTTTCCTCCGTAAATTGCCTGATATTCTTTTTTATACTGACATGACAACCAGCTGCTTGTACAGCGAAATCATCAATTTTACATATTATTTACTGAACGGTCGGGGTCGCTTCTTCCGGCTGTTCGGATGGTTCTACCGTTGTGCCTGCTGCTTGGATGCGATTCGCTTCCTGCTGGCTTGGCGCTTCAAGCGTCTTCTCCGCAATTTTGAATTGGCCGACCTTGCGGAATTTCTTATAACGGTCTTCGATTAGCTGTTCGGCGCTTAACGGAAGAAGTTCCTGCAAATGCTTCCACAGCTTATCTTTGATTTGCTCCGCTTGAAAAGCTAAATCTTTATGGGCTCCGCCTTGCGGCTCCATAACGATATCTTCAATAATGCCAAATTCCAGCAAATCCTTGGCCGTGATTTTCATCGCTTCAGCAGCCTGGTCCGCTTTGGAAGCATCCTTCCACAAAATCGAAGCGGCTCCGTTTGGAGAGATCGCGCTGTAGATCGCATTTTCAAGCATTAACACACGATTTCCCACGCCCAGCGCAAGCGCTCCGCCGCTGCCGCCTTCGCCGATAACGATACAAATGATAGGCACGCCGAAGCCGGACATCTCTCTTAGGTTACGTGCAATCGCTTCTGATTGTCCGCGTTCCTCAGCCGTTTTGCCCGGATAAGCACCCTTCGTATCGATAAAGGTAATGATCGGTCGTTTGAATTTATTCGCTTGCTCCATTAGCCTAAGCGCTTTACGAAAGCCCTCGGGATGAGGACTGCCAAAAAAGCGCGCAATATTCTCACGGGTATCCTTACCGCGCTGATGTCCGATAACCGTTACCGGTACGCCATTCAGCTTGGCAAGGCCGCCAACGATCGCGAGATCATCCGCAAATAGACGATCCCCGTGAAGCTCCATATAATCCGTGAACACCGTCTGAATATAGTCAAGCGACGTTGGACGCTGATGATGGCGCGCCATATGCATTTTTTGAGCCGGAGACAGCTCGCTGTACAGTTCTTCTTCCAGCTGTTTGCACTTTTGCTCAAGACCCAAAATCTCTTCCGTGAAGTCGATCCCCTTCTCCACGCTCAAGGTCTTCAGCTCCGTGACCTTCTGCCGCAAATCATTCAACGGTTTTTCAAAAGGCAGCTCACCCGCCATAGGATGTTTCCCCCTTTACGCAATGCATATCAAGCAGCTTAGCTAACGTCGGCTTCATATCTTTACGGTGTACGACTTTATCCAATTGGCCGTGCTGTAAATTAAACTCAGCCGTTTGGAAGTCGTCAGGCAGCTTCTGGCGAATCGTTTGTTCAATCACAATCCGTCCGGCAAAACCGATCAACGCGCCAGGCTCGGCCAAATTGTAATCGCCCAAGCTCGCAAAGCTAGCCGAAACCCCGCCTGTAGTAGGATCGGTAAAAATTGAAATAAACAAACCGCCTGCGCCTTGAAATTTCGAAAGCGCTGCGCTTGTTTTGGCCATTTGCATCAAGCTAAGAATACTTTCCTGCATCCGGGCGCCGCCGGAGGTTGAGAAAATCAGAAGCGGCAGCTCTTTGGCATGAGCCGCTTCAATGGCTCTCGTTATCTTCTCACCAACGACTGATCCCATACTGCCGGTAAAGAAATCAAAACTCATAACGGCTACGACAACCGGAAAACCGCCGATCGTACCTTCTCCCGTAATGACAGCGTCGCGAAGATTAGATTTGTTCTTCTGCTGCTCCAGCTTGCTGGCATATCCAGGGAAGTTAAGAGGATCAACGGATTCCATATCCGCATCGTATTCAAGCAAATGTCCCTCATCTAGCGTTAAAGCGATTCGTTCCCAAGCAGTAAGGCGATAATGATGGCCGCAAGAGGAGCAAACCTTTAAGTTTTTTTCCAATTCCTTGCTGTACTGAATGGTGCCGCATTTGGAGCACTTATTCATCAAGCCTTCGGGAACCTCACGCTTGCGCGGTTCCGATGGTATTGTCGCATATTTCTTCTTCGTAAATAAATCCTTTATTTGCACGTGTGACACCTCTCAAGGCGCAATAGTATAGAGCTATCCATCATAACGGCCGCATAATGGAGTTAAATACTTCTTGTACTTCCTCCAACTCGCCAGATGGGACTAGTATCTCGTATTGCTGTTTGGACAGATTGACAGAGCGGATTTTCACCAAAAACCCTTCCTCCGTTAGCCGCTTCTTGATGTTATCTGCGATTTTTGCTGTTGGTGCGATATAAATGACCGTCCACATCATGGTACCTCCTGAAAACTTTGCTTCCGCAAAGCTCACTTACTAAGCATAGCTATCCCGGTAACAGGCCATATGATCTCATAATGATACCATAGTCATGGCGAATCCGGCAAATCATATCGGATCGCTTTCGGGTCCTGATGCGCAATTCTTGCCGAGGCGGCAGCGGCTAATCCGGCAACCAAGTCATCCAAAAACACATGAATGCGTTCGCCTTTCACATTCAATTGACGAATAATACCGGGTTTTACTTTATCCAAATATCCGAAGCTCGTCAATCCAATCATGCCATAAACATTCGTTATGCCGAGCGCCAGCGTCTCATCGACGCCATAAAGCGATTCATCGGTTTCCATGATCGATTGCAAGGGCTCCGGCAGTAATTTGCGCTCTGCCAGCTCATCTAAAGCTATGCCTGTATACATGACGTATTGCACCTCGCGCTTATCGAGTACCGCCCTGACGCTTTCCTCGCATTGTTCCATCGTCAGATCACCATTGTAGGGACGCTGCAGCGCATAGACGATTTCGGTTACGTCGTCGATCGATACCCCTCGTTTTAAGAGCCATTTCTCGATTCCTGTCATCGGACTCATCCCTCCCGTAACTGCTTGTACGTCTATCTTGGAAACAATAGCGTGAGCAGATGACACTGTCCTTCACATGCAGCTTCCCTTTAGGAGGCTCCATTGCCATCGTCGCTTGTATCTCTAAACATATGCGCGTACAAGCCCTGACGTGCATACGAAATACTTTTGTTTACAGGATATTTAGGAAGGGTAGAAAGGTCCTTGCTTATCTCACAACGATCGCGCCCTTGCCAAGCAGCTGTTCGACTGCTTCTATGAGCTCGGTGGACGGATGAACGCGGTAGCTGTCGCTAAGCGCAATCGACTTTTGTCCCTGCACATAAAACAAAACGGTAGCAAGCTGGCCGGAATGGCCCGAAAGAAGCGATTTTAGCTGCTCCAGAATTGCGGGCTGCTCATTTTCCGAAATAATTTTGATATACACCCGCTGCGGCTTGCGCTCCGTCGAGTGCGGCGGCCCTTGCTCATTTCCGATAATATTTTCAGTCGGCAATGGATTGTCTTTGAAGGCTCGCGGCTTCCAGGTTGCGCCAGCGGCTCGCCCGGTTGGTGCGGCCTGCTCCCCGGATCTTCCGTTTGCAGAGCTGCTGCCGCTAGTCCGCGCAGCGCGTGCTTTCGCCTGCTTTTGGAGCCGTCCTACATGATCCGCGAGATCCATATCCGAATGCTCGATCGGCACGCAATCCTCGACGATCAGCTTATAATCATCATCCTGCTGTTGAACCGTAGCCTGTATGATTGCTAAACCGCCCTTCTCGAGCTTGCTGCCTATCCGCTTCCAAATCGTCGGAAATACGACCGCCTCTATGCGCATGATACGATCCTCCAGTTCGAGGAAGCCCATGGATAGGCCTTTTTTGCTCGTAAAAGGTTTAACAGACACGACCATCACGCCCACAATGGCGATTGCGCCGTCCTTCGCGTCGCTAAGCTCGAGCAGCCGATCCAGGCCTAACGGCGCAAGCTGCTGCTCCGCAGCATCCAGCGGATGCCCCGATAAGTAAAGACCGAGCAGCTCACGTTCAAAATCCAGCTGCTGGCTGGTCGTATAAGGGCGAATATCCGGCAGTTCGACATCCCAATTCTGGATTTCGTCGAGACCGAACATTTCAATTTGCAGCTCCTCGCGCTCCTTGCGCCATTTCACCGCGGTTTCAACCGTTTCCTCAAGGGCGGCAAGCAGCTGAGCACGATGCCCGGGAAGCGAATCGAACGCTCCCGCCTGAATGAGCGACTCCAGCACCCGTTTGTTTACCACCCGCAGATCCACCCGCTTGCAAAGATCAAGAAGGCTTTCGAACGGCCGCTCGCCGCGTTCTTTCAGGACTGCTTCGATAGCCTGCGTTCCGACGTTTTTGATGGCTGCGAGACCGAAGCGTACGGCTTGAGCCACCGGGGTAAAGGAAACGCTGCTCTCGTTTACGTCCGGCGGCAATACGGCAATGCCCATCCGACGGCATTCATCCACATATTCGGCCGTCTTCCGCTGGTTCCCGGTTACAGAAGCCAGCATCGAAGCCATAAATTGAACGGGATAGTTGGCTTTGAGCCATGCCGTCTGGAAGGCAAGCACGCCGTAAGCCGCCGCATGGGCTCGCGGAAAGCCGTAATCGGCAAATCGAACGATCATATCGTAAACAAGATTCGCTTCGGAAGCGGAATAGCCCTCAGCCAGGCTGCCCTTTACGAAATGCGCCCGCTCCTCGTCAAGCACCTCGCGCTTTTTCTTGGAGACGGCGCGGCGCAGCAAATCCGCTTCCCCTAACGAGAAACCAGCCATCAAGGAGGCAATTTGCATGATTTGCTCCTGGTACACGATGATGCCGTAGGTATCCGCAAGAATAGGCTCAAGCGACGGATGCGGATATTCAACGGTAACAAGCCCATGCTTTCCTTGGATATATTTTGGAATAAACTCCATCGGACCCGGGCGGTATAAAGCGAGAACGGAGACGATATCCTCGAACTCCGTCGGCTTCATTTCCTTCAGAACGCGCCGGACGCCAGCGGACTCAAGCTGGAATATACCCGTCGTATCTCCGCGGCTGAGCATTGCATACGTTGCCGGGTCATTATCGTTGATCGTATGAAAATTGATCACTTTGCCATGCTGCTCCTTCACCGCTTGGAGCGCGCGCTCCAGGATCGAGAGCGTACGCAAGCCGAGAAAGTCCATTTTGAGAAGGCCGATGGCTTCTAAATTCTCCATCGAATATTGCGTAAGAGGAATCTGCTCGCTGCCTGTCTGGATTGGCGTATAATGAGTCAGCGGCTCTTGGGAAATGACGACGCCTGCCGCATGCGTCGAGGCATGACGCGGCATCCCTTCGACTTTTATGGCCATCTTCAGCATGCTCGCCGTCTTCGGCTGGCGCTCGCTCGCTTCGCGTAGTTCGCTGCTCATTCTCAGCGCCTCATCCAGCGTAATGCCAAGCTGATTCGGAATAAGCTTGGCCGCACGGTCTACCTCTTGAAACGGGACGTTCATCGCACGGCCAACATCACGGACAGCGGCTTTGGCCGCCATTGTTCCGAACGTGATGATTTGCGCGACATGCTCATCCCCGTATTTGGCAGCCACGTAAGCAATAACCTCATCGCGGCGCTCGTCATTGAAATCGATATCGATATCCGGCATCGAAATCCGTTCCGGATTCAAGAACCGTTCGAACAGCAGCTTATATTTCAGCGGATCCACGTCGGTGATTCGCAGCGTATAGGCCACCAAGCTTCCCGCAGACGATCCGCGGCCCGGACCGGTTCTAATGCCTCTTTCATGGGCGAACCGGATAAAATCCCACACGATTAGAAAATAATCACTAAATCCCATTTTGTCGATAACGGATAACTCGTACTCCAGCCGCAGCTCCGCTTTTTGCCTAAAATCTTCGTCAGCCGCCCACTCGGGCATTCCCGCGTATCTGGCCATCAAGCCGTCACGGCATAACGTAATTAAATAATCAGACGAACTCATCCCTGCCGGTACCGGCCGGAAGATAGGAAGCGCAGCCCGGCCAAGCGTCAATTCCAGCTCGCATTTCTCCGCGATTTCAATCGTGTTCGCAAGCGCTTCAGGAACATGCCGGTACATAAGCGCCATCTCTTCCGCGCTTTTCAAATACATCTGATCCGTCAGCATGCGCAGACGGTCGGCGTCCTCAATCGTTTTTCCCGTTCCGATGCATATCAGCACATCCTGCATGGCAGCGTCCTCTGCGCGCAGATAATGCACATCATTGGTCGCCGCAAGCTTAATGCCCGTATCGACCGCGAGCTTGATCAATTCGGCGGCTACCTTCTTCTGGTCCAAGAGGCCGTGATCCTGAAGCTCCAAATAAAAATCTTCCCCGAAAATATCTTTGTAGCGCAGGGCGCTGCTCCGCGCTTCCTCAACCCGGTCATGCAGCAAATGCTGCGAGACCTCTCCCCCAAGGCATGCGCTCAAACAAATGAGTCCCTCTGAATGCTTCCGCAGCATCTCCAGATCTACCCGAGGCTTGTAGTGGAAGCCTTCCAGATGCCCGATAGAACTGAGCTTCATCAAATTGCGGTAGCCTGTTTCATTTTTTGCCAGCACGATCAAATGGTATGTCGGATTGTCCTTGCGCGGCCCTTTTTCAAATCGGGAGCCGGTCGTCATATAAAGCTCGCAGCCGATAATCGGCTTAATGCATTGTGCCCGGCATGCCCGATAAAACGGGATCGCTCCGTACATCACCCCATGATCGGTCAGCGCCAGCGCTTTCATTCCAAGCTCTGCCGCTTTTGCAGTAAGGTCACGGATTCTAGCTGCGCCGTCAAGCAGGCTGTATTCGCTGTGAACGTGCAAATGCACGAAAGATTGTTCGTTCTGACCGCTCATCGCATCCGATCCTTTCTGCTTCGTCCAAATAAGTTAACTCTATTTTATCATAATCGCAGTGGACACGCCCATAGAATGGTAGAAGAGCATACGGCATGCATCGTTATGAAGCGTCACTATAATTTTTGGAGGGATACCGATGAGCTACTTCTTGTCCAAAGCGGGACTTGATTTCTTTATTGCGTTCGGCGTTGTCTTAGGGGGCTCTACGCTTGCGGGAATCGGTTCGGTGTTTATGCTGCTGCCGCCTGCGACGACGATGCTCGACACGGCTGCAAGGCTAAAGATCTGGGCGATCGTGGCAGCGATCGGAGGTTCTATCGATCCTGTTCGCGTCATTGAAAGCAATATCATGCAGGGGCAATTATCGCCTGCCGCGCAGCAGATTTGTTTTATTATCATCGCGTTTCTCGGCGCTCACCTAGGCACGGAGCTGGTTCGTCTCATCTGCAAGGGAGCCGCATAAGCGATGCGTCTGCCGCCGTTTGACCGTTTCGTGAGAGGATTACAAATGGTAGGTGTATTAACGCTCGGGATGATCATTGGGGCAATTGTGTACAATTCCATTTTTTTGGCGCGGTTCGAGGCTTTAATTACATTGAAGAGCGAGCTTGAGGTACAGCTAGAGCAGTACGAGCAGGATATAAAGAACTTAAACCAATTCAAAAATCAGCATACCGTTATAAAAAGCGTGCTCCCTCGCATCGAGAAGGAAGCCGGGCAAGATACCAAACGGCCTCGACTAGATCAAGTCACCGAAGCCGAGCTGATCAAACGAATCAAAGAGGATCTTAAGAGCTTCCTAGGCAGGAGCATCTACGAGATCGATTCCGACGCCCGTTTCGCAAGGAAGCTGCTTGAAAGGAAAGTTTATATGGATGTGCACAACAAAGACTATACGATTGAAGTGAACACGATTCTAGTCGTCGATAATATCCTTCAAGTATGGGTGGAGGTCCGGGACTATGTGAAGCCTCCCTCTTAAGCACGCGCCTGTGATTCGTGATACAATAGAGCCTGTCTATTCGCGGGTTGCTGCTGTACCTACATAACTTAAAGGAGCTGCTTATTCTTGGATCAACTTCTGCAATGGCTGCTCGTTCCGGGCATCCTTATTTCACTCGTGTTTTCAGCCGTATTCAGCTTTAAGTCGCGCCGTTCCTCCGATGCGAGAACGAGAGCCGTATTCGCAGCCAGAATGAACATCAGCATGGGCGTCATGATGCTGTTCATTGCTCTGGTACAGCTTTTTTTGTCCGGGGAATCTACCCTTCGCATCGTCATTGGCGCGATCTTTTTGGTCATCGGCGTGTTCAACCTATTTGCCGGACTTCGTAATCTCAGCCTATACAGCAGGCCTAAAAATTAATCTGCGTTTAATAGGGATCGATCATTTGGGCCGTCATCATCGCTTTGGCGGCCAAGCCCTGCGCATCCTTGACCTCGATTTCAAGCTTCGTAAATTT
This sequence comes from Paenibacillus sp. LPE1-1-1.1, assembly GCF_040676435.1. Lineage (NCBI taxonomy): Bacteria > Bacillati > Bacillota > Bacilli > Caryophanales > Paenibacillaceae > Paenibacillus > Paenibacillus sp. LPE1-1-1.1. The sequence goes on from NZ_JBEGHY010000001.1 coordinate 1,692,420, forward strand.
CCTGCTCAGCTCCAGCGCCCTCGGTATGATCGTGACTTCGCTGTCGATTTGAACGGGTCTTACAAAATAAGTCGTCATGCTCTCCAGCAGGTAATCCCGCTTAGCGGTTTCCCGAATCATTCTGCGCGCAGCCTGCGTCATTAACGTTGCCAGCAGCCCTTCCGACACCATCCCTAGCGCTCCGGACATTTGCGCGGTAATCGACCCTTTATAGGCCAAGCCAAGCTCGTCTTGTCCCACGGCACTGACATTTGCCGTTGCCATAAAACCAGCCCACATCAGATCTTCAAAGGTCTCTCCGGATTCCGGCTGCTTGCCGGCAAACCGCATGGCATCAAGCACTTCTTGCCTCGTGACAACGCCAAGCAGCTTGCGGTGCCTATCCACGATCGGCAGTAAATCTATGCCTTCCGCGGCCATGGTATGGGCAGCGGAAGTAACGGTTATGTTCGGAGCAGCCGTAATCGGATGCTTGGTCATCACCCGGTCGACGATGCCGTCCTCGGGCGAACCGACCGCATCCTTGGCCGTCATCATCCCGACAACCTTGCTTCTCTCATCCACCACGGGAAAACGGGAATAGCCGGTTTCGCGGGAGAGCTTATGGAAATCAAGAACGGACTGTCCGATCCGAAGTACATCCGCCGGTTTGCTGAAGGTTACGATATCTTCGATCAACATAATCTTGCGTTTAATAAGCCGATCGTACATCGCTCTATTGATCATAGAAGCAACCGTAAACGTATCATGCCGGGAAGTGATAATCGGCAAGGCGCGGTCGTCCGCAAGCTTGATCACTTCTTCGCTCGGCTCGAAGCCGCCTGTAATCAGAACGCCGGCACCCTCCTCCAGCCCGCAGCGGTGCGCGCCGATCCGGTTCCCGACTATGAGTAGGCTGCCCTCGTCAATATAGCGCAGCATCGCATCCAGCTCCATCGCTCCGATAACGAACTTATGCAGCGTTTTATCGAGTCCTGCCGCACCGCCGAACAGCCTTCCTTCTACGATTTCGGCTACTTCCCCAAAGGTCAGCTGGTCGAGCGCCTCACGGCGCTTACGGTCGATTCGAACCGTTCCGATCCGTTCCTTCGTACTGACAAGCCCCGAGCTTTCCGCTTCTTTAAATGCCTTATAGGCCGTCCCTTCGCTCACGCTAAGCGCCTTGGCTATCGCCCTTACCGAAATCTTCGTTCCGATCTTAAGGCTTTGGATATAATTCAAAATCTGTTCATGCTTCGTGCCGGTCTCGTTACCGGGTCCGATAGGCGCCACTTTGTTTCCTCCGTCCAACTTGCAAAGCTATTCCCTTATTATAAGGGAAAGGAAGGTACAAGTCATGCCTGTCCCGATTCGACGCATGCCTAAAGCTGCCATTGCAGCAGCACCTGCCCGACCTTTAGCTTTCCGTCTACGGGCTGCTCATCCTTGCTCTTGAATCTCCATTTCTTGAACAGCTGCTGAATCGTTTGCATGTTCACGGCGTCCTCCGCGCCGGACATCACAAAGGCCTGCCAATCATATTCGATCGGAAGCGGGTAACGCAGCGCTTGGATGAGAAATTGGTTCAATTCGATCGATTGCGCCGGTATTTCATCATATAAGCTGGAAAACAAAAAAGAGCTGTGTTCGCTATATGGCCTGGAAATAGAATCGGATCTCAGATCGATCACATATTCAACGATTTGGGTATGCGGATTAACGCGGCAGCTAAACGAACCGCGTGCCGTAACAGCCTTATCGACACGATGAGATAAGCGGTAAGTGAATTGGACAAGGAAGGGAACATTGTTATAATAAGCACGGACTTTTCTGAAGAAATCGAATTCGTCAACCACTTTTCCATCCTCCTCGCGTCAACATTTTCGACCTCTATTATCCTACCATCAATCGTTTAATTGGTAAATTGATCCTTTAAAGGTAATCATAATAGTAGAATGATACTTTTTTACACAATTACAGTAAAGGAACCATCTATTCGTCAATGACTATAGTCACTTTTTTGAATATGCTCTATAAAGCGTTGTTGACGGCCTGTTAAAGTTCTATCGTTAGGCTGAGGTGACAAAATGAGTGAAATTGCGGGGCTTGTTGGTGAAAACATACGTCAGCTGCGAAAAAAAAGAGGGCTAAGCCAAGAGCAGCTTGCTTTGCGCGCTGACATAAACGCTTCCTATATGGGACAAGTGGAGCGCGGCGAAAAAAATCCGACGATCGACGTACTCAGCAAAATCGCGCATGCGCTTCAAACGCCGCTGGAGAAAATCGTGAACGTCATATCCCGTGCGGATGCCGCAGATTCTCCTGAGGAAGAAGGCTACGCGACGAAGGTTGTTCATCAGATGAACGGCTTAAGCCTAAAGGAACAGGAAGCCGTCTACCGATTCGTCAAGCAGCTCGTTCAATTTAAAGAAATACAATAAACGAACCTATGACCGATATGTTCATATACAAAAAAAAAAAAAGACCCGCTGGTTTTTTTGTCCGGCGGATCTTCTTTTTTTTTTCGAGCTAACACGCTATGCCGCTTTCCCGCTGCCTATCCGCGCGCTTTTCTGGATGAATTCGCTTTCTGCAACAGCTTCTGTTCCCATAGCTGAGCCTTTGCTCTCTTAATGCGGGCCAGCTCTTTCCTTTTCTCTTCGCTCATAACCAGCGCGTTGACATTCGCGATGACGATCAATGAAGCAAACAAGAGCCACACCAGCCCGAATACGCTCATCAAGCTCCACGGCGCGTTCAGCTCCAGACGGGGAAGCGCATATACGAGCATCGCAAGCGCTATAAGTAAATACAATACATGACGGGCTTTTCCGGAAAACATGCCTTCAGCTCCTTCACAGAGTCTTAAGCGGCAAATCATCTTGTCCGCATTACCATTCTATGAAGCAGGGACAGGTTATATGTCTTTCCTTAATCTACGATCGACTTCAACACATCGGACATAATGCGGTTGACATCCTCGAACACGACCGCGAAGCGGCGCTCGGCATCGAGCAGCTTGCCGATCAGCGGGTTTTGCGAAATGACCTCGTAGAGCTTGTTCATCTTATCCATATCCTCGGCGGACGGCTCTTCGCCGGCCATCATTTTCTGCTGCAGGAAGGTTTGGCGCTCGCGAAAATCATCCAGCATGCTTTTTGCCTCGGGATCGGCCTCCGCTTCCTCTTTGGCAAGCTTCAGCAGTTTTGCTTCTTCGCTTTCTTTAAGCGCTTTGGCTAATTCATAAGCTTTGTCATATACATTCATCCGTCTCTCTCCCATTCATGAAGATCTATTTTATTAAGCCTATTGGTTCAATCCTGCCGCCTCATCGATAGAAAAGCCCAATCTCTTATGGAAAAGCTAATGAAAACAGCACAAGCATCCGGCCCGTTTCGGATTCACAAAGGAATAGATGTCCTCATATGATGAAGTAATTCGTGTAAAACACCTAAAGGCCGCTTACCACTTACCGTCATCCTCCTGCTTGGAAGGAGATTTATGATGCTCAAATCGAAAGTAGCCGTACAGGTGATCAGCTCCGGCATGCTTCCGGAAGATACGCTTATGCTTGGCGAAAAACTTGTAAAGCAGTGGAAAATTCCTCAAGGCCAGCACATCATTTTGAAGTTCGGTGCTTTTCGGCAGCATGTGAAGATCATTCCTGTCGCAAAGTACGATGGAATGAGAATGAGCCAGAGCTTAGCCAGACTGATGGGATTAACAAACGGCACAGCGATTCGACTGCAATACAAAGCCAGCACAGCTACACTTGTTATGGGGCCGTTGATCGGCGTGCTCGTCAGCCGTGATTACCCGCATATGCCGGATAAACCCTTTGGTTCCATTACCATGTTCTGCAGGGAGCTTGTTGAAGCCTGTACGGCGCAAGGCGCATTCGTTTATTTTTTCACGCCAAACCAGATCGGCACAAATTTCGACTATCTTGACAGCTGGATTTATTCGGACGGCTGGCACAAAGCCACCATGCCTGTTCCCGATGTCGTCAATAACCGTCTTACCTCGCGGAAATTGGAGAATAGACCCAGCGTACAACATTTCATGAAAGAAGTAAAACTGCTGCATCAGACGACCGTTTTCAACGAAAAGTTTTTGGATAAAACCGAGGTTTTCGACGCGCTGAAAAAAGATGAGACCTTAGTCCGCTATTTGCCGGAATCGCATTTGCTGCGCAACTACACGATGCTGAAATCGATGTGTTCCCGGTACAGCAGCGTATTTCTCAAGCCGGTTCGCGGCAGCTTAGGCAAAGGCATCATTCGGGTTACCCGACTCGACGCGGGCAGTTACCAAGCCATGTTCGCAACCGCAGCAGGCACCCGCAGGCAGCAGTACACCAGCTTGCTCCAGCTGTTCTCGACCCTATCCGTAAAGATGAAAACGGTGCGGTATCAAATTCAGCAGGGGCTGCAGTTGATCGAGATTCAGAAACGTCCTGTTGATTTTCGCGCACTCGTCCAAAAGAACGCCAGCGGCAAATGGACGATCACATCCATTGTAGCCCGAACGGCCGGGAACCATCATTTCGTCTCGAATTTGGCGCGCGGCGGCACGCTCAGCACGGTTGGCGAAGCTGTTGCAAAATCCAATCTGCAGTCCGGGGTCAGCAAGCAGGACGCGGTTCATCGGCTCCAACAGGCTGCTCTTAATATCGCAAAAGGCGTGGATACCCAAATCCCCGCGCACTTTGGCGAACTGGGCATCGACCTTGCTATGGATACGAATGGGCGCGTATGGCTGCTCGAAGTGAACTCCAAGCCTTCCAAAAACGATAATACGCCTCTGAATGAAAATAAGATTCGCCCGTCTGTCCGCATGATGATTCAATATTCCCGGTTTTTATCGGGCTTTTAACGGAGGATCCAATGCAGACTCGATTGGTCATTCTCGGAATTGTCGTCGCTTCGATAGCCCATGATCGCGATTCAAAGCCCGTATTGCCTGAGCCCTCCTTCTATGGAGCGCTCAGCGCAGCAGGCAAGCAACTCGGAATCGATGTTTATGTATTTGCCGCAGATGGGCTTCAGTTGCATTCGGAGCAGCTCTTTGGCTATCGCTCCGGGCAAGCAGGCTTTACGCGGCAGCCCGTGCCGCTGCCCGATATCGTATATGACCGGTGTTTTTTCACCGGGGCAGGCCAAAGGCTGGACTGCCGCCGCATGCTGAGCAAGCTGGCCCGGCTCAAACCCTATCGGCTGCTGAACGGGACGCTGCCTGCAAAGCTTGAGGTTTATGAGGCGCTGAAAGAGCATTCCGTACTGGCAAAGCATTTGCCCCATACGCAGCCATTGGCGGATGCGGCGCAGCTTCTGAAGCTGGCTGACCATTTTAGAGGCGGTGTGATCCTTAAACCCTCGTCTGGCATGCAGGGCAGGGGCATCGTCCATGTCGCGCGCTGCCCGCTTGAACGGTCTACGCTGGTTAAGGGCCGGAGCCGCCAAAACCGTTCCTTTACGGCTGCTTTTACGGAGGATCGGGCTTTTAAACAATGGATCATGGACTTCGTTAAGCATACCCCCTATTTAATACAGCCTTATTTAGAGCTTAGCGGAGAGGATAATAAGCCGTTTGACGTGAGAGTCCTCATCCAAAAGGATGAAAAAAGCAGCTGGTCGGTATCGGGAGCTGCGCTGCGTACGGGTCAGGCGGGTACCTTAACGTCCAATCTGCACGGAGGCGGCTTGGCATATCCGGCCGCTCAGCTGCTTTCTGCCAAATTTGGCAAGTTTAAATCCGAACGTTTGCTAGAGCAGTTCCATACAATAAGCAAGCAAACAGCAGAACGACTGGAAAATAATTTCGGCAGACTTGCCGAGCTCGGATTAGATTATGGTATAGATAAGAGCGGCCGGCTATGGCTGCTCGAAGCGAACTCCAAGCCTGGTCGCTCTTCCTTTCAAATCATAGGCGACCAAGAGGCCGAGCGGCTTTCGATTGAAAGACCGCTTTTATATGCACGCTCTCTGACTAGGCGCTTATCACCGTCTTTTGTAGCCAATGAATCCGCAAACGGCCGTCTTCATCATTCAAGCACCGACAACCTATTACGGCCTTTCAACGTTCAGGAGGTTCATCGATGAGTTTGACAACTTGTAACGTACATTTCTCGCAGCAATCCAATAAAATCGTATATCTGTCCAGCCCGCTGTTAAAGCAGCTGAAGCTCTCCGGCAAAAAATCGGTTCACCTCAAGCTCGGCAACGAGGTGATCGTGGCTGAGATCAAGCAGCTGAAACGGCCCGGCAATCACCTGTATTTATCCGCTGGCGTCCGCCAATCGATTAAAGTTCCGAAATCAGGCAACGTATATGTGCTTACTACCGGCGAAAACGAGGTTCAGCTTGGGCCGTTAGTCGGCATACTGAGCGATAACCCCACGCGTTCCGAAAGCAATCCCTTCGGTCCGCGCACCGGGTTCATCAAGCAGGTTATCATGACCGGCGAGTCCAAAGCTTACCTTTTCGGTTTCACGCCGAGCGACATCAACTGGCAGCAGGAAACAGTCAACGGCTACTTTCTGAATTCGCAGGGCGGCTGGTACCGCAAAATCGTGCCGCTGCCGGATGTCGTCTACAACCGGCTGCCGAGCCGGAAAGCAGAAACGTCCGCTTCCATTAACGCTTTGCGCGAGCGCTTCGTGCGCCGCAAAATCCCTTTTTTCAACTGGAGCTTCTTCAACAAAGCCGATGTTTATAAGCTTCTCGATAATGATCCGGAAGCCTTGAACCATTTGCCGGAATCCGTTTCCGGTCCTACAGCCGAGAAAATAAAGGAAATGCTCGAGAAGCATCAGTTTCTTTATTTCAAGCCCACGGCAGGAAGCCTTGGCGCAGGCATCTACCGCTTGACTTATCATCCGAAACGCGGCTATTTCGCGCGTTACCGCAAGGGCAGCCAAAACGTGCTGCTTCGGTTCAATCAATTTAACAGCCTCATGCGGATGCTTCAGGCCAAACACGGCAGCAACTTGACTCATTATGTCGTTCAGCAGGGCATCCGCCTCGTCGAAATCGACAACTGTCCGCTCGATTTCCGCTTTCATATGCATAAGAACGGAAATAACGAATGGATACCCGCTGGCATCGGAGCCAAAAAAGCAGGCCGTGGCAGCGTAACGACGCATGTCAAAAACGGCGGTTCACTGATGACGCCGCAGCAGGCGTTAAGCAAGACGTTCGGATCGGATGCCGATGCCGTGCTTGAAAAAGCGAAGCTCGCCTCCATCAGGCTTTCAGAAGCGATCGAGCGAAACTACCCGCACCGCCTCGGCGAGCTGGGGCTGGATCTGGGCATTGATAAAGACGGGGAAGTGTGGATGTTCGAGGCTAACGCCAAGCCCGGCCGTTCGATCTTCAAACATCCAGCGCTGCGTTCCGAGGGGCGTGCTTCACTATCCTATATTTTTGAGCACTGCATGTACCTCAGCCGCTTCCATGACCAGGGAGGTAATAGCTGATGGACAGCAAGCTTCCCGGAGACTCGGATACCAGAGAGCAGCGCGCCGGTAGAACCGTACTCGCCATATTGACCATCGAGGATGACGTTCAGCTTTTTCGCGGCAACCGCAGCAACTTTGTTGATATCATCCGAACCGGCCAATCCATGGGCTTTATCGTCTATGTTCTGACCGTAAAAAATTTGCTGCTCACAAGAAGCAGCCTCAAAGGCTTTGTTTACAACGAACTCGAGGATGTGTGGCAGCAGCGGCTGCTTCCTTTTCCCGATATTCTCTACAATCGGATCCCTCTGCGGGAGGATGAAATCCAGCCTGCGGTCAAGCGAAAAATTATTGCCTGCCAAAAGCATCCGCGCGTAACCCTGTTTAACCCGGCATTTTTCAACAAATGGGATCTCTTCGAATGGCTTCGGCTGTCGAAGACGACCAAACCCTATATTCCTACGACGCGCAAGCTGATTACGGTAACGGGTCTTGGGCGGATGATGCAAAAGCATTCCTATCTCTATTTAAAGCCCGAGAGCGGAAAAGCGGGCAAAGGCATAATGACGATTAAGGTGCATGCCGAGAAGCAGCTGCCCTACCGGCTGAAAATCCAAGAGAACAAAAAAAGCGCCACCTACAACTGCTCTACGATCTATAAGCTTTGGAGCCGTATTCAGAAACAACGCGGACACGAGGCCTATATTGCGCAGCAGGGGATCAAGCTCGCCTCCTTCAATGAGCGAAGGTTCGATCTCCGTGCACTCGTTCAAAAAAACCAGCGCGGACAATGGGATATCACCGGTATCGGCGCGCGGATTGCCGGCGTTTCCAGTATTACAACCCATGTTCCGCGCGGCGGGATGATTGAGGATCCCGAGAAGCTGCTCATTCATTCATTTAATGAAGAACTGGGGCGTAAACTGCTCATAAAAGCAAAAAACACCGCTGTTCTGATCGCCAAGCAGATTGAACAGGCTTCCGGCCAGCTGCTTGGCGAGATGTCCATGGATTTAGGAGTAGACAGCGATGGAAACATGTGGTTTTTCGAAGCCAACTCTAAACCGATGAAATTCGATGAACCGCATATCCGCAAAAAATCGCTTGAACGCATTTTTCATTACGGTGCTTACTTGGCTAGATTAAAAACAGAAAAAGCGGGAGGCGCATAACATGGATCTAGAGCTGCTTACACCGGAAGCGTGGTTAGCGGAACAAAAGAGGCTCATTGGCTTTTCCATACGATTCGGGGATAAGCGGCTCGCGGTATCGACCATCCATGCGCTCCGCAAGCTTGACCCCGCTTTGCTTGAAGAAGGTTCGAACCGGCCCTGCGGCGCGGTGGCTGTCATTGCGAAACATGGCAGCCGCATCGTCGGCTTTGGCTTTGCAGAAGCAGCCGGCGATGCCGCTTGCATGGTCGTCGTTCATCCGGAAGCAAGAAGCCTCGGGATCGGCAGCGCCCTCGTTCAGGCCATGATCCAGCGGTTAGGCAGGCTCAGCTGCAATGTTGCGACAGATAATACCGCAAGCATGGCACTTTGCTTCCGCCTAGGCATGACTGCCGTATCCATGCACAGAGGCCCAACAGGCAAACCGACGCTTCGTTTTGAAAGGGGAATCACGAATGACACAGCCCGTCCTAGGCATCCTGACTTTGTACCTCAATGAAGCCGGGTTGCTAGAGGAGCGATCCGTCTATCAAAAAATGACTTCCGCCGGACGAAAGCTAGGACTTAACGTCTTCGTATTTACGCCGAAGGATGTCAATTATACGGAAAATAAAATTCATGCATGGTTCTACGAGCCAGACTCGAAAACGTGGTCGCGCAGGTGGACCTCCTTTCCGAATATGATCTATGACCGTTGTCGGATCCAGCGTACCTACCGCTTCGAGCAGCTTAAGAAATTCCGCAAAACGTATGGCCATCTTACTTTTCTTAACCGTATGCTGCGCAACAAATGGACCGTTCACCGCACCCTTTCAAAGGATGACCGCTTTAAAGACTATTTGCCGGCCACCAAATATGTCGACAACATTCAAATCGTCACTGAATTCATTCGGAAATATCCACTCGTTTATCTTAAACCGATTAACGGCACGGGCGGCAGAGGCATACTGCGTATCGAGAAGAGGAAGGACGGACTGCTTCATATCCAAGGCCGCGATCAAGAAAGACGCATTATCCGGCCGCAAAATATTTCATCAGCCGGCCTAAGCAGTTACTTAGCGCCATGGGATTTAGAAAGCAACCGGTATATTGCCCAGCAGGGCATTCAAATAAAGCTTGCCAGCGGACGCGTGCACGACTATCGGATGCTCGTCCAAAAAAACGGAGAAGGCGCATGGGAAGTAACGGGATGCGCGGGCAGAATCGGCGCCGCCGGCAGCATTACGTCTAATTTACACGGCGGCGGCCATGCCGAAACGATGAGTCATTTGCTGAATGAATGGCTGCGTGACGAGTCCAAGGCTGAGCAGGTCAAGCAAGAGGCTGAAGAGCTCGGCGTAGCGATTGCAGCTTATTTAGAGCTCAACTACGGCAGGCTCTGCGAGCTTGCGCTCGATTTGGCAATCGACCGTAAAGGCGGCATTTGGCTGCTTGAGGTTAATCCGAAGCCCGCTCGGGAGGTATTCGCGCAGGCTGGCGAGAAAGAGGTCTATCGCAAAGCTATCATTAGGCCGCTCGAATACGCGCTCTGGCTCCATAACCAGAAAAAACGCAAGAAAGCCAAGGAGAAGCCGGCAGCCGTAGCAGACAACCGCCCAGGCCATAAGTATGACGCTCATTAACATGCGGATGAAGCATCCCTGCTAAAAAATAAACACCGGTTAAGAAGCTGCGCAAGCGCGGTCTCTTAACCGGTGTTTTAATATTTGTATCTGTTAAAGTCGGCTAGACGGGGAAGCTACTTCAAGTCATAGCCGTTCATTTGCAAATGCGCCTTGAACATCTCTTTCGTTGACGGCATGTCATCGGCAGCAGGCCATGTTTGCGCATCCCATATCCCTGATTGCTTAAGGGCCCTCGGACAATGGATGAAGCATTCCTGAACCTCTACCACGACGGCAAGATCCGCTGTTTTACCGCTCCATTCCATCTTATCGATCAGCTCGGCGTTCCGGGTAATCGAAGCGCGGCCATTGATGCGCATCACCTCCTGCATGCCGGGAATAAGGAACACCATGCCGATTTGCGGATTTTCCAGCATATTCAGCAAGGAGTCGATCCGGCGATTGCCCGGACGCTCCGGATAGATAAGCCTGTGATCATCCAGCGCCTTCACGAAGCCGGCCTCATCACCGCGCGGCGATGTATCGCATCGTCCCGCAGCATCCGATGTCGATAAGAAAAACAGGGGGGATAAGGACAAGAAGTGCCGAATATGGCCCTCCATTCGCGAAACGCTCTTCTTTACAACCGCTTCATGCGGGGTGCCAACGATCTCTTTTAGCTGATCGGCGGTCACAATCAAATCGTTGTTCCAGCTTGCCTGAACCACAGTCGCGCTCCCTCTGCCATTGACCCTAATCGACAATGTGACCGGTTATCGCAGCCCATTCATACGTTAGAGCCCAGGCTTATTCGTTTATTTCTCCAACAGCCTTGCAAGCTCGCGGAAATCGGTTATCAAAAAATCAGCCCCGTCAAGCTCCGCTGCACGTCCGTACGTCGCATACGCACAGCCTATGGTTTGCAGTCCGTTTCCTTTGCCCGCTTCCACATCGGAGGAACGGTCGCCGACCATCCAAGCGGATTGAATGCCATGATCCTGAAGCAGACGCGCAACGAGATCAACCTTGCTGGATGTCGCATATTCGCCTGCGCTGTAAAGACCGTCAAACAGCCCGTCAATCCCTTTATAACGGGCGACGCCCTTCACATAGTCCTCAAGGCCGTTGCTGGCCACAAACAGCTTAATTCCGCGCGACTTCAGCTCGCGCAGCGTCTCCTCCACATGGGGATACAGCTCGCCCTCTCCCCCTGCCAAGCCTTCCAGCTCATACTGCAGCAGTAAATCATCGGCTCTCTTCCGGGCGTCCTCCGTACTGTCTGGCATGACTTGACGCCATATATCCTCCAGAAGCATCCCTAAGCAGCTAAGCAAACGTTCTACTGGCGGTGTTTCATGCACGTACTGCCTTTCCTCCCGAAGCGTTTCGAACACGCGGTGATGGACAGGCACAAGCAGCGTATCGGTTTCGAACAGCGTGCCATCCATATCGAATATTACCGCCTCCGGCAATCGAAGCTTAAGCTCACTCATGGTTAAATCCTCCTTCAAAGTCTGCTCTTATCATACTGGAATTCGGGAAATAATCGCAAGCTTCATCTAGGCTGATGGAGGCGATACAAACGGTCTCCCTGCTTCAGCCCGCAGGTGCCACTCCTAGCCGCGGCACATCCAATTTGGGTCTTTGGCACGGAAAGAATGCTGCTGTCAGTCAAGCAGCGGCCCGCGTATGCTGACAGCAACGGAAAGGAGTTGATCGTATCATGGCAAAAAACAATATCGTTATTACGCTGCTTGGGAGCAGCGGAGGCGTAGGCAAGGCTGTGCTGGCTCTTTTGGAACGAGTCGTGCAAGATGAACATGCCCCGCTCCACAAGGAATTAGCAAACGGCAAGATCCACTGCGTGGATGTAAAGCCGCAGCAGCTCGATGAAATCAAGGCTTATTACCCTCGGCTTGCCGGCCGGCTTGAGCTTCACCAGTTTGACCTGCAGGATGCGGGCAATTTCAAGCTTCATCTGCTGCAAACATCTACCCGTCTAGTCATCGACGCGTCTTGGGCAGATACATTAAGCATGCTTGAGTGCTGCAATGAGCTTGCCGTTGCTTACGTGAACACCGCATTAGAGAGCACGGAGGTGGATGAGCTTACGGAGCTTGAGGGTTTCACGCTCATCGAACGTTATAGGAGGTTCAAAGAAAAAAAACACAGTTACTCCGGGCTGCAAGCCATCATCGGGTCGGGAATGAATCCGGGCGTCGTGCAGTGGATGGCGATCTCGCTTATGAAGGAGCAGCCAGACAAGCTGCCGCTGGCTTGCTACATTGTGGAGACCGACGACAGCTTTTATGCCGATCGAACGCTGCTTAAGCCAAAAACGGTCTACAGCACTTGGTCACCCGAATGTTATTTGGATGAAGCGATACTGAACTATCCCATGTTGGTCAACCATCACCGCGCCTTATTTCTTTATGATCCCGTTTATGCGCAAACCTTCTTCGTTCGTCTCGGCCAACTATGTTTTGAAGGCTGCCTGATGCCGCATGAGGAAGTACTATCGCTTGGCGAGCGCTACCCTTTCGAGATCGGTTTCCTTTATAAGGTCAACGAGGTCACGACCGAAATTCTGCATGATCATTTGGATAACCCGGATGAGCTCTGGGATTGGAACCACCAGCTGCTTGATCCGCGCGACGCAGAGCTCGAAGGCTCCGATCTGGTCGGGGTACTCCTCGTATACGAAGATCATGAGCGCTATTTGTACAATGTGATGCAAAATAAGGAGATTTTTGATTCATACGGGACAAACGCAACCTATTTTCAAGTGGCATGCGGTCTTTATGGCGGCATATGCACCTTGCTTCTAGAAGCTATGCCTAACGGGGTTCACTGGGTTGACGAGCTGTCGGACGCGGAATTAATCGCCTACGGCAATTATGTAGCTTATTTCATGAAGCCGTTCATTCGGGGCACAAATGCCGGCACGGACGGATTGCTTCTCCAGCGTATGCGGACAGCGGACGAATCGAATAATTAATCGCGGCTTGTTTATGCAAGCCTCTGCCTCGCGAAGGAGCTATCCGCCGGTTCTAACAGCCGGCGCAGATAGCTCCTTATTTGGATCCGAATAAGTGACCCGGCAGCATGGCTATTCTTGCGAGCGCATAGGGACCCAGATAAGCGCCGCTTAGCAGAAAGACCGGATTTTTGAACACGCGGTGCACTTCCGTCATAAATACGGTGTCATGCACGAGTGTCCCCGCTACGGCATCCGCTGCCGTAACGAAAAACAAAAAAGCCGCCGCGACCGCTAGGCCATCGAATATTCGACATGCAGATCTGCTCCATTTGCTAATCCATGCAATAAAGACGGTTCCGGCTGCCAGAGCCGCACCAATCATGACCATCATCATTTTTCTTCACCTCTATTGGCAGGTTCGGTTATTTACGGATGCCTTAAACCCCCGGTTCCTTTTTTTGAAAGCAGCATAACGTGAATAAAAGATGACGCGATTGTTTACATATGATACAAGAGCCTCAAGCGGATTCCAAGAAATGGAGGAATAGACATGAAAAACAGTTTTCGATGGTTAAATCTAATCGGACTCGTTATTATGCTTGTCGTCAATGGACTGGCGCAATGGCTGCCGATTAACGGAAATACAACCGGAGAATTATCGGCTAAATATCCTGCGCTGATTACGCCGGCGCCCTATGCGTTCTCAATATGGTCAGTGATCTACCTGCTGCTGATCGGTTACGTCGCTTATCAGCTGCGTCCGCAAGCAGCTAACAGCAGAATCGCGCAAAGCATCGGCCCTTGGTTTCTTATCAGCTGCCTGCTTAACGCGGCTTGGATAGTCGCTTGGCATTACGAAAAACTGTCGAGCAGCGTATTCGTTATGCTTGCCCTTCTGCTGTCTCTCTTTGACATTTATAAGGCCGTTAGAAAAGACAAGGACACGCCTGCGCCTGGCGAGCGATATCTTGTAAGGCTTCCGTTCAGCATTTATTTTGGCTGGATCATCACGGCAACCATCGTGAACATCACGGTCGCATTATCCGCAGCGGATTGGAACCGCTTCGGTTTATCCGATGTCATCTGGACCGTTATCCTGCTTGTCACAGCGGCTCTGCTCGCTATCCTTATCGGTTTTGCGTATCGCGACCCGGCATTTATCCTAGTTTTCATCTGGTCCTTCATCGCAATCGCGGTCAAAGGAGGGCAGCAAGCCGATGTCAGCGTTGCCGCATTCATCCTCTCGGCACTTTTGGCAGCCGTAGCCGTCTATGTTTTTATCTTGGCAAGTAAAAGGAAAGCAGCTGCATATTGAAAAATAGAATCGGATATGTCACACTGTGTGGTGGGTGTTAGGACTAATTGCCCCATGCAGGAAAGGACGTGACGGTTCACGTATGATAAAATGGCTGCTTCGTTCCATGACAGAATTAAGCTCGCGCAAATGGATATCCCGCATAACCGGAAAATTCGCCCAATCAACGGCCAGCCGCCGCTTTATATCAAGGTTTGCTTCAACCTACGGCATCAAAATAGAGGAAGCGGAAAAACCTCTTTCCCAATATAAGACGTTAAACGAGTTTTTCACTCGACGGTTAAAGCCAGGGCTTCGCGAAGTTCATGAAAGCGAAGATTCGCTTGTCAGCCCCGTTGATGCCCTGATTACGGGAGCCGGCGCCATAAACAGCGGCACGATTGTCAACGTAAAAGGACAGGACTATACGATCGATGAGCTGCTTAACCGTTCGCCCCGAACGGCTAATTACATGAACGGCTATTATATCGTCCTCTATTTAAGCCCTACCGATTACCATCGTATCCATACGCCCGTCAGCGGCCGCGTCGTGGAACGCGAACATATCGCAGGCAGAGTGTATCCGGTTAATGATTTTGGCCTTCGCCATATGCGCAGGGTGCTTAGCCGCAACGAGCGGCTTATAACCTATATGCAGCACCAAACAGGAGAAACGGCTGTCGTTAAGGTCGGCGCGATGAACGTAAGCAGCATCCAATATGTGCAGCCGCTGAAGTCAGAGATGCTCAAAGGCGAAGAGCTTGCCTATTTCGAGTTTGGTTCTACCGTCGTACTCCTGCTGGAGGATGGAAACTTCACGCCGCGCGCTAACGGCTTGCTCGGCAAGAAAGTGCGCATGGGCGAGCGTCTTGGTTCTCTGCAAGGCAGCTAAAACACGTCATGCCATTTCGGACGGCAAAAAAAGCCCGCCCCCTCATGAAGAGGGGCGGGCTTTTCCGTTCATCCTATTATCTAATCTCAGACGGGCTGCGGCCCGTGTACTGCTTGAACTGGCGGCTGAAAAAAAAGATATCGCGGTAGCCCAAAGCGTCGGCTACCTCCGTTACGTTCATGCCCGCATGCATAAGCAGATGCTGCGCCCGCTCGATTCTCGTGCGTATCATATAGGTTTGCACCGACATGCCGATCAACTCTTTGAATTTCATTGAAAAATAACGCGGCGACAGCTGGGCGCGCATCGCCAAATCCTCAACGCGGTGAGCGATACTCGGGTTTTGGCGCACGAAGTTTGCCACCTCATGAATCGCTTCCGTCAGCTGGTTGCTTGCCTTTTTCTCAACGGGAAGCTGCTTGTCCTCTCTGAGCAAATGAATCATCAGCTGCTTCAGAACGAGCTGCGCTTCTTCCTCTGCCGCATAGGTTTGAACAAGAAACAGCCTGACGTAGCGTGAAAGCATATATTCAAAATCGACGGTGTCATGCAACTGCCTATACCGGTTCGGCACTGCCTCTATCGTTTCATTGATGGCAAAATGAATATAAGATAATACCAGCGGCCGCTGGGGATTATGCGTCGCGCTTGTGTAATCGCCTGGCCGAAACAGAAAACAGCTTCCCGGACCAACCTCGTACGGGGCACCGTTAACCTCAACCTCCCCTTCACCGCTCCACACGTAAAATAAGTCGAAATTGGCCATGGGTTTCTCGCGTCTCGCCCATCGCCAGCCCGGCTCGCATACGATTTTGGCAAAGGCAGGCAACAAAACGAAGGAATCCGGCGAAATGTGCAGCATCATGCAACCTCCTGTACAAATCTATGCCGTCATCATACAACAGGGGCAAACTTTTGTGCAAGCAGGCTAAAGTTACGAAAAAATTTGCTTTGAGAATGGTTTGCAGCTTAAAAAAAATGTTATAATAGCACCCGACAAGCGAAAACGGCTCAGGCCTGCTAATACACAATACAAATGAATGATTTCGGAAGGATGGAATAAAGTCCATGAACCCACTTGCTCAGCAGTTAAACGAGACGTTGAAATCGGAGAGTCCGAACGTCTATGCGATGTTGTCAGCCTTAGGCAAAGCGATTTATTTCCCGAAAGAGGGCATACTCAGTCAGTCCGCCGAAGCGAAGACCAAAGCAACTAAATTTAACGCGACTATCGGAATTGCAACAGAAGGCGGACAGCCGATGCATCTCAAGGTGATCCAAGATACCCTCTCTGCTTACAACCCTAAAGATATATATGAATATGCACCACCGGGCGGGAAGCCAGAGCTTCGTGCTGCTTGGCGTACCAAGATGGTTAAAGACAATCCGTCCCTTGAGTCAAAGGGCTTCGGCACGCCGGTCGTTACGAATGCATTGACGCACGGCCTGAGCATTGTAGCTGATTTATTCGCGGATGCCGGAGATGCGGTTGTTATCCCGAATAAGAACTGGGAAAATTACGAGCTCACTTTTGGTATAAGACGAGGTGCCGAAATCGTCGAATATCCGCTTTATAATGATCAAACCCGCTTTAACAGCGCTGGATTGCGCGAGGCTTTGCTCGCTCAAAAGGACAAAGGAAAAGCCATTGTCCTGCTTAACTTCCCGAATAATCCGACAGGCTACACGCCGGGCCCTGAGGAAGGCGAAGAAATCGTCGCTGCGATTCGCGATGCCGCTGAAGCCGGAATCAATGTCGTGGCCGTAACCGACGATGCTTATTTCGGTTTGTTTTTTGAAGATTCCCTGCATGAATCCCTATTTGCTAAGCTTTCCGATCTTCATCCCCGCGTTCTTGCCATCAAGGTGGACGGCGCAACGAAGGAAGAGTACGTTTGGGGTTTCCGCGTAGGTTTTATTACTTACGCATCGAGCTCGGCTGGCGTACTTGCCGCGCTTGAGCAAAAAACGACAGGCATTATACGCGCAACCATTTCCAGCGGCCCTCATCCTTCGCAAACATTCGTATTGCGCGCTTTGACATCGCCTGAATTCGAAGCCCAAAAAGCGGAGAAATACGATATTATGAAAGGCCGCGCAAACCGCGTCAAGGAGCTTCTCGACAGCGGACGATACGGCGACGTTTGGGACTACTATCCGTTTAACTCCGGCTATTTTATGTGCTTGAAGCTTAGCGGCGTTTCTGCAGAAGCCGTTCGCGTTCAACTGCTTAACCAATATGGCATCGGGACGATTGCCCTGGGTGAAACCGATCTTCGCGTTGCTTTCTCCTGCATTGAGGAAAAGAACCTCGAAGAGCTGTTCGATACGATTTTCAAAGCGGTTAATGAATTAATCGCGCAATAAACATCGTTCAATCCAAAAAAACCGTGATTGCGGCTTGTCTTGAAGACAATGCTGCGATCACGGTTTTTTTAATACGATTAGAGCTTCATCTGCATGTGAGATGAGGCTTCAGCCGGACATACATCCGCCAGCAGGATCAATCTTCATCCTCATCCAGCATAAGCTTTTTCCGCAAACGCCCAGGCCGTATAGCCAGGTACGCAAGCGTTAAAGCCGCCGAAGCAAGCGAAGGCATAAACACGCCCGCAATCGCTAGAGGCAAAGCTGCAAAAAGCCATAACAGCGTCGAACACAAAAGCATAGCCAACCTGTCGACCTTCAAAAACTGCTCGATTCGCTGCTTTTCCGGCAAGGGATAAACATGCTTCCATACCGAATAGCGGTGAACATGGCGCAAGCCGCTTAACTGAACGGCAATCAACCCCATGAAAATAAAAAATACAATTATGCTGCCATAGCCGGATAAGGACACCGCCTCTGCAAACCAATAAATGATCAAGCAGCCGAGGAGGAGCAGCCGAATAATCATGCCGCCCATTTCCGTTCTGAGCAGCGAAGTCGTGTAGAGATAAACGAATGTATTGCGGTTCGCATAGCGCACCGTACGGAGGAGCCATGAGATATAAGGCCTTTTGGCGATACTTGACGGCAGCGTTGGCACGTCGATGAATAGTCCGAAAAAGACATAATAGCGCTTCCGCGTTCTTGCTTCCTCATCGATCAGCCTCTCCCAAGGCATCCGATGCTTGCTCGGCAGGCGGTAAAGCAAGACGTATAGAATGCCGAGCAGCAAGGTAAACCCAGCTGCCTGCCAAAGCAAGCTTGTCAGCCAAGCCGCTAAAGTCAAAGCTGTAAAAGCCCAGCGCATCAGGCGCATCAGGCGTCTCATGCCCGGCCATGTCATCCGGCGCTCTCTCCAAGCTCCCCACACATTGGCTGCTTTCATCACAACAGCCATAAAGGCAAGCTCCCATCCTCCGTTAACAGCCGGTCCTTGCAGATAGATGGGAAGGTATAACAGAAACACGGCTGCAGCTAGAAATGAACACGCAATCGTATTATAACGGAAGGACAAGCGTAAATAACCAGCCATTTCCGCTTCGCGCGGCATTAAAAAGACGGTATCGCCCGCGGCAAGCCAGGTACGGAGCGGGCTCCAGCACAGAACGAGCGTTAAAGCGGCAATCCCGACAGCCGCAAATGGAAAGTCGGCGGGAACGTGGCGAATTAATCCGATGTAGCCGATGGCCGAAGATATAATGAACAAAGACATAAATGCCGGAAAACCGCTTTGGCCCATGTAGCGGAAATAGGGTAACGCTTCCTCGCGGAACGCTTTCGCGCGGCGATGCCACAACGTTTCAAGCTTGCGATCATGGCTCATTAAGCATGGCCCCCAGTAACGAGCTTATAGAAGGCATCCTCCAACGAACCGCCTCGCATGTCCATTCCAGCCGCTTTCCTGACATCCTCCAGCGTGCCTAATGCAACGATTTTACCGTGATGCATCACGATAAACCGATCGCAATACGCCTCGACCGTAGACAGAATATGCGAGCTCATCAGAATGGCTGCCCCTTTTTGCTTCACCTCTACCAACCGCTCCAGCAAGGAGCGGATTCCAAGCGGATCAAGCCCGAGAAAAGGCTCATCTATGATATATAGAGGCGGCTCCGCAAGCAGCGCATTCATAATCATGACCTTTTGTTTCATGCCTTTCGATAAATGGGAAGCGAATGCTTTACGCTTGGGTACCATTTGAAACTCTTTTAGCAGCTCATCTTCCCGTTGTTCATATTGGCTGTCCTTCACACTGTAAGCCATGCCTGTTAAACGCAGATGCTCCTCAACCGTCAGTTCGTCAAATAGCACAGGCGACTCCGGCACATAAGCAAAGGCCGCGCGGTAACGCTCCGTCTCCTCCTCCAGAGTCACGCCGTCAATTCGAACATCCCCGATTTGCGGCTTCATTAGGCCCAGAATATGCTTAATGGTCGTACTCTTCCCGGCGCCGTTCAGACCGATTAATCCAACCATTTCGCCAGCCTTCACCTCAAAGGAGATGTCATGCAGCACGGGTCTTCTCGGACTATAGCCGCCGGTTAAACCGTTTACCTGTAAAATGGACTCCATCCTATCACCTTCAACAATGCAATTTGGTATTCGCTATTAAACAGCATACCGAAATATCCGGCTAATATCAAAAAAGCAATTTTCATGCGTTCATCGGGACGCACTCCGATCAATACGCTATGCAAGATTCGAGATCCCGAAAACGATAAAAATGGGCAGCCATCGGCCGCCCATTTTTCTGTAATTTTACTGCTTATTTAGAAAGTAAATGATAAAGTACCTGTGCCACCTGGGCTCTCGTGGAAACCTCCCGGGGGCTGAGCTTCGATTCGCTGCCGGCAATCACGCCGCCTTCTACGAGCGATTTAAAGGCGTCGCTTGCGTAATCGGCAATTTGTTCCGCATCGCTGAAGCTAGACACGGAAACATTCGCGGTTGCTGCCGGAAGTTCTCCCAACACGTCTAACGAACGGTAAAGGAGCGTGAATAGATCTTGGCGCGTAATTTCACGGTTGGGGTCAAATGTCGTACCGTCAATGCCGTTCGTTATGCCAAGGCGTTTCGCCGCGCCAAGATAATTCGTGTAATAGGCATCTCCTGCATCCTTGAAATTATTCGATTCGTTCTCAATCGGCGTAATGCCGTAAGCTTTCAATAACAATACAATGAATTGTCCTCGCGTAACAGACGCATTAGGGCTATAATGCTCTTCGTCCGTGCCGGTTGTAATGCCCCTCGCTGCAAGGAAGCCGACTGCATTCTCGTACCAAGCCGTATCCGCTACATCCGTAAAGCTGACTTTGTTATAGCCGACGATATACTGGGAGAAATGCGACGTCGTAAAATCTACCGTGCCTTTCGACTCGTTATAATAGCCGCGGATCGTTTCCAATCCTGATTCGGCAACATAGTATACGACAACCGCATGAGGATCTTCTCCCGCCTTCAGCGTATAAGGCACGCTGACTTGAAGCGGGCTGCCGCCAAAGGTTGTGATAGGGCTTAAGCCTGCAAAAACGGAGAAATCATAAACCGGGCGGTCGCCCAAAACCTCCTTGCCTTCGTCAGTCAACTCCACTTTCGAAACGATGACGCTGATATCTCCCGTTTCTGCTGCTTTGCTGATATTGTCAACAGCTTCTGGCCCAAAAACGACCGTAGCGATTCCATAGTTAAGTTTCAATCCGGCGTTAGTGCTGGTAGCAGCATCGTTAAATGCGCTTCTAGGAATGCTCAGCTCAACCGATTTGGTTTGAGCAGATGCTTCTACCTTTAGCTCAACTACCGATGATTTACCGGCAGCTTCCGCTTTTTTTACTTGCTCTACCAAGCTTGAAATTGTAGTAGCAGACGCTTTGGCTGCTAATGCCCCTGTTGCGGAGTCCGCAATTGCTGGCACGGTAGCTGTCGGAGGTGTTCCGTCATTGTCACCGCCTATCGGGGTGGTCGGCGCAGGCGATGGTGACGAAGTCGGAGCCGGAGCCGGCGTAATCGGACCGCTTGGATCCGTGTTGGCCGGCACGACGATTTCAATCGATTGCCCTGCTTTGTAGAGAACGGCAGTCGGAATTCCTGTGGCATTAGGTGTCGGACCATTGTAACCGGCTTTTGCGGCATATCTCACGTTATAAGTACCAGGTGCCAGGTTGGTGATAGCGTCGCCTGTTACGCTCTTGTATTCCATAACGGATACGAGCTTATATTCCAAAGCTTTGTTCGTTGTACCGGCAATTTTTCCGTCCAGCTGCGCTGAAGTCGTCGGCGGCACAGCCGTTAGGCCGGTTGGCACAGCTTCCACTCTTGAAAAAAGGCTGTCCAGCGCGTTGGTGTAGTTTCTGTGGTGGACGCCGGTACCTGCGCTGCTTACATAATCAGGCTGAATACTCGTCCATGTATACATTAATTCGATGTGCCCAAGGATCGGTGCAGCCGTTCCGTCTGCATTTTTGTTGTTTTTATTGTATTGGAAGAAAAACGGAACCTGCAATCTGTCGCCTTTAATGACATTACCGTTCGCATCCGTATAGCTAATGACGGAAGGCGGCGTCGCTGCGTTGTTTTGGGTTTTGATATTCGTTAGATATTTAGTAACGATATCGACATATAAACTAGCGTACGGATGATTATTCGATCTAACTTGAAGCGTCTCATTTTTATGCGGGATATTGCCCTCTTTGGCCACGTCAACGCCGCCGT
This sequence comes from Paenibacillus sp. LPE1-1-1.1, assembly GCF_040676435.1. Taxonomy (NCBI): domain Bacteria; kingdom Bacillati; phylum Bacillota; class Bacilli; order Caryophanales; family Paenibacillaceae; genus Paenibacillus; species Paenibacillus sp. LPE1-1-1.1. Next base: position 1,714,436 of record NZ_JBEGHY010000001.1, read on the forward strand.
CCAGCTTCGTATCCCATAAATAAACGGTACCTACGTTATATTTTTTGGCATACTGATTGATGAACTTTATGGCCGCTCTCGTATTGGGGCACCAAGAACCGCCAAATAGAATCGTATAATTGCCGTCACTCTCTAAAAGGTTTGTCAGCTCGTCGTAGGTTACGTATTTATAAACGACGGATTGGTCGCTGTCATTAAAAATCTCGATATTGGTTGGAGTCGCTGATTCTATATTCGCATTTTTATTATAAGCGGTTTTAAAAAATTCAAAGTAATCAATCACATCGTCATTCGTGGTTTTGATTCCATTCACTTCCGTCGTAATAGAATCAAATACCAGTCTTACCTCCGCTTTATAAGCCTCTGCCTTGGCAGGATCCAAATTGCCATTTGTCAAATAGTCGTTCCAAACCTGTTCCGTTTGTACAGCATCCACGATACGTTTATTTGTACCGTCGTAAACGAATAGAAAAGGAGCATCGATTTTCTTTACCGCTTTTGTAATATCAGCCCCATCTTGATCAATTGCAGGGTAACTGACTGTATCTGCTTCAGGGAGGATCTCGTTAAGATTTGTTAAATATTCATGGATGACGTCTACATATTTATACGCATATGGATTGCTGCTGTCAGCAATCTCAAAATTTTGGCCGTCTAGTTTTGTATCAAAATTATAAATGGTATCTACGCCATATTCTTTCGCTACTTGATTAATAAAGCCAATATTCGCCTGCGTGCTTTCACTCCATGCCCCGCCAAACAAGACAACATAGCTGCCCTTGCTATCGAAAAGATTAACAAGCTCCTCGTAATTCAAGGTTTGAAAAACGTGATTCTCATCATCCAAGTGCTCGTAAACCTTGCTGAAATAATCAAAATGATCAGTCCCGTTTAGTACTGCAGCTTCCGCTGGATTGGCATTAACGACATTGACTACAGGCAAAATTAGCAATGCTGATAGAAGCAGCGCTAGCAGCCTTCTCGCTGTGTTCGATTTAGTTTTCATATTATCTCCTCAATTTCATCATATTTCTGCGGTCATAACCGTGCGAACTACGCATTCTCTACCGAAAGCAGCATCGTTTGTTCCGAGGGCTCCGCAAATGCGAAGGCCCCCGCGTTATAAAATCGGATTAGCAAATTTCTTCCACTTCCGTGGCTTTATCTTCATTTGCAGCCGGTGCTGCTGGCTGCTCAGAAGAAGAAGAAGAAGAAGATGATGATGATGATGATGATGGGCTCGAAGCAGTTGGAGCTTTAGGTTGAACGGTTTCTGTTTTTACAAAACTAATGGATTTTGATTTATCCTCTTCTTTGGGTTCCGTTTGGGACGCAGACGCCTTTGCTTCTTCTTTTACAACCGGCGCAGCCTTTGTTTCCTCTTTGGCAGATGCTGCAGCCTTCGGCTTGCTCTCTTCTTTAACTGCCGGTACTGCTGCCTTTGTTACTTCTTTTGCCGCAGCCGCGCTTGCTTTTGGCTTTGCGTCTACTTTCGCAGCCGAGTCTTCGATCGTCGTTGGTTTTTGTTCAACTGCCTTTTTCTCAACGGCCAAGCTGGCTTTCGACGCTTCCGCGTCAGCCGCTGTTTCTTCTTGCGGCTTCGTTCCTTCTATCGTTGCCGCAGCTGTGTCAGCCTGCGGTTGTTTTTCCTCCGATGCTGCTACTGTCCTTACCTCCGGTTGTTTTTCCTCCGCGTTAACGATCGTAATTGCTTTTGCCTGCTCTTCTTTGCCAGCGACAGTTACAGCGGGTACGTTCTTCGGCGCTTGAATCCCTTGTGCTTGTTTCGCAGATACGGCTGCATAAGTTAATGCCGAGAAAGCCACCGTAGCGGAAATCAAAGTTATTGTCAGTTTTTTCATGTTTGAATACATCCCTTTCGCTTCGCTCATTGAGCTTTTTTGTTTATTCAATCCCTTTAAACCATACGAAACCGCGCTTAACAGCTCCGTGCATTTCCTTCTTAAATAATTTTGTGTGGATAAAAAAAAGGAGATCCAACAAGGGCGCATGCTGCGCTCTCATCGAATCTCTGGCGGTCCAGTAGATTATTCTTCTTTTGTTATCCGACAAAATGGTTAGCCAACACATTTTGATTACTTTTCTATCTTATTCCCCAAGGAATGCCATGTCAACGATTATTTTAATTTTTCCTATCGTTTTTGTCGGAATTATATTTTCGCAGTGATCTGTTCATTTTCCGTGCCTATATGAGGCGAATATGGATGAAGCATCGGCCGGAAAAAAGGCATCATCGCTGTGGATGATGCCCCTTGCTTTACGTTCATTATTTAATTTCGATTGTTTTTGCCGTTCCGTTTTCACCCTTAACCTGTACAAGCTGACCAGGCTTCAGCAGCGATGCATCACCGGTAATCGCAACATTTGCATCTACGTTAAAAGTAAGCATAACCGTTTGCGAATTCTCAACCCGCGAAATGGAGATCGTTGCAAGCCTCGCTTGCGCGTTGAACGTTACCGTATTAAGTATACCAAGCTCCGTGAAAGCTGTTACCACGGGAGCTGACTTCGTCACTTCTATGAATACGATTTTATTTTGATAAGTGCGCACGAGAACCTCATCACCGGCACGCAGGGCGCTCAGTGGAGCTTTCTTATCATCGCGGAAAATAAATACGTTCGAATCAATGGCCAACGCCGCTTCCGTATTATCCGCTTTAACAACAGTCAGCTTGCCGTCAGCAGGAGCTGCTTTCAGCTTGCCCGTAATGGCTTGCGCATCTTGATCCGGCATTTCCGTATCCGTACGGTCCAATAGAGCAGCTAGCTCAGCGCGGGTAACGGGTTGGTTCGGACGGAATGTTTTTCCGTGTTTATCCTCGTAGCCAGTAATAATCCCTTTTTGCAGCGCGAGCGCGACATAACCGACTGCGCCGGCAGGAATTTCCTTCGCATCTTTGAAGTCGAGCTTCGTATTGTTGAGAGCTTTCGCTTCCTCTTCCAACTTAAGCGCTTTCACAAGGAGGATCGTAGACCATAGTCTTGTCGCATTTGCCTCTGGTTTTACTTCGGTTTCCGTCTCGGCGAACAAATCGTTTTCCAGCGCAACGGCTACGTAACCGACAGCCCATGGATACTTTTTCTCAATTTTGTCAGCGTCTTTGAATTGCAGATCCGTATTCATTTCCGCTGCCGATTCCGCTTGTGCGCGTAGTCCCATCAATCTGACCGCAGCCGTTAGCGTTTCAATGCGGCTAATTTTTTGATTCGGTTTGAATGTTCCGTCCTCATACCCGGTAAATACACCCTTCGACGCTAGACGCATAATGTATTCCATTGCCCATTTCAAATCGTCCTCATCTTCAAACTGCCATGTTACTTTATACTTATCATCATCTTTATCATGCTTGTCCTCTTGTCGGTCATTATCATCGCCACGACTGCCGCCTTGCCCTTTGTCTCTACCGCCATCTGCAAAAGCTGACGTCGCTCCGCCTGCAAGCATTAGCAGCGCAAGCGAGGAAATTGCTGTCTTTTTCAACATTGTGTTTTTCATTAAGAAAGCCACACTCCTTATTCGATTGCGGGTTTTGCCGCGTTTTTTACCTACGCCCATACGTTTCGGGAAAGGCAGATCGATTTAAGAGGGTGGCTTTCAAATTAAATTTATTTTATTGTTCCTTCTCGGCCTCGCGTTTGGCTTTCAACCATTTCGGCGCGCCCTTGTTTTTGCCTTCGCGCTTGCGCTCCGCTTTCTTCGGAGCAGGCTTCGGAGCGGCTTTTGGCGCAGGCTTCGGCTTCGACCCGGCATCGGTTGATTTCACGTCAACAAGCTTCGTTTCCTTCGTATCCTTTATTTCCTTTGCCGCCGGTATTTCCTTCCGCTCCAAAGAGCGCTTCGCTTGGGAAGCTTCTGCGCGCTCGGCCAGCTTCGCATCATGACGGGCAGCAAACGGACGTGTTGCTTCTCGCAATTCTTCTTCCGAAAGAAGCTTGCCGCGGAACATCGTCCGCTCAGACAGCTCTATGCCCAGCTGCTTCCGGAATTTCTCCATAATAAACAGCTCCTGCGGCATCACAATCGATACGACCGTGCCCGCACGTCCCATACGGCCGGTACGGCCAGCCCTGTGCACATAATGGTCCGCGTCTGCAGCGGGATCAAGTTGAATGACGAGCGGCAAGCCTTCAATATCCAAACCCCGGGCTGCTACGTCGGTAGCCAGCAAAAGCTGGCAGCGTCCTTCACGGAAGCGCGTTAACGTGGCCGCTCTACGCTGCTTATCCGCGTCTCCGTAAAGAGCCTCGACGGTGAAGCCCTCATAGCTCAGCTTCGATTCCCAGTTCGAGATATTGTCGGTATCATTAAGAAACAACAGCGCCGATGACGGATTAAGCAAACGAACCAGCCGCCTTGCAGTATCGGTTTTGTCCCGTTTATCGCTGACAATAAAATAATTATCGATCGTTTGAGAAACCCGGTGCTCCGGCGTTATTTGAATCCGTTCCGGATTTTTCATCCAGCGCCCTTCGAATCGGGCCATTTGATCGGGATAAGTCGCGGAGAAAAATGCGATTTGACGCCCCTTCCCCATGCCGTGCAGCAGGATCTCGACCTCTTTTGTTGAGCCGAGCTGAAACACCTGATCCGCTTCATCTACTACGACGTTATTTACATCATTCAGCTTAAGCTTGCGCAGTTTCAGCAGCTCATGCATGCGTCCCGGCGTACCGATGACAAGCTGCGGACGCAGCTTCAGCTTCTCTACCTGCCGCTTAAGAGCCGCTCCGCCAATCAGCTGCTGAACGCGAATATTCAGCGGCTCTGCGTAAATTTCCGCCACGCGAACGATTTGCATGGCCAGCTCCTGCGTCGGCGCCAAAATAACGCCTTGTATCGCGTTCGAATACGAATTCAGCTTTTGAAGCATAGGCAGCAAATAAGCGAGTGTTTTGCCTGTGCCCGTCTGTGACCGTGCTGACACGTCGCTGCCGCCAAGCAGGATCGGTATCGTCTCTGCCTGCACGTCCGTTGGTTCGATAATTCCGTTTGCGGTGAGCTTATTTTCCAGCAGCTCGTTAATTCCGATTTCATTCCATGTGTGCTTACTCATTCTTTAATCCTCTCTCGATTAAACCTTTATTATTTTCGATTTAACATCCCGCCGAAGAGCCGGTCGATCGTGCGCGGCAGCAATTGATAAACCTTTATGCCCAGTGAAGCCTTTTTCGGCAGATCGAGCTCTGCTTTCCGCCGTTCAATCAATCTAACAATTCGTTTCACGACATATTCTGGCTTCATCATAAACCAACTGACATTTTTTACGTATGAGCCGGAAGGATCAGCAAGCGAGAAAAAAGGCGTATCAATCGGTCCCGGATTTACGGCAGACACTTGAATGCCCTGGTCCCGCAGCTCCATTCTAAGCGAGTTCGTAAAACCCAGCACCGCATGCTTCGTAGCCGTATAGCTGGTTGATTTCGCCGTCCCGATCTTGCCTGCTAACGAAGCAATGTTTACGATATGACCGCTCCCGCGTTTCACCATATGGGGAATAACGGCCTTCGTACAACGCACAATCCCCATATAGTTGGTATCCATCATCTGTTCAAAGCTTTCCACGGGCATGCTTGTAAAATACTCAAACTGCCCATAGCCAGCGTTATTCAGCAATACATCTATTTTACCGTATTTCGCAATGACGGCTTCCACTGTCTGCTTAACTTGCTCGTTGTCTGTTACGTCCATCTGATAGAACGAGCTTTGGCCTTTAATTGCGGCAGAAATCTCTTTCAGCTTCCCGATATTCCGTCCCGTCAGCACGGGAATCGCACCCTGCTCGGACAGCCGGATTGCCGTTAACGCTCCAATACCGCTCGATGCGCCGGAGATGAAAATCACTTTATCCTTTAACATCCAACATCACCCATTTACAAGTTTACTTGATTGCTCATTCAGACGCAAAAAAAGCTCCCTAAGGAGCTATTTCTGTGCTAAGATGCGATTAAAACTTGAATGTCAAGTTCTCCGATTCCTTCCATAATAAGCGGAATCGTCAGCGCCTTTTGCGCGGTAAAGCCTGCAGATTGCGCGGATTGAATCACCTTAGGTGGCGTAATATCTACGCGTACCCCTTGATTAAACAGCATTGTGCTGGCATTTCCGCTAATCATGTTGCCGAGCTCAGAAATAGCGCTTTTCACGATTTCGTCGATTTCAGAAATTACGTATCCACCCATCATCGCAGAAACCATTTTCATAGCTACTTCTTCACTTAGCCCGAATACAATGTCTCCGTTCATTTGTCCATTGAGCCCAATCTGAATCCAAATATAGTTCTCTACAAACTTGATATCTTTGAGGCCAAGCTCACCTGTCGCAGGACGAATTTGAACGACTTGCTCAATCACGATTTTTGCGGATTCAAGAAACGGGTTAATGTATTCTGCCTTCATAATGAAGATACGCTCCTTTTCGACAAAATTCGCGGTTTGTCTAGTTTAATTTATATTATACTTAATTCATTAGGACAAGTATACTATAAAAAAAATATATGTACCAAAAGAACTAATTTTTTTCTCAAAAACTGTAGAATATTGTTAAGGAATGGAGGCTGGCCGGCTTGCCAAACGTTTGGGCTCATTTCATATTTGGGCAGCTAGTGCTTGAGAAGCTCGGTGAAAGCGCGCTTCTACAGCTCGAGGAGCATAAAACCATGTTTAATATGGGTTGTCAGGGACCTGACTTTTTGTTTTATCATCGCTTCTTCCCTTGGCAGCGCAGCTTGGCATTAAACCGCTTAGGCACCGAAATGCATAACCGCCATTGCGGTCCCGTACTTGTAGAAATGCTGGATTCTGTCATCGGCAGGAAGGTCTGCCCTAAAAGTCCTGATCCCTCCATCCTATATGCGCTGGGCTTTGTGCTGCATCATATTCTGGACCGCAATCTGCATCCTTATGTTTTCAGCAAATCCGGTTTCCGCAAGTGGGATCATCAACGATTTGAAATAATGATGGATACGTTAATCGCGAAAGCGCTTTGGGGTGTCGAAACGTGGAAAACTGCGGTTTGGAAATACGTGAACACGAATGGCGCCTTCCCGCCTCCGATTCTGGATGCATTTGAATCGATTGCTGCAACCTATTACGCGGAGCTTGCGCCGCTCATTCGGCGCGAGGACTGGAACCAGGCAAATCGCGATTTCACGGCTGCGCAGCGTTTGTTCCATGACCCGATCGGCGTACGGCGAAAGCTTACGTTCGGGCAAATCGAGCCCTTCGTATTTAAGAAATTGCCGCTCCCCTTTGATGTATTAAATTTAGAGGAGACGCCTTGGCTTGACCCGGTTAACGGCACTGCCTATCATCGCGAAAGCGTCTGGACTTTATGGGAGACGGCATTATCGGATGGGATGGAAGTCGTGAACGCTATCCTGGTATGGCTGCGGGCGCATGAAGGTCCCCAGCATACGAAGGAGGAACGTTCTCATGTGCGTCTGCTTCGCGAGAAAGCAATTGACTTAATCGGCAACCGTTCCTATGAGACGGGCCTCTCCTGTGACTCCGATGCGGCTATCCGCTTCGCTGATACGGTATGGCCCGATCAAAGCGGCATTACGAAGTCTCCTTAACGGTTTGGAAGGAGACTTCGTAAATTTCGCAAACGATGACCTCTGAATTCGTATACGGTTCTAAACCGCCTTACTAATCAGGCTCCTCCGGAATCGCAGCCTGATAAGCCGCAGACGCTCATATAACACATCAACCGGCTTATCGAGCTGCGAAGCCTCTGAAGTTCCGTATACCTGCTGCAGAACGGGCTTCAAATATTTGTCGCCAACCAACGACATCGCTTCCCATACGAGCTGCTGCTCGTCCTCCGGCACCTCGTTTAACTCCCTGGAAATGAGCGACTCCATATCGTAGCCCTCTTGCTCCAACTGCTCGATCCGGTCCATCAGCTCGCGTCTTGAGAGCTCGAGCTCGGCTCCGAGCTGCTCGAGAGAGACGCCCTGCTGTACCGCTGCCAAAATATGTTTTTTTGCTTGTTGACGGTCCATCTGCGTTTTAAATTTTGTTTCCTTTTGTTTGTAAAGCCACTGCGTATAGATAGCGGAATCCAGCTTCTCGGCTACCCATTGCAGCGGAAATTCCGTCTCCCGTAGAGCTTCGTCCGTAATCGCGAGCACTTCCGTTCCATACGATGAATGCTTAGCGCTGCCCCATCCCGGAATCTGCGTCAGCTCCTCCGCTGTCTTTGGAACAAAAGCACTGATCATCCATAACATGCGGTTCGTTGCGACAAGATAAGCCGAGCGCTTCTCGGAAGCCGCTTTGGCACGCCGCCATTCGCGGAGCTTTTGGAAGAGATCCGGGTTAGCGTGCAGCTCGCCGTAGCACTGCAGCATGGCCACGAAGCTGCCAGCGGATCCCCGCCGGTCCTCCAGCATGCCGTCGATAATCGGCGTATAGCCTTCCCCCATCACCTTGGCAATGCCATGCCGGAATGTAACGATCATATCCTCCCAGGAAGTGCCTTCGAACCAGGTTTGCGGATTTCCGCTTTCCTCTTCCCCTTCTACCCACATGACAGACCAAATTCCCTGGCTCTCACAAATAGACAGCTGCGCGCTTACGACATTTAGATCCTCTCCGGGCTTCTCGAACGTGTTCAAAAAAACGATTTGCATGTTGATCTCAATCCTCCAATGAATAGATGAATTTGCGAAAGAATTGAACGAGAAGGTCCAATTCCGGAAGCAGACAGCATCCGGAAACAAAAAAAAGCACCTCCTTTGCCTAGGGCAAAAGAGGTGCTTCCTCACGTTCAATGATTCGATTGCCTTCATGCTATCATAATGATTTCTTTATTACAAGCATTTTGTTATTGTATAATGAGTGTATTAATGGAGTGGAGGCTATACCTTATGCTGTTGCCAGATTTTGATTTTATGTCCGATTCAACGGAAGAAACATCAACCCGCTATGTCACGTTTATCGGACCAAGCTTAAAGCGCTTTGATCTTGCCATCACGTCTACAAGCCGTTTTTATGGGAAGAAGCTGATAACCGATCTCCAGTTCGGAAAAACGGCAATTATCGGCCCTGATGATCTTGAAGAGGAAGGCTATCTCGAATATACGTTTAAGCTCACCGAGGAAGAAGCCTCCGAGCTCGCCCAATTCCTATACTTTGTTGTGGGAACGGTGCATTTTACAGACTAATCGGGGTACACTGAAATGGTAATAACATACCATTTTGGGAGGAGTCTGCTGATGGATCGATTTATGGAAGAAAATCGCCGGCCATATACAGATGTATCGACAGTTGAATCACAGCGTAATGACTTGATTCCGGAGGAATTTCCGGATGGTCCGTACGGCTCTGACCTGCGGATGGAATCCCTTGGCAAAAGCACGCCTTGGCGAATAGACCAGCGGTCATCCAACCGCTTCGACTATGAGAATCGCGCTCTTCATGCCGGAATGTCTCGCGAGTATCCCGGAGAAGACGAATACGACCATGCGTTCCCTGAAGTACACGACGAACCTTAAAGAACCAAAGCCCTTGCTGCCGCGCTCGATTGCGTGTCTGACAAGGGCTTTTTTCTGCTTATTTGATTTTTCTATTGCAGTTATGGTTAGACGCAAAAGACCGTCACCAGCATTCGCAGGTAACGGTCCCAGTAGAGCAGGCTTTACGCAGGATTAAGCTCAAGATCATCTTCTTCGCCGCGATTAAATGCATCGCGATCGAATTCGCCTTCGGAATCGGCTACGAGCAATGCCGTTACCGTCGTACCTGTTGCATTAACAGCCGTACGGCCCATATCGATCAAAGATTCAACCGCTACGACTAGCGCAATACCTTCAAGCGGTAGGCCTACGGCAGTAAGGACTACCGTTGTCGAAATGGAAGCCGGTCCAGGAACGCCGGCAACGCCGATCGAAGAAATTACGCTAACCAGAACGATCAGCACATAATCGGTTGCAGTAAGGGTAATTCCATACACCTGCGAAACGAAAACCGATACAATGGCAGGCCATATGCCGCCGCAGCCGTTAAAGTTCATCGTCGCACCAAGCGGTGCTACGAAGCTGGCGATTTTCGGCGAAACGCGAAGGCGTTTCGTAATTACCTCCAGATTGATAGGCAGCGTAGCAAAGCTGCTGCGCGTCGTGAATGCAACGGCGATAGTCGGATAAGCTTTTCGGAAAAACTTCAATGGATTAACCTTCGCTACGAAGGCTACCAAGCCGCCGAATACGAATACGAAATGAAGAATGAGAGCGATATAACTTACCGCAATGAGCATCGCAAGCGGCTCAAGCGTTTCCCAGCCGTATCTGGCTGCCATAACTGCAATCAGCGCATAAACACCGTACGGCGTGAAGCGAAGAACAAATTTAACCACTTGATGCATAATAACCGTTGCGGATTGAATAAAGGCTTTGAAAGGCTGTACGGAATCCGGGTTTTTCGCACCTATCTTGACAATAGCGACCGCAATGAATAAGGCGAAAATAAGGATTGGAACGACTTTACCCTCTGCAGCATCACTGATCGGATTAGAAGGCACTTGATCCAATATCACCTGGAAAAAGCTTGGCACTTCGCGTGCTTCGAAATTTTCAGGTGTCGTTAATGCAAATCCTGCACCTGGACTTATTGCCGACGCAACAAGTAGTCCGATTATGGAAGCTACGCCTGTTGTCGCTAAAAACCAAGCAATGGTCTTCACGCTAAGCTTGCGTAAAAACTCAATGTTCGTAATCGAAATAATACTGTTGATGACAAGGACAAAAACGAGCGGAATAACAATCATTCGAATGAGGTTGATATAGATCGAACCGATTGTGCCTACGCCTTCCGTATCCAGCTTAAAGGTATTGAATATAATACCTGCTACTAAACCCAGTCCAAGGGCTACTAAAACCCGTGTTCCGAATCCTACCCGTTTTTTGGCCATGTAATAAAGGCCGCCAAGAAGTATGGCCGATACCAACAAGGTAATCCAATTGTTTTCAATAGCCGTTAATAAATTATTTTCCATAACACAACCATCTTCCCCTCTGTAATTCTCTATGATATGATGTACAAATTGCTTCTAGATTAATAAGCATACAATCCCGATGAGATTACTTTACTTTACGTAGAACAATATATCATCGGTTTTTCTTTTATGTCAATATGATTTTTCCGCAGCTGTCATTCAACTATACGTACCCTTTATATTAATAACTAAACAATAGAAAAAGAGAAAGAGACGCGGTGCAACCGGTTCAAGCCCGGTTGCTCCGCGTCTCTATAAACTTAGAAAGTAATTAATATACTTTTTTCAGAAAATCGACCGTCGCTTGAAGAGCTTCTGATAAATACAGCGTGGCTCCCTCATAAGGATGCAGCACGCCAAACACATGATCCGCTCCTTCAATCGTAACAAAAGTTTGTTCCGGACTCGACTCCTTCAGCTGCTTATTCACCGCAAGCAACCGTTCGTTATCGCTGCTTCCTTGTACAATTAGCGCCGGCTGTCTCAACGATTTGAATTGTGTCAGCAAATCAAATCTTTCCTTATTCACCACCGCATCCTCCGTTACGAGCTGCTGGAGCCTCGTCACATTTTGCCCGTCAGCTCCTCTGGCTGGCGTTGATCCGCCATTCCATACGACGACAGCTTGCACATTCTCTGGCTGCTCCGCTGCCAGAATGAGACTGCTGCTTCCTGCCCTGCTGTGCCCGATAACCGCAATTCGGTTGGCATCCGCCTCATGGCTTAGCGGAAGCAGGCCTTGCTTCACATGCTGTATGATTACATCAAGATCAACAAGCTCTTGCGAAACGGTGCTCGCTTCGGCCACGCGCTCCTCCGCAAGTCCGTTTTCTTTGGCAGTAACGCGCGAAAAGTCAAAACTGATTGCATAAAAACCCTTCTCAGCTAAACTCTCCGTTACCTCTGGCCAAAATGCCCAATCCTGAAAGCCTCTATAGCCATGCGCAATTATCACAACGGGTCTCGCAACCCCTCCCTCCAGCGTCTTTACTTTGCCCCGCAAAATGAGCTGCTCGGTTAAATTGATCTCAAAAGGCTGTGACACAATCGTTCTCTCGGTCATTTTCATCACTCCTTAATCAATAATAAAAAAAGGAGGCAATCCTTTGGAAAAAGGACACCTCCGTTTTTACGGTCGCATGTATTGCTTTTTAATTTATTAATCTAATACAATAATACACATAGACTTACTTGGTAATGTTTGAATAATAACAAGTCTGCCTAGTTTTGTCAATGCGAAAAAGTTAAATCGTGAAGTTACTATACGTTTTTAAGTTCAAAATTCGGCTTAACGTTTTGAAAATCCGTATTTTCGCCGCTCACCATTAGGCCCATGCCCCAATCAAAATGAACCTGCTCCGATGGTTTATCCGCTGCGTCACGATATTGGAAAAGAACATTTCTGCGCGTTCTTTCACTACGGTTCACATCCGAGCCATGAATCGTCAAGTAGTTGAAAAACAATACATCGCCTGCTTTAGCCGGACAAAGCGTTCCCGAGGAGATCGGATACTCCTTATGATTAAGATAGTGTTTGCCCACATGCGGCAAAGGTCCTTGCAGATGCGAACCGGGAATCACCGCCAAGCAGCCGTTCTCCTCATCCGCGTCATCTAAATGCACGCTGGCAGCCAGCATGGAATGGTTATGATGCGGAAAATACGGGAAGTCTTGATGCATCGGGAATGCAGCGCCATTCGCAGGAGGCTTCACGAGCATTTTGGAATGATGGAGCTGAACATTGGGACCGATGATTTTGTTCAGAACGGCCGTCATTTTCGGATGAATGACTGCTCTCGTAAAGGCCGCGTCATGGTAATGCACATCGTGAAAGCCTTTCAGCACCAGCTTCTTCAACTGCTCCGGGGGAAGGAAATCGCCCTGCCAAGCATGGTTCGCATCCGCTTGATTCTGAGCTGCGCGATTAATGATCCTCTCAACCGCCGCTCTCATCTCCAGCACCTCTTCCTCATTAAACACGCCTCTTACCAGCAAATACCCGTTTTCCTTGTAAAATTGCACATCATCATTGACGTTCATATCCATTCTCCTTATCCTATAATTAGTTTGAATATACGTTAATTATAGGCGGCATATCGTAAATTCGTATTTACCCGCCAAGGACATACTTTTGCAAAATTACGCCATAGGAGCTGGTAGTTTATATGTATGCATGGCCAAAAAGCGAGGAGCGCCTCAACCGGTACGCACGCTTGCTTCAGGGGGAGAGCCTAACCGTTCATGTTTATTATTGGGGAGCGGTAAAAGGTTTGATCGAGAATGCCGTTCACAAACATTCATTTTTTGAGGTTTGCTACGTTGCAGGAGGAACTGGCGTTTACGAGGAGGGGGACAATGCTTACCCCTTGCGGGAAGGCGTTCTATTTTGTTCCCGCCCGAATATTTATCATCAAATTCGGGATGTTGACCAATTGGATTTACTATTCGTGGCCTTTGAGCTGGATGAGAAACTTTCGAAGCCGGATGAATTCGAATACTACAACCAAGCCCTGAATAGCGGACCGATCTGGACAGAGAAACAGCAGTATTCGCCGACTGTTCACATTTGGCATGCTTTGCTCTTTCCAGACGGCGAAGGTCTTGCTGCTCCGATTTCTTTAATTAACCAGCTTGCGCATGCCTTGATTCTTACTTTCCCTACGCTTGTCGGCGGGAAGAACAGTACCGCGGAAACCCTTTTGCCCGCTTCTAACGCTGCTATGCTCATCAGCCGCGCCAAGCTGTATATACGCGACAACTTGGGAGCAAACTTGAGCCTATCCGAGGTAGCAAGGTATATTAATGTATCGGAACGGCATCTTTCCAGACTATTCTCGCAGAGCATACATGAGTCATTCTCCATGCTCGTGAGATATGAGCGGATACGCGCGGCCGAGCAGCTCTTGTCGCAAACCATTATGCCCATAAAAAGCATTGCTGAACGCTGCGGGTTTTCATCCGTACATTATTTTACAAGAACCTTTGCTGAGGCTAAAGGCATTCCCCCTGCAGCTTTTCGGCAGGCAAGCCGCAGAAATATCGAACAAGAATAACCGTTCTGACCATAACGCCTCATAGGTCATGTATCGTGATTTCGCTTCTAACCATAAACCGGGCATTGACCCCGGCTTGACCGATGCCTTTTGAAATATAATAGGTTCCGTTCTGGCCCGTATGGAGTCCTTTGTAAATTCCTTTAGCCGACAGCGGGCCTTTGGGCTTAAACGCAAAAAAGAACGGCACGTTCAGCTGCTTTCCATGCAGATGGCCGGCCATTAAATAATCATAAGAATAATTGATCTTCAGTACCACGTTAGGATCATGTGTAATGATGACGATGGGCTTGCCGCTGTCGATCCCTTCAAAAGAAGGCGCGATACGGCTGCGGTGAGTACAATCATCATCAATGCCTACCAGCTGAAAATCGTCCACCGTAATATTCTCATTACGCAGTACACGAATATCATACGCATGAAAAAGCTCTAACAGCCGTTTTAAACGCGGTAGCTCGTAATCATGGTTGCCTAATACCGCAAATACAGGAACGCCGCAGTCCGCAATCATTTTGAGATAGTGCCCCGTGCGGGGAAGATAGCTCTCTTTGTACGTGTAGTCGCCTGTCAGGAATATGTAATCCGGTTTAATGTCCTCTATGGTTTTCCGAAGGCTTTCCGCACCAATGCGAAGCCTGTCAACATGCAAATCGCTAATTTGCAGAATACGCTTCCCTAGTCCGATCGGATGGGTTACCGTTTCGATTTTTAACCATTGCGTCGGCAAAATAAACAGCAGGTATAAGAGAATCGCGGTTACTGCCAAGGTTAGTATAATAGCCAAATGCGTCCTCCTATTCTGTCATTCCATACCTAAAATGAAAAAGCTGCTATTATCAGTATAGTAAAGATAACTTTATAAAGCTACCTGAAGCTGGTTGCCCAGCAGTCGGCTGAACAGTCCCTTCTTATCCTCTGCAAGAAGCAAGAAACTGCCTGTCTGCACGATTTTACCATTTTCGATCACAATAACCTGATCTGCATTCCGAATGGTCGAAAGCCTATGCGCGATAACAATAACCGTCATAATGCCTTTCAGTCGCTCGATTGCTTCTTGGATTTTAAGCTCGTTCAAGCTGTCTAGAGCACTCGTCGCCTCATCGAGAATAAGGATGGAAGGTCTTCTTAAAATAGCTCTTGCCAATACGAGCCGCTGTCTTTCCCCGCCTGACAAACGTATACCGCGATCTCCGATAATCGTATCGAGTCCTTGCGGCAGCTTTGAAACAAACTCGGCAGCTGAGGAAAACTCCATAGCCTCCCACATCTGTTCATCATTCGCATTAGGATCGACCATCAACAAGTTTTCCCTGATCGTCCCATGGAAAAGAAAGGGCTCTTGAGGAACATAGCTAATGGTTCTTCTTAGCGATAATAGATCCTCGTCGGAAAGCGTCTTGCCGTCGATAAGAACCTGACCGAGCTCTGGCTTCATAAGTCCCATCATCAGGTCGATTAATGTGCTTTTACCTGCACCCGATTGACCAACAATGGCTGTCATGCCATTAGCGGGGATTTGCAGGTTGATAGCTTCCAACGTAAACTCAGGCTGCTGCCGGTCGTAACGAAAATATACCTGGCGGCATTCGAGCTGGTGGTTGAGCTTTAGCGGCTGAGTCGATTCTCCGCCCAATATATCGGCTTCCAGCAGCTCCCTGCTGCTCAAGCATTGCTCTTGAAGCTCCATCAACATTTTGAAGGCAGGCAGAGCTGAAGCGACTTGCTCTATATTCGATTGGATCCCTGTAAAACGCGGCCATAATCGCGAGAAAATGACCATAATCAGCAATAAATAGCCTCCTTGGCTTTGAAAAAGCATCACCGAACCAAATACAAAACCGGCGATCATGATAGCCGAGAACAGCTTGTAAAAAAGCTGCGAGTTGCTTCGCACTTTTGAGCTTTCATACCTTTCCTGCGCGATCTTCTCTGACCAGCCGAGCAGCCAGCGATAACGCGAGGCTTCGAGCAAATTGCTTTTAATATCCTTCATCCCATTAAAATGATCGGTGATGCCAGCCATGTAGCTTTGAGCCAGCTCCGTTGTTGCGGCTCCGATCACCCTGGATTGCTTGATGAATCTTCTGGAGAGAAACGCAATAACCAATCCGCAGCCTAGAACGAACAATGTCATTTTGACCGAAACAAACAAAGCAATACCAACTTGTATGACCGTAAACACAGAGGACGCGATTAGCTGCAGAGATAAAAAAGCGCCGTTAGTCACACGTCCCAGCTCGCCCGTCAACGAATTAATAAGATCCGTCTTTCTCTTCTTAAGGAAGAATCCCCAATTCGCTTGCAGCAGCGCACGGTAAAGCTCCAAACGTATGCTATTCACAAAACCTGTATGTATCCGAATTTCCCGAAGACTTAGATTACGTCCGATTATTCCCTGTAAAGCGACAAGCCCAACGTATAACAATAAAATAATGAAAAGAGCTCTCTCTTTCGGAAGCTCTTGCAGTGACGATAGCCACGCAATACCGGGGAATGATGACAGCGGAATATTGACGATGCCTATAACGCTAAGCAAAGGCGCTAACAACAATATGCTTGCTCCGTCAAGTAATCCGACAAGCATCATCCCGAAGAGATTCAAGTAAAGCACCTTGCCGCCGTATGCATGCAGTTTTTTGGAGAAATACATGAGATGATTCATCGCTTCATCACTTTCCGTAACTAGTAATAGGTTGCTTGGGCAAACATGCCTGTGACCGTAAACCGATGCATTTCTTCAGCTCCGCTTACATAGAGGGGACCGCTTCGCAGCCAAGCATGCGCGATCAGTTTACCCGTTTCGTCCTTTGTCGTTCCTAAGTACAGCGTACTGCTAATGCCCCGCCTTTTAAGCATCTGCATACCTGCCATGGCTCGGGCAAGACATTTGCTATCCCAAGGCGTATGCCTGCTGGCCAGATGGATGGCAGTTCTGATCCGAACCAAGGTTTCTCTGTGCTCCGCCGATGCTTCAGTCAAGGATTCTTTCATGTATTGTCCTAGTGAAGGAGCTATTTTGCCAAATGGCTGATAGCGTATGCGAAGCCGTGCCCAGCCTAATAAAAGGGTCGCTTCTATTAATAGAAGCATCGTCTTGAAATCCAGTGAAAGCAGCACTCTCAATTTCATCAGCTTTCCCATCATATCACCGCTTAACTAAGCTTTAATATGAACGAGTCGTTCTTCCAGCAGATGGGACAAAAAGGAGAGCACCTGCTCCTCGCACACTTCTTTAGCTACTTCATATTGCTCCAGCAATGCCTCTACGACAGCTGAGATCGCGACAGGCTCTTTTATCAAATCCCAAATTTGGCTGCCCATCGTTCCGAGATTATAATATTTGCCGTTCTCTATGCTCAAAACCACTTTTTCCCCACCCATATCGCTAACGATGTTGTTGCTGTCTTGTACAATGAGCTGCTCCAATAATAAAGTATGAATGATGATCGCTTGGTTCTTTGTCATCTTCTAATCCCCCGTATGAATCGTATTTATAATGAGATCGACCAGCTCCGGTGCCGTAAAACCCGACGTCGGCCTTTGTAGATGATACATAGGCAAATCCGTCGCAAGGGCGGCTGAGCGTGTAAAATGCCAACGCGTTAAATCTAGCTTTTGTACCAAAAAATTCCTGTATGTATGCTGAAACAGAATATCCAGACGACCAAGCTTAGGAATAGAATGAATGGCAACCGACGTTGCATCCGTCATTGTTAGCTCAAACACCCCTGCTAGCGGCAACGCCATTGAGCAAAAATCGGCTTCGACCGGAATGCAAAATTTTGTTTCCCTGCCGTAAATCGTCCTAAGCTCATCGTTGCTGAGCCCAAATGCATCTAAGCTTTGCTGCCATAGCTTCTGCTGGGGATAAGCCGGAATAACAAGCGGTACAGGATCTGCCGCAGATTGCGAAACGGCAATAACGTCATCGCTTAAAAGCGAATAGCCTTTTTTTATGAAAGCGGAGGCCAGCGTTGATTTTCCGGCACCTGAGTGGCCAACGAAAGCGTAGGCTTTACCATCAATAGCAATAGCACTGCCGTGGAGAGGATAAACGCCGCGCTGCAGCAGCAAGGCACCAATACAGGTTCCAAGCACGTAGAGCCGAATCAAGTCCTCATCTGCGCCTTCATTGGGAGCAAGGATTATCCTGTCGCCGTTTTCAATCCGAAAAATTCCCGCATCCGGCATATTCACGGTTACGGTCTTATTCTCGACAACAAAGTCATATGGCATGATTTCTATTTTTTTTGAAAGAGAGCCGTCAATAACGATCTGAATATCGATAGACTCGCTTTCTCCTGAGATACTAGATAGCTCCGGCAGCGCAAGCTCGCTTGCAATGGTTAAACCAAATGCTTTGTACACTATCTTCGTTTCTGTTAGCAACAATGTCCTCACTCCGTCATTTCCTTGATAATAGCTAGAAAGCCCATATACACCAAATGTATAAGGGCTTTCCTTTTCATAACATTCATAATGACTTAGCTAGTGAAACGTGGGTTGTCGGAATATTGACCCGGCACGTATGCCTCATCAGTCAAAGGACCATTTTTAGTAGAAGCTGCCGTCATATGTACATGAAGGACCTCTAGTTCAGGTTTGTTCCATTGTTTTTTTGCTTGCATGTTTGTCACCTCCCTTCAAATCATTTTTTTAAGAAACCGATAAACAATAAGGGTACGCATAAGCAATTTAAAGTTCGGATCAATGGCATGCATTGGCTGGACGCCTTCCAGCAAACCTGAAAGGGATGTTTGCATTACCCTTGCGTCGATGAACGACATAAACGATCGATCCTCGCTCATTTGCCGCAGTTCATCGGTGAATGCGTGCCATTTCGGCAGCATGCGATGCACCCAATCCGCCCCTTGCACTCCTCTCGTACGCTGGTTCAGCCTCACCTGATCGGGTAACAGCTTTTCGGTTGCACGCCTAACCAATGCGCGATCCATTCCGTTCTGAACGTATTGACTCTCTGGAAGCGACAAACAAAACTGAATCACCCTTAGATCATTGGTCGGGTCGCGCTTCCATAAGGAATGTCTTAATGAAAGCTTTGTCGATAATGTATTGCCGGCATTCCAATGAAAGACTTCGTTAAAATGACTTTTTCTTTCTTCATATACATTTTTCGCTGCAAACCATCCCGTTTCATTAATACCGTACTCTCTAAGGCGTTGAAACACATCCGTTTTTTTAGCAAACTCAGGATGAATAATCGCCGGATAATGATATTGCTCTGTATGAGGCCGCAGCTGCTCAATGATCGGAAAAGCCGCACGGCTGACGCTTGAAAATACATGTGCTCGACCTGAACCGATATTCAAACTGTACTGTCGCATTTCGCGAAGCAGCTTGATCCATTTCATTTTTTTCAACAGTGTGGCGTAATAAGGAATGGCTGCCCCCCAAGAAATAGATAAATTCCCTCTGCCTCCATTAAGGAGCACGCCCACGCCCTGCTCCTCGGCCTTCTCGAACATCCCTTTCATCCAAAAAGAATTCTCAAAAAACTTGTAGGGCATTTCCATAATTTCTAGAAAATCATCTATCTCAGAATAAGAATCTCTTCCATGGAAATCCAGATAGTGATCCTTAATTCCTCCAACGTACCCAACTGTTGATTCTATATAGGGTCTTTCATTTGTTATCATGTATTTTGAAGTGTAATCAACGAAATCACTTGTCGGCACAAAACTAAACGTATGCAGCTTTTTATTATTCGGAAGCAATTCCTTAGATGCGAAGCTTACGATGGCTCCAGAGTCCAAACCTCCGCTAAGCTGCGCCCCAACATGACGATGAGTCCTTAATCTTGAAGTCACTGCTTGTTGAAACACATCTTGAAACGCTTCGATATAATCATTATTCGATTTGAAACGAATGCGCTCATCGGGATTAATTTGGTGATATCTTTCTAGTTTGATTCGCTCAGATGATATTGTAATCGTATGAGAGGGGGGAAGCTGTTCGATATTTTTATAGATGGTTTGCGAAGCATCGGCAACATCAACCATACCGGATATCGCAAGAAATTCAGCGAGCCATGCTTCATTAAGTTCCTTCTTCACGCCTGGAAGCGTGAGTAGAGGTTTGATCGTCGTACAAAATACGAAGCGATCCCGATTACAGTGGTAGTATAACGTTCGGCCGCCTGAGAAATCTCTTGCGCCATACAGTTTTCGCTCGCGGCAGTCCCAGATCATAAAAGCAAAATCACCAACCAAATGGACAGGAGTAGTCTCTCCCCATCTATGGTAAGCAAGCAGAATCAGCTGACTATCTGACATTTGTTCTCTTAGGTGAAGATCCACCTGCAGCTGGTTAAATAACTCTGACCGGTTATCAATAATGGCATCCGCAGTTATGACCAATCCTCTTTCCTTATCGAAAAAAGGATTGCGCTCGCCAATTGACTCTGGAGTAATCCACTGGTTATGGCAGCCTAGAAAAATATCATCCTCATGCCAAGCCTGTGCCGTATCACAAGGATAATGAGATAAAGCTTCCATTAATACGCTGCCTTGCTTCCATGCATTACTGCCATTGTCAGTTTGTAAAACTCCTGCGATAGCGCTCATCATTTCCTCCGGTGGGGTATCAAAAATCGTTCTTTATACGGAACAATATCCGAAACCGTTTATTCGTCAATTAGTTCTTAATAAAGAACATAAGTGCATATTACACCGTAATTTTGCCTTTGTCAACAACTTAACCACGATTATTTCGCACTAATCAACGATTATTGTTCTTTATTGAAAACAATATTTTTTTCTCAAAGCAATCATGTTTTTTGAAATGCATTATCCCAGATAAAAACAAAAAAATCACACACCAAAACACCCACTTATTGTTAATAATAAATGGTTTCTTTTTTCTGTATAAAAATTAATGTGAGTTATAACATACAAGCTTTCGCAATTAAGAATAATTCGTTATAATAAGACTAGTCTACAACGATGTGATAACGGAGGAGTTTGTTATGATCGGAGAACGCATTCAGATGCTGCGCAAGAGAAAAGGCCTATCCCTCACTGAGTTGTCTCAAAGGGCAGGCGTCGCAAAATCTTACTTAAGCTCCATTGAACGAGGGCTCCAGCAAAATCCTTCGATTCAATTTCTCGAAAAGGTAGGCGCCGTTTTGAATGTAACGGTCGAAGAATTTCTCAATAACGACGAAAAAACTGATCGCATGCCCGACCATTTGGATACGGAATGGGCTGACCTAGTGAGAGAAGCTATGGCTTCCGGCGTGAGCAAGGATCAGTTTAAGGAATTTTTAGAATTCAATAAATGGAAAATTAAGCGCGAATAGCGCTTTTTTCACTTTTATACGGCAGTTTCTTGAATATCGTCTTTTTTGCTTTCCTCAAGACATAGCAATACCTTGCGCACGTCTTCCTTGCTGAACCCCAAAGAACGTGCATTCATGATTAATGCTACCCACTCCATATCCAAGTCCTGATTGTCCTCTGATTTTACAAGTACCATATCCCATGTCCCCCATTCATTTTGGGACGGTTGCACCACTGACTCCATGCGTTTAAGGTGCCCAGATACTAAACGCATTTCAACGTCTCCCTATGCTTGTCACTCGCTTATATGTATTATAGACCACCAAAATTGCGCATGCTGTCGCTTCATGTCTTACAAATTTGATAGATAATTACATTTTTTGTCGAAAGACTTTAAGCAATATTAAATGGAATGGAATCAATGAACCAGGATCGTTTAGGGCTGAGTAACTACGTTTGAAATACCGATTTTTATTGCGCGGCTTTAATGTAACCAGCTGATTCACGTTCCGATATGGAAAACTCGTCTTCCCCGTAGCCGTTAGGATTAGAATGCTGCCAGCGCCAGGAATCTTCGCACATTTCTTCAATTCCATACGTCGCGGTCCAGTTCAGCTCCTCATTTGCCTTCGCTGTATCCGCGTAACAGATCGCAATATCGCCGGGTCTGCGCTCAATGAGCGCATACGGGATTCTTCTGCCGGATACCTTCTCGAACGCCGCAATCATCTCCAGCACGCTGTAGCCGCGTCCTGTTCCGAGGTTAAATATATCTACGCCTGATTTATTCATAATTTTCTCTAACGCCTTCAGATGTCCTCTGGCGAGATCCACAACGTGGATATAATCCCTCACGCCTGTACCGTCTACGGTTTCGTAGTCGCTTCCGAATACATTAACCTGCTTGAGCTTTCCGACAGCTACTTGAGATATGTATGGCATAAGATTATTTGGAATTCCATTCGGGTTTTCGCCGATTTTTCCGCTTTTATGGGCGCCAATCGGATTAAAATAACGTAAGATCGAAATTCCCCACTGCTCGCTTGACTCCGCTAAATCTTGTAGTATTTGCTCGAGCATAAGCTTCGTTCTGCCATAGGGATTGGTTGCGCTTAATGGGACGCCCTCTGATATCGGAACCTGCTCCGGCAGTCCGTATACGGTTGCTGACGAACTGAATACAAGCTTATGTACATCATGCTGCTTCATTACCTCGCACAATACTAATGTGCTTGTTATGTTCGTATGGTAATAGGACAACGGGAATCGAACGGATTCGCCAACCGCCTTCAGGCCTGCGAAATGAATCACGGCCTCGATGGAATGGTTGCTGAAGACCTCTTCCAGACCGCTGCGGTCCATAATGTCCATGTGGTAAAACGTAAATGGTTTGTTTGTGATTTCTTCTACTCTATCCAAAGAAATACGGCTGCTATTGGACAAATTATCTACGACAACAACCTCGTAACCCGCTTCCAAAAGTTCGACGCAAGTATGGCTTCCAATGTAACCCGCACCGCCGGTAACTAAAATTGCCATTTCATCACTCCTTATTAATCTCTCTAAATGAAGCAAGTTTATACCATTTTCATGCTCATTATATCAAAAAAAATCCCTGAAGCGTGAAATATCTCCAGGGAAGTTTATTTTATTTTTATAAACCGCGGCATTTAATTTCATTAAACGCTGCCTAGATCGGTGTTGTCTACCAGCCTGACGTAAGGAGCAGTACCGGCAACCGTAACCCCTTTGAAAACAGACTTCGCTATGGTCACGGATTGATTTTGGCGCAGCCAGTGGAGATTGATTTTACTGTTCTCGAAATGTGATTGCACAATTGCAGCTTTGTTCGTGTTATCGGCTTTTCCGACAGATGCATTCAAAAAGGTTGAGCCTGTCACGACCGCGTTACCGTCCAGCACCAAGCCTAAATTTTGAAACAAGCCGTTGCGCATGGTAATCTGTCTCTTATATTTGGCATCGGTGGAGCCTAATTGGACATCGCTATTGCCTAACGCAGGAGTTTTTGCTCTCAGAAACTCGCTGTTGCTGACATGGCAGCCTTCAAATCTAGCTGAGCCCTCAATGACGGTAAGACCTTCAATGATATTGGGACGTCCAGCATAATCTTGAGGAACCGAGACCGCAACATCATAGTTTTTTATGGTTGCATTTTTAATCACGGCGCCTGCGGCCAATATATTAAAGTTTGGCGTTGATGCATTATCTTTGCGCCAATCCCTCTCTATCGTAATATTTGTGATATAACATCTACCATAATTGAATCTTCCTACATGAAAGCCTGCTTGACCGGCGTCCGTAACCATCACCGGCGCTCCCCCCGGCGTCTCAGAAACCTGAAAGCTTAACGAAGTGACATTGACGGTATAATATAGTTTATCGACACTGATTCCTGACGGAACTTTACCTATCCATTGTTCAAATGAAACCTGCGCGCCATTGCCCATGCCGTGCGCTGCTTTAAGAGTAAAGGTCCCTGTAGCCATGTTTACCGTCGGCGATCCGAAGTACCCGTAAACACTTGACCCATAAACGGAGCCATTCGCGACTTTGCAGTTTTGGACAACTGCCCCTCTTACATCCAAAAACTTTAAATTACCGTTTTGAATAACGGCACCGTTTACAAAGTTATCTCCTTGCACCCAAAGCTCGCAGCCAATAAACGTATTATCCAAATATTTAACATAAGGAAAATTAGGATTAGAGCTTATGCCCCCGACGTTACCGCCTTCGAACGTATTTTTAGAAACCGTGACATAGGTGCCGTCAGCATTAACGAAATGTCCCCTCGCATTGCTATAAATATGATTTTCTGATACAAAAATTCGATAATTAAGCTCTATTCCATTTGGACGTTCTGCTGATTTATAAGGAATATTGGTCTCCCCATACATAGATTCGATATCGATACCGAACATTGGAGGCGTACCGTTTCTGAAGTTTGTCGTTACACCGTCTTCGTCATAGCCGATATGATGAATTTTGTTACGGAAAATATGCGTGTCGCTGGTGGACGTTATTGATATTCCTTGTCTCCGGCAATGGTGTATATGGCAATCATGAATGCGTATTTGCCGTCCCATCTGCTCTTGCGAATACATAGCTGGATCGATTTGGTATTTCTCCCAACCTGTAAAAATGCCGTCCCCCGTACAATCCGTAATTTCAGTATTACTAATCTCAATATTGCTAGAACCGAATATGCCTATGCCGCATCCACTTTCATGCGTAAAGTAGGAATTGTCTACCTTGGCTTGAATTGCTGTTATTTGAGCATCGGTAAGAGGTGACGTCAATGGAATCGCAAAAATCATTTTATTGTTTTTGCTTAAATCTTTCTCTTCGTTAAGGAACCATCCTCTTCCGGCAGCGCCGGCTGGCGCGAATACTCCATTATTGCGGGAGCCCGTCAGCGTTGCTTTTGATATCGTATCTTTGTATTGATAGAAATGATAGGCAGAAGCATTAACGCCCGGTATGTTCCACAGCCGAAAGCTCGCAAGAAGTCCTGGGTTAGCATACCGGTCAATCACTTCGCTGCGAATCCAGTTTGGATCATTATTCAATGTCCCATCCGCATTAACCCCGCCTCGAACAAACTTCACAAAAATTTCGTATACATGCGTCTTTTTGTCGCCAACCAGTTTGCCGCCGGACACTTTTGCGTATTGAATCGCTCTCATATCAATAATCGAATAATTTGGCGATGAATTCGCTTCAAGTGCAATGACAGAGTCCTGCTCAAGCTCAAAATACATGCCGCTCTGCATATTAATCGCTACTAGAGTGCTAGGATCCAGCTTCACGTTAAAGGTTCCGCTCGGAAGAACGACATGGGAGTAGCCCTGCTGCTTGGCCCACATTATTGCTTCATTAATGCCTTTAGTCGTTTCAGCTGCATTGGATCCATCATTGCTTATATTAAAACGGTCTAGCTCTATGCGGTAAGACGTATGTTGATTCATAGCCTTCACCTTCCTTTTACCGCTATCGTATGTAGCTTGTCAGTAAAAGGTTACTTGTTTCCGCCAATCTCCAGGCTGTGGCTGCGCTTAGCTGCTTTCTTGAAAATGGTATTAAATCGCGGAATTTTTTTCATCAAGCTTCTAACTATTCCCATTAAATATTTAAATTGTTCCGTTTTATAAAATACGCTTATGTAAATAACATTAACAAGAACGACACAAACGAAGCTTTTTACGATAAGCCATATAAATGTAGTAGATGGAATGAATTGGATAACGAATCCGACAGCAACGCAAACGACGAGTCCAAGGGCGGTATACAGCACATAACTGATATAGTATTTTTTAACCGGTTGTTTAAAAACCTTTTGATAAACAAGCATTGGCGTATACCAGAACGGCACGGCTAACGCGCTGATGATATTCCCTATAAATACGCCTAGAATGCCTAAGTAGTGAACTAGAATGAGAGATACGGCCAGGTTGATGCCTGCCTGAATAATCGGTGCATACCGGTCCTCGTGGAAAATTCCGGCGGTTGCTTTTACGGCGCTCAAAGAATTGCGCATTCCTCTTTCATAGAACATGACTACTAATACGAGCAATACGGCATTTGTCATCGTAAACTCCGGACCTAGCCATAGCGCGACTAGCGGTTCGATGAGCAAATATAGACCGATGGATAGAAGTGAATATAACCAAAAATTAAGCAGATACGTAACCTTGAAAATACGATAGACGGCATCTGCGCTTTCTTTCGCAATCAAATTCCCTAAGCTGTGGTACATGTTGGCAAAAACCTGGTTGAGCAAGGTACGGCAAATATCAATTAGCATTTTATAATTTGAATACAGCCCTACGGCCGCAATGCTTACAAAAGTAGAAATAAGAATGCTGTCTACGCCGAAAATAAAATAGTTTCCGACATTTTGCAAAATAATAGCTTTCATGTTTTTGATAAAATTTGCTTTCGTTTCCGGATCGAGCTTGGCTTTGATCTTCTGCTTCAGGAAGGGATACATTTTATTAACAATTAAAACCAATACGGCGGATGTTATAATCGAAAGCACGCTCTCGATTACGAGATATAAAATATAGTTTTCAGTATAGTATAGGATTGCGATTTTCATAGAGGTTGAAATAATGGCGGAGATCGAAAATACGGCTGTTACGATATAATTCTTCTGGCTAACATTTAAAAAAGATTGTTTATAGACAAATAAATAAGGAGCAGCCGTATTCACTAGAAAAAGCAAATAGATGATTTGCAAATTTTCCACGCTCGTTTCCTTGATAAAAAAATCAAGAAAAGGCATTACCCCTAAACCAAGCACTGTCACTAAGCCTGCTATGACCAAATAGGCTTTTTTATATAATTGCATCAGCGCATGGATCTTTGGTTGATTATTATCCGCGATCGGTTTATATAAATTGTATATAATGCTTGAGCCTATCCCTGCCTCGGCCAGCGACAGCATCGCAAGAATACTCGTGAATAGGCCGTTGATACCCAAATATTCAATACCGAGGCTATTAATAAAGACCGTTCTGGAAATAAAACTTAATACGGTTATAATTAGCTGATTACCTAACCCAACACCAATATTCAACAATGAGCTTTTTACTCGCATGTAAATCTCCTATCTAATTAAACGCTGATGGATAAAGAAATATGTAACAATTGGATCTTTTTTATAAGAAGATTAGGTTATTTTATTCATCATATCCAAAATCAAAGGCTAACTCTTTTTTTATTACGTCGATCTGAGATCTTGTTTTATAGGGCCAATAAGTATCGTAAACAGGCTTTTCTTTTAAAAAACCTCTATGTTTTTCAAGATAATTCTCCGTATTCCCTATTATTTTTGCCGGATTGCCTGCTACGATGGAGTTATCTGGTACATCCTTCGTAACAATTGATCCAGCTGCAACAATTACGTCGTTTCCAATGCGCACGTTACATAAAATTAAGCTGTTATACCCGATAAAGACCCTATCTCCTATCTTTACCCTACCAATCTTTGATTTCCCAAAGTGGAGTTTCGTGCTTGCATCATGTGCTAATATCGTACTATTAGTAATTGTGACATCGTCGCCAATCTCAACCAGCCAACAATGACCATAATCAATATGACTATTGAAAAAGTTAAAATTCTTACCGAAAGTCAGCCCTCGTTCTTTTAATATTTCCAACTCTGTTTTAGGATACAATTTGTTTTTAATCCGCGCTTTAACAGATTTCAATATTCTCATTAACATGGGATAATCACCTCTCTATTGCCCTTGATTGGAAATTAGCAATCCGTATGCAAAAACCTTGCGTAAAAGGCAAAATATTAAATAACATCGAATATACGCCTATGTCCTTGGTGTCGCCTTGCGAGAAATCTACTGCTCCGTTTCTTCTCGTTACTTTCATGAGATATTGGATTGCTAAATCCGCACCTTTAGAGCAAGCTTCTGTTAGTTCATCAATTTGTGACGCTTGTAATAAAAACCAAGCCAAGGTCGCGGTCGTAGATGAGTCTGCTCTTGTCTCTTGCCGTGTCACCGTCCAGTTCCAGTTCCCTTCCGGCCCTTGGAAAGCTAGAATGGATCGTGCAAATTTCATCACAAACTGCTTGAGAATTGGTTTTGCAGCATGGTCATCAGGCAGCTCGCGCCAAGCATCGCTTAGTCCGATGGCCAGCCATCCCAGCCCGCGTCCCCAGCCGAATAAGCCAAGAGGCAATGCATTTTCCGTATGATAAGCATGGCTTGGAATAAAATGATCATCGAGCATGCCGTATCTTTCGTATTGTTCCAGCTGCTTCACTGCTAATTGGACACATTCCGGCTTGTTATACTTCATGCCATAGGAAACAAGAAACGGACAAATAAATCCAATCGTATCCACGTATCGATACGTCTTCATGAATTTACGATATTGTACTGTCCCGTCTTCACCGATATGCGATTGAATAAGCTCCCAGGTGCTATCGAGTGCAGGCTTGAAATTGTTGCTATCGATACAATCAAGCTTCATTACCCCGTATGCTAGGATGGCTGAATCGATATAAGCCGGTTTCTCCCGCCATTGCCCATTCCCGTCGAACTTTGCTTTCAGGAATTGATCTACGCTTGTTTTTAGTTTATGGTCTGTTCCATTCTTCAAGCATTCGGATAGTCCTAACAACAACGACGCTTCCTGCCAGTGCTGAATGACGCTCTTGGAATAATTCCCTTTTATCATGTCGATCGCCACGAGCCGCACATTGTCCGTAACTTTAATTTTTGGTGTATGATTAAGCCAATTAACGCCAATTTGCGTTATGGATTGATTCCATTCTTGTTTGTTCCGGTGTCTGCCAATATGTATTCTGCTCAGCCAGTCCCTGCCGATTGGAAAAATATCAATGAAGATAACAATAAGGATGATTCCTACAAAAACAGCAGCTAGAATTTCTAGCATGATATTCGCTCCCCTATAAACAATTATATCAATGCGTATAGCTTTTCAATTTCCGACTCGCTTCCAAGCTGTTCTTGCGCAAGCTGCTCCGAAAAAAACAGCCGTAGGTTTTTGTCCTCTATTAATCGCCTAATTCCTTCATTTAAAGCGGCTGCGTTCATGTCTACGATTAACCCGTTATGATTATGTATAATTTGATCCTTTGCCGTACTGAAATTAGTAACGATAATAGGTTTCTTTAATATTTTTGCTTCATCAATCGCAATGGATTTACCTTCAAAGCGTGAAGGCTGAACATAAATATCAGCTTCCTGGATATAAGGATAGGGATTTTCTTTGATCCCGATAAGAAAGAAATGATTGGTAAGCCCGCTCTCCTCGATGAGAGACTCTAGCTTCACTCTTTCTTCCCCTTCTCCAATTACATACCATTTAAAGTCGTAGCCTTGATGAACTAACGCTTTAGATGCTTCAATCGCAAGCTCAAAGCCCTTCTGGTAGTTCAACCGTCCAATGGAAACAATGGTGATTCCTTTGTGTTGTTCCAGTTCCGTCTTGTCTAATGACATCCTGTTAATAATAGAAGGCGAAACAATGTTATGTATGACTTTAATTTTTTGTTTATATTGCGGGAATTTCTGTTCCAGCACTTCTCCGCATCCATCAGATACCGTAACGAGGTAATCCAGCTTCCCGAAGAAGGGAATATCCAGGTTTGAATCCATTCGCAGCTTCTCGTAATCATTATGAATAAACCCTATCTTTTTCATAGCATTAACTTTCTCAACCGCAAAATAGACCGGGTTTTTCTCAAGAAATCCAATCGCCACATCGTACTTTTTGTTCAGTCTGGGCAACGCCCTTGATAAATGCTTCCAGGCGCGCTGCTCGCGTTTGGCCGGGTTTTTCTCTGTCGTAAAGATATAACCGGCTTTCACTCTTGAGAAGGCAAGTCTATATCTTCCCGATTTTAGACAACTCACGCATGCCGATTTAATCGACATATCGAAGTAATGATACAGAGGAGGTTCTTCTAACACGGTCACTTGTTCCGGAAGTTTATCCAGAAAAATGCCTTCATGCTTGAACAAATATAAATCAACTTCATAGCGTGAATAATCAATCGTTTGAAATAAGGACAATAGTGATTTTTCTGCGCCGCCGCAATTCAAGTTATTCATAACGAACAGTAATTTTTTCTTCATACTTAGCCACCTATGCAAGAAGTTGGTAGAGCTTCATTATTTCCTCTTCGGTCCCTAGCTTTTGTCTTGATAGCTGCTCAACCATCGTTAGGCTCAAGCTTTGGTCCGTCAAAAGCTTTTCAATGCCGCTTGCTATAGCCTCAGCATCCATATCTACGATAAGGCCGTCAATTCCATCATTGATTTGATCTTTTGCCGTATTAAACCTCGTGATTACGATCGGTTTATTCAAAATCTTGGCTTCATCAATCGCAATGGATTTCCCTTCGAACTTGGAAGTTTGCACGTAAATATCGGATTGCTTGATATAGGTATACGGATTGGACTTCAAACCTAGGAGCTTAAAATGCTTTTCAAGCCCGAGTTCGGCTATCAAGCTTAAAAGCGTTTCTCGCTCTTTGCCTTCGCCTATTATGTTCCATTGGATGTTGTATCCGCGGTCCACCAAAATTTTACAGGCAGCAATCGCCATCTCAAAGCCCTTCTCATGATTAAGCCTTCCCACGGAAAGAATTACGGCTTCATCTTCTTTTCGTCCATATACATCTTGATGTTCTTTATCCGCCATGCTTTTGATAACGGAAGGAGAAACGATGTTATGGATCACATTAACCTTAGGAGCTTGCATCGGAAATCTTCTTTTTAAAATATTCGAGCATTCCTCCGATACCGTGACAATGTGATCCAACTGTTTGAAATAATGGATATCAAAATCGGGGTTCATGCCTAATTTGTCATAATCCGTATGAATCCAACCAATTTTCTTGCCTGCATGAACCTTCTCTACGCAAAAATAAATCGATGTTTTCTCCAAGAAGCCGATCGCGGCATCATAGGTTTGACTCAAAGGCAATAGTGAACTGGCTAAGTATTTCCAGCTATTTTGCTCGCCGATCGATGTCTGCTTGTTGCTTCTATTTTTCACGCTGAACATAATCCGGTTTAAGGCGAGCATCAGGTTTCCCCTGCTTAGAAATTGTTGGACCGATTCGGCCAGTGATTTTCCGAATATTTGAAAAGCAACCGGCAATGGCAGCACGCGAACTTGTTTCGGCAGAAGCTCCATAAATAATCCTTCATGATTCAATAAGAACAAATCTACTTCGTATTGATCAAAATCGATTTGGCTTAATAAATTGACCAAGCTCTTTTCTCCGCCGCCCGAATTCAAGCTAGGGATGACGAATAATAAGTTCTTCTTCATTGCAACCTCCCTAGGCAAGCTCTTTAATATACTCAACCGCTTTATATGACATTTTCTTAATCCCAGGGATCGCATGCTTCAGTCTTTTAATCAATAGTTCCTCTTCATTAACCATTTCATCGAACTTCTCGATTAGCCTTGCGCTATTCGATATTTCATCAATGCCCAGAACAAGCTTTTCTTCGCCAAATATATCTTTTGCGATACCTTTGGATTTAACGCTGTAACCGAGCACCATGGTAGGAACATAATTGGAGTACGCGGCGATCGTTGCATGAGTGCGCGCTCCGATAAAAAACCTCATTTTTGCAATGTATCCCTTATATTGAATGGCTGTCAGATGATCCGGCAAAAGGATCACTCTTCCTGTATGCTTATAGGTTTCATAATAGCTGCTTAAAACCTCGTAATCGTTGTTTCCGTTAATAATGACATGGGGCGTCAAGGCTATCGTCATATCCGTGGTGTCTAGAATATGCCGAATCAATTCATCAACTGCGGCTTGGGATTGCTTGTTTCGCTTCCATACTAACGGACTAAAGTTCAGTCCAACCGTATTCCCTTCCTGCCAGCCTTCCGGGAACGCCAGCTCTTCCTTTTCCATTGTAAAAGCCGGATCTGCGCAAAGCTTTACGTTAGTAAGCCCCTTGCTAATCAGCATGTTATAGGTTAGCGATTCGCGGGATAAAATGAGATCGAACAGCTTCAGATCTTCCAGCTTTCTCTCTGACATATCCTCTTCTCCGATCGAGCATCCCCAAAGCACAAGTTTTTTACCTTGGGCTTTCACCCGCCTGTCAATTTCGTACCAGCCAGGCTGCTCCCCGTAACAATAATTATCTCCGCCTATGGATAAACAGACATCCATATCCTTGATGTTTTTGATAATGTTGTGATGAATTTTCCCTAATGCGTAGGATTCATCTTGAAAAAACTTTAGCTTCATAGAGGATAAAAACCAATCGTAGGAATATTTTTTTATCGAGAGCGTTGATCCGTCATAGACGCCGTCCAGCTTCGCGATCACTTTATCCGTTTCAGGCTGTGCCGATGCTAAATATACTTTCGCTCCGTCGATCTTTTCCTTTAATATTGCGGTAGATGACCGGACAATGGCTTCGCATCCGCGGTTAAGACTTCCGTCATGGGCAAACATCATTATTTTCAAAACAAACTCCTCCAATTGTTATCCGTTTCGTAATCGGCTATATGCCGTCATGCAGAATAAACCAAACCATGATCTTCGGTTTATGAAATAAAGCATTAATTTCTGGTATCGATCCAGGGCAAGCTCCGTTTCCTTTTTATAAATGGGAAGGGCAGCTTTAACCTCATTGCTTTCAATCATTTTTCTTATGTATTTGATTTGTTCGTTAACGCGCAGGTTATCCGTTGGTTTTAAATATATATGGATATAAGCCATTACGCTTTGGATCAATTTAATTGATTTCAGATGACTGACCGTTTCTTCGTCCAACAAGCCTTTATAGCAAATGGGAAGCTCCGTGTAATAAACTTCCAGAGCACGCTGGAAATAATCTTTTTTAACAATATCCCTAGTTGCGCTGCCGACGGTCTCGCGGTAGTGGTAGCCGGTGTAATCGATATATTTCAAGCTTTTCGCACAACTGAAAGCATCCATATTGAATAGACCGTCTTCGCCCAGAGCTACATTCTTAGGAAAGATTATTCCATGATCCTTTATTAATGATTTTAGGTACAGCTTGTTGCAGGCCGTGTTTAATTCATCCGTTCTTAGAAAAACAGGCAATATTTCCTTTCTGATAAAGGCTTCGCCCATGATAGATTCCCTTGGAAACGGGTATTTTGTCAGAACGTAGTGTCCCTCGATTTCGCTCTCGAAATTAGAAAGAACAATATCGCATCTCTCTTCGGAAGCTGCTTCGTATAGCACGCCATACATATCCGCTTCAATAAAATCATCCGCATCCACAAAACCGATGTACTCCCCCGACGCAGCTTCCATTCCCGCATTCCGGGCCATGCTAACCCCTTGGTTTGACTGCTGTACCAAGATGATTCGAGAATCCAATTTGCCGTATCGCTCAATAATAGAGACGCTGTTATCCGTAGAACCGTCATTCACAAAAATAAATTCGCATTCACGGAGCGATTGTTTAAGCAGCGACTCCATGCATTCGGCGAGATAAGGTTCGGCATTGTATACAGGTACAATAACGCTGACCTTTATAGTCACTTGCAATAACTCCCCTCAAGCTCAATCAGCTCATATAACTTCTCCAGCTCGCCGCTGTTGCTGTAATCGGAGCTTTTGCAATGATTCGCTAAACGATCTCTTAGTTCGCGGTCCGTATATAATTTCTCGATCCCCTCCGCGACGCCTTCGACTGACAGCTCTGTAATATATCCATCCGTCATATGCTCGATCTGGCTTTCTGCCGTCGAATAATTGGTAATGACGATCGGCTTTCCTAAGATCTTTGCTTCAGTGACCGTAACCGCTTTCCCCTCATATCTCGAGGGCTGCACGTATAAATCGCACAAATTCATATAGGGGTAAGGGTTTATTTGCTTTCCTAGCAGAATAAATTGCCCTTCCAATTGATTTTGTACGATCAAGGCTTGAAGCATCGCTTCATCTCCGCCATAACCGACGATGTACCATACGATGTCGTCATAGCCTTTATCCACTAGAAGCTTAAATGCCTTTATCGCATCATCGAATCCTTTTGCATGGCAGAGTCTCCCGACAGACAGCAATTTAAACCGCGTATCGTGGGCCATGGGATTGGAATCTGCTTGTTCATAGGCCATGCTTCGAATAAACAATGGCGATACGATATTTTCCATGACGACTACTTTTTCTCTTAAAGGCTCGTAGCGTTTTAGAAAAGAGTCTCTGCAGGCATCCGATACGGCAACGATATAGTCGAATTTTTCCCACATCTTCAGATCCATCTTGTAATTTGCGGCTATCGTGGAATAATCCGTATGAATCCATGCAATCTTCTTATCAGCGGTTACCTTGTCGGCTACAAAGTTATGCGGCCATAAGTAACTGATTGCAACATCGTATTCCTTTTCTAATTTAGGCAGAAAAGGCATGGCGTACTTCCAAACCAATTGCATTTGTACATATCCGATTTCATGGATGCCGCTAATTTTGCTTTTTAGCAAAGAATGCCCTTTTGCTATGACGCGGGAAAATCCAATGGGCAGCAGCTTATCTTGAAACGTCTCCTTAATGGATTTTCTGAATGAGGTGTATGGAGC
This sequence comes from Paenibacillus sp. LPE1-1-1.1, assembly GCF_040676435.1. Taxonomy (NCBI): domain Bacteria; kingdom Bacillati; phylum Bacillota; class Bacilli; order Caryophanales; family Paenibacillaceae; genus Paenibacillus; species Paenibacillus sp. LPE1-1-1.1. The sequence goes on from NZ_JBEGHY010000001.1 coordinate 1,748,905, forward strand.
CATTTCGCCAAGCAAATTGGCTTTATCGGTTAATAAACCCATAAAATCGCCCTTATGCCGGTATAGCATCAGATCGATGTTAAACTTGGCATAGTTAAACTCATCCAGCATACCGGCTAAGCTCCGCTCAACGCCGCCGACTTCCATATCATAAGAAGCGATTAATACATTTCTCATCATGAACTCCTATTCACATATAGGTTTCGTTATTTTGATTTTTACTTCTGAGCTTCCTCCAACCCCATATGAATGGCCGCAGCGGAAAATAGAGAAAGTGCAGCCGTTTGGGAAGCGGCAGCGCTTTAGCATCCTCAGGATAGGGAAAAAGAAAGCTTGCGATAAAGATAACCTTCTGTCTAAAGGTCAATAAACCGAATAAATACTTTCTATGATAGCGGTCGACTTCCTCCGATAAAGGCGGACTGTGAAGATTTATCATTCTATGTACGTAGAACATGGCATCCTCAGCTGACCATTCTGCTCTTCTATCGTTTAGTAACGGCTTCATTTCCTCACGTAAAGGAACTGCGAACAATTTCGCCAATAGCAATAAGGTTTGCCCGCCGATATGCGTAAATTGATGTTTTCGAAGCAGAAGAATCAGCTTGGGCCAATCCACCTTTTGTTCCAGCAGCTGCTTAATATCAAGCAACCAGCGAAGCCTTGACCAGCCATGACGCGCGCCATGGGAGACCAGAAACATAAATAAGTCTTCTCTCCCCAAATAATAGATCGGCCGCGAGATTAAGGAGCTTTGCCTTCTTCTCTCCCATAGATCATCAAACTTCGGTTCCTTTGCCGGAGCAGGATTGAGTCTCCAATGCACCTCAACCTTGATTCCCTTTTCAGGGTGAATAAATGAAGTATGATGATGTCGCCATTTCCAGTCGTTCAGCACGGAGACAATATAATCATCCTTTTCATAGCCGCAAGAGAGGAGGAGGCTCTCCGTGTTTTCTAAGTCTTTCAGCGGAATAAGCAGATCTAAGTCGCATGACGTCCGAAGCGATACGTCGCCGTAAAGATCGGCCGCAATGACCGGTCCCTTTAGAAATAACGACCTTATGCCGCTGTCAGAAAATAATTTGGCAATCTGCTCCATCTCACCGCTAAGCGCAAGCATTTGAAGCGTATTTCGATAATAATCGCGATGAAACATTTGGGATACAAACGTAGGAACCCCAAGTGCTTTCAATTTCTGCAGCTTGTGGTTAAGCGATGGAAAGACCCTATGGTGTCGCGCTAATTCGATAAACCGGTCCCAATCCGCATGGCGGATCAGCTCCTGTAAATCAAATGTAATCTCAGCTTTGTTATCCATGGAAAGAATGGATAGCATGAGTCTCAATTCGTCGGATAGGTCTTCCTTATGGAGAGTGACGTCGTTATTCATGAATATCTCCTTCATACTGATTAGCCAATAACGAACAAAATATTTATTTTGTTCTATAAAACGAACACAAGTACAGATTAACACCATCCCTAATATCTGTCAATCATCATTCCATTGGTAGGCTATTCTTTTAGAAAAAAAGGTCGCGATCTGCTAGAATGAAAGAGTCAGATGGAACGGTTTTACAAATAAAGGGGGTTCAATCTTATGCAAAAAATAATCGTATACGGTGCCGGAGGCCATGCAAAGGCTGTTATAGATACGATTGAAAAAGCCGGTATGTATCAAATAGCAGGTATTCTTGACGGTTATAAGCCTGTCGGAACGACCTTTTACGGCTATGACATTTTAGGCGATGAGAACTGGCTTTCAGCCAATCTTTCGACCATCAACAGCGGCATAGCAGCCATTGGCGATAATTGGACCCGAGCAAAAGTCGTCGCGAACATAAAAGAAAAAAATCCTCATTTTTCGTTTATCACAGCTATACATCCTACCGCCTCTATTGCAAAGGGAGCTCAAATCGGCCATGGAACAGTCGTTATGGCGGGCTGCGTCATTAATAGCGATACGCTGGTCGGCGACCACTGCGTCATGTATACCCAGTCTTCTGCCGATCATGACTCTAAGCTGGGCGAATTCGTTACATTAGCCCCCAAAGCCTGTACGGGAGGCAACGTTAGTATTGGTGATTATTCAGTCCTATCCTTGGGCGCAAATGTAATTCACGGTAGAACGATCGGCGAACACGCTGTCATCGGAGCCGGTTCGACCGTTTTAACCGACATCCCTGCTTATACCGTCGCTTACGGTACGCCAGCCAGGGCTATGCGGGCAAGAGAACAAGGAGAGCGTTATCTTTAGAGAACAGACTAGGCGGATTGCGCGCTCTTTTCTGCCGATCTCTCGAACACATCGTTTATGCAATCCACAACCCTTACCTGATCAACAATGGTCATGCTCGAGCCCGAAGGCAAACAAATTCCGCTGTGGAATAACCGTTCACAAACGGATACGTCACCTGCGTGGGCATAGAAACGAGTCCCTTCAAACAGCGGTTGCATATGCAATGGCTTCCAAAGCGGGCGGGCTTCAATATTGGCGGCCGCCATCGCATCCAGAAGCTCCGTTATCGTTGTATTCGTTTCGTTCTCATCCATGACAAGCGTCGTCAGCCAGCGATTTGATTTGGTGTGCTGCAGCTCAGGCATGAAGCTGACGCCTCTCCAAGTTGAAAATGCCCTCACGTAGTTTTCAAATACCGCTCTTCTAGCCGCAACCCGCTCGTCCAATACCTCTAATTGAGCTCTTCCCACACCGGCCAAAATATTGCTCATCCGGTAATTAAAGCCCATGCTGCTGTGCTGATAATGCGGAGCCGCGTCTCTTGCCTGCGTAGCAAGAAAACGCGCTTTGTTTAGAAGCTCCACATCGTCAGAAACGAGCATCCCGCCGCCCGAGGTCGTTATAATCTTGTTCCCATTAAAGGAGTAAATACCGAACTTGCCGAAGGAGCCGCTCTGCTTGCCTTTGTACGTAGAGCCCAGCGATTCGGCAGCATCCTCAACTAGAGGCACCTCATACTGCTCGCATAACGCAACAAGCTCATCCATTTTAGATACCTGGCCATACAGGTGCACAACAATGACCGCTTTCGGCAGCTTCCCCTGACGGTCCGCTTCCTCCAAAGCCCTCTTCAACGCTAATGGCGACATATTCCACGTTTCCGGCTCGGAATCAATAAAAACAGGCTCCGCGCCGCAGTAACGGATCGGATTGGCACTTGCTACGAAGGTGAAGCTTGAGCAAAATACCGTATCCCCCGCGCCCACTCCCAGCAATTGCAAGGATAGGTGTATGGCGGCGGTACCCGAGCTGACAGCTACCGCATCCGCAGCCCCCGTGTAGGCTGCAATCTGTTTCTCAAAGGCATCTATATTAGGCCCTAGCGGCGCAATCCAGTTGGTTTCAAAAGCTTCGTTAATATAATTGCGCTCCTTCCCGCTCATATGCGGAGGGGATAAATAGATTCGTTTCATCTCATTAGCTGACAATTGCCACACATCCTCTTCCATATAATAAGCCATCCCTCAAGCAGTACAGATGCTTGAAAGATGGCTTTATCCTTCGCTATTGGTCGTCGTTCCTTGGAATACGGGCATCGTCACATGATTGCCATTGGATACCCCTTCGGATTTCAGGACCTTTTTTACGGTCAGCAGCAATATTTTAATGTCCAACAGAAAGCTTTGGTTTTCCACATACCAAACATCATGCTCGAACCGCGCTTCCCATGAAACGGCGTTACGGCCGTGAATCTGTGCCCAGCCCGTAATGCCGGGACGGACAAGATGACGCTTCGCCTGCTGTTCATTATAGAGCGGCAAATATTCCATAAGGAGCGGTCTCGGTCCAATTAAGCTTAGCTCGCCTTTGATTACGTTAACGAGCTGCAGAAGCTCATCAAGGCTGGACTTCCGCATTAGGCTTCCGAAAGCGGTCAGTCTCAGATGATCGGGCAGCAGATTGCCCAAACTGTCCTTTTCCGAGGTCATTGTGCGAAACTTATACACGTAAAAAGGAACACCATGCAAGCCTGGACGCTGCTGCTTGAATAATATGGGCGACCCCAGCTTAAAACGGACTAAAATTGCGGTAATTGCGATTACGGGCGAGAGTACAAGCAATAACAAACAGGAAATAATCAAATCGAACATTCTTTTTATCATCCGTATGGTCTCCTGATATACAATGTGTATTTCGCCTAGTTTGACGAAAGCATCCGCCTCATCTTGGAAATCATCTTCGGCCCGACGACACGGCTTACGACTTTCTTCACCTCGCCTCTGAAGCGCACATGCGCGGGAAGCCAGGATTGGGCAAAATGATGAATGGTATGGCTGTCATTCGTTATGTAGTTACCGCCGTCAATATAATCGTAGGGACTGAAATAAGTTCTCGGATAAAAGGTTACTCCGTTCCGAAGCACCTGATATTCACCATTTAGCTTAAGACCGTGCCGGCTGCAAATTTCAGTTATCACTGCCGTATTCGTCGTTGTATCCAGCTTTCCGTCAGGCAGCAAAAAGCTTCGCGTATTGTAATTTTCCAGCAGCTCTTTTATCCAAGGATGGCCCTTTGCCGCCCCCATCGTGCCGGATTGCAAAAACTTCTGGTCCTCAAAGCCCGAAAAGGCTTCATGCCGAAGAAAAATGCTTAACGGCTTAACGACCTCGACATCCGTATCCAAATAAATGCCGCCGTGCTTATGAAGCGCGTATAGACGAACATAATCGCTTACGAAAGCAAATTTCCGGGCTTCATAAGCCTCCTTCACGTAACGGATTGAGGAAATGTCAAAGTTATCCTCATTCCATTCCATCACCTGAAAATCTCCCAAATGCTTCTCCCAGCTTTTCATGCATTTCACGATTTTGCGCGGTTTTTCTCCGCGGCCAAACCAGCAGTAATGCAAGATCCGAGGTATTTGTTCTACTCCGCTCACGCCGCTGCCTCCTTTATGATGGCCATATTAAATATTTGCTTGTATACCGTATGTCCAAAGTGATGACACTCTCAAAATAGAAAAAGAACAAATAAAAGACCAAAATTGCGAAGTATATCAGTTTCTGATCTTTCTCCCGGAACACCTTAACGATCCATCCAATCAAAATTAATTGATAAAGATTAAAATAAATCGTCATTCTTGCGAATATCCAATTCTGGGTGGATATAATCATGAGCACAATGCCTATAATCGATAGATTAGCTAGAATATCACTTTTCGGAAATAGATATCTCAGCTTTTCTCTGCCAAAAAAAGCTATGATTAGAGGAACAGCATAAATAAATACCCTTATTACACTCGCTCCGCCTTCTTCAAAGTTCTGATAATGGGCATATTGAGTACCCTGTATCGCTTTAAACAACAAATCCGAGAATTGATTGAACCCTACGACGATTAAAATAGCCACTGATAATAATGCAAAAGTAGCGCCAGTCCAGGCCTTCCTTCTAACAATAAAATAGAGCGGGAGCATGACGAGTGCGCTTTGGTGAAAGACAGCAGCGAATAGTACAACTAACATATAGGTTTTCCATTTGCCTTCGAACAATGCCTTTGTCGCTGCAAATACAATAGCAGCGGCTAAGAACTGTCTGAGCCCGTTCATTGAAACAACAAATGCGCCGGAGGTAATGTAAACATACATGCTTAATTCATACATCCGCGAATATTTGTACATTACAATTGCGATAAGCATGTTTGTTACTAACGCAGTCGTAACAAGCAAGAGTTGAGGATCTTCTGTAATTTGCTTGAGCAGGAGCTGCAATAAACCGAATCCTATGTCTTTCTTATTAAGAATTGTTTCCCAGTCATAGGTATCGACTGTATAAGCATGCATATAAAAAAAAGTATCTCCAATATTATTCCGCAAGCCTGAAACAAGTATCAATGACATTGCTGCTGCCGCGGCTAATATTTTGTTCGGCTGAATAGTTAACTGTCCCACGGTAGCTGGCACCGAAAAATATCTCGCAATAGTCGCAAACAAAAAAACGATTACCAGGTTAAGCCAAAGGATAGTCATTTGTGGTTCCTTTCGGTGAAAATGCCTTTCGGGTTTTCATCGTAATATATCCAAATAAAAGTAAGCCTGGAAGGAACGCTGCGATCGTCAATGCCTTTGAAGGTACATTTTGTAACCCGTGTATATTTCTTGACAATAAACAGCTGGATACATAATGAATAGCCTGTCTAAACTTAAATAGTTTACTCCCAATTGGAAGCTCAAGAAGGGATTTACGGTAGAAAGCAAAACCCTTTGGATTTTTACGATATTGCATCAGCATATTACGCGATGAACCGTCAGGTAAATATTCAACATGACAAAGTACTTTATTCAATAGCAATAATTCATAATCTTGGTTAATTAAATGATATTTGTAGTCAAGACCAACATATCGTTCACCATCAAAAAGTGGATATGGGTAACGCTTTGTCAACGAAGTGCGATAGACTAATTTCTTATCACCCGTAATGCCATATTTATGATATAGGTCAAATAAGGTCGAGCTGGTCAAATCCTCAGGAAACTTGGATCCTACAATACTACCGTCAGAATAGGCGTCCAAACCTACAAAGCCGCAAACCTTATCGCTCCTATTCTCGTTCCAATATGTAATAATTTGATTCACCGCATCGTCAGGCATATAATCATCGGAATCAATACACACGTTAAGCTCTGTTTCCATCCGTTCATATGCAGTATTATGAGCACCATGCATCCCCTGGTTATTTTGAAAGACGTACGTGATAGACACGTCTTGCTGAGCTATCCAGCCGGCTACGAGAGCCTCGGTTCCATCGCTTGAACCATCATCAATAATGAGCCACTCAAAGTCCTTGCAGGTCTGTCGCTGCAAGCTCTCATAAACTTGATGCAAGCAATAAGCCCGATTATACGTGGGCGTAAACACGGTTAACGTCTTCATAATTCACCTCGAATTGTGATAAATATAATTCTGTTGCCTTTTGGGCTGTTTGACGGATATCATAGCCTTTAATTGCTAAAATGCCAGAGGGAATCATTCGCGACGGCTGTTTTGCTGCTTCGAGGATTCCCTTAACACCGCTTGCTTCATTTTTAAGAGAGAAGAACTTGACTAAATGTATGCCCATATCAACCTCTGCTGGAACTTGATCGGAAACGATACAGGGTAATCCCGCAGCTTGTGCCTCAATCAGCACGATGCCAAGTCCTTCATGATGTGATGGAAATACAAACACATCTACTGCTTGAAGAATATGATCAACATCACTTCTAATGCCTAGAAATTTCACTTTATCTTGTAAATGAAGCTCTATCACCTTTCGTTCTATCGAGGACCTAAGTGGTCCGTCTCCAGCTAGTAATAGCATACTGTCTGGCCTACTTTTCTCGAGCAACTTAAACATATCAATGAGCTGTGTATGGTTTTTTTGATGCGCAAACCTTCCTATATGACCAACAACGAAAATATTGTCCGGTATACCAAGCTCTTCTCGCATTTTCAAACGTTTCTCTGCTGAAAAAGCAAATTGCTCGCAAGCAATGCCGTTCTGTAAAATAAGCGCTGACTTCTCCCTTCCGGGAAACATCCACCGCGCCGCTTCGGTTGAGCAAGCGACGTTATGCGTCGCAGCCGAACGCACATGCGTCCCGGCGTACCATTTGTATAGGCGTGCAGAAAGGCCGCCTTCGCTTCTCGTATTGTGACTGTGCGCAATACGTACGGGAATGCTTGCCCTTTTTGCCGCCCGCAGGACAAAGCCGCTCATTTTATCCATGTGGGAATGAACAACCTTGTAATAAGCGTGCATATGGAAAAATTGATCCAATGCATGCAAATATTTCGAATGGCCAACGTCGGTAATATGGGGGATACGATGAACATTTCCGCCTAGGCTGCGGATCTCTTCGTCGAATACTCCTTCTTTGCAAGTGAGAAAATCGAATTGAATCCTCGTACGATCGATGTTGCGGTATAAATTCATAAGCAACGTCTCAGCGCCTCCGCGATTCATGTTCGCGACAACATGTAAAATCCTTAAAGGACCGCCCATTGCAATCTCTCCTTTTTATCTGGCTGCGGCTGTTCCATTAACGGCTGATAAATGTCGTTCAACTCCAGCGCTACCTGAGCCAATGCATATTTTTTAACCATTTCCGCGCTTTTCTCGCCCATTTGCAGACGAAGCGTATTCGATCGGCTGAGCTCGAGCAGCCTGTTTGCAAAAGACGCTACCTGATGGGCGTCCAGCACATAACCGTTCTCTCCTTCAATAACCAGCTCCGAATGGCCTCTGTTCTGCGTTGCGATAATCGGCAGTCCGCAAGCCATGGCTTCCATAATGTTTACCGGAAGTCCTTCGCGAAGACTGGATGCGACAGCGACATCGCACATCGGCAGCAGCTTATCAATATCCGACCGGTACCCGAGAAAATGGACCATGGCTCCCACCCCAAGCTGCTCGGCCAGCTCTTGGCAAGCTGAGAGCAGCGGGCCTTTTCCTGCGAGCAGCAGCCTTGCGTGAGGCACCTGTTCTTTTATGGCAGCCAAGGCACGGATCAGCAATTGATGGTTTTTGTTTTTGTTGAATTCAGCCGCGTAAAATAGGAGAAAATCATCTGTCCGAAAATCAAGCTCCTGCCGTAACCGCCACTTATCGATTTTGGGCAAGGGCTTATACCGGATGGTGTTCACGCCAACGCCATGGATATGCGCGATTTGCTTCGCTTTGAAGCGCTTTGAAACCGCCAGCCGGTAATCCTCGTTGTTGATCGTGATCAGACAGTCCGTTTTACGCGAAAGGATCTTTTCAATCGGATAATAAAGCATCCAGTTCAAAAGCGAAGAGCCTTTGCAAAAGTGAAAGCCGTGTGCCGTATAGATCACCTTTGTGCCCTTTTTTCTGGCTTTTTGCGCAGCCAAACGAGCCAAAACGCCGCCCATCGGCGTATGGCAATGAATGATTTTATAATCCTGTTCCTGGATGATCGCTTTCAACTCGCGGTAAGCTTTCAAATTATTCCGGTGGATCGGTGAGCGCTCAATCGACAAATTAAACTTGCGGTCAACAAAAGGGAGGTCCAGCTCGCCCTTTGCGGCGATATGAACCTCCCAGCCCTGCTGTTTGAACCATTCCAGAACGGGCAAATGAAAAGCCTTGAAATGATAATCAACCGTAGCGCAAAATAATATTTTATTAGGCATGTTTGTACCATCCTATACTAGAATTATTTTCTAGCAGCTTCCCGTTCTATCATTTCCGATAAATAGTTTAACAGCTCGTAACGCAGATCCTCCCGCTGAAGAGCGAACTCGATCGTTGTCTGTATAAAGCCCATCTTCTCTCCCACGTCATGGCGCTTGCCTTCGAATTCAAAAGCGTAAACGGCTTCCGCCAGGTTTAAAGCCGCAATGGCATCCGTCAGTTGAATTTCTCCGCCCGCTCCCGGCGTCTGGTTACCTAAAATATCAAAAATCGCGGGATTCAGTATATAACGGCCCATAATGGCCATATTCGACGGCGCAAGTTCTCTTGCAGGCTTCTCGACCAAATGTCTTACCCGGTGGAAAGATGCTTCCATCGGGGTGCCATCGACGATTCCATAACGGGAAACGGCTTCATCCGCCACGCGCTGCACGCCGATAATCGAAGTATGGTACTCCTCATACTTTTCAATCATTTGTTTGATGCAAGGCTTCTCCGCGGAAATAATGTCGTCGCCGAGCAGCACCGCGAACGGTTCGTCGCCGATGAATTTGCGGGCGCACCAAATCGCATGCCCCAGACCCTTTGGTTCCTTCTGACGAATATAATGAATATCCACCATGTCCGCCGATTTGCGAACCTCGCTTAGCAAGTCATATTTATGCTTGGCGGTCAATATTTGCTCGAGCTCCAATGAATTATCAAAATGGTCCTCGATCGCACGTTTCCCTTTACCCGTGACAATGATTATATCCTCGATGCCTGATTCAATCGCTTCTTCCACAATGTATTGAATCGTCGGCTTATCAACGATTGGCAGCATTTCCTTCGGCATCGCTTTTGTCGCGGGCAAAAACCTCGTACCCAGTCCGGCAGCCGGAATGATCGCTTTCCTTACTTTCATAACTTTAGCAACTCCTTCGTCTTATTAGCCTGTAACCGATGCGAATTCAGGAAGCTCTACCACGTTGTTGGCAAGGTCCAGCAGCCTGATCCGTAATTCCGCTTTATTCATTCCGCCATGAAGGGCGATGATTTCTTCGATTTGTTCAAAATAAATCTCGCTCGCCTTGCCTATGTAAATTTTCGGATATACTTGCTTTTCATTGATTTCATTATCCTTGAGCATTTCTTCAAAGAGCTTCTCGCCCGGGCGGATGCCCGTATAATGAATCCCGATTTCCTCAACCGTAAAACCTGACATGCGGATGACGTTTTGGGCGAGATCGGTGATTTTGACGGGATCCCCCATGTCCAGAACGAAAATTTCGCCGCCCCTGGCAAGTGCCCCCGCTTGAATAACAAGTCTTGAGGCTTCCGGAATGGTCATAAAATAGCGAACCATATCCGGGTGGGTTACCGTCACGGGTCCGCCCTTTTCGATTTGTTTTTTGAACAGCGGTATGACGCTTCCGCGGCTGCCCAGCACATTGCCGAATCGTACCGCAACAAATTTTGTATTGCTCAAGCGGTCCATATGCTGGATCACCATCTCGGCAATTCTTTTCGTTGCTCCCATCACGCTTGTCGGATTAACGGCCTTATCGGTTGAAATCATGACAAAGGTATCTACGCGGGCCTGATTCGCCGCCCTGGCGGCATTCAATGTCCCCATCACGTTATTCTTGAAAGCTTCCTCCGGATTTCGCTCCATCAACGGCACATGCTTATGCGCAGCTGCATGGTATACCACTTGAGGACGATGCGTCTGCATAACCGCCAGCATTTTATTCGCATCCTGCAGATCCGCGATTTCGGTTATAAACTCAATATTGGTGTGTCCATACAGCTCCCTTAGCTCCATCTCTATGGAATAGATGCTGTTTTCTCCATGTCCGAGCAAAATAAGCTTCTCCGGCAGAAAACGGGATACTTGGCGGCATACCTCGGAACCAATCGACCCTCCGGCGCCGGTAACCATCACGACCTTCTGCGTAACGTAGCCTGAAATGCTCTCGATATCCAGCTCTACGGGCTCCCGGCCGAGGAGATCCTCAACCTGGACATCACGAAATTGACTGACCGAGATTCTTCCGGTAGCCAGATCCTCGAGCATCGGAATAATTTGCGTTTTTGCTTTCGTTTTCGCGCATTCGCTAAAGATCGTATTCAGCTGCTTCTTACTTAGAGAAGGAATGGCAATAACGATATTGCTGATTTCCAGCTCGGCTGCAATCTTTGCGATGCTGGTAACGCCGCCTCTTACCGGTATCCCCATAATATCCAGGCTATGCTTATTCACGTCATCATCAATAAAAGCAATCGGCAGCAGCTCCGTATCGCTGTTGCTGAGAAGCTGCCGGGCAAGCATCGTGCCGGCTGACCCTGCGCCTACGATCAAAGTACGCTTACGTATACCGGCATTTTTCTGATAGCCACCTCGGAATATTCTCCAGCAAAGCCTAGAGCCTCCAATTAAGAGCATATGGATCATCCACGTCACTGCAAGCAGCCTGAAAAAGACATCCTGCATAACGATTTGTTGAATGACCGCCGCCGCAAGGATAGAGAAGGATACCGCCTTTGTGATAATAAGCAGCTCCCCCACGCTTGCGTACTCCCATGCCTTCTTATACAGCTTGTAATAGAAGGAAAAGAAATGATGACTGAGCAAAAGAGTAATCGAGCTGATTACAATCGGGACCGTCACCACGTCAAGTGAAGCGCTAAGTAAAAATCTGCTGAAGAAGATGGCGGTTAGTACGATAAAAGAATCGATAAACATTAAAAAGGACAATCTTTGCCGATACGTCAATGCCATTTCACCCTTCCTTGAATAAATCATATAAAGGAAATGCTTTCGAAGCATTCCGCTTTTGCTTATAACACGAAGACTACTGCAACACCTTTAGGGTGTTTAACTAAAAGGCTTTATGCAAAGCCATTTAGTTAAATACTCTAATGCAGGAATCAGGGCATTCAACCCCGCCTCACACCACACTCTTGACGACTCGCGTCTAAGGTTTTTCCTAACCCACAGCATGGCCGAGTGCCCCCATTGATAACGGTGAGGAGACATTACCGAACGAAACGGTCCTGATGGACTGAATATTGTGCTTTATAAAGAACACAAGCCCGTAAAAAAAGCGCTATTGATAACGATCATCAAACGCTCTTCTTATTTAATATGACGCCAAGTATGTTGGCTTTTGCAAACATCAACGCACGCTTCGCTTCGAGCGCAAGCTCTTGCTGCGTTTTCCCGCTCTTTAAAAGCAGCAGCACGCCATCGCATTTATTTACAAGCGCATTCGTATCCGATATGCCTAGAACAGGCGGGCAATCCAGCAGCACCATATCGTATTGCTCGGATGCGAATGCCATGACGTCCATCATCAGCTGGGAATCGAGCAGCTCCGTCGAATTATATAAGCGCTGCCCGCTTGGCAAAATATCCAATCCTTCGACCTCGGTATTATATATGGCTTCGCGAACTTCGAGCTGTTGGCCAAGTACATTCGACAATCCTGGCGAAGTTTGTACATTGAATATTTTGTTAATGATCGGATTCCGGAAATTCGCATCGATGATAAGAACCCGATCCCCGCGCTGAGCCATGCACACGGCCAAGTTTACGGCAGCCGTCGACTTCCCATCCCCCTCTGAGGGGGACGTGACCAGCAGCGAACGAATTTTTTTTCCGTTTGCAGCATATTGAATATTATTCCGAATGGTTCGATACTGCTCGGATATCGTGCCATGAGGATTAATGTAGGATAATAAGCTTCTGTTTACATAGGACTTAGATACCTTTTGCCGTTCACGAACCAATCGTCTCACCCCGCACCAAAATACTTTTTTGTTTCTTCAATTGCTTGCCGTAGTCTTTGCGTCTCATTTTGGTTACTTGACCCAGCATCGTTAAGCCGAGCAGCTCTTCGATCTCTCTTTCCGATTTGATGGAATCGTCAAGAGAATCAAGCAGGAATACTAATCCTATGCCTAAAATCAGGCCAGCCATCAAACCTACAAACAAAATGCTGTTGCTTCTTGCATTGATAGAATTGGGATTCACTTCGGCAATCGTCAATACTTTGATGTTCGTTATGCCAAGCGTTTCGGCCGCCACTTGCCGGTAAGCCTCCACACCTGCGTTGGCAATGTCAGCCGCCAATTGGGGATCGTTGTCGATAACGGTCACGACCGTTACCAGCGATCCATCGACACTATCCACTCTAATTTGACTTCTCAGCGAAGATGCCGACCGTTCTAAATTTAATTGCTCTATCACTTTGTTCATGACGATAGGCTCCCGGAACAAAACGCGTACCGTCCCCATCATTTCCGAAGACGCGGCTATAATCATCCTTGCAGATGAAGCGTACATAGGCGTTTCAGGCCTTGCGTTGTAAATTCCTGCCATAACTGAAAAGAACATCGTAATCAATACGACCAACCATAAGCGTTTTTTTACCGTAAGGAATAATGCTTTAAGATTAATTTCTTTGATCTTTAATCTTTCTTTATCATTTCGTGACGATTGCAGTTCTTCTAGCTTTGTAACGTCCATCTACACACCTGCTTAATGTTTGTTATAAAGAACAATAAGTTAATTTTAGTTCTTTATATAGAACATGTCAATACACGTTTCCTAAAATGTTATTCCCATTCAGTTATCGATATGAAGGATAATAATATTTGATGATTTCTTTTTCTCGTTGGCATAGTGCGTGGTCTCCGGCCTGCTTTCCTTCCACATATTTGAACGAATCAGGTCTTTTAATACTTGAAAATCGCCCTTGCTCATTCCTTCGTCAACCGCGTTTTTAATTATAGCACGCCATTCATCGTCTAATATTTCATCCTGATTAAGTTTTGGTAAATGCTCTTCTCCAAGTAAATATTCAATATTAGAATCCAAAGGCGCTGCTATTTTTGCCATTACCTGAAGAGATGGGTTGTTCTGCATATTGCGTTCAATGTAGCTCAAATAGGACTTGGATACGCCTGCTAGGTCGGCAAGCTTCGTTATCGAATAGCCCTTTTTTTCCCGTAGACTTTTAATCCGTTCCCCAATCATATTATTCTCCTTCGGCCAGTTTAGATCCTAACGTTAAGCTAAGCGCTTGCATTCTATTAGATAGACATTATAACAGACAATAAATACATTTTAGTTCTTAAAAGAGAACAAAGTCAATACCATTCCTATCACTTGGTTAACTAGACCTATCTTTTTCTCAATAGCGGCTAGCCATTTCCCGTCATTTTATTTTCATTTGTCTATCGGGAATTACGTTATTTTGCATGCCTAGAACTTTTTGTTCGCCCTCATCAAAAAAAACACCAAAACGGTGTTTTTTTCTTCTCGTAGGAGATCTATTTCTGCTCGGTAAACGTCAACGTAACGCTGTATACGGATATCTCTCGCAATAGGCGGCCTTCCGGAAGGCTGGCTTCCTCTTTGTCTCCTGCCAACTTCTCCTGAGCTTGCAGCTTGCGTAAATATTCATCCAGGTTATCGAAACGATAAAATCTCCTTACAACGATTAATGCACGCGTAAGGAGATCGCCATTATTTATCCGATGAGGGAAATCAAGCTCTTAAACTCCAGCTCCTCGAACTTGCGCAGGACGCTGTCGCGGTCGTATGCCCAGCAGCAGCCCTCAAGCGCTGCCGATACCGGCACATCGCAGCGAATCGTTGCCAGGTCGCGGGACAAATGGAGCATAGCCAGGTCCGCTTCGATTTTAGCCCGAATCGTTTTGGACACTGCCTCTAGATTGGCCAGCAGGCCCTCGATAGAGCCATGCTCCTGAATAAGCTTATGCGCCGTCTTCTCGCCGATCCCTTTTACGCCGGGATAGTTATCGGACGTATCACCCATAAGACCTTTGATATCGATAATTTGAATCGGAGTAAGCTGGCGTTCTTCCATTAAACTCTCCGGCGTGTACACCATATAGTTCCCGATTCCCTTCTTCATGATCGCAACCGACACACGGTCATCCACCAGCTGAAGCATATCATGATCGCCCGTCACGACAAAAATCTGAGCTTGATCCTTCAGCGCAGCAGCCAATGTCCCGATACAGTCATCCGCTTCATAACCTGCAATGCCGATGTTCGGCACATTGAAGCTCGCGACAACATCTTTTACAAGATCAAACTGCGGCACCAAATCCTCCGGCGCGGCAGGACGGTTCGATTTGTAGCCGTCATATTGTTCTGTCCGGAAGGTTGTGCTGCCCATGTCCCAGCAGCAAGCCACATGCGTTGGATTAAAGGTGTTGATCGCGTCCATGAAATAACGAACAAATCCATGCACGGCATTTACCGGTACGCCTGCACTCGTTTTACGAACGCTTCCTCCGAATGAAGTAGCAAAATAAGCCCGAAATAAAATCGCCATGCCGTCAACCAATAGCAAACGCTGCTCACTCATAAAATAAATAACCCCTCTCTTGCTTTTAAGCTGTCATTCTTATTTATTGCCCGCGGATAAAGCTTCCAATCCGTTTAGCCGCTTCGATCAATCGTTTTTCGCTCTCCACAAGCGCGATCCGTACGTAACCTTCGCCTTCGGAGCCGAAGGCTTCCCCTGGAACGACAACGACCCCGGTTTGCCGCAGCATTTCCTGGGAAATCCGTCTTGAGGTCCATGGCTCTTCCTGCGACCATTGCATCGGGGGCAGCGGCGCCCATACAAACATCGTTGCTTTTGGAGCGGCAACCTGCCATCCTTCAGCACGAATCGCTTCAATAAATGTGTTTCGTCTCTGCTCGTAAAGCTTTCCGGCCTTTGGCAGCTCCGCGCCAGCAATCGCTTCCTTCAAGGCAGCTATGCCAGCCTCTTGAACGGGATCGAACACACCGTAATCGATATTAGCTTTTAGTTCGCGCAGCGCGCCGACCGCGGTCTTGTTTCCGGCCAAAAAGCCTATTCTGCAGCCAGCCATATTAAAGCTTTTGGATAAGGAATGAAATTCAACCGCTTGGTCAAGCGCACCCGGAACTTCCAATATGCTAGGCGGCTCGCATCCGTCAAAGCCCATTTCCGAGTAGGCGAGATCATGTACGACTAATACGCCGTGACGGCGAGCCTTATCTATGAGCCTCTCGAAAAATGCAACGTCAGCTACCGCTGAGATGGGGTTATTCGGATAATTGAGCAAAATAAAGGTAGCTCTGTCCCAATCCGCATCGGAAATAGCATCCAGATCAGGCATAAAGCCGTTTTCTTCCTTTAGCGGCATTAGCATCGCTTCCACCCCGGCAAGCGCTAAGGAACCTGCATAAATGGGATAACCCGGATTAGGCAGCAGCGCCATATCCCCGGGATCGCATAGCGCCATGGCCAGATGCGCTAGTCCATCCTGCGAGCCTAGCAGGGTAACGATCTCGCTAGCGGCATCGAGCTCCACGTTAAAACGATGCTTCATCCACTTCGCCGCATGATCGCGAAAGGGAAGCCCGCTTTTGACAGCCGGATATGCATACATATCCCTGCGCAAAGCCGCTTCGCTGAGCGCTTGCCTGACGGTAGGCGAAGGCGGCTGATCCGGGCTTCCGATGCCAAGGTCGATGATATCAAGACCGCTTTCCGCGGCTGACCGCTTCCATGCCGCGACTTCCGCAAAAATCGATGACCCTAACTGCGACAGCCTGTTCGATCGCCATTTGGTTTGCGACATTCGTTTATTCACCCTTTTCCGTTGTTCCAAACTTGTTCGTATTGCTCTTCCTTAAAGCCTACCGTAACGGTCTGCCCGTCTGTCACGATTGGACGTTTAATCAGCATCCCGTTCGAAGCAAGCAGCTCGTATTTCTCATCCTCCGACATAGCGGCCAGCTTGTCCTTCAGGCCAAGCTCCCTGTAAACATCGCCGGATGTATTAAAAAATTTCTTCAGCTCCAACCCGCTGTTCGCAACGATCGCCTTCAGCTCCCCGGCTGTGGGTGTTTGCTCAACGATATCGCGGGAAATGACGTCATTCCCCTTGTTTTTCAGCGATTTAATCGCCGCTTTGCAAGTACTGCATTTCGGATATTGAATAATGGTTAATTGCTTTTGTTTCGTCATCTTGATGAATCCTCCAATAGGTATGTGACCAATTCGCTACCGTTCCGACAGCTTCTGCTCTAATAATTCAAGCTCAGACGGCAGCGATGCCTGCCATTCCATCCATTGTTTCGTAAGCGGATGGGTGAAGCCAAGAATCTCTGCATGCAGCGCTTGCCGTCCGGCCGTATTTTCCCAGTCTTCCACCGATCCTTCCTCAGGACCATACATCTTATCTCCGATAAGCGGACAGCCGATATGCTTCATATGCACGCGGATTTGATGCGTCCTGCCCGTTTCCAGCTTTAAGCGTACGGCTGCTGCGGCCGGCTTGCCATAGGAAGAACCAAAGCTTGATAATGTCTCATAATGGGTAATGGACGGGTACCCCTCAGGCGTAACGATTCGAATATGGGGCTGATCTGGATTTCGGTCAATCGGCGCATCGACAGTGCCCTTATCAGGCGCGGGGCTGCCGTATACATACGCGCGGTAGAGCTTCAAAAAACCGTTTGCCTGCATCTGCTCAGACAGCTGCTGATGGACATAAGAAGTTTTTGCAATCGCAACCAGGCCCGATGTTTCTTCATCAAGGCGGTGAACGGGCCTAAAGCGCACCCGCTCCCCCTTTTCCTGCCAATGATGCACGACCCCATTTGCAAGCGTGCCCGTATAGTGCCCGTGAGTGGGATGGACGATCATGCCTGCAGGCTTATTGATAATGAGAAGATCCTCGTCTTCGAAAACGATTTGTATAGGGATAGGCTGAGGCAAAATATCCTCGGAAACCTCCCGCTCCATTCGAACGCGTATGATATCGCCGGCGGCAACGGGAGCGGTCGTATAAGCTCGGACTTCGTTCACCGTCAGCCCATGCTCCGTTAGCTTCACCTGCGATAGCAGCTTACGCGACACGCCAAGTTGCCTCTCTAAAACGGTTCTCACCGTTTTCCCATGCTCCGTATCGCGAACAACGGCGACTAACGGCCGATAATATAATTGCTCTAATCCGTCCGTCATTTCTTGGCTTTCCGAAACACTTCCGCGCTTCGCACATATTCAATATCCGGTACGCCGAGCTTCGCATTGGCTGCCCTAGCCGCTGCAAAGAAGAAATCGGAAAGGCGATTTAAATACTTCAGTACCTCTTGGTTAATGGGATGCTCAGCTGCAAGCGTGACAACGCGCCGCTCAGCCCTGCGGCATACGGTTCTGCACACATGCAGCTGCGCGGAAACCGTGCTTCCTCCCGGCAATATAAATTTCGTGATTTCCGGCGCTTCCGCGCTATATTTATCAATGCAATTCTCTAGCCTTACAGCCGGCTCCCCGGAAATTTTTAAAGGCGCGCCCTCTACGGCATAAGCAAGATCCGAACCGCAGTCGAACAGCTCCTGCCCAATGTCGATAAGCAAAGCCGCCATTTCTGCAAGTTCTCCGTGCTTTGCCGCTTCTGCAGCTGCCAGGCTGACGAAGCAATTGAGCTCGTCAATCGTGCCGTAGGCCTCGACACGAGCATCGTCCTTCCGCACCCGCCCGCCAATCAAAGATGTCTGGCCGCTGTCTCCCGTTTTCGTATATAATTTCAACCTTCTCAGCCTCCTCTTGCATCTATTGCCGTATAATCATGCAAACAGCAGGCCGGATATGCTCCTGACCTGCTGCTCGTGGAAATAAAGTAACGTAATCCTCCCGTTACCCTTGCTGCTTTAAGCGATGGACAAATCCGCCTATGCGATCTAAAGCTTCGGTTAGGTTGGTAACCGAGGTGGCATAAGAGCAGCGAAGATGGCCTTCTCCTCCGAGACCGAATACATCGCCCGGAACGGCTGCGACATTCGCTTCATCCAGCAGACGCTGCGCGAATTGTTCGCTCGTCAAACCCGTTGATACGATCGAAGGGAATGCATAAAACGCCCCTTGCGGCTCATGGCAATCAAGCCCGATTTCGCGAAAGCCCTTCACGACGAGGCGGCGGCGCTGATTGTAAGCCTCGACCATGCGGTCTTTCTCCTCCAAACCGTGCTGAAGCGCTTCAAGCGCTGCATACTGTGCCATGATTGGCGCACACATAACCGTATATTGGTGAATTTTGAGCATAGCTGCAATAAGATCGGGATGTCCGCAGGCATAGCCCATCCGCCAGCCCGTCATGGCAAAGGCTTTGGAGAAACCGCTGACGAGGACCGTGCGGTCCTTCATGCCGGGCATAGCGGCAAAGCTGACATGCTTCGATCCGTAAGTGAGCTCTGCGTAAATCTCATCCGAGATAACGATAAGATCGTTTTCTTCCACAAGCTTCGCGATAGGCAGCCAATCCTCATACGTCATGGTTCCGCCCGTCGGATTGCTTGGATAACATAATATAAGCACTTTCGATTTCGGCGTAATCACCGCTTGCAGCGATTCGGCTTTGAGCTTAAACTCATCCTTCGCAAAGGTTTCGATGCCTACGGGCTTCCCCCCGGTAAGCGCCGTAATCGGCGAATACGAAATATAACAAGGCTCCGGAATCAAAATTTCATCGCCGGGCGCAATGAAAGCGCGCAGCGCGAGATCGATTGCTTCAGAGCCGCCAACCGTCACCAAAATTTCGTTTGCAGGGTCGTACCCGACTGAAAATTGATCATTTAAATACTGGCCAATCGCTTCGCGCAGCTCAGGCATGCCCGCATTCGAAGTGTATTGGGTTTTGCCTGTTTCCAGCGCGTATACGGCGGCTTCCCTTACATGCCAAGGCGTCACAAAATCGGGCTCGCCGACTCCCAGCGTGATCACATCCTTGCGCGTGCTGACCAAATCAAAAAACCGACGGATACCCGACGGTTTAATGTCCCGGACGAGCGGGGACAAATACTCGGCCATCGATTGACGCCGCACAGGTGTGGAGGGATGTTTTTCTTCGTCTTTAATCATTGCCATCACCCTTTTTTACGGCGAAACCATCAACCGATGATCTCCTTCATGCTCCTCGAAGATAATGCCGTCTTGTTTGTATTTTTTCAATATGAAAAATGTTTTGGTCGATAATACCGCATCGATCGGCGATAATTTATTCGATACAAAAGAGGCGACCTCTTTTAAGTTTTTCCCTTCAACCTCAACTAGCAAATCGTAGGCACCGGACATCAAGTATACCGATTTTACCTCCGGATATAAATAAATGCGCTCGGCGATTCCTTCGAATCCGCGACCGCGTTCTGGTGTAATTTGGACCTCGATTAGAGCTGTTACCTTTTGGTCATCGATCTTGCTCCAGTTCACGACTGTTGCGTATTTCACGATGATATGGTCGTTCTCGAGCTCGGCGATCGCTTGCTTTACTTCCTCGGTTGGAACGGCAAGCATGGTTGCGATCAACTCTGCATCCCTTCGCGCGTCTTCCTTCAGCAGTTCAAGCACTTTCAACTGTAATTCGGTCATTGTATAACTCCTTCCAGTACGACTGCGATTATAAAGAATATTTTACAACGTTTTTGAATCCCGTGCAATCAATGCCTAAGGCTGATGCCTGTTTTAATGCCGCTTCCGCCCCCTTGCAAGAGGACTAGTACTTGCCTAAATGAACGTAATCCAGTCTTTCTTCCGATGTCTTGCGAAAATAAAAAAAAGACCCCGGCGGGGTCTTTACATATAATACGGCTGTCCGTTTTGCTGCTGGCCGGACTGCTGCTGCATATTTGGCGTATAGAGCGTTTGGCTTTGCTGCTGCCCGCCAAGCGTTTGCTGCAAAAACTGATTCGTTTTTTGCTTGGTTTGCTGGTATTGCTTTGCCTGCTTATCAAGCTCTTGACGAAGCACCGGCGAGGAGGTGTTGTACATATTCGCTTGCTGCATCGCTTGGAATAACTGCCCCTGAAGCGCCAAAGTGCTGTCTGTCAGTTTCGTGAACAGCTGGCGAATATCCGGACAAGTTGATTCCGTTGCCGCCGTGGCGTATTCACGGACAACTCTTTTTAAATCGGAAAGGATCGAGCTCGCCAAATCCTCTTCCGTCAAAATCGATTGCTTTTGTTGCTGCTGATACATAGCGTCTTGCCTCCTAAGCGTTAGTTGGATATTCTTATTGCTGCGGCTGAGTCGGAGCCATTTGCTGGTGATGCGATATCGCATGCAGCAGCGAATCAAAATGCTGTTGATGCGTTTGTATCATTTGCGAGCATAAATTGGTTAGAGCCGGAGTAGTGCCTGTTGCTACTAATGCAGCACATTGCTTGATTAACAAATCCTCGTTGGACATAGAGTCTGCAATGTACTCCAGCTCTTTCCCTGTCATTGGCTGAATCATAAATCATCCTCCTTATTTCGGTACTGGGCGGCTATGCGCATGGTCATCCATTTTTTTCGTGCCAAACGTATTATGAGCATTATTTCCTTTATTTATGTACTCTCATTGAGATCAAAATTGCCCGAATGGATCAAATTGAATTTCACCTCGATCTTCAGCTGGTTTGGCTTTGGTTTCCATTTCCCTCCCTTGCAGTTTTGTTTCCAATAGGCTGTATGGTAACGGTAGAGATGATGCTCCAGCTGGAATAAATCCATGCCATTGGATTGGCCTTTGCGATAAGTTTCCCCGATCTGGTGCTCAACCCGGTCTTCGATCGATGCGACCAGCTCGGCCTCGCTCATAATGCCTTGCATTTCGGCAACATCGCCATTCATGCTCACCTTCAGCAAAAAGCCGGCCTCTCCGTCTTTGAAGCTTGCATGCACCCGGCTCTTGGAAGAAACGACCGCAACGGTCGCGCTGCCTTTCTTGCCCGTCGCTTCCGTTAAGTAATGCTGAAACACGGGATTGACCCACCGCAGCCCCGAAGCATCCGATTCCGTCATAAATCCGAGATATTCCATCTCCCTATACACAAAAATACCGTCATATAACTGAATCGTGAGCGGCTGCTTCTTTCTTTTCCAATAGTCCTTGTTTGCCGTCAGCGCGGGCAGAGTCGTCGTCATAGCAGGCTCCTTCAAGGTTTGTACGGCTAGCTGCGTGGCATAGGGACGAATAAAGCTCCGTTGGCTGTTGAGCGGTCCCGGCGAATACATAATGCTGTTCAAGGGAGATTGATCAAAAAAAGTATCGGTCGTAAGAATCGTATCGATCGGTCCTCTTGTTCCGAACACTAATGAAGTATACCGCGATGCCCGCTGGCGATTAAGGCCATCCATAATATCGCGCATTTTAAACATGGCTCTCTCCTGCACGATAACGGTTTTCAAATGCTCCAAGCTGAGGATCGCTTGTCCTGCCTGAGTCAAATCATTCAGTGCAAGCAGGATAGAATCGCCTTCGCCTTTGCCGATCCAAACCGGATTAGGGTCAGGCTGAACCGCTTCCGTCTTCGCGATCAGTCCGAATTTAATCATTTGGGCATATAAGACGTAATGGCCTTCCGAGTAATCAATGCCAAGGGATGAAATATAGCTCACATCCTCTAAATTGATTTCATCCCAGCAGCCTTCCAGCAGGAAGGAGCTAAGCAGCAATCCGAATAGCGCCGCCCTTTTCCAAAAATAACGGCGCCGCTTGGCAAGCCTTGCAGCAGTCATTACTTATCCCTCCTTCCGCTTCGAAGCTTCCAGGGCATTTGCAGCAGTGCAGGAACCAATTGCTTGAAGCGCAGCGGCGCAAGCGGCTCCAAATAGGAACGTCCGAAGGATTCCAGCGAGCATAAGTAAATAACGACCGCGAAGGTGCCTATAAAAAAACCAAAAATACCAAGCACCGATGAACAGATTAGAATCAGGTAGCGAATGATGCTCACTGAGCCGCTTAAAGATTGATTGACGAGCGTAAACGTTGACACTGCGGTAACCGCGGCCATGACTAGCATGGTCGGAGAAGTCATTCCCGCGCGAATCGCCGCATCCCCGACGATTAATCCGCCAACGACCGAGACCGTTTGTCCAACCGCCCTCGGCAGCCTGACCCCCGCCTCACGGAAAAGCTCGAACATGGTGAGCATCATGAACATTTCCATCGTGGCGGACAGAGGTAAGCCGATTCGGGATATGGTAATCGTCGCGAGCAGCGTAAACGGAATTTGATCCGTATTGAATGCCGACAGCGCAATCCAAAAGCCCGGCAGGCACATCGACAAGATAAGCCCGACAAATCGCAGCAGCCGCTCTAGCGACACGTAATAATACGGTAAATGTGCATCCTCCGGCGATTTAATGAGCAGCAATAAGGTTCCCGGGGCAATGAGGGCAGACGGCGAACCGTCCAATAAGATCGCTACCTTGCCCTGCAGCAGCGACTGAACGACATAATCGGGACGTCCGACGTATTCGATTAACGGAAACAAGGAAAGACGATGGTCCGACAACAGCTCCTCCAGCTGGCTTCCCCCGCTCAAGGAGGGGATATCGATGCGGCTGAGTCTGCTTCTTGCTTCCTTAACCAGCTCAGCCTCGGCAATGCCCTCCATATAAATCAAAGCGATTTCCGTTAAAGACTCGCTGCCGATGCGATTATATTCCACGTGCATGTCAGGCGTTCGGAGCCGTTTGCGGACTAAGGCGACATTTGTGGCCAGCTGCTCGACGAAGCCGTCGCGCGGCCCTCTAACCGACACCTCCATCGTTGATTCCTCCGGGCTTCTGCCCGGTTGATCCGCGATATCGAACTCAAATAGTCCTTCCAGATTTTCAAACGACAAAATAACGCTGCCTGCAAAAAGCCGCGCGTACAAGTTGCTTCCATTCGGGCCGGGTTTTATTCTGCTGAACAACATGCTGGGCCTATGGATATCGGCCTCAACTGCTTTTGGAACCGAGCTGAGCTGTTCCGCCCATTTTTCAAGCTGCGGGAGCAGGCCTAATTGCATTTGCTGATTATCAATCAATCCTTCGCAATAAAGCAAAGTGACCTTTAGGGGCCCGTGTACGTCAAGCGTAAGCACATATTCAATCACGTCATGGCAGCCCACCAGATTTGATCTGAGTTGCTCTATTGTCATGTCGCCGCTGATTTGTTGTTCATGGTGTTCATACTGGTCTTCGTCATTCATGACTGCTCTGCCTCCTCGGAGCCGCTTATGACCATACGCTTATGCTTTTTATTATCTTTCTCCCTCTTCAAGAGGGATATAAGCCATAAGATGCTGATTACCGTAACGATGAAAATACCGACATATTGAAAATACATGGCCAAAAGTTTTTTGAATTGAAGCATATGGTTAATGCCGAAGCCAGAGACAATCAATATGAACAAACCTAAGACTGCCGGTGAAATCCACTTTTTTTGCAGACGGCGCATAGGCCCGAACTCAGACAGGATATGTATCGAGATGGCCAATCGGACAAGCGCACCGGACATCCACTGAAAAATCGCAAAAAAATCAACATGCTCGAAATATTTGCCAATCGAGACCAGCCGCCATTGCGAAAATGCCGGATAACGCATTTTCCCCGCTTCCGTTGGACCAAATTCGGCTATGGCCCCCATTACCGGACCCAGTGTGAGCATGGCCAAAAACAAGACGAGAAAAATGAAATGCCACCGTTTGAACCTTCCTTTTATATGATGTTGGATGAGCAGGATTCCAAACAGCTCGCAAGAGGAGGTTAGCGTAAACAAAATACCGTAAAGGACGGGGCTTATGCCGTTCTCCAGCATTGGCAATAAAAAATGGTAGTCCTTATGAGGCATGTTCGCGGACATGACGAAGTCACCCAGCAGCACCACAATCGGCAATAAAATACAACTCGCATAAGCAATCGTCCGAAGTCCTGAAACGGATGCGAACAAACACAATCCAAGAAATACCGCGCAGACGACAACAGAAGGCGTGTGAGGCAAATAGGTAGTCGCCGTCCAGGATGCCGTCGTAATAAGCGTCTCGAGCGCCATACATAATTGAGCAAGCAAAAATATGGCCAGCAGCAGCATCGCAATCCAGCCGGGAAAGAAGCCGCGAAGCCATTTGTCGACGGGCATTCCGTTCATTCGCTTTAAAATCCCGTATATCGGGAACACCGCCCATGGCAGTACAATGGCAAGCTCTCCGAACACGGATATCCATGCGTCTCTTTTTGCGGCATCCAGCAGCAAAGGTACAACCAGAACATGGTTTACGAGACCCACGGACAAAATCATCATGAACATTGTAGGTAAAATACCGAATGGCTTGATTTTCATTTACCAATCACTTCCTTACAAAATAATGTTTCCCGTTATGCGCATCACGATGCATCTTAAAATCGTTTTTGCATAACAAAAAAATATGCCCCCGCCGGTAAATGGCGATGAGCATATTTTTCTCTCATTAAGGGATATGAACCGTCTTCACGTGGTCAAAATGCAAGAAAACGGCATTCCCGCTGGCGTTTGCAAGTTCGATCATATTTTGGTCTACGCTTTTCAAGACACCGATTTTATTTGAATTTTCGCCTAAATCAAGCACGACAAATTCACCGATTAGTTTGCGAAGCTGTTGATCGAACGTTCTAGCCAGTGTAAGCGGGGAGGGTCTTAAGGGGAATTGCTCTGGTGTCAACGTATACGGCGTCAGGTTCGGATGATAAGGAATCAAATATTTCATATGCTGCAGCGAAACGATAACCGTATGGTAGACGGGGGAGTAGAAAACAAAAAAATCATTCATTACCGTAGTCAGATAGCCATGGATCGATTGATTGCCGGTGATATAAATTTCAGAGAACATGCCTTTGGCATTCATTAATATTTTGCGGTAAGAGACTGGATCGTTATAGGGTTCAAAAGGCATCTCCGGTGCATCGTACTTTTCTTCTTCTTGCGTGGATACGCGAAGCTGCTGTAAATGAATGAGCGGTATATATAGAAATCGCGTCCCGTTATGGAGAACTAATATATCTTGACCAAACTCGATTAGTTTACCACGTATAGGCGCTACTTTACCTGAAATCTCCAATTCGACCTGTTGGTCCAGCAGCGGATGACGGTTTTTCATGCGATCAACCTCCTTTCATCCGATTAGGTTGTTGAGCCAGGCAAGGGTCTAGCCCTTGCCTGGCTCAAGCTATTAACCTTTTTTAACCGAACGACGTGTCAGATTGGTAGCTTTGACGGATGCTGCATTCGCACGGCTTCTGCCGCCGCTGCGGTTGCCTTGTGTTTTATTTTTGTTTTCGTCTTTGTTTTCGTTTTTGTTGTCGTTTTTGTTATCGTTTTTGTTGCCGCCAGAGCGGTTACCGCCAGCTGCTTGAATCGTTTTGATATGATCTTTCTGGATTTGTATTGCTTCTTTGCCAGCTACCAGCAGGACAAAATCGTCTCCTACTTTTGCAATAAAGCCTTCAACTTTCTCCGGTCCGCCCGAGTTAATTTGTACGAATTTTTCGTTAAACGAACGAATAACACCATCGAAGTTTCTCGCGTTTACGAAATCAGTGTCACGGCGTCCGCTTTTGTGGCCGCTTTTGTTTCCGCTTTTGTTTCCGCTTTTGTTTCCGCTTTTGTTGCCGCTTTTGTTGCCGCCGCTTTTGCCGCCGCCGACTTCCGTAATGCTCTTTACATGGCTGGTTGCGACATAAACAATGCCATCTTTCGTTTTTACTACAAGGTAATCACTTTTCACGGCAAGAAGCTTGCCTTGAATGGAACTTGGGCCGCCGCGGTTGATTTTAACGTTTTTGCCTACTAAACTATGAAGAAAATCGTCATTTTCACCGTTGCTTCTGTGGCTCTTGTGGTTGTTATTGTTAAAATCAGATTGACCAGCAACATAATAATGATAGTTACAGCAGTAATTCATAAAAAAATCCCTCCGATAATTTTATTAGTAGTTTTGAAGCTTTCCATATAACCGACGTGTTGACCGTGTCACCAGCATCTTTTACTCTTTGCTCTACATCCCTCCAATACTTAATTCACAGCATCTATCATGAGGAGCGTTATGTAATATAATTATATGTATCCCCTATAGC
This sequence comes from Paenibacillus sp. LPE1-1-1.1, assembly GCF_040676435.1. Lineage (NCBI taxonomy): Bacteria > Bacillati > Bacillota > Bacilli > Caryophanales > Paenibacillaceae > Paenibacillus > Paenibacillus sp. LPE1-1-1.1. Next base: position 1,775,972 of record NZ_JBEGHY010000001.1, read on the forward strand.
AGTGGTACTAGATTAGTATCTATTTCTTAAAGAATGAGCAACTACCCGTTACGAGAAGTAGGGTCTGGACATAGGTTATAGTAGCTTCAAAAGTATCCACATAATAGGAGGCAAATGAATTGGCTCAAAATAAAAAACGCAAGCAAAAGAACTACGCAAAAGCAGCTAGCAACAAGGTTGAGCAGCTTACGGGCGGCAATCGTTCGATAGGCGCGGGATCACACGGAAATCGCACGCAAGGGAATGTTTCTGGCGGGAGTCTATCGGCTGGCAGCCTTTCAGACGGGAATCTTACAAGCGGCAATCTTACTAGAGGCAATCGCTCGGTTGGTAATCTTACTAGAGGCAATCGCTCGGTTGGTAATCTTACTAGCGGCAATCGCTCGGCCGGTAATCTTACTAGCGGCAAGCCTACGGCTGGCAATCACACTGGCGGAAGCCATTCAAGCGGCTATCGAACAAACGGCAGCTTATCGGAGGGTGGCACTCCTTTTTATAATTCGCCGCCCTTGCTGCTTGAATCCTCCGATATGCAGCCCAGCTTCATATGGGAAATCAAGCTGCCCTAATTTACTGTGACCATCTGGGCATAAGCCGAATACGGTATAAGAACAAAAGCCTATCGTCTAACGGTAGGCTTTATCTTTTGCCTCGGGAGATGGTTAGATGGCTGCTGAAACCCTGCCTGTGCGTACGATTCGCATAAATGATTCGGATCTTCAAGAAATTAAGGGCAACGCCTGGGGACGATCCTTCAAGCCGGCTGCGCTCGAGATGGATGGTGAAACCTATAAAGCGGAATTTGGTTTGCGGGGTGGCCATACGCGCAACTACTCCAAAAAATCATACGAAGTTCGCCTTGAAGGCGGCAAAACGCTGCATTGGAATGCAGAATATGATGATCCGTCCATGATGCGTAACGCGCTTTCTTTTTACTTCTTTAATAAAATAGGAGTGCCTTCCCCTCTAACGAACCACTTCTGGCTTATCATAAATGGCGTTCCACAGGGCGTGTATTTGGAAATTGAAGCGGTCGACCGTCTTTTTTTCAAGAAAAGAGGGATTGGTTACCGGTCACTTCTTTACGCGGTCAATGACAGCGCCGATTTCAGCTTGATAGACCCCGTCTCCAAGGACAGAAAGCCTTCTCTATTCGATGGGTATGAGCTGATGAAAGGGAAAACGGGGACAAAGGGCCGACTTGTATCGTTCGTGCGCAATTTGAATCGCATGTCCGGAAAGAAGCTGGGCATACACACGGTAAGGCGGTTAGATGTATCTCAATATTTATTATGGCTTGCCGGTGCCGTGTTAACGGGAAATTATGATGGGTTTGATCAAAACTATGCCCTATACGAGCACAGCGCAAGCGGAAAATACCGCATTATTCCGTGGGATTATGAAGGAACCTGGGGGAGAAATTGTTACGGCAAGCCATGCGGAAGCGATCTCGTTAGACTGCAGGGTTACAATACCTTGACCGAGAAGCTTTTTACTTTTCCAGCCTGCCGCCGAAAGTATAGGGCAATTATCAAAAGGCTGCTGCAAACGGATTTTACAGCGGAAAAGCTGGAGCCTGTTATCTCCAGCATGCATAAAAGGCTGTCACCTGCCATTCGCGGCGATTACACCCGCAAGGCAAGCTATGATACTTTTCTGTCGGAGCCCTCCTTCATTCACGCCTATATTGATGAAAGGCGGGAAATATTGCAGAACTCGCTGCGGAAATGGGTTTAACCCGCTTCCGCAGCCTGTTTAAAATATATTCATGCTCATATAGCGCTCACCCGAGTCCGGCGCGATGCATAGCACGCGCTTTCCTTGGCCCAGCCGTTTTGCAATTTGCATCGCTGCCCAGACGGAAGCGCCCGATGACGGACCGAGCAGCAATCCTTCGCGTGTGGCAAGCGCGCGCATCGTTGTCAGCGCGTCCTCATCGGATACTTGAATAATTTCGTCATAGATGGAAGTATTGAGTATGGCAGGTACAAAACCTGGGCTTGTACCGACCAGCTTATGCGGCCCCGGAGCGCCGCCCGATAATACAGGCGATCCCTGAGGCTCCACTACAGCTACATATAAATGCGGCAATGCTTCCTTAAGCGCTTCTCCTGTACCGGTTATCGTGCCGCCAGTGCCCGCGGTTGCGACAAAAGCATCAAGCTTCCCGTCCACTTGCTCCATGATTTCGATCGCGGTCGTCAATCGATGAATTTGCGGGTTTGCTTGATTTTCGAATTGATTGGGAATGAAGCTGCCTGGATGCCGCTCGCGAAGCTCCTCCGCCTTGCGAATGGCCCCTGGCATTCTCTCCGCAGCCGCCGTTAATACGACCTCGGCCCCGTAGGCCTGAAGCAGCTTAATTCGCTCTGCAGTCATATTGTCGGGCATAACCAATATCATCTTGTAGCCTCTGGCCGCCGCATTCATGGCCAGCCCGATTCCCGTATTGCCGCTCGTCGGCTCAATAATCGTATCCCCAGGTTTGATTAACCCCCGCTTCTCTGCATCATTAATGAGAGAGAAAGCCGCTCGGTCCTTTACGCTTCCACTCGGATTAAAGCGCTCCAGCTTGACGCATACCTCGGCACTGCCTTCCTCCTGAAGCCGATTCAGCTTTACGACTGGGGTATTTCCGATTAACTGCGTGATGTCTGTAACGATTCTTGGCATACTTGTCCTCCTTTCCGTACTTGTTAAGCCTGCTGCTGCTGCGCCAGAAATGGCCTGATGAGCCACCAGCCTGCGATCGGAACGACGCCTACCGAAAACAACAGCCACGTAATCGCGGCCGTGGAATGATTCAGCGGCAGTACGATGAGATAGGACGACAATCCAATGACCCTTCCCAGCACAAGCCCTGCCTCGCGAAGAACGATAAACTCCTCCCGCTCCCGCGCGCTCTCTTCGGATTGCCCGATTAAATCAAATACCCTGGAGGTCATCGGTATAATGTAAAGCGGCATGAATAGGGAAGTTCCGATGCCGAACATCAACAGCGTCGCATAGGTAACCTTCCAAAACAGCGGTAAAATAACGATGGCGATCATGATCACACCGATCAGCATCGCCAGCTTGCGATTGTTTTTTTTGAGCATCTTGCCCACGGTCCAGAAACTGAATAGGGCAACAAGCGAGGTAATGAGCGAAAAAGTTCCCAGCTTGCTTTCGTTTTGCGTGGCCACGTAAACCGTTAGACCGACAAGAAACATAAAAACCCCTTCGCGGACGCCCTGCGCCGCAATCGCGGGAAATATGCGACGCCAAGGGTTCCCTTTTTGCATCAGCTGCTGGATGCCATGCTTCCAATTGTATACGCCCTCGACATGCCGTTTCTTAAGCCAGAAGCTCAAAATAACGCTGATCGAGAAGATAACGAGCGATATCGTAAAAATAAGCCGATACCCTTGTTCTCCCTGCATCGAGGTTATAAGCAAACCAGAAACCCAAGGCGCCACAATCCCTGCTGCCGAGCCGAGCAAGCCTGCCCAACCGTTATAACGGTCACGGTTATCCGGGTCCGTTACTTCGAAATAGACAACATTGAACGCAATCCAAAAAAAGCCCAGCGCCATGCCGTTCAAAATGCCAAGCGGCACATAATATACCTTTGCTTGCTGGCCTAAAAGCAGAACGGTGCAATAAAAAACGCCTGATAAAATGATGCCTGCGCGCAGGCTGTTCATTTTGTTATGCTCTTTCACCCATTTGCCGGCAACGTAGAACGTTAATCCGCTCATGACATACTGCCCCATCGTGTACCATCCGATCAATGTGTACGACTGGCTTGCTTTCCATAAATAAACCGGGACGAATGTTCCGGACAGCGCGTTAGCAACGCCGTAAAGAGCTTGAACTATGAGCAATAAAACAGCTTGTCTATCTAAGGTTTTTGCCAAAACGCTTCCTCCTGCCGAAGGATAGAGCAAGGCTTCAAAGCCTGTCTATCCCTTTTCATTTCGGAATTACGTTTTGTAAGGTTCCCCTTTTGACAGCCCTCCATGCCCGTCCAATTTATCCAGTGCCGTCTACTCGTTAGGCGTTAAGCGTTTGAGCATTTGCTCGCGGTCGCTTTGGCTTAGCAAAGAGGACGTGTGGTAGCAAGCCGGACAAACATATAATAGCAGCGTAAAAGGAGTCGTTAACACCGGTCCGCCGAGCGATGGCGCAATTCTAGACTCAAATTGCTGCTCGTCAAAGCGCTGTTCGCCTGCCTCAACCATGTAGGAGCGGCATACCGGACATTCCGGCACTTCATCCTGATCATCAAGCACGCGCTGCACGGTCTCTTCTACAGCAAAGCGCGAGGTATCCGCGCTGCGGTAGCCATCGCCCTGCTCCAGCCAGCGCTTATGATTCGGATCATCGGAATAATCCTCCTCCGTCTCTTCATCGAGATCATCCTCTGACCACTCATCCTGCTTGGATGCGGGACCGTTGGCGGCTCTATGGGCATCGTTGATTTTCAAGGCCTGAACCGCTCTTTCATGCTCGTCGGCTTCTACTTCTTCCTCATCATAGCCAAGCTCAATCGTCCGGTAAGCGCTTAGTTCATTATCGCAGTGCGGGCAATGCGACTCCGGACCGATCTCTTCATCCCATACGATTTCCGTTAAACACCATGGGCAAATCAAATGCTCTTCCATTTTCTCTTCTCCTCTAATGTTTCATTAAATAAACGATACCGAATGCAAAAAATAAAATAGCGACAACGGCTAAAATTCTCCATAAATATTTCAAAATGGCTTCCCCCGGGTTAAATAATGACCGTGGCTCCGATGACATAGGACAGCGAAATCGAAATAATCATCGCTATAAGCCCTACTGCGCGGTTATCGCGGGCGATCTCATCGTCAATTCGGAATACGGGCGTTAGAAATTCGAATAAAAAATAAGCGGCCATCAAGATGATAAAACCGAATGCGCCCCAAATCAGGCTTTGATAGACCGAATCATTGGATTCAATCGAGAATCTGAAAATATTGCAGATCCCGAAAATTTTACCGCCCGTCGCCATGGCAACGGCAACGTTCCCTTTTTTGATCTCGCTCCAGCATTTATATCTCGTTACGAGCTCAAAGCAGGATAAAAATACAATGAGTGACAACACGGCAACCGATACATAAACGAGCGAGGCAGCATACGGGTTGCTAAGCAGCTTGTCGACTTCATTACTCATTCAACGATCCCCCCATTACCTTGCGATCTATTGGCGAGGCGGCTGCACGCTATTTTAGCTCTGCAACCGTCACGCCTACTCCGCCTTCGCCATAGTTGCCGAGCCTGAAGCTTTTTACATGGCTGTGCTTGCGCAAGTATTGCTGGATTCCCGTCCGGAGCACACCTGTGCCTTTGCCGTGAATAATGGCAACCTGCGCCAAGCCCGACAAAAAGGCTTCATCCAGAAAACGGTCGACTTCGAGAATCGCTTCTTCCAGATTTTCGCCGCGTAGATCAAGCTCCATCTTGAAATTCTCTTCCTTGGAGCGTTTAAGGCTGGCTGCCTGCTTAGGCTGCTGCGTTTTGGCGGCAGCGGCTCCCTTGAGGAGCTCCAAATCATCCAGGGCGACTTTCATTTTCATGATGCCAAGCTGTACCGTAGCATCTGAGCCGTGAATTTCCACGACAGTGCCCTTCTGGTTCAAGCTGTACACCGTGACTTCATCGCCTGCTTCAATCTTTGCCGTTTTTGCTGCGGTTTTCGTGCCGCCCTTTTTGGCTTTCTGCAGCTCAGGCGCTGCTTCATCCAGCTTGCGGCGCGCTTCAATAAGCTTATGCTCCTTGACCGAAGCGCCCTCTTCCATGGCCAGCTTGCGCAAATCGGCGATAATTTGCTCCGCTTCGCGCTTCGCTTTCGCGACAGCCTCACGCGCCTCATCCTGCGCTTTAAGGAGCAGCTTTTCCTTTTGCTCTTCGAACCGCAACCGTTCAGCCTCATGGCGCGCCCGGAGCGTTTCCATCTCACGGCGCAGCGATTCCGCCGTCTGGCGTTCCGTTTCGGCGCCCAGCCGGTTCTCCTCAAGCGAGGCAATCATATTTTCGACACGTTGGTCTTCTTCGCTAACCTCGCCTCTTGCATGCTCGATAATCGAACGTTTAAGACCCAGCCGCTCAGCAATCGCAAATGCGTTGCTTCGGCCCGGCACGCCAACAAGCAAACGATAGGTAGGACTGAGTGTGGCAACATCAAATTCCATGCTCGCATTAATAACACCCTTGCGATTATATGCATATGCTTTAAGTTCGCTATAATGCGTAGTTGCTACGATTCGGCTTTCCATCGCATGCACATGCTCCAGAATAGCGATAGCAAGCGCGGAGCCTTCGGCAGGATCCGTACCCGCCCCGAGCTCATCCAGCAGCACTAAGCTCTTGGAGGTCATCGTCCCCAGAATGCGGATGATGTTCTTCAAATGGCTGGAAAACGTACTTAGGCTTTGCTCAATGCTTTGCTCGTCGCCGATATCCGCATAGATCGCGTCAAAGACGCACAGCTGGCTTCCGTCTTCAGCCGGCACGAATAATCCCGACATCGCCATTAAGCTGAGCAGACCTATTGTTTTTAGGGATACGGTTTTACCGCCCGTGTTCGGGCCCGTAACAATAATAGCGGTATATTGATTGCCCAGCTCTACGTCGATCGGCACAACCTGATCAGCGGCAATCAGCGGATGCCGGCCCCGCTTCAGCTTTAGAAAACCTCTGTCATTCATGCGCGGCAGCGTAGCTTTCATGCCGTGTGCCAGTCGTGCCTTGGCGTAAGCAAAATCAATTTGCCCTAGCAAATCCAAGTTAAAAATTAAATCCTCCACATAATCCGATGCCAAAGCGGTAAGCTTCTGCAATATTTTCTCGATTTCCCGCAGCTCGCCCGCTTTGAGCTCCCGCAGCTTGTTGTTCATTGCTACAATGGCCTCCGGCTCGATGAACAAGGTTGCGCCGGATCCGGATTGGTCATGCACGATACCGCCAAAATGGGAGCGGTATTCCTGCTTGACCGGAATCACATACCTGTCGTTGCGCAGCGTTACAATCGAGTCCTGCAGCATTTTTTGCACGGAAGACGAGCGGATCATTTGATCCATCTTCTCGCGGATGCGCGATTCTCCGTTCCGCAGCTCGCGCCTAATCGAGGCTAAAGCGGCGCTCGCGCTGTCCATGACCTCTGCTTGATCGTCGATGCATTCAAATATCGCATCCTCCAGCTGCTTATGCTCGCTAATCTGCTCGGCAATATGCTGCAGCATTGGGATTGGGTTATCTTCATGCAATACGCTGATATGCTTCTTGACCCGGCGCCCGCCGCGAGAAGTCGCCGCAATATTGAGCAGCTCCTCCGGATTAAGCGTACCGCCGATGCGCGCGCGGTGAAGCGGCGCGGTAATATCAACGACGCCCCCAAACGGCGCGCTGCCTTTGAGCCGGTCCGCCGTGTAGGCTTCATCCGTAGCCTGCAGCGTTTTCTTAACCGCTTCCAAGTCCGTCACTGGCTGGAGCGACTCCGCAATCGACTTACCGAGCGAAGTAGCCGCATGCTGTGACAATCTATGTATGATTTTAGGAAATTCAAGTGTCGTCAATATTTTAACGTCCAACAAATAACACTCCTCTCGCCTTCTTATTATAGCCGAACCGCGGCATTGATGCACGAACTCAGCTAGGTCTCATACATAAATGATTCACAGTTGGTCACAATATAAACGAACGAGCCGTCTTACGATGTAATTTTCGCAATGCATGACGAAACAGAAACCGCCCGGCGGTTTCCTTTCGTAAAACTTAAGGAGGTTTGTGCAATGACTTTTTTGGGACATGTGGTACGGTTTATAGTTGCTGCGCTTGTGTTAATGCTGGTTGGGTTCATTGTTCCCCAGTTTAGCGTCGGCGGCTTCTGGAGCGCCTTTTTTCTTGCTCTTGTCATCGCCGCGCTTGGCTGGATTATTGAAGGTATATTTGGTAAAAGGGTTACGCCCTTCGGTCGCGGCATCGTCGGCTTCCTCGCCAGCGCAGTCGTTATATGGATCGCTCAGTTTATCGTCGGAGGCGTAAGCGTTACGCTGCTTGGAGCCATTTTGGCTGCTTTGGTCATCGGGATCATCGACCTGTTCATTCCGGTCAGTACCCCATATGAAGCCGGCAGACGAAATCACGATTAAATCAACAAGTGCCTTGCATGACAAGCTTGAAAGCCCTTGATTACCTGAGAAGGCGATTAAGGGCTTCTTGCCGCTTACAGCGGTCCTTGGGTTTCTTCATAGTAAATTCACAGCTTCTTCAATAGTTTGACATATGGTTTCACTGCATTTGCCTGCAATATAAGTTACAATAAATAGAAACCGGCTGAGAAAGCAAAGCCGATATTTGAAAGGGGAAGCACTGCAAATGAAAAAATGGTTACTATTCGCAAGCGCATTATGCCTAGTATTCGTTATTGCCGCATGCGGCGCGAACACTACAAAAGAGGATAATCAAGAAGCCAGCACAACCACCGCAGACAGCGGAGCAGCATCCTCGGATCTTGTTATCACGGCATCTAACTGGAAGTTTGATCAGAAGGAATATAAAATCAAAGCTGGAGAAACGGTTAATCTAAAGCTTGATTCTGTTGACGGCATGCACGGCCTAGAGATCAAGAACACGGATTACGAAGTCGCTACCGGCAAAACAGTGCCAGTCAGCATCAGCGAGCCTGGAAGCTACGAAATCGTGTGCACGGTTCCTTGCGGCGCGGGACACCGCGAAATGAAAGCTACGCTTGTGGTTGAATAAATCAATTTCAAGGTGAAAAGGGCAGTTCCACGGTCGACAACGACCAGAGGAACAGCCCTTTTCCAATACTCCTGTTACTGCTTCGTCAACAAACATACTAGCTGTCTTTTTACGTAAAATATTTACGTATAAAATAAGTCGGCGTACAGCTCCATGCGTGACAGTAGCTGTTGACCAAGTTACTGCCGTAGGGCGACAGCTTCTTGTCGCTTGGATTGTAAAGCTCCCAGAACGTATCCGCCCCGTCCTTGATCATCTCGCCCCAATAAGCCCGAATTTCCTCCAGCGCCTTCTCCTTCTTACCGCACAACAGCAGCGCCTCGATGAGATGGTGATAAAGGTACGGCGTAGACATTGAAATCGCCGGCGGCTGCTCGAATAAGCGGTCCAGCAGCGCTGCGCTTTGCTCCGGTTCCAGCACCTCGGCCAGCACCATCCAGATTTGCGTTGCCCAGGATACTTGGGCCTTGGAGCCGCTTATAAAGAAAGCTTGCTCTTTATCCCATAAATGCGTAAGCGCTGCGTCTGTCGATTGCTTAATCGCCAAGGAGATAAAAGACTGCGCATCGCTGTCACCAAGCCCTGAAGCTAGAGCTAATCCTCTTTTTAGGCAATAGATCAGGACAGCCTGCGCGCCTGCCTGCTTATTCAGCTCTTCATGCCAATCGAGGAAGCAATACCAGGTATCGTCATCCTTGACAATGCCCCGCTCGTCAAGACGCTGCAGGCCAATGCGAAGCTGCTCCGCCGCAATGGGCCACAGCTCATCAAGCGTATCGCGATCCTTCGTCGCCTCATAATAGTCATACAGGGTAGCAACGAAAAACAGCGCATAATCATATAAATAGATGTCATCTATAAAAGGGGAAGGCTTCTCATATAAACAAGCGCCTACCTGCCCATCCTCAAGCAGCATTCCGCCAAAGAGATACAAGCATCTTTTGACAAGAGCGTTGCTGTTGAAGGTTTCGTAATTCGCGAGCGCCTGAAGCCGAAGATCTCCGATCCAAAGTCTCCGGTCCCGCTTCGGGCCATCCTCGAAAACGGTATGCATACAGTCCTGGAGCGTCTTAATACCGATGCGGTCAAGCTCCCTCAGCTCCTCGGACATATGATCCGGAAGCGGCTTCACCTGTGCAACGTCACCCGAGGTTACTGTGGTGCAATGCACCTCCGGAAACGAAACACTGTAACGCTGAGACGCCGCGAGCACGATGATTTTCAAGTAACGGAAGGTATAGCGCCTAGGCAGGGTAATCGTTCCCGGCAGCACATCCACGTTTACGATTTCATCCTGCAGCCACGATCGGCTCAGCCAGCCATCGTAATCGTCAAAATCCTCCCCAATCTCGCAGGGCATTTCCCCAAAAATCAATTTCAAGCGAAGAGGGGCATCGGCATTGCTGTTTACATTAAGAATCGACAGTGTAAGGTATCCGACATGATGGTCACCGAAATCGAGCGTAACGCTATCGCCTTTGCCCAGTACGCGGCCTGCCAGTTCTTCGGCTGCGCCAATGCGCTCCGTTCGCCAGCCCTGGAATGCCTCGGCATCTTTCACGACGTCTATGATATGAGCCGGATAAACCTTCTTTTCATATAAATGTGGAATTAGCGACTCTGCCCGTTCCACGAAAGGCTGATTCACCTGTTTGCTTTTCATTGTTTGATCTCCTGTTCCCTCATAATAATGTCCTGTTTCCTGCCTGCTCTCAAAAGAAAACGGGGGGTTCCCCCCGCCGCCTAAACATACGGATCAGCCCTTCACGGCTCCCACCGTCATGCCGCCGACAAAATATTTTTGCAAAAATAAAAAGGCAATGAGCAGCGGCAGCGCGCATAAGAAGCAAGCTGCGAACAGGACGTTCCACTGCGTCGGATTTTGCTGATCGCCGAGGAATCCCAGCATCGCCAGCGGCAGAGGCGAATCCGCTGCTTTGGAAATAAAGATCATATTAAAGAAGTAGTCATTCCATATCCATACGCCCTGCGTGATGACGACGGATACCGTTACCGGAATCAGCAGCGGGAATACGACAAGCCAGAAGCGGCGGAACAGCCCCGCTCCGTCGATGTGGGCTGCCTCCTCCACTTCTTCGGGTACGCCGCTTCTAATGAAGCCCGTGTACAAAAACGTGGAAAAAGGAAGACTGCATGTAATAAACATCAGAATCGGCGTGTACTGCGACGTAGGAATATGAAGTGAATTAATCATCTGCACGATCGGGATAAGCACCATTTGAGAAGGCACGACTAATCCCGAGAGAAAGAACAAGTACAGGAATTTGCTCCATTTGGTTTTGAGCCTCGCCATCGGATAAGCAGCCATGGCTGCAAGCAGCACGACAAAAATGACGGAAATCCCGGTAAGAACTATGCTGTTCCACAGCGCTTCCGTGAAGTGCATGCGCTCGAATGCCGTACGGTAGCTCGCAAAGGACACTTCGCTGAATAGATTAAGCGGATTGGCATTGTTTTTCGGATCGCGCAGCGAAGTCGACAACGCAATGATAAGCGGAATCAAATTGACAGCCATGACAAGGATAACGCCGAGCTGCACGAGTGTTTTTTTTGTCACAGAGCCGATAGTCATGCCGACACCTCCCGTTTGTTCATACGGATGACAAAGGCTGCGGTAAGCACGATGATCAGGGCAAAGGAAATCACGCCAAGCGCAGATGCTTTACCGAATAGCTGCTCCGTAAAGGCCATCTTGTAAATGGAATAAATCAAGGTGTTTGTCGAAGTGCCCGGACCGCCATTCGTCATGATGAACGGGAAATCGAAGGCCTTCAAGCCATTGATGAGACTTAGCGTAACGTTAATCGTAATCGCGGTAGCCAGCAGCGGCAGCTTCACATGCTGCAAGAGCCGCCAAGGGCCGCAGCCATCCATTTTCCCGGCTTCCAACAGATCATTCGGTACGGTTTGCAAACCTGCAAGGAAAATAATCATCGTCGTGCCTATGTTTTTCCAGATTTCAACAAAAATAATCGCATATAAGGCAGAAGAATAGCTGCCTAGAAAATTCAAATTGTCATCGTTTATTCCGAATTTATCTAGGAAGGTTGAGATCATGCCGTAATCCGGCATATATACGTAGCTCCAAATGAAACCGACAACGATCGCGCTGAATAAGGTCGGAATATATGCCAAGGAGCGGTAAATCCCTTTTCCTTTAATTTTCATGTTTAGGAGCAGAGCAAGCGCAAGACCGATCACATTGCCCAGCACGACGGTAACCAACGTATAGATCAACGTATTTTTGACGGAAATCCCTAATGTATCTCCGTTAAAGAGAGCTTTATAGTTGTCCAGGCCGATGTACTGGTAAGCCTGGGAAAAGCCGTTATAGTCGGTGATACTGTATTGAAACAATCTTAGAATCGGAAAAATCCAAAAAATCAGATAGAAAATAAGGGCCGGTATCGCAAAAAAGTACATCGATTTTTTCATTACGGTCGAATTCATGTTGTTCCATCCTCTCCAGCTAACCTGGTACCGGCAGGGAAGACTTTCGTCTTCCCGGCAGATACTATCCGTTAAATAAGAAACGGTTTATTTATTTTTCCAAAGTTCCTGGAACTTCTCGTCCATCGCTTTCGCAACGTCTTCCGGCGTCGTTTTTTGGCCGCCGATTATTTCCGCGAATTTGGCTTGCATGACATCGGAAACGCCTGCCGGCCACATTTGGTTGCTGAAATATACCGAATTGCCGTTGGTTTGATAGTTCTCGTTCACTTCTTTGAATAGTTCGTTCGTCAAAGGCACATCCTTGTACACGCTGATGGAGCTGTTAGAAGCTACAAATGCCTTGAACAGATCCGATTCGCCATCGAACAAGTAGTTCAGGATTTCCTTGGCGGCATCCAGGTTCTCCGACTTCGCGTTCAGCGCGTAACCTGCGGCGGTTGCAGCGGATACGAAGGTTGGTTTGCCCGCATCGTTGCCCGGAAGCGAAGCAAAACCGCGGGTAAAGTCAGCTGCACCCTTGGAAGTCATGGAAGCATAATCCCATGTGCCAGTGAAAGTCATTGCGGCTTTGCCGTCGATGAACAATTGGGAAGCCTGCGCGCTGCCTGCTCCAAGTGAATTTTTTACGACGTAACCTTTATCGTAAAGCTCTTTGTACATCGAAATGGTTTTCACCCATTTTGGATCATTAAGCGATTTTTCGCCGTTTTGAACCTTTACGTCAAAATCCATTTCATCCGGATATACTACGTTGGCAGCAATCGGATACATACCGAATTGAATCACCCATGGATCTTTATCGCCAAGCACGATCGGCGTGATGCCTGCATCCTTCAGCTTTTGGCACACTTCAAGGAAAGAAGCCCAGTCCTTCGGAAATTCAGTCACGCCCACTTGCGCCAGCATTTCCTTGTTGTAGTAAACGCCTAGGTAATCAAGGCCCTCTGCAACTCCGTAAGGCTTGCCTTCATAGGACATATCTTCCTTCGCGCCGGTACCGATATTGTCCCAGAACTTCAGATCAGACAAGTCGGCGGCAAAGCCTGCTTTAGCGAAGTCGATGACGCCGCCGGCTGCATTTTTAGGGAAAATCCAGAAAATATCCGGTCCTTGTCCCGCTGCCAGCTTTGTGCGAACCGAAGTATTGTATTGATCGTCAGGAAGCTTTTGCACTTCAAGCGTAATGTTCGGGAATTTTTCCTTTACTAGGCGCGGAAGCGTCTCCAGCTCAAAGTCCTCTCCCTCCGAAGCTTTATTTCCGGACATCATCATCGTGAGCGTAATGGGCTCCGCTGCATCCGTTCCGGCATTTTTGTCACCCGCCTCGTTAGCGTTGTCACTTGCTGCCGGCGTATTCGCCGCATTTGAAGCACCATTATTGGAGCTGCAAGCGCTGAGCAGAACGAAACAAAATACTAAAATTGCCAGTCCCATTGTTTTTAATGATTTCATCTGCATTTCCCCCTGTTACATCGATTGTTTGTTGCAGGCTTGCTTTGCCCTGCCATTTCATGAAGCGCTATTGCCTTGAGCACACTTTTATAATAATGTGATAAACAGTATAAATGCTTTGGCTAATTTGGTGCACTATTTTTAGATTAGACAAAAATGGGGGATACGTGTATGCTCTTTTTTAATATTAAAACCAAGCTCTTTCTAGTTCTTGTCCTAGTATCCATTGTGCCCATTATTGTCGTTACTGTCAGTTCTTATCGCAGCTATACCAAGCTCGTCAATGAACAAACCTCCCTAATCGCCTCTACAACGATCAACAATTCGGTAAAAAGCATTGAGGATATTTTGCAAAATATAGACCGCATCTCGATAACCATACTGCAGCAATCGTCCAGCGTAACCGCTTACAACACCGTTAGCGACGAGCTTAGGAAGCTGCGTAATACAAATGACCAGTATGAGATCTTTATTACCAGAGCCCAACTCAAACTCATCTTTGAAAATATTCTTCTGGGTTATAATTACATTAATGGCATTTATTTATTTACTCCGGATGGGAAGTTTATCAGCTACGGAAACGGAACCGATTTGAATGTCGATTACGTACCCTTTGAAGACGAGTGGTACAAGCAGACGGTTGCCGGCAAAGGCTCGCTGTACATCGGAGATGTGGGCGTCAAACCTTATATTATTAATGCCAAACCCTCCATCGGCTTCTCGCGGTCGCTGTATGATCCCAATACCAATGAATTTCTCGGCGTCTTTATGCTCGATTGCAGCATGAATATCTTTGCAGGCTTAAACCGGAATCCCGCGCCGAGCCTCTCCAACATTTATTTGGCGAACGAGAGCGGTAAAATACTGTTTGACGGCACCAACAGCCATATCGGCGAATATCTGCCCGATGGACTGCTTAGTAAATCCCTGGCAATGTCCGGCTCTAAGCAGCAATTCAGCGATTCCGAAAGCTTAACGGTCATCCAGGCGGTTCCGAGCAATAATTGGAAGGTGATTGCCAATATATCCGTTGCCAAAGTATATGAAGAATATGGCATTTCACAAAAACTGATTATTTATATATCGGTATCTTGCGCCGTTATTTTTCTGTTTCTTTCCTTCTTCTTGTCCAATCTAATTACCAAGCCGATCATCCAGCTAACAAAGGCGATGCGCAAGAACAAATCGCAAAAATTCGTCACGGTTAAAGCCGACAAAAAAAGAGTGGATGAAATCGGCATCCTCTACCATGAGTACGGCAAGATGATGGACGATATCGATACGCATATCCGCGAGAGCTACCAGAACCGCATTTTGACCATGGACTCGCAAATGAAAGCGCTGGAAGCCCAGATTAACTCTCATTTCCTGTATAACACGCTTGAATCGATTAACAGCATTGCTGAAATCGAAGAGGTGGAGAGCATCGTTGTCATGACCAAAGCACTCGGGGATATGTTTAGGTACAGCATCAAGACCGACAGTGAATTAGTCGCAGCGGCCGAGGAAATCCAGCATGTGGACAATTACATGGCGATTCAGCAAATCCGGTACGGCGATAAATTATTGTTTATAAAAGAAATTGAAGAACCGATTTTGCAAAACAAAATGTTGAAGCTGCTGCTTCAACCGCTCGTAGAGAACGCGATCTACCATGGGCTAGAAAACAAACGAGGCAAAGGCAGCATCACGATCAAAGGTTATCAGAGCGAGGAAATGATCTTCTTCGAAATAAGCGATGACGGGGTGGGCATGTCACAGGAGCAGGTCACGGAGCTTAGACAGCTGCTTGCCAAGCCGCCGGAATTCTCGTCCATAGGCCAGCGTTCGAAGCAAAGCATTGGCATCAAGAACGTCCATTCTAGGCTTGCTCTCTACTATGGCTTGGAGGACGGAGTCACCTTTGAAAGCGAAAAAAATAAAGGCACAACCGTCAAAATTGCAGTTCCGTCTAATTGGGAGAAGAGGTGATCACACGATGTATTCATTCATTATCGTAGACGATGAACCCTTGATTCGTAAGGGGCTGCTCAAAAAAATAAATTCATTCAGCCAAGAGCTTGCCTTCGCAGGCGAAGCGGACAACGGTACAGATGCTTTGGAGTTAATCCGCAGCCTGGACCCGGATATTATATTTACGGATATGCGAATGCCCGAAATGGACGGGAAATCGCTAATGAAAATCGTTCACCAGCAATATCCCGACAAAAAAATGATCGTCATCAGCGGACATTCCGACTTTGACTACATGAAGGAGGCGATATCCGCCAAGGTCGTCAGTTATTTGCTTAAGCCGTTTAGCCGGGATGAGATCCATCGCACGCTCGAACAAGCGATCGAAGCGCTTGACAAGGAACGGTCCGTCAAGCAGGAAGTCGTATTGAAAGCAGCCGAAAACGAACAAATCAGCTATCATTCCGATATTCAATCCCTGCTGCATCTTATCATCGGCATTCAGCACAGAGACAAGCTGCCTTCCTTTCAATCGCTCCGATTGAAGGAAGCATTGGCTGCGCGCTATCATATTTTGCTGACGCTGTATGCGCCGGATTCGAATGTCCAGGAAATAAACGGACTGCATCGGGATTATGTTTATATCCCCCATTCCCAAAGCGATAAGCTGGCTTTCATGCTGCTCTCCTATCCGGAGGACCAAGACCAATCAGAATCCGCCATGGTTGAGCATGCCGCACGAACGGCAGAATTGCTGATCGATTCGATTAGCGTTCGGAAAGGCGGCGAAGGCTGCGTAGGCATCAGTTCCGTCATCCGTGAATTCAATATGCTGCACCAAGCGCATCTTGAAACCATTGCCGCGCTGGATCAACGGTCGATCGCTGATTTTGGCCGCTGCTACCTTTATAACAAACAGGCCGCCGCGCAGGATGTCTTGCTCTGGGAAAGAACGCATGAGCTGCTATTTCTGGTCGAATCGGGCCAAACCGCGAAGGTAAAGGAGCTCGTCCTCGATTTCTTCGCCTTTTATATCCGCCAGCCCGCAGTCTCGCTTGCACAGCTAAAAGAGCAATGCAGGGCAATGATACAAGAGGTCAAAAAAATATTGTCTGCTTACTTGCAAACACATGCCGACGGCTCTCCTTCTTCAAGCCTGGAGTCGGTACTGAACATTTCCTTTGATCTCGATTCCATCCGGGAGTACCTGCTCACCGTATTATCGAGCACCGCAGACCTCCTGAAGGATAGCTCAGCTTATTCATCCGAAAATGTCATCGATAACATCAAAACATATATCCACAAAAATTTTACGAAGGATTTGACGCTGGAAAAAATTTCTTCGCTTTTTTATCTTAATCCCAGCTATCTAAGCTTCCTGTTCAAAGAAAAAACGGCGCAAAATTTTACCGATTATATTAACCAGCTGCGCATCGAGCAAGCAAAAACGCTTCTGAAAAACACGGATGACAAGGTTTATAGGATAGCCAAGCTTCTAGGCTTTGATAATCCGAAATACTTTTTCCGCGTATTCAAGAAAATGACAGGCCTGACCCCCGAAGAATTTCGAAAAAGCTAAAGCATACACCAAAAACCAGCCTGCCCTCTTTCGAGGCACAGGCTGGTTTTTGGTTCCTTTATTTAAGAAATAAGGCCAACGACAACGCTATGCGCCCGGAGGGCAACAGCTGCAAGCTCAGCGCGCGTAATCGTGCCTGAAGGCTGCAATTGCTGCGCCGGCGTTCCTTTGAAAATACCGTATTTAATGGCGGCCGCCATCGCCGTACGGTTCTCTGCGGAAATGCCGGCCGCATCCGTGAAGCCTTGAAGCAGCCCGCTTACTTCCGTCTCGCTAAGCGTAATGTCTACACCGGCATAACGAAGGGCGTTTGCCAGTACCGCAGCCATTCCTTCACGGGACATTGGCGTGTCGGCCGTTAACGTTGAATAGCTCACCAGCCCATGCTGGCCGGCAGCTCTCACGACCGAATCATACCATTTCGCATCTGCTGCGTTTTTCTCGGGAGATAAGCCGAGCACATGAAGCGCGACCATCAGCGTTTGCGCTTTCGTTGTAGGCGCTCCCGGCTGCATTGTCGATGGCGAAACGCCGTTGATCAGCAGCAGGCTGTTCGCCTTGGCTATCTCGCCTGCATACCATGCACGGTCTGCCACGTCCGTAAATTTACGCTCAGAGGAGACGGCTGCATAGGTGCCGCTCAAGGAAACAAGCGCTTTTATGACCGTATTCCCGCTCGCGTCTGTCGTAATTTGGCTTGGGACCGGCGTCAATGTCCCGTCATCGGCAACCAAAGCCAGTGTTGTAACCTTTTTGCCGGCTTCTTTCTCGATCGTAACGGTCGCCGTGGCATAAGAGCCGTTCAATTTGCCTATTTCGATACCCACAGGCGCCCCGGACAACGTTACGCCTTCAGCCTTGATCTTTTTCACTTTTGCCGTATCTGCTGCACTCGCTGCCGTAACCGTAACGGCTGGCGATTCCGTGCCGGTCGTACCTCCTCCTCCTGAAGAAGCCGAGGTAATGTTAAGGGTCAGCTTATTGCTGTCCGTTACATTGCCGTCAAAGGCGGCTGACTTCGCTGTGATGGCAATCGAAGCGGCTTGCGCGGTCCCGCTGAATTGCAGCGCTGCCAGCTTGCTTGTTTCATCAATAGTGATAGCTGCCAGCGTCAAGCCGCTTGTAGTTGAATCAAAGCTCCAGTTCTCTATATCGGCTGCAGAAGCTGCAAAAGCAGCGCTATCAGTCTTAATGACCGCAACTGGGTTTGCTTGGCCTGCAATAAGCTGGCTGGCAGTACTGATTGCCGATTCGCTCTCGAAAGCCAAGCTGTCGATACGGAGATCAGCCGCTTTGAACACGACATATAGATCATGCTTGCCTTTCAGGGCCGTATTGCTTAAATCTGCTTGAACATCGACATAGGCCAGCTCCGTAACCGGAACGGAAGCATTGGCAATGGTGTAGGACTTAGGCTGCGTCGCCGGAACCTCGATCATCGCGATAGGCGCGCTGCTTGGGGAATCCGCGTGCAGGGTAATGATACCGCCCGCAGCATCGGAGGCAACCGAAGCCTTAACGCTTTTTGTGCCTGTCAAATCCACATTCGGTATCGCCGCATAGGAACCATTCAGTTTGGATCTCACCGCATAGTATCCGCCGACTACTTTTTTCGCCTTCAGATTTTGCGCGGTGCGTTCTTTGGACACCTCGTGATAAATGACTTCATGGGAAGCAAACGCATGGTCAAACACGTTAAACGGCTTGTAGACTTGCAAATCAGCGATTGCATCGCCATTGATTTGAATGGTCTTTTCTGCGCGAATATCCTTGGAGGATGAACCTGCCATCAAGGTAAAAGCGCCATTTTCTACAATAAAGCGATTCTGGTTGACATCCCAAATGCCAAAGTCATTGGCATCAACCGAGAGGGTAACCGTCTTGGTCTCTCCGGCTGCCAGAGCGATTTTCTCGAACCCGACCAGCTGCTGCTTGGGAGCGGAATCGCCATAGCCCGATTCGTTATTTTTAATGTAAAGCTGAACGACTTCCGAAGTATCGATGGAGCCTTCATTTTTCACTTTGACGGAAACGGTAAACGGCTCTTTCCCGCTTGCGCTGTCAGGTGCCGTAAATTCGCTGTAAGAGAAGCTGCTGTAAGAGAGCCCGTATCCAAACGGATACGTAATCGGCGCATTCGTATACATATACGTAAGCTCGGACTCTATCGGATCGGCATTCGTCATATCTAACGTAAATCTCGGATCAATCGTAGCCAGCGAGGCCGTCTTGTTTCCTTCGGGAATGACATATTTGTTAATCGCCGGGAACGCGGACATGTCGGCATACCAGGTCGACGTCAGGCGGCCCGTCGGTGCATAATCGCCGTAAAGCACCTGAGTCAGCGCATAAGAATCATATTGCCCTCCGTATGGCTGATACACGATTGCCGAAACATTCGGGTTGTTTTGAATGTCCTCCAGCCCGACCGGAAAGCTGCTTTTGACAACGACAACGGTCTTCTTGCCTTGTGCGGCGAAGGCAGCAGAAACCTTGTCCACAAGCTCGTAATCGGCATCGCCCATATACAAGCTGGAGCGGTCATTCCCTTCTCCGGCGCTATGACGCGGAACCGCGCCAACGAATACAACGGCATAGTCGTCGATCGCCGCTCTTGCCACGGTATCCTGGCCGACTTCCTTCACTACCGTTTCTTTAAATTTCACGTCTGCGCCTCGGATGGCTGCATTCGAGACATTCCCAAGCGGTGCTGCAGCTGTCTTCAGCTTGGCATCCGCTCCCGTAGTGATCAGACGCCCGTTCGCATAATACCAGTTGATAAAATCGCCGGAAAACCCGCTTCTATAGCCGTTCGCAATCAGCGACAGGGTTTGGTCTGCGTTTGTCTCGATGCGGAGCCTTGGCGGAATCGCGCTCGTGTTGCCGAGCATCGCCGCTAAATCCCAATCGTTGTTGGTTAAATTTAATCTTGTTGCGTCTGTATTGCCTACGGCAGCATTATTCGCCGTTGGAGAAGTCACCCATCGATTGTTTTTAAGCGAAAGCAGGCTGTAGCCCTCCTGCCCCCAATCGAACACTTGGAACAGCTGGGACGTGTCGGCTGGATTGAGCGGATCCTCGGTTGTTACAAGCTGAGCTCCGCCTGCAATAACAGCAGGATCATAGACATTAGCCGTAACCGTTTGATTATTGCTCATCGCGGTGAGCGCTATCACTTTGCCGGCTGAATCGTAAGAGACGTGATTTGCCCCGTTTGCGTTAATCAAGGCGAGCAGCGGCGAGATGCCTGATTCCGGAAGGGCTGGCGTCGTGCCTACCGAATAGGTCGTTTTAAATCTTGCATCCGCATAAACGCCGGCAACAGCCGCATTTTTGTTTTTTGCCAAAGGCAGGACACCGTCATTTTTCAGCAAAACAATGCTTTCTTGCGCAGCTTGCAGCGCAACCTCCTGATGCTCCGGCACGCTGTAGGTTGCTGCCGCTGCCGTACGCACATCCTTGGCATCCTGGGCAAACGGATAAAATTTAGGAATGCCGTTTTCATCTGTCTCATTAAAGATGCCGACACGAACCATCTGGTTGACATGCGGCCTGGCTGCCGTGACCAGATCCTCGGCGGTGATGCCATACTCTCCTTTATTCACAAGCGCAACCAGGTCCGGCACATCCGCAGGCGTCGTGCCTGACGGCCGTCCCGCATTTGCTTCGGCCAGCGCCATCAACACGGTCGCATGCGTGCGGTCGATGGCATAATTCGTATCATAGCCGTTGCTAAGATTGCCAGAATTCGATACATGGGCATCCCCGTTAAAGTCTGGCGAGCTGTAGACGCCGTATTTGGAAAAATCATTCGCATGGAGCTGCAGCGGAGATAAGATATTAGGAATGCCGTTCGTCCGTCCGAATGAAGTCATGACCCCCGCTATGGAACCGGATGCCAAGCCCTTCAGCGGACTTCTTGTCTGGTATTCGAACATGGACCTTGCACCCGCGCTGTTGCTCGAGCTCTCGCGGAACCACTGCGCATTGTATACGGAATAATGCTTGGTTCCTACTGCCGCGCGCATCCAGAATCCGTCCTCGCTAACCGCTTGGTCAATGCCGCTTAGACCGGATGCCATGTTATCGATCAAGGTGCCAGCCATATACGGATCTTCCGAATAACCTTCGTCAAAACGTCCGCTTAAAGGGTTGATCCGCATATCGCTGACCACCGTAAACGCGACAGTCGCCGATGCATTAGCGCCCCCATGGATATTCGACTCGCCTTGCTTTACCTTCAGAAGGCTTATTTTTTCACTTCCCATTACCTTGCCGATATCCGTAAGAAGCTCCTTATTCCAGGTTTGTCCCATGCCGACCAATGCGGGGAAATCGGTTGAAACGCCCTGGACATTATCCGCAGCCGCCAATGCGCCCGGAATGACCTTGCCTGCATTCGGCCCCTGTGTAAGCGTGTAATGGTTGCGTGAACCTGTCACATAAACGGCTGGACCCTCGAGTCCGGTATATTCAAAATAAGTGTTCACGTAAGCGTCCAAATGCTCCGGATTGCCGTCGAACAACGGCATGCCGTCAAAGACTCCTCCGCTTTGCGTTTTGAACGCAATGCTTTCTGCCGCATGTACGAGCGGCGCTGCATTTGCTGTTATGCCCGTGGCCAGTACCCCCGCAAGCACCAAGGACAACATTTTTTTTCCCCATTTTCGCTGGGTTGTTTGGTTCATTTTTTCGCTCCCTTTCTGCTCTCGTTTTGCAAACGCTTTCATCTCGACCCAAATTTATTATACGATTGTATACGGTGTACTTTGTTTTTACCTTTTGGTGTAGTAATTTTAGATTTTACCTCATTTTGTCATTCGGCCGGCTTCCGAAATATAATATTTTTTTGCTTTTGAACAAAAAAAGTCTGATAGCTATTTCTCTTCCCCAACCGTTCCGCCTCTGATAAGATATTCACAAAAGAACTGCGAATGGAGGAATGGTGATGGGTACCCTGCAAAATCGAGTCGCCATTATAAGCGGAGCCGGAACGGGTTTGGGGCGCGCAGCATCGGTCTCTTTTGCGGCGGCAGGCGCGGATGTCGCGGTTCTCGGGAGACGTCTCTCCAAGCTTGAGGAAACCGCTTCGCTCATCAAAGCAAAGACAGGAAGGGATGCCCTGGTTTTGCAGACGGATGTTGCCGAGGAGCAGCAGGTGCAGGAAGCCATTGCGGCGGTTATCGCGCATTTTGGAAAAATCGATATTATATTGAATAACGCAGCCGTGTTTGAATCCGGCACGGTGCTGGAGTTATCTTCGAATGAATGGCAAAATCAAATTGCCACCAATTTAACAGGGCCTTTTTTGCTGACGAAAGCAGCGCTTCCAGCCATGCGCCAAGCAAAATACGGCCGGATCATTAATATAACCTCCGGACTGTCCTGGAACGGCGCAGGCGGCTATGCCGCTTACAGCGCAGCCAAGGCCGGACTCGAATCGTTAACGCGCACGCTCGCGGGCGAGGAGCATGAGCATGGCATACTTGCTAACCTGTATAACCCGGGAACGCTTCGCACCGAAATGCATGCCACCGGCAAAGATCCGGCCATTGTAACGCCGGACCTGATCCGATTGGCCAGCCTGCCTGCGGGCGGCCCTACAGGAACAATCGTTTCCTACGGCTGATATGACGCCCGGCATAACCATGCACAAAAAAACCGCTGTAACCTGCCAGGCGTTTGCCCTGCTGGTAACAGCGGTTTTTTTATTATTCCGGATAAGCTAGCTGTGCTCGATCAGCTCAATCCATTCATTGTATTCGGTTTGCAGCTTCGAGTACTCGTTCTTCAGCTTGTGATGCTGCTCCATTAAGTCAGCGTGATCCTCCGCCAGCTTCTCCGCGGAGCGTGCCGCTTCATCCCGCTCATAGACGAGCGACTCCAGCGCGCTCGCTGCCTCGTCACGTTCATTCGCAAGCTGTTCTGCCCTGCGCGCAGACTCTTCCCGCTCTTGAGCGAGTCTGGAAGCATGCTCGCTAAGCTCTTCCTTCAGCTCGGAGGCAGCAGCCGCTTCCTGCATCGCTTGCTTTAGCCGCTCGCGCATCAAGCTCTCCTCTGATTCGCGCAATTTCTTCTCTTGCTCCAGGCGGCTGGCTTCAGCCGCTGTCAGCTCCGCGAACTCCTGTTGTTCCTTCAGCTGTATGCTCAGCTCCCGTTCACGGCCCGCTGCCGCTTCCAGCTGCTGCACTGCAATTCGCTCGCGGGCTGCCGTCCATTCCAGCTGCTCGGTCAGTTCCTGCTCCCGAGCCGTAAGCTTCTCCAGCTCTGCCTTGTAGGTTTGCTCGCCATCCGCGGCGGAAGCTGCAATTTGTTCGATTTTGTCGAGCTGCGCCTGCAGCTTCTGAATCATCGTCTCGTAATCATGCTTCTGTTGCAGAAGCAGCTCCTCTTGATTCGCCGACAGCTGCTTTACCAGCTCGTCATGCTCGGACGCCAATTGCTGAAGACGCTTCTCGCGCTCTTCCTCCAGCTGCCTCCGCTCATCTTCCTGCTTGGCCGCAAGCGCAATGTAACGCTCCTCGTACTCGTCGACCAGCTGCTCGGAACGGGCTGCCTCCTGAACGGCAAAAGCTTTGGACTTCTCCTCGTACTCACTGGCGAGCTGCCTGTTCTGCTCCTCATACTGGTCCGCCTGCTCGAGAAGCTGCTCCTCGTATTGGTTTACCAGCTGCTTGCTCCGAGCTTCGTGTTCAGCAGCTTTCTGCTCCAATTGCTCCTCATACTCTCGGGCGAGCTGTCTGTTCTGCTCCTCATACTCGCGGGCAAGCTGCTTGTTCTGCTCTTCGTACTGAAGCGCCTGCTCGAGAAGCTGCTCCTCGTAGTGCTGGACAAGCTGCTTAGACTGCTCTTCAGCCTCTTCTGCTTTACGCTGTGCTTTTTCCTCATACTGCCTAGCAAGCTGTTTATTCTGCTCTTCAAGCTGTACGGCTTGTTCGAGCAGCTGTTCTTCATGCGCGTCGGCAAGCTTTCTTTCATGCTCTTCACGTTCAGCCGCTTTCTGACTGATTTGCGCCTCATAGTCGTGCACGAGCTGCTTGCTTTGTTCTTCGTATTGCACGGCCTGCTCTAGCAGCTGCTCTTCATATTGGCTAGCC
This sequence comes from Paenibacillus sp. LPE1-1-1.1, assembly GCF_040676435.1. Lineage (NCBI taxonomy): Bacteria > Bacillati > Bacillota > Bacilli > Caryophanales > Paenibacillaceae > Paenibacillus > Paenibacillus sp. LPE1-1-1.1. The sequence goes on from NZ_JBEGHY010000001.1 coordinate 1,800,296, forward strand.
AGCTGCTTCTTTTGTTCCTCATGCTCGGCAGCTAATGCCTCTATACGGGCATCTCTTTCGGCTGCCAGCTGGTCAATTCGCTCATTGCTCTCCGCGGTCAGCTGTTTAAACAGCTCGTCGTTTTCTTCTTCTACGACCCTCAGCTGTGCTTCATGCTCCTGACGCAGCGTATTAATTAGCTCGCGCTTCTCTTCTTCAAGCACTTTTAATTGCTGCTCATGCTCCTCGTGCAGCATATCCCGCTGCTGCTCCAGCTCTGTACGCAGTCTAGCTTGGAACTCATCCCTTAGCCGCTGCTCCGTAAGTTCCTTCTCTTCAAGCTCAAGCTCAAGCTGCAGCTGCTGCTCCTCCTGCTGCTTTTGCAGCTCCTCCAGCTGAAGCAGCGTCATACCCTGCTGCTGTTCCCTGTCCAGCGCTTCTTTCAGCCGCTGCTGCAGATCCGTAGCCCGTTTGTCCGCTGCGGACACGTGGCTGCGCTCATGGGCAAGCTTTTGCTCCAGCTCTTGGATCTGCGCGGCAGCTTCGCTCCCATTCTCCTGCAGCTCCTGAATCTGGCGTATCGTTTCGTTCAGCTCGGTTTGAACGAACTGTACTTCGCTTTCTTTCTCGTTTAAGCTGCTCTCCAGCTGAGCAAACGAGGTTCTTGAGGCTTCCTCCTGCTCCATGGCCTGAACAAGCTGCTCTTCCGCTTCAGTAATCCGATGCTCGAGCGCTTGCTTATCCGCCGCCCAGCCTTGCTGAATCTCCGCAATTTGCGCTTGCAGCCTGCTGCGCTCCTCTAACCAGCCGTTTCTGCGGCGCTCCAGGTCGGCACGGAAAACCTGCTCCGCTTTTGCTGCTTCAGCCTTCCAGTTCTGCTCCCGCTCCTCGCTTTGGCGGGCAAGCTCCAATTGCGAGGTCTCGGCATGGGCAAGCCAGCTTAGCTCCCGCTCATCCCACTTGCTCTGCCAGCTGTCCGCCAGCTCCGTAAGCTCTGACTCTTTTTCCTCCTTGATGGTTAAAAGCGAGGCTTCATGCTCCTGCATCAAGGCTTTCAACTGCTCGTCCTTATCCTGTCTAAGCGCAGCCAGCTCATTCGCTTTCGCGCTTTCGAGCTCCGATAGCTGTATCTCCTTCTCAAGTTCAAGCTCCAGCTGCAGATTTTCTTTGGCCTCTTTCAGCTGCGATAGCTCGGCTGCCCACTGTTTTTGCAGCTCTGCAAGCTCGATTTCCTTATGGTTTTGCAGCTCCGCCAGCTCCGTATCCTTCGAGCTGCGAAGCTCAGCCAGCTGGGCTTCAAGCACTCGCTTCAGCTCATTCAGCTCGGTATCCTTCTTGGACTGGATCTGTGCCAGCTGTTCGTCTTTCTTGGCCCGCAGCGCCGCAAGCCGCTCCGCGTTTTCCTCCGTTAGCCGGGCAATCGTTTCCTCCTGCGCCTTCATGGCTTCCGCAGCGGCAGCTTGCTCGGCAGCCGCCTGCTCGGCGGCAAGGGACAGCATCTCCGCCAGCTCGGCTTCTGCCGCCGCTTTGGCCTTCTGCAGCTGTTCGCTCGCCATCCGCTTCGTCTCTGCCAACTCTGCCTGCAGCGTAACGGCCTGTTCGCCGACCTGCTCCAGTTCCCTAATCAGGAGGTTCAGCTTAGCTTCCTCCTCCAGCAGTCTCGCATTATCGCGTCTTAGCCTAAAGACTTCCTCCGTTATTTGTACGGCGGATAGCACTGCCAGCTTCGGCATATCGAGACGCGGATAGCCCTTGGCCAGCTTTTTCATGCTTTCGTCGATTGCTGCCGCAACCCTTTTCATATATTCCACATTGGAATGGCCTTTTAATTTATATTGAACTCCATATATATCAACCGTAACAACCGTATTTTCAGCATCCATTAAGGCGAATCCTCCTATTGTACAAGTAGAGCAAGCGTAGACGGCTGTCGTCGTCCATGTAAAGGAGCTGCTTTCATTTCGCGGTGAAATATAGGCATATGGATCGTTGCAAAAAGATTTATGCCTCATATTTAAAAGGAAAAAAGCCGCATCGATAGCTCACTAGGAACTATTTCGATGCGGCTTTGAAGGTTTCCTGCCTATTTGCGTAATTCAGCTGCAAAAGATTGTTCTAATTGTAAAACAACCTTCCCATGCAGCTCCGTTACCTCTTCATCTGTCAAAGTACGCTCTCCATGGCGGTATACAAGCGACAGCGCGACGCTCTTCTTGCCTGCTCCGAGCTTCTCTCCGGTGTATACGTCGAAGACGCGTACCGACTCCAGCAGCTCGCCTGCAATATCCCAAGCAACGCCTGTCAGCTTGGCAGCCGCAACCTCTTGATCGACAACGACAGCGATATCCCGCTGCATTGCAGGATAACGCGGAAGCACTTTATATTCGATGTCGGAATCGGCAAAATCGTAAACCAAGTCCAAGCCGATCTCAAGCACGTACGTGTCCGCAAGATCCGCCTCCAGCTGGAGCGTCGGATGCAGTTGGCCCACGTAACCGATGACTTCATTGCCTTTTGGCGTATGAAGCAGAACGGCAGCCGTACGGCCAGGGTGGAAATGCTCTGGCTGCGCCGCTTCGTAAGACACGCTCGCCGTTAATCCGAGGACGGCAAATACCGTTTCCAAAATACCCTTCGCGTCGTAGAAATCCACCTGCGCCGCTTTTGCGTTCCACTGCGCCTCCGAACGGTTCCCGGTCAGGAGAGCCGCAAAACGGTGCTTCTCTTGCGGAAGGCGAGTCAGCTGCTCTTCATCGGTATGGAATACGCTGCCGATTTCAAATAGAGCCGCTGAATCATTTTTACGGTTGCGGTTATAGGCCGCCGTTTCAAGCAGCTGTGCGATCAGCGTCGTGCGCAGTACGCTCCGATCCTCGCTCATCGGCATGGCAAGCCGAACGGGATTCGTATGCTCGGCCAGTGCAGGGAACAGCTTCGTCCGCTCCGGTCCCGTGAAGGAATAGCTGACGACTTCGTGCATTCCGGCATCCGACAAGCGTTTACGCAGCTCGCGGCGGATGGCCTGCGGCTTCGTCAAGGAGCCTGGCACGACATCGCCATGGATGAGTGTCGTCGGAATCTCATCGTAGCCGTGTAAACGAGCAACTTCTTCGATGAGATCAACCGCGCGCGTAATGTCGCCGCGGCGCGTCGGCACGTTCACGGTGAACACGTTGCCGTCAGACAGCTCGTATTCAAAGTGCAGGCGCCCAAAAATCGTTTGAACCTCCAGCCTCGAGAGCTCCGTTCCGAGATAGCCGTTTATTTTGTCCAGCGATACCGCGACCTTGGCCGGCTTCGCCTCTGCTGAAGCAACCTCGACAATGCCTTCCGCGACTAAGCCTTGCGCAAGCTCAGCGATAAGCGCCGCCGCACGGTCGAGTGCAGGGATTACTCTTGCCGGGTCAACCTCTTTCTCGAAGCGAATGCTTGACTCCGAGCGCAGGCCAAGCTGACGTGACGTCTTCCGTACGGTACCGCCATCGAATTTCGCCGACTCGAGCAAAATATTGACCGTTTCACCGGTCACCTCCGTGCTTGCGCCGCCCATTACGCCTGCAAGCGCAATCGGCTGCTGGCCATCGGTAATCACGAGCATATGCGGCTCGAGCTTGCGTTCTTGGTCGTCCAGCGTTACCAGGGTTTCGCCGGCTTTCGCAAGCCGTACATCAATGCGTCCGCCTGGCAGGCGGTCCGCGTCAAAAGCATGCAGCGGCTGGCCGTATTCGAGCATGACGAAGTTCGTAACGTCGACAACGTTGCTGATTGGACGAATGCCTGCGGCGATCAAACGGTTTTGCAGCCACAAAGGGGATTCGCCGATTTTCACGCCTTTAATATAACGAGCCGAATAGTGCGAGCAATGCTCCGGCGCGCTGATGCTTACCGACACAAGGCTGTCCGCGCGCACGGTCGTATGATTGATGTTGGCGCTTGGCAGGCGAACCTCGCGGCCGGTTAAAGCACCAATCTCATAAGCCACGCCCAGCATGCTGAGGCAATCCGAACGGTTAGGCGTCAAATCCAGCTCAAGCACCTCGTCGTCTATTCCCAGCACTTCGCCGATAGGCGTCCCGATCTTCGTAGCTGCCGGAAGAACGAGGATACCCTCTTGCTGCTCCTTAGGCAGAAGCTTCTCGTTCAAGCCAAGCTCCTTCGCCGAGCAAATCATCCCTTGGGATTCCACGCCGCGCAGCTTTGCGCGCTTGATCTTGAAATCGCCGGGCAATACCGCGCCGATAACGGCAACGGGAACAAGCTGTCCCGCGTCGACATTTTTGGCTCCGCATACGATTTGCAGTTCTTCTCCCGTACCAACGTCAACTTTGCATACATTCAGCTTGTCAGCGTCGGGATGCTTTTCCTTCGATTTCACATAACCGGCAACAACGCCGTTTACGCCTTTGTTGCGGGATTCAACAACGTCGATTTCAATGCCGCCGCGCGTCATTTTCTCCGCAAGCTCTTCCCCCGTAAAGCCGGAAAGGTCGATATATTCGTTTAACCATTTATAGGATACATTCATCTCTCTTCTTCCCTTCTCTCAATGCTACATTCTTGCGAATTGTACTAAGAACCGCAGATCGTTCGTATAGAAATGACGAATATCGTCAATACCGTATTTCAATAAGGCGATACGCTCAACTCCCATGCCGAAGGCAAATCCGCTGACTTCCTCTGGGTCATAGCCGCCCATTTCAAGCACCCGCGGATGAACCATGCCGCAGCCGAGAATTTCGAGCCAGCCCGTATGCTTGCACATGCGGCAGCCTTTGCCCGCGCATTGTACGCAGGTAACGTCAACCTCCGCGCTTGGCTCCGTGAACGGGAAGAAGCTTGGGCGAAGCCTGATTTGCGCTTGCGCGCCAAACATTTGCTGCACGAATTGCAGCAGCGTGCCTTTCAGATCGCTCATCCGGATGTTTTTGCCGATCACAAGACCTTCGATTTGATTGAACTGGAAAGAATGCGTCGCATCGTCATCATCGCGGCGGTAAACCTTGCCCGGGCAAATGACCTTGACCGGTGTTTGCCCGTTCATCGCCTTCATGGTACGTACTTGAACCGGCGATGTATGCGTACGCATCAGAATGTCGTCCGTTACGTAAAACGAATCCTGCATATCGCGCGCCGGGTGGTTCTTGGGCAAGTTCAAAGCTTCGAAGTTATAATAATCCTCTTCGACCTCTGGTCCCTCCGCAATGGTATAGCCTAGACCGATAAACACATCCTCGATCTCCTGCGCCACCTTGTTAAGCGGATGCATGGAGCCTGTCGGCAGCTGTTTGCCCGGAAGAGTCACGTCAAGCGTCTCCGCAAGAAGACGGTTATTCGTCTCGGCTTGTTGGAATGCATTCTGCTTCTCGTCGATAACCGATTCAATTGCTGCACGGACATCGTTCGCAACCTGGCCGATCACCGGACGCTCTTCCGCGCTTAGACCGCCCATCCCGCGCAAAATTTCAGTCAAAGCCCCTTTTTTACCTAAATACTTTACGCGCAAATCATTAAGCTGCTGGGGAGTAGTCACTTGCTGCAGCTCCTGCAGCGCTTCTCCGCGCAGTCCTTCCAATCTTTCCTTCATTCTTCTTCGCCTCCATATCATCATCTCTAAATCATGCAAGCGTAAACGGCTAAGCCATACTATAGGAGGCTTAGCTATCGTTTCGCGGAGAAATATAAGCACTTTATAAGCTAACAAACTTATAAATTCTTATATTTATACAAAAAAAGGCCCTCTCTCCCTAAAGGGACGAAAGAACCGTGGTACCACCCTAATTCGGATTGCGCTCCTGCCTTTGCGAATGACCCATCAATGGTCATCGCTTGCCTGTCGGCGGCGGATTACAATCCCTTAGCCCCATAACGGCGGGAACCGGACTTTCCCTACTTGCGCCGCGCGGCAAGCCGCTGTGGCGTTTCAGGTGTCTGCTCCGGAGTGAATCTTCGGCAGCCTATAATCACAAAGACGCTCTCAATCTACGGCGTCTTCTCCCTGTGCGAAAGCACTGCTTACTCTTCTCCATCATCGCTTTACTGCGAATATGAAACAATAATCTATATTATATGCAATCTGATGCAGCGTTGCAACCGCAAACCTTGCATTTCGAATCGAATCAATCTAACGCCGTATAATTGATGATTTTTTTTTGCACACTATTCAAAAACGAGGACGGTGTGAAATTGTCGAGCGTATTCGAAGCAGTTGCCGATGTAATGAAAACATTAATAGATAACGAACCGAAACCCCCGCTGCATATAGGAGAAGCAATGACTTGCTGGACATACTTGACCATGCTGGAGGAAGAAATAGCGAATGTCCAGATCGGAATAAACACAACGACAGACAATGAACTGTTAGGCGCGCTTCAGGCATCAATGGAATTAGCAAAGGCACAATCAACAGTACTAAGGGATTTTATGCTGCTAGAAGGCGTGACTCTACCACCGGTATCTGAAAAAAAACCAAATTCAGAACCCAATTCAGTACCCATGGGCGTAAAGCTGACTGACGATGAAATCGCAAATGCACTTTCCGTTAAACTTGTTGCCAATTACATGATGTGTGCAACGGGTGCCGTGCAGTCTGTCCGCAATGATGTGGGATTGATGTTCGTTAAATTCCAAGCAGAGAAAATGAAGTTTGGCGCTTCGTTAAAAACGTTAATGCGTAAACGCGGCTGGATTAAAATTCCTCCATACTATGTTCCGAATGGATTGCCGACACCATAATTTCTAAATTTCCATTCAATCGGCACTCCTACACGAACCTTGCGGGATGCCTTACCTTGCCCAATGGCTTGATGAAGCATTGGCCAAATGAAGAAGACTTTATTTTCTCGGTCTTCAACGATGTATTATTCAAGTCGTATTTTGCACAATGTAATCTGCCGTACGTATAGCCATCGCAGCAGCGGTGAGTGAAGGGTTTGCGGCACCAATGTGAGGCAAAACGCTGTTTCCTGCGACATACAGGCCGGAAATGCCGTGGATTTGGCCATACCGGTCAGTAGCGGAGGTGAGCGGATCATTGCCCATGCGGCATGTGCCGAATTCATGATAATCGGCACCCGGTGCGAGTAAGCATAGGTCAGGCTTGCCGCTTTGGCCAGTTAACTGTATGCCGGCGGCTTGAGCAATCCGAGGGATATCCGCTTTTATTTGCTCGATAATGTCATTGTCCTTAGGGCTGTACGCAAAGCTGACACCGATCTGAGGTACGCCGTATTCATCTCGCCGGGCGGGATCGAGGTAAACCTGATTTTCGAACCTTGATTCCACGGTGCCAAACCCGCCAAAGAAATTCATCCCCCACTCCTCATGCAGCTCCTTCGGGGTATCGTGATACCAATAGTACGGACCAGGACCTTGAATTTGCACCTGATAAGGACGTTCAGCAGTCGATGGAACCAGGATCGCAAGCGTTCCTAATACTTCCGTAACAGCTGGTGTCCGAATGAGCCCATTCGTTACGACAAACGAATGGTTAGCGAGGTAATGCCCGATCGCCCGGCCGGGAATTCCGGAATGCAGAAGCAGTCTGGGCGCTTGCAGCGCGCTTGTACCGACAATGACGGTTTTGGCTTTTAAAAAATAAGTTTGTTTAAACGGATTACTGACCTCGACACCGGCGACTTTGCCCTCCTGCGTCACGATCCGCGTAGCGTTGGCATTCACCGCCAAGTCAAAGGGCGCCAAATTGAGCGCTTTGGCGAAAAACTGAATGGAGCTAAACGCAGCGGCAGAATGAATCTCTCCATATTTGGTAGGATCAACGTCAACGGCCATGGGACTTCCTGCTGCCTCGGGGAAGCCGCTTTGCCATAATCGATGCAATAATTCACTCGTGAGGGAAGAATCTTTGCTGTATGCGTTCGAGACATTCATTACTTCTTCGGCAATATTATAATACTTCGTCAATTCCTCATACGATATAGGCCAGTCCTTCATATCAAATCTTTGGAGCCGCGGACTGACCAAGCCCCAGAATTGCGTTCTGCCGCCAAGTGCATACAGCTCCCTAGCGCCTGAGAAGGAAGGAAGCGTTCTTCCAATCGGAACAGAGACGGCAGGGTTAGCAAAAAGACGTCCGGCACGGTCATTATTTAATGTCGGAACATTCCAGCTATGCGTTTGTAGAAGAAGCCCTCCCTTTTCGACAACGGCGATTCGTTTGCCAGCATGCATCCACTGCTCGCATAATCGCCATAAAGCGGCGCCGCCGCCCATGCCTGAACCGATAATAATAACGTCATATTCGGTCTCAGCCATATCGGCGAGAGAGGTGAGAGGAATCCATTGATCGAGAAATGGCATGGGATCTACGGGCGGGCAGGAAAAAAGCGTGCTAGGGGCAAGCGGCGAGTCCACGACAGGGATACGTATTACGGAGCCCGAAAGGTTTGAATTATGGACAGGCAGCTCCGGATTGGCCGCATGAAGCAGTTCGGTATCCAGATGATAGTGCTCGGCAATGGTTGCGAAAGTGTCATCCTTGCCAGCGACATAAAGCCTCAAAGCATCCACTTCCTCTTCTATCTTTTTATTCCTATATTATGTTTCGTTGTACCTGTCTGATGCCAAGGACTCGGTTGCGGCAGTAAGGTAATAGGTAATCACCCAAATAAACTGAAAACATACTATAGAAGAAACATGCAATACAGCAAGGAGAGCGGCTTATGATCAAAGCATGGATTGGCGGAAAAGCGTACCAGGAGAAAAGGGCCATACGCGTGACAGTCTGGAATGAATATATCGCGGAAAAGGATAATCCGGAGGTAGCCGCCGTATACCCAAACGGCATTCACTGCGCGATTGCCGATGGATTATCGCCTTACGGCTTTTATATTCATACGGCTGTATTAGAACAGCCGGAGCATGGCCTAACACCAGAAGTATTAAACCATACAGACGTCTTGATATGGTGGGGGCACTTGGCACATGAGCGAGTTAGCGATGAAGTAGTCGAGCGCGTTTATCATAGGGTATTAGGCGGAATGGGGCTTATCGTGCTGCATTCGGGCCATTTCTCCAAGCTGTTCGGTAAACTGATGGGAACGACCTGCCAGCTTAAATGGCGGGAGGCAAAGGAGAGAGAGCGCTTATGGGTTGTTAATCCTGCGCATCCGATCACGGCGGGGCTTGGCGAATATATCGAGCTGCAAGAAGAGGAAATGTATGGCGAATTTTTTGATATTCCGGCACCGGATGAGCTCATTTTTATCGGCTGGTTTCAAGGCGGAGAAGTATTCCGCAGCGGCTGCACCTTCTACCGCAGGCAAGGTAAAATCTTTTATTTCCAGCCAGGCCATGAAACGCATCCTACTTATTACCATAAACAAATCATTCGTGTCATTGCTAACGCGGTTCACTGGGCGGCATCCCCTCATGGCGCATCTCCCGTATTCGGAAATACAGCGGCTCTCGAGCAAGTGTAACATCACTCATAAAGGATAGCGTTCGTCTCTAGACGGCTTTCAAAATCCGGTAAACCGGATTTGCTGCTTGGCGTTGTTTTTGTCTTCGTTAGAATAGATAGTTGTTGTTTATCTATAACAAGAAAGAGCGCCCAATGGGCGCTCTTTTGCAATATGGCTGTTTTCTTAAGAGTCAATGCGCATCATCATTTCCTCAAGCAACCGGATGCGGGCAAACGAGGCGCGCAGCAAGCCGATCCCAATCTCCGGGTATAGGCGGATGAGCCTGGAGACGTTTTCGCCCAGCAGCTTCAGCACCTTTACATCGCCGAGCAAGGCTTGAGCCGTAACCGTGGATGAGGTGCTGTCGAGCGCGGATGTAACGCCGCACACATCACCTGTCCCCAATACGCCGATCGTGCCTTCCCATCCCGCGGCCGAAATGCTCGTGAGCTCTATATTACCGTCAACGATGACGTACATCGCCGGATTCGGCTCGCCCCGCTCCAACAGATTCTCCCCGTCCGGGCAACTATATACCTCGGCAATGTTCGCAATTAACCCTAATTCCTCAAGCGATAAGTCAGCAAAGTAGGGAACCTGCCTAAGAAAGATAACCTTATTTAGCCGGCTCATGATCTGATGGTCGCTTCCCATTTGCTTTCCCTCCTCTATTAACGCTGCTCCTGCAATCTCCCGCCACCAATCGTCATTTCCTTGCAAGGCCGCCTTCAGGATGGCATTAGCATCCTCATCGGTATCCACAGGCTTGCCTTCTTCGCCGCGTTCCAGCACGGTAAGCAAATATTGCGATAACCGCCGCTCTCCCATGCCCTCGGCGAGCACTTCCCAGGCATTGCTGCGGATTTCTTCATCCTCGTCTGCGGCAGCACGCCTAATCGCATCAGCAACCTGTTCATCCGCAAGGTTCGATAAGACTGCCCATACGCCGTCCATAATAAAGGTCCGCACTTCCCGCCAGCGCCGCAATGCAAGCTCGGAAAGCTCCGAATGGCCAAGCTGCTTAAGCGATAACGAATAGCCGGAGGCTGCTTCAAGCTCACTTAACCGCTTCAGCGCCTCGTCGGTTAATACGGTTCGAACCTGTTCCTCTGGGAGCAGCGCCGACAGCGCAGCTACTGCAGAAGTCCATCGCTTCGGCGGCGAATCCGGCAAACTTCCAAATAGCAAAGGTATGGCGTCTTCGCCCATTTGAACGAAGCTTTCTGTGGCCGTACGGAACATTTCCTGGTCCATCATCGGCAGCTTCTCCAGCAGCCTCGGGATAATCGTCAAAATCTGCAGCTTTCCGAGGCAAGCGATAGCGGCTACTCTGGCAGCCGGATGCGATTCATCCGCAAGTCTCTCAACCTTGGATACGAACGCATGCAGCTCCAGCTCCGCGATCACCCGGCAAATATAAACCGATGATTCTCCCCCCTCATCCAAGATGCGGTCAATGACCTCTGCGCAAGCCTCGTAGCTCGGCGCATTGTTGAAGGAGTACATCGCTTTGACTGCCTCGGCGACGACGCTTGGATGCCGGTCAAGCAGCTTTTGCCGCAAAAAGTAGAACGCCTGATGCTCCATATGCTTCATTCTGCCAATTTGTCTTACGCCCTCGGCGCGCATCTCGTCATCCGGGTCCTCTAGAAAAGCCGCTACCTTTACCATCGCATGCAAATCCGCGCTCTCCAAATTCATGGCTCTAACCGCGGCAACGCGAATACGCGGATTCGGGTCGTCGATAAGCTCCAGCAGATCTGGAACATCGCTTGGATTTTGCAGCCTTCCGATAATTTGCAAAGCAATCTCTTTGGCCGAATCGAGCGGCAGCTTCAGCATACTCCTAACCTCTGCAATTGCAGCCTCGTTCCGGCTAAATTCATCGAACTGCTCGGCCAAATCCTGTTCGCCGATCGTCTGTACGCTGCTCACGAGCTCCCGCATATAGAACCTTCTGCCTAACCAAGAAAGCACGAACAACAGAGCTGCTCCTGCCAAACCGACAAACGATAAGGCTGTCCAAGACATACCGAGGCCTGAATGCAAAAACTGCAGGCCCGCGCCTATTAAAATGCCCGCGGACGCCGCAATCCCTTGCGCCGCATAGCGGTAGCTGTCGCGCTGCGCGAGCGGAAGCGTCTTGAAGAAAAGCTGGTAGGACGGCTCCGCGGAGTAATAAAGCAGCAAGTACAGAAGCATGTACCCGATCGAAATAATCGGCAGCGCGGCCGACCCGCCGACAAAAAACAAAGCTCCAGCAAATGAAAGAACGTACACACCCGAGATCGCGGTAAGCATCTGACTTGCTCCAAGCCGGGCCATCAACCTGCCGGATACGGTTTGCAGCAAAAACGCAAGCACAAACAGCACCATCGTAACCATCCCAAAAAACCGGCTGAATGCCTGTTCGCTAGGGAACGACATTTTGGTTACGTTCAGAAATTCGTATTCCATCAGAAAATAAAGAGCTGGCATAAGCGTCATCAACAGGATAACCGTAAGCAAAAAAGGCGACCTCAGCGCATGCTTAAACACGGCCCCCGTAGAAACCTGTTCTTCTTCCTGTCCACTCGCTTCAATCTTAATCGATAATGGAACCAAATAGCGGGTAATCACTTTGCGGTAATTCGGTAAGGCTGCCAGCAGCAGCACGCCTCCGGCGGCATAAACAACTTCTGGGCCGAAAGCAAGGCTGATCAGCTGCGCAAGCAAGCCTGCCGCTACCCCGCCAAGCGTTGCCGAACCAACGAATACAGGCATCAGCCGCTTGGCCTGCTGTGTCGAGCATAAATCGACAGCCAGGCTCCACAGCAGAAGGGTCTGCTGCCTTACGACGAAGCTGGAGGCAATAAATAGAACCGGATAATAGGCTCTCGCCTCGAGGCCGAAGCTTTCCATAACGAGCAAAACGCCGGCATTGACAAGCACGATCCCAAGTAAGAGCCCATATAAGACGCGCATCAGCTTCGGCTTTGGCAATCTAGCGGCAAGCCAGGACAAGAGCCATGCCTCGAGCGGCAAAATAAACGCCTCTGCCGCATAGACGTAAGGCAGGTATTCGCTTCCGAACCTTTGATTGTACAATGTCATGAAGCCGTTATAATTAAGCATTTCCGCTATGCCGCAAATAAAAAAAACAGGTGCCATCATAAGCAGCTTACGCTGATCCTCTGGACGGGCACCCATTGCACGCAATATGCTATCTATTTTCATTTCTCTTTAAACCAGCTTTCGGTGATAGATTAATCGGTCTTCCCCTTCGTAGTAATAATCCGGGCATCTTCCGACCAGCGTAAAGCCGCTTTTTTCAAATAATTGCCGTATCCGGTCATACTCGGGCAAATCGCAGGTATAGGTTACCAGATATCTTGCCTGTATCGCCTTTAAAAAAACATACATTTGTTCAATAAGCATGGCGGCCACGCCTGCCTTGCGGTAATCATGATGCACAACAAGATAATCCCAGCTGTACCCGCCTGTTTTTTGCTCGTTTTCAGCGACGCAGTTGATGCCCACGATCTTTCCTTGCTCATCCTTGGCATACCAGAAGGATAGCTCATTCTTTAGCGCACGGTAAGGAAGCTCGCGGAAATGTACCAGCTCGCCCGGGGTATACCGCGTATCGTCAAATGAATAATCCGATAATAAAAACTTCACGATCTCCTCTGCTTCAACTGTCGTGGATACGCGGTCAATTTTAAACTGTCCCACCAGCATTCATCCTGCCTCCCCGCTCTTCACGGTTATACAGCGAGCGTTCCATTCCAGCCCTCTGTTGAACCCTTCTGGTAATATTCGTCACAAAGATAGAAATAAAGCTTAGCCGCTTTGTCAAATCGATTGATTTTGATGACTTCGATAAAGGTTTCCCTTGCATCGAAGAAGCGCCCCTCTTGGCAAAGCACGATCCCCTTCTCGAACATCGTTTTCGTACGGTCCTTTAAGTTCCGCTCCGTATCCGAATCTCCCTCGTATACATCGATCAGCTCGATCGGCTCATCCTTGCCTTCGATCCGGATCCGGCCGAGCTGGCGGAAGCGGAAGCGCTCCGGTGCGCGAAGCTGGTCATAGAACGTACGCGTTACCAGAATCGATGCGCCCATTGTATCCGACATGCGTTCTAAGGTTGCGGTAATGTTCACGTCATCCGAGATAACGTTGCCCTCCATCCGCTGCTCCTCGCCGACAATGCCTAGCATAAGCGGTCCCTTATGAATGGCCATGCCGAGATCCACGGGAGCGAAGCCCGATGCCTTTAAGCTCTCGTTATAGGAAACGAGCTCACGGCGTATGGAAACGGCGGCGCGCAGCGCATCTTCGTTCCGTGCCGGGAACAGCGCCATAAAGCCAGCGCCCAAATATTTGCTGATCAGCCCCTCTTCCGTTCGAACGAAAGGACTGAAGCGTTTGAGGAACGCGTTCATGAAATCAAAGTTTTGCTTGGGCGACAGCTGCTTCGAGAGCTGGTGAAACGAGCGGATATTCGCTACCATAACGGTCATATTTTGCTGGACTTGATCTCCAAGATGGATATCCGTAATTCCTTTTTTGCCTAAATATTTGAAAATTTGCTGCGGCACGAAGCGGTGCGAAGCTTCGCTAAAGGACGTGATATCCTTGATATAAGTACGGATATGAAGCGCCATCCGGTTAAACTGCTCGCCTAAATCGCCTACCTCATCCTGCGAGCGTATGTTCACCCGCACATCCCAATTGCCGTTTGTCATCTCCATCACGCTTTTGCGAAGCTTGCGAAGCGATGACAGCAGGTAGTACGTAACGGCAAGCACCAAAATAATCAGTACAACGCTGATGAGTACAATATTGCGTATTACGCTTTTATATATGGTTTGATTAGATTGATAGAGGACATTCAGATCGCGGCCCGTTTCATAGACGCCGACGATTTTGCCCGATGAATCGTAGATAGGCCCGATCGCATACAGCCACTTACCGGTTGCATCCTCCCAGCGGTCGGTTACGACCTCGCCATTTTCGACGACGAGACGGTTTAGCTCGTTAACGGGAAAAGGCTTATACATATTCACGCCGTCATCGTCATCCATCATTATGAAAATTTCGCCGTTCTCGTATTTGTACAGCGTGCTGTACAAGCCCTTGCGATTTGCCGGATCCTCGCTTTCAAATAAGAAATTCATTTTGCTGCGAATCGTTTGATAGTCTTTGCTCATATAGTCATTGGGCGACGTTAACCGGTTGAGCTGATCGCCGTTAATGATATTTTGGCCATTTCGCGCAAGCAGTGACAGCTGTCTCTGCATCTCTTCCTCCATTTTGCCGGAGAAGCTGTCATAGATGAAATTGGACAATAGAATCATAGCAATGATCAAAATTGGCACAATAGCGAATACCTGTTTGAAAAACAGCGAGATTCTGCGACCCAGCACCTGTACGTAAAACAGGCGGATGAGGAACAGCGTAATAACGAGCAGGGCTGCTGCCGCAAGCCAGGTTAACCATCCTTTTACAACGGAGCTGCGATCATAGGAAAGCTTCATCCGTACGCTCGCGCTGCTCTTTTCACCATCAAGCTTGACGATGCTGTCGCCTAAAACAAGCTCCATCCGACCTGTGGTATCCATCGTCAGATCCATTATATCCAGGCTTTCTGCCTTCGGCGCCGCCGCCATCAAGGCCGGTTCGTCGATTACCGTTACCATATCGCTGGAATCAATGGCATTCATGCTCGTAACGGCATTCACGAGACGGTCAATAAAATAGAGCCTGCCATTCACGCCGAGCAGCAAACCTTCCGGGAAGTTTTTGCGCGTGCGCTCCATCCCTTCCAGCGGATAAGATAAAACACTTGCTCCATCGGCCTTTACTTTAAAAATAGCGCCGCGTTTCGTAGAATAGTAGATATGATCCGGCTCATAACCTACGATTTCCGATAAGTACCGGTCGTCTGGCAGCTTGAATGCCAGTGTCTCCTCTGGCTTGCCCCCTGCCGCGGACAATCGATGCAGCTTTACGTTTGTATCTTCATTTATGTAGAAGTAGATGCTGTCGCCTGCAACCTGCAGGCCTTTAATCAGGCCAACGCGCTTATTCGTTCCGCTGCCTTTGTAGGTATACAGGAGCGTGCCGCTTGGTTCACCTTTAGGATAGCGGACGATCCGCTCCTCTTGGACATAAAGCCCATAGCCGTCCAATATCGTGTCGAGAACATAGATCGTACCGTCATCCGCAACCGCAATATCGGTAAAATCATGTCTGCTGCCTGCGCCCGCATCCTGACGAATAAGCTCTTCAATCGCTCCCTCGCTGTTAATCCGTACGATTTCTTGGCGGGAGTCGCCGATCACAATGGAGCTTCCATCCGGTCCTGCGGAAGCTTTCGATAAATAATTTAGTGGTTTTTCGGTAGTATAGGGGAGAGTTTGGAAGTGATTCAAATTCGGATAAAGCCAAAAACCGAGACCGATTGCCATAAGTAACAGCAGAGCTATTCCCAACGTGGACCTTCGCATGCGCACCATCGCTTTCATCTTACAAAATTCAACTATTTCCATAGTACTACATGTTTAGCCATTTCGCATCAGAATACTTGTTGATATTCATCGAATGTTAGCTATTTTAGTAGGTTTTTGTTGATGGTACTTATGGCTTATAGTACTATTAAAATAGTAGAAATTAGGAGGGGCAGACTTATGCCTGCCCACTCGCGGAAAGGAATTTTATGGGACAACTAATATGCGGCGGAGCCACGATGCAATGCTCTTTCGGAGCAGCTCCGGGTACGTTCAACGTGCTGCCTGCTAATCGCGTGATGACGGCGATGCCGATCGCGAATATTATGGATAACAAGCCTATGGTTAATATTTTGCCGTTTGGCGTATGCAACTCTATGGCAAATCCAATGGTGGCAGCCGCTACGGCAGCGGCGCTCGGCGTGCTTACCCCTCAGCCCTGCATTCCCGTCACAGCCGCACCATGGGTACCCGGATCGCCGACGGTTCTAGTCGCGAACATGCCCGCTCTCAACAATTCATCCAAATGCATGTGTAACTGGGGAGGCGTCATTCAGTTCGTGAATCCCGGACAAATGACGATACAGGTGCCATGACATGATCGAGCAAATTCTAAACCCCATTATCAAACCCATTAAGCGAAAGATTATCGCACCGCTCAAACGGGCCAAAACACTTCCTAAGCGTTTGCTTGCCGCGCTGCGTAAATGGCTGGTCACCGCTATTTTCGGACCGCTTCGCTCGCTTAATAATTATCTGCGGATCGGCAGCTACTATATTGCGAAGAAGCTCATCGCGCTGGTGCTCGTTATTACCCTTATCATCGTTTATTTCGGATTTATTAGTCCGCCCGCCTTTATTAACAAATGGTTCGGCCGTACGCCTCAGCTGGAAGCTGCCGCCGCTGCGGACAGCGGATTTACGGGACCTGCCTCCATCCTTGATGCGGATGGCAAGCTGTTATTTGAAGGACAACTTGAAAACGGTCAATTCACGGGAAACGGCAAGCTCTATCATCCAAACGGAGAGCTTCAATATCAGGGTGATTTTGCCAAAGGACTAAAGGAAGGCTCGGGCGAGCAATTTGATGAAAAAGGCGTACTATTGTACCGCGGGGCGTTTGCCGCCGATCAATACAGCGGTGAAGGAACGTTGTTTTACCCGGATGGCAAACCTAAATACACAGGCCAGTTTCTTGCTGGCGCATATGAAGGCGCTGGCACGGAGTATGGCTCAGACGGAAGCATCATCTATGCCGGCGCATTTGTAAAAGGCGTGTATAACGGAGACGGCAAGCTCTACAGCGGCAAGGATAAGCTGCAGTATGAAGGCCAGTTCAACAACGGAGCCTATGAGGGTGCAGGCAAGCAATATGACGGCAATGGCCTGCTTATGTATGAAGGCAATTTCCTGGCGGGCAAGCTTTCCGGTCCAGGCAAGCACTATTTCCCTTCCGGCTTCGTAAAATACGAGGGCGCATTCCTGCTCGGCAGCTACCATGGAGCCGGCAGCTTGTTTAACGAAACCGGATCCGTCGTTTATACGGGCTCTTTTGCGAACGGACAGCAAAACGGTACCGGTCAAGTCTTTAACGCTGCTGGCGGAATCATGTATGACGGCAAATTCGTAAACGGCAAATACGAGGGCGTTGGAACACTGTTTGACGCGGACGGCGCACCGCTCTATAAAGGCTTTTTTCGCCAGGGCAGTCTGTATGCGGAAGGCTTCTTGAATATCTCGCTCGTGAAGCTGCAAGAAACGTTAGGCGCACCGGATGCTCCCGCTCCTGCGGAAGAAGCGGCGGACGAAGCTGCAGGCGCAGAGGAATTGCAGCATGATGCAGCTGCGGAATCCGATGCAGCAGTTGGATCGCCATCGCCCGAAGCGACGGCTGCTCAACCAACTGCAACGCCTACGGCTACCCCTGTGGCTTCAGCGGCTTCAGGCGTTTCTGTCACGCCAACGCCTGAATCTCAAAAAAACGAGGTTCAAACGTTGTCTGAAAGCAATGCAGATGCTCCATTGGCTGACGATAAGCCTTTAAATGCAGCGGAATCGGAGGACTCGGAGGCTTCAGGAGAAGGCGCAAATGATACGGTTCCCTCGGAGGGCTTAGCGGACGAAGTCATTTTGCCGCAGACGCTGACATTCAGCGCCATCCAAATGACTTTTGTCCTAGAGGTCGATGAGGATAATCCGGAAGCTTTCTATGTACAGCAGCTAACGACTTGGAATGCAGTCATAATGGAGCAAACCTACAGCCGCTTGTTAGCCGCCAAAACGCCTTCAACGAAAGAAAAACTAGATAACGGGCGCACACGCATCATTTTTAAATCTAACGACATGCTTCTTACCTTCTTAATGAACAAAGACAAGCCTGTACGGCTTGAAATCACGAAAATCGTTCCTGAATCATAGGAAAAGGCAGGCTGAGGAAATATCCTCGGCCTGCCTTTTATTTTGGCTTGCTGCCTTCTTATTCCTGCTGCGATGCGGCAGCCTCTGCAAGTCCTGAATCCGAGGGGTCATCCGCAAGCACGGCAGCCTGCGCAGCGCCCAAGCTCTTGAATGCCCACCAGCGCACCGCGATGACAGATGCCGATGATTCCGTTTCGCCCTGCAGCTTCATGCCAATCCGGAATGTGCCTTTTTCGGGATATACAAGGGTTCCGAGCGATACATTCGGAATATCCGGCTCGAATTCGGTGCCTTTGAATACGTCGCTTTGACCGTGATACACCTTCTTCATCGTACTGGCCGTATCCCCCAATACCGATCGATCGATTTCTTCAAGACCGACTACAACGGAAACCTGCCCCTCGCCTAAGCCGTGCTGGATCTCTTCCGATACGTAGTTTTTCTTGCCCCGCGAGAAGAAGAAGCCTCCGGTTTTGCCAATAGACTCAAGCGCTACCTCCATAGTGCCCGTCGAAATCTCATCGTACAAATGCTGCGGACGCGGAATGCCCAGCTTAAAATCAAACTCATTGCGGTCAGGATGATACTGCACGTCGAGTGTCGGCTTTGCATCGTATTCCAAATCATGCGTCTCGGCGCTTGCAAAAAACTTATGCAGCGACGAAGCGCGCGAGGTTTGCGATAACCGCTGCAGCAGCGACGTGCTTTCAATGTATTCGTCAAACGGAACACGGTCTACCTTCTCGATCATATACGTCGGGCCCATTTGGAGAAGGCTGATTTTGGCTAAGCAGATGCTTTGATCAGCCGCGCCTTCTACGGCTTGCTCCAGCGTCCGCTCATGCCAGTCCTTTAAGATGCGGTTCGCTACGGGCTCGTCCAACACCTCAATGGTATGCTTCGCATTCGTGTCTAACGGAATAGCCGAGTCGCCAATTGTCAGCTTTGCAGCTTGGCACGGAACGGTAAGCTCTGCTTTGCCGCCTGCCTTCAGCGGTGCCTTTACATGGAAGCTCACTGCATATTCCGTTTCCTGCGCATCTCCAGGCTCTGCGAATTGGACCCGTGAACCGTCATTTCCGACAGGGGTGAAACCTGCTGCTTCATAATCATATTGAAACGCAATCCGCGGCGTTTGGAGCGTCTTCTCGACGACAAGCTTGATCTCGACTACTTCGCCGGCATTGACGTATTTAGGCATGCGCTGCGTGATGCGAACGTTCGGGTCCTCATAGATCGTAACCACGTTTTCGAGCAGGCGGACGAATTCGAACGAGGAGGGCGCCGGCGCTTCTTCGTTAATGAACAAACGGTAGGATTCCAGTACCCGGTTATACTCACTTACTTCATCGTTGCGAATAGCCGAGTTTCCGACCGAATGTACGGGCTCCTTGCCCTTCTCGTCATATGCGATGCACAAATATACATTTTTCTTATATTCATTGTTCGTGAAGCCCTCAATCATGGACAGCTTCAGCGTAACCGGCGAAGGAATGACCAGCTCGCGTCCGATATAATCGATCGCAACGCCCATTTCGACCGAGATCGTTTTATCGTCCACCGCTACAACCTGCATGCCGGATAACACGCCGCTGCCGTAAAGCAAACGGTTCAGCAGCCTTCTTTTATCATTGAAATATTTCTGCTCCGACTCGAAATCGCGCACGGTGAGCAGCTTCCCGTAAAAATAACGATTTCTCTCAAATGGATACAGCCTCGATTTTTTCACCTGTACCGCTCCTTCGCGTTTTTATATTATTCCAGCTCTGAATCCATTTCTAAGCGGGTATGCACATCCAAGCGCTTCTCCATGCCGACGTCTACGATCAACGTATCGTTTGGCATCGTTCGTTCCGGGTTCAGCTTAAGCAGGGACGGCTCCGTCAGCACCGTATTAATGCCTAGGTACGTATGCAGATCCAGATACATCCAAGGCTGCAGCAGCACAAGCTTCGCCTCCGTAAATGCCGGCTTTTGTTCGTCCAGCAGCTGCTCGATAACGACCCGCTGCTTCTCGGTCGGAGCCTGCTCCGGCTTCAGCAGCACCGTAAAGGTGTAAGGATCGCCGCCGTACAGCTGATCCGTCAAGTGGCGCAGCTCGGCATTATCGCGCATTGCTTTCGTTTGAAAATATTCCACGATCAAAGGCGATATACCGGTATAAATCTCGATCGTTTTCATCAAGCCTTGCCGCGTCCCCCGGTAACGATACAGCTCCGGCGCTGCCTGGATAAATGCTTGAACCTGTTCATCGGTCCAATAATCATCGGTTTCCAGACCGACCCAGGTCGCCAGCCAGCGCAAATGCTCGCCTGTTGCCCGTTCCGGATCGATATACCTCGATAAATCCTCGATTTCCTCCTCGATCCCGGAAAATAAAGTGCCGAATAATGATAAATAGCGTTCAAGAAAATCGCGGCTAGCCGGGTCCTCTTGGTAGACAGCCGGCAAATAAGACAAGTAGGTATCCCTAGGAAAGTATATGCGCATCGACTCCAAAAGAGGCGTATACCTTTCAGAGGCGATCCATTCCATTTTTAACCATAAATAACGGCCCTTTGCCCCAAAAAACAAGGCATCGTTCGGGTTAATAACGGGCTTCGACCAGAAGCCCTCCAGCCCCTTCAGCTTCTCGCGGTAAGGAATTGTCGAATCCGTAATCCAATCGTCAACTTTTCGGTACCTGCCGTTAATGATGCAGCTGTCATCATTTTGGCTGAAATAAGAAATATGCAGCTGCGTTCCGTCAGGGATAAACGTCTCAAGCGCCATTTTATGCCAGACGGTCTCGGCTTCTGCGCTGTCAAACGCCTGCGAAAGCCAAACCCCCTCGGGAACGCCCGTTTCCTCCATCAGCAGCGTCTGCGGCTGCAGGTTCAAGATCGTTACGTTTCCGTCTTCGCCGTTTAAGATGTACATGCGGTCCTTTTCATCGATCAACAGCTGATCCGCTTTGCCGCGAAAGCCCGTCACGCGCCCAATTGTCTCGCCGAGGGCATTCCATTGCGTAATGAACCGGTCATCCTCGCTTACCTGATCCATTTGCCGCGTATCGCCGATATAAAGCGTTCCGCCGCTGTCAACGCAAAGCCCCGCATACGGCAGTGAGGGAAGCTCGCTTTTTACGCTCATGCGCCCGCTTGCCTGAAAGCCGAACAGCCTTGCATATAACGTATCGAATATATAAAGCTCGCCCGAAGACGATATCGCCATAAAATAGGTTCGGTTCAAATGCCTCAGCTTCGCCCGAACATGCTGGGTAAAGCCCGGATCGCTCCAGACGCCGGCCACTGCGCCGCCAAGCGTAAATTGGACAATGCCCAGCTTCGCGCCTTCTGCAATCGTCGGTTCATCCGCCCCCTTGTCGAGCTCAAGCGGCGTCAGTACGTAGACATAACGTTTATCTGCCGCAATCGCAAGCGGATGCAGGGGAATGCCGTCGGCCTCTTCCCCGACTCGCGACCAAATGGTTTGTCCATTGCCTGTATGGTAAGCCGCTACCGTTCTCTCGCTCGTCCGGTCGGCCGCAAATAAAAGGTCGCCTGAGGCGGCCAGTCTGGCATCGGCGCTAAATAAACCGTGTCCCTGCGTAAACAATCGTTTATGGTCTGAATTGCGCCGGTCGTAAATCCATAAATCCGCGCGCTCATCCAGCAAATACATATGCTCATGCTGCGAGACAGCCAGCTCCTTCACGGGTGCCGTGCCAGCGAGCTCATTAAGCAGAAGCGTCCCTGCGATTCCATATCTGTTATCGCGGCGAACGCCGTATCCGGCTGCGTGGTACCCGAGATTATAACTGATACCGCGCTGCCAGTCATGCCCGCGGTTGATCGAGAAAAAGTGGTTTTGTCCGTTCATGCTGTACCTCCTTTGCAGCCGATTACCGCGATGCTACAGATGCGTGCGACTAATAAGTTCAATTTCATGCTGACCTGAGAAGACGAGCCCATGCGGCGGCAGGATGATATCGCCACCCGCGCTTTTCCTCACATGCGGACCCTCCGCGTCAATCCATAGATCCTGTATGTAAACGACGCCGCTTCCCATGCTTAACGCGCTGTAAATATCGCCTTTATACACGGATCGGCCAAAGGCCCAGCCTTTCGCCCCATGCTCGCCGTCAAGCGGACGCAGCAGCTGTTTCAACTGTTCAACCAGCCGCTGGCCTTCATCTACGAATTGCGGCTCCACGACAACGACGGCGTTGACGGTCACTTTAATATAGACCGGGGGAATGACATGCACTTCTGTCGTAACCAGTCTTCTCGTGTCAAGATGGCGTTTGACGGTCTGAAGAAATCCGGCGCTTGGCGTCGGTGTATCGGTCAGCCCATAGGGGACAACGACGACCGAAATTTGGCCAGCGGCTGTTTCCCTCGGATAATCAGCCAGTCCCGGCTTGAAGAGCGGAATCGCATGGACTCTGGCGACGGCTGCGCCTGGCGTTGCTCTTGCAAGCGTTTCGTAATCCTCGTTCGTTACCGCGCGGAACGTATGCTTTAACTCAGCTTGCGCTCGCTGCAGCGTGATCGGCAAAGTTTCCGCTTCGGCTCCGCCTGATGCGAATCCGGGGTTGTCCACCTTAATATGAAAAGCCCTTTGCGTGTCGTTTACCCATTCCGAAATGAGATGCGGCTTCACATTGCCGCGGTCGCCGCCGCCAAGCTCGCACGCAGTCAGCATAATATTCGTGTCTAGGCCCGCAGCCGGAATAGCACCTCTTTCCCCGTTGCCGAAATGAATGAGCCTTTTCACGGGATCGTATACGAAATGAAGATCTCCCGGCTTCGAGCGGTCAAAATCATCCACTCTGGTCCAGTCCTGCCATTTGTAAATGCCCTGAGGCTCCAGCTCGCCCACCTGCAGGCGAAGCGCATCGCGTTTCTTGCAGGATAAATGGTAAAGCTCGAACGTCTGGCTAGGCAGTCCGCTGCTGCGTCCAATCTGCCGGTAGAGATCGAAATCGGGCTCGCTTGCAAGAACCCTTACCGTCTCGCCGGGGGGCGGAATCGCGCCGGATGAGCCGTCGCTAAACCGTATCGTGACCCGGTCAAGGGATTCATGCCTAATAACCGTATAGATATTGGGCGGACGGTCCATTTGGGGCAATGCATCAAAGGAAGCGGCTTCCTGCCAGTATTGCCAAGCACCGTCTGCATCCCGAACTTGAACGCGTATTTGGCCAAAAACAGCCAAGTAGGTTTCAATCTGTATTTCTTCATTCAGTTCACCTTTAACCGGGCATTCAATCATTTCGCTTAGGGTGTTTTTCTGCTTGGCTGCTACGGTATGCAGCATAAGCTGCCGGATGCGGGGCGGCATTTCATAGCCTGCCTCCTCCACCGTCGCGCAAATCCAATTGCGCGCTTGTTCGCTTGCAGGGTGAACCGTTACGCTGCGCATGCGCGATTTCAAACGAAACGTTAGTTTTCCGCTCAGCGTCAGGTGGAGAGTCTCGTCCTCTATAATCTCGACCGGCATCCAACCCTCTGCGCCAGTCACATCATCTAAGCAGTAAGCCTTCCACGAAAGCCGTGCTGAGGGAGAAATCGCCGAGCGGTTCACGGCCAGCGTTTGCTCCGAATCCTGATGGCTATCCGCGCCGGTTTCCTGCAGCTTTATGTTAATCGTTACCTGCTCCTGCGCCTCCAGCTCCCGATCGAAGGAAAGATACAGCTTCGAGGCTGCCTTTGCATCCTTGCCGAAGGCATAAAAGGCGACGTTCGCATGGTCATTTGTGGCCGTTACGTCATTTGCTTCCCGTTCCGTCCGGGTAACGATCCGGTCCAGCGCGAGCGGCGTAAGCGCTATGGAGGCTTCCGTCTCAAACATCTGGTCCTCGGCCATCAGCTTCGTGCCGCGCGGCAGCGTTAACGGTTGATTCACGTTCGAAAACTGAATAACCGCTCTCGATGAGCTGGCATCCGCGGGCGTGACACCGAGCAGATCAAGAAATCTGCGTTTGTTTTTCTCGGGCACGCGGCCGATGAAATAACGCTGCATCTCCGTCAACCACGCGAACAGCTCAATAAACGTAATCCCGGGGTCATGCGCGTTTTCGTCCGTCCACTCCGGTACCCGCTTAGGGATCAGCCTTCTTGATTGCTGGACGATTTCTGCATAGGTACGGTCGTCCAAGGGCAGCCTTGGCAGCATAGGATCTCTCCTTCCTTTGTATGATTTGGATTTGGTTTAAAGGCCGCAAGGAAAAGATTCCGATCATCCCGGGGCCGGTACAGCCGTAATCGTATGCGTCCCGTTAATGACGATGCCGTGAATGACTTCGTCCATCCGGGCGGGATCCCATTCGGTCTTGATCCCGTTTTCTATTTTGATGATATGTAAATATAAACGATCAATATACAAAAGCGAACGGACAGCATGCAGAAGGGAATGCAGCACCGAAACATGCAGCGCTTCGCCGATATTCCAGCCGCTGCCGTCGACATTGCCGGAAACCGGATTCAAGAAAGCGTTAAGCTTGGCAGCGCAGGCCATCTCGAGCGGCAGCAGCTCGTCCACCGATTCAGATACAACCGTCGCATTCACCGATACTTCCAAATAAGCGGGTTCGATCACGCGTATGGCTCCGCCCACAGAAACCATATTGGAAGCCGTTCGCGAAAGCTCACGCTCCACTGCTTTGCGAAGCTCGGGAAACTGGGCCGCGTTCGCTATGCCGCCCGCCGGAAAAGCTACCACTGTCATCGAGCCCGGCGAACGTTCAAGCAGTCCGTTGCGGTTGCTTAGGCATTTGACCTTCGCAATTTGCGGATACGCCTCTCTTGCGATCCATTCCACATCCTTCGCCGTAACCGCGCGTCCGCGGTGCTTAAGCCGCTGCGGTCCCCTCGCGAGAACCTGTTCAACCCGTTCCGCGTCGCCACCGCCAATCGAAGGCGCTGGATTGCTCACGCTGCTCACGAAAGCAAACGGAAGCACCATCCCCGTTATTTGCCCGGCATCCACATGGCCGCTTGCGCCGGCTGTTGTTTTAAACCGAACGCGCACCGTCTCTGCCGTATCCGACGAAGGCAGCTTCCCTCTGACGCCGTCGCCAAATTGCAGCGTACCTCCGGCATGGTCAGGCAAATAATGCCGATCGATGGGACCGGATTCCGCAAGCGAAGCCACGGGCTGCCATCTCACCCAAAACCGTTGGTCATTGTTATCGCCGTCTCGTTGCAGCTTATAATAATCAGGCTGCGAATCGCTTAGCGTTGCTCGATCCATGGGCGTAACATGCTCCAATTCGTCCACCCATACCTCTTCCTCGATAAAAGCAGCGGGAGCCAGCTGCACGAACCCGTCCGAGGGTATCGTCAGCTCCTTTTCCTGGCTGACTTGCTGCCTGACGGAAACCGCATTTAGATATAAGCTTGCGGCAACCGGATTTCCAGGATAGGCGTCTCCAAGCGAGCTGTCACGATTGACAGCCCGGATCCAATAGCGTTCGCGCCCAAACAAACGAACCTTAGCCATTGTCGGCGGTCCTACCCACTGCAGCTCCCCGCTAACCGTAAACGCGTCCGTGCTGTCTGCCACCTTGAGAGGCTGCCATACTTGGCGGCCGGCTTCTTGGCACAGCGCCTCCCATTCTACCCATGGCGGCTGGCTGCGAACCGCAAATCTGCGTTCAAGCTCGATATGCAGCCGAATCGGGCCTTTTGCCGGAGCGGCATCAAATGAAGCGTACATGGCCGGATGGCTTGCCTGAATAGGCTCAAACAGCTTGAAGCACTGACCTCCCTGCTGAGCGGAGGAAGTGCGGTCCCGGTTGTCAATATTGCTTCTCGTATACACATGCTCCGGCATAAATAAGGATTGCGAGCCGTGTGCGTAGGAAAGCGAGGGCTTCCCAAGCCAAGGCGACATGTATTCAACCACGGGGGCAATAATCGGATCGGTTTGCAGCACGCGCGCCCTGATCCAATAATCGGATGCGCCGTTGACGAACGTTTGCGTCATATCCTCCGGACAATCGAAGGTAAGGGTGAAGCTTCGATCGCTTTGCTCCGGCAGCTCCGCAAACAACGTGCCAAATTGCTCGCTTCCCGGCAGCCTGGCCCAATTGCCTCCGTCCCAATATTCCCATTGCACGCTTCTGATGCATACGCGCGGAGGGTCCTTCTCATCGAAGTCAGAGGTCCGCATAACCATCTTCCACTTGACTTCAGGGTCCTGAGCCATACGCAGCCGGCTCGGTATCGCCTTCGCCGAAAAGGTCAGCTTGATTTTGCTTTCACGCTTGCTGAACGCTTCCTCGCAGGATAAATAGAATACCGAATAAGGGACAAAATGCTCCCCGAACGGAAAAAATCCATCGCTCAGCAGCTCCGTGTCATTAAAATACAAAGCGCCGGGCTGAATGCCTTCGTCATCGCCAGCCGCGTCATGCGCCGCTCGCAGCCTGATTTTGTCCATTTCCAAATGCTTCTTCAGAAGAGGGGAGGCCTTCCCCGGCAGCTGCTTCACGGTGCATCTGATCCACCGGCCGGTTACGCCCTCATGCTCTGTCAGCTCCAGCTTCCCTGCTTGTTTTTTATGTAAGATAACCATGTTTCCAGCAGCCGTTGCTGATTCAAATTTCACCCATTTCCCGTTGCAGGGATATGTCCATTCCACCCATTCCGAAGCAAGCGACGCGGCAAGCTCGGGCTCTGAATAACGTTTCTCGGTATGATGAACATTTAAATAAAAACGGCTGGGGCGATCCACGAGGAACAGATCGTCATGGCGAATAAAAAGCGTATGCTCCTGCTCATTCGCCTTCGAGCTTGTATCGAACAAGCTGACAGGCTCCGCTTGGCCGACTTTCAAGCGATCCCCGTAATCAAGCGCAGCCGTAGCGATATGATCCCGTTCCGGATGCACGTTGATCCATTCCATGAGCTTAGCGGGCGTTGCAAGCAGCGCTTTCTCCGTCTCAAAAACGAGCGGCTCGCCGCCCGACGGATGCGGCGCAGTCAATGCGATGCCGGCCGGCAAATAAACGGGATCAACCGTCCCTTCGCTAAGCTGGAACACCACCGAAGCCCGGGCTGGGCGAGGCGGCTGCAGCTTCACCTCTATCAGATCGAGAAAGGCTAGAAAATGATTAAGCGGCGCTTGATTGAGCCGATGAACCGTATCCTCCAGCATCTCGGCGGTCAAATAGGCAAGCCCCGTCCCCGCATCAGGCTCCTCCTGCGAGAAGCGCCATTCCGGCGTATAATGCGGCGCCATCTCCTTAAGCTGAGCCATAAAGGAGGATAACGTATTATGATTTATTTTCGGCGGACGGTTGTCACCGCCCTTTCTTCCCCCGCGCATCGTCACGTTTTTCGCTCCCGTTATTTCGTTCCTTCCTCCAAATAGAAAGGAAAGACCTGATTGAATAGATTGTTTGTCGATCTTACAGCATAAGAGACGCTCATCAGCACGCGGCCGTTATTATGCCGATCGGGCTTTACTTCAACCTCTACGTCCTTCACCCTTGGCTCCCATATCCGAATCGCTTCCTGCACATCGCTTGCGATGAGCCGCAGCGAGGTTTCATCCGTCGTGCCAAATACAAAATCCCTTAGGCCGCAGCCAAAGTCGGGACGCATCAGCCGCTCGCCTTTCGAGGTGCGAATAATGATCCGGATCGCTTCCTCGATATCCTCTTCGCCTTCCGCCATGCGAATGCGGCCGGTAGTCGCGTCGACCTGAACAGGAAACTTCCATCCTTTTCCCAAAAACGATGCCGGCATCGGCTGCTGCCCCCTCTAGCATTAATTGATTTTGACCATTGCGCCCTTTAGCGACAAAATGCCGGTAGCTTTGACTTCAAGCATGCCGTTTGATTGAAGCGTCAGCGATGCATCCGCCTCCACTTTCACCTGCGTGCCCTTTACGGTGACCGACTTTGTGCCCGTTACCTTGACATCGCCCTGCCCGTTCATCTCAATCGTCGAGGTTGTCCCGCACTTGATGGTCACCTTCTTGCCGGTCTCATCCAGCTTGATCGACTGCTGCTGATCCTGCGTTTCAACCGTAACGGTCTTTTCCTTATCCGCAAAGGTGATGTTATGGCCTTTGGATGTTTTTATCGTTATTGTGCCTGCGCTGTCCGTATCATCAAACGTGATTTCATGCCCGGTCTTCGTTTTGATTTTACGAACATCGTTTTTATCGTTCGGCGCCGGCGGCTTTTGTTTTTTGCTCCATAATGATCCGATAACGATCGGCTGGTCCAGCCGTCCCATTAAAAAGGCTACCAAAACCTCGTCGTTTACTTCCGGCAAAAAGAGAGAGCCCATGTCGTTTCCGCCCATTAAGGTAGCGACGCGAACCCAATCGGTCTGCAGCTCGCCCTCGCGCAGAGGAAACTTCACTTTTACGCGGCCGAGCTTGTCGGGGTCCTTGTTATCGGTTACGACGGCATTCCATACGCCGGATAGCTGCTCGGATTGCATCGAGCGTTGATGCTGGTCAAAAAATCCAGGATACATCGTGCTCATATCGCATTCCCCTCCGTCTCAAAATAAATCATGTAGCCGCTTGCTGCGTCAAGCCGATGCGTAACCTTCGTCAGCCGCAGGATCTGATCGAGCTTTTCGCTGCCAAGGCCCTCGATTTTAATTAATTCGCCCGGCTTAAACTCGGGAAAGCCGATAGAGGTGCCATGTCCGATAACAAGCTCGCGCGATATGCGGTCCAGCATCGATTTTGCGAGAGACTGCGCTTCGTCCTGCGATGCGGCCTGCGTGTAAACGACCTCCATCTTTTGCGTGGACAGCATGCTCGCTACGCTTGGTCCGCTCTTCGGGTTCCCGCCGATAATGGTGACAGAGCTTGCTACCGACTCTATCGCTTGCATCTTATCGACGTCGTAGCCGCGGACCTTGACTTGCGAGGTCTGGCTGGAAGCATCGACCGTTAACGTGAACTGCACGAGGTTTTTCCCGTATTTGAGCGCAATGAGCGGGTCGCCGGATGTCTTGGGCTTTTTAAAATAAAGCTTTGATGCCGTCACGTAGAAATGCCGGTCATTATCCATCGCGAGCGAGCGGATAAAATGATAGTCGCTGACCCCGATCTGCTCGATCGTTTTTTTCGTAACCGTCGTATCGTCCAGATCAACGGATAAACCGTAATTACCGGCAATTTGCCTTACGACATCGGTATCCTTCATTTGGTTCCATACCTTAGAGTGCGAGGTTTTCATTAAGAGAAAAGAGCGGTCCATTGCCGTTACGGTAATCGTCGGGCTGCCGTTCGACGGAAAATCGAGAGAATAGCCCGTAATAATCCCGTCAAAAACGAGCGATTTCTTATCCGCATAACCAAGCTTGATCTGCAGCTTCTTGCCCACCGCAATTGTCGATCCCACCCATTGCATGCGGGACTCGCTCCAAATGTAACCATTCGATACCGAAAATCGCGCGATGTCGGCCTGGGCATCCGTCGTTTGCTCCACGTCGACCCATTCAATGGCCATATCCAATAACCTGATTGACTGGCCTTCGATTAAAATATCGGTTTCGGGCGCGCTGAAGTCGCCGTATTTGGCTTCCAAATCCTCAAAGGAGTTTACAGGCACGTTATCACTCCAATCTCGGAATCGTTAAGCTTCTTCCGGACAGCAGCATGCGCGGGTTATCGATCCCGTTCGCTTCCGCGATATGCCGCCATGCACCCGGGTTTTCATATTCCTCGGCAGCGATCGACCAGAGCTGGTCGCCCTGCTTGACGGTTTTCTGCTTGGTACGGTCGGCCGATTGGCGCGGAATTTCTTGATACTGCTCCTTCATCGTTTGCGAGCTGAGCATAACGACCGTTAATGATGCCCGAACGGGAACCCCGGTCTCCAGGAACATCGTATATTTCTGCGAAATACTCGTGATTACGCCTTTAAAATCAAGGGAGCCCCAAATGAATTTACAGGTTGGCGGCGTATGAAGATCCGAATCCACATCGAGAATGCCAACGATTTTGGAGGTATGGGTACGTACGTCAATCCCTGCTTCATAGGTGTCAAAAAACAAATTAAGCGTCAGAGTCGTCCGGTCGCCGCTCGTGAATTGGGAGAGCGGGGTTTGCAGGCCCGCGATCTCCTTCTCCGAATATTGATTGCCGGACTCCATCTCGTAATCGGTCGGGTTAAAAAGCACATCTACCTTTTCGGTTTCTTTCGCCCGAAAAATCCAAAACTGCGCTTTGCTTAATGCCATTCGCCATTCCCTCCTCATCCGGCCATTCTAGTAGCCTCGTCTTCGCTGCTCCAGCTTCATCTTCCGCTCCAAAGCCTTATATACTTGATCCGCAATCGCTTCGGGACGAAGCTGCGGAATTTTCATGATCATTTTTTGCAGCTTCTCGGGATCCAGCTCCCGCGGCGCCTCTACCTTCACCTGCCGAGGCGGCTCCTGTACGGCAGCTTGCTTCGGCTTATGATGAGAGAGATCAGGCATCCCGCCTCGATCGGCGAACAGAAATGAGCCGCCGTCACCCGATGATTGGTTTGGGGCTCCGCCGATCCCGCTGCGGCTGCCGGCGGCCGCTGCATAGCTTAGCCGGGCCTGCCCGTTCGCCGCTCCGGCTGTCTGAGCGGCGCTGCCTGGACCGGCATCCCCTGCATGCACGACTGTCGTCAAGCCTTGCATTGCCGTCAAATATTGTACCCGCGCAGCTGCAGCGCTTCTCGCGCTTGCCGAACGCCGCTGAATCGACTGGAACAGCCGGCTGCCTGCCTGCATGCCTCTGCTTGAGAAAGCGGCTGGTTGAGCTTTCTGGACCAGCCGATTCAAGCCCGCTGCTTTTGAGCTGCTGACGCTGGATGGCTGCGCTGCGGTACGCTCGGAAAAGCCGCCTTCCAGGCTTGCTTCCGCAGCACCAGCGAAAACATTCCTCTGCACGCTTAGAGCAGGATAAGCCCGCATGGATGCGGATGATATGGCTGCTGCCGTGGCAGCTCCTTGCTGCTCCAAGCGCTTAAACTGCCTAGTCGCTGCTTCGCCTGCCGCTGCCGCGGATCGTTTTAATGCTTTGGAGCCGGTCTCCAAGCTGTCGCTTTTCCTTGCTTTTCCTCGCATGGATCGCTGGACTAAGCCTGCAGAGGCAGCCCGGTTCAAAGCAGCCAAAGACTGTCTTTGAACCGCTGCCGCTTTTGCCTTTAGAAGCTGAGATGGAACCGGCGGTTCAGCCCGTCCGTCTGCTGCTTGCACAGTGTCTGCACCGTTCAGAGCCGTTCTGACAATGAGCGGCTCAGTCCGAGCGTCCTCCCTCTGAACCAAGACTGCCTTTGCAGCCTGAATCGGCTCGCTCGTAACATCGTTTGGCAATGCTGGTGCTTGCTTAAATGGGTCAGCTTGGTTGCCGGCTTCGGGAATGCTCCGTTCTGCCGGAACGATTTTGGACTGTACGAATTCAGGACTCTGACGTCCGGTTTTTCTCCGGGCATGATAGCTGGCTGGACCAAAACCATTACTTGCCGTTTCGTTCTTCCGAGCAGCTAAGGCTGTCTCTGCCCGTTTAGAATGGGGCATTCCATTTCCCGTTAAGCCGCTCGTCTCTGGCCGCTTATGAGAGAGCTTTAGCGCGCCTCGCAAAAGCGTTGTTTTCTTGCCGCTTTCCCTGGCGAGCAATTGCCCGCGTACCGCAAGCTGCCGTTCCGCTTCAGGAGCCGTTTTCACTCCCGTTTGCATGTTAGCTTGCGACTTCGTAAACGGCTTGGCTTCCGCTACTGCTTTAGTTGATGCTTTAGTCGGTGCTTTAGTCGGTGCTTTAGTCGATGCTTTAGTTGGTGCTTTAGCAGCCGATTTCGCAGCGGCCGCGCCGGAATGGCCCGGCCCCTTCTCTGGTCTGGGCATCTCCGAAGCTGCTGTCTTTCTATGTACGATAGCTTTGCGGCCGCGATATGCCGTATTCTCACCAGCATTTTTGCTCGAGAGGCCGGATAATTGCCGGATTTCCGATGCTGCCGTACGGTTTAAGCTGTCTGCCGCTGATTGCAGATTAAGCTGCGATAGGCGAGGCTCAGCAATCTGCTGCGAGAGCCTTTCCTCATAGCGGCGCAGGATCAGCTGCGCCGGTTTTGCGGCAAAGCGGATGTTGCCGGCTTTCAAATAAGCGGTTACCGCTGCTTCGGGCATTTTATTTTTTAGTTGCCCCTGCTGCTTCGCTTGATCCTTCGGCACATTTGCAGCTTTAGATGACGAATTGCTATTGTTGCCAGAATTGGTCTGCTGCCTGCTTGCCGGAAATCCGTCAGCGGTTGCAGTGACCTTTGATGGTTTATCTGCAGGCAAAACCGAATTTGTTCCGCCAGGCCTGCTTGGAACTGCTGTATGTGAATGATCGCTTGCAATGGACTGCTCCGCTTGCCCGCGCTGTGTTCGATGAATGAAGCGCTTGGCTGAAATCGCCATGCTGCTCGTGCCCGCATCATGCTTGGCTTTATCTGCCAAAGACTGCGGCTCGCGCTGCAGCGTCAACAGCTGAAGCCTAATCC
Source organism: Paenibacillus sp. LPE1-1-1.1 (assembly GCF_040676435.1). Taxonomy (NCBI): domain Bacteria; kingdom Bacillati; phylum Bacillota; class Bacilli; order Caryophanales; family Paenibacillaceae; genus Paenibacillus; species Paenibacillus sp. LPE1-1-1.1. The sequence goes on from NZ_JBEGHY010000001.1 coordinate 1,833,085, forward strand.
GGTTATGGTCCGCTACCGAACCCGTGATTACCCAATTGCCGGACTGGCGCGCGATGCTCGTTTCAAACGGTTTAATGCTTGAACGTGCGGCTTTTGTTGCCGAGTGAGAGGCTGCTGCTCCCTCACGAAGCTCATTTCCTTGCACGGAAGCCTTCTCCGTTGCTTCAACCTGTTCATCTTCTTGCTTATGATCCCTGCGATGCTCTAATCCTTGCCTTCTATTGACGCTTGCTCGAGCCGCGTTCTTATCCGCTTCCCGCCTTACGGCCTCGGCCCGCTTCGCCGCCTCGCGCTGCTCCAAACCCGCAGCCGCGGCGCTTCGCTCCGCTTCCTGCCTCACGGCTTCGGCCCGCTTCGCTGCCTCGCGCTGCTCCAAACCCGCGCTCGCGGCGCTTCGCTCCGCTTCCTGCCTCACTGCCTCGGCCCGCTTCGCCGCCTCGCGCTGCTCCAAACCCGCAGCCGCGGCGCTTCGCTCCGCTTCCTGCCTCACTGCTTCGGCCCGCTTCGCCGCCTCGCGCTGCTCCAAACCCGCAGTCGCGGCGCTTCGCTCCGCTTCCTGCCTCACTGCTTCGGCCCGCTTCGCCGCCTCGCGCTGCTCCAAACCCGCAGTCGCGGCGCTTCGCTCCGCTTCCTGCCTTACTGCCTCGGCCGGCTGTTCCTGCCGATTCGCAGCACGCCTTGCATTCGTAAGCCGCAGCGCCGAGTTTCGGGAAGCCGAACCTTTGCCGGTGGCTGGCAAAAGCTGTACCCGTTCCTTCGCCAGAGGTTTTCTAAGCTCCTCCAGACGGCGAATCGATTGTATGACAATGCCCGGCTGAAGCCTCGCTTGCAGCCATTTATAATAATCCGCTTGCAGCTCTGCCTTCCATGCTTTGATCGGCATGCCGGCTGTTTGCGGTATCGTTCCCTGCCATAATTCACGTTTCACCTTTGCCGGGCTGCTATCGCCCTGCAGAGGTTTTTCCGAATTCCCCTTGCTGCTGTTAATCTTGTCACGCTGCACTATAATGCGCTCTGTCGATTTTCCTGATGTCTGCTTATTGCTGTTTTGACCGTTCTCGTTACGGTGCTTCTGGCTGCTAACGGTATTCTTTTCCGCTTGCTTGTTTATGCTCTGAACAGCCTTTTTCAACTGCTTATTGCTTATATCAACGGATTTCTCCGCCTGCTGTTTGCTGCTTTGGACCGTTTTATTCAACTGTTTGGCGCTGCTCTGTACTTTAGCCTCCAGTAGCTTGGTGCTGGTCAAGCTTCGTTTCCCCTTGCCCGTACCGTCACTGGCGGCAGGCTGCGTCATTGCTATTTCTCTTATTGTTCTTTGTTCCTTTATGACATGCGTCACGTCACGGAACACGATTTTTTCACGCTCTACCGTCACTCGCTCGCGTTCGATCATCTGTTCGGTCCTGCGCTCCGAGCTTGGCAAAGCTTTCTTTTTGCTGCTCTGCTTTGGCTCCGCGGGCTTTGGCGCCAACACTTGGATATGTAAGGTTTGCTGCGTAATGCTGGGTTGGCTTTTTAACACATGCGACATGGCAGCCCGCTCAAACTTATTGCGTCCCGCGCTAGTTTTATATTTATTTAAGATGCCTCCGGCAAACGGCTGAACCGACGTCGATTGTTGTGTCACAGCTTTTCCCGTACGGTCCGCTATACGTTTCATCCGATGCATCCTCCTATTCGAATTCAAATGAAATACGCGCCGCATCCATCAAATGGAATAATTGCTTTTTAATTGCGCGCAAAACTAAGTTTAAAAAAACTCCATCCTAAACCTCTATGCCTCACGCCTGAAAATCGCCATACAAGCCGCTATGGATAATTTCAATCGTTTCAACGGCTACGTCGCTCGTACTGGCATTAAGCTGCGGGCCCGTCCATTTTACCGGATAGGCGTCAAAAAAGCTCCAGCGTCCAAACTCCGTTCCGTCTGCGGATTGCAGCACAATCGCGCCGGTCTTGCGGTCAATCGTTCCATCGATGGTGCTTTCATACCAGCTCCAAAGCGCCGGTGATTTGGTCATGCCTTTACGCAATACGAGATTCGGAAACCGAACGCCCTTAGGCAGCTTATGAACGTAACCGTTCACTCCGCCTTCGCGGTATTCCTCAATTTCCGTCTCCGCCTCCAGCCCCGATACCTCGGAGAAGCCTGCCACGAAGATGTCGTCGAGCTCTACCCAAAATTTGAACGTTGTCGCTACATCGTGAAAGCGACCTTTCTCTTGCCCCTTCATGACTGCCATAGCACAGCGTCACCTCTTTCCAAAAACGTCGAAAATGTTTTTCTTGCCGCTGCTATCCGTCGTATCATCATTCATCTTGCGGTTGATTTTAGAGATTTCATCGCACCATCGGCGGCGCTCGGCATGCTCCATGTTCATGATATCGTCATGCGACCAATGGAAATAATAAGCGACGAAGCCCACCTCCTCGTACAGCCGGTCAACCGGGTAACCTAAGAGAGAGCTTCCGTTAAGGACAAAAAATCGACAGCCACCTCGAACTCGTGATCGCATTTCGGACAAGCGGTAAGCACCTTAGGCGCTTCTAAATCGTTAATTTGGCGATACAAATTTTGCAGGTAAGCAAGATCGGCCGTGAACATTTTCTCGATCAGCTTCGTATCGATATGCCTCACGTCGCCCAGCCTCGTAACGACTCTCGCCATCAAAATAACCGTCAGATAGCTCGGATTGGACTGAACCCTCGGGTCCTTCATCGGTAAAATCTCGTCTGCTGCCGTTGCGAGCCGCATGACTCCGCGACGGTGCAAATTGCCTTGATCATCCACGTAGCCGCGGGGTAATTCAAATTCGTATTCCGTTTGAAATGCCATTGCTGCATCACTCCAATCATTTCCTGTGGCTTCTACTTTTAAAAATGAGGAAAACAAGAGAGGAGCGTACGATTCCTCGCCCGCCGCCATCCCTTGTTCGCCAAAAAACAAGCTTTGCTGCTCTGTCTTACGCGGTGCGCGTCAAGCCTTCATGCGCGAATTCAATCAGCTCAAGCGCAACCTCATTGCCGGTACCGTTAAAGGTAGGCGCGGTATATTTTACCGGCCAAGCTTCGATAACCTGCCATGTAGCCACGTCTTCGCCTTCTTCATCAAGCGCGATAATCGTAATGGTTTTACGCTCAATCGTGCCTTCTGCGCATTCTTGAAGCCATTCGTAAAGCTCCATGGATTCCGTCGTGCCCCATTTCAACGAGATGTTGCCGTATTTAATCAAGCCTGGAAGCTTGCGGGGCGTAATAACCTCATTGCCCTCGCGGTACTCGACGACATCAAAGGTTGCCTCGAAACCGGAAACCTCGCTAAATCCTGCTTGCTCAAGACCTTCTACTTCTACACGAAATCTAAAATTGCGATATGGATCAATACGATCTCCTGGCATGTGGATCCCCTTCCGTTATTCGATATGGAAGCTAATTATTATTCCGAGCCTGTCTTCTGGGTGATGCGGAACACGACAAATTCAGCTGGTTTCACCGGCGCTACGCCGATTACGCAAACCAATCGTCCGTTATCGATGTCGTCCTGCGTCATCGTGGAACGTCCGATTTCAATATAAAAAGCTTCTGACGGGCTTGTACCCGACAAAGCGCCGTCACGCCATACGCGTGTCAAGAAAGCATCGATCGTACGCTGTACGCGGGCCCATAGCTGCTCGGTATTCGGTTCGAATACGACCCAGCTTGAACCGTTTTTGATGGAGCCCTCGATGAAAATAAACAAACGGCGCACGTTGATGTATTTCCATAGCGAATTGGACGAGCATGTACGTGCACCCCATACGCGGATGCCTTGGCCGGTAAACGCGCGGATCAGGTTGACGCCCGCAGGGTTAAGAATATCCTGCTCGCCGTTGTTGTATTGCACATCCAGGCCGACTACGCCGCGAAGCGTTTCGTTTGCCGGAGCTTTTTGCACGCCGCGCGTTGTATCCGAACGGGAGTAAACCCCTGCGATCGTACCGGACGGCGGTACGAAAATGTTGCGTTTGTCGAGCGGATCGAACACTTGCAGCCACGGATTGTACAATGCGCAGTAGCTCGAATCAAATAGATCGCGATGAGCGAGTACATCCTGAACTTTCGTCGCCTCGCGTGGAAGATCGAGAATCGCGAAGCGGCTTCCCAAAATTTCGCAATGCGCAACGAGCGACAGCTGGACGTTCGGGTCAGTTACCCCCGGAATCGCCATAATGCTGACAACATCGTTATCGATAAATGATTGAATACCCGTTCTTTTGCCTGGACCGAAGTCTTCGCCGATAAAATCGGCAGCCGATAGGCTTGCTGCCGTACCGTCGCTTCCGCCCGAGAGCAAAATTTCAAATGCGGCCGTCTCGGAGCCTGCAATTTGCTCAAGCGGAGCAACGCTGGCATCCGATACCTTCAGCACTTGCACCTCAACGATATTAGAACGCGAGATCAGCTTCTCTACATAGTTCGGCGCCTCTGGGTTAAGCGATGCCTTCTCGTAGGTTTCCGACTCTGTGCCGTAAAGCACGTTCAGAGTAAACTCCGATGTGCTAAGTACTTTGGTTGGAACAAGCGCAGTATCAACAACGTCGCCTTTAAGCGCATCCGCAAGCTCAATGACTTGATCATGCACGGATACGATTCGGTTGTATTGCTTCTCCGTTCCGTTTGTGAAGACAACGACATCGCCAGCATAGAAGCCTGCTGCGTTTTTCACGCGGTAACGATTGCCCTCGCTTGCTTCAAAAATCGGTGTTTTGGCTTTGCTTGCAGGCACGATAACCGCACGGACCTGATTTCCCCAAGCGCCCGGGTTCTTAGCGGCGATAGAGAGAACAGCATCCTTTTGCGCTTCGTTAGAAGCGGTTTTTGCATCCGACGGCGCTACCCGGGTAATATAGCAGCGGGAGCCTCCGTTCGTGAAAAACTGGTTAACGGCATAAGCAAGAAAACGGTATGAGCCGAAAGCATTTTCGGATAAATAGGAACCGTATACGCGTCCAAAATCTGCCGGGCTCGTAATAAGCTGCGGCAATCCTTCGACTGGTCCGCGAGCAGCAAGACCGATAAAGCCCGCTGTGCTTGTACTAACACCCTCCAGCGGTTTGGCGCCGCTCTCGAATTCCTCCACATAGACGCCTGGCGATAAATACTCAGCCATGTGTGATCTCCTCTCTGAATCTATTTATGTATTAGGTAACGGCAGGCGCACTTCTCCTGTGTCAACCCCAAGACCAAATGGAATGCGGCAGTATTCCTAATCCTCTTAATCTACTAAAGGATTAAGGCCTGCGCGGTTATTACTTCTCCGGCTCGCGCTGTCAGCTCGGCCGCAGCGCTGCCTCGCTCGGTTTCTGCGAATGCTTTAACCGTAAAGGTGCGCGGCAGCGTCCCGCGAAACGGCAGGATGACATTGCCGTTATGCGCGCTGCGCGTTTGTACCGCTGGCAGCAGCGATGCGCCCCTGCGGTAGCTTTCTTTCACCGGCTGCTCGAACCTGAGCGCGCCCCCGGGCAATACCTCGGCAACGCGGACAAGCTCTTCGTTCCCTTGTCCGCGAAGCAGCAGGCTCTCACCGGCAGCCGTCTGTCCTTGCAATAGGCCGATGGTAACCATTTCTGCTCCCGCAAGGAGTGAATCCTGGGCAACACGGGCTCTTGCTGCGGCATCCTCGCAGGCATACGCCCATACTTTGGCGCCGGCGCAGGGAGCCCCTGCCGCATCGCATAATGGAAATGCAAGCGCTGTCGAAGCCGCGGGATAAGCATAGCCGGGTCCAGGCAGAAGCGGTACGGTGACAACCGGATTTAATTTTTTTAGCGAAGCTGTTTCAATGTTTTGTTTAAAGGGTATAAACGTAGATGAGGAAACTGTGAGCGTATAGCTCCCTGGCGAAAGATCTAGGAACAAATAAGTTCCATCAGGTTTGCGAATAGGCTTCTTATGGACGCCTTCGAGTGAAACTGTCAGCGCAGAGGGCGCTGGAAGCCTTCTTGTCCAAACGTCGATAGGCGATACGACAAGCGAGCAGCGTGTAATGCTAACGGACCGAAGCCGTGACAAATCAGCCACCGCCCTTTTCCTCAAGCACGATATGGCGCTCGACGACACGGGAAACAGCCTTCACCCGATTCGAATCCAGCATGACAGGACCCACGCGGTAGACAACAGAGAGCTTGTACGGCAAATCGCCGAACTGCCAAAGCTTCATCAGCTCTTCGCCCTCCATGCTCATTAAAGTCAGTCTAATGGCGCTTCCGCTCTCCGCGAGCGTGCCCTCCAGATAGGGGCCGCTCAGAACGGCGTTATCGTACAGCACCTGCATCGCACGACCTAATATGCGATGCTCATCTAACGACTTAGTCAATCGATCCGCATTGGAATGCGCTGTCATCATAAAATAAAAATCCAGCGCCTGCGGCGGGTATTGAAGTACGCCTCCACGATCCACCATGCCGGTTCGACGCGCTTCGCCATTTTCCTTAACGTTGAATAGAAACAAGGAAAGCGCTAGATCGCCTGCATCACGGGGCGAAGCCATGCCGATCAGGTCAGGGCGAGGCACAGGGTCAGGCGTAAGATGATCGCGTAGCAAGCGCAGCAAGCTGGCTCCCAAATCCGCAATTACCGTATATCCTCCCATTGGCCTATCACTCCCTAAAAAAACATAATGATATCTATATTTGTATACGAAATCTATTATAGCTTCTCTATTACCAATTGACTATGCAAAATTACTCAATTTTTGTCAATTTCGCACGTATTGTAGAACTTTTATGATTTGATGCCCGCACACTATGAAAATCTGCCGATTAGAGATTTGTTAATTGTATGGCTCAAAGGACTCCTTGACGACAATTTTCCCCATTTTATGAAGTTCCTGCCTTGTTGCCCGCACCATATGACGCATGCTGATCGGCGATTGCTCTGCCGCCGCCATAAAGGCTGCCGACAAGACGATATTTTTGATATGCCCGCCCGACGCGTCAACGCGCGCCGCAAGAAACGGCAAATCCAGATCCGGATCAAGCGGTGCTTCTTTGGGCAGCAGCGAACGGAATATTTGCTCGCGCTGCGCCGCATCCGGAAACGGGAATTTCACGATAACCTGCATTCTGCGCAAAAAAGCTTCATCCATATTTTGGAGCAAGTTCGTCGCAAGGATAGAAACGCCGTCGAAGGTCTCGATCCGCTGGAGCAAATAGGCCGCTTCCATATTAGCGAACCGGTCATTCGAATCCTTAACTTCCGTCCGTTTGCCGAACAAGGAATCTCCTTCATCGAAAAACAGGATCGCGCCGCTGTTCTCCGCTTCCGCAAACAGCTCGCGCAAATTTTTCTCCGTCTCGCCGATATACTTGCTTACGACGCGGGAGAGATCAATGCGGTATAGCTCAAGTCCTAGTTCTCCGGCAACGACCTCCGCAGCCATCGTCTTGCCCGTGCCGGGAGGACCCGCAAACAGCATGCTTAAGCCGCGCCCGTAAGGGAGCTTCTGGCCAAATCCCCATCGGTTAAACACGGTTTCGCTGTATTTATGCCTGCTGCAGGCATCCTTCAGCAGCTCAAGCGGCTCATCCGGAAGAATAAGATTATCCCACTGTCGAACCAGCTTCTGCTTCTCCGCAAGCTCCGATAGCCGATGCTGAACCTGCGTTCTGGAGGCGGATGCGTAATCGTCAAGCGTAGGTATCGCTTGCTTTCTCCGGGCAGAAAGCCGCTCCGCCTGCAGACTCATTCCCGCAATTTGTCCGGCCGTAAAGGCATACTTGTCGGCGAGGCGCTTCAGCAGCTCCTGATCCGCGTCTTCGTTGCTGCAGCGCTGCCAGAGCTGCAAACGCGTCTCGGCATCCGGAATGTGAACCGCTTGATTGATCAGCGCCGCGAAAGCAGGTACCGGAAGCTGCGATGAACGTCTTTCCAGCCGCGTCAGCCAGAGGATGACAGGAAGCCGCGATACCTCGGAATAGGAAGCGAGCGCTGCGCGAATCGCCTCCAGCCGGATCGGCCAGCCCTCTGCCGCCGCAGCCTCGCCTGCGCCTTCATCCACGCAGAGCGCCGCATCTGACAGCAGCGCTTCCCGCACCACATGCCGCAGCTGCTCCGCCATGGCCTCCGCGTCCCGCGCAAGCTTGTCCAGCTTAACCAGCAGCAGCGGTTGTTCCAATGCTTGGGCCAACAGCCTGGCATGCAGCTTTTTGCCGGAGCCCGAGGGCCCGCTGAGCTGAATAAACGGCAACGTCCGGTTCGAAATCCGCTCATCCGAGGCCTGTTTTACGTTACGATTCCGCTCCAGCTGCACGGCCTGCCGTAAGCCGTCTTGCAGCTCCTCGCCAAATGCCAGCATCGGTGCAGGATCCTGCACGCCAAAGAAAATGCAAATATCGGCAATTCTCGAATCAAGCTTCTCGGTTTCCAGCAGAAAGGAAATGATACGGGAATCCATGCGCAGCGGCTGTTTGAGCGAGCTCCTCTCCGCGGCGGCTGCCCCTTTATCCGTACGAAGCACGAATCTGCTTAAAGTGGAATAACCCGCGAGCAGCCGCCTTGCGTGATCGGTATCCTGCTCGCGGTCCGCGAGCAATCTCAGCGCAAGCTCGGCCGTAGGCACCCGCAGCGTGACATCGTCATTTAAATAGCCGAACCAGCTCTCGTAACGGGTATCCAGCTCGGATGCCAGGCATAACAGTACACAGCGTTTCTCCCAATTGCTCAGCTGCAGGCTCCATGACAAATAAGCGAACGGGAGCCATCTCCCTTCGCTTATGCTGTCACTGACGTTCTGCGCAAATGCCTGCTCTGCCTCCATGCGAAAGCCTCTAAACGAGGCAAGCGCATCCTCTTCCTCATGCGGCTCGCTTTCCTGGAGGGAGCGTTCTATATCCGCCGGACTAACGATCAGACCGCGCATCGACATCGGAGTCTGGCCGTCCATCTCCTTGCTTTCAAAGTCGGCGATCAGCATGCGCATTCCCCGCTCCAGCACGGCGAGCTCGTCACGTAAATATTCTAATCCTGTTTCATATAATCGCATGATCGTTCACCCTTATCGAAGTGCATTGCGCTTATCGGCGCATTAGGCATAATACCGCAATATCATCGGATTGCGGCGCGCCGTCCGCGAACATAAAAACGTCCATCAGCAGCGCATCAATAATTTCCGCACTGGAATAGCCGGAGGTTTGCGACAAAAACTGCTGCAGGCGGTTGGTAGAGTACTGCTCTTGAGACGCATTTTCAGCCTCGGTAATGCCATCCGTATAGAGTACGAACCGGTCCCCGCGTTCCAGCTCAATCGTCTGGTCCCTGTACGTGAATTCCGGGAAGGAGCCCAGCGGAATGCCCTTAGGCAGCTTAATCGGCAGTACGGTTCCGTCTTCTTTAACAATGTAAGGCGTGCAATGTCCGCCATCGCTCAGCACAACCTCGCCGGTTACGATGTTCAGCACGCCGCATACGATCGTTGCGAACAGCTGCGCATTGTCCGTACACAGCTCATCGTTCACCTTCTCCAGCAGCTCGCCAGGCGATAGATCCGAATTCATTTTCCCTTTGATGAGCGACAGCGTCATCGCCATGAACAGCGCCGCAGGTATTCCTTTGTCGGATACGTCTCCGAGCGTAAAGAAAAGATGGTTGTCGTCGATTTTGAAAAAGTTATAAAAATCGCCGCCGACTTCCTTCGCCGACTTCAAGAGCGCGCACACGTCAAACGGCTCATTCGCCGATGGCATCGTCGTCGGCAGAAAGCTGAGCTGAATGCTTCCGGCAATTTGGAGCTCATTTTCCAAACGGTCCTTAAGCTGCGTTGCGATCTGGAGCTCATTGACCGATTCCTCCAGCGCCTCATAAAGCCTTGCGTTATCGAGCGCGAGCGCAAGCGGGCCCGCATACTTCGCCAGCGTTTCAAGATCGTGTTCTTTGAACGGCACCCTGCCGTTCTTCGCCGTCGCTTCCAGCACGCCTACCCTGCGTCCCCTGGCTACCATCGGCACGGTAACCGTTCCGCCGACGATGCTGCCTTTGCTCGCCCGTTCATTGAAATTCAAATCCTTTTCCCCCGGAAGATCGGGTTCATAGGCAAAACCAACGGCTGCCTCATCGGCGAATATGAGCTGCCTCGCTGCCTCGCTTACCGAGTCAAGCAGCTCGGGCTTATGAAGGGACGAGTGGACCTTCGTGCTTAAGTCGAACAGCATTTCCGCGCGCTTTAACTTAGCGGCAAGGCGGCGGTTGAGAACAAGCAGATATGCCGCAGCGCATAGGGCCGCAGCACCGATAACTAAATAGAGTCCTGACAAGATCGGTACCGCCTTTCTAGCTTCTGCCCAAAAATCATTATGCGCCGGCTCCTATTTTCTCGAGCGCCTCTTCGCGCGTTGCCGCCATCTCCAATATCGTCGTAAAGCCTGACATTTCGAATACGTCATAGACCTGCTCGCCAAGGCAAGCGCATACCATCCGTCCCTTGGAGGCTCTCAGCTTTTTGGCCGCTACCAGAATAACGCGGAGTCCCGCGCTGCTTATGTATTGCAGGTTCGTAAAATCAAAAATAAATTGCTGCTTGCCTTCCGCGAAAAGCTTCAAGAAGGCTTGCTCCGCAACAGTGGCATTGTTGCCGTCCAGCCTGCCTTCTAATGGAATGACCGTGACTCCGTTCAGCTCGGTTGCTTCTATATTCATTTATTATTTCCTCCCGCTTGCTCTCGATCGTCGTTTTTGTCCTTGAAACCTAATTGCTTCCACATGCGAAAGCGGTTAAGCCCGCCCGCATATTCGTAATGAATGTCATCCATTAGCCGTTTCACAAAAAAAATACCCAATCCCCCGATGGGACGGTCCTCCAGCTCAAGCTCCAGCAATGCCAGCGGGTCCGCTTCCTGCAAAGGGTTGAAGGGTACGCCTCCGTCTTCTATTCTCACTTCTACGCTGCTCGGAGAGGCTTGGATCATGACGTCAATATGATGCTCTCCCCCTGACGGAAAGCCATAATTCACGATGTTGACGACAAGCTCCTCACATGCCAGGGACAGGTCGAGAACCGTACGCTCCGGCCAGCCGACTTCGGCGCCGATTGCTTCAAGTCCTTCGTTTAGTCGCTGAAGCTCATCCATCCGATTGCATAGCTTAATTTCGCGATCGATGGGAAATTGCCAATCGTTCGACATTCACTACCCCCCCATTTGCAACTGGCCTATCCGCTCTTAAGCCAATTCAGGCTATTCGATACGAATCTAGTAGTTCTACGAAACTTGCGGGAATCCTGCTAATGCTGTCGAAATGATTTCACGGCACTTTCGACATAAATCCGCTTTATTCGACCATACCCTGTTCAAAGGCGTATCTTGTCAATTGAACCCGATTGTCCAGATGCAGCTTTTGCAAAATGTTTTTGAGATGATTTTTGACGGTGTGCTCAGACAAGCCCAGCTCGCCTGCAATCTCGCGGTTCGAAGCGCCCGTCGCCACTCGCTCGAGCACCTCTTTTTCCCGTTCCGTAAGCGGAGTGGTTATCATCTCGGCATCTTTATCCAATCTCTGCGGCTTGCTCGCAAGCCTCTTTGCTTCTTTTGGTTTGTTTGCCGAAAACTCTTGAAGCAGCCGGAAAGCAAGTTCCTTCGACATCGGCGCTTCATCCAAAGAAATGGCCCGCAAATATTCGAGCCATGCGGATGGAGCCAGATTTTTTAGAAGATAGCCCTGCGCCCCGCGCTTTATCGCCTCAAACAAATTCGTAATCTCATCCGATACCGTAACCATTACTATCTTCAAAGAAGGCATAAGAAGCTTGAGCTGCTGCGTCGCCTCTAGGCCGCCCATACCGGGCATATTGATATCCATCAACACCAAATCCGGCTTCATGTCTTCTATGACGGCTATTGCTTCCTCGCCGCTTGCCGCTTCTCCGATTACTGTAAAAGAGTCGTCACTCATCACGATATCTCGCATGCCTTCACGTCCGTGAGGATGGTCGTCTACCAAAAAAACACGTACCTGAACCGCTGTTTCGCTCATTTTGACCCGCTCCTGCCGCTGATTTCTATCGTCGTGCCTTGAGGCTTTCTCTGCTGAACCGTTACGCTCCAGCCCAATGCCTCTGCCCGTTCCTGCATCATTTTCACGCCGTATTTTCCTTTTTCAAAAAGCTTCTCCGGCGCTGCCCCGATACCGTCATCGACGATAAGACAGCGGAAGAGGCTTTGCTTTACCTCCGGGTTGAACTCGCTTTCGCAACGAATGTGGATATGCTCCGCTTTAGCATGCTTCTGGACATTCATCAGCGCTTCGCGCATAATCGCCAGCAGCTCGACCTTCTGTTTAGGCGTGAACAAGCCATCCTGTACCTCCCATTCGACCTTTGTGCGAATGCCGCAGGTTTGAGCCATTTCCTCCGTTAAATGATGGATGCTCTGCATCCACGACATATCCGCTCGAAGAGGCGCATCATGCAAATTGGCAATCGACTGCCTGACATCATCATAGACATGCCGGACTGTCTTTCTAATTTGATCCGTCGTTAGCTGCGCATCGGCCGCCGTTTTTGCCCGTTCCAGCTTGTCCAGCTTAACCGAAAGCATAAAGAGCGACTGCGATATCCCGTCATGGAGCTCGCGCGCAAGCTGCTCGCGCTCCTCAAAAGCTGCTTTCACAATCCGTTCACGCTGCAGCGTTTCTTGCATGTTCTCCAATTTCGCAAATAATGCCCGCAGCAGCGTAAGCGTAATGGCGAAGACAAATACTGGCGCCAATAAATTGCCGAGATCCATCGATATGAAAGGAAGAAGGAGCGTATGGCGCAAATATTCCCATAGACCAATCGCAACGGTCGGAATCCATAAAATCAGCCATTTTAACCATTTATACGACATGGTCCTTCCTCCTCCCCCGTTAATCATTGCGGAATGAAATCGTCTGTCTGGATTCCGTATCGGACTTGTCCTTTATAATGAGATCTGCTTCCCATGCCCCCCGCGTTGGCAGATCAACCTTGCTTGATTCATAATCGGTTTCGGTAAAGCCGGGAAAGGCATTGTAATCCTCGCTGTTGTCGCTTTGGAGAGGAACTTCAATGGGTTTTTGCTTCGGATGATCGGGGGAGCGAAGCAGAAGCCGCACGGAAGCCGGCGCGCCAAGCTGCTCCGGCAGCCATATCTTTAACGCAATCCGGTTTGGACCCGGTCCATTTGGCGTAATATTTATCGTGTAATGGAGCGATTCGCCCATTTTGTGATAGTAAAACGGCTCCGTGTCCGGAACCGGGCTCACATAGGTGAAGATACTCACCAAGACCAGCACCATAGCCATCATCAGCCCGTCCCATTTCAAGAGCTTGCCGCTTGGCAGCTTTTGCCGCTTGGCACGCATGCGCAGCAGGAAGCCGGCGCATGCAATCAGCAGCACCAATACGGCTTTCGCCATAAGCATGTTGCCCCAGCCCGTATAAATCAAATACCGCCACGAAGGCAGCAGCAGCACCGTCATCAAGGTACCGCTTGCCGTCAGCAGCAGAATAGTCAGCCATGCGGCTCGCGTAAACCGCTCCGCAAATCTTCCGGCCTCCTTGCGGTCTGCCCGCCAGAATAGCAAAAGCAGAAGCAGGCCGCCTGCCCATAGGGCAGAGCATACGATATGTACGAAATCGAGCACGATCGCCAGCGTATTGTTTGGAAGGGCATTGACATGGCCGTTGAAGCTTTCAGCGGCTGCGAGCAGCAATGCCCAAATGATTTTGATAGAATCATCCCTACGCAGGATGGCAAAGCCTAGCAGCGAAAGCACGATGAGAGCAAGCCATGATTGCCCGGTTGCAGTCTCCGTTAAGATACGGAGCCATTCATTCGGGCTGCTGTCCTCATATCCCTTCAACAGCTGGCTGATATGGACGAACACGAAAAGAAGAACAGCAAGCAGCAGCCCTCTTAATGAAAAGATCCCCCATTTATCGATAAGCTTACGCTGGATGTGATTCGATTCCCCGGGAATCGCAATCGACCAAAGCATGATGCCGGCAGCAAGCATAAACGCAAAATAATAAATCGCTCTAACGGTAAAAAACAACGCCTGCTGAACGGTAATCCCTTCATCGGCGTCCGCGTCCGCATTCGCATCGGTCGAATGCGGATGGCCTACCTGCTCGTGCGGGTCGAAGGATACCGCATCGTTCCCGGTCAGCGGCTCCGCAAATGCCTGCGCCGGCATGATCCAAAGCAATCCGGCAATCAAAAGCACGATAGCGAGCATGTAGATTGCCGTCTCGTTTTTACGGCTAACTGAAGTTCGTTTTTCCATGCATGTCTGAATAGTACCCAACTGATGTCACTTCCCTTTATGTCATTCTGCTTCAGTGTACTCGACCGCTGCCAAAAGAACAATTGCCGGAAAGTATGCCGGATATCCGGATCTTTCCTAACAAGCGTATAGATGAAGGAATTCAGGTTCATTCTACAAGTAAAACAAATACAAAAGGATGTGAACCTTGTGATGGACAAGGATTATCGAATTGCCGAGCTTGGCGGCCAAAGCGATGCGCTGGATGCCATACGTAAGCTCGAGCAGCAATTGACCGACGCCTACGGGACGGATGTGGCGCTCATTGCGTACTCGGCAGACCACGAAGATGAATCGAAGTAAACTTGCGGCTGAATGATAAATAGAGGCACGGTCCCTCCCTGCGCTTGCCAGGCATCGGACCGATGCCTTTATTTATTTGCCGTGCCTATTTTGTGCGCGTAAAAATCCGGCCAATAATCCTCTTCCACGCTGGGACTGCCCCTGTCCGATTCCCATACGTAGACCCAGCCGGAGACCTTCCGGTCCGCGGCGTCACGAACCCAAATCCGCTCATAGTCATTTAATTCTTCTGCACCGTAAAATTCCTCCAGCCTATCCATCGCGGCAAGTCCCTCTCTATCGACGGTGATCCATAGACCGCGTATAATACTATTGCGACCGAAGGCGATTTCGTCCCGCACGGCTGCCGGATAAGCGCCGCAATCCACGAGCCTGCCGGATATCCGGCCCGGCTTTGAGGATGCAGCATAGGCTGAAACGACCTCATGGTTGCTTTGGCCGGGCAGCAGCGAACCGTATATAAAAACGTTAATTAGAGGTATTGCTCTCATCTCCTTCCTTATCCATTCATTCACCCTATTACATCCTGCTTGCTTGGAGGTGCTTAATATCATGGTAATCCAGCAGCCTTACGGCGTATACGGCTACCGTTTTCAGGACTCGCCCGCGCTTCCGATCTATCAGCTGTTTGCCACGGGTTATCAAGAAGTAACGGATGCCGATTATTATTGGGACGGCATGAAACGCATTGACGGACCGCTCTATTTGTTCCAATACACCGTATCCGGCTTTGGGCAATTCAGGCTTGGGAAAGAAACGTACGACATTCATTCCGGAACCGCCTTTTTGGCTGAAATTCCCGGAGACCATCACTATTGCCTGCCCCGTTTAAGCGACCACTGGTCCTTTTATTTTGTATTATTCCGCCAGCAGCATTTGCAAAATCTTTGGGCTGAGCTGCTGCAAGCCGTTGGCGTCACGCCAAGCTTCGATTCCTCGAGCGCAGTCATCCACACACTGAAGGCACTATATACAGAAGCAAGAGGTAACCGAATACAGAACAGCTATCAAGCATCGGCGCTTATTTACCGCTTGATCATGGAGCTGCTCCAATCGAGTACGCTTCAGCAGCAAGAAAAAGCGAACTGGCCGCAGCAAATCAAGCAGGCAGCCGCCTATATGGAGGCGGAATACCATCGACTGCAAAGCCTGGATGACGTCGCATTCGCTGCAGGGCTTTCAAAGTATTATTTTACGCGAATGTTCACCAAGACGACAGGCATCTCGCCAATGGATTACGTCACGAAGCTGCGGATCGAGAAGGCGGTTCATCTGCTCCGAAGCAGCAGCCTGTCCGTCGAGGACATCGCCTATGCCGTAGGCTACTCCAGCGGCAGCTACTTCAGCAAAGTATTTCGCAGCCGCGTCGGCTTTCCTCCGGCTGATTTCCGCTTGGCGAAAGAGCTTCCGTCCATTGACCGTCTACAGTTCGATTAGAGAGCAATATTTTACATGTTAACGCAATAAATTGTGCTAGTCAGGGTCTGCTGTTTCGTTTTACGATTATTGCATAGAGCAATATAACGATATGGGAGGACGAATTTAATGACTAATGCTACTAAACACCATCAATATGCCGCAACGCCGCCTATGGGCTGGAACAGCTGGGATTGCTACGGCGCCAGCGTAAGGGAAGACGAGGTTCGCGGAAATGCAGCGTATATGGCTGAATATCTGAAGGCATTTGGCTGGGACTATGTCGTTGTAGACATCCAGTGGTATGAGCCGGGAGCGAATTCCTCCCAATACCGCCCTTTCGTGCCGCTTGAAATGGACGAGTATTCCCGGCTGCAGCCCGCCGTTAACCGGTTTCCCTCGGCTGCGGACGGCGGAGGCTTTAAAGCGCTTGCGGATTACGTCCACTCGCTGGGACTGAAATTCGGCATTCATATTATGCGGGGCATCCCGCGCCAAGCGGTTCATGCGGACACCAAAATCCTTGGCTCGGATGCGACTGCTCGCCAGATCGCCCATCCGAACTCCATCTGCCCGTGGAATACCGACATGTACGGCGTCGATGCTTCCAAGGAAGGGGCGCAGCAGTATTACAATTCCTTATTTGATCTGTACGCTTCTTGGGGCGTGGATTTCGTCAAAGTGGACGATATCGCGGCATCCAGGCTGTACGGCATTCATTTGGATGAAATCAAACTCATTCATCATGCCATCGAGCAGTGCGGCAGGCCAATGGTCCTCAGCCTCTCGCCTGGACCTGCGCCATTGGAGCATGCAGAGGCGCTTGCGGACCACGCGAACATGTGGCGCATGACCGACGATTATTGGGATCTTTGGCATTTGCTCCACGAGATGTTTGAACGCTGCGAGAAATGGGCGCCTCATGTGGCTGAAGGCGCGTGGCCCGACTGCGATATGCTTCCGCTCGGACATCTCGGCATCCGCTCGGTTGATGGCGGGGGCAGCGACCGCTGGACAAGATTTACGCGGGACGAGCAGGTAACGATGATGTCGCTATGGTCGATTTTCCGGTCGCCGCTCATGTTCGGCGGGGAAATGCGAGATAATGACGATTGGACATTGGCGCTGCTGACGAATGAAGAAGTGCTGTCTCTGCATCGCAATGGCCGAGGCGCCCGCCAGTTGTACCGTGATCAGGAGCGCATAGCTTGGACTGCGCAGGATGAGGCCGGCGTGAACTACGTTGCTTTATTCAACGCCGGCGAGCAGGAAGATACGGTTACGGTTACTTTGGAGCAGCTTGGCCTGACCGCTGCGCCGCAGGTTCGCGACCTTTGGGCGCGCAAGGACCTAGGAAGCATGAACGAGCTTTCGTTCCCGCTGCCGCCTCACGGCTCTCTATTGCTCAAGCTAACTTAGTCTCTTATGGGGTATCGCTTGCAAGAGCAAGCGTCAAATAAAAACCGGTTAAACACGTCGGATGCGTGCTTAACCGGTTTTTTTGTATTTACTCTAGTTCTTTAATGGAGGCCTTCTTACGAAATGCAGTCAAAACATAGGAACCAGCGGAGAATTAACGGGAGTTTTTTCGGTTAATTTGTAACCCTAGCAAAGCCCAGCTCAACCAAGACGCCTCCTCCGCGCACTCGTTCCAATTAACGGGAATTTCTCCCGTTAATTGGAGTTCTCTCCGCCTCAAACGGCATATACATGGAAAAACTCCAGTTAAATTCCGAGTTTCCATCGCAATCGAGCGTTTAGCATGAAATTAACTGGAGAAATTCCAGTTAATTAGTCTGTTGAGCTACCTAGCAGCATATTAACGGGGGTTTTTCCAGTTAATTTATCAGCAAGCCTAGCCCGCCTAACCAAGCCGCCTCCGCACAATCGCTCCATTTTACCGCCTCATTTCCAATTCGGGCGATTTTCGCTCCGAATCTTTGGTTTACCTGTTCCAATATGTTACAGTTAGAATTCACATGCGCTGCGATATTTCCGCATGGTAAGCATCTCATTCCTGAACATGAAGGAGGTCGTTTAGTTATGGCAAGCCAAACTGGAGCCATCGTACAGCAATCCTTAAACGCATTAATGGGAGACCCCGCATTTTTACCGAATTTGCAAGAGCAAGCACGCGAGCAAGCCTTTTTATCGCTGGCCGCCATCCTTTCCACGCCCAATAAAGTACATAAAGCCTTTTTGCGCATAACCGTCGACAACGGCAATGTCGTGCGCATCCCGGCTTACCGCATTCAGCATAACGATACTCTAGGGCCCTATAAGGGCGGCATTCGGTTTCACGAATCCGTCAGCGAAGAAGAGGTCACGAATCTCGCTGCGCTGATGACGCTCAAAAATGCCCTGCATGAGGTTCCCTTCGGCGGCGGCAAAGGCGGAGTCGTCATCAATCCGCGTTCCTATTCTGCCAAAGAGCTTTATCTCATTTGCAAAAAATACGTGCAATACTTCAGCGACGTGCTCGGCCCTGACAAAGACATCCCGGCCCCGGATATGGGAACGGGCGAGCGCGAGATGGACTGGATGATGTCAGAGTACAAAAGCATTCATCCCGGTCAGCCATACCTCGGCAGCTTTACCGGCAAAAGCGTCATCAACGGCGGTTCGCTGGGCCGCAGGGAAGCAACCGGCAAAGGCGTTTATTTCACCTTCCGCTATATGCTTTATGATTTTCTTAAAGCCCAAAGCAGCTGGCTTGCAGGCAGCTCGAACCCATTCGTGCAGACGGCGCTCACCCTTGCCGATAAGCCGCTTTCTATTGCCATACAGGGCTTCGGCAACGTCGGCTCCGTCGCTGCGCTGGAAGCGTATAAATGCTCCCGCCTGCAAAACAAAGTAGTCGCTGTCAGCGACCGCAACGTCACGCTGTACAATCCAGACGGCCTTTCCGTCCCAGCCTTGATCGATTACGCGAACCTCCATCAAGGGGATCTGCCTTCTACGGAAGCTGCTCTGTCCGAGTTTAAAATCAAAGCGCATATTCTCGGTCGCGAAGACGTCCTCTATTTGAATGTCGATGTTCTCATCCTTGCCGCCCTGGAGGAGCAGGTCCACAAAGACAACGCAGAGATGATCAAGGCCCGAATCATCGTGGAAGGCGCCAATGCGCCTGTGACGGGCGAGGCTGATGAAGCTTTGACCGCTAAAGGGACGATCATCATTCCGGATATTTTGGCAAACGCAGGCGGCGTTATCGTATCCTACTTCGAATGGCTTCAAGGCAGAGAAACCCAATTTTTTGGTGAAGAACAGGTGCATCAAATGCTATACGAAAAAATGCAAAAGACATTAAACATCATTTTGCCTGCTTTCTTCGGGGATCCGTTCCCGCTTCGTCAAAACTGCTATAATCATGCCGTCATGAAGCTTTCCACCGTGCTCTACCGCCAAGGCAAGCTTTTTTGAAGCATGAAAGGGCCGTTCCTCCGGCAGCACCTGCTGCCAAGGAATGGCCCTTCCCGTTTTTACGCTTTACCCCTGTTTACGTTTTACCGCTGTTTACGTATTAGCCTGTTTACGAATTATTCCTGCACGTAACGATTAATAACCTCAACAAGCAAATCATTCAACAGCTTTACCTCAAATTCCCCGACAGCCGGTTCTAGATGATCGCTCCCGATACCGCTGTCGTCGGTTAAAAATAAATACGTGCCGCCTGTGGCTGCCGCCATGAACCGCATTAAATATTCCGTCTCAATGCTTACGCCGCTCGATGCTACGGGAATAATCCGAATCCCCTGCCCTGCCGCATCCCGGGTCAGCTTCTTCATTTCGTTAATGACCTGCTTCTCATCATGGGGCGGTGCGTCCAGCACTAAAAAAAGGAGCCGCGCACGCGCTTCCTCGCTCCACTCATGCTCGTGCAGAGCATCGCGCAGCGCTTGATCGACGGCCTCCGGGAAATCTCCGCCGCCTTCTGCCTTTTGTTTGCTGAATTGATCCGTTACTTTATTGATATCCGTCGTGAATGGATACGGCTTTACGATGTAATCATCATAACGGTCCCGGTAAAAATTCGCGCTGATCCGTATGCCGAGCTGATTGGCATGCTGGTCGGATACACGGTTCACGACGTCTTTAAGCTCTGCTTCCAAATAATTCAGTTCATCCTCCATAGACCCTGTCGTGTCTACGACAAACATAATATCCACCTGATCAGATAACTTTGCTCCTTTGCCCAAGTCGACCTTGATGCTGCCTTGCTGCGGAATTTCCAGCTGCTGTGTCGTTTTGCTTTCCTGATCCGATTGCACTCTCACCGTATATCTGCCTAAATTCGCTGTATCTCGATCAAAAATCGCTGCATATACGAAAGCTCGGCCCTCTGTGCTCGTTCGTGCCTTCCAAGCCGTCTGCCCGCCGGCTAACAGCTCTACGCTCGCATCGGATACAGCTTTTCCGTTTGCGGTTACAACAACCTCAAGCCTGTGAAAATTCCAGAACTGCCAGGCACGCTTGCTGCTGTCGCCCTCTTGCGTGTTCAGCAAATTACCGAATCTCTCCCATGCAGCTAGATCATCCCATTCGCCTGCGGTTAACTGACCGGCTTGCACATCCTTATCCGGATTCGGATAGCCCCGCTTACCGCCTTCTTTTTCTCTTTCTGGCATCTCGCTAATGGAAGAGTCATCCTCTCTGCTTGTGCTGGTTTCTTCTTTTGGCGCGGAATTGCTGGACGAATCTGCCTCATCTGCCTTATCACGGTTTCCTGTGTTGGAAACATCGTTTGACGCGGAAGAGCACGAGCTGAGCATAAGCAGCACAGCAAGCAGGACTAAAGCCAAACAGCCTAAACCTTTTCTTTGCCAAACCCGCTCTTTGAACGAATGACCCTCTTTCATTCCTTCAACCCCTCATCTTTGTATTTCCTAATCTGACGAATATTGGCTATGTAATGTTGCATAAATAGTCCGGTAACATTACAATCGTTAACAGACATGCGGCGAGTCCCAGGTTCGGCTGCATTAAGCTTTCTATACAGGAGGACTTCACCATGGAAACCTTTTCCTTGCTTGCATTTGAAATGACCTATCAGCAGAAGACCATACAGCTCTCCTTCACCTCTGCAGAGCTCGTTCGCGTGACCGAATACGGTGATCGCTTGTGGTACGTCGACATTAACGGCGTCGGAGACCGTGAGCTATTGGCATGGTTTGGCCGAAGCGAGGATATTGGAATCGAGCTGATAGCCGTGGCCAGCACCGGACAAACCTTTCGCGGAAAAGGATATTTCCACCCCAACGAGCCGCATCAAGCCGCAGCCGTACGCGGAGACGGCGAACTGCTCGAGCAATAAGCCATAATCCTCATAAAAAAGGCTCCGCTAAGTCTTGTTAGAGACTTAGCGGAGCCTTTTCTTTTTATTTGATTTATTTGCCGTGAGCGATCTCAGGCGTCGTTAGGCGGTCGTAGAACTCCACGCCATTGTCTTTGTCAGCCGAATCGCGAAGCGCCATTGCGGAACGAGGATGCTCGTCCAAAATGCCCGTAATCATGTAAGGGATGATATAGCCCCATTCTTCCTTCTCGCGAAGTGGAACCATGAACTTCTCGATCATGTCGAGTACAGGACGAATATTGTATTTCGTGTTTTGAAGCTCAGCTACAAGAAGTTCCGTGTTGCAGTTACCCGCAGCGCGGCCCATGCCGTAAACAGAAGCATCAAGCAGCTCGACGCCTTTTTCTGCAGCAAGCAGCGTATTGGCGAAAGCAAGCTGAAGGTTGTTATGAGCGTGAACGCCAAGGCGTTTGTTAGGCAGGTGCTGACGGAACTTCTCAACAAGGTAGCTCATGTCATTCGGCTTCAGGCTGCCGTAAGAGTCTACCACGTATACGACGTCAACCACGCTTTCGTTGATCAGTTCGAAAGCTTCGATCAGTTGGTTCTCCATTACGTTCGAAAGCGCCATGATGTTGATGGTTGTTTCGTAACCGCGGTCATGAAACACTTTAACCAGCTCCAGCGCTTTATCCACGTCTTGGATGTAGCAAGCCACGCGGATCAAATCAAGCATGCTTTCGCTGCGCGGCAAAATGTCGTTCTCATCGACACGGCCGATATCAACAAGCGCGGAAAGCTTCGTGTTTCCTTTGTTCGGGATTACTTTTTTCAAGAAATCATCGTTCAGGAAACGCCAAGGGCCTGCACTTTCAGCGCCTTTAAGCAGCTTTGGCGAGTTCTTGTAGCCGATTTCCATATAATCGACGCCGGCTTCGTTCAAGCTTTGGTACAAATGCTGAACGAACTCGACACTAAAATCCCAATTATTTACCAGACCGCCATCGCGGATCGTGCAGTCGACAATTTTACAATGACTCGTTTTTGATTGCATGCGTAGATACTCCTTTAATTTGAACATGAGTTCATTTTTTCTCATCATACTTGAAAAGGACCCGGAACGCAAAATAATTTTGTCGGTTTATGGCTATTTTAAAAGCTTTTCCGCATTATTCGCCAGTTCCTCGCGAAACTGTTTTATTGCCGCCAGTTCGGCCAGTTCGCCATCTTTTTTCTGAACGATTTGTTCGCCTGATTCCGCGAGTTTCTCCAAAAATTGCTTCGTTATACGGGCCGTAGCCGACTCCGGCGCATTTGCTATGGTCGCCTGGTAGCTGCTCTTCACTTCCTCCCGCAGTTTTAAAGTTTCCGCATCATAGATAGGAGCACTGGGCAAACCATTTATATACATCGCTAAATACCCGTTCACATATTTATTTTGAATTTCTTCCCGCTCGGGAGCATCCGCGTAATTGACGATAAAGGTCTCGGCAAGCAAAGCTCTTGAAGCCAGCTCATCCCATGTGATGACGAGTCCGCCGTCCTTGGCGGCTGCCGTATTCGATTCTTCAGCCATTATCTGAACATAAGCATTCATCTGCCCTGACAGCCATTTGCTGAATTGCAGTTGCTTGCTGTAGTCAACGATGGGATAGATCGTTCCCTCTACCGTTTCTAATTTATAACCGCCGGCATGAGCTTTTTGCACAAGGGCAAGCACCTTTTCATCTTTAATGGCATCAGCGCTCTCTTTCGTAATCGGCCATGCTTCCTCTGCCAGCACCTCTTGCACGTTGGAGGCAAAAAAGTCGGTTTGCGCAGCTTCCAGGTGCGTATCATAATAGTCATGCAGGCCGCGCAGCATCGTATCTGCCGTCGATTGATCTGCTTTTTCCATATTTTCAGCCATAAACGCGAAAATATCCGATGCGTCTGCAGCTTCTTTGGCCACAAGCTGAAACTCGGTTATCATCGCCTTTTGGTCGGCCTGTGTTCCTTGCTCGTTCCCGCCCTCATTCACCGCTTGGTTATCCGGTTTTCCCGGGTCAGACGGCTGTTGTACGCTGCATCCCGTCACCGCTATTAATGCAGCAACGGCAAGCCCCGTCATTCTTACACGCCATTTATTAGATCTAGTATGACCATCCTTTATCCGCATTCATCCATCCACTCCTTGCTTTCGATTTGCAATCAGATACCTAATAGACGATTCGGCAGCTTAAAATGTTTTCAAAACAAAAAAACTGTTCTAAGGTGCCATTTGCACCTTAGAACAGTTTTCTTCTACTTCTTATTTAACCAGGGTATGCGGCTCTTGCCCAAAATGACCCGATCGGTTCATTTTCGTTTGGATATATTTCTCGTTATAAACGGAAGCGTTGCCCCAAAGCGGCACTCTGCCCGCTACGTTCATCCCAGATTTGCGCAGCGCGTCCACTTTGCGCGGATTATTGGTGATGATCGATACCGGCAATTCGCGCAGCAGCTTAAGCACGGCAATGGCGTCGCTGTAATCACGCGAATCATCCGCGAAGCCAAGCTCCGTATTGGCATCAACCGTATCGAGGCCATCCTCCTGCAGCAGATACGCGATCGCTTTGCTGAACAACCCGATTCCGCGGCCCTCGTGATTGGCCAAATAAAACAGCGCCCCCGTGCCATGCTCGGTAATAATACGCATCGATTGCTTCAATTGATAGCCGCAATCGCATCTTGCGCTTCCGAAGATATCTCCCGTATGGCAAATGCTGTGCATCCGGATCAGCGCGTCTTCATTATTCTCGAAATCGCCGTAGACGAGAACGCTCGATTGCTGGAGATCCGCATACGAGAAGCGATTCAAATCCTCTACCAGCTGTTCGGGAGACTTTTCCTCGCCCGCTTCCTTGCGGAGCCAGCTGTACCAATGAAACGTTTTGGTTTCACCGTCCAGCTCGACCGGAAGCTTGACCGGGCCAACGACATAGATATCGTCGTTTCCGGCTTGCGTGCGTTTTAATTTATCTTTAATAAGTGCTGCGATGTGGGGTTTAATCATAGTGATTCACCTTCTATATAGGATTAAAATTGCATAGATAAATAGCTCAATGTCCCGAATTCATAGCTTCTGTAGATGACCTGGGGAGCTTCACCAGGATTTCCGCTTCCAAGTGCTATATATAAAGGAACGAAATGCTCGGCGCGAGGTACTGCCATTTTAGCATGCGGGGCCAAGTCTTCATACTGAAATAAAGAATTTGTATCATGCTTATTCATTTTTTCAATCAGCCACTCGTCAAATTCGACTGCCCAGCTCTCCGGCTCTTTCTGCCCCCATTTCACCGCACGGAGATTATGAACGGTTACGCCGCTTCCGATGAGCAAAATATTCTGGCCGCTCAAGCTGCGCAGCGCCTCGCCAATGCGGAACTGCTCCTCCGCCGTGCGATAAGGATTGACGGAAACCTGCACGACCGGGATATCCGCGTTTGGAAACATATGCTTCAGCATCGTCCACGAACCATGGTCGAGTCCTCTTGACGTATCATATGCTACCGGGATATGATTTTCGCTCAGCAGATGGCCAACTAGCTCCGCTACCTTTGTGGAGCCTTTGGCTGGATATTTAACTTGGTACAGCTCATCCGGAAATCCGTAGAAATCGTAAATCGTTTCGTATTCATCATCTTTAGAAGAGATGGTAACCCTCTCTGTCTCCCAATGCGCCGTAAAAATAACGATCGCATCCGGTTTCAGGCCTGCTCCCGTTTGCTGAAGAAATTTGCTATATTCATTTTGCTCGACAGCGAGCATCGGTGATCCATGTGCTAGAAATAACGGTTTCACTGCGGTGCCTCCTCAAATACACTTACTATTTGTAACTAATTATAAATTTATAACTAAGGATAGTCAAGTAATTAACATTATTCAGGTGTGCTTGTATAAATAAGATATTGAGGTTATACTAAATGGAAGATAAAAGAGGTGATACACATGGAGCAATCTAACCTTTGTCCCCGTTTCCAAAGGGGAATGGACATTATTAGCAAGCGTTGGACCGGCCTGATCATTTTCCAGCTTCTGTCCGGCCCGCAGCGGTTCTGCGCCGTCCAGTCCGCGCTGCCGATCAGCGGCAGACTGTTGTCGGAGCGATTCAAGGATTTAGAAAACGAAGGTATTGTCGACAGGCATGTATATCCCGAAATACCCGTTCGCATAGAATATTCATTAACGGAGAAGGGCCGGGCGCTTGAGCCGATCATCCGTGAAATACAAGTGTGGTCGCAGGACTGGATAGAAATAGAAGAAGCGTAATGGGAACGTTTCGAACAAAAGGAATATCACGAAAGCGGAGGACTACGGCCGCTTCGTGATATTCCTTTTTTTGCGACACAGGATTGATGGCTAAAGCGTTCCCGTTTCCTATCGCACATTTTCCTTGATTAAATGTACAAGATTTACAGATATGCAAATGAGGGTTATAATGAAGAGTACATTATTCACGCTGAATTTTTCGAATGAAAAAGCGGGGGAACCATCGCGAACGATTCCAATCGTTTCGCAAGGGGTGAATCCAGGGATTTGTAACCCTGGTAGGGCATTCTCTCTAGCCCGAATCCGACAGCTAACCTCGTAAGCGAACAAAGGAGAGATTTATTTATGTTGACGAACTGTGCAAATCATCTGCATCATTTCACGGAACAGACTCCTCATTTATCCGTCACCCGAATCGAGCTTTTTGTCATTCCTGCACTTGCCGTCGATTCTGCAGGCCACCGTATTTGTCTTCGATTAACGAGCAGCCAAGGCTTTGGCTGGAGCGAGCTTTTTGCCAGCGACACAGAAGAGGCCGTTGACTTAGACAGGTGGAGCGATCTCCTGCAAAGTTTTATCGGACGCATTCCTCTTCCGCCTCTTAGCCAGTATCAATACGACAAAACGGAACAGGATGGGCGTGCTCTCGACTTGTTCGTTACAGCCGTCAATCATGCCTTAGCCAAGTCCGCCGAATCGCCCCCGTACAGCATCGACCATGAAGAATCTGTTTTGCGTCAACGTTCTGTCTCCTACGTCTCTTTGGACTAGTAAAAGGGTTAGTACACATAGAAAGTCCAGAACACGCAGTCTTGTTCTGGGCTTTCTTGCATTGTGCAGCGGTTTATGGAAAGGGCCGGCATTTGCGGACAACGAAAAGGCCCTCCTTATTACAGCCGCAGCCGTATGGGGAGAGCCTTCTTGTTTTTTAATGCCTTACGGTTCTTACCTTACCAACCATCCGCCGTCAACGGCGAGAATATGGCCATTCATGTAATCAGAGGCTGCGGAAGCTAAAAATACAGCCGGTCCAATCAAATCCTCGGAGGAGCCCCATCGTCCAGCTGGAATGCGCTGCAAAATTTGGGCGCTGCGAACCGGATCCTCGCGTAGCGCTTCCGTGTTGTCCGTGCTCATATAGCCTGGAGCAATCGCGTTTACCTGCAATCCTTTACCAGCCCATTCGCTTGCAAGCGCTTTGGTAAGCCCTGCCACCGCGTGCTTGCTGGACGTGTAGCCTGGAACGTTAATGCCGCCTTGATAGGAGAGCATGGACGCGATATTAATAATTTTGCCTGAACCCTGCTCGATCATTTGCTTGCCTGCAAGCTGGGAAAGCACAAAAACTGAGTTCAAATTAACATCGATCACAGCCTGCCAATCCTCGTAGCTGTGCTCTGCTGCAGGTGTACGGCGAATGATTCCTGCGTTATTGACCAAAATATCGATCCGTCCCAGCTCTTCCAATGTGCGGTCAATGATGCCCGCCAGCTTAGAGCGATCTGAAACATCGGCTTGAATGGTAATGGCTTTGCGTCCTAATGCCCGCACAGCGTCGGCTGTTTTGTCAGCAGGCGTGCTATTGGTAACAAGCGCCACATCAGCGCCTGCTTCCGCCAAGCCAAGCGCTACCGCTGCGCCAAGGCCGCGGCCGGCACCCGTAACGACAGCCGTTTTTCCTGTCAAATCGAACAAACCCATCGGTTTAAGTCCTCCCTCTCGTGCGCTTCCCGCTTTCCGGAAGCTCCGCCTTCATCATCTTTATTTGCTGTGCCTCGTATTTGGCTGCAACCTCTGGAGCGATGCCTTCATCCGTAATGATGAAATCGATCTCGTCCAGGCCAGCAAAAGTAATCAAGGCGCCCTTGTCGAATTTGCTATGGTCAGCCAGGCAATACACGATTTTCGCGTTATCCATATAAAGCTTCTTCAGCTTCGACAATTCTTCCGTAAATATCGTCAGCCCATATTCCAAATGAATACCCGTCGTGGATAAAAAAAGCTTATGGACATTCAACCGTTTAATCCATTCCTGCGATTCGGCCCCAATAAGCAGGTTGTTATGGCGATAGCCGCCTGGAATCACAAGCCTTACCTGATCCTTCAAGGTCAGCTCCCGGATAATGAGCAGGTCATTCGTAAGCACGGTGACAGGCATATTGGGAAGCCTCTTCGCCATCTCAAGCGTAGTGCTGCCCGCATCGAGCGCGATGATATCGTTATCCTCGATGCAGCTTAGCGCAAGCGCCGCAATCGCCGATTTTTCCTGTTGATGTTTGCTGTTAGGGAACTGCAGCGGATAAAGACTGTCTTCCCCTTCCTGCTCCACCACGGCCCCGCCGTGCGTACGCTTGAGCAGACCCTTCTCCTCAAGCTTCTCCAAGTCCTCACGAACCGTTTTTTCCGTAACGCCAAACTGCTCACTCAGCTCAGATACTTTAACTGCCCCAAGCTGCTCTAGTTTCTCAATAATTTTACGATGCCGTTCAGCAGCAAGCATGGTGCACCTCCTGTAGCGAATGCTTCTATTTTAGCTCGCTTGCAGGGACCGCGTCCATGTCTGTAAACGTATAGTTTTCTCCTGCCATCGACCAGCAGAACGTATAATTGCTCGTTCCAACGCCAGAGTGGATGGACCAAGGAGGCGAAATAATCGCTTGCTCGTTCGCCACAACCAAATGTCTCGTTTGCGAAGGCTCACCCATCATATGGAATACGCGCGCATCTGCATTCATATCGAAGTAGAGATACGCTTCCATGCGGCGGTCATGCACATGAGAAGGCATTGTGTTCCATACGCTTCCCGTTTTTAGGCTTGTTACGCCCAGCATAAGCTGGCAGCTTTGAATGCCGTCGGCATGAATGTATTTGTAGAGAACGCGTTCATTCGAAGTTTCCTGCGAGCCAAGATGAGTCGGATTTGCTTCCTCCATCGTCATCTTGCGCGTTGCGATTTCGGCATGCGCAAGCGCGGAGCAGAAATAAAGCTTAGCCGGGTTCGCTTTGTCAACGCTGGATAACAAAACCTGGCGTTTGCCTTTTCCGACATAAAGCACTTCAAGCTTGCTAAGCTCGTAAACTTCGCCGTCAACGGAAATCGATGCAGGTCCGCCAATGTTGAGGAAACCAATCTCGCGGCGCTCCAAGAAATATTCGGTTTTCAGCGTTGCTGCGTCTTCCAGTTCAAGCGTTTCGTTCACTGGCAATGCTCCGCCAACGATCATGCGGTCATAATGGGTATATGTCATCTTGATTTGATCCTGTTCGAACAGGCTCTCGATCAAAAACTCGCTGCGCAGACGTTCCGTATCATATTGCTTCACATCGGTAGGGTTTGTTGTGTGGCGTACTTCCATTGGATAAAAGCCTCCTAAATTTTTTTGGGGCGCACAGCATGCTCTGCTAGCGGCGCTAACGTTTGTTAATGTTCGTTTTTATGATATCACACATTTACGAACATAAAAAGTACTTTTATCAATCAAAAGAGGAATCAGCATAAAACCTATAAACGCAAGAAGGAGGAGACTCTAGTCTCCTCCTCCCTCCTATCTCGGCTGCAGTTTACCACGTAATCCGGCCGCCTGTCCGTTGATAACCACGTAATAATTCATATTTCCCGCTGCGCATCAAGCGTTTCATTTGAACTCTGTATTTACGACTGTCATCTCTTCTGGCTTCGGTGCATTCTTTGTTATAATGAACGCTCTTCATGCCCTTCCGATATTCCCGCGTCTTGCTTCTTCTTGGGTCATCGTGCTTCTTCGCAAAAACAGGCCTAATGTTTTGCTCGTTTTCCCACAGTGTGATATCTTCCTGTACAAACATCTTCATCCCCGTTATACCGGGTTAGATTATGGCGTTAAGCCATTATAGCGGTATAACTAATAGAAGATGACCTTTGGATTAAACATCTCTATCCCTCCTTATAATGAACATCGCTATTTAAGGTTAAGCAATCTAGTCAGGCCTGCTCCAAACCCGGCTAACCGTAATTAATTCGGTGCCTTCGAATGCCAGCTTATAAATATCCGGCATCTCAAGCTGTTTCCAGAAATCGAAGCCGTAGCTTTTATCCAAAGCATTCAGGATTAAAGCCAGCAGGTTTCCATGCGTGCCGATTACGATATTTTGGTTAGTATACTGTTTGAGCACCTGCATGGCGGCTTCCAGCCCGCGCTTCTGGGCAATCGCATTCGATTCCCCGCCCTCCCATGCAAAGCTGCTTTCCTCCCACACCTTCTCGATAGCTGCCTGAAAATCCTCGACCGGACGGTCCGAAAGCAATCTTTCCTTAAAATCATCCATAATTACAATAGCTTCGTTTAAGTAAGCCGCAATGCCTTCCACGGTCTGCATCGCCCGTTTATAGGGACTCGAAATGACCGCGTCGATATTCATTTCCATTAGCGCTTCTGTTATCATTTTTGCATCATTTAACCCCTGCTCCGATAAAGGCCTGGTTAATTCGTCCGGCGTATAGACGGAGTGCGCGTGCCTCACCAAATAAAGATTCGTCATCTGCTTGTTTGTTGCCTCCTTTAACTTTGCGCCCGGATCATCGTTCGAGGCCATCAATCCACAAATGATAATACATGTTCCTTCACTTGAGCCTTCTGCTCTTCTGTCAGCTTAATGGATTCCAATTCCTCGTACGATTGATCGGGGATAAGAATGGTCGACGGCTTTGCCAGTTCGGTTTTGGTCTGATCGCCATTGTCAGACATCATCATATCGGATCTGACTGCATCGGAAAGTATGATTTCGGATTTAATGAAATTTCCCTCTAAATCGTAAGAGTCTTCGATCATTTTGATATCGGATTTAATATAATTTTTGCCTTCGACGATAATGGTGATGGCATTGACCTTCTTATAGCCTGTTCGCACAAACATCCCTTCATCATTCTGCTCGCTCGTTTCGGTAGCAAACACTTCGATATGCTCAACCTTTTCCGATTTGCCGCAAGCACTTATTAAGACAAAAACAATGCATAGCAGACTTAGCTTCATTGCAGCGGCATATTTGCCTGTTTTGTATTTGAATCCCAAATCACCACTCCTTAACGCCTTCGTTTTTTGGGGTGTGCATGATCTGTATCGTATCCTTACCTCATGATTACAAACGTTTACAATTTTGTAAAGGTTGCAAAAGCCTGCGGCAAGCGAAGCACAGCTGCAAACCTATCGAATGGCGTGATATGATAGGCATGAGATTTTTATCCAATCTAATTATTTTATTTGAATGCGGAGGTTATATGCATGCCCATGCCAACCCATATTGTAGCTGTAGGCGGTTTTGTTGAAAATGAGCAAGAGCAGGTCCTTTTGGTGAAGACACAACATGACGGATGGGTTTTTCCCGGAGGACAGGTCGAAGCAGGCGAGAATTTAATGGATGCTTTAATCCGGGAAATAAAAGAGGAAAGCGGAATAGACACCGCTGTTTTGAGCTTAATTGGCATTTACTCCAATACAGGAACCTATACTTGGCATGACGGAGTAACCGAAGTTCCAACCAAAGTCATGCTGGACTTCTCGTGCAAAGCGCTCGGCGGGCAGCTATGCGTCTCTGAAGAAACGTCGGAAAGCGGATGGTTCGATAAGGCAGCGGCGCTCGAAGCGATTACAGCGCCTGCCATCCGTGCGCGCTACCAGGTTTATTTGGATTTTGGGGGAAGCGTAAGCTATATGGATTATGTCACGAAACCAGACTTTGAAATCAAATTAAATCGAAGCGTCTAGCTGCTCTCATAACATTTATTAGGCTAAGGGATTAAACAAACAACAGACAAATAAAGAAGCCGCTGGTCTACAATCGTGCAGGCCAGCGGCTTCTCTCTTATTCGTCATGCTGGCAGTCCGATGTCCATTACTGCCCGCGATGCAACGGTTTCCTAATAAATCGTTCGACCGGCCTCGTCAGAAATACCGGATTTCCGAAAGAAATACGTGTTAATAATATCGCGCCAATTTTTGGCATGCTCGGCTTGGTCAGCCAAACGGCAAGCAATCGAAGCAAATCTGGCTTCGTCCATCTTGCCGGAAAGTCCTGCCCATTGCTGCTGCAGCCTTTCCGCTTCCTCGGCTCCCCAGAAATGGGTGTCATAGATATGCTGAATCACCGTTTTTCCGGAATGGAGCTTATGGGTATAAGGCACATGGTGGAAAAATAGCAGAAGCTCGTCCGGGCATGTCTCGATGCTGTCATAGAGGGCCGCGTTCGGCGCTGCGTATTGCGATGTATATCCCGTGCCGCTCGCAAGCGTCCGGTTAACGCCGATGCCGTCCCGATCCGCAAAATGATACGTTCCCCATCTGGAATACTCGTAGCCGTCTACATCCGGACCGTAGTGATGGTTAGGCGCGACCATCCAGCCGACGCCAAGCGGAGCGGTGTAGCCTTCGAAAATCGGCCAAGAATGCATCAGCATCTGGCCGACCACGGTCACGACTTCAGGATCGCTGCCAAATGTTGCGATCGTCCACTCCATGCCTATTTCCTCGGCCGACAGCTGCGGGTTCCAAATAAGGCGGCCATACCCGTAAAGATTAGCCTGCGCCAATATATGTCCCGTCCAGCTTTCCTCATCCCCGATATTCGATACGGCGGCGATGCCGCTGTACGGTATCCCGTATAGCGTTCCATCCACGATTCTTTTCACTTCAGTACCTGCGCCTTCCGCAAACGTATCGAAGTCGAGTACCTGCTTCCATTGCGGTACCAGATAGCAGAGATGGCGCTGCTGGCCCGTGTACTCTTGGGTAATCTGGAACTCCAGTACTTGATTGGTTTTTTTCATGGCGCCGAACAAAGGAGACACCGGCTCACGCACTTGGAAGTCCATCGGTCCGTTTTTAATTTGCAGCAGCACATTTGGCCGAAAACGTCCGTCTAACGGCTTGAAATGGTCATATGCCGCACGCGCGCGATCCGTCTTCCGGTCACGCCAATCCTGCATGCAGTCATATACGAAGCATCGCCAGATCACGATTCCGCCATGGCTTGCCAGCGCGTCTGCCAGCATGTTTGCCCCGTCCGCATGGTCGCGGCCATAGGCAAACGGGCCCGGCCGATGCTCGGAGTCCGCCTTCACGACAAATCCGCCGAAATCAGGAATAAACGCATAAATCCGGTCCGCCGTTTCCTTCCACCAGCTTTGGACGCTGCCATCCAGCGGGTCTGCCGTCGGCTGGCCCCCTATTTGCAGCGGTGCCGCAAAATTAACGCTTAGGAATAATGTAATCCCGTATTCCCGGAAGACATCTGCGACGAGCGCTACAGAAGGAAGCTGCTCCGCTGTTATGAACCTGGTCTCCCGCTCATGAACATTCACGTTATTAATAGAGATGGCATTGAGACCGACAGAGGCGAGCAGCCGCGCATAATCCCTTACCCGGTGCAGATTTGAAGTAATGCAGCCATTCCGGTAAAAGATAGAACGACCCGCGTACCCTCTCTCGATAGAGCCGTCTGCATTATCCCATTGGTTTATCATCCTCAGCGCGTTGCTAGGGGATTCCTTCACATTCAGTTCCTCAAGCGGCGCTCCCGAACCGATTAGCCGAAGCAAATGGAACACGCCGAATAAGATACCGGCAGCCGATCCTCCTGTAACGATTATTGCGCCATATCCGCCCTCTTGCCAGTATCGCAGCGTATAGCCTTCTTTCCCCTGCTTCCATTCCTCCGAGCCCGCTTCGTCCGAGTAAACCGCTAATTGAACGAAGCCTCCATCCGCAGGCTGCTCCTTGATGCTCGCATCGATGCCGAGTAAAGCTTGGATACCTTGCTGAAGCTCCCTTACTGCGGTATCCATAGCGCCGGAACGTTTATCCGGAGCAATAATTTGGCTCAATATGCCCGTATAGGCTTTTCTCGTTTGCCGATCTTCAACCGGAAAATAATTCAGCCAGGCCTTATATGCCCTACTATTCATCAATCAAAATGCCTCCTTACGAACCCGCTTTGCAGTTGTTAGCTCCTCTGAATAACTCTCCAGAACGAGCCTTTTGGCTCATGCTTCTCATCGAACAGAAGCGGCCAATTTTTCCGTCCCCGCACAGGAAAGTCGCTCAGCCACGTATAATCATCCGCCGCTCCCCAAAAAGTAACGGCGTCAATATGGCTCCGGTATTCCTCCAGCAGCTTAAACAAGGCTTCGTAGCGCTGCTCCTGCAGCTCAAGCATTTCAGCCGTCGGGCTTGCTAAATCCGTGCGCCGGTCATCGTGGCGGAACATCGATACATCAAGCTCCGTCAATTGAAGCCTTAAGCCGAGCGAAGCATATTTCTCGATGGCAGACCGTATATCATCCAATTCGGGACTATACAGATTCCAATGCGCTTGAAGGCCGACGCCGTGCACCGGTACGCCTTGCTCGAGCAAGGATTTGACCAAGCGGTAGATCTTATCGCGTTTTGCTGGATTCGACTCATTGTAATCATTGTAGAAAAGCTGGGCTTTCGGATCGGCTTCATGGGCGAATTCGAAGGCTTTGGCAATAAAGCCGGGCCCGGCGATCTCCAGCCATTTGGAGGGGCGAAGCAGCTCCGATCCCTCGTCTGCGATTACCTCATTCACAACATCCCACGCATAAATATCCTCTTTATAGCGCTTCATAACCGTATCGATATGCGATTTCAAGCGGTCATACAGCTTATCTCGGCTGACCGGTCGGCCATCTGCTTCTTGAAACAGCCAATCCGATGTCTGATTGTGCCAAACGAGCGTATGCCCTCTCATTTTTTTGCCATGCTCTTTTGCAAAAGCAACGATTTTGTCTGCCTCTTCGAACGAATACGTATCCTCCGCCGGATGCAAGCTTACGAACTTCATCTCATTCTCGGCGGTCAGGCTGTTATAATGCTTGGCGATAAGCTCTCCCGCCTGAATGATCGTACGCGGATTAACCGCTGCTCCAATATCGAACGAGGCCTGAAATGCCTCATGCAGCTTTGGAATGCTGCGGTTCGGAATGCTGTCCATTTCCTGTTCCCCCATTCGATTATCCTTTCACGCCGCCTACGGTCATGCCTTTCACAAAGTACTTTTGCAAAAACGGATATACCATGATGATCGGCAGGGAGGCTACAATGGTCATCGTTGCCCGAATGGCGAACGGCGTTACCGTATTGGCTCCCGTATTGCCCGCATTGGCGAATGCATCGCCGGCCGATTTCGTCGTCAAGGAAGCATTGGAGTTTTGCAAAATTTTCTGAAGCTCATATTGCAAGGTGCTTAAATCGATATTCGATGAATTGTACAAGAAGACGTCAAACCATTGGTTCCATTGATAGACGGCCGAGAATAAAGCGACGGTTGCAAGCACCGGAACGCACAAGGGCAGAACGATGCTGTAAAACATTTTGAAATCGCCTGCTCCGTCTATTCTTGCCGACTCGAGAATGCTCTCCGGCAAACCTTCGATAAAGGAACGAATGATGATTAAGTTAAACACGCCGATCAAGCCGGGGAAGATATACACCCAAAAATTATCGAGCAAACCCAAATCGCGGATCAACAAAAAGTTAGGAATGAGGCCGCCGTTAAAGTACATCGTCAATATGAACGCAATCGTAACGAATTTGCGCAGGACGTACTCTTGTCTTGTAATGGTATAGGCCACCATGGCCGAGCAAAACACGGTTGCGATCGTTCCGATCACGGTACGCATAACCGAAATCATCGTCGCATGGAATATGGTCGATTCCTTCAGCACATAAGCGTAATTGTCCAGCGTCCACATTCTCGGCAGCAAATAGATGCCGCCCTTGATCGAATCTGTCGCATTATTCAGCGAAACGGCGGCCGTATTCAAGAAAGGATATAGGGTAACGACCATCAGTAAGGTGAGAAAGATATAATTGCAGGTGTCGAAGATCAGATCGCCGCGCGACGAACGTATGCGGCTTGATTTTTTGGAAACAGCTTCCGCTGCCGATTGATTCATGATGTACCCTCCTTCTAAAATAATCTGGACTCGCCCATCCGTTTTGCGAGATTGTTCGCTGCGAACAATAGGATAAAGCTAATAATCGTTTTAAACATGCCCGCCGCGATCGAGAGCGAGTAGTTGCCTTGCGCAATCCCGTATTTCAGAACAAATATGTCAAGGTTTTCGGAAAAATCGACGTTCATCCCGTTCCCCAGCAAATACTGCGGCTCGAAACCCGATTCCAGCAAATACCCGATATTCATAATCAGCAATACGATAATAACCGGCTTAATGCCCGGAAGCGTAACATACCACATCCGTTTAATACGGCCTGCTCCGTCCATCTCCGCCGCTTCATACTGCGCGGGGTCGATCATTGTCATCGCCGCCAAATAGACGATGGTGTTCCAGCCTACGTCCTTCCATACGGAGCTTGCTCCGAATATAGCCCAGAATTGCTCCGGTATGCCGAGGAACAGAATTTCCTCGCCTTTCTCGACGAAGCCGGTCCAAAGCAGCAATTGATTGATGATACCGTCAGGCGATAACGTCGTTTGAATGATGCTTGCCGCTACGACCCATGAAATGAAATGCGGCAAATAGCTTACCGTTTGAACCACTCGTTTAAAAGCAACCTTGCGCACCTCATTCAGAAGCAAAGCAAGCGTAA
Source organism: Paenibacillus sp. LPE1-1-1.1 (assembly GCF_040676435.1). Lineage (NCBI taxonomy): Bacteria > Bacillati > Bacillota > Bacilli > Caryophanales > Paenibacillaceae > Paenibacillus > Paenibacillus sp. LPE1-1-1.1. The sequence goes on from NZ_JBEGHY010000001.1 coordinate 1,869,316, forward strand.
TGGCCGTCACGAAACCAAGAATCAGATTAATGCCGCTCATGGCAAGCGTGTTTCTTAAGACGCGGATAAAGCGTTCATCCTGGAACAAAAATTGAAAATGTTCAAACCCCACCCATTTCTGTTCGCTAAAGCTTCTGGCAGGCTTGTAGTCTTGAAATGCGATGGTCCACCCCCATAGAGGCATGTATTTAAATATAAACAACCAAACTAAAAACGGTACGGACATGAGGATAAGCACGCGCTGTTCGATCAGCTTTTTTGAAAAATGCTTCAGTCCTGTCGGCTTCTTAGGCAACACCAGGTTTGACGTTGACATTGCTCGCTTATGTTCCATCTTTATCTCTCCTTCCGGACTGAATCGGGCAAAATAAGGAGAAAGGCCGGACATTTGCATGCGCAAGCCGGCCTCTCACCGCTACTACGTTACCTGTTATTTTGATGCTTCGATCAGTTTCTTCACTTCATCCGTTGTCCATTTCTCGTAAGCTGCCGTATCGAGCTTGCCGAAAGCTTCCGTGTACTCTGCCCATACCTTATCGAAATCCGCCGGCTTCGCAAGGACAAGCTTAGGGAAGTACTTCTTCGTGATTTCGTCTTTTTTCGTTTCCCATATTTGCTGTTCCGAGCCTTGCTCCTTCGGAATGCCCCATGCAGGGTACCAAGGGCGGGCGTCCGGTTTAGCGAACATTTCGGAATAGGTTTTTACGCCGTATTTTTCAAGAATCGCTTTATCCGCATCCGTCAGGCTCATTTGGAACACTTCCGGCTGATTTCCCGGTGCAACCGCATTGCCGTCAGGCAGGGTAGAGTTGTTGCCGTAAAGCGGCCAGTTCCATGAGTAGTATTTGAAGCCGAATTTTTCATTAAAGGTTTCATCGATTTTCAAGATTTGTTCAGCCGTACGGTACATCCGGCCTTTGTCATCCACTTCGAACGTTTCGCCTATAATGCCCCATTTTTGAAGAATTTGGTTCTCGTCCGTCAACAGGTTATCCAAGTATTGAATAATGCGAACCGGGTCTTTTGCGCTTACCGTAATGCCCATACCGCGGTTTTTCACGAAGCCTGGAGGATCCAAATATTGATCCTTTTGACCATCGAAGGTTACCGGCAGCGGGAAATAAACAAAGTCATCCATTGCCGGGTCCTGCTTGGCCGCATCTTTAAGCGCGTTTTGCGCGTTCGCGAACTGCCAGCCGTAATCGAAGAATCCGACTACCTTATGAGATGTAAGTTTCGCCAAATATTGATCGTAGTTGTCTACGAAAGAGGCTTTGTCGAACAAGCCTTCCGCGTTGATTTCGTTTAGTTTTTTCAACCAGCGCTTTGTATTGTCATCCGCTGCATAGGTTTTTGCATCAAAAGTCGTCATGTCGACGATGACATTACCATCGTTCGGATAACCAGCCAAATGGTTTGGAGGGTTAGAAGTTGCGAAGAATCTCCAGTCATGCGTCAAGGAAACGATACCGGTTAAATCCTCGTCTTTATGTTTTTCCACGAAATTTTTAACCAAGTCCATATAGGCGTCAAGCGTTGTGATTTTCGGATATCCTGCTTCCTTCAACACGCGGCGCTGTACCCAGAAAGCTCCTTGTCCGATATTCGGATCCGGGATATATTCGCCAACCGTGTTCGAGAACGGCAGGAAGTAAATTTTGCCGTCTGCGGCTTTCATTTGATTGAAATAAGGACCGTATACGCGTTTAATGTTCGGACCGTATTGCTCGATTAGATCATCAAGCGCAATGAACGCGCCCGCATCTAGGATCTTGTCGATTGCGGCATCCGGAATCATAACATCGGGATAAGCGTTCGATGCAATCATCGTTCCAATCTTCGTATTAAGATCGCCAACTAAGTGCTCAATCTTAAAGTTAACGCCGGTTTGATCTTCAAGTATTTTACCGATCGTCGTTTCATTGGTATTCGTATCTTTAGCTGCCGCTACGCCGTTGAAATAAGAAAAAGTTACTTTTTCAACCGGTTTCTCTCCCTCATCCGCCGTTGCATTCGGACTGTTCGTGCTGTCTGAGGGCTTGTTTGTTCCGCCATTGTTGTTATTCGAGCATGCTACAGTAAAAATCATGAAAGCAGCCAAACAAACTAATAATAATTTCTTTGTCACTTTTTCGAGCCCCTTTCGATACTTTTTGTTTTATTTATTGTTGTAAGCACTTTCAGTATAAAAAAATTCAGAACCTTTGTTTACCCCGCAAACTATAGTTCTTGCTTTAAAAAGCATATAACCTTCAGCCGTTTTGAGATGCGTCTAACCTATTCAACGGGTACTCTAACCCGAATAAACGTCCCTTCCCCAGGCATACTCTCGATTAATAGGTGAAAGCGGCCGCCGTAGATCAGCTTCAAGCGATAAATGACATTTTGAACGCCGATCCTTTCTCCGATCTCTTCTTCGCTCTCCAAATAACCGTAAAACTGCTTCACTTTTGCTTCGTCCATTCCAATGCCATTGTCACGGATCGAAAAGATCAGCTCATCTTCTTCCCGTTCGACCCTCACCTCGATTTTGCCTCCGTTCCGCAGCGGCTCAATGCCGTGAATGCTGGCATTTTCAACAAATGGCAGGAACATCATTTTGGGCATCAAACAATTTCTAGCGGAGGGATCAATGTGAATATCGTAAACCATCCGGTCCTCGAATCGGTATTTTTGGATCTCCAGGAAGCAAACGATAAATTCCATTTCCTCGCTGACCATCACCCGGTCCTTGCCCCACGTAAGCGAGTTTCTGAATATTTTCGCCATATTCTGAATGATTTTTGCCGTCTCCGTCTCATCCTTAATGAGGCTGCGCATTCGAATGGTTTCCAGCGCATTAAATAAAAAATGGGGATTAATTTGGCTTTGCAGCGCATTAAGCTGCGCTTTCCTTCGTTCCAGCTCGAGGGATTTCGTCTGAATGTCCGCGATATAGACATCGTCAATCAAGCTTTTCACCTGTATCGTCATCCGATTGAATTCGCTCGTTAATTGGCCGATTTCATCCGAATATTCTTCTTGCTTAATCGTATCAAAATGCTGGTTTTTCACTTTTTTCATATGCTTAAGAATTTCAACCAGCCGTACATTCAAGGAACGCGTAATCCATAAAATGATCAATGTCGGGATGAAGATATTCAGGCAGGCCAATACGAAAACAAACTCACGCGATTGACGCACTTCCTTCAATACCTCTTCCTCCGAAATCGAAGCAATAATGCGCCAGTTGTCCATGTAGCTCACATAAGCGTATTCTGCTTGGAATGCGACGGCATCCGATGGGAATTCCAACGAATCATACCGTATGGTATCTTTTCGCCAGTCCACCGCAGAGTCCGTCGTAAATTCAATTTCGTCTTTGTCATTGACTAAGTAAATATTTCCTTGCAAATTCTGATTCCGGAAAATTTGTTCAATCGTGCTTGTTTTCAAATCAATTTTCAAAAACTTCTTCCACTGTTTTTTTGATTCATAATAATTCATTTCGCGGATAATGCTGAAGGTATTACGGGTCACATTCTCTTCGCTCTTCAAATACAAGTCTTCCTGCTGCGTACGGATGAAGATCGGATAGGCATTGTGCTTCTCCTGCATCATTTTGTACCAATCGGTTTGCTTGATTTCATCCGAAAGAAACCCGATTCCGCCGGAATGCAGCATCGTTGGGTTCTCGACATAAATTTTAATATTTTGAATGGAGGTGTACACGGGCGTATAGCTGTTCAAAATCCTTCGGAAATAGGTGTCGTACGCTTCAATATAAGCAGCCGGCTCTTGATAGTCCGTTTCTAATATTTGATTTAAATTATAATCCGTATAAAATACGGACGAGATCGTCACGGCATCCTCGACCTCGGACCGGAACTCATTGTTTATTTGATCGACTGCGCGCGAAAAATCCTTCATCCGCTGGTTTTTCACATTCTCTGTCGTCACATTATAGAAAATCACATTCGTTAATACGATGGGGAGAAAAACGGAAAAAATATAGAGGACCAGCATCTTATTCCGCAGTCGGACATTGTTGAGATTCAAGTGCAGCTTCACGCGTCTAATCCCCTTTGTGTGTAGTTATTTCATTTGGCGTATAAGCTTATGGGAGCTGATTGCGGTATTCGGTCGGCGTCATATGCTCGATCTTCTCGAATTGGGTAACAAAATAATCGGCGTTGCTGAACCCGACCTTCTCCGCGATCTCATATACTCGCATTGCGCAGGATTGCCGAAGCAGCTTTTTGGCTTCGTTCACCCTCAGCTGCAGCAGAAACTCGTTAAAATAAACGCCGTACGTCTTCTTGAATAGCTGGCCCAAATAGACGGGATTCACATAAAATTGCGCCGCGATGCTTTTGAGGCTCATATTTTGCGAATAATTCATCTCGATATAGCTCTTGATTTTTTGTATGCCGCCCTTCTGCTGTTCTTTTCTCAGCTCCGCGACAAGCAATCCGCTCTCTTCGATAAATGCCGAAAACATGTTTTTCAATTCGCCGAGCGACAGATTGATGTCCTGCCAATTCAGCAGCGGTTTGAGGGTGGACAAGGATTGCTCGTCCCCTTCCATGCTGCGGATCGTTTTCATAATCCCCATTACGCATTGCTGAATATTCATCTTGACCGCTTCCGGGGCATACCGTTTCTCGCGAAAATCCAGAAACCACTGCTCGACCGCCGTTTTCACCACATCCAGCTTCAGCTCTTCGAAATGCTCCATGAATTGATTAAACTGAACCGGCTCGAAGCCGATATAATTTAGCTGCTCCGATTGGATCTGCTCATACACAACGATTCGTTCATCATTTGTGTATTTGTATAACAAGGCGTCCTTAGCCGCTTTGTAGGAATCCCGAATATGCGCCAGACCATAGACCGGAGAGCCGGCATATAGAAATACGCTTTTGCCAAAATGGATATCCAGTGCCGCTCTAAATTTTGCCAGGAACCGCTCAAGCTCCCCGTTGAAGGGCTCCAGCAGAAAGCCGGGCAGCAAGATGCCGATACGGTTGCGATGCTCATACAGGTTAACCGGCTGAGAGGCTGCCGTAATCCGCATAAGCTCCTGCTGGACCAGCTCCATGAAACGCGCGTTAGGGATCTGTCCCGTTGATGGATCCAGGCGGTGGTTATCGTTAAGCTCCGCGAACATATAAATTAAGAAATCGGTTTTCTTCAACTGCAAACGACGCTCCCATCCTGCAATGGAAGCCTCGCTTGCTTCGCCAAGAATAAGCGATTTGATCATCTCGCTGCCTATCCGCCGCTCCTTCTTGGTTTGCTCCTCTTGCTCCGCATTTAGCTTTTCGTTTAGCTTTTTCAGAATGCTGGTGAATTCGATCTCATCAATCGGTTTGACAACAAAATCTTGAACGCCGTAACGCATAGCCTGCTGAGCATAGTTAAAATCGTTATAGCCGCTTATGATCACGAAAGCAGGCTTCATGTTATTTTCCGTCGTGACCCGCCTTATCAGCTCCAGTCCATCAATGACCGGCATACGAATATCCGTGATAACAAGCTGCGGCTGAACTCGCTCGATCAGCGCCAACGCATCCTCGCCATTATCCGCTTCTCCGGCAATTTCAAAGCCGCAGTCTTCCCAATCGATCAGCTTTATTAGGCCTTTGCGGGTAAATAATTCGTCATCCACCAGAATTGCACGATGTAAATGCATCATTTTGTCCTCCTCATTCGGGTTATGCCAGACGAAATACGGGATCAACAGGCAAATAATGAACGGGAATGGCGGGAAACCATTTCCCCAGCCGATCGGCGAGCAGCCGCATCCCCGGCTGCTCGCTTTCCATGTGGCCAAGAACAATGAGCGCATTGCTTTTGCCAGCATGCACGGCATCCCGAACATATTCCGGCGTTTCCCACTCCGGGCCTTCCCCGTAAATAATCAAATCCAGATTATATTTGCTGAACAAAGGAATCACGTTCTCTCCTGCCCCTCTATAGCCAACCAGCAAGCCAATACGGGTGCACGCCATGGACAAATCGCCAACGGCCCGCAGGAAGCGGATCCCTAGTCTTTTTTTGATATCGCCAATGACCTGTTCAAGGTTCATCGGCGGAAGGGTTACGAGCGTCGCGGCGGGTAAATTTTCCGTTACATGCTCCTGCCATCCCAAAGCTTGGATGAGCCCTTCCATAATGCCATCGGGCTGAAAGCGATGCCAATAATCGTGATAGCGATAAACGGCCACGCCCATCCTTTCGATATACCATTTTTTCGACTTATATACAACATCGTCCGCGTATAAGGGTTTCGTACCGTCACGGTGGTTGTAAAATATCCCTTCATGCGTGATGACGAGGTTAGCCCCTAACTGGACGGACTGCTCAAGCACCTGCTGCGTCGCCATGAACGTAACGGCAATGCCCTTAACTTCCGTCCCGGGCGTTCCAAATGCCAGCGTATCCACGGAATTCGGAATCGGTTCAAGGGAAGCTGTCAGCCTGTCTATTATATCCTGTATGTTTGTCATCGTTCTTGTCCGCTCCCGCAGGTTTTATTTTAAATTAAATTACGCTTTGTTATTTAAATTTTATGTTCAATAAAGGAACGGCACAATGCAAAAAGTATAGTGTCAACCCTAAAAACTAAAGGTGTTTACAACATCCTTTTGGCGTAAAGCGGCTTGGGAACAAAAAAAAGCGACCGCCCCGGATAGATTCCGGTAAGCGATCGCCGCATTTTAGCTTATTATTTTGGCTGCATACCTGCAGGCCGTTCCATCATGCTACAAGCGTTCCTTCACCCAAACGGCCATTTCACCTTTGCCGCGGTTCGCCCATGCGTAATACGGAATAAAAGTAAGGCTGGCCGGCTTGAGAGCAGCATCGGCGTCCGAGCGGTACAGCTGGCTGCCCCATTGCTCGAATTGCAGCTTCAACCCTTCCGCCTTGATTACTTGAATGCCGCCGATCAGCTCCTTTTCGTAAGAAGCTGCAAGCTTGGCATCCTGCGGCAGAAGCAGCTGCTGAAGCTGTTGTCCGTTGTCGGCTTCTTCTACGCAATACACGAGCGGGCCGCGCTGCAAAGCAACTTTACCGGCGTTTTGCTTCACGAGAGGATTGCTTCTTACACGTAAAATAGGCAATTCCAGCGTGAGCTCGACGATATCGCCTGACACCCACTGCCGATCGATGCGAGCGTAGCCGTCAACGGTTTTATCCGCAATCGCATAGGCCTCTCCGTTTACGAGAACAGATGCATTCGCTGACCAATCCGGTATGCGAAGCGCCAGCGTGAAGGCTGCAGGCTGCTCCAAAGTAACCTCGAAGCGCGCCGAGCCCTCCCACGGCATCGATGATTGCTGATTAAGCTTAACCTTCGCAGCTCCCAATGACAGCTCCATTTCGCCGCCGATATAGAGATGGGAGTAAATGGTGTTCTCCTTTACGGAGTACAAGTATTCGCCCAGCGATGCCAGTAAACGGGCAATATTCGGAGGGCAGCATGCGCAGCCGAACCATTCTTGGCGGACAGGCTTTACATGGTTGAAGTTTTTATTTTTCCCTTCGCATACATCCGGCATTACTTCCAGCGGATTGACATAGAAGAAATGCCTGCCGTCGCGCGACATCCCCGCAAGCACCGTATTATACAAAGCGCGTTCCATGACATCGGCATATTTGCTGCTTGGCTCCAGCTGCAGCATTCTGTGCGCGAAGAAAATAAGGCCGATCGAAGCGCAGGTCTCTGAATATACCGTATCATTCGGCAAATCGTAATCAAAAGAAAAAGCCTCGCCCTGCGCCATCGAGCCGATGCCGCCCGTGATGTACATTTGCTTGGAAGCAATGTTGTCCCAAAGCTTGCGGCAAGCGTTCATCAAGGATTCGTCGCCTGTTTCCCGCGCAACGTCTGCCATGCCTGCAAGCATGTAAACTACGCGTACCGCGTGTCCGGCTGCCGCTTCCTGCTCGCGAACAGGCAAATGCGCTTGAAAATATTCCGGATCAATATGAATCTTATTGTTGCTCCAATGCGTCGTTCTTCCTCTGCGGTCAGCTTCTGCCTCGAAAAAGCTAGGCTGCTGTCCGCGCTTGTCAATGAAGTAGCTGCTCAGCTCCAGATATTTGCGTTCGCCTGTTGCTTCATACAGCTTAACAAGCGCAAGCTCGACTTCCTGGTGTCCGTCGTAACCAGCGATTTGGCCCGGGCCGTCACCGAACACAACGGCGATATCATCCGCGATCCGGCATACGATATCGAGAAGATTACGCTTGCCGGTCGCACGATAGTAAGCAACGCCTGCTTCAATCATATGTCCCGCCGAATACAGCTCATGGCATTCCGTTAAATTCGTCCATTTTTTATCCGGTTCCTTAATGGTAAAAAACGTATTCAAATAACCGCTTGGCTGCTGCGCCTTGCCGATAATCTCGATCATCTCGTCGGCAACCTGCTCCAATGCGGCGTCAGGCTTCGTTTCAAGCAGGTAAGCTACCGCCTCTAGCCATTTGGCTACGTCGGTATCTTGGAATACATAGCCGTAAAACTCGCCTTCTTCAAGCCCTGCAGCGATTTTAAAATTGCTTACCGCGCCGCTTCGCTCCGCTCCCTCAACCCGGTCGTTTATCGCATCCCACTGATAAGGGACAACAACATCCCTCACCAAATGAATATAATAATTCCAGAAATCATCTGTAATTTTAACTTTCTTTAATGATACCGGCTTCGCATGTACCTTGCTAACTGCTTGTCCCATTCGTATCGCACCTCTCCAGCATTTATTCAATTTCATACTGCTGATTCCTATTTTATGCGTTAGAATAGAACATAAATACAAACACAAATAACCTATTTCTTATAAAATATCACACAAACTCGGAGAGTGGATTACGATGACAGAAGCATCGGAGCATATCTATTTTGCGGCGCCCCCGCTTCCGTACTACCTCGAAAGCGGCGTTACGGTCCATAAGCGCGGCGACCAGCATCCCAGCCGCAGGCATCTGGGCGTATTTGATCTGATTATCGTGGAAAGCGGCTGTCTCTTTATTGGAGAGGAAGAACGCAAATGGGAGTTGACGGCAGGGCAATCCCTGGTTTTGCTGCCTGACCGTCCCCATTATTCCGTAAAGCCGTCCGAAGGGAAGACCGTTTTTTATTGGGTTCATTTTCTGCCGGTAGGAGAATGGCAGCAATCGGAGCTCGACCATGCCAGCATCAGCCATGACCAGCATTATAATCGTTTTCTCACTGCGCCCTATTCCCTCCATCTTCAAAAAGCGTGGACGCTCCCTTACCCCGAGCAGGCTTACCGGCTTATGCGTACGCTGAACAAAGCGGGCGCGGAACGTCAATCCAGCGCCTTCTGGACGCAGCAGCAGACCTTCGAGGAACTGCTCCGCATGATGGATTTACGTCAAAACGACAGCTATACGAGCCCTTCCGTCACTTTGGCGGAAAAAGCGGAGGCGTATATCAAAAACAATTACCGCGCGGAAATAACAAGCCAAACGATGGCAGACGCGCTGAATTTTCACTACAACTACATCACGCGCTGCATGAAGCAGGTATACGGCATGACGCCGATTGACTACTTATCCAAATACCGGCTCGAGCAGGCGAAGCTGCTCCTGCTTAAGACGGAATGGCCCGTAGCCCAAATCGCGCTGCATGTCGGCTTTGAGAATGTCCCTTACTTTTCTAACTGCTTCACGCGGCAGATCGGAATGCCGCCGACTAAGTTTCGCAAGCAGTATATGAGTTGAAGATCTTGTTGCAATCGTGTAAGGGTCCGTCACGAACAGCTCTTTGGTAGACATCATTCTATAATACATCAGCATGCTGTTATGGACCACTCAGCTGCGGCACCCCAGGCCGATCGGGAGGGGAGCTAATATCGAATGCTGACGCAATCGGCCCTCATCTACACCTTGGAACTAGCTACAATGCAGTTACTGCAACAGAACCGCTCATTTACCGGCTGCTCCGCCTCAACATTGCAGTTACTACAACAGATGATCTTATTTGCGGCACTTCTCGCTTGACAGGGGCCATTTCTATTGTAGTTTCTACAGCGCAGCCAAAAGAAAAAGTGCGATGTTAACTTTCTGCTGCACAAAGTACACTATAATCGCCGCTTCAAGGCCATTCATTTGCGGAATAACCTGCACAACAGACCGGCAAGCGGATCATGGCGGGAATTCTGATTGACGCGATGATCGCTTTGCTTAAAAGTAACGATAGGTTTAATCAGCTGAGCCACGGCAACTTTGGCGGTTTAATCGTCATGAAAAAACAGGGCATCTCCTCAGCCGAATAAATAAGCCGAGAGGATGCCCCGAAAAATAAATGATAGTGCCGTTTATTGCTGCGGCTTCGCCTTTTGCCCTTCCTCGAGCCATAAAATCGAGGTTACGCCACGCGGATAATATTTGCTGCCGGTAATGCGCCCGGAAATCATTTGGTCGCTCCAGCTCCAAATCGAAAGCTCGGGATGCGTCAGCCACTGGACATGAGCTTGGTCAGCTTGCCGTCCGGTCTCCTCCCATGCGATGCCGAGCAGCTCGCGCGCCACGAATTGGCACAAGTAAATTTTGCTGAGCCAGCTGTTATTGCTCGTAGAGGACAGCTTCCAGCCTCCATCCTCAAACAAGCAAATGCCAGGTTTCAATACATACCGCAAATGCGTGTTTAGAGCCTCCAAGTAGGCGCCAAACCGTCCTTCCGGCTCAAGCGCGGCAAGGTTCCCCGTCACGTAAGGAAAAATAAGCCCTTCGATGGCCGGAATGATTTTGGAATCATTATTTTCGCCAATGACCGCCGGTATATAGCCTTCGCTTGTGACATGGCTGACAATCGTGGCCGCGCATTTGTCTGCTTGCTTTCCTGCCGTCTCTGCCTGCGAAGCCCGCTCGTTTTCATGGAATATCCGCTCCATCGCCACGTAAGCCGCCCAGTTTTTCCCCGCTAAATAAATGTTGTTCCGTGATTGGCCTAGAGATACGTCCAAGCTGTCGTAAGTCGTAATCTCCGCGCCGCCCATCGTCCGCGAGCTGTCCAGACCCATAATGCCGTTGCGGCTGTCCGGATTGGAATCATCCCGGTTAAGCATGCTGTTTAAGCATTTCTCGAATATTTCAAGGTTCGCGTCAAGCCATTCGCGATCTGCCGTTTTCTCGTAATAGGCCGCGCCGCAAAGCACCCAATTCGTCAGCTGCTCATGCGTCATATGGGAGAAACAGCCGTCAAGGCCGTACAGCTCATAGGACGAGAAGCCTGGACGGGATACCGCATTCGCAACGCCCATGTCATGGGTAAAGCTGATGCCTCCCGGATATACCTCGTCACTGCCCGGTTTGCGCAGCGTATCCTCGTAGCTATAGCGTTTCACGAACATGTCGAGCTCGTTTTTGACTGTCCATGGATTCATTTTGAGCTCATAGAACAACTGGTCCACGGTCAAATCGAACGTATTCATCATGCGGTATTCGCCTTCATTGACGATCCAAAACGGCTTCCCTTCGTAATCCAGAAGCTGCGTGTTGCCATAATAGCTCCGAATGGAGTGGATTAGCATGAATTTTTGGTCGTCGGACAGGTTATCCTGTTCTGTCAACGCGCCAGCCCGCAAAGCCTCCTCGGTCAGCCTGTCAAAATGGGTCAGCGCATACTCAGCGACCGCCTCGACATTCGGAAAGTAACGCGTATAGAAGTAGGAAGCGTCAATCCCTGTCGTGACATATCCGGCTCTATAGAAGCAAATCGCGAACCGGTATGTTTTAATTTCCCCAGGTTCCGTGTCCAAGATAAGCGAGCATACGGCCCCAAGGCCGAAGGTCCAGTTTTCTTTCAAAGACGCGCCCAAAATATCCTCCAGCGTAAAATGCTGCGCAGACGCCGCCGTCTGCTCATCCGTCACGATCGCTAGCTGGCGTCCCTGCCCAATGCCCGGTCTGCCGCAGGTATCATCCATTCGCCGCATCGCTTGGTAGGGATCACTTCCCTGAAAACCGAAAAACGCCCTGCGTTTGCGGTCCGAACGCGAATTATCTACGGTCAGCTCCGCAAATACGGCTGGGAGAAGCGTGTCCTTAAGCTCCCCTTCAGAGGCCGATGCCGGGTCCGGTACCGAGCGTACCTGCGAATAAATCCGGAATGACAAATCGCCCGACTTCCATGTATCCGTCGTCAGCTGGAAATCACGCTGGATGTCCTGCTGCGCCAGCGGGTGAAGCAGCTTCGGCTTGTCGGGACTCGGATCGGGATTCTCGATATCGTAGCGCTTGCTCTCATCTTCTCCCTGCACATCATGAAACGGCAGCGTGTCATAGCCGGTCCCGTCCATACGTTCCAGGCCAATATATATATTCTCCTTCGGCGGTTTAGCCAGTTCGATGTCAAAGCCTCCCGAAGCTCCGGGAAATCCGAGCGTAAAGCTGGAAAAAGCACCGATCGGGGAATGATGCGCGTTAAAAAACTGATTTTTTGCCAAGGTAAATTCATCTCCTTCATAGGTTGTATCTCTTCCCATCTTACGGTCGTTTTACAGGCGCCAACAGGGTCATAACAGGCCTTTATTTGTACAAAACGTCACCATGCCGCAGGTTGACGGTATGTTATACTGAACTCATCCTATAAAGCGAGGAATACGCGATGAGAAACCATCTACCCTTCGGCCGGGAAAACAGCATTCAGGAGCTGATGACGCCCGATTTGCAGTTTGCCTTTCAAATCGTTGCGGCGCATAAGCGTACCGTTAACGGGCAGTGGAGCTATCCCGAGCATTATCACACCATGTTCGAGCTCAACATGGTCTTGGACGGAGAGCAGACCATGTTTGCGGAGAACTCATCCTTTTTGCAGCATGAAGGGGATATCTTGTTCATTCCTCCCAGCGTCAAGCACAGAAGCGAAGGCTCTTCCGGCAATGAGACAATGACTTACTTCTGTCTGCATTTTGATATCGACGATTTGACGCTCCGCAGAAGCTTGATGAGCATGCAGACGACGCTGCTGCCTACCGGAAATCCTTCGTCTGCCGGCATCAGAAGCACGCTGGAGCGGTTAATACGTTCGCTGCAATATGCCCAAACGGGCCTGCAGCGGGACAAGCTCGCTTTTCTGAGCGATACCTTCCTCATGCTGTCTGCCCTAACGAATTGGACCATGGACGAAGGCAAGGGCGAGCTGCATGGAAAAGAAGCCTCCGAGAATGAAATGTCGCTCGCCGCAACGATAGAACGGGAGCTGCGGAGCGCCTCCGTCTCGGAACGCCTGCCTGAGGAACGAATCGGTATCGAAAAAATGGCCGCCCGCCTCGGCTATAGCCCCGCTTATTGCAAACGGGTCTTCCAGCGAGTTTACGGCATGTCGCCGCGGCAATATTTAACGGGCCTGATTGTACGCCAAGCGAAGCTGCTGCTGATCAATTCGGAGCTCACCGTCGAGGATATCGCCTATCAGCTCGGATATCATGACGTCTCGCAATTCAGCAAGCAATTTAAGCGATGGATGAATCTGTCCCCGACAGCCTTCCGCAAGCTGACGAAATAACTCCAATTCATTGGGTTTAAAGGCTGATGCCTTACACTGCGGCAAGCGGTTCTTATAAAATAAACAAGGGACGCAAGCCGAAGCTTGCGTCCCTTGTTTATTTTAAGACGGAGGGAATTTTATGATCAACCGTTAATTGATTTTGATGCTGAATACGACTGGTGCCGAGCTTTGGACATGCCGTGTCTGAATAATCAAGGCTTCTTCCGTTCTCTCCCATGCCGGTTTTTCGTCAAACCCTAGAACATTAATTTCCTCGATAATACCTTGGAAATGGATCGATTTTTCTTTGAGGGCTTTGATTGCGACCACTCCGTTTTCGGGATATACGAGAATGGCTGCAAAAAGAGTGCTGCCCTTCACGGTGAACCTAATGTCTTCACTCGTAAACACTTTAGATTTCCCATCCGTAAATTGGCCCTCCTCGATCTCCGTCGGCCCTTCGCCAAAGATGCGCCAGAAGGTCGAATCGTAGATGGCTTCTCCGTTCACCTTCAACCAGTGGCCGATTTCAAGAAGAATCTGCTTATCCTCATCGGGAATCGATCCGTCGGCTTTGGGGCCTACATTCAGCAGCAGGCTGCCGTTCTTGCTCACGATATCTACTAAATCCCGGATAATTTCATTCGATGATTTATAATCATTGTTCGGCGTGTAACACCATGAGTTTTTTGCCACCGCCGTGTCGGTCTGCCAAAAATACGGCTTGAGTTCCGCGAACTGTCCTCTCTCGATATCCGGGACCGCGGTGCCGAAATGATACGCGTCATGCTTATAGTTGATCGCTACTTCTTCGCCCCACTCCATCGCCCGGTTGTAATAATATGCTGCGAATTTTTTGAGATAAGGCTTAAAGGCTTCCGTTTGAATCCACCAGTCAAAATAAAATACCTTCGGTTGATATTGGTCCACAAGCTCGCAGCATCGGATCAGCCAATCCTCCAAATAGGCTTGATTCGGAGGAGAACCGTACAGGTCGTGATGGTCAGGCTCCGGCATCGAAGGCCAGTAGAAGTCGCCGCGTACGAGCGGCTCTTTAACGTCAGAATCAAATTTTTTGCCATGCGATAAGAAAAACCAATGCTCCGCCCGGTGCGAAGAAACACAAAACGTCATATCCTGCTTCTCGAAAGCTTCTTTCATTTCACCAATTAAATCGCGCTTTGGCCCCATTTCATAGGCATTGAAAGGTGAGATGCCGCTTTTGTACATTTGAAACCCGTCATGATGCTCCGCAACCGGCATAATGTATTTGGCGCCTGCTTGCCGGAAAAGCGCAGCCCATTCGTCAGCATTGAATTTCTCCGCTTTAAACATCGGAATAAAATCCTTATAGCCAAAATCTTTGTGCTCTCCATAGACGGCGAGATGATGCTTGTATTCCTCCGAGTCCTGGATATACATATTCCTCGGGTACCATTCGCTCTTGAATGCGGGGACGGAATAGACGCCCCAGTGAATGAAAATACCGAATTTCGCCTTCTCATACCAAGAGGGAGCTTCAAATCCGCTGAGCGAATCCCAATTATCCTTGAATTTCCCGTTTTTAATCGTATCTTCAATCGTCTTCAAATATGTATCTGCTCCCATGAAGCTATCATCCTCTCTCGCATTGAACTACCTATGTTCATTCTAGCGATGAAGGCACTTCATAGACATGCAGAAAATTATCTATCTCTTGGACAAAAGTAACCTTATTGCGAGGTTAACGTCCGCTTCAGCCAGTCGTAAGCCAGCCTTCCGCTAATTTTGTGCGCGCCCGGAAAAATGTCCGTTGCGAGCTTTTCGCCGGCACCCTCTGCTTCATAAATCTCCTGGATTTCAGCTGCCGCCTTGCGAAAGCCAGCAACCGGAAAAATCGGATCACGCTCGCCCGATTCGAGAAATAACGGGCGCGGCGCTAGAAGACCGATTAACTCTGGCAGCTCCGCATGCACAAGCAAACCCGGCGTGTAATTATCAATGCAATGATGGACAGCAAAAATACTGTCTTTAACCGTGTTTGTAAAGCCGGTCAACACCGCTGCGTTGATCCGCGCCTCCAGCACGGCAGCTGCATAACCAATTAATGCTCCGCCGGAGAAGCCCATGAGCCCTATGCGATCCGGATTGACCTCCGGCCTTGAAGCCAAATAAGTAAAGGCCTTTAAAGCCTCGGTAACCCGCAAGCCGGTAAGCGTTTTTCCTAACATCATCAGCTGAGTGGATAGTTTGTAGCAGGAGCTTGGCGTATCTGGATTAACCGCAAGGTCCGCAAGAAGCCTTCGCTCACCGAACCCGATGACGTCCGGCGCGATTACGGCCATTCCCCGCTTCACGAGCTGCAAGGCAAAATGCTGGTGGATGCCTGGCTCTTCCGGATCGGGCGAGCCATCCTTCAGCAAGCCGACGATCTCACGGCTGCCATAACCATGGCCATGAATCGCCAGCACGGCAGGCAGCGGCTCCTTCACGTTATCAGGAATAAGGACATATGCAGCAAAGGTTAACGCCGGTGTAGCCGAAAGTTCCACCCGCTCGCGGACATATCCATCGCATTGGACGCGTTCCAGCAGCCGCGGAGCAAAATCCGAGTTAGGCTCAAAGTGGCCAATCGCTTCACGCAGCGCCGCCTTCAGCTTCGGTCTGCGCTCGTTTCGAAGCTCCCGCATGGAACTCGTTTGATGCCGATTGACCGCTTCGTTGTAAAGCTTATTTAATAAATCGTCCCCATTCCACATTTTTCGCTCCGCCTCTACTCTAGATTTTTTTTACATGTTATTCCGAATCATAATGACCGTTTTGGAAGGTTAGCCGTAAATATACCTTGTGAAGATTTTAATTCTGTATTGAATTTTTATTCACTTTACTGTATATTTATACAATACTTTGAATAACCGGGAGGCTCGTCATGATTCAAATGGAAAAATCATTAACGGCAGCACTGCTCGAAAAAGCGGAGAAATCGGTTTTATTTACGGCACGTCGTCCTGGGATCGTGATGGAGCGCGGCGATGGAATGCATCTTTGGGATACGGAAGGCAAACGTTACTTGGATTTTGTGGGCGGCTGGGCCGTAGCCAGCCTTGGTCATTCACCAGCGGTCTTGCAGGAAGCACTGTCGCGCCAAGCCGCCACTTTGGTGCACGCCAGCCCCGGCTATTATAACCGGCCAATGATTGAATTCGCCGAGCTGCTTACCGGCGTCAGCGGGATGGATAAAGCCTTCTTCGCCAGCAGCGGCGCCGAAGCGAACGAGAGCGCGATTAAGCTTGCCAGAAAGCATGGCGCGGTCAACTTAAACGGAGCTTATGAGATTATTACGTTGACGAACAGCTTCCACGGACGAACGCTTGCGACGATGTCGGCTACCGGCAAAGAGCAATGGAAGGAACTTTTTGCTCCCAAAATCGATGGCTTCAAGCATGTTCCGATCAACGACCTCGACGCTTGCTTTGCCGCGGTTACGAATCAAACCTGCGCCATTATGGTCGAGCTTGTGCAAGGCGAAGGCGGGGTTCATTCGGTATCGGAGGCTTATTTATACGGATTGCGTAAAATTTGCGACATGTACGGCATGCTGCTCATCTTCGATGAAATCCAGACGGGGATGGGCAGAACGGGCAAGCTATTTGCCTACGAGCATTATGGCATACGGCCCGATGTCATAACGCTCGGCAAAGGAATCGGCGGCGGCTTTCCGTTATCGGCGATGCTCACGTTGGACAAATACGACTTATTCGAGCCTGGCGATCACGGCGGTACTTATACGGGAGCTCCGCTTGCTATGGCTGCCGGCTATGCCGTTCTGAAGGAGCTCCTCGATCGAAATTTAGCCGAAAATGCGAAGAAGCAGGGACAATACTTGATAGATGGACTTCATGCCCTCGCAAGCAGCTTCCCTATTTCGAATATTCGCGGCAAAGGATTGCTGCTTGCCTTCGACTTGCCCGAGGGTACAGCCACCCTGTTGGCCGCGGCTTGCCTGCGTGAGGGTTTGCTCATTAATTCGCCTAATCCATCTACGGTTCGGCTCGTGCCTCCGTTAATCGTAACGCAGCAGAACATCGATGATATGCTGGGCATTATGCGTCACGCGCTCGGAAAGCTGGAGCCGGGTTGATGCTTCAAGCGTAAACGGCTGACGCAGTGCTTGGCGGCGAAAGCTCGTTTACGGTGAAAAGGCAACGGATCGGGTTAAAATTTCAAATAAAAGGTCTGCGGTCCAGTACGAACTGCAGCGGTTCAGCGGTTTGAATGAGCCCCGGGATCAACCGCTGAATCGCAGCCAAGCCGCATAACGCTCCGCATAATGAAGGCAAGCCGTCGAAGGGCTCATCTGATTCGGCGCCAAGCTGATCCAGCCTCTCGATAAAGCGCTGCGATGTGCCTTTTACGGCGGCCTTGCATTCTTCTGCGCGGTAGGAAGATCTTTTTGCATGGCTTCACCTTAATGGAAAGATTTATTTGGCTCGTATCGATGTGCTTCTTACGATGAAGCATATCGATACGATTTTTTTAATATAACAAGCATCCACATCGGTACCCCGTCGGTATTCCACTGGCTACGATGCATGCACAATACGATCCTGCTCTTGCTTCCCTTCCAGTCCTACAATGCAGAAAGTACAGCGGAATCCCTGTTATTCGCCTCTCTTCGAAGCTACGTTGCATAAAATACAGCAGAACACAACAATTGAACCCATTTTCCCGGAATAGGAGTCGTTTATAAAAATTCTGTTGTACAAACTGCAGTGTATGAGAAGCAGTTGCCGTTCTGGCGCCATTCTATTGTACGAACTGCATCGTAGGCCTCCCGCAGGTGCAATTCGAAAATTGCATCATACCAACTTCCGTTACAACAACTCCTAAGCTGCTGCTTCGTTTAGATAGTAGATGTCTTCCTTGGCGATAGAAGCTAGTTCCGCTGTGAAATATAAGCATTGCATAAGGTTAAATCTATATTTTCAAATGTAAAAAAAACTAAACTCGACCCCTGCTGTCGAACCCGGCCTTAACCTCTACCAATTAAGCCCATTGCCTGCGTAATCTACATATTCGCACTCGGCCCCGTCTGCCGGAAGCCACAGCCGCGCCTCAATTAGCCGCAAAATGGCATCTGCCGACTGCTCGGGCGTCAACGAGGCCGCTGCATCAAGCTTGCCCTGCATGAAGGTTTGCACCCAGCCAGGATGAACGACTAATACGCGCCCGCCCTGCTTCTTAATTCCGTTATGGATCAGCTTGGACTGCATGTTAAGCGCCGCCTTCGACATGCAGTATGCGAACCAGCTGTCACGGTAGCAATCGCCTATGCTGCCTGCTTCCGATGAAATGTTGATCAGAAATTTCGAATCGCTCTTCAGAAGCAGCGGCATAAACGTCTGGCTCATCCGCAGGCTGCCCAGCGTGTTCACGTTAAAGACGTCCATCATCTCCGCATAATTCAGCGGATCCAGCACGGTAGCTCCAATGTCGCCGAGTATAGCGCCGTTATTGATTAACAAATCAACCTGATCCGTTTTCCCGGACACCGACTCAAATGCCCTTGCCACGCTGTCATCGCTCGCGATATCTAGAGGCAGCAGACAAAGCTGATCAGCATGCACTTCTTTGAGTGCTTGAAGCTCCGGCGCTTCATCCGTGTATTGTCCCGCAAATACATGAAAGCCCTGCCCCAGCAGGCTTTTCACAAGGGCAAGACCTACCCCGCGGTCCGCGCCTGTTACTAACGCTGTTTTTTTGATTTCATCCACTTCTCCCTTCAACTTTTAATTCGAGGCTCGCCATGCATGATGGATAAGCATTTCCGCATAACTTAGATACGGTTGTAATGCGCCTAATCAGCAGGAGGGCTATCATTTTGCGTACACGAGCCATAAAAAATAATGAATTTAAAATTTACGTCATACCCGCCTGGAAATGGAAGGAGTTTCTGGCCTTCGAGCTCATCGGCGGTACAGCGTTTTATTTGCTTTGCAGAAAATTAGCCCATTCCGAGCTGTTCGGAATGGCCGCCAATATCGCCGGACCCCAAATGCTCAAATATTTAATGGCCGCTTACCGGCTCGATGCAAAAAACGTTCCGCAGCCCCCGCCGAGCTAGCGGAATTGCAGAACGTTTCTTACCTCTTAAAACCCGAAGTATGCTTTCGCATTGCGGTAAGAGATGTTTTGAACCATATCGCCGAGCAGCTCCATATCATGCGGAGCCTCGCCGTTTTCTACCCATTCGCCAAGCAAATTACAAAGTATGCGTCTAAAGTATTCATGCCTTGTGTACGAAAGGAAGCTGCGGGAGTCGGTCAGCATGCCGACAAAGCGGCTTAACAGACCTAGATTCGCAAGCGCATTCATCTGGTCCAGCATGCCATTTTTGGTATCGTTGAACCACCATGCCGAGCCAAGCTGGATTTTCCCCGGCACTCCGCCGCCTTGGAAGCTGCCGATAATCGAACCGAGCACATCGTTATCTTTCGCGTTTAGCGAATAAACGATCGTTTTTGGCAGCGCATCGTCCGCATCCAGAGCATCAAGCAGCTTGGCGAGCGGATAAGCCACTGCGCTGTCATTGATCGAATCGAAGCCGGTATCGGGCCCAAGCTTGCCAAGCATGCGGGAGCTGTTGTTTCTTGCGGCGTTAATATGGAACTGCATCGCCCAGCCGCGCTCCGCATATAAGCGCCCCAGGAAGAGCAGCGTATGCGTTTTATACTGCTTCTCTTCCTCCAAGGTGACGGTTTCCCCGTTCAACGCTTTGGCAAAAACAGCGGTAGCCTCAGCTTTCGTCGTCTCCGCATAAGCCACATAATCAAGCGCGTGGTCAGAAACCTTGCAGCCGACCTCGTCGAAAAATTTCACCCGTGCGGCAAGCGCGGCAAGCAGCGCATCATAGCTGTCGATCGCGGCGGAAGCCGCTTCGCTAAGCTTGCCTACCCAATCCCGGAACGCCGGCCGGTTTATTTCAAGCGCTTTGTCCGGACGGAAGGAAGGCAGCACCTGCACGTTGAAATCCTCTAATTCCTTGATCGCGATATGATACTCAAGGGTATCGACCGGATCATCCGTCGTACAAATGACCTCTACGTTCGACATTTTGATCAAATCACGCGCTTTGAACTGCCCCGTCGCCAGCTTCGCGTTGACCTGCTCCCAAATCGCCAGCGCATTTTTTTCATTAATAAGCTCGTTTACGCCGAAATAACGGCGAAGCTCCAAATGCGACCATTGATACAAAGGATTGCCGATCGTCTGCGGAACCGTTTTGGCCCAAGCCTCGAAACGATCGTAATCCGTTACGCCTTCTCCGCCTGTTACGAAACACTCCTCTACGCCGTTCGCGCGCAGGGCACGCCACTTGTAGTGGTCGCCGTAGAGCCACGCCGCCGTCAGGTTCTCGAAGCTCGTATTCTCCAAAATTTGCTGCGGGCTAAGATGGCAGTGGTAATCAATAATAGGCATGTCCTTGGCAAAATCATGATAAAGCCTTACCGCCGTTTCATTCGATAGCAAAAAATTGTCGTCCATAAATGGCTTCATTTCAGCTCTCCCCCTGAACACTATTTGTGAAATTTCACAAGGTCGTCAATCTGAACGGCCAACCCCGTTTGAATAGAACGGTTAGCGGCAATGCCCGTTAGAATCGACCTGGCTCCGTCAATATGATTAGCTGCTCGATTGAACGGATCCTCCACCGGCGTTCCGAATAAGTCGTTCAGCAATACAGGATCGCCGCCGCCGTGGCCGCCTACGCCTACCTCCACCTCAACCTCGTAAGGCGCAGCAAACATCGGGAACACCTTAATCGTCTTCTCCTTCAAAGCGCCTTCATCCGCTTTCTTGCCGCCTGAATTGACGTACGATTGCTCGACGATATTCATCTCAAGGCGCCCCTTCGTTCCATTAAACGCAATGCGGTAGCCCTCCCACGGCAAGTAAGCGTTTAACGAATACGTCAGAATGGCGTTGTTTTTGTAACGGACAAGCACGCCCATGGTGTCTTCGATATTGATGCCGTCACCGAATACGCTCTGATCGCGGCGGTAGCCGTCCTCGTGTTCCGCATCCAAATACATCGCTTTCAAATGGTCATTTTTATCCAAGTGTAGCGCAAAAGGATCGTTTTCGGCAATCGGATTTCCGGTCGCGCGTTCATAGAATTGCGTTTCCCCGCGCTGCTCCGCATTTTCGCGTCCGTAGAACAGCAAATCGCCAAAGGCGAATACGGATTCCGGCTGCGACCCGATCCAGAAGTTGACGAGATCGAAGTGATGCGTCGATTTATGCACGAGCAAGCCGCCGCTGTTTTGTTTATTGCGATGCCATCTGCGGAAATAATCGGCGCCATGCCGCGTATTCAGCAGCCATTCGAAGTGAACGGAGGTCACTTTGCCGATCGTGCCGTCCGCGATAAGCTCTCTGGCCTTCGTATGATGCGGCGCATACCGGTAGTTGAACGTTACCCGCACATTGCGGCCCGTCCGTTCGACCGCGTCCAAAATGTCTTGGCATTTTTTCTCGTCGACCGTCATCGGCTTCTCCGTCACGACATCGCAGCCGAGCTCCAGCGCGCGAATAATGTACGTATGATGTGTACGGTCCATGCTCGTGACGATAACCGCATCCGGCTTCTCCTGTTCGATCATCTGGTCGAATTCGTTTGATTTGTACGTTCTTACTGCTCCATATTTATATTTATCCACTAAAATGCGGTTCGCGTAGTCCATTCTTGTTTGGTTGATGTCGCAAAAAGCAAGCAGCTCCGATGTCTCTTTGAAATCGGTTGCAAGCGCTCCGTAAAAAAATTCGGCTCTCCCGCCGCTTCCTACCAGCACATAACGTTTTTTTGTCATAATCATTATTCCTCCCTAAAAATTGCTTACTTCCATATTACCGCATGAGAATGCTATAATTCTCTGCATATCATGCTGATTTTTCCCATAACACCGCTTTTCTTGCGGTTCATGTAAGGAGCTCGCCTATTATGAATAATGAAATTGAAATATGCAGCTTCGGCTCCACACCCGAGCTGTTTGTGGAATATACGAAGCGCTCGGCCCCTTTTACGATGGAGAATGACCATTATCATGACTATTATGAAATTTACTATATGCTGTCCGGGCAGCGGATTTATTTTATAAAGGATCGTTCCTATTCCATTGAGCAAGGCGATCTCGTCTTCATTCATAAGCATGAGCTTCACAAAACGATGCAAACCGGCAGCGGCTCCCATGAAAGGCTGATCTTTCATTTTAATGACGCGAAGCTACAGAGTTTGGCAGGAAAACATACGGAGCTGCTGTCAACCCCGTTCAAACAGCAATCACACATCATCCGACTGCCAAGGCAGGAGCAGCTGGCGCTGGAGCAGTTAATGAGGCGATTGGTTTCGGAAATAAAGGAGGAGCCTGCAGGCTACGAGCTTTTCCCGCCATATGCGCTGACGGGACTGCTGCTAACCGCAGCCAGGTATATCGAGCAGCATGATCCGGCGCCGCTTCAACATGCGACGCCGATGCACGCCAAAATCTCGGAGGTCATCCGCTATATTAACGCTCATTTCGCAGAGCCGCTTCGGCTTGGCGGACTCGCCGAGCATTTTTTCATCAGTCCCTTCTATTTGAGCCGCATGTTCAAGGACGTAACCGGGTTTACTTTCTCCGACTACGTCATTCTGACGCGCATCAAAGAAGCGCAGCGTCTGCTTCGCGAGTCCGATAGCAGCATTACGGAAATTGCGGCAGCGGTCGGCTTCGATAACTTTTCCCATTTCGGCAAAACGTTCAAAAAAATCACCCGGTATTCCCCGCGCGGCTATCGGAAGCAGTATAAAGGGATTTGATGCATCCATGTCGCAATTTCACACATATATCGTCATTAAATTATACTAAAAATAAGCGAAGAACTATGTTAAATTATATTTGTTGTCATAAATTTATACATGAAATGTAGATCCACTAATAGATGCCCAGGGAGAGATGAACCGATGATTCGAATTGGTAAAATCAGTTATTGGCATGTGCACGCATGGGATTATACGAAGCAGGCCCAGGAGCATCCTGGTACGGAAATCGTCGCGGTATGGGATGAAATCTCGCAGCGCGGACAGGCAGCGGCAGAGAAACTCGGCGTTCCTTTCTATGAAGATCTGGATGAAATGCTGGGCCGCGATGATATCGACGCGGTTATCGTCGATGCGCCGACGGCAAGACACCAAGAGGTGATCGTCGCTGCCGCCAGGGCGGGCAAACATATCTTCACCGAGAAGGTCATTGCGGCTACCCTGAAGGAATTAAACATAATACTGGATGAAGTCACCAAAAATAATGTAAAATTAACGGTATCGCTGCCGCGTTTAAACGATGGCTATACGCTTGCGATCCGTGATATTTTATCGCAAGGCGTGCTTGGAAAAATAACACTGGTACGCGCTCGTCTGTCTCATAACGGAGCAACCGCCAATTGGCTGCCCGAGCATTTCTACAGCTTAGAGGAATGCCTCGGCGGCGCTTTAATCGATTTGGGTTGCCATCCGATGTATTTGACCAGACTGTTTATGAACGAAATGCCAAAAGAAGTATCTGCTCATTTCGGCTATGTCACCGGCAAACAAGTGGAGGATAACGCGGTAGCGGTCTTGACTGCGGCTTCCGGCGCGATCGGAATCGTAGAGGCCGGCTTCGTTAACAACCATTCACCGTTTACGCTGGAAGTGCATGGCACGGAAGGAACGCTGCTGTACGGTACGCCAGAGAACCAGCTTCTGCTTCGCACTTCCGGTTCAGGAGCCGGATCATCCGAGAAGTGGACGGAACAAGCCATCCCGCCAGCTCGGGAGAGCGCTTTTCACCAATGGGTACAGCATATTGAAAATGACACGGCAGCCGATGAAAATGTAAGCCTTGCCACTGATTTAACAAAGTTGATGGAGGCTTCAAATCTCTCCGCCCGCGAACACCGCGCCGTCCGGATTGATGAGCTGAGCAAGTAATACCAAATGGAATTGGGTGACTCCGAGGAGGAATCAGCATGCCTAACTTTCCTTACGAAATGATGCATGAACGTCAGGATGCGCTTGAGCGCCTGGAGCTCTGCATCAGGTGGGGACAATACGACATCCATGTGCTGCGCTTCCATTTAACGCAATTTCCTCCCGGAAGAGTCATAGGCTTCCATAAGCATGCCGAGTATGAATTTCATTTCATCCCGCAGGGCAAAGGAAAGGTCATTATCGTTGACCAGGAATATGCGCTGAAGCCCGGCATGCTGTATTTGACCGGACCTGAAGTTATGCATTATCAGGAAGCGGATGCCTTTGAAGCAATGGATGAGCTCTGTCTGCACGTCGATATTATCGACCGAAATGCCGGGAATAACAACGGCGATCCTTATACTTACGACCATTGGGAAGCCGCCGAAGCGCATGATTGCATCGAGAAGCTGCGCTCGCTTCCCCTCTATCCTGCAGCGGACCTGCATCAAGCGATGCCACGTTTCCTCGAAGCCTATCAGGCATGCAGCGATAATTTTGTCGGCAGCTACACCACCATCAAGCAGACCGTTATTCAAATTCTGCTACGTGCGGTACGCGCTTACGATACGGCGAACGAACAAAAGCAGTTTCCGACGCGCGATATGAAGGCTTACCGTTACCGGCTCGCCTTGGAATACATTTACGCGAACTATGACGGCAGCATCACGCTCGAAGACGTAGCAGACAAGCTTAACCTGAGCTCGCGGCATATCCAGCGGTTATTTAAGGAGCTTCATCACGGGCATACCTTCAGCCGCATACTCGAGGATATCCGGTTAGCGGTCGTATGCCGGGAGCTGCTGGAAAGCGAGCAATCCGTCGAACAGATCGCGAAGCTCGCAGGCTTTGCCGGCGGTAACTACCTGCATGCAGTCTTCCGCAAAAAATTTGGCGTCACGCCCTCCGAATACCGTAGGAGCGCTCGTCAAACCCAATTGCAATAACAATAATTTATAACTATTAGGAGGCTATTTAACATGTCTAAAGTATATAAACTTGCTATTATCGGCTGCGGCGGAATTGCAAACGGCAAGCATTTGCCTAGCTTGAAGAAACTCGATAACGTTGAAATCGTTGCATTTTGCGATATCGTCGAGCACCGCGCTTTTGAAGCTGCCGGCTTGTACGGCGCGGAAGGCGCAAAAGTATACACCGATTACAAAGAGCTGTTGACTGATCCTACCATTGAAATCGTTCATGTCTGTACGCCAAACGATTCACACGCGGATATTTCCATTGCGGCGCTTGAGGCCGGCAAGCATGTAATGAGCGAGAAGCCGATGGCCAAAACCGCTCACGATGCGCAGCGCATGGTAGATGCGGCCCGTCGCAGCGGCAAGAAGCTTACCGTTGGTTACAACAACCGCTTCCGTCCGGACAGCCAGCATTTGAAGAAGCTTTGCGCAGCAGGCGAGCTTGGAGACATTTATTACGCGAAAGCGCATGCGATTCGTCGCCGCGCCGTACCGACTTGGGGCGTGTTCCTCGATGAAGAGAAGCAAGGCGGCGGACCGCTTATCGATATCGGTACCCACGCGCTTGATTTGACGCTTTGGATGCTTGACAACTACAAGCCAAAAGTCGTGCTGGGCACCTCCTATCATAAGCTTTCGCAGCGTGAGAATGCGGCAAATGCATGGGGGCCTTGGGATCCTGCGAAATTCACGGTTGAGGATTCCGCATTCGGTATGATCGTCATGGAGAACGGCGCTACAATCGTGCTTGAATCCAGCTGGGCGCTCAATACGCTTGAGGTTGACGAAGCGAAATGTACGTTGTCCGGTACGGAAGGCGGAGCAGATATGAAGAACGGCCTTCGCATCAATGGCGAGAATCACAGCCGTTTGTACACGACTGAGATCGATTTGAAGGCAGGCGGCGTAGCTTTCTACGACGGCAAAACAGAGAGCGATGCTGATCTCGAAATGAGAATGTGGCTGAAAGCGATCGACGAGGATACCGATCCTGTTGTTACGCCTGAGCAAGCTTTCGTTGTTTCGCAAATTTTAGAAGCGATTTATGAGTCCTCCAAAACCGGCAAAGCCGTTTATCTATAAGAAATAATCAATCACGTTTTTGAATGACAAATAAATAAAGGCAGCGGAAGCTTGGACGGTTAACATAAAGTCCTTGGCGACCGCTGCCTTTTTTAAACTTATTTCTCGTTAACGTAATATCGTCTGTAAGAAAAAGACGAATGATAACCTTACAGCATCACTAAGGAACAACACCATTTTCATCGAAAAAGCCGCCCGTAGGTCCATCTTCAGGCAGTTCCGCTAAGCGGAGCACAACAGCCCCAGCGTTTCCACAGATCTTGTACCCTAGCATCCTTCATGATGAACTCCTCAATCTTTTCGACGATAGGCCCACCATTCTTTTCAGAGTTACGTTTTACTTGAATCCATTCTGGGTCTTGTCTAAATTGATCCCATAGCCGTTGACGCTCTGCTAAATCAGAAAACTCCATAACATAATATAGTTTGCTCTGACCTGCCCCATCGATCCAAAAATTCACTACCTTCATTCCCAGCCTCTCGAATATTGTGAGCGTATGATCCTTAAATCGCGTTTGAATCGCATCCATTCTACCAGGATATAGGGTATAAATCCGCAGCTCATACTTAGCGTGGAAAAGGCAGCCGATCGTTTTGGTCGGCTTCCGTTGTGTCTTTCTTTATTCAGCTATCTTTACCCGATAGTTGAACGTAAAGCGATTTGAGCTGAACGCAGTTCGAAGAATTACACAACATTTTAATATTAATACCAACTCTAGTCAGTGATGTTCATGTAATTGTATCCATAATGCAGTAATATAAATTTAACATATAAAAAGGAGGCTTCTACATTTGACAGTTAAAGCTGGTATTAACGCTATTAAACTCGAAATGAATGCAGGCGGGCGTCCGTTTGTCGTTCATGCGGCATTGCTGTGGGACGATCATGACGTCATCTTGGTGGACACTGGGATCCCCGGACAGACTGAGCTTATCCGCGATGCACTCGCCAAAGAAGGATTCGCCTTTGATAAACTGACAAAAATCATAATCACGCATCAGGATCTGGATCACATCGGAAGTTTACCGGAGCTAATCGAGGCTTCGGGGGGGCGTATAAAGGTGCTCGCGCACGAATTGACGAAGCCATATATTTTTAGGGGAAGTGCCATTGATAAAAAGAGGCATTGTCGTTCCGCCGGTCAAGGTCGATACTACCCTGCAGGATGGTGACGTTCTTCCTTATTGCGGCGGCATACGAGTCATCTTCACGCCGGGACACACGCCAGATCATATTTGTTTGTTCCATGAACCGAGTCAAACCTTGATTTCCGGGGACGCCCTCATTTCTATCGATGGACAGCTGATGCCGCCCGACTCCAGCTTTACAACCGATATGGAAACGGCGCTGAAATCGGTCACCAAGCTGCTGGAAACAGACATCGAAATGGTCATCACCTACCACGGAGGCGTATGCACCGGATCTATCCGGGAACGGCTCGCCGAGATTGCAGGTAAATAAGGCGAAAAAGGGGATGCTGCCAGGCTGGCAGCATCCCCTTTTTCGAATGTTCTTCTACTAAATTTCATAACTGGCCAATCGATTCAAAAATTGAATGGCACGTGCGCTCTGAGGATTTTCCAAAACATTCTCCGGCGGCCCTTCTTCAATAATAACTCCGCCATCCATGAGAATGACGCGATCTGCTACATCCGCTGCGAACTTCATCTCGTGGGTGACGATTATCATCGTCATTCCGTCCGAAGCAAGCTGCTTAATAACCTTGAGCACCTCGCCAACCAATTCAGGGTCCAGCGCTGATGTCGGTTCATCGAACAGCAGCACCTCAGGATCAACAGCCATTGCTCTCGCAATGGCAATCCGCTGTTGTTGTCCACCTGACAATTGATGCGGATAAAATTCTGCTTTATCGGCCAAGCCAACCTTAGCCAGCAGCTCTGCGGCGCGTTGTCGAGAGTCTGACTTGCTCTTCTTCTGCACAGTCACTTGCGCTTCCATAATATTCTCAATAGCTGTTTTATGTGGAAAAAGGTTAAACGACTGGAACACCATACCCGTTTGCTTGCGTAGGGCTACGGCTTCCTTCTCCCGAACTTTCTTCCCCGCCTCAAAATCCAACGTTTGCTTACCGACTGTTAATATGCCTCGATCAGGCACTTCTAGAAGATTGAAGCATCGAAGCAGCGTCGTCTTGCCGGAACCGGAAGGGCCTATTATCGCAAGCACTTTGCCCCTCTCCAACGTCATATCAATTCCCTTCAGAACTTCCAATGATCCGAAGGATTTATGCAAATTGCGAATTTCGATCATCTATACTCTCTCCCTTAGCTTGCGGAATACCGTGCCAGTCGTTTCTCGGTAACATTCTGCAGCCACGACAGTACAGAGCAGAACAAAAGATAGATGGCCCCAGCGGTGCAATAAATCAGAAGAGGTTCGTACTTAGCTGCGTTAATTTGTTGCGCTACACGGAACATCTCCACATAAGTAATGGTAGCTGCAAGAGAAGTATCCTTTACTAGGCTTATGAACGAGCTGCCAAGCGGCGGAATCGACACGCGAGCCGCCTGCGGTAAAATGACTCGCCGAAGCGCCTGCCACCTCGTCATACCTAGTGAATAGGCTGCTTCCCATTGGCCTTTCTGGATCGACTGAATTGCCGCACGCACGATCTCGGAGCCGTAGGCGCCTACACTGAGCGTGAAGCCGATGACTGATGCAGTAAACGGATCTAATATAATCCCCACGTAAGGAAGACCATAGAAGATAATAAACAATTGGACAAGCAGCGGTGTTCCGCGAATGATCCATACATAGAAGCGTGCAACAAGCCGCAGTACTCTTATGGTGGATAGTCTTGCAAGAGCAGTAGCAACAGCTAAAATGAGACCAAGAGTAAATGAAACTAAAGCTAGCGGAATCGTAAAAAGTACCCCTGCTTTAAGCAGGGGCAGCAGTGAATCTATAAGAATCTCTATTTGACGATCAGTCATATTATAAGCATCCTTTACGCCTGTGGGCTGTTAGTCAGCATGGCAGCATTCATTATTTGGAGACGTCTGCTCCAAAATATTTCTCGGAGATTTTTAAGTATGTGCCATCGCTCTTCATCTCGGCAAGCGCGCCGTTTACCGCCTCAATCAAAGCTTCATTTCCTTTTCTGAAAAGAGCGGCATTCTTGGCTGCATCCGGTGCTTCAGCAACGATTTTAAGCGGCAGGTCAGGCTTTTGTTTCTTTAAATCCAAGAAAGATATTCCGTCATTTACGGTAGCATCGATACGCCCCGAAGCAAGCAGATCGATCGCTTGGTTGAAACCATCCGTCGTTACAATCTCTGCCCCATTCTCGCGAGCAATATCAGCGAGGTTGCTGGTTAACGATTGTCCTGCTTTTTTGCCTTTCAGGTCCGCGAACGTTTTAATATCCGTGTTATCTTCAGCAACAATCAATACTGCTTTGGAAACGATATAATCATCAGAGAAATCATATTTCTCTTTCCGTTCATCCGTAATGCCCACTTGGTTGAAAATAGTATCAAAGCGCTCAGCATCAAGGCCAGCGATAATGGAATCCCACGAAGTCTCAATGAATTCAGCCTTTAAGCCAAGCCGCTTAGTAATCTCTTCTGCGATCTCGACATCGAAGCCGGTGAGCTTGCCTGACTCATCATGAAATGTAAATGGCGCGTATGTGCCCTCCGTACCGATACGGAGCTTGCCGCTCGCTTTAATCGCATCCCAAGCCGCTTGCCCCGGTGCTGCTTCCGCAGTTGGGCTTACCGCTGGCTCCTGGGTGCCTCCATTGGTATTGTCTTTTTTGGCACCGCAAGCTGCTAGCAGCAATACGGTAAGTGCTATTAACAATGTTAGTGTGCTCAATCTCTTCATGTTATTACCCCTCGCTATTCTTCTCTGTAATGTATGGACAGGTTGACTACATGAATATTATAACGTAGGTGGTGCTGTGTCAATCCCTTTTTCCCTAGTATCCTTATATGAATTATATATTTAAAAGATTTGTGAAGATAAAATCATTATAGCCATGTACAAAAAGGCATAACCGTATTTAAAAAAATGCGCTGTCCCATAACTCATGACTACGCCGCTTGATGGTTCGAACCCTTCATCACATCTTTTTTAACTACCCGACAGATATCCCTTACGGATTCTTGATGCGGACATATACTTAAGAAAACCCGATGGGGAGGATGCATATGGTTATGAAATCAGATCGACTCACGATTATTATAGAAAAAGGCAATAAACGAATGATCGCAAGAACACCGATCACTGGAATTGACAAGCTGGTGTTCGTCGTAAACCATCAATTTACAAACGCCCCCAACACGACGCAAATTGCAAGCGGTGCAGGCCGCAGCAGCGCTGCTGGCAACAACGCCGCTATTAAATCCCCGAATACGCAGCAGCAACAGAGCGTCGGGGCAGGAGGAACAGCCAAGAACAAATGGTTGAAGGGTGCCAATGGAGGACTTTATCATGGCAATACCCAGCCCGGAACGCGTCGTTGCGGCAAAGAAATTGTCATTGTTCTTAATGATCAGATCGTCAAGCTTCCCAGAAATGCCGCTAACGCCTCGGCTACCCAGGTTGCAAGCGGAGGCGGAAGATACAGCACGAGCGGGACTAATTCTGCAATTGAAAGTGCAGGAACCAAACAACAGCACGCTGTCGGTGGAGGCGGAACTGCTTTGAATAAATGGATTAGCAAGCGAAGGAAGAAATCGAGGTAGTAAATAGCAGACAAATTTGTGAAAGGCCATTCTTTGTAGGATGGCCTTTCTCACTCCATTTAAAATAGGTTTAGTGACTTAGGGTGTTTAGGTTCTTCTCTTAAGAAACTTACCGTGTTCGTCTCTTTTGTACTCCAAAATATCACCTGGATGACAATCCAAAACCTTACATATCCATTAATTATTCATTTTTTAACTTTAGATCCGGGACATTTGTTAATGGCTTTTGAAGTGCGTCCACAATGGCTATGATGATACTTGTTGCTAAAATACCCATTAGACATAATGGTATAGGAGCTGCATCACCACCTGTAACTTTTGCACATACCTTTAAGCTTACGATTCCTAACAAAATGAGGAAAATGACTGTAAAAGCACATTTCTTTATAATCTTCAAAGATTTAAGGGATAATTCAGAGAAAGCATTGTTCTTTTCGATGTAGGTTAATAGTTTATATGCTTGATACAGCGCAACAGAAAACGCGATACAGAATCCGTATGTACATACTAAAAATGGGATTAGGAAGTAAGCTGTATCTGGATGTTATTATTATTGTTATTTAATTGTCCTTATAATTTTGACAAAAATAAATAGCATTTCTTATTTCAAAGAAATGCCATTACTATAAAATGTTAAATTTACAACTTGTTAGGGTTTTGTCTTTTGTCGTAGTTCCTTGTTGGATACTTATTATTAAATTTGAATGTACTTTGTTTGACTTTTCCATAGGTTCGGAGTTTGAATGAAAGGTTTCTCCTTTAATATTCTTTCCCCCTTCCTCATCGCCACCACCATTTCATCTCAACTATCGTTACCCGTTAGCTTAATTTTTCTTCATCCTTGGTTAAAAACATCGCTCTATCTCTGCTAACTAATTCCTAATCATGTCAATGACTTGTTTCGCAAACGCAGCATAGGGTTCGATCAGATCAGGACTCCGATCAATAGCCCACCTGAGGTTATCGAAAGCCCTTAATAGCAGCAAATGCCTCGTTTCAGAAAGGTCTTTTTCACTTATTCCGTACCCGTCCATAAACGCTTTGAATTCCTCAACACTTGCGCTTTCTTCTAGTCCTAGGATTTGGTAATGCATCAATTGAGCAACAGTTGCATGCGGTACCACGCTTACTTCTGCATTCCAATCCAGCAATATAACTTGGTTTGCCTGATTGACAATCGTATTCTTTAAAGAGATATCTCCATGGTTTAAACCGAAGCGGAACGGTTCACTCTTCAAATTTTCAAACAGTTTTCTTACTCTCTGCGATTCCATCTGAGTGATTACTCCAAGCTCAATCAAGCGATCATGCTCAGTCAAACTATTGATATTATACTGCACATACCCTTGCCAACTGCCGTCCGATCCTTCATGAGAAGGTGACTGAAACTCACCATGGACTGGATCAATCAGATTTCCCCCGTATCCTTTCACTGGAATCGAATGAATAAGCCTGGCATATTCGCCAAGCTGCCTCCAAATATCGGATTTGGGAACCATACTGTCTACCCCGTTGTTGCCATCTATAAAAGTTTGAATCATATAGGCTGTTTCATCAACGATACCAATGGACAAAACCTCAGGTCCAGGGATGCCAACTACGGCTGCTTGCTCGATGCACCATTTTTCTTTGATAAAGCTTGGAAATGTATCTTTATCGTTCATGCGGACAACAACTTTGCGACTCTCCGTCTCAACTACGCAAACCTGATTTGTGATGCCTTTACCTATGATCTGATATGAAGTTTTTACTTGTTCCAGAAGAAAATCGCCTGCAATTCGTTCTGCTTGTATAACTACAGAGTCTTCCATAGTTTCTTTAATCCCCCTCAAGTGCCGTGCTTCGAACAGTTTACCACACACTTTTTTGGAAAGTACGTTTATAACTAAACTATACTGCCCGTTAGCGTAATGAAGCAGCCGAACATTGTGGTCGGCTGCTTCCGTTTTTTTATTGAACTATCGTTTCCCCTTAGCTCAATGAATGCCTATCATAACGTGTTTCCATCAATGTACTGAAGTATCCGAATGCCTTCTCTTATGCGGTCGTGTTGTAATGGAGCCGGGTACTTTCGTTCGCATACTGTACTGCATAGCATAGTGGCTGTTCGATGCAGGGAATGAGGAGACAGTCACACCAATCTCGCGTATCTCCTGGATCATCCGCAGCCCCTGCCATACAAAACGCTTGCGTTCCGTTCCCACACATAACCGGGCGCTTCCTCGACCAAATTCATTTTGAGGGCGTACCATGTATTCAGCAAGTACACCAGCGATGTATATTTTTCATTAGCCAGGTAATATTTCTTGCCGTCGCGTTATAAATTTCCATTTTATGAAGCTTGCCGTTTCGTCGAGAGAACCGTATCATAAGTTACGTTGCTATTATTCAAAGAATAAGAAGAGCAGGAAGGATGACTGACATCATGAACATTACTGAAAAACAGATCGTCGTATCCTTGGAGCCCGAATATGAAACCGAATACTTGAAGCTTTTGAATAATTACTTTACGGCTTCCGAGCGAAATATCCGGGCCTCCTCCATTCATGAAAAAAAACAGCTCATGGCGATTAAAGAGCAAATGGCGCTTATGTGCAACCAGAATCCGCAAAAAATGAACATGCTGAGGTCCATCATCCGAGATGTGAGTGACAGAAGGGAAAAGGCGGTCATCATCTCCAAATCGAATGCCGTCACCGCCCTGTTATTTGACGAGCTTTCTGCGGACCAGGACATCAAGGGCGTTCTTATTATTACGACACAGCTTTCCATCCATGAGGTCAATGAGATGATTAACAGATTTAATAAAATCCCGGAATCCACCGTTCTGCTTATTACAGATTCCGTCAACACCGGTCTCGACGTTACGGCGGCAAATCATCTTGTGCACTATGATTATCCGGCCCGCTACTCTGATATTCTGCAGCGCAACAACCGCATATCGAGACAAACTTCATATCATAAAGAAGCGACCATATATTATCTCCTGACGTCGGGCAAAATCGACGAGTTCGAATATCGGGAATGCCGGAACCCATAGTGTAACGCTGCAGCAAGGCTGCCAATCATTTCCGCGGCAGCCTCATGCTGTTGTCTGATGCCCTGCTCCCACCAGCTCCAAGGTGAAACGATCGATATAAATACAAATTATCATTTTATTGTCGATAAGGATCGAGAACGTTTCCTCGTCTTGGTCAGGAATCCATTCAATAACATAAAATCACATCGTACCAAGGGAGTTTAATGAAAATGAGCAGGCTTCGCAGCTCCTGTGAAGCAAAGACCGTCCGAACAATCGTCCGGCTGTCCTTTGGGAATTCTTTTAAGGTCTGACATTTTTCTGACGATGGATCTTACAAGTGCGGGCTGACTCCGCCTTCCTTTTGAACCGCTCTTGTCTCGTCAATCGCCTTGTTCATTTCTTCGTTGGCGACCCGAAGCGCCGTCTGGCTGTCTTTGGATTCTTCAAAGATCAAAGGGTTGAATACATTGCGCACTTTAGGATCGATGAACGTCAACCCGGGTTTGCGGGGAGCCGGCATCGCACTGTCCAGGGCAAAGATCGACTGGAGCTGTTTTCCTTTCATCTCCGGAACGCTTTGCAAATACGCAGCCCGAACGGCATCGCTATTTAATGGCGAACTGATGCCCAGCTTGGACCTTTCGATTTGGATTTCTTCCGAAAGAAGATAAGCGAGCACCTCGAAAGCAAGATCTTTCTTCTTGGACTGATTCGTAATAAACGCTCCGTAAGAGTAGGGTTGATACTTGGAGTTGGACGCTTCCTGAAATAAGGGCACCGGAGCAATGTCGAAATTCAGGTCTTTATAGTTTGTTGCATAATCGACGATGCCTTGTTCGACATCCACCGCCATGGCGATTTGGCCTTTCGGAAAATCTTTAACCGTCGTGAATTGATTACCGGGAATGTCGTAGAACCGCCTGAGATTATTTACGATCTTGCTCCAATTGTCCGATAACAAGGAAGCTTTGTCTTCGATCGGGTCGAGAGCGGGCTCCGAAAGCTGGTTTAACATCATATAATATTCAGGGTGCTGCTGGTACCCTTTATAGGTAATATCTCCTTCCTGACGCGTTAGCTTTTTGGCCAATTCATAAATTTCATCATAAGTCATCCCCGGTTTAGGATAATCCACGCCGAACTTATCGAAAATGTCCTTGTTGTAATACAGCAGGTACTCGCTTCCTTCGAAGGGCAAGGAGTAAAGTTCCCCATCCGACGCGTTTTTCGACATCTGCAGGAAGGCAGGATCCAATTTACTTGTGTCAAAATTATACTTTTTGATCAGTTCGCTCATATCATATTGCAGATTGTACCTTTTCACATACCGGTGCGTATTGCGGCGTACATCCTCAAGGATAATATCGGGAAAGGTTTGTTTCGCTACCAGATCCTCGTAACGGTTGCCATCGTCCCATTGAACATGTTTGACCACAATATTCGGGAACTTTTTTTTGATAAATTGGCCGATGAGCATTTCAAAATCGTCTTCATCCACATAACGTTTGTTAAAAAGCTGGTCCCCCGTATAGATGAACAACTCGTTGTCATTCGTTTCGGCGGATTCCTCATTGACGTTACCAGGCTCTTCGCCGGGATCCTTATTGACGTTGCCCGGTTTATCGGAGGATTCTTCCTTTTCACTGCTGTTCGGCGTATTGGAAGGTTCATTCGTGCAGCCAGCGATAGCCAAAACAGCCATGATGATCAGAAGCGTAATACTGATAAACTTTTTCAAGATCATATAACCTCCATCCAATTTCAATGTTCCAGTCTGTAGTAGCGCATAATTCTCAAAGAAAGTGCTTACATAAAAAACGACATACTCAACAAAAATCCATTTCAGCAAGAATTGAAAGTTCTGCTACCGGCTTTTCATAATTTCACCTCCGGATCATCTCGAAAGTCTGAAATAATGCGACACAGTTGTGATCCCATAAGTTGCTTTTCCAACATAAAGGATGCGCTACCTAACCTCAACGGGGCATTACCGCTATGTTATAGGCTCATTTAACCAACCGACTTCTTTAAAAAATATCCGCTTCTCGGGCTCGATGTAATCTAATCGCTCCAGCTCCTACTTAACGAAGCTGCCGTTCATAACGTCAGCTTCGCCGTAATTGTTTATTGAGCTATGCTGCCCGTTAGAGTGGAAAAGGCAGCCAATCGGCTGACTGGCTGCCCTAGTGTCTTTATCCAGCTATTGTTACCCGTTAGCGTAATGGATGATGGTTATAAAAGAATATCATCTAATGTTAGTAATGTTTTATTATAAAAAAACTCTTTAGTGATTAGTTAGATATCTTCATATATAATTTCCTTACTTATGAATTTACTTTAGAGAGGACTAAGCTATTGATAAAAAACGATGTTCCTAACAATGATTTAGTAATAAAAATTGTAAGTGATTGCCTAAATTCCACAGCCTTTAAAATAGAAAGAGTATTAAGTGGTGTATCTACTTATGTATATCGTGTTCAGTTAGGTGAGAATACCTTTTACCTTCGGATTCTTCCAGAACAAGATATGAGTTTTGGAGTGGAAGTACATGTACATTCATTATTAAAACAAAAAGGAGTCCAAGTTCCAGAAGTTATACACTTTGAACACTTTAATGAAGCCTTAGGCATGTCAATGATGCTTGTTAAAGAAATCCATGGTTCCAATGTAGAAGATTGTTCGTCAATAGATGAATACGAGGACATACTATTTGAGGCAGGAAAACAAATTGCGGTTATAAATCAAGTAAGAGTTGATGATTTTGGTTGGATTAAAAGAGGTAATGATGAATATGGAACTACATTACGAGGCGAGAAAAACTCATTATATGAATACATATATGAATTTCTAGACAAAGATTTATTTTTATTATCAGAGAATATTTTTAATAAGAATGTTACAAACCAAATCATATCCACATTAAATACTGGAACAGCACTAATGTTAAGACACCAATCCTATTTAATCCACGGAGATTTTGATGATTCACATATTTTTTTTCATAATGGAAAATTCACAGGTATCATTGACTTTGGTGAGATTCAAGGAAATAGTCCTCTATATGATTTAGGGCATTTTAAATTACATGATGGTCAGCGTTATCTTGGCTATAATTCCTTAGCAAAAGGATATAACGAAGTTAGAGACCTCTCATACGATGACCAAATAGAAATTGACCTCTGGGCATTATGGATAGGGGTTAGACGGCTTGGAATTGTATGCAAGAGAACTTGGGGAGGTTATCATGAACATTTAATTAAAGCTATAAAGACTCAAATGGATATATTAAATAAAAAATTGTAACTCCTTAAAAGGAATATTAAAAAGAGAAATTTAGATATATTACGGTAACCTGATTCCACCCCTGTCCGAAAGCTTTGTGACACTCATTTTCCTTCTAGCCAGCATCACATCAATATGGATTATAATGGCCATGTTATTCACCTAGACGGTTAAGTCATTTTCTGATTTTATATCTAAGGCATCTTGTAAAATCTTTTGAAGAACAACTGCAAACGCAGCAATTACGCTTGAAGCAAAAGTGCACATTAGTCCCAGTGATATAAAACCTGCTACGTCATCATCAATAAATATAGCTACGAATAGTATTCCTAGTACAATTAAGATACTGATTGTGATTGTACTGTACTTTATATAACTCAAAGCTCTAACAGATAATTCCGAAAAAGCCTTGTTCCTATCTATGTAGCTTAAAAGTTTAAACGCTTGATACAAAGCAACAAAAAATGGAATAGAAAATACATACGCACATACTAAAAAGGGATATTGCAAATAATCAGTCTCTGGATGCGCTGCTGCATCTCTACTGGCTATCCCAGGCAACCAAAAAATACACAAAGCAAGTGCCGTAATTCCAATAAGAACAACAACTCCTCTTAAAAAAACGTTGATCCTCGTTTCATAAAAAAACACCTCACATAGTTATTCTCAATTTGACTTTAACCTATAATTTATCGTTAAACAATATGATTTAACCTTTATACAATATATTATTATTGTTTTATATATTACCCTTGAATTTTATTCAAAGATAAAAAGCATTTCTCATGACAGAGAAATGCTCTATAAATAAACTTGTGGCATCATCTACTCGTGCGGAAGTGAAAGGGATAAACGCGCTGATTGCAGAGTAATCGGCCCTACTTTTTTTACTGCTTACGGGTTCAGTGATTTGAATAAATTGGCATCTCTCATTTCCGCGACCAGCTCTTTCTTTCGGCTTATAATAGATGAATGTCTATTTGGCTTTGAGAGAAGGAGTTTTTGTTCGTTATGAATAAACGATTTGTACGAAAGTGCGTGCTGCTTTGCGGTATCGCGATGGTGCTGTTGAACCTGAGTCCAGCCGGTCTTCCGTCAGTAAGCGCAGCATGGGTCTACACGCCGCTTGTGTCGGAGGTTAAACTCGAAACGGGCTCCGAGATCAAGAAAATGAAAATGGATGATCAACGAGGGTATCTGTATGCAACGGCATCCGATACGAATGAGTTGCTGTTCATCAACTCTAATACGATGAAAATAGAGAAGCGGCTTGCAGTCGGTTCGCATCCGGGCGGGATGGACCAGGTGGGCAATAAAATGTATGTTGCTCTCCAAGGGGCAACCTTAATTGCGGTTGTGAACTTGGATACGAAGCTGGTGGAATCTACGATTATTACAAGAATACAACCTGCGCAGGTTGCCGTAGATGGCAGCAGCTTGTTCTATGCCGATGGCGATCAATCGACCGAGATTCATCAAATTAATATGACAGATGGCACGGATACGATTATCGAACGCAGCCTATATGAACCTGAGCTTGCCGTCGACCGGCTGTCACACCGTCTGTATGCTGGTGAGACAGGTGTTTCAGCTTATAAACTTAATGCCTATCAAACGACTACCGGAGAGAATCTGTGGTCATACAAACCTGAAGGTAACGGATATGCAAGCTCTCTCGTAATCGATAATGGAGCTGTTTATTACGGCAGCCTTCATGTAGATCCGGACAAACTGAGGATCATCTCCATTTCACCGGGTGAAGTGTTGGATGCCGATTCCGCATTTGTCTATACGACAAATGGCATTTACACGAAGAGTGTAGGTGCAACATCCGCCACCTTTAATCCTCTATACGAAAATT
The DNA here is from genome assembly GCF_040676435.1 of Paenibacillus sp. LPE1-1-1.1. Lineage (NCBI taxonomy): Bacteria > Bacillati > Bacillota > Bacilli > Caryophanales > Paenibacillaceae > Paenibacillus > Paenibacillus sp. LPE1-1-1.1. The sequence continues at coordinate 1,908,778 of NZ_JBEGHY010000001.1, forward strand.
CGCTTATTCAAGCGGACAGCAGAAGAAATGTATTCCGTTATGAACCTTTTTCGAAGACCATTAAGAAGTGGGTCTATAACCTGAATCCATCTCAGAAGGCGATAGAATTCCAGCGAAGTGCCGACAGCGGCAGCATTTCGTTTAATTACAATCTTGCTTCCTGGGTACTTGGCAAAAATGAGAAATACATGTATGCCATTTCGCCTGAAGCGAACCGTCTTCTACAGATTGATACTGCTTCGTTTACAGTTACTGGGGATCGGTACGTAGGCTCACTGCCTTCGGATGTGGATATAAAAAATGGCGTTCTCTATATCTCGCTGAAAGGCAGTACGCATATTGCCATAATTGATACACATCTGGAAACAAACTTTATGGCGCCGCTCACTGAACTGGAAGTCGGCCGGTTGACTTCCGACGTTGCTGCAGGGACAGGGAAGGCTTACTACACGACCGACAAAAGCTGGAATGAAGTGCATGAGTGGCCTTCAGCTGCGATTCACTTCACAGGATCTTACAATGATCCATCGCTTTCGCTGAGCCCGGATGAGGCAACGCTTTGGATCGGTGAAACTGGTTCGACAGGAAAATATGGAACTTTTTTATCTAATTTGCAATAATAATTTCCCCCTCATTTATTGGTTCCTCAAATCCATTAAGAAAGGTTGTTAAAATTTCTTCAGTTATAGTAAAAGCTGCATTTGCATCAAAACGTTGGCTTCGTGTCTTTAGGCGCTTTCGCAATTCATCAGGGTGTACTTTCAGATAAATAAGTCTCCATTTCCCTCCAGAGTTTTCAATAAGCTGTTTAATTTCATCCCTTTCTGACCGTTGCCAAAAACTAGAGTCAACCACAACCAGTTTTTTATCTTGTATTAATTTTACTAACTTATTACGTAATCTTATATGCGCTTCATCCAAATACTCCCTGTATTTTTCAGCTGGATAATCAATTCCATAGCGACCATTCGTAGACCATACTTCTTCATCAATAGAAAGACGTACGAAACCATCCTTTTCTAATTTTTGAGAGAAGGTTGTTTTTCCCGAACCAGCTATTCCACACATTAATACGACTAAAGAAGAATCCCCCTCTCTTTCTCGATCAATCAAATAATCAATGCTCGACTTTTCAACCATATTTTATCCCTCCAAATTATCAAAAACCTCCGTTAAAAAGTTACCTGAATTACGCCATAACAGGTAAATAGATTACTCAACTATCCTGCCAGTTAACGTAATGAAGCTGCCCGATTATGCTGGCAGCTTCAAATTGTGAATTAATTATGCTCTCGTATCCGTTAGGAAAGTTTCACATCTATGCGCCATGCAAATCTTCCCGTGCGTTCACGATTCTGAAGCTATCACCCGTGTCTTCCATTTCGTAAAGTTTGCACCTCGATTCAGGCATTTTGAACGGCTGGTGGAGGATTAGCATCCAGGTTCCTTCAAATGTTCGGAAAAGCATCCCGTGACCACTGTCTTCTTTCACTAAAGGGGGGAGTTGTTCCCAAGGACCTTCCAAATTTCCGGTTTTAGACCGCGCGATTGTCTGCACATAACTGCCCGACTGATAGCTCGACCAAAGCATGATCAGACAATCGCCCGAAGTTCGGTACAATTGGCATCCGTCCGTTACGTAAACACGAATGTTGTCGTCGGGCAGTACCTCTTCATTTGTCCATGGTGCTTCTGAAGCATTGAACAGACGAATCGGATCTCCGACCGCTTCGGTTAAATCATCCTTTAATCGGACGCCTTCGACCGTACCGTCAATCGTCTGGATCCACTCATGACAAAAAACCATCCACGGGGAACCGTCTTCTTCCACATATAATGTCCCGTCTAGCGTCATCATCGTTTCCGGCAGAACATGCCCCTCATCTTTCAACAACCTGAACGGTCCTTCCGGTGACTCGCTTACGGATATAACGGTACCTCTCCAATGCTTAGAAAACCCATTTACGGGCTCACCTTCTAGTCGCCTGTCATTATTATGCAACGTGACGAACAGGTAGTAGCGCCCATTATACTCGTGGACCTCAGGCGCCCAAGCTCCATGCTGCGGATGGGCCCACACCCCGTCAGGGACGGTGAATACCACATATGGCCCTTCCCACTGGGATAAATTCGTGCTTTTGTAAGTGATGACCCCGTGACGTTCCATTCCGTTCAACCTAGGTGCCCCTCCGGTATACAAGTAATAAACACCGGTACGGCTGTCAGCTAATACGAACGGGTCGTGTGCGGGAATATCGGCCAAACGGTGCCCCTTTTGCGGTTTATTTACATCGCAGGCGGCATTATAAATAGGCAACTGGAATCAACTCCTTTATCAAAACCATGGCTTTGCTCAAAGAAAGCAATTTTGTATGGATTTTGTATTTAATATATTCTCTTCACAATTTGGATTCCCTTCCATAAAAGTGACCTTGTAACCACGTTAGCCTACCCGTTAACCCAACAAGGCTGCCGTTCTATGCCGGCAGCCTCGTTCCATCCTTTTTGTGCTACTCCTCCACAACGCCAAGCGCCTTATTCTTTTCCTTAAATCGCTCATTATGAGAGGAGACATAAGCCACTTTCGGCGCCTCAGGGTCCATATACAGCTTCGCGCTGTTCACAGCAAGTGCCGCGTCCGTGAACGCCCCAGCGATAAGATTGAGCTTGCTGTCGTAGTTAGCGAAGTCGCCCGCTGCGAAAATGCCCGGGAGGTTCGACTCCAGCTTCCCGTTGACAAACACATTCCAGTCATCCATCTTAAGGCCCCAGTCCTTGATACCGCTGAAGTCAGCTTTCAGCCCATGATTGACGATAACAGCATCAACTGCAAGCTGTTCAGTCGTTCCAGACTCCAGATGAGCAACCGTTACACGGTCAATCATCTCCCCGTTACTGCTGAATAGCTGCGTAAGCTCATATGGCGTCCTTACGTCAACAGATGATTCCTTCATTTTGACAATGTTTTTCTCATGCCCGCCGAATTGCTCGCGACGATGCACGACCGTGACCTGCTCGGCGATAGGCTCCAGCTCATTCGCCCAGTCAACCGCCGAATTGCCGCCTCCGGATATAAGCACGCGTTTTCCGCGGAATGGCTCCAGCTCCTGAACCGTATAGTGCAGGTTAGATACCTCATAGCGCTCCGCCCCTTCAAGCTCAAGCTTCGCCATCTTTAGAATGCCGCGCCCGATCGCCAAAATAATGGTACGCGTCCAATGCTTCTCTCCTTCAGATGTCACCAGTATATAGGTACCGTCTTCCTGCTGATCCATACCATATACCTGTGTGCCGAGTACGATGGTTGGCTCAAAGGTCTGCGACTGCTGCTCCAATTGGCCAATTAGCTTCTCACACAATATCGGCGTGACACCCCCGACATCCCAAATCATCTTCTCCGGGTAGATCAGCATGCGGCCTCCAAGCTGCTCATTCGCATCAATCACCTTCGTTTTCAAATCTCTCATTCCGCTATAGAAAGCAGCATACATCCCAGCAGGACCGCCGCCGATAATCGTGACATCGTATAATTCCAATTGCTCCGTCAACGTATTTCCTCCTGAACTTGTATTTGAGATTGATTCTCACTATAATTGTAGACTTCGGTCTCTTCCAAGATCAATGGACAAACTGTAAGGAGATTTTGTACAAACTTTGCAATTCGCGCACATCTTAGAAGCATTGATTAAGCAAGCGCATGCAAGATATCATCGATTTTTTTGATGTTGGAGATAACGCCGTAATTCATCCATGTCATAAAATCCACCTCATATACGCGGTTGTTCCTTACAGCCGGAAGCGCGGACCATACAGGATGCTGAAGCAGCGCTCTCTCTTCACCTTCAGCCTGACTATGCCATTTATCAAATGTAACAAACAAATGATCAGCCGTTAGCATGGATAGCTCATCCGGCTTGAGCCTTGTCATTCTTGCAGTACTTGCCCCAGCCTCAGCTTTCTGTATCCGGTGTGGAGACAAACCTAGGTCTCCATAAAGTACGGCTGTGGCAAAACCTCTCCCCGTATCCGTGTATTGATGAACGAAATCGGCTGATATTCGCAAAAATGCGACAGTCTCTCCGCTCATGCTGCTCAGCTTGGCGCGGGCCTCTCTTGCTTTTGCCTCGTAACCCGCGATCACTTCCTCGGCCCGCTCCAAGCGCCCGACATAATTGCCAACCATTCGAAGCAGCGACCGCCAATCATCGCTTTGCTCATCCAAAACACAAAGAGGAGATACGCTGCGGCATTGTACATATTCATTGTTCTGATAACGATCCCGCAAAATAATAAAATCGGGATTATACACAGACAGCGCTGTGAAATCTTCTCTGAACTCATCGAATGTCGGGACATGGTGAAGCGCTAAGTAATCCTGCTTCCCCCATTTAGCATGCGAATACTGCACAATCGGCAATATATCAAGCGCGACTAGGAAATCCTCCAAAAACGGAGCCGCCACCCTGGGCTGGTTGCGGTGGCTGCGTCGGAATTTTCCTGGCGATACGCCAACCATTTGCTTAAAGCGCCTATTGAAATAATATTCATTCGTGAACCCGGCATGCTCCGCAATATCGGATAAGCGCTCTTCTCCCCGCATCAACCGGCGTTTGGCTTGCTCGATCCGTACCCCATTCAAATATTGGAGCGGCACTAACCCTGTCTTTTCCTTAAACAGACGGGTATATTTCCAGCGGTCAATTCCCGCTAGGTCCGCCAGTTCCTCAACCGTCAGCACATTCCGGTAATGCTGCTGAATATGGCGAATGGATTGGTCAATGCCTTCCCATTCAGTTGAACCAAACCTGCCGCTTACTGCTGCATGGTCTTGATTCTGACTAATGAGCAGCAGCAGAAGCTCCTGAAAGCGGACATAACAGTGAAAATGTCTCAGCTCTTCTTGCCCATGAGCGCAGCCATAAATATCCTCCATTAGCTCCAGCACTCTGGCAAACGGCGTGCAAGCCAGCTCCACCTTCTCTGGCAGCAATCCCTTCCCTCCACATTCCTCTTTAATCGATCGCAATCCGAATATGAGCAAGTAGTAGGAAACGCCTTCGCCTTCAGGCTCCAATCCGGCAGAAGCCTCTGGTTGTATCAAGAAGCACTTTCCCGTACCCATCGGAAGCGCCTCGCCTTTCATATGAATGCTGCCCCTTCCCCTCGTTACAATGAGCAGCGCATAGAAGCTTTCAGGTATATCCGGTTGATGATCACGCTGTGCATTCCTTATGAACCGGATCGTATGCAGGCTATATTGAGCGGCAGGAGCCGTAATAATAAGTTCGCTGTTGTGTTCTTCCATCGTTGAAACCCCGTTCCAATAATGAGAATGATTATCATTATTTATTGTAACGCAAAAAGAGCGGCTCTTCAACCATAGTTGAAAAACTGCTCTCTTTGGAATTAAGCCGGCTAGTAATACGTTGCCTATTATGATCGAACTGTTAAGGAGCCAACAGTTTCAGCAATTCGTCCATTTTTTTGAAATTCGCTGTGATCGCGCCCGTTTGCCAATAAGATCTTTCGACAGGATACACATGGCCTTCCTTTACAGCAGGAATCGATTTCCATATTGGACTATCCAGCATTTCCTGCAAAGCTTTGGCGTTCTCCTCATCCTCCCAAGCTCCGTTGGAAGGGAGCAGCACGATATGATCCGCCCCAAGCTCTGGTAAGGATTCCTCAGCCAATACCATATTGCCCTCAGTCATCGCTTGTGCATAAGCAGGCGCTTTGAGCTCCAAGTCCGTATAAAGGAGTTCACCAATAAATATGTTCTGAGTGCCAAAAATATTGATGGAATGGTCAACCACATTCATCCGCAGTACGACGAGACTCTCATCTCCAAGCGCCGATTTCAGCTCCTCTTTCACTTGGCTGATCCTACTCTCGTAGTCTTGCAATACCTGCTCGGCTTTCTCTGGCAATCCCAATAGACCCGCAATCACCTTCAATGTTTCACGGGTATCGGACAGCACCTCATTCGTAATGTGGTAGGTAGGCGCAATCTTAGAGTAATTCTCATACTGGGCTGCATCTCCCTCTCCAGCAGTTATAATCAAGTCAGGCTCAGATGCAAGAAGTGCCTCGATGCTGCCGGTCACGTCTAACAATGGAACCTCTAACCCGAGATAGTCCTGCTTGCCCCACATCGGGTTATAATATTGCACGATCGGCGTCACGCCAAGGGCAACCAAATAATCCTCGCGATATAATGCGGTTACGCGTTTCGGTTGTACCGGTATTTCTACCTCGCCGAATTGATCCGTGACGAGTCTTTTTTCCGCTGCCGCATTTCCTGCTTGGCTATTCGTACTCGTTTCTGTCGTTGCTGAAGGCTGCTGTACCACAGCATTCTCCGTTTGATCTCCCTCAGCGCCGCATCCAGACAGCATTATCGCTGCGGATAACAACAATATGTATCCCGCTTTTACTAATCCACGCAAAGCCATGACCGTACCCTCTCCTATGCCCAATCGTTTTGTAAATTCGAATAATGATTATCATTATCACTCACATAGGCTCGATTGTATCGCACAACCATTACAGTTCTCAATGCACATTCTGAACAAAAGTATTTATACAAACTCGGCAGTTGCTTAAATGCAGGGTTTCATAAATCTGATTTAATTCCGCTTTAGCTAAACGGTTTTCGTTCCACACGGTCAGTGTTCGCTCGTCAAGTTCTAGTCGTTCATTAAGCTCATTCGCAGATGCTATCCTCAACTTATCCATGACTAATGAGCTCCAATTGAACATTTCTTTGCTCGTTTTTTCGCGTGTGAACCCAATTGAAATGATAAAACCATCCTACTTTTTCCGTAATTTACTTACTACCCAGACACAAAGCAAGTACAATAAAAATGTAAAAATTGCTCCTACTAGATAAACAGGCCAACTGAGATGGAAAACTACAAAGTAACTGTTTTGATACTGAAAATCCTCAGGCGTCCTCGAAACTATATACCCGACAAGCAGGAAAATAAGGTAAGGGGTTGATAAACTAAGCGTAACACCCAATAAACTCTGCCTTTTTGTAAGCTTCATATCAGTTTCATCCTATCTGTTTAAATTAGTACACCATGCCTTCAATAGAACCGGAAGCACTTATATTGAAACATAAGATGCCTCCTGTTTATGGTTAGCTATTTTTTTCAATATAGCATACGGCTGTCAAGTACCTGTACGGTTTTAACTAAAAGTCAAGCTCTTTATTTTTATCAATACCTATTAAACATCAGCGCAAAATTTAGCTCAAAGAGGCTTCCGTTTCATGCCGGCAGCCTGGTTTTGTTTAAGTTATAGTTACCCGTAGAATGATTTTCAATTTAGTTTAATTTGTTTTCCGTAAAACCCAAGATGATTTTCCAGCTAAAAAACCGTCAATTATACTATATACAAAACCGCATATCGCGAAGACGATAACTGCAGTGAGATCGTTTAAATCATATCCGTATCCCTCAATAAAATTGCTATATTGCTTGTGGAAGACCCACTTGCCCCCAGCCGCCCCCAGTATGCTAAAAATAACCGTCCTTATCCAAAACATCAATCGGCTCCTTTTTCGCAAGAGAACCGACAAGGGCAGGACCGTTACAAAATATAGCGCTGATGCGGGCAGTGAGATAAATAAAAAAATCACAGCTAAATACGTGAACCCTAAGTTTTGCAGTCCGTAATATTCGGTTGTCTTGATTTTCTCCCCTTCCAAAATCTCTAATCCGAATGCGCTGATGCTGACTAAGAGAACAAATACAATCCACATTGCTCCATAATGCTTCGCGAAACGAGACATTCAAATCCTCCTATATCTTTCTATAATACAATTTTATGGTATCAAGTGAAATGGAATCCGCCACGCAATACAGCCCCATGCCGCATAGGAATAAGGTTTATTGTATACTAAAAGAAAAGTACAGAGAAATGTACCGTTGATACACCACCCGCTCCTTAGCAGAAGATTGCATAGGCGTTGCCAGAAATAAAGGGGATGAAGTACTGATATGAACGTTAATGAAGACGATCTCAGTTTACAATATATGAATACAAACATGATTAAGCTTGATATCGGCGAGAGCTGCCTCCTAGCGGCAATCGACTGTCACCGTTTCGGGGTCAGTCCAGACTGCGACCTTTTATTGAAGGAAGATGACGGTCGGGTCACTTCCCATATATTAGCCGGAGATATTTTCTATCTGGCAGCCGGATGTTCCGTATCGCTTCGCAGCAATACGTCATCCCGCACCCGAATCGTCGTTATCGAATTTCAATGCAAGGATGGGCAAGGCAATTTTGCCCCAATCGGAAGTCGGCAGGCTGCGGCTTCTTTCCGCATTCCCCAGATGAAAAACTGGGTGCACGCCTTCACGTCGGACCAGCAGCCAGGCAGCCTCGCGGAGCGATGGCAGCTGCAAGCGCGCCTGTATGCGATAGCGGCGGAATTCGTGAAGTCCTCGTCCGCGCCGGACCATGCAGGGCCATACGAAGCCGAATTGAATACCTATATCGAGAAGACGAAAAGAATGATTCACGGCAGCTACGATTCCGCGCTGGATATGGAGAGTCTGGCGCGCGGATCGGGCGTTGGGGCAAGCCAATTCTACCGGGCTTTCAGGGAACGTTCGGGGCTGAGCCCGCTGAAGTACGTCATATCGACGCGGTTAAATGCGTCGCTCCGCCTGCTTGCGGATCCGGCTGTTTCAGTGTCTGAAGCGGCGCATTCCGTCGGCTACTCGGACGAATATTATTTCAGCCGGCTTTTCAAGAAGCAGATGGGGCTCGCGCCTATCGAATACGCTTCAAAAGCGCAGGTCGCGATCGCCAATCTGAGCGCGATCTTCACGGGCGACTTGCAGGTGCTCGGCATTACGCCTCGCGTCAATGTGCCGCGCGACTGGCATTTGGATCCGAGCCTTAGGAAAAGCTGCATTGAGGCCATTAGAGAAGCGAAGCCGGACCGTATCCTTTCCGGTCCTATCCCGGAGGAGCTGCTAACGGAGCTCAGCCGAATCGCTCCCGTATCCGTCTATCACTGGCGGACTTATTCATGGAAGAAACGGCTGCTCGAATTCGGGCGTTTGCTCGGGATTGCGAGCGTCGCGGAACGGTGGCTGACGGAGTTCGCCCGCAAGACCGATAATGCCCGCAAGCATGTCATCGCCAAATATCCGAATACGCCGTTCCTGCTGATCGGCGTTCGCAAGGATGAGATGTGGATATACGGCTCCCAGCGGCGTAAGTTCACCGATCTGATGTACGACGAGCTAAGATTTGCCTCTCCTCCCGCGGTCGATACGATCGGTTTCCACGGCATCGCGAGCCTAAGCGAGGCGGTCGACCTTGGTTGCGGCAATGCGATTTTCTTGTTCGAATATCCGGCAACCGAAGCGGACGTAGCCGCGCTGGAAGGAGAATGGAGACAGCTTACTGATCCATCCTCACATTTCTTTTCCATCCGCATGCAAGGGCAGTTCCTGTATAATGCAGCGATGCACGAGCAGCTTGTCGACCAGACGGTCGCGCTGCTGCAAGCCAGTGCAAATGGCAAATAGAAAAATCCATTCAGTAATCGGAAAGTCCATTCCGGTTTCTTTTTTTATGCTGTAAGATAGGTAGCTGTAAGTGGTTATGATAATCATTATCAATTACAATCTCTGAAAATTGAACGAAGGAGCGCCGATGAAACTCACTTACTTATGGATCGTCTTTCTTGCATTGTCGCTCGTCTCCTTGTTCGTAGGCGTTACCGACTTGCGTCCGTGGGATCTATTCTCGATGACCGAACAACAAGCGCAGGTCATGCTTGTAAGCCGTATTCCCCGCTTGGTTAGCATATGGCTTGCGGGCATCGGCATGAGCGTCGTCGGCTTGCTTATGCAGCAGCTCGCGCGCAATAAATTCGTGTCGCCTTCAACAGCCGGCACGACCGATGCAGCCAGTCTCGGCGCACTGTTGTCCATTCTGCTCGTGCCGAACGCTCCGCCGATTATGAAGATTTCCATCGCGTTTGCGTTCGCGCTGCTCGGTACATACGCGTTCATGCGAATTCTGGACCGCATTCAATATCGCGAGCCTATCCTAATCGCGCTCATCGGCCTGATGTTCGGCAGTGTCATTGGTGCGGCCACAACGTTCCTGGCGCTTAAGTACGATCTGCTGAACAGCATCAACAGCTGGCTGAACGGCGACTTCTCGGTCGTGCTGAAGGGTCGTTACGAGATGCTTTACTTGAGTATACCCGTTATCGCCATTGCCTACCTGTTCGCCAATCGGTTCACCATTGCCGGCATGGGGGAGCATTTCGCGACGAATCTCGGCTTGGCTTACCGAAGAGTTGTCCGAATCGGTCTCATTATCGTAGCGCTCGTCTCGACGGTTGTTCTTCTGACGATCGGCTCGCTGCCTTTTCTCGGGCTCATCATTCCGAACATCGTCTCACTATATAGAGGCGACGACCTAAGGAGCAGCCTACCGCATACAGCCCTGCTCGGCGGAGTGTTCGTGCTCGCCTGCGATATTATCGGACGCGTGGTCATCTTCCCGTACGAAATTCCGATTGGATTGACCGTCGGCGTGCTCGGAAGCGCGATCTTCCTCTATTTGCTGCTAAGGAGACCATCATATGCGTGAACTTTGGAAACTTCTGCTGCTCGGCGCGCTTACTATTGGACTGATCACCGTCTTTTTGACGATTGACGCTGCCGGCAATTGGGACTATGTGCTGCCGCGAAGAGCGCGCAAGATCGGCGCGATCGCGCTGACGGGCGCGGCGATTGCTTATTCGACCGTCATGTTCCAGACGCTGACAAACAACAAAATTTTGACGCCCAGCCTCATCGGGCTCGATTCGCTCTACCTGCTGCTGCATACCGCCATTGTATTCGTATTCGGCTCAACGGCATTTACGACCTTCGGCAAGCACGAGCAATTCGCGCTATCAGTCGTACTCATGATCGCCTTCGCTATGCTGCTGTTCCGGGTGCTGTTCCGCATACAAGGAAGATATCTTTACTTCCTGCTGCTTGTCGGCATCATATGCGGCACCTTCTTCTCCAGTGTATCGTCGTTTCTGCAGATGCTGCTCGACCCGAACAACTTCCTGCTCGTACAGGACAAATTGTTCGCGAGCTTCAATAACGTGAACGCCGATATTTTGCTGCTGGCAGCAGCGCTTTCGATTGGAGCGGTTGCATTCTTTCATCGCGAGTTCAAGTACTTAGACGTGCTTGCGCTCGGCAGGGAACATGCCGTTAATCTAGGTGTACCGTATGACCGAACCGTTCGCAGGATGCTCATATGCGTCGCCGTGCTCGTCGCCGTATCGACGGCACTTGTCGGTCCGATTACATTCCTGGGGCTGATCGTCGCAAACGTTGCCTACCGCGTCGTCGGCACGTTCCGTCACAGCGTCATCATCCCTGCGGCTGTACTCATTAGCGTTGCGGCGCTCGTCGGCGGACAGCTCGTCGTTGAGCGGGTATTCACCTTCTCCACCTCGTTAAGCGTCATTTTGAATTTCATCGGCGGCGGTTACTTTCTCATCTTGATGCTGAAGGAGAACAAAACATGATTAACATTCGAGGCGTAACAAAACGATACGGCCAGCAGCAAGGCATCCACGACATAAACGTTCAAATCGCAAAAGGCCGCATTACATCGCTTATCGGACCTAACGGCGCAGGCAAGAGCACGCTGCTGTCCGTCATGAGCAGGCTTGTCCCGATGGATGACGGTGAAGTGAGCATTGACGGGCTGGACGTCAACAAAACGGACAGCGAGCGGCTAGCGCGAACCGTATCGATCCTAAAACAAACGAACGACATCAATGTCAGGCTGACCGTCGAGCAGCTTGTCGAATTCGGAAGGTTCCCGCACTCAAAGGGCAGATTAACAAGCGAGGACAAAAAGCGTGTCGAAGAGGCCATCCGCTATTTGGAGCTTGAGCCGATGCGCAAGAAATATCTCGACCAGCTAAGCGGCGGACAGCGCCAGCGCGCGTTCATTGCAATGGTCCTTGCCCAAGATACCGAATATATTTTGCTCGACGAGCCGCTCAACAATCTTGATATGAAGCATTCCGTGCAAATCATGAAGGTGCTGCGGCGTTTAACGGACGAACTTGGACGCACAGTCGTGCTTGTCCTGCACGACATCAACTTCGCTTCCTGCTATTCAGACGCTATCATCGCGATGAAGGACGGACAAATCGTCCATGAAGGCCCGACCGGTCAGATGATCGACGCTTCGGTTTTGAGAGACGTCTACGACATGGATATTCCGATTCACAACATTAACGGTAACAACATTTGTGTTTATTTCTCATGAATCATCGAAGGAATAAGCGATTCCTTTATGACGATAAAACAATCTAATTTAAAAAGGAGCGACCATCCATGAAGAAATCATTTGTAACCATCATCCTTACACTCGTGCTTGCAGTCATCGTGTCCGCTTGTGGCAGCAATAACGCTAACAATAGCAGCGGAGCGACGAACGCATCTACCGAAGCACCGACTGAATCGCCAACCGCGCCTGCCGAAGTGACGATTACGCATTCTCTCGGTACAGCCACCGTCAAATCGAATCCGGCCAAAGTCGCCGTCTTTGACTACGGCGTACTCGATACGCTCGACAAGCTCGGTATCGAAGTTGCGGCCGTACCGCAAGATAATCTTCCTTCTTACTTGGAAAAATACAAGGATAGCAAATATGAAAATGCCGGCACCTTGTTCGAGCCGGACTTCGAGAAGCTAAGCGCGCTGGGGCCTGACGTGATCTTCATCGGCGGCAGAACGTCGGAAGCGTACGAGGAATTGAATAAAATCGCCCCTACGATTCTCGTGTCGGTCGATTATGCAAGCTATGCGCAATCGTTCGAATCCAATATGAAGATGATCGGCCAACTGTTTGGCAAGGACGCCGAAGTTGCGGCAGAGATATCCGCCATTCAAACGGCAAGCGCCGACCTGAGCGCGAAAGCAGCGAACGCCGGCAAGGCGCTCATCCTGCTTACGACAGGCGGCAAAATCTCTGCGTACGGCCCAGGCTCCCGCTTTGGCATCATCCATGACGTGCTCGGCTTTGTCCCTGCCGATGCGGCTATCAAATCCGACACTCATGGACAAAGCGTATCCAACGAGTACGTACTGGAAACAAACCCGGACATCCTGTTTATCGTCGACCGCGATTCCGTAGCTGGCGGTGAAGGCACTCAGCCCGCGAAGCAAGTGATCGAGAACGATTTGATAAAAAATACAAATGCCTACAAAAATAATAAAATCTTCTATCTCTCCCCTGGTTACTGGTACTTGTCCGGCGGCGGCCTGATCTCCGCTAAGGAAATGATAAACGAAGCAGCAAAGGCGGTGGAATAATTATGCTAGTACAGACAAGAACGATTGTTGTAAAGCCGGGTAACGCCGACAGTGTCGTCGAGCGTTTCAGCGGTCCAAGTCCGCTGGACGAACGTGAGGGGTTGCTCGATATCACAGTCATGGTCAATAAGAAGACGAAAGAGCACGAAGAAGTAGTGGTCACTATCCGCTGGGAATCCATTGAAGCGTGGAAGAACTGGGAGAAGAGCCCCGAGCATATTAATGGTCACCGGCAGAACCGCGGCCAGTCGGCACCTGACTACGTGATCAGCACCGATGTCAACTTCTACAACGTCAAAGCCGTTAAAACAGGCGGACAGCTTCGCACCTTCGAAAGCGAGTAAGCTAAAGCCGAATACGGCATACCTATCTGTATCAAATGCCCGGGCATTTGCTTTCCTTTAGCTTCTTAAGTCAGGTTAAAAGTTTAAGACCCGTAAGATGGGCTCTTCATACGCGAAGAGTCCATTCTTACGGGTCTTTGTTTTATTTTAAGAACTATTTTTTCGAACGTTTTTTGGAAGATGTTTTAACATTTTTTCCGCGTTTCACGCTCGAAACCATAACATTTTTCTCCGTATGCGTGTAATAGTGCTGATAGACAGGACAACAATGATGCTGCTTTACCGTTTCAATATTTTGAACGACATTCACGATCTGAGGATGGAAGTAGTTCTCGTATTGCGTAATTGGAGGATCATAAATCGTCTGCGTTGGACAATCGGGACAAAAGCCAGCGTCGGTCATGCCGCCTACGTTGCCCAAAGTATCGTAATTATTTCGGTTCACAGTAATTATCCCCTTCCTGTTTTGGAATACACCTTATTGTATTCACAGTGAAGCCATACGACCTGTACGCTTGACATGGAAGGCGATGGCCTGCCAGGTTTCTGCGGTTAGGAGAGCGGGAGAGTTACCGTGTACCGGTTACATCTTGTGATTTTATTATTTAAAAGGTTTGATGTTTCGTCTAGCTTTCATGAAGCTTTAAATTGGAGAAAACCTGATTTCGACCATTTTGTTTTGCTTTATAAAGGGCTAGGTCCGCTTGCTCGATGATATCGTCCTGATGGCTCCTCGATAAAGATGCAACACCGATTGAAATCGTAATATTAATTCTGTTTCCATCGTTTAATTCAAATGGATGGTCCTGTACGGCAAGTCTGATTCGCTCTGCGATAACAAGTGCATCGTGGTGAGGACATTCAATTAGTAATATTGAAAACTCCTCTCCTCCGATACGAGAGATGACGTCAAAATTGCGAGATGTGACTTTAAGCAGCTCTCCTACCTGTTTTAATAAACTGTCACCGTTTGGATGCCCATAAGTATCATTCACTTTTTTAAAATAGTCGATATCAACCAGCATTAACGTTAGTTCCTGATTTTTATCTATTGCATTTGATAACTTCTTATTGAACAAAAGGTCAAACATGCGGTGATTATTCAATCCAGTTAAATAATCGACTGTCGCATCTCTTTCCATTCGTAATGAATAACGCTTTGCTTTTTCCAAAAACAGGGCTAGATGCGCAGAAAACAATCCTCCTGCAGACATCATCAAGACAAATAAGACCGTTGGACTAAGCCCATGGCTTCCTAAAATCAAGAAGAAAACGATTGAAGTAAGTACATTGCATATCAGCAGTGAATATACCCATTTTTTCCAATAAGAAAAGCCCATGCTGCAAACAATACCTACACCAAGAGCAATGAGCATCGTATTCCAGGTGGCAATCAAAGTATCCGTGGTGATAGAGCCAAAAGCAAATAAACGCATCAAACTAATAATAATTCCTGTTATTAAGGTTGGAACGATACCGCCCGCAAGAGCCGTGAGAATCAACGCAAGCTGCCTAAAATCCAGAATGGTATTATCAAAACTTACTGTAAAAATAATAAGCAGGGTACCTAACAAACCGCCTATCAATCCGATTATAAATTTTTCGGACCAGGTTAGCGGTTCACCAAGACCTCTTTTCTTAAAAAATACTTGGCTAGTCATAAATAAAAATGCTGTAACAATAGCAAAATTAGCGATTATGTCTTGGAAAGTATCAAAAATAACTACTCTCATAATTATCTCCTTATAGAACACCCGGAAACTCCGCGCAGTATAGTCTTGATGTAGCTGTTAGCCATCTTTCACAACTTTTTTAGAAACAAACAATAATAATAACATCAATAGTAAAAAACGGATACAGGTAAAAGAAAAATCATTATTAGCAAGCTGCTGTGCGTTACCCTGCCGTTAGCTCATAAAGAAAGGGAGCAGCTGCCACATAGCAAACTGCTCCTTGTAGATTCAACTATATTGAGCGACCAATCGAAATCGTTATTTTAACTAGAAGCCGCATCATAAGAAGGAACAAACTTCTTCAACAACGCCATACACGTGGAATAAATTCGATAACCAATTAATCCGCCTAATGAATTCAGAATGACATCGTCTATATCGAAGCTTCCAACATGCAAAATCATTTGTGAAACTTCTAAAATAACAATAACAATCACTAGTAATAGAACGAAGCGATTAACATTCCGAGTTTTTTTAAAAAAGTACGGCGAACTAAATCCTAACGGTATAAACAATAAAATATTTCCGAAGAGGTTGTTAAACCAAGTGTTAAAACTGTAATGTTCATACCTTGTAATATACGTGGCAATTGTTTTAAAAGGAATGACATTGTAGTCGTAACCGCTTTGACGGTAATTGCCATTCAACAACATGAATAACCAGTGATCCAAAAACAAAGTCTTCACGACGAACATCACATAAATAATAAACAATCCAACCATAGCAACTGTTGTGAATAATCTAAATAGCCTCATAAACTCCCCTTTGCCACTCTTCGACTTATTTGAAACAGACGCTTTAGATAAGGGGATGGTTGCACATTTCGTTAAAATGATAAAAGCCGCAATTAGCGGCTTCTGAACGCAAAAAAGAGGATCGATAGGCTATCCATCAATCCTCTTTTACCTGGCAATGGCCTCATGACCTAACTGCCAGTATTAGCGTAATCGCCACGGCTAACAAAGGACTGCCTGCGATTAAGCATTAATCCGCTAAAATCGTGTCAATGCGCTGTATAACCTCTTTCGTCAGCGTAAGCTCGCTTGCTTTGCTATTTTCCACTATCTGATCCGGACGGCTGGCTCCGACCAAGGCGCTGGCGACGTTTGGCTGCCGGAGCACCCAAGCGATGGCAAGCTGCGCGGTAGAGAAACCAAGCTCCCCTGCCAATTCTTTCAGCTGATCCACGCGGGATAGATGCCAATCGCTCAAATAACCTCCGATATACATATTAGAGCTTGCGTCCAGCGCCCGGCTGCCCTGCGGCTTTCCTGCTTCCCCGCGGCTGTATTTTCCCGTAAGCACGCCCTGTGCAAGCGGCGAGAACACGACCTGGCTTATGCCGTTACGTTCGCCCAGCGGAATGATTTCCTTCTCGATTGCGCGGTGGAACACATGGTATTGCGGCTGATTAACCACGATGCGGTCAAGCAAATATTTATCCGCTACCTGCAGCGCTTCCTGCATCTGCGCAGCCGTCCACTCGCTTACGCCGACATAAAGCACTTTGCCGGAACGGACAAGATCCTCTATCGTGCGAAGCGTCTCATCCACCGGCGTATTCGAATCAAAACGGTGACAATAATAAATGTCGATATAGTCAAGGCCAAGCCTTTTCAAACTGGCATTCGCCTGTTCCAAAATATGCTTGCGGGACAAGCCGCGATCGTTCGGGCCCGCCCCCATTTCACCAAACACCTTCGTCGCAATGACGTACGACTCGCGGGCATAGCTCCGCAATGCCTCTCCGACGACCTCCTCGGCTTTTCCGCGCATGTATACATTGGCTGTATCGAAGAAATTGATGCCTAAATCATAGGCCTGAGCAATCGTTTCGGCTGCCGTTCTGTTATCAACCGAATTTCCGTACGTCAACCAGCTTCCAAGACTGATTTCGCTTACCTTTAAGCCCGTTCTTCCGAGATTTCTATATTTCATGTCAACCTCCGCTGCTTTCATTATTTTAGCTGTTCATCCTAAAATAGTTCGCTTTTCTACTATTGGCGTGTGATAGATGATAGATCTGTGATCCACGAGATTTCACGCTTCAGCAAGCTCAAAAACTCCGAGTGCAGCAAGCCCTCTTCGCGATGGGCAGGCGTTAGGCAGCTCACTCTTCCGCTGCCATAGGGATGGCGCCAGCCTGCAATGGATTCCCCGTCTTCCGAAGAGGAGCGCAGAAAAACCTCCGTGTTCTCCTCGTCGCAATGGACAAAATAATGCTCATCCACAAAGGCAAACCGCTCCTGCTGTCCGTTGTCCGCCGCAGAATAGCTCACCTGCTTGTTCTGCTCGGGATGCGATAGGAAATAACCGCGCAGCATCTGCGTATAACTGCTATCCGGAGGATAGGAGGCTAACCCGGAATGCCACGCCAACCAGCCTCCGCCATTTTCCACGTATTGCACGATCTGATCCGAAAGAGCCGGCGTCATCCATTTCAAATCCGGCTGTTCAATGGGGGCCACACGGTCCTCTGCGAACAATGCGACGGCAGCCGGTTGATTGCGGAGCTTGCCGATGAGTTGATCCGGATGGCTGACAAAATGCACCTGGAGCTCCGATGCCTCGATCAACCCTGCTAACGCTTTAAGCAGCGATTCTCTGGCGAGCTCCTCCTTGTGATAGAAATCGCCTACGAGCGCGACGAGCGTTTTCATCCTGCGCTTTCCTCCTCGTTCATGCGAATTTGATTACATTTTCATCGGCGCCCCGGTATGGTCGATAAACAGAGCATCCGCTTCGGTTTTCCGTTCTGCGAGGTCAAGGATACCGGCAGCGGATACGGTCGCATCGCCTGGAGCCTGCTCTCCGCCCATATCCGTTCTAATCCAGCCCGGATGAAGCGCATGAACGATAATTCCTGACGGCGCCAGCTCCTTGCGAATCTGAGCGGAGAACATATTCAGCGCCGACTTAGAAAGCGCGTAGGAATAGTCCCCGCCGTATGCGCCGGCAAAGCTGCCTGCTTCCGAGCTAATATTAATGACGCACGGCCTTTCCCCTTTGCGGAGCAGCGGCAAGAAATGCTTCAGAACGACTATAGGACCGTATAAGTTCGTTTGGAAGGATTGCTCTACCAGCTCCATATCAAGCTGTTCGAGCTTCTGGTCTCGGCCAAGCAATATGGCTGCGCTGTTAATGACAGCGTCAAGACTTTGAATGCGGCTCCCGACTTGCTCATAGGCATAACGGACCGAGTTCTCATCGGTTACATCTAGCGGCACTATCGTTACCTGGCCTGGAAAACCCGTAATCAGATCCTGCAGGCCATCGGCAGAAGAACCTGGGCTGCGAACTCCGGCCAGCACATGATGTCCCCGCTTACAAGCCTCGGCAGCAAGCGCAAGCCCTAACCCACGATTTGCACCTGTAATCAATATGTTCATATGGTTTATATCCTCCTATCAATCTATGCTTTGTTTTTGCCGCGTTGCTGAACAAACGGCTGCTATTTTTTGTCGTTCTCCAGCAGCTCAAGCATGATTTTTAATTGTTTAAAGGAATCCATATAAGCGTATCGTCCGCCTGTATACTCCCCTTTTTGTACCAAGGCCATACCTTTCTTTTCCATTGCAGCAACCTTTTCTTTCATTCCATCCACCACAAAAGCAATATGATGCGGACCTTCACCGTGCTGATCAAGATGCTCTCTCCATGTGCTTGGGTGCTCATCCGGCTCGATTAGCTCAAGCTGCAAGGCTCCCATGTCAAAAAAAGCAAGCTTAGCGCGCGCCACCGACGGCTCTCCGTTATATTCAGTCTGCGCTTTGTCTACCGTATCGGTCCAGAACCAAACCGGCTTCTCCACGCCAAAAAAATCGGCATAGGCCTGCGACGTTTCATCAATGTCCTTCACCAATAATCCAATTTGCGTAATCGTGCGTGTTCCCAGCACATTGCTGTCCATGCCCATCTCTCCCTATTCGTTTTTTATGATAGACTTCGTTTCTTCTATTCGTAAAAAGCATTATTGCCTTCTGCTATACAAGCGCGAAATACTACTCTCTTACAAAAGCTACATGCCTATCACCCCTCTCGCTAATGGTAACCGCATCGCATGAACGCGCGTTCATTTTGCAGAAAAGAAAGTTGAAAGAGCTGTCTGATTATACGCATACCGTCTATATGAAATGCACCAATATACTCTAATTTCATTTTTGAATACCGTTATTTGCAGCCAGCTTCCGAATGAAAGCCCATCATTGCGAAGCAGCTTTCCTGCCCATATTGCCGCCTCGGCTCTCTTGCTTATTTTTGCCTGGCACTCCGACCGGAGAAAGATTGCACACAAATACTTTAACAGGAAAATTTCCATCTATTTTGTGCGAAAAAGCGGCTTATCTACGTTTAACTGGAAATTTTCCCTTTAATAATATGTAAACCGCTGCAAACTGGAATAATCAGCTGCATTAGCAGGGAAATTCCCGTTAATTTGGTCTACGGTTTCTAACTCCCCAATCAGGCTGTCGTTACGCTCTGACAGGAATCCCTTACGATCAGCTTGGTTCCCGCTGCGGAAGCTTGGAATGTATCCGTGCCGCGCTCGATGCTGGTGATCAAGGTTTTCGTCAACTGGTCCATCATGTCGACAAAATCAACCTTAATCGTCGTTAAGGGAGGGCTGTGATGCTCACTCCGAAAATGATCGTCAAAGCCGATGACAGACACATCCTGCGGCACGCGGATTCCAGCCTCCTTCAGAGCGCGAATCGCTCCAAACGCTACACTGTCGTTCGCAGCAAATAACGCCGTAGGGAGCTTCGTCCCCGCTTTCAGAAAATCCTTAATGGCCTTATAGCCGCTCGCCTCGTTAAAATCGCCCGGCAATATCCACTCCGGGTTAACGGGCAGGTTATGCCGCTCCATCGCAGTCTGAAAGCCCCGCCGCTTGGACGGCCCCGAATATCGGTTCATATCCCCGTTGATCATGCCAATCCGGGTATGCCCCAAGCTGACTAAATAATCGACAGCCTGGCCTACGCCGGTTTCATTGTCGAAGTTGAATACAATCCGGTTCGGCTCTGTACGGCCGGGTACATGCTGGTCAACGATCGCAACCATGAAGCCTTCCTTGATCAGCTCTTCGATTAACGGTTCATGATTGGCTGCCCCGATAAATACGCCTCCATCAATCCTACGCTGGTAGAAGCTTTCCTTGATGGTTCGGGTTTCCTCCTGCTCCTTCAACTCCCGCACGATATGCGTCAGCACATAATAGCCTTGGGAAGAAGCGCTTTCAATAATTCTCGCCAGCAGCAAGCTCGAGATGCTGTCGCCCGATACGCGTCCGGAGTCGATCATGAATAGACCGATCGTTCTCGTACGTTTGCCGGCAAGCACCTGTGCGGATAAGTTCGGATAATAATTGTATTGCTGAATAACCTTCATCACCTTTTGTTTCGTGTGTTCCGGCACGTTGGCATAATTATTGATGACCCGGCTGACCGTGCTTCTCGATACGCCTGCCAGCCTAGCAATCTCCGTGCTGTTTATTTCCTTATTCAATTGATAACCTCCGCTTGTAAACGCGCGTTTATGCGCATATGGTACCAATGATCGCTGCAGCTGTCAATCCATAATTGCCGCAAGCTCCGAATCTCTTATTGGAGGATGGTTCGACATTTACAAAAGCCTTGCTGTTTCTGCATGATGACAACCCCGCTTTTATGCCGGCTGTACCTGAGCCTATAACCATGCAGCAAAAAAAGGCTGCCCTCCGGATATCCTCCTTCAGACAGCCTCGGCTGAATGCACTGCTAATTCGCTGCTGCTGTCAGCTGCTTGGTGTAAGCATGCCTCTCTTCCGCCAGCAGCTGGCCCCGGGCGAAACGATCGACGACCTCGCCCTGCTTCATAATAATGATACGGTCGCTCATGAAGCTGACAGCCGTTATATCATGCGAAATGAAAAGAAAAGCCATGCCCAGCTCCTGCTTGATCCCGGTAAGAAGCCTTAGCATCTGAGCTTGTACGGTTACATCGAGGCTCGTGTCGGCTCATCGCATATAAGCAATTTCGGTCCGAGACAGATGCCGCGGGCAATTGCAACGCGCTGCTTTTCTCCGCCGCTCAGCTCATGAGGGTACCGATCCATGCCGCAGCTATCAGCTATCTTGTTTCCCTGTGGAGCGTTACGCGTTTGAGCCGCGGGCAGTATTTCTTTGCCTCGAGCCGCTGCGGCGTCGTTCTTTTGTTTTTTGTTGTCGTATAGTTGCGGTCACCCGTTTCTGTACAAGCGAGCGTTACGATGACTCTCACTGCGTTCACCTCCTGTAATTAAAAGTGAAAAATTAATGAATGGTTTGTTCCCATTGCTCCTCCGATGCATTCGGGAATTCATCCGGAAAATCGCTCCAGTCAAGCTGCAGCTCGCTCTCGCTCAGAAGGCAGCTGTCAAGCGAATCCATCAGCTTCGCACGATCCAAGGCAATACCGATGAATACAACCTTATTGATACGATCTCCGTAATCTTCATGCCAAAGCCCCGCTAGCTCCGGATCTTCCCGCAGCACGGCCTCTCGCTCAGCCTCAGGCAAGGCAGCCGCCCATTGGCCGGCCGGACCAAATTGAATGGATGGACCCGCTTGGCTTAAGCTTTGCGCGTAACGGTTCCGGGTTGCCAGCCACACCATTCCTTTGGCGCGGACGATCTCCTCCGGCCACTCCTTCATCCATTCCATAAGACGCTCCGGATGGAACGGCTTCACCCGTTCATACACGAAGGAAGATATGCCGTATTCTTCCGTTTCAGGCGTATGCGCAGGGGCAGCCATTTCTTTTATCCATCCAGCCGATTGGCTCGCTTCGTCGAAGTTAAATAACGAAGTGTTCAAAATCGCCTTCGGGTCTACCGCGCCCTTCGAGGCCCGAATGAACGCTGCGCGCGGCTGCAGGGCACGAAGGACGCCTTCAAGCTCCGCTAGTTCTTCTTCTTCCACCAGATCGCATTTATTCAAAATCAGCACATCGCAAAATTCGATTTGGTCAATCAGCAGATCAACAACCTCGCGGGTATCGTCCTCGCCTACCGCTTGGCTTCTCTCCAGCAGCGTTTCGCCGGATGAATAATCATGCCAGAAACGATAAGCGTCAACGACCGTTACCATACAGTCCAGCTTGCAAAATGCCGATAAATCGACTCCTTGCTCTTCGTCGATATAGGTGAAGGTTTGCGCGACGGGAACCGGCTCTCCGACTCCGGTCGATTCGATTAATATATAATCAAACCGGTTCTCCTTCGCCAGCTTCTCGACCTCCTTCAGCAGATCCTCCCTCAGCGTGCAGCAAATGCAGCCATTGGACATCTCTACGAGCTTCTCGTCCGTCCGGGATAAACCTCCTCCATCCTTAATGAGGCCTGCATCAATGTTTAATTCACTTAAGTCATTCACAATGACGGCGACCTTAAGGCCGTCGCGATTGTTTAATACATGGTTCAAAATGGTCGTCTTTCCCGCACCCAAATAGCCGCTTAATACGGTCACTGGAATTTTGTTCGCTTCCACTGGACACCTCTGTTCCGATCCGATGATGGATTCTAATAATACGTAATCATTACGATTATTCCTCAAATAAAAAGCCTTCTCATCCGACAACTAATAGTAATAATTACGTTTTAGTAGTATAACAACCGTTTTACCTCCCGTCAAGATCGTAATTGTTACAAATAAGGCCCATCCTCTCTACTCTAGCTGCAAAGCGCTAACGGACCATATGCCGACCCTCGGCTTCCTTAACTTTTACAATAAGGATGTAACTTTGCGGCATTTTTTTCGTCTTTATCGGTATGCAGAAGAAACGGGCTGGAGGGATAACCGGATGTTGAAGATTTGGGGCATCATCCTTTTGATTGGAATGACGACAGCATGCGCGAATACCGGCGAACCTGCCTACGATGCGGCGGCGGGATATAAACCATCAGCAGTAAATGAACAATTTGTCGTCCCCCTTCTTTCTGAGCAGGAACCATTCACATTTAGCAATCCCAATATTTTAAAAGGCTCAACGTACAAACTCAAAGGCATAGGCGGCGAACAAGGCCTCTACCCGCCGCTGGCGTATTTCGAAGAGCTTAGCCGATTAGGCTGGGTCGAGCTCGAGGATAAAAGGCTGGGGCATGCTCATTTTTTCATAAAGAACCAGACCGTTATCTCTGTTATTGTCAAAGAAGATTTCATTCAAGTCTATGAATTGAAGAAGGACGCTAAATATTAAGGCTGGCCAAATGAAAAAAGAGCTGCCGCAGTCACTTACCGCGGGCAGCTCTCTTTTGCTAAGGTACAATTTATGGTTTACTCGACCCGAACCGCATGCTTCTGCGCCAGCAGCGACAGTTCCGCCGCCTTAAAGGCATGCTCCTGCGTCATTGCGATTTCCGTGCCGTTCAAGCAATCCAGTATTAGCTGGCCAAAATACGGAAAACCGACCTTGCCCCCCAGCTGCATATGCTGCTCCCCGTCGGCATTAACCAAATACAGCTGATCGCCTTCTTTTTCCCTGCCGATATCGATATATTTGCGCAGCTCGATGTAGCCTTCCGTTCCGAGAATGATGGTGCGTCCGTCTCCCCAAGTGCCAAGGCCGTTCGGCGTAAGCCAATCGACGCGGAAATAGCCAGTAGCCCCATTGTCGCCGACAAGCGTCATATCGCCAAAATCCTCCAGCTCCGGATAATCCTTATTGGCGTAGTTCGCAACCTTGCTGTTCACGACATTCGCATTCTGATTGCCCGTAAAATACAAAAACTGCTCGATTTGATGCGATCCGATATCGCAAATGATGCCGCCGTACTTTTCCTTCTCGAAAAACCAAGCCGGCCGGGATGCGGCATTCAACCGATGCGGTCCAAGACCCATGACCTGCACGACACGTCCGATTGCGCCCTGCTCGATTAATTGGCCGGCAAACACAGCGCTTTCCACATGCAGCCGCTCACTGTAGTAGACAGCATATTTCTTGCCCGTTTCCGAGTAAGCCGCGCGCGCATCCGCAAGCTGCTCCAGCGTCGTAAATGGCGCCTTATCGGTAAAATAATGCTTCCCGCTACGCATCACGCGCACGCCTAGCGGTCCTCTCTCCGACGTAATCGCGGCAGCGGCAACCAGCTGCACCTCGGGATCGCTCAGCACCTGTTCCTCCGACTCGGCAGCCTGCGCCTGCGGATACTGGCGGATAAATGCTTCCACCCGGGCTGGATCGGGGTCATAAACCCACTTTAAGGTTGCTCCCGCTTCAACAAGCCCGTTGCACATGCCATAAATATGTCCATGATCCAAGCTGACTGCTGAGATGACGAATTGTCCGTCCTCGATAACTTTATTCGGCTTCCCCTTCGGAGCGTATTTCATTCCATCCGCTTTACTCATTTGCTTATTGCCTCCTTCTGAAATGACGAGTTTGAAATCCGGTCCTGCAAATGCTGGTGGAACAGCTCCTCATCGATGGGAAGGTCAACCCAGTTGTCGGTCCAAGTAGACAGCAGCATGGCATTTGACAGCATGAGCCCCTTAATGCCTTCCTCTCCCGGAGCAATCAACGGCTCATCGAACAAAATCGCATTCACGAAGTTTTGCGTGATGCCTTTATGGTCCGGATAGCTGCCTTGAACCGGAATTTCGCATTTCCAGCATTCCGGCTGGCCAAAGCCGCCTGTAAAAGTCTTATTGAACTCCGGCTCAGGCGTGCGCAGGCGCCAGAAGGTAAGTTCATTGTTTTCGATGACGATTTTTCCGCGGTCGCCGCTAATCTCAAGCCGGTTCGTTCCCGGCGCCTCGCCGGTAGTGGTAACGAATACGCCGGTGGCCCCGTTTTCATATTCCACGAAAGCCGTCACATCGTCCTCTACCTCGATATTCCGATGCTTGCCGAAATAACAGAACGCACGGACGCGCTTCGGCATCATGCTGATCGTCCACTGCCACAAATCAAGCTGATGCGGATCTTGATTGAGCAGGACGCCGCCGCCTTCTCCCGCCCAGGTTGCCCGCCATGTGCCCGAATCATAATAGCTTTGAGAGCGGTACCAGTTTGTAATAATCCAATTGGTCCGTTTTACCTCGCCAAGCTCTCCCGCGTCAATCAATTCCTTCAGCTTTACATATAACGGATTCGTGCGCTGGTTATACATCATGCTGAATTTCACGTTCGCTTTGCTTCCCGCCTCATTCATCTGGCGAACCTGCTTGGTGTAAACGCCCGCCGGCTTCTCGCACAGCACATGCAGTCCCCGTTCAAAGCAAGCGATTGCAAGCTCTGGATGCGAGAAATGGGGCGTAGCGATAAGCACGCCGTCTACCAAGCCGGAATCCATCATCTCATACGGATCGGCATAGAGTCCCACTTGATCGCCAAGCTTTTCTTTTGCCCACTGAAGATTTGCTTGTATGCTGTCGCTGACTGCGGTCACTTCAACCCCGCTTACTTCGCCCTTCAATAAGTAACCGATATGACCTTTGCCCATGTTACCCAGTCCGATAACTCCCAAACGAACGATCTGCATCCGGATGCCGCCCCTTTATTAAAATGATGTAATCTTATTGTCAGCCTGTTTTGCCTGCCTCTATGGTAACACTTTGAAACCGTGCCGACTTCATTCGCATTATCCTGTTTACGCTTTTATTTGACTGTGGTTGGTGTATAATGAGGGTAATTATAAGGGGGAGTCGATCGCATGAGCACGCAGCACCGAATCAGCGAACCTTTTACAATGGGCACCAGCTCTAACTTTAACGGTCAGGTTCAATACCATACCCACTTCCATTACGAGGTTTATTACTTCCATGGCGGCAAAGTGAACTATCTCATCAATGACCGCATATACGTTCTTGAACCCGGCGATCTTCTTCTGATGCACGGCATGACGCTGCACCGTGCACATATCGATCCCAGCGTGGCATATCACCGCTCCACCCTTCATTTTGATCCGTTTTATTTCAAGCAATTTATCCAGCCACCTTTTGCAGGGGATTTGCTGGAGCCCTTTCAGAAGCTTCATAATGTGAGGCTGCAGCTTCGCGGTGCCGAGAAAGAAGAGATCGAAGCCTCGCTGCATCGCCTTGGGCAGCTGTATGCGCAGAAGGATACTTTTTCAAACCAGCGCTTTCAAGCGCAGCTGCTAGACTTGCTGATCTTAATTAATCAGCTGTGCCAGAAGCCGCTAAAGGAAAAACAAGCTTTTCCCTCCTCTAAGGAGCAGCATGTCCAATCGATCATCTCCTATTTGGATTGCCGTTTCAACGAGGATATTACGCTTGAGGGTATTCAAGCCGAGCTGCATTTAAGCAAATTTTATTTGGCAAAAACATTCAAAGAGGTTACGGGCTTTACCATTTTTCAATTCCTGATGCAGCGCAGAATTTACCAGGCCAAAATCGAGCTGATTGACGGCGTTCAACCCATTACTGACGTTGGCTACGAGGTCGGATTCAAGCATCCTTCGCATTTCAGCCGTGCTTTCAAGCTTCATACGGGCTTTACACCCGAGCAATATCGCAAGCAGAATCAACTCCGTCAAGACAGCGCGAAATAAGCTTCAGTCCCTTTTTGCGGATTGGAGCAGTTGACTCATTTAGTTGATAAGCGTATTATTGTTATAACAACTAAATGAATAGAGCAGGTGATAATAATGGAATTCAAGCAATCGGTCGGTTATGTAATCAGCAATACGGGACGCCGTTTAAACCAACGGCTGCAGCAGCTTTTTCATGAGCATGACATCACGCCCGAGCAATGGTCGCTGCTGATGTGCTTAGACGAACATGACGGTATTACGCATAAAGATTTAGCTCAGCGTACGGACAAAGATCCTGCTAACATTACGCGGTTAGTCGATCAGCTCGAGCGAAAAGCACTTGTTAAGCGGGCAGCGAACCCTAATGACCGGCGCTCGCAGCTTCTATATATTACGGAAACTGGCAGGACAAGCGCTCATGAGCTTGCGCCGATTGAGGCAAATTATGTACAGCAAATGCTAACGGATATCTCGGACGAGGAGATTCAAGCCTTTATGGGCTTTATGGCCAAAATCAACAAAAATGCAGCTGCCCATTGACCATTAATGGTCGAAATCCACAAGGGCATGACTATCATCCGAGAGGGGAACTCGCATTGAATACCAACAAATTATGGAGTGCCGACTTCATAAAAATATGTTTAAGCAGTTTTTTCTTGTTTTTCTCGTTTTACACGTTAGCCACGGCATTATCCGTTTACGTCACGAACGGACTCGGCGGATCCGACACGCAGGCCGGTTTATCCATGACCGTATTTGTGATTGCTTCCGTTCTGCTTCGGCCCTTCGCAGGCCAACTTATGACCAAGTACGGCGAACGTAAAATCGTCGTATTGTCTTTGCTTCTCTTTTTATTATTTTCGGTCGCTTACCTCGGCGTTTTTGGTTATGCCATGCTGCTGCTTGTCCGTTTTTTTCATGGCGGCACCTTCGCGATAGCAACCACCTCAACGAATACAACGGCAATCGGTATTATTCCGGAACATCGCAAAGGGGAAGGCATCAGCTATTTCAGTTTGTTTATGAGCTTAGCTATGGTGATCGGGCCGTTTGTTGGCTTGACGATTACGACACATGGCGGATTTACGGCAATGTTCGTTTTATGCGCGGTTTGCTCGCTTATCGCCTTCGTGCTGGGCGCATCAACAAGGCGCCAAACCCGTGAGCAACAGATCGTTTCCGCAGCGAACGAACAACCCCGCTCAAAAAGCACGGGCAAGCTGCACTTGCGCGATCTCGTGGAACGGAAGGCCGTTCCGATTGCGCTCAGCGGCTTTGTTGTCGCGTTTGCCTACAGCGGATTAGTAACCTTTATGTCGGTCTATACGCATGAGCAGGCCCTTGATCAATATGCGAGCTATTTCTTCGTCTGCTTTGGCATTATGATCGTTTTGCCGCGTCCTATAGTCGGAAAATTGCTCGATCGCGTCGGCGAGCACATTATTGTTTACCCTAGTATTGCCGTTTTTACGGTTGGTATGCTGCTTCTGAGCCAAGCCAGTTCGCCTGCGATGCTTCTAGCTTCCGGTGCCGTCATTGGCCTCGGATACGGCGCCCTGCTGCCCTGCTTTCAGACAATCGCCGTACTCGCGGCTCCCGCACACCGCAGAGGACTCGCTACCGCAACGTTTTATTTGCTGTTTGACCTTGGTTACGGAATTGGCTCTTATTCGCTCGGGGCGCTGGCTGCAGGCTATGGCTACAGTGCCATGTATATGCTGTGCGCCATTATAATCGCCTTTTCCTCCGTCATCTATTTCATCCTTCACCACAAGCGCAAACGATTAACGGCTGCTGCCGGCGATCATGCCTTAGATCCATCCGAGGCTTAAGCCATGTTTGCTGCCTGAACCGGCAAAATAATTTCAACGACCGTACCCTCATTGATCACGCTGCTGAGTCGAAGCGTACCCTTATGCGCTTCGATAATGCGCGTGCTGATCATAATCCCCAGACCGGTCCCTTTTTCCTTCGTCGTCACGAAAGGCTCGCCGATCTTCTTTATCAAATCCGCGGGGATGCCGATACCGCCGTCCTTGACCAGGATATGCACGTTACCGTCTTCCATCGTGGTAACTGAAATAACTACTTCTCCCCCTTGGGGCATGGCCTCAAGGGCATTTTTTATCAGGTTCAAAAACACCTGCTTCAGCTGATCCGCGTTGCAATAAAGCATCGGTCTCGTATCGTCAAAACAAACCTTCAGCTCCACATTCAACAAAATCGCCTGTGTTTCCAATATCGAGAGCACGCTTTGCAAAATAGGCTCAAGCGGTTCATTGTTAAATTGGGTGAAATGCGGCTTCGCCAGCGTCATGAATTCATTAACGATCAGCGTAATGCGGTCAATTTCATTAGCCATAATGGTAAAATAATGCGGATGTTCGGGATATTTGGCACTCAAAAGCTGCGTAAAGCCCTTTAGCGCAGTCAGCGGATTTCGGATCTCATGCGCTACGCCGGCTGCGAGCTGTCCAATTACAGACAGCTTCTCCGAACGGATAAGGACCTCCTCGGAGCGCTTGCGGTCGGTCAAGTCCCGGATTACGCTGAGCATAACATCCTTGCCCATGTAATTATTGATTCGGATACTTGATATTTCCACATCCATGAATTGACCTCCCTGACGAACGATGATTCGTTCTTGAAAGGGGGTTGCATCATCCGAGGACATGATATTATCGACCGTTTCAAGGGTCGCGTTATGCATGCTGGGATGAATAAATTCAAATATGCTTTTATTAATAACTTGGCTTTCTTCCTCTAATCCGATCAACTCCAGCGCGAGCTTGTTTGCATAGACGATGATACCTTCATCGCTTATCACAATCGGTTCGGGCACAAACTTGATCATTTTCTGATAGAGCTTCGCGCTGTCCCTAAGCAGCTTCTCCTTCTCGCGTTTAAAGGTCACATCCTGTACCGTACCAAGTAAGGATGGAAGCCCATCTACCATAATAATGGAGCTGTTACCTTCCACATAGATATAACTGCCGTCTTTTCTTTTTCCTTTAAACTTGAGCGGGAATTGTAGAATACCGTTAGCCAAACTCTGCATCACTTCGTATTGAAGCCGTTTAAGATCTTCCTTCGCCATCAAATCGTTTGGCGATATCGTTAGCAGCTCTTCTTCCGAATAACCGAACATTTCACCCAAATAAGGATTGGCGTATACGATATTTCTTTTTTGACCTACAAAAACGCCGGCTACGACATTCTCCATTAGGCTTTTGTATAAAAAATCCTTCTCATGCAAAGAAGCTTCCATACGAATCCGGTTGGAGATGTCACGAATGATAAGCTGTACAGCCTGCTTGCCGTCATACATCACTTCGACCGCTCTCAGTTCCACTTCAAACGACTCCAGATTTAGGCGAAGCAGCTTATAATTGATTAATTTAGACGGATTTGCATCTCGAATAAGATAATTAATATTGACTGGAAATAATTCCAAGAAATCGGGATGAACGAATTTGTTTATGGGATGCCCGATGATTTCATCGAGCCGGCTCACACCGAGCATGCTCAATGACGAACGATTCGCAAATACGATATATCCTTCACAAAAAATAATAAGCCCGTCGGGGAGCATATGGACCAGATGCTGGTACCGTTCTTCGCTTTCTCGCAATCGATCGTTAAGTTTAACGCTTTCCATCCGCATGACCATCCTTATTGGAGCAATTAACTTTATCTGTTTGTTACTTTCAACATCGCCTGCCTTCTTCCTGCTCCGATTTAAGATTTAAATATAAAAAAACATATCCGAACAATCATCATGCCATTAGCAGCTCTGACCTATGTGCAAATTCTCATCATTCCGGCAAGCATAATCTCTTTTTTTCGACAACTTTTTCACTCTGTCGAATTTAGGCAGAATTTCTGGTAAGCGTATGGCCTGTTACAAAAAAAAGGACCGCCCTTAAAGTAGAATGATCTGCTTCAAGGACGGTCCCTCTTTTAACTTATAAATATTCGATTAGCCTTCAAGAAGAAGGGCTTCCGGATCTTCTAGCAGCGCTTTAACCATAACAAGGAAGCGAACCGCTTCGCTGCCGTCTACGATACGGTGATCGTATGACAAGGCAATATACATCATCGGACGGTTTTCCATGCGGACGTCGTCGATAGCTACCGGACGAATTTGAATTTTGTGCATGCCGAGAATACCAACCTGCGGCGCGTTAAGAATCGGTGTCGACAGCAGGGAGCCAAATACGCCGCCATTCGTAATCGTGAAGCTTCCGCCTTGCAGATCAGAAATCGCAAGCGTGTTGGATCTTGCTTTTCCTGCAAGCTCAACGATATTTTTCTCGATTTCAGCAAAGCTTAGACGGTCAGCGTCACGAACAACCGGAACGACAAGACCTTCCTTCGCGGAAACCGCAATACCGATGTCAAAGAATTTTTTCGTGATGATATCTTCACCGTCGATTTCTGCATTAAGCAGCGGGAATGCTTTAAGTGCGCCAACTACGGCCTTCGTGAAGAATGACATAAAACCAAGATTCACATCGTTTTTCTCAAAGAAAGCTTGCTTGCGGCGTTTGCGCAAATCAAGGATCGCTGTCATGTCCACTTCATTGAAGGTTGTCAGCATTGCTGCCGTACGCTGTGCTTCAACAAGGCGGTTAGCAATCGTCACCCGGCGGCGAGACATGCGTTTGCGTTCCGTCGGTTTGCCGTCTTTGCTTGCGCTAGCCGGTTCAGCTTGCGAGAGCGGGGCGGATTTAACCGGAGTCGCTACTGCCGGTGCAGGTGCTTGTCCTTGCGCTTGCGAGAGATCAATGCCTTGCTCGCGAGCACGCTTGCGCGCTGCAGGAGAAGCGTTGATCGCTGCAGCGCTGTCGTTTGAAGATACGGCTTGCTGCGGAGCAGGTGCTGCAGCCGGCGTGGCTGGTGCCGCAGGAGCAGCAACCGCTGCCGGTTCTGCCGCAGGAGCAGCCGGTGCAGATGCGCCGGCTCCTTCGCCGATCGAACCGATGGCTTCGCCTACAAGCACGACATCTCCGTCTTGCTTAGCGATGCGAGAAACCACACCGCTGTTGTCCGCGCTGATTTCAATGTTTACTTTATCGGTTTCAAGCTCTAGCAGGACATCTCCTTGACTAACGGAGTCGCCTTCCTTCACGAACCATTTGGTAATCGTGCCCTCAGATATGGACTCGCCTAATTCTGGTACTATAATTTCAGCCATTAGTCACTACCCCCTTATCAAACTTTCAACTGGTTTGCCGTTCAATGCTGTAGAAAGAATCCACTTCTGTTCTGCGGCGTGCACCTCTTGGTGTCCGCTTGCCGTACTCGAGCGATCAGGTCTGCCGACGTAACGGACAGCTGCCTTCTTAGGCGCCAATGCGCGCAGTCTAGGCTCCATAAAGCTCCATGAGCCCATGTTTTGCGGCTCTTCTTGTACCCATACGATCTCTTCCAGCTTGTCGAACTGTTTCACGATGCGCTCGATTTCCGCATGAGCGAACGGATACAGCTGCTCGACTCTTGCCACGCGCAGCCAATCAAAGTCCTCTGCGTTTGACGAAGCAAGCGCTTCTTCGATATCGACAGCAACCTTGCCTGTGCAAAGCAGCAAGCGTTTTACTTTATCCTTCTGATCCTTCGGCTCCGTCAGGCTAAATTGCGGCAGCACGGGCTTGAATGAGCCTTCGCTTAAATCAACGCCGTGTGAAGCAACGCGAGGATTACGGATCAAGCTTTTTGGCGCCATTAGTACGAGTGGACGAACCTGCTCGGTGCCTAATAGCGAGGCTTGCTTACGCAGCAAGTGGAAATATTGAGCGGATGTTGTCAGGTTGGCAACCGTCCAGTTGTTATCAGCCGATAGCTGAAGGAAACGCTCAAGTCTTGCACTGGAATGCTCCGGACCTTGGCCTTCATAGCCATGCGGAAGCAAAATCGTAATCCCTGATTTTTGCGACCATTTCGCACGGCCAGCTGAGATGAATTGGTCAAAAATAACCTGTGCGACGTTCGCAAAATCTCCGTATTGCGCTTCCCAGATCACGAAGGTTTCTGGCGCGAATACGTTATAGCCGTACTCAAAGCCAAGCACTGCCGTTTCTGACAATGGGCTGTTATGAACCGCAAAGGAAGCTTTCGCTTGCGGAAGCATATGAAGCGGCGAGAATTTGGCTGCATTGGCATTATCGTTAAGCATGATGTGACGGTGCGCAAACGTACCGCGCTCCGAATCCTGTCCGCTTAGTCGAATCGGCGTGCCGTCTGCGAGAATCGTTGCGAACGCAAGCGCCTCCGCATGCGCCCAATCAATCTTTTCACCATCGTTCAAAGCGGATGCTCTGCGCTGCAAAATACGTTGAAGCTTCGTATACTCCGTGAAGCCCTCAGGACGGTTAAGCAGCTCCAAGTTAATTTCGCGAAGTGTTTCAAGAGGTACCGCCGTGCGGGCTTCTTCACCTGTTGGAATCACTGATTTCCGCTGCTCGCCGCGAATCTGCGGCTGGCCTTCCTTTGCTTTCATCGCATCGTAGGCTGCTTGCAGCTTTCCGTTGGTACGCTGGCGCAGCTCCTCGATCTGGTCTTCCGTGATCGCTTTCTCGCCTTTCAACTGATCGGCATAAAGCACGCTTACCGTCGGGTGATTGCGGACCTTCGTGTACATAAGAGGCTGAGTTACTTCCGGATCGTCCATTTCATTATGACCGAAACGACGGTAACCGATCAAATCGATGACAAAACCTTTATTGTAGCGGAGACGGTATTCGCAAGCTAGGCGTACAGCAGCCAAACAGGCTTCCGGCTCATCCGCATTTACGTGTACGATAGGAATATCGAAGCCCTTCGCCAGATCGCTGGCATAATGCGTCGAACGCGAATCGATGCTGTTCGTCGTGAAACCGAGTCGGTTATTCGCGATGATATGCAAGGTACCGCCATTGTGATAGCCTTGCAGCTTGTTAAAGTTAAGCGTCTCAGCTACAATGCCTTCACCAATGAAAGCAGCGTCGCCATGTACGCAGATCGTAACGGCTTTGGATGGATCCTGCTTCGGCATGCCCGGCTTGCTGCGATCCTCTTGCGCGGCCCGCGTGAAGCCTTCGACCACCGGATTAACAAACTCCAGATGACTCGGATTGTTGGCAAGGGTAAGATTTGCGCGAATGGTTTCGCCTTCCTTAATCGCCCGGTCTGCTCCTAAATGGTATTTCACGTCGCCGGTCCAGCCATAGTTAAGGCCCATAGATCCTTCTGACGGAATGAGTTCCTTGTTAGGCGCATGGTGGAACTCGGAGAAAATTTTCTCGTAAGGCTTGCCTAGTACATGCGTAAGTACGTTTAGGCGTCCGCGGTGAGCCATACCCATCAGAATATGGTTTGCTCCGTCATGTGCTACGGCACGCACGATTTCATCCAATACGGGCACGAGCATATCTACGCCTTCGATGGAGAAACGTTTTTGACCCACAAATGTCCGGTGCAGGAAGTTCTCGAAATATTCAACTTCCATAAGACGCTCAAGCAATGCCGAACGTTCCCTTGCCGACAACGGTGCCGGGAAGCTGCCCGATTCCGCTTGTTTATGCAGCCAGTTCCGTTCATTTTCATCATGGATATGTGTAAACTCATAAGCCGCTGAGCGGGTATATATTTCTCTAAGACGGTTAATCGCTTCCCAGCCGTTCGAGATCGATGCCGGAGCATTATCCCAAATCAACGATGCCGGAATAGACGCCAAATCCGCTTGCGTAAGACCGAAGGTTTCTGGCTCGAGCAGCTTCGTATCTGCTGCCGGACTAAAGCCGAGCGGGTCTATATCCGCAGCTAAATGGCCGTATCTGCGTATGTTCAGCATAAGCTGATGCGCAGCGACAACCTTTTTCAACATATTCGAATCAATCGGACCAGGCGCTGCTGCACTTGATGCAGCCTGTTGCTCGCTTGGCTTGCTTGTAGGAACTGCCCCCATCGATACAGCCGGAGGTGCTCCAAAACGTTCAAACAGTTCTCGAACCGTTGACTCAACGGAAGTTGGATCGGTTAAGAAACGTTCGTATTGCTCCTGCACATACCCAAGGTTGGGTCCATAGTAGCTTTGCCAAGGCGAATAATTACGCTCATCATGGTTGCTCATTGCAGAAAATTCCACCCTCTCTATTCATTGCCATCCTATTATTTTCAAAGGCGAAGCCCAGCATGCATGCCCGCCAGCTTACTAATGTTCAAAAACGTTTCAACATGCATTTAATATGAATGGTTATTAAGTTATACCGTATTTTCTAGTGCAGGTTTCATATTGCGTTAAAGTATGGGATACCGCTTTATAACTCCTTTATATTTTAGTACATAGTAAGCTCGCTATCCATGATCATATTGGCATCGATATCATCCATTTGAAGCATTGATTGTCGTTCTCGGACAAGAAATCGGGCATGAATCGGCTGCTGCCCGATCGACTGGCTCAAATGCTTCATATCTCAGCTTTTGAACGTTTGCTGCAGGAACAAAATCGCTGC
The DNA here is from genome assembly GCF_040676435.1 of Paenibacillus sp. LPE1-1-1.1. Classification (NCBI taxonomy): domain Bacteria; kingdom Bacillati; phylum Bacillota; class Bacilli; order Caryophanales; family Paenibacillaceae; genus Paenibacillus; species Paenibacillus sp. LPE1-1-1.1. The sequence goes on from NZ_JBEGHY010000001.1 coordinate 1,944,235, forward strand.
GCGGGTTTGATATTCACTTACCTCATGGCCCGAAAATGGATAATCATTCAGCTGTTTGCGCGAACGAATGCGGTTGTATACCGCATATACCGTTTCTGGCAGGCATACGGTGTCCTTCCAACCTACCGACATTAAGACCGGTGCTTTGATCCGGTCTGCCAAATTCAGTAGATCAAAATGGGCGAGCGTCCCCAGCACCGCGTTCAAGCGTTCTGGATAACGCTTAATATGCTGCGCGATTTCCGTCAGAGAGCCCGTCGAATGCATAATGCCATAATCCATATGGCACATATTCGGAATATCGGAGACGACCGCGCTTACCTTCGAATGAAGAGCGGCGGCAAGCAGCGCAAGTCCGCCACCTTGGCTCCCTCCGACAACCGCGATTCGGGCAGGATCCACCTCTTCTTGTAGCAGAGCGACATCGACAGCTCTTACTGCATCCATCGTTATGGCTCTGTAATAACTTTGTTCGATGCTGGACAGCCCCTGCGTTACCCAGCCTTTGACCGCACCTTCTTCCGAGGTCAGCAGATTTCCGGTTTCGCCACCTTGCCCTCTCGCATCGACCGCAAATACGGCATAACCAAGCAGCAGCCATGCGGCGTAGCGCTCAGGCAGGCCTTTATCTCCCGTATAGCCCTGATAAATGATGACGCAAGGGAGCTTCTCGCCAGCCAAGCCTTGCTGCGGCACGATATACAAGCCATGGATAGGCGTATCGTCACTTCCCTTAAAGGTTAGCCGTTCCGTCCTTACGGCAGCAATTGGAGTATCGAGCAGCTCCCTGGCAATCGCAAACGGCTTGTCCGCATAGCTTTCTAATACGGCTTGCCAATAATGATTAAGTGCAGCTGCATCCATGGTTAACGGCGGATGATAAGACAGCAAATCATTTCTTCTACGTTCTAATGCATGCATATCAGTATACCCCTATTCCCCTATGTATTTTCGTCCATTTTCGCAATCGGTTAAAAGAATCCAAAGTTCCTGTTCGTCATCCGCAATCAAAAAGGCTATCTCTTGAACGACTCAGCAAGTCAATCAATAAATAGCCCGAAACACAGCTTCTGCCTGTAAAACACGCATTAGCCCATAATTAGCAGATGCATGTTTTTTTCTTCACGCCCGCCTTGCCCATCGACACTGCTTTCTCGATATATTCAGCTGCGATAGGCACTTTGCATGCGGTATTGCCGACATCGACATGTACTGTTCCGATGCTCTCCCCAACAGCCAACGCTTCTTCCCGCAGCTCTGCAACATAAATGCCAGTCGTCATTACAAAGGCATTCATGGTATATCGGACACGGTTTTGTTCGGAATGAATGGTGCTTTGAACACGCTTCAGCAAATTTCCGATTTCGTCTAGGTCCAGCTGCTCATCCCGCGTTATGGAAATATAATTCGCATAAACGCTCCAACCGCAGGTAGCTGTCATCTCAACTGCCGATTCTATCCATTCGAGCGCGAGTTCACGGGCAAATGGGCTTTCAGCAGCCACGTTTGCAACCGTATATTCCGCCGTCATGTACCAATAGGCTTGCTTTACCCAGTGCTGAAGCATCTCTTTGGACATGGTTCTCGGATTGACGGTTAATCCCGCCAAATACATGGCATCGCTATTCTTCGATTCAAAAAGCTTAAGCGCAAGCTCCTGGTCCTTTTTCACCGATTTCACGAGTTTCTTTAAGTCCCCGATTTTTACCCCGAACAACGGTTCCATCGCCCCGTGCCGAATGAAAGTCATTTTTGTTTGTTCGTTCCCCAGGCGTTCCAGCTCCTGCATAACTTCTTCATATGTCATGTTCTTGTCCCCTTTTTAGGCCATATGAACCTTAATCGCGCTCTACTTTTTCCCCTTCAATACCATAGGTCCAACCGCAAGCGCCATGACCAGCAGCAATGCCCCTGTAAACATTGAAATGCCGTAGCTTTGCACCCAGTACGGGCTATCCTCTAAGCGCTTATATATCCAACCGCCTAACAGCGGACCGATAAACCCCGTAATGCCGGTTAGCGCGGAGAAGACAGCGATATACATTGGACGCTCCGATTTAGGCGTATCCCCGATAATAAAATTAAAGGCAAGCAGATTGTATCCCCCAATGCCAATCCCTAGGACGCAATGAACGATAACTAAAACAAGGATCGTTGGCAGCAGCTCCATACCGGACCAGAGCAAGCAGGCAAAAGCGATGATCGGAAGCGCCCATCTAAGCAAAGTGCGCGTCGCGAATTTGCTGTTCAAATTTCCCCAATAGTAATAGCTGAACATCATTACGATCATCTGAATCGTTGTGATGACAGTCACCCAGGTGTAATTAAGCTTCACGATATCCAGCATGACATAAGAGAAGAGCGGAACCGCAATGTTCTGAATCAAAATAAAGGTCGCCAAAAAAAGAGTAGCAAACAAATAAGTGCGGTCACCTAGCGGTTTTTTAAGCATTTTCCACTTTGACGTTTCAATCGAGCGCTCCAGCGGCAGATTAGGATAACGGAAAAGCTCGATACCGTTCCATACCGTGGCTGCTGCGCAAATCACATATAACACTACAAAGCCGCTGCCTTCCGGCATGCGGTTCAATATTTGGCCTCCAATGAGCAGGCACAGGCTTGCCACCGCCCAATGGATCGTATTCCTTATGCCAAAATAGCGTCCGCGAACCTGGGCAGGCACCATATCCGCAACAAGCGATGTCCAAAGCACCCCGGCTGACTGAGCGCAAATAAATGAAACCGTAAACATCCCGATATAGGCCGCAACCCAGTAGCTCTCAGGCACCCAGAAAGGAATAAGACCCGTTGCGACCCACAAGATGCGATGAACAAGGCTGAACATCAAGACATAAAACCGGCGATTCTCAAAACGGTGCATATAAAAGGCAATAACGAGCTGAAAAAGGTTGGCAAATGCAGGGATCGCAAGCGCTGCGCCAATGGCGTCCGACTTTGCTCCCAAATAAAGGAGGTACGCCGTAAGCAGCGGACCTCCGAGTAAATTTCCGATAATCGTAGCGGGAATACCTTCCACAACAGCCGTGTGCAAGCCTCTCCGCTGCATGGACATTCTCCGTCTAGGCAGCAGGATGTCCTTTAACATAGTAACCCTCTCCGCTCTGCTTACTCGTGGTGAACAACCAGTTCAATCAATGTCCTAACCATGACGCCTGTCGCTCCCTTAGGCTCCCAGCCACGGCTCGATTCCAGCCATGCGGTTCCCGCGATATCCAGATGGACCCAAGGCAAGCCTTCTGCAAAATGCCCGATAAAAAGGCCGCCGGTTATCGTCCCGCCATATCGGCCCCCGCTGTTTTTCAAATCGGCAGCATCGCTCATAATCTGCTTCTTGTACTCCGGATAAGAAGGGAGCTGCCAGATTCTCTCGCCTGCCCGCTCCGACGCCGACTGTACCTGCTTGAGGAGACCCTCATGATTTGTTACTGCACCGGTTGCTTGGGTGCCAAGCGCAACTGAAACGGCACCCGTCAGCGTTGCTACGTCAATCAGCTTCGTTGCGCCTCTGGTAATCGCGGTGGTGAGCCCGTCAGCAAGCACCAATCTTCCTTCGGCATCCGTATTTACAATCTCAACCGTATGTCCGCTCATCATGCGCAGCACGTCTCCCGGTTTAATAGCCCGGTCGGACGGCATATTCTCGGCGGTTGGAATAACCGCAATAACGTTTATCGCGGGCTTCAGCTCTCCGATGACGCGCATTGCTCCAAGTACGGCTGCGGCGCCGCCCATATCCGAGATCATCTCCTGCATTCCTTCCGCTCTTTTCAACGAGATGCCGCCGGTATCAAAGGTAATCCCTTTGCCAATGAAACCCCAAGTTTCCTCGGAGCCCGGATCGCCCTTATAGTGAATAACGATCATTCGCGGCGGGTTTATGCTGCCTTGACCGACACCAAGCAAACCGCCCATCCGCTGCTCCGCCGCGCTCCACTCGTCAATAACCTCAATTTCCAAATCAAGTTCCCGGGCCAGCTCCTCCGCATGATGCGCAAGACGCTCCGGAGTAAGATCATTACCAGGAAGATTTGTCAAATCCCTGGCTAAGTTAACGCCTTCCGCATAAAGCTTTCCTTTAGCGATGCCCTGCTCCCACAAAGCAGCTTCCTCTGGCGTAGTTGCCGCTGCCTGCGGCACAAAAGCGACTTCCTTCAGCGTAAATCTTTCATTCTGCTCACGTTTCAAAGGCTGACGGACATGAAGCGCAAGCAGCAAACCCTCCGCCAGCGCTTGGGCCGAACGTTCGGCGCCGAGCTTAGCCTGCGAGCCCTCCAGCAAAGCCTCTGATAACAGCACCTGGACCTTTTCCGCACGCATTTTTTTCAATGCTTTTGCGGCAGCCGCAGCGGCAAGTCGCAGGCCCGTTGCTCCGCCATCCTGCTCAAGTCCCACAAACACGATATGGGCCGAAGGATAGAGGCCTAAAGTCGGCATTACTTCGATCTGCTCTGCATCTGCCTTAAACAAACCTTTGGCATGAAGCGCACGAAGCGCATCATCGATCTGCGGCTGTATGATCTGCGCGGCCGTATCTCCTGGAATGAGTTCCTTTTTGCTGACAAATCGAATAACCGCATCCACGGCCGCTTGCTCAGAATCCCGAACCCCGTATGTAAATTTAACGCTCATTTATATGTCCTCGCTTTCTTCATGGATTGCCATCCATTCGGCATGATTCTATAAAACATCTTTTTCCAAACTCATTATACCTAACGTCTAAGTACTTTTCCATGTTTATAATTGGAGGCATACTGCTGCTTTTATCCTGGTTTAAAAATACGAAAAGCCCTTCTTTCCAGTTGGAAGAAGAGCTTTTATATTATCCAAATCTCATAGGGATGCGGCTCCGATTAGGCTAACGGCAATGTAAGGATGAATTCCGTCCCTATGCCAGGTTGGCTTTCGACTCGGATCGTTCCGTTATGGTTGCGGACAATCCGGTAGCTTACCGATAGACCGAGTCCCGTTCCCGATTGCTTCGTCGTGAAAAAAGGATCGAATAACCGGCTCATCGTCGCTTTATCCATGCCTTTGCCATTATCTTTTATGATAATTTCCGCAAACTGGCCGTTGCTGCGCGTAATAATGTCGATGAGGCCTCTTCGTTCGCCATGAACCTCTTCAATGGCATCGAGCGAATTTTTGATAATGTTTAAAATAACTTGCTTAACCTGTTTTACGTCAATCGACACAAGATGCTCTGAACAATAGCATTCCGACTTGATCTCGCAATTCCGCATTAAGGCTTCGCTTTCCGTCAGCAGAACAACTTCCTTTATCAAATGATCGATGGACACCAATTGTTTCATGGGTGCCGACGGCTTGGACGAGTTTAAAAATTCATAAATAATATCATTAGCCCGGTCAATTTCCGTTAAAATAATGCGCGCGTATTCTTCTTTGCCTACCTCCAGCAAATAAGGACGCAGCAGTTGAATAAAGCCGCGGATACTCGTTAAGGGATTGCGAATTTCATGTGCAATTGCAGCTGCGATTTTGCCTAGCATGGCAAGCTTGTCATTTTGCAGCGCCGTCTGTTCTATTTGCTTGTATTCCGAGACATCCTTGACGCTAATTAAAAAATCACCGTCTAATTGATCACCGTAAGTAACCGTTACTAGTAGATGTTTGCCGTCTTTGTGCTGGAATTCATAGTACCGACTGTGCATGAGAAACATTTCTTTATAAAGCCTTAGAACCGTTCTCTTGGTGCTGCTGGTGAGCTGCCTATGCCTTAAAATCTCTTTAATTGTACAGCCAATCAAGGTTTTGCGCGGAATATCCAGCAGCTTGGCCATTTGCACATTGATAAACGATAAAATACCGTCACTGTCAAACAGGGCGATTCCGCTGTCCATGTGCTGCAGCACATTTTCGTATTTATTCTTCACCTTTTCAAATGAACGGTTGGAACGGAAAAGCATCTCCCGCATCTCCGTAAATTTCTGCTCCGTCGATCGTTCGGGCTGTAAACGAAAGCGGCATGCGACCATGATTTCCATCAAAAATACAAATGAGCGATTGTATAATCTTACAGCCTCCTCAGAATCGACATTCGCGGCTAAAGATTGTATACATTCCTCGTGTACGGCAATTATTTCTTCGGGGTTTATTCCGTAAAGCTCCTTGCCAAGCTCATTGGCGTGGAATAATGATACTTCCTTACCACTTCTTATATACTCGGCAAGCGCCGGGAAATAGCGCTTTCGAATGGCCAACATCATGTACTCCTCCCCGGCAATATCTCTAAATAACGGTTACAGTTACTACTAATCATAGGGCGAGTTTACAATCGCTGTCAATCGGAAATACTGTCGAAATTTGTTAAGCAAATAGGCAAATAGCATCGCCCTATGTCGATTAGGACTTTAGTCTATTTGCCTGATTACATCCTTTAATCATGCTTCTACGATCAAAAAACCAGCCCATTTAGCCCTTGCCAGCTTCGTTCAAACCGCTATCCTGTTAATTGTTTTCGTTATCATTCTTCTTGTCGTTATCTTTATCACGCTGCTTATCATCACTCTTGCTGTCCTTTTCTTTATCATCCTTCTGATCATTGTTACGGCCGTTTCGATCATCATTGTCCCGGCCGTTATCCTCGTCATCATTATTGCGATCCTGATTGCGATTGTCGTCTTGATCTCCATACTTGTCATCCTGCTTATCGGTATTCGGACGATTTGGCCGATCAGGCTTATTTGTTTTTCCGGGCGTTACCGTAGGCTTTTTGTCCCATTCACCGTTTTTACCCGGTTTAGCCGTTTCGGACGGTTTAGCCGACGTACTTGTTACTGGCTGTTCAGGTTTGGCGGCTTTTACAGGCTTATTCGATTTCGGGGTTGCCGAAGGCTTAACCGCATTCGATTGATCAGCCTTTTGCTGTTTGGCCTTTTCCGCTTTCTCCTTGGCGACCAGTTCTTTCAATTTCTCTTTGCTCTTATCTTCCGCATTATCTACAATCGTCTTTACTCCGCCGATTGGCTCCGTTATTTTATCGATGGACTGCTGCTTCAGCTGTTCGATTTCAATCGAGTAACCTTCTTCTTTTGCCATTAAATACACAGCCATCTTGCCGGAAGAGATCCCGTTCGCAGACGCTTCCTCACGGACCTCATTCGGGATCGACATCGTTGTAATATTCGCGCTTGCCGCCTCGGCAGCAAGATTTGTCAACAATGCCCGAAGAGTTTCGTCGACTTTTCCCGTCAAAATATTCTCATAATCGAGTTTAAGTGCGGAAGGGTCGCCTAGCAGCACGCTTGTAATAAAAATATCTTTATTAGGCGTATCAAGATAATGTGAGCCTTTAGCCCTCTCCAAAATGGCAGCGGCTACCGTTTCAACGTTAACGCCTTCGAATTGAAGGCCTTTAATGATTTGCTCGCCGTCCTCATTCAAAGCGCGCAGCTCGCGTACTTTCTCATTCTCGTCCACGCCAAGCTCTACGCTTGGATTAATATCCATGCTCACATAGGCTACTACTGGATGCGCATCACGCTGCATGATCAAGAGAAGCGGCAGGAACAACACCATAATAATTGCGGCGGCGCTGCCATACCAGTAAACAGGTTTAACCGTACGCGGCTTCTTGTATTCCTCTTCGAAAATAATCTCTTCGCCAATCTGCGGCATGCCTTGAATAGGGGCTTGCAAGAATTGACCGTCTGCCGTCATGACGACTGCATGCTGCTTATGAATACTCATCACAACTCCGCGTTTCATTTGCTCGCCTCCTTATTCGTATCGATTGTTTCACCGGCAATTTGTAAATAATCATGCATGAATGGATAAGTCCCTGAAATGACAAGTGCAATGGCAATAATATATTTCCGGTTTCTTTCCACCGTTTTCCGGGAAACGCCGCACATTTCCGTTAACTCTTTAACAGACAGCTTATTCGTTTGCCTTAGCGAATCTAACAATTGGGGTTCGCTCACCAGGGTTTGCGCAATACCAATCAAAAGTCTTCTGGAGTCTGCGTGCTTTGGTGAATTTTCAACCAGCTCCGCAAAGGAAATGCCAAACCGTTCAAGCTCATGATCAAGCTCTAATATTTCAAGCCTTCGCTCATCCTCGGTCCGTTTGACTTCAAATGCATTTATCGCTTGTCTGGTCTCGACGGAATTATATTGAGGCTGCTCATCGTCTTCCGAATCAAACATGCTGTAGGGGACGACCTTCGAATGCCTTTGTTCTTTTCGGACATGGTCAATAAGCCGACGGCGAATGACGGTTTCAGAAAATCCGATAAATGATTTCCCTGCGCGACTCTCGAACTGATTGATGGCCTCATTAAAAGCAAGCAGCGCTATGCTGAACTCATCATCTCGACTCGGGTCTATATACCGTTTGCAAAATCGACTTGTTACTTTCATGATATAAGGTTTATAGTCTGCTATGAACTGCTCGCGCTGCTGTTCGTCACCTTGACGAATGCGAGCAACACATTGTTCGGGAGTAAGCTTCTGCTCAACCTCCGCAGCTTCGGCAGAAACTGGCTTCCGCAGAAAGCGTTTGAACAATACAAGTAACAACCGCTCCACCTCACTATTAGTATGATTCGTTTCTGTCTGCCCGGTTCGGGGGGTACATTATGAGAAGATCTTCATTTATTTTAAAAAAAAGAAAAGCCTCCAAAAAGGAGGCTCACCATTCGTGTTTAAATAAACTAAACGGAAGTACGGCGTTGACGTAGCTTATTCCTTCTGTTGTTCAGCATCCCCAGACGCTTCTTCAGAACAAGCTGCCATTCCGTATCCTCAATCTGCTTAGCGAAGCTAAGCAAATCAAGTGCCATATCGATTTGACTGTGAACGACATCCATCGGATCCTCGTTCTCATTATTTACGCAGTTTTCAAGCAGCGCCTTGCCTTCTTGCTCAACATACTCCTGAAAATCAACTTCAGCTGCGCCATCGCCATGCGCATATTCGGCTAATATCTCATATTCGTTTTCAACTAAATAATGAATATCTACACGGTGGCAGACCGGGCAAAACATGATAGGCACATTATGTATATGCGTCCGAAAATGTTTTAGCGTTCCTTTTGTTCCAATCATGCTAGCTCCACAGCAAAAACTCATTGACGACTCCTCCTTAAAGGTTTGCGAAGCAAACCTACTTCGTAAGCATCATCTTAGGTTTGCGAAGCAAACCTGAATCATAAGCATCAACAACCGGTTAAGTATGCAGACATTGAATTCTTATATGTCCTGTGGCTATATACCTTATTCGCTTTATATAAGCGAAATTCCTGCTTTCTTATTATAATATCTGCTTTGCGGCCTTATAAATAAACAAAACCCGCGCCAAAATGGCACGGGTTTTGTTTATTTATAAGCGAAATATTATTTTGCTACCAGGGTTTGTTGACCTGGTTTCCAGTTGATTGGGCAAAGTCCGCCGGATTGCAAAGCTTGCAATACGCGAAGCGTTTCGTCTACGCTGCGGCCAACGTTGTTGTGGTTAACAACTTGGTATTGTACTTCGCCTTCTGGGTTGATGATGAAAAGGCCGCGAAGAGCGATACCTTCTTCTTCAATTAGCACGCCGTAGTCACGAGCAACGCTTTTCGTGATATCAGCTGCAAGCGGGAATTCAAGTTGGCCTAGGCCATTATCGTTAACCGGCGTGTTGATCCATGCACGGTGGCTGTGTTTGCTGTCAATGCTGACACCAAGAATTTCAGTGTTCAGTTTTTTGAATTCAGCAGCTGCAACGCTCAACGCAGTGATTTCCGTTGGGCATACAAATGTGAAGTCAAGCGGGTAGAAAAACAATACGAGCCATTTGCCTTTGTAATCCGCAAGTGATGCTGTACCGAAATCTTTACCGTCGCCTGTTGCTGTTTCCATCGAAAAATCTGGGGCCTGACGGCCTACCAAACGCTCTGCCATAATAGAAAACCTCCTTGACCTATCCATAAATTTTTATTTTTCACGTCACTTCATCTGTGTGACTTACCTAGTAAATAGTATCACTAGTCTAGAATGAAGTCAATATTATAATCAATATTTATTTATAATAATTATAAACTAGGAACTACTTTCTAAGAGCGGCTACGATCAAATCGCCCATTTCTGTTGTTCCGATCGCTTTGCTCTTATCAACTGCGATGTCACCGGTACGGTGTCCAGCATCAAGCACTTCTTTAACTGCAGCTTCAATTGCCGCAGCAGCTTCGTGATATCCGAAAGTTAGACGGAACATCAGTGCTACCGAAAGAATCGTCGCGATTGGATTGGAGATCCCTTGACCTGCGATGTCAGGAGCGGAGCCATGTACCGGCTCGTACAAGCCGAAGCTTCCTTCACCCAGCGAAGCAGACGAGAGCATGCCAATTGAACCAGTTAACATAGCCGCTTCGTCGCTTAGAATATCGCCGAACATATTTTCGGTTACGATGACATCAAAGCTCGAAGGACGGCGAAGCAGCTGCATCGCGCAGTTATCAACGAGTACGTGCTCCAGTTCAACCTCTGGATATTCAGGAGCGATCCGGTTTACCACTTCACGCCATAAGCGCGATGTTTCCAATACGTTCGCTTTATCAACCGAAGCCAGGCGTTTGCCGCGAGTCATTGCGATATCGAATGCTTGACGAACAATACGCTCGATTTCTTGGACGTTGTATACGCAAGTATCAACCGCTTCCTCGCCGCCGGCACCCTCGCGACGGAATTTCTCGCCAAAGTAAATGCCGCCTGTCAATTCGCGGACTACAATCAGATCCGTGCCTTCAAGAACTTCCGGCTTCAAAGTCGATGCTTCTTTCAAGCAATCGAACACTGTTGCAGGACGAATATTCGAGAAAAGGCCCAATGCTTTGCGAATGCCCAGCAAGCCTGTTTCCGGACGAAGCTCTTTAGAGTTGTTGTCCCATTTCGGTCCGCCTACCGCACCCAGCAATACCGCATCCGCGCCTTTGCAAAGGTCAAGCGTTTCTTGCGGCAGCGGCGTTCCTTTTTCATCGATTGCAATACCGCCGAACAAGCCATTCGCCGTTTCGAATTTATAGCCATAAAGCTCTTCGGTTTTTTTGAGTACTTTAAGCGCTTCGCCAACAACCTCAGGGCCGATACCGTCGCCGGCAATAACTGCAATTTTTTTAACGTCTGACATAATAAATGTAACACTCCTCTTTTTCAATTAAACTTGTCCATTCAACCATTCGGATAACTTCTGGCGATAAGCAAGTTTTCACACTCATTCTCATTCTATTATCATTTGTACCATAAAAACGGTCTGATTACAAAGATATAAAATCTATTTACTCTATAGACTGAAGCTATAAAGAACCGAAAAGACGAAAGCGAAATTAGATTGTACTCGCCCATTCATGGATCATATTTAACCCGTAGACGATACGACCGTAATGTTACGGCTTGCTGCGAGATCATGCTCGTAGGGCGCGTGTACCTGGTGGCCGTCTGCCTCCCTGATGATTGGCACTATCGGACGATTCGCAATGCTTGTTTGTTAATCCAACAATACCATTTCCGATGCGCACAAAATATTACCCGCTTGGCTCCAAATAGGTATCCAATGGTATACTTTAATCCGCAAAAAGATGTTCGTGTCGCAAAACGTCTCTTCGTGTAAAATGAAGCTAATATACGGTTCCCCTTACAAGCAGGTGGTAAGAAATGGCGCAGGATGCAACGCAGGATGAACTGGAAAGCAGGTTTCTAGTCGGGCGTAAAGAAGAAATAGCTGTATTTTTAAACGAGCTCACCGAGCCGCCGTTAAGCAAAAAAATAATAAACCTGTACGGAACCGCCGGCATCGGTAAAAGCTTTTTGCTTGATGAATTCATCAGACTTGCCCATTCCAAACAGGCCCTCGCCGTTACGATTGATTGCGAAAGCTTCGCCGTAGCTCCGGGAGGTGCCCGGCTAGCGCTGAAGCATTCGTTCATGCAGCGGCTGAAAGGCCGGATGAAAAAGACCCCATTCTAAGCAGAGAAGATATTTCGCCTCGCGAGAAAGAGGTTGCCAAGCTCCTAGAGCAAGGAATGACTAACCTTGAGATAGCGGCGAGGCTTTATTTAAGCGAAGCGACGGTCAAGAAACATATGAAGTCCATGATGACGAAGCTGAATGCTGCCAACCGCACGCAGCTGCTAAAAAGGCTGTTGGAATCATGATTATCGATTTTACCAAGAAATCAAAATAGGACAGTCCCTATGGTCATGTATCGACCTTGCGGAACTGTCCTATTTGGCATTGATATGTTCTTTTCTAGATCAAGCTCATCTTGTCGCGGCGGCCAGGCGTCTTGCGCTTCTCGATCAAACGGTTCAGCGCGTCGATATAGGCGCGCGCGCTCGCTTCTAGGATATCCGTACTAAGTCCGCGGCCTTGGGCAGAAACTTCATCCTGCTTCAGAACGACATGAACCTCGCCTTGGGCATCCTTTCCTTGCGATACCGATTTAATCGAGTAGTCCTCAAGCTCCACAGCTTCCTTGGTAACCTTGTCGATCGCGTTATATATCGCGTCAACGGAACCGTTGCCGATCGCTATTTCTTCTACGACTTCGCCTTCCGCGCTGCGGATCCGAACGGAAGCGCTTGGCGTTGATTGGTTGCCGTAGCTGACTTGGATCGTCTCCAGGCTGAATACTTCCGGCGTATCGATCAGCTTTTCTTCCAGCATAGCGAGAATATCTTCATCGCTAACGGTTTTCTTGCGATCGGCCAAATCCTTGAATTTAGCAAACGCCGCGTTAACCGCTTCATCCTCAAGCTCATAGCCTAGATCGATCAACTTCTCGCGGAACGCATGGCGTCCGGAGTGCTTGCCGAGCACCAGCTTAGATTCTTTCAGACCGATCGTTTCAGGTGAAATGATCTCGTATGTCGTTTTCTCTTTCAGCATGCCATCCTGATGAATGCCAGACTCATGCGCGAACGCATTGGCTCCTACGATGGCTTTGTTGCCTGGAACAACCATTCCCGTCAGCTTGCTGACAAGCCGGCTCGTCTTGGCGATTTCCTTCAGATTCAATGTCGTTTGTGCACCAAAGTAATCCGGACGCGTCGCAAGCGCCATTGCGATTTCTTCAATCGCCGTATTGCCTGCACGCTCCCCGATTCCGTTAATGGTACCTTCGACTTGATCCGCGCCGTTCAAAATTGCCGCAAGCGCATTAGCCGTAGCCATGCCGAGATCATCGTGGCAATGTGCGCTCAACTGAATCGTTTCGATATTCGGTACGTTTTCCTTCAGCGTTTTAAAGATATTGCCGAATTCATGCGGGTTCAAATAACCAACCGTATCCGGGATGTTCACGACCGTTGCTCCCGCTTTAATCGCGAGTTCCGTTACCTGGCATAAAAAATCAAGCTCGGTACGACCGGCATCCTCAGCCGAGAATTCGACCTTGTCAAAGTATTGCTTTGCGTAACGAATAGCGCGCTCTGCCGTTTCAAGCACCTGATCCTTCTCCATCCGAAGCTTATGCTTACGGTGGATAGGGCTGGTAGCAAGGAATACGTGAATGCACGGATCCTGCGCACCGATAAGCGCTTCGCGCACTGCATCGATATCCTGCTCGCGCGAGCGCGACAGACCGATTACCGTAGCATTCTTCACTGCGCGCGCAACCGCGTTAACCGCAGCAAGATCACCTGGCGAAGCAGCTGGGAAGCCAGCCTCAATACGGTCCACTCCAAGCTTCTCAAGCTGAAGGGCAATCTCTACCTTTTCCTTCGTGTTCAGGTTTACCCCGGGAGATTGCTCTCCATCACGAAGCGTTGTATCGAAAACATAAATTTTCCGCATTTGTGCATTGCACCTCCGTGAACAGAATGATCCCGGCACGCGCATGGGGCCGCCGTACGAAACGTGATCCGCTTCGTACGGAGATCCGGCGAACCGGGATATGGTCGTTCATTCTATCTGATATTACTTCTTGATCCAGTGCATCAATTCGCGAAGCTGTGCGCCTGTTTGCTCAATTGGATGAGCAGCTTCGTTACGGCGCGTAGCTGTAAGCATTGCACGGTTCGATTGGTTTTCCAAGATGAAATCACGAGCGAAACGGCCGGATTGGATATCTTCCAATACGCGTTTCATTTCTTTTTTCGTTTCTTCCGTAACAATGCGAGGACCAGTTACATAATCGCCGTATTCTGCAGTATTGGAGATGGAATCGCGCATCGACGAAATTCCGCCTTCATACATCATGTCAACGATCAGCTTAAGCTCGTGCAAGCACTCGAAGTAAGCCATTTCCGGAGCATAGCCAGCTTCAACAAGCGTCTCGAAGCCTGCTTTAACAAGTGCGGAAGCACCGCCGCAAAGAACGGCTTGCTCACCGAACAAATCTGTTTCTGTTTCTTCTTTGAAAGAAGTTTCGATAACGCCAGCACGCGTACAGCCGATACCTTTAGCATATGCAAGGCCGATAGCTTTAGCATTGCCAGTAGCATCTTGCTCGATTGCAATTAGACCAGGAACGCCAAAGCCCTCTTGGTAAGTACGGCGAACCATGTGACCAGGGGATTTTGGAGCAACTAGGAATACGTCTGTATCTGCGTTAGGCACGATTTGGCCGTAGTGGATGTTGAAGCCGTGAGAGAACATAAGAGCCGCGCCTTTTTTCAGGTTAGGAGCGATTTCTTCGCTGTATACTTTCGCTTGTGTTTCGTCAGGAAGCAAAATTTGAACAACGTCAGCTACTTTAGTTGCTTCAGCAACTGTAAGTACTTCGAAACCGTCTTTTTTAGCAACATCAGCGGATTTACCGGGACGAAGTCCGATAACAACTTTCAAGCCGCTGTCGCGAAGGTTTTGCGCTTGTGCGTGACCTTGGCTGCCGTAACCGATAACTGCGATTGTTTTGCCTTGTAGTACGCCTTGATCAGCGTCTTTTTCATAGTACATTGTAACTGCCATTTTAATAATTGCCTCCTTTAATTTAACCCTTTTGAGCGGGTGTTTAAGCAGAGAATGACCCATAAGCAGCGGTTCTCCCCTTAAACTCCCGCTCAAAGCGGGATGTGGAAATAAATTTGGTTACTACTTTGCGTTGCCTCTGTTTAATGCCGTTACGCCTGTACGCGAAAGCTCGCGAATGCCGTAAGGCTTTAGTAATTCAACCATTGCGTCGATTTTCTCCGTGTCGCCGACTACTTGTACCATAAGCGAATGAGTGCCAATGTCAACAACCGCTGCGCGGAAGGTTTCAACTACGCCTAAAATTTCCGGACGGGTTGCGGGCTCCGCATTTACTTTGATAAGCGCAAGCTCGCGGGCAACCATCGGATTGGAGCTCAGATCGATGACTTTAATGACATCAATGAGCTTGTACAATTGCTTCGTAACCTGCTCGAGGGTATGGTCATCACCTGAGGTGACGATGACCATACGCGACAAGCCTGCTTCTTCGCTGGAACCAACCGTAATACTTTCAATGTTGAAGCCGCGGCGTCCGAACAAGCCGGAAACACGCTGCAGAACGCCGGGCTGATCGTTAACGATTACTGCGATCGTGTGCTTTTTCATTCCGCATCCCCCATGATCATTTCGTCGATGGTGCTTCCTTGCGCAACCATTGGGTACACGTTCTCTTCTTTGCGAACGACGAACTCAACAACGGCCGGACCAGGATGACGCAGCGCCTCTTCCCATACAGCACGTGCGTCTTCTTTGTTCGTAGCGCGGAAGCCTTTTACTCCGTAAGCCTCGGAAAGCTTAACGAAGTCAGGGCTGCCCGAGAGATCGATATGGCTGTAGCGGTTTTCATAGATCAGCTCCTGCCACTGACGAACCATCCCAAGCACCTGGTTATTGATGATGACGACTTTAACCGGAATATTGTTGATCGCGCATATCGCAAGTTCCTGCGCACACATTTGCATTCCGCCGTCACCATTGATTGAAACGACTACGCGTTCCGGGTTCGCCATTTGAGCGCCGATAGCGGAAGGGAATCCGAAGCCCATCGTGCCAAGGCCCCCTGAGGTTACCCATGAACGAGGCTTATTGAATTTGTAATACTGCGCTGCCCACATTTGGTGCTGGCCAACGTCAGTCGTTACGATCGCATCGCCGTTTGTCGTTTCGTGAATCATCTCGATAACCCATTGCGGCTTCAGTTCATCCTCGGAATCCTTGTAGCTGAATGGATATTGCTCACAAGATGCTTTAAGCTTCGCACGCCAATCATCCGCTTTATCCGCACGCTTAGCTTGCTTGTTCACTAGCTCCAGAACCGTCTTCACATCGCCTACGATCGGAATGTCCGTCGGCACGTTTTTGCCGATTTCAGCAGGATCGATGTCAATATGGACGATCTTTGCAAGCGGCGCAAAGCCTGAAAGCTTACCGGTAACACGGTCATCGAAGCGGGCGCCGATATTAATAAGCAAATCCGCGCTTTGAATCGATTTGTTAGCCGTATAAGTACCGTGCATGCCCGGCATACCCAGGAACAGGTCATTGCCGCTTGGGAATGCTCCCAAACCAAGCAAGGTTGTCGTAATCGGTATTTGCGTCTTCGTTACGAACTCGAACAGTTCTTCGTGGCCGCCAGAGTATACGACTCCGCCGCCAGCCAAGATAAGCGGACGCTCGGCTTGTTCAATAGCCTTAATGAGCTTGTCGACTTGATTCTTGTTTGGCGATACCGTCGGGTTATAGCCGCGGATGCTCACTTCCGTCGATGGCTTGAACAATGTCTTAGCCGCCGAGATGTCTTTCGGTATGTCAATCAATACTGGACCTTTGCGTCCAGTGTTGGCAATGTGGAATGCTTCATGAATAATACGCGGCAAATCTTCAACGTCGCGTACCAAGTAGCTGTGTTTCGTAATCGGCATTGTAATGCCCGTAATGTCCGCTTCCTGGAAAGCATCGCTTCCGATCAAGCTGGAAATGACATTGCCCGTAATCACGACTAACGGCACAGAATCCATATAGGCCGTTGCAATACCCGTAACGAGGTTCGTTGCTCCCGGACCTGACGTTGCGATACATACGCCTACTTTGCCGCTTGCGCGTGCATAACCGTCTGCTGCGTGAATTGCGCCCTGCTCGTGACGGGTAAGTAAATGATTGAAATCGGGGTTTCCGTGCATCGCGTCATAAATGTACAACACTGCTCCGCCAGGATAGCCGAATACACAATCTACACCCTCAAGAAGTAGACTTCTTAGCAAAATTTCCGAACCGGATATGACCTCGGGCTTCGAGAGTCTTTCCTTCAATTCCTCTTTTGACTTCAGTGTTGCACCTTGCGTTACCATCAGTCATCCTCCTCTCAGAAAAAACAAAAAAACCTTTCGCTCCTCATGCTTCAAACGAAGCAACGAGGGACGAAAGGTATATCTTCCGTGGTACCACCCAAATTTGTTATACGTCTCCCGATGTATAACCTCCACAAGTAAGAACGTCGTGCACATACGTTCATACTATTGGCACTTTAACGCTTGCCTTGCGATTTCCCCTATTAGGCAACAGCATTCGTTGTTGCTTTTCAAGGAAACAGCTCCGAGGTGAGCTCGTAGAAAAGGGATTTTGGCGATGGTTGCAGCTAATCCATCCGCTCTCTGTTCAAAAGGGCCCTAAGCACTTCGTCCTCATCATTGCTGATTTTGTATTTACCACATGGTGCGTACACCGGTACGTGGTAGATAAGACTTTCTTTATTATATGCCGTGAATCCTCGTTCGTCAAGAACCCTGATGATACTTCCTGCAAATTCTAATTGGCGCATTCACCGGCAAATGCACATATACTATTTTAGCCCCCAAACGGCAAACTCATGCAGCGTTCTTGTTGCCCGGCGCCGCAGAAACGGAATGATGGATATGATTCGACTTTACGACCCCAGGCTGGATCAAGCCGAGGTGGTCCGCCTTATACGGAACGAGCTTATTCCTTTATCCCATACGGTGCACCAGCTTGATGCCCAAACGATCCGAGAGCTCCCCAAGCGCTTCCGCCGCGGCGTTACTTATGTAGCATCCTTATCAAAAAAAAGCCCGCCGGTCTCCTTCCTTCATTTTGAAGTAATGGGCGAGGTCCTTTATTTAGATATGATGGTCACGCATCCCGATCATCGAAACCGGCAGTGGGGAAGAAAATTAATGGCTCATAGCGAGGCTTACGGCAGAACGCAGAACTGCAAGGTTGCCAGACTGTTTGTGGATCAGGTAAATGATAAAGCTCATCATCTCTATAGCAAGCTTGGCTATCACACCGTCCGCTACTACCCTGATCTACGCTGCTATGAGCTGCTTAAGCCGCTCACCCCGCCATGATCATCTAGCTGCCATTAATACCCGTTGTAGCCTTGGTTGCCGTACCCGCCGTAACCGCCGTAGCCGCCGCCGTCGAAGCAGCATTGATTTTTAAAGTTGTTGTTGCAGCAGCCTCCGCCGCCGAAACCACCGCCAAAGCCGCCGCCAAAGAACGGAAGCGTACCGATTGCAAGAAGATCAAACAAAACGAGAGGCAAAATAGCTTTCGTTTGTACGACTTTTCCCTTTTCATTCTCTAATGGGGCAATGATCAGTTTATTTTGGTGAACCTTAACGAGCTTGCCAGTGACGACAGTGCCGTCTGGACGAACTGCATAAATGGATTTGCCGATCAGTTTCCGTACGTCTTGTTTGGAAACGTTATGCATAGAAATCCCTCCTTTCCTGTTGTCCTTCAACATATTCAAGGAAAAGAGCATCCGTCTGTTTGTTTGTCCTCTGCCGCAACAAATGTGCGCATGCATCAATACAAAAAAGGCTGCCCAAGGCTCATCGTATAGATGACTTGGACAGCCTTTATATGTGATTAACGCCTACGCGTTAATTTTTTCTTTTGCAATGCCTGCAAGGGAGTTGAACGAAGTCATATCGTTAACTGCCAGGTCAGCAAGGATTTTGCGGTTAACTTCAACGCCCGCAAGCTTCAAGCCGTGCATGAATTTGTTGTACGAAAGTCCGTTAATGCGAGCTGCCGCGTTAATACGAACGATCCACAGTCTGCGGATGTCACGTTTTTTGTTGCGACGGTCACGGTATGCGTACATAAGGGACTTACCAACTTGCTCCTTCGCTGTTTTAAACAGGCGATGTTTCGAACCGAAATAACCTTTAGCTAGCTTTAGAATTCTTTTGCGACGACGAGTGCGGACAAATCCGCCTTTGACTCTTGCCATGAATGGAAACCTCCTGTAGGTTGAATTAGCTTATTTGTTGTAGCTTATTATTACAAGTTAGAAAGGCCTTGCTTCAAACGACGAACGTCGCCAGCAGCCATAAGCGGTTGACCAGCAAGTACGCGTTTTTGACGACCGGATTTGTGTGAAAGCAAGTGGTTACGGTAAGCTTTGTAACGTTTTACTTTACCAGTTCCAGTAATTTTAAAGCGGTCTTTCAGACTGCTGTGAGTTTTCATCTTAGGCATATCAGTTATCCTCCTTAAAGTTCTTCATCAGTTGTTAGCTGTTGGTTTTGGGTGCCAAAATCATAATCATGCTCCGGCCTTCCAGCTTAGGAGCGCGCTCAACGCTGCATAATTCGGCAACCTCTTTTGAAAGACGATCCAAAATCTTTTGTCCCAGAGACGCATGCGCAATCTCACGGCCGCGGAATCTGACGGATGCTTTCACTTTATCGCCTTCATTGAGAAACTTGACAACGTTACGGAATTTCGTCTGGTAGTCGTTTTCATCAATGTTGGCACGGAACCAAACTTCTTTAAGATCAACGATCTTTTGGTTTTTACGAGCTTCTTTTTCTTTCTTCTGCTGCTCGTAACGGAACTTTCCGTAGTCCATGATCCGGCATACCGGCGGCTTAGCCGTCGGTGCGACGTTCACCAGGTCCAAATTAAGTTCAACCGCCATCTGCATAGCATCACGAATCGATTTAATACCGATTTGCTCACCTTCAGCGCCTACCAGCCGTACTTCTCTGGCCCGGATCTCATCATTGATTTGATGTTCTCTGCTAATAACGTGCCACCTCCAAAATTGGTTTGTTTCATGTCTCCACGCAATAAAAAAATGCGGGTTCGTTAGAACCCGCATCTCATAACCGTACATGTATGTCAGAACACTATTTCGGTAGAAATAATGGAATGACTAATCGATTATCGCGAACCAGCCAGCCGTAGCCGAAAGGTGAGAAGCGGGCGCTTCTGCTTGTGCGTCATTAAGTTAGTTGAAAATGTTACCGTGTTACTATACCATGGCCTACAAAGCCGTGTCAACCGCTTGTGAAAAGATTATCGAAACTCTGTTCGCTTCTCACATCATTATTTGCTTTGCACTTCTTCAATCCGAACGACGCGGGTATGCTGGGTATGGCTCCATGTTTTGTTGTTCTGAGTGAAGAAAGCGTAAAACGTGATCGGCCACCAAGAAACAAGGAAAAACGGCAGCGTAAGAAGATGAGCATACATTTTCCACGATTTTACTCCCTCAAGCATAAGCGCAAGCGGGAATTGGATAATCCCTGCAAACGCAGCGATTCCAACCGTCCACCATGGTAAATAGTTATAAAGCGAATCCAAATAGTTAGTCGATGGAATCGCAATATCGATCCACATTACAAGCGTCAAGATAAATCCAAACAAGGTGTTATAAACAGAAACCGTGTAGATCGCCGAATCGAATTTCACGAAGTTGCGTTCCTTAATGCTTGCCCACAGAAGCGGAAAAAAGTAATTGCGCGCTACGTTGAAATGCCCCTGCATCCAACGAAGCCGCTGCCTTGCCGAAGCTTTGAACGTTACCGGCTTCTCGTCATACACCTTAGCATCGTAATTCAGGATCGGGTAAATGCCCCGCTGTACGCAGCGCATCGAGAATTCCAAGTCTTCTACCAAGCTTGTCGCGCCCCAACCCATGTCCTTGAGCAGCGCCGATTCGAAACACATCCCGGTGCCTCCAAGGAAATTGCTCATCTTCAGGTTGGTTCTGGATAGCTGCCACAAACGGTTGCAATACCAGTACGTGATGCCGTATGCCGCGGTAACCCAAGAATCATCCGGATTCTTCGTATCCAAATACCCTTGAATCACTTGATGGCCCTCGCATAAATCATTGTTCATCAATTGCAGGAAGTCCGGGTTTACGAGATTATCCGCATCGAACATGACAATCGCATCATATTGACGAGGCATAGCCCATAGCTCTTTAAGCATCCACTCAATTGCATATCCTTTGCCGCGCAGCAGCTGGTTGGTTCTTTCGCAAGCATGAACCCCGTGGCTGCGGCTGATGTCTGCCGTTCCATCCGTACAGTTATCACAAATTACAAATATATCGTATAGTTCTTCCGGGTAATCCATCTTTTTTAAATTTTCGATTAGCGCGCCGACGACTTTTTCCTCGTTGTGTGCTGCCACTAAAACCGCAAACGATTTTTGTGGCGCGTGATGCTTCCGGCTTTTGTTTTTCATCAGGCCGAAAATAGAAATACCGAACTGGTAAACCGCAATCAACGCCATCACGACTTGAAACGCGATAAAAATAATACTTAGAACCATGCGATACTGCCCCCTTGAGACCCCATTTTTTTGCTTTTTTTCAGCATTCTAGCACGGCTGCTGCAAGCTTTTTATTATATTTTCTCTCTTTGTATGAGTGTTTCTCTGCAAACACTCGCGGACCTTTATTGATTCTCCACAGAAACAACTTCTTTGTCAAAAGTTGAATTAGTCTCCATTAGGCTTAATCTAGGCAGAAAAACGCTTGCATAGCGTACGAATGGACGCATTACCTCCTTTTACGACGACTCAGCCTTATTTTCAACCATTTACTGACTTTTTAGCACTAACGTCCTTATTTACGAGCAAAGACAGGAAAATGTTTCTTTAATTGTACCCCCACTATGTGACGAACAGGTGAACACGCCTTTCTAGGTTCGACATATTTTGCAGGTCCGACAAGTTCTGCCAGAACTTCTTAAAATATGTCCATTACAGTTTTACCATCAACTGCACAAAATTAAACAGTAAATCACAATCAATATTTATTCTCAGGTTTCATGGGATTTCGTTAGCGTTATTCATTACTAAATGCTTCGGCTGCGCAAGCCACACAAAATGCATTTTAAATGTTATAATACTTACTTATCTTTAATATGTGGACAAGAAATAGTTTACGCCCCGCTTACAAAAACATGTTAAAATTAAAAATATCTCACAAATGGAATGAAAAAAGTAAGCCACCGTTAGGAGGATGACAGCGATGGAACGAATGATAGGCTGGCTGAAAACGAGTGAGCAAAAAATGCTGATTTGGGTAAATCGTAGACCTTCTGGGGGAAAAAGACATCGTTTCCTTAATAAATGGTTAAGCACGGTCACACATATGGGCGGCGCCACCTTTACGCTTGCAACCGCCCTTCTATATGCACTGCTCGCACCTGCTCCTTGGAGCCTGACCGGATGGCAATGCTTGACGGCCGTCATCATTAGCCACCTGCCGGTTGCAATCGTTAAACGAAAATTCAAGCGGCTTCGGCCTTATCAGGCGCTGCCTGGTGTCAATACGGGCCATAATCCGCTTGTAGATTCATCCTTTCCATCCGGCCATACGACGGCGATCTTCGCTTGGCTTGTACCTATTTTGCTGACAAGCGGCGTATGGCTGAGTTTACTGGTGCCGATAGCTTTAATCATCGGAGTGTCCGTCGGCTGGTCAAGGATGTACCTCGGTCTTCATTATCCATCGGATGTTGCCGCGGGCGCACTGATTGGATCAGTGACTGCCCTTGCGGTCAACTATTCCTGGGTCGGATCGGCGGCTGCAGGGATTAACTAATTGTCCTCGTCATCGGAATCATTCAATTCTGCTTTGCTGGCTTCTTCTTCTTCCTTGATCGATTTTTCCTGTTTCGCCTCACGATGCTTTCGCAGCGCTTCAGAGCCGATGACGGCTTCGACCCGATAAATGTTTTGTCCTTTTTCCATGAACTTCATCTCATATTCCGTAAACACAAGGTCCTCCCGGGGGCCTTCTTTGTGTAAATGGAGCGAAATATTGCGCATGACCAGCTCCATTTCCGCAAAGCTGTTCAACGAAAACTCAAATAGCGATTGGGAATCCGTCTTAAAATGGATCTCGCCGCGTTCATTGAGCAGCTCGATGTACTTGGCTACAAGCCTAGGATGCGTAAGTCTCCGGCGCGCATGCTTGCTCTTTGGCCACGGGTCGCTGAAATTAAGATGAACCCGTTCAATTTCTCCAGGCGCAAACATGGTCTCAATGCCCTCGATATTTGCGCGAAGCAGCGCGAGGTTCGGCGGATGCGACTCCCCTTTTTGTTCCCATACGATGCGTGCCTTCTCGCTTGCGCGGCGCAGAAGCTCATCGTACATATCGACGCCAATAAAGTTAATATGCGGATAACGGGCGCTCATTTGACTAATAAAGCGGCCTTTGCCCATGCCCAGCTCTACGTAGATCGGCTGGTCGTTTCCAAAAAACTCACGCCATTTTCCTTTGTGGGGCGCAGCATCCAGCACGACTAGCTCCGGCTGTCCCTCAAGACTTTCACGAATTCCTTTTCTTCCTCTTAAACGCATATGCAGTGATTCCTCCATTTATCGTAGACGATGCAACGAATAGACTAGTTCTTATTGTGCCCAACAATTTGAGCATTGTAAAGAGGAATGAGCAATCGGTCTAGTTAATGAAAAAAAGCCGCGGCCCGTTACTGGCGGCGCGGCTTTCCTCTTGTTAATGTTCTTGTATGTTCTTACAGCAGAAGCTGGTAAGGGATCGGAGCATTTTCTTGCAGGTCACGCTCGTAAGTTTCAACCAATACTTCATTAAGCTTCTTGCGGGCGGAAATTTCTACGCCGTGGTTATTGTGAAAACGGACACCCGTAAGCGCCATCAGTTCTTTAATCGTTAGTTCGACCGTAACGGTGTCGTCGCCGTGTGGAATTTTGGACATGTTATTCATCTCTAATCACCTCATCGATTTATTGTAAGAGTATTTCCATTTAATCGACGTTTCATGAATACAAGTGCAATTGGGCTATGTCAGGTTTATTTGTTGTTTTGTCGCACTTTTAATATAACACCTCATGTAAGGTTACGCAAGCCCAAAAAGCTCCATTTCAAAAATAATTTCCAATTAAAGCGGTTTCCGAACATTCGATATCCAATCCGAGATCAAACGTGGCTTTTCCACTCGTTTTTCGTTAAAATATAGGATGTACGTCTTGAAAAAAGGGGAAAACGATGATTGAATTAAATGCCTCGCCGCAGCAGCCAGTGCTCTGGGGTGATAAACGCTTTCATACATGGAATTACGAAATGCGGGAGCAGTTTGGCGGCAAAGTATTCAAAGTTATGCTGGATGCCGGCTTCACCTGCCCGAACCGGGACGGTTCTATCGCGAAGGGCGGCTGTACATTTTGCAGCGCGCGCGGATCAGGCGATTTCGCGGGAAGCCGGCGGGATGATTTAGTCACTCAGTTCAATAACATACGCGACCGGCAGCATCAGAAATGGCCGGACGCGCGGTACATCGGTTATTTCCAGGCTTATACGAATACGTATGCGCCCGTTGAAGAGCTGCGCGAGTACTATGAGGTTATTTTACAGCAGCCTGGCGTTGTTGGCCTATCGATTGCGACTCGCCCCGATTGCTTGCCCGATGACGTTGTCGATTATTTGGCTGAGCTGAATGAACGCACCTATCTTTGGGTGGAAATGGGTCTGCAGACCGTGCATGAATCCACTTCGGAGCTTATTAACCGGGCACATGATACGGCGTGCTATTTGGATGCGGTGCAGCGTCTTCGTGCACGCGGGATACGGGTTTGCGCGCATATCATTTACGGCCTTCCGCAGGAAACGCATGAAATGATGCTGGATACCGGCCGCGCCGTCGCGAAGATGGATATCCAAGGCATCAAAATTCACCTGCTTCACCTCATGCGCAAGACGCCGATGGTTCGCCAGTATGAAGCCGGACTTCTGCAATTTCTGGAACAGGATGAGTATGTGAAGCTGATTGTGGATACGCTCGAGTTTCTTCCGCCCGAGATGATCGTCCACCGGCTTACCGGGGACGCGCCGCGTGATCTGCTGATTGGTCCGATGTGGAGTTCTAGGAAGTGGGAAGTGCTTAATGCTTTCGATGATGAGCTGAAACGCCGGAATACGTGGCAAGGCAAGCTCTGGCATCCGGAGGTATAGGTAAGATGGAGCATAGGAACAAGACTATATCGCCAGGACCGTTCAAAGGAGGCAAGGCATGGGCTTTCTATCCGTTTTAAGCATGGCTCATAAATGGATCGCCGAGCGCACCTCGCCAGGCGATATCGTAATCGACGCAACTGCCGGAGGCGGCGTCGATACCTTAATGCTGGCTGGACTAGTCGGGCGCAAAGGCACCGTATACGCCTTCGATATCCAACAGGAAGCGCTCGACCGTACGCATGGGCGCCTCTCTTCTCTCCCGCAAAACGAGCTTCCTGAAATAAAGCTTATGCTTGAGAGCCATGCAAGAATGGCGGAGGCTGTAGACCGTTCAGCCATTGGACAAGTTTCAACGGTAATGTTCAATCTCGGTTATTTGCCCGGAAGCAGCGATCTCACGATCATCACCGAGCCCGCTTCGACACTTGCGGCGCTAGATGCCGCGATCAGTCTGCTGCGACCGGGCGGCATTGTGACTTGCGTCTTGTATCCGGGGCATCCTGGGGGTGCGGAGGAAGCCGCCCGCGTAGAGGAATGGTCGGCTCAGCTGCCCCAAGTCCTAGCGCAAGCTGTTATTTACAGGCAGCTGCAAAGGACCACGGCCCCATATTTAATCGCGATAGAAAAACGGCCGAATCCGGTTAGGTAATTGGTTACTAGTTTCCCGAACGAAAGGACGCTATTATCGAGTGTGATAGGCCGAAATATTAACCATACATATAAAAAACATGGGAGAGATGACAAATGACAGTTAAACCTTATCCATTGCAATTTAAACCGGAGATGAAAGAGCGTATTTGGGGCGGACGGGCGCTGGAGGGCTTCGGCCTTGAACTGCCGGAGGGTTCCATTGGCGAAGGATGGATGATCGGCGACCACCCAAACGGAACGACTAAGGTGATGAATGGCGAACTTACAGGCGTCGGTCTTGATCAAATTCGCGAGTCGTATGGACCGGTGTGGTTCGGCACTCAGGGCTTCTCCGAGAAAAACGGTCGTTTCCCGCTGCTGATCAAGCTTCTGGATTGCAATGATGACTTATCGATTCAAGTCCATCCAACCGATGTTTACGAAGGACTTCCTGCAGGTGAGCTGGGTAAGACAGAGATGTGGTATATTCTCGATGCGAAGCCAGGCGCGAAAATTATCTATGGCCTAAAAGACGGCGTGAACCGTGCAGCCATGGAGACCGCAATCGCCGAGGGCCGCATTATGGACACGCTGCAAGAAGTATCCGTTGAAGCCGGCGATGCGTTTTACATCCCGGCGGGAACCGTTCACGCACTCTGCTCCGGTGTCGTAGTTGCGGAGATTCAGCAAAATTCAGATACGACCTACCGTTTGCATGATTACGATCGCCCCGGACTTGACGGACAATTGCGCGAGCTGCATATTGAGGATTCCCTCAATGTCATCGCCTATGAGGGCGCTGGCGCACAGCGCATGAAGACGGATAATGCCGTGGCTGGAGAGTGGCTGACAATCGCTACCTCTCCTTACTTTATCGTAGAGAAAGGGATTGTATCGGCAGCTTGGTCGCTGTCCACTTCGCTTGAGAGCTTCGTCATCCTCGTGATCGCGGAAGGCGAAGGCCGATTGAAATGGGCAGACGGCGAACAATCCGTCAAAGCAGGCGAATGCTTCCTCCTTCCTGCTAACCTCGGTGACTACGAGCTTTCAGGCAGCATGACGGTTCTCCGCAGCGTTGTGCCTGCTTCCGAATAAATAAATCTTCTCCATCTAAGAAAAAGAACCGCCGACCCTGCGAAACTTGGGGTCGGCGGTTCTTTTATATTTTTCCGATACTAAAAACCAAACTAGCTTTGCAGAGCCTTCTGCTCCGCCTCCACGGTCAACGTGAACGGACGCGGCTTCGGCTTGCTGCTGCCCGCCTCGAGCGCATAAAGCACGACAAGCAGCGTATGCCGCTCCCGAACGACCTCTCCCGAAGATAGGAATTCGGCAAGATCGAATGGCAGCTTCTCGATAACGGCATGCTTATGAAGCTCTTTCTCTCCGAAACCTAAAGCAGCGAACGCAGGAGATACATCCTCGGGACGTTCCGCCAAACGGCGCATCCAGCCGCTCCATACGGACTTGTCCATCGTAAACTCCCACCAGGTTTTACGCGGTTTATAGTTGTGATTAAGGAAATAATCATATTTCATAAGCCCCAGCACCACGTCGGAATCAAGCCGTGACCCGGCGATCGCGAGCACTTCGTCGAAGGTAAAGGAGACTTTTTCCGAATCCTCCTGCGGTGCCGGCAAGGATCCAACAGCCTTCTTGCCGGAAAGCGGAAGCGATTCGAGGAACGCCCAAAGCCGCGAGTACAGATCTTCCAGCTGATGGCCGATCTTTTGCCAGCCGCTCCGCTCCCAGAAATCGCCGAACGCTTGGAAAAAGTCGAAGGGCGAAGGGAACACCCGGTCAACCAAATAAAGAAGCGTGTGGTCCATCCGGTGCGCGTTCCAATATTTCTCGAGCACGTCCTCTACCCGTTTGATCCGGACGATATCGCCGAATGGCATGAGATCATTGCCAAGCATTTCATACGGTGATCTGTCCATATAGATGTAACCCCATTTATCCGCTTCGCGGCGCAATCCGGTACCGCGCAGCATTTTGAGAAAGCCAAGCTGAAGCTCCTCGGGACGAAGCTCGAACACATCATTAAACGTTCCGCGGAACGTATCGTAATTTTCAAGCGGCAGTCCGGCAATCAAATCGAGATGCTGATCGATCTTTTGCGAATTTTTCACCTTCATTACGGTACGTACAAGCTTCATCCAATTTTGCCGGCGCTGAACCGCTTCGTTTGTTGGATCATTGGTCGATTGCACGCCGATTTCAAAGCGGAAGATGCCGGCAGGCGCATTTTCGGCCAAATAGTCAAGCACCTCGGGGCGCATAATGTCAGCCGTAATTTCAAACTGGAAGACGCAGCCTTGATGGTTTTTGATCAAAAACTCAAAAATCTCGAGCGCATAATCCCGTTTGATATTAAAAGTCCGATCGACGAACTTAATGAGCTTCGCGCCTTTTTCGATTAAATACAAAATATCCGCCTTCGTTCGCTCCATATCATAATAACGGACGCCAACCTCGATGCTGGATAAGCAAAATTGGCAGCTGAACGGACAACCGCGGCTTGTCTCAAAATAAACGACGCGGCTTCCCAAATGAGGAATATCCTCCTCAAAGCGATGCGGGGACGGCAGCTCGTTCAAGTTCAATTTCGGACGCGGTGGATTAACAAGAACCTCGACGCGATCCTCGCGCTGCTTCCGGTAGGTGATCCCAAACACCATATGGTATTTGCCGTCGCCTTCGATCTCCGTCAGCAAATGGTGGAAGGTCTCTTCGCCTTCCCCGACCACGATAAAGTCAACCTCCTGCACGCGCTCCATCCAGTAGTCCATATCATAGCTGACCTCGGGACCGCCGAGTATGATCTTGATCTCCGGCATGATCTTCCGCAGCATGTTGATGACCGTGATCGTTTCCTCGATGTTCCAAATATAACAGGAGAATCCGACGACATCTGGCTTCCGGGAAAAAATATCCGAAACGATGTTCATGACCGGATCTTTAATGGTGTACTCCGCAATATCGATATCGAATCTATCGCCGCTGAATGCCTTTAAACAGCGCAGCGCAAGCGATGTGTGTATAAACTTTGCGTTTAAGGTGGACAGTACCACTTTCATAGCATAACCTCTCTAACTTAAGCATTTGCGTATTCTGCGGAACGAGGGCTTCTCATCGCGCATTAGCAAGATGCCTTCTATTGTACCGAAAAAAGATGAAAAAAAGAAGAGGCATCCCTTTCCGCGTATCGCGGCCTGGATGCCTCGCCTCACTTACACTCTTACTTTAATAAAAAGCTCATTTTTCAGCTGCATATCGATGACGGGGAAACGAACCCGCCATTTGTCGCCGCCAAGGGAGGAAACCTCGCCTGCGGCAAAGCCGCGCGGTTCAAATCCGTAATCGCGCTGGTAAGAAATGATGACTTGTATCTTATCGTCAGGCAGCATGGCATGGAACTCGTATCCCAGGTTAATCGCCCAAAGGCGAAGCTCCTGTGCCGATGCTGCTCCATAATACATATAGAACAAAGGATCTATGTCAGCAGTAAGCACCAGCCAGCCGGAGGAGTCACGCTTTGCCTCCCACTTCGTAAATGCCGCCTCGCCTTCCGTCGTTGAAAGCGAACCATATTGATCCTTAAGCAGCTTCTCGATATCTGCCAGAGGCGCGCCCACCAATGTTGTTGGCAGACTGGATGGTAAAAATGCCGCGCTCGCCAACTTTTTGTCCGTCACTTCGCTGTTCAGGCTGGCTGCATGAATAATCGATACGGCGAAGTTTAGGTCGGCGTTCGTGCCGGAGTAGCCAAGCGTCGTAATGCCGATCAGATCACCGAATTCGTTGAATAATGCACCGCCTGAGCTTCCGTGATCGATTGGAGCGCTTGTCTGGATGTATCTTATACCGTCTTGGTAGGTAATATTGCTGATCAAGCCGTCGGAGACCGTGTTCTGCAAGCCTAGCGGGCTGCCGATGGCAACAACCTTGCCGCCCTTGTAAGAATTTAATCCGTAACCCAAAGTAACAGGAGCAATATCCATGGGCTCGGCTGTTTTAATGATAGCGAGATCCGCATTCTCATCGTAATTAACGACGCCGGTTATTTTCAGCTCTTCGCCATTGATCGTCAGCGCAGTGGCCGACGCTGCGTCCGAAATAACATGATAATTTGTAAGGATCAGATTTTCTCCGATGACGACGCCGCTGCCTTGCGCGCGGTTCGTCATGATCAAAACGACGCTCTCGTCGAATTTATCTACGATTTCTTTGCTTGTCAGCGTTGGCAGGTTCTTCTGCTGTTCAAGCCATTCCTCGTAATCCGCATTTTCGGCAGCTTCTTGGGAGGTGATGCGAACAGCCTTTGCAGCTTTATCCCATTTTACCGTTGCGTTAAGAGATTCGGCTATGAATCGAGCAGGAACAAACGTAACGCCCTTGCGAACGATTGCCGGAGCATCGAGTTTAACCGTATTGCCGTTAATGACCGCTGTGTTCTTGCCTACTTGAAGAGAAATCGATAAATAGCCTTTTCGTCCGATAATCGTGCCCGTCTTGCTCTCCCATGTAACCGAAGCGCCAAGCGCCGTAAAAATATCGCGCATAGGCACGAAGGTAACGCCCTTCTCTGTGTACGCTGCAGCCGATAGGCTAAGCTTCTTGCCGTCTACAACAACCTGTAATTGCTGAACCGAGGACACAACCGCTTTGTTCGCAGCGCCGGCCGCCGCTGCGGCACTTCCGCTGAGCCCTGGCAGCGGAGCAAGCAATAAGCCCGCTACGAGCAAGGGACTAAGCAGGGACTGAATAAGTTTTGTTTTCACGCGATTAGTTCCTCCAACCTTTTCCATTTTCACCATATGGTATATCTATCAATAATCCTACCATTCCTGTTTGTGCTTTGTCTATCAATCCGGCTTTGATAGAGTGTGCCTGAATGATAAATAGAAGATTAGAACTGAAGCCTTCACTCATGGTATAGTAGGAGCATTGAATCTAGGAGGTTTTTTAGCATGCACAGAGGAAAAAAGCGGGGAGCTCCTCAAAAACAAGCAGACAAGAGCAAGTCCTATCCGGTTACCGAACCGATAGAGCTGCTTCCTTTTCTAATAAAAAATATATCCGGCGCCGGACGGAACGTCGTCAAATCGATTTTGGCGCATGGGCAGGTATCGGTTGGCGGCAAAGCGACCACGGCATACAACTATCCGCTTCAGCCGGGCCAGACCGTTACGGTAGGCAAAGAGCGGCCCCAAGAAAAGCTGCCGCTGGAAGGGCTCGCTATCCTGTTTGAGGATGAGCATCTCATCGTCATTAAGAAGGAAGCCGGGCTGCTTTCCATTTCGTCTGATAACGCACCGGAAAATGAAATTACCGCCTACCGTCAGCTAACGGCTCATGTCCGGCTTGAAAATCCGAAAAACAGAATCTTCGTTGTGCACCGGTTGGATCGCGATACCTCCGGAGTCATGATGTTTGCTAAGAGCGAGGCCGTACAGCAGCAGTTGCAAAATACTTGGCAGGACACCGTCTTGGAGCGCATCTATGTCGCGCTGGTAGAAGGTTTCGTTAAGAAAGAAAAAGGAACGGTTTCTTCGTGGCTGAAAGAAAGCAAGACGCTCAAAATGTATTCAAGCGCATACCCGAATGACGGCCTGCACGCGGTTACCCACTACAAGGTGCTTAGCGCAAACAAAAGCTTCTCCCTTCTGGAGGTCCAGCTCGAAACGGGCCGAAAAAACCAAATCCGCGTGCATATGGAAGACATTGGACATCCTATCGTCGGCGACAAAAAGTACGGTGCGCGCTCGAGAACAATCGGCCGGCTTGGCTTGCATGCGCGAGTCCTTGCTTTTACGCATCCCGTCACAGGAAAACTGGTCCGATTCGAAACCGAAATCCCGAAGCTGTTCCTAAAACCGTTCCACGTAACCGAATAACAGGAAAAATAATAAGCATCGGACGCTTAGTTAAAGCGGCCGATGCTTATTTTTGTTATACTACTATGGTTATTTATTCAAAAAAACAGGAGGTACCGGATATGCCACATCTATTATTCCGCGGCGTCGCAGCCGAGCAGCTGCAAGCCGTCGCCGCGCCGCTTGCCGAAGAGCTTGCCGCGATTTGCGAGTGCGGCACCGATAATTTCACAATGGCTTGCCTGCATGCGACAAGCGTTTTTGGCAGCCTGCCCGGCGAGCCTGCTTTTGCGTTCATTGAGGTTGGCTGGTTCGAGCGCGGGAAGGATGTCAGAAGCCGCTTCGCGCAAGCCGTCACCCGTTACGTGGGGCAGCTCAGCATTCCCGAAATCGAGATCGTGTTCCACGCCTACCGCGAGGACAGCTATTATATCAACGGCGAACCGGTCGAGGAGTGAAAAAAAATGGCGTTAAGCCATTTTCCTACCTTTTCACCGTAGGCTGAATCGTCCACTCCACCTCGTCGATATTCATCCAGCCGGAGCCTCCTCCGGTAAAATAAACAGAAACCGTATCCTGCTCGGCAACCGACACGGCAGGCAGCCTAATTTCCTCAAATTGTTCATGGGCTTGGACAGGCTGTTGTTGTACGATCACCCCGTTAATGGAAACCCCGATCATCCCGCCCTCCGCGTTTGCGCTCGTTTTGGCTGAGAGGATATACTCACCGGCAACCGGGCTAACAAAGGTTTGGGAAGCGCGATGCTCGTTGCCAGGGTCCACGTACATCAGCTTTGTCCCGCTATAAGGCCGGTTCGTACCAATGCCCGTACCGGATGTAAACGACCAATACTGACGATCCTCCTCAAAGCCGCCATTTCGGAATGATTCATGAACCGGAGCAGGCGCTTGCGTTCCTTTACCGCTTACGACCGTGTAATGCTTGAATTTCTTGATTTTATAGCCCGATTCTTCACTCGGAATCACATCGTTGTTCGAAAAAATATAAACGGCGTCTTCATTCGGCCTAAGCTGTGGCTGCTCAAAATAGTACCTGCCGAAGGATCGGACAAATTGGAAGGCGCCCCCCTGATTTACGTAATCGACCGTCTCGATAAATTGCCGCGGATTGATTCTCTCATAAAATAATACGTAAATATAAGGCATCATGACCTCATCCGTCACGTAAATCCGGCCGGCCGTCTCATCCGAAGCGTATTGCACGGCCTCGCCAAAGGATTCAAAAAAAAGCGGACTGATTTGTTTGGCGTACGAAGTGAAATAATACCCGCTGAAAGAAACAAAAAAGATCGAAAAAGCCGTGACCGCGATGACAAAAGAGTATTTAATCTTCTTATGCAGCCACATTAAACCAGCCACAGCCAAAAATACCGTCGGATAAAAGATAATGTTGATTCGATTGATATTCACGTCCGTAATCAGCGTCATCAGAAGGGCCGTTCCGAACCAAATGGCGATAATCGCCTTTTCCGCTTTAAAATGCTTAATTAATTGATAGCCCCCGCAAAAAATTCCGATCCCGATCAGCGGCAGTGCCAGCGGATACATATAGCCGAACTTAGGAATCGCGTTCCAAAGCAGACCGTCGGTTTGCGTGAGATACATTTTCAAAAACGGTTTGAAATGCTGCGCGAGCATCGATAAAGCATGGCCTTCGAATGCCGTAGATACCTGCTCTACGCGTGGAACGGTAAGCTTCGGAATAGAGAAAAGAAATCGCATGGTTGGCATTGGGTAACGGTTAATTAGAAGAAACAAGCCAATAGGCGCCGCAAGAATGAGGAAGGCAGCGCTATTCCAAAGCAGTACGCGCGGCCTAAACCTCTTAGCTGCTATAAGAAGCGTCACGACGCCCAGCGCAAACACCGGGACAAAAAAATAGGCCGTGCCGTAAGCGTATAACGAAGCGGCCAGCGTAACCGTGAAACCAATCAGCCATTTGGGCTGTTGGAAGGCTTTAAACAAAAAAAAGACGGCAAACAGCACAAGCGAAGGAAAAAGATTCGATTCAAGCGCCCACCTGGACATCATGATGTGCCAAGGGCAAATGACGATCAAGAAAGCCGCCGCAGCTGCAGCAGG
Source organism: Paenibacillus sp. LPE1-1-1.1 (assembly GCF_040676435.1). Taxonomy (NCBI): domain Bacteria; kingdom Bacillati; phylum Bacillota; class Bacilli; order Caryophanales; family Paenibacillaceae; genus Paenibacillus; species Paenibacillus sp. LPE1-1-1.1. The sequence continues at coordinate 1,978,043 of NZ_JBEGHY010000001.1, forward strand.
CTCTCTCTTAAATATTTGCTTCGCGATGACGTAGAAGATCACCATGCTGATAAGCCCGAACAAAATACTGACCATACGGACGGATAAAGGGGTTAAACCGAATAAGTAAATGAACGGCATGGACAAGTAAGCATAAAGAGCATTTTGTCCGCTCCCCCAAGCGATCAAATGAATCGGAAGCGAAATGCCGTTGCGGTCGATGCCATAATGTAGGATGGAATAGGCTTCATAACCGATCGATGCTTCGTCCTGGTTTAAGCCTCCCGGAATAGAACCCGCATAGAGAACCCTTACTGCCGCGCCTATGAGAAACAGCATAACAATCCGTTTGTTTTGTGTTATCCAGTTATAAAAACGAATCATTGCTTGTGGTCACCGTTTCTTGTTGTAGTGTTAGACTGTCTAATCGGATAAAGAAAAAAGAAAACCAGTGCGATGAGCAAAGCGATAAACGGGATGATGCTCAGCATCGAACGAATGCCCCACACAGCAGCCTCCGCCTGCACGGCATCCTTTACATAACCGGTGCCCTCCAAAATAAAGCCGAGTACGACTGCCTGCAGCGAAACGCCCCATTTGACGATAAAGCCATTCATGCCAAAGTACATGCCTTCCCTGCGCACCCTTGTCCGCTTCTCGTCTTCATCGATAATCTCGGACAAAAGCACATCCAGCAAAACGAGCAGCCCCGCCAGGCCTATGCCGATGGCAGCAGCTGCAGCCGCCGCCGCAGCAACGCTTGATACGAATAGAAAAGGAATCATGGCAAGCGCATATAAGCCGACGGCAGCAATGACCGTTTGGCGCGCGCCCCATTTTTGAACCAATCTCCCCCATACATAGACGCAGGGTATAGCGGCAATAAAAATTGCGCCTAACAATACCGTATTGCTTTCATCTCCGGCACCGAGCACGTATTTGGTAAAGAAAGGTATCGCAGCGGGCAGCATGGCGAACGTAAATTGGACGAAAAAGCTGCCGATTACGTAGAATACGAACGCTTTATTAGAAAACGTAAATTTCAAAGACTGGAGAAATCCGATTTCTTCCCGTTGAACGACGACCTTCTCTTTGCTGGCCGACACCATGATAACCAAGAATAGAAGCGCGATCCCTGCAAAAATAGCCCCCATCGGCCCCCAGCCCAGCTTGCCGTAAACGAGCGGCGGCAGCGCTACGCCTATGATCATTCCCAAGATGCCGAACATCTGCCTCCAAGAAGATACGGATGCCCGTTCCTTCATCGTCGTAAACATCTCCGGAAATAAAGCAGAATAATTCAAAACGACCATAACAAACAAAATATCATAAAGCAGCACGACCGTTAAAAAATACCAAAATAATGTCATGCCTGTGCCGACTGGAAACCATATCGCCGTAAACAACGCCGCCAGCGGCACCATGCCAAACAGCATATAGGGTACGCGTCTGCCAAAACGGCTGCTTGTACGGTCCGAAATATGCCCGAACAACGGATTTAACAAGGCATTAACGATGCCATGAATGACCATTGCCGCACTGATGAGCGCGGGCTTTACGCCCAGCACGTCTACGTAATAAAAAACGATGTACGATGCAAAGGCCTGTGCGATCAGGTTAACCGATAAATTACCTGAGCTGTACGCTAGTTTCGATTTGAAGCTTGGAATGGCCATGGATAACACGCTCCCGGTACGATGAAAGTCTATCAAATAGGGTAGAAATAACTCTCTCATCTTACCGTATAAACCCTTATTATTCCATAATTAACTTTTGGATCAATTTTGCTTCACCATTCGGATATAACGGCTTCCGCTCACTTGAATCGAGCCGTCCTCGATGTAATTCAGTTTTTCGTACAGCGCATAAGCTCTCGCATTATCCGGTTCCACAATGAGCGACAGCCTCTTGTAGCCCTGCTCCAGGCCCTTCCGTTCAAAGGCGCTGATCAGCGCTTTGGCGATGCCTTGCCCTTGGTAACGTTCATCGACCGCGATGGAATCCAGATAATACTCCCCTTCCTTCGCCTCTACGGCAATGGTTTCATCGGCGCGTGCACCCGACTCCCGTCCCTCCCGGTTAACAAAAGGCAGGTCAAGCGCCGCCGCTCCATCCCCGGCATAGCTGAGCAGCATACCGGCTATCCCGTCTTCCCGCCTGTCGACAAGTACATGCTTATAGCTGATCCGATTGTCCTCGCGCGCATAAAAATCAGAAAGAATTCGCACTGCTTCCTTTGAATCATCCGTTCCCGCTAACGTGTACGCGATGTGGCCGATCGCTGCAAGGAGCAACGGCATAACTTCCTGCACATCTTCTTTTCCAGCTGGTTCTATCATGATGGCATCCCTCATTCTTTTTATGTTCTGTTATAATAAATGAATATTATTTCTAAAGGTGATGAAGCAGTGAGCAATAACTATTATACATTTCCCATTGGCGTTAGAAACAGCGAGGTACCCTATGCGACCAAAGCGGAGGCCGAGACGAGCCGCCAGCTTGTCGGCTCCGATGAACGGGATTCCGGTTTTTTTCGCGCGCTGGAGCAATACGGCATTTCCCTTAACCGGCCGCAAATTGCTGCCGTACGACATCATCAAGGGCCCGCTCTAACGCTAGCGGGAGCCGGCTCAGGCAAGACTTCCGTACTCGTATGCCGGACCGCTTATTTGCTTTCTGTACAGAATTTGCGGCCGCAGCATATTTTACTAATGACCTTCTCCAAAAAAGCGGCGGATGAAATGCGAAGCCGCATCCATTCGCTGCCCGTCGTTAATCCGCAGGCTGCACGCGGCGTCGAGGCGCGCACTTTCCACTCATTTTGCCTCCAGCTTCTGAGGGGACGCGGTTACCGCCAGGGTATTCTGGGTGAAACCGGCCAGAAGCATATCTTTTTCAAAAGGCTTATGCGGGAGCTCCTCCTGCAAAACGAATACGAGCCCGAAACGCTGCTCGCCCAGCTTTCGGCTATTAAGCTGCAAATGATCAATGTGAGCGACCTTCCTTCTTCGACGACGGAGGAGCGTGAGCTTAAGCTGCTGTTCACGCGATACGAGCAGTGGAAGAAAGACATGGATAAGCTCGATTACGATGATCTTCTTTTGGAGGCTTATAAGCTTCTTCGGGAGGACGAGTCCCTGTTAGCAACGCTTCAAACGCGATTCCAATATGTTATGATCGATGAATTTCAAGATACCAATCAGGTGCAGTACGTTCTCGTGCAAATGCTGGCCGACAAGCATCGCAACCTGATGGTCGTCGGCGATGACGATCAGACGATTTACTCGTTTAACGGCGCAAAAAACGATTATATCTTGAATTTCGAGCATCAATATCCAGGCGCGGCCACCTATATTCTCGATATTAACTACCGCTCGACAAGCACAATCGTCGGTCTTGGCAATGCCATCATTCAATACAATAAGCTTCGCAAGGAGAAAACCCTGCTGGCCGTGAAGCCCAAAGGCGCAAACCCATCTTACGCCCGCCTCAAAACCACGCAGGACGAGGCCAAGCTCATCGCGGATACGATCACAGAGCAGATCAACCAAGGCAAGCGCACCTATGGCGATTTTGCCGTCTTGTTCCGTACGGCGAGCAGCAGCAGAGCGCTTATCGAGCTGCTGCTGACCAAAGAGCTTCCGTTCATCGATTTCGGCGATGGACAGCTTTTTTACGAGCAATGGGCGATCAAGCCGCTGCTTGCCCATTTGCGGCTGGTGCAGGATCGACGCAATTTCGATGCCATGGAAACGCTGCTGCCCTCCCTTTATGTCAATCGGGAGCAGGCAATGGCCTTCATTTGGAACCAAGATAAGCAGCGGGCAAAAAAATGGCCGCTTATCCATTTGCTAGAGTTCCCGCAGCTGAAAGAGTTTCAAAAGGACAAAATCAAAGAACGCATCAAGCTGATCAAATCATTGACGGATTTAAAGCCTGCTGCCGCTATTATGCAGCTTCGCCAAGCCTTTTATGACCAATTTCTCGAAACCAGCAAGCGTCATGAAATGACGGAGCACAAAGAAGGGCTTAAGGAAGTGCTCGACGAGTTCGAAGCTGCCGCGGGCACTTACGACACCATTGAAGCTTTTTTAGCCTATATCGACGATATTACGGACAAGCATGCTGCCGTGCAGCAGCTCCAGAAGCATGAGCATAACCGCAGCGCGATATCGCTGATGTCGATTCACAAATCCAAGGGACTCGAGTTTCCCGTCGTATTCGTAATCGGCGTCTCGGAAGGAATTCTCCCGCATAGCTCCGCGCTTGCAGCCGATAAGCACAGTGACCGCAGCTCCATCCAGACCGGCGATGACGCGCTTACCGAAGCACTAGAGGAAGAAAGGCGCCTCGCGTATGTTGCGGTAACAAGGGCCGAAGAGGAGCTCTATATTAGCTCCCCCGCGCTTTACCGAGGCAAACCGGCAGAATTATCACGATTTATCCGGTCTGCCTTTAGGAACGGGGAAGAGGAGGACGGCGATTCCGAATCGGTGCTGTCCTGGCTGTGTACCAGCCCTTCCTGCCAGGTATGGCAGCGAATCATTACGTATGAAGATTCACAAACCGAAGCACGGGCATGTCCTTTATGTCAATCGCCCATGGAGCAAGGAACCAAGGCCTTGCCCAAGAAAAAGAAGTAAGGAGAAACGATTCGCGGCATGAGCAGCTTAAATGATCAACTAGTTCCTTATCTCAAGCTCGCAGATGCCGTCATCATAACGGATAAAGAGCATCTTATCTTGGCCGTCAATCCGGCCTACGAGAAAATTACGGGTTACTCTTCAACAGAAATCATCGGTAAAAAAGCAGGCATCTTGCGAACGCACACGCAAATCGGCGTCGATATCATTGACAAAATATATGCGGAGCTGAATGATGATTTATTCAACCAGGAGCTCGCCATGGGAAAAAATATTATTTTATACCATCATGAAAAATGGGACGGCACCGGCTATCCGCAAAAGCTTTCCGGCGAAAGCATTCCGATTGAAGCCCGTATCGTAAGTGTAGTTGATGTATTTGACGCTTTAACCAGCATCCGTCCTTACAAAGAAAAGTGGTCCGAGCAGCGTGCGGTTGCCTATATCAGAGAACAGCGCGGCCGCCATTTTGATCCTGATTTGGTCGACTCGTTCCTGGCTCTTATTCATAATGAATCCGTATAGCCAAAAAATTAGCGGCAGCCATCACAGGAAAGCTTGTGATGTTTGCCGCTTGCCTAGTTTCTAGAAACTGATATGATGAACCCCTATTACTAGTTAGCTTAGCTAAGGGCTGCTTCTTCAGGTCTTAAAACGACCTAATGAGGCAGCCCTAACTTTTTCTCCAACAAATAAATCAGTCCTGAGATTGCCTATTGCAATTCCAGTATGCATACGGGGACCTTCAGCAGCGCTTTTCTGACTTTATGCATACCGTCTGCCCTGCACCATGGCCGATGAATGTCAGAAGGCAATAATACGATATATTGCCCCGGAAATAGAACAAGCTCCGTTTCTGCCTCCACAGCCTCAAAAAACGTATGATCCTCCACCTTCGACATAACTGTAGCAGCCTTATTTCTGCCGCAGTCTCTTGCAAACCCCATTTTCTCCATGCCCGATATCATAAAGTGAATATCTACATAGCTCCGATGCTGCTCTGGCATCACCTCATGGTAGGGTTGCAGTTCCTTATGTTGAATAATTAAATAGGTTCCATCGTCTAGGGCAGGATATACACCATCCTCCATTTGTTCAAATGGAGTTAATCGAAGATACTCTAATTTTTCCGCAAGAGCTGACGAAATTACCCTTTTTTCTGTCTGCCAGTTGCTGAAATCTCCAATCATCATCGTATAACCTCCCCTCCGTTAACACTACAGTTTGACAAGCAGAAGAAGAGCCCCGGCAATTGGTGTCATAATCATAGCTGAGCGCAAAAGCAGTCTTGGCGCCCTTCTCGTAAATTTCGCCCCGATATAAGAGCCTATCATCGTGCCTGCAACCACTTGGATAAGCAAGGTAAAGTCCAAATAGCCCGCTTGAAAAAAACCTATGGATCCAAAAACCGCGATAGGCAAAATAACGACCATCGTTGTTCCAACTGCCTGACGAAGCGGAAAACCGAACAAAACAAGTAAAGCCAACTGAATAAAAGGGGTTGACCCAATTCCAAAAATACCCGAAAGCGAACCAGTAACAAGGCCCGTCACGATGGCTAAACACCAAAATCTTAGCTTAGCCAGCGTTACCGTTTCTTCTTCGAGAGGAAATTCCTTTTTTGGAAATACGCTGCTAGTACGCAGCCAAATAAGCAATCCCGACAACAAGAGCATACCGCTTGTCAGCCATAAGAGCTGCTCTTCTGCAACCAAACGGGCTAAGAACGTCCCCGCATACGCCCCACCTGCGCCAAAGGCTCCGATAATCAAACCGGAGCGCAGCCTCGCGTTCCCCTCCTTAATATGACTGATTGATCCGGATAACGTCGTGAAAGCCATAGCGGCTATCGAAGTGCCAAGCGCCGTATGAACCGGAATTGCAAAGCCAGCAACCAATATTCCAATAATAAACCCAGAACCTCCAGTACCGGCAAAACCAAGTACTAAACCCATTAGAAGCATAACTGCAAAGATATCCAAAACGACCATCTACTTTCCGAGCCCGTTTGTTTGAAAAGCATATTGCTGGTAGAAAGACGTTCTCATATCTGTTCGGTTGCGATTATGCCCATTTTCTCGAATGAACCTCAGATAGTCCAAATCAATATCGCCCACCACGACCATTTCCACATTTGCATCGCCCTGACTAACAATAGCATTAGGCCTGTTGATCATCGGCTGAATGGGTGAATAAATGCCGCTCTTCCCTGTAAAGGTAAAGCCATAGGGAATGTGATCAGGAAACGGAATGGAACCTATAAGTTGGCTGTTAATGACGTAGACCTGATTCTCCGATGCCCGCGCCTTTGCAAACAATATGTTGCGGCTCTGACCCCATTCATCCAGGCAGCAGGTTGGGGCCAATATGATATCTGCACCCATTTGACTTAATATGCGCGCTACTTCGGGAAACGAGTTATCATAGCAAATGGCAATACCGTATTTCACTCCGTTTATTTCGAATATATCGAGTTTGTTTCCTGGCGTAGTCAGCTCTTTATTGTATACCATCTCATAGGAGGGATGAATTTTATCCTGTTTATGCACGGAACCGTCGGCCCCGAATACAAACGCAGTATTATAGTAGCAGCCATCTGCAGGCCGATAGGCAAAATGCGAACCGGCTGCAATCGTCATTCCGTACTCCCTTGCCAATGACCCGCATAATGGATTAAGGACGTTTGCATACTCCTTGCCGAACCATTCAAAAATCCGTGTGACGTCTTCCTTGCTTTTACTATCAAATTGGTGCAGGGTTAGAAGCTCTATGGTAAAAAACTCAGGTAATAATAATAGTTCCGCACCTTGGTCAGCTGCTGACTTAACATGCCAACGCACATGGTTCTCAAAATCCTCTATCGATTTTAGCTTCCTAGCTCGGTACTGACTGCTTGCGACTTTCATCTCAGTTGACTCCCTTCAGCTCTGCAGTGTGACTAAAGTTACGTAAAAATTGATTCATTCTTGCATTCGTTGTGCTAAATACGTCTTCAGGCTTACCGCTCTTCGTAATCTGGCCATCTTCCATAAACAACACGCGATCCGAAACATTGCGGGCAAAATTCATCTCATGTGTAACAACAACCATGGTCATCCCTTCTCGGGCAAGCTTAACCATAATATCCAGCACCTCTTGTACAAGCTCTGGATCAAGAGCCGATGTAGGCTCATCGAACAAAATGATCTTAGGCTCCATTGCCAAAGCACGCGCTATGGCAACCCGTTGCTGCTGGCCGCCTGACAAGTTTGCGGGATATGCATTGATTTTATCCAATAGCCCTACTTTCTCCAGAAGCAGCCTGGCTTTCGCCTCCGCCTGTGAACGCGGCACCTTCTTCACGATCCGAGGCCCTTCTGTAATATTGTCCAGAACCGTTTTGTTCGGCCATAGGTTAAATTGCTGAAAAACCATGCTTACCTCCGAACGAAGCCACGTGAGTTTCATTTGAGAAATGAATGTGAGTCGGCCGCTAGAATTCGTCTTATATTCAGCCTTTCTCGTATTCACATAAATCTCTCCGGAAGTAGGAACCTCCAGCAGGTTTAGACAGCGAAGCAAGGTGCTCTTCCCTGCTCCGCTCGGTCCTATAATCGATACGACTTCGCCTTCTTTAATATCGAGGTCTATTTGATCCAGTACTTTTTTCTGATGAAACGATTTGCTTAATTTCCGGATATTTATCATCGCCTGACCTCCTATTTCCTCACGATCCGCATTTTCTTTTCAATTAAGTACTGAAACAGCATTAGAACGCTTGTCATTGATAAATAAACGGCACCGGCAACGCCGAGCGTCTCAGCAACGCTGTACGAGCTGTTGTACGCTCTTTGTGCCGCCAGCATAAGATCAGGTACTGTAATGATGGATACTATCGCTGACTCCTTCAGCATGATGACACAATTGTTAATATAAGGCGGTGTCACAAGCCTTATTGCCTGCGGAATCGTTATTCGCATCATCTTTTGTATTGGATTCATACCTACAGAATCAGCAGCCTCCTGTTGCCCTTTATCGACAGACATTAATCCCGCTCGAATGATTTCAGATTTAAAAGAGGCTGAATTGATAGACATTGCGGCAAGCCCTGCAACAAACGCCGTTAGCGTGAGCCCAAAGGGCGTAGCGTAATAAAGCCAGAATAGGGTTAGCATCAAGGGAGTGCCTCGAAATACCCATACATACATGAAGGCCATTCCTCGAAACACGCCGATGCTGGAAAGTCTCAACAAGGCGATTACGTACCCAATTGCAGTTGCGCATAATATCGCTAGTATCGAGATTTTAAAGGTCGTTAGCGCTCCCTCTAAATAGAGGGGCAAATAGTTGGATATTGTCTCCAAGTCCATGCCCATCACTCATTTTCTGCATTTTTTTGTTATTTCGGAAGCACATTGCCAATCCATTTCATGGCTAACTGGTCAATCGTGCCGTCTTTCAGCTTTTCTTCAATTAGAGCATCGATAACAGCTTTCAGTTCAGGCTCGTTTTTACGCATGCCGACGCCCATGTTTTTAATCGCTGCCACTTCACCGACGAGCTTTAAAGGTTTGTTGCTATTATCATTTTTGACATAGTCATTAGCAGCTATATTGCCTACGGCATAGACGTCAATTCTGCCTGCCTTTAAATCTGTAAAGGCTTCGGCATTGCCCGGATATTCTTTCAATTCCTTGTATCCGCCGATTTCTTTAATCGCGGTGTGCGTCCCTGACCCGCCAATTACTCCCGTTACTAGACCTTCTAGCTTACTTACGTCTGTAACCGTAGCGTTGTCCTTCAAAACAGCTGCAATCGTGCCATCTTTTCCGTATGGAATTGAGAAATCGATGCTTTTCTTTCTTTCTTCCGTTTCGGATAACGCGGACATGACCAGATCAAACTTCCCTGCAACCAGACCAGGAATCAATCCTCCGATATTCCCCGGAACAAACTCAACCTCCACGCCGAGCTTCTCCGCAATCATCGTGCCGATTTCAATATCAAAGCCTGCAATTTCGCTTTTTTCATTCATAAAAGTCATGGGACGGAAATTACCGCTTGTTCCAATGATCAGCTTGCCTCTTTCTTTAATTTCATCCACTGTCGTCGAATTGGCAGTCTCGGTTGGCTCAGCTTCGGCAGCATTGGCAGGCTTCTCCCCTGATGGTTTGGCAGTCGTAGCATTTGATCCGCAAGCCGTAACCACTAGTAAGGACGCAATAACCAAAAGAACACTAAGTACTGTAAGCTTCTTCATTTTCCCCAACTCCCATTTTGTTAATGTCTTTATGTGTAAGATTGTATAACATATATCTGTCATTTACATTGGAGTTCTATCACAAACTTCCTCTTCCATTTTGGTGATTAATCACAAAGGGCCATCATCTTCCACAAAACAAATACTTGAATACCCCCTATAAAACAGTGAAAAGTGCTTTAACCACTTAGCAATCATCGCTAAAATAGCACTGTATTCCCCATGCATTTTATGTTAGATTAACTAACATAAAATGCATGGGGAGGACGATGGCATGAGTGGTATTAGTGTTCAAGAATTAATTACGCATAGACCTTACTTGTTTGGAAGCCAGCCGGTTATTAGCGGTGCGAACGGTTTGCATCGTCGTATAACAAACATAAACGTGATGGAAGTCCCCGACGTTTTTAATTGGGTACGTCATGGTGATTTACTGCTTACGACCGCTTATTCGATTAAAGATAATCCTAACGCTCAAAATGAATTAATTCCTAAGCTCTCTGAAAATGGCATTGCAGCGATCGGCATTAAAACAAAGCGATACCTTCCTCAGGTTCCAAAGAAAATGATTGACCTCTCGAATGAATATGGACTTCCCATATTAGAGCTAGCCTACCAAATCGGTTATTCCCAAACGATTTCTGATGTTCTGGAGGAGGTACTCCAAAACAATTCCAAATGGCTTGTAGAGCAGCATAATAAAATCCAACTGCTAACGAGCACTTTGATTATGGGTGAAAATATCAAAACATTTATGGATACCTTTATTAAATGTACAGGGCTGCACGCCGATTTCATCACCTGCGAGTCCGAGGCTTTACCTCAAGGGGCTGCTCTGACCCATGCTTGGCCGGAATCAACTCGACTTATTCCAGCCTATCTGAAGTCGCTAGCGAGCACGCTTCCTTGCTTTTGGCTCGATAACGATAAGGCTAAGCTCTATATTCCCATTGAGAGAAACAAAGAAACGATGGCATATTTGATATGTCGGGGATGCCGCGAGGAGGATTGGGAGCCGCTGCAGCTGCTGCTTCAGCACACGGTAAACTTATTGACCTTACACCTAAGTAAACAGCATTCATTGAGCAGCCTGGAAGATCACCGCAAAGACTTATTTCTAAAAACGTGGATACTTGGTGAAATAACGGATCCGCAAGTAATCGCTCTTCAGTCAGCTACCTCCGGACTTCAACTAGAATCCGATTATAGCGTTTGCCTGACCTCAAACCTTATCCCTTATTCGCAAAGAGAAATTATGAGGGCAAAGAGTTATTGCATTATGCAGAGAATCATTATGCTTAATCTAGGCAATGTATGGGTGCTGCTCATCCCCAAACATCTCACAGCCGATTCAAACGTGTATAGCAGGATTCATGCTGAGCTTAGCCTTTGTTTAAAAATGCCTGCCCTTCGATTAGGGATCAGCAGCGTCAAAACGATTAATCACATTCACGAAGGCTATAAAGAAGCCGTTAGCGCACTAGAATTATGGGTGTTTATTCAACCCAGCGAAATCATTTGTTACTACGATAAGCTTGGCATGTTTCCCATTTTCCACGTTCTATCGGATCAAGAATCCATTAAAAAGCAATTATTTCAGTACATCCAGCCTCTGCAGGACCATGACAATCATCACCACTCCAAATTAGTTGAAACGTTAATCGTCTACTTGCAATACGGCGGCAATATAAAAGAAAGTGCGAGCGCGCTTTTTTGCCATTATAACTCAATCGTATACCGGTTAGACCGCATTCAAAGCTTACTGCAAATCAATTTAAAGGATCCCGATATGCGCTTTCAACTGCAAATGGCCGTCAAAGTATTTGCTTTTTCAAACAAAAAAGGAACTATGATGGGATCATAGCTCCTGATGGATCGTATGCTTATGATTGCCTAGCTGAGGGCTCCTTAACTCAATTACATCGCCAATCTGGCAAGCTAACGGGTTAGCTGGGGTCCCTGTCAAAATGATATCGCCCTTCATTAGCTTAGTCATGCTTGAAATATGCGACACTAGCCAGTGAGCTGGAAATAACAAGTTTGACGTATTATCCTTTTGAATGAGAGATCCGTTCACCCACATTTCCAAATCGACATTACAAGGATCCTCGATTGCTGCCACTGCTCCAATCGGTGTCATTTGGTCGAACATCTTAAAACGACCGCTATTAAAATGTGCACTAGCCGTAATATCATTTGCAATAGCGTAACCCGCTATGATGGATGCAGCCTCATGCTCTGCAACATGTTTCGCATCTTGGCCGATAATGACAGCCATCTCGACCTCACAAATAAATTCTGTTAAGAGCGGTGATATAAAGATGTCTCGCTCATTCGTCAAACTTTCAGGCGTTTTTAAGAACAAGAAGGGATCTTCTTCATGCGTAATTCCCTTTTGCGCTCGGAACGCTTTAAAATTGGGACCGACTCCGATTATTTTACGCGTATTCCGCATATATCCCTTTATATTCATTGCTGCTTCTTCTCCTTTTAATGAGCATGAGTTGTCCGGTATTCCCTATAAGACTTTACTGCATAACCCCCGTCAAATCTATATAAAAGTAGAAAGAGACCGTTTCACGAGTAGAAGGTTCTACTGCGCAGACGGTCTCTCCTTTATTTACTATTGCTTGCCAGTCCGATCTACAGCGCCGCTGGCGGCGTGAAGGAGCGCCCAGCAAACTCAGCGTCCAGCATATAGAACGCGTTACTGTCCTTATCGATGCGCTTCAGCTTATGGATAATGTTATCGAAGAGTGCTTCTTCTTCTACCTGCTCGTCGATAAACCATTTGAGAAAGTTGATCGTCGCATGCTCGCGATCATTGATAGCAAGATCAGACAAATTGTAGAAACGTTTCGTATTTTGCTGCTCGTGACCGTAGCCTTGCTCGAACGTGTCAAGGATAGACGCGTACTCGTTATTCGGCTCTCCAAGAGCGGATAGCGTAGCGCGACGGCCGCGGTCGTTCAGAAATTTATAGATCTTCATAGCATGAAACCGTTCTTCCTCTGCTTGTACAATGAAGAAGTTAGCGAAACCGTCAAGACTTTCACCGGAACAATACGCTGCCATCGCAAGATACACATGCGCTGAATAAAATTCAAAGTTCATTTGTTCATTTAATGCTTCTGCTAGTCCATCATTCATGCTCATGCACCTCAACCTTCCTAGATTGTACTTATTCTAACATAAAAATAAAGAACGGCAAATGCCGTTCTTGTAAATGTATCCATATGAAATGATTATCCAATCATTTTCTTTAACCGCTTGTAGAGCTTCTCTGCTGACGGCGCGCTAACCGTCTTCGACTTAATGACGACGAAACACTCCAGCTTACAGGTTTTGCAATCGCCTAGACAATCGCTTTTCTTCTGCTTGATGTCCGGATATCGATTTTTCATTGCCTTATAAATCGGTTCCGAGCCGTTTTTTAGATTCCTTTTGCAATACTTAATCTTCTTCATCCGATTCACCCCGCAGCGCAACGAAGGATTTGCTTTCTACTTGATGATAATGATTATCATCCCCGTTGTCAACTGCGATTTTTAAGTACCTCTAGTCCTTTTATGAGCTGGCTATCCTCTTTGGCAAGCTTCTCCCGAAGTCTCTCGAGGAGCTGATAGCCCGTTTTGTCGTTAAAGCTTCCAGTAGCCTCAAGCTTTTCGGCCGTTTGGAATTTCCGCAATGCCTCCGAAGTCTGTTTGTCGAACATCCCTTCTTGTCCGGCCGGCGTATAACCAAGCTCCTTCAGCATCAACTGCAGCGTCTTCACGTCCTCGCCGTAGCTGCCCACCTTCATATCCGTACCGATCGCAAGCGGCCTTAGCTCCGTATAGGCAGGAAGCGACACGGCAAAATCCGGCGATACGCCTGTTTTGTTGATCCAAGTACCTGCTGGCGTCTTCCACTGCGCTTCGGTCAAGCTCAGGACGGAGCCGTCCTTAAATTGATTAAAGCCTTGCACGACACCTTTGCCATACGTTTTCTCCCCGATAACCGTTGCCCCCGCTGACTCCTTCAAAGCTGCGGTCAGCACCTCGCTCGCGCTGGCGGACTGCCCGTTTACGAGCACGGCAATCGGAATGGTCCAATCCTTCTCCTGCTTCGACTTGTAGGAAATGGTTTGACGCTCGTTTTTGTACACGACATTCAGAATTACCTTATCCTTTGGAATAAGAGTGCTTGCAATCTTGATCGTAGGCTGCAGCAGCCCGCCCGGATTTGAGCGCATGTCGAGCAGCAAGCCCTTAAGCGGCTGCTTCTCCTGCAGCTCCTTGATTGCAGCTTCAAATTCATCCGCCGTTTTCTCGGCAAACCGGCTGATCGTCACATGGCCGATCCCGCCCTCCAGAAGCTCCGATGTAACGGTATGTACAGGTATTGCTTCCCGCTTCAATGTCAAAGAAATGAGCTCTGCCTGATTCGGTCTTTGCACCTGCAGCGACACGGATGTTCCTTCCTTGCCTCTAATAATGCCGAGCAGCTCTTCAAACGTCTTGCCGCTCAGCTTCTGATTATCCACGGAAATAATAATGTCACCCGGCAGCAAGCCTCCGCGTTCGGCAGGAGCCCCTTTCGTAAGTCCGTTAATGACGAACTCGCCCTCTTCTTCACGGATCTCGGCACCGATGCCGAATATTTCGCCTTCATAGGACTGCGTGTACGCGTCGCCCTTCTCCTCGACCAAATATCGGGAATAAGGGTCCTCGAGCGAGCTGACCATGCCTACCGCCGCACCGTTGATAAGCTTCTTCGGCTCTGCTCCGTTCAAATAATCATTTATTATTTTGTTGTATGTGACCGTAAATTGCTGAAAGGCCGGTTCTTTCAGCATCGGGTAACGATTTCCCATCCAAAGAAGCCCGATTGCAAAACCAATGGCCGTAAACAAGACCGCCCCCAGTACGCAAAATGAAAGAAACCGTTGTTTCGCAGCCGCTGATGTAAAATAGTTCATCTGTTCATCTCCTACAAAGTTTTGTGAAGCAAAACTTACTTCGAAAGCATACGCTTGGTTTTACGAAGTAAAACTTACTTCGAAAGCACGCGCTTAGTCTTGTATGTGTGGTGCATTTTAGCTACAATCAACCTAATCTTAACTATAAAGAGCTGGAGAGGAGCTTCACCGCTAGTATGTATAAACTTATCGCAATTGATGTTGACGACACGTTATTAACGGATGATCTAATCGTAACGGAGGGCACCAAGCAAGCCATGGAATCCGCTATCGCCCAAGGCGTAACGGTAACGCTGGCAACCGGACGCATGTTTGCTTCCGCTCAAAAGATCGCTAAGCAAATCGATCTCAATGTTCCTATTATTACTTATCAAGGAGCCCTCGTCAAAACGCTGCTGGACGGACAAGTATTATATGAAAGAAACGTCCCTATCGATGCGGCTAAGGAGATTCACGCATTTGCCGAGGAAAACGGACTTCA
Organism: Paenibacillus sp. LPE1-1-1.1; assembly: GCF_040676435.1. NCBI lineage: Bacteria > Bacillati > Bacillota > Bacilli > Caryophanales > Paenibacillaceae > Paenibacillus > Paenibacillus sp. LPE1-1-1.1. Next base: position 1,993,345 of record NZ_JBEGHY010000001.1, read on the forward strand.
TCTGCAGCTTTATGTCGATGACGAGCTTTACGGAACCGAGGACAACGATAAAATAAAAGCTTATTCCAAGCTCTCCAACATCCCTTACAAAATCGAGCCTGATTTCAATAAATTGCTGGACTTTCCGATGAATAAAATGCTGATGATCGACGAGCCCTCACGCCTCGACGAAATCGCTGAGCAGCTTAAGCTTCAAGTTGGCGACCGCGTGCATATTACAAAATCGAAGGCGCATTATCTCGAGTTTATGCATAAGGAAGGCACGAAAGGTCATGCCTTGAAATTTATGGCCGAGCATTTGGGCTGCACCATGGATCAAACCATTGCCCTCGGCGATGCTTGGAATGACAATGAAATGATTCTTGCTGCCGGCCTAGGCGTAGCGATGGGGAACGCCATTCAATCCCTTAAGGATATCGCTGACTATGTCACGCTGTCGAATAACGAGGAAGGCGTTCGCCACGTCATTGAGAAGTTCGTGCTGCAAGCAGCGTCTGAATAATTTCAGATAAAATATGCGAAACAGCCCTTTCGCTCAAGCGAAGGGGCTGTTTCGTTAGAATAAGGAGCGCGTGCTAATGAATTGTCCGTTATGCGGCAGGCCCAATGAATGCGGGATTAAAGCCTTCGAAGATAAACAGGAAGTTTGCTGGTGCTTCCATGAGCAATTCCCGAAAGAGCTGCTTCAGAAGCTTCCGGAACCGCAGCGCGGCAAAGCCTGCATTTGCAAATTATGCGCTTCGGCCTTTCGGGATGATGTTATGACCTAGGAGGAAAAATACCGCTAAGGCTGTTCAGGCACACTGCTTGCCCTAAACAGCCTCTTATTTATTTTTCTTTTCGTCCGGGTATGAAGAAACGCTGCTCTACCGTGCCTGCCGATAACGGCTTGCTGAAATAATAGCCTTGAATCTTACTGCACGCATTGTCCGTTAAAATATCAAGCTGGTCCTTCGTTTCGATGCCCTCCGCGATAACCTCCATGTTCAAATGCTGCGCCATGGCGATAATCGTTGACACGATCGCCCTGTCGTTGTTGTTCTCCGTAATATCCCGAATAAAGGACCGGTCGATCTTCACCTTATGAATAGGAAACATTTTCAAATAGCTAAGCGAGCTGTAGCCCGTACCGAAATCATCCAAGCTGATTCTTATTCCGTATTCGTTGAGCTGGTTTAAAATGCTGCTTGAAATCGAGGCGTCCATCATCATGCTTTCCGTAATTTCCAGCTCCAAAAACTTCGGTTCCAGGCCTGTCTCTTCCAAAATAGCCATGATATATTCCGCCAACTGGGGCTGATGGAATTGCTGCGAGGACAAATTGACGGAAATCGGAATAAGCGGTCCGCCTTCATCATGCCACATCCGCATTTGCCGGCAGGCTTCGCGCAGCACCCACGTCCCCATTTCATAAATAAGTCCAGTCTCTTCCGCAATCGGGATAAAGAGGCCGGGACTTAACATTCCCTTGGTCGGATGCTCCCAGCGCACGAGTGCCTCGATTCCGATCATCGCATGATCCTCGGTCCGGATTTGCGGTTGATAATGCAGCAGCAACTCGCCCCGTTCGATTGCTTTCCTAAGATCGCCTTCTAATTCAATTTTCTCAAGCAGCTTCTGATCGAGCTCGTCAGAGTAAAATAAATAGTCGTTTTTGCCTTTTTTCTTTACCTCGTACATGGCCGTGTCGGCATTTTTCAGCAGTTGAATAGCGTCTTGTCCATCTCTCGGAAACAAAGAGATGCCAATGCTCGCGGAAACGTAAAAGTCGTTGTCCATCAAACGGTACGGCGTTTGAATCGTCTTTATGATCTTTTTAGCCAAAAGCTCGATGGTCTCCAGCGAGTCATAATGACGGCAAAGCAGCGTGAATTCATCTCCGCCCATACGCGCCAGCATGGCATCATGCCCCTTTAACTCTTTCTGGATGCGCATGCTTACTTCTTGCAGAAATTGATCGCCAACCGTATGGCCAAGCGAGTCATTAATCATTTTAAAACGGTCGATATCAAGCACCATGACGGCAAATGGCAGCGGGGCTTCGTTGTTCTCCGCTATGGCCTCGGCAATGTTTTTATTAAACATGCGGCGGTTGGGCAAGCCCGTCAGCTCATCATGGAAGGCCAGATGATTGATTCGATTCTTCGCCTGCTTCTCTTCGGTAATATCTTTAAAAATGATATAGCTGCCCACCACGCTGCCTTCGATTATAACCGGCACATTCGTAACGCTTAGATCGAGTCTCTTTCCGTCTGTACGGATAATCGAGGTTTCATGATTTAACGTTTCACCTTCGAATGACCGCTGAAACATCTGTTTCACGCGTTCCTGGTCTTCCGGGATAATGATTTCGTTCAACGTGGAAATCGGCTGGTTAACGACCTCTTTGGTGTTATAGCCCGTTATTTGCAGAGCAATGGAATTATGGCTTATGACCCGTCGCTGCAAATCGACGGATACTATGCCATCTTGATTATTTTCGTACAGCGACCTATACCACTTCTCGTTTTGCTCGATTTCAGAATCCTTGCGTGCAAGCCGCTTCGAAATATAGATGCCTAATAGAGAAAAGCCGAGTGTAAAAAAGGTGCCTGCCGAAATAAAATACGCCAGCCATTTTTGATCCAAAATCACGCTGTAAAAAAGCACCGACTTGCTGCTGTTATGAAAATTGGCAGCCTGCATGCCCGTAAAATGCATGCCTACGATAGCTGCTCCCATAATTGCGCCGCTTGCAAGCTTCTTCCACAGCTCCCCTTGCTGGTCGCCTTTCCGGAAATAAAAAGACAGCCATAAAGCCGCGATCGATGCGCCAAACGCAATCAGAATAGAAAGCACGAAGGTGAATGGATCATATGTAATAGGTATCAGCATCGCCGCCATCCCGACGTAATGCATAACCGAGATTCCCGTTGCGAGCAGCAAACCGCCTATTAGCAGCTGGATACCCGTCAGCTCGCTGCGCCCAACAACAAAAAGCGCAATAAATGCTGCGCCGATGGCAGCGAAAACAGACAGCAGCACGATGACTAAATCATATTCTACCGAAATGGGAAGCGTTAATGCGAGCATGCCGATAAAATGCATGGACCATATTCCCATCCCCATCGAAGCCGCGCCGAACATCAGCCACTTAATCCTCGTACTGCCTTTGGAGGTGCTTACCCTGCCTGCCAAGTCAAGTGCCGTATACGAAGCCATTACCGCAATAAGATATGAAAAAATGACTAACAAACTATCATATGTTCCGTGAACATGCTCCATTTCATCCCCTCAGTTCTGTGTAAAATAGCAATCTGTAAGAGCACTCTTTTATTATACAATAGGTTATATCATTTTTTTAATAAAATATTGAATAATAATGGCAATAATACGCATTGAATCCTGTCCATATGCATTCCAGGTACATTTTTATGATTTATGTATAGTAGAACCCTATGGTTTGCGAACGGAAGATTGTCCGCATAACAATAGAGCCTCTCCCATTTACAGCGGAAAGGCTCCAATTTATATTCCAGCTTATGACACGGCTTTGCGGCCCCGCTTGCATTCGCCCTTGCCGCATGATTTATAGGTTCCTGTAAAATCAAGCCGGTGATCGATCACCTTAAAACCAAATTCCCGTTCAATGCGCTGTTCGATCTCGCTCAACCAATCCTCTTTGATTTCAGTGAGCGAGCCGCATTCATCGCAAATAAGGTGATGATGCATATGCTCATGCCCTTCCTCGCGAAGATCATAACGCGCTACGCCGTCTCCGAAATTCATTTTTTCAACGACATGAAGCTCTGCGAGCAGCTCGAGCGTACGATATACGGTCGCAAGACCAATCTCGGAATATTTTTGCTTTACGAGCATGAAGACGCCTTCTGCGCTCAAATGGTCCATTTCGTTCTCGAGCAGCACTCGCAATATAATCTCACGCTGAGTCGTCAGTTTATATCCGTTCGCCATCAAATGGCGGTTTATCCGATCCATTTCTGCCGTGATGTTTAACATGCAGAGTTACCTCCTCTTATTCTAAAGCCCGTACATGACTGCAAACGAAAAGATGTAAAGGCTTACTTTTAGAATGATTATAATTTAATGGTAGTACACTTTAACGAAATTAGCAAATACCATATTTTTATAGCCCCTCCTGCCGCCTCCTTGACATGAATAACAATTATCGATTATGATATACCCACAGATAATTCGTAATTATTACTAATAAAGGACGGGTGAAGACAATGAAGCAAGGAATACATCCCACTTACCACCAGGTGTTGTTTTTTGATGTAAGCAGCGGTTACAAATTTTTGACGGGCTCCACGAAATCGTCGAATGAAAAAATGGAATGGGAAGACGGCAACAGCTATCCCGTTATCCGCGTAGACACAAGCTCTGCTTCGCATCCGTTCTATACCGGCAAACAACGCAATACCGACAAAGGCGGACGCGTCGATCGCTTTAACCAACGTATTCAACAAAAGAAATAAGCTCATTTTTTAAAGTGAAGCACCGACAGTATGCCTAGCTGCAGGCGTAATGCCGGAGCTTCTCTTCTATTTAACATAATCGTCTAGAGCACCGCAGACAGGCCTCCGTCTATATTCACCGAGGTTCCCGTCACGAAGGATGCCGCTTCAGAAACAAGGAAGCCGATTACATTGGCCGCTTCCCGCGCATTGCCTATTCGCCCCAGCGGTATGCCGTGGCGCGGATCGGCTGCGAACTCCTCCCAGCTTAGCTCGGGCGCCTTAGCTTGCCACATCCGCTCGATTTGGGCGCTGCGAATGAGACCGATGCATACCGCGTTCACGCGGATGCGATCCGCAGCCAAGTCCTTGCTCATCGCTTTCGTAAGCGCCAGCCCTGCCGCGCGGCTGACCGAGGTTGGCAGCGAGGAGGCGCCTGGCGTTTTTCCGCCTATCGCCGTAACGTTGACGATGGCACCGCCGCCTGCTTTGCGCATATAGGGCAGCACGGCTTGGGAAAATTGAACGGCTCCAAGCAGCTTTAAGTCCAAATCGGCCGCCCACGCTTCATTTTCCACCTGCTCAAACGGGCGGGCCGCCGATGTTCCTGCATTATTTATAAGAATATGAACGCCGCCGAATTTTGCGATCGTTTCCGCAACCGCCCGTGCTGCCTCCCCCGCCTTCGAGACATCCGCGCTGATCGTCAGCGCCGCTTTGCCAGTCTGCTCCTTGATTTGCTCCGCCGCGCTGCGAAGCGAATTCTCCTCCCGTGCGACGATGGCAATCTCCGCTCCTTCGGATGCGAGCAGCAATGCCGTTGCAAGGCCGATCCCCTTGCTTCCGCCCGTAATAATCGCTACTTTTCCATGTAATCCAAGCTCCATACCCTTTTCCTCCTTTGCTGCTGACCGTCGATTTATTTTTGAACCATCTTTATAACCTTCTGAACCTCGTCGTTGATATCGATTTCCGTATGGGCAGGCAGATTCACGATAAAGATACCGCCGAAGACCTGCTGCGACTTCCCCTGCCAGTCACGGATTTTATTTTTTAGCATTTTGAGCTCCAAGGAGTAAATAACCTCTCTGCTCAGCAGCCAATTATGCCGCGTAAACGTAGACTTCTCTATGGTTTCTATGTACATGGAAACATCCTCGATCGTTTTTACCCGAATGACGTCCCCGAAAGCTACGTTTTCCGTAAATACAGGATTTTCCTCTATGCGATATAAGTCTTCATCCAGTTGAATGACATCTAGTACCTCTACCTCTTGGCCTAAGCCGTCAAAGCATAGATGCAACGGTATAAAATCTTGAATGCTGCTCACCCTCTATGTCTATATTCAGTGAAGCTACCCGAAAGCCATTCTAGCTAATATCCACATTCATAAAATGCTCCACGGCCGGAAACGGGTCGTAGTAGTGATGCAGCAGTTTCTTCCACTCCATATACGCCGCTGATCCGCGAAAGCCCTCCGTATGATCCTCTAACGTTTCCCATCTTACGAGCAATATATATTTATGGCTTTCCTCAATGCACTTTTGAAGCTCATGGCCTCGATAGCCCTTCATGCTGGAAATAATGGCTGAAGCGAGTTTGAAATCGCGTTCGAATTCATCAGACAGGCCCTCTTTCACTTGTAAAACAGCTACCTCTAAAATCATATGACCAGCTCCTTTATCTATCAATCTAGCATAAACCAATTGCCCGAAAAACACCACAAGCTATCCGCTAAACCTGACGCGACAGACGCAAAGGCCATGCACCCCGCTTTCAAAAAAAAAAGAACCGCTGACTGTTCATAATGCAACGGTCAACCGTTCTTTTGAGTGTTCATCCAATAGGCAGCGCGGACTGCACCTTGCGAATGTACCCGATATCCCGGGTTAACACATCCTTTGTATTTCCGCCGAACCATTCCAGCGAAGCATATCGCTCCGCTTGCTTAAAGGAAGCGAGACGTTTCATTTGCTCCAAAACGGGACGGTAATCGATGGCTCCTTCGGTGATTGGAACCATTCCTCTGCGGTCGCCGCTTGGCGAATAAACGTTATTCGGCTCGAACAGCCTGGCATGCTGCAGCGAGGTTATATTTTTCAAATGATAATAATCCACCCAAGGATCAAGCCGCTCAAGCGAGATTAACGGATCTGTTCCTGATTCCCAAAGATGGAAGAAATCCAAATTAAGGCCGATCGACGGATGCTTCAGCTCTTTCATCAGGCGCAGCGTGCTTCCCAGATGATCGGCCAGCGTGCCCGGATGCGTCTCGAGCAGCAATCTTTTCCCTTTGACGGCACATAGATCGCCCACGAACTGCAATCGCTCGATATATTGCGTCCATTCCCGCTCGGTAACGCCAAAGCTCGGCCGCTCGCCCGCAAACGTTCGGATTCGGCTCACTCCAAACCAGTCAGCAAGCGCAATGACACGCTCCGTTTGCTCCTCGATCTGGGAAAGCGGAATATCGAGCGCAATATTCAGATAATCGCTGAGCATCGAGACCGCCATCCCGCTCTGCTTCAACAAAGTCCTCGGATCCTCCGAATAGCCGGCACGTTCGCTTGTTTCCAGCATGCTTCGGGCATGCGTGCCCCATAGCTCAATCCCGTTAAAGCCCTGAGACGCAGCGAACGCAATCAATTCCTCGAAGGATATTAGCTGATGGCGGAACGAGATCGTGCATAAAGCTATTTTCATAAAATCCCTCCCGCTTGAACAGGCTTCAGCCCGCGCCATCGGATGAAATATTGCTCGAGCCCTTGTTTTATTTGTTTCTCGACGCCGTCTATTCGTTCCAAATGGGCATTTATTTGTTTTACAAGCTCCAGCCGATGTGTCGTAGCTAATTTAATCGCCAAAAACTGAACGGTTGTATATCCTTGTACCAGCTCTTCGATCAAGTCGCAATATCCTAGGAATTCGGGATTGCCAGGATCCCGCTCCGGCATCAAATACATGAATGCATGCTCATAGCCGTATTTGCGAATAGCGAGCACTTTGAGCTGGCGCAGCGCTGGCGTAAGCCGGCGAAGCTGCGCCGCCTCTCCGGATGCCGAGAGCTCGGCGACGATACCCTTAATCCGCTCTGTCAGCTCATTGCGTTCTCCTTTAAATGTAGACAGAAATAAGCGTTCTACGCTTTCCTTTGAAGGCTCTTGCACCTTCACGGCATCGATGTAATAGCCGCCGCCGAACGCGTTGCCTCTTACGGCTTCGAGTACGCGCTCTCGCCGAACGATGCCCTCCCAGCGAAAATCAGGATCGCGCATAAACCATTCCTCTTCATTATCGGTCTTCTCAATCATTAGAAAATGAGGAAAGGGCTTCTGGTGGAACTTATTCTCTCTCTCCGGCATTAACGCCATATCGATATGCACGATGACCGAACGGTGCTCCGGTTTCCCGTCCAGCAGCTGCAGCAGGACATTCACGTTATCCTCCTTGCTGCGGGTGAAATCGTACCATTCGTGCACCGGCAGGCCGAACAGCTGCTCATACCACTCCAAATAGGCTTCATGCGTAATCTCCTCGGAGAAATAAGACAGCTCCCCGCGTTCATTTACGACAAAATCGCCATCCCATATCCCGAAATAAAAAGGTCTGTAATCTACGCCGCTATTCCTTTTCACGATCTCGCACAGGCAGCTGATCAAGCAGTGGACCTTTATTGATTCTTCACCTTCAAGCGGCTGCTTCGTCACCTTCCAAGATCACCTGCCACATTCAAATCCAAGGATTCAAGCTGCATCATGAAATCAAGCAGCGAGCCGACCGTATCAAACACGCCGGGGTCTACCTCATCCTCCGGCACGAATAGTCTCATATCCTCCTCGATATATACGATAAGCTGAAGAATCATAACCGAGTCCAGATATAGATCCTCATTCAGCCGCACGTTTTCCTCCAGCGGCCGCAGCTTTCCCGCAGCCTCAGATGCAAGGCGGTTGATGAGCAATTGCTCCAGCTGCTCCTTGGCCTCCGCTCTTATCATTGCACAGCCTCCTCCTGCTCTAATTGGCGTCTGCTTATTTTTCCCGTGGCACCCTTCGGAATAACGGTTACAAAAGAAATGTCCAGAGGAACCTTATACGCCGGCAGCCGCTTCAAGCACCACTCCCGCAGCGCTTCCGGCATCATCGCTTCCTCGGCGACGGCCATGCATTTCACTTTATCGCCCGAGACCGGGTGGCTTCCGCGATAAATGACATTTTCCTTAATGCCAGGCATAGATGCGATTACTTCTTCTACCTCTAACGGGTACACCTTCAAGCCGCCTACATTGATGACATCATCCATTCTGGATACGAATGTAAGGGAACCGTCCTCGTTCACCAGCCCGAGGTCTCCCGTTCGTACGGTCAGTCCATCCGACTCGGCAACCAGCTCTGCCGGCATGCCCTGCTTGTGCTCCTCTTGAACCGGCCCGTTTGCGCTAACATTCCATTGGCGCAGGGGAACGCCTAAATCATGCGGCGACTGCATGGAAGCAGATAGACTGATACAACCCGCTTCCGAGCAGCCGTATTGCTGCAGCAGCGTGCATCCGCTTTGGCTGAGCAGCTCAAATTGCTGCAAGGACATCGGCATGCCTGAACTAATTAGGCGCCGCAGCGCTGGCTGCGGTTGGCTCAAGGCGGCAAGCGCCTGCAGCTGTGCCGGAACGCCATAAACGATATGGTCGGGAAAGTCGCGGATCAATCCAAGCGTCAGCTTGGGATTCGCATTCGTTACGATAATTGGCTCTGCTCCTCTGGCAAGGGAAGCCAGCACTCCGCAAAGCAGCCCGTAAGAATGGGTTACCGGCGTCAAAACGATCGGCGTGCTCCAGGCTTCCAGCCCGATCGCTTCATTATAAGCCGCTATTTCTTCGTTAATCGCGTGCCAGCTGCGTCCGATTAGCTTGGGACGGCCTGTCGTCCCTGAGCTAAACTGGTACACCTTTGCCTCGCTGTCCGCTATAACCGATTGCTCCCGATTGGCGTAAAAATTCGTTGGATCGCCGAATAACAAGCCAGCACAGCCTGCATCGCTCATTGTCGCTCTGGCCGTCTCGAGCGGCGTGTTGGCATGTATCAGCAGAATAGAGCCTCCATTCTCCTTTAAATAGAGCACGAGCGAGATTAGCGAAGAGGCATCGGCTATACATAAGGCATATCGCTTGCCAAGCGGATCGCGGAGATGCGGTAATTGCATGTATGATCGCCAGTTCCGTTCATGATCAGTAACGGATGTCTTATTTCGGTTGACCTGCAGCATAGCTAAGCAGCTCCTCTCTGTTTGGTTCAGCAGCTGCTGGCTGATTGGCATGGGCTAAGGCAAGCTCTTCTTTTGCAGCAAACAGCGGATTGGCGACGGTATGGCAGTACTCGACTGTCTCAGCCTGCAGCCTGCTGCCCGCGAGCTGCTCGACAGGACAGCTCTGCGGGTAAAGATCAAATTTCTCGAACCGATCCTTCTGCTCCGGATAGCGTTCCTTATGCGCGTGCAGCACCTCGGCAACAAGCCTCCAGAACGTTTGCTCCCTGTAGCCGTACTTGTCGCTCATCATAAGCGCCAGCTCGCCTAAATTAATCATGAAAAGCGCATCCAGTGTCATCGCGACAAGCGATGCGCGATCCTTCATTTCGTAGTAATCATTTAGTTTGCCCTGTGCGTAAGCCGCATGGATTTCTCCAAAGTCAGGCGGCGGAACAAGCGTGCTAACCCCATCGGCGCAAAATTCGACTCCCTCATGAAAATCCTTGAGCGCAACCCGCACCGGAAGGCCGTTTTTGTGGACAAGGATCATATTTTGGGCATGCGATTCTAAAGCAATGCCGTGCATGACAAGGAGATGAACGACCGGCAGCATGGCTGCTTCAAGCAGCTGCGCCAGCCAGTTATCGATCCCATGCTGCTCGATCCAAGGATCAATGAACGGCTTTTGATCGGCTTCCAGCGCGTACAGCGCGTGGAAAGGCACAGCTTGCTCATCGCTCTCCAAGTACGTATGGATGCTCTCGCGCCAAATACAGCCCAGCGCCCCGTACCGCTCCTGTTCCAATGGATTATTGCTGCGGCTCTCTCCCTCGGCCTCGAAGGTCACGCCAGCAAACTCTTTCAAAATAATGACGCGCGACTTCTCCTTTAAATAGGGGTCTGCCTGCGTGAGCTGACTCAGCCAGCCCGATACCGCCGGGGCGCTGACAACCGAATGCGGAGTCAGCGAGCGGACGGAGGACGTATTCCGTATATGTAGGGACAGCTTAATGCTGGACTTCGACCGGTTATCGGCATTGGAAAGCGTCCGTATCGATTGCTGCGCCCGGTAAGCATCCGTACCGCTGCCAAGCAGAACCAATTGCTTGGCATGCAGCTCATCGATAAATGCAGGGACGATTTTGTTCCGCCATTGCCATGGATGTACAGGCAGCCAAACATACCGGTCCGGATCGCAATCCGATTGAATAAGCTTCTCCCGAAAGGCAGCGGTTTGAGTATCCCCAAGCTCCCTTTGCAGCAGCTGCTCAAAGCTCATTTCTTCCATAATGGCTGCCTTCCCTATCGATTCCGCCATCGCGACCCATAAAGGACGAATGGGCTGATTATATTCCGGACCGTAGGCATAGTTATCCTCGTAATGGAAGCCTATTCTCGATTTGTAGCAGGGATGGTAAGGATGGCCGTCCATCACCTCATTCTCGAGCTCGTCATAGGATAAACCGTTTAGTCTACGAGGGTTAACGGATCGCTCATATTGGGCAAGCACATCCTTCAGCCTCGTTTGCTCCAGCTCAGCCGCCATCGCGCGAAGCTTGTTTTCATCGGGGGTCTGCCCGCGCCAAGAAAGAAGTTCGAACAGCAGCTGTCCCGGCTGCAGCTCAATCGCTTCAGAGCCTCTCGCCATTCTGGAGACCGAATGCCGATCAAGCCTTATCCGGCCGAAGGTCATGGCCTCTCTGCCCACGCATCTGTATTCCACTTTGCTTCCGCAGGCATCCTTGCCTTCCAGTATAAAAACGAGCTTCTCGCCTACGCTTTCCGTACGCGGCTGAATAACCCGCTCGTAGAGCAGCGACTCCAGCAGCTGCCTAACGATTCGTTCCGTTACTTGATTATAAATAGGCGAAGCAATGGCTTCGCTCGCTTGATAGGCCTGCAGCAGCAACGTTATATTCCTCCTCCATGCGGCTTTTTCTCAATAGGCGGCTGACAGTCTGCTCGAGGCCGATAGCTTGTTCTCCTGAATATATCGAAAGATCGGATTATCGATTTGAACGTAAATAGCCGGCGTCTCATTGCTGCCCTCCAGCTCATCCACATCATAAAACCGGGTGAGCAGATTCGCCTTGCACGGGAGCTTTTCCTTTTGCAGAAGCATTTCGAACAATGAGGAGCCGGGACGTCCCATCGGAATGTAGGCTTCAATCTCCGTGACCAGCTCTTGCAGCAATTCCCTTTCATCGATCAAGCCTTCCGACCCGAACCCTTGTATCAAACCAAATAAATGATTCACGATCACGTAGTAGCAAAATCTTTCATCGACGGTTTGATCCTCATAGAAATTGCCTGTAATTTCACCGATTCCCGGAAGCGCCTCTTCAAGCCGGCCTCTTGTCGATTCGCAGAAATAAAAACCCTGGTTGTCGCGGTAATAATATTGCGCGGGATAACCGTCCTCCAGCCGGATTACGCTGTTTTGCTGATGGGCCTCTAACGCAACCCCGTATTTCATGTACAGCCACAGCATTGGACCAAGCGACAGCTTCAGATAGCGCTTGAACCAATCCCTGCTTATTTCGTCGAGCGGACGCCCTTCCCGCTGCGCGATGGATTCGATCACATTGCCGAGACGCGACTTTTGGCCCGGTATCGCCTGCTGTACGAGTGATGCGATAACCGCAACCTGCTCCGCCGCTTCCTGGATGAACGTATTCGCGCGCAGCACAACTTCAAAACCGGATTCGGTATGATGCTGCGAACGGAGCGTTATGAATGCCGGGTCGTTTACAATCGTGAAAGCCGGATACAGCCTGCTTACGTCTCCCACAGACGTTTCGAGCAGCCGCATGACCTCTCCGCCGCAGGCAAGCTCCCTGCCCTTATTAATCCGCAGAGAATTCGTCACTTTGATCGGCACCGATACCTTAAGCATAAACGGGGCTTCCGGATGATAGAGCGTGCGTATAGATGATGTTGCTTGATATTCCTCGCCCAGCCGGCCCAGATCCAGCAGCTCGCCGAGTTCCAGCCACCTGCACACCTCCGGATCGCTCAAAAGCCGCTCGGCTTGCAGGGGATGCACCGGAATAATCGACCAATCGGATGAATGGATATAATTTTGTATGGGATGCGATTTAAAGGCTTTCTGCGTGCTGATATGCCCTTTGATCCAATCCGTCGCGGATAGCGCCAAGCTTGAACCTTCCTTGACGATTGCAGCTTTCGCCGCAAAATAATGCATGCGGAACCGTCCCTTCAATTCAGGGGAAAACTGTGGTTTTCCCGTATCAGGAATCCCTTGCCTGCTCTTTGGCGTGGGATGCATGGAATGGCCGAAAATGAGCGCCTGCTCTGCATCCATAAATGAAAACGAAGTACCGTAGAGGCTTTCATGATCATCCTTCCGGGATTCGATGAATGATTGGATATTTTGGCAGCTCTGAATAACCCGATACACGAATTCCCCCGCAAAATGGCCGTTCTGATAAACAATCGACAGCTCTTTCACGATAAGCGCCGTCAGCGTTAAATAATCTGCTTCGAGCATCATGCCTTGCTTTGAATTACGGTAATACATCGGAAATTGATAGTGATGCCTGCCCGTTGCCGATACATATTGCACAGCGGCATACACATCGACATGCTGACTGAAAAGAGGGATATGCAAATAGCCGGCGCATGGATTGGAATACGCATTTCTTGGAAAATCAGCAGGAATCAAGTCGGTAACGGCATGCTCCTGTCCGGATTCGCGCAAATAGCAGTTCAAAATATTCGTTATAGTAGCCTCTTCCGCCACTTGCTTAGCATTTGGGCAGGCTTGATCATCAATCGATTGCTTGCGAGGCTTCCCCTTCGCATCATCGCCGGTGTGCGACGTATAAACGATAAAAATACCTCCCTGTTCAAACGTTTATAAAATGGGCTGATCACTTCATGAGTAATCGTAAATGATTATCATTATCAATACAACACTCTGGATAAAAATAGTACTTTTAAACTACAATTTCCTGTTTCAGGAGATCCATCGTCATTTTTCGACATTCCTGTGCCGTTCGGCCGATTACGGATCTTGTATTCATAAAAAGTTGGCTGATGGAAACATTATTTGTAGAGGACAAAAAACAAACGGAGGTCGTTTTGAATTATATCTATGGTTCTTCGCTGCTGTTAACGGGACTGTTCATTGTTAACCTGGTTTACTCTTATCAAAGCAAGCATATTGATCCTCACTTCTGGACAACGGTTAAGTTTCAGCTGCTAGCGCTGCCGCTATTTTTAATCGCCAATTTATGTATCGGTTACGGCATTAAGCTGGGATACAAAGTACTCGGAAATTTAGGATATGTACTGCTTGCGTCAAAGGGGTTAGAGATGTTAATCTCGCTGCTCATGGGTTTTATCTTTATGCGGGAAGCCCCTACTTGGCGAACGTGGATTGGCTTAGCCATTGTCTTTGCCGGCTTTATGGTTGCAAAAGGAAAATAAAGGACGTTCTCCGTATGCATGGCATGGAGCATGCGGAGAACGTCCCTTATCTAACCTCAGACCTATATCTGGATAGAACGGAATTTAGTCATTATCGTCCTTGCCGTTCTTCTTATTGCGCCCATTGCCTTTGTCCTTGTCTTCATTCCGCTCCTTTTCCCGTTCTTTTTTGCTTTGCTTCTCCTCTTTTGCTTTCTCACGTTCGCGCTCTTTATTTGTTTTCTCGTCTTCTCTATCCTTCTCTTTCTCTTCTGATTCCTTATCATTTTCTTCTTTCTTCTTTTTGAGAACAAGCGCTGGCGCCTCTGGAAACGCCATGATCGGCTCATCCTTCAATGCTCCCGTGAATAACGCTTGAAATACTGCCGCAGCGGCCTTGGAGCTCGTTGACAAATAGTGGCTGCTATCCGTTTCGTCATAACCAAGCCATACCGCGCCTACAAGCTGAGGCGTGTAGCCGACAAACCAATTATCCTTAGCGCTGTAGCCTGTCGTTCCCGACATCTGCGTAGTTCCGGACTTACCGGCAAGCGGGCGGCCCTCCAAAGCGGCGGCTTCACCCGTGCCTTCCTTGACGACACCTTCCAGCATGGCTGTCATCGTGCGCGCAATAGCTGGCTCCGTTACCTTTTCTTCGCTTGCGCTTTGATCAAATTCAGCAAGCACGGTGCCATCTGCGGATTCGATGCGGGTAATGGCATGGGCATGCTTGCGTACGCCGTCATTGGCGAACACGCCGAAGGCTTCAGCCATATGAAGCGGCGCTACGCCTTCATGAAGACCACCAAGCGCAAGCCCTAACGACCGGTCCTCATCTGTCAAAGGAATGCCGAATCGCGCCGCGGCATCGATCCCCTTCTGAATGCCCATCTCATTCAATAATTTCACGGCCGGAATATTATAGGAGTTAATAAGCGCTTCGTACAAAGACACTCGGCCGTGAAAGGAGCCGTCCGCATTCTGGGGCTCATAACCGTTCAAGTTGATCGGTTCATCCAGCAGCTCGTCGGTTGGCTTGTAACCCGACTCCAATGCAGGCGTATAGACGGCTACCGGCTTGATCGTCGATCCCGGCTGCCGTTTAAGCTGGACGGCCCGGTTAAAACCGCGAAAAGGCTGCTCGCCTCTTCCTCCCACAAGTGCCCGGATGCCGCCGCTGCGAGGATCAACCAAGACGGCGCTGCTTTGAATAAGCTGGTCTTCGGAACTCTCTGGAAATAGAGCTTCCTTCGCGTAAACCTGCTCTGCGGCTTGCTGCATTTTCGTATCCAATTCGGTATAGATTCTCAGCCCGCCTTGGAGTACTTCATTTTCCGTGAGCCCGTACGCTGTCATCGCTTCGCGGATGATTTGATCCACATAATAGGGATAACGAATGTCATCTACGCGGTTAGGCTTCGAGCTTAACAATTGAATGGGCTCTTTGACAGCCTTGCTGTATATTTCATCGCTAATTAATGCTTGATCCTTCATAAGCTGAAGAACAACATTTCTTCTCTCCAGCGCCCGTTCCTCATGCTTATAGGGAGTAAGCGCCGATGGCGCCTTTATCAAGCCGGCCAGCAATGCGGATTCTGCCACAGTAAGCTGCTTCGCCTCTTTTCCAAAATACGTGCTCGCTGCCCGGTTAATCCCCCAGGCTCCCTCGCCAAAATAAATCTGATTCAAATACATTTCCACAATTTGCTGCTTGGTGTAATTTTCTTCGATTTTTTTGGCAAGCAGCACTTCGTTCCATTTCCTCGTCCAGGTCCGTTCCTGCGTCAAAAATACATTTTTGGCCAACTGCTGCGTAATCGTACTGCCGCCTTGTACCGTGCCGCCCGAGGTGAAATTGGTTACAAATGCACGGCTAATCGCCCTCATGTCCATGCCTTCATGTTCAAAAAAACGCTTATCCTCTACCGCAACGACCGCATCCACCATATGTTTGGGGATATCGGCATATCCGATTTCTTCGATTTTATTAAATGAAATACGGGTCGCTTCATCTCCGTTTTGATCATACAGGATCGTTGCCGCAGGCAGCGGCACATCGAGCCGGGCAATGTCCTGTTTGTTTATGAGCATCCGAAAGGCTGTCCATCCGCCAAGCACCGAGATGACCAATAAGGCGGCAAACAGAATTAAAATCGTCTTTAATATCTTCCTTTTCTTTTGTAAAGCCGGATTGATCTTCATTACGTTTCCCCCAAGCTGATGCTTATCTCTTTTTTAAACCATTCGCAGAGCAAAACGTTTTTTAGTACGTTTAACTCATTTGCTAATTGTTTGCATAAAAAAATGCCAGAGAACAGATTTCTGTCCCCTAGCATCTTTTAGACGCATTCGCCATTGCTTAAACACCATCATTGTTCGTTTCTAAAATGGAATGCGATTTCAATCCTGCATGTCCATCTTTTTGGCAGTACTGCTCTATTTGGTTACGCCTGCATTTCCCTAAGAGAAAGCTGCTCGTAAGCCTCTGCCCATAATAGGCGGAAGCCCTTCCGTTTGTCCAAAAATTGTTGATATTGGATCATCGCGATTTCATCCTCCGGGTTTGTTTTCAAATAAATTTCGAGTTCTGCTATCGTTTGCTCAATCTCGTATAATACATCTCTGCTGCTATGGAACCGTTCCGTGTTTTTCTTCAACTGTTTCCAACCTTTGTTCAACTTTTATCCTCCTGCTGCCCTATTCTATTGTTTTGCAAAGCTATTGGCAGACCTGCAGCAATAGGGCTTCATTAACTAAGATATTCGGAGCTTCTCCATTTAGAACCGGCCTTTGGAAAATAACTCCTGCCGCACGCAAATAAGCTCCGCTGCTGCGGAGCTCGGTTGTTTTTTGTGGCATACAGCTCCCCTTCTTACCTATTCAATCGTTTCGTTACGTCAATCACGCGATTCGTTTGTACCTTAATTGCCTCAAGCGCGATGGGATCAAAATGTCCATTCTCATCGACAGTCGCGCTCGTGCCGTAAGGATTTCCTCCCGCTTTAAATAAAACGGGATCGGTATAGCCCGGAGCTACAACGATGGCTCCCCAATGATAAAATGTCGTATAAAGGGAAAGAATCGTCGCTTCCTGTCCGCCGTGCGGATTTTGCGCGGAGGTGAACGCGGAGACCACTTTATTCGCCAGCTTCCCTTTTGCCCACAAACCGCCGGTCGTATCGATAAACTGCCGGAGCTGCGCGGCAGCATTGCCAAAGCGGGTGGGAGTTCCGAATAAAATGGCATCGGCCCATTCTAAATCCTCCGGTTTCGCAACGGAAACCCCGGATGTTTCTTCATGATGTTTTTTCCAAGCGGCATTGGCAGCAATAACCTCTTCCGGGGCTTGCTCGGCAACGCGTAAAAGTCGAACTTCTGCCTCCTGGCATAAAGCCGCCTCTTCTGCCGCTTTAGCCATTTCATAGTTTGTACCAGTCGCACTGTAATAAACAATCGCTAATTTCACCATAATCCTTTTTCCTCCTCACGGAATGATCGGTTCACGTTTAGCCGACTATTTAATACCCTTCCTTTGCTGTTATTAATCAAAAAATGCGGCTGAATGACGTTGAATCCGACTATTTCCCGAGAAATGATCGAAAAATATCGAGAGTTGGAACCCCGTTTGCCTTACGCTTCAAATGAACGAATTGACTCGTGTACGGCAGCTCCCCTGTGGCTTCCGATGTTTCAGCACTCACCCATTAGGGTAATGAAGATTAACAAAATCACCAAAGGGAGTGGTTCAAATGACAACGCAACGTAATCTTGATATCGAAGAACGTCATGTGGAGAAAAAGTCGGATTCCAGCTTGGTAGCATCTACCTTCATCAAATATGCTGCCTATGTCATCATCTTTTTTGGAGTCCTGTACTTCCTGGTTCGTTATGTATTCCCTATGTTCTAAACGGAATAACAAACATAAGGCAGCCGCAGAGTCGAATCATCGACTTTGCGGCTGCCTTATGTTTGTATCCGGTGATATTATAGGATTGCCTACTTTATTTTGCAATGCGATTATCGCTTAAATTGAAAAGCATTCCGTATGCTTATCCATAGGTTATGGTAAAATGCGAGAAAGGGACCAACCTATAGATGAAAGGAGTGCTTCCTAAATGGGACGGCTCATCGATCAATATATCCGCAGTGCCGCGGAGAAGGAACATGCCGAGAAAGCCGAGGAGTTAGCGGCCCGATTTGCCGAGCGGGCGAATATCCATGACCGGGAAGGCTCATTCCCGCATGAAAATTTCGCCGACTTGCGGGACGCCGGCTACTTAAAGCTTACGGTACCGAAAAAATATGGAGGCGACGAGATTTCGCTTCACGAACTGGTTTCGCTTCAGGAGCGCTTAGCCTATGGCGATGGTTCAACAGCCCTAGCCGTAGGCTGGCATCTTGGACAGATGTTACACCTGCGAACGACCCGGAAGTGGCCGGATGCGCTGTTTGACGAGCTTTGCCTGGCTGTCGTATCCAAAGGAGCCATGATCAATACTTTTGCAAGCGAAGCCGCCTCAGGAAGCCCCAGCCGCGGCGGCCGGCCCGAAACGACCGCGGTACGGACAGAGGCCGGTTGGCTCATTACGGGACGCAAAACCTTCAGCACCCTCGCGCCGATCCTTGACCGGTTTGTCGTAACCGCCTATATTCCTGAGGAAGAAGGCACTGCGGATTTTCTAGTCTACAAGAACGACCGGGTGAGCATGATTGAAACATGGGATACGGTCGGCATGCGCGGAACCGGAAGCCATGATGTGGTCATGAGCGAGGTTTTCGTTCCCGATGAACACCGTCTCTCCGGAAAAGGCACCGACGACGGCGGCGGATGGCTTCTGCATATCCCGGCTTGCTACTTAGGCATCGCAATGGCTGCGCGTGACTATGCAATCTCATTCGCGCAAACCTATCGCCCGAATCATCTTCAAGGCCCAATCGCCGAGCTTGCAACGGTTCAACAATCGATTGGACAGATGGAAATCGAGCTGCGTACCGCCCGCTCGCTCGTTTATGAAGCGGCAGGCCGCTGGGATCGGGAAATAGAGCAACGGCCGTCATTGCGGCCGGAGCTAGGGCTGGCCAAGTTTGTCGCTACGAATAACGCGATTAGAGTGGTCGACATGGCTATGCGAATCGTAGGCGGCGCCAGCTTATCCAGAAACCTGCCTTTGGAACGCTACTATCGCGATGTCCGGGCAGGCCTTCACAACCCGCCGATGGACAATATGGTGCTGCAAACGCTCGCCTTGAGCGCTCTGGCCGAAAAACGATGATGTTCTACTCCGCGGTTTACGGTTGAAACAAATCATCGGCGACAAGCGGCATGGATGCATCTTGCATTCCGGCTATAAAATACTCATACCGGCCCAGCTTGGCAAGCGCCTCCCGATCCGGCTGCCATACCCACTCGTCAATTTCGGTTTGGCACCGATGCGCGCGGAAGGCTGCGAGCTTCGCGGCCAAATGCCCCCGAACATCGATTTTTACAATGTCCTGTTTGGAATAGCCGAATCGTTCGGGGGCTTCCATGGCATCGCCAAAGCTGATGAAATAGAGGGAGCCCTGCTGCCGGGTTCGGTGAAAAGCCGCGGTGGCGGCCTTCCCTATTGCACAGTGATCAGGGTGTCCGCCTAATGTCTCATGAAAGGTCAGTACCACATCAGGACGGATCTCCTCCATCAACTCGCCTATTCTGTCAATCAAACGATTAGAATCGTAAAATTCAACCATTTTATCGCGAATACCGAAAAACTCCAGACGTTGGATGCCAAGCGCATCACAGGCTTTCCGCAGCTCCTTTTCCCGAATCTCCGGCATGGACTCTCTATTTACATAAGGCGGATTTCCCATCCGGCGCCCCATATCTCCCCTTGTTGCACTTACAAGCGTGATTTCAACCCCCCTGTCCGCATATTTAGCCAACGTTCCGCCGCATATAAAAGACTCATCGTCAGGATGAGCGAACACGGCCAGCAGCCTGCCTTTTCGATTACCGTGATTTTCAGTCATTCCGGAAACGGCTCCTTTCCTAGGTGGAGAGCGACATTCATCCTGCCAAACTCGTCGTAACCGGCAAGCAGCAGCTTGCCATCCGCCATTATTTCGTAATGGGTAAGGGCTTCCATACGCAGCCAGCCTATTTCATCAAAGCGCAGCGCTATCCGATACGGCCCTTCACCCGCAATAAAAACTTCTTCGAGCCTCACTTTGAAATTCCGAACAAAAACGAAGGACGTCGCTTCGCTATGAAGATAGGCCTCCTGCGCTCGGAAGCCTTGGAACGCTGCTTCCAGCTCTGGCTTGTTTATGTATTTCATCGCCGCTTCATTCCCCTTCTATAAAGTTAATAGGAGCTATTACATTTTAGCATGTGCCTCTGGTCGTTCACCATAGGAAGGTGAAGGTAGGCTCATTGATCCGCATATGCTAACTCCTTGTTCAGCATGCATGACAAAAAAACGCTTCAGACAAATGCCTGAAGCGTTTTTTCCCGTATGCTACAAATCGGCCAGCACTTGATACCAGATCCCTTTTTTCGAATAAAGGTTTTGTCTGACCTCGGGCCAACCGCCTAAGTATGAAATGTCGAACAGCTCATCAGGAACCGTATAAAGGTCCTTCGTGTCCGCCGCAACCTTCTCATCCACGGCACGGAAGCCATGCTCGACGAATAAACGTTGTGCCTCGTCGCTGTGAAGATAAGCGATGAAAGCTTCGGCTACCTTGCGCGAGCCATGCTTATCCGCATTCTTATCCACGATTGCAGCCGGATTCTCGATCAAAATCGTGCTTTTCGGCACGACGATATCGTAATCGACGCCCTTCTTAATGCGTGCGAGCAGCTCATTCTCATAAGTGACGATAACATCGCCAACCCCGTATTCAAAGGCGGCCATCGATGCGCGTCCGCTTTTGTCGAGCGATTCCACGTTCGCGTGAACGGCTTTTAGGAAGCTTTTGGCGTAAGCCTCATCCTTCGTGCCGTTTTTTTCCTCCGATTGCTTCAGACCCGCGCCATAAATGGCATTGATGTCCCACTGCGCCCCGCCGGAGGTTTTCGGATTGGGATAAAGCACCTTAACGCCCTCCCGCGTCAAATCATCCCAATCTTTAATAGCGAGCGGATTACCCTTACGGGTACCTAATACAACGATGGAGTTCGTAATGTTCCCGCCGTTACTCTGAGCCTTCCAATCATGCGTGATGAAGCCGGCATCCGCGATTTTATCCAGATCGCCTTCCATCGCAAGAATAGCGACATCCGCTTCAAATCCGCCGGCAATCGCGCGTGCCTGTGTCCCTGAAGCCTCATACGATTCCTGAAAGGTTACCTTCTGTCCCGTCTCCTGCAGCCAATAATCTTGGAATGCGGGGAGTACGTCAGCAAAAGCGTCCTTCACCACCGAATATGCACCGATTACAAGTGTTACATCGCCGTCCTGTACGGTAGACCCAGCCGCATTGCCGTTCGTCTGCTCTTCTGTGCCGCAGCCTGCTGCGGTGAGCAGCAGGACGGAGGCTAGCAGGAGAATGAACATGCGCTGACTTGTTGCTCGATTGATTTTCATGTTCGCATACAACTCTTTCTACGTAGCTTTTGGTTAGATATGGATAGGCATCGGATCAACCTTCAATTTATTTTCCTCAATCCAGCTTTCGTTGTCATTGAATAAGTAGGCACGGTGCACAAGCACGCTGACCTGATCCCCCGGATGAAGCACTTCCTTCTCGAGCGATCGGTACGTAATCAGCTTTGTATCGCCGACAAGCAGCTCAACCATCCACTCGCTGCCGCGGAAATGCAGATGCTTCACTTTACCTGGGAGCGTTGCGGAGGCAAGCTTGATTTCCCCCGGCTTGCCGATCTCAATATATTCCGGACGGATAAGCGCTTTGGTTCCAGGACGGCTTCCCGCATCTTCAAAGCCCTTAAGCTCCGAGATATTGTCCACGATCGTGGATTCGCCGATAAAGCTGGCGACGAACGGCGTCTCGGGATTTTTGTAAATATCCCAAGGGCTGCCCTTCTGTTCAAGCTTGCCTTTGCTGATGATCATGATCTCATCGGCGACTTCAATCGCTTCCTCTTGGTCATGCGTAACGAAAATGGAAGTGATGCCGACACGCTCGATCATTTCCTTAAGCCAAGTGCGAAGCTCTGTCCGGATCTTTGCATCGATGGCCGCGAAGGGCTCATCGAGCAGCAGCAGCTGCGGCTCCGGCGCAAGCGCACGGGCGAAGGCAACGCGTTGGCGCTGTCCGCCGGACAGCTGATGCGCATACCGATGCTCGAAGCCCTTCAAGCCGGTCAGTTCGACCAGATACATGACACGCTCGCGAATTTGCTCCTTGGATTGCTTCTTCACCTTTAAACCGAAAGCAATGTTGTCAAAAACGGTCATATGCTTGAACAACGCGTAGTTTTGGAAGACAAACCCGATCCCGCGCTCCTGCGGCGGAAGATCGTTAACGCGTTTGCCATGGAAAATAATATCGCCCGAGGAAGGAGACTCAAGCCCCGCCAGCATACGAAGTATGGACGTTTTACCGCCGCCGCTCGGTCCGAGCAAGCCGATCAGATGACCTTTTTCGATTTCAAAGCTAACATCTTTCACTGCATGAAAATCGCCAAAGTTTTTGTTTAAGTTCCGTACTTCAATATGCATGGCTTAATGCACTTCCTTTCGTTTTTTCGCCCATTCCATTAGCAGCAGCAGTCCGACGGAAAATGCCGCAAGAACGAGCGCCACGCCGTTGGCGGCAACCACGTTGAAATTTTCTACATCCTGATACACAAGCGTTGTTGCCGTTTGCGTTTTATTCATAATATTTCCGGACACGACGAGCACCGCGCCAAATTCCCCCAGCGAGCGTGCTACCGTCAGAACAACGCCATAGATAACTCCCCATCGGATCGAGGGCCAGGTTACCTTCCAAAACGTATACCAAGAGTAGGCGCCAAGGGTGGATGCCGCTTCCTCCTGCTGTGCTCCGATCTCCTGAAGCACCGGCATCACCTCGCGCACCATAAGCGGGAACGTTACGAACAAGGTCGCAAGAATCATCCCCGGCAGCGCGTATACGATTTTGAAGCCCGCATCTTCAAACAACGTGCCAATCACCGTATTCGGTCCTAGAATAAGCACGATCATCAGACCGCCAATAACCGGCGATACCGCGAACGGCAAATCGACCAAGCTGTTGAGCAGGCGCTTCATCCGCCGACCGATCCACACGGCACGGACAAGATACATCGCCAGCATAATGCCAAATACCGTGTTCAAGCCTGTAACGACCACGACGATAATTCCTGTCATCATGAGCGCGTGCAGCGACTGAGGTCTTGTAATCCCCTCGATAAATCCGCTCCAGCCGTCAGCCCAAGAGCCGGTAAAAATCTTGATCAGCGGGGCGATCAGCAATAAACCAAAAACGATATACGTTAATGTAATCCACAATCTTCTCATCATTGGTCGCTCCTCCTGCCTTGAATGAGGTTAACCGTCCAGAGGATGAGGAAGGATAGCGTCAGCAGCAGCACTGATACGGCAGCCGCTCCCTGCGGATTACTGCTTTCGATTTCTCCAAAAATATAAACCGATGCGATAAGCGTCTTTCCCGGAATATTACCGGCTACGAGCACGACTGCGCCAAACTCCGCTAGTCCGCGGGAGAAGGCCAGCATCGCGCCGCTTAAAATACCTGGCAGCATAGTAGGAAATATAACGCTGAAAAATGTTTTCGCACGCGTTGCGCCTAAAGTATAGGCCGCTTCTTCCTCCGATTTGTCCATTTCCTCAAGCAGCGGTTGAATGGCCCGGATTACGAAGGGAAACGTAACGAACAGCATCGCTACGATAATCGCAGGTTCATGAAACACGATCTCGATGCCTATTTTCTCCGCCAAGCCCCCAACGAAGCTATTTGGGCCAAGCAGCAGCAAAATCATCAGTCCGCCGACCGCTGTCGGCAATGCAAACGGCAAATCGACTAAGCTATTGAGCAGGCGCCGTCCCGGAAAACGATAACGAATAAGCACCCATCCGATCATCGTGCCCAAGAATACGTTTAGAATCGTTGCGATGACGGCCAGCTTCACCGTAAGAAGCACGGCCTTCCAAGCTAGTGGATCAGTGACGCTTTCCCAGAAAGGAGTCCATCCAAGCGAAAAGGATTGCGTATAAATACCGAGAATTGGTAATACGATTAGAATGACAAAATAAAGCATAATGGCGCTTCGAAAACCGAAGCTCCACCCTTTTCCGCGAAACAAAGCATTCACTGTGACTTTACCTCCCAGACCATCGGCTCGTGCCGCAGGTGTAGCAAAACAAGTAAAAACATAATTCCTATTAAGTTACTAGGTATTAATAATGTAGCATCCAAACTGGGATTAAGTCAATAAAAAATTTAGAAAAACTAATCGCTTTCATAGCCATTTCTTATGAACCCCCGAGCTGCAAGCACCCCTATCTACAAAAAGAGAGGAGACCAGCTTCCGCTGATGCTCCTCGTCTTCTTATTCGCCTTCAATATAGTAAGCATTCTCGCCTTCTGAAACGATCGCCTGCCCCTGCGTCAGATCGGTTATCCAAGCGATAAACGCCTCTGCCTCGGGCGCTTCAGGCAGGCAGCGCACGATGACGCGGTCCGTAAAATCCGTTCCGCCTACGCGCGTCCCCTTACCGTGCAGCTCGTTCTCCAGCTTGCCGTACCATGTATAATCCACATCCACGAACACTTCGCGATGAAGCACGTTTACGATTTCATCAGCCGCCTCGATGCCGGCAACCGCGCCGTCCGTGTACGCACGGACGAGCCCGCCTGCTCCAAGCATAATGCCTCCGAAATACCGCGTCACGACGACGGCGATATTTTTCAGCCCTTTATGCTTAATGACCTCTAGAATCGGCTTACCCGCCGTACCGCTTGGCTCCCCGTCATCTGACGCCTTCTGGAACTGATCGCGCTCGCCCACCATATAAGCAGAACAGTTATGCGTCGCCTGTTTATGCAGCTGCTTGATTTCGTTAATAAACGCGACGGCTTCCTCTTCCGATTCCACTGGCTTCGCGTATCCGATGAATCGCGATTTCTTGATCACGATCTCGGCGCTGGCCTGCTGCCTGACCGTTTTGTATTTCTCCAGCATAGGCTATGGCTCCCGTATCCCGATCAAGCGGGCCTGTTACAGCCTTGCTTCCAGCTCGGCTTTTTCTTTCTCAAAGCCCGGCTTGCCAAGCAATGCGAACATATTCTTCTTATAAGCCTCAACGCCCGGTTGGTCGAACGGATTAACGCCAAGCAGGTAACCGCTGATTCCGCATGCTTTTTCGAAGAAATAGACAAGGTAACCAAATGTGTAAGGCGTCATATCGGCAATGTTCACGATAAAGTTCGGAACTTGTCCGTCCGTATGCGCAAGAAGCGTTCCTTCGAAAGCTTTCTTGTTAACGAAGTCCATCGTTTTGCCGGTCAGGAAGTTCAGACCGTCAAGATCCGCATCGTCATGCTCGATGGAGATGTGCTCTGCCACTTCTCTTACTTGAATGACGGTTTCGAAAATGTTCCGGTTACCCTCTTGGATAAACTGGCCCATCGAGTGCAAATCCGTCGAGAAATCTACCGCTGCCGGGAAAATGCCTTTAAAATCCTTGCCTTCGCTTTCGCCGAAGAGCTGTTTCCACCACTCCGATACAAAGTGCAGCGACGGCTCGTAGTTCACGAGAATTTCGGTTGCTTTGCCTTTGCGGTACAGCGCGTTGCGGGCTGCGGCGTACTGGTAAGCTTCATTCTCGGCAAGGTTAGGGTTGCTGTATTCTTTGGATGCGTCAGCCGCGCCCTGCATGATGGATTCGATATTGATTCCGGCAGCTGCGATAGGCAGCAAGCCTACAGCCGTAAGCACGGAGTAACGGCCGCCGACATCGTCTGGAATGATAAACGATTCGTAGCCTTCCTCGGACGATAGCTTTTTAAGCGCGCCCTTCTCGCTGTCTGTTGTTGCATAGATGCGCTTGCGTGCTTCTTCTTTGCCGTATTGCTTCTCAAGCGCTGCGCGGAATACGCGGAAGGCGATAGCCGGCTCTGTCGTTGTTCCTGATTTGGAGATGACGTTGATCGACCAATCGCGGCCTTCAACCAGTTGCAATAGGTGAGTAACGTAAGTGGAGCTGATGTTGTTGCCGGCGAACAATACCTGCGGCGTCTTGCGCTGTTCTTTTGGCAAGATATTATAGAAAGAGTGCGACAACGCTTCGATAGCGGCCCGAGCGCCAAGATAAGAACCGCCGATACCGATTACGATCAGCACCTCCGAGTCCGATTTGATCTTGTCGGCAGCCTTCTGAATGCGGGCAAACTCTTCTTTATCGTAGTTTGTAGGAAGGTCGATCCAGCCCAGGTAATCCGAACCCGTGCCTGTACCGTTATGTAATTGCTCATGCGCTAGGCGAACGGATTCCGCCATATAATCGATTTCATGCTGGCCAATAAATGTCAGCGCTTTGCTGTAGTCAAACTGTACTGTTTTGCTCATGTAAATTTAAACCTCCTAAAATTTTGTGAAACAAAAATACTTCGTAAGCAAAAGCCAAACGCCTGCGAAGCCATAATGCTTCTTATAGGGAACGCTTAAAATAAATCCATTCCTTGATAATGCTTTTCAACTTAGCCTCTACAATATCGGATTTACCTTATAAAAACAAGCAACGAACCATGAAAAATAAATGAAGAATCTGTATAATCATACAAGTATACACGGTTGTTCGCGTCTTCTGCGGCAAAAGCAGCTGTTTTGCGGAGATATATAAGAATAACTATATGAGAGAACATATAAATTCTTATATATTAAAATACGTTATGGAGCGGAGGAAATCGATATGAACAAAGTCGGATTTATCGGCTTGGGCGTTATGGGAGTCGGAATGGCGTCGAATTTATTGCGAAAGGGCTACGAGGTGGCGGTATACAACCGAACGCCGGGTAAAGCAGAGAGCTTGCTGGCGCTTGGCGCCAAGGAACTGGATTCGCCTGCCTCCGTTGCAGCGGCCTCGGATGTCGTCATTACGATGATAAGCAACGATGCGGCCATACGCGAGGTATATTGGGGGGAAAACGGTATTTTTGCCGGCACCCGGAGCGGCATTACCCTGATCGACAGCAGCACGATTTCTCCAACGTTAGCCAAAGAGCTTGCTGCAGAAGCAGAAGCGCACGGGGCAGCCTTCCTCGACGCGCCCGTAACCGGAAGCAAGCCGGCGGCCGAGGGCGGAACGCTTGTATTTATGGTTGGCGGGGATACGGATAAAATCAGCGAGGTCGAGAATATATTGCTTGCTATGGGCCGCAAGGTCATCCCCATGGGCGCAAACGGCAGCGGCTCGATTGCCAAGCTTGCCCATAATACGATTGTCGGCATCAATGTGGTTGCCCTGGCAGAAGGAATGGCCATCGCAGCAAGCGGCGGAATTGACGGCAGCGCGTTCGTTGAGCTCGTTCAATCCGGCGGAGCAGCCAGCAAGGCAGCCGAAATGAAAGGTCCAAAGCTGCTCGAAGGAAATTACGACGTCCAATTTTCGCTGGAGCTGATGCTGAAGGACCTGAGGCTTTCATCCGTTTTATCGGACAGCTTAAACGTGCCTTCGCCGCTTCTTGAAGCGTCTAAAAGTATCTTTCAAGTGGGCGAATCAATGGGACTTGGCGCACTTGACATGAGCAGCGTCGGTCAAGCCTATGAGCAATGGATCGGACGCAAGCTAAGCGGCCGCTCAGATAATTTGCACTAGCGGCGGAACGGAAAAAGCGGTGCAAACGATCGTCCGAGAACGATCGTTTGCCCCGCTTTTTTTGGAGTTTCTTAGTAGTAAGGAGAGATCATCAGATAAACGACTACGCCTGTAATGCTTACATAAAGCCATATCGGCATCGTCCATCTGGCAATTTTGCGGTGCTTGTCCACCTTCATTTGCAGGCCGCGGACCGCAGACAGCAGAGCAAGAGGAACAACCGCAATCGCGAGCAAGATATGACTCAGCAAAATAAAGAAATAGATCGGGCGCAGGATGCCTTCTCCGCCGTATTTCGTTGATTCTGTCAGATAGTGATACGTAACGTAAGAAACAAGAAATAGGGTTGTCGACGTAAAAGCAGCCCCGATAAACGCACGGTGGAGACGGACGTTCTTTTTCATAATCGCAGCCAAAGCAACAACGAGCGCGATAAAAGTGAAGCAATTGAAAATCGCGTTTAGCAGCGGCAATATCGTAACATCGAATCCAATTTCTCCATCGTAAGCTGGCAGAAAGAACAGAATCGTGATGATCGCTACCAGGACCAGCGACAAAATCGCAACCAAGGGCCCAACGTTTTTTTCCTTCAAGTGCATAACCTCCCAATAAACGCACCATACCATAGCATTACTTATGGGCGCTTCCTTCTCCATTAACCTTATCCGATTTGCGCGGCCCAATCAATTTGATTTCAGGCATAGATGTCACGAAAAATCGAATTTTGATTTTTCCCTGCAAACAAATGCCGCCGCGGATAAGCCCTGAGTCGGCTCTCCTGCGGCGGCATTTTATTCCAGGCTGCTTTATGCTTAATAAACGTTCAATATCTCGAATCGCTGCGGATCGCGTCCTTTTCTCGGGTCATGCTCGGCCGCTTGGGTTACAAACACGTATGCATGTTTACGGTCTTTTCCTTCGCCATAACCCGCACTCAGCACTTTTCCGGTCGTGCGGTTTCGAATCCATACGCCGCTTTCGGCATCCGTATCGTAGTCCAGCGACCATTCCGTACAGCACGGAACGTCGCTTCGCTCCAGTATGGCTGGCTCATCGCTCGAGCGGTCTGAAGATAAATTCACAGCAATGCAGCGGCTGTCCGCCTTGCTTCTGATACGAACATATCCTTCATCCCCCGCAGGCTCCACGGTCCATTTCTGCTCTTCCGAAGCGTAAGACAGAACACCGCCGATTACTTCGGCAGCCCCTTCTCTCTCCAGCGCGATGGCCATATACCGCTCTGCTCCGCAGCTTTTGATCCGGTGCAAGCCGCTCGGCTCCAATTGCGGTTCAAGCAGGCCGTTAGAGAGATCCATGGTCAACCGATCCGCCCATTCCAGCTTCAGCTCTTTATCCGATGGAAAGCTTAAAGGCAGAAATACATAGGTGGAATGATGATAATTGGACGGATCCCAACGATCTCCCACATATAAATAAGCAGTTTCGCCCTGCGATTGCAGCGGCACAATGAATGCCGGCTGCGTATCGTAGGTCGTTGCATCACCGAATGGCATAAGCTGCGACCATCTGCCTGTCAAGCTGTCGGAATAGGCATACGCACCCTGGTTCGGAAGCCAGCCCGTACAAGCCGAAGTTACGAGGAAATAGATCCCGTTCCGCTTGAGGACGGCCGGCGCCTCCCGGTACTGCCCGGGCCATAATGTTTTGACATTCTCCTCAATGCTTAAATAATCATCCGATAGCCGATAAACGAGAAGATCGGCATTATCCCTTGCGGCTGAAATGAAATACGCGCTGCCGTCGGTATCCTGAAATACCGTGCAATCCCTCGACATATAGCCAACCGGGTTAAAGCTCCCATGATAGACGTATTCGCCGTCAATCGTATCGCAGGTCGCAACCGCGCAGCGGGCATCGTTATAATTGCGGCCGTTTTCCCAATGCATCCACATGACATATTTGCCTGTCCGCTCGTTGCGAAGCACCTTAGGACGTTCAATTACGGCTCCTTGTCTGAAGCCAATGTCTTCCTTGTCTGACGGAAACAGCTCCAGCGACGTCCTGTAATATATCGGGCGTGCCTTGGATTCAAGCGTAAGCACCGCGCCTCTGCTCTCCCAATGGCATAAATCGCTTGAGCGGTAGCAGGACACCTTCCTGCCCTCTGTCCGATCCTCGCCGAACCAATAAAAATAACCGTTCTGCTGCAGCATCCAGCCGCCGTGTGCCCTTATCGGCTCGCCGTCTTTGTCCATCCATGCCGCTGCGTTGCGAATCGTTGCCCCGTTTTCCATCCCCATCATCCTCCCGGTTAGATCGAATGCTGATCCTTGTATTCCTGCGGCGTCATCCCGTACACCTTTTTGAACTGCTTAATGAAATACGCTGCGTTCTGATAGCTGAATTTCATTCCGATTTCATATATTTTAAGATTCGTAGTTTTCAATAAATAGGCTGATTTCTCCATTCGAATGCGAAGCATATAATCGGTCAAGCTTTCTCCTGTTACCGTTTTATACATTTGAGATACATAAACGGGATGCAGGTGAACGCGGTCCGCTATCATCTGCAGCGAGATCGGCCTATCCAAATGCTCTTCGATAAATCGCTGAACCTTGTAGATCAGCTTGGTATGGCCGTCGGCCGCCTCTCTTTCAAGCGATGAGCGCATAAGCGCCGTCAGACGGAACAGACCGTCCCGAAGCTGCCCGAACGTCTCGAACGATTCGAAGTTCAACGATGCCCGCTCGCTCGGCTTAAGAAATTCGAATAATCCGTATCCGCTCTTGTGGGCAATAAAGGTCAATGCGCCCGTCACGGCGCAGAACGACTCGAAGGCATGCTCGGCAGAGTCACCGAATTCCGTCTCGAGCTCCTCGAATATGAGACCAAGCTTTTCTTCAAACGCGTCCCAGCGTCCCGCTTCCAGCAAATCCTGAAGCATCGGGGGCTCATAGAGCCGCCTGAGCGTTTGCACAGCCGCTTTCTCCTGATGCTCGCCCAGTGAAAGCAGGTAGCCTTTTCCTCTTCCGATATGCTTGCGGAATGCGGCCAGCGCGCTGCTGTAAGAAGCAGCCAAATGCTCGGGAAAGGCGCCTTCTTCACCGATGACAACCGAGACTGCGCCCTTTAAATACGTTTCTACCTGCCGCTGAATCAGCTCGCCAAGTCGCATAAGCTGCTCATTTACTGCGGATTTCGTCCATTCTCGCGATTTGGATTGATTTATTCTTTTTACCGCAAAGGCCAAATATCCATGCGCTTCCTTGCAGGCCCATACCTGGCAGCGCTCGCGCAGCACTTCTTCAGCTACGTTGCTGACCGCGTATTCAAGAAGTGTGCGGTCCTTATAGCCATAATGTACGAACGGCTCCTCCAGACGAATAAGCAGCAAAGCGACCGCGTCATCCGGAGAGAAAGGAATCATAAGCTGAGACAGCTTATCTGCCAGCGCGTCTGCAGGAATCGAATGCCCTTGCAGCAGCTCGATCAATAAATCCCTTCGCAGCAGCGGCAAGTTTTCTCTCATCGTCTTCATGGTATTGTCGCGGGATACGAGCTCCTCCCACTCTCTCCGAACGGTGCCCAGCGCCTTATCGACAGCTTGGATCAAGTCTTCGTCATTTACAGGCTTCAGCAAATAGTCGGAAGCGCCGCCAGTGATTGCCCGCTTGGCATATTCGAATTCAGCGTGGCCTGTAAGCAAAATACATTGCGTGGACGGGGAAGCCTCGTGAACCTTATCCATCAGCTCCAGCCCAGAAATACCGGGCATCCGGATATCCGTAATCACAAGATCAACAGGATGCTGCCTCATAATGGCAAGCGCATCCGTTGCGGAGAATGCCTTGTGTACCGTGCCTATTTTCAGCTCGTCGCATGGCAGCGTCGCGGCAACGCCTTCGACAACCGATCTCTCATCATCGACGATTAAGATCTCATGCATGCTCGTCATCCTCCTTCCACCGTACAATCACTCTTAAGCCGCCGGCAGGTGAATGCTCAAGCTCAAGCCCCGACCGGCTGCCGTATTTATGAATAAGCCGTTGATGCACGTTGCGCATGCCGCAGCTTCCGCTTGCTTCACCCGGCATGTCGATCGTTTCTCTCAGCTCCGCAAGGGATTCCTCGCCCATGCCGATCCCGTCATCATCAATGATAATAATATATTCATCCGCTAAAGCCAGCCCTTTGATGGTTATCGCCCCGGCATCCTCCTTCTGCTCGATGCCGTGAATAATCGCATTCTCAACGATCGGCTGAAGCAGCAGGCGAGGCAGCGATAGTTCTTCCATCGCCTCTGGAATATCAATATCGAATTGGATTCGGTTCATGCGCATGTTTTGGATCGATAAATAATTGCGGATCAGCTTAATCTCGTCTCCGACCGTCGTTTCCTGTTGGTCCACATGCGTAGTGTAGCGGTAATATTCGCCCAGCTTAACCGCCATAGCCATAACGGCCTCTTGCTCGCCAAGCCGCGTCATATTTTTCATGAAAAACAAACAATTATATAAAAAATGCGGATTAATCTGTGATTGAAGCTGCTTAAGCGTTGCTTCCCTGGAGCGCAGCTTCTCCTCGTATACGCGGTCGATAAGATCTTCGATCTGCTCGCTCATCAAGTTAAACTGATCGAATAAATAACCAAATTCATCACGCTTGCCGCTGTCTACTCGAACCGTATAATCGCCCTTCCTCAGACGCTTAACGGCTAGGAAAAGCTCGCGTATAGGCACCTGCACATGTTTATAAAGCAGAAAAGCAGCCAGCACGCTGACGATGGCTATCACGCTCATCGATAACCAAAACCAATTGCGGCTTGACGTGATCGGATCCAAGATGCTTTCAAGCGGCACGTATTCGATTAAATACCAGCCGATTGTATCCGATTTGATAAAATTGACCATATAACGCGCGTCTTGCAGCGATGTGATAAACGTACCTTGCTCCTCTTTCGAATGGCTTCTTGCCGCGATTGATGGAATAAGCTCATCAATTCGGTCCATGTTCGCCGTCCGGGTCACGATTGGCGCATAATCCGGATGGTAAAGAAACGGATCGCCTGAGCTGTCCGACTTGAATGAGGTCAGCATATCCCCGATATTTTTGGCATCCACCCTTATTTCCCCGACAAGGTCCGCTTCCTCCGTGTGATCGTAAGCCGACAAAGGCTCTATCGTCCGAAATGTGAACGAGTCGGGCACGCGGGAATTATCCATAGGCTCGAATTTCCAAATAAAAGGATCAACAGGCTTGCCGACGATTTCATCCCGAAACAGCTTTTTGAACGTGATCGAGCCGTGGGTGCTCACAACCTGATCCGACATAGGTGCGTAAAGCGTATACGAATGGGACCAACCGCCTGTTTTGCCTCGTCTTTCGAGCTCTTCCTGCAGCTCCAGCTTTAGCTCAAAGGAAGCATAGCTGCTCGACTGCGGGTCCATCGCGATAAAAGATTTGACTCTCGGCTCAATGCCCAAGTTGTTGACGGAGGTCATGAATTGGTTGAATTCGTCATCGATCTGCTGGACAAGAAAAGAGAGCTTGTTTCGGTTGTTTTGCTGAATCTCCTCCTGCACGACCTGAACGCTGACTTGATTGGAGTAGGAGTAAAGCGCCACGAACGGAATGAGCAGCAATCCCAGAATGGCCAATATTTTTTTGAAAATATTCGATTTTTCCATTAGGTATGCCGCCCTCTCCGACAAGGAAAAGCACCGATTCCCCCCTTAGGAGGAAAGGGTGCCAGCCTTGAACCCGATGTCACTTATTCATTGGTATTTACTGAATCGTACCATTCATTAATTTCATCCGTAATCGTATCCCCGCCGGATGATTTCCACTGGGCTACATACGTATCGAAGGCATCGATCGGGCTCTCGCCGTAGATGATCTTGTTGAAGGTTTCCTTCTCGCTTTTGCTCAGGAAATCCCAACGCTTCTTATACGTCTTCGTAGGGGAGCCGTTGTATAGGTTCGGCATCGCGTATTGAATCTGGCTAAAGTTTACGGCGCCGCCATGAATGTTTTTGTCCATATCCATCGATGATCTTTTCTCGAATGCGGTTTCCGGCTCCTTGCCGCCGTCCAAATCATTCATCGTCTTCATAACGAGTGAAGGAATCCGCGCGCCGTCAAACAGCAGCGTATATTTGCCTATATTCATGGTAGGCTTGTCTTCCGGGAATTGTGCGGGATCCCAAGTTGGCTGACCGTCTTTGATCAAGTAATCATAACCCTCTTCAAACCCGTATTCAAGCGGGCTTCCAGCCTGCGGGTCGCCTTGATTGTCATAGAGATAGTTGGCATAAAGGAAGAACGCTTCCGGATGCTCGAAATTTTTGTTGATCAAAACAACCCCGTTGCTCACGCCCGATTGGCTGCGGCCAATATGGCCGTCTGGTCCCGCTGGCAGCGGATATGCGCTGTAGTCCGCATTTTTGTCCACTTCCTTAACTGCCGGAAGCGGCCAGCCCCCAGCCCAATAAGGAGCAGCAACAATGCCTGCTTTGCCTGATGAGAACAGCTCTGCTGCTTTGCCTTCATCGTGAAGCCCAGCTTCTTTATGGATGTAGCCCTTATCCATCCAATCCTTCAGCTTGCCGAGCACCGTCTTCACCGCCGGTTGAATGGACCCGTAAGCGAGCTTCCCTTCGCTATCGGCATTCCACTGCGCCGGCATTACGCCATATGCGCCAAAGATGAAGTCGGCATCCGCAAGGCCCCATGTGTTCATACCGTTTTTCAAGCCGACCGCGAGACCTACCGTATCCTTCTTGCCGTTTCCGTCAGGATCTTCGTTCGCGAAAATCTCCATCATTTTCTCCATGTCTTCAATCGTGGCAGGCGCCTGCAAATTATACTTCTTCATCCAGTCGTCCCGGATCCAGAGAACCGTATCGTTATTATTGGAGTAGTCCAATACCGGAATCGCATATTTTTTGCCGTCGCGCACGTACGGATTCCAGACGCTCGCATCCTCCGCCATCGCTGACTTATACGACTCGCTGGCATACTGCTCAAACAAATCGCCAACCTCGACGAATTTTCCCGAATCGATCAACGCATCGACAACATCCTGCGAGCCGCGGTATTGAACGATATCCGGCAGGTCTTCATTGGCAGACAGCAGAAGCCTGATTTTTGTATCGATGGAGCTGCTGTCAGCCGTCCACACGTAATTCAAATCGATATTAAACGTTTCTTTCGCCCAGGTTACATGCGGGTTATTGTTGATATCCTCCCCGCTCCGGAACTTAACGTCGCTGGTCATTTGACGCACGATATCCATTTTTACCGGCTCGCTGAATTTCCCCGTCTCCAGCACGTTTTTCACCTCGGCCTGCTTCTCGGGATCAGCCGAAGCTTCCCCTGCGCTGCCGTTGTTTCCGTTCGAACTTGCGCATGCGCCCAGCAGGCCCATGCAAATGACGAGCGACGTCATTAGAGCAACCAGCTTCATCCATCTTTTATTCAAAATGAGTTCCCCCTTAGTATTCTTTTATTCATAGCATGCCTTATTCCTTTACGGAACCCAGCACGATCCCTTTCACGAAAAACTTTTGCAAAAAAGGATAAACCGCGATAATCGGCAGCGTTGCGATAAAAATTTGAGCCGTCTTGACCGTCCGGTTGGACAGCTCCTTCATCTCTTCCGCATTTACATTCATGCTGCTCAAATCGCGCTGCACAACCAGCGTCTGCAGCAATGTGGACATGGGGTACTTTTCCGTTTGCGTCATGTAAATGAGGCCGTCAAACCATGCGTTCCAATGTCCAACCATCGTGAACAACCCGATCGTGGCAAGCGAAGGCAGCGAGATCGGCAGGTAAATGCTCCACAAGGCCCGAAAATGGCCCGCTCCGTCAATAAATGCGGCTTCCTCCAACGCCTTCGGCACCGAGGTCCGAAAAAAATTCATCAACAAGATCGTATTATACACGCTAACCGCGCCCGGAAGCACCAGCGCCCAAATCGAATTCAGCAAGCCCAGCTTCTGAACGACCATATACCCGGGAATGAGGCCGCCGCTGAACAGCATCGTGAAGACAAAAAACCAAGCATACATATTGCGGCCCTTGAACTCATTCGTTTCCTTGGACAACGAATAACCGATTAGAACGGACAAGCCGACAGCAATGGCTGTACCGATTACCGTACGCAGCACAGAATTCGCAAACGAGCCTACGAAATGCTCATTTGAGAGCGTCACCTTATAGGCCTCGAGCGAAAATCCGATCGGCCACAGCTTCACGATATTCGCATCCGCGGCCGCCGACGAGCTGAATGATACCGCAAGCACGTGAAGTAGAGGAGCAATACACAAGAATGACAAAAGTGCTAGAAACACTCCGTTTCCCACGGAGAAAATACGATAAGTTAACGAACGATGATGCATGTGGCTCCCCCCTTTCAGAAAATGCGGTAATTGGCCAGCTTATAGGCGAGCCGGTATGAAATAACGATCAGAACAAAGCTGACAAGCGACTTGAACACGCCTACTGCGGTACCGAAACCAAAGTCTCCGCCGATTAGGCCAACGCGGTAGACATAGGTATCGATAATGTCGCCTTTTTCATACACCAATGGATTGTACAGATTGAAAATTTGGTCAAAGCCTGCGTTTAAAATATTTCCGAGTGAAAGCGTCGCAACGACGATCGTTATCGGAATCAGCGACGGAAGCGTGATCTTCAGCACTTGCTGCCAGCGATTAGCCCCGTCAATGAGCGCAGCCTCGTAAAAATCAGGATTAATGCCGGACAGAGCGGCTAGAAAAATGATTGTCGAAAATCCGAAATCCTTCCAAACATCGCTGACGATTACCGTAAACCGGAACCAATCCCCGTTGCCGAGGAAAAAAATCGGCTCGATGCCAAGCCAGCCGAGCGCTTGATTCACCAGTCCGCCGTCGGTCGACAGCATGTCCAGCAAAATCCCTCCGAGAATAACCCAGGATAGAAAATGCGGCAGGTAAACGAACGTCTGCACGAACCGTTTAAACACCATTTTCCGCACCTCGTTAAGCAAAAGCGCGAACACCAGCGGGACGATGAGATGAGCAACGATCTTGATGACCGCAATAAGCAAGGTGTTCCATATCACTTGCCTGGCATCCGGATATTCAAACATCAGCTTAAAGTTTTCAAATCCGATCCATTCCGATCGAAAAAAACCAAGCTGCGGCTGGAAGTCCTGAAAAGCCATGACAAGTCCCAGCATCGGCAAATACGAGAAGATAAGGACGAGCGCTATACCAGGCACCAGCATGACATGCAGCGGCCAGGTAAGCTTAAAATTCCACCTCCGTGCAATCCGTTGTTTCAATAGGTTCTCCCCCTTTCACCCTTTTCGTTCTGTCTATGTTAGCGATTACAGAACTAATTGTAGCCCCGAGCACCTCATTCCTTATATAACAATGTTTTAAGATTGGTAGCACGATATTAGGGGATTAGGGCATTGCCATCCTATTCGGCACAAACAGCAAAAAAAAAGAGGCCTTCCCGAAGGCGATTGCTCGACAATTCGGGAAAACCTCTTCTTCATTTGATCAGAAATGTTTTACTCGTAGATATACGAGCAGCAATAGTCTGTAAGTTCAGCAACCTGAAGCTTGAATTTCGTGTTCGCTGGCACTTGGAATTCGCCTTCGCCTTGAATGTGCAGCCATTCTGTTTCGCCAGGTAGGAGCACTTTCAAATCGCCGGCCAAAATCTCCATGATTTCAACGCAGTCTGTTCCAAACTCATAATCGCCCGGCAGCATGATGCCGAGTGTTTTTTTGGTTCCGTCCGCGAACAATACAGCGCGGCTCGTTACTTTGCCGTCGAAGTAGACGTTAGCCTTCTTGACGATGGATACATTATCGAATTGAGACATGGTAGCCGTAATCTCCCTTATCTGTCGGATGTTAAGCTTTGAGGCGTTATTACAGCAATGCTTTCACTTTGCTAACAACGTTCTCAACCGTGAAGCCATACTCTTTGATTACGCGGTCGCCAGGCGCGGATGCGCCGAAACGGTCGATAGCAAGGATATCGCCTTGGTCTCCCGTGTAACGCTCCCAGCCGAATGGATGAGCCATTTCGATCGCAAGGCGAGCTTTAACCTCTGGAAGGATAACGGAATTTTTGTATTCCTTCGATTGTTTCTCAAAGAGATCCCAGCTCGGCATGCTGATGACACGAACTTGAATGCCTTCCTCTGCCAAAGCTTTTTGAGCTGCAACCGCCAGTTGAACCTCGGAGCCTGTTGCAAGAATTTGAGCTTGCGGCTTGCCGTTAGCAGCATCAGATACAACATAAGCGCCGCGGCGAAGATTCTCATGAACGCCGTCTACTGTGCCTTCAAGGATAGGCAGGTTTTGA
Source organism: Paenibacillus sp. LPE1-1-1.1 (assembly GCF_040676435.1). Classification (NCBI taxonomy): domain Bacteria; kingdom Bacillati; phylum Bacillota; class Bacilli; order Caryophanales; family Paenibacillaceae; genus Paenibacillus; species Paenibacillus sp. LPE1-1-1.1. Next base: position 2,031,597 of record NZ_JBEGHY010000001.1, read on the forward strand.
CGAGTAAGCACAAGCGCAACCGGGTTGCCTGTGTTCTCAACCGCATATGCCCAAGCAGCAGAAGTTTCGTTAGCGTCAGCCGGACGGATAACCGTAAGATCAGGGATGATACGGATCGAAGCAAGCTGCTCGATCGGCTCATGCGTAGGACCGTCTTCGCCGACTGCGATACTGTCATGCGTAAGCACGTATACGACTGGCAGCTTCATCAATGCAGCAAGACGAACGGCAGGACGAAGGTAATCCGTAAATACGAAGAACGTACCGCCGAATACTTTCAAACCGCTGTGAAGGGCAATCCCGTTCATTGCAGCAGCCATACCGAATTCGCGAACGCCGTAATAAAGGTTGCGGCCGTCATAGCTGCCTGGTTTGAACTGCGTCAAACCTTTCAGATGCGTCATCGTTGAGCTTTCAAGGTCAGCAGAGCCGCCGAAGATAGTCGGAACGTTTTTCGCAAGTCCGTTTAACGCGTTGCCGGAAGCTACGCGAGTCGATACTGCGCTGTCTCCTACTTTGTAAGCAGGAAGGTCAGCATCCCAGCCCTCTGGCAATGCGCCGGAGATTGCAAGTTCGAACTGAGCCGCCAATTCAGGGAAAGCTGCTTTGTATGCTGCGAAAGCCGCATCCCACTGTGCGTTTGCTTGCTCGCCGCTGCTTTTTACATCAGCAAAATGCGCGCGAACTTCATCAGGAACGTGGAACTGAAGATCTTCTGACCAGCCGTATGCTTGCTTCGTCAATTTGGTCTCGTCAGCGCCGAGCGGTGATCCGTGAGGACCTGCATGTCCGCCTTTGCCGCCTTTGTTCGGGCTTCCGTAACCGATAACCGTTTTAACTTCAATCAAAGTCGGTTTGGACAAGTCTGCTTGCGCCTCAGCTACTGCTTTGGTCAGCGCTTCGAGGTCGTTGCCGTCCTCTACGCGAAGAACCTGCCAGCCGTAACCCTCAAAGCGTTTTTGTACGCTCTCGGAATACGATAGGCTAAGCTCGCCGTCAAGCGAGATATCGTTTGAATCATATAGAACAACCAATTTGCCAAGCTGCAAGTGACCTGCGAAAGAAGCTGCCTCGTGGGAAACGCCTTCCATCAAATCGCCGTCGCCGCAAATGGAGTAAGTGAAGTGGTTGATTAGATCATGGCCTTCTTTGTTGTAAGTAGCGCCAAGCTGAGCTTCAGCGATCGCCATACCAACGGCCATGGCAATACCTTGTCCAAGCGGACCCGTTGTAGCATCTACGCCTGCCGTGTGGCCGAACTCAGGATGTCCTGGTGTCAATGAGCCCCATTGGCGGAAGTTTTGCAGCTCTTCAAGCGGCAAATCATAACCGGAAAGGTGAAGCAGGCTGTAAAGCAGCATCGAGCCGTGACCTGCAGACAATACGAAACGGTCGCGGTTTACCCAAGTAGGGTTCGAAGGGTTGTGCTTCATGTTTTTTGCAAATAGTTGATAACCCATTGGAGCAGCGCCCATAGGCATACCAGGGTGCCCCGATTTCGCTTTCTCGATAGAATCGATCGCTAGGGTACGAATCGTATCGATCGAAAGCTGTTCAATTGATTTTTGTGTAACCGTCATTCCAATTTCCTCCTATAATCTCATCTAGTCTCATTTCGTTTCGTTATATGGTTTCTCATTAACGATACAGCGTCATACCAGTTCGCAATAACTTTGAATATTGTATCACTGTGCATGCTTGTTTTCCATCATAAAAAATAGAATTCTCGCATAAAAATACAGCTAGTTGAATACAACCGTCTTATTATTATGCACAATTACACGATCCTCGATATGCCATTTCACTGCACGGGCCAGTACGACGCGTTCGATCGTCCGTCCGATCCGCTTCAGATCATCGACGTTGTCGCGGTGGCTTACGCGCTGAACGTCTTGCTCGATAATCGGGCCGCCGTCCAATTCCTCGGTCACGTAATGCGCGGTTGCGCCGATTATTTTCACCCCGCGCGTATAGGCCTGTGCATAGGGCTTGCCCCCGACGAATGCCGGAAGGAAGGAATGGTGGATATTGATAATCCGGTTAGGGAACTGCTCGATAAACTTCGGCGAAATAATCTGCATGTAACGGGCCAAAACAACGATATCCGCTTTATCCGCAACCACTTCAAGCTGTTTGCGCTCCGCTTCGGCCTTTGTGGCAGCCGTTACCGGAATGTGATGATAAGCAATGCCGAAGGATTCCACAAGCTCGCGCATGTCGGGATGGTTGCTGATTACCATGGAGATATCGGCATCCAAGTCTCCCGCCTTCCACTGCCAAAGCAGCTCAAGCAGGCAATGATCCTCTTTGGAAACAAAGACTGCCAGCCTTTTCTTGCGGCTGGCGCGGAAGGTATGCCACTTCATGTCGAAGCGGTCAGCCACTCGCGCGAAATCCTCCACCAGAACAGGAAGCTCTTTCTCCAGATCATTCAGATCGAATTCAAAGCGGATAAAAAACATGCCGCCTTCAGGATCCATTGTATATTGATCCGATTGCACGATATTCGCTCCGTGCTCATATAAGAAATGGGAAACAGCCGCAACGATGCCCGAACGGTCCGGACAAGATATAAGCATGCGTGCGCGGCCGCTTTTTCCGCCGGATTGATTCTGTACCTCGGACGGGTTGGATTGTGATGACATGGACTCTTAACTTCCTTTCACAACGATATAAATAATATGGAGGGAATAGCTTGGATACTAAATTCTAGCAAGCAGCTCTTTGCCGCCAAACCAAGCCGTAATACGCTGGTTCACTTGTTCCTCCGTCAGTTCGGAAGACAATGCATCGCCTGCCATTACAAGATCGTAAAGCCGCTCCATCGGCTCACGCGGATCTGCTTTTTTCGCTTTCGCGTCGGTTTTCAATAAATCCCACGTAGACAGCACGAATACTCTTGGATCGATTTCTTGCTTGCCGAAGAAATGGTGGAGACGCTCTACGTCCTCGAAGAACGGTTCTCCCAAACGGCTTCTGCCATTGTCGCCAAGCAAAGCGATTTCTACTTCATACATCGGACGTTCCGTTTTATCTTCTTTGCCGATCCACGGCGTTTCAAGAATAAACGGACGGCCCTTGAGACCGTCATGGTGAACGATCCGCTGGATCGCATCATGTCCCAGCCAGCCTGCGCCAACCGGGGCATGCCTGTCCTTGCCGGCTCCGCGTGAATTTTTGCTGTCATTGACGTGGACTACAGCTACGCGGTCAAGTCCGACCAAACGGTCAAACTGCTCGAGAACGCCATCCAGATCATGAATAAGATCATAGCCTGCATCATGCATATGGCATGTATCCATGCAGACGGTAAGACGGTGATTGTCTTGAACCTTGTCAATAATGGCAGCCAGCTCTTCGAAGCTGCGACCGATTTCCGTGCCTTTGCCCGCCATTGTCTCAAGGGCGATGTTCACATTCGTTTCCTTCGTTCCGGCAAGCACCTCGTTAAGGCCCTCCGCTATGCGCGCAATGCCATATTCGGCGTCCTTGTCCGTATAAGCGCCCGGATGAAGGACAATATTACGTACACCGATGTAATCCGTCCGGCGAATTTCTTCCTGCAAAAAGGAAACGGCAAGCTCGAACGTCGAATCCTTGTAAGAGCCCAGGTTTACGATATAAGGCGCATGGACGATAATCTCATTGATGCCCGATTGCTCCATAAGCGTCTTGCCTTCTTCAATATATAGCGTATCGATCGGCTTCCTTCTCGTATTCTGAGGTGCGCCGGTGTAAATCATAAATGTGCCTGAGCCGTAGGATACGGCTTCCTGCGCTGCAGTGAGCAGCCCCTTGTCCGAAAATGATACATGGGAACCTATTTTCAGCATGAATCTTTCGCCCCTTTCGGTTGATCAAACCTTATTTTACAAGGAATGTCGAAATAAATCTAGGAATACGGTATAATTCATTATTGAGGTGAAAGACACTTATGAAAGTTGCGCCTGATTGGTTTATGTACTTTATCGTTTTTTGGGCGATCGTCATGGTTGTTGCTATGTCGATTGGCGGATTTTTCATGTTTCGAAAATTTCTCAAAGTGCTTCCGATGCGAGACGGCAAGTCCAAGCTCGATTGGCAAAACTACTGGGTAGAACGCAGCCGCAGCATGTGGAACGACGATTCCAAGTCTTTGCTCGATGAGCTCGTATCCCCGGTGCCCACCGCTTTTCGCGATATCGCAAAACATTCGATCGCAGCTAAAATCGGCCAAGTCGCGATTGAACACGGCGCATCGTCCGTCACGCGCGAACACTGTATCGAAGGCTACATAAGAGCCACCCCAAAACGTGATTACCGCAGCCTGGTATCATTCCTTGATCGCCAAGGAATCGACTATGCTCCCTATAAGCATCTACTTAATAAATGAGTTTAAGCCGCATCCGTGCGGCTTAAACTCATTTATATTTTTCATCATGTTTTAGCGCGGCTAACCTTGCGATGCTTCACAGCTTTGTAACACGGTTAAATATAAAAATGTAACCTATCCCACGTCAATCTCGTTATAACATGCAGGAGGTGTTCACATCATGAACTCATCAAAGCGAAGAAAAAACAAAACATCAGCAACAGCAGCAGGAGCGGTTCTTTTAGCTGTGATGCTAGCAACGGCAGCTTGCAGCGGAACAAATGCCAATCCGAATACTACGGGCGGAAACAACCAGCAAGGCAGCGTGGAGGAATCCCCGGTTGTCAGCGATTTGCCTGAAGAAAGCGGCGTACTTGAACCCGATGTATCTTCACCGGAGCCGACTACGGAAGCAACCGACAGCCCTGATAACAGCACCGCAACGGAAGAACCCGCGGAAACGGTTAAAGTTAACGAAGGAATTTACAGCGGTCTAAGCGACTCGCACTCAATAGAAATAGAAACAGCCTCGGAGGTAATCCCCTTGCAAATTACCGATGAGTTAAAAACGGTATTAGAAGCTTTGCCCGATGACGCGAAAGTGAAATTCGAATATATAGAAAAAGCAATCGAGGGCGATCCGTCCGTCAAACAAAATTGGCTCGTGAAGATTGAACAAGTAGAGTAAAGAGTTAATTGAAGGAGCGATTGGATATGCGGGTTGCTATAGCCGGAGGAACCGGCTTTATCGGAAGCGCACTGACAAAGGCGCTGCTGGAGAGAAAAGACGAGGTATGGATTATTTCTAGAAAAAGCTCGGAGAACCAGCCCAAGCGCCCCGGTCTAAACCGATTGACCTGGAGCGAGCTTGAAGCTTCTCCCTCCTTGCTGGAAGGCATCGATGCCATAGTCAATCTCACAGGCGAGTCCATCAACCAGCGATGGACATCGGCTGCAAAGCAGCGCGTAATGGATTCCAGGATCACGGCAGCGGCCCGCATATCGAAGTTGGTTACGTCGCTCAAGCATAAGCCGCCGCTTGTCCTTAATGCATCGGGCATTTCAGCTTACGGCATTTCGGCAGACGGCATATTTGATGAAGAAAGCCCGACGAAGGTGACCGACTTTTTATCCGAGGTGGTTCAAAAATGGGAGCAGGCGGCTGATCTTATCCCTGCAAAACGGCTCGTAAAGCTCCGCGTTGGCGTCGTTTTGGACAAGAAGGAGGGCGCCTTTCCTTTAATGGCTATGCCTTATCGCTTGTTTGGCGGAGGAAAAATCGGCAGCGGAAAGCAATGGCTGTCATGGATCCATCTTGCGGATATGATTGGCTTGATCTTGTTTATTTTGGACAATGACAAGATACAAGGCGCAGTTAACGGCTGCTCGCCCGATCCCGTAACCAATGACGATTTTGGACGCGCCATCGGCAAAGCTATGGGTAGGCCGCATTGGTTTCCCGTTCCTGCCTTTCTCATGCGGACTTTATTCGGCGAAATGTCAACGCTGCTGCTGGACGGGCAAAGAGCCCTGCCGCGCAAGGCGCTTGAGAACGGCTTCACCTTCCGTTACCCGACAGTTGACAGCGCCATGAATGAATTGGTAGGTCGCGTATAAACGTTCCTAACTTGATTTTAGCTCATACGCAGGTCCTTGCTCGCCTGCTAGGTGAATCAGATCCCCTATCGAAAGCTTGTAGCTTTTATAGGGGATCATTGTTTGTCCATTGAGCAGACTGCCGTTTCTGGACCCCAGATCCTTAGCCTTATGCTCACCCTCGCTGCTCTCGATCTCCAAATGAAGACGCGATATGCCGTTCGCGCAATCCGCATAATCTACCTTCTCGCCGATCCGGCCGATTTTAAAACATTCAACGGTTAATTCCAGTTTTGTTTGCTCCCCTTCCCAGCTTCGTTGAAGCCAGATTACCGGCTTCATGTCATGCTCCTGCTTTTGTTCGCGGCTTAGCAGAACGGTCGGCTCTCCAATACGGGAAACCGGATTTGCGGCAACGACATGCAGCGGCGCAGCAGACGGATCGATCCATCCTTCAAAAACACCAGCAGAAGGTTTGTGGGATGCCGATTGATTATCCTCGCCCTGCGCATATAAATGGGCCATTCCTTGAAACATTCCCGGGGTTTGCTCCAGTAGATCCTGCTCGCATGCCCTCTCAGCCGAAGTATCGTTGGGATTTGCTCCTTTTAACCACACCAATATGAACACGGCAATCATTAGCAAGGTTATGCCTGAGCTGAGGAGCAGGCTTTGCCTCGTCGCGGCTTCAAGATAGACAAAACGCCAAGTACAGGCGATTACGATAAACAGCGCTGCGGCTAAAATCCACTTTTTCTTCGCATCAGGCTTTTCCTCCCCTATGTATGCAGGCATATCAGTATATTCAAGTGAAGACGCTTGCTGATGCCTTGTTTCGCCCAATAGACCAGATATAAATGTAGACACATCCTCCTCGCCCGCTAGCGGCTTTGGCGGTTGCGGAATGGGCTCTTCTGGATATGCAATCCGAGGCTGATGCCCTGTCCATGCATATTTTTCCGTAACATCCGCTTTTTGTTCTTGCTGCATTTGCTTTGTTTGGTGTGCCGAGCTGCTTTGTTTACGCGGCGCTTCTCCTATTAAATCCAATAGAGTAGAACGAAGCTCTTCCAGCGGCCATTTCTTGCCCGTTAAATGATGAAGCACCCGCTTCAGGCCATCTCCATCTATTTGTTCAATGTAGGAAGTGAACCTTACAATCAGCGATAAGAGATCGCCTGCTCCCATCGATTGCGTTCCTCCACTGGCTTTGATCGGCAAATAAGCAAGCCTTATATCATGAAGCTTCTCTCCCACAAAAATGAATTGCTCGTCCAGCAGACAACCCTCGGGCCGCAGCATATAATGCTTGCACTCATAGAGTGCATCTGCTACGCCTAAAATCAGCGTATAATATTGCTCCATCGTAAGCGGATGCTGCTGAAGCCTGTGAAGCAGCATTTTCATCCCCGACAGTTTGTAGCGGAACGTTACTTTAGTGTCCAGTTCAAACCAATCCATGGGCAGCAGGTAAGGTATTCGTTCGTTCTGAAGCATATGAAGCTCTATATCATCAAGCTCGCTCCTATATATGCCGCTTTCGCGGTCAATAATCATTTCATGTCCCTGATTCATGGCAAAATCAATTCGAAAGCGTTCCATGCCACTATTCCCCTTTCCCTGTCTACCGCTTAACTAAACATAGACCATACCGTAACGGCCGCCGGAGCAACCGCCAGCATAAACGGAAACTTTTTGCCTGACTCCGACCATTGCAGCCACTGCTGCTTTTTTGAACCTGCCCCAGGAGTCAGAAACGCCGATACGCCATTCGTTACTCTCTTTCCGAAAGGACGATTCACGAGGATTAGAAATAATCCTATGACTCCCGCGTACAAAATGGCATAAAGCATCATTTGCAGTACGAGCAAAACGCCAGTCCAAGCGCCTAAAGCGCCGAACAGCTTAACATCCCCGGCACCTATTCCTTTTGCTAAATGCAGAAGCATCAGAGGAACAAAGCCTGCGGCAGCCCCGGCCGCAGCGGCCGCAGCTCCTTCCAGTCCATTCATCGCGAACTGATAAACAAACGCCGCTATAAAAAAGCTTGCCGTAAGCCGGTTCGGAATAATTTGTGCTTTAATATCCGTTATGAAGGCCCCTAACAAAAGTATTACGATTGCAGCTATCTGAATGAATTCCATTCGTGTTCCTCCCTGCCGCAGTTCCTTTAGCTGGCTAATTCCCCCCGCTTTTCTCCACGACAAAATGCATCGACACTTGGTTTGTTTCTTTGCTTGCCTCGGAGGCCGCAAGCTCCCACACGCCTGGCGTGGTGTTGCCGGATACATGCCAGGTCCATTTGATGTACCCGTCGGCATCGGCAGCCGCTTCTCCCAGATGTTTGGCTTTGCTTGACCCGCTCTTATACGTAACCCCTAGGGAAATGACGGCCCCCGGAGCTGTTTTTACGGTTACGGAGGCCTTCCTGCCCGGCCGAAGCGGCGATGGCTCGATAGACACGATTTGAATCGGAATGCTTTCTTGTTCGCCGATACTCTCGCCATATCGGGCCGCGGCGGCATCGCTTATCCAAACCCGCTCGGCCGCTTGTTCTTTTAGCACAATCGGCTTCCCGTAAAAAGGCAGCTTTAACGGGAAATCATATTCTACAGCAATAGCCACATAAGGTTCGTTTTCCTTCTCCAAATCGGGCAGAGCCAGCCAGCTTAGCCTGATCCGCTCAGGATCAATAATCGCGGCATCCGCAAAGTCTCTTACCAGCGGTTCAACAACGGCGCGTCCGATCTCCGAAGCCGCCATATTTTGAAGCGGACGGAAGTCTCCTCTCAGTGTGGAAGATAGGAGCGGACCGGCGGGTGCCGGCAGCCATTCCATCGCTTCCGCCGCAATTTCGCTCCATGAAGAAAGCGGGAAAAGCGTTGGCGTTGGCGATGGAATATGGGCTGCTGCTTGCTGCCAAGCCAGCTCTACCGGATGAATATGGGCCGCAATCTGCCTGACCGATTGTGAGGCAGCCGAATGCAAGGCCATTTGCACCGCGCATAGACGAATAAGCATAACAAACACAAGCAGGACCACGATGACCATCGGCATGACCAATGCCGCTTCTACAACGATCGAGCCTTGCTCACCCGCGGAATGACGGCGTTTAATAGGACCAGCCAATGGTTTGCGTCGTCTCATAACGGTTGCCGTCAACCTTTCCGTCCAAAAGTCCAAATCTGCCAAGCACCCTCATCAACCCCGGTACAAACCAAAGCTCCGTAGAAACGCCCGCCTCGCCCGTCACCCCGCTTGGCACTGCAGACAGCACCGTCCCGCTGTTTTGTTCGATGACCGCGATCATCCGGGCTAGGCTTGCGCTGTCTCCAGCGTCATGCATCAAAGCAAAAAGCCGCAAATAATCTTTGTACGATAGCTCAACCTTTACGTATTTAGATAAGGGTGCCGAGCCTCGTTCGGTAAAGGCAAGCATATCCTCCATGGTTTTCTCCAAACCGTAAATTAACGCCGCTGATAAAATAAGCAGGGGATGCCCGAGCGTTCTGCTTTCCAGCAGCCCTTCCATCGTCCGCACGGCAAGCCTTGCAGCAAACAGTTCCCCGTATGCAGCGGCTATGTTTCCCATTGCGTCGTGAAAGCCGTAAATGATATATTCCGCTTCCTGATTGTTGAAAGAAACCGCATGCGACAGCTCCGATACGTTGCCCTCCGTCAGCATGGAACGAAGATGCTGCGGCGCAAAAGCGGGATACTTATTGACCACATATTCACCGTAATACAGCGTATCTCTCGTCTGCTCCAGCATCCCGGCCATACCTGTGAATATACCGTCCATAACGGAGGCAGAGCGATTCGCAGCTTCATGGGCCTCGCCTGCCTGCTCCAAATCCAAGGGAGCAGCATCTGACTTTTCATTGAACAAAAGATTGTCGCTGTAATGCTGCTTCACCTGTTCAAAAACCTGCTGATGCTCTTCGGCCTGCGGAATAGCCGTTAGGCCATGGAGCAAGCCGCGTGCCTGTTTCCAAAGTGATTCAGCCTGCTCTCCCTGCTGCTTCAGCTTGGCTTTGACCTCTCCTTGTTCGAGCGTACTCTTTCGGCTGGCAATGATTGCGGCTGGACGAATATAATTCTCCTCGTAGTTTCCGTAAGCAAGCCGCAGGCTTGCAACGCCTTCAATCAGGGTATCCGCCGTTTGATCCGCGACCGGCTTCGCCAATGAAGCAATGCTGCTCGTTTGATAACTTCCCGCTTCGAGATCAAGAGCCGCCGCAGACGAGCCATGCGCCTCCAACTCTTGCCGGTAAGCTGTAAACCACGCATCCGTTTTGACAAGCTCGTCTGCTTGCTTCCTTATTTCTTCAATATCGCTAGCCGCATCGGCAGGTACTTCAGACTGTACCGCTCCTGACGATTTTTGCCTCGCTACGGCATCATAGCCTCCACGGTCAGCTTGCTGATTCGCTTGCTGAACAAGACGCTGCATATCCTCATTTAATGCTCTTGCAGCTTCCAACTCCCGAATGGCATCGCCCTGCAGCTTCACATGGCGTTGAAGCATTTCTGAGCTGATTCGGCGAAGCTCTATTGCAAATGCTCTCGCTTTATCCTCATAAGCTTCTATTGCTTCAGAGTGGTCTGCTCCCCCCGCATGTTCCGCATTTTGCTCCTGCATGACCCAGGCTGCATAATCGCGATATTCCCCGGCAAGGCTTAAGGCAGTGTCTCCCGCTGCTGCGACGGCATTCGTCTGCGCCGGAATCATCGCTTCTATTCCGCTGTCTCTCATTATGCCTGCAGCCAGCTCCTGCAAGTGTAGCACCTGGCTTAAATGGGCTTCACGCCTTTCATAAAGCTTGCGTATGCTCTCAAGCAGGCCGATTGTCACGGAAGCCTCCTTCATTACGCCTGCCATTGGCGCAAATCGTGCGGCAAGCTCCAAAGTAAAGTCAATAGGCGCTTTATATTTCATTTCCTCCAGCACCTGCCGCTTAAATACATCATGGCTTCCCAGAAACGATGCCGTATGCAGTTTCGAGCTTTCTGCTTTCATGCGTACCAGCTTCATTCCTCGTTTGGGTAAGCCTTCTATGCCTTCGATATTCGCCGCCATCGTATCGGTGAAGATCATCTCTCCCTCTGTCCCTCCGCGGCCAAACAATCCATATCGCTCGTATAAAGCAGCGTCATAAGCCGACAGGACAGAGCGTACGCTTGACCGCACGGCATCCTCCGTCAGCTTGTGCAAAGCCGCAATACGCGCATAATCGATAAGCAGAGAAAAAAACAATAATAACGAGGATAAGACAAGAACAGAAAACACGGTTACCGCTCCGTTCTCTTCAAACCATAAGCGGCGATTGATGTCTAACCATCCGTACCTTGATTTCTTTTTTGCATTCACAGCCGCCTTTCACCTCCATTGCTGCCACCCTACCGGATGTAGGGTTGAATCACTGCGGCTTCTGCGCCTCGGCTGCATCCTTATAAGAAGCTAGCGCCTGCCCGGCCTGCTGCTTCGCCTGCCCCGCTCCGCCCGGCCGGTTGGCGTATTTCGCAGAATAATAACGTACGAGATCGATGCTTCTTATAAATTCAGCCGGGTCAACGATCGAAGCCGAAGATACCGTCTTGGGTTCCCGCCCCAGCCCGCTTTGATCAGCAAGCCCGCTTGCCAAAGGAGACTTCAGCCTAACCGTGATCTCTCTCTTTAGGGCATCCCGCGAATAGCTGATATGCCCTTCATACGCTAAGTCCGCTTGTCCGATCCATTCCGAGGCCTGCGCCATTTTCCGCGCGGATAGATCTTCCTTTGCCGCCTCACCCGGCATTGCCGGAGGAATCGCAGCTTCCGCGGAAGCGCGATTCCCGCTTGTTCCAAATAGGCCGCTAAGCAGCTCGTCCTCTCCTATTCGCCAATACAATCCGTCATAGGCTGTATTATTCAGCATACCGTTTTTTGCCTGGCGAAAGCTGTTATCCCAGCTAAATGCAGCACGTTCAGCCGTTGCCGACGCGGCATAATAAAGCACAACCTTCTGATACATATACATGCCAAACAGAATAAACAATAAAATGAGCCCGAAAAGCATTGGAAATACGATCGTTGATTCCAGCGTAAAGCTGCCCTGCTCCCCTCTCAGCCATTGCGGCAGCCTTGCTCCCCTCCTCCGCTTGCCCATACGCGCCACCCGCTAACTAAATATTTTGTCCGCCTCATCATCCGCCTTACCCATTAGACGTTCGATTAATTCAATAATCCAATCCTTAAAGAGCAGCGCAATAATAATGACAACCGCAATAATCAAAATGATCTCCAGCGTACCCAAACCGTCTTCCTCGGCCCAAAATGATCTTATAGCTTGACCTAGCTTTTTCATATATCCTCATCCTCTCTATTGTTGGTTAAGACATGAGCAGCACCGCAGGCGCAGCTACCAAAACCATAAGCACTAATAATATGCCGACTAACGGAAACACCAGCTTTGAGGAAGCTTCTTCCCCCCGGGCTCTCGCGATCGCTTTGCGTTTTTCCCACAGCGTATAAGAGAGCTCGCGCAGAGCGAGTACAAAATGCTCCCCGCCTCTGCGGTAATTGAGCAGCAGCACCGTCGTAAATACGGAAACTTCCTGTACTGCGCAGCGCCGGTTAAAGCGCTCCATGGCCGTACTGAATGACTGCCCGTTCCGCAGCATCGATACCGCATCCCCCCACTCCTTATAGAGCGGATGCAAATCATCCTCTTTCCCTTCCAAGCATCTTGCCAACGCTTGCTGCACGGTTTCACCCGCGCCTACGAGCAGCATCAGCTTACCCAGCATGCCGGGGAGTTCAATGATCATTTGCTGCTTGCGCCGCTCGACCCTTTTGCCCGCTTCCGCAAAGGGACGAATGGTCAGCACAATGCCGAATACGGCTCCCATTGCAAGCAATATGGGCTCCTGCCCCAGCAGACTCAGCCATGCACAGCCCGTTAACGCGGCGTAACCTGTGCCTAAGGCGGCTGCAGCTTGCGCTTTCGTTCTCTCTATCGTCCAAGCGTTATCCATCAGCAGGAGCAGCCTCATATGATAGCTGCCCATTGGCAGATGCAGCATATCAAACAACTTATACCGCTCCAGTGTCCGCATGAAAGGGTCGATCAAGCTAAGCTGCTTGAGCTGGCTCCCCGAAAAATCACTGCCGGTTTTCTTGTTTCTTAACTGATTCCAAAGGGAATACAGCGCCTCTTTGCCGGCCAGATAAAGCCAAATTGCCGTTAAAGTAATGGCGGCTATCGCTGCGGTCATTCCAAGCTCTCCCTTCTCTGCTACATCTGAATACGCATCATTTTCGCCATGGCCCAGAAGCAGAGGAGCAGCAGCAGCAAAGCAGCCGTCAGCAATAAATAACCGATTCCCCCATATAAGGGAGCCATATAGTCAGGGGCAGCCAAGCTTAGAAAAGCGAGAAAAACAAACGGCACCGCCATCATGATTCGTCCTTCGAATCTTTTCTGTGCGATCATAACTGTAATCTCTTGTTCAATCTCCAGCTTTTCTCCGATGATGGCCGAGGTTCTTTTCATTACCTCCAGCAAATCTCCGCCCGAACGCTTGCAGGCTGCCAACGCATCGGTAAATTGAGTGATTTCATCAATACCGGCTCGATCCGCGAAGTTCCGCAATGCATATTCAAGCGGCTCGGCGTTTTCTAACCGGAAGCGAATAATTTGGAACTCGAGCAGCAGCTCCGTGCGCGGATCCGGATACAGCAGCTTTAAATCATCAAGGGTTGCAAGAAAAGCATTTTCAAGCGAACGTCCTGCCGCAAGAGAGGAGGTCAGCGAGAATAATGCCTCCTTGAATTGCAGCTTCAGCCGCTCTTTACGCTGCTGCAGGAGCGATCTTCGCCTGAAACGAGGCGCGATTATGCCAAGCCCCGCTGCGGCAATAGATACTAGAACAGAATGATAGAACAGATAGGCTGCCAAATAAAAAGCCAAAGCGGCTGCTATCGCTGCGAATATAAACTGTTTTCTGCTTAAGTGATATCGACCATAATCCGTAAGCATTCGCCCCGCCCGGATATTGGCCATAACCTGCCCGTTCTCCCATCCACACCAGGCAAACGCCCGCTGCAGCCGCCCGCTCTGCGAACGGTACAACTGCGCCTTTTTAACCAAACCGCTGACGCTGCTCATAGCACTGCGCCTCCGCTCTTGTTTTTCCCCGCCATGATCAGCTTGTCCAGTCGTACCAGCGGATTCGCCGTTCGTTTGAGCCCGCCAATCACTTTACCGTCCTGCTCCCCTTCTTCCTCAAAAATGAAAAGGGGATTCAACATGACTTCACCGTCAGCCATGCCAACGATCTCACATATTTCCGTGACTCTGCGCGAACGATCCCGAAACCTCGACAAATGAATAATGAGATCGATCGCGGACGCGATCTGCTGCCGAATGACCAGAACAGGCAATTCGGCTGCGCTGAGCGTCATCGTTTCAAGGCGCGCCAGCATATCCTTTGCTCCGTTACTATGGCCCGTCGACATGCTGCCCGAATGACCGGAGTTAAGTGCTTGCAGCATATCGAGCGCCTCACCGCCCCGCACCTCGCCTACGATAATCCGGCTCGGACGCATCCTGAGGGAGGCGCGGATAAGATCCCGGATCGTAATTTCGCCTTTTCCCTCCGTATTTGCATTTCTCGTCTCCATCGCCACCAGATTCGGAATCGATCGTATCTGCAGCTCCGCCGAATCCTCGATCGTTACGATTCGCTCATCCGCTGGAATAAATTGCGATAATGCATTGAGGAAGGTCGTTTTTCCTGTTCCCGTTCCGCCGCTAATAAACATGTTGTATTGCGCTCCGACCATCTCTTGCAAGAAAGCCGCCGCATCTTCCGACAGCGATCCGATCGCAACCAGCTCTTCCATTAAGAGCGGCTGCTCAGGAAACTTTCGAATGGTCATGCAGGGTCCCTTCAATGCCACCGGCGGCAGCACAACATGAACCCGGGAGCCGTCCTTCAACCGCGCATCCACGATCGGAGATGATTCATTTACGACACGGTTAACGCTTGCAACGACCGTCTGAATCAGATCCTCCAGCCGTTCCCTGCTCTCGAAGGACACGGGCAGCAGCGACATCCCCCCTCTCCGTTCAACGAAAATTTCCGCATGGTGATTAATCATGATTTCGCTGATAGAGGTATCCTCCATAAGCGGCTGCAAGATATCCAGACCCCGAAAGGAATGAAACAGCCTGCGAACCAGCTGTACTTTACCGGCTGCCGTTAACGGATTCCGCTCGCACCATTCGAATACGATCTCCTCAACGATGCGCATGAGACCGTCATCCGGCAAAGCGCCGCTGAAATCTATTTTCGACCGGATTTTATTTCGCAGCTCCAATACCGTTCCGTCACTCAGCAACCATGCCCACTCCTTCTGGAATCAGCTGCTTGAACAATTGGTCTGCCGCAGCTCTGTATAACGGCGATGACAGCAGCTTTACGCTGCCCGCCCCTCGCCATTCCGGTATCTCCGGCAGCTGAAAAGCGGCATGGTTCATGCGATCCGTCTCGCCTTGAAGAGCGGTCTGTCCGACTCTCGCGGCCTGATTGTTTACATCTATGAATTTCCGGGCTAACCCTTTAAATCGCCCGTTCCATTTCTGCTCCCCGTAGCTTCGGGCCATTTTTTGTTTGTTTTTAACCGAAGCATTGCCATTCATCACCCAAAGCACCTGATCCGACTTCTCGAAAACGGCTACATGCATACCATCCATGTCGCTATCCAAATCAACAATGATGACATCATATTGGCCGCTTCGTGAAATCGCGTCTATCAAGCCCTGCGCATCTTCCTCGCATAAGGTCAATCGATCCTCCAAATTGGTGCACACCGCCAAATAATCCCCCTTAAGCTGCGAATCCCGTTTCCGATGCTCCATGATCCACTGCACCGCCTGCTCCGGCTGCGCTTTAAGACTGTACAGGAGCTCGGACAATCCCTCCTCTTTTGCATCCTCAATAGGATCGCCATTGCCGTTTGGCAGCGTGCCAAGCCAAGCCGCCGACGAGTTCCAACGCTCGAGGTTTAAATAAAACGTTCGGCGGCGATGCGCCCCCGCAGCATGCGCAAGATGCAGCGCCAACGCCGTTTTGCCTGTACCGCCGGATGCCGAGTAGACGGAAATCACTCGCACGCCGGCAGACGTTTCCTCACCAATTGCCATTTGCCTCGCAGCAGCCCGCGCATGAATCTCGGATAAACGCTGCAGCAGCTGAGGGAGCGGCTGATATTGATGCAGCTCATGCTCCTCGTCGCTTTCCCCAAGCTTCAATACGAGCGCAATAACGGGCAGCTTCGGGAGCTCTGCCTTCAGCCCGGCAAGCAGCTCAGGCTGAGCCGCCAATACATCCATTTTGTAGCCTTGCTGCACATAGCGCCTGCATGCCTCCGAATTCGTAAACGCAACGACCTGCCATTGCTCGCCGAGCTTGCTGTCACGAATATAATCGGCTAACCGCTTCAAATATTCCGGGTCCTTCACCGCTACTCCCAGCTGGTATTTGTTCAAGCCGAATCTCCTCCCTTCAGCTACGCAAACACAAAAAAAGCACCGTAGAAGGCGCAGTTACCTGCGTCCTTGTACGGTGCTTCCGTGTTTGTTCGTTAACTTTGTATAAAATTTACCATACCCTGATTCCATTCGTCAACCAAGGAATTTACTTCTGTTTTCCCCAATCGCTTAAAAACTTCTCGATCCCGATGTCGGTAAGCGGATGTTTCCAAAGCGACGGAAGAAGCGAGCCCGGGATTGTCGCGATATGCGCACCGGCTATAGCAGCCTGTTCAAGATGGCCGATATGACGGATACTGGCAACAATAATTTCGGTTGAATATCCATAGTTACGAATAATGGCATTCAGGTCACGTACCAGCTTTAAGCCTTCTACTCCGATATCATCCAGCCTGCCTACGAAGGGGCTAATAAAGGTTGCGCCCGCTTTTGCCGCCATGAGCCCTTGCGCTGCCGAGAAAACGAGCGTTACGTTCGTTTGAATACCCTTCTCTGCGAGCGCATGGGTGGCATACAAGCCGTCCTCCGTAAGCGGCAGCTTGATGACGACGTTCGGAGCCCATTCCGCGATTTCGAAAGCTTCTTTAAGCATATCATCGGCTTTCGTGCCTATAACCTCAGCGCTGACCGGACCGGACACTATACTGCAAATTTCTTGGATGACTTGTTTAAAATCCCGTCCCTCCTTCGCAATGAGCGAAGGGTTAGTCGTAACTCCGTCAACGAGTCCAAGCTTGGCAATCCGTCTAATTTCCTCTACGTTCGCTGTATCCAAGAAAAATTTCATATCCGGTCATCTCCCTTTGCCTATTGGAAAAAAAGTTTGATTTCCCGTTCCGCGCTTTCTATGGAGTCTGAGCCATGGATGATATTGCTTGCCACGTCGATCGCAAAATCGCCGCGAATCGTTCCGGCAAGCGCGTCAGACGGGTTCGTTGCGCCAATAAGCCCGCGCGCGTTTTTGATTGCATCCTTGCCTTCCCATATCATTGCGAATATAGGTCCGGAAACAATAAAATCGACCAGCTCGTCAAAAAACACCTTGGAGCGCAAATGCTCATAATGCAGCTCTGCATGCTCCCTCGACAGCTGCATAACCTTGGCGTCGATCAACTTAAAGCCTTTTTCTTCAAAGCGCGCGACAACCCGTCCTACCAAACCTCGGGCATAGCCATCCGGCTTAACCATTACAAACGTTCTATCCATTTAGAATCCCCCTTGTCTTTATCGGTATAGCCATTTATTTGTTAAGCCATTCAGTAATAATGCCGGCAGTCTCTTCAATTGCCCGATTTGTAACGTCGATAACGGGACAATTCAATGATTTCATAACCGATTCGGCATAATCCAGCTCCTCTTGAATCCGCTCAGTCGTTGCATATTGAGCTGTGGCCGGTAGCCCAAGCGTCTTCAGCCGCTCGGTTCGGATTTCAAGCAGATGCTCTGCTTGCATCGTCAATCCGATAACAAGCCGTCCGGGTGCAGGCTTTAGCTCCTCGGGCGGATTGACCTCCGGCATCAACGGCAAATTAGCCGTCTTAATCCCTTTATGGGACAAAAAGATGCTCAGCGGCGTTTTCGACGTCCGCGATACGCCGATCAGCACGACCTGCGCCTGCATAAAGCCGCGCGCGTCTTTGCCGTCGTCGTATTTTACCGCAAATTCGATCGCATCCATCCGGCGGTGATAGGCATCGTCAATCGAATGCAGCAGTCCAGGCTCCCGCTTCGGGAAGCTGCCGAACGTATCCACGTAAGCCTGCATCATCGGTCCCATGACATCGACGGCTCGGACACCCGCTCTCAGCGCCTCTTCCTTCATCAGCTCCCGCAGCTCCGGCTGAACGAGCGTATAGCTGATAAAACCGCCCGTGCTGAGTGCTTCGGCGACAATCCGCAATATTTCATCTTCGGACTTGATGTGCCCGAAACGTTTGATTTTTACATGCTCCGACGAAAATTGACGCAGCGTTGCCTTAGCTACCGCTTCCGCCGTTTCACCGACTGCATCGGAGCATACATAAATGATTTGCTCTGTCATAACTCTGGCTCCCCCAATTCCCCATTCATCGTGATGTCCGCCATCATACGTATGATACTCGACTTCGATACCCAGCCGGTTACTTCCGGATCAGCGGCTTGTTCATCGCGAGGAACAATGACCGGCAGGCAATCTACCTGGTGGAGCGACATTTTTCGGATCGCATCCATTACGGAATCATCGGGCATCAGCGTCACGATATTCGGATAACGGGTCATTACCATGCTGACTGGGATCGCCGCAGCGCCAGCGTTGCCTAGTGTTATTTTGAGCAAATCCTTAGGGGTAACGATTCCGACAAACCTCTTCTGTTCATTGACGACTAAGAGGGTATCCGCATTCTCGGTAAACAAGGTTATGACGGCATCATGCACGGATAGGGAGTCAGGCACATTCACAGGAACGCCCTGTACCTCTCTTACCTTCATATTGTTGAATTGCTGTGTAGGCTCGCTGTTTGCCCGATAGGTGTTGCCGAGAAAATAACCGACCTTTGGCTTCGCATCAAGCAAGCCCAGCATAACGAGAAGCGATAAATCCGAGCGCAGCGTCGGCCTGCTGACGCCTAAATATTCTGCTAATTGTTCACCGGTAATCGGCGCACGCCTCTTCACAAGCTCAAGAAGCTCCAATTGCCGCGTGGATAACTGAATCGGACTCGCCTCCATCCTTTATATGAGTCATATTAAAACGAAATAGTACCATTATTCGAGAAATAATATATCATATTAGCGCAATGTGTACAATAAATAGTCGTTTCACTCTTTGAAAATGACTTTGTACAAGGCCTGCGTTCCGCTATTTTCTTCGCCAAGCGCTATGACCTGCTCGTACAAGGAACGTGCCAATGCGAGCCCCGGTAACGGAAGTCCCAGTTCATCGGCCGATTCGATGGCAATTTTGATATCCTTCATAAAATGCTTCACATAAAAGCCCGGCGCAAAATCCCCGTTAATGATGCGCGGCCCAAGGTTGGAGAGCGACCAGCTGCCTGCCGCGCCTGCCTCAATGCTTTTCAGAACCCTGCTAGGTTCCAGTCCCGCGCGCTTCGCGTAGGCCAGGGCTTCGCTGATGCCAATCATATTAGAGGCGATCGCGATTTGATTGCACATTTTAGTAAATTGTCCGGAGCCCGCCTCGCCTTGGTATACGATATTTTTGCCCATCAATTCAAATAAAGGCAGTACGGTATCAAAGGTATCCTCCTGGCCTCCTGCCATGATCGATAATCTAGCTTCTCTAGCTCCCACATCGCCTCCGGAGACAGGAGCATCAAGCGCCGCTAACCCTTTGTTTCTAGCTTCCTGCTCGATGCGTTTTGCCAGAGACGGGCTTGAGGTCGTCATATCGATAAATATCGCATTTGGCCGCGCATGCCGCAGCAAACCCGAAGCTCCGAAATACACCTCCTCGACATCCGCGGGATAACCCAGCATCGTAATTACAATATCCGATTGCTCGGCTGCCGATTTAGGCGAATCCTGCCATACAGCTCCCTTTGCCAGCAATCCGTCTGCCTTCGATTTCGTGCGGTTATACACATTTACCTTATATCCGTGATCAATCAAATGCCCAGCCATGCTTGCTCCCATGATCCCTGTTCCGATAAATCCGATTGTGCTGTCTTGATTTATTGCCTGCTTTGCCATTACCATCCCGCCTCTCCGATTACGTTTTAAGTTAGATTCATTGTAGCAAAAAAACAGCCGGAGACAAGAATGCTCCCCTTGTCTCCGGCTGTCCGGTCGATGCTGAAAATTCAATAATAGCCTATTCGTTTGTCATTTGGATAAACTGCTCTACATCGACTGCCGTCAGCGCTACGGCTTCCTGCCAGAAATCCTTTTCCTCTACGTTGACGCCAAGATGCGCTTCAGCCAGCTGCTCGACGGACATTCTGCCTGTATCGCGCAGCAAGGCGACATATTGGTTTTTGAAATCCGGCCCTTCCTTCAACGCTTTGGCATAAATGCCCGCGCTGAACAGATAGCCGAACGTATAAGGGAAGTTGTAGAACGGCACGTCCGTTAAGTAAAAATGCAGCTTCGACGCCCAAAAATGCGGATGGGCCTCTCCCAGCATATCGCAATACGCTTCGCGCTGCGCTTCCTCCATCAATGCGTTCAGCTCTTCGACGGGCACCAAACCCTCGCTCCGGCGCGCATAGAAACGGGTTTCGAATAAGAACCGGGCATGGATGTTCATAAAAAAAGCAACCGACCGCTGAATTTTATCTTCCAGCAATCCCAGCTTTTCCTCCGGGTCTACCGCGGCCTTGAGCGCTCGGTCCGATACAATCAGCTCCGCGAACGTCGAAGCCGTCTCTGCTACATTCATTGCGTATTCCTGCGACAGCGCCGGCAAATCATTCATCACATGCTGATGATAGGCATGGCCGAGCTCATGGGCCAGCGTGGAAATATTCGATGCGCTGCCGGAATAGGTCATGAAAATACGGGTTTGGCCGCTTTTTGGAAAAGACGTGCAGAAGCCGCCCGGACGCTTGCCGGGGCGATCCTCCGCTTCAATCCACCCTTCCCGGAAGGCCATTTCCGAGAAATCCGCCAGCTCCGGACTGAACGAGCGGAACTGCTCGACAATGAAGGCAGCCGCTTCGTCATAAGGAATTATTTTTGTCGCGGAGCCGATCGGCGCTTCCACGTCATGCCAATCCAGCTTCCCGACTCCGAGCAGCTTCGCTTTGCGCTCTAGATACCGCACGAGCACCTGTTTGCTTTCCTGTATGGCATCCCACATCGCTTGCAGCGTGGCTTCGCTCATGCGGTTCATTTGCAGCGGCTCTTGGAGCACCGATTCCCATCCGCGCTTGCCGTAAAGCTTAAGGCGGAACCCGGAAATCCGATTCAAAGTCTCGGCGCATAGATCCGCTTGCTCCGACCATTCGCGCTCCCACTCTGCAAATGCAGCCTTCCGCACCTCGCGGTCGCCGTCAGACAGGCGGTTGTGCATTTGTCCCGCGGATAAAATATTTTTTTTGCCGTCCTTGCCGACTTCGGTAAATTTAGCCCGCGACACGATTACGTTATAATAATCGCCCCAGCCGTGATAACCGTCAACCGCCAGGTCTCCTGCCAAAGCTTCCAGCTCCGGAGCCATCTTTTGTTTCGCAAGCTCGCGTCGTTCAGCCAGGCTAAAAGCTACCTCTGCCAGTTTTTCGTGCTCAAGCAGCTTCGACCATTCGAGGTCGTCCATGCCGCGAAGCCTGTTGTCAAAGCGCGTAAGTACGCCGAGCAGCTTGGCACCGAGCGTCTTCACGCGGTCGCCGCGCGCATTGGCTGCGGAATCTTTGATGTCTTGTGCCAGGAGGCATGACACAAACGACTCCGATTGCCGCAGCCTGATGATGACGCTTTGCAGCAGCTCCGTCATTGCGGCAATGTCTGATGCCGACGTGCTGTTCTCGCCCGACAAGGCGGCTGCCAACTTCGCAATGTCTGCATCCAGGCCTTTCAACTCTTCCTGAAAGGCTGCCGAACTTGAGCCTCCCTCGTAAAACACATCCAAATCCCAGCTTTGCGGATATCCCTGCTTCATCTGCTTCCATCCTCTCTTTAGCTAACGTACACGGCTGTTGCCATATACTGCGGCATAAAAAAAGCCAAGATGAGGCCGCGTTTTTATTTGCGCAAACCTTCTCGGCAGTGTATAACTTAATTATATCCAGATTGGAGGAATTTCACCATGTCTAAACCGTTGCAAATTTCGGCTGATACTGCCGTTAAGCTATCTGAGCAGCTTGGCGTACCGATAGAGCATCTCATGCATATGCCGCGCCATATCTTATTGCAAAAGCTTGCAGAGCTGGCTAAGACCGATACGCCCGCAGCTCCCGAAAGCGATAAGAAGGAATGATTCCGTTCGAAAAAGCATGGCCTTATGACGTCATTATGGGCGACCTTTATGTATCAAGCTGTCCTTTTTGCGGTGCGGATAACGTACTGCTTCCCGTAAGGCCAGCTGAGCTTCAAGACATACAGGATGGCATGAAACGGCTGCTCGTTTTCCCATGCTGCCGCAACAAAGTTACCATTGTGGACGCAGACCGCGACTACTTGTTAACGGACCGCGTCCTTCGGAAAGCGTTGCGCTAAGCGGATGTAGAAATCGTCTGCTCCGTTAAGCCTTTGTTCTCGTTTGTAGAGGTGTCGCCGGATCCGTTTTTCGATCTGGCTTCCATCTCCTCGCGGATAAACTGCCACTGTTCGCGGCTGGCGCGAATCATGGCGGCATCGACGATCTTCTTATCATTCACGACGCGGGAAAACCACCTTACGGCATCGTTTAATTCCCCGACTCTGCGATTCAGCTCCCCGATCAGGAACATCAGCTTCGCATTATTAAGCGCTACGCCTTCTGCTTCATATACCCTTATGTAGGACTGAAGCGCAAAACGCAGAAACCTTATCTCCTCGTTTTGATTCTCTTCATAACGGTAGAGCCACGCAATATGATGCAAAATGCCCGCAATCACACGGTCTTTCTCCCCAACTGCTTGTGCCGAGAGGAGTGCCAGCTTGTAGCTCGCCATAGCCTGCTTCGCGTTACGCTCGCCGCAATAATCTTGGTTTTGCCAACGAAATCCGATTTTTTCGAGGTATTGCTTCTTTTGTTGATCGTTCAACCGCTCTAGTCCATTTTCAGTCGACGCAAAGCCGCAATTTGGGCAAACCCGAACCACATAAAAGTCAGGGTTCACATCTATTTTATAATATCCGCAAAAGTCAGAATCCACCCTGGCTGCTCTTTTAAAGCTGGGTCTCACGCGAGATGTCATAAACGTATTTTCACAGCAGATGCATACGATTTTGGATTGGTAGAGCGGTTCCATACGATCACGTCTCCTCTTCAGATGTATTTACAAAATGGTGTGCAGGCCCGGATAGTCTATCTATAACAATGAGCTGAAGCTCTTCATGTATACCTACCTCCTGCAAAGCTCTTCGCATGCAGTCCAGCCATGCTTCAGCCCGCTCAGGGGTTATGGGAAATGGCAAATGCCTTGCTCGCATCATCGGATGCCCGTATTCATCTGAATACAACGAAGGACCTCCGAAAAACTGTGTTAAAAATAAATATTGCTTCTCTATTACGGGATCTATATCTTGCGGGAACAAAGGCCCAAGCAATGGATGAGCTTGTACCTTCGGATAAAAAGATTCAACAATTAGTCTTAAAGTCTCAGGTCCGCCTAATGCTTCATAAAGGCTTATATTCCTATTCATCGTCCAAACCATCTCCAATTTGTAGGTATTTAGTATTATATCATAAAAAATATTTTTCAGGTAACAAAAAAAAGCCCGCAATATGTAATTGCGAGGCTCATCATATAGTGCGTATTACCCTTCAACCTTCATAGTCCTCTTCCCCAGGTGCTGTAAGAGATTCTCGAATGACATAGACGAAAGCACAAACCAAGATGCCAGCGATTATACTCATACTCATCACTCCAACTGTTCTAAGGTAATTCTATTGTACCATAAAAAATTCAGGAATCCAGTATTTTGCAAGCGTTTTCTTTTTTGATTGTTATTATTTTTAACTTACCGGTGGTGATGGATGTCCACATTTGAACATATATGTGTAGGAAGGGTTGTACGGCCTCACGCATTCTTGCAGACTTACCCTTTCCCATTCAATAGGAGGCGGTCTTTTTGCTGCGTACATTTATCCATCCGTTATCCATAACCGCCCTTTGTGCTCTCGTTATCGCGCTGCTGATGACCGTCTTTCCAACGGAGACGCTTAGCTCCTCGCTGCGCGGCTTATCGATCTGGTGGCAGGTGCTTTTCCCAGCGCTTTTTCCTTTCTTCGTTATCTCGGAGCTGGTGCTGGGCTTCGGCATCGTGCACTTTTTCGGAAAGCTGCTGGATCCGCTGATGCGCCCTTTGTTCCGGCTTCCAGGCATTGGCGGATTTGTCGTGACGATGGGCTATATATCGGGATACCCCGTAGGAGCCAGGCTTACCGCTCAGCTCTGGGAACAGCGGCTCGTCAACCGCGCGGAGGGCGAACGGCTCGTCGCTTTTACGACAACCTCGGATCCCATATTTCTAATCGGTGCCGTATCGGTAGGCTTTTTCCATAACGTCGCCCTTGCGCCTGTGCTAGCTGCAGCCCACTATGGGGGCGGACTTCTGATCGGGTTCCTTATGCGCTTTCATGATCGGCACGCCGCGCCTTCGTCCGCCAAAAAAATCGTCGATGTTGCAAACGGTTTGAGAAAACGCAGGCCTTCCCGGATCGCAGAGGCGCTTAAAGCGATGCATGAGGCGCGTTTGCTGGATGGCCGGGGATTAGGCAGACTTTTACAGGATTCCGTTCAATCCGCGCTCCGGCTGATGATCGTTGTGGGCGGACTTGTTGTTTTTTTCTCCGTTGTCATGGAGATGCTCACCCATGCCGGCATCGTAGAAGCCATGGCGGAAGCGCTGCGTTATTTGTTTACCCTTATCGGTCTGCCAACGCCCCTTGCAGACGCAGGCATCTTTGGTTTATTTGAAGTAACGCTGGGCTCTCGCGCGGCAGGGGCTGCAGGCACGGGACTTATGCATCAAGCAGCGATTGCTGCCTGGGTCCTTTCTTGGGGAGGTCTTTCGGTGCACGCACAAATTGCCAGCCTGCTCAGCAGAACCGATTTGCGTTATCGCCCCTTGTTTTTTGCCAGACTCCTGCATGGTTTTATTGCGATGGCTCTAGTTTATATTCTTTGGGGCTGGCTCGGTCCTTGATTTGCCCATTTTAATCTGCTGGAGCACCGCGGCGCATTGAATTAAAAGGCATTTTCCTTTATCATCTTAAGTACTATGGAGATCGGAAGGAGATTTACCTTTGAAGTATGCGGTTATTGATCGAGGCGATGCTTTATCCCAATCGTTAGCGGAGAAATTTCATACCTTAGCTGCGGAGCGCGGCTTCAATCGGAATGACGAAGCACCGGAGATTGTCATTTCCATTGGAGGAGACGGAACGCTTCTTCAAGCTTTTCATAAATATGTTGACCAAATTACGGATGTTGCATTTGTCGGGATCCACACCGGCCATCTTGGTTTCTATGCCGACTGGCAGGCAGACGAGCTCGAGGAGATGGTGAAGATGATGGCCGAGGAAACCCCTCGCATTGTCAGATATCCGCTTGCTGAGATTGAGCTTGAGACGCCGACCGAATCCCGCCATTATTTATCATTGAATGAATTTACGCTCAAGGGCGTAGACGGCACGCTTGTGGCTCAGATCAATATCAATGACGAATTGTTCGAAATGTTCCGCGGAGACGGGATCGTCATTTCGACCCCTTCGGGAAGCACCGCATATAACAAAAGCTTGGGCGGCGCCATCGTCCATCCATCGATAGAATCGCTGCAAATCGCCGAGATTGCTTCAATCAACAATCGTGTATACCGTACGCTTGGTTCCTCCGTGCTGCTGCCGCAGCATCATCATTGCGATATCATCTCGAAGAAAGAGCAGCGGCTCCAGCTCACCATTGACCATGTCAGCATCATGCGCAGCGATATTCTCTCGATTCGCTGCAACGTATCCAGCCGCAAAGTCAGCTTTGCAAGATACCGTCCCTTCCCTTTCTGGAATCGGGTCCGGGAAGCTTTTCTCGGCTACGACGTGCGTTAAGCGCTTGGCCGTTCCGTTTTCGTTTAAACCATTGCAAAAAAAAGACACTGTAGCGCCAGCTAATGGCGCTCCGTGTCTTTTTTATTTGGTCGATTCGTTTCAGCCGATGCGGATGCTGCTGCCGTCTCGATTGCCGCAAGCCGGAACGGCTTTTTGCCGCGATGGTCATTGCCTTTGTAGCCGCCTTTGCGCTGCTGTTCGCGTTTGCCGCTGCCCTGCTGATCATTTTGGGTTCGGGCTTCGCCTGCATTAACGTTATCGTTCCCGCTTTTGTTTTCATTGCTGCTTCGGTTGGAGCTTCTGTGACGATTTTCACGGCTGTGATTTCGGCTATGCCGTTCATGCGATGGAAAAGCAGCTTCTTCCTTCGCGCTTGCAACCTCACCATTCTCTGTATCCGCGCTGTCAGAAGCCTCTACCAATCCTGCAGCCGCCGCGAGCAAATCAGCCGCTTCAATACGTGGGCGCTGGTCATCCGCATCCAAATCGTAGTCATCCGGCTCACGCTGCGTGCTCTGCGTCTTCTCGAGAATGAAATAGGCGCAGCCAAAATTACAATATTCATTGATATAATCCGACATGCCGGATAAATTGCTGTCTTTAGTAGCCTTTTGATGATTATCGCGGAAAAAGCCCTTTAGCCGAAGCTGGCTGTAGCCCCAATCGCCAACGATGAAATCGTAACGCTCCAATACCTCGCTGTAACGGTCGCGAAACGCTTCAGGATTCCAACCGTTCCTGTTTTCTTGTACGATTTCGTATGATTTTCCTCCGATATGAATCAAAGCCATGGTCTCCACCTCATCTTGAGCGTCAGTTACATGCTGCTCGAGCAAGCGCCGGAGGATATCTCACGGTCGAATCCCGCTTCTACGGTATCTGCAGCAATCGCTGCGTGTGCCGAATCGGTCTGCTCATGCGCATGGTAAGAGCTGCGTACTAGCGGCGCGGATTCAACATGCCTGAAACCGCGCTTCAGCCCTTCTTCTTTCAATTTTGCGAATTCGTCCGGGTGAACGTAACGCACGATCGGCAAATGATTCGGCGACGGCTGCAAATATTGGCCCAACGTCAAAATATTCACGTCGTTGGCCCGCAGGTCATCCATCGTTTGCAAAATTTCATCCCACTCTTCGCCAACGCCAAGCATAATGCTTGATTTCGTAGGGATTTTGGGTTTCATTTCTTTAGCGCGTCTTAGAAGCTCCATCGTACGGCTGTATTTAGCTTTGGCCCGAACGCGGTCAGAAAGACGTTCCACAGTTTCTACATTATGGTTCAAAATGTCCGGATTCGCATCCATGACGATCTGAAGGGCATCCTTGTTGCCGAGGAAATCCGGGATTAGCACTTCGACGCGGCAAAATGGCATGCGTTTGCGGATAGCATGTACGGTTGCCGCAAATATAGATGCGCCGCCATCCTTCAAATCATCGCGGGCAACCGAGGTGACTACGCAGTGCTGAAGATTCATTTGCTCCGCTGCTTCCGCTACGCGTTCCGGTTCGTCCAAATCCAGCTCGGTCGGCATGCCCGTCTTAACGGCGCAGAAACGGCATGCGCGCGTGCAAATATCGCCCAAAATCATGAATGTCGCCGTGCGATTCGACCAGCATTCATAAATATTCGGACAACGCGCTTCCTCACATACGGTATGTAACGTTTTGGTGCGCATCATATTTTTAATTTCGGCATAGTTGCCGTCTGTCGCTAATTTTATGCGAAGCCAGTCAGGCTTTTTGAGTGTTTCCTTTTGTTTCATTAGGGATTACCTGCTTTCAAGTTCATTTATAATTCCTAAACTCATGGGGTTATTATAACATGTTTCCAATAAAAATAGCACTTTCTCGCGATTTCGTTTCCAGGCGGAAACACTTTCCTCAAGCCGGCTTTCATGCTTGACCCGCAACTTCACGGCCTGCTGCCCAACAATGGCTGATCACCATTCGTATAAAAACCAATGTTTTGCAAACCATAACGTTATAACCGTCATGCTTTTGGAAGGGTGAGACGTTTGAAACTGACTATACCTGTTGTTGTCGCAGCATTAACCGCAGCATCGCTGCTACTGGTCTTCCCGGTCAGCCATGCAAAAGCCTCTCCTGCTGTTAAAAAGCAGAACGTAGCGGCAAATGAGCAAATGGCAGCAGGGGAGCCCGATCCTTTGCCCGCAAGAAGAGGCTTATACGAGAAATTGAGCTTGTTTACCGAGGTGCCTTGGTATTGGATTGCGGCGATCGATCAGTATGAGCGCTCGATGTCCAAGGCACGACCGAAGGCTCGGCCCATGCTAGGAAGCACGGTAGGCGTATTTATTGACCAAGAACGCTGGGCTGGACCGCTTAATCCGAATACGGAGGACAGCACGCCAGCATCGATTCGTTTTTTCAACGGCATCGGCCAAGACGGCGACGGCAACGGCCAAGCGGAGCGGACAAGCGACATTGACCTGCTGTACTCACTCGTAAGCCGCGTTGCTTCCTATGGCATCTCCGATGATGATTTTTCAATCGGACTGTGGGAATATTACCAAAATAACCGTTCCGTGCAGCGCATTCAGCAATTTGCCCGTATTTATGCGGCATTCGGCAAGCTCGATTTGTTCGATCACGCTTTTCCGGTTCCCATCGGCACCCGTTATTCGTATAACAGCACATGGGGAACTGGCCGCAGCTGGGGCGGCAGACGCACGCATGAAGGAACGGATATATTCGCCAGCCACGGACTGCCCGTCCGGAGCACCTGCTATGGCATTGTCGAAGTCAAAGGCTGGAATCCGTATGGCGGCTGGAGGATCGGCATTCGCGATCTCAACAACTTTTACCATTATTACGCGCATCTTTCCGGCTTCGACAAAACCGTCAACATCGGCGATGTCGTCAAACCAGGTCAGGTCGTTGGCTGGGTAGGCAGCTCGGGTTATGGCAAACCGGGCACGTCGGGAAAATTCCCCCCTCATTTGCATTACGGCGTATACAGCGACCGCGGACTGATCGAATGGTCGTTCGATCCTTATCCGATGCTTCGCCGCTGGGAGCAGGCCGAACGTCAACGGATCCGTGCGGGAAAATAACCGGTAAGCGTATCGGCTTCGCAATGAAATATTAAAATCCCGATCAGCTTCGATAACTTCAAATTCTTATATGTTCACAAAAAAACGACTTTATCATCCTTCTTTTCAGAGGACAATAAAGTCGTTTTTGATTTTGCGGGTTACTCCCCGCCTCCGCCTGTATCCCCCGTATTGCCTGAGGCGTTATTCGCAGCATTGGAGTGCCCGGAATCCAAATCCTCGTTGGAAGCTTCCGTTGACGCTTCTGCGTTCGTAGATTCGGAGTCCGATGACTCCGCGTTTCCGCTGTTTTGCGGATTCGTCGTGACGCCGCTGCCAGAATCTTGCCCGAGCGGCACGGATATGTTCGGTGCCTGCGCGGCCGAATCGCCCACCGGCTTACCCGTATTGTCGTAATAATACATCGGCACATCGCCCACTACGAGCAAATACGAGATCGGTATATCCGTTTCGACGATCTCCGGCTCGGTATCGAACGGAATGATGATGGTTACCTCCGCAATAATCCGAATATAAACCTCGACCAAAATCATATTGATACCCGCATCCTTCTGGCGCGTGCTAAGGTCGACCTTGACGGCGCCTACCGGCTCAAATTTAACCGGCACCCTTGGGCCGAAAGAAGATATGATGGCACTGTTCAGCGCATGGCCGATCGGAATATGCTCCGGTATGTCCTTCATTTCGTTCAATGTCTCTTGCACCGTATTAATCGTCTGCGAGGTGATGCTCATATGCTCCGCGTAATTCAGCATGAAGCCTGATATTTTACCGTTGCTGTTCATTTTCCAGTCAATGAGCTTATCGGTATCCGAGCGGCTGGCAACCTGCTCCGTTATCGCTTTGTTAATCGCCTGCGTAGCGACCTGCTTTACTCTGATTTTGGCAATATTCATAAGCGGCGGACGCAGGTTGCGTTCGATATAGACGAAGGATTGAATCGAAAAGATCATCATTACGATAAGCGTAATCAATAATATCGTCCTGCGCCGGATGCGCGGCCTAGCCGGTCTGGCTCCCCATACTCCGCCTGTGCCGCCGCTGCCGGCGCTTCGGCTTCGGGTGCCGCCGAGCTTTAGCGATGGCCGCCGAATGCCCCATTTTCCGCTGCTTGCGCTTGCCCTTGTGCCCCATCTCTTCGGAGCTGGACGCGATGAAGCTGTGCTGCTGCGGCTTCCCCAGCTTACTGTTCTGACCTTAGAGAACGGTCGGCCTGACCAAAGCTGCATCCGGCTTCCGCCAAACGGCCTGAACCGCCAGCCTCTCCTTCCCCATTTCGCCAATCCGATCCCCTCCCGCATTGCTGCTCGCTGCCAATACCCATACTTATGCGGAACTCGGCCAAAAAAGAAGACGACCATGGGCAGCGCCATCGAAAAGAGAGGCTTCACGAAAAAAGGGGCAATCCGTCATTGGCCTGCCCCTTTTAGGTGAAATTTACTTCGCAAGCGTTACGGTAATGCCATCGCCCGTTGCCCACGGGGCAGCGGCGTTCACCTTATACGTCATGCCCGCAACCAGTTTCGCACCATTCGTAAGCTCGAAAATTCCCGAAGCGCCTTTGCGCGAAGTCAGCTTGTAAGCTGCCGTCAGCTTGCTTCCGTCCGTGCTGGTCAGTTCAATGCTGCGGACCGCAAACAGTTCATCCTTCGGATCAGCCGTTAACGTCAGCTCAAGCGAGCTGTCATTCAGCGCTTTAGCAGATTCAATTTCTAGGGGCGCGATTTCTTTCGCCACAAACGTGGAGCTGGCGATATTCGCCCACTCCGACGATACCGTATATTTGACGCCCGGCTTAAGAACCTCTCCGTCCGGCAAACGGAATTTCGGAGCTTGGCGGCCATCGGTTGCCTGCGTAAACAATACATACGTCGCAATCATCGGTGTCCCGCCCTCGGGCGTAACCGTTACTTGCTTTGCGCGCATGGAGGAGATAATTTCATACGTCTTTCCATTGTACTGATTGTTCTCGTCTAACACGAAGGCCGTAGCTGCGCGTCCGACCGAATACGCCGAAATGACATTGCCGTAATCCGTAACGCCCTTGGACAGTTCCGATACCGCCTCGAACGTATCATAGGATACCTGGGCCACGCTGCTCATTTCAATTTTTTCGCCGCTTCCGGTAAACGTTCCCGCCGCATTTCCTTTGTAGGCCAGCTCGTAATTCGTTCCTGCCTTTTGCGGAGAGGTAGGCACGATGTAGGTTGAAATCGAACCGGTCTTCAGCTGAGGCACGTTCAGCATCGAAAGCCCGTTATTAAAGCTGAAGTTTTTCAAGGCTTGCTCCAGAGCCGCGTCCTCCGCGGTCAACGGCGCCGAGAAGGTAACTTCTAACGTGATGGTGTTCAACGCTTTAACTTGAACGATCTCGGCATCAGCCGAAGGCTTCGCCTTTTGCGAGGTTACTACCAGCTGCGCCAGCTCGCCGCGCTTTACGGATTGCGGCTTAACGCCTACGCTGTTTGCCCAATATTTTACGGAAGCTGCATCCCGTTTCAATGCTTTGGCGATAATGTCGGTCAACTCCGCAGCGGTAACCGGCGCATTGGGCTTCAGCTTTCCGTCTTCGGCTTGCATCACGCCAAGGTTGGCTAATGTCGCAACATATTGGAAGTACCATTTATCCGCAGAAAGATCCGTTACGCCAGCTGGCTGAGCCGCATTGACCGGAAGCCCAAGGCCGGTTACGACAAGCTTCGCAAGCTCGGCGCGGGATACGGCAGCATTCGGCTTGACCAGCCCGTTTCCGTAACCGTTCATGACTCCTTGCTTCAACAGCTCCTGAATAGCCGCTGCCGATGCGCCTCCGTCATTTATATCCTGAAAGCCGGCTGCTGCCGCCTTAGCTTGTACGCCGCTGCTTGCCCATACATTCACCGGACCAGCCGCTGCGGCCGAACCCCCGATTGCTGCTGCCAATACGATCGCTGCCACTTTATTCGAAACGAAATTCATCTTTGTTTCCTCCTCATGAGTTCTGTAGATTTGCTTGACCTCATGATAAAACACAAAAATAAACCTCTGGCAAACAAAACATTAACAAAAGATAAACAGCTTCGAAACTTTTCCGAAACAGGTGCTTGGCAAGCTTTAAACCGTCAGACGGTAACCTGCTCCCCAGATGGTCTCAATGTATTGGGGATTAGACGGATCCGCTTCGATCTTCTCCCTTAATCTGCGTATATGGACCGTCACCGTGGCGATTTCTCCAAAAGAATCCATTCCCCAAAGCTGCTCGAACAGCTCCTGCTTGCTGAATACATGATTCGGATTTAGCGCCAAAAACGAGAGCAGATCAAATTCCTTCGTCGTGAACTGCACCTCTTGCTCATTCACATATACACGCCTGGAGGAAGCATCAATTTGCAGGCCGCGGATGCGGATTTTCTCGGATGCCTTCGTCTCGCGCTTGCCGATCAAGCGCTGATAGCGCTGCAGATGGGCCTTCGCGCGGGCCACCAGCTCGCTTGGGCTGAACGGCTTGGTGATATAATCGTCGGCCCCGAGACTTAGGCCGCGGATTTTATCGATTTCTTCTTTTTTGGCAGAAACAATAAGGATCGGCACTTCCTTCTCCGCCCTGATCTGACGGCATAGCTCGTAGCCATCCATACCCGGCAATTGCAAATCAAGGACGATTAAATCATAATGGCCGCCCATTGCAGCGCGAAGGCCATCGGTCCCGGTCAAGCATATATCCGCCGAGAAGCCATGCAGCTCAAAATAATCCTTCTCCACCTCGGCTATGGTCACTTCATCTTCAATGATGAGAATTTTAGTCATCGCTATCCTCCTGTTGCTTGGCGCGGGGCAGCCGGATGATAATCGAGGTTCCTGCCCCGAGCATGCTTTCGGCATGAATCGATCCGTCATGCCCCTCAATGATTTGCTTCGAAATCGCGAGCCCGAGGCCGCTTCCGCCCGTTTGCCTGCTGCGCGACAAATCCTCGCGGAAAAACCGTTCAAAAATAAACGGGACCGCTTCCGCGGAAATACCGGGACCGTTGTCGCGGATCGTTAAACAAATGAAATCCGTCTCCGGTTTGAGCGTGATCTCGATCCGCTTCGGCTCGCTTGTCATATACTTCACGCAATTATCCATGATATTAACTAAAACCCGTTTCAGCTTATCCCGATCGGCAAGCACGCGCGAAGCTGATGAAGTATCGATGCTCCATTCCAGCCCGATTCCTTGATCCTGCAAATCAAATTGCAAATCCTCTGCATAATCCTGAATGAAATGTCCGAGGTTGATCGTTTCGAACGTAAACGGAAGCTGCTTCAAATCCAGCTTGGAATACAGAAACAGCTCGTCGATCAGCTGATCCATATCATCGGCCTTCGTCAAAATCGTATTTACATACCGCTCCATCTTCTGCTCCGTATCCGGAACGCCGTCCCGTATGCCCTCTATGCTCGCTTTAATCGACGTAATCGGCGTTTTCAGGTCATGCGTGATATTCGCAATCAGCTCCTTTCGGTTTTGCTCGAACTGAAGCTGTTTCTCGACTGACTGTTTCAGCTTCCCGCGCATGTCCTCAAAAGCCTCGCTCAGCCTTGAAATCTCGTCATTGCCTTCCGAATGCAGCTCAAATTCCAAATTGCCTTGCTTAATCCGCTCCGTCGATTTACGCAGCAGTTCAAGCGGCTTCACGATACTCCGGGTTAAAAAATAGTAAAGCAGCATGTTCATAAGCAGCAGCACAATAAACAGCACGCCGAGAAAAATCGGCAGCAGCGTACGTACGACCTCTGCAAACGGACTTCGCTCCCGGATAACGAGCACGCTTCCCTTCGCTTGATCGGGAAAATAAAAATCAAACTTGGCATACGCGTAAAAATGGTCTCCGATTTGAAGCGTATCGCGAATCGCATTGTTTTCCATTTCATAGCCAGGCAGATATTTTATCAAATCAGGCTGCTTAACCGACAACGAGGAATATAGCTGTTCGTCTTCCTTCCGGATGAACAGCTCCGCCTGTTCCGCGCGCAGCTTATAATTATATTGATCCAGCAGCGTCTTATCCAGCAGCGAGTCGGGTTCATTTTTGGCTAAATACTTCAGGTCGAGAAAGATGGTCTCTTCCTGCTTAGACAGCGGGTTCACCGAATAATGAATGTTGTAGAAGTCCTTCACGCTTCGCACATCGCCTGTGACAGCAACCACAAACAGCAGTGCTGCGGCAAGAAATAATACGATCGTGACAATAAGAATGCAGGTGTAGGAAAGCAGCAGCCGAACACGTATGGACATGCATGTAACTCCTTCTCGATGTTCTTCTTTCGTGACTACAATGTATCATAGGTTTGGGCGGGGCGACAAAGAGGACTTTGCAACGCCGTCATTCATGCGATAGACTAAAAGAAATGATTTCCCTGGTGAAGGAGCTTACCCATGGCCATAAACCGAAGGCTTAGCAGCGACCTTGATTTTGAAGAGGTCATCGCGCAGCAGCAGCGCATTCGGGTTTTTCAAGACAATCAGCTCATCGATTCAAGCTCGCTTGTCGTGCGGTTTGACGATAGCGTTGTCGTAACCCAGTCGGGGGTTAGCGATATTGCTTACCACAACCGGAAGGCATGCGAGTTTTTCGTACTGAGGAAGCGCTAGTTGAAAAACGGAATAAACGGTGTCAGCCTGAACGCTATCGAGCGGCAGGCTGGCACCGTTTTTCTGTTGCTAGCACCTGGTACCATAATAAGTTGGTACTTTTGGGAATAGGAATATGCTGTAAACTAAAGACATCAACAACCACAATAACAGCTCGATTCGGGAGGCCTTTACCAATGGAAAAAATGGAAACGACGCATGTACGCAAACCGGCTAACTTTTACCGCCGCCGCAATACCCCTACCTATACCTTTATGGCTTGGGCAGCTTTTCTTCTCGCCTGCGGCTTTGAATTTGTCGGCATCTATACGCTTAAGCAGCCGATGTCCGTACAGGGCTATTACGCCGTAACCGGCGTGCTCTTGATCATCACTTCCTTCCTGCTGCAAAAGGTAGCGCGAGACAACGATGAGGACAAATTTTTGAAAGACTACAATCCCGGGTACAGAAGCCGCAACACCTCCGCCTTCTCGTTTATGGCTTGGGCAGGCTTTATCCTTGCTGTTCTCGCCCAATATATCGGGATCTATGTGCTTGAAGAGCCGCTTTACGTAAAGGGCTACTACGCCATTGCCGGCGCCTTTCTCATCGTAGCCTGCTTAGTCCTCCAGAAAACGATCAGGGATAACGAGGAAGACAGCCTGCATGCAAATGCCGCTGAGGATTTCGAAGGCTAAACCAAGCGTCAACGGGTTGACATATACGTGCTAAATACGAAAAAAAGCGCTGCTAAACAACGTAGGTTGTCGGCAGCGCTTTTTCGTTTATTTTAAGCAATGATTGTTTGGATATGAACATCGCGCTCTTGGCTTAAATCCAAGAAATAATCGGCCAGTTTAATTAACGGCGTCTCGATATTATGCGGGTTGATATAAACAACCTCTCCGGCTCGTCCATCCGTAAGCAGTACTTGCTTCCCGACCAACCGTTTCATCATGTTCTCGATAAACACCGAAACGATGTGCGGATTTAGGGCGCCAAACCTTCCTGCGCTCATTTGGCCGACAATCTCATGAAAGGACAAAGGCTCATGATAGGGCCTCTTCGAGGACATCGCATGGAAAATATCCGCGACCGATACGATGGAGCTGAATAAATCTATGTTTTCTTTCTTTAATCCCAGCGGATACCCGTTGCCATCCTCGCGCTCATGATGCTGCAGCGCAACCCTGGCGATTCGCAAGCTCAAGCCCGTCGTTCCCTTGAGCAATTCGTAACCAAATATCGTATGCTTCTTCACGAGCTGGAACTCAACCTCGTTCAGCCTGCTTGGTTTATTTAATATTTCGAGCGGAAGCTTCACTTTCCCTACGTCATGCAAAGTCGCAGCCAATGACAGGATCGACAGCTCCGAATTATCCATATTCATCCATCTGCCAATGAGGGTCGAAATGACGCCGACACCGATATTATGCTCGTAGACGTAATCATCCTTGGCTTTCACCGCTTCGAATAATTCGAATATGTCCGGATTTTTGGAAAGCTGCAAAATAGCGGGCAGCACTTCGTTACGAATCTCCATTAGCGGAACCTTGCGTGACAACAAAATCGATTCAAAAAGCTCCTTTGAGACGGTGACGGTTTGCTGCACCAGTTCCCCGATTTGAATGCTTTTCTCTTGAACGGGTTTTCTATCCGAAGCAAACACAATTGAGTTTATGTCTATTCGATGATTTATTAGGATTTGCAAGGATTCCGGTGTTAGGACGGCTTCTGCGGGAACTACCGTAACGCCGTACGCATTCAAAATATCATGTTTTATTTTTTTGCCTATCAACTGCTCCATTGCTCCACTCCTTCGGACTTAGCGCTTCCAATATTTAGTTTATCACAACTTCCTTAAGCGTGGCTTATTAACAGTCAGAAAAGATTGGCAAATAATCCTCATATCGATGAATAAAAATTATGTTTGTGTGAATCATATTGTCAGTACCGTTTTAGAAAAATATGGACGGAAAACCATTAAGCAGGAGGACTATATGAAGAAAATCGTTACCTTGATTGGTTTGTTATTTCTGACGCAATCGCTTGGAGCCGCAATGGCGATGTCGAGCTCCGAGCCCTCGGCCCTGTTAATCCCCATCAATAACGGTGAGGGCAAGCAAATCGGTTCCGCCCAGCTTGTGCAAAAAGCAGACAAAGTATTTATTCACATTGAAGCGGAGCAGCTTGCGCCAGGCACGCATGGCGTCCACTTCCACAATATCGGCAAATGCGAGGCGCCTGACTTTAAATCGGCTGGCGACCATTTTAATCCTATGAGCAAGCAGCATGGCTTTAACAATCCCAAGGGGTATCACGGCGGCGACCTGCCGAATATTGCAGTTGGCGCAGACGGCAAAGTAACGGCGGATATCGCCAGCGCCGACGTTACTCTCCTTAAGGGCAAACCGAACTCCTTATTAAAGGAAGGCGGCACGGCGCTTGTCATTCACGAGAAAGCTGACGACTACGTAACCGATCCCTCCGGTAACTCCGGCAACCGTATTGCTTGCGGTGTTATCAATTAACTTAGTGCTTAATAATTTGGAGGCCATCTCATAAAAGCCATAACATAATCGAACGAAAAAGTGGTTGAACAGAAATATTTTCTGTTCAACCACTTTTTTACTAATTGTGAGGTATACTTCATTTTTGTACTGCCGACCAGATGTTAATTCCCTTTTTTATAGCGCTATATTCCTACTTAAATGAACTGTATTGTTCCGAATTCGTCGGACACATGAAAATTAACGGCACCCGTCGGCTGCCATGCTTGATATTCGCGCAATCCTTCCGGATTCTCGTCAATCCGGTAAAAGTTCGCCCTCCACTGCATCCCCGCACGAAACGGACGGTCAAAATTATAAGCCGGAATTTGAATTTCGTAGACTAGTCTGTCCGGCGCATCCAAATAGACATTCGTCTGTAAGCCGACAAAATCCCACTCTTTATCGACCCGCACCGTATTGCCGAAGCCGTCATTCTCAATACGGGCGTCAAACACGACGTTGTGAGGACTGACCTCTAGCTCTAAATAATGAGTGCCGTTACCATACTCATCAAAAAACAGCTCGACAACATCCTGTTCGTATAAGGGATCATCCCGGTTCAAAAAATCCGAGGCAATATGCCGATCCTCGCAAATAAATTGGATGAACAAAAAATTCGGACTCCAGCAGGCACGGACGACCGTTTGCTCCAAGGCCTGCATACCGGTGACCGTATCAACGAGCTCGAATGGCTCGAAAAGATGCCATGGCACAGCGTCTTGTACTCCAGTGTGCCATTCCTTCGGAATCTCCTGACAGAAGTAGGTCATCTTCCCTGGAGTAGTTTCTTCAGCCACTTGCATCATCTCCTTTTGTTGACTCATGCGATCTCCCGTTTAGAGCTTGTGTCCAAAGCTCCAAACGGGTAACAAATAACGATATTGTTATTGATACCAAACGAACGTTTAAGAGCCTAAATCAGGTTGATCCAAAAAGGTCACAGTACTGTCAGAGGTTCCATGCAATTCAAAAATGACAATTTCATTATCGCCTTGCTGCAATAAAGGTCCCGGCACATACAATCTTTTTTGCGGCCCTGTATTCCAATAACGTCCCAAATTAAAGCCATTAATAAACACGACCCCTTTGGTCCATCCTTCCAAGCTGATGAAAGTATCACATGGCTCATCGACAACTAACGTTCCTCGGAAGAAGCTTGGTTCCATTTGTTCCGAGATGACTCCGAATTGCAGACCGGATAAGTCAGTCAGCGGTAACGTATACGTCTTCCAATCCGACAAGAACTGTCGTCCATAACGCGCGCCCTCCGTAATTCCTTTACGATCCTTCATATAAGGTCCATAGTTGACACGGCCCAAGTTCTCTACAAGCACAGTCACTTGCAAACCTTCAGCGGGTACATCAAACGCTAGTTTAGCATTCGCATCCGTACGATCCAGGATGCCAGCCAGTTTGCCATTAAGAAACACTTGAGCACGGTCATGCAGGTCCTGTATGAAGAATTCTTCCTTCGGACGAGGTCCACTAATGAATGTCGCATAATGAATAAACCCGTAATCCTGCCCCAATTTTTCCATCGTCTCAGGATATGCGGTGTATATAGGTGTAGAGATGTTGTCTAGGTTAGCCGTTAATGAAGCCTGCTCGGTCATTTCCATCCGTCCATACGCCTTCTTCGCGATCGGAGCTGGCAATTCACATTCACCTAGATCCGCATATTTAGAGATGACATCGCGCACAGCATAATATTTAGCTGTCGGTTCACCGGATTCATTCAGCAGAGCATCATAATCATAGCTTGTAACCGTCGGCTCATAGCTATCCGCTGTATGACCGTTCGCTCCGTTAAAAAAGCCAAAGTTCGTTCCGCCATGAAACATGTAGAAATTAACGGATGCGTTTAGACTAAGCATTTCATCCAACACACCCGCGACATCCTCAGCGGGACGGGTATGATGCTCTTCATGCCAATGATCAAACCAACCGTTCCAATATTCCATACACATAAACGGCGCATCCGGTTGATATTCTTTAAGCTTCTCGAAAGCTTCTGCTGCACGGGATCCAAAATTCACCGTTGCCAGAACACCATCGATCATACCGCCTTGCAGCATCGCATCTTCAGGCCCGTCAGAAGTGAATAACAGCACGTCCATTCCGCGAGCAATCATGCTTTCTTTTTGATGAATCAAATACCGTTTGTCATTGCTGTAGCTTCCATATTCATTCTCGACCTGCATCGCGATTATCGGTCCGCCATTGGTGCATAGGAGTGGTTTTAATTTCGGAAGCAGCACATCATAGTAAGCATCCACATGATCTAGAAACGGCTGATGGTAGCAACGGAGACGCATATCCGAGTCTGCCAGCAACCAAGAAGGGAGTCCGCCAAATTCCCATTCCGCACAAATATAAGGTGCAGGCCGAACGATGACATGCAGCCCGATCTCTCCAGCCAGCTCAATAAAACGAACGATATCCGCCATGCCTTCAAAATGAAATTGGCCCTTCTTCGGCTCGTGAAGATTCCATGGGACATACGTTTCAACGGTATTGAGCCCGCATGCTTTTAATTTTGCAAGTCGATCTTGCCAATGCTCGGGTACGGTTCGAAAATAATGAATGGCTCCTGAAAGGAGGCGTATGGGCTGATCATTAAAATAAAATGAAGATCCTGAATATTTAAATGTAGTCATCAATTCTCCACCTCATTAAATAGTTAAGTTATTCAGCATAATGACTGGCTAACGCCTGGTTCATTCTCTCTCTAGTTGCTAGCAACCATTCTCCACTGCCTTTTGGATAGCAGGAGAATGTCAATGGCGCTGTTAAGCCTTCTTCCATTAGCTTTATCGTCTGTTCTTTGCCAATCTTTTGCTCAAGCAGCTCTAATGCACGTAAGTCTTGCAAGGCCTCATAGAGAACTTCCAAGCGGATCGATTCGATTGGGCCCTCTTCGCCCGGATAAACCAAGTAGGAATCTCCCGAAGGAAATCCAAGCTTTGCATCCGTTGACCGATAAGGATCGAGCTTCTGATCAATGGAATACTGCGAATACCAGAAATTAAAGCCCCAGTGCAGAAAACCCTGCAATCCAAACTTATACAACTGAAGTCCAATAATCCGGTTTCTAGAAGAAGGCATGTTAAAAAAGCGATTGGATACTTCTTGATGCTGCGCACAGCAATAATAGGTCCATAAATCTGGAACGCCATGCTCCAGGAACGGTTCGATGTGATTGTTCCCCGGAATCGGTCTCTGCACCAGACCCCGCTCATACATATCCAAATCGGATAGTGCATCCATAATAGGGTAATCGGAAAGATGCCGGCGCACGATCTCGCTTGCAGCTTGATAAGATTCCAAATGACTGAGTTCCGGTTCATCCGAAACATGGAACCAGCTTTGCTGATCCAGTC
This sequence comes from Paenibacillus sp. LPE1-1-1.1, assembly GCF_040676435.1. Lineage (NCBI taxonomy): Bacteria > Bacillati > Bacillota > Bacilli > Caryophanales > Paenibacillaceae > Paenibacillus > Paenibacillus sp. LPE1-1-1.1. Next base: position 2,072,368 of record NZ_JBEGHY010000001.1, read on the forward strand.
CATTCTCTTTCAAGTATCGATCAAGACTAGGCAGGAATTGATCCAAGAAGTTACGATAAGCTTCTGAGGATGCATCCGTCTTCCAGCCAAATAGTTTTTTCTCTTCACCATGTACCGTTCCCATAATCTTTGGAGCGAACTTTGCTCCCCATTGCGTAAATAAGTGTGAAAACTCAAAGTACTTCACGTCTAGCTTCTTGCACATGGTTACCCACCGCGTAAGCTGATCAAAACCAAAATGATAAGTATCTCCCTGGGCATCAACTTGCACCAGTTGAACAGTTGGACGTTCTCCTCCAATGAGAGTATCGAGCGGCGGTGTAAATAGTGGCGTCAATATCATGTTCATGCCATGCTTGACCATCGAGTCCACATAACGTTCAAGAAGTGTCCAATGCGCTTCACTAAAGACTTCGACGCCATACTGCGTCGCAATGCAATCTACATGAAACCATTCTGTGTGAATCAATTTTTGCGGAGGTAATGCGGCAGGGATGACAGTCAACTGAAATACATCGGATACCGCTAAGGTCTCTCCTTCATCTGATAAGAAGGAGATTTGAATGGAATGAAGACCCGCAGAGACAGATTGGTCAAGCTCAACGCTCACCCAAATGGAACGCCATTGCTGGGGAACCGCACTAATGGATTGCTGATTCAGCTCATATAACGGATCTGGATATAGTCCCGGTGTCGTGCGCAGGACGTTATCATCAGGGTACTTGAAACAAGGCATCTCCGAAGGAACCAGTCCGACAGTTCTAATCAAAATACGGTCTGCAAGGGTTGAGTCAAGGTTTACATTTATATTTTTCAAGAGCGTATCTGAAGTGTATGCGACCTGGAATGAATAGGTCTCGCCGAAAAGCGCAGATGCGCTGTTAAAGGCTTGTTCGGTTGGCGTCTCGTCTGCGAATACTTTTGTCAAAGAGCTTAGTAACTTCGTCTCAAATTGGATTGGATGATTCATTACTCTTTCACCTCATTATATTAGGATGCTTTTTGCAAAATCTTTGAGATTGACACTGTTTCCATCCATTCTTGATTGTTCCGCCGCGAATGCCATTAAATGACTTTGAATCGATTGACTTGCCGAGGTAAGCCCTTGACTCTTGCCGTCTTCTCTTACCAGCTTTAAGAAATCCTTGAGTAAACCCATATCGCCGCCGCCGTGACCAACGTGACCTCCCATATTTTCAAAAGAGATTCGCTCAACCTTGCCGCTGCCAAAATGAATCACTTCAATTTCATTCTTCTCCATGGCACCGCGGATTTCCCCTCTGGTTCCCATAAGCTTGATTGTACGGCTGACATCTTTAGTAAATGCGCTCATCGTAAATGCTGCCGTGACGGAATTAGCAAACTCCATATTCACAACCTGATGGTCAACGACATCATTGTCACAATGATAGACGCATCTGCCGTATGGGCCTTCCTCTAGCGCCTTATAGCGCGCACTATAGCTCAAATCATTACTAATCGCCGCTGTAGGCCAATTTGTATCCTCTGTTAAATATTGCTTAGGCGCATAGTAGAGACAATCATCTGCCACAGGACAACCGTCCAAGCAGCGTAACGGCGCTCCAGCCGGCGCTTGATCGGATGTAAAATGAGAGAGTGATCCAAAGGAGGATACGCGAACACATTCCGAACCTGCTAACCAGAGTAAAATGTCCAGATCATGACAGGACTTCGCTAGAATCATCGGACTGGAGTCTTCTTTCCGGCTCCAATTCCCTCTCACGAAGCTATGTGCTTGATGCCAAAATCCTACATTTTCATTATGCGTGATAGACATCAAATGACCAATTGTTTCATTGTCTAGCAGTCCCTTAATGGTAGAAAAGAAATGAGTATACCGAAGCACATGACAAATCGAAAACACACGGTTTAACTGAGACGCTTTTTCTCCCATAAGCAAGCATTCTTTGGCATCCGGAGACATCGGCTTCTCGAGCAGCACATGATAGCCAGCCTCAAGTGCTTTCATTGTCGGATCAAAATGCTGTTTATCTTGGGTGCAGATGAGTACAGCATCCGCGAGCTTCGGCATAGCGAAAAAATCATCCCAATTCTCAAAGCACATATGATCCGGAATACTATGCCTAGCTTGGAAGCTCTCCCTGCGTTCAAGAACCGGTTCAGCAACAGCTACAACTTGCAGTTCATTAGGATGCTGAAGTGCATACTCCAAATAGTTGACTCCCCGTAGTCCCGCTCCAATGATTGCGACAGTAACTTTTTTCATGAATGATCTCTCCTCGTTGTTTTAAATCTATCTATTCCTTGACACTTCCTACTGTCATGCCTTTAACAAAATACTTTTGCAAGAACGGATACACGAGCATAATGGGCAAAGCACCCATAAAAATTTGCGCATTTCGAAGTGTCTTTTCACTTAAGTTATCCATCACTTTAAGCTGCTCGATAGACATGGAGGACATTTGGGCATTTATCGACATGATTAATGTAGAAAGATAGGTTTGCAGCGGATACTTTTCCGGTGAATTCAAATAAAGAATACCGTCAAACCAAGAGTTCCAATGCCCGACAATCGTGAACAATCCAATGGTTGCGATCGAAGGAAGCGATACAGGCAAATAAATTTGCCAAAGCACTCGCCAGTGTCCCGCACCGTCAATTGTAGCGGCCTCATCCAGTTCTCTCGGAATGGATCTGAAGAAATTCAGCATGAGCACCATATTCCATACATTCAAAGCACCTGGCAAAACGAGTGCCCAAATCGAATCAATGATACCTGTATTTTTTACAATGATATAAGTAGGAATTAATCCGCCGCCGAAAAACATCGTAACTGCAAAGAACCAGACATAAGGGGTTCTAAATTTAAACTGATTATTCGTTTTCGCGAGTGGAAAAGCCGTAATAAATACAAGAAGCATATTGACGGCCGTCCCAAGCACGACCCGCTGAACGGAAATCCATAAGGAACGGAAGAACTCTACCTTCTCTCCCAAGTATTGATAAGCATCCAAGGAGAAGCCGACAGGCCAAAGCTTTACTTCTCCTGCCATCGCTGCCGTATTGGAGCTAAGTGAAATAGAGAGTAAATGAATAAACGGGATAATACCGAGCAACGTGATTGAAGTTAACAACAACGTATTGAACACGACAAAAAGCTTTCTACTGATTGATTGTTTGTGTATCACCGTATTACCTCCGCCCTAGAATATTCTGTAATTGTTAATTTTGTAAGCCGCATAGTAGGTAATAGATACTAACCCTAATGATATGACTGATTTAAAGAGGCCGATTGCCGCTGCTGGCCCGAATTGTTGACTGAACATCCCTAGTCGGTAAACGAATGTATCAATGATATCCGCACCTTCATAAACCGTCGGGTTATACATAATTAGAATTTGTTCGAAACCCGCATTGAGAATGCCGCCTAAGCTTAATACGCCAAGCAAAATAAGAATGGGGGCAATACCCGGAAGCGTCATGTGCATGACTTGCTTCCATTTCCCTGCTCCATCAACCTCTGCCGCTTCATAAAGCGTTGCATTGATGCCTACAATGGCTGCGAGCATAACAATCATATTGTAGCCCATGCCTTTCCAGACATCTGAGCCAATGACAATACCTCTGAACCAGTCATTGTCGAGCATAAACATAATAGGCTGTAATCCAATTTCGGTTAACAAGCCATTAATTGGTCCGCTCAGCGAGAACAATTCAATAACGACGCCCCCAAGCACGGTCCATGACAGAAAGAACGGAAGGAAGATGGCAGACTGAATGAAGCCTGAAAACCATTTTCTTGTAACCTCATTTAGCAACAGCGCAAGAAGGAGTGGAACAAGCAGAAACAGGACCATTTTGAAGAGCGCGATAATGATCGTATTCCATAGCACCTGATTGAAATCCGGTAAAGCAAATACATAACGGAAATTTTCAAGGCCAACGAATTCTGATCTGAAAAACCCGGATAATGGTTCAAACTGTTGAAAAGCCATGACTAGGCCAGCCATAGGTCCGTATGCATAGATCAAAGTAGCGATAACACCAGGCAATAGCATCAAATGCAGCAAATATTCTTTTTTCAGCGTTCTCATAGATGACCCTCCTTACCAGCTGCTAATTTTAAAGCGGGAGGAGTTGTCGACTCCTCGACTCGTCTCTCCCGCTTTTTTTAAAAATATAAGAAAGTATAAAATTCAACCTTTTACGTTGCTTATATTTCACCGCGAAACGAGCTTTTGCCGCCAAGGACGGCGTCAGCCGTTTACGCTTGTTTAGGATTTAATTTTTGGCTTGCTCGCTATACCATGCATTGACTTCTTCCGTAATATCATCGCCGCCTAGCGACTTCCAGCTTGCAACGAAGTTATCGAATTCATCAATCGAGGCGCCCATAATGATTTTTGTAAAGGACTCTTGCATAAGCTTATCTAGCTGGGCCCCCTTCTCTACTTGTGTTTTTGTAGGAAGGCCATAGAATTCATTGTTTACAAACGCTCCGCTCTCTTTAATCTTACGAGTCGTTCCCCAGCCGCCGTCTTTTGCTGCACGGCTATAATATTGACCCCAATTTACGCCTTTGGTAGCATCTTTTGTATTTCCTGCAAGGTAATCCCTACTTGCTTTGAAGACATCCGCTACATTCTTGAAATTCTCATCATCAAGCGTAATTTCAGTCTGTTTAGCGTCGAGTGCCTTGTTCACTTCTGTATAGATCGTTTCAATTTGAGCAGGGTTGTAGATACGTGGATTAAACCAGTTATATACATAACCATTCTCTGCTTTGTTTTTTTCTAAATATTGTTTGTTGCCCATTTCGATATAGAAATTGATCATTTTAATGGCTGCTTCTGGATTTTTCGATTTTTTGTTTACAGCGAAAACCTTACCAGCCCGAATTTTTGGAACAAGTGATTTTGCTGGACCGTCTAGCCCTGGAATTTGAACCGCAATCCACTCAGCCTTCGGATCATTGTCAATATTTAAATTAAGCGGCCAGTTCGGGTACCACCATTCTCCGTAAGAAATACCGACCTTGCCCGAAGTAAGATCTTCTACTGCCTTGTTCTCATCCTTCAGCGCAAATTCTTTATCCAGAATGCCATTTTGGTACCAAGACTGCAGCTTACTAAGCGCCGTCTTCACCTCAGGTTGAATAAGACCCGGTATTAGTTTATCTTCACCATTTTTGAGCCAGGCTGTCTGAGCATCACCAATGGATGGGTAGGCCCCGAATCCGTTAAATAATCCTCTTACATCAAATCCCCAGAAAAACAGCGTTTTCTGCAAAGAAATACCGTAAGTATCATTCTTGCTATTTTTATCGGGATCATTTTTCACAAACGCTTCTGCGACCTTTTCCAGCTCATCGATCGTTGTTGGCGCTTGTAAGTTCAAATTACTAAGCCAATCCTTCCGAATCCAAAGCAATTGAGTAGATAGGAATGGATCTTCAAAAGCTGGAATCGCCAGCTGTTTGCCGTCTGAGTGATAAGTCTTCATTGCAAAACCGCCATCCGATTCCATGTATTTCTTAAGTATTGGCGATGCGTATTGTTCATAAGCATCTGAAAGGTCAGCGAGCATATCCTGCTTTTTCAGCTTCTCGAAGTTTTTCGGGTCCAGCTCTAAAATATCAGGCAGGTCTCCCGATGCCATCGCGAGTGAAAATTTTTGTTCAAATTGGCTGGAGGGCACGGTCCATTTGTATTTCACATCGATGTTCATCATCTCTTTGAGATCCTTGAAGTAAGCATTCTGATCGGGTGTAATGCCTTTTGGCGTTCTCGGATCTTCAGGTGGATTAAATCCTAGTACTTGTGTAACCGTAACCGTATCAGGGTATTTACCGAATGGATCTGGCGGAGCGGCTTCCGTCTGATTGTTCTCTGATGACGGTTCAGAGGTTGGTGTATTTGCTTTGTTATCACCTTGAGTCGAGCATGCTGAAATGGTTAAAAGAGACAGCGATAACAATAAGATCATTTTCATCGTTCTATTATTTTTCATATGGAACACTTTCCCCCTTTTGATAATGTTAGTAGCCCTGATCCCTGTGTTTATTATATTTCGAGAGGGAAAGCGGTTTCAATTTCACTTTGTTTACATCGCTTTTGATTTTTTTACCTATTGTGAATTTCGATACTCTTGAGGGGAACGTCCTGTCATTTTTCTAAAAAAAGTCGTAAAATACGAAGCCGAATCAAATCCAGCCTTACTTGCAATTTCATTTAATTTCAAGGATGTATTCATCATTAGATCAATGGCAACGGTCATTTTCGCGGATTGTATATACTCTAATAGATTATGTCCCGTGATCTGCTTGTAATAGCGGGACAAATAGGATGGATTAAAATGCACTTCATCTGCAATAGCCGTTAGGGACACATCATTGGACAGATTGTTATGCACATATTGATGAATTTGTTCAATTAGCAATTGTTTGAATTCTTCTTGCTTCATCTCTCCGCTCATATCCGATTCACAACCGGTCGATTTTTCGTAATCAACAATAACCATTTTTTGACCAAATGCCGCTCTTTTCTGAATCATTGCACGAACGGCTTCCACTTGGAGATGAAGCGTATCCCACTTTCCTAATAAATTCCCGGAAATGCCGAATGAAACCGAAGCGGCGAGCACCTCAACACATTCATTCTGCACAAGCTCAAGAATGCCTTTCATATAGGATGCTATACCCTGCTCATTCGCATCCGCATCTGATTGTGTCCCTCTAAAGCGTCCCAGTAATTCCTCATCCGCTTGAAGAAGCCACACAAGTGAGCTGCCATTGTAGAGCGTTTTCTCCCCGACTATGGAAGCCGGCAGATGATTGTCAAAAATCCGTTGTACCGCTTCCAGCACCTTTAAATTATGAATATCCAACCGATCCACTTGCCCTACAAGGAAGAAAGAGGGACGCTCAACAGCAATGCCAAAGTCCACTTCTGCATAAATGGGTTGAGTCAATAGCGTAGGAAGCGGCTTCCCGCTCAGCATGGCTTCCATCAGTTCTTTTTTTAGATAAGGCTCCGCGATTTGAATATGTCTTTGCGCCTTTTCCTGCTGAAGCCTAAGACTCTTCTCTTCTTCCAGTTTACCTATTACCTCTTTAACGGCTTGGAAAATCGGCTCAATTCCTTCTGTTTTCAAGATATAGTTCTCTACGCTTTTCTTTAACGCTTCGTATACATAATCAAATTCACTATACCCTGTAAGAAAGATAATTCGGCATGAGGGCCAATAGTATACCATTTCATCCACTAATTGCAGACCATTCTTCTGAGGCATACGAATATCGCTGATCAAGATATCCAGTTTCGTTTTCTTTGCTATTTCAAGCGCTTCACCGGAGGAATAGGCTTTACATATATCCAGCTCAAAGTCTTTGTTTCCCTGGAAAAGCTGTACTAAGCCATTCACAATGACAGGCTCGTCATCAACAATTAACAATCGGTACATTATTTTGCCCCCTTATTTTCAAGATGTATGATAAGCTCCACCTTCAAACCGCCGTTTTGGCTTCGGGAGACGAATAAGCCGCTGCCCTCTCCATAAATTAATTTCAGCCGGTTGCTCACGTTAATTAATCCCGTTTTCTCAACTTGCTTCGTTCTGACTGCAAGCTGCTCCTGCAATTGCTCTATTTTATCATCTGTCAATAAACCGCCATTGTCTTCTACGGTGATGCGTACTGTATCATCCTGGTAGCTAGCTCCAATATAGACAACTCCGTTCATCGTACCATCTTCAAAGGCATGATCAAATACGTTCTCGACGATCGGCTGAATGATGAGTCTCGGTACGTAAACGGTATGCAATTGATCCGAAATCTCGGTGTATTCATACGAAATTCGATTGGAAAAGCGAATGCATTGGATTTCGCAATAATCTAGCGCATGTTGAAACTCCTTGTTAAGAAGCACTTCATCGGCACCGCTTCTGGTAATGTATTGATAATAGCTTCCAAGCTTTTGGGAGAGCTCCGCGGCACTATCAGAATCCCCTACTTTGCACATCATATAAATATTAAAAAAGCTGTTGTATAAAAAATGGGGGTTGATTTGAGATTGCAGCTGCTTTAATTCCGAATGCTGCAGCGCTATTTTTTGTTCATAGTTTTCCTTTATGGAAACTTTCAATCGATGTGCCATACGATTAAAGCTTTGAAATAAATAATGAAATTCATCATTTGTCTTGGATTCGATGACTAAGTTCAGATTATCCGTTTCTATCATTCGAAATGCCTTGCCTAGATTGGACAATGGACGATGTATCATGACATTAACCGAGAACGAATATAGCAAAAGAATGATAATGGTAATGCTGAACAAGAGATAATACAGCGTATAAAACTGACTTAATGATCTGGTGATTTCGTTCTGATTCACATACATAATTAATGACAAATTTAAAGAGCTGACAAAATTGTGTATTACAAAATAACGGATGCCGTTGACTTTCTCCATTTTAGACATATGGTCAGCTTGATCATTAGGATCTTTAACCAGTTGATGCTGTACCGTAATGGCTTGATCCTCTTGCGTCGTGGAAAATACACTACCCAAACTCTCACTCCCAAGCAATACCTCTGACTCCTTGTATAGGGTCCTAATTTGATGCAGCTCTTCGAGCAGCTTCACTTTGGAAAGTTCAATATACGACCATATGCCGTCATTATTCGCTGTCTCGATAAAGAATATCCGATCTCCGACTCTATAAAAGGAAGGTTTGATTGAAACTCCTAATAGTGTAGAAATTAGTTTATATTCATCGTTTGGCGTATTGGTAACACCATTCGAAATAGAGATGGTTTTACCTACTGATGCAATATAAACTCCTGCATTAAGCACATATTCGCTAGAATTCATGAGAAAGCCCAATCGATCTCTCACTTGATCAATCAGTTTAACCTCATCATATTTCCCGAGGCTTCCTCCCCTAAAGCTAAGCTTTTGCAAATCTTCACCGTTAATAAACCCCAATTGCTGACTGCGAATAAAATACATTTCCTTATCCAGTTGCTTCGCGTAAAAGGAAGCTCCCGCTTCGGCTGAATCCAACATCGTATTCTTTGAAAAAGACATGCCCTTGTAATTGACCCAGATGTTCATCGAAATGAGAGGAACAAGAAACACGATAAATACGATAACAATTTTCTGATAGACGAACCATTTTGCTTTGCCGGCAGCCTGCAATTTCATAGGATTTCCCCTTCTTCTTCATCTTGGTACACTTGTATGAGGCATCTCCTTTTGCCTGTCATACAGGATTTCTCAAAGTGTGGTATTTCATTTCTATGTGTCTATTATTCAGTCTAACTTCACGATGCTGATTAATATAATTAGCATAACAAAGACTTGGCTCAGCGTGTTCATCTTTTACCTTAGCAGACGTCATGTAATTGGCATACTTTAGATTAACAAAAATTCGTACGCCAGATACGCCAGATCCTGTACATACCCCAAAAATAGGTTCAGTCTGATTTTTAGAAACATGTCTAAAAATAAAAGAGATCAGCTGAACTTTGGCATGACCAAAGTTAGAGCTGATCTGGTGGGATTTCTAAAATTGCAAAACGAAGTCAATAAGTATCCAATGGTATTCTTGAAGAATCAACGAATCACTTATAAATCTTTAGTTTCAAGTTAGTTTTCACATCGCCTATTTTGTCTTTTTCGTTAGAAAAGACAAGCTGTCAATCCGTAGATCAGGCGCATTAAACACAACATAAAGATCATGATTTCCCGTCAGTTTCGTGTTGGTCAGATCAACTGTCACATCTGTATATCCGAGTTCCTTAACAGATGCATCAGCGTTGGCTATGGTATAGGAGCGCTGTCCTGTAACGGGAACATTCAAAGCGGCAAACGGTTTACTGGACGGTGAATCGATATGCAACGTAATCACACCGCCAGAGCCATTGGATGCGACGCTTGCCGTAACTTGTTTGGCAGCAGACAGATCAACTTTTGGAATCGCAATCCAAGCACCGTTATTCATGGACCCTACTGCATAGTAACCGCCTATAACCTTCTTCGCTTTCAGATTTACTGCTGTACGCTCCTTAGAGACTTCACTGTAAATCACGTTCTTCGACGCAAAAGAGTGATCAAATACATTGAAGGCTTTGTTAATATTGAGTTTCTCAAGCGGTGTACCCACGACCTTTACATCCTTTTGTATCCGGAGGTCCTTTGAGGAAGCACCGACCATGAACGTATAGACGCCGTTTTCGACGATGAGATCTCCTTTGTTAACATCCCAGATCGCAAAATCCTTCGGGTCCACTTTCAAAGTGACTGTTTTTGTTTCTCCTGCATTAAGCTTAATCTTCTCGTACGAGATCAACTTCGTGGAAGGTGCATTCGAGCCGTAAGCAGACTTGTTGTTCTTCGTATACAACTGGATAACTTCGGAAGTATTCACCTTACCATTATTCTTTACATTTACCTTTACAGTGAACGTCTGTTTGCCACTTACGGAAGCTGGCACGGACAGGTTGCTGTATTTGAAGTGACTGTAGGATAGCCCATACCCGAATTCGTATGTTACCGGCGCTTTCGTGTACATATAAGTTAGTTTGGTTTCAATCGGGTCCGCATTCGTCATATCCACTGTGTATCGCGGATCGGTTTTATCCAGCGTTTGGGTCAAATCCGGAATAGAATACTTGGAGATGGCTGGTAAAGAAGACATATCCGCATACCATGTGGAGTTCAATCGGCCTGTCGGAGCATAATCTCCGTAGAGTACCTGAGCCAGCGCTTGCCCATCGTATTGTCCACCGTAAGGCTGATACAAGATCGCCGAAACATTGGGATTATCCTGAATTTGCTTCATGATTACCGGAAAGCTCGATCGAACGACAACGACAGTTTTCTTGCCTTTCGCAGCGAAGGCGTCAGAGACGGTTTTGACAAGTTTGTAGTCGTCATCACCCATGTATAGGCTAGACCTGTCATTCCCCTCACCAGCGCTATGACGCGGAACGGATCCAACGAACACGATGGCGTAATCGTCGGTTTTCGCTCGTGTCGCAGCAGCAGCTCCTACATCTTGAACAACCGTTTGCTTATACTTAGCATTGCTGTTCTTTCTTGCTTCATTGGCAGTAGAGGCATTCGTTAACGTCGTACCTGCCGTTTTTAACCCACCGTCATCACCTGTAACTACCAATCTTCCATTTGCGTAATATTTTCCAGTAAAATTCCCAAAGAAACTTAAATGATAGGTGTCAGCCACCATAGCGATTGTACCGTCTGTGTTCTTCTCCATTCTCAAGGTTGGCGGAATGGCGCTGGTGCTTCCCCCACCTAGTTGATCAGAATTCCAGTCATTGTTTGTCAAGTTCAGTTTGGTAGAATCCGTGTTACCAACCGCAGCATCTGCCAATTTCGGAGAAGTAACCCACTTTTTGTTTTTCATTGAAAGCAGACTGACTCCACCTTGTCCCCAATCGTAAACCTCGAATAGTTGAGCTGGATTGGATTTATCCAACGGTCCAGCAATCGTGACGAGCCCGGCACCGGCATCTGCCGCACTGCTGGTAACTGGATTTCCATTTGATTTAGAAGTTAGTGCTATCACTTTACTTCCGGTATTGTAGGAAACATTAGCTGCGCCGATTTGTTTTATGATCGATGTAAGCGGAGCATCACCCGAATTCGGCAGGTCTGGCGTTACAGCTAACGATTTTGATGTTTTGAACCTTGAATCGGCATATATACCCGAAATCGCCGCTTTTTTGCTTTTCGCCAGTGGCAGCGTTCCGTCATTCTTTAACAGCACGATGCTCTCCTGCGCTGCTCTTAGCGCCACTTCCTGGTGCTCAGGCACTGTGTAGGTAGCTTTGGTAGCAGAAACATCGCCTGCATCACTTGCAAACGGATAAAATTTCGGGATTCCGTTTTCGTCAGTTTCATTAAATATTCCGAGACGGACCATTTGGTTCACATGCGATCGCGCGGCTTTAATCAAATCTTCTTTTGTGGCTCCATATAGTCCCTTTGCCACAGCATTAACCAATGTTTGGACATCCTGCAACCCGTCCCCCGACTCAGCTAGAGTAAACAATACGGAGGCATGAGCTTGATCTACCGTGTATTGCGTGTCATATCCATTTCCTTGTGCATTTCCACCGGGGCTAAACGGATTACTATAGACCCAACGGTCACTGTAAAAGTCCGTGCTGCTGTAAGCCCCAAACTTTGAATTATTATTCGCGTAGATTTGAAATGGGGAGAGAATATTCGGAATTCCGTTTGTCATGCCGAAAGAAGTCATGACACCTGCCAATGAACCGCTCTCAAACCCTCTAAACGGACTTCTGGTATAATACTCGTAGATCGAACGGGCACTTGCGTTATTGCTTGTCGATTCTCGGAACCATTGGGAATTATAAACGGAATAATGCTTTGTCCCTACTGCAGCTCTCATCCAGAAGCCGTCGTCGCTCTTAGCCTGTTCGATCCCAGTAAGACCGGTCGCCATTGTATCCACCAGTGTTGAGGTTAAATACGCATCTTCGCTGAAACTTTCATCAAACCGTCCGATCAACGGATTGATCCTTAAATCGCTAGTTGCCGTGAAGGCCACTGAACGTGACGCATTCGGACCGTCTTGAATATTAGAATCTCCTTGCTTCACTTTAAGCTGGCTGAGCTTCTCGACTCCCATTACATTTCCCACATCAGCAATCAAATCCTTATTCCAAGATTGTCCCATCCCAATGTACGAAGGAAAGTCAGTGGAAATTCCTTGGTCATTATCCGCTGCCGATAATGCACCCGGAATTTTTTTACCGGCATGCGGACCACTTTTTAACGTGTAGATGTTCCGAGCTCCTGCTATGTATACTGCTGGCCCTTCTACACCGGTATAATCAAAATAAGTATCTACGAACTCGTCCAGATGCTCCGGCACACCGTCAAACAATGGCATCCCGTCAAATACTCCGCCTGTTTGCGTTTTGAACACTATGGGGGTTTTTGATGCATTTGTTGCAAGTACCTGTACAGGACGTGCGGTGCCGGCTAATAAGCTGACCGATAGAGAACAGACCATAGAATAAGAGAGCAGCTTTCTTGCAAACTTAGATGTTTTACTATTCATTGAGGTTTCAATCCTTTCCCTTGGTTTAGTCATTTTATTTTTGATCGCAATCGAAGCCTTACCTTTATTGGACGAACCCCTCTATTTAAGCGCTTTCATTTTCTTTCCGACAAAGTGCGAGGCAGAATCTCCCCCGCACGTCTACCGTATGACTGGTTATCCCTTAACCGATCCTGCCGTCATTCCCTCAATAATATAACGCTGAAGAAACAGGTAGACGATAAGCATTGGCAGCATAACCGAGAGTAAATCTGCAAATACAAATTGCCACGAAGTTCCGTATTGCGAAACGAAATTATAGACGGAGAAAGGCAGTGTCCATTTACTGCTATCGCTGATAATGTAAAGCGTGTTGAGAAAATCGTTCCAAGACGAGATCGCGACAAATACGGTAACCGTCGCAATCGATGGCTTCAATAATGGGAAGATAATCCTACTGAAAGTGTAGAAACTCCCTGCGCCATCAATCGTCGCTGCCTCATCCAGCTCCCTAGGCAAAGATCTAACGAACCCGCTCATAATAAAAATGGTGAGTGGAAGGTTAAGTGCGGTCATGAACAGGATGAGACCGATAAACTGTCCCGATATATTAAGCGATTGCATCAGCTTGATCGTCGGAATCATCGAAGGCGGTGCGATCATTCCTGCAAAGAATAAATAGAACAAGTATTGAACCCAGCGGCCATGCCGGCGTGCAAGGAAATAGGCACACATGGAGCCGGCACTTATGGTAAACACTACCGTGGAAACCGTAACCAGCACACTATTCTTGAAGCCATTTAGTAACCGGCCTTCTATAAATACCGTCTTATAGTTGGACCACATCCATTCACTCGGAAGGCTGAGGTTCAATTTAACGGCTTCAGCGGGATTTTTTAAGGAGCCAAATACGACTAACACCAGCGGCAGGATAATAAGTAAGCTTCCCAAGGATGCCAGCAAGGTCCTCAGCCATGAACCGTATCGCATTTTCATTCCGCCATCTCCCCCTTCCGCATCAGTTTAAGCAGCAGGATAGAAATGATAGCTACGGAGAGGAACAAAACGACGTTCGCGGCTGTACCAAATGCATAAAGACCTGAGCCGAATTGTTTGAAAATAAACGTATTCATCACTTCGGTAGCGCCCCCAGGTCCGCCGCCAGTCGTAGCATAAATAATCTCAAATGCTTTCATTGAACCAATCATGCTTAATAGTACGCTAATCGTTACGACAGGAGCCAAAATCGGCATAATCACAAAGCGGAGCCGCTGCATATAGGTCGTCCCGTCGATGACTGATGCTTCCAACATGTCTTTGGAAATTCCCTGTAAACCTGCGAGATATAACGCCATTGACTGTCCTGCCCATTGCCACACATTCACGACTGTCACGGAATACAACGCAAGCTTCGGATCTCCAAGCCAATCTTTTGTCCAATCCGATAATCCCAGCGCGTTTAATAGTTGATTGAATATTCCATCTGGATGCAGAACCGTCGTGAACGTATAGCCAACGACTAGCGCGCTTAAGATTGATGGCAAGAAGTACAAGCTGCGGAAAAAATTCTTTCCCATAAGCGTCGAATTAAGAAGAAGTGCTAGGAGTACGCCTAGCCCATTTTGTAAAATGGTGACCAGCACAGCGTAAATCACGGTATGTTTCATCGCAAGATACATGCCTTTTGTTTGAAACAAATCTACGAATTGTTCAAATCCAACGAACTTGATCTGGTCCTTGTAGGGGGACCAGTCCGTGAGCGAATAATAAAATCCCGAAAATGTCGGATATAAATACAATACCGCAAATATCGCTAGCGCTGGAACGATCAACCACATAGGATACATCCGTTTGTGCAGCAAATTACTCTCCACCCTTTCCTGCGAAAACCTCTTAGAAGCCGGCCACTCCTGCCGCTTTTGCATTTTTTTCTATGTTAGACTGCAGTCCTTTAGCTACTTCAGCTGGCGTTATCTGCCCGCCATACATCTGCTGTAAGAGCGATTGATAATCTCCGATCTCGACCACGGCCAACGAATTGAAAAACGGAATCGCTTTCCCTTGTTCGATATATGCATTCATATCGGCTGTGCCTGGGTTTAACTTCACGTCTAGACCTGTCCAGGTCGGAATCGATTTTACTTCATTGAAGTATTTGGACAGTTCTTCTGGACTGCTGAAGAAATTCAGGAACTCCTTGGCAGCTTCAACATTCGGGGAATTCTTAAAAACATACAAACCGTTCGGATCGGAAATCCCAGCGTAGTTATCGCCATCCGAGGGCAGTGGGAACATGCCAATCTGAGCATCAGGATATTTTTCAAGAAGAGGAGCAATTGCCCAATCTGCTTGGAAGATCATCGCCGACTTGCCTGTTGCGACTTGCTCTAAAGACATGTCATATGTTCCAGAGAATAGATCTTTGTTCAGATATCCTTTCGTCTGCAGGTCACTTTGTTTCTGAAGCGTATCCACGAACTCTGGAATTTGATCGAATGTCGTCTGATTCGCGTTGATCTTATCCATCAGATCCGGCTGCTTGTTCATGACATTAGCCACAGCGTTGAAGGTGTACAGTTGCAATGGCCAGCCTTCTTTCCCCGCTTCATATACTGGTGTAACACCTGCAGCCTTGATCTTTTCGCACGCGGCGAGGAACTCTTCATAAGTCTTTGGAATTTCAATTCCTAGATCTTCGAATACTTTTTTGTTATAGATAACCCCGGAAACACTCGTACCGGTTACTGGGATGCCATACAGTTTGCCTTCATTTTTGAGGAAATATTTCGTAACCGCCGGATTGATGCGCGATACGAATTCCTCATTGCTCAGATCAAGCAAATTTTTCTCAGGCTGAAGCTTCTTCACATTACCTGCTTGCCCCCAATAAAATAGGAGGTCCGGCGCATCCTTCGTGGCTAGGCGCGTACTGACTAGATCCGCGTAATTATTAACCGGAGCGCTCTGGATATCCAATTTATTCCCCGTTTTTTCCTCATAATCATCGAAGATCATCTGCCACTTCTTCTCTTTCAGCCAGTCGCTCGCTACCAACACTTTAAGTGTAACTGGCTTCTTGTTTTCGTTAGACTGTGCAGCAGCGTTGGTTGCCGTATTCGTGGTGCCGCCGTTTTCAACATTGCCTCCAGCTTTACCGCATGCCGTTAAAGCAACGGCGAGCACTAGCAGAATCGTTGCAAGTTTACCCTTGCTCTTGATCATTTTGACCCCTCCATATAGTGTTGTACTGGTTTGCCTCTTTATCTTAGAATTTCGGTAACTATTACGGAATGGAAATAGTGAACCTCCGACCTGTAATTATCGAACCTTCCCGTAAAAATGGGCACTGCGTGATATAATATTATGGGGAGGAAGCGACATGCAACTTCGCATACAAACACGTTTATTTCTTAGTTTTACCTTACTCAGTTCTATATTAGTAGCCAGCAGCGGCTATCTATACTTTACGCAAACCTCTAAAGATCTAGTGATTCGCATGGAGGAAACAAATCGGCAGCAGTTATATCGCTATCAGGAAGCACTTGATAACGTAATCGAGGACATGGACCGCATTTCCGCACAAGTAATATACAGCTCCGATATCAAGAACTATCTAGTGGGGCAGGATGATGAGGATCCTTCATCTTTCCAAAGTTTCGCCAGCCGCAAAAAGTACGAGGACATGCTAGCTTCGTTCAATGGTCCTTGGTTTATCGCCACTCAAATTAATTTGATGAAAATGAATGGCTTCTTCTTAACCTACGGACAAAATATGGATACCATTTCAAATTTAAAGCTGCGAATTCAGCAATCGGAATGGCTAAAAGAAGCGGTTCAATTGGAAGGCGACAAACTTTTGGTTCCACCACATGAAAGCGAGTGGCAAGATAATCACCCCCTCTACTTCTCGCTGGTTCGAAGCTTTAACTTTCCATCTGCTTTCACGCCGGCCGCTGTTGAAGTTCAACAGCCCTTTGACCTCTTGTCGCAAACTATGGAGGTTGGCCGAAATGAAACATCCAATGCAAAAGTGTACGTGATTAACGACAAAGGGGAAATTTTCTATCCGTATTATGCTTCGGATGCGGATCGTCCGAAGATTCCGCGCTGGGCTGGCAGTTCACAGGAAATTAAGCGCTCTGACGGTGTTGATACGGACCTATGGAGCCAGATTCGATCCGATTTTAGCGGGCTCACAGTCCTGATTCAGCAGCCAAAATCGGAAGTCATGCAGCCCATCGCCCACCTTCGCCGGATTACATTGATCTTAGGCCTTTTTGGCGAAATCGTATCGCTTTTAATCGCTTATATCCTTACGGCAGGAATCGCTTCCCCAATTCGCTATTTGCAGAAACGACTTGAGAAGCTAACGATTGATAATATCACCACTTCAAAAGTAAAGAAGCTTCATAATATCAAGGAAATTGGCAAGCTGTATGCTACGTTTGAGGAGATGCGTACTCGGCTTAACCACTCCCTAAACGAGGTTATTCAATCCCAAAAAAGGGAAAATGCCTCCCATTTGCACGCGATGTATGCACAGATGAATCCACATTTTCTATTTAACACATTGACGTCTATGGCATCTTACGCAGAGGAATCTGGTTTTCCTGAATATGCCCGCATTTCCCAGCAGCTTAGCGGGATGCTTCGTTACTCAACCAATTCCATGTCGAAGACCGTGTCGCTAAAGCAGGAGATTCATTATACCATCCAATACATGGAGCTGATGAGGTTTCGGTACGAGGGACAATTCACGTTCTCGGTTTATGTAGACCCGCAGCTCGAGGAAGAACCGATTCCTAAGTTTCTGCTGCAGCCTCTCGTGGAGAACTCATTCGCACATGGATTTCAACAAGCCCGTCCGCCGTGGATGATAGATATTTCAGCTCAGGTATTGGATGAATCCATGTCCTGGGAAATCCGAATTGGTGACAACGGGTCAGGCTTTACGGACATTTCTTTTGCTGAAACCCAGAATCTTATTCAAGAACTGAACGAAGGACGGATTCGGCAGTTAGAAAGCTTATCTACCCATGGTCTTGGCCATATGGGAATCGTCAATACGCTGACCCGCTGCAGACTGTTTTGGAATGATGAGGTTTGGTTTTCCTTGAAATACCGCCCCCAAGGGATGGAATATACGATAAAGATAAGGAGGATGATCGAAGGTGTTCCGACTGATCCTCGTTGAAGATGAACCCCGGATTCTCCGGCATTTGAAAGAGAAAATCCGTACCCTGCGTCCAGACTTTAAGATAGTCGGTGCCTACAACAACGGGGAAGATGCGCTCGTTGAATTGCATTGGACGCAGCCGCACGCTATCATCACAGACATTCGTATGCCCGTAATGAATGGCCTCGAACTGATCGGCAAAGTTAGAGCGCTGTTACCGGGGATACAATGCGCAATTCTCAGTGGTTATGATGACTACTCTTACCTGCGGGAAGCCATCAAGCTTGACATCACCGATTACCTGCTCAAGCCCGCAGCGGACCATGATATAGGTGAATTGCTGGATAAAATAAGAGACAAACTAATGCACAATCAGACTCTGCTGGAACGCGAAGTGGCAAAGCAAATCATGGATGCGTCCGATGACTCGGACCCCATTCGCGCAGAGTGGGAAAGCATCGCAAAGGAACTTTTCTATCACGGCAATTACCTGCTTGTTTATGCCCTGTCACTGCAAGGGGATATTCCTGCCGGCATTCATGATACCTTCATCTCCATGCTGCAAGAGGGGGAAAAGTTTACGCTCCTGCCTTCGGCTGCTGGTAATGAAGATATCCTCTTGTTCGGCATGCATACTTGGTCAAATGTACGTCAAGCAGAATGGACCCAGGCCATTAAATCTCGCGCGAAAGCGGAGGATGGCGTGACGGTTGCGATGGCTTTATCTACTAGAGGCCTACAACCGGTTCCTGCCCTGTTAGCAGATTGCAAAAGGCTGGTGCGGGCGAAAAGCCGCTTTGAAGGAAGCAGCTTCTGGATCGACGAAGGTTTTACAGAAGATATCAAACCATTATTGGAACCTCTTCAGCCCGCATTGTTGCGATTAAACCAATTCATTACGAAGCAGCAGAAGCAATTGTTTGCCAAGGAGCTAGACATTTTTTTTGCAGAAGAATCAAAAAAATCTTTTCCTATCACCCGTAGAGGCTGGGAGCTTATTCTGCTGCACGCATCGCATACGCTCCACAGTCTCGCCAAAGATTCTTTTACGAGTACCTTCGATCTTAAACAGGCCATGGAACTGGAAGTAAGCGATGAAGTATGGAGAGCAAGAAAACGAATCGATCTGCATACCCAAGTCAAGGAGATCTGGTGTTCATATTTTTTTAGATCCGAGCACGATCAGGAGACGCAGCGGGACTGGGCAAAGGAAGCCAAGCAGTACATGCACGCCCAATTTCTCGAAAACATCTCCCTAACCAGTATCGCGGATGTGTTTCAGCTTCACCCCGCCTACTTGAACCGAGTATTTAAGCGTACTTTCCAAATCTCCATCCCAGATTATCTGATCAAGCTTCGCATGGACGAGGCTTGCCGTTTTATGAGGGAGCATCCCTTTGTTCTGATCAAGGATATAGCCGAACATGTGGGGTATTTGGATCCGTATTATTTTAGCAAAGTGTTCAAGCAGCATACAGGTAGCAGCCCTACGGATTATAAGAATCAGAATGGATAATACCCATGAACTGCAAAAAAGAGCCTTCTCACAATCAAGAAGGCTCTTTTTTGTCTCAACTTCCATCATCGGATTATGTCTACTAATTGCTAAAAAGCCCTGATAAATCAAGGTTGACTTGACTATCAGGACTTATTTTTTTTCCAAAACGAATGATAACTCACATCAGTTATCTCTCACTTTTTCCCCGAGTAATCCCTCTGTCTCAAGCTCTCGTAAAGAAGCACCGTAGCCGCCATCGCGACGTTTAACGATTCCGCTTGGCCCTTCATCGGGATAATGACCGTTTCATCCATGAGTTCGCGGACAGCGGGCGAGAGCCCCTCCGATTCGCTTCCCATGAGCAGCCATGTCGCTTGCGTCCAGTCAAAGCTGTAGCAGGTATGCTCGGCCTGCAGACTCGTGCCGACCAGCTTTATGCCTTTTGATTTTGCTTGCAGGAGCAGCTCCTTCAGATCGGCTTCGATAATAGGCAAATGGAACACCGAGCCCATCGTTGACCTTACGGTCTTCGGATTGTAAAGATCCACGCAGCCCTTGCCGAGTATCACAGCATCCGCTCCTACAGCGTCGGCACTGCGGATGATAGTGCCTGCATTGCCGGGATCGCGCACAGCGTCAAGTACCACCACGAGACCGTTTTTGCGGAAGATAGCCGATTGATCTACCGAGAGCTTTGACAATACGGCAAATACCGGAGGCGGAGTATCCGTCCCTGTGCATTTTGCCATCACGGGGCGCGATGCTTGTACCCACTCTAATCCGAGCGTTGCCGCCGAATCGTTTGTTTCCCGCTCAAGCTTAAGCTCAGCGGGAATGCCGCGATCGGAATCGTATACGATTGTTTTTACATCGGCGTTACCCCGAAGCGCTTCCAGCACGAGATGGACGCCCTCAATTAGAAACTGACCGTTCCGATCGCGATTTTTTTTGTCCAGCAGCGATGCCCACTGCTTTACCTTGTCGTTTTGAACAGATGAGAGCAATGGATCAAAATTTTCATTCATAGTTAGCTTTAACCTTCCGAATATGCGATTTCTAAATTGGTTAGATCTGAGTTTTTGCCAACGATAACTAGGATATCGTCCTTTTCGATTAAGTCATCCGCATAAGGGGCAATGTTCATTGCTGTACCTTTTTTGATGGCCATGACATTGCATTTATACTTCGCTCTGATATCGAGCTGCTTCAAGCTTTGTCCAATCATCGGTCCGGGAGCTTTGATCTCAATAATGCTGTAATCGTCGGAAATCTCGATGTAGTCGAGAATATTAGGCGATACGAGATGATGCGCTACCCGCAGTCCCATATCCCGCTCCGGGAAAACTACCTTGTCTGCTCCGATTTTGCTGACAACCTTGCCATGGAGCTCATTCTGCGCTTTGACAATGAGTGTTTTCACGCCTAAATCTTTTAGAATAAGCGTCGTCAAAATACTGGATTGGATATCTTGTCCGATCGCAACAACGACAACGTCAAAATTTCGAATACCTAGCGCCCTAAGCGCATCTTCATCCGTGGAATCTGCGGATACCGCATGCGTGACCGTATTTACGACTTCTTGGATGCGGTGCTCATTCGAATCGATCGCCAGCACCTCAAAGCCCATATCCGTCAACGCCTTCGCAATGCTTGAACCAAAGCGTCCCATTCCAATTACCGCGTATTGTTTCTTAGCCATCTTACAAAATCCTCCTAACCGGATGATTACTGCAGTTATCTAAATAGTATACCATAGCATGCTCATTCGGATGAAAACGGCAGGCGATGGACATAGTAAATAAGTAAAATCGAATGCGCCAGGAGGTTATTTAGTATGGAAGTTATTGATTTGCGTCAGGCGATCGTTAGGCGTGTGCAGGAAAATTCAGCGAAAGAGCTATCGGAAGTCATTGAAGACTCCATTGGCGCCGACGAACGCGCTTTGCCCGGTCTTGGCGTTCTGTTCGAGATGATTTGGCAGCAATCCTCGGAGCCGGAGCAAGGACAAATGGTCGAACACCTCTACAAGCATCTTCATCATAACGAAAACGCTAATCCGTCTCAATAACGCACGGCCGAAGCATAAACAACTTGGCCGCCGACGATCGTGTGCGTTACCCAAGGCAGGCCTTCATAACGATCCACGATGATGAGGTCGGCTGCTTTGCCCTGCTCGATGGAACCAAGCTCATCGCCTGCGCCTAAAGCTTGCGCAGGATGAAGGGATGCCATTCTTACGGCGGCTGGCAAAGCAGCAACCCCTTGATCGGCAAGCTTGAACACCGCGGCAAGCATCGAGGACGGATGGTAATCGGAGCATAAAATGTCCGCGGCGCCTGCTGCAATCGCATCGGCTGCCTTTAAGTTTTTATCATGCGACGCGCCTCGCACTACATTCGGAGCGCCTACGCAAACATGCAATCCCCTATCGGCAGCATGCCTCGCGGTATCCAAGTTAATCGGGAATTCACATACGGAAACGCCGTAGCCGATCGACTCTTCCACTTTTTGCGCAGAATCATCGTCATGCGACGCAATAGCAACGCCTTGCTTAGCGGCAAGTCCGCTCAATTCTTTCAGCTGTTCAACATTTACTTGCTCTCTCCGCTGAATCAAATCCTCGACGATAACACGAACCTCATCCATGCTTACAACTTGGTTTTTCATTACATAACGTTCAAAAGAACCCGGCTCCCGGTATTGCCCTTGCCCTGGCGAATGATCCATAAACGACAAATAATCGATTGTTTTTTCATTCAGAAAACGCTTCACGATAGGCATGCCTGCCAAATGTGATACCTCATAGCGCAAATGAATGCGGTTCCGAATAAAGGATCGCTTGCTCCGATAATCGTTGATATGCTCAACCATTCCCGTCAGCAAATGATCGCCGCGCAGGCTCAGTCCCACGCCTAGCGATAAGGAATGATACATCGTCGTGATCCCGTGAACGGGCAGCTTTCTCTCAAACTCCATCAAAGCCATATCCAGCGGAAATATCGTCCCCGGCCGCGGCTGCACTTCCTTCTCGATCGCATCGCAGTGGATATCGATAAGGCCAGGCATGACGTAATGCCCTTCCGCATCGATAACAGCTGCGCCCGGATGCTGTTTAAGCCAGCTGTCGATTGCCGATTCGCCTAGCAAAACAGCATCGATTCGCCCCTCTACTGCAGCCACGGCACCCTCCGCGATTTGATTTGGCAATACAACCTTCCCACTCGTAACGAGCAATGGCTTCCTATGCGAACGCAAGCGATCATCCATTGGTTTCGTCGTCCCCTTACCCTATAGTTATAGTAATAAGCTTACCATAATCCCCCTATAAAAATCACCCAGCCGGACCGGTATCTGACCCACCTTGCTGCAGCCGAACCTAAACCCCAGAAACGAAAAAAAGCCGCAGGAAATAACGCTCCCACGGCTAATTTTGTACAAGATTTCCTTAAAATTAATCCTCTTGCGGAATAAATTTATAAATATCGCCTGTTTCAAAAGAATCGATCAATCGATCCAGCCAACGATAGTATTTTAATGCTTCATCAATCTTCTGGGTGTCGTTCTCAAGTACGTCCAGAAACGCCAGATCGCTTTCATATTGCTGCTTCAATGCATCAATTTCCTTCATCGAACGGTTCAAGGCGCTCATGTTTTGCTCGACAGCCTTTCTCCATTTAATAGAGAAGAAATCGGCAAAATTCTGATGCCAATTCGGTTCAACCTCATACAAATCTTTTCTGGAACCTTTGCCCCACACTTTATTTATCATCTTCAAGTCATGCAGCGTTCGCATGCCCGTACTCATCGACGTCTTGCTCATGCCCATCGTCTGGCTCATTTCATCTAATGTAACCGGCTCGCGATTGAAATACATATTTCCGTATAAATGACCGATTGATAATGTGATACCGTACAAGTCCATGTTTTTCCCGATTGATTCGATGACGCGGCGGCGCGTATTTTGCAGCTTTGCAAGCTGCTCTTCAGTTAATGCTGCAAGTTCTTTCATATCGTTCCTCCTGAGGAGTGTCGTGCCCCCTATCATTCTTACATCAATTATTGTAATCAAATGGCTGTCCAAATGTAAAGAAAGCGTTTGGGATGAAAAAGGGAGTTATCAAGAGTATACAGTATGTAAAGTACGTAAAGTTATAACTGTACAAAGTATACAGTGTCTCACGGCTTTTGACCATTACAAAGATAACCAACTAAACTTATGGGAGTCGAAATATTCCACAAGGGGGCACAACATGGCGATTATAGAAGCCAAGAGGCTAACCAAAATTTTCGGAGCCGATCCGAAAAAGGCGATCCCGCTGCTGGATAAAGGATGGTCTAAAGAGAAAATTTTTGCAGAAACGAAGCTTACCGTCGGGGTTAACCAGGCAAGCTTCTCCATTGAGGCAGGACAAATATTTGTCATCATGGGCTTGTCCGGCAGCGGCAAGTCGACACTCGTGCGCCTGCTCAATCGATTGATCGAGCCTACCAATGGCCAAGTGCTGTTTAACGGTACGGATGTGCTGCGCATGTCTCCCGAGCAGCTCCGGCAGTTCAGGAGAAAAAATGTAGGGATGGTGTTCCAGAAGTTCGCGCTGTTTCCGCATCGCACCGTAATTCAAAATATTGAGTACGGTCTAGAGATACAGGGCATCGACAAAAAGAAACGAAAAGAGATGGCGATGGATTCGCTTGAACTGGTCGGATTAAAGGGCTGGGAAAACAGCTACCCCGATCAGCTAAGCGGCGGCATGCAGCAGCGTGTCGGTCTGGCGAGAGGGCTTGCCAACGATCCCGATGTTCTTCTGATGGACGAAGCGTTCAGCGCGCTTGATCCGCTTATCCGCAAGGATATGCAGGATGAGCTTCTTGAACTTCAGTCCAAAATGAAAAAGACTATCGTCTTCATCACGCATGACTTAAATGAGGCGCTGCGAATCGGCGATCAAATTGCCTTAATGAAGGACGGCAGTATCGTGCAAATCGGTTCGCCCGAAGAAATATTGATGCAGCCAGCCAACAAATATGTTGAACGTTTTGTTGAGGATGTTGATTTGTCCAAGGTGCTCACCGCCTCGCATGTCATGGTTAAACCCGAGACGATTACGATTGAGAAGGGTCCGCGCGTTGCGCTGCAATTTATGCGGGACCGCGGTGTTTCAAGTCTTTATGTCGTGGACAAAGGCATGCGGCTGCTCGGCGTAATAACTGCCGAGGACGCGGCTAATGCGATAAAAAACGGCTTGAAGCTGGAAGAGGCCATGGAGCGTGAAGCACCCTCCGCAACACCGGATACTCTGCTTAACGAATTGTTTGAGTTAATGAGTCAATCTAAATTCCCAGTATCCATTATTGACAATAACGGCCGCCTAAAAGGCATTGTCATTAAAGGCGCGGTTTTAGCCGCACTGGCCGGAAATTCTGTATTAGAGGCAGGTGAGCGTATTGAAACTGCCTAAAATCCCTTTAGCAGAATGGATTGAATGGGTAGAGGCTTGGCTCGAAGCCCATCTGGATCCCTTCTTTCAATTTATTCGCATCATCGTTGGCGAAACCGTAAACGGCTTGGATACCCTGCTTAACTGGTTTCCTGCGCTCGTTCTTATATTAATATTTACAATTATCGCTTGGTTTATCGGCAAGTGGAAGATGGCTTTGTTTACGCTTATCGGACTGCTCATTATTGAGAATCTCGGCTTATGGAGTCAAACGATGCAGACACTCGCGCTCGTTCTGACTGCAGCCTTCATATCTGTGCTGATAGGCGTTCCGGCAGGTATTTTATGCGCCCGCCATACCAGCGTGCAAAAAATCATTACGCCGGTGCTTGATTTCATGCAGACGATGCCGGCCTTCGTGTATCTGCTGCCTGCCGTAACCTTCTTCTCGCTCGGGGTGGTGCCAGGCGTGATTTCTTCGATCATATTCGCGATACCGCCAACGATCAGACTGACGAATCTCGGTATTCGCCAAGTTCCGGAAGAATTAGTCGAAGCAGCAGATGCTTTTGGCTCAACGCCGTCTCAGAAGTTGTTCAAGCTTCAGCTTCCGATTGCCATGCCGACTATTATGGCCGGCATCAATCAGACGATTATGCTGTCGCTCTCGATGGTCGTAATCGCCTCGATGATCGGTGCGCAAGGCGTTGGCGCCTATGTTTACCGCGCTGTTACGCAGGGTAATACCGGAGTCGGCTTTGAAGCCGGTCTCGCAATCGTAATCTTAGCCATTATATTGGACCGTCTGACCCAGCAGGTCATTCGCAAAAGCAAAACAACCTAAAACATCAAAGGAACAAAGCCTTTCATTAAACCTATACTTTTCATGCAAAATTTAAGGAGTGATTTTTTGAAGTTTAATCGAATAAGCGTAATTGTAGCAGCTGTTATGGTCATGGCACTGGTGGCGGGTTGTTCCGCTTCCAGCGGGAATAGCAAGAAGAAAGTAACGCTGGCCTATGTATCTTGGGATTCGGAGATCGCGAGCACCTATGTGGTCAAAGAAGTGCTTGAACAAAAGCTGAATTACGAGGTCGAGCTTATGCAGGTAGATGCTGGCCCGATGTGGGCCGGTATTTCCGATGGCAGCGCGGACGCGATGGTAGCTGCGTGGCTGCCAACGACGCATGCTTCCTATGTGACGAAATATAACGGAAAATACGAAGATCTAGGACCAAACCTTGAGGGTACAAAAATCGGTCTGGTCGTGCCTCAATATATGGACATTAACAGTATAGACGAACTAAATGATGCCGTTGGCGAAACGGTAGACCATACCATTATCGGTATTGAGCCGGGCGCGGGCATCATGATGTCGACGGAGAAAGTACTCGATGAATACAAGCTTCGTGATAAATGGACGCTGCTCGAAAGCTCCTCTGCTGCGATGACGCAGCAGCTGGAAAAGGCCTATGCCAATAAAGAACCGATTGTGATTACCGGCTGGACGCCCCATTGGATGTTCGCCAAGATGGATCTGAAATATTTGGAGGATCCTAAAAACGTTTATGGCGGAGACGAGCAGATTCACACGATCGCCCGTAAAGGCCTAAAAGAGGATCAACCGGAGGCTTTCACTTTCCTGGATCAGTTTAACTGGACTCCGGATGAAATGGCTGCCGTGATGATTCAAATTCAAGAAGGCGAAACGCCTGAGGCGGCTGCCAAAGCATGGGTAGAGCAGAACGCCGAAAAGGTCGACGCTTGGGTAAAAAAATAACTATAAAAGCAAAAAAGCAGAGCGGATGCCGCTCTGCTTTTTTGCTTTTAATCAAGTTTTTAAAAACTTTCAAATTAGTCTAAGCAATATGGCTTTAATCCCAGCGGCAGCGGCGCCGGACGCTCGCAGGTGCTTTTCATAACATAATGCACGCCTTGCTCGGATGCGTCATGGAAGCCATGCATTGCCTCAAGCACATGATAGGCAAGGTCGCCATTCGCGCGGTGCTTGCGGCCGGTCTGAATTGCCTTCGCCATATCGGCGGCGCCCACGCCGCGCGCATTTTCCGTGTAGCCGTAAGCGAGCGGAATGTCCGACCATTCATTTGAGCCCGCGCGGGTAAGCTTGATTTGGCCGTTGAAATTGTTCGGATCCGGGACGAGCAATGTGCCCGTGCTTCCATAAACCTCGATGCGAGGGAGCATGGAGCCGCCTTTGACATCAAAGCTTGTAAGCAGCGTACCGATTGGGCCTGATGCGAAATCCATAACGCCAGCAATGTGAGTCGGCACCTCTACCTTAACCTGCTGTCCGAATTTCGGCTTGCTCGTAATGGTTCTCTCCGGATAGGAGATCCGAGCTGATCCGGTAACCCGGGTAATGGGCCCCAGCATCGCAACGAGCGCCGTTAAATAATAAGGTCCCATATCAAACATAGGGCCGCCGCCCTTTTGATAATAAAATTCAGGTGCCGGATGCCAGGATTCATGGCCGCCTCCCACCATGAACGCGGTCGCTCCGATTGGCGTACCGATCCAGCCGTCCTCAATCAGCTTGATGCTCGTCTGAATGCCGCCGCCTAGGAACGTATCCGGCGCGCTTCCTACGTAAAGACCTTTTCTCTCAGCGAGCTGGAGCACTTCCTGTGCTTCCTCGCGCGTTACGGCAAATGGTTTCTCGACATATACATGCTTGCCAGCTTCAAGCGCCCGCAGACAAACGGAAGCATGGGCTTGCGGAATGGTCAAATTGATAATCATTTGAATTTCTGGATCAGCAAGCAGCTCTTCTACGGAGCAGCCGCGAACGCCGAACTCCTCGCCCCGCGCTTTTGCCCGATCCACATCTAAATCGGCGCAAGCCACAACCTGAAGCGCATCGAAGCGATTCCCGTTTTCAAAATAAATGCCGCTAATATTGCCTGTTCCAATAATACCTGCTTTAATTTTTTCCATTATCGTCCGTCCCTCGTCCCATATCCTAGTTTATAATAACTATGAAACCATTATTTAAAGCTGGTTGTCTGCCATGCCGCTGTACGCTGCTGCCGCCGTGCCCGCTTCCAGCGCTTTAGCCTTGCCTTCCGCGCACCAGAGGAAGCCGCGGCGCATAAGTTCCTTCACCGTAGGAATATCAATGATGTTCGCCTGATGGCCCAAGGAGTTGTAATATACCCGGCCTACGCCCCAGCGCTTCGTCCATGCAACCGGCATGTCGACAGCCTTGTTAAGCGAGTGCGGCCCGGGAGTCAGCGGGAACCGTGTCGTTGCCAACACTTCAACCGCAGGGTCCACATGCAAATAATACTGCTCGGAGCTAACGGTAAAATCCTCGATGCCATCCGTAAGCGGGCTTGATGAATTGTTAATATTAACCGTATATTCCACGCCGTCATTGCCCGGATGCGCCACCCATTGGCCGCCGGTCATAAATTGCCAATCTACGTTTTCACGGAACGCATCGCACATGCCGCCATGGCAGCCTGCCAAGCCGACGCCGCTTTGGACAGCTGCCGAAACATTATCCACAAGCTTCTGTTCAATGCGTGCCATAGTCCAGACCGGTACGATCAAGTCGAGCCCCTTCAGCTTCTCTGCATCTGCGAAAGCTTCAAGCGTATCCGATACCTCAACCTCGAAATCTTCAGCTGCGAGCACCCCGCGAAAAATTTCAGCGACCTCTTTCGGCTGATGTCCATCCCAGCCGCCCCATACGATTAATGCTTTTTTCATTGGACTTTCCCTGCCTCCCTTTGCTATAAATCTCATGCTTTTTCCTTACGACAACTCGCTAATGGAAACCCAGCGGCGCTCTGCAATCGAACGGTCTACTGCCTCAAGAACCTCTTGGCATTTCACGCCGTCCACAAAGTTCGGCACGGGCTGGCGATCTTCGGCAAAAGCTTGCATGAGCTCATGCACTTCATGCGTGAACGTATGCTCGTAGCCGATCGTGTGGCCTGCAGGCCACCATGCATCCATGTAAGCATGCGACGGATCGGTCGCCAGCACGCGGCGGAAGCCCTGTACATCCTCGGCATCGTCCGTAAAATAAACCTGCAGCTCATTCATCCGCTCAAAATCAAATTTGACGCTTCCTTTGCTGCCGTTTATTTCGAAAGCGTTCGTACAGCGGTGGCCCGCCGCAAAGCGGGTAGCTTCGAAGCTGCCCAACGCGCCATTAGCGAAGCGCGTCATGAACACCGTTGCGTCATCGACGGTTACCTCGCCTTTTGGCCCGCCTTCGCTGCCTTTGGCGCTGAGACCCGTCATAGCGGAAGCAATCGGCCGCTCTTTAATAAACGTTTCACTCATCCCGATCACCTCGTCAAACTCGCCTACAAGGAATCGCGCCATATCGATGAGATGCGCGCCTAAGTCTCCGTGTGAGCCTGAGCCCGCGATCTCTTTCTGAAGGCGCCAAACGAGCGGGAAGTTTGGATCAATAATCCAATCCTGCAGGAATACAGCGCGGAAATGATAGATTTCGCCGAGACGGCCATCGGAGACAAGCTTCTTGGCAAGCTGGACCGCTGGCGCGAACCGGTAGTTAAAGCCGACCATGTGCTTTACGCCGGCCTTTTCTGCCGCTTCAAGCATTTCCCGTGAATCCTCAAGCGTCAAAGCCAGCGGCTTCTCGCAAAAGATATGCTTGCCTGCTTCAGCCGCGGCAAGCGCAATAGCCTTGTGCGCATCGCTCGGCGCGTTGATATCGATCAAATCGATGTCCTCGCGTTTAACGAGCTCCTTCCAATCGGTCTCCGAGCTCTGCCAGCCAAACTGCGCTCTGGCTTGCTCTAATCCCTCCGGATCACGTCCGCAGATCGCCGTCATTTCCGGTTTAACCGCATCCGGAAAAAACATCGGAAGCGCGCGGTAAGCATTGCTATGCGCCTTACCCATAAACTTATAGCCAACCATGCCAACCTTTACTTTATCCATTTAAAAACCGCCTCTCTTAAGCGTAAACGGCCTCCGCGTCTATAAGCGCCTATGTCCGTTCCGCGATATAAATAGGTTGATGCACCCGGATTTCCAAAGCTATGCCCTTCTTTAGCTTCCCGAGGTTTCCCTTATTACTAAGCCTACCGGCAGTAAGTATTGCACGGGCTCCTCCGCTTCTTCCGTCTGCTTCTGATCGAGCAGTCTTGCGGCTGCCAGCTTGCCCATTTCGTAAAATGGAACAGCGACTGTACTCAGCTGCGGACTGATGATGCGCGAGCCGTCTGAATCATCGTAGCCGACCAGCGAATAATGCTGCGAAGCCTCAAGTCCCCGCTCCCGCAGCCCTTGCATCAAGCCGATTGCCATACGGTCATTCGCAGCGAATACCGCATCTACGCCGCCAGCGTTAATTTGCATCGCCAGCTGCCCAGCCAGCTCATACCCGCTCTTGCGGCTGTAATTTCCTGCGTAAACCAGCTGTTGATCATACGGAATGCCGGCTGCCTCCAGCGCGTTCCGATAGCCCTCAAGCCTGTCTGTACTATTTGAATATTGCATTGGACCATTGATGAACGCGACTCTGCGGCGGCCCTGGGCAAGCAAATGCCGTACGGCTTCCTTGCTGCCGGATACGTGATCCGCGTCAACCGTCGTATAAGCTCCCTCATCATACCGCTGATTGACAAGACAAAAGGGAAAGCCGCCTTCTTTGAGCTCCGCCAAAGCAGCTCTCTCTTCCGGCACGTCCTGCGAGCCGAGTACGATGCACGCATCGATCTTCTGCGTTCGAAAAAGCTTCGCGTAATCCCGCGCACCGTCCGGCTCTCTGAAAATAAGCAGCAGATCATAGCCGCAGCGCTTCGCCGTTTCACCGATTCCGCTTAATATTTCGGAGAAATAATAAGTGGAGAATAAGTGAACCTTAGGCACGAAGGGCAATATAACACCGATATTGCCGCTTCTTCGCCTAGCGAATTGCTGCGCAAGCGCATTCGGCACATAACCTAACTCAGCGGCAGCCTGCAATACCCGCTCACGCGTTTCTTCTTTTAATGGGCCGACGTTGTTTAACACTCTTGACACGGTTGCCTCGGACACACCTGCCAGCTTCGCGACTTCTTTCCTGCTAATGATCGATTGCCTCCTGAAAAATGCTTATGTGCTGCATAAAATGATAAGAAGATTGATAAAAAACGCTTTTAATGTACACGCGTACATTATGGCATGAAAACGGTTCACCGTCAATCATCTATTCGAAGCAATTTGTTCGTGTCGAATGATGGCAGCGCAAAAAAAACGATCCAGCCCGCGAAAGCCGCAAGCTAAATCGTTTTTATAATCCTGCACGTCTCTATTTCTTGGCGATTTCATTTATCCATTCAAATACAGCCGACAAGGCATTCGCTTCCTGGCTCATATTCATTCTTTCGATATACTCCGTTCGGTTATGATGAAGGCGCTCCACGCTTTCTGCCAGCGTACCTGCAGTCAGCTTTTCTTCATAGAGAATATCGGCGTAGCCTGATTTCTCGAAGGACTGGGCGTTCAAAATTTGATCGCCGCGGCTTTGTTCTTTTGTAAGTGGAATAAGCAGCATCGGCTTTTTCAAAGACAAAAATTCGAAGATCGAATTGGAGCCTGCACGCGAAATGACAAGATCGGTCATTGCCAGCACATCCGGCAGCTGCTCGTTTACGTATTCGAACTGCTTATAGCCAGGCATTACAATCGAGGGATCCACTTGGTTTTTGCCGCATAAATGAACGACTTGGAATTGTTTCGTTAGGCTCGTCAGAGCCTGCCTCACCGTTTGGTTGATTTTACGCGCGCCAAGGCTGCCGCCCATGATCAGAATAACCGGCTTGTTTCTCGTAAATCCGCAAAACGCTCTGCCTCGGTCCGCATTGCCCTGCTTCACTTCCTCGCGGATGACAGCCCCGACATGCCGGGTTTTATCAGCCTTCAGCATGCCTCCCGTCTCGGGAAAGGTCGTGCACACGCCGGTTGAAAACGGAATCGAAATCCGGTTAGCCAGCCCGGGCGTTAAATCCGATTCGTGGATGAGGAGCGGCACTTTGTTCAGCCATGCCCCGAGGACGACGGGTACGGATACGAATCCTCCCTTGGAGAATATCACATTTGGTTTATTGCGCTTGATAAGACGGTACGCCTGAAAAAGCCCCTTCACAACCTTGAAAGGATCCTTAATGTTCTGAATATCGATGTACCTTCTCAGCTTCCCTGTCGAAATCGGAAAATATTTGACCTGCGGAATCGACGCGACCAGCTGCCTCTCAATTCCGCTCTCCGACCCGATATATTGGACAGACCAGCCCTCTTCCAGAAATCGCGGGATCAAGGCCAAATTTACGGTAACGTGTCCGGCTGAGCCGCCTCCGGTGAACATGATTGTTTTCATGAATGACTAGCCACCTATCGTTTTTTATCCATTTATTATACGGGTAAACCTGTTTTTTAGCACTGAAAATCATGCCGCCCGAACGCAATAGCAAAAGCATCCCCAGCCGCCTGCGCTGCTGCGAGGGTGGGCCGGGGATGCTGTTTGCTTGCTTATATCCGTTCCCTTAAGGCGCGGTTTCCAAAAACTTGGACGTTGGATTCTTGTCTATTGCCGTGCGCATCGCATATTCATTCTCGAACAAGACGACATAATTGCCCTTCTTGTCCTTCACGAGCGTCGTATTGATCCGGAACTTACCGGGATCGATATTGTCATCGACGATCCAGCGAGCGAATTGGAACTGCATCCGATGCAGCTGAATATCCACGCCGTACTCCGCTTTCATCCGATGCTCGAATACCTCGAACTGCAAATGACCGACTACGCCGAGAATCGTTTCGTCGAAGTTGCCCGTGGAATGAAACACCTGGATGGTGCCCTCTTCCGTCAGCTGGTCAATACCCTTCTGGTACTGTTTATGCTTAAGCGCGTTTTTAACCGTTACTTTCGCAAAAATTTCGGGTGAGAACGTCGGCAGCTCATCGAACACGACTTCGCCGCCTTGCGATAAGGAATCGCCGATCCGGAAAATGCCCGGGTCAAACAATCCGATGATATCGCCGGGATAAGCCGTATCGACTATATCGCGGTCCTGCGCCAGAAATTGCTGCGGCTGTGCCAGCTTAATGTCTTTGCCGTTGCGCACATGGCGAACGCTCATGCCTCTTTCGAATTTGCCGGAGCAAATCCGAAGAAATGCGATACGGTCGCGATGCGCCGGGTTCATGTTCGCTTGAATCTTGAATACATAACCGGTGAACTTCTCATTCGTCGGTTCTACCTGGCCTGTCGTGCTGTTGCGCGGCGTTGGCTTAGGCGCCAGCTGCAGGAAGTTCTCCAGAAACGTTTGGACGCCGAAATTGTTCACGGCGCTTCCGAAGAAGAGCGGTGTCAGCTCGCCGGCCTGCACCTTCTCGAAATCAAATTGGTCGCCCGCAACATCAAGCAGCTCCAGATCTCCGATCAGCTGATCCGTCAAATAATCGCCTGCCATCTCACGGATAACCGGATCGTTATAGTCGCTGACCGGACGAACCTCGATCGTGGAATGGTCATTGCCTTGGAACAGCTCGACCTGCGTTTTCATACGGTCATAAACGCCGCAGAGCTCGCGTCCCATACCGATAGGCCAGTTCATAGGCACTGCGCGAATTCCGAGAACACGCTCCAGCTCCTCCATGAGTTCAAACGGACTTTGGCCTTCGCGGTCCAGCTTATTGATAAAAGTAAAAATCGGAATGCCGCGCTTGCGGCATACCTGGAAAAGCTTGATCGTTTGTGCTTCCACACCTTTGGCAACGTCAATAAGCATGACGGCGCTGTCGGCTGCCGTTAGCGTACGGTAGGTGTCTTCACTGAAATCTTGGTGACCGGGCGTATCGAGAATGTTGACGCGGTGTCCCAAATAATCGAACTGCATGACGCTGGACGTTACCGAGATCCCCCGTTGCTTCTCGATTTCCATCCAGTCGGACGTGGCGTGACGGCTGGCTTTGCGCGCCTTAACCGACCCTGCAAGCCGAATGGCTCCTCCGAATAGGAGGAGCTTCTCAGTTAGGGTTGTTTTCCCTGCATCAGGGTGAGAAATAATCGCGAACGTGCGGCGCTTTTCTACTTCCTGTTTAATTTCTTGGCTTAACGTTTGGCTCATGCTTGCCTTCCCTTCATTACGTAAGGTAACCGCAGCGATTATTTACCGCTGTTCGATACCCAAATGACGTTATCTTCCTCTTGGCCGTTAACCGGCCACCAATGGAAGCCATCTTCTCCAAGCAACTGATTCGCAGCTTCCGGACCCCAAGATCCAGCTGGATAAGTTTTCAAATCGCTTTTCTCTTCGCGCCAAGCTTGTGCAATGCGGTCAACGAATGCCCATGCTTGGGAAACCTCGTCCCAACGCGTGAAGTAAGTTGAATCGCCGCGTGCCGCATCATGAATGAGACGCTCGTAAGCTTCCGGCGTATTCAGGCCGATTTGGCAGCTTTGACAGAATTCCATCGCTACCGGTTGAACGGAATTGTTCTCGCCCGGCGTTTTTGCATTTACTTTAATATATATGCCCTCAAGCGGATTTACGCGAATGACGAGCAGGTTAGGAGCCAGATCATGACGCTGCGCGAACAAGACGTTTTGCGGCATCGATTTGAACTCGATGACGACCTCCGTCGTTTTGACCGGAAGACGCTTGCCTGTTCGAATATAGAAAGGCACGCCTGCCCAGCGGAAGTTGTCGACAAACACTTTTGCGGCAAAGTAGGTTTCGGTCGTGGAATCTTCACCCACCGAGTCCTCTTGGCGGTAGCCGGGAAGCTCCTTGCCGTGATGGCTGCCTTCGCTGTACTGCGCCCGAACGACATTCGAGCGAACTTCATCGCTTGAAGTGTAGTTGCGGAGCGAACGAAGCACTTTAACCTTCTCGTCACGAATATCCTCGCCGTGCAAACGGCTAGGCGGTTCCATTGCAATCATGGTCAGCATTTGCAGCATATGGTTTTGACCCATATCGCGCAAAGCGCCCGATTTATCGTAATAGCCACCGCGATCCTCTACGCCAACCGTCTCGGACAGCGTAATTTGCACGTTCGCAATATGGTTATTATTCCACAATGGTTCAAAAAATGCGTTAGCAAAACGGATAACTTGAATGTTTTGCACCATTTCTTTGCCGAGATAGTGATCGATCCGGTAAATTTCTTCTTCTTTGAACACTTGGTTGATTTGCTCGTTCAGCTTTTGAGCCGACGGTAAATCATAGCCGAACGGCTTCTCGATTACGACGCGATGCCAGCCGCTTGACTCCAGCAAGCCGCCGTCGCGAAGATTGAACGATACCGGACCAAATAGGGATGGCGCAAGAGCCAAATAAAATAAACGGTTGCCTGGAATATTGAACTTCGCATCCAGCTGCTCCGACAATTTGCTCAGCTCGCGGAAGCCCTCTACGTCGTTAATATCCAGCGACATGTATACGAAATGCTCTGCAAAACGATTCCAAAGCTCGGCATCGTCCGCTTTGTAACGACAAAATTCAACGATAGATTCATACAGGTCAGAACGGAATTGTTCATTCGTCCGCGGACGTCTAGCTAGACCGACAACGGCAAAGTTTTCCGAAAGCTTGCCTTCTTTATATAAACTGAAAAGGGCTGGAAACAGCTTACGCCGAGCCAAATCGCCCGTTGCTCCGAACAGGTAATAAACAGCGCCCTCGGCGGAGACGGATTCAAGATTATTAGTATATGTCATTTGCCTCATTCTTTCCCTATGTATTTTTATACAGCTTCACATGATATGTAGTTTAGCATATCCAGTTGCAATTCGCTATTCAACTGATCATAAAAAATACTGATAAGATACGTTACTTATTCTAATCAGATCAGGTTTTATTAGGGATTTTCCGCTTTGAAAACGCTGTATTCACCTGTAATGACAGGTATTCCGATCGTCAATTCGGTATTTTCACTATTTGTCTCTTTGTGCAAGGCGACTTGCAAATTCGCGGATTTGCCGTTTTCGACAGCAACCGACATGCGCAGCAGACGGGTATAATATGTCTCGCTTATCGTTCCGGCATCCTCATACCGGTCTACTGATTTAGCCTCTGCCATTCGCGTCAAGCGTTGAATGGCCTGTTTTTGCTTGGTATACCCTTGAACCTTCATGCTGCTGGTAAAGGCAGGTGAAATCAGGGCAAGCTTCGCGGAGATGTCTGACGCCGCATCCATCAATGTCTTTTTTTGGATTAGCGGCGATAACGTGGTATCAAGCAAAACCATAACCTGCTCGGTTTGCTCGTCTGTCTGTACGAGATGAATCGATAAGCTACCGCCGTATTGGGCCATCTTGCCTGATACCGTTTTTCCTTCATTTTGCACGACCTTGCTGATTGCCGTCCCTCCTGCCTCCGTGAAGAGCTGCTGGACAACTTCCTTCATGGTACCCGCTTTGCCCGTCACGTTCCATCTAATCGCCCAGTCTGCCCCCTCTGAGCCGCTTTTAAGCTCATCATCGCTCCAAGTCCACAGCGCTTGTAAATCATGCTGGAGCTGCTGCTCTGCCGGCGTGGTCTCGCGCGGCGCACGGTCAGCCTGCCAAAGCGCCCATGCGGCGCAAACCGAGATGACGGTCAAAGCAAGAATAATGCCAACCTTCGTTCGTTTCGCACGCTGCTTGGCTGACATTCGATGCTGAGCTGGCATTGCCTTATTCGGAATGTACATGTTTTTTCGCTCCTGTCCTTACGGAATGGGTAAACATCCATACACGTTTGCCTGTAGGTGAATACACTGGTTGCAGGAATGATTAAATGGAGGTGTCATCAGCGAATGGAACCTATTTTTCCATTACATGAGGAAGTCGTTAACCGCTATTGCGGGTATCCTGTATGTGTCGTCATGCAAGACGGTTCGCGCCATATAGGCATACTCAGCTCCTGCGGAGGCGGTAAAGTTCTGCTAAACGCAGAGGCGGGCGGTTTGGAAGCGAATGTGACGCAATTGCAAGCACCTGTTTCAAAAAAGAAAAAAAGCGGTAAAGGTAAAAAAGAGCTTCCGCACCAATCCGTCCAGCCGCAGGCGCAGGCGCAAACGCAGGCTTATCCTTATGATCCTTATTATTACGGGCCGCAGCCGTACTATCCTTGGGGCGGCGCGCTGGCACTCGATTTTGCGCTTATCGCATTTCTGTTTTTATTGCTGTAAACGGCGAAGCGGCGAGCTCTGCGGAGAAGCGCCGCTTTTCCTAAAAATAAGTTGTCACTTTGACAGGTTTCGCCAGCCTTTTCAGGCATGGCATAGTATGCTATCGCTGCATCAATCATTGAAGTTAGAAAGGAGTTTGCTAATGAGCCCGTATTCCCGTTCCATCCGGAGAATCGATCGTACCCCTGCCTATGAACCCGTGCAAGCCGTTACACCTTACGCCTATTATCCTTATCGAGATGCTGAGCCTCAACAGGCTCCTGATCAGGAACAGGACTGGAACCGCATCTACCGGCAAGCAGCCAGCAGCGCAGCCTCCTGGATCCAGACGACTAGAGATGCCCAAGACCGTATGGAACAGCTCGCGAACAAGCTAAGCCAAGAATTAAACAATGATCAGCCGATCAAAGAAAGCCTACATAGTTTAATTACGCTCCTCAATCAGCTGGAAACGTCATATACGCAGCGGGCCCGCGATCTGACCCCCGAGCTTTGGTCAAGCATAGAGCTGGCTATGCGGCATCCTGCCGCCAAAGAGATTGGCTTGTCACGCAGCGTGAGCGGTGACGGGCAATGGAGCATGGATGATGCTGCCTCGGGCCGCTTCGATTCTGCCGTGCAAAATGCCGATCGGATGAAACGGCTTTTGCTGGGCTCCAGCGGTTTGCTGACTGACCTGAGGTTGGCTTTAGCCTATACCGAGCAGCAAAAACCGACCGAGCTGCTACAGTCCAGCTTAACGTCTACCCTTCCATACGGAGACAATTTTAACGCCGTACAAAACTATTCGCCGGTACCCTATGCCGGTTTAATTATTAATCAATATATATAACCTTTGGCAGTCCATATAAAAAATGCCCTCTGTCCTGAACGATATGCAGGACAGAGGGCTCTATCCGTTTATCGATAGATCATGCTTAAACTCTGAATAATATTCAATTCACGCTAGAAGCAGGTGCTACATAACATATTCGCCTTGAGCGGCTCTATATCCTGCCATTAAAGTTTATTTTTTCCTGTATCAATAAGAATTGAATCTCAAGGAATTAGGATAACCTCGATTAATGCTCCGGCTTCGGCACCCCTCGGACCGGAAGGTATGACTGCTAGTCCCTCAGCCTCCGCGATTGAAGCCATCATGCTCGATTTGGAGAAGGCAAGCGGGTCTGCATGCAGGCTTCCGTCTGCTTGGCTGATCAAGCGTGTACGGACGAAACGCTCATGCGGACACGGCTTGTCTACTGCTGTGAGCAGCTTTGCCCTTACCCTCTGCGGCAGCGGCTCCGTTACGCCTTGAATCCGAAGCAGCGACGGCCGAACGAACAATTCAAATCCCACAAAGCATGCTCCCGGATTTCCCGACAAAGCAAACAGAAGCTTCCCGGCGATTACCGCTGCGGACGTCGGGCTGCCCGGCCTCATCGCGACGCGGTCGAAAAGCACTTCCGTTCCGGTCCCATGAGGAACGGCCAACGTGCCTCCGGCTTCCGTCGGATCTGTCTTCGTATATCCTAACGTTTCCTTCGGCTGGAAGCCTGTGCCCTTCTTGAT
This sequence comes from Paenibacillus sp. LPE1-1-1.1, assembly GCF_040676435.1. Classification (NCBI taxonomy): domain Bacteria; kingdom Bacillati; phylum Bacillota; class Bacilli; order Caryophanales; family Paenibacillaceae; genus Paenibacillus; species Paenibacillus sp. LPE1-1-1.1. The sequence goes on from NZ_JBEGHY010000001.1 coordinate 2,111,270, forward strand.
CGATCGGAACAGGTCTGCCATGACATCATAATCTCCCACAGACACGCCCCCGGTTGTCACAATCAGGTCGGCATCCATCCATGCTCTCGCAAGCGCAGCTTCAACCGCTTCAGGCTCGTCCGGCAGCGAGCCCAGCATAATCGGCTCCGCGCCGCTCTGCTCGATCATTGCCGCGACCATCCAGCTGTTGCTGTCGCGGATCCGGCCCGGCGCCAGCGCCTCCCCAACCGGCAGCAATTCGCTGCCGGTTGCAAACACCGCTATGCGCGGACGCTTCCGCACGGCCACCTCGGCATAGCCGAAGGTGCCGAGCAGCGCCACATGGCCCGGCCGCACAAGCGTGCCGGGCACAGCCAATGCGCCCCCGAGGCGAAACTCCTCGCCTCTAGGCGCGATATGCTGGCCTGCGGCGGCGGCATGCTTGATCAGCACCGCCGGCGAGCCGCACTCCAGCATGGCTTCCGCGGTCTGCTCAAGCATCACGACCGCGTCAGCCCCCTCAGGCACGGCCGCGCCGGTCATGATGCGCACGGCAGTGCCCTTCTCCACGGCCGCGAGGGCGAGCCCGCCCGCCGCGACCGCGCCAATGACGCGCAGCGTCGCCGGGTGCTCCGGCGACGCTTCCGCGATATCAGCCGCGCGCACGGCGTAGCCGTCGAGGCCCGAGCGCGCGAAGGGCGGCCAGTCGCTGGTCGCAACGACCGTTTGCGCCAGCCTCCGGCCGCCAGCGGCCCGCAGCGGCACAAGCTCGCTGCCGAGGCTCAGCCCATCGGCCGCAGCCAGCGTGCGCCGCTGCGCCTCTTCTACCTTCACCGCGCGCCGGTTAAACCGGCTCTCCTTTTCTTTCCCGCCTGCCCCGTTGCTGCCATCTGTTTTCATTGCCATCACCCGCTCCTATAGCCGCTTGCTGAACAACACCGGCAGCTTATTCAGCATTCATTTTACAATGTATGTTAAACTATTGGCAATTAGGGTCATTACGCCCCCATGAAGGAGATCGCCATGCCACTCATCGTTCAGATCGTCGGATACAAAAATACCGGCAAAACCACATTGGTTTGCCGGCTGACAGAACGTTATAAACAAGCAGGATATAAAGTCGGGACGATTAAGCGCGATGCGCATGATTTTCAAATCGATACGCCCGGAACCGATACTTGGAAGCACCAAGAAGCCGGGGCAGATATGACGGCAATCACTTCCTCCGAACGCACAGCGGTTTTGATTCGCCATCCCGTCCCGCTGGATCAGTTGATTGCGCAAATGTCCGAGGTGGACGTTATTCTTATCGAAGGCTTCAAAGACGCCGCGTATCCAAAAATCATTATGATTCGGTCAGCGCCGGATTTGGAGCTGCTGCAGACGCTGCAAAACCCGCTCGCAGCTGCCGTCTGGCCCGAGTCCTGCCTTGCTGAATCAGCCGGTTTAACTGTAACCGCAATTGAAGTCAATCATATCGATCAGCTGTACCAAAAAGTGCAATCGTTATCGCTTCCTACCTAACGGCATTGTTAATCCGCAATCCCTTGTTTAAGGGCATATATAGCCGCCTGCGTGCGGTCATCCACATCGAGCTTGTTAAAAATATTCGTAATATGGAATTTGACGGTTTTTACGCCAATGAACAGCTCGTCGGCGATTTCTTGATTAGATCTGCCCTGTGCTACCCGCTTCAGCACATCCATCTCGCGATCCGTCAGCTCGTCATGCAGCGGAGCTTGCTCCTGCTGCTTCGGCTGCCGGAAGCGGTTCATCATTTTCGCGGCCACCTGGGATTCCAATACGGACTGTCCGCGCGCAGCCGCTCGTATCGCGTCCGCAATTTCCGTCGCCCGCGACGTTTTCAGCAAATAGCTGAACGCTCCTGCTTCTATGACAGGATAAAGCTTGCTGTCATCCAAATAACTCGTAAGTACGATGACTTTGCAATCAGGGTAAAGCTCCAGCAGCTTTGCGGTCGTCTCTACGCCATCCATGCCATCCATCACTAAATCCATTAAAACCACATCCGGCCTATACGCCTGTGCTAATCGAATGCCGTCCATCCCGTTGCTCGCTTCACCCACAACCTCGATACCGTCCTCCGTGTCCAGCACTGCCGCGAGTCCGATCCGTACCATTTCATGGTCATCGACGAGCAGAACCTTTATCGGTTGACCCAATTGCTCCATTGCCTCCACACCTTACACCGCCCCTAATAAAAAAGTAAACTTTACTATCCATTACGTTAAGCTAATTATCTCATTGACCGTCGGCCGGAATCCAAATTTGAATGATCGTTCCTTCGCCGGGCTTCGATATCATTTGCAGGGAACCTCCTAGCTCAAGCACCCGCTCCTCCATGGTGAGCAGTCCGTACGAGGTTTGCCTCTTCGCCTCCAGATCAAAGCCCACGCCGCTGTCCTGCAGGCTCATATGCACTTGATTGCCTAATCGGATCAACTGAATAGCCATGCTGTCCGCTTTGGAATGCCTGAGCGTATTAGACAAGGCCTCCTGCGCGATACGGAACAGATGGTCCTCGGCATTTGGCGAGAGGATGATCGTTTCATCTACCTCGAGCGTGATCGTCATCGGTACCTTCTGCTTCAGCTCATCCACGAGCACCGAAAGCGCCTGCCCAAGATTTTTTCCATCCAAATGAACGGGCCGAAGATGAAGCAGCAGCGCGCGCATCTCTGATTGCGCAACGGCAGCCATTTCTTCAATAAGCTGCACCTGGCGCTTCGCCCGCTCCCAGTCCCGGTCAATCGTGCGGCTGACGGCCGTCGCCGTCATGGAAATGGCAAATAGCTGCTGGCTAACGGCATCATGAAGCTCGCGTGCAAGACGTTGGCGCTCCTCTATGACAGCCGTAAACTTAACTTTCTCCGTCCAATTGGGATCAACCTGCTCCTGCTCCGAAATTTCGTTCTCAGTCTTCTCGCCGTTACTGAGCGTAACCGTAAATCGACGCTTCATTTGCTGTTCGGTCAGCCGTTTCAGCGATTCCTTCAGCTTGGAATTTTGCAAATAGCCGTTCAAAGCAGCCGCTGCAAGCCCCGCCCCGACAATCGTCAAACCGATGACCGCCCATTTCCCCTGCAGCGTGACGAGCTCGACGTAACCGATCCCCTGCAGCACGATAACAACCAAGCTAATGATAATCAGCAGCCACAAAACCGTTTCCGTCGCATTGCGTCTGCGGGCCGCATGATTCGGCTGGTCCCTGTTATTGCCTTGCTCCATACGGCTCACTTCCTTCTATGTACTATTTTAACCTTAATTGTATTGTTATGTAAGATAAATTCATTCTAAATGCCTTTTTCCTATGCGTTAAGCCAGACAAATGAAAGAGCAGACCGTGATCCGGTCCGCTTCTTCCCAGCGTATTATGGTTCTACTCTTCAGTCGGTGCTTTCGTTAAAGAAGCTGTAGGATTTAGCTTGTTTTTGAGCGCCTGCAGCTGCTCATCAACCTTGATTTGCTTCTCGGCGTCAGCCGCATTAAAGCTGCTTGTCGCGCCGCTGTAAGAATAAGGCGTACGAAGTACGTCCGCTTCGGCTTCCAGCTGCATGATTTTCTCTTCCATACGGTAGAAGCCGCGTGATGCAGAGCCGCTGTCGATCGTATGGTTAGATGTAAGCTGCGCCATTTGTTTTTGCGCTTTTGCCACTTGGGCACGGGAAGCCAGCTCATTGCGCTTGTTGCGCAGTTGGTAGAACTCTTCCTTCATCGTGTGCAATTGCTGCATCAGTTCCTCTGCTTGCGATTTCGATTGCGCATGCAGCTCCACATATTCCGTTACCTTTTGGTCAAAATACAGCTTTTCTTCCAGCAGCTTGCGGGCAAGCTCCTCTTGGCCGGCTCTAAGAGCCGCTTCTGCTTTCGATTCGCGGTCAGCGGCGCTGCGCACCGTTTCTTCCAGGCGCTGCTTCATCCGGCGTTCATTTGCCATTTGCTTCGCTACCGTAACCTCTGCTTGATGAATTTCGGACTCCATGTCGCGCAGGTATTGGTTCAACATAATAATCGGATCTTCAATTTTGTCCAATGCCTCATTTACCGATGCCTTCGTCATATCTTTCATGCGTTTGAAAATTCCCATATTAAAAATCTCCCTTCTCGTATTTAGCAATTTTGGCTTTCAATTCTTCTATTTCACGGCGCAGTGCTTTCTTCTCCAAATCATCCATCATGCTGTCAAACTGCGATGATGTCGGTTGCTGAGGCGCTGGTCCTTGCGTATTCCACGAGCCTGGCGCCTGCGGCGGGTTTTTGTATGGACCGCCAAACGGCGTATTGGGTTGATGGCCGTATCCTGGGTTATAGCCTACGCCGTAACCGTTACCGAAGCCGTTTGGTCCGAAATTAGAATAGATCGGCGGTTCTTTAGGTACAACCAAGCCTGCCAATAAATAAACCAGGATAACGCCGCCGCCGGTAATGACTGTTACAATAATGAGTAGAATCCGCAGCAATGTCGCATCAACGTTTAACAATTCAGCTAATCCGCCGCAAAGACCGATTATCTTCTTGTCGCGTGTAGACCGGTACATTTTTTTCAAGACGACCATCCTTCTTTCTCGAGCTTGCGTTTCAGCTGCTCAAGCTCTCGTTCTATAACGGATTGTACGGTGTTACCCGCTTCCGTTACGAATTCTTGCCCCATTCTGCGGATGTCGCGTAAGCTTTTCGCTTCATGCTCCATGCCGCTGATCCGATCCTCAAGCCTTCTGAACACCGCGCCTGACTGAATGCCCTGCTCACCGAAGCCGTTTGCGTAACGGCTGTTCATCCGTTGCTGCAGTCTCAGCGATTCCATGCGAGCCGCGTAATATTCGCGCTTGTCGTACACGGATTGGTATTCGCTCCGCATCTCGCGAAGCTGTTCTTCAAGATCCTGCGTATTTAAGCGGCTTTGCTCGAACAGCTCGCGATATTGGATCGATCGCTCCTCACAGCTTGCCTTCTCATGCAATGCGATTCTTGCCAGCTGCTCCTCGCCTGCTTTCAGAGCCGTCAACGCTTGATTTTCGCGGCGTTCCTTCTGCTCTTCGGCTTGCAGCCACTGAGCTTTCAGATGATTGCTGTGTCCCGCATATTGCTGGTACAGCTTCTCCGCTTGGATAATATCTTCTCTCGTAGACCAAAGGAATTGATCGATCATCCGAACCGGATCCTCTGACTTCTCGAGCCGTTCATTTAAAGTGGCGACCGTAATGTCGCGTACTCGTTTCATAATACTCATTCCATGTCCTCCTTAACGTTTTGCGGTGCAAAACCCATTTATACTTTTCAAGTCTGTATTTTCATTCGCAGCTTTTAGTAGGCTCTGCGTTTGTCTTTCTTGAAAAGGCTCACGCCTGCTGCGATCAATCCGATTGCCAGCAGCAGCAAAATGACGCCGCCAAGCTTGCCTAGAACCATCATACCGCCGATTACGATAAGTATGCCGCCAATCCATTTCTTGTTGTTCATCCAACCGACAACGCCGAGTCCGATTAATATGAACGGCAGCAAGAATCCGAATATAGCACCGAAATGAACACCTACAAAATTAAGTACCGCGATACTTCCGATGATGACAAGCAGTACGCCCAATGCGCTTTTTCCATTCATCTCCGCTTTCACTCCTTTCAACAATTTAATTCATTATTTTTGTTTTGTGCCTTGATTGCGTTGCTCTTGCTTATGTACTTAGTTTAGATCAATTTTCCCTTTTATAAAACGGACCTTCGGCGGTTTTGACACTGGACTTAGGTCGAGTCAGCAGCCCGCCTTGCGGTGCAAAATCCGTTTTATCCCCTACTTTGCAGCTTAGGCTGACGTTCTCTAGTTATATCTGCTTTATCCAAAAATGCCGGCAAAGCGATAATCGCACGGCCGGCACTTCTATCGCATAACAATTATTTACTAGCTAGATACCGATTGAATTGCTTTTGCTTCTCTGCAATAATCTTCTCTATGCCCGCAGCTTTCAAGCTATCCCTGTATTCGGGCAAAACTTTATCGACGTCGACCGATCCTGTTTCCATCGCGGTTTGATACTGCCTAGCAACATTAACGACGGCAGCCACCTCTGCCCTGACCTGATCTCCGTCGAATACGAAGCCAAGACCGGGAGAGATCTTTGCGTTTTGATTAAATTCCCTGAATTCATTCCACTTCTCGGGATTCTCGCTATCCCATACATAATTTAAGAACTGATTTCCGAACATCCAATTGGAGCCTGGATTATAATTCTTAGTGTACTCGGTCGGTTTGATCACAAGCTCATTAAGCTTTTCATAATGCTTTCCTTCGATGCCGTAATTAAGCAGGTTGTTCAGGTATGGGTCTGTATGGAGCAGATTGATAAACATCATCGCGCGCGCCGGATCCTGCGAGGTTGAAGAAATAGCAAGCATGGAGCCTGCGGTTTCTGATGTCGCTATCGTTTTTTCATTGAGGGGCAGCTGTGCCAGCTTGCCGATAAGACCCGTTTGAATCGCAAGCTCCTCATCCTTGCCCGGTTTTAAGGCTGATGTAATGGAAAACACATCTCCGGATTTCAGCGCATCGTTATTCATCGTCTGATTTGTAGCGGCATCCTTGTTGATGTACCCTTTCTGATAAAATTGGCGCGTTATTCGCAGCGTATTCACATAACGGTCAACCTCATAGGCCGGCAAGATTTCCGTGCTGTCCCCATCCTTCAGAATGATTCCTGGAATCGAGGTATCGCCCAGCGCATCGAAATTTCCGACATAATGTGAATTAAACGTTTCTCCCAGCTTCATATAGATAGGCGTCATGCCCGGTTTTTTGGCTAGGATGGTCTGGAACACTTCGTCTAAGTCTTCAAGCGACTTCACCTTGGACATGTCGATGCCAAGCTCATCAGCAATATCTGAACGATAGACGATGCCGCCTTGCGCAGCCAATTCCTTGTTCGTCGGAACCGCATAATTTTTTCCTTCTATTTTAGCTCCTGCAAGAAAAACAGGATCAAGCGATTGCAAAATCCCTTGTCCGTACTGCTCGAGCAGTTCATCCAGCTCTAGGAAAGCGCCTTTCGACACATTGACCGCATGCTTATTCCATTGTGCCGTAAATAAAATATCAACCTTCTCGCGCGAAGCGACCATCAGGTTGATTTTATCATCCCATGGTCCCCATTCAATCGGCATGAGATCGATTGTTGCGTTTATTTTGGTCAATAGATATTCATTCATTGCCGATTCGATCTCTGCCTCATCCTCCTGCGGAGATCCCGGGTACACAAATCTTAACGTATAGCTTTTCAATTGGTGATCATTGCTTTCTCCGTCGCTAACGGCATTCGATGATGAAGCGCTTTCATTGTTCTCAGCTTCTGGCCTGCTACTGTTCTTTAACGGGAGATTCATGCCTGTGTGATTAGAGCAAGCGCTTATTAGAAATAAGCAAGCCAGCAAAAGCATCCATGCACGCATCAACTGGCGCGTCGTTCGGGTCATTATCGAATTGCCCCCTCGTGCGGTGTTGAATTGCATTTGTTAGCTTAATTGTAAGGAATACACAAAAAATTGCAAGTATAAGAATAAGGGCTTTCATTACCCTCTTCCGCAAAATCCTTGAACTTCTACACATAAAAAATACCCGCGCCTATGAAAGACGCGGGGTTCGATATTTGGGGGATGGCTATTTATTTACTTGCTTGCCAGAAATGCATCGAATTGTTTTTGCTTCTCAGCCACAACCTTGTCTACGCCTGCATCCTTCAGCTTTTTTTCGTATTCAGCCAACGTTTTGTCTACGTCCACAGAGCCCGTTTCGAGCGCTCTTTGGTATTGGCGGATGACGTTAGCTAGTGCGCCAACCTCCGCTTTTACCGGTTCACTATCGAATACGAAGCCAAGACCCGGCGATACCTTAGCGTTTTGGTTGAATTCTTTGAATTTCGCCCATTTGTCCGGATCCTCTGTATCCCATACGTAGTTAAGGAACTGATTGCCGAACATCCATGAGGAGCCCGGGTTGTAATTGCCAGTGCTGCCGGTTGCTGTTATGATTTCGCCGTTTTTCGTATAGTGCTCGCCTTCGATACCGAAATTCAACAGATTGTTGATTTCTTTGTCCGTGTGCAGCAGATTAATCAGCATCATAGCGCGGGCAGGATCCTTGGATGTGAAGGAAATACCAAGCATGGAGCCTGCGGTTTCAGACGTGGCAACCGTTTTTTCATTCATCATAATTTGCGCGAGCTTGCCGGAGAGCCCGGATGCGCTTGCTACCTCGGCGTCCTTGCCTGGCTTCAATGCTTCCAGCGTCGAGAATACGGTTCCGGCTTTCCATGCATCTGCGGAGGATACCTGAGTCGTTGCCGCATCCGCATTAATGTATCCTTTTTTGAAGTAATCGCGGGTAATGTTCAGCAATTCCTTGTACCGCTCAATTTGCTCTATCGGCATAGCCTTAGTATCATCTTTATCCTTTAGAATGGCGCCTGGAATCGTCGAATCTCCCAAGAAATCGTAGTTCGCGAAGAAATGGGAGTTAAATGCGCCAGCTGTCGTATAAAGCGGAGTCAGATCCGGTCTTTTGGCTTTAACTACGGCATAGACGGCATCCAGATCCTGCGGCGTCTTCACATTAGTCATATCAATGCCAAGCTCATCTGTTACATCTTTGCGGTATACGATTCCTCCGGCAGCCGCGAGCTCTTTATTCGTCGGTATGCCGTAGTTTTTACCATTAATTTTCGAGCCTTCGATAAAGGCCGGGTCTAATGAATCCGTAATGCCTTTTCCATACTGCTCGAGAAGGTCTCCGAGCTCTAGGAATGCTCCTTTTGCTACGTATTTCGCATGTCCATTCCATTGCGCGGTGAAAACAATATCCACTTCTTCTTGGGAAGCAACCATTAGGTTAATCTTGTCATCCCAAGCGCCCCAATCGATCGGTCTCAGATCGATTGTTGCATTGATTTTTTCGGTAAGCAGCTTGTTTAAGGCTTCTTCTATCTTTTTCTCGTCTGTCTGCGGCGTACCTGGATATACAAGTGATATTTGATATGGCTTTAATTCTGATGCGGGCGGTTCTTCCTCCGTAGTTGCCGGTTTTTCCGTTTCAGCTGCGGGTTCCTTCGTTGGCTCTGCATTGTTTTTAGAATTGTTACCTGAGCATCCTGACACAATTAGTACGATGGTCATCATCAACAGAAGAAGCATAGATGTTTTTTGTTTAACTTGCTTCATAACGGGTGGACCTCCCTCAAAAATTAGGTTATATGCTAAACCGGAATAACCGGCTACAGCCAAACGTTAACGGCGAAATTGTAATTAACCTTTTACGGCGCCCACAGTCAGCCCTTTGACAAAATACTTTTGGAAAAAGGGATACGCGAATATGATTGGTCCGATTCCGACGACGACCATCGCCATCCGGACCGTCTCGCTCGGGAATTTGAATGTACCGCCTGCTGCTGTAATTGCCGCTGCAGCCGTACTGTTATTCGCAAGGAACTGGATGTTGAGCATCGTCTTATACATCAAATATTGAACGGTGATGTTGCCGTCCTTCGTGATGAACACGAGACTAAGGAACCAATCATTCCAATACGTCAAAGTCTGGAACAGCGCCACTGTCGCCAGTACAGGAAGCGACAAAGGCAGTACGATTTTCGCAAAAATCGTTAGCTCTCCCGCCCCGTCAATCTTCGCAGACTCCAGCACCGCGGCTGGGATTGTCGTCTGGAAAAAGGTGCGGATAATCAAGACGAAGAACGCAGCCACCAGAAGCGGCATGATGAGTGCCATCAGCGTATCCTTCAGCTCAAGCGTCTGGACATACACCAAGTACCAAGGCACGAGTCCACCCGAGAAAAGCATGGTGAAGAAAACAAAGAAGGTAAAAAATTTCGCGTGGGGAAAATCGGCTCTCGATATCGGATAAGCGTATAAGGCCATAATGACTAAACTCAGGGTCGTACCTACAATGGTTACAAAAATCGAAATGCTGTAAGAGCGGATAATTTGGGTAGCATCCTTGAACAAAAATTGATAGGCGCCCAAATCAATCTTCGAGGGAATGAACTGGTAGCCGTCACGCACGACGGCTGCCTCGTCGGTAATCGACACCATGACGATCAGCAACAGCGGTATGATGCATAATAAGGAATAAATAATAAAGAAAACATTGATGCCTAGAGAAGCCGGCACGGACAATTGGTTTTTGGGATTCGACCCGGATGCTATGGCCTCGGTTGCTTCCATAGGTTCACCTCCATAAGATTTTCATAGAAAAGCTAGACTTAGCAGGTATCTCTTAAAACAAGGCATTTTCCTTGTTAATGCGGCGCACCACCCAATTGGATAGAAAAACAAGCGTGAAGCCGACAACCGACTGCAGCAGACCCGCCGCGGATGAAAGCCCGATGTCGCCAACGGTGAGGAACGTCCGATATACGTAGGTGTCGATCACGTTCGTGACAGGGAACAGTACGCCCGATTCTCTCGGGACTTGGAAAAACAATCCGAAATCCGCATTAAAGATTTTGCCGATCTGCAGCAGCGTCATAATGGTTATGACCGGCATAATAAGCGGTATGGTGATGCTCGTCATCTGCTTCCATTTGCTGGCGCCGTCAATGGTAGCGGCCTCGTAATATTCATCATCGATACCGATGATCGCGGCCATATAAATCACGGTGAAGTAGCCCATGCTCTTCCATGTGTTAACGATAGGCAGAACGTATGGCCATACTTCCTTCGTGAAATACCACTGGACGCTTTCCAGTCCCAAAGCCGGAAGAAGAGAGCTGTTTAAGTAACCATGTTCATCGCTCATAAAGCCAAACACGAGGTAGCTGATCACGACCATAGAGAGAAAATAAGGCAGGAACATAACCGTTTGGTGCAGCTTGGCAACGAATCTGTTTTTTATTTCATTGAGCATAATGGCAAAGGCTAATGGGAATATGAGATTCAAAACGATGAACCCCGAGTTGTACAGCAAGGTGTTCCGCGTAATAATCCAAGCATCCGAAGTTTTGAACAAATACTCGAAATTACGAAGGCCGCTCCATGGGCTTCCCAAGATGCCATCCGCGTAATTGATATTTTTGAATGCGATAATGATGCCAAACATCGGTATGTAATTGTTTAGTACCAGCAATGCGATAGCAGGCAGCATCATCACGTAGAACATCCAATATTTTCGGATAATACGGATATGAGTTAACTTTTTGACCGAACTCTTTGGAATATAGGCAGCTGTTACCGCTTCTGTCGCAGGTTTCGCCATCGCCTTCCCCCTCCTCTTTCTAAAACGCTTTGTGGTTTTTCGTTGTTTTCATTGTATAAAAAAAAGACGCCGACATCTGTCGGCGCCGTGACCGCATTAACGGTCCAGTGACTTTTCAATCATACATTTTGAAATTTTTTACGATATTCCTGCGGAGTAAGTCCCGTTGTTTTTTTAAACAGCTTGGAGAAATGCGAAAAATTCCCGTAACCTACGTTTATGGCGACGTCGCTGACCCGGTGATTCGTTTTCTCGAGCTCAACGCGCGCTTTCGCTATCCTTATCCGAACCAAATAATCCGTTAAAGAATAACCGGTCTCCCTGCGGAATAGACGTGACAGGTACGCGGGATTCAGGTACACGGCTTCGGCTGCCTGCTCTCTGCTGAATTCCTCCCCGAGATGCTCTTCCATGTAGCGCTGTACTTTCTCCACAACCTGGGATACATCCTTCCCGTTCCGGTTTGCGTATTCCGTAATTTGCAGACTCAACTGCTGTGTCCATGTCCGCATCCGTGGCAGCGACTTAAGTATGTTCTCGCCTGCCTCCCACTCTCTATGCTTGAACACATCGGTCATCTGCACCGATTTTTTATTTAGCCATTGAAATAACATATTCATATACCCGTAATAAAACGAGGCCATATACGTATAGTCTACTTTTGATTCCTGCATGAGATCAAAGCACTCGTCAATGCGCTGCGAAAGCTCTGCCTGCTTGCCAGATTCCAGAAGAAGAGACCAATCTGAGAAGGGAACCGCTTGGGGAACGCTTAGCCCATGTTCCGGCATATGATCCCTTTCCCTAAGGATCGCGCAGGTATTGCTAATATTGCTGCGTTCCATTGAAAGCAGCCCCTGTACGGCGGCTCGAAGCTGCTTGACCTGCCCGGACTCTCCGATATAACAAGAGAGCGAGCAATTCAGCATTCTTTTACACTGGTCGATAAATGTTTTGCATCGCTCGGATATGAACTCCACCGTTAGTTCTTCTCTATCCTCACAGCCATAAAATAACGCATAAAGAATCCCGCTGCCGTCCTGTACGATATGACCTGGCGAATCCTGAAGCACAAGCTCCTCAGCAGCATTTTTTATGCCGTAGATCATGATTTCCTCATCCCTAGCAGACCATTCCTCGCGCCATTGTTCAATGCTGATAAGTACGACTCGAAGGGGACTGTCTGCCTGAAGCGGCAACCCATAGGTTTGCAGCGCGTCATCCAGCTGCTTTGGTGCCGCCGACAGCCGATAATGCAGCACATCCTGCCAGAAACGTTCGATTAATATGGGACGCTGCTTGTTCCACTGCTCGTAGAACAGGCTGTAGGTTCCCCGGATTTTGGCAAGCTGCTCCAAATCGCGAACTTTGGCCAGCGCTTCATGGACGCATGCCTTCAGCGCATTATGATCAATGGGCTTGAGGAGATAATCGAAGCAATCCAACTGAACCGCCTGCTGCGCATACTTAAAATCCGCATGGCCGGTTAGAAAAATCGTCACGCTGGAGGGGGAATGCTCATTTACCCATTCCAGCAAATCGATCCCGCTTAGATTCGGCATGTCAATGTCAGAGAGCAGTATATGGATCGTATGCTCGCTAAGGATAGCCTGCGCCTCCTCTGCATCATACGCCGTGTATATATTGGAGATCGGCAGCGTTGACCAGTCAATGCCTTCCACGATTCCGCGAATCGCTATTTCCTCATCATCAACGACTAATAAATTATACAACGGCTCTCGCCCCTTCCATAAGCTTAGGAAACACGATCACGACGATTGCTCCGCTTCCCTCCGTTTGATTATCAAACGTGATTGAGGTGCGATCGCCATACAGAAGCTGAAGCCTGTGAATGACATTCATAATGCCTAGACTGCTTGTTTCTCCTTCCTGCAGCGGTTCTTTGTTCTGCAGTCTCTCTAGAACCTGCGGGTTAAAGCCCGTACCATTGTCGCTGATAGACAGCGCAAAGCCATGGTCTGCATCCATTCGTGCCGTAATTTTAATCTGGAAAAGCTGACGCCTGTTTTTGAATCCGTGAATAATCGAATTTTCAACAAATGGCTGTATCGTCAAAGCTGCAATCGGATAATCCAAAAGTTCATCCATGCCTTCAAACGTGCATTGAAGCTTATCAGGAAAACGGATTTTCTGTATCGTAATATAATTTTCAATATGCTGCAGTTCTTCCTTGAGCATGATCGTATCCCGATTTGCTTTCATGATAAACCTAAAATAATCAGCAAGATGCAAAGACATCTTTTTGATCGTTTCCGTATCGCCAAGCGCTGCTAAATTATAAATAATATTCAAGCTGTTCATATAGAAATGAGGATTGATTTGGGCTTGCAGCTGCTTCAGCTCCCCTTGCTTCACGCGAAGCTGCTCCTCGTATACATCGATTTTCAAGGTTTTGATTTGCTCGGCCATGATATTAAACGTATTGCCAAGAAACTCGAATTCCAGCGATTTGTTTTTCTTCAGTCTGACATCCAGCATGCCAAGCGAAATTTTTTTCATCCCTAAAATCAGCTCATGCAGCGGTTTAAAAAGCATATTCCGCATAAAGAATAAGTAAATAAGCAATATTGCCAAAAAGCCTATCGGGGCAAATAACGTGGCGTTTCTAAAAAACAACAGGTTGCGCAGCAGCGTCTCCTCCGGAATAACGACACGGTATGCGATATTAACCATATCGCTCATTCGGTTCATTACGAGATAGCTATCGCCTGTCTTGCGGTCCGTCAACGATTCGTACGGCTCCTTTGAAATTTTATAGCTGAGCTCTAACGGAGCTATATTTTCCGTAAGTGACTGGACGAGCTGCTCACCCTCCCGCAAATAAATGCCATTATGCCCGATATCACCATCGCTCCACTGGATCGAAAGCATCGTATTGATGTCCTGAACCTTAATCATCGCTCCTACATATAAGCCATCGGAAACCTTAATGAAATTGATCAGAAAAAACTTTCCCGGCATACGTTCATCCGCCCTTACCTCCCAGGTATGCTGGTCATTCTGCAGCAGATTAACTTCCGTTGTCATCTCATCCATATGTGTCTTAATTATTTTCTTCGTATCGTTATATACGCTGTCCGTTCCGAAAATAATATCGTTTTTGTGATACAGAAAAACTGCGTCAATCAAATTATAGACGCCAACGTCACGGTTTAGCTTGGCATCAATGCGAATTTTGGTTAGCGTGTAGCCGTCACTGTCCATCGGGAAAGACATAAGCAATCCGACATCGGAATCAAGCACCGACATTTTATATAGATAATCATTGATTTGCGATAAATTATGGTCTGTTTGGCCGACGTAAATATCGAGTGTGTTCCTATAAGTCTGCGAGACCTTTTCTCGAACGATATCACGGGAATAACTATTATTGATTAACATATAAATCACAACCGGCAGCATAACTGCCATAAAACCGATAATGAGACGAGTCCTGATTGATTTACCGAACCTCACGTACCGCTTTCCCCCTAACATGTGTCGAACCATTTCTAATTCTACCATTTAAAGCGCTTTCTTGATATCCTATAAAAATATGAGATTCATCGTCTATTTTTACATTGGCTTGTAGTTTAATAGCGTAACAAGCGAAGGGAAATAAGTATAGATCCAACGCAATTGAAGAGCAGCATTTAAAAATAAACACAAAAAAACTCTTGAGATATTAATATCTCAAGAGTTTGTCATTTAAAAAGTGGTGCCGATGAGAGGACTCGAACCTCCACGGTTTCCCTCACGATTTTGAGTCGCGCGCGTCTGCCATTCCGCCACATCGGCAATTAGGTAAATATGGCGTGCCCTAAGAGATTCGAACTCCTGACCTTTTGATTCGTAGTCAAACGCTCTATCCAGCTGAGCTAAGGGCACATATTGTAATGCAAAAGAAATTGTGGAGGCGCCACCCAGACTCGAACTGGGGGTAGAGCTTTTGCAGAGCTCTGCCTTACCACTTGGCTATGGCGCCAAATTAATGGAGCGGAAGACGGGAATCGAACCCGCGACCCTCGCCTTGGCAAGGCGATGCTCTACCGCTGAGCCACTTCCGCATATAAATGGCTGGGGATTCAGGGATCGAACCTGAGAATGACGGAGTCAAAGTCCGTTGCCTTACCGCTTGGCTAATCCCCAACAAAATACAAAACACATTTTTAAAATTAATGGGGCGATCGAGGGGAATTGAACCCCCGAGTGTCGGATCCACAAACCGATGCGTTAACCACTTCGCCACGACCGCCATATTCAAATATTTAATTGGCAGGGGCAGCAGGAATTGAACCCACACCAAAGGTTTTGGAGACCTTTGTTCTACCTTTAAACTATGCCCCTAAGGTAAACTGGTGGAGGATGATGGATTCGAACCACCGAACTCAGAGAGAGCAGATTTACAGTCTGCCGTGTTTAGCCACTTCACTAATCCTCCATGTGGTGCCGTCGAGAGGACTTGAACCCCCAACCTACTGATTACAAGTCAGTTGCTCTACCAGTTGAGCTACAACGGCATATTCACTTGTCTTGCTTGTACAAACTAAATGGTGGCTCGGGACGGAATCGAACCGCCGACACGAGGATTTTCAGTCCTCTGCTCTACCGACTGAGCTACCGAGCCTGATGTTGTTTTGAATGGCGGAGCTGACGGGATTCGAACCCGCGGTCTCCTGCGTGACAGGCAGGCATGTTGGGCCACTACACCACAGCTCCACATCAAATTCTCGGAAACTTCCGAATGGTAAAGATTTTTTTGGTTGCGGGGGCAGGATTTGAACCTGCGGCCTTCGGGTTATGAGCCCGACGAGCTACCGGGCTGCTCCACCCCGCGTCGTTATTATTTAAATGGTGGAGGCTGACGGGATCGAACCGCCGACCCTCTGCTTGTAAGGCAGATGCTCTCCCAGCTGAGCTAAGCCTCCGTGTTGAGCGACCTTTATATCTTATCATAGGCGTTTCGCTCTTGTCAATAACATTTTAAGAAGTTTTTGGTGACCCGTAGGGGACTCGAACCCCTGTTACCTCCGTGAAAGGGAGGTGTCTTAACCACTTGACCAACGGGCCTTACTGGCAGAGAGGAAGGGATTCGAACCCTCGAGACCCGGTTAGAGCCTACACGATTTCCAATCGTGCTCCTTCGACCACTCGGACACCTCTCTATAATGGCTCCCCGAACAGGACTCGAACCTGTGACAACTCGATTAACAGTCGAGTGCTCTACCAACTGAGCTATCAGGGAATAAATCACTTTCAAAGCGAATTGCGCCCTGAAAACTGGATACGAAAGTTAGGTTTGCTGAAACCTTTTTAGCTGCTGTCTGCCGGATGTATGGGTCCGGGGCAAACTTAAGCGTATGCTTACGATGTAAGTTTGCTTCTCAAACTTTTTAGGATAAGCCCTCGACCGATTAGTATTCGTCAGCTGCACACATTGCTGTGCTTCCACCCCGAACCTATCAACCTCGTCGTCTTCAAGGGGTCTTACATACTGGGAAATCTCATCTTGAGGGGGGCT